>CAVVAA010000003.1:0-770151 GCA_963746115.1 uncultured Actinomycetes bacterium | reverse complement strand
CGGATCTGCTCGCCGAGCGTCGCCACCACGTCGGCCCGGGCGTCCTCCGCCAGCTCCCGATCGGCTCGGCGGGCGGCGAAGACACGGTCCCGACGGTCGGGGCCGGCGAGGGTCTCGATCAGACGGGCCAGATCGGGTTCCCGTTCGACCCGGGCGGCGAGAACGTCGGCGAAGACCCGTCCGTCACCCACGGCGAACGGGTCGAGCACGGTCCACATCCGTCCCGAGCCGTCGTCGTCCGCAATGAGGTAGCACACGAGGTAGGCCGGGGTACGAGAACCGTGGAACCCGATCCGCTGGGAGGTTCCAGCCGTCGGGCGGGTGTTGCGGGCGCTGCCACGGATGCCGCGTGCGGCCATGTCGTGCCCCCGGCACGCCTCCAGCACATCCCGTTCGGAAGGCCGCATTGGGTCCGCGTCGCCGTCGAGCGCCAGCGTATTGAGTTCCCTTGAGGCTCCGGCGGTACCGAACTGGATGGTCACCTGGCGACCGCGGTACCCGCGCACATCGGCACGTACGGGATCGGCCATCAACATGCGCGGTAGCAGGGCTCCGGTGCCCGGGTCCTGGAAGACACGGATCAGCCGTGGCTCGGTCTCCGCGACCTCGCCGAGCCTGACCGTGTCCCGCCCCGCCTCGGTGAGCTTCAGCCCCGATCCGATCAACCCGCGTTCCATGAGCCGGGCGACGACCGTGCGGCACAGCGAGCCGTCGAGGCCGATCAGCCCCGAGAGCTCTCCGATGTCACGCACCCCCGCGGCGCACAGCCGGAGCACCACCATCTGGAACGTGTCCAAGGTCCGGGAGAAGCCCGTGGGAGCCATCGCCTGGTAGACCCACACGGGCAGTAGCACCGGCCGGTAGTGGCCCTGCGGCGGGGCGCTGAGCTGGAACACGGACGCCCTACGGTCGAAGGACACGGCCGTCCCGTTCCTTTCTGCACAGCGCGAGGAACTCGGTCAGCGGTTCGACCGCCTCCGGAGCTCCCGGCCCGAACATGGCGTCGTCGCCGACCACGACCAGCAGCCGCTGCTGACGACTCATCGCCACGCAGAGCCGGTTCTTCACGGTCAGGTGCCCGTAGTTCCTTCTGGCGTCCGTACGGGCCTCCGGCGCGCAGCTGCGTACGGTCGAGAGGTAGGTGACGGAGAACTCCATTCCCTGGAAGGCGTCCACGGTGCCCACCCGCAGTCGGTCCAGCGGGGTGCCGTTCTCGTCCCGGCAGAGCCTGGGGATCGGCCGCCACCCCTCGGCTTCGGTGAACTCCGCGATACCGGCCTTCTTCAGTTCGGTCCAGACCTCCGTGACCTGTGCGGCGTAGAAGGCGATGACCCCGAAGGTCAGCCCCGGGTACCGGTCGATCAACTGGACGATCTCGGTGGCGATGGCGGCAGCCTCGGCGCGCCGGGCCCGGCTGGTGCCCCGTTTCGTCTCGCCACCCGAGGACAGCGGGACCCGGAGCCACACCGCGGGCAACTCCCCATACCGATCGATGCCGTGCGCGAACTCGGACGCGTCGCGACCGTTGCGCAGGGTTCCCTCGTAGAAGTTGTCGCTGACGAAGGTGCCCAGCACCGGATGCATTCGAAACTGTGTGTCGAGACGGGCGAACCGGGGGTGGGAGTCGGACGAACCGTGCTTCCACTGCCGCGCCAGCCGCTGGAACAGACTCTCCTGAAGCCGGTCGCGCATCTGGTCGCCCAGGGAACCCAGTTCGCGCTCCACATCGGGCTCAAGCATGTGCGGAAGCTGCATGTGGTCACCCACCAGCACGATGCGGCGACGTGCCTGGGCCAGTGGGATGAGGAGATCGAGCGGATTGGCCCGTGCAGCCTCGTCCACGATGACCGATTCGAAGACCCCGTCCGGCCGTCCGACATCGGCCATCGCCTTGGACACGGCCTGCTGACAGGTGGAGGCCAGCGAGACGGTGTACGCGCGCAGGGTCGCGTCGACCCCCTCCGGATCGTTGCGCAGATCGTCCCGGTAGTCGAGCAGCGCCGCGGCCACGGCGTCGGGCGACCGCGTCACGGCCTCGGAGAGTTGAGCGGCGACCCGGTCGAGGAGGTCCACCACCAAGGGATCTGCAACGGTGACCTCGGGCAGCCGTATCCGCGCCGTGAAACGGTAGAGTAACGCATCGCGCAACTCGGCCAGAGAGTGCAGGAGGTCCGGAGTCGGAACCGCTTCACGGCAGGCGGCCAGCAGGGGTTCCCGAAAGGCGACGCCCTCAAGCAGCGGGCTGTCCGCCAGTTCCAGCCGGGTCAGCGGCGCACGCGCACACGAAGGCCCGTCATCCAGGAACCCCGTCTCGGTACAGCGCAACGACCGCACGTAGGGCAGGAATTCCGCAAGTTCCTTACGATCCGCGGACCGGCCGTCGTGCGAGTTCGACCGACCCGCAAACCTGGAGCTCGTTCGACGAGGTACTCGCCGCATACCACTCGCGTTGACTCTGGATATGCGGGCGTTGGAGTTCGTCTTTCACGCCGAGGACGCATTTTTCGGCGTCGACCTTGATGCGTGCCGGGATCCCCAGACCGGTGAGTTGACCCCCTGGTCTAGCGATTTCATCTCGCAACTCAACTCGTATGCCGAGGTTTCCCCTAGCTGCAGCGGCGTGAAGATCGTAGCGCGCGGCAAGTTGCCAGCTGGTTCGCGGAAAGTAAAAAAGCTCCTGGGGGTGGCAACCTTCGGCGATAAGGCACCCGAGGTTGCTGTGTATGACGCCGGACGATTCTGGTGCATAACTGGAAAGAGACTTCCAAACTCTCCTGCCTCGTGCGAGCCGCGGCAAGAAGAGCTGCTGGCACTTTTGACGAATCTGTTTCCGCCACGCGCCAATCACGACGGCAGTTCGGAAGTGCGAACCCGACTGTCTGTCACAGTATCAGCTCAACCACTCCGCCCTACAGCACACCCAGCGGTGATCAATTCGAGCGGCTCGTCGCAGACTGCGCCACCGCGCAGAACGGCCATCGAAGTGAGCGAGATTTCGCGTTGTGCTCTGCCGCCGTGCGTCACGGCTGGGCGCTCCGATTTGGTGTGGCAGCGGGTCCATACCGTCGGCAAGTTTGCCGAACGTGGCCGTGAGTATTTTGACCGAACCTGGGCGAAGGCAGGGATCGCAGTTGCGGCTAACTCGGACGTCCAGGTCGTCACCAACGCCAGTCTAGTGCCCACTCCAACGGGCTCCCCATCGCAGCTGCAGCCTCTGCGCATCGGGGAAATCATCGAGAATGTCCACGGTCGCGACCAATGGATGGCCCCGCCGGGTGGGGACCTTGCTGTTCGTTGACGATCCCGTGCACGGGATTTCATTCCTCTCGACAAGTTCCCAATTCTTCGGCTGGCTACAGCGGCGGGCTAAGGTCTTGTGGCATCGTGGCACCGGTGTGTGGGCAGAGAGGAACTCTTCTGCGAATTTGCCCGTACGGCCCACTGCTATCGATCGATCGAGGAATTCCCTCACTTTCCGGGCGCTCGCCAATGGTTACTACCGCCACCCGAGGATAACGCCTGGGGACGGATCCGCCCTCCAGGGTTTGATCCACCGGTTCTGTCCACAGACCTCGGTTGATCGTGCCTTGATCGAGGCGCTGTTCGCGACAGCGGTGTGGGGTGGTGATGGCGGAACCCGACCTGCATTCGTAATCACCTCTGATGCTGGCCGCGGGATGGGCAAATCCAAGCTCATCGAGATGCTCGGCCGATTAGTCGACGGGACGTTTTCCGTTTCCCAAAACGAGAGCGCCGCGGACATCAAGAAGCGGCTGCTGACACCCGATGCGGCCAGCAAACGCATCGTCGCGATCGACAACGTCAAGACCAACCGTTTGAGCTGGGCCGAGCTGGAGTCGATGATCACCAGCCCCGAGGTCTCGGGACATCGGATGTACTCCGGTGAAGCCACTAGACCAAATACGCTGCTGTGGACACTGACCTTGAACGGGCCCGCGATGTCCAGGGACATGGCCCAAAGGTCCGTGATCATGACGCTCGGTGTGCCCCGACTCTCGATGAGCCCGTCGCTGACCCACGTGGGATCATATTCGGTTATAGTGGCAAGTGCAACTAGTGCTTGATGCCGCCGTCCAAAGGATCCTCAGTTGGGGGGCCAGCAAAGAGGGCGAGTGCCGGATCGCGGAGATCGCCGCATCGCTCCATGCGGAGTGACCCGGCGCGCCTTGCGATGGTATTCGCGCCTTCCTCAGCCCGTAGGACCCGCCGCCAACCGGAGCGGCGCTGGGATCGCCGACGGGTCGACGGCTTGAAGCAGTGGGGGGACGGTAAGCGTCGCCGCCGCCCCGTGGCGGTTTTGCGGCGTTTCACCCTCTCTATCTACTCTCCCGTCAAGGAATGGCCGGGTTATAGGGAATGGAGAAAGTCGGACAGCAGTGCTGCTCAGCCTGAGCAGGACAACGGTCTCCCATCAGCGAACAGGCGACTGGCCGTGCCCCGCGCTGGAAGGGTCTAGCCGCAGAGGGCGGCCGCACATTCGCGCGTATCCCGCGTCGGCCGCCCCTCTCCGCTCGCCGAAACTTGATCGGTTCCCGCGTGGCGACGACACACGGATGCTGGCGTGAACCGTCGAGGGCGCAAGGCAATCAACGCATCTCCCGAGCCCTGTGAGCGACCTGGTTGAGCTGGCATCTAGAGTTGCCGCGTTCAGGGTCGATTGGACCATTTCGTGAACACAGTCAGACCACCACCCCCGACTGTACTAGCTGCATGTGACCTGCTCGAACCGGAGTCCGGTCAGCTACCACGGAATCGTTCGGGGGAGTCCGAAGTGCGGTAGGGCGCTGGTCGCGGCGAAGCGGGTGATGTGCGAGATCCGGTCGCCGTCGAGTGTCAGCACGAGCAGCCCGAGCGCGCGGCCGACGTCGGTGTGTGGGTCTTTGACGTACTGGCCGAACGCGGGTTGGGAGTTGGCCCGCGTCGGAATGAGGCGGTGGGGGTTGTCCCGTCTCGCGAAGGCATCGGCGTAGACCTGCTTGATCGCGTCGTGGCCTTGGTACTCGTGAGGCTCCGGAGGCATCGTCAGCCACGCGTCCTCGGCCAGCAGCGCGACGATCGGTTCCACATCTCCGCGCTCGAATGCGTCTGCGAACCGCGCTACGAGCTCGTGTTCTTGGGCTGATCGGGGGACCGGCGCTCGGTCGTGCGCCCGCGGCTCGCGTTCCTCGATCGTCGCGCGGGCGCGGATGAGCGCGCTGTTCACCGACGTCGGGGTGGTATCGAGCATCACGGCGACCTCGGTGGCGGAGAACCCCAGCACGTCGCGAAGCACGAGCACGGCGCGCTGGCGGGGCGGGAGGCGATGAAGCGCGGTGAGGAACGCGAGCGTTACCGCCTCGTGGGTCTCGTAGCGGGCCTCCGGACCGGCCGCGCCGTCGACGATGCCTTCGAGCAGCGCGTCGGGATAGGGCTCGAGCCACAGCACCTCTCCGTAGCGGGTGGGCTCCGGGGGTGTGTATGCCAGCCCGGGCCGCTGTCTTGGGGCGTCTACCGCTGTCGCGCAGCATGTTCAGACAGCGGTTGGTGGCGATCCGATACAGCCAGGAGCGCAGCGTCGAGCGCTCCTCGAACGACTCCAATGCTCTCCACGCAGAGAGCAGTGTCTCCTGCACCGCGTCCTCGGCGTCCTGCACCTGGCCGAGGATCCGGTAGCAGTGCAGCTGCAGCTCGCGCCGGTAGGGGTCCGTGAGCGCCGCGAACGCCTGATGGTCGCCCGCACGGGCACGGATCAGAGCGGTGTCGTTCACGAGCGAAGTATGGCATCCCGGCTCACAACGATTGTGACACCACCGGTGCTCGAAATTCGTCGGCGAGTTCCTCCGCCAGGCGGGGTCAGAACCCGCGACAGGCAAATTCGCGTTCTGATTGGACGACCAATGCGCACAAGCCGACCACCCCAAACGATCGATCGGGCGGGGACCTGGTCGGCATGGGGTGAAGCGTCGTCGTAGAGGAAAAGAGGCTCAAATGCTGCATCCCGATCTCGCTCGAGCGCTCGCCGCCGCTCACATCGAGGACCTACATCGCGCGGCCGCCCGGAGGCACACGATCCGCCTCGCCCGTCGCGTCGCGCACGAGCCACACGTGGCGGCCACTCCAATAGCGATACTGCGATCCGCGTCGACTCGGCTACGTGGTCGCGCGCGCGCGGGGCCTTTAGGCGGATGAACCGCCGCGTCTCACACCTCATCGCGGGTTGGCGCACCGGGCTCTCTCGCCCCGTGCTCATCCTTCAAGGGGGAAACGCCCTCAACTACTTCGGTTATGGGCTCGTTCTTCCCTTTGAGATCATCTATCTACACCAGATCCGTGGCTTCCCGACGTCGACGGCCGGACTGGTTCTCGCGGCGACCATGGGGACGTCCGCAATCGTCACCCCGCCGACGGGAGCGCTGCTCGATCGGTATTCCGCCAAAGCGATCGTGGTCGCAGGAAGCTTGGCGAGCGCCCTTGGCTACGCCGGCTTTGCCTTCGTCGAGCATCCCTGGGAGGCGTTTGCCTGCTCGGTTGTCAGCGGAGCCGGGCTCGGGGCGGCCCGGACGGCCAACCGAACACTGGTCGTCTGGTTGGTCACGCCTGAGCAGCGAGCGGCCGCCTTCGCCCTTAACCGCGTCGCCGGTAACTTTGGTATTGGCTTAGGCGCGACCGTAGCCGGCTTCGTCGTCGCAGCTGCACAGCGGCTCAGCTCGTTCCAGATTCTCTATTTCTTCGACGCTGTCACCTACGCCGGATTCGCGCTGATCGTGCTCGCTGCAGTACCGAGCCCGCGAGCCGTGACCGTCGCAGCGACAGACGCCAACGGAACAGGCTTTCGCGCCGTCGCTCGAGATCGGCTCTTCCTCACGGTGATCGCAGCCAACATCGTGCTCGTCGTCGTCGGCCACACGTTGTTCTCCAACATCCTGCCGCCCTTTGCAAAGGCCCACACACCAGTCGGTCCCGCCGAGATCGGAATCATTGTTCTCGTCAACACGTCCTTCATCGTCATCGCGCAGATCCCGGCGGTGCGCGTAGTGGCGCGGATGCGACGCACACACGCTTTCGCGCTGACAAGCGGGCTCTTTGCGGTCAGCCTGCTCGCGGTTCTGCCAGCGACGCTCATCCACTCGGCGCTCGCGGCGACCAGCCTCCTCGTCGGCGTTGCGATCGTCTTCGCGCTCGGTGAAATCGCACACATTCTCGTCCTCGGGCCGCTCGTCGCGGACATGGCTCCAGCCCATCTGCTCGGCCGCTACCTGTCTCTCTACAGCCTGACCTTCACCCTTTCCCTGGCCATCGGCCCAGCGATTGGTGGCCTTCTCCTAAAGACCGCACCAGACGCCATCTGGTGGGGTGGTGCGGTTGCCGCGGTGCTGGCCGGAACCGTCCTGCTTCGACTCGGCGACCGCATCCCCGACCACCCGTTGGCCGCGACCGGCGCAAACGCGCCCCACGACGCCGCGCCTGAGGCCGCATGACGCTCGCCGTCACCACGCGGTGCGAGCCATACCTACCGACGATCGTGAGGAGGCGCCTTGGTAGCTGCCTCCGCCGTACAGGCCGCCGCCACCCCGCCGCTCACGCCATTGTCAGCGCCCACGCCGATGCGCCCTGAGCGTCGCCGTTGTAGGCGCTCGTCGGCTGGGTGCCGGAACAGTCGATGCCGTTCGCAGTGTCCGCTTTCATGCAATCCCTATAACCCGTCAAGGAATGGCCCGCCGCAGGCATTGTTGCGTTGGGCTGTTGCCCGGCGTCGATCGGGAGCGCCGGGCCTTGCGCTGACATGGGGACGCGACCAGCGGCGTAGTCGGCACGGAAGGCGGCCGGATGTCCCGTTGCCCGGTTGCTAGCGTCCGACGGCGTAGAGGGTGGCGTTATTGATGGCGTAGACGGTGCCGTCGGGGCCGATGAGCGTGGGCGTGTAGGCCTCGGCGCGCGGGGCGTTGAGGTGGATCCGCTCAGCCAGGGTGTTGCTGGCAAGATCCCAGCGGTAGAGGGTTCCGTCCTCGCTGTTGACGATCACCGAGTGGTCGGTGGGGTCGACGACGGCGGAGTTGATGCACCACTCATAGCGTGCTCCGGCGGGTTCACCGGCGTCGTGCGCGGGCGACAGGATGGTCTGGACGGCCTTCATGACTCGGGTGTTGGCGTAGGGGTCGTTCTGGCTTGCCCGAGGGTCGAGCACGGCGACCCGGTTGCGGCCGTCTCCGTGCGGCCCGATGCCGAGGTAGTTGTTGTACTTGGACACCAGCAGGTACGGCGAGGTTCCGTGGTAGTCGGGCACCGCGCGAGCGGGCGCCACGGAAACGGTGTTGTCCCAGCCGAAGGATCCCGGCGTCTTGGTCGTGGGTCAAGGTGGCGTTGTAGTGCAGCAGCCAGCCGCGGTCGTCGTGGCTGGGGAACGGATTCTCCAGGACGCCGTAGTACACGTCGCCGTCCGGTCCGATCGTCGGTGAGGCGGACGAGCTGGTCGAGATGAAGGCCGGCAGGCCGCTGACCGGATCCTTCAGCAGGACGTGGAACCGTGGTTTGAGCGTTCTGGCGTTGAGCCCGACCAGGATGCCGCGTGTCGGGCTGGTGACGGTGATGTAGACCGTCCTGCCGGAGGGGGACAGCGCCGGGGCGCAGTTCAGGGCCACGTCGTTGATGGCCCGGTTGCCGGCGGCCGCGGCGGCGGTGATCCAGGTCGCGTGACCATGGGGACCGATCCGGGCGATCCCGCTGGCCAGGTGCGCTGGTGTTGCGCCGGTGACGGTGAACCCGAAGTACAGCGACCCGTCAGATCCCGCGGTCAGCGGTGTGGTGATGTGCACGGCCTTGTCGTAGGCCAGCGGGTGGGCCCGCCACTGAGCAGCGCCGTAGAACACCAGCCGCCGCACCGCACCCGTCGTACTGTTGGCATGCCGGCGAACGATGACCGTCCCCCCTGCACCGGCGACTGCCAGGGCCGCGCGGGGCGTCAGCACGGCGGGCAGCGGAGGGATCCAGGCGAAGAGGCCATTGGCGAATGCAGGCGTCCGATAGTCGGTGTTCAGCGACCAGCGCCGGGCGCCGCTTCTCCCGGCGTACGCGACCACGCGGAACCCGGCCTTGGGGCTGACCCGGGTCGGGACCAGCACCGTGTTCGCCGCGGTGATCATCGGGGAGCCGTAGTGAATGGGGTTCCCGTTCGGAGCCAGATCGACCTTCGCCCGCCAGCGGATCCGGCGGTACGGCTGAGGCCGCCTTCGGGCCACTGCCGCGTGCTGCGCGTTCCCGGCGAAACCGGCCCACTCCACCCCTGGCCTCCGGCCGCCGTTCCGATGAGCGGCCCGAGTGACCTGTGCACCCGATGCCGCGGGCCAGAGCGAGAAGCCGAGCACCATCCCCGCCGCGGCTATCGCACCCGCGCCCCCGCGAGCGATCCGGCCGAAGGCTGGCCGGGCCGGGTTCCTCACCACGTTGACACCCGCATTCCGTGAACGCTGCAGCCAGCCGACCATGACCTGTCCTTCCCGCTCGGTCCGCCGTCTCGGCGGCGGCAATGGGTGGTGTCTTAAGGCGTGCGAGGATGATAGAGCGCCGGCGTTCGGAGGACAATGCTGCGTCAGGGTCGCGGCGGCCGGCGAATGCGGCGCGAACCACCTCTGCGATCTCGGCATGGTCCGCGGCCACGCTCGGGACGGCGGACGACCCGCCTCGAGTTGGCCGGGGTCAGGCACCGGAGCCGCGCCCGGCCGCACGCGCGGCGGTCAATACTACGAGCTGCGAGCGCCTGGCAGCCATCGGTCGACGGTATTGGCGATGAGTTTCGTGGGGCGGCTCGGTCCAACATGCCATGAACGACACCACATGCCATATGTCCATCTCGCTCGACGGCTACGTCGCCGGCCCTGACCAGAGCCTCGAACACCCGCTCGGGCGCCGCGGCCTCGAGCTGCACCACTGGCACCTCAACGACTCGCTGACCGACGGCGATGCCCGTGCGCAGAGCCTGCTGATGCGTCCACGCGGCGCGTATGTCATGGGCCGGAACATGTTCGGGCCGGTTCGCGGGCCATGGCACGAGGAGTGGCGCGGCTGGTGGGGCGATGACCCGCCCTATCACGCGCCGGTCTTCGTCCTCACCCATCACGCGCACGATCCCATCGACATGGCCGGCGGCACGACATTCCACTTCGTCACCGACGGCTTCGACGCCGCCTTCGCGGGCGCCTCCGAGGTCGCGGGCGACCGGGGCGTGGACATCGCCGGCGGCGCCTCGACCGTGCGCCAGGCGCTGGCAGCCGGCGTGATCGACGAGCTCGTCCTCGACATCGTCCCGGTCCTGCTCGGCGCCGGCGAGCCCATATTCGAAGGCAGCGCCGATCCGGGCCTCACGCCGGTCGAGGTCATCCATTCCGAGTTGGCCACGCACGTCCGCTACCGCGTCGGCAACAGCTAGGCGCTCGATCGTCAGGGAGAGAGGATGCTAGGTTGTCTGGACCTGGGCACGATGGCCTCGGAGGACATATGTGGCGAGGGCGTCCACTCGTCTGGACGATTATCGGAAGCGTCATAGCTGTAGTGGCGGTAGTACTCGCGTTGATTCATTTCAACTCTGGCACGTCGCCAAAAGCAGCATCGTCGCCCGTGCCTCCCGGTTCGGGCGGCGTCAGCACCCGAGCTAGCCAGCCTGCCCCAGTTGTCGTTCCACAGACTTCCGGCACGTCCTCGTTCTCATACCTCTCAGATCTGCACCCTTCAGGGGTTCTCGGCGAGCTCGTAAACCCGGGCCCGGTCAAGATCTCCGGATCGATTTACCCCAAGAGCCTCTCGTTTTATTGCAACGTCGGTGACCCAACCCCGTTTCCTGCATACAAGCTGAAGCATAACACTCGCCGGTTTCAGGCCACTATTGGATTACCGACTACCTCGCCCGCTCAGTTCCGAGGGATCATAAGGCTCCTGGGCGATGGGCGGACTCTCCGGACATTTAGCGTCAGCGCCCGTAAGCCAAAAACCGTCGATGTCAATCTAACAGGGATCCATACCCTTCAACTCGAATGCTTCGGCTCCGGCAATTCGTATACCGGCGGTGAAGCCATTGTTGCGGAGTGGGGCAACGCGCGTATCTCTGGAGGAGACTGACCGCGTTAGCGCTGGACGAGGACGTAGATGGCCACTGCGACGAGGATGGTCACTGTCGCTGCGGCGACGGCGATGAGCGTGTTGCCGAGCGCGACTGCGCCATCGTCGCGGCGATCGAGTCCGACGATCCCGACCGCGACCGCGCTCGGTGCGATGAGTGAGGCAAGCAGGGTCGCGGCGACGATTCGTGCCAGGTCACCGGCCGGGAGATAGCTCGAAAGCGAGAGTAGTGTCATGGTGTGACGACGACGACTGGCGCGAGTGCCTCGCCGGGGCTCGGGACTTCCAGGTCGTCGAGAACGTTGTCGGCGGTGACGTTGGTGCGATGCGCGATGCGAAAGATGACAGCCAATACCGCCGTTGTAATCACGGATACGACGATGACGCCCACGGTCGCGCTCGGGAATGCCGCCACCATCTCTTCGGCTGATGCGCCGATAAGGCCGGCGGCGGGTACGGTGAAGAGCCAGGCGACCACCATGCGGCGAACGACCAACCAGTGAACGATTCCGTCGCGCCGCGCCAGACCTGTGCCGACTACGCCGCCCGAGACGACCTGGGTCGTGGACAAGGAGAACCCGAAGAAGCTTGATGCCAGGATTGTCGTGGCGCTCGCGGTCTCCGCTGAGAACCCTTGGGGCGGCGCCACGGCTGTGACCTTCGTCCCCAGAGTGCGGATGACGCGCCAGCCGCCGGAGAACGTCCCGAGCGCGACCGCGACCGCGCAAGTGACGATCACCCAGGTAGGAACTGACGACCCCGGCGCGAGTCGCCCTCCGGCCACCAGTGTCAGCACGATCACGCCCATCGTCTTCTGCGCGTCGTTGGTGCCGTGCGCGAGTGCGACCAGCGAGCTCGAGAGAATCTGGCTGAGACGGAACCCGCGTGCCACGCTGTCCTCGCTGCGCCGCCGTGTCGACCGGTACGCCACCCGCGTCGCAACCAGGGCGGCCAGGCCACAGACGAACGGCGCCACCAATGCCGGGACAATCACTTTCGACGCGAGCCCGCTCCAGAGTACGCCGGCCGTGCCCTCAGCCACCAGCACGGATCCGATCACGCCACCCACCAGTGCGTGGGATGACGAGGACGGAATGCCGGCGTACCAGGTGATCACGTTCCAGACGATCGCCCCGATCAGTCCGGCGAAGATCACCGGGACGGTGATCAGGCCCTGATCGACGATTCCGCTCGCGATCGTCGCGGCGACCGCGACCGACAGGAAGGCACCGACCAGGTTCAGCACGGCAGCGAGTCCGACCGCGCGGCGGGGTGGCAGCGCCTCCGTCGCGATCGTGGTCGCCATCGCGTTCGCTGTGTCGTGAAACCCGTTGGTGAAGTTGAACACCAACGCCGTAGCCACGGTCAGGATCACGAGCCCAAGCACACGTCAGTTCTACCATCCGGCCCATCGCGGGGATACCCCCGCAGTTCATCCTGTCCGGGTGATCGGGAAGACACCGAGCTGGCGCAGGGCGACTCGCGGATCCGAAACCCATCGACGTCCTACGCCTTTTGCGGCGACTTTGCTGGTGGTCGGCGGCGACGTGGCGGTTCGGCTCCGCGCGCACGCCAGCTGCCGCGCGACGACTGGTCGCGGAAGCGGCGGGCAGCGCGCCAGACGTCGAGCTGGGTAGATACACCGATCCGCGAAACGGCGTCCGCCGGGACTACTTGCGGACGCGGAACCGGAGGATGGTGGCGTCGCCCGACCGCGTGCTGCTCACCGGTTCCAAGTCCACTCGGGTGAGTCCCGGGGACGAGAAGTGGATGCCATCGCCGAGCAACACCGGCAGGACATACACGAGGATCTCGTCGACGAGCCCGCGCCCCAGGCACTGGCCCGCCACATCGGCGCCGAGGATCTCCAGGTTCTTGGTGCCCGCAGCGTCCAGTGCCGTGGCAACCGCGTCCCCGATGTCACCGCTAAGGATCGTGACATCCGGGTCCGGCGGCTCCGGCGGCCTATGCGTGAG
Organism: uncultured Actinomycetes bacterium; assembly: GCA_963746115.1. Taxonomy (GTDB): domain Bacteria; phylum Actinomycetota; class Thermoleophilia; order Gaiellales; family JAICJC01; genus JAICJC01. The sequence continues at coordinate 757,066 of CAVVAA010000003.1, read as the reverse complement.
GAGGAAGAACGGCCCGGAGAAGGGGTAGTCCACGCTGCCGGGGTCGTCGGCCGCCATCTTGGCGCCGACGTCCCAGGTTCGCCGGCCGATGAGCATGGAGCCGGTGGCCGCCGCGATCTCCGCGAAATCGTCAGGCGCCACGAAGTCGGCGAGCGGGCGACCACCGCCCCAGTCCATCGTATGGCCGGGACCGGCGATGAAGCCGTCGAGCGACATCGACCTGTTCACGACCACCTTGCCGTGTCCGGTGCTCGATTCGCTCATCTACTCCTCCGAAGAGCCCAGGTCGTCGGATCGTCCGGCGGCCAGGCGCGGCCATTGCGGGATGGGCCGGCCGCCTGGCCGACCGACGGAGCCGCCGTGCTCATCGGTGCGCATCTGCTCGCTGCTCGTGCCGAGGTACAGCCGCGGCCAGCCCTCCGGGGAGTCCTCCCAGGACTCCTGGCGCCCATAGGCGGCGTGCGCCCCTCGAAGGTGTCGATCAGGCGGACATCGCCCGGACGGACCGACCAGCGGCGTGGTCGGGTCGACCTCGACCATCGGCAGTCGTCGGCGGGCGGCGGCGATCGCGTCGCCCTCACGAGTGTGCGCCTTCTCGCGGACGCGGAGCTCGTCGAGCTGCACCTGCCAGGTCTCGCGGTCGGCGATCGGCGGCGCTGCGGTCATGCTTGTCTCCTTCGTCGTGCGTCAGGTCGTCTCGGATGCAGACCGCCGGCCCACCGGAAACTCATCGCAGCCCGGCCCGGTGGCGGGAAGTCGGTGCGGTTCGCGCCGGCGGCCATGCCGCGCCGCCTTGAAGCAGCAGGGCGCGATCTATACCGTTGGGGGGTGATCGCGGACACAACCGCCGCCCCGGTGATCACCCGCGACGAGTCGCACGCCCTGTTCGGGCAAACGATGGGGTTCGTCGCGCTGACCACCGCGTTCTTCGCGCTGGGCGCCTACCTCGGCCGCGACATGGCCTACCAGTGGGGCTGGCTGTGGTTCATCCTTGCGATCGTCTGCCTGTTCGGGCTGAACGCGGCGGCGCAGCGGTCGGAGCAGCTCGCGATCGGCCTGCTGTGCACGTTCGGGCTCGTGATAGGACTGGCGACGGCGCCCACGATCGCCTACTACATGAGCACGAATCCGAAGGCGGTCTGGCAGGCGGGCGGCGCGACGGCGCTGTTCATCGCCGGGTTCGGAGCCGCCGGGTACGCCACCCGGCGCGACCTGTCGAAGCTGGCACGCCTCCTGTTCTTTGCGCTGCTGGCACTGATCATCTTCGGCATCGTCACGATCTTCGTGCGGATACCGAACGGCCAGCTGATCTACGCGGTGCTGGGCCTGATCATCTTCGCAGGCTTCACGATGATCGACTTCCAGCGCCTGCGCCGGTCCAAGGACATCAGGGTCGCGCCGCTGCTGGCGGCGTCGATCTTCCTCGACGTCCTGAACGTGTTCCTGTTCTTCCTCAGCATCTTCGGCCGGCGGAACTGAGCCCCGACCGCACCACCGTCACGCGAGTGTGGCGAGGTAGTCCTCGAGGTTGTCGTCGCTCCCCTGTATCCCATCCGCCGCGTGCACACCATCCGCCGCGGCCCAGGTGGTCGAGTCTCGAGTCGCCTGATCCTTGAAGGCGAGCAGGGTCGTCATGGTCGTGACGCCATCCTGCTCGTGCAGCGTCATCGTCTCCACGGCCTCGTCGTCCGGCCGCCCGTCGAACACCCAGGTCTCCACCGTCCGCACCGGGCGCTCGATCTCGAGGAACGTGCCGTGAAACGAGCACCTCACGCCGTCGGCGAAGACGCCCACGTAGCGGTACTCCCCGCCCACCCGGAGGTCGATCTCACAGACCTCGAGATCCTCGTCCCCGTCGGTGAACCACACACTCACGTGCTCCGGCTTCGTGAGCACATCGAAGAGAAGCTCGGCGGATGCGTCGAACTTCCTTGTGATCAGGGCTTCGCGGTCGCTCGGAAACTCGACCGTGGCCGAGCCATGTCGCGTGATCGTCATGGCGTTCCTTCCTTTCGCTGTAGGTCACCGAGGTAGTCGTCCAGTCGGTCGAGTCGCCTGTTCCAGGCCTGCTCGTACTTCTCCAACCAGTCGTGAACCGGGCGCAGATGCTCGTGGTCCAGGCGGTAGAGGCGGCGCCGTCCTTCTGGACGGCACTTCACGAGACCGACGTCGGTGAGGACCCGGAGATGCTTGGACACCTGCGGTTGCGTGAGACGCAGCTCGTCGACGAGCTCCCCGACCGGCCTCTCCCCCGTCACCAGGGCGTCCAGGATCTCGCGGCGGTGGGTCTCGCCGATCGCGTTGAAGACGTCAGAGGCGGCCGCGGCGCGTGCCATCCCGCCATTATATTCCGATATCGGTATGTGTCAAGCGGCGAGTCGCTGTGGCCGCGGCTTGCGACCCGACGCCACGAGCGTCGGCCGGGCGGCGCCGAGGAAGGCCGGGGTCGTTCTGAAGACCGTTAGCCGGCGAGCTCTCCGCGGCGCGCCTCGGCAAGCATCTTGCCGGCAGCGACAACGGCGTCGCCCTTGTCGTCGAAGGTCCCCTCGGCGAATCGCTTGTCGGTGTAGTCGTTGTCCTCGATGTAGCCGCGCCACGTCGCCGAAGCGGCGTCGTATTCCACACCGTCATGCCAATGGAAAAAGTTCACAGCGCTCATCGGGCCCCCTGTACGTCGAGATCGTCCTGTCTCATCCGCCGGTCGAGGCTATCGCCTCGTGTCGAATGCGTCAACAACGGCACCCGGTGCCTAGCGAAGCATCGGCGCGACACGCTCGCGAAACAGCTCGAGTTGCCTAACCTCATCGCGCAGGGGCCAGACAAACAGCCGCTGCGCGCCCGCATCTGCGAAGGCTGCGACTCGCTCGGCGCACACCTCGGCGGGACCGATCGGTAGCGAAAGCGCCCGCAGCTCCTCCACGGGCCGGTTGAGCAGCGGGGCGAGGACATCGGCGAGCATGCGGTCCGCGATACGAGCGTCTTCCGTGACGTAGAGCCAGGCCGTCGCGATGGCGTTTGGGACAAGCTCTGCCCTGCCCTCCGTGACCAGGGCCTCGGTCAGGCGTGTGAGACCGTCGCCGAACCGCTTGGGGGTGGTGTTGTATGCGGAGGCGAGCCAGCCGTCGCCGGTCCGCGCAACCCGCCGTAGGCCGGCCGGTGAACCCCACGTGGCCACCCAGATCGGCGGTGTCGGCCGCTGCGCCGGCCGCGGCTCGAGATCGATCCCACGGGACGAGTAGAACGTGCCCTCGAAGGACTGATCGCCCGCGAGCAGGGCGCGCAGCACGACGATGGCCTCACCGAAGCGCGGCCACCGCTCATCGAACGAGATCCCGGCAGCCGCAAAGTCGCGTGCCGACGATCCCGGGCCTACGCCGACCACCAGGCGACCATCCGACAGGATGTCGATCGCGGCAAGCGTCTTTGCGAGCTGCGCCGGACCGCGGATTGCCGGCAGGCTCACGGTGGTCGCGAGCGTCATGTCCTGCGACTCCGCGATCACCGCGGCAAGCGCCGTCGGGCCATCGAGCCATGGTCTGGCGAAGAGCAGATGGTCGTTCGCGCACAGGTATCGGTAGCCGAGCTCCGCCGCGTTCTTGGCAAAGCCTTTGAGTCCAGGGAGTGAGGCTCGTGTGCCGAGGTCGATCAGTGGCAAATGGGCGCCGAACTCCACCTCTGACCCGGGCAGCTAGGCCTGCGCCGAGATGACGTACTCGGTCGGCAAGATCGAAGTCGGCTGACCTGTATCTTCTGCCACGATCACCCAGTCTACAACCCGCTACAGCCGCAGTTCCAGCAGCACCTCCCCGTCGAACACCATCTCGCCGGTCTGGCGGAACCCGTAGCGCTCGTAGAACGGGATCGGCGAGCCTTCACCACTTCCGGCGCTGGTGCTCAGCACCTCGACGCCGGGGCGGCCGCGGAAGAACTCGACGACCAGGTCGAGCGTGGCCGAGCCGTAGCCGCGGCGTTGGTGACGGCGGTCGATCATGAGCTTCCAGAGGTAGTGGGGGATGTATCCCGGCACGTCGTCGACCTCGTCGCTGACCATCACGAAGCCCACCGGCAGCTCGCCCGCGTAGACCGCCCACTGGATGGCACGGCCCGGCGCCTCGTCGATCGCCTCCTGCATCGACTCCGCCACGGTGCTCACGAATCGCCTTTGCCCAGGCGCCAGCTCGAGCGCCAACACTGCCGCCTGGTTCTGCTCCGTGATCTCGCGCAGCGAGAGATCTGGGGCAGACTCGCTCACGTGCCGAGCTCGCACTGCGCCCAGTATCCCATGTAAGCGTTTCGGGTCCATGATGGGTTAACCGACCGTGAGCCATGACGAGACAGGGTTCGCCGAGTTCTTCCGGGCGAGCTGGGATCCGTGCCTGAGGGCGGTCGCCGCGAGCACCGGCGACCTCGCGCGAGCCGAGGATCAGCTCGCCGAAGCGTTCGCCCGGGCCTGGGCGTCCTGGCGCAAGGTCAGCCGCCATCCGGCCCCGAGGGCGTGGGTGGTGCACACCGCGCTCAATGCCGGGGCGTCGTGGTGGCGGCGGCGCGCCCGCGAGCTGCCGCTGATCGGGCACGACGTCGCGGCGCCGGGCCGTCCCGCGCCCGGCCTGGACACCCCGCTTCTGACCGCAGTGCGGCGACTGCCTGCCCGGCAGCGCGAGGTGGTCGTGCTGCGGGTCTTCCTCGACCTGGACATCGACACGACCGCCGCCCAGCTCGGGATCGCGCCGGGCACGGTCCGCGCCCACCTGTCCCGGGCCGTCATGGCTCTCCGCACCGAACTCGCCAATACCGACACACCGGAGGCCGACGCATGTTCGATAACGATCAGATGACCGACGAGCGCCGAGCTGCGCGAACTGCGCGACACCCTGAACGCCGTCGCCATGCCCGAGCGCCCCCCGCTCGGGTCGATCACGACCCGGGGACGGGCACACCGGCGGCACCGGCACTCCGGAGTCGCGGGGCTCTTCGTCGCCGGGGCCGCCGCCGGCGCAGCGCTGACAGCCGCTCTGGTCGGCGGAGGCGCCACGGGGCACGGCACGATCCAGACATTGACGCCCGGCTCGAACCGGACACCCGGCACGATCCGGACCGCCTCCTACACGCTCGTCAGCGACACCAGCGGCAAGGTCAAGCTGACGATCAACCCGGGGAAGCTCTTTCACGCCGCCGCCCTGCAGAGCGACCTCGCGCGATACGGCATTCCGGCCAAGGTCACCGACGGCAGCGTTCTGCACGTCGGATCCGGGACCGGCAGGTCTCTCCCGGGTCGTTTCGATGGGCATCGGCAAGCGACAGACCATCACGTTCGATCCGTCCGCAATCCCGGCGGGCACGGAGCTCAGCTTCGGCCACCTCCAGCTCACCGGCGCCCAGCTCGCCGACGTGGCCCTGATCGACACCAGCTCCTACAGCTGCACGAGCACCGTCCCCACCGACCGCTCCGGCACCGACGGCGGACGGGTCGGGTACTTCCAGATCCCCCCGGGCCCGGCGACAACACGAGGATGACTTCGTTCGTGGTCGCTTGATTTTGCGGCCCTCCGCGGTCCAATCCCAAAGACCACGGAAGGAGCTGCCATGTCCGCGACCGTCCTCTACATGTCGATGTCCCTCGACGGGTTCATCGCCGGCCCCAACGAGACGCGCCAGAACGGCCTCGGCGACGGCGGAGATCGACTGCACGACTGGGCCTTCGCCGGCGCCGATCCCGACCAGAGGACGGTCAGCCGCCCCGCGGGCGTCAACGGCCAGGTCTTCGACGAGTTCATGACCACCGGGGCGGTCGTCGCCGGCCGGGGTACGGTCGAGCCGGCCGACTACTGGGGCGGCGACCACCACGACGGCGTGCCGATCTTCATCGTCAGCCGCCACGAGGCCCCGGCCGAGGTCCGGGGGTGGCCGCTCATCACGTTCGTGGACGACGTCGCGACCGCAATGGCTCAGGCCAAGCACGCTGCGGGCGAGAACAACGTCCTTGTCCACGGCGCCGGAATCGCGCAGCTCGCGCTCCTCGCCGGCGTGCTCGACGAGCTCGAGCTGCACGTCGTCCCGGTGCTCTTCGGTCAGGGGCGGCGCCTGTTCGAAGGCCTCCCCGCCGAGCAGATCGAGCTCGAGCGCACCCGGATCCTCGAGGGTGAGGGCGGCGTCACCCACATGCGCTACCGCGTCCGGCGGTGAGCGCCGCTACGCGAACAGCGGGCGCAGGTGGTCGTTCAGGAACACGCCGTCCGGGTCGAGCCGCCGGCGGATCTCGATGAACGCCTCGGCCTTGGGATAGCGATTTCGGAGCTGCTCGGCGGTGAGGAAGTGCAGCTTGCCCCAGTGCACCCGCGCGTCGAACTCACCGCCGAGCAGGGCGTCGACGCGGCGCAGATAGTCCCAGTAGTCGGTGCCCGGCCGGCCCGACACGCTCAGGACGAGCGTCGGCATCCCGTACTGCGGCGAGAGATAGGCGCTCTCGGCGGCGACGGTGCGGAGCTCGAGCGGGAAGACGGCGTCCGGTTGCGACGCGAGCATCAGCTCGCGCATCGCCACGGCCGCCTCCTTGGCCCGGTCGATGTGCACGAAGTACTCGAGCTCGTGGAAGTTGGGCTCCAGCCCCTCGAGCGGGTAGAGGCGGTAGCCGCGGTCGACGCGGCCGGGCGCAGCCGGCATGTTCTGCGGCGCCTCGTCGAGCGTCTTCACCCACACCATGTCCTGGCCGAGTGCGGCCCCGTCCACCTCGAGGCCGTAGAGCGCCCCCGACCCCGGCGCCGGGCACCAGAAGCACGAGAGGTGCCGGTGCCGCGCGATCCGTTCGTCCCACTCGTCGAGGAGCCGCGCGAACGTCCACTCCTCGATCCGCTGGAGCAGCCGGTAACGGGGCACGACCTCGATCTCGACCTCAGTCATGACCCCGAGCATGCCGATCGACACCTGCGCGGCAGCGAGCACGTCGGGCGTCGACCCGTCGATCACGACGACCTCGCCCGTCCCGTCGACCAGCCGGCAGCCCCGCATCGAGGCCGAGAAGCTCTGCAGGCCGAGGCCCGATCCGTGGGTGGCCGTCCCGATCGCGCCGGCGATCCCCTGGGCGTCGATGTCGCCCTGGTTCGCGAGCGCGAGCCCCGCCTCCCACAGCGGCTCGCCGAACGCACCGATCGCCGTCCCCGGCCGCGCCCGTACCCTGCGCGCGGCCGCGTCGATGTGCGTTATCCCGTCGAGGTTCGCCAGGTCGATCAGCGTCCCGCCGGTGAGGTGGATGGGCGAGAACGAGTGTCCCGTCGCGACGACGCGGACGCCCTGACCGGCGGCGGCCGCCTCACGCACCGCGGCCTGCACCTCGGCCTCGCTCGCGGGGGAGGTCCGCCGCCCCGGCGTGCAGCGCTGGTTCCCCACCCAGTTCACGAAGGTCGCGTCCACGTGCGGCGCGAATCTACGACTAAGCTCGCAGCATCCGCAAGGAGGAGACCATGAACGACGCGTCCGCATCGCAGCTGATCGACGGGAGAATCGCCGAGCTCAACGACTGGCGCGGGGACACCCTGGAATGGATGCGCAAGCTCATCAAGGAGGCAGACCCGGAGGTCGTGGAAGAGTGGAAATGGGCCAAGGCGACCAACCCCGGCACGCCGGTCTGGTCGCACGACGGGATCATCTGCACCGGCGAGTCGTACAAGGCCGTGGTGAAGCTGACCTTCTTCAAGGGCGCCTCGCTGGACGACCCGGCCAAGCTGTTCAACTCGAGCCTCGACGGGAATGCCAGGCGCGCGATCGACATCCGTGAGGGCGAGGAGGTCGATGCGGGCGCGTTCAAGGCGCTCATCCGCGCCGCGGTCGAGCTCAACAACGGGCCCTGAGCACTGTCGGGCCGACGGCGCTCAGATCGGGACGCCGCCGCCGCGCTTGACCATCTTCATCGTGAACTGCGAGTTCACCCGGGCGAGGCCCGGGAGCTCCGCGAGCCGGTTCATGTAGAACGTCTCGTAGGCCGCCTGGTCGGCCACCGCGACCCGGATGACGTAGTCCGGCAGCCCGAACATGCGCTGGCACTCGACCACCTCGTCGAACGCGGCGATCCCTGCCTCGAAGGCCTCGACGGTGGCCCGATCCTTGAGCGTCAGCTCGACGTGCACCGTCACCTCGAACCCCCGGTCGACGGCGGCCGGGTCGATGTCGGCGTGGTAGCCGCGGATCGCACCGGCCCGTTCGAGCGCGCGGACGCGGCGCAGGCACGGTGACGGCGAGAGCCGCACTCGCTCGGCCAGCTCGACGTTCGTGAGCCGGCCGTCAGCCTGAAGCTGACGCAGGATTGCGCGGTCGAGGCCATCCATTGGCAGATCATGCCACAGATCCGCCGGATAGTGCTGTAGGACGCCATGATATGCCCTGCGCCCCGGGCTATCGTGGCGCCATGGACATGGCGATCGCCAGGCCGGCCAGCGGCACCCTCACCGGCGCGCTCGGGATCGGCGTCGCCGTGGGCGTCTACGGCGTCTCCTTCGGTGTGCTCGCGGTCGCGAGCGGCCTCAGCCCCGCCCAGGCGTGCGTGATGTCGATGCTCGTCTTCACCGGCGCGTCGCAGTTCGCGTTCGTCGGGGTGCTCGCGGGCGGCGGCGGGGCGCTCGCCGCGATGGGCCCGGCGGTCATGCTGGCCGTCCGCAACGCCGCCTACGGCCTCTCCCTCACGTCGATCCTGCCGCCGCGGCTGCGCGACCGCGCGCTGGCCGCCCATCTCGTGATCGACGAGACGACCGCCATGGCGCGGGCGCAGTCGGACCCGGCCGCGGCCAGACACGCCTTTCTCGCCACCGGCGTGAGCGTCTGGGTGTTCTGGAACGCCGGCACCCTCGCCGGCGCGCTCGTCGGGGGCGGGATCGGCGACCCGCAGACGCTCGGCCTCGATGCGATGTTCCCGGCGGCCTTCCTCGCCCTGCTCGCCCCGCAGCTGCGGCGTCCCGGCGCGCCCGTCGCCGCCATCGCGGGCGTCGCGATCGCCCTCGCGCTCGTGCCGTTCGCCCCGGCCGGCGTGCCCGTCGTCGCGGCGCTGGCCGGCCTCGCGCCCGGCGTGCTCGTCGCGAAGGGCGTGCGCGGATGAGCTGGTCCGCCCTGCTCGTGCTCTGCGCGATCTCCTACGCGCTCAAGGCATCGGGGCCGGTGCTCGCCGGCGGTCGCCAGCTCGGGCCGCAGGTGCGCCAGACGCTCGACCTCGTCGCCGTACCGCTGCTCGCGGCGCTGATCCTCGTCCAGACCGTGAGCGACGGGCACCGCCTCGTCCTGGACGCGCGCGTCCCCGCCCTGGCCGTCGCCGCGGTCCTGGTCTGGCGGCGGGCGCCGTTCCTGGTCGTCGTCCTCGCCGCGGCCGCGACGGCCGCGCTCCTGCGCGCGCTTGCCTGACCTGACGCCGCCACCCAGCCGGGTGTAGCATCATCTCCGCAGTGTGGGGTTGACTCTGGAGGGGGTGCGACACGTGCGCTGGCTGAGAATCGTCGTCCTGGCGACGTGTGCGGGCGTCGCCGCTCCCTGGCTCGGGCCGGCCGCGTCGGTCGGGGCGTCGAGCGCGAGCGGCGGCTGCTCGCCCGGTGCCCACACGCTGGCGCCTCCGGGGTCGCGGCTGTACCCGGACACCGGCAACGGCGGCTACACGAGCCTGCACACGCTCATCCATATGGTCTACGACGCGAGCGCGAACCGGTTCCTGCCGGGGAACCGGGTCGTCCTCACGGACCGGGCGACGAAGTGCCTGACGAGCTTCAGCCTCGACTTCGAGCGTCGCTCCGCCAATACCAGCGGGGGCCCGGACATGTCCGTCGTCTCCGTGCGCGTGAACGGCCGCCCGGCCGGATTCCACTTCGTCCAGCCGACCTACCCCGGGGATCCGAACGGGCAGAACGACCCCGATCCGGCCGCCCACGAGGCGTCGCAGACGAACCCCGTCGGCGGCCCGAGCCACAACCCTCTGCCGCCTGCATGCTCGCCCGAGCTGCCGTCGCCGAACACCGCCGTCAACTCGCTGAACGGGACGCAGTGCCCGGCCAACAAGCTCGTGATCGTCCCCGCGCGCCCGATCCGCGACGGCGCCCGCTTCAGGGTGCGGGTCTCCTACCTCGGCAGACCGGGGTTGCACAACGACGGCGACGGGTTCACGGAGGGCTGGTTCCGCAGCGCCGACGGCGGCTTCGTCACGACCGAGCCGGTCGCGTCCGAGGACTGGATGCCGCTGAACGACTACCCGACGGCCAAGCCGACCTACGACTTCGACGACACGGTGACGGCCGGGCGCACGGTGGTCGCGAACGGCCGGCTCGTGTCGGTGCACCGCCATGGCCCGAGCAGCGCGTTCCCGCACGGATCGGTCACCTGGAAGTGGCACGCGGCGGACCCGATCGCGAGCTACCTGGTCGAGAACAGCGTCGGCAACTACCGGCTCACGAGCCGGAAGGTCGGCGGGATCACCTTCTACCGGGCGCAGGATCTGGCGATCCCGGCCGCGCGGCGGCAGAAGAACCTCAAGGTCATGCGTATGCAGGCGGACATCACCGCGTTCGAAAGCCGGTTCACGGGGCCGTTCCCATTCAGCACCGACGGGATCATCGTCGGCACTCCCCCGGCCAGCTTCGACGAGGAGATGCAGGGGATGATCGCCTTCTCCGGCGGGTTCATCGACACCGACACGCTCTACCACGAGAACATGCACCAGTGGTGGGGCGACAACGTCAGCGAGGGCGGCTACCACATGACCTTCTTCAAGGAGGGCATGGCGACCGTGGCCGAGATCCTGTACGACGCGCGTCTGGCACAGAAGGCGGCAGGCGGTCCGTCGACGGCCGCCGGAAAAGCCGCGTTCCAGAAGCAGATCATCAAGGACTTCGATCAGATCTACAGCGCGAACGGCGACTTCTGGACGGTCGCGCCGTCGAACCCGCAGCCGTTCAGCCTCTTCTCGGGCTCGTCGACCTACCTGCGACCCGCCATCGCGTACGTCGCCCTGCGCCAGATCGTCGGGCACGGCCGCTTCACGAAGGCGCTGGAGCACATCCAGCGCGCATACGGCGGGTCGAGCATCACCGAGCCCCAGCTCGAGGCCGTTTTCCACCGGTGGCTGCCGGTGAAGACGAGCGCCTGCCAGACGCGCCTGACCCGGTTCTTCACCCAGTGGTTCGACACCGCGTATCCGCCGGGCGGAGGCGCAAACCGGCCGTCGATCACAGGCCCCGGCCTCGACGGGCGTGGGTTCTACGGGCCGGACGGGCGATGCGGGACGCTGACCGCGGCCCGGTCTTCCGCCCCGCTCAGCGCTTCAGCTCGATCTCCACGAACGTGGCAGCTCGGCCGCTCGCGTTGATGACGTTGTGCTCCGTGCCGGCCTTGCCGAGATAGGGCACGCCGGCCTCCTGCGCCAGCTCGCGTGTCGAGCCGTCGCGCTCGATCACGGTGAACGTCCCGCCGGTGACCGGCACCACCAGGTAGTCGTACTCGTGGCGGTGGTCGCCGGTCTCGTCGCCGTCGGCGAAGGTCAGCGCTGGTGACGCGCACGCGGTCGTCGTCGACGGTCATGGTGGAGCGGGCGATCGACACGGGCACAGGCTAACGCCGGGCCGCGGTACGCTCGGGCGATGACCTCGGCCCTCGTGCTCTCCCGCGGCCAGATCCTCGCGTTCCGGCGGCGCGCCGGGGCGCTGGACGAGCGGCTGCCGTTCGGGCCGGGGTCGCTCCGGCAGGCGGCCTGGGCCGGCCTCCAGGACAGCATGCCCCGGGCGGCTGTCCTCTCGATCCACGCCCGCCTCGCGGGCACGGCACCGGACAGCTGGGAGCACCCGTCGCTGATGCAGCTCTGGGGGCCCCGCTACCAGGTGTACGTCGTGGCCGCGGAGGATTTCGCCGTGTTCTCGCTGGGCCGGCTTCCCGAGGACGCGAAGGGGCTGCGCCGGGCCGAGGAGAAGGCCGTGGTGCTCCGTGACCACCTCCGCGAGGCGGCGACGATCCACGACGACTTTGCAGCCGGGCTCGGCGTCCACCCGGGGTCGTTCCGGTACGCGGCGACGACGGGTACCGTCGCGATCCGCTGGGACGGCGCCCGCCGCCCGAACATGTGGATCGTGCCGCGGCCGGACATCGACCCGTTCGCGGCCCAGCTCGAATTGGGCCGCAGGTACCTGCACGTCTTCGGCCCCACCACCCCGGCCGCGTTCGCCAAGTGGGCGGGGATCTCGAAGAGGGCCGCGCTCGCCGCCTTCGCCGCGCTTGGACCGGAGCTGACCGCGGTGCGGACGCCGCTCGGCGAGGCGTGGGCCCTGGCCGCCGACGAGGCGGGCTTCCGCGCCGAGCCGGGGGCGCCGGCGCCGGCGCGGCTGCTCCCGAGCGGGGACGCATACTTCCTGCTCCACGGCGAGGATCGCGCGCTGCTCGTCCCCGACGCGGCGCGGCGCACGAAGCTCTGGACGCCGAGGGTCTGGCCGGGTGCCCTCCTCGTTGACGGCGAGGTCTGCGGCGTCTGGCGGCGGGCGCACGACATCGTGACGATCGAGGCCTGGGGCACGCTCTCCCGGGCGGCTCTCGACGCGATCGAGGCCGAGGCCGCCGGCCTGCCGATCCCCGGAATCACGGAGATCGTCGTGCGCTGGATCACCGAAACGGCACCGTGACCGCCCCCGGCAGTCGCCGGTAGACGGCGAAGAAGTCGCGGTCGTCGGGGACGAGGTAGCGGGTCGGCGGCTGCTGGTAGTTGGGCACCACCCGCACGGGATCGAGGCTGCCGTGGTGCGTATAGGTAATCAGTGTCGGCCACTCCGGGTTGATGTCGAGCTGCATCGCCCGCACCGCGCCGGCCCGCTTCAGGATCCTCGCGAGCGTCTCGACTGTCTGGTAGTCCGCGGCCGCGTAGATCAGGTTGCCGTGCCGGTCGATCCCGGCCCCGGTGCGCCAGACGCGGACCGCGTTCCCGAGGGTGAAGCCCCACTGGGAGCTGTCGTTCAGCGCCGGGTTGAGCCGGCCGTGGTCGACGATCAGCGGCAGGCTCTGGCGGGCGAAGGCGATCTGCGGCCCCGCGACCGGCCCGCCATGCCATGTCCGGACGTCCACCCGGCCGTCCCGGTAGGCGATCATCGTCGCGAGGCCGGCTTTCAACGGCTCGTACTGACGCCCGCCGATCGAGGAGCCGTTGTTGCCGTCGGCGTAGATGAAGCCGCCGTTGAAGGTCGCGTAGAGGCGCCAGCGCTCGCCGTAGGGGATCGACATCGGCCCGCGGATCGGGGCATCGGGCGGCTCGTACCGACCCGGATACCAGGCGACCGACGTGCGGGTGTGGTCGAACCAGGCGACGTAGGCGACGATCCGGGGATAGGCGACCTCCGTCCGGAACGTCGTCACGAGCACCGGCGGGCGGCCGCGCACGATGGGGCCGGTTCCCCGCCAGACGCCTTCGCCGGGCAGCGGGTCAGCGAAGACCGGTGGGACGGGCGGCGGCGCGTACGACGCCCGGTGCCGGGCGCTCGTCGTGCCCGCGGGCGCCGTGTCGACGCCGACCGTCGGCAGCGTCTTCAGCTGCGGGCCGCCCGGGTCGGGCGCCTGCCAGGTGTAGTAGTAGTGCTCGACCTCGTCGACGAGCCAGTTGCCGTGGTGCGCCCGCAGCCACTCGACGCTGCGCGGCCAGAGCGGCAGGCTCGACGGCTGCATCATGGTGGTGGCGTAGGAGTAGACCGCCGGCGAGAGCAGCACGACGACCACGAGGAGCGCAACACGACGGACGCGGCGCCGGCGCCTGTGCCGCCGGCGCCGGTCGCGAGAGGCCCGCTGTCCGGTCTCCCCGGACGCTCCCATCGCACGACGCTAACCCGGCGGCGTGAGAGCGACGTTGGCGGACGGGTGTACCCCTCAGCCGGCGGGTGCGGCCTTGCCGGCGTCGGACGGCAGCCGGAGCGCGGCCACCAGGCCGATCAGCCCGATCACGACAAGCGCCGCCAGCGCGATGGCATAGGAGCGGTTCCCCGTGGCGACCACGGAGATCAGGATCGTGCCGGCGATGGCGGTGCCGAAGGACGATCCCAGGTTCGACACGCTCCGCGAAAGGCCAGAGATCTCGCCCTGCCGCTCCTCGGGGAAGCTCGACTGAACGACGTTCACCGACGGGGTGATCATCGCGCCCAGGCCGAACCCGATCAGGAACAGGCCGGGAGCGAACGCCAGGATGTTCTTGGTGATCGGCACCATGGCCAGTAGGAGGAGGATCCCGGCGATGGTGATCACGAAGCCGGCCACGATGAGCGTCCGCTGCTTGCGCCGGCTGGCGAATCGCTTCGCCCCGAACGACGAGATCAGGATGCCGACGGTCGCGGCGGTGAAGATCACGCCCGTGCGGATGGCGCTGTAGCCGCGCACCTCCTGCAGGAACACGGATACGACGAACGACGACCCCATCAGCAGGAGCCACTGGACGTTCTGGGTCACGAGGGCCAGATCGCAGGTGCGGTCTCCGAAGAGGCTGGTCGAGAGCAGCGGCTCCTTCCCGCTCCGCTCGCGCGCCCGGATGAACACGAAGAAGCCCGCCAGGAACGCGGCGCCGACCGCCACGAGGCCGACGAACAGGAGGTTGTTCGTGCCCGCGTAGAGGACGCCGAGCACGATGCAGAACATGCCCACCGCCGAGAGCACCGCGCCGACCAGGTCGAACGGACGATCGGGGTCGGCCGGGAGGGGATCGACCAGCCCGCGGCTGAGCAGGATGATCAGCACGATCACCGCGGCCTGGAAGATGAACGCGGCCCGCCAGCTGATCCCGGTCGTGATGACGCCGCCGATCAGCGGGCCGGCCGCTGCACCGATGCCGCCCAGGCCGCTGATGGCTCCGAACGCCCACGCGCGCGAGGTCATGTCCTTGAACCAGATCGTCGCCAGGATGTAGACCGGCGGGATCAGGAGTGCGGTGCCGACGCCTTCGAACACCGAGTTGCCCAGGATCAGGATCGGGAGCCCCGGAGCGATCGCGCTCAGCACCGCTCCGACTCCGTAAAGCCCGAGGCCCAGGGTGAAGCAGCGCTTCCGCCCCCACCGGTCGGTGAGCTTGCTGCACGGGATCATCAGCACCGCCATGATCAGCAGGAACAGCGTGATCGTGATCTGCACGCCCTGGACCGTCGTGTTCAGATCCTGGCTGATGTCGTTGATCATCACGTTCATGTTCGAGCCCGCGAAGCTGCAGATGAACTGCGCGAGCGCGAGCGGCAGCACCAACCTCCGAGCAGCCTTCGTCTGGGCCGCCGGGGTCTGCACAGCTGCGGTGGTCGAGGACTCGGCCACGACGCGAGTGTGACCGGAGCGCGGCGCCGCGGCCTCACCCGATCAGGGCGACAGGAGTGTCACCGAGGCGTCACGCGTTCCGTTCGGGGTCAGACCCCGGGTTGCGGGGTGTACCGTTCCGCACAAGATGGCTGAGACGAGGCAGGTCGAAGCGCCGGATGGGCGCACGCTTCGGGTCGAGGCCGCCGGCGACGGCGAGCGGGTCGTCGTCGTGCAGCTCGGCACCCCGAACGGGGGCGTGCTCTACGAGCCGTGGGTCGATGACGCCGCGAGCCGCGGCCTGACGCTCGTCACCTACGACCGACCCGGCTACGGCGGGTCGTCGCGCAGGCCCGGGCGGTCGGTGGCGGACTGCGCCGGCGACGTGCGCGCGATCGGCCGGTCGATGGGGTTCGAGCGCTGTGCCGTCTGGGGTTTCTCCGGCGGCGGCCCGCACGCGCTCGCGTGCGCGGCGCTCCTGCCCGATCTCGTGGAGGCGGTGGCCGTCATCGGCTCGCCGGCGCCCGAGGCGCCCGGGCTCGACCATCTCGACGGGATGATGGACGAGAACCGCGAGGACATCGAGCTCTTCCGCTCCGACCGGGAGCTGTGGGAGCGCCGCGGCCGCAGCGACCGCGAGGACATGCTGGCAATGAGCGTCGCCGACCTCGCGGAGGCCTGGTCCGAGGGCGCCTCGCCAGGCGACGGCGCGCTGCTTCACACCGGTTTCGGCGCCTGGCTGCACCGGGCGGTCGTGGCCGGCCTCGCGCCGAGCGCCGACGGCTGGCTGGACGACGCGGTCGCGTTCAATACCGCCTGGGGATTCGACCCGGCCGGGATCGCGGTTCCCGTCAAGGTGTGGCACGGCGTCGACGATCGCTTCGTCCCGATCCAGCAGGGACGCTGGCTCGCCGAGACGATCCCCGGTGCCGAAGCGGAGATCCGCGACGGCGATGGCCACCTGCGGGTCGCCGCGACCTGCATCGGCGACGTGCACGAGTGGCTCGCGAGCCCACGGGCACGACCCGGCTGACCATCCCCGCGGGCACCCGGGCGAGAACCGCCGCGACCGGCGCACGGCGGCTCGGGTGTCGCTACCGTCGCACTGCTCCTCCGGCCCCGAATCCGACCCCACGGGAGGCCCTGTCATGAGCACCGGCTATACCCTGGCGCGCGTCGACCAGATCGAGGAGATCACCGACGGCCGCTGTCCCTGGCGACCCGTCCGGCACCACTTCGGCATCACGTCCTTCGGCGTCAACCTGTGGACCGGCAAGGAGCCCGGCGACCGCATCATCAACGAGCACGACGAGGCGGGCGAGAACGAGGAGCTCTACCTCGTCCACCGGGGCCGGGCGCGGTTCGAGTTCGACGGCGAGACGGTGGACGCCCCCGAGGGCACGTTCGTCTTCGCGAAGCCGGGCGTGAAGCGGACGGCGTTCGCCGAGGAGGCCGGGACGACGATCCTGGCGCTCGGCGGAACGCCCGGACAGGCGTACGAGCCCGACGGCTGGGAGCTGTGGGCGCCGATCGCGCCGCTCTACCACGAGGGCAAGTACGCGGAGGCGGCCGACATGGCGCGCGACCTCGTCGAGGCCCATCCCGAGTACCCCGCGCTGCTCTACAACCTCGCCTGCTGCGAGAGCCTGGCCGGCCGCCGGGAGGACGCCGTCAGGCATCTGCGATCGGCGATCGAGCGCTCCGACCAACTGCGCCGGCTCGCCGCCGAAGACACGGACATCGCGGCAATCCGCGACGACCCCGCGATCAAGGAGCTGCTCGGTTAGTGGAGGAGCTGCGGCAGGGGATCTGGCGCTGGGAGGCGGCCCACCCGAGCTGGACGGCCAACGACGGCCGGCCGGACGGCTGGGGGCCGGAGGTCGCCTCCTACGCCATCGACACCGGCAAGCACCTGCTCCTGATCGACCCGCTGGCCGTGCCCGCGGCGGTCGACGAGCTGGCGTCCGCGCGCGAGCCAGCGATCGTCCTCACGTGCCCCTGGCACGAGCGCGACAGCCGCACGGTCGCGGAGCGCCTGGGAGCGCCGATCTTCGTGCCTCCGCCCGACGAGGGCGACAACGACCCGACGCCGGGGACGGTGTTCGCGGCCGGCGACCGCCTGCCCGTGGGCGTGGACGCCTTTCTCGGCATCGAGCCGAACGACCTGGCGCTCTGGATCGAGAGCCACCACGCGCTCGTCCTCGGCGACACGCTGGTCGACCGCGGCGAGGGCCTCGAGATCCCGGTCACCTGGCTGCGCGACGTGACGCTCGCCGAGGTGCTGGCGACGCTCCGGCCCCTGCTCGACCTGCCCGTCGAGATCGTCCTGCCGACCCACGGGCCGCCCGCCGACCGGGCCGCGCTCGTGCGCGCGATCTCCTGAGCGGTCACCCCGGCGGCGCGTTAGAGGCGTCGGGCCGCAGCCAGACGCTGGCGTGGGTCGGCTGCACGGTGCCGGCGACGACGGCCAGGACGAGAACAGCGCGGCGGCTTCAGGCCCGCGCCAGTCTCCCACGGAGCCGTCCCGGGATCGTTACGGATACGCTGGCCCGCGATGACGCCCGAGCTCTACGACCGGGCTGCCCACGAGCCGCTCGCGGGCGGCGAGTGGAGCGATGCGGCCGCCCGAGCGGCGGTCGCCGCGATCGCCGCCGACGCTGACGCCGCCTACGACCCCGGGTCGCTCTGGCCGGCGCATCCGCTGGACGAGGACGAGGGCCCGCTCCCCTCGACCGTCGGCATCTACCTCGGCGCGAGCGGGGTCGTCTGGGCGATCGACGCGCTCGCAAGAGCCGGACTGGCCACGCCGCGGCGCCCGTGGGCGGACATCGCTGCGGCACTGCCCCGGCGGTACCTCCAGACGCCCGACCTGCCCGAGCTGACGGGAGGCCGCCCGGTCCCGTCGTTGCTCGCGGGCGAGTCGGGCGTCCTGCTCGCCGCCCACCGGCTGGCGCCCGCACCGGATCACGTCGATCGGATGCTCGCGTGCGTGCGGGCGAACGTCCACAATCCGACCCGCGAGCTCCTGTGGGGCTCGCCCGGGACGGCGCTCGCCGCCCAGCTCATGCTCGAGATGACCGGCGACGCGCGGCTCGCGGACGCCTGGCACGAGTCGGCGGACTGGCTGTGGGACGAGTGGCACGACGGGCTCTGGCTGCAGGACATGTACGGCCGCGAGCTGCGCTACATCGGCGCCGGGCACGGATTCGCCGGGAACGTGCACGTGCTCGCCCGGGGCGACCTGCTCGACGCCGACAGGCGGCGGGTGCTCGTCGACCGGTCGCTCGCCACGCTGCGGGCGCATGTCGTGCGTGACGGCGATCTCGCCCAGTGGCGGCCCACGCACGATCCGCTCCCGCCCGGCGTCACTGCGCGTACCCAGTGGTGCCACGGCGCACCGGGGATCGTCACCTCGTTCGCGGCGATCGCGCGCGGGGACGACGAGCTGACCGGGCTCCTCGTCGCCGGCGGCGAGCTCACGTGGCGGGCAGGGCCGCTCGTGAAGGGCCCCGGCCTCTGCCACGGCACCGCGGGCAACGGCTACGCCTTTTTGAAGCTGCTCGACCGCACCGGCGACGAGCGCTGGCTGGAGCGGGCGCGGGCCTTCGCCATGCACGCGGCGCTCCAGGTCGAGCGGGCGCGGTCGGAGCACGGGCAGGGGCGCTATTCGCTCTGGACGGGCGACGTCGGCGCCGCCATGTTCCTCGCGAGCTGCCTCGGCGCGGACTCCGCGATGCCCGTGCTCGACGTGATCTAGCTACCCGCCCTCACAGAACCGCTTGAAGCTCTCCGACTGGTTGGCGATGTCCTTGCGGATCGCCGACTGCATGAGCGAGAACATCAGCTTCATCGACCCCTTCGGGCGGAAGTCGAAGCGACTCTCGACGTGCGAGCCGTCGCCCCGCGGCGTGATCGTGAAGGAGGCGGTGATGTCGAGCGGCTTGCCGGTGACCTCGAAGACGACCCGTCCGGGCCGCTCGTAGGTCGTGATCGTGGCGTCGTAGGGCTTGCCTCGGTTGACCGTGACGAACCGGGAGCCGGGCCCCACCTCGCCGTCGGAGACGAGGTCGGATCGGGACACCTGCGAGTTCCAGGACGGCTCGTTGCGCGCGTCCGCCATCCGGTCGAACACCTCCTCCGGAGGCCGGGCGATGTCGCTCTCTGCCGAAAATTCCATTGTGCCGCTCCTTCACGCGTGCCGGGATCAGATCGTCGCGTTGGTAATGATCCTCGGTCGCCGCGCTTTTGGGCGGTGCTCAGGCGCGCAGCGCGCCGATCACGGAGCCGGCGTGGAACCCGGGCATGCGCGGCCCTTCGAGCTCGATCGCCGCGCCGTCCTCGCCGATCAGCTCGAGCACCCGGACGTTGAAGCGCTGGTGCACCTTCACCTCGAGCCCCGCCCGGTCGACGGCAAACACGACGTGGGTGGGAACCCGGCCACCGTGTCCGCGCTCGGTGTCGAACCCGTAGACCTTCGCCGCCGTGACGGCGACCATGCACCGTTCGGGCGTGGGTGCAGCGGCGTCGACAGCCTTCATCCCGGCGAGCGCACCTCCGGTTGCCCCGATTCCGCCGCCGATGAGATCGCCGCCGATCATGCCGCCGGCAAAGGCGCCCGCGAAATGCCCGCGGGGCAAGAAGATCGCCGCCGCCACGACGCGCTCGTCGATGCCGTGACGCTCGAGCGCAGCCTGTACCCGACCCACCATCTCCCGTTCGTTCATGACCCCTCCCCGACGGGTTGCCTGCCGGAACCGTACACATCCCCCGCGCTCGTCAGGCCGGGAGCGCCGCCTCGAGCCGATCCAGGAACGGCACCTGGGCCGCCTTCAGCCGCGCCCGGGCCTCGTCGAGGCCGAACCACTCGACCCGGTCGATCTCGGGGAACGACTGCAACCGGCCCGACCGCGGCGGCCACTCGACCTCGTACGTGTTGCTGACGGCCGTGGCCGGGTCGAGGTCGCCCTCGACCGCCCATCCCAGCACCAGCTTGCCCGACTTCTGCCGGATCTCGCCGAGGTCGATCCGCGGCCCGTCCGGAACGACGTGCCCCGTCTCTTCGGCGAACTCACGCCGGGCCACCGCGGCCAGCTCCTCCCCCGGCTCGGCCTCGCCCTTGGGGATCGTCCAGTGCCCGTGGTCCTTCTTCGCCCAGTACGGCCCGCCGTTGTGGGCCAGGAGCACCTCGAGGGTGCCGTCCCGGAGCCGCCAGAGCAGGATGCCCGCGCTCGTTCGTCCCGACTTGTCCTTCGTCATCGGCATCCTGAATCTACCAAGTCTGGAGTGAACCGATTCCCTCCGGGCGCCATAAACTGTCTCATGATCGGTTGCCCCCACTGCGGCAGGGAGAACCCCGCCGGCGCGCGCTTCTGCAACTCGTGCGGCGCCGTCCTGGCCGATCCGGACGCGGCCCGCGAGGTGCGGAAGACCGTCACGGTGCTCTTCTGCGACGTCGTCGGATCGACCGAGCTCGCGTCACGCTCCGACCCCGAGGTCATGCGGGGCGTGATGGCGCGGTTCTACGCCGCGATCCGCGAGCCGGTCGAGCGCCACGGGGGCACGGTCGAGAAGGTGATCGGCGACGCGCTCGTGGCGGTGTTCGGGATCCCCGTCGTCCACGAGGACGACGCGCTCCGGGCGGTGCGGACGGCGCTCGAGATGCGCGACGCCGTCCGCGAGCTGGGCGAGATCCAGGCCCGGATCGGCGTGAACTCCGGCGACGTGCTCGCCCGCGACGCCACCCCCGGCGAGTCGCTGGTCGTCGGCGACGCCGTGAACGTGGCGGCGCGCATCGAGCAGGCGGCCGGCCCGGGCGAGGTGCTCGTCGGCGAGGCGACCTGGGCGCTGGTCGCCCACGCCGTCCGCGGCGAGCTCGTGCCTCCGATCGCGGCGAAGGGGAAGCGCGAGCCGCTCGTCGCCTGGCGGCTCGAGGGCGTCGACGCCGGCGCGCGCGGCCACCGCCGCCGGCTCGACCTGCCCATGATCGGGCGCGACGCCGAGGTCGAGATGCTGCGCTGGGCACTCGAGCGGACGGCGCAGCCTGCAGCGCCCCCATCTCGTCACCGTGCTCGGCCAGCCCGGGATCGGCAAGTCGCGGCTGGTGGCGGAGGTGCGGCGGCTGGGCGCCGATGTGACCGTGCTCTCGGGAGACTGCCGGGCGACGGCAAGATCCTCGGTCGAGCCGCTTCTCGAGCTGGCCCGCGGCGTCGCGGTCGCCGAGGCGATGCCCGGCG
Organism: uncultured Actinomycetes bacterium; assembly: GCA_963746115.1. Classification (GTDB taxonomy): domain Bacteria; phylum Actinomycetota; class Thermoleophilia; order Gaiellales; family JAICJC01; genus JAICJC01. Next base: position 735,575 of record CAVVAA010000003.1, on the reverse strand, counting down.
ACCCCGACGCGGCCGCCGTCGCCGCCTGCCTCGACCCGGGCGGCATCCGCGGGGCGCCCGACATCGCCTGGGCGGCCTCGCGCCTGGTCGGGACGCTGGCGGCCGCAGGAACCGTGGCGATCGTGCTCGAGGACGTGCACTGGGCCGACAACCTCCTGCTCGACGTGGTCGAGCAGCTCCTCGGCCGCAGCCGCGGGCGGGCGCTGCTCGTCGTCTGCACGGCGCGGCCGGAGTTCGCGGAGCAGCGCCCGACCTGGGGATCGGGCGGAAACGCCGTCTCCGTCCTGCTCGAGCGCCTCGACAGCGATCAGACCCGCCGCCTGGTCTCCCACGCGAGCCCGGAGCTGCCCCCCGATCGGGCCGAGCACGTGATCTCGGCCGCCGAGGGCAATCCGCTCTTCGCCGAGCACCTGGCCGCCCTGTTCGCCGAGGGCGACGCCGGCGCCGGCCTGCCGCGCTCGATCCAGGTGCTCTTGACCGCCCGCCTCGAGGCGCTGCCCCGAGCCGGAGCGAGAGGTGGTGAGCGCCGCCGCGATCATCGGCCGCGAGTTCCCGCTCGCCGCCGTCGAGTCGGTGCTGGGGCGGCCGGTCGCGGCCGAGCTCGACCGCCTGGAGCAGCGGGAGCTGGTCGCCCCCACCACCCCCGGCCGGCGCCAGTTCGGCCACGCCCTGCTGCAGGAGGCGGCATACAGCCTGATCCCCAAGCGGCGGCGGGCGGAGCTGCACGAGCAGGTGGCGCGGTGGGCGGACGCGCATGGCGACGGCGACGCCCTCGTGGGCGACCACCTCGGGCGGGCCGCGTCGCTGCGGGTCGAGCTCGGGCTGGCCGGCGACCACGCCGAGCGCATCGGCACCGAGGCCGGCGCGCGGCTGCTCGCGGCCGGGCGCCGCGCCGACACGCTGGGCGACCCCGTGCGGGCGACGCGGCTCCTGCGGCGGGCGCTCGAGCTCCTGCCCGCGGGGGGACCGGACAGCGCAGCGGCGATGGTCGAGCTGGCCGCCGCCGGCTGGAACGTCCTCCCGCTGGAGCAGCGGCGGGAGATGCTCGACGCGGGCGCCGGGCTCGCGGCGGCCAACGGCCTGCGCAGTCTGGAGCTGCGCGCCCGGGTGCTGCACCTCGGCGCCCTGCCGGAGGGTGTGCCGGGCGCGATGACCGAGGACGAGATGCTCGCCGAGACGAACGCCGCCCTGGCGGAGCTCGAGGAGCTCGGCGACTCCCGCGCGATTGCCACCTCGCTCTGCACGCGCGCCGACATCGAGACGGCACTCGGCCACGCCGGCGCAGCCGTCACGTCGGCACAGAGGGCGATCCGCGTCGCCCAGGTCGGCCGACGAAGACGTCGTGTGGGCCGTCCGCACCTGTCTCTGGGCCGTCGTGGAGTCGCCGATGTCCATCTCCGACGCTGACGCCTTCGTCGCCGGGCTGATCGACGAGCTCGGACTGCGCCCGACGGTGCGCTCGGAGCTCGTCCAGGGGCAGGCGGTGCTCGCAGTCCTGCAGGGACGGGACGAGGGCTGGAGGCTGCTCGACATGGCGCAGGAGATCGAGCGCGACCTCGGCCGCAGCCACGCATTCCACCTCGCGGTCACACGGGCGCGCATGCACCTTCTCGCCGGCGAGCACGACGCCGCGCGCCGGGCCCTGCCCGCGATCGTGGCCGCTCTCGAGGGGGAGGATGCCCTGGCGACTGCGGCCGTCGTGCGCAGCTGGCTGGCGCTCGCGGAGGTCCGCAGCGGCGACCTCGCCGCCGCCCGCGCGACCGCGACCGCCGCGCTTGCGGGCACCGCGTACGGAGTCGGGTACGAGGCCGGTGCCCGCGCGAACCTGGCGCTCGCCGAGGTGCATCTCGGCGAGGGCGACCACGAGGCCGCCCTGGCCGCGGCCCGCGCCGGCCACGCGATCGCCGATACGGGCGACTGGGTGCTGCTGCGCGCCGACGCGCGGCTCGCGCTCGCCCGGGCCCTCGACGCCTCCGGCGACGCCGCCGCAGCGGCCGTCGAGGCGCAGCGGGCGCTCGAGCTGTACCGGGCCAAGGGCCACCCGGGGTCAACCGCGGTTGCCGACGCGTTTCTGCGCTCGCTCGCCGTCGCCCCGGGGTGACCAGCCCGATCGCAGACAGCACGAAGCGGGCGGGCCCGGTATCCCGAGCCCGCCCGCGTTCGTGTGGCATGGCCTCGCTAGGAGGACAGGGCGACGCGGCGGCGTCCGCGCATGGTGATCCCGCCGGCGCCGACGATCAGGACGATCAGGAGCGCCGTGCCGGCTCCGAGCGCCGCGGCAGTCCAGTCGAACCCGCCGTCGGTGGACGTCGAGTGGACGACGACGGTGCCCGCGCCGAGCGGGGCCAGCACCCGGTGCTGCTCCGCGGTGCCGAGCTTGTCGACGCGATCGGGGACGTTCTGCGACGGTGCGAACCGGGGAGCCTCGCCGATGCGGTCGACGCGATCCGGCGCGAGCGCGACGTTGGCGAGCGCGACGTTGTTCGCAGGCGCGGTCGGCCGGTAGCTGCCGCTGTACACCACGCCGCTCTGCTGCGACTCGGCCTGGCCAGTGTTGATCGCGAGCGGCCGGGCCTGGGCGGCGCCCGTCATCAGGACGAGGGCCGCGGCGGTCGCTGCGGTGAAACGGAGAGTACGGGTCGAGGTCTTCATGATGGGCTCCTTGGTCGGGACGGAATCTGTGCAAACGAGGCTAGGGCCGTGCCGGCCCCGCGTCTGCATCGCCCGACGCGAATGAAATGTAAATCCGGTTACGTTCAGAGACCGGGTGAAGGGTCAGCGGCGCGAACGTGACCTGACCGGACGGGCGCTGCGCGCCCGGCGTGCGGCGGAGCGGCCGCCGCGCGGATGCCACGACCACGGCGGCCGCGGCGGGCTGATCCGGTCGGAGGCGCCGCCTCCGCCGTGGGGCTCGTCGAGTGAGGCGCGCAGCGCGTCTCTCAGTGTCCACCCGAGCAGCGCGAGCACGGCCACACCGGAGAAGTGGAACGCGAGCGCGAGCAGGTCGACCGACGACACGCCACCACGGTAGCCGCCTGCGAGCCCGGCCGCCGTGAGCTGGGAAACCGGCGTTAGCAGTCGGCCGGCCGGGAGCCCTCGCGGCGCTCGAACTCGATCATGAGCAGGCGCAGGAGCCCGTTCAGCTGCGCCTTCTCCCGGTCGCTCAGGGCGGCGGCGAAGAGCGCCTCCTTCTGGGCCTGAGCGCCGACCGCGCTGCGATAGGTCTCGCGGCCGTGATCGGTCAGCTCGACCACGACCTTGCGGCGGTCGTCGGGGTCGGGCAGGCGCCGGATCAGGCCGGCCTCTTCCATCCGGTCGAGCCGGTTCGTCATTGCGCCGCTCGAGAGGTCCATGCGCCGCCCGAGCTGCCCGGGGGTGCTGCGGTACGGAGGGCCGGCCTGCGCCAGCGCCGAGAGCGCCTTGTGCTCCGCGGTGTCGAGCCCGAACTCGCCCAGCGTCTCGTCCATCGTCCGGTTGAGCCGCCGGCTGATCCCGCCGATCCGGTCGACGATCCCCTCGACCTCCAGGTCGAGCTCCGGGAACACGAAGTTGATCGTCTCGAGGAATCGATCGACGTGGTCACGCTGCGCGCTCTTGGCGGGCTTCGCCATCTCTTCCGGGAAGTGTGCCACAAAATCTCTTGACGTCAAGAGATCTCATTGCTAGACTCTCGACGTCGAGATACTTTAGGTCGAGAAAAGGACACTGACGTGCTGCCCACAGACACACACGGAAGACGGATCCTCGCGGCCGATCGGCACGAGCGCCTGGGCGCTGGGCTCTCGGCACCGAGGCCGGCCGGCCACGTCCGCCGCCGGCTGGGCGTCCTGCTCGTCGGCGCCGGCGTGCGGCTGGCCCCCGAGGCCGCCCCGCAGCATCGCTCGTCCACCCCCACGCGGTGGACGGAGCACGCCGCTCGATAGCCGGTCCGGGGGCCCGCGCGCGGTTCCGCGCCGCGCGCGGGGCCCCGGGCGTCGTCTGACCGGGCAGAGCAGCGGTGCGGCCGTGGGAAGAGAGCCGCGCCACTCGCGACGCCGCTGCCGATCAGGGACGTGTCTTGGCAGGTACCGGATCGTGGCGATCTCGGTTTCCGTGGATGCCACGCTACCCGTACGGTCGGGATGCTTCTGCATCCGCCGATACACATTTTGTGTAACGTCGGATACACTCACCCGGAGGAGGTGTCGTGCCCGACTGGCCCATCCTTTCGCCCCTCTCCGAAGACGAGAAGCGCCAGGTGCTCCTGCTGGCCCGCCGGCGCCGGTTCCAGCGCGGCGAGGTCGTCGTCCACCGTGACGATCCGGCGGACACGATGCACCTCGTGCAGACGGGGTCGCTCGCCGTGCGCGTGCTCACCCCGCTCGGCGACATGGCCACCCTGGCGATCATCGGGCCGGGAGGCGTCGTCGGCGAGATCGGCCTCGTCCGCACCATGCGCATGCGCAGCGCGACGATCCAGGCGCTCGCACCCACCGAGACGCATTCGCTCAACCGGGAGACCTTCGACCGGCTGCGGCGCGACCACCCCGCGGTCGACGCCCTGCTCGTGCAGATCCTGGCCGACCGCGTCGTCGAGGTGACCGAGCGGCTCGTGGACGCCCTCTACACGCCGGCGCCGCGGCGGGTGGCGTCGTTCATCGAGACGCTGGCCGACCGCTACCGCGACGCGTCAGGGACGGCAACGATCCCGCTCACGCAGGAGGATCTCGCGAGCCTCGCCGGCACGTCCCGCCTGACCGTCAGCCGCGTCCTCCGCGATATGCGTGCGCGCGGCCAGGTCGAGGTCAGCCGCGGCCGCCTGGTCGTGCACGGGCCGGAGAGCGGGTAGGCCGATGCTACGTGAGATCGCCGAGTACCCGAACTCGTTCGGGCCTGTCCCGGCCGGGGGCGAGCGCATCGAGACGCCCCGCTTCACGCTGTGCATGGGCCGGGGCTCGACCTGGAACACCGTCCAGCGGCAGCGGTTCGGCGCGGCCGAGATCGACGACGTCATCGCCGAGGTGCACGGGCTGCTGCGCGAGCGCGGCCGCCGCTCCACCCAGTGGGAGGTGGGGAGCGCCGCCGAGCCCGCGAACCTCGTCGACCTCCTGCTCGAGCGCGGGGTCGTCCCCGACAGCGACCCCTACGCCGTCGCGCTCGTGCTGCGGCGCGAGCCGCAGCCCGGCCCGCCGGGCGCGGTCGGCCGCCGGGTCGAGACGTTCGACGAGTACGCCGCCGCCTGCGAGGTGCAGTTCGCAGCCTTCGAGACGGAGGGCGAGGAGCTGGCCGAAGCCCGCGCCCTGGTCGCCGACTCGTGGGCCGACCGGACGACGCTGATGCACGCCGTGTGGATGGACGGCGAGGTCGTGAGCGCCGGGACGGCGGCGCCGGTGTCGGAGGGCCTGCTGCTCTACGGCGGGGCCACCGCCCCGCGCGCCCGCGGCCGCGGCGGCTACCGCGCGCTTCTCCGCGCCCGCTGGGACGAGGCGGCGGCGCGGGGCACGCCAGCGCTGATCACTCAGGGCGGGGCGATGTCGCGGCCGATCCTCGAACGGGCCGGCTTCGAGCCGGTCGGCCACGTCCACATGCTGATCGACGAGTTCGGCGAGCGAGCGTGAGCTACGGCGTGATCGTGACCGTGTCGGAGACCCAGTCGCTGGCGTTGCCGTAGGCGTCGAGCGCCTCGAACCGCACCATCGTCGTGCCGACGCTCTTGATCGTGGCGGTGGGGCCGTTGCGTACGGCGCCCCAGGTCACGCCGCCGTCCGTCGACGTCTGGTACTTGTAGCCCGCGAAGCCGGGGCCCGTCGACGCCGAGCCCGAGGCCGTGACGGTCACGGGGTTCACGTTGGTCGGCGCGCCGCCGCAGCTGTCGTTCAGCGTCGGCGCGTTGATCTGCGGGAACTCGCCGAAGCCCTGCTGGGCGACGCCGCCGATCTTCGTGAAGTCGCCACCGGCCGACAGAGTGCCGTCGCCGGCCGCGAGGGCGAAGACGCCGAGGACGCCGTTCGCGCTCGGATGCCACGGCAGGATGTTGCCGGTCGGCTCGTCGAGCGACATCAGATGGTCGCGGGCGGTGGGCGTCCGGCAGACGTTGATGCCCCCGGTGTGGCCGCAGTAGTTGTTGAAGTGGCCGCCCACGTAGACGGTGCCGCTGTCGACGGCGATCGCCTGGACGTTGCCGTCGACGCCGCCGATCCAGAGCTGCTGCCCGGTCGTCGGGTTGAACGCCGCCACGTTGCCGCCGTTGCCGTTCCCCGCGACGTAGACGCCCTGCGCGTCCAGGGCGAGGGTGATGACCGGGTAGGTCGGGTGCGAGAACCACGCCATCGTGGCGCCCGTGGCCGGGCTCACGGCGCCGAGGTATCGCTGCCCGAAGCCGTTGTTGATCGTCAGGAAGTTGCCGGCGATGACGAGGCGGGTGCCGTCCGCGCTGAGCGCCATCGCGGTGACCTTCTGGTCGGTGCTCGCCACCCAGCCGGGCACGAGCGCGCCGGTGGCAAGGTCGACCTCGGCCAGGTGATTCGCGGTGCCCTTGTCGACGGTGGTGAAGTTCCCGCCCAGGAAGAGGCCGTTCGGGCCGACCGCCATGGCGTTGACCGAGCCGTTCGCCTTCGCCTTGAAGGTCTGGATGGCGGCGCCGGTCGTCCCGTCGACGGCGGCGACGCGGGCGTGCGTCTTGCCGCCCACCGTGCCGAACGTGCCGCCCAGGTACACCGTCTGGCCGGACACGACGATGCTCTGCACCGTGTTGTTCGCCTCCGGATCCCAGGGCAGCAGCGCCCCGGTATCGACGTTGATGGCGTATGCGTGGTTGCGCCCAACCTCGCCCGTCCCGAGCGGCGAGCCCGAGGGCCGCACCGACGTGAACTCCCCGCCGACATACGCGGTCGATCCGACCACGACGATCGTCTCCACGCGGCCGTTCGTCTGCCACGAGGCTCCGACCGGGATCGAGCCCGGCGGCACCGACGCTTCCGCCCCTCCCGCAACGATCAGGGTGGCAAGCACCGCAAGGATCGCCGCGCCCACACGCATGCGCATCACTCCGCCTCCCGGCAGGTCGAATCGTCCAAACGTCCGTCTCCAACGTACGGGCATGCGACACGCTTGACAACAGAACCGGTGGAGAACGCCACGCGATGCAGCGGGACGGCGCCGGGCCGCCCACCGGGAACCCGGTCCCCGCCACTGACGCGGGCACCCTCCTTGGGGTAGCCTTTGCCGCCGCAACTATGCGCAAGATCCAGAGCCAAGGCGTCCACCACATCACGCTCGTCGGCGCCGACCGGCGCACGTCGATCGACTTCTGGGAGGGCATGCTCGGGATGCCGTTCGTGTTCGAGCAGCCGAATCTCGACAACGAGTCGGAGAGCCACCTCTACTTCGACCCGGGCGACGGCCGCCTGATCACGGTCTTCACGAACGAGGAGCGCGCCGCCGACGCGACCCGCACCTCGACCGACCAGGGGTGCGTGCACCACATCGCGTTCGCGCTCTCGCAGGCCACGTTCAAGCAGACCGTGGAGCGGCTCGACGAGCGCGGGATCCGCCACAGCGGCGTGAAGGATCGCGGGTTCATGGACTCGATCTACTTCGAGGACCCCCTGGGGCTCCTGATCGAGCTCGCGTCCTACCGCTTCGAGCCGCCGTTCGGCTACACCCACTCCGACGTCCTGCTCGAGGCCCACAAGCTGCGCGAGCAGCGCGGCGACTACAACATCGGCGAGATCCACCTGGCCGACGCCATCGAGCTCATGGTCAAGCGGTCGCGGCCGTCGCTCTCGGAAGACCGGTCACCCAAGAACCCGTACCAGAACCCGTAGTGGAACCCGTACCAGGAGGTACCGCATGGCGACGATGACGCTTCACGTGCTGAAGCCGAGCGTGAACAACCTGACGGTGCGGATCTTCGTCCGCGCGGCCGGGCTCGACTTCGAGGAGGTCGACGTCTGGGGCAGCACGCAGACGCCCGAGTTCCTGGCCAAGAACCCGGCGCACCTGACGCCGATGATCGAGCACGCCGGGCTGCCGCGGGCGACGCTCTGGGAGAGCTGCGCGATCATGGCCTACCTGAGCAACACGCACGGCCTCGAGCAGTTCTACCCGAGCGACGCGGGCAAGCGGGCGATGATCGACAGCGCCAACTTCTACCTGATCGGCACGCTCTACCCGCTGCTCGCCCGGGCCACCTACCCGGCGCTCAACTTCCCGCAGTACCCCGGCGAGGTGGGCTCGTCGAACGCCGACGACGCCGCGAAGGCCGAGGCGCAGCAGGCCGCCGAGACGGCCCTGGCCGAGCCGCTCGACGTCTACCGGGCGTTCTTCCTGGACGGCAAGCGGTTCATCGGCGGCGACCATCCCTCGATCGCCGACATCCGCCTCGCCGCCTCGCTCGAGTTCCTGGCCTCGATCGACTACGACCTGCCGGACTGGGCGAAGGAGTTCATGGACGCGATGGCCGAGACGCTGGGCGAGGCGTACACCGAGCCGGCCGCCGACGTGCGCGGCTACATCGAGTACGTGCGCTCGCAGGCGCCCGCGTAGGCGATCCCGCCGTCAGGCCGCCCCCGGCCGCGGCGCGACGAGCGCCGCGGTCGCGAGGGCGAGCGCCGCCGTGCCGGCGAGCAGGAGGTCGTACCCGGCCAGATGCGCGCCCAGCGCCAGCAGGTACGGGGCCGCGAATCCGAGGTAGGTGAACGCGTAGAAGATGGCGGTCAGACGGGCGAGGTCGCGCCCGCGGGCCAGGTGCTGCACCTCGACGAGGCCCGCGACCAGGCACAGGCCGTAGGCGCAGCCGAGCACGATCGCGCACGGCACGAGCAGCCACATGACCTGAGCCTCGGCGGTCACGGCCGCGAGCGCGAGCCCGGCCGCCAGCACGAGCAGGCCGGCGACGCCTGCGCGGTGCTCCAGCCGCCGCCCCAGCGGCTGGACGAGGACCCCGGAGAACGCCGTCAGCGCCGTGATCGCGGCGACGAAGGCGGTCCCGTCGGTGGCGTGGTCGGCGCCGACGACGCTGGGAAGCAAGGCGAAGGCGATCGCGGGCGCCGCGAACACCCAGGGCGCCGACGGCGCAACCACACGCCGGAAGCGGGCCTGGCCCTCGGCGGGGAGCGCCGGCCGGGCGGACGCCTCCGCCGGCGCGAAGACCGTCTCCGGCGCGTCGCGCAGCAGGGCGAGCACGGCCAGCGCCAGCGCCACGTGGGGCAGATACGGGACGGTGCCCGCGTCCGGCGCCCACTGGGCGAGCAGGCCGGCGACGAGCGGGCCGAGCGCGAAGCCGGCGGTCATCGCCACCGCCGTGCGCCGGGCGGCATGCGAGCTGTGTAAGGCGCCCTGCGCCGAGAGCTCGCGCAGCCAGGCCGTGCCGGCGCTGAACATCGCACCGCTGCTGACGCCGGCCAGCAGACGCCCGGCAAAGAGGAGCGCGATGGAGTGCCCGGCGGCGGCGAGCACCAGGGTGGCGGCGAGGGACAGCCACGCGGCCGGCACCACGACGGCGCGGCGGCCGCGGACGTCCGACAGCGGTCCGCCGACGAGCAGGCCGGGGATCAGTCCGAGCGCGTAGGCGCCGAAGAGCGCCTCGAGGGTGCCGGTGCCGAGACCCAGCTCGTGGTGGTACACGAGCAGGAGCGGGGTGAACTGGTTCGAGCCCCAGGCGGCGCCGAGGAGGCCGGCGGCGGCCGGGAGCCAGGCGATCCGTGTCGAGAGCGGCGTCATCGCGTCCTCCAATGAGGTTCGTTGATCGAACTCGAGAGAGGCTAGCAGACACGGTTCGATGATCGAACCGATACCGGCTATGCTGCCACCATGCTCGGAAAGGACTACGTGCGCCAGGACTGCTCGATCGCGCGTGCGCTCGAGGTGGTCGGCGAGCGCTGGACGCTCCTGATCGTGCGCGACGCCTTCTACGGCGTCCGCCGCTTCAACGACTTCCAGGTGCATCTCGACATCCCCAAGGCGGTCCTCTCCGACCGGCTGAGCGGGCTCGTCGAGCGGGGCATCCTCGACCGCACGCCCGATCCCGCCCACGGCGGCCGGCACGTGTACGAGCTGACCGCGGCCGGGCGCGAGCTCTGGCCGCTCCTCTTCGATCTCATGATCTGGGGAAGCCGCCATCGGTCGCCCAGCGGGCGCACCTTCAGCCACGCCGTGTGTGGGACCGCCCTCGACCGGCGGGGAGTCTGCCCGGAGTGCGGCGTCGCGCCGGAGCCGGCCGACGTCACCGTAGCCCCGCGCCCGGACCGGAACACGTTCCGCGACGACCCGGTCACCGTCGCGCTGCGGGCGCCACACCGACTGCTCGTGCCGCTCGAAGTCTAACGCTCACCGTGAGCGTTAGGTAACGTGTCATCGTGTCGATGCGCTCTTTCTTGGCGCGCCCGAGCCTGGTATCTTCGCGCGCCTTGGAGTTTGACGCGTGACTCGGGCGCTCTACGAGGTCGGCCGCTGGTGCGTCCGACGACGCTGGATCGTGATCGCGACGTGGCTCATCGTCGCGGTCGGTCTCCATCTGTGGGCCGCGTCGCTCGGCCAGAACTGGAACGACAACCTGACGCTCCCGGGGACGGGCTCGACGAATGCCACGGACCTGTTGCAGCAGAAGCTGCCCCAGCAGGCCTACGGGAGCATCCCGCTCACCCTCGTCGACCACTCGGGCCAGATCGGCGACTCCGCCAGCACGAGCGCGATCGACGCCACCGTGAAGAACCTGAAGGCGGTGCCCCACGTCACCCGCGTGGTGAGCCCGCTCGACCAGGGCGCCCAGGGGCTCGTAAGCAAGGACCGGAAGGTCGCCTACATCTCGGTCACGCTGAACACCGGCTCGGGCAGCACGACGGACCAGGACGCGCAGGACATCCTCGACGCGGCCGATCCGGCGGCGAAGGCGGGCCTCGAGCCGGCCGTCGGCGGCTACGTCGGCCAGAAGCTCTCCCGGCCGTCGACCGAGAGCAGCGAGGCGATCGGCATCGCGGCCGCGGTCGTGATCCTCGTGATCGCGTTCGGGACGGTAACCGCGATGTTGCTCCCGATCATGACCGCCATCCTCGGCCTGCTCACGACGCTCGCCCTGATCACCGCCATCAGCCACCTCACCGCCGTGCCCACGGTCTCGCCGACGCTGGCGACCATGATCGGGCTCGGCGTCGGCATCGACTACTCCCTCTTCATCGTCACGAAACACAAGCTCCAGCTCGGGCACGGGATCGAGATGAACGAATCGATCGCCCGCGCGACGGCCACCTCCGGGGGCGCGGTCCTGTTCGCCGGCGTGACGGTCGTGATCGCGCTCTGCTCGCTCGTCGTGGCCGGAATTCCGCTCGTCTCGACCCTCGGCTACACGGCGGCCATCGCGGTGGCCGTCTCGGTACTCGCGGCGATCACACTGCTGCCGGCGCTGCTCGGAGCGCTCGGCGACGCACATCAACTCGCTGCGGGTGCACATCGGCCGCACGCATCCCGACGACCACCAGCCGCACGGCTGGGCGCGCATGGCGCGCGCCGTCGGTCGCAACCCCTGGCCGTACATGATCGGGAGCACCGTCCTCCTGCTCGTGCTGGCGTTCCCGCTCATCAACCTGCGGCTGGGCCAGCAGGACAACAGCGTGCTGCCGAAGTCGACGACCCAACGGCAGTCGTACGACGCGATGGCAAGCGGGTTCGGGGCCGGGTCGAACGGGCCACTCCTGATCGCGGTGAAGTTCCCGACGCCGGCGCAGCCTGCCCAGGCGGGCGGCGACCCGACCACCGACCCACGCCTCACGAACCTCCAGAACACCATCGCGAAGACCGCCAACGTGCAGTCGGTCGCGCCCGCCACGGTCGATCCGTCCGGCACGGGCGCCGTGTTCAGCGTGGTCGCAAAGACGTCGCCTTCGTCCGACCAGACCGAGAACCTGGTGAACAACCTGCGCGACACGGTCATCCCCAAGGCGGTCGCTTCCTCCGGCCTGACCGTGTACGTCGGCGGCCAGACCGCCGGCTACATCGACCTGGCGGAGAAGATCGGCGCCAAGCTGCCGCTGATGATCGCGATCGTCGTGCTCCTGAGCTTCATCGTGCTCACGCTCGCGTTCCACTCGGTGGTGATCCCGATCAAGGCCGCGGTGATGAACCTGCTCTCGGTGGGCGCCGCCTACGGCATCGTCACGTTCATCTTCCAGGAGGGGCACGGGATCGGCATCGTGGGCCTGCCCCACTCGATACCGATCGTGAGCTACGCGCCGCTGCTCATGTTCGCCATCCTGTTCGGCCTCTCGATGGACTACGAGGTCTTCCTCGTCAGCCAGATCCAGGAGCGCTACCACGCCACCGGCGACGCAGGCGAGGCGGTCGTCGAAGGCCTCGCCCGAACCGGGCGCGTGATCACGTCGGCGGCGCTCGTGATGGTGTTCGTGTTCTCGAGCTTCGTCCTGAACGGCGATCCGGTCGTGAAGCAGTTCGGCATCGGCCTCGCCGTCGCGATCGCGCTCGACGCGACCGTGGTGCGCTGCATGCTCGTCCCGTCGGTGATGGAAGTGCTCGGCCGCCGCAGCTGGTACCTGCCCGGGTTCCTCGACCGCGTCCTCCCGCGCGTGAACGTCGAGGGCACCGGCGTCTTCGACGAAGAGGTCGAGGCGCCCACCCCGGCCATCATGTCCTGACCGGCCGCCGCAACCCGATCGCTACGGTGCCAAGTGCGATGAGTTTCGGGCGTCCGCGCGGTCGTACGGGCAGACTCGAAGGACGTTTAAGGAGCTACACCATGCCGTCACACAACCACACCAACACCGGAGCAGGGACATGAGCGGCGTCGAGGGCAACAAGCGCTGGATGGCCCTGATCGTGCTCTGCTCAGGCAGCCTCATGATCGTGCTCGACACGACCATCGTGAACGTCGCCCTGCCGTCGATCCGGCAGGATCTCGGCTTCTCGGAGACGTCGCTCGCGTGGGTCGTGAACGCCTACCTGCTGACCTTCGGCGGGTTCCTCCTGCTGGGCGGCCGCCTGGGCGACCTGTTCGGCCAGCGGCGGCTGTTCCTGTGCGGGATCGCGCTCTTCACGCTGGCGTCGCTCGCGTGCGGCCTCGCCACCTCCCAGCACGTGCTGATCGGCGCGCGGGCGGTGCAGGGCCTCGGCGGCGCGATCGTCTCGGCCGTCGCGCTCTCGCTGATCATGACCATGTTCACCGAGGCGGGAGAGCGGGCCAAGGCGATGGGCGTGTTCGGCTTCGTCGCGGCCGGCGGCGGCACCATCGGCGTGCTGCTCGGCGGCGTCCTCACCGACGTGCTCGACTGGCACTGGATCTTCATCGTCAACCTGCCGGTCGGCGTGGCCGTCTTTGCCCTGTGCCTGGTCCTGCTGCCGCCCGGCCGCGGCCAGCCCTCGACGCATCTGGACGTCGCCGGCGCGGTCACCGTCACCACGGCGCTGATGCTCGCGGTGTACGCGATCGTGAACGGCAACCAGACCGGGTGGACGGCGGACCAGACGCTGGGCCTGCTGGGCGCGTCGATCGTGCTGCTCGCCGTCTTCGTCGGCATCGAGGCGCGCGTGGAATCGCCGCTCATGCCGCTCGGCCTGTTCAAGCTGCGCAACGTCGCCACCTCGAACGTCGTCGGCATCCTGTGGGCGGCCGGCATGTTCGCCTGGTTCTTCCTCTCGGCGCTCTACCTGCAGCTGATCCTCGGCTACAGCCCGCTGCGGGTCGGCCTGGCGTTCCTGCCGACGAACCTGATCATGGCCGCGTTCTCGCTCGGCCTGTCCGCCAAGCTCGTGATGCGCTTCGGAGTCCGCATCCCGCTCGGCATCGGCCTCTCACTCGCGGGTGCGGGCCTCGTGCTGTTCGCCCGCGCCCCCGTCGGCGGGAGCTACGTCACCGACGTCCTGCCGAGCATGATCCTGCTCGGGTTCGGCGCCGGCATGTCGTTCAATCCGCTGCTCCTCGCGGCCATGAACGACGTCGACCCGGCCGAGTCCGGTCTCGCCTCCGGCGTCGTGAACACCGCGTTCATGATGGGCGGAGCGCTCGGCCTGTCCGTGCTGACCAGCGTGGCGGCGTCGCACACGAGCGACCTGCGCGCCGCCGGCGACGGGCCGCTCGTCGCCCTGAACGGCGGCTACCACGTCGCCTTCCTGATCGGCGCGGTGTTCGCGTTCGCCGCGGCGGCGATCGGGGCGGGCGTCCTGCGCGCCGACGTGCAGGGCCACGCCGGGCACGAGCCCGCCGGTGAGCTGGCGACCGAGTCCGACTAAGCTGATCGCGATGGGTTCCTTCACGGTGACGTTCCGTGGCCGCGCGAGGGCGCGGCGCACGGCCGCAGACCGGCCACGGCCGGCACTTCCTGCGTAACGCTGAGCTGGCCGCCGAAATCGTCGCCTCGGCCGGCGTGTGCGAGGGCGAGCTCGTCGTCGAGATCGGCGCCGGCTTCGGCCGGCTGACGGCCCCGCTCCGCACGGCCGGAGCGCGGGTCGTCGCCGTCGAGCGCGATCCCGAGCTGGCCGGCTCGCTGCGGCGCCGGTACGGCGGCGAGCGGGTGACCGTGGTCGAGGCGGACTTCCTCACGCTCGCGCCCCCTGCGGAGCCGCACCGCGTCGTCGGCAACGTGCCGTTCGCGATCACGACGCCGATCCTGCGCCGCCTGCTCGACAACCCTGCCTCGGAGCTGCGCCAGGCCGACCTGATCGTCCAGGAGGGCCTGGCCCGCAAGAGGGCGGTGACGCGACCCTCGGCGATGCTCTCGCTGCGGTGGCAGCCCTGGTGGCGGCTGCAGGCCGAGCGGCACCTGCCCGCCGCATGCTTCGACCCGCCGCCCCGGGTCGACGCCGTCCTCCTCGCGATCCGGCCCCGGCGGCCGGCGCTGGTCTCCGCGGAGCGGGCCGCCGCCTACCGCGCGTTCCTCGACGCCGGCTTCACCCACGACGCCCGCCCCGTGCGGCGGGCGCTGGGGCTGCCGCCGCGCACGTGGAAGCGGTTCGCGCGCGGCCGTGGCCTGGCCGCGGACGCCCGCCCCTACGAGCTGGACGTGTGGGACTGGGTGGCGCTCTTCGGCGTCGCGGGGGCGATGACAGAATGCGCGTCATGCGTGCACTCGTGAACACCGCGGCCGACCCGACCCAGGTGCCGGCCCCGAGCGCGGAGGCACGCGCATTCCACGAGGCGATGGACGGATACCGGCCCACGCCCGTCCACGACCTCCCGGTTGCCCGCGAGCTGGGCCTCGGCGCGGTCGCGCTCAAGGACGAGTCCGACCGGCTCGGCCTGCCGGCGTTCAAGGTGCTGGGCGCGTCGTGGGCGGTCGAGCGGGCACTGCGGGAACGGCCGGACGTGCGCACCCTCGTCGCCGCGAGCGCGGGGAACCACGGGCGCGCCGTCGCCCATGTGGCCGCCGTGCGCGGCCTCGCGGCGCGCATCTTCCTGCCCGTGCGCTCGACGCCGGGCCGGCGCGAGGCGATCGCCAGGGAGGGCGCCGAGGTCGTCGTCGTGGACGGCACCTACGAGGACGCCGTAGCCGCGGCCGCCGAGGCGGCTGCGCAGCCGGCCGCGATCGAGATCGCCGATATCGGCGATTCCGGCCCGGCCCGGTGGGTGATCGACGGCTATCACACGCTCTTCGCCGAGGCCCAGGCCCAGGCCGCACACGACCTGATACTCGTCCCCGTGGGGTGCGGCTCGCTTGCCGCGGCCGCGGCCCGCCATGGCGCCGCGACGGGCGCAGCGGTCGTGGGCGTCGAGCCGGAGACGGCCGCCTGTCTGACCGCGTCACTCGCCGCAGGGACGCCGACGCAGGTCGCGACGCCGGGGACGAGCATGGCCGGCCTCGACTGCGCGGAGATCTCGATGTCCGCCTGGCCCACGCTGCGGGACGGCATCCACGGCATGGTCACCGTCTCCGACGCCGATACGCACGCGGCGATGCGCAGCCTGGCGGCCCTCGGCCTCACGATCGGCGACTGCGGCGCAGCGACGCTCGCCGCGCTCGCCGCCCTCGCGACCGAGGCGGAGTGCGCGCCGCTGCGGGAGGCGGTGGGCATGGGATCCGAGACCCGCGTCCTGCTCGTCGCCACCGAGGGCGCGAGCGACCCGGGGGGCTACCGCCGGATCGTCAGCGGGACGGGCTGACGCCACACGCCGCCCAGACGAACGCAGGGATCGAGACCGGGCCGTCGCCGAGGTCCTCGCGCGCCCGCTCCCGCACCGCTGCCTGCCGCTCCCGGTCGAGACCGACCAGGTAGCTCCCTGCCGGGCCGACGCCGAGCGTGAACGGCTCCCACCAGTCCTCGAACCTCTGATGTTCGACCGCGGCGGGCTGCTCGACCTCGCGGACTTCCTCGATGCCGGCCTCGGCGAACAGCGCCTTCATGTGGCCCGCGCGCCCGCCGGCGGCCGTCCCCTCGTCGCGGGCGTTCGGGTCGAGCGCGACCGCCGCCCCCCAGAACGGGCCGAGCGGCGACCGGCCGCCGGCCAGGTCCCAGACCGACGCGGCGACGGCGCCGCCCGGCCGCGTGACGCGCGCCATCTCGCGCAGCCCGGCCACCGGGTCCGGCATGAAGTTGACGACGAGCTGGGACAGCGCGGCGTCGAACTCGCCGTCGCCGAAGGGCAGCTCCCCGGCGACGCCGTGGCGCACGTCGACGCCGGGATGCCGGTCGCGCACCGCCTCGACGAAGGGCACGGACGGGTCGATCGCCGCCACCGAGGCGGCGCCCAGCCGCGCGACCAGCTCGGCGGTGAGCATCCCCGACCCGCAACCGACGTCGAGCACCCGCTGCCCGCTCGTCACGCCCGCGAGGTCGGCAAGCTGCGACGACAGGGTCGCCGAGTAACGGCCCATGAAGCGGTCGTACGCGTCTGCGGAGACGTCGAAGCTCATGTGAACAATCCCTGCCCAACATATCCGCCCGGGGAGATGCCTGCAGGGACCGCGAAGACCGCGCTCGACGTGTGCTTGATGTACTCGTTCAGCGCGTCGCCGGAGCCCAGCCGCCGCTGCAGCGCCGCGAACTGGACGTGCGGGTCGCGCTGGAAGCAGATGAAGAAGAGGCCGGCGTCGAGCTCGCCCGTCGCCGGGTCGATGCCGTCCGTGTACGAGTAGCCGCGCCGGAGGATCCGCAGCCCATCGTTGGTCACGTGCGACGCGAGCCGGATGTGGGCGTCCATCGGGATCTCCGGATCGCCGTCCGATCGGCGCGCGGACAGGTCGACCGGGTCGTGCTCGTGCTTCGCCCCGAGCGGCGCGCCGGAGATCTTGGTCCGCCCGATCGTCGCCTCCTGGTCGCCGAGCGCCGACCGGTCCCAGGTCTCGATCAGCATCCGGATGCGGCGCGTGACCGACGTACGTGCCGCCGCGCATCCAGGCCTGCGGCTCGTCGGAGCCGACCCACACGAAGCGGCGCATCTCGCCGTCGTTGCGTGCGTCGAGATTGTTCGTGCCGTCCTTGAACCCCTGCAGGTTGCGCGGCGTGACCGCAACCTGCGACGTCGACGCGGCGCGCCCGAACCCGAGCTGCGTCCAGCGCATGACCGCGGCGCCGCGGGCGATCCGGGCCAGGTCTCGGACCGCGTGGAAGGCGACCTGCGGATCGTCGGCGCAGGCCTGGACGCACAGGTCGCCGTCGGAGCGGGCCGGGTCGAGCTGGTCGCCCGGCAGCGGGCCGAGCGGCGAGAGCGGCCCCGGCCGCCGCGACGCGAGGCCGAAGCGGTCGCGCCCGTCCTGCAGGAAGACGCTCGGGCCCAGCCCGAACGTGACCGTGAGGCTCGCCGCCGGCAGGCCGACGGCCTCGCCAGTGTCCTCCGGCGGCGCGTCCTGCGGGCCCGCCGGCGACCCTGCCGTGCGCCCGACCGTCATCTTCGCCGCGGCGTCCGACCATGTCCGGAGCAGATCGCGCAGCTCGCCGGCGGTCGAGATCGTGAGGTCGAACGCCGCGAACATGAGCCGGTCGGGCGGCGGCGTGAGGATCCCCGCCTGGTGCTCGCTGTGGAACGGCACCGTCGCCGCGTCGCCTGTGCCGCCGTCCTCCCCGCTCGATCCGATCGCATACCCGACGGCCCCCGCCCCGGCCAGACCGATGGCGCCGCCCCCTGTCGCCTGCAGCAGGCGCCTGCGGGTCAGGCCCGAGCCCGGCGCTCCCGGCCCGCCTACGATTGCGACACCCTGGCCGCCACCGTCGAGAGCGGCTCGGCCAGCGCGTCGACCTCCGGCGCCAGCTGGAGGCGGTCCTGCGGGGTGAGCGCCCCGTAGGGGGCGAAGCCGAGCGGCGTCGGGCGGCGGTACGTGTCGAGCGTGTTCTCGACGGCGGCGAAGCGCCCCTCGATCGTGTGCACGAGGGCGCGGTTACCGGAGTTTCGGAGCGCGGGCACGAGCAGCTCGAAGGCGGTGCGGGCGCCGGTCAGGTTGCCCTGCGAAGTCGGAGAGGTCGGTGTGCGAGTAGCGATCCTCCTCGCCGGTGATCTTCGAGCTCGCGACCTCGTTCAGCAGCTCGACGGCGCCGTTCGCGAGCTGGGCCGGCTGGTACGTGAGCGTCTGCACGCGTGGTAGAGCGTGGTCACGTCGGCCAGCAGCTTCGCCGCATAGATGCCCGTGCCCCCGAGTCGTGCCCTGCACCCACAGGATCTTCTCGATGCGGTGGAAGCCCGGTCCAGTCCGGACACGTTGGCGACGTCGTTCACGCGGGCGTCGATCTCCGGGTCGAGGTCGCCGAAGCTCTCGGCGACCGGCTCGATCGCCTCGTAGTGGGTGCGGGTCGGGCCGAACAGCTCCTTGGCCTCCTGCAGGTTCCCGGCCTTCAGGGCGGTCACGAACTCGCCGGTTGCCTGCCAGCAGGTTGGCGGCCTCGCCGATCGACGTAGCTCGTGGTAGCCGCGACGTCGCCGTCTGCAGCAGCGCCGCCGTCGGCCCGCCCGCCGGTGGCGAGCCCGGTGCCCGGTCACCCGCAGGACGGCCTTCGGTCGTCGTTCGCCGTTCGGGCACTGGAGCGTGTAGGTGCCCGGCTGAAGCGTCAGCGAGAACGTCCCGGAGATGCCCGGGACGACGTTCTCGCGCTCGCCGAGGATGATGTCCTTGCGTGTTCACGACCTCGAGCTCGGTGACCTTGCGAGCTGCCCGAGTTCGTGACGACGAAGTGGTAGACGCCGGCCTTGCCGGCCACCGTTCGCAGGCGCGCAGCCCCCGTCGCTCAGCGTGACCGCTGACCGTGTCGTGCGCCCTTCGGAGCCGACGAATCGCCCGCCGCGACCCGCCGCACCCCGACGCCGCCGCGATCGCCGCTGCGGCGATCGCGACGAGCCCCCGGCGAGCGCTCACGCCGCCTCGCGCGGGAGGCGGACCGGCGAACGGGCCGCGCTTGCCCCGGCGCCTGACCGGACGCGGCGAGCAGGACGAATGCCAGCATCGGGACCGCGTAGAGGAGCCACCCGAACGCCTCGCCGACCGTCGGCTGGGGCTGGATGCCGAGCACGCCGGTGAGCAGCGCGAGCTCGTGATCGTGCCGGGGCGCACGAGCCAGCTCAGGTCGAGCGCGCTGGCCTGGAGGCTGTTGAGCCACGCCGCCTCGTGGGCGGTGTGGATGGCGCTCGCGACCAGACCGGCGGCGACCAGCACGAGCACGACGGCCGGTGACCCGGAAGAAGCGGCCCAGGTTGAGGCGGACGCCGCCGCGGTAGATGCCGAAGCCGATCACGACCGCGACGACGATGCCGAGCGCGGCGCCGAGCCCGGCCGCGGTCGCGTCGCCCGAGGCCTGGAAGGCGGCGAGCAGGAAGACGGCGGTCTCGATGCCCTCGCGCAGGACGGCGAGGAAGGCCATGCGCGACGAGCGCCCAGGCCGACCCGGTGCGCGAGCGCGTCGGCGGCGCTTGCGCGCAGCTCCCCCGCGAGGTCGCGGGCGTGGCTCGCGCATCCAGACGATCATGAACGTGACCATGCCCACCGCCACTGCAGGCGACGACGGTCTCGAGCGCCTCCTGCTGGCGCTGCGGGCAGCTTCTCGTCGAGCGACCTGCAGCCCACGGCGACGCCGGCGCAGAGCACGACGGCGAGGCCGACGCCGGCCCACATCGCGCGGAGCGCATCCGATGGCCGCCGCTGGCGCAGGAAGGCGGCGACGATGCCCGACGATGAGCGACGCCTCGACGCCTTCACGCAGGCCGATCACGAACGTCGGTAGCAACGCGCGACTCCCATCCTTCAGCTCTTAGGGTGCCCTAACCTTAGGGCGGCCTAAGTATGCCCATCTCGCCCGCGGCCGTCAAATCCGAGGCGGCGCCGTCGCCTCGATTCGTGCAATACTCGCCCGCGACCGACCCCGGGAGACCTCGATGCCGACCGATTCGATGGGCCGTGGCTGGGCGGAAGTTCTCGGCGAGATTCCGCTCTTCGCCGGCCTCTCCAAGCGCCACCTGAACAAGATCGCGCGGCTTGCCAAGACGCGCCGCTACGCGCGCTTCACGTCGATCGTCCGCGCGGGCGACCGCGGCGACAGCTTCTATGTCATCCTCGACGGCACCGCGCTGGTGAAGCTGCCGGGCAAGCGCGGGGTGCGGCTCGGGGCCGGCGACTGGTTCGGCGAGATGGCGCTGCTCGACGCCGCCCCCAGGGCGGCGACCGTCGAGGCGCAGACCGACGTCTTCGCGATGCTGCTCGGGCGAAACGCCTTTCTGAAGACCGTGCAGGAGGAGCCGCGGATCGCGATCGCGCTCCTCCAGACGATGGCCGAGCGGCTGCGCGCCTCGGAGCGCTCCCCGGCGCACTGAAACCATGAATACCGGGGTCTGACCCGGTGTATTCACTGTCCAACCGGTCTCCAACGAGGCCGCGGGATCGGTGCCGTATACTCCGCCGACCCGTGCCCCGCCAACGTCGCCGCGTGCCGCCGGCCGCTGCGATCGAGGAGCTGCTTGGCAACGACGACGCCGCCCAGAGGTCCGGGCGAGGGAGATTCCCCCCGGCGCGCGAACATGGTGGTCTACGAAAGTGGACCGCCGCAGAAGCCGCCCCGCCGGGGACGCCGCCGGCGTCACCGCCTACCCCGCTGGGCGCGCTACACCCTCATGGTGCTCGGCCTGCTCGTGGTCGTGGTGCTGGCCGCCGGCGGCTACGAGCTCTGGTACCTGAACAACGTCTACAACAAGGTCACCAAGCTCCACGGCACCGACAAGAAGGCGTCGAAGCACCTCGCGCCGCAGATCCCGACGTCGTCCCAGCCGATCACGGCGCTCATGATCGGCTCCGACCACCGCACCGACGGAGCCACGGGCAAGAACGGCCTCTCCGACACGCTGATGCTGGCCCGGCTCGATCCGAAGCACCATGTGATCTCGCTGCTCTCGATCCCCCGTGACCTGTGGGTGCCGAGCCTGGGCGCGAAGATCAACTCCGTCTACTCGACCGGCGGCGACAACGCCTCGCTGGAGGCGGTCGAGGGGGTCACCGGCCTCAAGCCCAACTACCTGATCAACGTCGACTTCGCCGGGTTCCAGCGGCTCGTCGACACGCTCGGCGGCATCTACGTGAACGTCGACCAGTACTACTACAACCCGCCCGAGCAGTCGCAGTACACGGGCTTCTCGGCGATCGACATCGCCCCCGGCTACCAGCGCCTGAAGGGGGCCGACGCGCTGGCCTTCTCGCGTTACCGCCACACCGACGACGACTTCCACCGCCAGGCCCGTCAGCAGATGTTCCTGCGCGCGTTCCAGGCGCGCGCGTCCGACCGCTTCCACGGGATCTCCGTGACCGACATCCCGTTCATCAACGACCTCCTGGGCGCGATCTCGGACAGCGTCACGATCGTCGGCCCGGGCGGCAAGGCGCCCAGCCCGCGGACGCTGCTCTCGTTCGCAGCGACCGCCTACCAGGCCCGCTCGCACGTCGTCAGCATCCACCTCGACTGGACGCCGTACAACGCGCCCGACGGCGAGGCCGCCCTCGAGGTGACGAACCTGCCCGAGGCCATCTCGCAATGGCGAGCACCCGTGGCAGCTCGGGAACGCCGCGGCATCGATCCCGACGGGCCACAAGACGCACACGACGCCCGCCTGGAAGCCGGCGGTCGACCCCACCGGCGTGCACGTGGCGGTGCTGAACGGAAACGGCGTCAAGGGCGCGGCCGGAAAGACGGTCACCGGCCTGGACGCGTGGGGCTACCGCGCCCACGCCGGGAACGCCCCCATCCAGACCTATCCGCGACACCTGGGCCTACTACCGCCCGGGCGCCGCGGCGGTCGCCGGCGACCTGGCGCACATCCTGGGCGACGGCGCGACGGCCGCGGCGATGCCCGCCGCGATCGCGAACGCGACCGGGCCGCGCGCACAGGTGGCGGTCGTGATCGGCAAGGGCTTCGACGGCAAGCTGGCCGTGACGGCCCCGAAGAAGCAGCCGACGAAGCCGGCCGGACCGCCGTCCACGATCACGCCGACGACGGAGTACCGGGCCGACTTCCTCCACGCCCAGCACGTGCTGCAATTCCCGATCATGTACCCGACCGTCGGCCAGGCGGACTCGACCCTGTGCCCGTGGGTGCCGAAGCCGGCCGGCCCGGGCGTCCTCAGCTGCGAGGGCACGTCCACCTCCCCCACCCGCATCTACGGCATCCCCGCCGCGGGCCACGGCTGGAACTCGACGTACGCCGTCTTCCACATGTCCGCGCCGTCGGGCGACGCCTACTGGGGCATCGAGGAGACCCGCTACACCGACGCGCCGCTCCTGCAGACGCCGAACGCTGACTCGCCACCTGGACGGGCGCACGTACCTGTTCTTCTTCAACGGCAGCCACATCCAGACGATCGCCTTCATCCAGAACGGCGTCGCCTACTGGGTGCAGAACACCCTGCTCGACGACCTCACCGACCCGGAGATGATCGCGATCGCCCGGTCGCTCAAGCCGGTGGGCTGAGGAAGTCCGTCACGAGGCCGTCGAAGAGGGCGGGCCGCTCCATGCTCGGGAGGTGGGCGGCACCGGGGATCGTGGCGGCGGTGGGATGGGCGAGGCCGCCCATGAGCCGCCCGGCGATGGCGTGGATGTCGGGCTGATCGGCCTCGCCGACGAGGACGAGGGCCGGCTGGGCGACCTCGCCGAGGCGGTCGCCGGCGTCGGGCACCAGCAGCTCCTCGAGGTCGCCGTCCGCCTCGTAGCTCGGCACCTGCAGCTCGAGCGCCCGCAGCTGCATCGCGTGCACGCGGCGGCGCACGTCGGCATCGACCTCCTCGGGCCGGCGTCGGGGGCCGTCAACCCAGAAGCGCACGTTGGCGTCTGCGGCCCCGTCGAGGTCGCCCCGCTCGATCGCCTCCTCCTCGGCCGCGCCGTACTCGCGGACGGCATCCGACCACTCGTGGCCGGGTAGCCCGGAGCCGACCAGCACAAGCGCCGACACCCGCTCGGGGTGCGCGAGCGCCACCTCGAGCGCGACGCGGCCGCCCAGCGACGCGCCGACGAGCACGGCCTCGGAGACGCCGGCCGCGTCCATCACGGCGATCACGTCACGGGCGTGCGAGTACGCCCCGGGAGGCATCGGCGAGCGGCCGAACCCGCGCATGTCGTGACGGACGAGGCGGTGCCCGGCGGCAAGCGTGCTCCACTGCGCGTCCCACATGCCGCTGTCGCAGATGCCCGCGTGGACGAGGACGATCGCCGGGCCTTCTCCGGCGGTCTCGGCGTGGATCCCGTCGGGCCCCGTCACTGCGCGTACCGCACCGTGGCGAGCGTCTCGACGATGGCCTCGTCCCAGGTCTTCTCGTGCGGCCCGCCGTCGATCAGGAGCGCGCGCTGCAAATCCAACCGGTCGACGTCGCCGGCATAGGCTCGGGCGCCGCCGCGAGACGTGAACTCGACGACGCCGACGAACTCGCTGGGATCGTCGACGGAGCGGCGCGATCCAGTGGCCGATGGCGCCGTGCTTGACCCGCTGCGGCTCGTGTTCGTCGAAGGCCGCCTTCCAGCTTTCGAAGTCGCCGCCCCGGAAGCGGACGACGAAGTGGATGCCCCCCGGCTGTTCCATGCTCACCCCTCTCGGTCGTGGCTGAGGATCCCGACCACCTGGAACCAGGCCGGCTCGGGCTCCGGATTCTCCTCGACGCGCATGCCCAGCCGCCGCATCACGCCGATCGAGGCGAGGTTCTCGCGCTCGGTCGTTGCGACGACGCGGGCGAGGCCGAGCTCGGCGAACGCATGGTCAATGAGCGCGGCGGCCGCCTCGGCGGCGATCCCGCGGCGCCGGAACGCCGGTGCGACGGCCCAGTAGAGCCCGACCTCGGGCACGAACCGGCGCCCTTGCTCGGGCCAGGAAGGCAGCAGGCCGAACGGCCCGAGCGACGGGACGAGCCCGACGAGCCCGACCAGGCGGCCGGACTCGTTCAGTGCGATTCCGCGCTCGCCGTACGGCGGCTGGCGCAGCTCGGCGAGCTGCTGCGTATGAGAGCTCGGTCCACCGCAGCCACCGCTCCCGGTCGCCGCCGATCACCTCCTCGACGGCGCTGCGATCGCCGCCCTCGAGCTCGCGGACCGTCAGCCGTGGTGTCCGAAGCGGCGGGATCCGCACGCCCGCCACCCTACCCCCTCCGCGCGGCGCCGGTACACTCGCCGCCGATGCGCGCAGGCCGGGTGATCACGGTGGTCGGCTGCCACGCGGGCGGCGAGGTCGGAAACGTCGTCACCGGCGGCGTGCTGCCGCCGCCCGGCGCGACCGTCTTCGAGCAGATGCAGGCCCTGCGCCGCGACGGAGACGGGCTGCGCAAGCTGCTCCTGCGCGAGCCACGCGGCAGCGTCGCCTGCCACGCGAATCTGCTCGTGCCGCCGACGCGGCCCGACTGCGACGCCGGGTTCATCATCATGGAGCCGACCGAGTACCCGCCGATGTCGGGCTCGAACACGATCTGCACGGCGACGGTGCTGCTCGAGACGGGCATCGTGGCGATGACGCGAGCCCGAGACGACGATGCGGCTCGAGGCCCCCGGCGGCGTCGTCGAGGTACGGGCGCGCTGCCGCGAAGGCCGCTGCGAGAGCGTCGAGGTGACGAACGTGGCCGCGTTCGCCGACCGCCTGGACGCAGTGCTCGAGGTCGAGGGCCTGGGCACGCTGACCGTCGACGTGAGCTACGGCGGCATGTGGTACGCGATCGCCGACGCCGCCGCGCTCGGGTTCGCGATCGAGCCGGACGAGGCCCGCGACCTGTCGCTGGCGGGCGAGCGCATCCGCGCCGCGGCCCGCGAGCAGCTCCCCTGCGCCCACCCGGAGAACCCCGACATCGCCGGCGTCAGCATCGTCCAGATCGCCGGGCCATGGCAGGGCGTCGGCGCGGTGAGCCGGAACGCGGTCGTGGTGGCGCCGGGGCGGCTCGACCGGTCGGCCGACCGGCACGGGGCTCTCGGCCCGCATGGCGGCGCTCCACGCCCGCGGGCTGATGCGGCCCGGGGACGGCATGACGCACGCGTCGGCGATCGGTTCGACCTTCGACGGGCGCATCGTCTCGGAGACCCGCGTCGGCGACCGGCCCGCCATCGTCCCGGCGATCCGCGGGAGCGCCTGGATCACCGGCGTCTCGCAGCTCCTGGTCGACCCCACCGACCCGTTCCCGGAGGGCTACCTGCTCTCGGACACGTGGGGCGTGAGCGGGTCGGACGTCCAGTCCTGAGCGGCCGCGATGGTAGATTCGCCGGCACCCGGCGATGACGAACCCCTTCCAGATCGAGGGCACGTGGCTGCGCTGTGCGCTCCACGCGCACACCACCCGCTCCGACGGCGAGCTCCAGCCCGAGGCGCTCGTCGACCACTACGAGCGCGCCGAGTGGGGCGCCCTTGCCGTCACGGACCACTGGACGATCACCGAGCCGCCGGCGCGGGACGGGATGGTGCTCGTGCCCGGGATCGAGCTCACCTGCCGTACGCCCGCGGGCATCTGGGTGGACGTGCTCGTCTACGGCCTCGACCGCGAGCTCGACGTCGACCCCGACGACGAGCGCACCTACCCCGACCTGCCCGACGCGATGACGTTCGTCGCCGAGCACGGCGGCGTCGCCTACATCGCCCATCCATACTGGACGGGCGTGCCGATGGACCTCGTCGTCGGACTGCCCGCGGTGGTCGGCATCGAGGTCTACAACGCCGGCTGCCAGATCGAGAATGGCCGCGGCCTCTCCACCGTGCACTGGGACTTGCTGCTGGACGCCGGGCATCCCTGCTTCGCCGTCGCCTGCGACGACACCCACTACGCCGGGTTCGACTCCGGCTACGCCTGGACGATGGCCCGCGCCGCCGAGGCAACGCCGGAGGGCGTCGTCGCGGCGCTGCGCGAGGGCGCGTGCTACGCGTCGACAGGGCCGCGGTTCGACACGATCGAGCCGGTGACCGGCGGCCTGCTCGTGCGCTGCAGCCCCTGCCGCTCCGTCACGCTGCTCACGGGGCCGGAGGATGGCGGCCGGGCGATGGTCGGCCGGCTGGCGTTCCGCCATCGCGCCAAGATCGTCGACCGCGACCCGTCCGGCCTGATCACCGCCGTCGAGTTCGCGCCGCCGCCGGGAGCCGCCGCCGCCCGCGTCGAGCTGGCGGACGGCGACGGCGGGACGGCCTGGTCGAACCCTGTCGCGCTCTAGACGTTGACCTCCGGCGGCTTGTCGCCGGAGTCGTCCTCCTCGGCCAGGATCTGGTACAGGCTGCGGCGGGTGCCGCGCAGCACCTCCTGCGCCTTCTCGAGCTGCGCCGGCGTTCCGGCCGTGGCCACCTGGCGCGCCGCGCCGAGCACCTGGAACACCAGGCTGCGCAGGTCGCCGTGCTCGTCGTGGGCCTCGGCGGCCACCTGCTCCCATGGAGCCGGGGACGGCAGCGCGGCGGCCCGCTCGCGGCCCGCGTCGGTCAGCTCGTAGACGCGGCGGCCGGTGTCGGACTTCTGCTCGCGGACGAGCTCCTCGTCCTCGAGCTGCTGGAGCGTCGGGTAGACCGAGCCGGGGCTCGGGTTCCAGGCGCCGCCCGTGCGCTCGCTGAGCTCACGGATGATCTGGTAGCCGTGCATCCCCTGCTCGGCCAGGAGCGCCAGGATCGCGGCGCGGATGTCGCCGCGGCCGGCCCGGCGGCCGCCGCCCCAGCCTCCGCGCCCGAAGGGCCCGAAGGAGTCGCGGCCATGCCGGTGCCGGGCGAACATGAGCATCCGGTGGCGGTGGCGGCGCCTGCCGCCCCTTCCGACCGGGATCGTCTCTGCGTATGTCATTTGGAATCCTCCTGATTCTCGTTCGTTTCATGACTATCGCGTCACATCACGATATATCGTGACACGTGTCGATGTCAAATTCTCGGGACGGCGGCCGGGAGCCGCCTCAGGCCCGGGCGGGCTCGCGCTCGGAGACCGCGACTGCGACGGCGACCACGATCACTGCGGTCGCGATGACGGCGCCCGCCGTGAGCGACTCGCCGGCCAGCGCCCACCCGAGCACGACCGCCACCACCGGGTTTACGAACGCGTAGGTGGCGACCCGGGCCGGCGCGACGACGCGCAGCAGCCACACGTAGGCGGAGAAGGTCAGGACCGTTCCGAAGACGACGAGGTAGACGAGCCCTCCCACCGAGCGGCCCGAGACGTCGGCGAGGTGGAGCGAGGAGAGCTCGCCCGACCCCGCCGCGACGAGCGTGAGGACGACGCCGCCCGCGAGCAGCGGCATCCCCGCGCCCAGCACGGGCGAGCGGGGCACGGGCACGACGCGTGTGGCCACCGTGCCTGCCGCCCACGACAGCGCGCTTCCGACCAGCAGGATCGCGTCGCCCGGATGCAGGCCGCCGCCGGTGCCCTGCGCCGCGACCAGCAGGGCGACACCGGCGAAGCCGACCACGAATGCTCCCGACCCGCCGCCGCGACGGCGGCCGTCCGTCCGGCAGCGCCCACGCCAGCAAGGGGACGAAGAGCGGGATCGTGGCCAGGCACAGCGCCGCGATCCCGGACGGGACGCGCTCCTCGGCGTAGGCGAGCACACCGTGGCAGCCGACGAAGAGAAGCGTGCCGATGACGAGGGCGCCGCCCCACTCCCGCCGCGTCGGCCAGGTCAGGTCGCGCTCGCGGAGGAGCCCGAGCGCGAGCAGGATCGCTCCGCCGAGCAGGCACCGCCCCGCCATCATCGCGAACGGCGGGATCGTCTCGACGGCGTAGCGGATCGCCAGAAAGGTCGATCCCCACACGAGGTAGATCGCCGCAAACGCCCCCATGAGCTCGGCCGCGGGCGGGCGCGCGGCCGAGACGGCCGGCGCGGACGCCGGCCCCGTCGAGGAGCTCACCCGGCGGCGCCCTGCTGCGCGTCGCGCTGGCGGTCGTGGTCGACGATGACGCCGTCGAACTGGAACGGCGTGAGTGCGTTCGCCCACAGGCCGTGCACCCACGGCCGCCGCAGGATGGTCAGGCGCAGGTAGGCGACCGGCACCAGGAGCACCCATTCGGCCACGAGGAGCCGGTCGACACGGCCGTAGAGCTCCAGGCGCTCGTCCTGGTTGCGCGACGCCCTGGCCTGGTTCAGGAGGTCTGTGAGCTCGCGCGTCTTCTCCTCTTCGGCGACCGGGTCGCAGGGGTCGGTCAGGAGGCCGCGGAAGAAGCCGTCCGGATCGGGGAAGTCGGCGAGCCACGACGTCAGCCACAGGTCGGACGGGATCTGCGACGTCCGCGATCCGCGGTCGCTGATCGTGAAGTCGACACCAACTCCGAGCTGGCCGAGCGCACTCTCGATGCCGCCCTTGAGCACCTCGAACCCCTTCGTGAGCAGCATCTCGAGCCGGGGCATCCCGGCGCCGCCGGGATGGCCGGCCTCGGCCAGGAGCGCCCGGGCGGCGTCGAGGTCAAGGGCCTCGGAGACGCGGTGGTCGTGTCCGGGCATCGCCGGCGGCAGCAGCCCTCCTCCCATCGCCGGCCGGCTCACCAGCCCGAGCTCGGCGAACGTGCCCCCGACCGGGGCAAGCACGGCGGCCACCGCTCGCCGCGTGCGGACGTCCCGGAACACCTCGCGGTCGCTACGGAAGCCAAGCATCGAAGTCCCCAGGCTCGGGGCGAAATCGACGCAACCGTCATCCTCGCCCTCGTCCGGCGTGAACGGCGTTGCCAGCACGTCGACCCGGCCGGAAGTCCACAGGTCGTTGACCCTCACGCCGTGGATGCGGAAGTCGACGCAGATCTCGCGCACGTTGCCGCGGCGGCCGCTCCAGCGCGGGTTGGCGACCATCGTCATGCCGTCGGCGTCCATCGTCTCGAGCAGGAACGGGCCGCTCGAGACAAGCGGAAGCTGCCGGTGCCACTCGTCGCCGACCGACTCGCACAGGTGCCGCGGCCAGGGGTAGGAATAGGTGGAGGCGAGGATGTAGGGGAAGTAGTTGCGCGGTTCGCGCAGCACCACCTCGAGCGTGTGATCGTCGAGCGCCGTTGCCTGTGCGACGTCCTGGAGCAGGAACGCGGTCACGGTCGAGCGCTCCCGGGCCCGCTCCCACGTGTAGACGAAGTCGTGCGCCGTCAGCGGCTCGCCGTCGCTCCAGCACGTGTTCTCGCGCAGCTGGAACAGGTACGTCAGGCCGTCGCCGGAGACGCGGAAGTTCTCGGCCAGCGACGGCATCACGTTCAGGTCGCGATCGATCACGAGCAGCCCGCGGAAGAGGTGGGCGGTCAGGGCGCTCGTCTCGGACACGTACTCGAGGCCGGGAGCGACGGCCTCGGGCTGCATCAGGGCGGTCGTGAGCCGCTCCGTCGGCTCGGGCTGGTCGAGCGGCACGACCTTGCAGGCGAACGCCTCGTCGTAGGCCCGCTCGGCCTCGGCGAAGTTGAAGGCCAGGTGGTGGACGAGTGCGATCTTGAAGAGCGTCTCGCGCGAGCGGCGGTCGTCGCCCATCCGGGCCAGGAACTCGCGCGCCTGGCGGTAGTGGCGGATCGCCTCCTGGTTGGCGTAGATCACCCGGGCATCGTCGCCGGCCTGGATCAGGTACTCGGCGGCCCGGGCGGGGTCGTCGGCGGCGCTGAAGTGGCGGGCGAGCAGCGCCAGCGTGCCGCCGTTCTTCTCGTCGCCGGCCAGATCCTCCAGGCCGACGCCGACGCGGCGGTGGAGCGCCTGGCGGTCGGACTCGGTCAGGCTGGCGTACGCCGCCTCCTGCACCAGCCCGTGGCGGAAGCGGTATTCGGGGTAGGGGCGGCGGCGCTCCTCGACGATCAGGTCGAGCCGCTGGAGCTCGAGCAGGGCCGTCGGCAGCGTGTCGGGGTGGAGCACCCGCTCGAGCAGCGGCATCCCGAACCGGCGGCCGATCACCGCAGCAACGGCCACCGTCTCGCGGCCGGCCGGGTCGAGCCGGTCGAGCCGGGCCTGGAGCACGCCCTGGACGAGCGCCGGCACCTCGAGCTGGGACGGGTCGACGGCGAGCTCCCAGCCGCCGTTCTCGCGCCGCAGCGCCCCGCGCTCGACGAGGTCGCGCAGCGCCTCGCTCACGAAGAGCGGGTTTCCGCCGGCGCGCTGGGAGATCAGCTCGGCGACCGTGTCGGGCAGCGGCGCGTCGGCGAGCGCCTGGGCGAGCTCGAGCGTCGCGTCGCCTGCAAGCGCGCGAAGCTCAACCTCTACATAACGGTGAGGGTAGTGCTGGCGGGCACGCTCGCCGATGCCCCAGGACGGGAGCTCGCGCTCGCTGCGATAGAGCAGCGCGATGCCGAGCGCCTCGGTCTCGGTCAGCTCGAGCAGGGTCTCCACCGCCTGCAGCGTGAGCTCGTCTGCCCAGTGCAGATCCTCGAAGACGACCAGCAGCGGCCGCTCCGCGGCCAGGCGCGTCAGCAGGTCGGCGACCACCTCGAGGCTGCGCCGGTGAAGCGCGTCGTGGGAGAGCTCGCGCAGGTCGGCCGCGGCCCGGCGATCCGCCTCCTGGAGGCCGAGCAGGTTGGCCAGGAACGGGTAGCGGTCGTCGCCCGGCCCGTACAGCTCGTGCAGGGCGGCCTTGAGGTCGAAGCGGATGCGCGCCTCGCTGGTCGTCGCCGAGGCGCCCAGCCAGTCGCGCAGCAGCTCGCGGATCGGCCAGTACGAGAAGCCCTGCGTGTAGGAGAGGCTGCGGCCGACGAGCACCTTCAGCCGGTCGCGCAACGGGTCGACGGCCTCGGCGGCAAGGCGCGACTTTCCGATCCCGGGCTCGCCGGTAACGGAGACGATCACACCGATCCCGTCGGCCAGCCGCTCGAGGGCGCCGCGCACCTCGATCAGCTCGTTGACGCGCCCGATGAGCGGGCCGTCCGCCGGCCGCGAGCCGCGCTCGCGCTCGCCCACGACGCGGTAGCGGTCGACCGGGCGCGCGCGGCCGCGCAGCTCTGTCGGCCCCAGGTCCTCGAGCTCGAAGCAGTCGCGCACCTGCACGGCGGTGTCGGGGCCGAGCATGACGTCGGCCTCCCCGGCGAGCGCCTGCAGCCGGGCGGTGACGTTCACGGTGTCGCCGAGGGCGTTGAAGTGCTCGGCGCCGTCGGAATCCGGGGTGATCAGGACCGGGCCGGTGTTCACGGCGACGCGCGCCCGCAGCTCGATGCCGTAGGCCTCGTCGACGTCGCGCGAGTAGGCGGCGAGGGCGCGCTGCAGGGCGAGGGCGGCGCGCACGGCGCGCTCGCTGTCGTCCTCGTGCGCGACGGGCGCGCCGAAGACGGCGAGCAGGCCGTCGCCGAGCAGCTGGGCGACGGTGCCGTCGTAGCGCTCGACCTGCTCCGCCATCAGCCGGACGACCTCGTCGAAGAGGAACTTCGACCGCTCGGGACCGAGCTGCTCGCCGATCGCCGTCGACCCGGCCACGTCCGCCATCAGCACCGCGACGACGCGGCGCTCTCCCTCCGTCACAACCATGGATGCAGTCTGGCACACCAACGCTTCGCGCCCCACCTTTCTTTCCCATCCGAGACGAACGTATGTTCGCACAGGCGAGGGCGCGGTCGCAAACCGCGTTCCACGGAGTTTGCGGGGAGAACCGGTGGGGACTGTCCCCGATCTCCGGGGACTGTCCCCGGTTCTGTCGGCTAGAGCGAGTGCAGCGCCTGGCCGAGGGCCTGGCGGTCCTCGAGCACCGGGGCGTGCAGGTCGCCGTGGCGGGACAGGCGGTCGAGCACGACGGA
The DNA here is from genome assembly GCA_963746115.1 of uncultured Actinomycetes bacterium. Taxonomy (GTDB): domain Bacteria; phylum Actinomycetota; class Thermoleophilia; order Gaiellales; family JAICJC01; genus JAICJC01. Next base: position 703,538 of record CAVVAA010000003.1, on the reverse strand, counting down.
CATCGTGAACGCCTCCGGGTCGACCCCCGCGCGCAGCTCGTCCCAGGTCACCGGCGTCGACACGGGGGCGCCGGGCTTCGGCCGCACCGAGTAGGCGAACGCGATCGTGCGGCCGGGGCCGTTCTGGTTGGCGTCGATGAGGACGCCGCGCCGCTTCGCCTTCGACCACTCGGTCGTGACGAGGTCGGGCCGCATCGAGGCGAGCGCGCGCGAGATCGCGAGCACGACCCCGCGGGTCTGGTCGTAGCCGTAGCGCCGGGCCAGGGGCACGAGCACGTGGACACCGTCGGAGCCGCTCGTCTTGGGGTAGCCGCGCAGGTCGACGGCCGTGAGCGCGTCGCGCACGAGCAGCGCCACCTCGGCGGCCGCGGCGAACCCGGCCTCGGGCGTCGGGTCGAGGTCGAACAGGGCGAAATCGGGCCGGTCCGGGCGGTCGGTGCGCGAGCACCACGCGTTCAGGTCGATGCAGCCCATGTTCGCCATCCACAGGAGCGCCGCCTCTTCGTTCACGAGCGGATAGCGGATCATGCGCTTCTCCCGGGTCTCGCGCGACGTGGCCGGGAACTCCGCGGTCGGGATCCAGTCGGGCATGTGCGACGGCGCGTTCTTCTGGAAGAACGGCTTCGCCGCGATGCCGTCCGGATAGCGCTTCATCGTGAACGGCCGCCCCGCGAAGTGCGGCACCGCGACATCGGCGACCGCGCGGTAGTAGTCGATCAGGTCGCCCTTGGTGATCCCCTCCCCAGGCCAGAACACCTTGTCCAGATTGGAGAGCTCGAGCGGCCGCTGCGGCGAGCCCGTCCGCTCCTTCCGCGGGTGCTCGCGGTGGACGTCGGCGGCCGCCTTGTCGTCGCGCAGGCCCTTGTACGACGGCGCGCGCAGCCGGCCCTCCCGCGTCCACTCGAGGAACTCGACCTCGCAGACCAGCTTCGGCTCGACCCAGGTGACGTCGCCCGGGCGCACCCGCGGCATCTTCGGCTCGACCGCGAGCGGCGTCGTCTTGCGCCGGAGCGGCGCGAGCTTCTCCATCAGCATGTCGAGCTCGGCGTCGTCGAAGCCGGTGCCGCAGTTGCCCGCCCACACCAGCTCGTCGCCGCGCTCGACCGCCAGGACGAGCGAGCCGAACGCGTTGTCGCGCCGCCCGCGCCCGCGGGTGTACCCGGCGATCACAAGCTCCTGGCGCTGCTGCGTCTTCACCTTCATCCAGGCTTCGCTCCGACGCCCCGGAAGGTAGCGGCTCGACGGCCGCTTGGCGACGACGCCCTCCAGACCGTGCGCCCGCGCCTGGGCGAACAGCGCCGGCCCGTCATCGAACGCCACCGAGAGCCGGATCGTCTCGCCCGCGATCAGCGTCTCCGCCAGAAGCTCCTTGCGGTCGCTGAGCGGCAGGGCGGTCACGTCGCGGCCGTCGAGGACGAGCAGGTCGAACGCGTACATCGCGAGCGCCCCGCCGCCGTGCTGGAGCAGCGAGAATCGGGGGCGCCCATCCTCGTCGAGCGCGCACACCTCGCCGTCGAGTACGCAATCGGCGCTCCGAAGCGCCCCCGGGAGCGCCCGCGCCACCTGGGCGAAGCGGGTCGTGAGATCGTTGCCGTTGCGGCTTCGCAGCGTCACCTCGCCGCCCTCGACGGCGGCGATCACCCGGTAACCGTCCCACTTGACCTCGTACACCCAGTCGCCGCGGACGGGCAGCTCGGTCGCGGCGACGGCCAGCATCGGGCGCAGCTCGGCGGGGTCGCCGGCCAGGTCGCCCTCGTCCTTGCGCACCATGAGCCAGTTGCGCTCGTCGCCGTCCATCCTGGTCGGGATGAGCGTCCAGAGGCCGTTCAGACGCTCGCCGCGCAGGCGCACCGTGAGCCCGCCGTCGCGCTTCTCCTCGACCAGCTCGTAGTGGCCGCGGTCCCAGATCTCGACCGTCCCGCCGCCGTACTCGCCCTTCGGGATCTCGCCCTCGAAGGTCGCGTAATCGAGCGGGTGGTCCTCGACGTGCACGGCCAGGTGGCGCTGCCCCTTGCGCAGCGGGATCCCCTTGGGGACGGCCCAGCTCGCGAGCGCCCCGTCGCGCTCGATGCGGAAGTCGAAGTGCAGCCGGCGGGCGTCATGGCGCTGGACGACGAAGATCGGGTCGTCGCCGCCGCCCGAGCCCGAGAACGGCTCCGGCGTCTTGGCCGGGTCGCGCTTGCGCCGGTACGCGTCGAGGCGCTCGCTCATCGAACTATGTAGTGACTCCGGGGACGAGCCGCTCCCAGTAGGCGGCCAGCCCGCGCAGCTCGTCGGCGTCGAACTGCTCGAGGAAGCGCCGGCGCACCCCCGCCAGATGCGTGGCGCGAGCGGCGTCGAACGCCGCCCGTCCCCGCGGCGTCAGCACCGCGTACTGGCCGCGGGCGTCGTCCTCGCACGGAACGCGCTCGACCAGCCCGTCGCGTTCCAGCCGGTCGACGAGCCGGGTGACGCCGCTGCGCGACAGCAGGACCGAGTCGGCGATCTCGGACATGCGCATCCGCTCCTCCGGCGCGTCGGCCACGGTCAGGAGCACCTCGTAGGAGCTGAGTGCGATGCCGTGGGCGGCGAGCAGCTCGGCGTCGAGCTCGCGCTCGAGCGCCGCGTGGACGCGCAGGAAGCCCCGCCACGAGGCCAGCTCGCTCCGGGTCAATAGCGCAGTATCGGCGGCAGAGCCCTCCGGCATCGCTCCCCCTGCGACGGTAGTTGCATCGACAAGGGTATCAGCGGTCACCGAGGACGTCCTCGAGCCAGCCCTGCAGCTCGGGCAGGTACTCGGGATCGATGCTGTGCCCCATCGGCGACTCGCGGTAGCGGACGTCGGCCCCGGCGCCCTCGAGCAGCGCCCGCGCCTGCCGGCCGAACTCGACGCCGATCACGGGATCGTGCGTCCCGTGCCCGATCGCCACCGGGAGCCCGGCCCGCTCCTCGAGGCCGAGCTCGAAGCCGGGGACGGTGGGGACGAACCCGGAGAGGGCGATGATGCCCGCCGGCCGCGGCCGCTCAGCCGCCAGGCCGAGCGCATAGGACATGACGGCGCCCTGGGAGAACCCCGCCAGCACGATCCGGTCAGGGGTGACGTCGTGCGCGGCAGCCGTCGCATCGAGCCAGCCGCCCAGGGCGGCGAAGGTCGGCAGGAAGGTGCCCGGGTCGGGGCGGCCGATCTCGTGCACCGCATACCAGTGCGCACCGCCCGGCGGCAGCCGCAGCGGCCCGCGCGGGAGCACGGCGACGAGCCGTCCCTCGGGATCGAGCAGGTTGGCCAGCGGGAGCAGGTCGTGCTCGTCGGCGCCACGGCCGTGGGTCAGCACGAGCATTCCGGCCGGCGCCGCGGCGGCCGGGCGCTCGATCGAGCGGATCTCGAGCGGCTCGGTCAGTCCTCGCCGTCCCAGTAGTCGAGCTGCTCGATGCGCCCGATGACGCCGACGCCGCCCAGGAACACCTTGCCGGAGCGGGGGTAGTAGCAGATGTCGTTCGGCTCGCGGGTGCCGTACGCGAGGAAGGTGAGACCGTCCGGCCCGCCCCGGAACACGTGCGCGACGCCGGAGCCCGCCGGCCGGGCGACGATCGTGCCGGGTCGGACAGGATGCTCCGCGTCGCCGAGCTCGAGCGTGCCCTCTCCGGCCAGGACGACGAACATCTCCTCCTCGGCCGAGTGGCAGTGGGGCGGCGCAGCCAGCTTGCCGGGGTCGGCGACCACGTACTTCAGGCCGGTCGTGACCGAGCCGGCGGCGCGGCCCAGGTCGCGCCGCTCGCGGCAGACGGTGGCACCCTCGCGGCGCTTGCCCGCGACCGCGTCGACGTGCACGATCCTGCCCGGCCGCGGCGAGGCGTCGGGCACGTCCGGTGCACCGGCGCGGGCCTCGCCCTGCCACGGCGAGGGCTCGCCGCCGGAGCGCACCCAGCTCGGCCCGTGCCACGACAGGCCGGCCCGGGGCAGGTACGCGCCGCCGCCGCGGACACGCTGGCCGAAGGCGAGCACGTCGAGGCCGTCCGGGCCCGCCTGCAGGGTGTGGGCCTCGCCGCGGGGCAGGTGCACGAGGCAGTCGCCGGCCGCGACGGCGTATGTCGCCGGGCCGTCGCCCTCGTCCTGCCAGGAGAGACCGCCCCCGGAGAGCACCCAGAAGATCTCCTCCTCGGCGTGCTCGATGTGCGCGGGCGTCGACCACTTCCCGGGCGAGATCCGGATCAGCTGCAGCCCAACCGTGTGCGTGCCCGCGGCCGAGCCGAGGTCGAGCCACACGGCGTCGAGGTGGCCGTCGGCTGCGTGGACGCTCTCCACGTCGTCCCAGTGCGCGATCCCGCTCACGCGGGTGGAGACTATCGGGAGCTCGAGGCGGCCGCGGCGGAGCCGGGGAGCGCCATCACGTCGCTCGCGGGCGGCGCGGTCACGTGGACGGGCACGCCGAAGTCGAACATGTCGAGCTGGACGTCCATCGCGATCGTCCCGCCGGTGGCGGCGACCGGGATCGACATGCGGTAGGCGACCCGGCGGACGAGGTTGTCGTGGCCGATCCAGACGTCCATCGGCATCCGGTGGGTGCCGAGCATCGCAACCAGGCGGGCATCGGACTTCTCCACGGCGGCGCGCAGGGCGGCCGGCGCGTTTGCGGCGGCCTTGTCCAGATCGACGACGGCGTGATAGTGGACGGTGGGCACGCCACGGACGGTCGCGGCGCCGAGGTTCCGGATCGAGTCGGACTCGCTCTCGAGGGTCTGCAGCATCTGGGTCGGGTCGCTGCTGCCGGTGCTCGTGAGGGCGTTCAGGTCGATGCCGTTCGCGCGCTCGACCTTGGCCATGTCGAGCTTCAGCCACCGCGCCTTGCCGTGCGTCACGGCCGCGAACAGCGGCGAGCGCATGTAGATCACCGGCCAGACGGTGATCTCGCGCATCTGGATGACGCCGCCGCCCGGGATCGACATGTGCATGTGCAGATCTCCGGAGCGATCGTGGAAGCCGACGACGCCGGTCGCCTCGGCCGTGATCGTGCTCGCGCCCGGCGACACCGCCATCCGCATCCGCATCGCGATGCGGGCGCTCTTCGCATGCGAGGTGCGGGCCGCGGAGGCCGCCAGCTCCACGCCGGGCTTCGGCGCAGTCGAGTGCGTCGAGGCCGGCGGCGCCGAGGTGTGGTTCGCCTGGGCCTGCCCGCAGGCGGTGGCGCCGGCGAGGACGACGAGGACGGTGAGGAAGCGGAACGGCCGCACTTCTCTCGTTGTAGCGGTGAACCGACGAATGGTCTAGACCGGGGTAGGATCGGTGGCGATGGCGGTCACATCGCACGCGATCGTCGAGTGCCGCGGCGACGGCCGGGAGCGCGGACGCGCCCACGGCGAGGCGCTGCGGGAGCAGATCCATGGCCTGCTCGAGCGCTGGGACGCGGACGTCGGCGCCCGGCTGGCGGGGCCGCCGCAGGCGCTCGTCTCCGGCCTCGTCGAGACGACGGGCTTCATCGCCGCCATCGAGCGCCACACCCCGGATCTGCTCGACGAGGTGCGCGGGATCGGCGAGGGGGCGGGCGTCGCCTTCGACCGCATCCTCGCCCTCAACCTGATGGACGAGGAGTGGTGGTTCACCGCCCCGGCCGAGCCCCGCGACGCGTGCACGCTGATCGCGGTCGGCCCGGCGGACGGCCGACCGGCGGTGCTGGCCCAGAACATGGATCTCCCCGCGCTCATGGACGGCGCCCAGGCGATCGTCCGCCACGACGACGGTGCCGGCAGCGGGGGCACCCTCCTCACTGCCGCCGGGATGATCGGGCTCACCGGCGTGAGCTCCGCCGGCCTGGGCGTGTGCGTGAACACGCTGGCGATGCTGAACCACTCCCGCGACGGGCTCCCGGTCGCGTTCGTGATGCGGGGCGCCCTCGCGCAGGGGAGCGTGGCCGGCGCCGCCGCCTTCCTCGGCCGGGTGCCGCACGCGTCGGGGCAGCACTACGCCCTGGCCGACCCGGCGGAGGTGGCCGGCTACGAGTGCTCGGCCGCCGGCGCGGTGCGCTCCGACGATGCCGCCGGGCGCTTCTGCCACACCAACCATCCGCTCCGCAGCGCCGACGTCGATCCGGCCGTGGCCGCCGAGCGCCGCGAGGATTCCCATGTCCGGCTCGCCGCCATCGAGTCGGCCGCGCCCGACGTCGCGGCCGGCGCCGACTGCGAGCGCGCGCTCGCCGACCGCGAGGCGCCGCTGTGCGTCCTCCCCGAGCCGGGCCATCCCTGGAGCACGTTCGGGTCGATCTGGGCCGAGCTCTCGGCATCGCCGCGCGTGCGGATCGCGCCGGGGCCGCCCGACCGCACTGCCTGGCTCGACGCCTCGCCGGCCTAGTCAGGCTCCTCGCCCCAGAGCTGCTCGAGGGCGGCCCGCAGCAGGCGCGACACGTGCATCTGCGAGATGCCGAGCTGTTCGGCGATCTCGGTCTGGGACAGCTCGAGCCCGAAGCGCATCGCCACGATTCGCTGCGAGCGCGGATCGAGCTCCTCCAGCCGCCGGCCGACGTCGAGCCGCCGTTCGACCCGCTCGATCGCGTCCTCCCAGCCGCCGTGGGCCTCGAGCAGCTCCTCCCCGCCCAGGGTGGGCGGGGCGAGCCCACGGCGGGCGCGCAGCCCGGTGACGACCTGCTCCTCGTCCAGACCGGCCCGTTCGGCGATGCTGTCGACGGTCGGAGGCACGCCGGACTCGGCCGTGAGGTCGGCTGCGGCCGCCTCGACGGCGGCGGCCAGGTCGCGGCCCGTGCGCGAGACGTGCACCGCCGCCGTCCCCCGCGCGAGCGCGCGCATCTCGCCGAGCGCGTAGCGGGTCGCGTAGGGCTCGAACGCCGACCCGCGGTCGGGGTCGAACCGGTCGACCGCCGCCAGCACCCCCACCATCCCCGCCTGCTCCAGATCCTGCCTGGGCACCCGCACGCTCGCGAGCCGCCCCGCCAAGCGCCCCACCACCGGGCCCATCCGCTCGACCAGCTCCGCCTTCGCCGCGCTGTCTCCCGCCGCCGCCAGGAGCGCCAGCCGGCCGGCCGGATCAGCCGGCACGCATCACGATCCCCGCCCCGTCGCCGTCGATCTCGACCTCGGTGACGAGGCCGCGCAGGGTCTGCCCGCACTCGCGCAGCCCGACCGGCTCGAGCGGCCGCACCGCGACCGTCAGGCGGCCCTCGTCCGGCGTGACCTCGATCAGGAGCGGCCGCCCGGCGCCCCGGATGGCAAGCTCGACGGCCATCACGAGCTCGTCCAGGGCGGCGACATCGAGGCCCGCCCGCGCCCCCAGCGCGAGCAGCACCGGCTCGGCCACCGCAGCGGCGGGCGCCGCGCCCAGCACGCGGAGGCTGACTTTGCCGTCGATCGCCGCCACCGACGAGCAGGTTAGCGCGCCCGGCGACGCGCCAGTAGCGCGATTGACAGCGATTCGGAGCAGCACTAGGGTGGCGCATGTCATCGGCGCTCAGAGGCGAGCTGTACGTCCCCGCCGTTCGCGGCAGCGGGACTTGAACGGCCCGGAGACCGCACGTGCGGGCATCACGGGATCGGCGTTGATCGACGCGGCCCCCGCGGCGATCATCGCCACCGCCCCCGACGGCACCCTCACCGCATGGAACCGCCGCGCCGAGGAGCTGTTCGGCTACACGGCCGAAGAGGCGATCGGGCGAACGCCGGAGGAGCTCGGAGCCGGCCCGGCCGAGACGGCGCTCGGGTCGCGGGCGCGCGGGGGCGACGTGTGGGAGGGCGAGGTGCCGGCGGTGCGCAAGGACGGTTCGCACATCCGCATCCACGTCGTCAGCGCGCCGGTCACCGACGCCGACGGCAACCCCGCCGGGAGCGTCAGCGTCGCCCTCGAGGCCGGGACGGGCGATCGCGCCCAGCCGGCCCAGGTGCGGCTGGAGCTGCTGCTCCAGGCCAGCGAGCTGCTGGCCCGCTCGCTCGACGCCGACGCCGGTCTCCAGGGCGTCGCCCGGCTGGCGGCTTCGTGGCTCGCGGACGTGTGCGCGTTCGACCTCCTGGACGACGAGGCCGGGATGCGCCGGGTCGCGGTGGCCGACGCCGATCGCGCCCGCGCGCCGCTCACCGAGCGGCTGCGCGCCTTCCCGCCCGACCCCGACGCGCTGCACATGACGGCGGCGCTGCGCGAGGGCCGTACCGAGATCCTGACCGAGCTCACCGACGACGTCCTGCGCGACCGGCTGCACGGCCCGCGGCACATCCAGGTGGTGCGCCAGATCGACGCCCGCTCGGCCGTGATCCTCCCGCTGGCGGCCCGCGGCCGTACGCTCGGGGCGATGCTGCTCCTGAGCTGCGGCGACCGGCCGCCGTTCAGCGCCGACGACGTCGCCGTCGCCGAGGAGCTCGCCCGGCGGACGGCGGTCGCGGTCGACAACAGCGTCCTCCTCCGGGCCGCCCAGGAGCGGGCCGACGCGGCCCAGCGGCTGCAGCGGCTCTCGGACGCCGCGCTCTCGCACGTCGACCTCGACGACCTCCTCGAGGAGATCCTGGCGCTGCTTCGCAAGGAGCTCGAGGCGGACGCCGCCGCCGTGCTCCTGATGGAGGCCGACGCCGAGCACCTGGGGGTGCGCGCCACCAGCGGGGCGGGCACCGAGGGCGGCGCCGGCCTGCGCATCTCCGCCGGCGAGGCATCCGTCGCGGACCCGGTGGCCGCCGGGCGCCCGGTCGTCGTCCACGATCCGACAGACGCGGAGATGGGGCCGCTCCGGCTCGGCCGCGGCGTGCGCACGCTGATGGCGGCACCCCTGCGCGTGGGGCCGCGCACCGTCGGCGTGGTCCAGACCGACTGGCTGGCGCCGCGCCCGCTGGGGCAGGACGAGGTCGACCTGATCGGCCTCGCCGCCGGCCGGATTGCGCTCGCGGTCGACCGCGCCCAGGCGTACGAGGCGGAGCACGACGCCCGGCTCCGGCTGGAGCTGCTCGCGCGCACGTCCGACGTTCTCGGCGAGTCGCTCGACTTCCGGGCCGCGCTCGGCAGCCTCACCCATCTGATCGTCCCCCACCTGGCCGACTGGTGCGCCGTCGACCTGGTCGAGCCCGACCGCTCGCACCAGACGTGGGTGGCCCACTCCGACCCGGCCAAGGTCGACCTCGCCCGCGAGCTCGTCCGCCGCTATCCGGCGGACCCCGAGGCGGCCGCCGGGGCGAGCGGCCTGCGGGCGAACGACGCGGCCGCCCCGTCGCCTGTCCCGGCGGCCTTCCAGGAGGCGGGGGACGACGAGGAGCACCGCGCGATCCTGCGCGGACTTGACGTGCGCTCGGCGATCGTCGCCCCGCTGACCGCCCGCGGCCGCACCCACGGCACGCTCACGCTCGTGACGGCCGAGTCTGGCCGAACCTACGGGCCGGACGACGCCGCATTCGCGACCGAGCTCGCCCGCCGGGCGGCGACGGCCATCGACACCGCCCGCCTCTACCAGGACCGTGACCAGGTCGCGCGCACGCTCCAGCGCAGCCTGCTGCCGCCCGACCTGCCCGACGTCCCCGGCATCGAGCTCGCCGCCGTGTACCACCCGGCCGGCGGCGGCGGAGACGTCGGCGGCGACTTCTACGACGCGTTCGAGACGGGCGACAGCGGCCTCTTCCTCGCCATCGGCGACGTGTGCGGGAAGGGCGCGCCGGCCGCGGCGCTGACCGGCATCGCCCGCCACACCGTGCGCGCGGCGGCCGTGCGCGAGCGCTCGCCCCAGGCGATCCTGCGGACGCTGAACCAGGCCCTCCTGCGGCAGATGATCGAGCACCGCTTCTGCACGGTCGCGGTCGGGCGGCTGGAGGCGCACGACGGCGGGGCGCGGCTGACGGTCTGCTGCGGCGGCCACCCGCCGCCGCTCCTCGTCCGCAGCGACGGCACCGTCGAGGAAGCCGGCACCCCGGGTACGCTCCTCGGCATCTACGAGAAGGTGCAGCTCTCCGATCTCACCGTCGACCTGCGCCCTGGCGACGCGGTCGTGTTCCACACCGACGGCGTGACCGAGGAGCGGCGCGAGGGGCGCATGTTCGGGGAGGAGCGCCTGGTGGAACTGCTGCGGCTCTCGGCGGGCCTGAGCGCCGCCGGGATCGCCGATCGGATCGAGCGGGCGGTGCTCGAGTTCAAGCCCGGGCCGCCGGCCGACGACGTGGCCGTGATTGTCCTTCGCCTGACGGGGAATGACTAGAGCCATGAACCGTCGGGTATCCGAGGCGACGATGACTTCCACGTCATCCGGGTTCGAGCTCGAACTGGCGGCCGAGACCGACAACGTCCCACTGGTGCGCCATGCGCTGCGGGGTCTGCTCGAGGCCTCGGGCGTCGCCGAGGAGCGGATCTCGGATATCACGCTCGCGGTCACCGAGGCGTGCGCCAACGCCGTGCTGCACGCCTACCCGGACACGAGCGGCCAGTTCGAGGCGTCGGCCGACCTCTCCCCCGCCGGCGAGCTGGTGGTGACGGTGCGCGACCACGGGTCGGGCATGGCGCCGCGCGTCAACAGCCCTGGACTGGGCGTCGGGCTGCCGGTGATGGCCGCGATCGCCGACGCGCTCGAGATCGACACGCCCGACGGCGCGGGCACGGTCGTGCGGATGACGTTCGACGTCGCGGCGTCGTGAGCCCGCCCGGCCCTTCGTTATTCTGCACGCCGTGAGCGGGATCGTCGTCGAACGAGCCGAGCCCGGCGTCGAGGTGGTCGTCGTCACCGGCGAGCACGACCTCTCCACCGCTCCCGAGCTGGAGCGGCGCCTGGACGCCGCGCTCGACTCCGGTCACGCCGTGGTCGTCGACCTGCTGGGAACGACGTTCATCGATTCGACCGTGCTGCGCGTCCTGATCTGCGCGCGCGAGCGGGCCGGCGAGCGCTCGGTCGGGTTCCGCTGCGCGCTCGGCGAGAGCACCGGCCACGGCGTCCGCCGCCTGCTCGAGCTGACCGGCATGGAGCGCCGGCTCGAAACCGTGCCGACGCGCGCCGACGCCATCGCCGGCGCCACCGCGCCCCAGCACGCCTGACCTGTCTTGACCGTCGCCCTACGAGGCGACGGCGGCGCTGTCGATCTCGTCGGCGATCGTCTCGAGCGACCCGCGCAGGAGCCGCGAGACGTGCATCTGGCTGATGCCCGTGCGCGCGGCGATCTCGGCCTGGGTGAGGTCGTGGTAGACGCGCAGGCCGACGATCCGGCGCTCGCGCGGCGGCAGGGCGCGCATCGCCCGCTCGAGCAGATCGCGGTCCTCCGTGGCCGTGAAGCCGGACTCCTCCGAGGCGAGCACGCGCCCGGCGGGCATGCCGTCGGACCCGCCGTTCTCGGCCGCGGCATCCGGATCGACCAGCGGCTCCGCCGTGTACGCACGGCCGGCTGCGATCGCCTCGGCGACGCGCTCCTCCGTCTCGCCGGTCGCCTCGGCCAGCTCCTCCAGCGAGGGCGAGCGGCCGAGCTTGTGGCCCATCCGCTCGCGCACGGCGGCCACACGCCGGCTCAGATCCTGCAGCGAGCGGGGGACGCGCACCGCCCAGCCGCGGTCGCGGAAGAGATGCATGATCTCGCCGTCGATCGTCCGCGCCGCATACGCCCGCAGCGGCACACCGCGTGACGGGTCGAAGCGGTCGACCGCCTGGATCAGGCCGACGTAGCCGGTCTGCTCGATGTCCTCGAGGGCCAGGCCGCGGCCGTGGTAGCGGCGCGCGATCGAGCGCACCAGCCCCGAGTGCCGCATCACCAGCTGGTCGCGGGCTGCGGGGTCGCCGCCCTCTCGGTGCGCGGCGATGAGCTCGATGTCGGTGCGATGTGAAAGCGAATCCATCCGGGGATCTGCTCCTTCCGGGATCGGGTCGGTCCTGGAAGGGACATGTGCGGGCTCGGAACCATCTCAAACATCGGGCGGACGCCGTGATACCGTCGTGCCTCCAGACAACGGTCCGGCGGGCTGCCGTGGTGGCCGATGCGGCCGGCGGGGTAAGGTGTTGGCCTATGGACGACGCGAGCAGCAGGGGGGCTCCGAGGGCGGCATCGGCGCGGTTCTCCCGCGACACCGTCGAGGAGACGGCGACGGTGGTGAAGGTGGACGGCGAGCTCGACATCAACTCGGCAGACGCGCTGCGCGAGGCGCTCGATGCCGCCGAGGCGGAGAGGTGCTCCGTGCTGCGGGTGGACGCGGCGTCGGTGACGTTCCTGGACTCGACTGCGCTCGGCGTGATCCTCGCGTCGGCCCAGCGCATGGCCGAGCGGGGCGGGCGTTTCGAGCTCGTGTGCGGCTCGCCGTCGATCCGGCGCATCCTGGACATGACGATGATCAGCCGCACCGTCCACCTGTTGCCCTAGGCAGCAGCGCCTTCAGGTGTTTGGGCAACACGCCCGCCCGGGTAGCGGCAAATCGATGTTGTCGAACATCGTTGGTCTCGTCTTCTGCGTCGCGCTGCTCGCGCTCTGGCTGGGAGTGCGACGCGAGGATCGCCTGGCCCTGGAGCAGTCGTGCCGCCACAAATGGGTGCTCGAGTCGCTCTATGACGAGGGCCGCCTGTGGCACCGGCGGTGCGTTCGCTGCGGGAAGCAGGAGCCGGTGGGGGACTCCCGCCCGGCCGTGCACAGGGCGTCGCCCCGCGCCCGGCGGCCGGATCGCGGCGATCCGCACCGGTAGCGCTCACACCCGGGTCAGGCGGCGACTGCGGCGGCCGCGCGGGCGTGCGCGGCGCCGGCGAGGTCGGTCAGGACCTCCACAAGCTGCTCGCGCACCTCATCGTCGAGCAGTACGCCGTTCTCGTCCATATTGCGGTGGGCGTGAGCGAGGATGACCTCGCCGTCGACGACCCGCGCCCCGGCCGCTCCCAGCACCTTGCGCAGCTCCGCCTGCGCCCATACCGCGCCGAAGGCGCCCGTGCTGGCACCGACGACGGCGACCGGGAGGTTGCGCAGAGCGTTTGTCGCGTAGGGCCGTGACGCCCAGTCGAGCGCGTTCTTCAGCTGGCCCGGGATCGACGAGTTGTACTCGGGTGTGGAGAACAGGGCGGCATCCGCCCCGGCGAGCGCCGCGCGGAACGCGGCGACCGCCGGAGGGGCCGGCTCGAGGTCGTGGTCCTCGTCGTACGGGGGGATGTCCCGCAGGCCGTCCCACACCTCGAGCTCCACGCCTTCGGGCAGGTGCCCGGCGGCGCAGCGCAGGAGCGCGGTGTTGTGCGAGTCAGCCCGCAGGCTGCCCGAGACGCCGAGGATCTTCATGACGACCAGTTACTCCTTGACCAGGTAGAGCTCGGCGTCGAGGGCGACCTCGTTCGCGAGCGCCGACTTGCCGCTCGGCAGCGGGTTGTTCCAGTTGATGCCGAACTCGGTGCGGTCGATCGTGCCGCCGAGGGTGATGCCGATCCGCTCACGGCCGTAGGGATCCGTGATCTGCTCGCCGACCTCGCCCTCGAGGGTCACCGGCCGGGTCACGCCCTTGATCTCGAGCTCGCCGTCGACGGCGATGCGGCCGGCGGCCGTGCGCACGTCGGTCGAGCGGAAGCGCAGCTCCGGCGCCCGCTCGGCGTCGAAGAAGTCCGGCGAGAGCAGGTGGGCCACCAGGCTCGGCTCCTGCACCTTGACGCTCTCGGCCTGGGCCGACCCGGTCAGGCTGGCCTCGCCGTCCGCGCCGACTGACAGCGTGGCGGCAACGGGCGAGAAGCTGCCGCGGAACGTCCCCACCATGTACTTGACGGCGAAGCCGACCTGCGAGTGGACGGGGTCGATCTGCCACGTCCCCGCGGGGAGGACGGCGGTGTTCGTGGACTCGATGGTGCTCATGATGCAAACCTCCGTGAAGGAAACTTGACTACGCAATGAACTCTAGCAGAGAAACATGCGCTGTCAAGTATTGATCGTGCAACCAGTTTCGCGACAACCGAAACCCAGGAGTCTGGCCCCGCAGGTCGGGGCGTCCAACGCGACGGCTCTAGACTCGGGAGGGTGACCGAAGCCAGGCTCACCGGCCTCTCACAGGTCGAGGCCAGCCGCCGCCTGGCGGCGGCGCCACCGCCCGAGGCGAGCTCGACGACCCGCTCGTACGCGAGCATCGTGCGGTCGAACACGCTCACGCTGTTCAACCTGATCCTGGGCGCGTTCTGGGTCGTGATCCTGGCCGCCGGCAGGCCGGCGGACGGCCTGTTCGGGCTCGTCCTGGTGGCCAACACCGGCATCGGCATCGTCCAGGACGTGCGCGCGAAGCGCGCCCTCGACCGGCTCGCCCTGCTCGTCGCCCCCCACGCCCGGGTGGTGCGCGACGGGGCCGAGACCACCGTCCCCGCGGATGAGGTCGTCGGCGGCGACCTCGTCGCCCTGCGGCCCGGCGACCAGGTCGTCGCCGACGGGTCGGTGGCCGAGAGCTCGGCGCTCATGCTGGACGAGTCGCAGCTCACCGGCGAGTCGCGCCCGATCGCGAAGGGCGTCGGTGACGAGATCCTGTCGGGCTCGTTCTGCGTGGAGGGCGCGGGCCGCTACCTCGCAAGCGCCACCGGCGCGGCCAGCTACGCGTCGCAGGTCGTCGGCGAGGCGCGCGAGTTCCGCTACCGGCGCTCGCCGCTCGAGAACCAGATCAACCGCCTCCTGCTCGTCACGGTCGCCGTGATGGTGCCGCTCGGGGCGGCCTTCGTCTGGGTGCTGATCAATCACGACGCCCCGTTCCGCTCGGCGTCGGCCACCGCCACCGCCGGGATCGTGACGCTCGTCCCCGAGGGGCTGGTGCTGCTCACGAGCCTCACGTTCGCCGTCGCCGCGGTGCGCCTCTCGAGCCGGGGGATGCTGGTGCAGTCGTTCAACGCGGTCGAGTCGCTCGCGAACGTGGACACGGTCTGCCTCGACAAGACCGGCACGCTGACCGACGGCACCCTCACCATGCACGGTGTCTACCCCGCCGGGACGGCGAGCGCCGAGGAGGCGGAGCGGCGGGTGAGCGAGTACGCCGCGAGCATCACCTCGCGCAACGACACGGTCGACGCGATCGCGGCGGCCCTGCCCGGAACAGCCCGCCCCGCCACGTCGGAGGTGCCGTTCTCGTCCCGGTGGAAATGGAGCGCCTGCCGGCTCGAGGGCGACGACGAGACCCTGGTCCTCGGCGCGCCGGACGTGCTGCTCGGCGAGGGCGCACACGCGCTCGTGTCCGAGCACGAGGCGGCGGGCCGGCGCACGCTCGTGCTCGGCGCAACGCCCGCAGACCTGTCTCCGCCGGACGACGGCGCGGCGGCGCCCGCGATCGAGCCGATCGCCGTGATCGCGCTCGAGGAGCACGTACGGCCGGAGGCGGCGGACACGATCGCGTTCCTGCGCGGACAGGGGGTCGCGATCAAGGTGATGTCGGGCGATTCGCCCGCGACCGTTGCCGCCGTCGCCGAGCGGGCCGGGATCACGATCGAGGGGCCGACGATCGACGGCGCCCACCTGCCGGAGGGACCGGACCTGGCGGCGGCCGCGACCGGGTCGACGGTGTTCGCGCGCCTCTCGCCCCAGCACAAGCGCATGCTGATCGAGTCGCTCGCCGGCTCCGGGCGGTACGTGGCCATGATCGGCGACGGCGTGAACGACGTCCCGGCGATGAAGGGATCGCGGCTCGCGATCGCCCTCGGCAGCGGCGCGCAGATGGCGAAGAGCGTCGCCGACAGCGTCCTCGTGACCGACAGCTTCGCCGCGGTGCCCGCCGCCATCGGCGAGGGCCGCCAGATCATCCTGAACATCCAGCGGGTCGCGCGCCTGTTCGTGACCAAGACCGTCTTCGCCGCGGCCGTGATCCTGACGTTCGGCCTCGCGACGGCCGGCTTCCCGCTCCTGCCCCGCCACCTCACCCTGGCGGCGACGGTGACCGTCGGCATCCCCGGCTTCGTGATCGCCCTTATCCCGGCGAACGAACGGCCCGACACGGGCTCGTTCCTGCGCCGCGTCGCCCGGTTCTCGATCCCGGCGGGACTCGTGCTCGCCGCCGGGGTGCTGGCCGCCTACCTGCTGGAGCGGGCCGTCCGGGTGCGGTCGGTCACCGACGCCCGCACGGCTGCGGTGACCGTCTTCGTCGCGCTCGGCCTCTACCTGCTGCTCACGCTCGACCCGGAGCGGATGACGGCCAGCAAGCCGTACGCGATCGGCATCCTCGCGCTGGTCGGCGTGCTCGGCGCGGCCTACCTGGGCACGCTCAGCTTCGAGCCGGCCCGCGACTTCTTCGCCCTCTCGGCGCCCGACCTGCTCGACGCCGTGATCATGGTGCTCGCGACCGTGGCCGGGATCCGCGTCATGGCCCTCGCCGGGCTCTCGCCGTACGCGCACCCGCCCCAATCGGCGCCGCCCCCGGCGCCGGAGGCCGAGCCGCCGGCGTCAGGCTGAGGGGAGCGTGACGCCGGGACCGACGCGGTGCGTGCGACCGCGGCGGTCGACGAGGTCGACGCCGTCGGGGTCAGCCGAGACGACCCTGCCCCCGCCGGCCAGCGTCTGCTCCAGAAAGGCCTGGTCGTAGTCGCGACGCATGCGGTCGGGGTCGCCGCAGCAGCCGATCAGGTGCAGCGATCTGCGCCCGTCCTGCGCTCGCTCGATCCGAAATCCCGGCATCCGTCTCAAGTGTAGGCCCACGCGCGGGCTGCGGCTGTGACGGCGCTGGCAGGACCTGTGCGAAAGGCAGGAAATGCCTGCATTTGTAAGAAATCTGTGGGTCACCCACACGTGTGACGGACGATCCCCCGATGCGGGGAGACGGGCGAGCGGGCAGAGCGCGAGGATACCTGGACATGCAACTCGTCCAGACACCGCTGCGCACGCGCCGCCGGGCGCATCTGATCCTGGCGGCCCTTCCGGCCGCCGCGCTGGGGCTCACGGCCCTGCACGTCGCCCGGGTCGCGTCCGGCACGGCCGGGTCGTGGTCGGGCACCGACCTCGACGGACGGATCTCGGCTGCCGCGATCGTCCTCTGCGGCCTGGCCGTGCTCGGGCGCAGCGCCGCCGACCGGGCCGACCGCGCCGCGTGGATGGCGCTCGGGATCGGGCTCGCCGGCTACGGCACCGTCACCATCGTCGCGGCACCCCGGCTGGGGCATGGCATGGCGTCGGTGACCCCGTCGGCTGCAGCCCTGTGGCTGGCGTTCTATCCGTTCGTGATCGCGTGCGTCGTCCTGCTCGCCCGCAGCCGCGCCGACCGCTTCGACGCCGGGCTTGTCGTCGACGGGCTGATCGGCGGCGTCACGCTGGCCGCCGTCGCCGCCGAGGTCGGCCTGCGGCCGCTGCTCGACCACACCCACCAGCCCCTCGCGGGGATCGCGGTCGACGGGATCTGGATCGCCTCCGACCTCGCACTGCTCGGGGTCATGGCCGGATGCGCCGCCCTGGCCACATCGCGGGGTCAGCGCGAGCGCTGGCTGCTCTTCGCCGGCGGCCTCGTCCTCGCCGCCGGCGACGCGCTCTCGCTCTACCACGGCACGGCCGCGATGGTGGGCCTCCCCGGCGGGCCCCGGCAGACGCTCGTCCCCGTGGCCGCCGCGCTGCTGGCGATGGCCGCGATCGTGCCCTCGGGCGCTCCGCGGCCCACGCCCGCCCGGCCCGTGGTCGGGTTCACCGCCGTGTTCGCCCTCATCGCCGTCGCCCTCCAGGCGCTCAACCTGATCGATGCCGCGAACCCTGTCGCGATGGTGCTCTCGGTGCTCGTCCTGCTCGCCGTCACGATCCGGGTCTCGCTGAGCTTCCGCCGCCTGCGCGAGAGCGAGCAGCTGCGGGTCGCGCTGGAGGACGCCGAGGAGCAGCGGAGCATGGTCCTGAATCAGATGCTGCGCGCCGAGGCCGACGAGCGGGCGCGAATCGCCGAGGAGCTGCACGACGACACGGTCCAGGTGCTCACCGCCACCCTGCTCTCGCTCGACCGGCAGCGCCTCTCCGACGAGCGCGGCAAGCCCGAGGCGGCCGCCGAGGCGGCCGAGCGCGCCCGGCACACGCTCGCCCTCGCCCTCGACCGCACCCGCCGGCTGATGTTCGAGCTGCGCCCGCCGCTGCTCGAGGCGCACGGCCTCGCGCCCGCCGTGCGTGACCTGGTCGAGCACGCGAAACAGGAGCTGGGCCTGGAGGTCGGCGTCGAGGTCGAGGTGCCGCGCTACCCCGAGGACTTCGAGACGCTCGTCTACCGGATCGTGCGCGAGGCGGTCGCGAACGTCCGCCGGCACGCGCGCGCCCACCGGCTCGAGGTGACCCTCGTCCACGCCGACGGAGAGCTCGTCGGCACGGTCATCGACGACGGCCGCGGCTTCGACGTCCACCGCGCGCTCGACCGCCACCGCACCCGCCTGCACCTGGGCCTCGACGCGACCATCGAGCGCATCCGGCTCGCGGGCGGCGACATCGAGATCGACTCGGCACCCGGCGAGGGCACGCGGCTCAGCTTCCGGATCCCGGCCGTCGCGACCGACGTCCGCGAGGGAACGAGCCTGGTCCACGCATAAACGGCGTCTGGCCCCGTGGATTCAGCCCGGCGGATCTCCCGCCCGGCTACGAGGAGGGGTAACCCGTAGACCGGGCGGGGGTACCGCCCACCAACGCGACCGTTGATGCTCCGGGCGCCTTGCGGCCGGCATGTCCCTCCGGTAGCCGGCTCGTGGGCGCCCGGGCGTCTCCGAGGAGGTCGCGCGGGCTTCGAGGTGTCTATTGAACACCGCCCGTCTAAGAACAATCTGAGTGCAGGCTAAGGGTTTGTCGAGATCTGCGCCGGCCGCTCAGACGTCGACCAGATCCTCGCTCGGGACGGGCAGCGGCGGCACGGCGAGCACGAAGCGGCTGCCGCCGTCCGCAGGTGCCTCGACCATCACGTGGCCGCCGTGCGCCTCGGCCACCTGACGGACGATCGCCAGTCCTAGCCCCGAGCCCGGCCTGCCGCGCGCCTCGGCCGCGCGATAGAAGCGGTCGAAGATGAACGGCAGGTCGGCATCGGCGATGCCCGGGCCGTGGTCGCGCACGCTGACCGTGCCCTCGCCGACCTCGACCTCGACCACCTCGCCGCGCGGGCTCCACTTGGCGGCGTTGTCGAGCAGGTTGCGCACCGCCCGATCGAGCCGGGCCGGGACGCCGCGCACAAGCGTTGGCCGGGACGTGAGCCGGAAGCCGACGCCGTGGGCGTTGCGCTCGGCCCGCTCCACCGCCTCTGCCACAAGGACGTCGAGGCGGACGTCGTCCTCCTCGCCGGGCGACTGGCCGTCGCGGGCGAGCTCGACGATGTCGCCGACCAGGGCGGCGAGCTCGTCGAACTGGCGGTGGACGTCCTGCTCGAGCTTGCGGCGGCTCTCCTCGGGCAGCGGCGCCGGCCGCATCAGCACCTCGAAGTTCGTGCGCAGGCTGGTGAGCGGGGTGCGCAGCTCGTGCGAGGCGTCGGCGACGAGCTGACGCTGGGCGGCGACCGCCTGCTCGAGCGCCGCCAGCATGGTGTTGAAGCTGGTCGCAAGCCGGCTGAGCTCATCGTGCCCGGACACGTCGATGCGCTGCGTCAGGTCGTGCGTCTCGGCGACGTGCTCGGCCGTGTCGGTCAGCCGCCGCACCGGCCGCAGCGCCTCGCGGGCGACGAACGCTCCCAGCAGCGCGGCCAGCGCGACGCCGCCGGCGGCGACCAGCAGGAACCAGATGCGCAGCTGCGAGAGGACGACGTCGCGCATCGCTGAGGCGGCGGGCGATCTGGAGCGAGAAGCCCGGGGCCGACCGAGAACGTGGCCACGCGCAGGTGCACGCCCTGCACGGTCATCGTCGGTCAACTCGAGCGACGTCGCGAGCTGCGCGCGGCATCGAGCGCGGCCTGGGTGATCGGGAGCGCGCCCCCGCGAATGGCGGCGGCTGCGCCGATTCGTGCCGTCCGCGCGTGACGACCTGCAGTAGTAGTTGTCGGAGCTCGAGAAGCGCCCGGACGGGCGCGGAACCCGAGCGGGGTCGTCCGCGAACTGCGACCGCCGCCTCGTCGCGCAGGCTCGAGTCGACCTGTCCGTACAGCTGCCGTCCGACGACGATGTACGGCGATCGCGCACGCAACGGCGACGGCCAGCGCGACGGCGGCCGCGACGGACAGCGTCAGTCGCAGGCGGAAGCTCACGGCTCTCGCAGCACGTACCCGATCCCCCGCTTCGTGTGGATCAGCCGCGGCTCCCCGCCCGCCTCGGTCTTGCGGCGCAGGTAGCCGATGTAGACGTCGAGGGAGTTCGAGGCGTAGCCGAAGTCGTAGCCCCACACCCGCTCGAAGATCGTCGCGCGCGTGAGCACCTGGCGGGGGTGCTGCATCAGGAGCTCGAGCAGGGCGTACTCGGTGCGGGTCGTCTCGATGACGCGGTCGCCGCGGCGGGCCTCGTACGTGTTCGGGTCGATGCTCAGGTCGGCGAAGCGCAGCACGCCCTGGCCGTCGCCCGTGCCCGTCCGCCGCAGCAGCGCCCGCAGCCGCGCGAGCAGCTCCTCGAGCGCGAACGGCTTCGATAGGTAGTCGTCGGCACCGGCGTCGAGGCCGGCGACGCGGTCGGTCACCTCGTCGCGCGCCGTCAGCATCAGCACGGGGGTGCGATCGCCGTTGGCGCGCAGCCGCCGGCACACCTCGAGGCCACTCATCTGCGGCATGCTCACGTCGAGGATGACGGCGTCCGGCGGCGCCGTGGCGACGCGGTCGAGGGCGGCGCGGCCGTCCCCGGCGGAGGCCACGCTGTAGCCCTCCTGCACCAGGGCACGGTCGAGCGCATCGACCACCGCGGGCTCGTCATCGACTATCAGGACTTCCACAGCCAAAGTATCTGCGGGCATCCTAAGACGGACGTAAATTCCCTGCAAGCGGCCCAATCCGCAATACGCTTCCGCCGTGCACCCCTCTCGCGCACGCCGCTGGGCAGCCGGAGCGATCCTGGTCGTGCTGGCGCTCGCCGGCGCGGCGGCGGCATATGCGGTCTCGCGCTCGGGCGGATCGGCGGCCGGACCGCCGGTCTCGGCAGGGTCGCGGCACACGCACAGCCCGCATCCGACCACACATTCGACGAGCGTTCTCGTCCAGGTGCCGACGTCTTCGACCACCGCGACGACCTCCGCGCCGCCTCCCCCGCCACCGCGCCTGCCGCGGCCCCACATCGTCTGGAAGCCGATCCCCTTCTCGGCCCAGCGCCTGGCCGAGACGGCCGCCTACGCGAAGCGCCACTACGGCGTCGACACGTGGCACATCCGCGGCCCGCACGTGATCGTCGAGCACTACACCGAGTCGACCACCATGATGTCGGCCTGGTCGACGTTCGCGCAGGACGTGCCCGACTCCGAGCTGCACGAGCTCCCCGGCACGTGCGCGCACTTCATCGTCGACCGCGACGGCACCATCTACCAGCTCGTGCCGCTCGACGTCATCTGCCGCCACACCGTCGGCCTGAACCTGACCGCGCTCGGGATCGAGCACGTCGGTATGTCAGACGCCGAGATCCTCGCCGACCCGGCTCAGATGCGGGCGTCGCTGCACCTCACCGCGTGGCTGATGCAGCGCTACCACATCCCCCTCGGCGACGTGATCGGCCACGCCGAGAGCCTGACGTCGCCCTACCACCACGAGCGCTATTCGTCCTGGCGCTGCCAGACCCACGCCGACTGGCAGCCGGCCGACATGGCCGTCTACCGCGCCCGCCTGCGCGCGCTGCTGCGCCGCTACCACATCCCGGTCGGCCCTCCGGTTTCCCGGGTCAGCTCGGGCTGCTGACCCGCTCTTCCGCAGGCTGGACGTCCATCGCGGCGACCTCCATGACCGCCTCGGGACCAACACCGGTCGTGCGCAGGGGCTCCTCGCGCAGGAGCAGCGAGATCGCAAAGCCGATGAGTGCGATCGGCACGCCGGCGAGGAACACCGTGTCGATCGAGCGCGCGAACGCCTCGATCACCGGCCCGCGCACCGCGTCGGGCAGGCTGAGGATGGCCGCCGGGCTGCCCTTGAGCGTGTCCGGCGAGACGCCCGGGGGCAGGCGCCCGCCCGGCAGGAGGTCGGCCAGGTTCGTGGCCAAACGGTTCGAGAGCACCGCCCCGAACAGGGCGACGCCGAACGACCCGCCCATCGAGCGCAGGAAGGTGGCCGCGCCCGTCGCCGTGCCCAGGTCGCGGTGGTCGACCGCGTTCTGGACGGCGAGGACGAGCACCTGCATGACCATCCCGAGGCCAAGGCCGAGAACGACCATGTACGCCGAGGTCTCGAGCGTCGTCGTCGTCGGCCCCATCGTGGAGAGCAGGTACATGCCCGCCGCCATGACGAGCATCCCCGCCACGGGGAACGCCTTGTAGCGCCCGGTGCGGCTGATCACGCGGCCGGACAGGATGGCCGTGAACATGATCCCCAGGATCAGCGGGAGGAGCAGCAGGCCGGCGTTGGTGGCGCTGCGGCCGGTCACCACCTGCAGGAAGAGCGGCAGGTAGATGATGCCGCCGAACATCGCCAGGCCGACGATGAACATGACCGCCGTCGCCACCGTGAACACGCGGTTGCGGAACAGATACGGCGGCAGGACGGGCTCGGCCACGCGCCGTTCGACGGCGATGAAGGCGGCCAGCAGGGCGGCGCCGACGATCGCGAGGGTGATGATGGTCGACGAGCCCCACGCGTACTGCGTGCCGCCCCAGGTGACGGCCAGGAGGATCGATCCGACGCTCGCCGACGAGCAGCGCGGTGCCCAGGTAGTCGATGCTGTGGGAGATGCGCCGGTGGGGTAGGTCGAGCACCGCGCTCGTGACGACGAGCGCCACGGCGCCGACGGGCAGGTTGACGTAGAACACCCAGCGCCACGAGAGCTGGTCGACGAAGAACCCGCCCAAGAGCGGGCCGATCACGCTCGCGAGGGCGAACACGGCCCCCATGTAGCCCTGGTAGCGGCCGCGCTCGCGGGGCGGGACGATGTCGCCGATGATCGTCATCGCGAGCGTCATCAGCCCGCCGGCGCCGACGCCCTGCAGGCCGCGGAAGGCGATCAGCTCGGTCATGTTCTGGGACAGGCCCGCGAGCGCCGACCCGATCAGGAACACCACGATCGCGAACTGGAACACCTTCTTGCGGCCGTAGAGGTCGCTGATCTTGCCGTAGAGCGGCGTCGTCACCGTCGACGCCACCAGGTAGGACGTGACCACCCACGACAGGTGGTTCAGGCCGCCGAGGTCGCCGACGATCGTCGGAAGCGCCGTCGCGACGATCGTCTGGTCGAGGGCCGCGAGCAGCATGCCCAGCATGAGCCCGCCCAGGATGATCATGATCTGGCGGTGGGTGTAGATCCTCGGTTGCCCCTGCCCGGCCACGTGCTCAGCCGCCACTCAATCCTCCCTGCCGTTCGATGTCCTCCACGAGCCGCTCGAGCAGGTCGGCCAGGCGAGCCCGGTCGGCCGCGTCCCATCCCGACAGCATCTGCCCGAACGCGCGGTTGCGCGCCTCGCGGACGCGGGCGACGAGGTCGTCGCCCCGCTTCGTGGTCGAGACGACCGCGGCCCGGCGGTCGCCCGGGTCGTGCGTGCGGACGACGAGCCCGGCCGCCTCGAGCTCGGCCACCTTGCGGCTCGTCGTCGAGACGTCGAGCCCGATCCGGTCGGCGAGCTGCGAGATCCGGGCCGGCTCGCGCATCGCCTTGGCGAGCAGGACGAAGCCGGTGCGGTCGACGGCGACGCCGGCCTCCTCGGCAACGCGCTCGTGCAGCCGTGCCGCATGCCCGGCCCGGAAGACGCCGGCGAGGGCCTCACCGATCCGGGCGAGGTCGTCGCGCTGGGCGGAGTTGTCGACGGCGGCCACGTTCTCAACGTAGCAAAGTTGCTTGCTGCATGCAAGCATTCGCTGCTATGCTGCCCGGGTTCGGCACACGACTCAGGGGGGAAGTCGTCGAGCACTCCATCTCGCACACGAGCTATACGCGCAACGGCAACGGCGGTTCCGTCCCGGCGATGATGGTGCGTCCGGCGGCCGCCCGCGGCGCGCTTCCGGCCGTCATCGTGATCCACGAGGCCTGGGGACCGGACGCGCACATCCGCGACGTGGCCGGCCGGATCGCGTCGGCCGGCTACCTGGCGTTCGTGCCCGACCTCTACTCGCACGGTGGCAGTCGCCCGGCGGAGCTCGCGCCCGACCGGATCGACGCGCTCAAGCGGTTCACCGACACGCTCCCGCCGGGCGGGCTGGGCGACCGGGACGAGCGCGAGCGCGGGCTCGCGGCGATGCCGGAGACCGAGCGCGGCCGGATCGAGGAGTCACGCCAGGCCGTCTTCGCCGGCATGCGGGAGCCCGGCCGCTTCGTCGACGATCTGCGCGGCGCTGTCGCCCACCTGCGCGACCACCCCGACTGCAACGGACAGATCGGGACGGTCGGGTTCTGCCTCGGCGGCGGCCTGGGTGGCCTGCTCGCGTGCGACGACGGGGCCGTGCGGGCGACGGTCGTCTACTACGGCACCCCGCCGCCGGCGGATCGAGCCGGCGCGATCTCCTCTCCGATGCTCGGCATCTACGGCGGCAAGGACCATGGCGTCACCGACGCCGTGCCCGCCTTCGCCGAGGCGATGGCCGCCGCCGGAAAGTCGTTCGACCACCACGTGTACCCGGGCGCCCCGCACGCGTTCTTCAACGACACCCGCCCGTCGTACCGTGTGCGCGCGGCGCGGGATGCGTGGGCGCGGACGCTGGGCTTCCTCGCGGAGCAGCTCGGCTGACCGTGGCCGGCGGCGATCCCACGGTCGGCCGCCGCGCCGAGCGGACGTACCACGTCGACGATGCCGCCATCCAGGCGTTCGCCGCCGTGTCGGGCGACCGCAACCCGGTCCATCTCGACGACGCCTACGCCGCCACCACGCCGTTCGGCGGCCGGGTGGCGCACGGGATGCTGACGGCGGCGTTCTTCTCCGCCCTGCTCGCAGGCGAGCTGCCGGGGCCCGGGACGATCTACCTCGGCCAGCGGCTGCGCTTCACGGCGCCGGTGCGGCCGGGCGACGACGTCCGCTGCGAGGTCGCCGTCACCGCCTGGGACGAGACGCGGCGGCGGGCGACGCTCTCGACCCGGGCGTGGGTCGGCGAGACGCTCGTCGTCGACGGCGAGGCGACGGTGCTCGTGCCCGCGCAGGGTTAGTGGGGCGTCAGATTCGGATGATCCGGCGCCGCCTGAGCGCGACGCCGGCGTTGCACATCAGGTATTCGAGCAGCGCGAACTCCGTCGCCGTCAGGTCGATCGCCGCCCCGGCGCGGGTCACGGTCCGGGCGGCCGGATCGAGCTGGATGTCGCCGACGCTCAGGATCGCCGGGCGCTCGGCCGGGCGACGGCGCACGAGCGCGCGGACCCGGGCGAGCAGCTCGGGGAACGCGAACGGCTTGGTGAGGTAGTCGTCCGCGCCCGCATCGAGCCCGCGCACCCGGTCATCGACGGCGTCGCGCGCCGTCAGCATGAGGATCGGCGCCCAGCAGCCCGAGCCGCGCAGCCTGTGACAGACCTCGAACCCGTCGACGTCGGGGAGGCGCAGGTCGAGCACGACGGCGTCATACGGCCTCTCCGCCGCGAGCGCGAGCGCGTGCTCGCCGGTGCCGACGCCGTCGACCGCGTAGCCGGCGCCGCGGAGCTCACGCACGAGGATCCCGAGCAGCTTCGTGGCGTCCTCGACGACGAGGAGTCGCACCAAGACCACCTCCCTGTGGCCCATCGTACCCAGCCCCGGTGGGCCGGCCCAGAACCCGCGGGCCGATCTTCATCAGGCCTTCATCGTGGCCGCTCTACGCTCGACCGCGTCCTGGGATCTCGACCAATCGAAGGGGGAACCATGACGCACCGTCTCGGCATCCTGCTCGCCGGAGCCCTGGTTGCGGGCGGCCTCGCCGCCACCGCCGCCGCGGCACGGTCGGGCCACGCCTCGCCGGCCGCAGGGACGACACGCTTCGTCCGCGAGATCACGAATCCCTACCTGCCCTACCGCCCCGGCACCGTCTGGGTCTATCGGGGGATCAAGGACGGCGTCAGCCAGAAGGACGTTGTCCGGGTCACGCACCGCACGAGGCTGATCAGGGGTGTGCGCTGCACCGCGATCACCGACGTCGCCACCCACGGCGCCCGCACGCTCGAGCGCACGACCGACTGGTATGCGCAGGATCGGGTCGGCAACGTGTGGTACTTCGGTGAGGCCACCGCGGCGTACGGCACCGGCGGTGGGGTCGACCGGTCGGGATCGTGGCTGGCCGGCGTCCACGGGGCGAGGCCCGGAATCGTGATGACGGCCCATCCCCGCGTCGGCGACGCCCACCGCCAGGAGTACTGGCCCGGGCACGCCGAGGATCAGTACTGGCTGGTGGCCCTGCGGCAGCGCCTGCACGTCCCCGCCGGGACGTTCACCCAGGCCGCCCGCACGGTGGAATGGTCGCGGCTCGAGCCCAGCGTGATCGACGAGAAGTTCTACGTCCCCGGCGTCGGCGTCGTCAAGGAGACGGCCGCGCAAGGGCCGCCGGAGGTCGCGACCCTCGTTCGGATGGTGCATCCGCCCGGATCCTGAGGCCAGAGCAGATTGGCGGCTCGTTGGCGCCTGGACGGCCGGCCAATCGTCGCCTGCGATCCTTCCCGCATGCGCGTCGTCCCGTTGGCCGTGCTGGTTGCGGTGGTGGCCGGTTCGGGTGCCTGCGGCGGGGGCGGCGGTGCGACCGGCGCGCCGCCGGCGCCGAGCTCCTCGACGTCTCGGACCACGACCACGCCGGTGGTGCCGACGGGCCCCGCCCCCTCGGGCGGCAAGCGCATCGTGGTGATCTACATGGAGAACCATGGCTACGGCGCAATCGAGGGCAACCCGTGCTGTCCCTACGAGACGGAACTCGCGCGCCAGGGGATCCTCTTCACCCGGTTCTACGGCGTCGCGTACCCCTCCAGGCCGAACTACCTGGCGTTCGGCGGCGGCAGCACATTCGGCCAGGCGGGCATCGACGACCCGCTGCCGTCGATCGCGGGCGAGAGCCTGTTCCACCAGCTGTCGGCAAGCTCGATCGACTGGAGGGCCTGGGCCGAGAACTACCCCGGAGGACCGGGGCATTGCTCTCTGGAGCCGACGGCGAACCTGTACGCGATGCGTCACGTGGCCCCGCTGCTGTTCGCGGACGTGACCCAGACGCGGCTGTGCGACAACGTCTCGGGGGTGGAGCCGCGGGTCGTGCCGCAGTTCCTGTGGGTCACGCCGAACACCTGCAACGACGACCACGACTGCCCGGCCTCGACGGGGGACGCGTGGCTCGCGGCGCACGTGCCCGCGTGGCTTGCCCAGGGGGCCGAGGTGTTCATCACCTACGACACCGGGAACCCGGACACGACGCACGGCGGCGGGCACGTGTACGCCGTCCTGGCCGGCAAGGCCATCGACCCGGCCCGCGACAACGCGCTGATGGATCACTACAGCGCGCTCGCCGGCGTCGAGGCCGCCTTCGGACTGCCCCGGCTGGGAAGTGCCAGGTCGGCGACTCCGGTGCCGTTCTGATCGCTGCGCGATAGTGTGGGCAGCGTGGACGGTCGGCGCGACCGGAACTCGGATCGGAGGGAGCGCGCGCGGCGCCGGCTGAGACGCCGCCGCCAGATCCTCGGAGTGCTCGCGCTGCTGCCGGTCGCGGCGGCTCTCGGAGCCCTGGCGCCGGAGCTGGGGCTGGGGGACGACGCCGACACCGCGGCCACGACGCCGCACAACCCCGTGCCGCCTCCCCCGCCGAAGCTGCCGGCATCGACCGGCGCCGCCTCCCCCGCTCCCGGGCATATCGACCACCCGGCCCGGCCCCGCAACGTCTATGCGGGGATCCTCCCCGGCCATCTCAACCCGGCCGTCCGCAGGGTGCCGGAGCGGGTGTACGTCCCGGACAGCGAATCCGGCACCGTCACCGAGATCGACCCGGCCACCTTCACCGTGGTGCGGACGTTTCCCACCGGCAGCTACGACCAGCACATCACGCCGAGCTGGAACCTGCGCCGCCTCTACGTGAACAACACGACCAGCAACACCCTGACGGTGCTGAGCCCGCGAACGGGCCGGCCGATCCGCACGATCCCGGTCGCCGATCCGTACAACCTCTACTTCACCCCGGACGGCTCGAAGGCAATCGTCGTCGCCGAGGGCCTCCAGCGCGTCGACTTCCGCAACCCGCACACGTGGCGGCTGATCAAGAGCGTTCCCATCCCGTCACCGGGTCCGGACCACCTCGACTTCACGGCCGACGGGCACGCGTTCCTGATCAGCTGTGAGTTCGGCGGCGCGGTCTACCGGGTGGACACGCGGACGATGCGCGTCACCGGCCGTGTCGCCGTCGGCGGGCTGCCGGTCGACATCAAGATCTCGCCCGACGGGGCCGTGTTCTACGTCGCGAACCAGGGGCCGCGCGCGGGCGTCACGATGATCTCGGCACGCACGCTGCGGATCGTCGGGTTCATCCCCACCGGCTACGGCGCCCACGGCCTCGCCATCAGCCGCAACACGCGCGATCTCTACGTCGCCAACCGGCTCGCCGGCACGATCTCGGTGATCAGCTTCGCCCGCCGCCGCGTGGTCGCCACCTGGCGGGTGGGCGGGAGCCCGGACATGCTCCAGGTCTCACCCGACGGCGCACAGCTGTGGGCGTCGAACCGCTTCAACGGCACCATCTCGGTCATCGACACCCGCACCGGGCGGCTGATCCACACGATCGTCGTCGGAAGCAGCCCCCATGGCCTGGCGTACTTCCCGCAGCCCGGCAACCACAGCCTGGGCCACAACGGGGTCTACCGGTAGCGGGGCAACATCGACGACCGGCGAGCTCAGAGGCCGGAGGCGCTCGGCGCGGGGGCGCTGCCGCTTCCGCTGCTCTGGCCGCCCCAGCCGTGATCCATCCGCATGCCGAAGTGGAAGCCGTGGGTGACGAAGCTGTCGATGCCCTTTGTGAGCATGCCGAGGACGCGCTTCGCCTGGGCCTTCGTCAGGTGCCCGGCCTTCACCGCCGCGGCGAGGTGGGCCTTCGCCGGCGCGATCAGGGTGGACTCGAGCCCGCTCACCGACTTCCCGTTGGCCTTCGCGATCGCGGCGAGCGTCTTGCCGGAGCGCAGATCCTTCATCAGGTCGTCCGCGGAGACGCCCAGATACTTCGCGGCGCCCGCGAACGGTCCGCCCATGGGCCCGGGCGCGAGGAACGGCCGCGGCCCGAAGCCGTGGTGGCGGAAGCCGAAGTGGCCCGGCCCGCCGAAGTGGTGATCGAACCCGCCGAACGGGAACGCCCCGCCGTGGTCCTTGGCGTGCTTCAGGATCGCCTTCGCCTGCGCGCGAGTCAGCTTGCCCTGCTTGACGAGCTGGTTGAGCCGGTCTGCCAGCGCGCCGTTCACCGCGCTCTGGAGCTTCGCCGGGGAGACGCCGAGCCGGCCGGCCACGTCGTCGAAGAACGAGCTCCCGCCGGAGGAGGACGTGGCGAGGGCCGTTCCGCCCAGCCCGGCCACGCCGAGCACCACTGCTGCGATCACGATCCGGCGCTTCAGGCGTGTGCTCACCACATCCTCCTCAGCAGGCTTATCCCCGGTGTCCATCCCGGGACACTGCTTCCACTATGCGCCACCCGCGGGGGCGGGCGCAACGCCAGAGCGGCCCGAAAGCCGCATTCTTAGGCACTTATTAGTGCAGGCCGAGAAGGGGACTGTCCCCTGCGCGGGGACAGTCCCCGATGTTTCGGGCCGCCTGTGAACCGGGGTATCCTGCGCGGCGATGGTCACCCGCTACGAGCCGGCTCCCGACCGCTACGAGCACATGGCCTACCGCCGCTGCGGGCGCAGCGGCCTCGAGCTGCCCGCGGTCTCGCTCGGGCTGTGGCACAACTTCGGCCACGACCGCCCGCTCGACACGAGCGCGCGCGATCGTCCGCCGCGCGTTCGACCTCGGCATCACCCACTTCGACCTCGCGAACAACTACGGCCCGCCCTACGGCGCCGCCGAGGAGAACTTCGGCCGGATGCTGGCGCGACGACCTGCGGCCGTTCCGCGACGAGCTCGTCATCTCGACGAAGGCCGGCTACGACATGTGGCCCGGCCCGTACGGCGACCGCGGCTCGCGCAAGTACCTGCTCGCGAGCCTCGACCAGAGCCTCGGCCGGCTCGGGCTCGACTACGTCGACATCTTCTACTCGCACCGGTTCGACCCGGACGACGCCGCTCGAGGAGACGATGGGCGCGCTCGCGAGCGCCGTCCGGCAGGGCAAGGCGCTCTACGTCGGGATCTCGTCCTACTCCGCCGAGAACACGCGCCGGGCGGCGGCCATCCTGCGCGACATGGGCGTGCCGCTGCTCATCCACCAGCCGTCGTACTCGATGCTGAACCGCTGGATCGAGCCCGACCTGCTCGACGCCGCTCGAGGACGAGGGCATCGGCTGCATCACCTTCTCGCCGCTCGCCCAGGGCATGCTGACCGACCGCTACCTGAACGGGATCCCGGAGGGCTCGCGGGCGAGCCGCGACGACTCGCTCTCGCCCGACCTGCTCACCGAGCAGACGATGGCGAAGGTGCGGGCGCTGAACGAGATCGCCGCCGGCCGCGGCCAGACCCTCGCGCAGATGGCGCTCGCCTGGACGCTGCGCGACCCGCGCGTCACCTCGACGCTGATCGGCGCGAGCAGCGTCGCCCAGCTCGAGGACAACGTCGGCGCGCTCGACCGGCTCGACTTCACGCCGAGGCCGAGCTGGCCGAGATCGACCGCTACGCCACCGAGAGCGACATCAACCTCTGGGCGTCGTCGAGCCGCCGCTGAGCCGGTGCCGCGACGGCGGGCACCGAGTACCCTGCAAACCACGATGAAGCCCAGCTGGCGCGGCAAGCGGGTTGCGTTCGCGGTGGCCGTGCTGGTGGCGGCAGCTGCGGCGCTTGCGACGACGATGATCGCCAGCGGCGGCGGCGCCCAGTCGGGCTCGCGCAAGGTCGTGATCGCAACGACGAAGCGGACCAACGTCATCGTGATCCTGACCGACGACCAGCGCTGGGACACGCTGTGGTCGATGCCGAACGTCCGGCGCCTCCTGGTGCACCACGGCGTGACGTTTAAGAACTCGTTCGTGTCGGACTCGTTGTGCTGCCCCAGCCGGGCGACGATCCTGACCGGCAACTACGCGCACACGACGCGCGTCTACGACAACCACCCGCCGCACGGCGGTGCTCCCGTGTTCCGCGCCACCGGCGACGACCGCTCGACGATTGCCACCTGGCTGCACGCGGACGGATACGAGACCGGCCTCTTCGGCAAGTACCTGAACGCCTACACGGGCGGCGTTCCGCCCGGCTGGGACCGTTGGGTCGCGTTCGACTACGAGCCGTCCTACCACCCCTACTACGTGTTCACGAACCTTCCCAGCCGGTGCCCGGGGCGGCCCGCGTGCCGGTTGAAGCGCGAGGTCTCGACCTACTCGACGAAGTTCTTCGGGAACGCCGCGGGCAACTTCATCGACACCGCCCCGGCCAAGAAGCCGGTGTTCGTCTACTACGCCCCGTACGCGCCGCACCTGCCGTCGTTCCCCCAGGACAAGTACGCGAACCGCTACGCCAACCTGAAGCCCTTCCGGCCGCCCAGCTACAACGAGGCGGACGTCTCCGACAAGCCGCCGTGGATCCGCGCGCTCCCGCGCTTCGACAACGTCGAGAACCAGCAGATCCTGGCCCAGCGCCAGGCCGAGTACCAGACGCTGATCACGGTCGACGAGGAGGTCGGCAACATCGTCGCGTCGCTGAAGGCGACCCACCGGCTCGCGCACAGCGTGATCCTGTTCGCATCGGACAACGGCGTCAGCTGGGGCGAGCACCGGCTCACCGTGGGCAGCAAGCAGGTGCCCTACGACGAGGCGCTGCGGGTGCCGCTCGTCGTCCGGTTCGAGCCCGACACGACGACCCCGTTCACCGACCACCACCTGATCGTGAACACCGACTGGGCGCCGACGCTGGCGGCGATCGCCGGCGCCTCCCATCCGGCCGTCGAGGGCCGCAGCTTCCTGCCGCTCCTGAGGCGGCAGCAGCCCAACCCGCCCTGGAGGACGCAGTTCCTGCTGGAGCACATGAACGGCAACCCGCCGTCCCTCGCGCCGGCCTTCTGCGGCATCCGCAGCACCGGCTTCATGTACGCCCGCTACACCGGCGGGTTCCAGGAGCTGTACGACCTGAAGACCGATCCGTACGAGCTGCGCAACATCGCCGGCAAGCCGTCGGCGGCCTCCGAGCTTGCCCGGATGCGCGGCCTGACGGCGCGGGAGTGCAACCCGCCTCCGCCGGGTTACCGCCCCTAAACGGCCCCCTATACTCGGGGGCATGCCGGGGGTCGCGTTCGTCGCTCACTGTCTCCTGAACCAGAACGCCAAGTGCAGCGGCGGCGCGCGCTGCCCGGGGGTGTACTCGCCGCTCGTCGCGGCGCTTCGCGAGCGCGGCTGGCGGATCCAGCAGATGCCCTGCCCGGAGCTCGCGTTCACCGGTCTGAACCGGTTCTGGGCCGTCCGTGAGCAGCTCGACACGTCCGCCTACCGGCGCCACTGCCGGCGGCTGGCGAAGGGCGTCGCGGGCGCGATCGACGTGCACGTCCGGGCCGGCGACGACGTCGTCCTGGTCGGTCTCGAGGGCAGTCCCTCGATGGGCGTCCACGTCACGAGCTCCGACCCCGAGCGCGGCGGCCGGCCGGAGTGGCCGGACGGCGCGGACGAGCTCTCGCCCGGCAGCGGGATCTTCATCGACGAGCTCGCGGCGGAGCTGGCCGAGCGGGGCGTGTCGATGCCGCGGGCAACCGGGATCACGCACCAGCTGCCCGATCACGACGGGGCCGGCGAGCTCCAGGGCATCGTGGCGCTCCTGGAGGCCTGACCGTGGACGCGGGCGACGCGCGCGGCTACCGGGTGGCCCTGATCGCCGAGGAGCTCGTGAACCCGAGCGGCCGCGGCGTCGACGGGCTGGCCGCGCTCGAGGCCGCGGGCTGGGGCGCGATCCAGCTTCCCCCCGGGACTACCCCGACGACGTGGCCGGGCCGCTGCTCGAGCTCGTGGCCGAGCAGACCGAGGAGTTCACCCGCCACGGCTACGTCGTCGCCGTCGTCGGCCGCCGGGCCGGCCTCGACGAGGCGCTGGCCGCGTACGGCGTCTCCGGCCTGCCGACGATCGCGCCGCGCTCGAGGGCCGCGCTCGAGCGCTTCCTGGCCGCTCAGGGATCCTGACGCCAGGCGAAGAGCAGCGCCCAGTTGGCGACGCTGACGACGACGAAGGCGATCGCGAGCGTCGCCCGACCGGCGACCGCGAAGCCGGCAGCACCGAGCCCGAACACGGCGGCCTCGACGACCGTGCGCGGGGCGGGCGGAAGCCGCCGCTGCGACCGTGGCGCGCACCACAGGCCCCAGACGCCGGCGCCCGCGAGCGGCGCGGCGATCGCGAGCACGACCCGCACGGCGCCGGAGCCGGTGTGCGCACCCCAATAGGCGAGTCCCGCGAGGGCCACGAGCTCGAGCAGGAAGCGCAGTGCGAGGTTGGCGGCGCGCACCCGGCGCGCGTACCCGGAGCGTTTAGCTCTCGGGCCCACCGACAAATGAGTCCGACATGGGACAGCCGGTCGTCCACTTCGAGATTGCGGGCGGGACGCCGGAAGCGCCGGCTTCTACGTCGAGGACGTTCGGCTGGGAGTTCGACACGTGCGAACCCGATGGAGCTACGGCCTCGTCGACCGCGAGGTCAGACCCCGGACGGAGGCGTCGGCATCGGCGGCGGCATCGGCCGGCGCCCGAGGGCTACGACGGCCGCGTACGTTCTACGTCGCCGTGCCCGACGTCGAGGACAGTCGCCCTGCGCAAGGGAGGCCCGGCGGCTAGCGCCGATGAGGTGCTTGGCACCGAGGTCCTGGGCGGGCTGGTCGTCGCGCTCTTCGACGCCCCGAGGGCACCTCGGGGCGTCGGAGAACGGCGGCGTGGCGGACCGGTGCCTGGCACCCCCTCCCAAGTCACCGGTGCCAGGCGCCCGTCGCGCTGACGGGTGCAGCAGCGGCACGGCGGCGTCCGTCCATCCGGCACGCAGGACTTCCACGAGCGACCGCGGCGTGATCACGGTCGCCGTCCCCCGCGCCGGGCGCGGCCGGCGGGCGGCGTAGCCGGACGGCGACCACAGCAGCAGCTCGTCGCCGAGCACGAGGTAGGGATCGCCCTCGACGAGCACGAACGCGGCGTCGGGGAGCGAGGCGAACGGGGCGGCGTGCGTGCGGTGGCCGCGGGTCTCCGGGTCGACGCGCTCGCCGTGGAGGCGCAGATCGATCGCGTCGGCGCCGGCCTCGCCGCCGTGCAGGCCGGCCCAGATCGCGCCGAAGCGGTCGTAGTCGTCGCGCCGGCAGAGGGCGCAGGGGCGGTGGCCCGCGGCGAAGGCGGTGGCCTCGTCGAGGAAGAAGAGCTCCGTGAACTTCCCCGGCTGCATCATCGGGCCGCGCTGCCAGCCCTTGAACTCGAGCCGGCACGCGATCCAGCGGCGGACGGCGAAGCGGCGGCGGACGTTCCCGTGGGCGTCGTGCAGGCAGCCGCGGTTGCCGTAGACGAGGCCGCGCGCGGGCGCCGGGATCAGCTCCCCCAGCGGCGTGACGCGGTTTCGCAGTGGCATCAGCGCATCATCCGCCGGCCGGCGATGCCGACGTAGTTCTCGGCCAGCGTCGTCGCCGCCGCGGGCGAGGAGACGACGTAGCGCAGCTGCGCCAGCTGCAGCTCGCGGTCGAACGGGTCGTCCCCGGGCAGGCGGTGCAGCATCGACGTCATCCACCACGAGAAGTGCTCCGCCCGCCACACCCGCCGCAGGCAGGCGTCCGTGTAGCCGTCGAGGCCCGAGCGGTCGCCGGTCTCGTACCAGGTGGCGATGGCCTCGCCGAGCAGCTCGACGTCGGCGATGGCCAGGTTCAGCCCCTTCGCGCCGGTCGGCGGCACGATGTGGGCCGCGTCGCCGGCCAGGTACAGGCGGCCGTACTGCATCGGCGCGGCCACGAAGCTGCGCATCCCGGTGACGCCCTTCTCCAGGATCGGCCCCTCGGCCAGCGTCCATCCGGGGACGCCGAGCCGGGTCTGCAGCTCGGCCCAGATGCGCTCGTCGGGCCACTCGCCGACGTCCTCGTCGTGGGCCACCTGCAGGTACAGCCGGCTGAGCGTCGGCGAGCGCAGGCTGAGCAGCGCGAACCCGTGCTCGTGGTGGGCGTAGACGAGCTCGTCGCTCGACGGGGCGACGTCGGCCAGGATGCCGAGCCAGCCGAAGGGGTAGTCGCGCTCGCTGATCCGCAGCACCCCCGCCGGGATCGACGGCGCGCGAGACGCCGTGGAAGCCGTCGCAGCCGGCGACGAGGTCGCACCGCAGCTCCGCGCTCGCGGCCGTCGTGGCGGTACGTGATGCGCGGGCGGTCGGCGTCGATGTCCGCGAGAGCCACGTCGCCGGCCTCGAAGAGCAGCGGGTCGCCGGCCTCGACCCGCAGCCGGATCAGATCCTTCACCACCTCGGTCTGGCCGTAGATCACGATCGTCGCGCCGCCCGTCAGCTCGGACAGCGGGATGCGATGGCGCTCGCCGTCGAACTGGAGCGAGACGCCGTGGTGGACGATGCCCTCGCGGTCCAGCCGCGCGCCGGCGCCGATCGCGCGCAGCAGGTCGACGGCGCCCTGCTCGAGCACGCCCGCCCGGATGCGCTGCTCGCAGTACTCGCGGCTGCGGCTCTCGAGCACGACCGATTCGATCCCCCGGCGGCGCAGGAGCTGGGCGAGGGTGAGCCCCGCCGGACCTGCCCCGACGATCCCCACCTGCGTCGTCTCGGCGGTCACCCCGGCCTCTCGAACAGCGCCGCCTGCCCCTGACCGACGCCGACGCACAGGGTGGCGAGGCCGTAGCGGCCGCCGCGGCGGCGCAGCTCGTGCACGAGCGAGACCACGAGCCGGGCGCCGCTCATCCCCAGCGGGTGCCCGAGGGCGATCGCGCCGCCGTTCACGTTCACGCGGTCGGGATCGAGCCCGAGCTCGCGGACGACCGCGACGCTCTGCGACGCGAACGCCTCGTTCAGCTCGACGAGGTCGATGTCGGCGACCGCCACGCCCGTGCGCTCGAGCAGCCTTCGCACTGCCGGGATCGGGCCCGATGCCCATCACCCGCGGATCGACGCCGACGGACGGCGCTGCCGCGGAACGTCGCCAGCGGCTCGGCGCCGAGGGCGGCAGCCCGCTCCTCGCTCGCGATCACGACCGCCGCCGCGCCGTCGTTCATGCCGCTCGAGTTGCCCGGCGGTGACGCTCCCGCCCGCCCGGAACGCCGGCTTGAGCGCCGCGAGCCGGCGAGCGTCGTGTCCGGCCGCGGGTGCTCGTCGCGGGCGACGTCGCCGACGGGCACCAGCTCGTCGGCGAAGCGGCCCGCCGCCTGCGCCGCCGCCCATCGCTCCTGCGAGCGCAGCGCGAAGGCGTCCTGGTCGGCGCGGGAGACGTCCCAGCGCTCGGCCACGTTCTCGCCCGTCTCGCCCATGCTCTCGAGCGGGAACATCGCCTCCAGCCGCGGGTTGGGGTAGCGCCACCCGAGCGTCGTGTCGTAGACCGTGCGGTGCCCGCGCTCGAATGCCCGTCCCGGCTTGGGCATCGAGAGCGGCGCCCGCGTCATCGACTCGACCCCGCCGGCGACGACCAGGTCGGCGTCGCCGGCGATCACGGCATGGCAGGCCGAGACGATCGCCGAGAGCCCCGAGGCGCACAGCCGGTTCAGCGTCACGCCGGGCACCGACTGGGGGAAGCCCGGCGAGCAGCACGGCCATGCGGGCGACGTCGCGGTTGTCCTCGCCGGCCTGGTTGGCGCAGCCGAGGTAGACGTCGTCGACGTCCGCCGGATCGACGCCCGCCCGCTCGACGGCCGCGGCGACCGCGACGGCGGCGAGGTCGTCGGGACGGACGCCGGCGAGCGCGCCGCCGTACCGGCCGATGGGCGTGCGCACCGCCGAGATGATCACCGCCCGGCTCATTCGCCGCCCTCCTCCTCCTGCACGCGCTGCGCGACCGCGAACGCCGAGTTCGCCGCGGGCACGCCGCAGTAGATCGCCGTCGTGCAGGAGCACCTCCTTGATCTCGTCCCAGGTGAGGCCGTTGCGCCGGGCTGCGCGCAGGTGCAGGCGCGAGCTCGTGCGTCGTGGCCGCCGGCGACGAGCGCCGTCAGGGTGATGCAGCTGCGCGTGCGCCGGTCGAGCCCCGGCCGCGCCCAGATCTCGCCCCACGCGTAGCGGGTGATCAGCTCCTGGAAGTCGCCCGTGAGCGCCGACCCGTCCGCGAGGGCCGCATCCACGTGGGCGTCGCCGAGCACCTCGCGGCGCACGCCCATCCCGCGCTCGTACCGGTCGTCCGTCATCCGCTCTCCCCTCCGTCGAGCACGCGGTCGACCAGCGCCGCCGCCGATTCGAGGCCGCCGCCGGGTCGAGCGCGGCGTCGATCTCCTCCGAGCGCAGGCCCAGCCCCGCCGATTCGACGAGCGCCTGCCGGAACGTCACGTCCTCCGCCGCCGTCCGCCCGGCCGCCTCCGCGACGAGCCGCTGGGCTGCGCCGAGCCCGATGCGCGCGGCCGCGGTGAAGGCGACCCGCTCGGCCATCACGAGTCCGCCGGTGAGGTCGAGGTTGCGGCGCATGCGGGCGGGGTCGACCTCCAGCCCCGCCAGCAGCTCGCGGACGCCCGCCGCGGCACCGCCCGCGCCCTGCGAGCGCCCCGGAGAGCGCGTCCCACTCGGCGTGCCACGCCCCGGCCGCCCGCTCGTGCTCGTGCGGCTCGGCTCCGACGAGCGCGCAGGCGTCGCGACGGGCCCTGGCCGCGCAGGCGAGCGTCCGCATCGAGACGGCGGGGTTGCGCTTGTGCGGCATCGTCGAGGAGCCGCCGCCCGTGCCCTCGCGCGACCTCGCCGACCTCGGTCTGGGCGAGCAGGACGACGTCGGCCGCGATCTTCGCGCACGCCGCGGCGGCGGCGGCGAGCGCCGCGCCGAGCTCGATCAGCGCGATGCGGTCGGTGTGCCACGGCAGCGGCGGCTCGGCGCAGGTCGAGCTCGCGCGGCGTACGAGGCGCGCGACCTCGGGGCCGCTGCTCGCCGAGCACCGCCAGCGTGCCGACGGCTCCGCCGAGCTGCGCCGCGCAGGCGCCGTCGCGGCACGTGCGTCGACCAGCGCGCGGGCCTCGCGCAGGCCCGCGAGCCAACCCGCGGCCTTCAGCGCCGAACGTCGTCGGCACCGCCTGCTGCAGCAGCGTGCGGCCGGCCATCGGCGTGGCGCGATGCGCCCGCGCGAGCGCGCGCGCAGGCTCGACGCGGCCTCGCCGAGCCACGTCGGCGATCGGCGCGAGCGCGCGGCCGGCGACGAGCATCGCGGCGCGTGTCGACGATGTCCTGGCTGGTCGCGCCCCAGTGCACGAACCCGGCCGTCCTCGGGGCCGACCCGGCCTCGCGCAGCGCCCGCACGAGCGGCTCGACCGGGTTGCCCGCCGCGCGCCCGTCGCGGCAGAGCTGCGTCGATGTCGTAGAGGCCGGCGCGGCAGCGGCTCGGCGATCGCGCCCGGCCAGCGTGCGCCGGGACGACGCCGGCGATCGCCTCGGCGTTCACGAGCGCCCGCTCGGCGTCGAGCATCGCCGCGAGCCAGGCCTGGTCGGAGACCGCGGCCGCGATCTCGTCCGGCACGAAGAGGGGTGCGAACGTCGTCACAGCGCGAAGAACGGCGTCTGGCGCTCGCCCTGGAGGTGGATGTCGAAGCGCAGCTCGCCGTCGCCGCGCTCGGTGCCGATCAGCGCCGCCGCGCTCGGCGTCGGTGAGCGCGGCGAGCAGCGGGTCGGCGTCGTTGGCGGGCTCGCCGGGGAAGTAGATCCGGGTGATGCAGCGGCTTCAGGAGGCCGCGGGCGAAGACGAGCACCGTCAGGTACGGCGCCGCCGCCGCCGGGCTTGACGGTGACGAAGCCGTAGCGGCCGTCGGCGTCGGTCCCGCACCGGCCCCAGCCGAAGCCGTCGCGATGGCCGCCGTCCGCGTCGGCCTGCCAGATCTCGACCATCGCGTCGGGCACCGGCTCGCCGGCGCCGTCGAGCACCCGGCCCGCGATGCGCACGCGCGCCGGCGCGGCCGGGGTCGACCAGCTCGTGCTGCGGGGCGCACGGCAGAGGCCGAACGCGAAGAACGGCCCGACGGTCTGCGACGGCGTCGCGCCTGCCGCCGCCATCTAGCGGGCCTCGAACGGGGTCGCGTCGCGGCCGCCGAGCACGATGTCGAAGCGGTAGCCGAGCGCCCACTCCGGCGTCGTCGTCTCCCAGTCGAAGCGCGAGACCAGCCGCTCGCGCGCCGCCGGGTCGCGGACCGACTGGAAGATCGGGTCGGCGGCGAACAGCGGGTCGCCGGGGAAGTACATCTGCGTCACCAGCCGCTCGGTGAAGGCGCGGCCGAAGAGCGAGAAGTGGATGTGGGCCGGCCGCCAGGCGTTCGGGTGGTTGCGCCACGGGTAGGCGCCGGGCTTGACCGTCGTGAAGCGGTAGCTGCCCTCGGCGTCGGTGAGGCACGCGGCCCGCGCCGGTGAAGTTCGGGTCGAGCGGCGCCGGGTGCTGGTCGCGCTGGTGGACGTAGCGGCCGGCGGCGTTCGCCTGCCAGATCTCGATCAGCGCGTCCGGCACCGGCCGGCCGGCCGCCGTCGAGCACCCGGCCGGTGACGATGATCCGCTCGCCGAGCGGCTCGCCGTCGTGCTGGCGGGTGAGGTCGGAGTCGGTCTCGGCGAGCGGCCCGTCGCCGTAGACGGGGCCGGTCGGGTCGTGCAGCTCGACTCGGGCAGCAGGATCAGCGGCCGGTCGGGCGCGCGCAGCCGCGTCGAGCGATAGTCCGGGTGCAGGTAGGGCGGGTGGACGGTGCCGTACGGCGCCGTCCGCCACGCGCTCGATCGACGCGCGCGCTCATCCGGCCGGCTCCCGCTCGTCGGCGGTACGCAGCGCCCGCAGCGCCGTCGAGCTCGGCGCTCGCTCGGCGGCGCGGCTCACGGCGACGTCGGCGGCGACCCGCAGCGGCCACCCGGTCGCCGCCGACCGCCTGCTCGGCGGTCACGCCCGGGTGGACGCGGGTCAGCGTCAGCTCGCAGCGTCTCCGGATCCGGCTCGAGCTCGCCGAGGTCGGTGATGACGGCGGTCACCCCGCCGCCGCGTCATGCCGAGCCGCTCGCGCGAGCCTGGGCCGTCGCCGAAGCCGACCGAGGTGCGGAAGTCGAGCCGCTCGACGAACGTGCGCGGCGACTGCTTCAGGATCACGAGCGTCTCCTTGCACGACGCCGCGATCTCGGGCGCGCCGCCGGCGCCCGGCAGCCGCACCTTCGGGTGGTCGTAGGCGCCGATCACGGTGCTGTTGAGGTTGCGCGTAGCGGTCGATCTGGGCGGCGCCGAGGAAGCCGACGTCGATCCGGCCGCCCTGCAGCCAGTAGGCGAAGATCTCCGGCACGCCGACCACGGCGTCGGCCGTCTCGGCCAGCTCGCCGTCGCCGATCGAGAGCGGCAGGTTGCGCGGCTTCGCGCCGATCGTGCCGCTCTCGTAGATCAGCACGCACCCGGGCGCGTGCGTGCGCGCGGGCGAGGTTCGCGGCCTTGCTGGGCAGGCCGATGCCGACGAAGCAGACGGCGCCGTCGCGCAGCCGCCGCGCGGCGGCGACGGCCATCATCTCCTCGCGCGTGTGGTCGCTCACGCCGCGCCGCCTCCAGCACGTGCTCGCGCATCCACGCGGTGAAGGCCGTCGCGGTCGCGGCTGATCGCGTCCCAGCGCACGTAGAAGCGCGTTGTCGCGCTCGTAGTAGCCGTGGGCGTAGGACGGGTGCGCGCCGCCCGGCGCGACCGCGACCGCGGTCACGACCCAGCCCGGGCAGGATGATCGCGCCCGGCACCGGGCTCGAGCTCGTCGACGATCTCCTCGACCGTCACGATCGACCGGGCCGAGGCCAGCACCGCCTCCTTCTGCACGCCGATGATCCCCCACAGCTGCACGTTGCCCGCGCGGTCGGCCCGCTGGGCGTGGATGATGCCGACGTCGGGTCGCAGCGCCCGCACCGCCGCCAGCCGCTCGCCGGTGAACGGGCAGTCGATCCAGCGCGACCGTCGTGTGCGCCGGGCAGGTCGGTGCCCGCGTAGCCGCGCAGCACCGCCGAACGGCAGGTTCGCGGCGCCGGCGGCGTAGGCCGCGGCCATCCCGGCGTGGGAGTGCTCCTCGAGCTCGAGCGGCCCGCGGCCAGCCGTGCTCGACGGCGTCGCGCAGCCGGTGCAGCGAGCCGACGCCCGGGTTGCCGCCCCACGAGAACACCAGCTTCGCGCGCGCAGCCCATGCCGATCAGCTGGTCGTAGACGACGTCGGGCGTCAGCCGGATCAGCGTCAGGTCGCGGCGGCCCTGGCGGATCAGCTCGTGGCCGGCCGCGTGCGGGATCAGGTGGGTGAAGCCCTCGAGCGCGACGGTGTCGCCGTCCGAGACCAGCTCGGCGACGCGCCTCCTCCAGAGTCACGATCTCGGCCATCGCCGCCCTTCCCCGGCCTCAGAACGGGAACGGCCGCGTGCCGCTCTGCACGGTCACCCACTGCAGCTCGGTGAACTCGTCCATCGCGAACGTGCCGCCGAACCGGCCCCAGCCGCTGTCCTTGACGCCGCCGAACGGCATCTGCGGCTCGTCGTGCACCGGCTGGTCGTTGACGTGGACGATGCCCGCCTGCAGCCTGCCGGCGATCGCGAGGCCCCGGTCGGGGTCGGTCGTGATCACGCCGGAGGCGAGCCCGTAGCTGGTCGCGTTCGCGCGCGTCGACCGCCTCGTCGGCGCTCTCGACCACCTCGATCGAGGCCACCGGGCCGAACGTCTCGACCTGGGCGAACTCGCTGTCGCGCGGGCACGTCGGTGAGCAGCGTCGCCCGGTAGCAGGTGCCCTCGGCGCTCGCCGCCGGCGAGCACCTTCGCGCCCGCCTTCACGACCTCGTCGACGCGGCGGCTGACGGTCTCGAGCGCCGCCGGGTTGATCAGCGGGCCGATGATCGTGGTCGTGCTCGCGCGGGTCGCCGACGCCGAGGCCCGCGACCTTCTCGGCCAGCGCGGCGGTGAACGCCTCGGCGATCGGCCGCTCGACGATGATCCGCCGGGCCGACATGCAGATCTGGCCCTGGTGCAGGTAGGCGCCGAACGCCGCCGCGTTGACGGCGTACTCGAGGTCGGCGTCGGCGAGCACGATCAGCGGGTTCTGGCCGCCGAGCTCGAGCACGACCCGCTTCAGGTTGCGGCCGGCGGCCTCGGCCAGCTTGCGGCCGGTGGCGGTCGAGCCGGTGAAGTTGATCCGGCGCACGCGCGGGTTCTCGACCAGCTCGTCGCCGATCGGCCGGGGCGCCGGCGCGGTCGTGGGTGACGATGTTGAGCACGCCGTCGGGCAGGCCGGCCTCGGCGAAGATCTCGCCCCACAGCAGGCCGCCGACGTACGGCGACTCCTCGGACGGGCTTCAGCACGACCGTGTTGCCGAACACGAGCGGCGCGGCGATCGCGCGGGCCGACAGGATCAGGGCCGCGTTCCACGGCGAGATCGCGCCGACGACGCCGACCGGGCGGCGCACGCCCATCGCGAACGCGCCGGGCAGGTCGGAGGGGATGCACCTGGCCGAGCGGCGCGTAGGCGGCGCCCGCCGCCTGGCGGAAGAGGCCGGGCACGAAGCCCATCTGGAACATGCCGAAGCCGAAGCTGCAGCCGGTCTCCTTGGCCAGCCACTCGACGACCTCGTCGCGGCGCGACTCGAGCATGTCGGCGGCCTTGAGGAAGACGGCCTGGCGCTGGCCGGGGCCGGCCTGCGACCACGTCGGCGAACGCCGCGTGCGGCGGCCTCGATCGCCCGCCGGGCGTCCTCGCGGCCGCCGGCCGCGACGCTCGCGACCACGTCGCCCGTGTACGGATCGAGGTCGTCGAAGGTGCCGCCCTCGGCCGAGTCGACCCACTTGCCGCCGATCAGGTGGCGGCAGTCCCTGGCGCGGGTGTCGGTTGCGCTCATCTCGTCCTCCCTCGTAACGACGCTCCGGTGCACAGACGCTAGCGCCTTCACCGCCGCGGCGGGCTGCGAGGATACCGGCCGATGCCGAGCGCGCCGACCGTCGTCGTGGGAGCGGGGCCAGCCGGACTGGCGGCCGCGGCGATGCTGCGCAGGGCCGGTGTCGAGGTGCTCGTGGTCGAGCGCGGCGATCGCCTCGGCGCGACTTGGCGGCGCCACTACCGCTCGTTGCGCCTGCACACGGTGCGCTCGCTTTCGAGCCTGCCCGGCGCTGCGCTGCCGC
Source organism: uncultured Actinomycetes bacterium (assembly GCA_963746115.1). Taxonomy (GTDB): domain Bacteria; phylum Actinomycetota; class Thermoleophilia; order Gaiellales; family JAICJC01; genus JAICJC01. The sequence continues at coordinate 660,356 of CAVVAA010000003.1, read as the reverse complement.
GGTCGTACGGGCGCTGGGTGGCCGGGACGGACTTCCTCGGCTACCTCGAGCGCTACGCCGCCTCCGAGCGGCTCGAGGTCCTGACGTCGACCGAGGTGCGGCGAGTGGACGCCGACGGCGCCCGGTTCGTGCTCGCCACCGGCTCGCAGCCCATCGCCGCATCGGCGGTCGTGATCGCCACCGGCTACAACCACCGGCCGGTCATCCCTGACTGGGCCACGGCTGACGGGCTCGGCGACCGGCTCGTGCACTCGAGCGGCTACCGCGACGCCGGGCCGCACGCGGGGAAGTCGGTGCTCGTCGTCGGAGCCGGCAATTCCGGCTCGGACATCGCCCTCGACCTGGCCCGCGGCGGCGCGCGCGAGGTGTGGCTGTCGGTGCGGTCGGCGCCGGGGCTCGTCCCGCGGCAGGCGCTGGGGCTGCCGGCCCAGGTTGCCGCGATCCCGCTCGCGCGGGCGCCGCGCCGGCTGGCGGACGCGATCGCCGGGACCGAGCGGCGGCTGTTCGTCGGCGACCTCTCGGCGCAGGGGCTCGGGCGGCAGGGCGAGGGCATCTTCACGCGCCACGCCCGCCGCAGCGTCCTGCCCATCCTCGACCACGGATTTGCCCACGCCGTCCGCGCCGGTGCGATCGCCGTGGTGCCGGCCGTGGAGGCGATCGAGGGCGACGAGGTCGTGCTCGGCGGCGGCCGGCGCCTGCGCCCGGACGCGATCGTCGCCGCCACCGGCTACCGCCCCGCGCTCATCCCGCTGGTCGGCCATCTGGGCGTCCTCGCGCCCGACGGGCTGCCGATGCACCACGGCGGCGCCGTCCACCCCGCCGCGCCCGGCCTGCACTTCACCGGCTTCCGCAATCCGATCACGGGCGCGCTGCGAGAGCTGCGGTTCGAGGCGGCGGCCATCGCCCGCAGTCGCTCAGCGGTCGTCTGAGCGGAGGCCGCGCGCGGCCAGCACGGCGCCCGCGGCGCACAGCACGACGGCCACCACGATGCCCGCGCGGAACGCCGTCGCCGTGGCATCGCGCTGGGCGGCGAGCACCGCGTGGGCCGCGAACGGCCCCGCGTCCGGGTTCGGCGCCTCACTCGCGAACACGAGCGTGATGACGACGCCCACGATCGGCGTCGCGATCAGGCCCCCCAGCCGCGACACCGTCGTGTTCACCCCGGCGGCGAGGCCGGCGAAGCGTTCGGGCGCGGCCCGAAGCGCCGTCGACGTGATCGGCGCGACCAGCATGGCCAGGCCGATCGACATCACGATCACGCCTGGGAGCGGGACGAGCGGATTGGTGCTCCGGACGACCGTGAGCAGCAGGAAGCCGACCGCCATCACGAGCGGCGCGAGCGTGAGGTATCGCCGCGGCCCGTTGCGGTCGGCCAGGCGGCCGAAGCGGGGTGCGAGCACGAATATGACAATGCTGATGGGCAGGAAGATGAGCGACGCTCGCGCCGGCGTGTAGCCGACCGCCGCGGACTGCAGGTAGAGGGCGAGGTAGAACGTCGTGCCGCCCAGGGCCGCGTAGACGAGCAGCGTGTAGACGTTCGCGACCACGAACACGCGCTGGCGCAGGAGCTCGGTCGGCAGGAGCGGCGTCTCCGACCGGCGTTCGACGGCGACGAGGAACGCGAGCCCGGCCAGGGCGACCACGAAAGCGGGCCACACCGACCCGAACCCCACCTGGGCGCCCTCGATCAGCCCGAACGTGAGCGAGCCGAACGTGACGGCGATGGCGGCGGCGCCCGACCACTGCACGGGCCGGAGCTCGGCAGGGGGCTGTTCGAGGCCGCGCCCGGCATAGGCCATCACCAGGGCGAGGGCGGCGCCTGGCAGGTTGATGAAGAAGATCCACCGCCACGAGGCGTACTCGACCAGGAGCCCGCCGATGGGTGGGCCGATCATCGCCCCGATCCCGCTCCACGCCGTCCACTGGCCGACGGCGCGGCCGCTGTCCTCGGCGTACGTCGCGCGCAGGAGGGCGAGGCTGTTCGTCGTCAGGAGCGCGCCGGTCACCCCCTGCAGCACGCGGGCGGCCACGAGCGTCCAGGTGTTCGGGGCCAGGCCCGCCAGTGCGGACGCCGTCGCGAACCCGGCGACGCCGGCGACGAAGAGCGACCAGCGCCCGTAGCGGTCGCCGAGCGCGCCCGACACGATGTACAGCGACGCGACAGCGAGCGAGTACGACAGCATCACCCACTGCTGCGCCGCGAGGCCCGCGTCCAGGTCGCGCCCGATCGTCGGCAGCGCGATGTTCACCACGGTGCCGTCGACGAAGGTCATCGACGACCCGATGATGGTCGCGATGAGGATCCAGCGACGGCGGTCCGGCGCCGCGGCCTCGACGGCTGTGGGAGCGGTCGTCACCTGCGGTCGGCGCTCAGCCTATGCGAAGGCGCCCGGATCGCGCGAGACGACGGCGCTCAGACGCCGCCGCCGCGCTCCCACGCGGCGGCCTGGTCACGCCGCCGGCGCAGCTCGGCGCGGTAGGCGGCCACGGCGCGGTCGAGGTACTCGACGTCCGGGTCGACGCGCGCCCGGGCCACCGACGACAGGTGGTGCGTGAGGCGGGCCACGGCGCGCGCCGGCGTGTCGACGCGCCCTACCACCTCGACCTCGGACGTCGCCGAAAGCACGGCGGAAAAAGGCACGCCCGTCTGCGCCACCGGCCACACCGAGAGGCTCGGCACGTCGTCGGGCGAGGGCACGTACGCAACCCAGGCGTAGAGCCATCCGCGGTTGTCGATCGAGACGCCGCCGATCAGGACGCGCAGCGGCGGCATCCCGTGCTCGGTGCGCCGTGGCGTCTCGAGGCGCATCGGCGCGCTCACGAACAGGTGCGCGAGCTCGAGCGCGAGCGCCTCGTCGCCGGTGGGGAGCGGGCGATTGGTCATCGTGCTCATCGTAAGGGGCGCTGCGGCGGTTTCATACGATGTGGTCGATGTTCGCGCGCCGGGCCCGGGCGATGCTCGCTGGCGGCGATGGCCTCAGAGATCCACCCCAACCCCGCTCACGCGGCCCGCGCGGCGCTGCTCGCGCTCGAATACCCCGGCACACAGGAGTTCGACGACCCGTCGCTCGAGTGGCGCCGGCTCTTCTCCGAGCTGCTGGGGACGTTCTTCCTCGTGCTGGTCGGCGCCGGCGGCGCGGTTGTGAACGCGGAGTCGCACGGGGCGATCAGCCGCACGGCCGCGGTGACCGGGCCGGGTCTGATGGTGCTCGCGATCATCCTGTTCATGGGCGCGATCTCGGGGGCGCACCTGAACCCGGCGGTGACGTTCGCGTTCTGGCTGCGGGGGGACTTCCCCCTGAAGCGGGTGCCCGGCTACATCGTCGTCCAGCTCATCGCCGCCTCGCTCGCCTGCCTGTTCCTGCGGGCGGTCTTCGGCCGCGTCGGCGAGCTCGGGGCGACTCTCCCCGGCCCGGGCATCCACGACTGGCAGGCGATGCTGATCGAGCTCGTGCTCACCGTCGGCCTCGTCAGCACGATCCTCGGCACGGCGTCGAGGGCGCAGAACGTCGGCCCGCTGGCTGCAGTGGCCGTCGGGGGGTACATCATCCTCGCCGGTCTGTGGTCGAGCCCGATCAGCGGCGCGTCGATGAACCCCGCCCGCTCGTTCGGCCCCGACCTCGCCCTCGGCGACTTCTCGAGCTACTGGGTATACCTCGCCGGGCCGTTCGCAGGCGCGGCGATCGCGGTCGGATTCGCGTACGTGCTGCGCGGCCGGGGCGGCGACGAGGGCGGCCTGGCGGCCGCACGCGGCGGCCTGGACACCGATTCCGACCCGTCCTGAAAGGAGCGTCGCCGCGTGCTGCGGATGTTCTTGGTGTCCTGGGCCGTGCTCGCGCTTGCGTTCGCCGTCACCGCGTGGCTCATCGACGGCGTGTCGGTGTCGGGCGGGATCGTCGGCTACCTGTGGATCTCGGCCCTGTTCGGTGTCATCAACACGTTCATCGGCCCGATCCTGCGCCTGATCTCGCTGCCGTTCATCATCCTCTCGTTCGGCCTCGTCCTGATCGTGGTGAACGCGTTTCTGCTCGAGCTCACCGACGCGCTCACCGGAGACCTGACCATCCAGAGCTTCTTCTGGGACGCAATCCTGGCGGCGATCGTCCTGTCGATAGCCACCATGGTCGTCGGCTGGATCGTGCGCGGCGCCACGCAGGCCGTGACCTGACATCGAGCGAGAGGCGGAGAGCGTTAGCCGTGACTGCCGGGCGCAGAACAAGCGGCGGAGAACCGGGCGGCGCAGAGTCCGGCGCGGGTGGCGGCGTGGTCTCGCTCGAGGTGCGGTGGATCCATCCCGGCCGGCTCCCGGCCATGCTGGCGGAGCGGCTGGAGCCGTTCAGGGACGGCATCGAGGTCCGCGAGGACTCCTACCTCGTTGATCCGGTACTCCCCGACGTCAGCGTCAAGATCCGCGGCGGCGCCCAGCTGGACGTGAAGGCGTTCCGCCACAGCCCCGGCCGGCTGTCGCTTCCCGGCGGCACCCGTGGCCGGCTCGAGCTGTGGGAGAAGTGGAGCTTCCCGCTGACCAGCGTCCCCCAACCACTGATCGACACGGCATCGTGGACGCCGAGTCGAGAAGGCTCGCAGACGCCGGTCGTTCGCGCTCGTCGACGGGACGCTGGTGGAACGCGGCCTGGCGGACGCCGCATCACCGGGATCCGCGCTCGAGGTCACCGAGGTCAGCATCGACGGTGCAGACTGGTGGACGCTCGCCCTGGAAGCGGTCGGCCCGCTCCAGACGCTCCACCGTGATCTCCAGGCCACGGCCGTCGCGCTCATCGACGATCGGCTCTCGGCCCGGTTCGGTCTCCACTCCCGCGCCGCCAGGTCATACCACGAGCAGCTCCGCACCCAACAGACGCGCGACTGACGCCGCCGGCCCGGACACTCATTCGGCCCGGGCGATCTGCCGATCCTTGGTCCACGTCCCGTCGGCACCGAGGTCGATGGCGGCGGTGACGGCAGCCCGGCCGACGGCGTTGGCGTAGGTCGGGAACGAGAACGGGACCTGAGCGAGCTCGACCACGGTCATCCGGGCGGAGATCGCCGTCGCCGCGAGCTGGGTGAGCTCGACGGCTCGTTCCCCGACGATGTGGCAGCCGAGGATCGCGTGGCTCGCACGGTCGACGATCAGCTTGCAAAAACCGTACGGTCGCCCGTCGATGATGGGGCGAGGGAGCGTGTCGAAGTCGATCCTGACGACGAGCACGTCATGCCGTTCGCCGGGCAACCGCTTCCGTCAGGCCGACCGAGGCGTATTCCGGGTCGGTGAAGCTGCCGACGGGATTGACGTGCTCGGGGAGCGGCTCGCGGCTGCCGAGAGCGGCGTTGGTCGCCGCGACGTGGGCTTCCCGCACCGCTTCGTGCACGAGCATTGCGCGCCCGGTGATGTCTCCGGCGGCGAAGATATGCGGTGCGGTGGTGCGCTGGGCCGTGTCCACGCGAACGTATCCGCGCCGGTCGGTCTCGACGCCGGCGGCGGGGAGGTTGAGCGCCGCCGTGTTTGCGGACCATCCAACCGCGACGACCGGTACGTCGGCGGTGATGCTCTGTCCGCCGTCCTCGGTGGTGTAGACCATTCGAACGCCGTGCGGCAAGGGCTCGAACCGCTCGATTGTGCCGGCGGCCTCGAGGACGGTGACGCCGTTGGCGCGGAGCGCGGCGCCGATCGCGCCCGCGACATCGGTGTCTTCGCTCGCCAGGATGCGCGGCGCTGCTTCGAACAGGTGCACGTGCGAGCCGAACGCGTTGAAGATGGAGGCGACCTGCACCCCGGTCGCCCCCGCCCCGACCACGAGCATGGAGGCGGGGACATCGGTGAGGTGCCAGGCGTCGGCATGGGTGGCGGTGAGCTCGGCGCCGGGGACGGGCAACCCGCGCGAGATCCCGCCGGCGCAGACGATGAACCGCTCCGACTGCAGATGTGCCTCGTGCGGCACCGCCAGGGTGTGGGGATCGACGAATCCGACTTCCCCGGCGTGCTCGTGAATCGCGACGCCGGCCCCTTCGAGCTCCTCGCGCAGGATCGAGTTGCGGTGGACGTCATCGACGACCTCGCCGACGCGGGCCAGAAGCCGCGGGTAGTCGATGGACATCGCCCCGATCTCGATGCCGTAGCGGTGAAGCTGGCGTGCCTCGCGTATGAGTCGGGCGGCATGGGCGAGCGTGCGCACCGGCACCGGTCCGTCGTTCGCCGCCATGCCGCCGAAACGGTCACGGGTGATCAGCGTCGTCCGCGCGCCCAGGCGTGCGGCCCGCAACGCGGCGACCGTGCCCGCGGGGCCGGCGCCGACGACGACGACGTCACGGGTGCGATCGTGCGCCTCGGCCATCGACCGATGGTCGGTCACCCGGCCAGGGTCAACGTCGTCCAGGATGGATGATGCGGTCCGGCGCTCGATCACGACGATGGATGCGTGCGCGCGATGACCGTCGTCCCGGGAACGCAAGGAACCGCCGGCGTCGAGGACGTGCCGGCCCCTGCGACCGGCGATGGCGGGCTTCTGGTGCGAGGCATGCTGGTCGGTGTGTGCGGCACGGATCACGAGATCGCCCACGGCGTCTACGGCTCGGCACCTGAGGGGCGCGACAGGCTGATCATCGGTCACGAGGGGCTCGGCGAGGTCATCGAAGGCCCGGCCGGATCGGGATTCGAGGCCGGCGATCGAGTCGTGGGGATCGTGCGCCGGCCTGACCCGGTGCCGTGTCCAGCGTGCGCGGCCGGCGAGTGGGACATGTGCCGGAACGACCTGTTCACCGAGCGCGGGATCACAGGGCGCGACGGGTACGGCAGCGAACTGTGGCGGGTCGAACCCGACTTTGCCGTGCGGGTGCCCGTCGAGCTCGGCGACTCCGGCGTGCTGTTGGAGCCCGCCTCGGTGGTCGCCAAGGCCTGGGATCAGGTCGATCGGATCTCGAAACGCGCGTTCTTCGTCCCGAGCAGGGCGCTCGTCACGGGCGCGGGACCGATCGGCCTGCTCGCGTGCCTTCTCGGCGTCCAGCGCGGGTACGAGATGCACGTCGTCGACCTGCAGGTGGAGGGCCCGAAGCGCGACCTCGTCGAGGGGCTTGGCGCGCACTACCACGCCGGCGACGCGGCCGACATCGGTGTCGACGTCGATGTCGTTGTCGAATGCACCGGTCTCGGTGTGGTCGGGCGGTCCGCTGCCGGACGGCTCGAAAGCGGCGGGATCATGTGCCTGACGGGCATCATGGACTCGGATCCCCACCTGGACACCGACGCGACTGCCCTCAACCGCGCCATGGTGCTGCACAACCAGCTCCTGTTCGGAAGCGTGAACGCCGGTCGCCGCCATTGGGAGCAAGCGGTCGCGGCGCTCGCCGAGGCCGACCACGCATGGCTCTCGGCCCTGATCACCCGCAGGGTGCCGCTGGCACGCTGGATGGACGCGTTGGCGCGCCAGCCGGATGACATCAAGGTCGTGGTCGACCTCGCGACATGATTGAGCCGAACGTGGTCTCGTGGTCGGAGACGCCAGGCGTCCTGAGCGAGGGCCCGCGGTGGCACGCAGAACGGCAGGAGCTCCTGTGGGTGGACATCCTCGGCTGCCGGCTGCATCGCGCCCAGCTACGGCCCGACGGTGGCCCCGAGCAGGTGCAGTCGATTCTCGTCGACAGGCATGTCGGCGCGGTCGCGCCGGCGGTGGACGGCGGATACGTCCTCGCGGCCGGGGCAGGATTCCTCTTCGTCGCCGGCGACGGCTCGGTCCACGAGCTCGCGCAACCCGCCGCCGGGAGTGGTGACGTGCGGATGAACGACGGGGCGTGCGATACCTTGGGACGATTCTGGGCAGGCACCATGGCCTATGACGAGTCGCCGGGCGCAGGAGCGCTCTACCGCCTCGAGCTCGACGGCACCTGGACGACTCAGCTCACCGGTCTCGGTATCTCGAACGGCATCGGATGGAGTCCGGACGGTGCGACGATGTACCTCGCGGACAGCGGCACGGGCTGCATCGACGCGTTCGCGTTCGACGCGACCGCCGGCACGATCCACGACCGTCGTACGCTCGTTCGCGTGGACGAGCCCGGCGTCGTCCCGGACGGGCTGACGGTGGACGCCGAGGGCGGGATCTGGGTGGCGCTCTGGGACGGCGGCAGGCTGCACCGATACGCGCCGGATGGCTCGCTCACGGCGACGGTCGCGCTGCCCGTGCGACGGCCGACCTCATGCGCGTTCGGCGGCCACGACCTCACAACGCTCTTCGTCACCACCGCCCTCGTCGGACTCGAAGACGAGGCGCTCGTCAGGCGGCGCGGAGACGGCCTGGTGTTCGCCGTCCGAGGCCTGGGCGTACGCGGCGTGCCCTGCGAGCCCTACCGGGGCACGGTTCCCGACGTCATGCCGGAGGCGACGTAGCCGCCGCCGGCGGCTGCCCCGGGCTCAGTGGTTCGTGAGAGTGATGACGCCGACGTCGTCGAGCCCGTTGAGCGCGAGCTGGACCGCGAGCGCCGCGAGGAGGAACCCGAACACCTTCTCCGTCACCAGCAGGCGCGACTCGTCCAATCGATCGCTCACCTTCCCCGCCCAGCGAAACACCGCCGCGTCGAGCGCGAGCACGACCGCCAGATTCCCGACGACGACGACGAACATGCCGAGGGAGACCGCATCGGCGGACAGGGTCACGAGCGCCACGATCCCGGCAGGGTTCAACAGGTACGGCACGGCGAGCGGGAAGACGGCCACCTGCATCGGATCCTTCGCCGTCTCCCCAAGCGAGGGCTCCTCACCCTGCCTCGGCCCGCGGATCATCGTGACGGCGATGATCAGCAGGATGATGCCGCCGGCGATGGAGAGTGCACCGGTCGAGAAGTGCAGCAGCCTTCGCAGGATCTCGCCGAAGACGACGAGGATCCCCGCAACCACTGCCGCCGTCCTCAACATGCTTCGGGTGACCCGCGCCCGAACCTCGGGATCCATGTCCGCGGTCAGGTCCAGGTAGGGAACGAGCGCGATTTTCGGGCCGACGCCGATGAGCAGCAAGAGGAAGACGTCGATGACGAGGTAGATGTCGATCGTGGTCGTATCCATGTCCAGCTCCCCTCATGGTGGGCGACAGCCGACGCGGTCAGCCGTGGCCGTAGTCTGTGCCACAGGCTCCGCGGTGGGGATCGCCCGGTTGGGATGACGCGGAACAAGCCGCCGCGAGAATCCGTCAGCTGGCAGCGACGGCCGGCCGGTGCCATAGTTCACGATCTGGCTTGCGCCGAGGACGGGCGCACCAGGGCAAGGGGGAGCCATGCACGAGGGAACACCCGGCCTCCGGGGCGAGGGGGTTGCGCCACGTTCGGCGAACGATCCGCCCGCAGGCGTCGCATTCGAGCGTGATGACTCTGTTCTGAGGATCGAGCGGCGTGGGCAATGGGCCTGTGTCACAACCACACGTGACGAGGGGGCGCGGGCGCTGGACATCCTGCTCACGGCGGACGAAGCCGAGCAGCTTGCCGCCTGGCTGACCGAGCACGAGGCAGCGGTGCGGCAACGGTCGCGGCGCTAGACGCCGACCGAGGTCGGCCCAGATCGAGTCCCGAGCCTGAGGGTCAGGCCCGGGGAACGCCCGCCGCAGCCGACTCCTCGGCGGGCTCCGGCCCGGCCCGGCCCGAGCGCTCCTCGCGCCTCCACACGATGGCGCAGGCGGAGCCGACGACCACGGTCGGCACGAACGTGAGCACGCGGAAGAGCAGCGCAGTCGCGACGACGGCGTCGGTGTTGCCGCCGAACGCCGCGAGCGCCCCCGTGAGCCCCAGCTCCTGCAGACCGAGGCCGCCCGGCGTGATCGCGATCGAGCCGATCAGGCGCGCGAACGACCATGCCGCGAGGGCTTCGAAGAACGAGACCCCCGTCACCCCGGTGGCGTGCAGGCACGCGAGCATGACGCCGAAGAGCGTGAGCTGGTTCGCAAGCGTCGCAGCGGTCAGGAACGGCCAGTGCCCGGCGACGACGCCGATCGTCTCCGCGCGCATGCTCGCGAGCTTCTCGCCCCAGGCGGTGCGCCGCGGCCGGTGGACGACTGCCAGCACCCGCGAGGTGGCCCGGCCGGCGAACGCGCCGATGCGGTGGGCCTGAGCCTCGCTGCGGAACGTGATCACCGCGGCGGCGATCATGAGGGCGAGGACGGCGACCGCCACCAGGCTGACCACGAGCAGGGCCGGGCTCGTGTCGCCGGCGCCGAGGGCGGCGACCGCGGCGACGGGGATCACGATGTTCGCGCCCTGGTTCCACACGGCGACGAGGACGAATCCCGCCGTGACGACCGCCGGCGGGAAGCGCCAGCGGCGCAGCATCGCGACCTGGGTCGCGAACCCGACCGCCTCCCCCATCGGCAGCACCGTCGTCATGAGGCCCGACGTCTGGGTGAGCAGCATCGAACGCCGGTAGCCGAGGTCGGGCACGGCCGCCATCCACGGCAGGCCGCCGGTGGCCACGTTGGCGACGGTACAGACGGCGATGACGGCCCAGTCGCGCCCGCTCAGGTGGATCATGGCCTGCCAGACCGCCTGGTAGTCAGCGAACCTGGGGATGACCGCCGCGAAGATCCCCGCGACGACCGCGAGCCCGACGACGGGCCCGACCGCCCGGCGGCCGACCGCCCTCCAGTCCCGGCTCACGGCGCTATTCGCGGGCGGGGTTGGCGCCGGCGTCCCCGACCACCGGCGCGGCATTCTCCGCCTTGTCCTTCTTGCGCTTGCGGTGCAGGAGCTTCTTCGTCTCGTCCCACCCGATCTGCTGGGCGAGGAGGACGAGGCCGAAGCCGACGCCCCACGCCGTGGTGATCACGGACTGGCCGACCGTGTACGCCGTGATGTCCGCCTGGGACGCGACGCCGCTCAGGACGACGGACGCGAGCCCGGTCTGCACGCCGACGGCGCCGGGCAGGATGGCCACCGTCGAGGAGATCGACGAGGCCGCCACGATCAGGAACACGTTCTTGAGCGACACCGGGATGTGGAACGCGTGCATGAACGTCGCGTTCACGCCCATCCGGGCGGCGTAGGACGCCGCCTCGACGCCGACGACTTGAACGAGGAAGACGCGCGGCCGGCGCAGGACCGCGCCTCCCTCCTTGGCGTTCTCCCACGTCTTCTTGAAGCGGCGGTAGAGCGTCACGACCGTGAGCGCGATCAACGCCGCTCCGCCGACGAGGATCACGACTGAGAGGCCGGGGTGGGCGCTGAACCAGCCGAAGTGGACGTCGAACGAGCCGGCCGCGCTCAGGAACAGCCACGCGTAGACGAGGATGCTGACGACGGCGAAGAAGATGTTCTCGACCATCGTCGCGCCGACGAGCCCGGCGACGGTCGAGCTGGGGATATTGCTCCGGAAGAGCCCCAGCATGGCCACCGTTCCGGCCGACGCCGGCAGGATCGCGTTCAGCCCGACCCCGCCCGCGTAGTAGCTCGCCACAGGCCGATACGAGACGCCGTCCTTGGGGTACGCGGCGCGGAGGATGTTGCGCCAGGCGAGCGCAACGAGCAGCGTCTGGGCCGTCTGGAACAGAATGCCGAGCACAAGCAGCGGCACGGAGACTGCGGTGATGGCATCCCACAACTGGTCGAACCATCCGGCCACGCGAGGGGTCCTCCTTTGATGACGTCGAAGCTCCGCGCGCCACTCTACCGACGGCGGCGGGCGGCGTCATCCCTTGGGATAGTGCGATCTGCGACCCCGGCCGGACCCGGCCGGCCACGCGCCTGCCTCTCGCGTAGACTCACCTTCGACTTGAGCCTGAGACTCGCTCGTAGCCTGTCGTGAGCTCCGGCCCTCGCCGGCGCCACCCCGGCTCGACGTCGAACCGGCGCCGCATGCGCCGCTCGCGCAGGTACCGCACGATCGGCCCGTGGGCCATGCGAGCGGTGCGCGCGTACAGCCGCGCCCCCAGGTCGGGCTCCATGAACGGCATGTAGCGGTCGGGAAAGCCGGGCATCGTGCAGGCCATGCAGATGCCGCCGACGTTGGGGCAGCCGCCGACGCCGTTGACCCAGCCGCGCATCGGGACGTTGCAGCGGACGACCGGGCCGCTGCAGCCGAGCTTGACCAGGCAGCGGCCCTCGCCGTAGGCGTCGGCGAGCTGCCCCTGCTCGGCGAACCCGGCGCGGTCGCAGCTCTCGTGCACGGTGCGGCCGAAGATCCGCCGCGGCCGGCCCTGCTCGTCGAGGTCGAGCTGCGGGCCGAGGCCGGCCAGGTGGAGCACCAGGCACAGCAGCGTCTCCGTGATGTTGTCCGGCTGGACCGGGCAGCCGGGCAGGTTGACGATCGGGAGCCCCAGCCGGGTGCGCCAGTCGCCCCCAGGTAGTCGCGCAGGCCCATCGCGCCGGTCGGGTTGTTGCGCATCGCGGGGATGCCGCCGTAGGCGGCGCAGGTGCCGAGCGCGAGCACGGCCGCGGCCCGCGGCGCCAGCCGGTCGATCCAGTCGCAGGTCGGGATCGGCTGGCCGGTCACCGAATCGACGCCGAACGCCGCCCAGTGCCCGTCGCCGTTGATCTCCTCGTTCGGGACCGAGCCCTCGAGCACGAGGATGAACGGGTCGAGCGCGCCCGGGCGGCGTCGTCAAAGGCCCGCATGAAGTCGTCGCCGGTCTCGAACGCGAACACCGGGTTGTAGAGGACCAGCGGCGGCATGCCCGGCAGACAGCCGCGCAGCAGGTCCTCGAGGCTCGGGTTGGTCGCGGCGGTCATCGCGATCGAGTCGCCGTCGCAGCCGAGGCCGCTCGTGATCCAGAGCACGCTGACGGGACGCGGCTCGCCGCTCATCTGCCCGACGCCATCCTGCCGCGGTACGCCGGCTGTGCCGACTCGGGCCCCGGGAGCGACACATGCTCGATGAGCAGCTCGAGCTGCTCATCGAGCGTCCCGTGCAGGTGCCAGTCGCCGGCGGAGCCGGTCACGAGCCCGGCCCGCGCGAGCCGGCCGAGCGCGTGTGAGATCGACGGCCGCTCGGCCGCCACCAGCTGGCCGAGCAGCCGGTGGGTGAGCGGCAGCGAGACGCGGATGCCCGCCGGCTCGACCCGGCCCCAGCGGGCGGCGAGGTGCCACAGGAGCAGCACCAGCCGCACCTCGAGCCGCGGCTGGCCGGAGATCGCCCGCAGCGCGTCGAGGTCGGCGGCGCGGCGCTCGCTGCGGCGCAGGAGGGCCTGGGCGATCTGCGGCCAGGGCAGCGCCCGCTCGGCGAACTCGGCGTCGAGCAGCGCGAAGCGGCTGGGGCGGAGCGCCCGCCAGGCCGCCTCGCTCGAGACGGTGTCGTCCTCGTCGCCCATCACGGGCTGCAGCAGGTCGCCGGCGCCGAGCAGCTCGGTCACGGTGCGGTCGACGACGCGCGTGTCGACGACGACCAGGCCGTCGAGGATCAGCAGGCCGGGGCCGTGGCCGACGGCGTCGAACCACGGCCCGAGGTCGCACTCGCCGGCCTTCGCCTCGAGCACCCGGGCGGTGGCGAGCTGGCGGGCGGCGAAGCGCATGCGGACGTCGAGCTCCTCGGCCAGGTCGTCGTCGGCGTCGAGCACGTAGGCGAAGAGCGGCGGAGTGGCAGGGCGCCTCGCCCGGGTCGACCGTGCCGGCCAGCCCGAGGCGTCCTCCGGGCGACCATCGCTTCCCGGCATTCGCGCCTCTTCCGTCCGCGTGCTCTCGTGACCGGCTCCGAGTCTACAAATGCGGGCCGGATCCGGGCCGGTAATCGCGATTACCGGCCGCTTCGGTAATCACAGTTACCCCGTTTCCGGCTGCTCCGAACGCGCGTGATAGAACCGGTTCCGGCTCGTCCCAAGACGAGCTCCTGCCGGCCAGGCGACCCGGCTTTCAGTCGGCAGTGCGACCGCGTGCCGGAGGGGGACTCCGCCTATGTGCCTCGCCATCCCCGGTCAGATCGTGGAGATCGTCGACGACGAGCGCAGGCTCGCCAAGGTCGACGTGGCCGGCGTCCGCCGCAACGTCAACATCGGCCTGCTCGACGTCGACGGCGGCGTCGGCCCCGGCGACTGGGTGCTGATCCACGTCGGCTTCGCGATCTCCCAGGTCGACGAGGAGGAGGCGCGGGCGACGCGATCGCTGCTCGAGCGCATGGGCGAGGACTACGAGCACGAGCTCGAGGAGCTGAAGGCGAGCGTGATCGAATGAGCGATCCGCCGCCGGAGGCTGCCTGCGGCTCCGACCACTGCATCACCTGCGGCGACGACGGCGTCCCGATGACGGTCCTGCGGGTCGACGCGGGCTCCGGCCTGGCCGTGTGCACCGACGCCGACGGCGGGCGAAGCGCCGTCGAGACGGCGCTGGTCGAGCCGGTCCACGAGGGCGACCGCGTCCTCGTGCACGCGGGCGTCGCGATCGCCGCCTGCCCGGTGGGGACGCCGCATGAAGTTCGTCGACGAGTTCCGCGACGCCGAGCTCGGCCGCGCGGTCGCCGGCGAGATCCTCTCGCTGGTCGAGCCGGGCCGCCACTACAAGGTGATGGAGGTGTGCGGCGGCCACACCCACTCGATCTACAAGTACGGCGTCGACGACCTGCTGCCGGCGAACGTCGAGCTCGTGCACGGCCCCGGCTGCCCGGTCTGCGTGATCCCGATGGGCCGCGTCGACGACGGGATCGCCGTCGCCCACGAGCGAGGGCGTGATCTTCACCTGCTTCGGCGACATGATGCGGGTGCCGGGCTCGCAGGGCAGCCTGCTCGACGCCAAGGCCGCCGGGCGCCGACATCCGCATGGTCTACTCGCCGCTCGACGCGCTGCGGATCGCCAAGCAGAACCCCGACCGCGAGGTCGTGTTCTTCGCGATCGGCTTCGAGACGACCGCGCCGTCGACCGCGCTGACGCTGAAGCGCGCGCGGGCCGAGGGCGTCGAGAACTTCTCCTGCATGTGCAGCCACGTCACGATCGTGCCGCCGCTGCGGGCGCTGCTCGAGTCGCCCGACCTGCGGCTCGACGGCTTCATCGGCCCCGGCCACGTCTCGACGATCGTCGGCGCGCGCCCGTTCGAGTTCATCCCGGCCGACTACGGCAAGCCGGTCGTGATCGCGGGCTTCGAGCCGCTCGACATCCTGCAGGCGATCGCGATGATCCTGCGCCAGCTCGCCGAGGGCCGCTGCGAGGTCGAGAACCAGTACAGGCGGGTCGTCCCGTACGAGGGCAACCTGCGCGCGCTCGAGGTGATGGCCGAGGTCTTCGAGCTGCGGCCGCACTTCGAGTGGCGCGGCCTCGGGTTCATCTCCCACAGCGGCCTGAAGCTGTCCGAGGCCTACGCCGACCTCGACGCCGAGCGCCGCTTCAGCGTGCCCGGCGTGCGCGTCGCCGACCCGAAGGCGTGCCAGTGCGGCGAGGTGCTCAAGGGCGTGATCAAGCCGTGGGAGTGCAAGGTGTTCGGCACCGCGTGCACGCCGGAGCGGCCGATCGGCACCTGCATGGTCTCGTCCGAGGGCGCGTGCGCGGCCTACTACAACTACGGCCGCTTCGCCCGCGAGCGCGAGGTCGTGTGATGGCCGAGCACGGCCGTCTCCGAGCGCGAGCAGAAGATCCTCGGGATCATCGAGACCGTCCGCGGCAGCGCGGCCGAAGTTCCGCGACGCCCAGATCACGATGGCCCACGGCGCCGGCGGCAAGGCGACCCAGACGCTGATCGAGGGCCTGTTCGTGCCCGTCCTCGGCGGCGAGGCGCTGGGCGAGCATGGCCGACGCCGGCGCGGTCGAGGTCGACGGCGTCGGCGCTCGCGATCACGACCGACTCCTACGTCGTCAAGCCGCTGCGCTTCCCGGGCGGCTCGATCGGCGAGCTCGCCGTCAACGGCACCGTCAACGACCTCGCCGTCTCCGGCGCGCGGCCGCTCGCGCTGAGCGCTCTCGCTCGTGCTCGAGGAGGGCCTGCCCGCCGACGATCTGCGCGCCGAGATCGAGGCGATCGCCGCGCGCCGCGCGCGACGGCCGGCGTCGAGATCGTCGCCGGCGACACCAAGGTCGTCGAGCGCGGCCACGCCGACGGCATGTACGTCTGCACCACCGGCATCGGGCGGCGCGACCCGCGCGCGAGCTCTCGCCGGCGGCGCTGCGCCCGGGCGACCGCATCCTGCTCTCGGGCAGCGATCGGCGAGCACGGCACGGCGATCATGCTCGCGCGCGGCGAGTTCGAGCTCGACGCCGAGATCGAGTCCGACACGCGGCTCGCTGTGGCCGGCGGTCGACGCGCTGCTGGACGCGGCCGGCGCCGAGCTGCGCTGCATGCGCGACGCGACCCGCGGCGGCGTGGCGTCGGTGCTGAACGAGCTCGCCCGCGCCTCGGCGGTGGCGATGATCGTGCGCGAGGGCGCGTCCCGGTGCAGCCGGCGGTCGCCGGCGCGGCGGAGATCCTCGGGATCGACCCGATGTACGTGGCCAACGAGGGCAAGCTGGTCGCGTTCGTCGCGCCCGAGGCCGCGGACGGGCGCTGGCGGCGCTGCGGGCCGTGCCCGGCTGCGAGCAGGCGGCGGAGATCGGCGAGGTGCGGACGGAGCCGCCCGGGATGGTGCTGGTGCGAGACGAGCTTCGGCGGCAGCGGGTGATGGACCAGCTGGTCGGTGACCCGCTGCCGCGGATCTGTTGAGGCGAGAGGAGACGCGATGGCGAGCGAGGCGTTCGCGGAGCACAGGAAGACCGAGGCGGTCACCGCCCACGTCCTCTGGATGACGACCGGCCTCAGCTGCGAGGGCGACTCGGTCGCGATGACCTCGGCCACCAACCCGAGCCTCGAGGACATCATCCTGCAGGCGATCCCCGGCATGCCGAAGGTGGTCGTCCACAACCAGGTGATCGACTACGCCGTCGGGCAGGACTACGCCCAGGCCTGGTTCGACGCCGAGCAGGGCAAGCTCGACCCGTTCGTGCTCGTGATCGAGGGCTCGCTCGGCAACGAGGAGATCAACGGCGAGGGCCACTGGACCGGGTTCGCCGTCAACCCCGAGAACGGCCAGCCGATCACGATGAACGAGTGGATCGACCGGCTCGCGCCGAAGGGCGCCGCCGTGGTCGCGGTCGGCACCTGCGCCACCTACGGCGGCATCCCGGCGATGAAGAACAACCCGACCGGCGCGATGGGCGTGCCCGACTACCTCGGCTGGAACTGGAAGTCGAAGGCCGGCCTGCCGGTCGTCTGCATCCCGGGCTGCCCGGCCCAGCCGGACAACATGACCGAGACGCTGCTCTACCTCGCGCTGCACCTCGCCGGCCTCGCGCCGGCGCCGGAGCTCGACGAGGCGCTGCGGCCCAAGTGGCTGTTCGGCCGCACGGTGCGCGAGAGCTGCAACCGCGCCGGCTTCGCCGAGCAGGGCGAGTTCGCCACCGAGTACGGCTCCGACCACCGCTGCCTGGTCAAGCTCGGCTGCAAGGGCCCGGTGGTCAAGTGCAACGTGCCGGTCCGCGGCTGGGTCAACGGCATCGGCGGCTGCCCCAACGTCGGCGGCATCTGCATGGCCTGCACGATGCCGGGCTTCCCCGACAAGTTCATGCCGTTCATGGATGAGGACCGGTGGGGCAACATGGCGGCGGACTTCAGCAAGATCACCTACGGCCCGATCGTGCGCTACTTCCGCAAGCGCAACATCGAAGAAGCACTACGACGAAGAGCCGGAATGGCGGCGGCGGGGCACAGGCGCTCACCACCGGCTACGCGAAGAGGTGGTGAACGATGGCGACGGTTGAGACGCCCAGGCCAGCAGAAGGTGATGGTCAAGGAGATGTCGTGGGATCCGATCACCCGGATCGTCGGCAGCCTCGGCATCCACACGGAGATCGACTTCTCCAACCGGCAGGTGCTCAAGTGCTACAGCACGTCGATGATCTTCCGCGGCTTCGACATCTTCATGAAGGGGATCGACCCGCGCGACGCCCACTTCATCACCAGCCGCATCTGCGGGATCTGCGGCGACAACCACGCCACCTGCTCGTGCCTGAACCAGAACATGGCCTACGGCGTCAAGCCGCCGCCGCTGGGCGACCTCGCGTTCAACCTGGCCGAGACGGCGGACTACATCTTCGACCACGCGATCTTCAACGACTGCATGGCGAACGTCGACTTCTGCGAGCAGATGGTCAAGGAGACCAACCCGACGCTGCTCGCGAAGGCCGAGACGACCGCCGCCCCGGACAGCGACATCCACGGCTACAAGACGATCGCCGACATCATGCGGGCGCTGAACCCGTTCACCGGCGAGTTCTACCTGGAGACGCTGCACGTCGCCCGCTACACGCGCGAGATGTACTGCCTGTTCGGCGGCCGTCACACGCACCCGTCGACGATCATGCCGGGCGGCTGCAGCGCCGACATCACGCATCAGACCTGCACCGACTACTACGTGCGGCTGATGCGCTACTTCGACTACGTCAAGCGCAGCGTGCCGATGCACGACGACCTGTACGACTTCTTCCTGCAGGAGCTGCCCGGGTACGACATGGTCGGCTACCGCGAGACGAACCTCGTCAACTGGGGCTCGTTCGACGACCCGGACTACGTCGACTACGACTACCGCAACATGACCGAGTGGGGCCGCAAGCGCTACATCACGCCCGGCGTCGCGATCGGCGGCGAGCTGATCTCGACCGACCTCGTCGAGATCAACCTGATGATCCGGATCCTGCTCGGCTCCTCGTACTTCGACTCGTGGGAGAACGAGCCGACGTTCGTCGACCGCGACCCGCTCGGCAACCCGGTCGACAAGAACCACCCCTGGAACAAGGTCACGCTGCCGCGGCCGCAGAAGCGCGACTTCACCGACAAGTACACGTGGGTCGTCTCGCCGCGGATCTACGACAAGCGCACCGACACGCACGTCTGCTGCGACACCGGCGGCGGCCCGTTCGCCCGCCAGTGGTGCACGGCCAAGGCCGGCCTGGTCGACTTCGGCTACGCCAAGGCGACCGGTCACTCGATCCAGATGGTGCTGCCGCGCTCGCCGAACATGCCCGAGATGGAGCTCGAGTGGCACGTGCCGGAGAAGTCGAACGCGATCGAGCGCGACCGCGCCCGCACCTACCACCAGGCCTACTCGGCGCTGATCGCGCTGCACTGCCTGGAGCGGGCGATGAAGGAGGTGCGGGCCGGCCGCACCAAGAGCTGGAACAGCTTCAAGGTGCCCGAGAGCGCCGTCAGCTGCGGCTTCCACGAGGCGGCCCGCGGCGTGCTCTCCCACCACATGGTGATCCGCGACGGCAAGATCGCGAACTACCAGCCCTACCCGCCGACGCCGTGGAACGCGAGCCCGCGGGACGTCTACGGGACGCCCGGCCCCTACGAGGACGCGGTGCAGAACACGCCGATCTTCGAGGAGAACGGGCCCGAGAACTTCAAGGGCATCGACATCATGCGGGCGGTGCGCTCGTTCGACCCGTGCCTGCCGTGCGGCGTGCACATGTACACGGGCGACGGGAAGGTGCGAAAGGTCATGCACACGCCCACGGCGCTGGCCTAGGAGGTGGCCGCCATGCCGAGCGCCCCGAGCGAAGCCGTCGACGAGCTCGTCGGCCGCGTCCAGGAGCTGCAGGAACGGCTCGAGTCGGCGGGCGACCCCGAGACGCGCGCGATCGCCGAGGAGCTCGTGTCGGCGGTCGTGCGCATGTACGGCGCGGGCCTCGAGCGGATCGTCGAGGTCGTCGCCGAGGCGGACGAGCGCCACGAGCTCGCCCGCACGCTCGCCGACGACCCGCTGGTCGCAACGCTGCTGATGATCCACGACCTGCACCCGGTGCCGCTGGAGGCCCGGGTCGCCGAGGCGCTCGAGTGCGTCCGGCCCTACATGGAGTCCCACGGCGGCAACGTCGAGCTGCTCGACCTGGAGGACGGGGTCGCCCGGATCCGGCTGCAGGGCAGCTGCTCCGACTGCTCGGCGTCGTCGGTCACGCTCGAGCTCGCGATCAAGCAGGCGCTCGAGGACGCCGCTCCCGACCTGGACGGACTCGAGGTCGAGGGCATCGAGGAGGCCGAGGCCGGCGCCGTCCCGATGGCGGCCGCGGTTGCCCGCATCGAGCGGCTTCCGCTCGCGCCGGCCCCGACGCCGTCCTGGTTCGAGGTCGACCGGCTGGCCGGGCTCGCGCCCGGCGAGCTGACGACGGCGGACATCGCCGGAGCCGCGCTCGTCGTGGCCAACGTCGAGGGCACGCTGCTCGCCTACCGCGACGCGTGCGCCGGCTGCGGCGAGCCGCTCCACGACGGCGGGCTCGAGGCCGGCGTGCTGCGTTGCCGCAGCTGCGCACGCACCTACTACCTGCCCCGGGCCGGGCGATCGATGGACGACGACCGGCTCCAGCTCGACCCGGTCCCGCTGCTGCGCGACCAGGGTGTCGTCAAGGTGGCCCTGGCGACGTGACCGGCAACGGCGACGGCGATCCCGGAGCAGGCCGCCCGCGCGAGCGGCGCGGCCTCGCCCAGGCGGTCGAGAGCCGCCGCCGCGCACAGGTGGTGAGCGGGCTTCGCGACCGGGCGCGGCCGGCCGACGCGGCTCCCCCTGCGGCCGCGGATGCCGCCGAGCGCTGCGACATCTGCGGCACGACCGTGCCCGACGACCACCGCCACCTGCTCCAGCTCGTCGAGCGCCGGATCGAGTGCGTGTGCGAGAGCTGCTGGGCGCTCCGGTCGGGCGACCCCGAGTACCGGCCCACCGGGAACCGGATCGTGTGGCTGCCGGGGATCGACCTCCCCGACGACCTGTGGGCGACGTTCCAGATCCCGATCGGCCTCGCCTTCTTCATGGACTCGACCACGACCGGCTGCGTCGTCGCGCTCTACCCCAGCCCGGGCGGCGCCACCGAGAGCGAGCTGCACTTCTCGTCGTGGAACCGCATGGTCACGCTGAACCCGGTGCTCGCCGGCCTCGAGCCGGACATCGAGGCGCTGATCGTGAACCGCCTCTCCGACCCGCCGACGTACGTGATCGCCCCGATCGACCGGTGCTATGCGCTCACCGGCACGATCAAGGCGAGCTGGGAGGGCCTCTCCGGAGGCTCGCGCGTGCAGGAGGCGGTCGCGGCCTTCTTCGATCGCCTGCATAGGGACGCGGCGGCGGCATGAACGTTCGCGCCGCCGACACCTCCCCGCCCCCCGGGGAGCCAGCGCGCCCCGCCGTTCCGGAGCCCGAGTTCGAGGTGCTGGGGGTGAGGCCGATGCGCCACGCCGCGGCGCCCACCCTGGTCCTCGATCTGGGCGTCTCGGAGCCGGAGGGGCGCGCGGTGTACATGATCGCGCTGACCGTGCAGCTCATGATCGAGCCGGCCCGGCGGCGCTACGACGACGCCGAGCATGAGCGGCTCGTCGGCCTGTTCGGGCCACCGGAGCGGTGGGCGGTGACGACGCGCAGCCTCGTCTGGGCGCAGCTCGACGTCGTCGTCCCGGCGTTCACCGGCGCGACGACGGTGGCGATCCCGATCCCGTGCAGCTACGACCTCGAGGTGGCCTCGGCCAAGTACCTGCGCTCGCTGGTGGAAGGCGAGGCGCCGCTCGCGCTGCACTTCAACGGCGTCGTCTACTACCGCGACGACGCCGGCGGCCTGCAGATGACGCTCATCCCCTGGTCGCGGTCGGTCGACTTCCGCATGCCGGTCTCGGTGTGGCGGGAGATGATCGATCACTACTACCCCAACACCGGGTGGGTGGGGCTGCGTTCGGAGACGATCGCGGCGCTCGAGGCCCGCCGCGTCCGCGGCGCGCACGCGACCATCGACGACTGCGTCCGCGACCTGCTCGGGAAGGCCGGCGATGGCTGAGCTCGACCGGCTGATCGACTCGCTCCTCTACGAGGGGTATGCCCTCTATCCGTACACGCCCGGGGCGACCAAGAACGCGACGCCGACGCCGTTCGGAATCGTCTACCCGCCCCGCTACGCCGAGGCGCTCACGAGCACCCACGACCACCTCGACCTGCGCTGCGTGCTGGCCGCCGACGGCGACGCCGAGGTGCGGGCCGAGGTGCGGTTTCTGGCCGCGGCCGGGGCCGGGCACCGCGCGGCGCCGGTGCGGATCGAGCTGCCCGCGGCCCGGGTCACTGCGCTGGCGGAGCGTGGCTGCGACCTCGAGCGAGCCGTGGACGGCGACGGCGGGCCGCCCCTCCAGGTGCGCCTCGTGCTCTCCGCCGCCCCGGCAGGTTCCGGGGCGCACGAGATCAGCCTGCGCGTCGAGAACCTGACCGACTGCGAGCCCGGCGTCGGCCGCGGCGCGGCGCTGCGGCGGTCGCTGCTTTCGACCCACCCTCTTCTGCGCACCTCGCGGGGCCGGTTCATCTCTCCCCTGGACCGGCCCTGCGCGGCCCTGAACACCTACCCGGTGCTCGCGACCGACTCCGACGACGCCGTGCTCGGAGCCGCCATCGTGCTCCCCGACCACCCCCGGATCGCACCCGAGAGCCGCGGCGGGCTCTTCGACTCCACCGAGATCGAGGAGGCGCTCGTCCTGCACGTGCAGGCGCTGAGCGACGCCGAGCGGGCCGAGATCGCGGCCGCCGACCCGGCCGTGCGGGAGATGGTCGAGCGGGCGGCGGCGGTGACGCCGGCGGAGATCGCCGCCCTCCACGGCCGCGTCACCCTGCGCGACCCGGCGCCGACGCGCGACCCGGTCACGCTCGCGCCGCCCGAGGAGCCGCCCGGCCTCGCCGATCCGAGCGCCGGCGCGGATTCGGCCGAGGTCGACGGCGTCGCCTACCGCCGCGGCGGCCACGTCCGCCTGCGCCCCGGCCCGGACGCCGACCTGCACGCGCGGCTCCTGGACGGGCGCGAGGCCACGATCGAGCGGATCTTCGTCGACTACGACGGCCGGGTGCACCTGGGCGTCACCGTCGACGGCGACCCGGGCCAGGAGCTGATGCGCGAGACGAACCGGCTCCTGTTCTTCTTCGTCCCCGAGGTGGAGGTGATCGACCCGTGAGCGATCGGCGCGAGCTTCGCATCCTGGTGGCCGGGATCGGCAACGCCTGGCTGCGCGACGACGGCTTCGGCGGCGAGGTGGCCCGGCGGCTGGCGGCCCTCGACCTGCCGCCGGAGGTGGCGGTGATGGACGCCGGCACCGGCGGCCTCGACCTGGCCTACGAGGTGATGCGCGGCTACGACGCGCTCGTCATGGTCGACGTCAGCCGCCAGGGCGGGGCGCCCGGGACGCTCTACGTGATGGAGCCGGACGAGGCGTCGATCGACGGCGCGATCAACGACGGCGAGGCCATCAACCCGCACGCGATGGACCCGCAGACCGTTCTGCGGTTCGTGAAGTCGATCGGCGCGTGGCCGGGGCGGGTGATCGTGATCGCCTGCGAGCCGGGCGAGGTCGAGGAGCTCGGCTTCGGCCTCACCGACCCGGTGCAGGACGCGGTCGGGCGGGCGATGGCGCTCGTCACGGAGACGATCGACGATCTGCGCGCGGCGGCCCTCGAGGGGGCGAAATAACTGCACGAGCTGTCCCTCAGCGGCGCGATCGTGAACACCGCCGTCAAGCACGCGGACGGGCGCCGCGTGACCGTCGTCAGCCTGCGGGTGGGGCGGCTGCGCCAGGTGGTGCCGGACACGCTCGACTTCTACTTCGGGTTCGTCGCCCGCGACACGGTGTGCGAGGGCGCGCGGCTCGAGATGGAGGTCATCGACGCGGCCCTGCGCTGCAACGGCTGCGGCCACGAGTGGGGCATCGAGATCCCGGCGTTCCGCTGCCCCGCCTGCGCCGGCTCCGACGTGGCGGTCGCGGCGGGTGACGAGTTCGAGGTCGAGTCGATCGAGGTGGAGGAGACGGCATGCATCGCACACGGGTGAGGGTCGTCGAGGAGGCCCTCGACGCCAACAACACGATCGCGCACGCCAACCGGGCCGACTTCGACCGGCACGGCGTCACGGTCGTGAACTTCATGAGCGCCCCCGGCGCGGGCAAGACGACGCTGCTCGAGCGGGTCGTCGGCGACCTGCCCGGCGTCCGCGTGGGCGTGCTCGAGGGCGACGTCCAGGGCTCGCTCGACGCCGACCGCCTGGCCGGCCTGCACGTCCCCGTGACCCAGCTGAACACCGATCCCGGGTTCGGCGGCGAGTGCCACCTCGACGCCAACATGGTGCGCAGCGCCCTCCCGACCTACCCCTGGCCGAGATCGACCTGCTCGTCGTCGAGAACGTCGGCAACCTCGTCTGCCCGGCCGAGTTCCGGATCGGCGAGGACGCGCGGGTGATGGTCTCGTCGGTCACCGAAGGCGAGGACAAGCCGCTCAAGTACCCGCTCATGTTCCGCACCTGCGACCTGGTGCTGGTGAACAAGATCGACCTGCTCCCCCACCTCGACTACGACCTCGAGAAGTTCCTCTACCACCTCGACCACGTCCACCCGGACGTGCGCCGGATCATGGTCAGCGCCCGCACCGGCGAGGGCATCGACGCCTGGCGCGAGTGGCTGACCGAGGTCGCGGCCCGCGCGCCCGCGGTCGCCTGAGCCGTGGCGCCAGTCGACCACGACGCCCGCGTCGACGAGCTGCTGGCGCGGCGCACCGAGGCCAACCGAGCCTTCTTCGAGGACGTCTCCGAGCGGCTGGCCCGCCTCTGCCATCTGATGGCGGAGCGGTTCGCCCGGGGCGGGCGGCTGGTGGCGTTCGGACGCTCGCCGGCGGCCCGCTCCGACGTGCGCCACGTCGCCGTCGAGTTCGTGCACCCGGTCATCGTCGGCAAGCGCGCGCTGCCGGCCATCGGCCTGGCCGGCGAGGGCGGCGACCTGGCCCGCGCAGGTCGGGCTGCTCGCGCGCCCCGACGACATCGCGATCGCCTTCGGGGCGGAAGAGGACGGCGGCGAGGCCGCCCGCGCGGTGGCGGCCGCTCGCGAGCGCGGGTGCCTGACGATCGCGTTCGCGCCCGCCGGGGCCGAGTGGGAGCTCGAGCCGCCCGGCGCCGACGCCGACGTGCGCCAGGAGCTCGTCGAGACGCTCTACCACGTGCTGTGGGAGCTCGTGCACGTGTTCTTCGACCACCGCGGCCTCCTGGCCGGGCGCGAGCAGCGCGCCCGCCACGACGCGGGCGCGTCGGCGTTTCTGTACCCGTTCCTGGACGAGCGCGATGACGACCTCGACGGGCTGCTCGCCGACGTGCGCCGGTCGATGCTCGCGAAGTCGGCCGACATCGGCGAGTTGCGCGTCCAGACGCTCACCGAGAACCGCGACACCATCGAGGCGGCCGCCGCAAGCTTGCGCAGCGCGCTCGACGGCGGCGCGACGCTGCTCGCGCTCGGAAACGGCGGCTCGGCCACCGACGCGATGGACGTGGTCGCCGACTTCGCACCGCCCTGGCCGGCGATCGACCTGACCGCCGACCCCGCGATCCTGACGGCGATCGCAAACGACATCGGCGCCGAGGCGATCTTCGCCCGCCAGGTGATCGCCCACGGCCGGGCGGGCGACGCCCTGATCGCCCTCTCCACGTCCGGCAACTCGCGCAACATCGTCGACGCGCTGGCCGAGGCCCGCCGCCGCGAGCTGCTCACGATCGCGATGGTCGGCTACGACGGCGGCGTGATCGCGTCCGAGGGCCTGGCCGACCACGTGGTGGTCACCCGGTCGGAGCACATCCCCCGCATCCAGGAGGCGCAGGCGAGCGCCTACCACGTGCTGCGACGGCTGGTCGGCGAGCGATGAGCACCGTCTCCCTGACGCGGGCGCGGGCACGGGTCGAGGGCACCGTCCAGGGAGTCGGATTCCGGCCCTACGTCTACCGGCTCGCGAACGAGCTCGACCTGGCCGGCTACGTCCTGAACGACTCCCGCGGCGTGCTGCTCGAGGTGGAGGGGCCGGCGGCGGCCGTCGAGCGCTTCCTGGCGCGGCTCGAGCCGGAGGCGCCGCCGCTGGCCCGGATCGAGCGGGTGGCCGCCGAGGAGTGCGAGCCGACACAGGAGCGCGGGTTTGCGATCCGCGCGAGTCCGCGCGGCGGGACGGCCGACGCGCCCGTCACGCCCGACAGCGCCACCTGCTCCGACTGCCTGGCCGAGCTGTTCGACCCGGCCGACCGCCGCCACCGCTACCCGTTCATCAACTGCACGAACTGCGGGCCCCGCTTCACGATCGTCCGCGGGGTGCCGTACGACCGGCCGTTCACCACGATGGCAGGGTTCGAGATGTGCCCGCGCTGCCGGGCCGAGTACGACGACCCGACCGACCGCCGCTTCCACGCCCAGCCGAACGCGTGTCCGGCGTGTGGTCCCGTCGTCGCGCTGATGCGGCCGGACGGCTCTGCTGCCACCGGGGCGGGGGACGCGTCGGTGCGGGCGGCCGCCGCGGCCCTGCGCGGCGGCGCGATCGTGGCGGTGAAGGGCCTCGGCGGCTACCACCTGGCGTGCGACGCCGGCGACGAGGCGGCGGTCGCGACGCTGCGGGCGCGCAAGCACCGCGAGGACAAGCCGTTCGCGCTCATGGTCGCGTCGATCGATCATGCGTGGCGGCTGGTGCACGTGGACGCGGACGAGGAGGCGCTCCTGGCCGGGCCGGAGCGGCCGATCGTCCTCTGCCGGCGGCGGGCGGCGGCGCCGGTGGCCGAGTCGGTCGCGCCGCGGGCAGGCGAGCTCGGGCTGATGCTGCCGTACTCGCCGCTGCACCACCTGCTGCTGGCCGATGTGGCGGAGCGGGCGGGCGGGCCGCGGGCGCTCGTCATGACGAGCGGGAACGTCTCGGACGAGCCGATCGCCTACCGCGACGACGACGCGCGCGAGCGACTGGGCGCGATCGCCGACCTGCTGCTCGTACACGACCGCCCCATCCACACCCGCACCGACGACAGCGTCGTCCGGCTGGTCGAGAGCGGCGCCGGCCGCCGGCCGGCCTTCCTGCGCCGCTCGCGCGGGTACGTGCCGGCCGCGCTGGCGTTGCCCGAGCCGGCGCCGCGGCCGCTGCTGGCCTGCGGCGCCGAGCTCAAGAACACGTTCTGCGTCGCGAAGGGGCGGCGGGCCTGGGTCAGCCACCACATCGGCGACCTCGAGAACTACGAGACGCACCAGTCGTTCGTCGAGGGGATCGCGCACTTCCAGCGCCTGTTCGCCGTCACGCCGGAGGCCGTCGTACACGACCTCCATCCGGAGTACCTGTCGACCAAGTGCGCGCTCGCTCAGGTCGACGTTGAGGCGATCGGGGTCCAGCATCACCATGCCCACCTGGCGGCCGTGCTGGCCGAGCACGGCGAGACCGGCCAGGCGGTCGGCGCCATATTCGATGGCACGGGCCTGGGCGCCGACGGGACGATCTGGGGCGGCGAGCTCCTCGTGGGTGACCTGGGCGGGTTCAGGCGGGCGGGCGCCCTGTCTCCGGTGACCCTGCCGGGCGGCGCGCAGGCGATCCGGCAGCCATGGCGGATGGCGTGCTCGTGGATGCTCGCGGCCGGCCTCGAGGGCCCGCCGGCTGCGCTCGCCGACGCCGTCGATCACGCGGCCTGGACCCAGGTCACGGGATTGGCGCGGACGGGGCTCGCCTCGCCCGTCACGACGAGCATGGGCCGGCTCTTCGACGCGGTGGCCGCGCTGTGCGGCGTGTGCCCGACGGTGAACTACGACGGCCAGGCGGCGATCGAGCTCGAGGCGCTGTGCGATGCGTCGGAGCGCGGCGCGTACGCGATCGTGGTCGAGGAGCGCGACGGCGCGGTGGTCATGGACCCGCGGGAGGCGATCGGCGCGATCGTCCGCGACATCGCCGCCGGCACGTCGGTCGGGCGCGGTCGCCGCCAGGTTTCACGCCGGGATCGCCGCGGCCACCGTGCGCGCGTGCGCGGAGGTCGCCTCGGCGGCGGCGACCGAGACCGTCGTGCTCTCCGGCGGGGTGTTCCAGAACCGGACGCTCGTCGAAGCGGCCGCCGCGGGCCTGCGCCGCGAGGGCCTGCGGGTGCTCCTGCCCGAGCGGCTGCCCGCCAACGACGGCGGGATCTCCTACGGCCAGGCCGCGGTGGCTGCCAGGCGGATGGCGGCGGAGGCGTAGCAGCGATGCCCGAGATCGACGACCGCGCCGCCGAGATCGGCCGCAGCCCGATCTTCGTGCGGGGCGAGAACCGGCCGTTCGCCGAGCTGACCGCCGATGACGTGCGCGAGCGGGCCGACGAGCTGCGCGCCGCGGTCGGCTTCGGCCCCACCGCCCGCGTCGCCCCGGTCGCCCACGCCTGGCGCGAGCTCTGGATGGTGATGGGCAAGGAGGGTGCCGCAACGGTGGGCGACGTGCCGGCCGAGACGCTGGTCGAGCTGGCGCCGCGCCTCTGGGTCGTGATGCCGGGCTAGTACCCGGGGACAGTCCCCGTCACGGGGACTGTCCCCCGGCACTGCTCGCCCTAACCCCGCCCCTCGACCCACCTCGACCAGGTCGTGATGCCTCCGTCGGGCCAGGGAGGCTCGTCCAGCATCGCCAGGTACTCGAGCGAGTGGCCGTCCGGATCCTGGAAGTAGACCGCCGCGGCCGGCATCCACCCGATCACGCTCGGCTCGTCCGCCTCCTCGCCGAAGAACGAACGCGGCGTGACACCGCGGGCCGCGAGCGCCGCCGGTGCATCCATGAGCTCCTCCAGGCGGACGGTGAAGGCGACGTGCAGCCGAATGCCCATCGGCGCCGATCCGAGCGACCACAGGCCGAGCATCGAGCCGCCGGGCGCACCGCACCAGAGGAAGGCGGCGCCCCGCTCGGGCACCTCGTAGGCCGGCTCGAGCCCGACGACGTCGCGGTAGAACGCCAGCGAGGCCGCGACGTCGGCGACGGGCAGGTGGGCCTCGAACAGCCCGCGGACGGCAGGAGTCGTCGCCACCGGCCCTACCACCCGCCGATCGGCCCGCCGACCAGGCCGAGCGGGTCGGGCTCGATCGGCTCGCCGGGCCGGCGGCGCAGGAAGTCGAAGTCGCAGCCCGTGTCGGCCTGGAGCACGTGGTCGAGGAACAGCCGGCCGTAGCCGCGCGTGTACTTCGGCTCGGGCCGGGCAGCGCGCCCAGCCGCTCGGCGACCTCCTCCGCCGGGACTGCCAGCTCGAGCGTGCGCGCCTCGACGTCGAGCTCGATCGGATCGCCGTCCCGCACGACCGCGAGCGGGCCGCCGGCCGCCGACTCCGGCACGACGTGGAGCACAACCGTCCCGAACGACGTCCCGCTCATCCGCGCGTCGGAGATCCGCACCATGTCCGAGACGCCCTGGCGCAGGAGCTTGGACGGGATCGGCAGCTGGCCCCATTCCGGCATGCCCGGGCGCGCCCTTCGGGCCGCTGTCGCGCAGGACGAGGACGGAGTCGGCGGTCACGTCGAGCGCCGGGTCGTCGATCCGCGCCGCCAGGTCGTGGACGTTCTCGAAGACGAGGGCCGGCCCGCGGTGGCGCAGGAGCTCCGGCGACGCCGCGCTGCGCTTGATCAGCGCGCCGCCGGGCGCGAGCGACCCGCGCAGGACCGCGATCCCGCCCTCGGCGGCGAGCGGCGCGTCGAGGGCCGCAATGACCGACCGATCGGGGGCGGCCGACGGTGCCGCTGCGAGGTTCTCGGCCAGCGTCGCCCCGGTCACCGTGAGGGCGTCGCCGTGGAGGAGGGAGCCGAGCTCGCGCAGCACCGCCGGCACGCCGCCGGCGTGGAAAAGATCCTCGACCAGGTGCTCGCCGCTGGGCCGGATGTTCGCGAGCACGGGCGTCTGCCGCGACAGCTCGTCGAAGCGGTCGAGCCGGAGGTCGACGCCCACCCGGCCCGCGATCGCGAGCAGGTGGATCACGGCGTTGGTCGACCCCGCCAGGGCCATGAGCAGCGTGATGGCGTTGTCGAAGGCGGCGGCGGTCAGGATCTGCGACGGCCGCGGGGCGCCCACGAGCGCCATCTCGACGGCCCGCCGCCCGGTCGTCTCGGCGGCAGCAGCCCGGCGCGCGTCGACGGCCGGGATCGAGGCCGTGCCCGGCAGCGCCATCCCCATCGCCTCGATCAGCGAGGTCATCGTCGAGGCCGTGCCCATCTCCTGGCAGTGCCCGGCCGACGGCACCATCGCCGCCTCGAGCGCGTCGTAGTCGGCCTGCGTGATGCGCCCGGCGCGGAGGTCGGCGGTGTAGCGCCACAGGTCGGTGCCGTTGGAGATGTGCTCGCCCCGGAAGACGGCCGGCTGGGCGGGGCCGCCGGTGATCATGATCGCGGGCAGGTCGACGCTCGCGGCGCCCATCAGCTGGGCCGGGACGGTCTTGTCGCAGCCGCCGATCAGGACGACCGCATCGAACGGGTTCGCCCGGATCGTCTCCTCGACGTCCATCGCCATCAGGTTTCGGAAGAGCATCGTCGTGGGCTTCATGAACGCCTCGCCGAGCGAGATCGTCGGGAACTCGAGCGGCAGCCCGCCGGCCTGCAGGACGCCGCGCTTCACCGCCGCCGCGAGGCCGCGGAAGTGGATGTTGCAGTTCACGAGCTCGCTCCACGAGTTGCAGATGCCGATCACGGGGCGGCCCTCGATCGCGGCCTGCGAGATGCCCTCGGCCTTCAGGTAGGAGCGGTGGATCAGCCCGGCGACGTCCTGCGTCCCGAACCAGCGGCCGCTGCGCAGATCCGGGCTCACGGCAGCTCGAGGGCCGCCCCGCGGACGCCCGGGTCGATCGCCTTCACCGCCCAGCCGCACAGCGACGCAAGCACGAGCACGTCGAGGTCACCGCCGGCGAACGCGAGGTTGGTCGGCGACATCACGTACTCGCCGGTCCAGTCGTCGACGACGAGCTCGAGATCGCCGCCGGCGGCAAGCCGGTAGATGCGGTTCGGCTGGTAGCACCCGATCCACAGGCCGCCCTCGGCGTCGAACGCGAGCCCGTCGGGGACGGTGCGGGGCAGCTCGACGACCGGCTCGGCGGGCCCGCCGGCGAGCGGCATGCGCACCACACCCGGCATCTGCGACTCGACTATGTAAAGGTGGTCGCCGCCGATCGCAAGGCCGTTCGCGAACCGGAACGGCCCGGCGACGCGCTCGGTGGCGCCGTCCGGGGCGATCCGCACCAGGCCGCCCGAGACCTCGTCCCAGGCGCCGGAGTCGGTCACCCACAGGTTGCCGCCGCGGTCGAACACCGGGTAGTTGGGGTAGCCGACGTGCTCGCCGTAGGGCTCGACGCCGCCGTCCGGCGAGATCCGCAGCACGTGGCCGCCGTTCGCGTCGCACGCGTACACGTTGCCGGTGGCGTCGGCAGCGAGGCCGAGCAGGAAGCCGTCCGGCACGATGGCGACGGTCTCGACCGGCCCGCCGTCCAGGTCGAAGCGGTAGAGCTGCCCCGCCTCGCCGCCCGCGTAGACCGCGCCGGCGGCGGGAGACCAGCACACGCCCTCCGGATGATCGAGGCCGTTCGCGAGCGTGCGGAGGCCCCGGCCCACGAGTGGTGCTTGATCGTTCAAGGAGAGAGACGTTACCGGACGCCCGCGGGGCACGTCAACCCACCCCGCGCGGGCCTGGTCAGGCCGAGACGGCCCCGTCGGCGGACAGGCGCGACACCGACTCGACGCCCTCGTAGACGACCGCCGAGACGGACGTCTCCAGCACCCCGCCGGGATCGAGCACGCGGGCGCGCCCGGCCTCGACGGCCTCGGCGAGCGGGCTCGGATAGCCCGTCCACGGCTCGGCGATCGCGTGGTAGTAGCCGCGCCAGCCGCCGTACACCATCCACAGCCACACCACCGGGAAGACCTCGCGGTCGAAGGTGAGGCCGAAGCCGCGGCGGGCGGCCGTGTCGGTCGTCGCGACCCAGCCCTCGCGCAGCTCGGTCAGGTAGTGGAGGGCGAAGCAGCCGGCGTCGGGGCCGAGCGCGCGGCGCACGTCCATCCCACCGAAGTCGGGCCACTCGTAGCGGTCGCCCTTGACCCCCAGCGTGCCGCCGCCGTTCTCGTCCACCTCCGCCTGCTTTGCGGGCACGTCGAAGCGGTGGGCGGGCGAGATGGCCGCGACCGGGTGCAGGCCCCAGTTGTAGTCGAAGGGCATCGTGCCGGCGTTCTCGAGCCGGTAGTCGATCCGCAGCACCGGATCGTCGCCCTCGAGGACGAGCCGGCGCGTCCAGCGCGCGGGCGTGATGGGCGTCTGCAGGACGAGCTCGAGCTCGACGGCGGCCGGGCCGGCGCGGACGATCCGGTGCTCGGCGTTCGTCGTCCACAGCTCGCCCATGTACGGCAGCATGTCGCCGTAGCGGTTCGGCGACGGCGCGCCGCCGGGGAACGCCTCGTCCCATCCGCCCGGCCAGTGGTCGTCGAAGTTCGCGTGCAGCTCGGCCCGGTGCGGCTCGACCCGGGGCGAGTGCCAGAGCACGTCGCGGTCGCCGCGCTTGTCGATCAGGCGCAGGATCTTCCCGCCCAGCTCGGGCATGACGTCGACCGCCAGGCGCGCGTTCTCCAGCCGGATCACGCGCAGGCCGTTGTACGCCCAGCGGTCGTCGATGCGGGCGCCCATCAGTAGCACGTGGCCAGCAGGCCACCGTCGACGACGAGCGGCTGGCCGCTCATGAACGATGCGTCCTCGCCCGCCAGGAACACCACCGCGCGGGCGATCTCGCGCGGCTCGGCGATCCGCGCGAGCGGGTACTCCGCGCTCACCTCCGCGCGCAGGGCGGCCGGGTCGGCGGCGGTGTCGAAGTAGGCCTGCACGAGCGGCGTGTCGATGTCGCCGGGGCAGACCGCGTTGCAGCGGATGCCGTCGCGGCCGTACTGGACGGCCGTCGCCCTGGTGATGCCGAGCACGCCGCCCTTGGCGGCGCAGTAGGCGGCCAGGATGCCGTCGCCGACGAGCCCGAGGATCGAGGCGATGTTGACGATGGCGCCGCCGCCGGCGGGGCGCATCGCCCGCACCGAATGCTTGCAGCCGAAGAAGACGCCCTTCAGGTTCACGGCCAGGATGCGGTCGAGCTGCTCCTCGGTGGTCTCGGCCAGCTCCTCCTCGATCTGGACGGCCGCGTTGTTCACCATCACGTGGAGGCGGCCGTGGCGCTCGACGGCCCCGGCGATCAGGCCCTCGACCTCGCCCTCGCGGGAGACGTCGGCGTGGAGGTAGGTGCCGATGCCGTCCATCGTCGCCGCGCCCGGCCGGGTCGTTCACGTCGCAGCCGACCACGAGCGCGCCCTCGGCGGCGAACTCGCGGGCGATCGCCTGCCCGAGGCCGGAGCCCACGCCCGTGACGACCGCGCATCGCCCTTCGAGCGACCGCCGTACCTGGTCAGTTGCCATGTGCCTCGACCTCCTCGGGGATGGTCATGCCGTCACGCCGACCCGCGCAGGCGCAGCTCGACGGGAAGGGTCACCTGCGGCGGCGTGTCCGCCCCGCCGTCCAGGTGCTCGATCAGAAGCTGCGCGGCGGTGCGCCCGATCTCGTATCCGGGCACGTGCACCGTCGTCAGCGGCGGCTCGACGAACTCGGCGAAGGCGAAGTCGTTGAAGCCGGTCACCGCCAGGTCCTCCGGCACGCGCAGGCCGCGGGCGCGGGCCTGGCGCATGACGCCGATCGCGAGCAGATCGTTGCCGCCCATGACGGCGGTCGGCGGCGCGGGCAGCGCGAGCAAGCGGTCGACCATCGTCCCGGCGTCGGCCGCGTCCCAGATGCCCTCGAAGAGCTCGAAGTCGGGATTGTGCTCGATCCCGGCAGCGGCGAGCGCCTCGCGGTAGCCCAGGTGGCGCTGCTCGACCATCGGCCAGGGCTGGCGGGCGGCGATGAACGCGATCCGGGTGTGGCCGGCGGCGATCAGGTGGTCGGCCAGGCGGCGGGCGCCGTCGCGGTTGTCGGCCGTGACCGACATCTGGGCGCCGTCGTCGGGGCTCGCCTCCTCGAGGACGACCGTCGGCACGCCGAGCTCGGCCGCGCGGGCCGGGTACCAGCGGCGCTGCTCGGGCGGGCCGGACAGGAAGAGCAGCACGCCGTCGACGCGCGACTCGAGCACCGGCCGCAGCAGGCCGCGGTCGGGCGGGCCCGGCAGGCCGGCATGGATGAGCACGCTGTAGCCGCGGTCGCGGGCGACGTCGCCGACGCCGGCGATCACCTGATCGGTCATCGGGTCGGCCAGGTAGCGGGCGCCCTCGTCGAGCAGCAGGAAGCCGATCGTCGTCGTCCGCGCCGAGCGCAGGCTGCGGGCGGTCAGGTTGGGGTGGTATCCGAGCTGCTCCATCGCCCCTTCGATCCGCAGCCGGGTCTCGTCGGACATCTGCCGCAGCCGGTTGTTCACGAGGTTCGAGACGGTCTGGGCGGAGACGCCCGCGTGCTCGGCAACATCGCGCATGGTCGGGCGCCTGCCAGACGTGCTCTTCACTGCCGGCCACTTTACTTGATCGTCAAAGTGGCGGAGTATTCGCCCCGACGTGGATCCGAGGGAGGGAGCGATCGTGCGGATGCAAGGCAAGGTCAGCGTGGTCACCGGCGCGGCGACCGGGATCGGCCGGGCGGTCGCGGAGCGGCTGGCCGCCGAGGGGGCGCTCACCCTGTGCGCCGACGTGGACGGCGACGGGGTCGAGGCCACCGCTGCGGCGATCGTCGCCGCCGGCGGCCGGGCCGAGGCGCACCGCTGCGACGTCTCCGACGCCGGCCAGGTGGAGGCGGTCATGGCGGCCGCCGAGCGCCACGGCGGGCCGCACGCGATCGTCTCGAACGCCGCGATCCAGTACGAGCACACGCTCGAGGACACGCCGCCGGACGACTGGGACCGGGTGCTCGGCGTCAACCTGCGCGGCGTCTACCTGTGCGCCCGGGCGGCCATCCCCCGCATGCGCAAGGCCGGCGGCGGCTCGATCGTGAACATGGCCTCGGTGAACGGCTTCTGGGTCGAGCCGGCCCTGGCCGCGTACTGCACCGCGAAGGGCGGCGTCATCAACCTGACCCGGGCCATCGCGCTCGAGAACGGCCGCGACGGCATCCGCTGCAACTGCATCTGCCCCGGCTACATCGACACCGGGATGGCGCAGCGCTACTTCGAGATCCAGGCCGACCCCGACGCCGCCCGGGCCGAAGCCGGCCGGATGCACGCGCTCGGCCGGATCGGCCGCCCGGAGGAGGTGGCGGCGATGGCGCTCTTCCTGGCCTCCGACGAGGCCGGGTTCTGCACGGCGGGCGCGTTCGTCGTCGACGGCGGCCTCAGCGCGGGAGTGCCGACGGCCTAGATGGTTGATCGGTAACTCCCGTGATGTCCTGGGCGGCTGGGAACCGAGCCGCGCAAGGACGCAGGGAGTGTTCATATTGGGCCGAAATATGGGCGCGACCGAGAAGCTGTCAAGGGCATTGCCCTTGACAGCGGTCCGAGGCGTCTGCGATCACGCAGACGCCGAGGGGCGATGCGACGGTTCTCAGCCGCAGCCCCACCGGCGAACCGAACCCCCGCCAACGGCCTGACGTCCAGGCGCGCGCGGAGTTACCGATCAACCATCCGTGGTGAGCTCGGGAGCGAGGTCGCGCAGAAGGCGCTCGGCGAGGGCGGCCCGGCGCACCTTCTCCCGCGCCTGCGAGACGGCGACGTCCTCGAGGTGTCCGCCGGTCGGGTAGACCGAGCGGGCGTTCCGCAGCCCGAACTTGAGATGCACCGGCGCGGCGGCGCGGACGATCTCGGGCACGTCGTAGGTGCGGACGAAGCCGCCCAGGTCGTCAGGCGCCTCGATGTAGAGGTCGAGAGGGAGCTCGGTCACCCGCCGCATCGCCGCGAGCATCCCCACGCCGAGGTCGGTGGCGACGTTGATCGTGTCGGCGCCGATGCGGTCGTAGAGGGCGGCGGTGGCGGGGTTCGCCGCGCACATGACCGCCGAGGTCTTGAAGCGCAGGTCGGCCGGGAGCTCGCCGGAGGCGCGCAGCCGCGCCAGCACGTCGAGCACCCCGATGTCGCCGACGAGCAGGCTGCGGATCCCGTGCGCGCAGGCGCGGTCGGCCTCGGCGACGCAGGCCTCGACCGCCTCGGGCCCGCGGGCCACGCCGGCTGCCGCGTCCATCACGAGGGCCTGGCCGCCGGTGTCCCAGCCGCCGCGCGGGCCGAGGAAGAGGCACACCTCGACGTCGCGGTCGTGTCCGATCGCCGCCATCTCGTCGAGCTCGGCGTCGGAGAGCATCATGATCCCCGAGCCCTGGGACACGCGGTGGACGCGGACGCCCTGGGCGTCGGCCTCGGCGAGGACGGCGCGAAGCACGACCGGGCCCTCCACGCTCGCGATCTCGAAGTGGTGGCGACGGCCGTCCGGGAAGCGGCCCGCAGACTCCGGCCAGGGCCGCGCCGCAGGCTCGAGGCCGGCCGCCGCGAGCATCTTCGCGTGGCGCGCGCGAGGGCCGTCTGCGGCGTCGGTCGGGCTCGGCATCGGGCCAGTCTAGTGTGGTTTACTTGATCGTTCAATGCACCGTGAGATCGCCGCCGGAACCTGGCGCCTCGAGTCGCTCGTCGGCCCGCGGAACATGTTCCAGTACCTGATTGCCGACGGCGACGAGGCCGTCATCGTCGACACCGGCATGTCGCCCACGCCGCGCGACGTGATCCTGCCGGGGATGCGCGCCGTCGGGGTCGACCCGGCCGACGTGACCATGGTCGTCGTCACCCATCCCGACGTCGACCACCAGGGCGGGCTCGCCGGGCTGCGCGAGGTGCTGCCGAACGCTGTCGCCGCCTGCGGGTTTGCCGACCGGATGATGGTCGCCGAGCCCGAGCGGCTGCTCACCGACCGCTACGGGGCATTCGAGCTCGAGCACGCGGTCGGCTACCCCGACGCCGACAAGGAGTGGATGCGCGCCAACTACGGCGCCCCGGCCGCGGTGGAGGCGGGCCTCGCCGGCGGGGAGACGATCTCCGTTGGCGACCGCCGCCTCGAAGCACGCCACGCGCCCGGCCACTCGCCGGGGCACCTGGTCCTGCACGAGCCGGCGACGGGGATGCTCTTCAGCTCGGATGCCGTGCACTGGCGCATGTGCCCGGCCGCCGACGGGTCGCCCGCCCTGGCGCCGACCTACGAGGAGGTCGACGACTACCTCGAGACGATCGACATGCTCGAGTCGCTCGCCGCGACCGAGCTGCACTCGGGCCACTGGCCCACCCGCACGGGCGCGGAGATCGCCGGCTTCATGGCCGAGAGCCGCGCCTTCGTCGCGCGCATGGACGCGGCCCTGGCCGAGCGGTTGGAGCAGCCGGCCACGCTGGCCGAGCTGTGCGAGCACGCCGACGAGCGGCTGGGGCCGTTCGGCTCCGAGCCGGTCAACCTCATGTTCGCCGTCCACGGCCACGTCCGCCGCATGCTCCGCGCCGGGAACGCCGAGATCGTGGCCGCCGGCGAGCGGCCGCCGAGGTATCGCCTGCCGTGAAGATCACCGCCCTCGACACCGTGGTCGTGAACGCCGAGATGCGCAACTGGGTGTTCGTGAAGGTCTCGACCGACGAGGGCATCGTCGGCTGGGGCGAGGCGACGGTGGAGTGGAAGACGCGCGCCGTCGTCGGCTGCGTCGAGGACTACCGGACGCTGCTCATGGGCGAGGATCCCCGCCGGATCGAGCACATCTGGCAGATGATGTACCGGCAGCACTTCTTCCGCCCTGGCATGGTCGAGTGCTCCGCGATGAGCGGGATCGAGCACGCCTGCTGGGACATCACCGGCAAGGCGCTCGGCGTCCCGGTCTACCAGCTGCTCGGTGGCGCCGTGCGGGACACGGTGCGCCTGTACGACCACCTGGGCGGCGGCGAGATGCACTCGGTCTACCACGCGCTCACCCCCGAGCAGGCCCGGGAACGCGCCCGCGAATCGCTCGAGCTGGGGTTCGACGCGATCAAGCTCGAGGTCGTCATCCCCCGCACCGGCCGGCTCGACGGCGCCGGCGCGCTCCGGCACGCCGACGCGGTCATGGCCGCGGTGCGCGCCGAGGTCGGCGACGACGTCGAGCTCATGGTCGACATGCACGGCCGCTGCTCGCCGATGATGGCCGCGCAGTACTTCACCGTGCTCGAGCCGTACCGGCCCTGGTTCTTCGAGGAGCCGTGCCCGCCGGAGGATCCCCGGGCGATGGCCGAGCTGGCGCGGCGTACGACCGTGCCGATCGCGACCGGCGAGCGGCTCTGCACCCGGTACCCGTTCGCGCACCTGCTCGAGATCGGCGCCTGCTCGGTGCTCCAGCCCGACGCGGTGCACTGCGGCGGCATCGCCGAGCTGCGCCGGATCGCGGCGATCGGCGAGACCTACCACGCGGCGCTCGCGCCGCATTCCTCGACGGGCCCGATCGGCCACGCGGCGTCCATGCACGTGGCCTTCTCGACGCCGAACTTCATCATCCAGGAGACGTGGCGGGCCGACGTGCCGTGGCGGTTCGAGGTGTTGTCGAAGACCCTGCCGTTCGAGGGTGGCACGGCCGAGCTCCCGACCGAGCCCGGCCTGGGCGTCGAGGTGGACGAGCGCGAGGCGGCCAAGCACCCGTTCCAGCAGGAGCCGCTGATGCGCTACTTCCACGACGACGGCTCAGTGGCCGACTGGTAGCCCTGGGGACAGTCCCCGCGCGGGGACTGTCCCCGATTGCGCGGGCGACAAGCCGGTCCGGCTCTAGCCCGTCACGAACTGGTGCTGGGCCTGGTCGCCGCGAAGAGTCACCAGGCAGCCGGAGATGCGGCCCGTGTGGTAATCGCTGCCGGGATTGACGCACAGGGTGCGGCCGATCCGGTTCATGCCGGGCGACTCGTGGATGTGGCCGTGGAGCGCGGCCAGCGGCTGGAACTCCTCGATCGCCTTGCGCACGCCGGTCGAGCCGACCGGGATCATGTGCGGCTCCTTGCCGACCAGCACCATGTTGAAGTCGTCGTCCAGCTCCGCGGCCGTGTCGAGCCGCGAGTCGTACGGCGGGACGTGCAGGTTGAAGACGCACCGGGTCATGTCGGGCACCTTCCCGGCCAGCTCGGCGATACGCGCATAGATGTCGTCCTCATCGAGCTCGCGGGGCGAGTCCCACGGCGTGCGGTTGGAGTAGCCCAGCGAGAGCATCGAGTAGCCGTCGAACTCGACGACCGCCTCGTCGCAGCTCTCGACGTTTCGGCCCTTGCGGATCGACTCCTCGATCCGGGGCGGATCGTCGTTGCCGGGCATGACGAAACACCGGATGTCGGTGCCCTCGAGCCGCTCGTCGGCAAGCGCGATCCAGTCGTCGAAGGTGTGCACCATGACCGACTCGAACCACTCCTCCCGCTCGGCCTCGGGCAGGCCGGCGATCCGGGACACGTCCTCGGCCGTCGTGCGGTACGGGTACATGCCGTTGCCGCGGATGCGGCGCTCGAGCGCGTCGAGCTCGGCGTCGGTCTTGGCCCGCTGGTTGCCGCCGAAGAGCTGCGCCGACCACACGTCCCCGTCCTGGACGACGGGGATCACCACCTTCCCCGTGATGTCGCCGCCCATGACGAGCACCTGCGCCTTGTAGTACTTGGGCGCATTCAGGAACTTCTTCCACAGCACCTCGGTGCCGTGGATGTCGGAGGCGTAGTAGAGGCGGAGGGCGGCATCGCCGCCCTCCGCCTGCTTGCGCCGCAGAAACCCCACCCAGCTATTCCGGTGGGATCTCGAGGTAGTTCAGGGACAGATCGATGCCCTGCGACGCCCGCCACGCCTTGCCGGCGTAGTAGATGAGGGCGCCGACGATCAGGTCTGCGACGACGAGCGCCAGGCCACCGCGGAACGGGCTCGTGAAGAGCTGGGCGACGAGGCTGTCACCCGCCCGCGGCAGTCCCAGCGTCGGGTAGGCGAACCACAGCCACCCGCCGAACAGCCCCGCCACGATCGAGCCGACGCCGAAGTAGACGAGCAGCGGCAGCCCGAGGAACGAGACGTTCGACACCGAGGCCTCGTACGCGGCCCTGCGCCGGTACGGGAACAGGATCGCCGAGATCCCGACCAGCACGAACGTCGGGAAGCCGACGATGGTCGAGAGGGCCACGACCTTGAGGAAGTTGGCCGAGTAGGCGGCCATGTAGAGGAACGGGATCGAGCAGACGGTGATCAGCGCCAGCGTGAAGACCGGCGTGTGCGTCCGCTCGTTGATCGACGCGATCCGCTCCGGGATCACCTGGTCGAACGACCAGGCGAAGAGCGCCCGCACCGGCTGCACGATCTGGATGTACACGATCAGCGGCGCCCAGGCGACGAACGTGATGCCCAGGAACGCGACGAACAGGGTGTTCGTGTGGATGGCCGCGACGAGCGTGATCCACCACGGCGAGTTCGGCAGCGTGTAGACCGTCGGATCGGCGGAGACGCCGTTCACGGCCGTCAGGAACGTCTGGCCGACGGTGTGGTAGAGCAGCGCCACCATGATCAGGATCGGCAGGAACGTGCACGCGAGGCCGCCCAGCATGGAGTACCAGTTCTTGCGGGTGCCCGCCTGGCGGATCTCGCCGGCCAGGTTCGTCGAGAACCAGACCCAGACCCCGAACGCGATGAACGCGCCGGAGGCGACGATCGTGTTGTGCCAGTCGGTGCCGTTCGACAGGTTCACGCCGGCGCCGTGGGCCTTCGCGATGAAGAAGTGGTACGTGTCGGCCCTGTGGGTGAACGGCCGCGCATAGTCGTTGTACGAGCTGATGAAGCTCGACCGCGACGTGGTCAGGAGCGTGATCGCGGCCACGACGAACCCGATGCTGCCGAGCGCGAACAGCCACAGCTGCACCCGCATCATCATGCGCATGCCGTAGGCCATGACGAGCGCCAGGACGGCGATCTCGATCAGGCCGATCGCCATGCTCCAGCCGTTCGAGGTGACCGTCGTCCCCCAGCTCTGCAGGGTCGACGAGTCGGCGGCCACACCGACCATCGTCAGCATCGGGCCGATGCAGATCTTGGCCGTGAAGACGCCCCAGTAGCCCATCGCGATCATCGACGAGGTGCCGATGAGGATGCTCGACCCGACCGCCAGGGCCGGGTGCAGTGACCGCGAGATCAGGATGTAGTCGGCCCCGGAGCGGGGCATGATCTGGGAGAGCAGCCCGAACGCGCCCGAGATCAGGAACGAGCACAGCGCGGTGATCAGGATCGCGACGTACACGTTCACCTCGGCGAACGAGGACAGCACCCAGAACACCGAAACGGCCATGACAAGGCCGGGACATGCCGGAAGTACGTTGAAGATGACGGCATCCCGCACCTTCACGTCGCGCACGAATCCCGTCGCGCGGCGAGCGAAGTGCGTTTGGGTTCCCGCCGTGTGTTCGCTAGCCATACGCCATCACCGACCCTCCCCGGGTTGATCGTTCAAGCGGCGGTAGTCTCGCTCGTCCCGGATGGCGTGTCAAGCGCCCCGCCCGGCCGGTTGACCGGGCCCTGGAGGGTCGCTAGACTCGCCTCGCCTTGAACGATCAACAAGACCGGGCTGCGCTGCTCGAGCGACTCGACCGCCTCTACCCGGCGGTCGTCGCCGACTGCCTCGACAAGGTGGGCGTGCGGGCGAACGTCATGGACCCGCGCATCCGTCCGCTCTATCCCGAGGCGCGCATGGCCGGCTTCGCGTCGACCGTCCACGCCGTCGAAGTGAGCTCGCCGCCGGCGAACCGGGACGACTACTACAAGGGCGAGCTGCAGGCGGTCGACGCGCTGCGCCCCGGCGACATCATGATGGTGTCGAGCGTCCGCGGCTCGTACTGGGGCGAGCTGCTCGCGACGGCGTCCCGCTACCGCGGCGCCCGCGGCATCGTCGTCGACGGGTACACGCGCGACACGCTCCAGCTGATCGAGATGGGCTTCCCCACGTTCGTCGCCGGCATAAACGCCCATGACTCGCTGGGGCGGATCGACGTCGACGCCGTCGGCGGGCCGATCGAATGCGGCGGCGTCCACGTCGAGCAGGGCGACCTCGTGCTGGCCGACTTCGACGGCGTCGTCGTCGTGCCGAGCGCGGTGGCCGACGAGGTGATCACGCTCTCCGAGGAGAAGGTCTCCGGCGAGAACCTCGTGCGCTCGAAGCTTGCGGAGGGCATGCCCGTGTGGGACGCCTTCCGTACCTACGGCGTGATCTGAGTGAACGGAGTCTGACCACGTTTATTCCGAGGTGACGAACGCGTCGGCGGCCGTGCAGGCCTCGACCCGGTGCAGCGCGTCGTCCAGGATCTGCTCCTCGAGCTGCGGATTGAAGAGCGGCGAGATCGACGGCCGGGTGAGGAGCCGGTGGACGATGGCGACGCCCGCCGGGTGCAGGTCGTCGTCGCGGCCGTCGAGGGCCGCGGCGACGCGCAGCAACCGCTCCTTGCGCGCGAGGACGCGCTCCTCGAGGGCGGCGGCCGTGTAGGCCACCCGTACGTCCCGGCCCTCGGCGGCGCCGACGACGTCTCGCATCCAGCCGGCCAGCCGCTTCCGCCGCTCCCGCGTTGCGAAGCGCGATCCCGCCTGCGAGACCTCCTCGAGCCGGTAGGCCTCGCGCACCTGGAGGAGCGCCTCGAGCAGCGACCGGCGCCGCTCGAAGGCGATCCCTGCCGTCGCCAGAGCGGCGATCGCGCCGGCCGCGGGCACGACCCACACCTGGGGCAGCGCCACCACCGCGACAACCGCGAGCGCCATCAGCACCACCGCTCCTGCCAGCCGCCACGTGCGCTGGTCGCGCAGCTCGGCAAGCAGCCGCTCCGCATCGACCAGCGGCGGGAGATCCAGATCGAGCAGCGAGCGCAGCCTCATCGAGGGTAGGCGGGTCCGAACGTGTCCGCCGCCCAATCCTAGTCCTACGCCGCGCCCGCCGCCCCCGCCTTTGTGGCCTGCGACACGTGGTGCACGCTCGCCTCGCGCAGCCCCTGCATGTAGCCGATCGCGTGCAGCCGGCCGAGCAGCGCGTAGCTGGGCGAGTCCATCGCCTCGCCGTGCATGGTCGGCACGTGGTCGGGGCGCAGGACGCCGTCGAACTCGAACTCGTGCCAGGCGTCCATGCAGGCGCGCATGTCGGTCTGGCCTTCGTCGTGGAACGTCTCCTCGAAGCTCGTCGGGACGCCGCGCACGTCGCGGAAATGCCCGAACGCGATCCGGCCCTCGCGGCCGAAGTGGCGGATG
This sequence comes from uncultured Actinomycetes bacterium, assembly GCA_963746115.1. Lineage (GTDB taxonomy): Bacteria > Actinomycetota > Thermoleophilia > Gaiellales > JAICJC01 > JAICJC01. The sequence continues at coordinate 617,463 of CAVVAA010000003.1, read as the reverse complement.
GCGCCGGGGACGTCGTCGGTGACGAGCGTCATGTTGCCCTGGCAGAAGCAGAGCGCGTGGGCCTCGGAGTCGGCCATCGCGATCACCCGGTCGAACGCCTCGACGGAGTTCATGATCCGGGCGGCGCCGCGGTAGTGCGTGACCGGCGGGTCGTCGGGGTGGAGCGCCAGACGCACGCCGGCCTTCTCGGCGACGGGGACGACGGCCCGGACGAACCGCTCGTACGCCTTCCAGAGCTGCTCTGCGTCGGGCGAGCCGACCTTCATCGGCTGGTCGGCCGGCAGGGCGTCGGCCCGAAACGCGGTGACAAGGGCGCCCCCTCGGCCACGGGCGATCGTGCTCGTGCGCACCCAGTTCGCGCCCGGCATCCAGTTGTAACAGAGCATCGGGACACCCAGCGTGCCGAGGTTGCGGATGAGCGTGCAGAACCACTCCGTCTCCTCCTCGGCGCCGGGCGCGCCGGTGCGGGCGCGGTCGAGCGGCGGGTAGTCCTCGACGCCGACGAGCTCCAGGCCGGCGTCGGCGTAGAGCTGCTGCATGCGCGCGAGCGGCGTCAGGTCCCAGGGCCGGTCGCCGGTGTCGTCGTGGATCCCGTCCGGTGCGCGGTCGAGCTCCGAGATGACCTTGGTCACGCCGACCTGTTGCAGCGTCGTCCAGAACGGGATCGGCGTCGGCGGGAAGTATTCGGCGAAGTCGACCGGTCTGACCACGATCGGAGACCCTATCGGAGCACGCGAACGGGGTCGACGAGACCGCGGGCGATCAGGTCGCGGAAGCGGGCCACGGCGTCGGCGACGGCGTCGGGAAAGGGCGTCTCGGGGATCGCGCCGACCAGCGCCGCGAACGAGGCCGAGTCGACCGCGCCGGGGAACGGCAGCAGCACGTCGTCGAACCCGATCCGGCCGGCCGAGTCGGGCGCCGCGGCCGCGATCGCGGCCACCACCTCGTCCATCGAGACGCTCGTGCCCGCCAGGTTGTGGACGGAGGCCCCCTCGACGGCCGCGCGGGCGGCGGCGACGAACGCCCGGGCGGCATCCGGCGCGTACTGGAACTGGCTCGTCCCGCCGAAGGGGATCCGGTATGGCTCGCCGGCAGCCGCCGCCAGCATCGCCGTCGTCGGCGCCGACGTGAGGCCCTGGTCGCGCCCGGGCCCGAACACCGTGTGCGGCCGCAGGCCCACGCTGCGAACGCCGTGGTCGGCCCAGTACACGTGAGCCGTGCCCTCGTTCGCGCGCTTGTAGACGCCGTAGAGCGTGCCCGGCTGGCCACTCATCTCGACGGTGCCGCCGCCCTCCTCGAGCGCGTCGTAGGCGGCGATCGACGACGCGTAGACGACGGCCGCGATCCGGTCGACGCGACGCTTGACGGCCTCGAACACGTTGACGGTGCCGAGCACGTTCACGCGGGCGCCGAGCGGCGGGTCGGCGCGGCAGAACGGCACCTGCAACGCCGCCAGGTGGATGACATGCGTGATGGCGTCGTCGTCCACGACGCGCTCGACCTGCTCGAGGTCGGTGATGTCGGCCTGCCGCCGCCGGACGCGGCCGATCTCGTCGGCGGTCATCGCAAGCGGCCAGCGCCCCGGCTCGGAGCCGACGTCGAGCGCCGTCACCGCGACGCCGTCGCGGACGAGGTCACGTACGACCCAGGTACCGATGCAGCCGAAGGCGCCGGTGACCAGGAACCGCTCGTCGCTCACGCGCGCCGTCCCTCCCCGCCGCACCAGTCACGGGCGAGGCGCACGTAGGCGGAGGCGAGGATGTGCAGGTCGGCGACGTTCACGTGCTCGTCCGGGGCATGGGGATTGTCGCCGCCGGGGCCGCACACGACAACCGGGGTCGGCGAGTGCTCGGCGATCACGAAGGCGTCGCAGGCGAACGGTGCCGTCGTCGGAGCCGGGCGGCCGGGGAGCGCCTCGCGCATGGCGCGAACGATCGGCGCCTCGGGGTCGCCGTCGAGCGGCGAGAGGAAGCGGGTGCGCTGCTCCCACTCGATGGGCGTCCCGTCGGCGGCGGCCCGGCCGACGGCGTCGCGCAGCTCTGCCTCGAGCGCCTCGCGCGACGTGCCGGGCAGGATCTCGGCCCAGAACTCGAGGACGCCCTCGGTCGGCGTCCCCTCGGCGGTGCCCCAGGGCAGCTCCTCGCCCGACTGGAGCAGGAACTGGTAGATCGGCGCGCCGCGGCCCGGCTCCGCCGCCGCCAGCGCGGCCGAGGCGGCGGCCAGCGTCGTGAGCGCGCTGCGCCCGCCGCCGCCGCCGAAGTCCATCCCGGGCTTGCCGCCGCGGGCGTGCAGGCGGTACTGGATCCCGCCGCGGGTCGCATGGCAGACGCCGAGACCGGTGGGCTCGGGCAGCACCGCCCCGTCGGCGTTGTACCCGCGCAGCCGGCAGGCGAGCGTGCCGTTGGCGCCGCCGAACTCCTCGTCGACCGTCGTCTCGACGATCAGGTCGCCGGCGAGCCGCTCGCCGCACTCGACCAGGCAGCGCAGGGCGTGCAGGTAGCACGCGACGCCGCCCTTCATGTCGAGCGACCCGCGGCCGTAGAGGCGGCCGTCCTCGACCTCTCCTGCCCAGTAGGAGTGGGCGCCCTCGCCGTGGGCCGGCACGACGTCGACGTGGCCGGTGAAGAGCAGCGAGCGTGCCCCTCCGCTGCCGGCGAGGCGGGCGACGACGTTCGGGCGGCCGGCGTAGTCGCGGCCCGGCCACCAGGCCGCGTGCCCCGTCGCGCCCTCGACCTCGTCGGGCTGGAAGACGTCCGGCTCGAGCCCGAGCCCGCGCAGATAGCCGGCGACGAACTCCTGGCAGGCGGCCTCATCGCCCCGGGGCGGCCGGTTCTCGCTGGGCCGCGACACCAGCTCGCGGACGAGCGTCACCAGGTCGTCGCGGTGGTCGGCCAGCCACTCGTCGGGCGCCGTCCGCGCCCTTTCAGCCATCGGGGCGCTGCGGGATGTAGGCGACGCAGTCGATCTCGACCAGGATGCCTGCGAGCTCGCAGCCGATCGTCGTGCGGGTCGGCCGCGGCCGGTGGCTGAAGAACCGCTCGTAGGCGTCCGTGAACTCGTCGAAGAGGCCGATCGACGCCAGGTAGCAGTTGCAGCGCACGATGCTCCCGGCGTCGCCGCCCGCCGCCTCGACCAGGGTGAGGACGTTGCGGAGCGTGTGCGTCGTCTGCTCGCCGACCGTCTCGCCGAGGACCGCGAGCGTGCCCGGCTCGAGCGGGCCCTGGCCGGAGACGTAGACGAAGTCGCCGGCGCGCAGCGCGGGCGTGTAGCCGCCCGTGCCGCCCGAGGCGTCGTCGGAGGTGATCGGCGTGAGGCGGCCCGGCGGCATCCCGCTGATATTAGGCTGCGCCGACGTATGGCGGAGAACGAGACAGACTCCGGGGGACGGCTCGCGGGCAAGGTCGCGATCGTGACCGGGGCCACCGAGGGGATCGGCCGGGCCGTCTCCGAGGCGTTCGCGCGCGAGGGGGCGGCGCTCGTCCTCGTCGCCCGCCGGGCCAACCCGACCGCCGAGCTGGCCGAGGAGCTGGGCGTCCGGTCCGTTCCGGTCGCCGGCGACGTGGCCGACCCGCAAACGGCGGATGCCGCCGTCGCTGCGGCGGTCGAGGGGTTCGGGCGGCTCGACGTCCTCGTGAACAACGCCGGCCACGACCTGTCCGGCGTGCCGCTCTTCGAGACGTCGCCGGAGCAGGCCCGCGCCATCTTCGAGGTCAACGTGTTCGGCGCCTTCTGGATGCTGCTCGCCGCGGCGCGGGCGATGGCCGATGGCGGCGGCGGCTCGATCGTGAACGTGACGTCGCGGCTGGGGCTCGTCGGCATGTCCGGGTCGGCCTGGTATGGGGCGTCGAAGGGAGCGCTGCACGCGCTCACGCGCGGCGCAGCTGTGGAGTGGGCGCGGCTGGGCGTGCGCGTGAACTCGGTCGCGCCCGGTCTGACGCAGACGGCCATGATCGACACCTGGATCGCCGAGCAGCCCGACCCGGACGCGTTCCGTGCGTCGCGGGCGGAGACGATCCCGCAGGGCCGGTTCGCGACGCCGGAGGAGGTGGCGGCAGCGGTCGTCTTCCTGGCGTCGGACGAGTCCGCGGCGACGACCGGTGCATCGATCGCGGTCGACGGCGGGTATACAGCAGCTTGATGAGCGCGCCGGAGCCGTACACCATCAGGAACCTCGCGGACGTCGACGATGCGGCGCCGGAGAACGGATTGAGCGAGTTCTGGGAGGCGCGGGTGGCCCGCACCGCGCTCGGCGCCGAGCAGACCGGCGTCACGTTCTTCCGCCTGAAGCCCGGGCGGCGATCGGCGTTCGCGCACCGGCACGACCGGGCCGAGGAGGTCTACGTGATCCTGCGCGGGCGGGGCCGGATGAAGCTCGACGACGAGGTCGTCGACGTCCGGCCGCTGGACGCCGTCCGCGTCGCCCCGCGCGTGGTGCGCGCGTTCGAGGCGGACGCGGACGGCCTGGACTTCCTCGCCTTCGGGGCGCACCACGCCCGGGACGGCGAGCTGGTCGAGGACGGCTGGGCCGGCGGCGGCTAGATATTGATTCGTCTTAGGGCTTCCGCCCGATCGCGAACCGCCACACGTTGTCGGTGTGGAACGAGCCGTCGTCGCGCCGGAACGGCGCGATCCCGCGCAGGATCGCCTCCCTGACCGCGTCCTCCCCGGCGACCGAGGCCGCCCGCACCACCGGCCCCGCGCTCGACATCGCGCGCAGGGCGGTCGCCTCGTCGGGATAGGCGTAGGCGGCCGCTGCGTCGGCGACGATCTCGACCGCGAAGCCGGCGCTCTCGACGAGCGCCCGCAGCGCGCCGGGCTCCGAGAGCGCGAACGGCCCGGGCGCACCGGGCGGCGGCGGAGGCAGGAGGCTGCCGATCTCGCGCAGGTGCAGCGCCAGGTCGCACTCGTCGGCCGGGCCCCACACCATGACCGCGATCAGGCCCTCGCTCCGAAGGACGCGGCGGCCCTCCGCGAGGGCAGCCGCCGGATCGGCCGCGTACTGGAACGAGTTGAACCCCATGACGACGTCGAAGCTCGCGTCCTCGTAGGGCAGGAACTGCAGGTCGCCCACGCGGATGTCCGCCCCGGGGACGCGCCGGCGCGCCTGCTCGACCATGCCGGGGGCGGCGTCGAGCGCGGTGACGTCCGCGCCGCGGTCGGCCGCGAGGCGCAGCGCCGTCCCGCCCCCGCAGCCGACCTCGAGCATCGAGACGCCGGGGCCGGCGTGCACGAGATCGAGCACCGCGCGGTAGACCGGCGACATGTTGTGCTCCTGGACCTCCGCCCAGTCGCGTGCCCGCGGGCTCCAGAGCTCGCCCTGCACCTGCGCCGTACCGTTCGCTGCAACTGCCATGCTGACCACTCCTTCCGGTTGACAGCCCGACGGTAGGAGCAGGACAGCGGCCGCGAATCGGCCCGATCACCCAGGTTGGGCGGAGGCGTCACGCATCTTGGCGACCGCCTCCGTGCGCGTGCGCGCATCCAGCTTCCGCAGGCAGGCCGCGACGTGCCGGTCGACCGTGCGCTCGGAGAGCACCAGCCGCGCGGCGATCTCGGAGTTGCGCAGTCCGGTCGCGACCAGCTCGAGCGCCGCGGTTTCTCTGAAGGGGATACGGGTCAGATAACCAGGGTGAGGCCGATGACGACGAACACCAGGCTCTGGGTGCTGTGGACGGCGATGCCGATCCAGGCGCTGCGGTAGCGCTTCGTCGGGTACGCGAGGATGAAGGTGTCGAGCAGCGTGGCCGGAATCACCCATGGCCGGTGGAGGTGGTAGGCGGCGAAGAGCAGCCCGTTCCAGACCCAGTCGCGGCGCCCGAAGGCCCCGTTCATGCGCGGAAGCAGGAACCCGCGGAAGAGCAGCTCCTCACCGAGCACGGTGTTGAAGAGGAACAGTGCGATCAGGAGGCCGTACCAGCCCCAGGCGCCGTGCATGAATGCCTGCCCCGCGGACGAGCTGAAGAACGCGCTCAGATCGCGGCCGTCCGCGTGCGGGAGCGTGGGCACGAGCTCCTCGGCCGCGAAAGCGACGGTCAGCGGGACGAGCACCAGCCACACCCGGCCGCCGACGCGTCCGCTGCGGGGGCTCCGCGGCGACCGCAGCCACAGCGCCTCCCGGATCGTCGACCAGCGCAAGGTGCCCTGCTCACGGCCGACGAGGGCCGCGACGAGGACGAACTGCCAGACGAGGCCGGCGGTGAGACACGCGATCTGCGCCTTCGCCAGCGGCACGTTTCCCGTGCCGCCGAGCCGGTCGGCGACCGCGGGTGCGACGAGCCACGCCAGCACCGCCATCGGCAGCGCCGCGGCGGCCCAGACGGCGAGGATCGCGCGCCGCCGGTACTGCGGCACCTCCACCTTCGAGATGTCCGTGTCACGGGCCGACGGAGCCCGTTCCGTGAGCGGCAATGAGATGTCCATCTGAGGCCTCCTCTGTGAGGTCGAGTGCATTCCTCGACGCTACGGCGGGGCGGCTCGGTGCGCCTCGTCGGAAAGCCGGATTCGGCATGGCACCTACCGACGAGCCGGCCTCCTACCGCGGTAGGAGGCGCCGCTCGAGAGCCTGCTGTACCTTCATCGCGTGAGCCGGATCCGAGACGCCGCGCGCAGACACGGATTCGACGTGCTGATCGTGCTCCTGGCCGTCGAAGCCATGATCGAGGTCGCCGTCAGGCGCGACTCGCGGGACGCACCGAGCACGACGCTCTGGTTCGAGGTTCCGGCCATCGCGATCATGGCCCTCACGCTCTTCATGCGGCGCCGGTTTCCCTTCGCCGCTCCGGCGGCGTACTGGCTGCTGGCGGTGGGGTTCTCGTTCATCGACGGGCGGCTGATCACGTTCCTCACGAGCATCTTCGTCATGGGGATGGCGACGTCGTTCCTGCTCGGGAACCTGCGCGACCCGGTGCGTGCCCGGCTGGGTCTGGGAGTCGTCGTCGGCGGCGCCGCCATCGTGGTCTACAACAAGCCCACGCACACGGCCAGCGAGCTGGTCTTCATCCCGCTGCTCTTCGGGTTCTGCTGGCTCGCGGGACTTGCGGTGCGCGAGCGCGCCGAGCAGGCCGAAGCGGCGGAGGTCCGCGCCACCCAGGCCGAGCGGGAGCGGGCCGCCGCCGCCCGCATCGCGGTCGCCGAAGAGCGCGCCCGCATCGTCCGCGAGCTGCACGACATCGTCGCCCACGCCGTCAGCGTGATGGTGCTCCAGGTGGGAGCGGTGAGGCACCGGCTGCCGGACGCGCTCGGCGAGGAGCGCGATGCGCTCACGGCAGTCGAGCAGGCCGGCCGCACCGCGCTCTCCGAGATGCGCCGCCTGCTCGGGGCGATGCGCGACGACGGCGATGGGTACGAGCTCACCCCCCAGCCCGGCCTCGACGGTCTCGACTCGCTGCTGCAGGAGGTGGGCCGCGCCGGCCTGCCCGTCCGGCTGCACGTCGACGGCGACCCGGTCCTGCTGCCCCGGGCGCTCGACCTCTCCGCCTACCGGATCGTCCAGGAGGGCCTGACGAACGCGCTCAAGCACGCACGCGCGCGCCACGCCGACGTGACCGTCCGCTACGGGATCGAGAGCGTGCAGCTCGAGGTGCGGGACGACGGCGACGGCAACTCGGCCGGCGACGGCCTCGGCCACGGGCTCGTCGGCATCCGCGAGCGGGTCAAGATCTACGGCGGGGAGATGACCGCCGGGAGCGCCCCGGCGGGTGGGTTCGTCCTGTCCGCCCGGCTCCCGCTCGAGGGCACCGGGTCATGAGCGTCCGCGTCCTCGTCGCCGACGACCAGGCAATGGTGCGCGCCGGCTTCCGCCTCCTGCTCTCGCGCGAGCACGACATCGAGGTCGTGGCGGAGGCGGGCAACGGGCTCGAGGCGGTCGACAAGGCAGCCCGCTTCCGGCCCACGGTCGTGCTCATGGACATCCGCATGCCCGAGCTCGATGGGCTCGAGGCGACACGGCGGATCCTCGCAGCCGATGCGGCCGCCCGGATCCTGATCCTGACCACGTTCGACCTCGACGAGTACGTCTACGAGGCGCTCCGGGCCGGCGCCAGCGGGTTCGTGCTCAAGGACGACCCTCCAGAGCAGCTTCTGGCTGCGGTGCGCACCGTGGCGGGCGGGGAGGCGCTGCTCTCGCCCGCCGTCACACGGCGCGTGATCAGGCAGTTCACGCGCGTCCCGCATCGGTCGCCTCCACCCGAGATCGACGAGCTCACCGAGCGCGAGCTGGACGTGTTCCGGCTGATCGCCCGCGGCCACTCGAACGCCGAGATCGCCCAGGACCTCTTCATCAGCGATACGACCGTCAAGACGCACATCACCCACATCCTCCAGAAGCTCAACCTGCGCGACCGCGTCCAGGCGGTGGTGCTCGCCTACCAGACGGGGCTCGCCGGCGCGGACACGTCCGCGCCTGGCGGTGACGACGCGCCCTCGAGCCCCTGAGGCAGCCACTCGGGCGGTCGTATCCCGACGACGGGCGCGGCGTAGAATCGGTTGCCATGGCGTTGCAGGCAGATCGCCGACCGGTGCGGCTGGCCGAGCTGGTGGCGGCCCTTTCGCTGGGGATCGATCTCGGCTTCGGCCAGCCGATGGAGCACGTCCTGCGCCAGTGCCTGATCGCGCTGCGGCTGGCCGAGCGGATCGGCCTCGACGAGGATTCACGGGCGGTCGTCTACTACACGGCGCTCCTGGTCAGCGTCGGCTGCCACACCGATGCACACGAGCAGGCCAAGTGGTTCGGCGACGACATCGCCCTCAAGTCGATCAAGTACGAGCACGGCCCCGGGCGGCGTGCGGTCGCGGCCAGCATGCGCATGATCGGCTCGGGCAATCCCCCGCTCCACCGGTTCCGCATCGGGCTCGAGTTCGCGATCTCCGGCCGCCGCCAGGTCGACGCCATGATCGACCACCACGCCGCCCTCGCGGTCTCCCTGGCCGAGCAGCTGCGGCCTCTCGGACGCGGTGCTGGAGGCGGTCGGATGTGCCTATGAACAGTGGGACGGGCGGGGCTGGCCGGGTCTGCGGGCCGGCACGGATGTGCCGGTCGCGGCGCGTATTGCGGGGCTGGCCGACTTCGTGGAGGTGGCCTATCGCGTGGGCGGCGTGGATGCCGCTTGCGACCTGGCCCGTCGCCGGCGCGGCAAACAGTTCGACCCGTCGCTTGCGGATGTGATCTGCGACGAGGGTGAGATGATCCTGGCGGGCCTGGACGACGTCGGCACCTGGGATGCGGTGATCGACGCCGAGCCGGCGCTGGCGGTGGCGGTCGATCCCGAGCACTTCGACGAAGCGCTGCGTGCGGTCGCAAACTTCGTCGATCTGAAGTCGCCGTACAGCCTCGGCCACGCCGGCGCGGTCGCCGACCTGGCCGGAGACGCGGGCCGGCGGCTGGGCATGTCCGATGAGGGAGCAGCCACACTGCGCCGCGCCGGCCTGGTGCACGGGCTGGGCCGCCTGGGCGTCTCCAATGCGATCTGGGACAAGCCGGCGGCCCTGGGCGCCGGCGAGTGGGAGCGGGTGCGGCTGCACCCGTACCTGACCGAGCGGATGCTGCAACAGTCGCGCTCGCTGGCACCGCTGGGCGCGATCGCCGTGCAGCTGCGCGAGCGGCTGGACGGGTCCGGGTACCCGCGCGGTCTGTCCGGCACCGCCGTCTCCCGGCCGGCGCGGCTGCTGGGCGCCGCGGATGCCTACCAGGCGATGCGCGAGCCGCGCCCGTACCGCCCGCCGCTGCCTGCCGACCTGGCGGCGGACCAGCTGCGCGCCGAGGTCAGGGCCGGCCGGATGGACGCCGAGGCCGTCGATGCGGTGCTTGCCGCCGCGGGCCACCGTGTCCCCGGCCGCCGCAGCGGGCCCGCCGGCCTCACGCCGCGCGAGGTCGAGGTGCTGCGGCTGCTGGCGCGCGGGCTGTCCAACAAGCAGATCGCAGCCCAGCTCGTGATCTCGCCCAAGACCGTGGGCAACCACGCCGAGCACATCTACGCCAAGATCGGCACCACGAACCGGGCCAGCGCAGGGCTTTTCGCAATGCGACACGGGCTGCTCCCGGAGGAGCACCCAGCGCCCGATCCGGATGTCCGAAAGATGGGGCAAACGCCTCATGCCGGCCGCATCGCCGATTCCTAGACTGGATTCCAGTCCAGCCAAAGGAGACGGAGATGCTGAAGGTGTCACGGCAGAGCGCTGAGCACGTCGAGGAGCACGGCCCGGTCGAGGACCGCCACCAGGACGGCGACGGGTACACCATCAGCTTCGTCTCGTTCCGGGCGGATATCGATGCGACGCCGCTGCTGAAGGGGCTGCCCGGCGATCGCTGCAGCTGCCCGCACTGGGGCTACGTGCTCGCCGGCAGGATGACCTACGTGGCCGACGACGGCGAGCATGTCGTCGAGGCGGGCGACGCCTTCTACCTGCCCCCCGGGCACATCCCGAAGGTCGAGGCGGGCACCGAGTTCGTGCAGTTCAGCCCCACCGAGCAGCTGAACGAGGTGGCCCGGCGCATGACCGAGAACGGCAAGCGCATGCAGGGCGCGGGCGCGTCCGGCTGACGACACCAAAGACCGCCCCCGCGGCGGTGTACGGTGCGCCCGCCGTGCACGGATTCCACGTCGCGAGAGCATGACCGCGGAGGCCCGTCGGTCGAGCGCGCGCAGCCCTGCGATGGCGGCGCTCGTGGTTGGCGCGCTGGGGGTCGTCTTCGGCGATATCGGCACGAGCCCGATCTACACCGTCCAGACGGTGTTCAACCCCGGCGATCCGCACCCGGTCGCGGTGTCTCGCGAGAGCGTCTACGGAGTCATCTCGCTGATCTTCTGGTCGGTGACGATCATCGTCACCCTGCTCTACGTCCTGCTGGTGATGCGGGCCGACAACGACGGCGAGGGCGGGATCATGGCGCTCATCACGCTCATCCGCGGCCGGCGCGTCCACGGGGGTCGCCGGACGCGCATGGCGCTTGCGGCGCTCGGGATCTTCGGCGCCTCGCTGTTCTTTGGCGACAGCATGATCACACCGGCGATCTCGGTCCTGTCGGCGGTCGAGGGGCTGAAGGTCGTCCAGCCGTCGCTGGGACACCTGGTCGTGCCGATCACGGCCGTGATCATCCTCCTGCTGTTCGCGAGCCAGCGGGTCGGCTCGGCGGCGGTCGGCCGCCTGTTCGGCCCGGTGATGATCGTGTGGTTCCTGGCCATCGCCGCCTGCGGGATCGGCGGGATCGTCGACCATCCCGAGATCCTGAAGGCGCTCTCGCCGACCTACGCGATCGCGTTCCTCGCCGGGAACTTCTCGATGGCCTTCTTCTCGCTGGCCGCCGTCGTCCTCGCGATCACCGGCGCCGAGGCGCTGTACGCCGATCTGGGGCACTTCGGCCGCGCGCCGATCACCCGCGCCTGGCTGCTGCTCGTGTTTCCGGCGTGCATCCTGAGCTACATGGGCCAGGGCGCGCTTGTGCTCGCCGACCCGGCCGACGCGGTCAGCAGCCCGTTCTTCCTCCTCGTCCCGCACTGGGGCCGGATGCCGATGGTGCTGCTTGCGACCGCGGCGACGGTGATCGCGTCCCAGGCGGTCATCACCGGAGCGTTCTCGGTCGCCCACCAGGCCGTCCAGCTCGGCTACCTCCCGCGGCTGCGGATCTCACACACCTCGGAGCAGACGATCGGCCAGGTCTACGTTCCCTGGATCAACTGGGCGCTGATGGTGTCGGTGCTCATCCTCGTGTTCGCCTTCCGGTCGTCGACCGCCCTCGCGTTCGCCTTCGGCATGGCGGTGACCGGCACGATCACGATCACGACGCTGCTCTTCTTCTACATCGTCCGCCACCAGTGGGGAAAGCCGGTATGGCTGGTGCTGGCCGGGGCGGGCGCCTTCCTCGTCGTCGATCTGCTGTTCCTGGCCGCGAACCTGACCAAGCTCACGCACGGTGCCTGGCTGCCGCTGCTGATCGGCGTCGTGGTGTTCACCGTGCTCACCACGTGGCAGCGCGGCCGGGCGCTCGTCACCAAGCGGCGGGAGCGGGACGAGGGGTCGCTGCGCGCGTTCGTCGACCAGCTCCACACCCGCCGCCCACCGCTCCAGCGCGTCCCCGGGACCGCCGTCTTCCTCAATCGCGGCAAGAGCACCACTCCGCTCGCGATGCGCGCCAACGTCGAGCACAACCACATCCTGCACGAGCACGTCGTCATCCTCTCGATCGAGACCCGGCCCGTGCCCCACGTCGCCGCGGCCGAACGGGTGGCGATCGACGACCTCGGCTACGCCGACGACGGCATCACCCACGTCAGCGGCCGCTACGGCTACATGGACGCGCCCAACGTCCCCGACGTGCTGCGCGCGGCCGTCGCCGCGGGCCTGGAGTGCCCGCTCGAGGTCGACGACGCCTCCTACTTCCTGTCCACGATCGAGCTCCACGCCGGCGACGCGCCCGGCATGAGCCGCTGGCGCAAGCACCTGTTCGTGGCGACCGCGCAGATCACCGCCGACGCCGCCGAGTACTTCGGCCTGCCACGCGAGCGCACGGTGATCATGGGCTCGCGGATCGAGGTGTAACGACCGCGTGCGCCCGGACGCGCGCCGTCGCCTACCACCTGAGTAGGAGCCGGAGTCATCGGCTCGTTCGATAGGCAACCCGACCTTCCGACGAGGCGCTTCGCCCACCCGCGCCTTACCGTCGAGGCATGCACTCGACCGATAACGGAGGGATTACATGAACGTCTCGTTACCAGTGACCGAAGGAGCTACCCGGTCACCCGCCGACACGCGCACGAGTCGCGACCAGGGAGCTGACCGATACGCGGCCGTACGGCAGTACACCCGCGCCCAGATCCTCGTCCTGTGGGCAGCGGCGACCCTCCCGATGGCCGTCCTGGCCTGGGTCGTCGGCCCGTGGCTGAGCCATCACCTCGGGGGCCGCGAGCCGCTCGCCGAAGCGCTCCTGACCTGCTTCATCGCCGGGCTCGTCTGGATGCTCGCACTGACTCTCGTCCTCGTCAGGCGAGAGCAGGGAGGACTGGGATGGCCGAAGGTGCGCGACGCCCTGTGGCTGGCGCCGCCGCGTCACCCCAAAAGCCGACGCGTCGGCGGGAGGGTGTGGTGGTGGGTGCTGCCGTTCACCCTGCTGTCCGTTGCCATCAACGCGCTCCCCATCGACCCCACCGGGCCGATGCCACGGGACTTCCCGAAGTTCATCGACACCAGCCGGGCCGAGCACTTCTTCCACGGCAACTGGGCCTGGTTCGCGGTGTCCGCGCTCGTCGCGCTCCTGGCCCCGTGGGTCGAGGAGCTCTTCTTCCGCGGCCTGCTGTTGCCACGAATGCGAAGCGCATTCGGACGGGGCGACTTCGTCGCCAACGGCGCCATCTTCACCGCCTACCACCTGCACCAGCCGTGGAGCATGCCCGCCACCCTCCTCGACGGCATCTTCGCCCAGGCCTACCCCGCGCGGCGCTTCCAGAGCATCTGGATCGGGCTCATCACCCACACCGTCCCGAGCTTTGCCATCATCGGCTTCCTGCTCTATCTCGTCGTGAAGTAGACCGCGTCGAGAACCGGTGCGAGACGCGACGAAAGCCGCTCAACCGCGCGGCTTTCGTGCACGCGCTGCCACCAGATCCGACCGCATCGCCTGAGAAGATGCCGACGTGAGCGCGATCGGAGAGGAGCTGGGCCGACTCCTGTCGTACGAGGAACGCCACCGCCGTCTGCTTGCCCGCCTCGCGCTGATCCTGATCGCCACCGCCATCGTCGATCTGTGGGCAGCCATCGCGATGTACCTGCTTGAACGCCACACACATGGCACCGAGATCAAGACGTTCGGGCAGGCGGCGTTCTTCACGACCGTCCAGCTCCTGACGGTCTCGTCGCAGATCACGAACCCGCTAACCGTGCCGGGCCGCGTGATCGACATCGCGCTGGAGCTCTGGGCCGTCACCGTCGTCGCCGGATCGGCCGGCGCCATCGCCTCGTTCTTCCAGAGCTCCGACTCGGGCTAGCCGGTCGCTCATTTGTGCCGCGCGGTGAGTGTTTCGGCCGGGTCGGCTCCGGCATGGATCTCCCGTGTTCGCTCGAGCTCGGCGTTGAGCTCGGCGGCGAACATGACCGCCACGCTGCACAACCAGAGCCACGTCAGTGTGACGATCACGGCGGAGAGCGACCCCCACGCCTTGTTGTAGGACGAGAATCCCGAGGCGTACAGGCCGAAGAGCGCCGATCCGGCGATCCAGAGCACCGCGGCCGCGACGGCTCCCGGCGTGATGAACCGAAACCGGGGATGGTCGACGTCGGGGCCGAGGTAGAGGATGCCGGCGAACGCCAGCAGAAGCGCGCCGAAGAGGAGCGGCCATTGCAGCGTCCACCACAGCCACGACACCTCTGTCGGATGGCCGCTGGCCTTCCCGACCCACCCTGTCATGTACGGCGCCAGCACGAGCACCGCAAACACCACTACCAGCGCCCCGGTCATGATCATGGTGATCAGGAACGCGGATACGCGCTGGCGGATGAAGTTTCGTTGCTCGCGACGCTCGTAGGCCACGTTCAAGCCCCACATCACGGTCTGCACCGCGCCCATCAGCGAGACCACCGCCAGCACCAGGCCGACGATTACCATCAGGCCGCCGCCGCGGGAGCTCGATACCTGCTGCAGGTTGGTGCGGATCAGCTCCTGCGCGCTTGCGGGCACAACGCCGTTGAGCTTGTCCACCAGCGTGTTGATACTGTCGGGGCTCGCGGTCAGATTGAGCAGGCCAAGCGCCACGATCATCGCCGATGGGATTGCGAAGAAGGCGCCGTAGGCGATGCCCTTGCCGACGCTGGTCATGTTGTCCGCCAGCGTGCGCTTGACCGCCCGAACCACCACACTCCTGTAGTCGCTCGCGGGCAGATCGGTGAGGCCGGTACTGGCGGGCGCCCGATCGGCCTCAGCCGCAGCACTGGGCTCAGGTCGGAGGCGTGAGCGCGGCCTCGCCGGGTGACGTGCCAGCCGCGGCAGGCGGATCAGCGGCACGGGGCGGCTGAGCCACTCACTCAGCTCTGCGATGTCCGCAGCGACGGCCTCGCGCGCGTTCTCCGCCGCAACCCGGGCGCTGTCAGTCGGCATCGCTAGGCGACGTCAGCGTCTTCAGCTGCGAACCGGCGCTCGATGAACTCGTTCAGCGTCTTGGCCAGGACGGTGGTCAGGATCGCCACACCGATGTAGGCGATCCACTGCTTCTTGGCAACGCGGTTTTGCCGTGCCTTCGTCTGGCGCGCGCGCATGGTGCCCGTCAAAGCTGGTTTCACCACAACCGTCGCGAAATCTGCTGCACCCATATGAAACTCCTCCTACGACGTGCGGCTCACGCGCTGCTTCAATCGCACCACGGATGCGGTAAATCGATTCTTCACCCGCCTGGGCGCGTTCGCGCGATAGGCCAACGCCTGAACCGTATCGCCGAGCTGATCGCGCGCCTCGTCTACATCGCGCCGGAGTTCGCGCGTGTCTTTACCCATGCGACATCCTCCTTTGCGGACTCCACGGTATCCAGCGGCAACGGCGGCCCCGCCGAGCGCAGCGCCTTGAGACCGATCATCGCCACGATCGCACCGATCATGCCCGCCACAGCCGCAACGATCAGCGCCGCCAGCCAGACATCCACCGCCAGCGAAAGAGCGGCCACCGCGGCCGCAACCACGCATGAGAGCACGATCAGCGCAAAGAGCACGCCCGTGGCGAGCATCGCCACGCCACGCGCCATCGTCGCCGCGCGCTCCGCAATCTCCGCCTTCGCGAGCGCCACCTCGCTGCGGACGAGCAGCGACACGTCACTCGAAAGCTGCTTCGTCAGATCACCAAGCGATCGGTCCTCGTCGGGCCGCAGTTCGGTCATGGTGATCCCATACCCACACGCACACGGCTTGAATCAATCGGCGGCCGTCGATGCCTCCGTTGCGCGTTTGGCAGGACGCGAGCGAGGGTACGCGGCGCTCGTGTCCGGCTCAACGCCTCTGAGTACATACCTGAACGATCATCTGGCGGGCTCCGCGTTTGCGATCGATCTGATCGAGAAGATGCGGCGCCGCAATGAAGGTACCGAGTTCGGCGCGTTCCTTGACGGCCTCCAGGCCGAGATCGAGGAGGATCGCGGCGCGCTCGAGCAGGTCATGCAAGCCGTAGACGCGACGCCCAGCTCGATCAAGCAGGCTGGCAGCCGGATGCTCGAGACGCTGAGCCGGGCGAAGTTCGACGACCGGATCACCGGCAGCGGTGACCTGAGCCGCCTGATGGAAACGGAGGCTCTGTCGCTCGGGATCGAAGGCAAGCTCGCCGGGTGGCGCACCCTCACGCAGCTCCCTCACGATCTCGGCGTCGACCTGGACGCGCTCATCCGACGTGCCGAAGACCAGCGCCGCGGGCTCGAGCCGTTTCGAATCGACGCCGCCAAACGCGCGCTCGCCTAGGAGAACGCTCCCCCCTCTCGCACGACGACTCGAGCTATCCGTCGACAAGGAGCCCCTGCACCGGGCCGAGGAGCCGAGCGCTCTTGCGCGAAACGTGGTCGAGCCGCATCAGTCGGTGGGTGAGCGGCCGACCGTCGCGGTGGCGGTGAAGCTGGTCGTCTGCGATCGGACGCCACCGGCGATCGACGACGTCGGTGGGGTCACCGTCGACGTCTGACGGGTTGCACTCGAGGTGCTCGGCCCAGAGGGCGAGGCGGGTTTGGCGGGCGAGGTCCGGATCGTTGGCAACGACGTTGAGCTCGGTGTCATTGAAGAGGGAGTGGTCGTTGAGGTTGGCGGACCCGATCGTCAGCCAGCGGTCGTCCACGATCCCGATCTTGGCATGCACGTAGATCGGATCGGCCACCCGGCCGGCGCGCGCAAACAGGCAGCAACCAAGCACCCGACCCTGTCCATGGTCGGCGTCGATCAGCTCCGCGAGCGCACCACGGGTGTCGTCGCCCCCGCCCTTGGGCTTCACCGGCAGCACCAACACGATCCGGAATCCGTCGCCGGGCGGCCGGCGGAGCTTTTCGGCGAGCACCGCGACGATTTCGGGTGACCACAGGTACTGCGTCTCGAGGTAGATCAGCCGCTCGGCCGAGCGAAGCGCGCGCAGGTAGGCCTCGAGCACACCGAACGCTCCGCGCGGCCGCGCCGGGTACACGCCTTCCGGGCAGGTGTCGACGAGTTGGGCGACCACCGAACCGGCGGGGTCGCAGGGTTGAGGCGGCGCAAGCCGCTCGCCCGTGACGGCATGCCAGCGCACGTTGAAGTGTTCAGCGACATCGGCCACCAACGGACCCCGAATCCGCGTGGCCGCGTCGTGCCAGCCCAGGGCGGCGCGGGCCGGATGGCGAGGCGAGTCACGCCGATCGCCTGCCAGCGAGGTCATGTCGATCCCACCCACGAACGCCACACGACCGTCGATCACGATCGACTTCTCGTGGTGACAGTGAAGCGGCCGCTCCAAGCTGTCAAGCGCGCAGTGCCCGACGCCGGCAGATCGAAGCTCGTCACGGACCCTCCGCACCAGCCTGCGGGACGGGGTGAACACCGGCAACGGCGCGCCCGCCCACAGAAGCACACGAACCTCCACCCGCGCCGCCGCCTCACCCAGCAGATCGCGCACGACCACGGGTGGATCGCCCGCGACCAGCACGAACTCCGGCGAGATGAACCATCCGGTCAGGTGGACATACGAGCGTGCCGCGCGGATCTCCTCAACCATCCGCCGCAGCGCGGTCTCACCGTCGACCAGCACCTCCAGCTCGTTCCCGGACCGCGGCGGCGGGGCGTCGTCCGACCACCCACCCGGCGTCGCCTGAAGCGCAGCACTCCCGACCCGCTCCAGCCGGCGGGTGTGGCGGCGGCGCACACTCCAGGAAATGGCCTCGCCCGCCGCTCGGTCGACCCTGCGAATCGCATCGTCAAATCCCACGGCTCCCAACCCTACGGCACGCCGGCTGCGAGAACGTTGGTTCCGGCGGCACGCGTTCCAAGGGCGATGGTGGTCTTGACCGGGCAGGCGCCGGGCTCGACGTTGATGCTCTTCAGGACGCGGTCGGCAAGTCGGCGCTGGTCTGTGGTCGGCGGGCGGCCCCCAAAGCCGGTGAAGACGAGCACGCGGTGGCCGTGGTCATGAAACTGGCTTCGGTAGGCCGCGCCAAAGCCCTCGTAGTTCGGCTCGAAGCGCCCCAGGCGGACGCGGCCATGTGCGCCGCGGAGGCGTCGGCAGGCCCTGATCGAGCCCGGCGGCTCGTCGTAGATCTGGATGACCGTCCCTCCGGCCGGGATCGCATCCCAGACACGCCCGTCGTCCACGTGGATGGGAAATGACGTGATCAACAGGGTGGTGGCGCCGTACGGCTGTGCATACCAGGCCGATGGGAACCTGGCGGACAGCCCCACCTGGTCGCCGAACGCGCGGACCAGCGCGCTCGTCGGTGTCCGGTGGTGAGACCCCGCGGATACCGGCGCCGATGATCCGCCCCCGGCACACGCCGCGGACAAACCAACGATCAGCAGGACGAGAGCGAGGTTCCGCACACAACGGTCTACGTCTGGCTGCCTGAAACGCGTCCGCCCGCATCCCCACCCGCTCCGGGTGGCGCAACGAGTAGGACGAGCCTCACCTGCCGGCCTCCGTGAGGGTAGTACCGTCGAATCATCGTGACGCCCGTGGCCCGCCCCTGCGCCGAGCGCTCGGCAATCTCGTTGGCCCTGCGGCTCGCGGTCGTGGGCTGCGCGCTCGTCGTTTCCCTGACGGGCTGCAGCCGGTCCTCGGGGACGAGCCCCGCGCTCGCGCACGAACCATCGGCCTCGGCGGGTGGGCCCGCGCGGTCGCCTGGCGGCTCCACGTACACGCTCATGCAGATGAACCTGTGCCTGTCGGGGCTCGCCGACTGCTACGCCAAGGTCGCATACCCGGCCGCGGTGCAGGAGGCAGCGTCGCTGATCCGTCAAGCACACCCCGACGCGGTGACCTTCAGCGAGGCGTGCAGCGGCGACGTCGCGCGGATCGCACGGCGCACCGGCTACCACCTGCGCTTCTCGACGGTGATCTACGGCGGCGGGCCCTTCAGCTGCGTTCGCCCCGGCGGCCGCGGGCTGTTCGGTGACGCGGTGCTGACCGCGGCTGTCATCGTGAGCAGCGACGGCCACGCCTTCACGGCACAGGCCGACATCGAGCGGCGCCGGTGGCTGTGCGTCACCACCCGCGTCGAGGTCGACGTGTGCACCGCGCATCTGGCAACACGGGATGCGGTCGAGGTGGCGGGGAACGACGGTCAGTGCCCCGAGCTCGCGGCCATCCTGGCACGTCGCGCGGCCACCCGCACCGTCATCTTCGGCGGTGACGTCAACCGCCTAGCATCCTGCGCCCCCACCGGCTTCTGGACGCGCACTGACGCATCTGCCGCGCAGGATCCGGGACTGCAGCAGGCCTACGGGAACGGCGCCCTTCGCGCGCCCTCTGTGGAGGTGTTGCCGTTCGCGCACAGCGACCACGACGTCCTGCTGGTCCGCGCCCATCTCGAGCGCTGATCGCGCCACCGCCCGGCGGGACAACGGACTGCCGGCCCGGGGCCCCGCGCGGGGCCCCGGGCCGCGCCACTTCGGCGCCTTAGGTCAGTGGTGGGCGACCTCGCCGGTGATCGGGTTCAGGATCAGCCGCTGCGTGTGCGGGTGGCCGCCGAAGTCGAACATGCCGTCCAGCGGGCCGGCCTTCGCATCGAACGACTGGTTGCCGATCCGGCCGAGGCTCCAGTTGTCCTCGACGAAGCGGATGATCGAGGTCTGGTCGGTGATCTGGCTGATCGACCGAGTTGCGCTTCGCCCACGGCGAGACGACCAGGAGCGGCAGACGCGGGCCGTAGCCGCAGCGGTCCTGGTAGGCGCCGGGGGCGGCGGTGCCGCAGTGGCCGGGGCCGGTGAGGGCGTCCTCGGCCGGGTCGTTCGACTGGGAGACGATCGGCGGCATGACGTGGTCGTACCAGCCATCGGAGTCATCCCAGGCGATCACGATCGCGGTCGAGCGCCAGGTCGGCAGCCGCTCGAGCCGGTTGATCGTCGAGACCAGCCAGTGCTGCTCGTCGAGCGGGTCGGAGTTGTCAGGGTGCCCGTCCTGTGAGGCGCGCGCCTTGAGGAAGCTCACCGCCGGCAGGTTGCCGTGGTCGGCCGCCGCCCAGAAGTCGCTCACGTCGTACTGGTGGTTGGCCCGGTCGGTGTGGCCGATCATTGCGGTCGACGTCGGCGGCAGGTGGTGCGGGTTGGCCGTCGAGCGGTAGTACTGGAACGGCTCGTGGTGCGGCTCGTAGTCGGTGATGAGCGCGCCGCCGATGTTCTTGTGGGCTGTGCCGCAGACCGCCTTGCCGTCCGCGTGCGAGCTCGGCTTGAAGCCCGCTTCGAACCAGCCCCACGTGAGTCCGGCACGGTTCAGCAGGTCGCCGATGTTCGTCCCATGCATCGCCACCGTGCTGCCGCTCGAGCAGTCGTCGAACCTGGGGTCGGGATCGCCGAAGACGGTCCCGTTCGAGGTGTCGCCCGACTGGTTCGCCGGCGTGGCGCCGTGCGTCTGACCGGAGATGAGGTTCAGGGCGCCCGGCGTCGACGGCCCGAACGTCGTCCCGAACGACTCGTCGTCCATGGCGTAGTGCTGCGCGTAGTTCCAGAGCGCCGTGACGGTGTTGCCGTCGTAGTAGCCCATCACGTCGCTCGTTCGGCACGGCCGCGTCGAGCCCATCGGCGGCGGTGTGTAGGCGGCCCCGTCGAACTGCACGAACTTGTCCATCAGCCCTGCGTTCATCGACTGCTGCTCAGGCGTGTAGTCGTGGTTCTGGTCGCACGTGATCGGCTCGGAGCGATCGAACCGGAACGGGTTCGCGAGATTCGTGTTCTCGGTCAGGAGGGCCGATGTGAGCCCGTTCACGCTCGGGGTGCCCGGCGCTGCGTGGAACCTCGGTTCGCCGGGTGGGTTGGTCGCGAACGGATATGTCCCGAAGTAATGGTCGAACGAGACGTTCTCGTCGAAGATCACGACAACGTGCTGGATCGGCGTCGCGGTGGCATCACGGGCTCCGCCTCCGCCGCTTGCGGTGGCCGAGACCGGCGCCGCCATGACTGCGGCGACCGCCGCGAGCGCCGCGATGAGCCATCGAGTTCTCACCCTTGCCTCCTTGTCCATGGGAGAGGTCGCGGCACGCCCAGGAGAGCACGCCGCTCCGGTACGCGACGCCAGTTTCGTCCTCCCGCGATCCCGTTGGGTTACCGCGCGGAAAACGGTCCGTAAATCTGTGGTGAACGCCGTACTATGGTGACCCGCATGGCCTGGCCCGCCCGGGCCGGATCCCAAACCGAAGGGAAGAGGCGATGGCGAAGGTCGCAGTCATCTACTACAGCGCGACCGGGAACGTGCACGCGCTGGCGCACGCGGTCGCCGAGGGCGCAGAGGCGGCGGGGGCGGTTGTCCGGCTGCGCCAGGTGGAGGAGATCGCCTCCGAGATGCTGATCTCGCAAAACCAGCACTGGGGTCGCCATCGCGCGGCCGTCCACAACGAGCCCACGGCGACCCTCGATGACCTGGAGTGGGCAGATGGGATCGCGTTCGGAACCCCCACCCGGTTCGGGAATGTCGCCGCCCAGCTGAAGCAGTTCATCGACCAGGCAGGCAGGCTGTGGCAGGAGGGCCGGCTCGCCGACAAGGTTGGTACATCCTTCACCTCGTCGCAAACGACCCACGGCGGCCAGGAGTCGACGATCCTCGCCCTCAACAACACGCTGTACCACTGGGGCATGGTGATCGTCCCTCTGGGCTACACGGTGAGCGAGGCATTCGCATCCGGCGGCAACCCCTACGGCGCCTCGTACACGAGCGCGGACCGGTTGCCGGGCCGTCCGACCGGCGAGGCGCTTGCGGCGGCTCGCGCCCAGGGCGCACGGCTGGCCCGCTACACGGAGGTGATCGCCAAAGCGCACGCCGCCGGCGACCTGCCCAGGCCAGGCGCCAAGTTGCCGTTCCCGGCTCCGGTGTGACTCGGACGCAGGCCCGCTCCGTGGTTGGTAGCCTGCGGCCATGGCGTCGGTATGGGCGAGGCTTCCCTACCAGGAGTGGAGCGCGACCTGTGACACGTTGCATGCCCACACCCAGGTGCTCGGGAAGTTGGCGGTGGCGCTTGCTGCGCCCGAGCCCCAGCTGCAGCATGCCGCGCTGCGCGTGACCGCACGGGGCTGGGAGACCCTCCCCTTAAGCGCGCCCGACGGTGCGGGTGCGCTGGTGGTCGCCCTCGATCTTCACGCCCACGAGGCAGTTATCGAACACAGCGACGGGAGGGCACGCGCGGTACCACTGACTCCCAATCGGCCGGTGGGCGAGGTCACGCGCGGGGTGCTCGAGGCGGTCAGGAGCTTGGGGGGCGACGTCGCGATCGATCCGACTCCGCAGGAGGTGTCGTGGAGCGTCCCCCTGGACGAGGACGATCAGCACTCGGAGTACGACCCGGCCCGCGTCGCCGTCTACTTTGCCGCTGCGACCCAGGCGGCGCTCGCGCTGGCGGAGTTTCGTGCGCCGTATCGCGGCCGCTCGACGCCGGTCAACGCATGGTGGGGTTCGTTCGACCTGGCCGTGGGCCTGTTCTCGGGCCTCCCCGCCGTGCCCCCGTCCGCCGACTTCATCCCACGAAACGCGATGGACGCCCAGGAGGTTGAGATCGGGTGGTGGCCCGGCGATGCCCGCTACCCCAGCGCAGCGTTCTACGCGTATGCGCACCCGGCGCCGGACGGATTCGAGACCGCCACCCTCACCCCCGAGGATGCACGCTGGGAGGCCACGCTGGGCGAATACGTGCTGGATTGGGACGATGTCTGCGCCAGCCCCGACCCGCACGCGGCCGCCGTCGACTTCGCCCGCTCCGCCTTCCACCACGCCTGCACGGTGTGCGAATGGGATCCGGCGCTCGCCGCCACCGCCGAGGGAACACCGCCGCCCGTCGTCTGACGACGCCTTGGACAGCCACCCGGCCCCGCTCGGCGCGTCCGTCAGCTTTCGTGTGGTGTGCCGGAGGCGGTCGGCGGCAGTACACTCCTCCTCGCCGTGGCCGAGATAACCCTCGCAGTCCGTGTCCACCACCCCGACGTCAAGTGGGTCTACTTCCACCGCGTCGTCGAGTGGCCCGCAGTCCCGCGCGTCGGGGAGCTGCTGAGGGTTGACTACGACGAGAATCCGGTCACGTTGGGCGAGATCTCCTGGGATCTCGAAGGGCGCGCCCGCATCGACCTCCCCCCGGTCGAACCGGAGATCGCTGCGGATGCAGATGCTGTCCTCGCCCGACTCGACGCCGCCGGCTGGCACCGCGGCAACGTGTAGCTCGCCGGCCGAACGGGAGGGCCTGACCCTTCAGCGCCGGTAGGCCGAAGGCTTCCGGCGGACGAACGTCTATGAGCGTTCGATTCGTCCCAGTGCCGCCGCGCAGAGATTCGGCCGGCATTGCCGAACCTCCGCCGGACTGCCCATAACGAGGTCGGCCACCGCATCGGCCAGGGGTCTCGTACAGAAGGGGCCGATGGTATGCGTCTGCTGATGCCCTGACCGCGACGTCAGGACGATGTAGTAGGGAGGTTCGTCGCTCGTCATACTCGCTCCTATCGCTCTTGTGCTATAGAGCGTAGCCGGACGGACTAAGTTCGCCCTAAGAATGCTGCTTGCCGGTTCGCCATTCGAATCCCGCACTCCGACGGCGAAGTCGCGCCACATCATCCAGTCGCCGGCGACTGGCACGATGTCGTCCACAGCGCGATGGTACAGGCCGCTCGCCGGCGGAATCCGCTCGTGCCGGGGATGCCGAAGGGTCGAGCCCTTCAGCCCATTACCGAGGAGGGCACAGCCACAAGCTGGCGTGCGACGGCTGCACCGTCTCGGTCACAACCGTCAGTACCTCGCCGGTGAGGGCGTCGAGGTCGATCTGCTCGCGCAACCGGCCGCTGAACTGGTCGAGCGTACGCGCGGCGTCGTAGGTGACGCGCGAAAAGCGGCGGTCGACCGTGCGCTGAGTGCGCCGGTGAAGCGGCCGAAACGCCGCCGCGGCCACGAGCGTGGAGAATGTCACCGCCAGTGCGCCCGACTCGCCGATGAGAGCCTGGAAGGCGGTGCTGAGTACGGCCACTCCGCCCAGGTAGAGCGTGACCAGCACCGCCGCGACACAGGTGTAGGTCAACGTGCGGCGGATGATCACGTCGATGTCGTAGAGGCGGTAGCGGAACACCGCAAAGCCGATCGAGGCCGGAATCAGGCCGAAGCTGATCAGGGCCACGTCCTGCAGGGTCTGCAGCCACACCGGAACAGAGTTGGACGGCCCTTCCAGCAGCACGGACGCGATCTCGACCACTCCAAAGATGCCGGCCACAACGCCGGCCGCGGTGACGAGCCACTTCATCTGCAGGCGCTCGTCGCCGCGGCTTCGCCGGTATCGCAGTATCAGGCTGATCGCGGCCGCCAGGATCGACAGCGGCAGCAGGATCACCGCCGCGCGCAGCCATGGCAGGATGCCGCCCAGCGCCTCGATCCCCAACGGGTTGACCGCGCCGGGGAAGGAACTACCGGTCATCCTGCCAGGGTCAAGGAGGATCGCGACCGAGCCGAGGCCGATCGTGGCGCCGGCCAGCCACGCCAGCCAGCGCCAGCGCGGGCTCAGCAGGTGGCCGTCGGGGAACAGCATGACCAGGAAGACACCGGTGAGCCCGATCGCAGGCAGCCACAGCACGTTGTCGAAGCTGGCGGCGACGAGCCCCGCCCGGTGTGAGCCTTCATGCATCTTGAGTGCATAGGTGGCGTAGCTGGAGGCGATCGCGTCCAGGCCCCAGGCCATTCCGATCGCGAGGAGGAGCCACGCGATGGCGTTGCCCGGCCTGCGGGTCGCGATCAGGAAGCCGACCACGGGGAAGATAAGGGTGATGAGCGCAAATGCGACCGACGGGGCAAGGCTCCCAGTGCCCCAGCTGCCGGAGTTCTCCTGTGAACGCGTCAGCCAGCCGAGGTATCCGCCCACCAGATAGAGCGCGCAGATGGCGGCGAATATCGACCACGGAAACCATTTCCTGCGGGTATCCACGAAGGCCAGTCTTTCAGACGCCGCGTTCCGGATTCGTTACGGTGGCGCAGAGTGTTGTACGGTGGGCCGACCCGACCAGGAGGAGGCCCGGCATGCACATCTCGCGCGGGTTTCACGGGCGGCACCGTGAGCAGGCGGATCCCGGTCGTGTGCCACCCGGCCAGTACGTCACGTCGGATTTCCCGGTCCTGTCGGCCGGGCCGACGCCGCGGGTGTCTCCCGAGCAGTGGACGTTGTCGCTTCGAGGCGAGCTCGACCAGCCGCGCAGCTGGAGCTGGGACGAGTTTCGGGCGCTCCCGCAGGAGGACATCACCGTCGACATTCACTGCGTGACCAAGTGGACGAAGCTCGGCACTGCCTGGACCGGCGTCTCGGTCGACACGCTCCTGGAGGGCGCCGACACGGCGGCGGAGCACGTGCTGGCGCACTGCGACGGCGGCTACACCACCAACCTGCCGCTGGAGGACGTCACGGGCGGCCGGGCGTGGGTGGCATTCACCTACGACGGCGAGCCGCTCGATCCCGAGCACGGCGGGCCGGCGCGCCTGCTGGTGCCGCATCTGTACTTCTGGAAGAGCGCCAAATGGCTGCGCGCACTGGAATTGCGGCTGGACGACGAGCCGGGCTTCTGGGAGAACTACGGCTACCACAACTACGGCGACCCCTGGCGCGAGCAGCGCTACGCCGGCGATTGAACTGGCGGATCGGCACCGTGGTCGAGCTTCTGGCCGAGACCGACCGCACGACCAGCATCGTGCTGCGGCTGCCCGGATGGCCGGGGCACCGCGCGGGCCAGCACGTGGACGTGCGCCTGACCGCGGAGGACGGCTACCAGGCGCAGCGCAGCTACTCGATCGCCTCGGCGCCAGAGGATGGCGACGTCGTGCTGACGGTTGAGCGGATCGAGGACGGCGAGGTGTCCTCCTATCTGGTGGACGAGCTGCGGCCCGAAGACGAGCTGGAGCTGCGGGGCCCGATCGGCGGGTACTTCGTGTGGGAGCAGTCGCTGGGCGGGCCGCTCGTGCTGCTGGCCGGCGGCTCCGGGATCGCGCCGCTGCGGGCGATGCTCCGCCACCGGCTCGGCAGCGGCAGCGGTGTCCCCGTGCGCCTGCTCTACTCGGCGCGGTCGCAATCCGAGCTGATCTACCGCGACGAGCTGACCAGGGCCGGTCGGCGCGAGGGCGTGGATGTCCGCTTCACGCTGACCCGCGAACGGCCCGACGGCTGGCAGGGATACGACCGTCGCATCGACCGCGAGCTGATCGCCGACGTGGCCTGGCCGCCAGACGAGCGGCCGCTCGTCTACGTCTGCGGCCCCACCGCCTTCGTCGAGGTGGCGGCCGACGCGCTCGTGGCGCTCGGCCACGATCCCCGCCGGATCCGCACCGAGCGATTCGGACCGACCGGGAGATAGGAACCGCATGCTGGATGGGAACGCGATCGCGGGGACGCTGGCCGACATCTTCGGCTCCGACATGACCCTGGCCGTGGCGATCTGCGCGCGCTGCGGGTCGCGCGGGCCGCTGGCCGAGACCGCCGTCTACCTGCGCGGTGCGGACGTGGTCGTTCGCTGCCGCCACTGCGACGCGGTGCTGGCGGTCGTGATCGAACGCCGCGGGATCTACTGCATCGATCTCAGCGGCCTTTCCTCACTGACCAGCCGCGAGGAGGCGACCCTAGGACGAGACTGGGCTGGCCGGAAATCCTGGGCGGGTCCACACCCGGCTGATGTGCCCGGCGGGCGGGCGTACACTTCTCCCCATCCTGCGCGGAGACGGATGGAGATCTCATGAGCGTCGTCCCTGACAGCCCTGCATTGACGGCGTCGCAGCTGGCGATGCTCGCCGACCTGGGCGAGGAGCGCACGGCCTCGGCGGGCGACATCCTGTACCGGATCGGCGACGAGCGCTATCCGTTCATCGCCATCCTGGAGGGAGAGGTCGCGGTGCTCGACGCGGCCGGCAACGAGATCACACGCCACACCCCGTCGAAGTTCCTCGGCGAGGTCAATCTCCTGTCCGGACAGGCGGCGTTCGTGACCGCCATGGCGTCGACGCCGCTGCGCTACATCGCCGTGGAGCGGGAAGCGCTGCGCGGGCTGCTGTTCGAAGACGGGCCTCTCAGCAGCCTCGTGCTGGCCACGTTCATCGCGCGCCGCGAAGCACTGCAGCAGGTGGCCGGCCTCGGGCTCGAGATCGTCGGCCCGCAGGCTTCCGCGCCGACGAGGCGGCTCGTCGAGTTCGCCCGCAACAACCGGCTGCCGTTCACATGGCGGACTCCAGAGGGGCCAGACGACCCGGACGCCGCGGTTCTCGTGGCCGGCACCGACCCTTCGAACCTTCCGCTCGTTCGGCTGCCGGGCGGGGTCGAGATGCACGCGCCGTCGCCGGCTGAGCTGTCGCGGGCACTCGGCATCGGACGCGAGCTGGCGGCCCGAGAAGAGGTCGACTTGCTTGTCGTCGGCGCCGGCCCTGCCGGGCTCGGCGCAGCGGTGTACGGCGCGTCCGAAGGGCTCGAGACCCTGGTTGTCGAAGGCAGCGCGCTCGGTGGACAGGCCGGCGAATCGCGCAGGATCGAGAACTACCTCGGGTTTCCGGCAGGGATCACCGGGAGCGAGCTGACGACTCGTGCCGTCGTCCAGGCGCGGAAGTTCGGCGCCCGTACCGCGACGCCCTATCGAGCAATGGCGCTCGAGCCCGGAGATGGGCAGCACATCGTCCGCCTCGAGGAGGGGCAGGAGATCGTGACCCGCGCGGTGCTGCTCGCAACCGGCGCGCAGTACCGGCGCCTGCCCGTCGACGGTCTGTCGGACTACGAAGGCCTGAGCGTCTTCTACGTCGCAGGACCGCCGGAGCAGCTGCTCTGCGGCGCGTCCCGCGTCGGAGTGGTCGGAGGCGGCAACTCCGCGGGGCAGGCCGCGGTCTGGCTGGCGCGCGGAGGCGCGTTGGTCACGCTGTTGCACCGGCGCGCGGATCTGCGGGAAACGATGTCGGACTACCTCGTGCGCGAGCTCGATCGGTATCGAGTCGCGGTACGCGACAGAAGTGAGATCACCGCGCTCCACGGAGAGGCAGGGCACCTGGACGCGGTCACGCTGACGACCGGGGAGCGTGTGCCGCTCTCCTTCCTCTTCCTCTTTCTCGGTGCGCGGCCCTGCACGGAGTGGCTGGACGAGGCGATCGCACGCGACAACGACGGCTTCATCCTCACCGGCCCCGCGGTCGGCAGCGAGCACCTGCTGGAGACCAGCGTGCCGGGGGTCTACGCCGCAGGCGACGTTCGCTCCGGCTCGACGAAGCGATGCGCCGCCGCCGTCGGCGAGGGAGCGATGGCCGTGCAGTTCGTTCACGGCCGTCTCGCACAGCAGGCCGCGGCCACTCCGGGCGTCGCCGGCGGTTGACGACCGTCACCCTGTATCAGGCCGAATGGTGCCCGTTCTCCTCGGCCGTTCGCGAGGTGCTGACCGAGCTCGGCATCGACGCAGTCATGCGCCAGGTGGAACCCTGGCCGGAGCAGCGAGCGCACCTGCGCGAGGTGGCCGGCACCGACCAGATCCCCGTCCTGCAGGCAGAGGACGGGCAGCTCTTCCGCGGCACCCGCGAGATCTTCGCCCACCTGGCGACGCGGGAGCCCTGGCGGTTCGCCGCGGCTCATCGGCGACGCTACGCCGATCATCAGGACGCGCGTGAGTCGGATGCAACCGGACAGCTGCTCAGGTACTTCAAGGGCGCCGGCGACCTCGATTCGGCCGAACCGCAGGCAACCCCCGACGAGGCGACCGTCGTCAACGTCCCGCCGGAGCACCGGTACGAGCTCCTTCTGGACGGGCGACGGATCGGGCTGCTGGCCTACCGGCAGCGGGAAGGCCGGATCGCGCTCACCCACACCGAGGTCAGCCCCGGATGCGAGGGCCGGGGCTTTGGCAGCCGCCTGGCGGCAGCCGCCCTCGACGACGCGCGCCGGCAAGGACTCGCGGTCGTCCCGATCTGCCCGTTCATCACGAGGTACATCGAACGGCACCCCGAGTACCACGACCTCGTCGCCCCGGAGCACCGGCGCCAAGCGACCGGGACGTAGCCGATCCGGACACGGGGTCGAGTCGGCGGCGGCACGAGGCGGAAGAGCCCGCCGCGGCCGCCGCGGCCGGCGACCCCGGACGGCGAGACCCTGATCGCATACAGCTGGCGGCCCGATGCGCCCAGGTCACGGCGAATGTACGCTCTCGGGGCGGATCGACTGGACTGTGAACGGGATGTTGAGTCCCGTGGGAAGGGGGCAGGTCGCCCATGGACCACCACGCCGCACGCATGCCGCATCTCCCGATCGAGCCGAATCCTGCGCTCGTCGAACATGCGAGACAGCGGGCCGAGAGCGTGCAGAACCGGATCGCGGATCAGATCACCACGTTTGCCGGCTCGATGGTGTTCGTCTACATCCACCTCCTGTGGTTCGGCTGTTGGATCGGGTTCCGGGTGGAGGGGTATCCGTATGGTCTGCTGACGATGATCGTCTCGCTCGAAGCGATTTTCCTCTCGACGTTTGTGATGATCAGCCAGAACCGGGCCGACGCCAAGCGGCAGGTGGTTGCCGACCAGCAGTGGCACACCGTTCGGGAGGAGGACACCCAAAACCAGGAGTTGCTCGGCCTCTCGAATCAGATCCTCGAGCTGACGAAGGCGATCCACGCTCACACGAGCGCCGGGCCAGACGGCGCGTAGCGCAGATCATCCGAATTGGGTGATGCGATCGGGAGAGGCGTCGGC
Organism: uncultured Actinomycetes bacterium; assembly: GCA_963746115.1. Taxonomy (GTDB): domain Bacteria; phylum Actinomycetota; class Thermoleophilia; order Gaiellales; family JAICJC01; genus JAICJC01. The sequence continues at coordinate 587,636 of CAVVAA010000003.1, read as the reverse complement.
GATCGTTGCCCGTTCGAGTGCCGGCCGTTACAGGGGTCCGGAGTCGTGTTTCACCGCTCCGGCGGCGGGATGGCCGCACGCTAACCGAGGGGGCGAGATGACCACGTCTGAGAACCTGATGGGTGCTTCGAAGAAGCTGGCGGATCTGTCGAGGCGGGCCAAGCAGGCCGAGGACCGGACGGCAGCCGCCGGGAACCAGGCCAAGGCCGAGGTCGAGCATACGGCGGACGAGGCCAGGAAGGCGGCTGAGACGCACGCCGAGGAATTGCACGAGACCGCCAACGCGTCCGCGGCGCACGTCTCGGCGTCATGGAACGACCTGCAGAAGTCGTGGAGCCGGCACATCTCGAAGGTTCGTGAGGAGATGGACGCCCGGAAGGCAGAACACGACGCCAAGAGGGCGGAGAATCGCGCTGACGACGCCGAGGTGGAGGCGCTGTTTGCGATCGACTATGCGTACGCGACCGTCGAGGGGGCGGAGTTCGCAGTGCTCGATGCCATCTCCGCCAGGATGGAAGCCGACGAACTCGTTGCCCAGTAACCAGGGATCCGGCCGGCCGTCCAAGACGGGGCGCCCCGCCGTCTGAGAACAGATCGCCGTGGAGGTGTGTCTCCGACGGGCAACCTCACGGCTCGGCGTGCTGAGGCTCCTCGATCTGCGCGAGGCGCATCGGCACGATGACCTCCTCGAAGATCACCTGGAGCATGGCCGCGAACGGCACCGCGATCAGGGCGCCGGCTGCGCCCAGAAGGACGGTGCCAGAGAGCACGGCCAGGATCGTGAGCAGGGGATCCATGTTGAGGGCATGGCCCTCCACCCGGGGGCCGAGCACGTATGCCTTCACGTCCTCGATGATGTACGACGCCAGGAAGGTGAGTCCGAACGTGGCCCAGCCCTGGAACGCGGCGATGATCAGCAGGGGCACGCGTGCGATCCACACGCCGATCTTCGGGACCAGCTCGCCGAGGGCGACGATCACCGAGAGCGGCACCGCGAACGGCACCCCGAGCAATCGCAGGCTGACGTACATGAGGATGCCGACGACGACCATGATGATGAGCTTTGCCCGCAGGTATCCGCCGAGCCGGGCCCAGATCGTCTCCATGACGGTTCGCGTCTGCTCGCGCCGCGACGGGCTGGTCAAGAGCAGCACATTTTCGAGCAGTCGCTCGCGGCGCATCACGAGCAAGGTCGAAAGGATGTAGACCATGCCCAGGTCGAACAGCAGCTTGGCTGCGGTCAGGGGAAGGTTTACGAGCTGTCCCCCGACGTCGCCCGCAAGCCGGCCGCCCAGGCTTTCCATCTGGGACTCGAAGGTGCCGGCACCCGGGTACTGGCGCTTGACCGCGGCATACTCGTGGCTGAGGTGCTGGAACCGGGTCACGTAGTTCGGAAGCCGATCGCCGAACAGCGCCAGCTGCGAGACGAGCGGCGGCACGACGAGCCACAGGACGGCGACGACGACGCCGATGCCGCCCGCCTGCACGATCCCGACCGCGAGCCCGCGCGGGACACCCCGTCGCTCCAGCACAGCAGCCGGCCTCGCAAACGCAGAAGCGAACAGAACCGCGAGGAAAAGGAGCACCAACACGTCGCGGAGCTCAGCGATGATCCGAAGGCCGATCACCGCGAAGACCGCGATGAGCAGGGCGAGAGCCAGCGGTTTGGCGCGCTCGAACACGGACGCGTCCTCGCCACTCACCCGCACGTGTGATGTGCCACTTTCGTCCATCACCGCGTCACCTTCTGCGCCCAGACCGCCGGACCTCCTTTGTGCATCCCCGCCGGGAGACGGACGCGGCCTGCACGTGAGCGCACCTCGAGGCGGTCGCCGCAATCGCCGCGAGCTCCCGATCGACCTCAACGTGAGGGATCGGGAGCTCGCGGAGAGGTGGATCAGGCGGCCAGCTGTGGGCCGTCGTCGCCGATCAGGCGGGCCAGCTCTGCCCGCACGCGATCGGCCTCGCGCACGTGTGCGTCAACCTCTCCTGCGGAGGCGCCCCGCTGTTCCAGCACCTTGCCGACCAGCACCAGCCCGCGAAGTTGCAGAAGCAGGTCGTCGATCGTGCGGTCGAGCAGCACGCCCTGGTGCTCGAAACGGCCGGGGTTGTTCATCATCATGGTCATCAGGCAGCCTCCTCGAGGTGAGCGGTGGACGGAGATGCGAGCGGCTCGACCTCGACCCCCCGGGGTTGGGGCCGCAGCATCGCGGCGGCGATCAGGGCTCCGACGACCGCAGCGCCTGCCAGAACGGCGAACCCTGCCTGGAACCCGTCGGTGAGGCCGCCGTCGACCGCGGCAACCCGAGCGAGCCCCGTGGCACCGGAACCCGTGGCGGCATAGGACGCCGCGATGGTGGTGACCGCCGCCAGACCCACGGCTCCGCCGACCTGGCGGCTGGTGTTGATCAGGCCCGAAGCGACGCCCGCATCAGCCCTCTGGACGCCCGCCAGGCCGGCGATCGTCACCGGCACGAACGAGAGCGCCAGCCCGACTCCGCTGATCAGGAAGGCCGGGAACAGATCCCAGAAGTAGTGCCCGTGCACCGGCAGCTGGGTGAACAACACCAATGCGACGGCGTCCAGCGTCAGCCCGGCCGTCAGCACCGAACGCACGCCCAGGCGAGTGACCAGCGTCTGAGCCACATTCGAGAACACGATGATCGTGAACGTGACCGCGACGAAGCCGACGCCGGTCTCGATCGCCGAGTACCCCAGCACCTGCTGCATGTAGAGCGTCAGCAGGAAGAACTCCGAGAACGCGATCGCGCCGATCATGGCGGCCGTCGCGTTCGCAGCCGACAGCATCCGGTTTCGGAAGATCCGCATCGGCAGGAGCGGCGCCGGCGAGCGCATCTCGATGACCACGAACGCGACGAGCAGCACGGCCGACGCGATCAGAAGTGAAACAGTGACGGTGCTGGCCCAGCCCTCCTGCGTGGCGCGCGTCATCGCATACACCAGCAGCATCACACCGGAGGTCACCGAGGCGGCGCCTGCGATGTCGAAGTGGCGATGCCCTTGCCCGCGGCTCTCAGCCAGCACGAGCGGCGCGGCGGCGATCACCGCGATCCCGACAGGCACGTTGATGAAGAACACCCACGACCAGCCCAGGTACGAGGTCAGGAATCCGCCGAGCAGCACGCCTGCCGCCCCGCCGGATCCGGAGGCCGCGCCCCAGATGCCCAGCGCGCGGTTGCGCTCTTTGCCCTCAGCGAAGGTGGTCATCAGGATCGAGAGGCCGGCGGGTGCAAACAGCGCGCCGCCCAGCCCCTGCATCGCACGGAAGCCGATCAGCGAGCCCTCGGACCAGGAAAGGCCGCACAGCAGCGAACTGATCGAGAACAGCCCGAGACCGGCCATGAACACGCGACGGCGGCCGAACACGTCGGCCAACCGGCCGCCCAGAAGCAGGACTCCGCCGAACAGGATGGCGTAGGCACTGATCACCCACTGCAGGTTTTCCTGGGCGAAGTTGAGGTCGCCTTTGATCGCGGGCAGCGCGACATTCACGATGGCGATGTCCAGCACAACCATGAACTGCGCCGCCACGATCACCGCCAGGGCAAGCCCCTTGCGGCGGGACTGGCTCTGTGTAATCGATGGCTGCAACATTCATTCTCTCCAAAGATCGTTGACGAACACCACGATAGCACACACGAACAATCGGATGCGCTACACTTCGACCAAGATGAACGTGACCGACACCCAGAATCCGGCTCCACGAGCGCTTCCCGGCCCTCCCAAGGAGCTGCTCACGAGCAGTGTTTTTCTGCTCAAACGGCTCGGGTTTGCGGCCAAGGACCGCTCACACGCAGCCTTCGAGGGCTCGGGGCTGTCCGCGTTCCACTACGCCGTACTGGCCCTGCTCGAGGAGGATCCGCGCGAGACGCAGGCCCAGATCGCCGACGCGCTCGGCTACGACCGCAGTCTCATCGTGCGACTGCTGGACGAGCTGGAGGAGCGCGAGCTCGTGATCCGCAAGCGCGACCCCGACGACCGCCGACGGCACGTGGTCAAGCTCACGCCCAAGGGCCACTCGACGCTGCTCGAGCTGCGGGCAATCGTGCAACGGCTGGAGGATGACTTCCTCGCGCCGCTGGACACGGACGAGCAGGAAGCCCTGCACGTGCTGCTGACCAAGATCGCCAGCCACCACGACCCGCGCTGCGTGCTGCGCGGCCCGGCGCCACAGCAACAGGGATAGCGACCAGCGCGCTCAGGCCGGATTGGCGTTGCCTGGCCGAGAGGTCGTGCGCGGCGGCTTCGCCCATGATCGCGGAAGGTTCGCCGGGTCGACGAACGTGCTCCCGGTCGGGCCGGCCCACACCGCCTGGTGCAGGGCGCTGCCGCGCACCAGTTGGCGCCAGGTGAGGAACCACACCGTCCAGCCGTTGCCCCAGGATCCGGCGCGGGGACTGCCGGTGATCGTGACCGGGTCGCCGGGGACGGCCAGCTTGTAGTAGGTCTCGGCGTTGGCCGGCGCGAGGTTGACGCAGCCGTGGCTGACGTTCGTGAACCCCTGCTCGCCGACCGACCAGAACGCGTCGTGCATGTAATCGCCCGACCAGGTGAACCGCACCGACCACGGCACCCAGATGTCGTAGCCCGGCCCCTTCATCTCCACCGGATTCGCTTTCTCGATGGTCAGGTAGGTGCCGTTGGGCGTGTCGTCGCCTGGCCGGCCGGAGCTGATCGGCCAGTCGGCGAACACACGCCGATCGAGGTAGATCCGCACGTGATGCGCCGCCGTGCTGGCCACCGCGATCAGCGACCGCCCGATCGCGAACGTCTGTGTGAGCGTGTGCACGCCGTAGACGCCGGGCGCGCCCGCGACTCCGTCCAGGTGGCCGGTGAAATGGACGACGGTGTGTGGCCGCCAGTAGCTGCGCGGCCTGAACTCCAGCGTCTGGTCGCCGTCCCAGTACCACGCCCCCACGACCGGCTTTGAGGTGCGAAGCTCGAGCGAGCGCTCCACCGCGCGGCGGTGGGTGATCGGCTGGCTGAAGGTGAGGATGATCGGCATGCCCACCCCGTAGGTCTGCCGATACCCCTCGAAGATCCGGGTCGTGAACGTCCGCGCCGGCGCCAGCGTCCGAAAACTGCTCGTCGCCGTCACCGTCCGCCCGTTCGGATCGACCCCGGTCGCCTGAACCGTGTATCGGGTGGCGGTCCGAAGCGCCCACTGGCTCCGCCACACCCGGCCCGATGCCCTCATCTTCCCGGCCACCGCGTGACCGCGGGTACGCGCGCGTACACCGGTGATCCGCCCACCCACCGCCCGCACCGTGATCCCCGCCGCCGGGTCGACCTGGCTCCCGCCATCGCCTGGCGTGATCACGAGCCGGGCAGTGCTCGCCGCCACGGTGGTCGTGGGGTGTGTGGAGGCCGCCGGAGAGCTCGTCCCAGCCTGGCCGGCCGCCCCCTGACAGGCGCTCGCGAGCAGCACACCCACGCTGGCAGTGACGATCCCCAACCAGGCGCGCCCGCGTTTCGCGACCCCGAAGCCTCGAGCTCGTCCCACCACGTCACCGCTGCCTCTACCTGTCGTGCTCACGACCAACAGCGTAGGCGGCCTGGCGGCGGAGGCAGCCTTTCGCCGATGTCCGGGTTAGCCTCGCTCGCCGTCAGAAGCCGACCGCCTGCCGGACGAGCACGACGTGGATCCGGCCGGGCAGTTCCTGGTGGATCTCGAGGATCTTGCCGACGAAGCTGTTCTGCCCGTAGGCGGCGTAGGCGCGGGCGTCCTCGAGCTTCAAGCTGTGCTCGTAGATCCGCTCGCGTGCCGCCTCCACGGTGGGGACGAGCTTCTGGGCGCCGACGACGAAGATGACGTTGGCGGCGCCCCAGGCGTAGGAGGCGAGCTGGCTGCCGGACGCCGAGGCGATCAAGAGCGCACCGTCGCGGGTGACGGCGTGGACGCTCCCCAGGGCGAAATCGGGCTGACCGGCGATCGCCTTCATCTCCTGTAGCTGTGTGCCGAAATCAAGCGCCATCATCCTGGTGCGCGCCGACTCATACGTCCCGCCGGCGTCGATCGTGTCCGCCAGCCCGGTCTCCTGCAGGGTGACCGACGTGTTGGTCATCACGGTGGAGCCGTCGGGGATGCGGGCGAGCACCGCCACACGCGCCGCGTCGAGGTCATCAACGACCTCCACGCTGAACCCGTGCTCTTCGAGCGCAACAACGGTCGCAGCGAGCGTCTGGTCGTCCGGCAGCGTGGTAAATCGGTCGGATGTGTGGGTTGTGCTCATGTCGGCCCTCCGTGGTTCGGTTCAGGTTCATGCCGTTGCTCTCCACGGGAATCCTGCCGCGGCCGCCGGGTGCTCGAATCCCTGAATCCCCTGGTCCGGAACCCGAGCGCGCCACCCGAGTGGCGCCCAAGCCTGGCGCCGCGGGGCGGGGCTGGAACGCCGAAAGCCGCTCAACGGAGCGGCTTTCGTGCATGCGCTGGAAAAGGACGCCGTAATCGCAAGCACCGCCCGCTCGATCCGCCCAGACTCCGACGGGCCGGCGATCGCCCGCCACCGTCATGCCCACCGAGTATGGAGGTCCCGCCGTGAGCGCAGCAGAATCAACACTCGAGCTCGGCACCCGCTACCGCGACGCATTCTTCGCCCGAGACGTAGACGCGATCATCGCGCTGGTTACTCCCGACTTCGTGTTCGAGAACGTGACCGCCGGTGAACGGATCGAGGGTCGTACGCTGCCCGGGCGCACATCGCCGCGATCCACGCCCGCTGGCCCGACATGCGGTTCGTTCAGCGCGACAGGGCGGCATGCGTGCGGGCGCCGACCACGTGGTCGCCGAGTGGACCGCTCGGGCGACCCATCCAGAGACCCGGAAACACCTCGAGTGGGACGGGATGGACCTGGTCCTGATCCGCGGCGGGCGGATCTGCCGCAACGCGGTCTACTCGTCGGCCTCACTCCGCGCGGGCCATAAGCTGAGCGCGCCGCGAACCGGCCGTCGAGGGCGCGGCTAGGCGATCAGCCGGCGGCAAGCGCCGCGCCCTCGGCGAACGCGACGTGCACGGGATAGTCCTGGATCTGGTCTGGCTCAGGCAGGCCGTGCCGGGCGCGCAGCATCCGGAATCCCTCGCTTTGGTGGAAGGCCTGGAAAGCCTCCCGGCTCGGGCAGGTGTCGACGACCACGAGACCGTCGGTGGCACGCAAGCAGAGATGCAGCCTCATGTTCGCGGTACGGAACTTCGGCCAGGAGCGCGTCGTAGCGCGCCTCCAGATCGTCGGGGTCACCGGGGAAGTGGGTGATCGATGCGTGCATGAGCTGCTCCTTCGGGTCAGGTGGTGGCCGGTTCCGAGAGTGTGCGGTGGCGTACGCCAGTGCCGGCCGCCAACTCGAGCTGGCTGGCGACGGCGAGCAGCAAGGCTTCGCCGCCAGGAGGGCCGACCAACTGGACGCCGACCGGTACGCCGTCCGTGGTCTCAGCCAGGGGGAGGCTGATGGCGGGCTGGCCGGTGACGTTCCACGGCCGGACGAGGGCGCTGAAGCGGACGGCGTCGTCGGTCACGCCAGCCTCGGATCGGATGCCGCCGACCGGAGCCGGGAGCCGAGTGAGCGTTGGCGTGATCAGGATCTCGTCCTCCGCCCAGTCACGAAGCAGGTTTCGCGCGAACTTCCACAGGCGCTCACCCGCCTCGAGGTAGTCGACCAGCGTGACCGGCTCCGAGTCGAGCAACCAGGCGCGGGTGGCCGGCTCGAGCCGGTCGGCTTCGACCGGCCGTCCGTGCAGCCGCTCGACCACTCTCACCAGATGCTGCGCCACACCGGTCAGGTACGTCGCCCAGTTCCCGGGAAACGTCTCGTCATTCCAGTCCGGCACCGCCTCCTGAACGTCGTGTCCGAGCGCCGCCAGCGCCTCCGCCGCACCCGCGGCCACCGCGCGCGGAAGGTCATCCACCGGGACTCCGAGCGGAGCCTCGAGCGCGACCCGGACCCGGCAACGGCCGGGATCGGCGCCCACCGCCTCCGCAAACGATCTGTCCGACGTGCGGGCGTGGTGGCGGTCACCGGGCTCCGGGCCGGCGAGCGCGTCGAGTGCGACGGCGGCGTCCAGCACCGTCCGCGCGAGCGGCCCGTCGCACGGCATGCCTCCAGCGAGGTCGCCGAAATCCGGCCCGATGGACACTCGCCCCAGGCTCGGCTTGAGGCCGACGACCCCGCAGCACGCAGCCGGGATGCGGATCGAGCCGCCAAGGTCACTGCCGTCGGCGAGTCCGACCAGGCCCGCGGCGACCGCCGCGGCGCTGCCACCGGATGAGCCTCCGGCAGACAGATCGGGATCGCGTGGATTACGCGTCGCGCCGAAACGGGCGTTCTCGGTCACCGGACGCAGCCCTAGCTCGGGTGTGTTGGTCTTTCCGACGACGATGGCGCCCGCCTCACGCAGCCGTCGCACGTGGGCGCTGTCGTGCCGCGCCCACCAGTCGCCGAAAGCCGCGCTGCCCTCCGTGGTCGGCAGGCCTTCGGTAGCCGAGAGCAGATCCTTGATTCCGACCGGCACGCCGCACAGCGGTCGCAGATCGCCGGGGCGGACGGTGTCCGCCTCGGCCAGGGCGCGCTCTGGACAGAGGGCGACGAACGCGTTCAGGCCGGGGTTCCATCGCTCGATCGCGGCGAGCGATGTCTCGACAAGTTCCCGGGCCGAGATCTCGCCTGACCGCACCGCTGCGGCCTGGTCGACCGCGCTCAGATTCATAAGGTCGGCGATCACCGGATGCACACTCCTTCCGTTCACAGAAGAGTGGCGCGGTGCCGGACGGGGCGCATGCGTGCCGGTACCCAATTCGGCGCCGGCCGCTACGGATCTTCAGCCGGATCCGTGGGCGAACGCCCAGGCGGTCGCCGCGGCGCGTGCCGTCCGGCCGGATACGCCGATCTTGGCGTAGATGTTCTCGACGTGCCGCTCGACGGTGCGCACGCTCAGAACGAGCTCCCTCGCGATCGCGTCGTTCGAGCGTCCCGCAGCGATCAACCGCAGCACCTCCCGCTCGCGCGATGTAAGAAGCGGCCGCTCGGTCGCCGGCTCCGGGACCTCGGCGCCCAGCGCAGCCAGCGCGCGGCGGGCGTCGGCCTCGGCAGTCGCCGCGTCGGCCGTCCGGCCGAGGGCGCGCAGGACGGCGGCCAGGTCGAGCCGCGCGTGGGCGGCTTCATAGCGGGCGCCGCACTCGGCAAACAGATCAGCCGCGTCCTCGAGCGACAACCGGGCCGCGCTGGGGTCCGCGAGAGTGTCGACGCGGCCGCGGGCGAGCAGTGCCGCGGCGCGGAGAGGGGTAGTCCCGACCACGTCGGCCGTCTGCTGCAGCTCGTCTGCGGCCCGCCGAGCGGCGTCCGCGTCGCCCAACGCGAGCCGGGCGCGGACGAGCAACTCGAGCGCCGGGACGCGCTCGAACCGGTCGGCCTCCCCCATCCGGCGCAGGAACCGCTCCGCATCCTCCGCTGCACCCTCGGCGTCACCGCCGTCGAGGCGAAGCGCCGTGCGAACGAGGAGCGCGAGCCGGTGCGACTCGGCCTGGCCGAGCAGCGCCTCCGCCTGGTCGGGCCGCCCCTGCCTGCGGCGAAGCTCGGCCAGGCGGACGATGCCATCGCTCACTTTCCGCGGCACCCCCGCGACGTCGCGGCAGGCGGTCGTCAACACGTGCTCTGCCTCCGTCCACTCTCCGCGCCAGACCAGCAAATCAGCGTAGTGCGTCCGGCAGGTCGCGAACATCTCCCGGTCGCCGTGACGCTCGGCGATCGCCTCGACTCGCAAGCACCACTCGCCCGCCCGTTCAAGATCGCGGACGCGCTGGCACGCATCGATCAGATGGCAGCAGATTACCTCCGCCGCGCGGACGTTCTCGACCTCACCGGACACCGCGGCGGTCACCGCCGCGTCCAGCTCATACATCCCCTGACGCACGTCGCCGCCGACCACCGCCGCCAAGCCCTCGAGCGCCCGGCACACCATCTCGAACTCGACCGAAGCGGCCGCCCTTGCCGCCTCCACTCCGACCGACGCCAGCCTGCGAGCGGCGGCCGGGTCATGGTCGCCGTTCAAGGCGACGTTCGCGCGCCAGTAGGCGAGAAGCGCGTGTTCGGGCTGGGGCGCCAGTCGCTCCAGCAGCTGCGCGGCGCGCTCCAGCCAGCCGCTCGTCTCGGCCGCTCCGCGAAACTGTGCACAGTCGAACGCCAGCTCGATTGCCAGGCGCGCCGAGGCGGCGGCGTCTCCGCTCTCCCGGGCGAGCCGATACGCCCGCTCGTGGGCGGCAAAGGCTGCCGGGCCATCCATCTGCCAGCGGGCGGCCGTGCCAAGCCCCTCGAGCGCAGCAACCGACTCACCCGTCACGAGCGCAGCCTCGAACTGTGCCTGGGCATCTGCCCACGCTGCGCGGACAAGGGCTCGCCGTCCGGAGGCGAGCCGATCCTCTACCGAGGCGCTCACACGAAAAGCCTACGGGCAGCGGCGGCGGCTCGCTCAACCCCGGCTCGCGTTCGACGACCGCGAGACGACGAAAGCCGCTCGAACCGAGCGGCTTTCGTGCATGCGCTGGAGAGGACTTGAACCTCCACGACCCAATCGGGTCACAAGGCCCTCAACCTTGCGCGTCTACCAATTCCGCCACCAGCGCGCGCTGCGACCAGGCAGTCTAACCGCGGAAATTGCCCCCGCGGACGACTAGAGCAGGAAGCCGAGCGCGATCACGTTCGCGGTGAAGATGACCGCGATCAGGATCGTGAGCCGCGTCAGGTTGCGCTCCATCACCGCGGTGCCGCCGTAGCTCGACCCGCCCGGGTTCAGCATGCCGGAGAGGCCGGCGTCCTTGCCCGAGTGCATGAGCACGAGCACGATCAGGCCGACGCCGAGGAGCACCTGGACGCCGGAGAGGATCTGGGACAGGAGGTGGGACGACATCGGGCCGAACTTTAGCCGACGACCACGGTACCGGGCTCGCCCGCGACCAGCCGGCCGATGACCGGCCACGGCAGCTCCGCGGCCCGGTCGGCGGGGAGGCTGACGAAGAGCCCGCCCGAGGTCTGGGCGTCGCAGGCGAGCAGCCGGTCGGCCTCGTCGAGGCCCGCTCCGAACTCGCCGTACTCCGCCGCCAGCTCGAGGTTCGTGCGGGTGCCGCCGGGGACGTGCCCGGCCGCGATCAGCTCGCGCACGCCCGGGAGCAGCCGCACCGCCGCCCAGTCGATCTCGGCCCGCAGGCCCGCGCCCGCCGCCAGCTCGCGCGCGTGGCCGACGAGCCCGAACCCGGTGACGTCGGTGACGGCGTTCGGCCGCGCCGCGCGCACCGCCACGGCCGCCTCGGCGTTCAGCGTCGTCATCGACTCGACGGCCGCGTCCACCACCGCCGCGTCCGGCTCGCCGCGCTTGAGCGCCGTGGTCACGATCCCCGTGCCGACCGGCTTCGAGAGCACGAGCACGTCGCCGTCGCGGCCGCCCGCGTTCGTCCATACCTCATCGGGGCGGGCAAACCCCGTGACGGCCATGCCGTACTTCGGCTCGGGGTCGTCGATCGAGTGCCCGCCGGCGATCACCGCGCCCGCGGCGGCGGCGACGTCGGCGCCGCCGCGCAGGATCTCGCCGAGCAGCTCCATCGGCAATGTCTTCGGGAACGCGACGACGTTCAGCGCGAACGCCGGCCGCGCCCCCATCGCGTAGATGTCCGAGAACGCGTTCGTCGCCGCGATCCGCCCGAACGTGTAGGCGTCGTCGACGAGCGGCGTGAAGAAGTCGATCGTCTGCACCACGGCGAGCTCGTCCGAGATCCGCCACACGGCGGCGTCGTCCAGGCCGTCGTGGCCGACGATCAGCTGGGCCGACTCGACCCGCGGCAGCGCCGGCCAGCACCTCGCGGAGCGAGCCGGCGGGCAGCTTGCACGCGCAGCCCGCGCCGTGGGAGAGCTGGGTCAGGCGGACGGTCTCGGTCGCCATCCGATCAGTGTATGCGTCACACGAACGGCAACGGGTGCGGCTCGCACCGCCGCGGCCCGTCTGACGCCTCGACGATGAGCGCCTGCGGGTCGGCGCCGGCGTCGATCAGCGCGACCACGATGTTGCGCTCGAGCGCGAACGAGTAGACCGCCCACCGCGCCACCCCGACGGGCTCGCCGTCGGCCGCCGTGATCGTCCAGTGCCGCTCCATGATCGGGAAGGGCGCGCCGTCGCACGCGAGCCCGACCGTCCGCCGGGCCGGGCCGTTGTCGCGCACCGCCCGCAGGGCGTCGCGGCCGACGAAGTCGGGCCGGTCGAGGTCGAGCATGCTCGCCCAGCCCCGCCTCGATCGGGTTCATGTCCGAGTTGGTCGCGTACTGCGTGTCGGAGATCCCCTGCTCGACCGCCCGCACGATGTTCGGGCCGGTGATGAGCAGGCCGTGCGGCTCGCCCGCCGCGACGATCGCGTCCCACACGTCGGCGGCGCGGTCGCTCCCGAGCGGGTAGATCTCGAAGCCCGGTCTCGCGGCTCCAGCCCGTGTTCGAGACGACGCAGTCGACGCCCGCGAGCGTGACCGCTCCGCACCGGAACCGGGCCAGCCCGGCGGCGGCGTCGCCGCCGAGCGCGCGCATCACGTCGGCGGCCCGCGGCCCCTGCAGCTGCATCGGCGCGACGTCGGCCTCGGACACCGCGACGTCGTCGCCGCGGGCGAGCGCAAGCCCGGTCGCCCAGAGCGTCAGGTCGACGTCGGAGTGCGAGAACCACACCACGTCCGGCTCGGGCCGGAGCACGATGCACTCGCACATGATCGCCCCCGCCCGGTCGCACACCGGTGAGTAGCGGCACTCGCCGACGCCGAGGTCGGAGAGCCGCCGCGGTGCGAGGTAGTCGGCCAGCGCAAGCCCGTCCGGCCCGCGCAGCTCGGCCTGGCGCTCGGCGCCGACGTCCCAGAGCGTCACCCGCTCGACGAGCGCGGCGTAGTCCTGGCGCGGGTCGCGGCCGTAGTCCAGCGGCATGTAGGTGTGGTTGTAGACCATGAAGTCGCACGCCCCCGCGCGGCGCGTGCGCTCGAAGTAGGGCGAGCGGCGGATGGTGGGATGCAGCATGTTGGTAGCATCATCCCATGACTCCGGCCGAGGCCCTGCGGGCAGTGTGCGACGCCTGGGAGCGGGGCGACCCGGACGCGGCGGCGGCCCTGTTCGCGCCGGACGGCGTCTACGAAGACCCGCTCTACCCGGCCCCGCTGCACGGCCGTGAGGAGATCCGGGCGGGACTCGCCGAGGGCATGGGCGCGATCGAGGACTGCCGGGTGACGCTCGACCCCGTGCTCGAGCAGGGCGACCTCGTCCTCGCCGTCGGCCACTTCGGCTCGCGGTTGCGCGACGGCGGCGACCGCTTCGACTTCCCCTTCGCGATCCTCGTCCAGCTCTCCGACGCGGGCATCGAGCGCCTGGCGGAGTACTTCGACACGAAGCCGCTCGTGCCCTGACGCCCGCGCAGGGCGGGCGACGTAAACTGCGGCGCATGCGGACGCGCGAGTTCGGGGAGACCGGGATCACGGCCTCGGAGGTCGGGTTCGGCCTCTGGACGATCTCGACGGGCTGGTGGGGGGAGCACTCCGACGAGGACGCGATCAGGCTCCTCCGCGAGGCCTACGACCTCGGCATCACGCTCTTCGACACCGCCGACACCTACGGCGAGGGCCGCGGCGAGACGCTGCTCGCCCGCGCGCTCGGCCATGTCCGCGACCGGGTGACGATCGCGACCAAGTTCGGCTACGACATCTACTCGCCCTGGGAGCGCAAGGGACACGTCGAGCGGCCGCACGACTGGTCGCCGGAGTACATCCGCTACGCGCTCGACCAGAGCCTCGCCCGCCTCGCGCACCGACCGCATCGACGTCTACCAGCTGCACAACCCGCGCATGGACGCGATCCGCTCGGACGACGTCTTCGCCGTGCTCGACGAGGCCGTGACCGCCGGGAAGATCCGCACGTATGGCGTCGCACTCGGGCCGGCCATCGGCTGGCGCGACGAGGGCATCGAGGCGTTCCGCACCCGCGACCTGGGCGCCGCCCAGATCATCCACAACCTGCTCGAGCAGGATCCCGGCCGCGAGCTGATCGAGGTCGCGCGGGAGGAGTCGATCGGCCTCATGATCCGCGTGCCCCACTCCTCGGGGATGCTCGAGGGCCGGTACACGAAGGACACGGTGTTCGGCCCGAACGACCACCGCCGCCACCGGCCCAAGGAGTGGCTGACCGAGGGGCTGCGGAAGGTGAGATCAGCTCGGGTTCCTGACCGAGGGCCGCACGCTCGGCCAGGCGGCGATCCAGTGGCTGCTCGCCGAGCCCGAGGTCACGACGGTGCTCCCGAACATCTACGACTCGGCCCAGCTGCGCGAGTTCGCGGCTGCGCCCGGACACGCCGCCGCTCTCCGCAGCGGAGCTCGATCGCGTCGCCGCGCTCTACGCGAGCGACTTCGCCGTGGCCGCGGCGACCACCGGCGCCTGAGGCGGCCGGCGCTCGAGCGCAGCAAAGAGGTCGGCGAGCTCGGCCCGCTCGGGGGGCGCCGACCAACGCCGCCGCACGATGCCGGACGGATCGACGTAGAGCACCATCGGCGTCGCCCGCATCCCCAGCCGCGAGTGGGTCGGGCCGCTGCCGATCTCGATCACGGTCACCCGCCCACGGCTATGGGCGGCAGCAGCCGCGAGCCGGTTCAGGGACACCCGTGATGAGGTCGAGTACGGCGTCGAGAACTGCACGAACGCGCCGCCCGACGGGAAGCGGTCGAGGCCGACCTGGCCCGGGGCGATCCGGTCGGGCAGCATGGCGATCGTCCGCCGCCTCCGCCTGCGTGTGGACGCGGCCCGGACGGCACCGGCGACGCCGGCGCATCCCCCGACAAGCACCAGCCACTCCTCGATCACCCCAACACCATAGCGGCCCGCGGGCGCGCCCCGAGGCTCCGGGGTGTCACAAATTGGTTACGGATCGACCCCCGCGCCGCTTCGGGGTCTGACCCCGGTTCCCGCCGACCGGGGCGGACTGCCGTTCGCCGCGCGGGCGAGGACGGCCTCAACCTTCTCGGCCTGGAGCGGAAGCGCGTGCTCCGCCGCCACCCGCACCGCCTCGCGCGAGGGCACCGGCAGCGCCGCGGCGGCCAGCATCCCGGCCGCGATCGAGTCGACGTCGAGCGGGTCGACCAGCGCGCCGATGCGCGGTGTCAGCACCTCGGCCGGGCCGCCCACCCGAGTGGCGACGACCGGCCGGCCGCGGGCGAGCGCCTCGAGCATCGCCTGGCCCTGCGGCTCCTCCAGGCTGGGCAGGCAGACCACGTCGGCCCTGGCGATCTCGGCGGCGACGCCGTCGGACGACAACCGGCCGGCGAACCGCGTCCCCACAGGCGCCGTCTCCCGCAACCGCTCTTCGAGCGGGCCGCCGCCCACGATCGTGAGCGTCCCGCCGCCCAGCTTCGCGAACGCCTGCTGCAGCCGCTCGACGTTCTTGCGGTGCGTGAGCGAGCCGATGTAGAGGAACCGCGGCCCGGTCGCACGCGTGCTCTTGGCGCGCTGAACCGGGCGCAGCCGGTCGGTGTCGACGCCGCAGTCGATCACCTCGACCGTCACATCCGCCGGGGCGGACAGCTGCCTGGCCACGTACTCCGACACGCAGATCACGGCCGCCGCCCGCCGCAGCACGGGCTTCGTCAGCGCCGCCACGATCGGGCTGCGGCGCATGTTGCGCACGTCGGAGCCGTGGGCGGTGATCACGTACGGGACGCGGGTCGCGATCGCGACCAGGCCCGTCGGCACCAGGAAATGCGCGTAGACGACGTCCGGCCGGTGCTCGGCGACCGCCGCGCGGGCCTGGCGGGTGAGGCCGGCGTATGCACGCGGGGTCGAGATCGGGCCACGGTCGCCGGCGTGCAGGACGACGTCGCGCACGTCGTTGCCGCGCTCCCGCAGCGCGTCCGCCAGCCGGGCGACGAAGACGCCGTACTCCGGCCGCTCGGGGCTCGGGTACATGTTGCTCACTAGCAGGATCCGCACGCGCCAAGTTTAAACTGGTTCAGAACGACACCCCTCGAGATGGCCGGCCCTCTGGAAGATCAGACCAGATCGCGCGGGAACGCGTACGTCCAGGTCTTCGCGAACGCGCACGCCTCGCCCTCGTAGGCGTGCACGACCACGGTGACGTGGAAGCGTCTCGGCGTCGCAGGTCATGACGCTGTCGGTCTCGCACGCGCGTCCGCCACTCGCCCCGCCCGACCGACCCGACGGTGCGGCAGTGCACGCGGGCCGAAAGCGGATCGCCCTCGACGATCGAGTAGGTGGTGCGGTTCGCGTCCTCGACCTCCAGGCCGTTCGGCAGCCGGGTGCGCCCACCAACGTCCCAGTCGTAGACGAGGTCGACCCGTCCGGTCGCGAGATCGCGGCTGATCGTGCGCCCCGCCGGGGCGCCGTGCACGACCTCGACCGGCGAGCGGCGCCGACTCCTCGGGCTCGCCGAACTCCGGCAGATCGGCGTCGCTCGCCCGGGGTCGCGCGTACGGGCAGAACGAGCGCGCTCGCCCGCCGGCGACCACGGTCAGCGTCACCGGCTCGGGCGACGGCCACGCCCACGGCCAGTACGTCGGCGAGATGCCGACGCGGACGCGGCTGCCCGGCGGCGAACGCATGTCCCGTCGCGTCGAGCCGCACGGTCGTCCGGATGCGCTCGCCGGGCACGAGCGCGCTGCGGGTGCTCGTCGCTCTCGCGGTGGGTCAGGTTCTGGAGCGCGCGCGTCACGAGCGCCGACGTTCCGTCGGCGAACACCTCGCACAGGCGCACGCACACGAGCGCGTTTCGGCCGATCCGATCGCAAGCGTGAGCTCGACGTCGGGGAACCCGAGGATCTCGAGCGGCTCGGGCAGCGGCGCCGACGTGAACGTGAGGCTCATCCCGTCCATCTCGCGCTGGTCGCCCGGCCAGTCGGCGGGCTCGCCGTACGGGCACCACGAGCCGGCGTCGAGCCCGGCGGTCTGCCGTCCCGAGAATGTCGAGCTCCGCCTCGTCGGCGGCCGCCTCCGCCAGGCCGTCCGCGTTCAGGTGGAGGCGCCGCGGCGTCGCACGCCGGGAGCGGGCCAGGCCGGCTCGGCGACCCACCGGCCCGGCCGCTCGGTGTAGCAGATGCGCGGGCCGGAACGAGTCCTGGATCCACGCCCGCAGCATCGGCTCGTCCATGATCCCGGTGTCGACCCCGCCCAGCCAGTGGTCGAACCAGCGCAGCATCTCCTGCAGGAAGCCGATGGTCGGGCCGGGCGGGCCCGCCTGCGGCCAGGCGTGCGACCACGGCCCGATCAGGCCCTTGCGCGGCCCGGGCAGCCCCTCGAGCAGCCGCGGGATCGCGTTCGTGTACCCGTCCGACCAGCCGCCGACCGCGTAGACGGCCGCCTCGATCGCGCGCGAAGTCCTCGCACACCGAGCCCTGCTTCCAGTACGCGTCGCGGCGCTGGTGGCCAGCCACGGCTCGATGAACGGCGGCGCCGATCGCAGCCGCTCGAGCCACATCTCGCGCCAGCGCTCGCCGACGATGGCCGGGTCGGGCGGCCACCCGTTCCAGCCGAGCATCGAGGACGCCCACTGCAGCATGTCCGAGCCGACGCAGCCGCCGTCGTAGTGGACGTCGTCGGCGTAGCGGTCGTCGGTCGAGCACAGCGTGACGATCGCCTTCAGCGCCGGCGGGCGGCGGGCGGCCACCTGCAGCGCGTTGAACCCGCTCCACGAGATGCCGATCATGCCGACCGCGCCCGTGCACCAGGGCTGGGCGGCGATCCAGGCGATCACCTCGCAGGCGTCGGACTGCTCCTGCGGCAGGTACTCGTCGTCGAGGATTCCGTCGGACTCGCCGGTGCCGCGGATGTCGACCCGCACGCACGCGTATCCGTGCCCCGCCAGGTAGGGGAAGTGGTGGGAGTCGCGCACCGCCGTGCCGTCGTTCAGGCGGTAGGGCAGGAACTCGAAGATGGCCGGCACGGGCGCGCTCGACGGCGTCCTCGGGCAGCCAGATCCGGGCCGCCAGGCGCGTCGCCGTCGGCCAGGCGATCCACTCCGTCTCGATCGTCCGCACCCGCCGCGGAAACTCGGTGACGACCCGCATCCGGGCATTTAACCCGACCAGCGCCGGCGGCTCGCCGATGGGGGGCAAAACACCCCCCGCCGACCCTCCATCACAGGGGTTGCCGAAGGGGCGCCGGAGGGTCAAAGTGGAGTACATCCTCACGCGCGCCGCGATGGGGGTGCCTCCCTGACATGCGCCCGCCTGGATGGACGTCCACCACCGGGCGGGCGCGGAGGAGGAGTGCCTCAGGCGTCGGCGCGGGCCGCGGCGAGAAGCTCGCGGAAGCAGTCGAGCTCATCGCAGGAGCTCTCGTCCATGCCGTTCAGGGCGATCTGGAGCTGGAGGCCGAACGCCTCGAGCAGCGACTCCGGGCCGTCCTCGAGCGCCAGCGAAAACGAGAGGTACTCGCGCCCCGACCGCTCGCCGACGATGCGGAAGCGGCGCGACGCCAGCTCTCCGCCGCTGGGCGCGCCGAACACGAGCAGGCGCTCTCCGGCCCGCTCGGCGTCGGTCGCCGGGTCGGCGATCAGACTGCGTACGACGCCCGTGAGGCTGCCGTCGACGTCGGTCGCGGCCCGTTCGATCAGGCGCGGGAGCATCAGGTCGGACATGGGCCCAACGGTAGACGGGCAGCGCGCCCCGGGCACCCCCCGTATTGGGGAGATGCAGGCAGATCGCTACGGCGGCGACGAGCCGCTGCCAACGCCGACGGTCGTGCCGCGATCGACGGTCACGACCGTCGTCGCGTGAGGGTCGGACCCGGAGTCGGCGGCGGCAAACGCAATCCCGAAGCCGATCCCGATCCCGAAGATCACGACGCAGCCGAGGAGCATGCGCAGGTGATCCTGAGCCCATGCCGCCGCACGGCGCGACAGCGCGCCCGCGATCGTGCCGGATCCCGCCTCCTCGCGTTCCTTCACGCTGCGCGCAGGTTACCCGCCGACCGCGAGCGGCGGCCAGAACACTCTTGATCTAGTTATTTTGCGTATCAATCTTTTTGCAATGGATTCCGATACAGGAAGAGCTGCGCTGCATCCTCCACCTTTCGAGGTGCCCCTTGTCCGACGGCGGCCAGATGCCGATCCCATCGACGGCTGCGCTCGCTGCGATCGCTCGCGATTGCGGCCGCCGCGTGCGCGCTCATGGCTTCACCCGCGGGCGCCTACGTGCTGCGCCCCTTCGCAAGCCCGGCGACGACGGTCAAGATCACGACGCACCCGCCCGCGGCGTCGGCAAGCGCGAGCGCGAAGCTGGCGTGGAAGACCACCGGGAGCCGGCTCACCGTCCGCTGCCGGATCGACGCGGCCGCGTACGCCGCCTGCGGCAAGTCGCACACCTACTCGCACCTCGCGCAGGGGATGCACACCTTCACCGTGCGCGTCACCGGCGGCGCGACCCGCACGGCAACGTACCGGTGGCGGGTCGACACGGCGGCGCCGGCCGCCCCGATCGTCGGCGGCGGCACCGGCGCGTGGTCGGCCGTTCCGGTCACGCTCACAGCGACCGGCGCGAGCGACACGGGCGGGAGCGGCGTCGCCTCCTACCAGCACCGCACCTCGGCGAACGGCGGCGCGTCTTTCGGCGCGACGGCCGCCGGCGCGAGCGTCAAGGTGAGCGCGGACGGGACGACCTTCGTCCAGTTCCGGGCGCTTGACAAGGCCGGCAACGCCTCCCCGTGGGCACCCGCCGCACTCGACCCGGCCGCGACGGCGATGGTCGACACCACCGGGCCCTCGCTCCCGGTGCTCACCGGCGGCTCGAGCGCCTGGGCCAACGCCGCCTCTGCGACGGTGCAGCCCACGGGCACGCCGACCGACGCGGGCTCGGGCTTCGCCGGGTACGAGTACCGCACGTCGACCGACGCCGGGGCGACATGGTCGCAGCCGGTCGCCGGCGCGGCTGCGGCAATCACGGCGGAGGGAACGACGGAGGTCGAGTTCCGTTCGCTCGACGCCCTGGGCAACCCTTCGGCCTGGACCCCGCCCGTCCAGGTGCGGCTCGACCGGACCGCGCCGTCGGCCCCGACGCTGGCCGGCGGATCGACGTCCTGGCAGGCCGGGCCGACGGTGACGGTGTCGGCGACCGGATCGACCGACGCGGGCTCGGGCCTCGCCGGATACGAGTACGAGACGTCCACGAACGGCGGCAGCACCTGGTCGGCGCCGACGACCGCGGCGAGCGCCGTCGTCGCGGCACAGGGCACGACGCTCGTGCGATTCGCGGCCACGGACGGCGTCGGCCTCGCGTCCCCCTGGACACAGGCAACCGTCAAGCTCGACCTGACGGTTCCCTCCGCGCCGACGGTGAGCGGCGGATCGTCGACGTGGGCGAATGCGGCGTCCGGTGCGGTGACGGCGAGCGGCTCGACCGACACGGGCGGCTCCGGCCTCTCCGGCTACCAGTACCGCAGCTCCGCCGACGGCGGTGTGACATGGACGGCGGCGACGGCCGGCGCAACCGACACCGTGACGGCCGAGGCCGATACGTGGGTGCAGTTCCGCAGCGTCGACACGGCCGGGAACACGTCCGCCTGGACGCCTGCCACCCAGACAGCCGGTGCGACCGTGCGCCTCGACCGCACGGCGCCCTCGATCCCGGTCGCGACGGGCGGCTCGTCGGGTTGGTCGAACGCCGCCTCGATCACGGTCACCGCGACGTCGACGGACGCCGGCAGCGGTGTGAAGAGCTACCAGTACCAGACCTCGACGAACGGCGGGAGCACCTGGTCGGTCGCGACGAGCGGCTCGTCGGTGACCGTCTCGGCCGTCGGCACGACCCTCGTCCAGTTCCGCGCCACCGACAACGCGAACATCACGTCGTCATGGGCGGGCGCCACCGTCGGCGGCACCGTCCAGCTCGACCGCACAGTTCCGGCCGCGCCGACGGCGGTCTCGGGCGGCTCCCTGTCGTGGCAGCTGACCGCGCCCGTGACGATCTCGGCGTCCGGCGCCACCGACTCGGGCGGCTCCGGCCTCGCCGGCTACCAGTACCGCGGCTCGACGGACGGCGGCAGCACCTGGTCGGGGGCGAGCCCCGGGCCGGCCGCGATCGCGGCCGAGGGCGTCACGATCGTGCAGATGCGCGCCGTCGACGCCGCAGGCAACACCTCGTCGTGGGCGCCGGCGTCGGCGGGCGCGGGCAACACCGTGAAGCTCGACACGACGCCGCCGGCCGCTCCCGTCGTCGCGGGCGGAACGGGCGGCTGGTCGACCGCGGCGTCCGCGCTCGTCACCGCGTCGGGGTCGACGGACTCCCCCGGCTCGGGCGTCGCCGGATACCAGCACGAGACCTCGACCGACGGCGGCACCACGTGGTCGTCGCCGGCCGCCGGCGCGTCGGCCTCGATCGCGGCCGAGGGCACGACGCTGGTGCGGTTCCAGGCGCTCGACAACGCCGGCCGGACGTCGGCCTGGACGCAGACGAGCGTCCAGCTCGACCGCACGGCGCCGTCGCCGCCGACCGTTGCGGGCGGCTCGATCGCCTGGAGCACGGCGGCGGCGCGGACGGTGTCGGCGTCGGCGTCGACCGATGCCGGCTCCGGCCTCGCCGGCTACGAGCACCGGATCTCGACGGACGGCGGCGGCACCTGGTCGACGCCCGTCGCGGGGACGTCGCTGCAGGTCTCGACGGAGGGCGAGACGCTGGTGGAGTTCCGCAGCGTCGACGCCGTCGGCAACGCATCGGCGTGGACGCCGGTGCCCGTCGCGGCGGGCGGCACGGTCCGGCTCGACCGCACGGCGCCCACGGCGCCGACGGCGAGCGGGGGCTCGTCCACGTGGCAGAGCGCGACCTCGCTCCCGATCTCGGCCGGCGGCGCGACCGACGTCGGCGGAAGCGGCGTCGCCTCCTACCAGCACCGCACGTCCACGAACGGCGGGGCGAGCTGGTCGGCGGCGGCCGCGGGCGCCACCGTGAGCGTGACGGCGCAGGGCACGACCCTGGTCGAGTTCCGGGCGGTCGACGGCGTCGGCCTCCTGTCCCCGTGGTCGGCGGTCTCCGCCGGCGGGACGGCGAAGCTCGACCAGACCGATCCCACCGTCCCCACCATCACCGGCGGCTCGAACTCATACAGGAACACCGCCTCGACGACGCTCACGGCCGACGGCGCGACGGACACCGGCGGCTCGGGGCTCGAGGGCTACCAGTACCGGTCGGAGTTCAACCTCTCGAACATCTGGTCGAGCGCGTCCGACGGCTCGCAGGTGACGATCTCTGCCGAGGGCCTCACGATCGTGCAGTTCCGCTCGGTGGACAACGCCGGCAACATGTCGGACTGGGAGCCGTTCGCGGCCTACCCGGGCAACATCGTGAAGCTCGACCGCACCCCGGCATCGGTGCCGACCGTCACCGGCGGGTCGCTCACGTGGTCGGCGGCGCCGTCGGTGGCCGTGACCGCGAGCGGCTCGAGCGACGGGGCGAGCGCCTTCGTGTCGGGGTTCTCGAGCTACCAGTACCGCACCTCGACGAACGGCGGCGCGAGCTGGTCGCCCACGGGCTCGGGCTCGTCCGCGGCGGTGTCCGCGCAGGGGACGACGGTCGTCCAGTTCCGGTCGCTGGACGCGGCCGGCAACCCCTCGGCGTGGACACCGGCCACCACCGGCGCGACGGACACCGTCATGCTCGATCGGACCGCGCCGACGGCGCTCACCGTCCTGGGTGCCCCGAGCGGCTGCGTGGCCGGGCCGGTCACGCTGACCGCGACCGGTTCAAGCGACGCGCTGTCGGGCCTCGACCACTACGAGTCGACCGTGAACGGCGGCTCGGTCGTCCAGGGCGCGAACGTCGTGCTCTCGGGCCACGGCTCGTTCACGGTCAAGCTGCGCGCGGTCGACGCGGTCGGCAACGCCACCGCCTGGGCGACGACGACGGTCTGCCTTACCTAGGACTCGTCGTCCCGCCAGCTGCCGTAGCGGCCGGCGGTCGCCTCGCCGGCATCGCCGAGGACGGGGTGCAGCGACAGGTCGGGCGAGTAGCGGCTCGCCGGCACGGTGCGGCCGAGCGCCTCGGCCATCGCCCGGACGTGGTGGGGCGCGCCGCCACAGCAGACACCGACGTAGCCGACCCCCAGGTCACGGGCGGCGGTGGCGAAGTCGGCCATCTCGAAGCGAGTGCACGTGAACGGGTCGAGCGCGATCGGGAACGCCCGCCGGCCGCCGCCGTCGCGAAGGGACTGGAACGTCGGCTGCCCGGCCGTCGTGCGGTAGGGCACCGGCTGCGCGGCGACGGGACATGACACGGCGTCCCGCACGCGCTCGAGCAGCGGCAGCAGCGTCGCCGGCCCGCGCGAGCAGTTGAGCCCGACCACGTCCGCACCGGCGTCCTCCAGCCGCTTGCACGCGTCGGCGAACGAGTGGCCGTCGATGGTCGCGTCCTCGGAGGAGGCAAACGTGACCACCGCCGGCAGGCCGTGCTCGCGGATCACGTCGAGCCCGATCAGCGCCTCGCCGACGTAGTCGTTCGTCTCGGAGAGGATGAAGTCGGCCCCCTCCTCGGCCGCCCAGCGCACCTGGTCGCGGTACATGCGCCGCACGCGCTCACCGCTTCCGGCCGGGTCGGCGGGGTCGTACGCCCACGTGTTGCAGATGTTCCCGGCGACGAGCGCGTCGCCCTCGGCGGCCGCCTCGCGGGCCAGCCGCACCGCCTGGCGGTTGAGCGCCTCGACGTCGCCGGCGCGCCCGACCGCGCGCAGCTTCTCCTCGTGCCCGTAGTAGGTGAACGCGACCATCACCTCGGCGCCCGCGCGCAGGAACTCGCGATGGAGCTCCGCAACCGCCTCGGGCCGGTCGAGCACGACCTCGGGCACGTACGGCCCGCTCTTCAGATAGCCGCGCCGCTCGAGCTCGAACAGGTAGCCCTCTGCGCCGAGGACGACGCCGTCGCGCAGCCGTGCCATCAATCCACGATCGTCCATCTCCGCAGACTATCGACCCCGACCCTGATTGTAATCGTGGCGATTGTGACGTATTGTGGGACGCTCGCCACCCAGGGGGCCGGCCGAGGTGCGTAGTGGTGCACGGCGAAGTGTCGCGATCACGGCCGTCGCCGTGTGCGCGCTCGCCCTCCTGACGACCGGGGCATTCGGCGCGACGGCGCACACGGTGCGTGCCAGCCTCTCATCTGCGGGCGCACAGGCGAACGCCGGCAGCGGCCAGGGCGGCGTCGCCGTCTCGGCCGGGCGGCGGTCATAACCTGACATCCAGAAGTTGACAATTGACGGAGAGGCGGTAGCGTTGCCCTTCCCTCGTGACGGATTGGACGACCGAACGTGGTGAGAAAGGTGCGGGAGGCCGCCTGGGTGCGCGCGCATTCAGGGGGACGACGCTCCTCATGTCAACCGAGGAGCTCCTCGCCGTCCTCCACGATTGGCCGGGCGCGGCGTCTGCGCCCGTTGAGCGGCCGGCCGCCCCACCTGAGCCGGTCGTTCCCATCCGACCACTGCGGGTCGTCCGGGCGACGGCGCCGCCGCCCGCCCCGACGCCAAGACCCGGCCTTCTGCGCCGGCTGCGGTGCGGCCGCCGCGGACACGACCCGCGCGCGCACCGCCCGCAGCCGCACGACGAGGTCGTCTACCGATGCCTGCGCTGCGGCATGACGATGCCGGCGCCCGAACGCCACGAGCGTCCCGCGCGCTAGACACCCGCGCGGCGATGGTGCAGAATCCGCCGTCCTAGGTGTTGCAATGCAGGATGTTTGGGCTTCACGGGTGGTGTTTGCGGTGAGGCGCGTCGGGCCGGCCGGCCTGGCCGCGCTCGTCGTCTCGCTGCCTGCGAGCGCGCCCGCGGCTGCGCAGGCGCCGCTTCCGACGCCGGGGACGTTCTGGCAGGGCGTGCCCGTGACTCGAGCCGCGCCCGTCGGCGCGGCCCGGACGCCTGCGACCGCGGGCCTGGCCGCGTCGTTCTGGGCGCGGCCACAGGTGCGCTGGGCCGTCTCGCAGGGATGGGTCACGAAGGCGGGGCCCCGAAACTTCGGGCCGTCGACGCTCATCCACCGCCTCGGCGCCGCCAAGGTGCTGGCGCTCGCCTACCAGCGGTGGACGGGCACGGCGGCCTGGTCGGATCCGTACCAGGAGGCGGTCAAGCTGGGCTGGATCGGCGCCGGCAGCGGCCCGACTGACACCATCACCCAGCACGGGTTCGACAGCGGCGTCGTGAACGTGCTCCGGATGCAGGCTGCCGCGGCTCGGTATGGAACGCTGCACGAGGCGAACGGCCGCAAGGTGCGCCTGCCGCTGGGATTCGGCGCCGAGCAGATCGTCCGCCATCTCGGGGTCCGCGTGAACGCCCCTGCCGGCGACGACACCTGGGAATGGTGGCCGCAGGATCGCCTAGTGCGCGCCGAGCTCGCGATCGAGGCCTACCAGCTGGGGCACCTGCCGTCGTGGGCCCCCGGCTGGGCGGCGTCGCAGGCGGCCGTGGCCAATGGGCTGCCGACCTGGACGCCGCTCCAGCGCCAGGTGCTCGGCTACGCGATCCGTTTCGCCGGCGCGCCGTACGTCTGGGGCGGCACGTCCAACCGTCCCCAGGTGCTCTTCGGCCACCCGGCCGTTGGAGGGTTCGACTGCTCCGGCTTCGTCTGGTGGGTGCTGAAGCTGCACCGCTACCGGCTTGCCAACGGCCGCGCGTGGAGCGCGAACATCGCGGGGCGCACCACATACACGATGGCCCGGGCACTCCCGGTCGCACGACGGATCCCCTACTCCAGGCTCAGGCCCGGCGACGTGCTCTTCTGGAGCGACAAGAAGCCGCACGGCGTGAGCACCCACTGGGAGCACATCTTCCACACCGGGATCTACCTCGGGAACGGCTGGACGATCGACAGCCATGGCCTCGGCGACGGAGTCACGATCGACCGGATGAGCCCGGGATCCGGCTGGTACCACGACTACTTCGCGTTCGGTTGGCACCTGCTGCCCCGCGGGCAGTGAGGGCCGCCGCTACGGCGAGTGCAGAACGATGCTGTAGTTGACGCCGCCGCCGAGGCCGAACGCGCCCGTGATCCCGGGGATGCGGACGGCTGTGCTGCGGTTCGTCTTCGTGCCGTCGCCGAGCTGGCCGTCGGTGTTCAGGCCCCAGGCCCAGGCCGAGCCGTCGCTCTCGACGGCGAGGCTGTGCAGGCGGCCGTTGCCGATGTCGACCACGTTCGCGAGCCCGGACACCTTCACCGGCGTCGACCGGTTCGTCTTCGTCCCGTCGCCGAGCTGGCCATCGTTGTTCTGCCCCCACGCCCAGACGGTGCCGTCGGTCTTGAGCGCCATGCTGTGATCCGCCCCGGCGCTGACCATGGTGACGCCCGTGAGGCCCCTGACCTGTACCGGCAGGAGCTTGTTCGCGCCCTTCGTGCCGTCGCCGACCTGCCCGTACTGGTTCCAGCCCCACGCCCACACGGTGCCGTCGGACTCGACGGCAAGGCTGTGGTCGCGGCCGCCGGCGATGGCGACGACGTTCGCGAGGTTGTGCACCTGCACCGGGGTCGTGTGGTTGGTGGTGTTGCCGATGCCGAGGTTCCCGAACTCGTTATCTCCCCATGCCCACACGCTGCCGTCGGCCTCGAGGGCGAGCGTGTGGTCGCGGGCGCCCGCGATCGCGATCACGTTGGCGATGCCGGTCACCTTCACCGGCGTCGACCGGTTCGTGGTCGTGCCGTCGCCGAGCGTCCCGAACTTGTTCCAGCCCCACATCCAGACGGTGCCGTCGCTCTTGAGCGCCATCGAGTAGTAGTGGCCGGTCTCGACGGCGATGACGCCCGTGAGGCCCGAAACCTGGACGGGCGACTGGCGGTTGGTCTTCGTGCCGTCGCCGACCTCGCCGTACTGGTTGTGGCCCCACGCCCAGACGGTGCCGTCGCTGCGCAGCGCGAGCGCGTGCTCGCGGCCGCCGTCGATCTGGACGACGTTCGTGAGCCCGGCGACGGCGACCGGCGTCGCGCTGCTCCCGCCGGAGCCGTTCCCGAGCTGGCCGAACTGGTCGTTCCCGAAGGACGACACCGTGCCGGTGGTCGCCGCCTCGGCCGCCCCCGCGAGGGCGATCAAGGCAATCGAGAACACCGAGACGAGCAGCACACCTGCCAGACGCAGTCGCCTCACGCCGTTGAGAATACGTCATGTTGCGGACGTTGTCGAGCGCCGCGGCGGCGAGGGATCAGCGGCCGCGGCGCCGCGGGGTGAGCGCGAGGCCGCTCGCCGCCAGCCAGCCGGCCACGATGACGAGGACGCCGATCACCGTCACGGCGAGGTGCGCCGTCGCCAGGCCGACGCTCACGACCACCACGCCGCCGCTCAGGAGCGCGACCGAAAGACGCGCATACTCGAGCTGGCGCGAGCGGGATTCGTGGGACTCGTTCACGTCGATCGGCTCCTGGAACGCGAAGGGCCGCCGGAGAGCTTTCGCAGCCCCCTGCGTCCGGCGGCCCCCTGGCGTCAACCACCCAGCTGAGGTCGCAGCCGGGGGATCGAGGCAATCTAGGCGACGGCGCCCCGCCGGCTCAATGGGTGGAAACACCCAACCGGAGCCGCGCCCGTTCCACGCGTGACGCTACGGGACGTCGGGCGGCGGCGCCGGGCCGATCCGCGGGATGCTCTCGGTGTCGCCCTCGACCGTCGGGTTGTATGCGTCCCCGCGCCCCTCGCGCTCGTAGATCGACCGCTTCGGACGCATGATCTCACTCTCGGGCGGGCGCTTCACCTTCACCATCGCGACCAGGATCTCGTAGACGACGACGCGCACCGACAGCGGCAGCCGGTTCTTGCGCACGACGTTCCCGCGCCGCATGTAGCGGTTGTTCGGGATGATGTACACCTGGTCGATCCCGACGCGATAGTGGTCGGCGTAGCGTCTCCGCATGCTCCCCTTGGCGCCGAGGATGACGATGATGCCCTCGCGCACCTTCGTCGGCATCCCCATCCCGCGATACGCCTCCATGGTGCTCATGAGGTCGTCGCCCTCGCCGGTGGGATCGTCCTTCCCGAAGTCGACGACCGAGTCGGCGGCGTTCACGTTGCCCATGAAGACAAGCGTGTCGGCGATCTCGACGGCCGACCAGTTGCCCTGGCTCTTGATGCTGTTGCCGAGGTCGCAGAAGACGCTGTGCACACTCTCGGCGAGCTGCTCGAGGCCCTCCTTCACCCGGTCTCGCCCGCCCGGGTCGTCCGTCGTGTTCGCGACGGACTCCGACGAGATGACGAAGAGCCCGGCCTCACGTGTCCATTCGAGCTCGCGGCCGATCTTCTCGGCGGTCGGATGCTCCTCGCCCCGGTACTTGCGCAGGTAGTCGCGCAGGTTCAGGGTGTCGGTGCGCCGGATCCCGAGCCTCCGGGCCGTGCCGCCCGGCGAGTCGTTCATGTCCACGGCGACGCAGTCGCGCCTGATGACGTCGGCGTAGAGGACGCCGGTCGTGGTCGAGCCGGCCGTCTTCCCGCTCGAGCCCTTGCTGTTCAGGAACGCATAGATCTTCTTCGTGGTGCGCATGCGCCAGAGGGTCTCGATCGCGGCCTTCTGACGCTTCCGCAGATTCCAGCGCAGCGTCCACTCGATTGCATATCGCACGTGGCACCCGAGCACGACGAGACGCTCGCCGAGGCCCGTGCCGGGGGCCGGCTCGTCGCCGTCGCGCATCGGCGCCGCCACGATGTCGTCGGCGCGCGCGGCCGCCACGGCGGTGGATGTCTCGGGAGGCTCCTCCGGGGAGAGGCGTCCGTTATGTGACCCCGGAGCGGCGACGTTGTGCTTCGAGTCGTACGTCGTCACGTCGGTGCCGGGCGAGGTGGAAGGCGAATCGGGCCCAGTTTCCATATCGGCCTCCGTCCGTCGTGGGCAAGCGCGACCTTAGCAGCCGGGCATGTGACCGATCAAACCCGCGTGGCGACACACATCGGTCGCCCCGCCGGGACGGGCCGGCCGTGCGGCCTCATTCATCGGCGGGCGCGGAGATCTTGAAGTAGCCCGACGGCGCGAACCCGGCCAGCCACCGGGAGACGCGGTCGGGGCGGCGGCCTGCGTCGTCGGCACGCTCCTTGCGGGCGACGGCCGAGCGCACGGCGATGCTGCCGGCGTAGCGGGCCGGCTCCGGCGGGAACCGTGTCGTGGCGGTCGGAGACGAGGCCGCACGTCGACCACTCGTCGTCCAGGCCGCGGGCGAGCGATGCCAGGATCCGGCCGCCGAGCCGGGTCGGCCCGACCCCGTTGCCGGAGAAGCCGATGCCGTAGACGACGCGCCCGCTCCCCCGCAGCCGGCCGAAGACCGGCAGGCCGGTGACGCTGCGGTCGACCCAGCCGCTCCACTCGGCGGCGATCGGGACGTCGGCGAGCATCGGGTAGATCGTCCGCATTCGCCTGGCGGCCTCTGCCGTGTGGCGGCGGTCGAGGTCGAACGGATTCACCCGCCCCGCCGGAGCGAGGCGGCCGCCGCCCTTGCCCCAGGCGATGCGGCCGTCGCGGGTCGTGCGGTAGTAGTTGACCATCAGGTGCGAATCCGAGATCGCCTCGCCGCCGGTCCACCCGATCTCGGCCAGGCGGTCGGGGATGGGCCGGGTGGCGGCGATGTCGCTCCCGAGCGGGACGATCAGCCGCCGCAACTCGCGGATCCGGGCCGCCCAGGCGTTCGTGGCGATCACGACCGCGCCGGCCGTGATCGCGCTCCGCGGTGTTCGCACGACGGGCGGAGCACCGCGGTCGAGCGCCACCATCGGCGAGCCCTCGTGGATGCGCACGCCGCGCTCGAGCGCCACCCGGCGAAGGCCGCGGGCGAGCAGTCCCGGCTGCACCGTCGCGGCGTTCGGCTCGAACACCCCGCTGATCGTCACGGGTGACCCGGAGCGGGCCGTGACCTGGTCGGGCGGCAGCCGCTCGAAGGCGTCGATCCCGTGCTCCTCGCACGTCCGCACCGACCCCTCCCACGCGCCGTCCTGGGCCTGCGACGTCGCGACCCATAGCCAGCCCGCGTGGGTGTAGTGGGCGTCGATCCCGTTGGCGTCGCAGAACGCGCCGACCTCCGTCACGGCCTCGTCGCTCGCCCAGGCGAGGCGGATCCCCTCACGCTCGCCGAACATCTCGATCAGCGTCTCGAGCTTCGGCCACCACGAGAGCACGAAGCCGCCGTTACGGCCGCTTGCGCCGCCGCCGCAGATGTCGGCCTCGACGATGACGACGTCGAGGTCCGGCTCGCGCTCCTTCAGGTGCAGCGCCGTCCACAGGCCGGTGTAGCCGCCGCCGACGATGACGACGTCGGCCCGCAGCGCACCCTCGGCCTGCGGCGCGTCGCCGGCCGTCTCGCCGCCGAGCGCCTCGACCAGCCAGAGCGAGCGGTGCGGAGACCGGCCGCTCACCGCTCGTCCTCGAACGGCAGCACCGGACTCGCCCGCCAGAACCCGGCGAACAGAAACCCGCCGATGGTCGCAAGGCCGGCCACGATCAACTCGAGACGAGGGTACACCCTGTGTCGGCGGTGGGGATCTGGTCGACGCAGGCCGCGCCGGAGACGAACGCCGTTCGAAGCGTCTCGTGATAACGTAACTGATTTGGCTGTCGGCTTGAATCTCGAGGTAGCACTACGTCCTGGTCGTTACGTAACACGCCACAGAACGGACGCGTCCACTATTGATCGCCGTCACACTCCGCGGTTGCACCCGGCCACGGAAAGCGCCGGCGGCGGGCCGTAGGTTGCCTCCACCACCCACCGGGCAAAAAGGAGTCACGATGAAGCACATGTTGGGAGGGGCCCGCGCGGCGCTGGCCGGCCTGACGTTCCTGGCCGCCGGAGCGAGCCACCTGACCGGGGTCGCCGTGGCGGCCCCATGGGCGAAAGAGGCGACGGTCAACCCGTTGACGGGGCCGTCCGACTGGAACGTTTTGAACGCCGTCACCCGAGCGGGCACGAACGACGGCTGGGCGGGCGGATACAAGATCAACTGGCCGAACCCGGACCGGAACCAGATCCTGCTCGAGCACTGGAGCGGCACGAGCTGGAGCGTCCATGCCACCCCGCCGACGCTCGGCCCCGACACCGAGATCGAGGGGATGTCGAGCACGGCGCACAACGACGTCTGGGCGGTCGGAACGACGGGCGACCTGATCAACGACGCGTACAAGACGTTCGCGATGCGCTGGAACGGCTCCTCGTGGACGCTCGTCGCCACGCCAACGTTCCCGCTCACCGACCTCGGCGTGCTCGACGCCGTGGCGGCACGCAGCAAGACGAACGCGTGGGCCGCCGGATCGACCACCGCTGGCGGGCTGCTCGGAGCACTGGAACGGGAGCACCTGGAGCACCAGCGCCGGCGCGCCCGGATCCACGATCCTGAGCGGCCTCGCCGCCGCGCCCGACGGCACCACATGGGCAGTCGGAGCGTCGACCGACTCCATCACGGGCGCGACGACGACGTTCGCCGAGCACCGGGTCAACGGCAGCTGGGTGCGCACGCCAACGCCGAACCCGCTCGACACCCAGAACGAGGACGTAAACCAGCTCGATGGCGTCACGGCGCTCTCGAAGACGAACGCGTGGGCCGTGGGGATCGTCGGCGACGAGGACGCGGACATCCCGTACCGGCCGCTCATCCTGCACTGGAACGGCACGGCGTGGCACCGCGTGAGCGCGCCCTCGCCCGACGCCGGCGGCGACCCGCTGTTCGCCATCCTCGCCCGGAGCGCGAAGGACGTCTGGGCGGTCGGATACGGCGGCAAGACGATCACGGCAGTCAACACCCACGCCGTCGTCGAGCACTGGAACGGCACCAAGTGGACGGCGTCCTCGATCGGGCCGAGCTTCCTCGGCTCACTCGCGGCCAACCCGGCGAACGGCCAGCTCTGGGCGGCCGGGTACACGTCAACGACGGATCACATCAACACGCTGCTCGTCGCGCATTCGTGAGCTCCGCAGGCATGGACACGTCATGACGTTACGCTACGACTCGTGGATGTGTTGATCGTCACCGACACGTGTAGTACGATCCCCTGCGGGGGTGAGCAGTGGCAGGCATCGGACCGCTTGAGAAGATCCAGCACATCGTCGTGCTGATGATGGAGAACCGGTCGTTCGACCACATGCTCGGGTATCTGCGGAATGACGGCATGCCCGAGGTGCGCGGGCTCGTGGGTGACGAGTCGAACCCGGATGCGAGCAACATCGAGCACCGGGTGTACGAGTATCCGCCCGAGCCGTTCCCTGACAGCTTCGACCCGTGCCACGCTCCCTGCTGCGTCGAGGAGCAACTCGAGGGCGGGAACAGCGGTTTCGTCCGCAACTTCGAGAAGTGGATGGCGAAACGAGACGTCACCCCGCCTCCCGATCCGGGCTATGTCATGGGTCACTACACCGCGCAGCACCTGCCGGTGTACGACTTCCTGGCCAGGAACTTCTGTGTCTGCGACGCCTGGCACAGCTCGATCCCCGGCGACACGATGCCAAACCGGCTCTACTCGATCGCCGGGCGGGAAGCGGAGCCGCTCGGCGCCAAGCTGGGGGACTGGCTGTCGTGGCTGCCCGAAAGCGTCAAGGACGAGTTCGCCAAGGCGCCGATCTACGACCTTCCGGCATTCACGAGGCACCTCCAGGATGCCGACTGGCGCTGGTACTCGCACGACCCGGCGACCTTGCGCTCGGTCGACGGCCGCTACCGGGACTTTACGAACCTCGAACGGGACAACTTCGCCTGGTTCGACAAGAAGGAGATCAGCATCGGCATGCGGGTCGGCGAGCTCCCGATCGTCCTGGACGACAGCTTCCTCGACGACGCCGCCAAAGGCAGGTTGCGCAAAGTGTCATGGATCGACCCGAACTTCGTGAACCTGCGGGTGTTCGACACCTCCTCCGACGATGACCACCCGCCCTCGCACGTGCACGCCGGGCAGCAGCTCGTGCTCACCGTGTACGACTCGCTCGCCCGCAGCCCGAACTGGAACGACACGTTGCTCGTCATCACCTACGACGAGCACGGCGGGTTCTACGACCACATCGCGCCGCCCGCGGTACCGGCCGACGACGGCGCCAAATATCCGACGCACGGCGTCCGCGTACCGGCGCTCGTCGTCGGCCCCCGTGTGCGCAAACAGGTCTGCCACACGCAATTCGACCACACCAGCCTGATCGCGACAATCCTGCGGCGCTTCGCTGCGAATCCGGACCAGGCGGTGACAAAGATGGGGAAGCGCACACAGCGAGCGGCGGATCTCGACGTCTGCCTGCGAGGATCCGTCCGGCATGACATCCCCAGCCACAGCTACCTGCACGAGGTGCTCGCCGGCCGGCGACTCGAGGCGCGAGCGCGCCGCCGCCCGGCCGCGGGCGGGCCGTCGCCGGCAACCGACGGGGCCGGCCATGAAATGCGCCTCCACGACTTCCAGGCCGACTTCCTCAAAGCCGCGCTTCTAATGCGGCACGCCGGGCTCCGGCCCGGCGCGCCGTAGAGAGACGAGGAGGAGGAGCCGGGGGCGGGGCTCGAACCCGCGACATCCGCTTTACAAGAGCGGTGCTCTGCCAGCTGAGCTACCCCGGCATTCCCCTATCGGGGCGGATTTGGGGACTGTCCCCATTCCGGGGACAGTCCCCGGTTCAATGCCTCGATTTTACCGCCGGGCGGGGCTCAGCCGAGCGCGCGGCGCGCCTGCAGATGCGCGAGCACCTTGCGCTTGACCCGCTGCAGCGCGTTGTCGACCGTCTTGGGGTCGCAGCCCAGGGCCTCGCCGATCGACTCGTAGCTGCGGCCCTCGAGGTATCCGGTGAGCACCTGCGACTCGAGCGACGAGAGCGCCGAGCCGAGGCACGTGAGCAGGCTCTGGAGCTCCTCGCTCGAGATCACGCACGTGGCGGGGTCGTCGACGGCCGGCCCGGGGAGGGCGTCGCCGAGCGTGCAATCGGCGTCGGACTCCTGGCCTGCCGGCGTGTGACTGAACGACACGTAGGTGTTCAGCGGCGCGTGCTTGAAGCGGGTGGCGGTCTTGATCGCCGTGATGATCTGGCGGGTGATGCAAAGCTCGGCGAACGACCGGAACGACGTTTCCTTGTCGGGCCGGAAGTCGCGAACGGCCTTGAACAGGCCGATCTGTCCCTCCTGGATGAGGTCGTGCGAGTCGCCCCCGGCGAGGAAGTACGAGCTCGCCTTCAGGCGGACGAACCCCTGGTAGCGGCGGATGATGTCGTCCATCGCCCGCTCGTCCCCGTTCCGCGCAGCCGCGATCAGCGACAGCTCCGTGGGCTCTCGCAGGACGCGCCGCTGGAGCTGCACCGCAGCATTCGACCTGGGCACCGCCTACCTCCGGGGGAAAGGGGAAAGCTGAAAGTCTCGATCAGTGTCAATCTGACCTTCAACCTCAGCTTTAGGGACGGGCGGAACTCTACCGCAAGTTCCGCCTGTGTCAAATTGGCCTGGGGTGAGTGTTGCTAGCCGCCGCGGCGCATCCGCTCGAGCGCGGCGCGCACCTCGGGGTCGAGCGCGTCGCCCAGGAGCCTCCGCGACGAGCCCTTGTCCGGCTGGAAACGTTCCCGCGGCGCCGCGGTCAGGCGATCCGAGAACTCGCGCGCGCTCATCGCGTGGACGCCGCTTCTCTGGGCGACGTGCCGCAGCACGGCGTCGGACGAGACCACGGTTACCTCGCGGCCGTCGTCGGCGCTGCGATGGGCGAGTCGCTCGATGATCGTGTCGGCGGTCTCTCGACCGGAATATGTCACCCTCGTGCGCCCGATCGACTGGTTCTGGCCGTTCCCGTCGAGGACGACGACGGCGTCGATGCCGGTCTGGGCCATGTAGCCGGCGATCTCGGCGACGAGGAGCTCGCGGGCGCGCACGTAGTCCTCGCCCGGTCCGCGCAGGTGGCAGACGTTGTCGCCGTCGACGATGTAGAGCTCAGCCGCCACCGCGCTGCCTGACGGCCTCGAAGAGCAGGACGGCCGCCGCCGTCGAGACGTTCAGCGATTCCACCCTCCCCCGCATCGGGATGGCCACCGCCGCGTCGCAGGCCGCGCGCACCCGCGGCCGCAGGCCCCGGCCCTCGGCCCCGAGCACGAACACGGCGCCGTCGCGGTAGTCGGAGCGGTCGTGCGGGGCGGCGCCGGGCGCGGCCGCATACGTCCACAGGCCGGGCCGGCGGGCGGCCAGGAGCAGGTCGGCCAGGTTCTCGACCCGGGCGATGGCCAGGTGCTCGACGGCACCCGCCGACACGCGGCATACGGCCGGCGTCACGCGCGCCGAGCGCCGGGACGTGATCAGGAGCCCGTCGGCGCCCGCGCATTCGGCGACGCGGGCGACGGCGCCCAGGTTGTGCGGGTCGGTGACCTCGTCGAGCGCGACGAGCAGCGGCCGCTCACCGGCGAGCAGCTCCCCCGGGTCGGCGTAGGGGTAGTCGGAGACTTCGGCGACGACGCCCTGGTGGTCGGGGCTCCCGGCCCGCTCCGCGAGCGCCGCCGGGGTCGCCTCGCGCGCTCCGCGCGGCAGCCAGTCGATGGTCCCGTGCAGGCCGGGAGCGCACCACACCTTCCCCACCTCGCGCCGGCCCCGCAACGCCTCACGCACGGCCCGGCGCCCGTAGACGACGTCAGCCATCGCGGGGATAGAGCTCGAACGTGTCGCCGGCGTCGCGCACCTCCCACCCGCGCCCGGCCAGCTCGTCGCGCAGCCGGTCGGACTCGGCGAAGTCGCGCCGTGCGCGCGCGCCCCGCCGCTCCTCGGCCAGCGCGACGACGTCCGGCGGCGGCGGCTCGTCGTGGCCGAGGCGGCCCAGGCCGAGCACCTCCAGCACCTCCGCGACGGTGTCGCGGGCGCCGGGCGGCGCGGTGAAGAGCAGCGCCAGCGCCTCGGGCGTCCGGAAATCGTCGTCGAGCGCGGCGACGACGGCGGCCCTGAGCCCCTCGTCTGTCCCCGACCCGGCCCGCAGCCTGTTTCGCAGCGTCGTGCAGGCCGCCCTGGCACGCTCGAGCGCCGCGTCGTCGTAGTCGATCGGGCTCGCGTAGTGGGCCTGCAGCAGGAACATGATGAACGTCTCCGCCCCCCACCGGTCAAGCGCGTCGGACAGCAGGTCGATGTTGCCCTCCGACTTCGACATCTTTGCGCCGGAGAGGCGGAGCATCCCGTTGTGCGCCCACACCGAGGCGAAGGGACGGCCGGCGCCGACCGACTGGGCGATCTCGTTCTCGTGGTGGGGGAAGATCAGGTCGCGGCCGCCGCCGTGGACGGCGAAGCGGCGGCCGAGCAGCTTCTCGGCCATCGCGGAGCACTCGATGTGCCAGCCCGGGCGGCCGTCTCCCCACGGCGACGGCCACGAGGTGTCCTCCTCGGGCTTCGTCGCCTTCCACAGGGCGAAGTCGACCGGGTCGCGCTTGTGCTCGCCGGGCTCGACCCGCGCGCCCGCCCGTAGCTCGTCCGGCCGTTGCCCGGACAGCTCGCCGTACGCCGGGAAGCTGCGGACGGCGAAGTTGACGTCGCCCTCCGCCTCATACGCGTGGCCGGACGCGACGAGCTCGGAGATCAGCCCGACGATCTCCGGCAGCGTCTCGGACGCGAGCGGCTCCTGATCGGGCCGGCCGATCCCGAGCCGGGCGGTGTCGGCGATGTACGTCGCCGTCATCTCCCGGGCGAGCTCGTCCGAGCGCACCCCTGCGCGGGTCGCGGCGACGTAGATCTTGTCGTTGATGTCCGTGATGTTCTCGACCAGCGTGACCCGCTGGCCGCGCCACTCCAGGTAGCGCTTCATCAGCACGAACACGACGAAGGGGCGGGCGTTTCCGACATGGATGCGCCCGTACACCGTCGGTCCGCAGGCGTAGATCCCGATCGCGCCGTCGGGGCCCGGCTCGAGCTCGGCCAGCTCGCCGGTGCGGGAGTCGCGCAGCCTCATGCCGCCCTCCGGATCGCCTCGTCGCGCGGCAGCGCGGCGAACACGGCCCAGAGCTCCGGGCCGCGATCGCGGCCGGTCAGCGCGCGCCGCGCCCGCCGCAGCGGCACGTCCGCCCGCCGCAGCTCATCGACGAGCGCGCGGGCCTGCTCCTCGTCCAGCCGCTCCGGATAGCGGGCCCGGATCGCGGCCAGCTCCGGCAGCGGCTCCGGGGTCGGCGTCACCAGCACGCACTCGACCAGCTCGACCGCCTCGGCCAGCGTGTGGACGCCGCGCAGCGCCGGCTCGAGCGCCCGGACGGCCTCGGCCGGCGTGCCCGGCGGGCACCGGTCGAGCACCCGCGTGACCAGGTCGTCGGCGGGCAGCGCCGCCAGGTGGCGGGTCGAGAGGGCGCGCAGCCGGGCCGGGTCGACCTTCACCGTGCCCCGGGCGAGCCTGGTCTCGTCGAAGCGCTCGGCGAGCTCGTCCAGCGTCAGCACGTCGCCCGGGCCAGAGCTCGCGATCAGCCCCAGGTAGTTCACGACCGCCTCGGGCGGGTATCCCTCGATGCGCAGGTCGGCGATCGATCCCGCGCCCTCGCGCTTCGAGAGCTTGCCGGCGTCGCCGGTGATGACGGCGTGGTGCAGGTACCGGGGCGGCTCGCCGCCGATCGCGCGGATGGCCGCCTCCTGCAGCGGGGTGTTCGAGAGGTGGTCGTTGCCGCGGATGACGTCCGTGATGGCCTCGTCGTGGTCGTCCACCGCCGTCGCCCAGTTGTAGGTCGCCCGGCCGTCGCCGCGCAGGATCACGAACGGCGCCAGCCCCGGCCCCCGCAGCCAGCAGGCACCGTCGCGGATCTCGACGCCATGCGCCGTCGCGGCGGCCTCGCGGTAGCGGTCGAAGCGGTCGCTCTGACGGACCGGGCCCTCGTCCCAGGCGATTCCGAGCCAGCGCAGGTCGCGCACGATCCCCGCCTCGAGGCCGGCGCTCGAGCGCTCGGTGTCGGTGTCGTCGATGCGCAGGAGGAGCGTCCCGCCGTGCCTGCTCGCGAACAGGCGGTTGGCGAGCGCCGTCAGCGCGCTGCCGAGGTGGAGCGACCCGGTGGGGCTGGGAGCGAAGCGGACGCGGACGGACACGGCATCCGTCAGTCGGGCGCGGTCGGCTGCAGGTCGCGCACCCGCCGGGCGAGCACGCGCAGGATCTTGGACTCGACGCCGGGGTTCTGGCTCAGCATCGACGCGAACCCGGCCGTCGTCAGCACCATGAGCCGGACGGGGCCGTCGGCGGTCGCGGTCGCCGTCCGCTTGCCCTGGTCGATCAGCGCGATCTCGCCCAGGAAGTCGCCCTCGCCGAGCCGGTTGATCTCGTTCCCATCGCGCTCGATCCGCACCGACCCCTCGAGCACGATGAAGAACTCACCGCCGGTGGCGCCCTCCCGCGTCAGCACCTTCCCGTCGGACACGTCTACCTCGTCCATCAGCTTGCCCAGGAACTCGACCTCGCGCCGGTTCAGTCCGGAGAAGAGCGGCACCGCCGCGATCAGATCGAGCTTGGGATCGGTCGAGGGCACGGCGTGATGATACCGGTACGGGGGTGCCGAGGTCGATCTCGATTTGCCGCAGCCAGGCGCCGAACCGCTCGACGTCCGCGTCCCGCCCGAGGAGCGGGCTGGCCGGGTCTCCCAGGAGCCGGTGGATGCGGGCCAGCGCCGAGACCGGCGGGTCGCTGGCACGCAGCCGGACGGCGATCGCACGCAGGCGCACGGCGTGCACGCGGACGAGGCCCGTCTGGAAGCACTCGCCCCGACCGCCGCGGCGGGCGCGCACGACGAGCGCGTCCAGCCGGGCGGCCGTCCGCATCCGTGCGCGCGGCGAGCCGATCCGCCGGGCACGGCGCGCGGCCGGGCCTTCGCCGCACGCGAGCGGAGCGACGATCAGCATGGCGTCGAGCACACCGTTGCGCTCGTGCCGGGCGCCCAGGGCGGCGGCCCCGGCGAGCGCGGAGGCGCCCGCCGCGATCACCGCAGCCCAGTCCCAGAACGACCCCAGCGGGGGCTCGAGCCGTGCCGCGACCGCGCTCGCGGCGGAGAGGACGAGCAGCACCCATGCCGCATCGCAGCGCGCCAGAAGCGCTCCCTCCACGCGCTCCAGCCGCTCGCGATCGGATCGAGTGCTGCTCATGGCATCAACGTAGGTCAGCGGCGGCCTGGGGTCGTTGACCAAAACGCACAAGTATGAGTGACAATGGTCACACGATGAAGTAGAGTCGACATGTGGGCCCAGACGTCTTCGGGGCGGTTCCCGAGCAGGAGCTGCGGCGAGCGGGGCGGCGCAGGCGGTTCGATCGAGGTGAGGTCGTTTTCCACCGCGACGATCCCGGCGACAGCCTGCACCTGGTCGCGTCGGGGCGGTTCGCCGCCCGTGTCATCACGCCCGTGGGCGATGCGGCGACGGTGTCGCTGCACGGGCCGGGCGACGTGTTCGGGCTGCTCGCAGTCCTGAGCCCGCACGGCCGCCGCACGGCCACCGTCGTCGCCCTCGAGCAGGCCGAGACGCTGGCGATCCCCCGCTCGGCGTTCCTGCAGCTGCGCGCCTCGCACCCGGAGGTGCGCGACGCGGTCGAGCAGGTGCTCGTCATGCAGGTGGCTGCCACCACCGACCGGCTGGTCGAGGCGCTGTACACGCCGGTCGCGGTCCGCGTCCGCGCCCACCTGATCCAGCTGGCCGCGCTCTACGGCGACCTGGCGGCCGCCGAGGTCACGATCCCGCTCAGCCAGGAGCACCTGGCCGGGCTCTCGGGCACGACGCGCGAGACCGTGAACCGCGTCCTCAAGCAGGAGCAGGAGCGCGGCTCGGTCAGGCTCGCCCGTGGCCGCATCGTCGCCACCCCGGCGCTGCTCGAGGGCCGCCCGGCCCTGGGAGTCGACGTCGTCGCGGCGGGACCCAAGCCGTAGGGTCGGGACGAGGGGCCGGCCGTCGCCGACCCCTCGCCTTCCGGGGTCCAACGTGAGGGCCGACCGGCGAAAACCGCGAGCCCGCCCCGACGCGTGACCAGGCTAGGCGGACGGCGCGCGGCGGTCGTTGCGGCGGATCACGGCCGGAGTGTGATCGCGGTCAACCGCATCGGCCTCGCCACCCGGATGTTCCTGGCCGGTGCTGAACCGGCCGACGAAGGCAGTATCGGGCAACTCCTCCGCCTGGCCGTCGGCGAACGATCCCAGTCGGAGCTCGAGCATGGTGGGGCGTGGCATCGTGCCTCCCTTCGGTCTCCATCGTACTCCTATGTATCGTAGTACGATGCTTTACGATCAGCAAGCGACACCGTAGGATTGGTGCATGCCGGACTCCGGCCCGATCACGCAGGCTGAGGTGCTCCAGGCGGCCGAGTTCCGGCGGCTGCTGCGGCGGTTCCTCTCCCACGGCGACGCCGGCGTGCGCCGGGCCGGCCTCACTCCGCAGCGCTACCTCCTGTTGCTGGCGGTGAAGGGCGCCCCGGATCGCTCCGAGACCCGCTCGATCGGCCAGCTGAGCGACGACCTCCAGCTCGCCCAGAGCTCGGTCACGGAGCTCGTCGACCGGGCCGAGGCGGCCGGGCTCGTCGCCCGCGCGCCCGGGAGCGCGGACGCGCGCACGGTGCTCGTCCGGCTCAAGCCGGCGGGCGAGGAGCGGCTCATGGCCGCGCTCGTGGGCGTCCGGGCCGAGCGCGAGCAGCTGCTCGCGCACCTCGACCGTGCCCGCCACCACCTCTAGATCCTGCGGAATCCGCACCCCCCGTGCCCGCGGCGCGGCAATTATTGCGGTCTGACCAGTTTACGATAGACAACGTATACCAATTGAATTAGGTGCGTTGCCGCATGACAAAATGGTCGTTATGCTCTGGCGAATGGGGCGAGCGCGGCCTACTCATGTGCCAGATCCGAAAGCACTGGGCGCCCGGTTGCGCACGCTGCGCGAGCGCCGGGGCCTGTCGCTGCGCCAGATCTCGTTCCCCGGATGCTCGCCGTCGTACCTCTCGCGGGTCGAGTCGGGCGACCGGGTCGCGTCGCTCACGATCCTGGCCGAGCTCGCCCGCCGGCTCGACACGTCGATCGAGGAGCTGCTCGGCCGGTCGCTGGACGGACGGGTCAGCGAAGCCGATCTGGCCGCCGCCGAGGTGGCCGCACGGCTGGGCGATCCACGCGCGCAGGCCGACCTCGAGTCCCTGCTCGCCGGCGCACGGTCGCTCGGCGACCAGCGGGCCGAGAGCCGCGTGCTCGAGTACCTGGGCCTGATCGCCCTCGACGCCCGCAACGACGCCCGCGCAGTCGAGCTGCTCGAGCAGGCCCGCCTCTGCGGGCCGACGCCCTCGGCACGCGAGCGGCCGACGCTCTACCGCGCCCTCGGCCGAGCCCATGCCGGCACCGGCGACCTGATCCAGGCCGCCGCCGTGCTGCAGACGGCCTTCGACGAGGTGGCCGACGAGCCCGTCGACGCCGCGCTCATGGTGCAGTTCGGGTCGTACCTCGCGAACGCGTACA
Source organism: uncultured Actinomycetes bacterium (assembly GCA_963746115.1). Taxonomy (GTDB): domain Bacteria; phylum Actinomycetota; class Thermoleophilia; order Gaiellales; family JAICJC01; genus JAICJC01. Next base: position 546,274 of record CAVVAA010000003.1, on the reverse strand, counting down.
CCGACCGCGGCCGCTTCGCGGACGCCGAGCAGGTGCTGCGAAGGGTGCTGCGGCACGAGCACGAGATCGACGGAGCCAACCTCATCCGGCTCGACTGGGCGCTCGCCCGTACGTACGCCGAGCAGGGCCAGTCGCGCATCGCCGAGATGTACGCCAACCGCGTACTCACGCGCATGGAGCGGGGCGAGGAGCTGCGGGCGCAGGGGCGGGCGCACCTCCTGATCGCGGGCGTCCTGCTCGATCAGGATCAGGCCGACGAGGCCGCCGGGCACCTCGACCAGGCCGCCGCCCTCATGACCGAGGAGGCGCCTGTCGAGCTCGCGCTCCTGAGCTACGAGCGCGCCCGCGCCGCCCTCGCCGCCGGCGACCTCGCCGCGGCGAAGGGCCACGCCGAGTCGTCGTTAAAGCGCACCGAGGCCACCGAGCCCGGCTCCGCCGGCATGGCGTACGCCGTCCTCGCCGAGGTCGCGCTCGCGGACGGCCGCCTCGACGACGCCCGCTTCCTGTGCCAGGAGGGCATCCGGCTCATGACCGACCGGGCCGCGCCCCCCTACATCGCCCGCGCCTACGAGACGCTCTCGCGCGTGGAGGAACGAGCCGGGAACCTCGAGGCCGCGCTCGAGGCGCTGCGCACCCGCCCGGACGTGCGGGCCGCCAAACCTACGACCATCGACTAGATCCGACAGTCATACCCGCCACAAGGGGTCTGACCCCTTTTGGCGGACTAACGGCGCGCGGGCTCTTTGATCGCCTAGTCCGCGACGCCCAGGGCGCTTGCGACCGGCTCCGGGCCGGCGGCCGCCAGGGGCAGCTCCGCGGTCACTGTCGTGCCCGCGCCCGCGGGGCTCGAGACGCGCAGGACGCCTCCGAGGGCGTCGACCCGGTCGGCCAGACCGCGCAGGCCCGTGCCCGTGGCGGGATCGGCGCCGCCGACCCCGTCGTCGTGCACCTCGACGCGGGCCCCTTCGTCGTCACAGCGGACGGCGACGTCGACCACCGACGCCTCGGCGTACTTGGCGATGTTCGTGAGCGACTCGGCGACCACGTAGTAGGCCGCCGCCTCGACCGGCGGCGGCAGATCCGCGCCCAGCTCGACGTCGAGCCGCACCGGTACGGGCGAGCGGCCGGTGAGGGCGCCGAGCGCGGCGCGCAGCCCCTGGTCGCTGAGGACAGCCGGGTGGATGCCGCGGGCCAGCTCGCGCAGCTCCTCGAGCGCCTGCATCAGCTCGTCGCCGGCCGAGTCGAGCAGCTCGACGGCCGGGTGGTCGGCCGCGACCGTGGCCCGGGCCATCCGCAGCGCCAGCGAGAGCGCGACCAGCCGCTGCTGGGCGCCGTCGTGGAGGTTGCGCTCGAGCCGCCGCCGCTCGGCATCGCCGGCGGCGACGATGCGGGCCCGCGAGGCGGCGAGCTGCTCACGGGCGTCGGTGCTCGAGAGGCACAGCGCGACCACCTCGGCGAACTGGCCGATGCGGGCCTCCGCGTCGCGGGCGAGGGTCGCGTCGCCGGTCGTCGAGACGATGATCGCGCCCCAGAGGCGGCCCTCCGCGGCGACGGGCGCGGCCACCGACGAGCGCAGGCCCAGGGCGCGCAAGCGCTCGGCCAGGTCTCCCTCGACGTCCGTGTAGTCATCGACCCGGGCGGGCCGGCCGGTACGCACCACGGCGGAGATCGCGGTGGGACCGTCGAACGCCACGTCCGATCCGATCGGCATCGGGATCGCCGACGCGTCGCTCCATCCCGCGACAACCGTGCCGACGCTCGTGCGCTCGCCGAAGCGGACGAGGCTGCTGGTCTGCCCGCCCAGAAGCAGCGTCACCTCCTCGCAGACGGCGGCGAAGATCTCCTCAGGGCGGGCGGCGCCGGCGACCATCGTCGCCAGCCTGCGCAGGGCCTCCTCCTGGCGGACCGCGCGGTTGCGGTCGGTGACGTCCTCGCCGATGCTGGTCGAGCCGACCACGCGACCGGCGGCATCGCGGTCGAGGGTGTTGCTCCACGAGATCGCCCGCTCCTCGCCGGTGCGGGTGATGAGCGGCATCTCGTCGTGGACGAGGATCCGCTCGTCGCGGACACGGTCGAGGTAGTGCCGATCGCCGCTCGGGAACCGCTCCAGCCAGGTGCTTCCGACGAGCTCCTCGCGGCTCCAGCCGGTGACGTCGGCCAGGTGCTGGTTCGCGAACGTGATCCGGCCGTCCAGGTCGAGCGTCACGGCCAGCAGGTGGACGTTCTCGAGCACGTCGCGCAATCGCCGCTCCGACGCGCTCACCTCCTGGATCTGGGCGCGCAGGTCGGCCTGGAGGCGCTCGGTCTCGATCGCCATCGCGGCCGGCCCGCCCACGGCGTCGATCAGGCCCGACTCGTCCGCCGGAACCGGGGCGTGCACGAGCACGGCGACGACCTCGCCGTCGTGCTCGATCGGGGTCGTCTCCCGGGCGCCGTCCACGGCCGGCAGGTCGAAGTGCTCGCCGTTCGCGTCCAGGTACTCGTCCGTCCCCGCCCGCCGGTAGGCCACCTCGAGCGTGGGGTCGCTGAGCGCGACCCGCAGCGCGTCGCGCAGTCCTCCCGTCGTGCGCTGGTCGCGGAGCGTCATGACCAGCGTCTGGACGGCGCTCCCGCGGTCGAGGCGGGTGCGCAGGATCCCGAAGAGGTAGCCGATCGGGATCGCGGTGAACGAGATGCAGAACGCGTAGAACGTCAGCATGTTGCCGACGACGCCCGCGATCTGGAGCACCGTCACGACCAGGAGCAGCGTGCCGATCGCGGCGGCGCCGGTCACGTACATCGGCGCGAGCACCCGCCGCATCGCGGGGGACGCCGCCCGCCAGCGCTGCCACACGACGACGAGGGACGCGGCGAGCACGACCAGGGCGACGACGAACGCGATCACCTGGACGACGGCGATCAGGCCCGTCTGGTGCGAGACCAGCAGAAGGTTGTCGGCCGAGTGCGTGCTCGCCCCCTGGCCGTCGGTGCGCGGCTGCGAGAACGGCACGAGCAGGAGCGAGACGCCGAGGGTGTCGATGTAGCCGGCGGTGACGACGATCCGCGAGCGGCGGTCGAGGGTGCCGCTCGGGTAGGAGAGCAGCAGGTGGAGCAGCAGCCCGGGCCAGATGTTCGAGAGCACCAGGCCGAGCGTGAAGACGACGTCGTTGCGTGAATCGGTCAGCGCCGACGCAGAGCCAGCCGAAGCCGATCGCGATCATGAGCAGGCCGGTGCGGTTGCCGGGCCGGCGGCGCAGGCGATCAGGCCGGCGATCGCGAACGACCACACCACCGGCAGCCCGAAGCCGAGGTACATGTCGCCGTTGCGGTGGATCCGGGTGGTCGCCTCGACCTGGGACGACGGCGACGGTCGCGCAGGACGAGCGCCGCGAGGACGGCGACGGTGAGCCGCCGTCCCGTCACCGAAGCAGCGCGGCCACCCGCGCGCCGGAGAGCTCGGCCTTGGCGATGAACCCGCGCGCGCCGCACGAGCCCACGAGCGCGCCGAAGTCGCGGCCGTCGCGGCTCGACGTGAGCACGACCTGGCATCGCCGCCGTCCGCAGTGACGGCCGTGCGCCACCGCGAACCCGTCGGTGTCGGGCAGCTGCACGTCGAGCAGGACGACGTCGGGGCGCGAGCTCGTGGGCGGCGCGCACGCCCTCGGCGCCGCTGCCCGCCTCGCCGACGACCTCGAACCCCTCGGACTCGAGCAGCGCGCGCGCCCGGGCGCGGAAGCCGGGGTGATCGTCGACGATCAGCACGCGGAGGGCCATGCGATCATCGTCCCATACGGCGCGTTTCCAGGCGATACGGGTAGCCACACCCTTTTCGGCGAGCGTGCTCATGCTGCGGCGTAGGCGTACGGGTGGCGGAAGACGTCGAGCGGCGGGCGTCCGCCGACGGGCACGACGAGCGCGGACCGGGGCGTCGCCGTCGCGAACCTCGACGGTGAGGTCGTTGCCGGCGGGGTCCCACATCAGGCGCACGTCGATTCCGCAGCTGCGGCGATGGGCCAGCTCGCGCCGGCTGGACCGTGCCGGATGATCTCGTCGATGGTGTTCATGGTCTGCTCCAGGATTCGGAATGGGAGGACGTGATGCTCCCGGAAGCCTGGCCGGGAGCAGGGCCCGGGCGCGGTGGAGCAAACCCGAATCCGGACGCGGATCACCCGGCCGACCGCGGTGCGGGTAACCCCACATCCGCCGCCGTGGTGGCCACCCTTCGTCCACCTGCCCGCCCCACCGCGCCGGCAGCCGCCGGTCGCCGAGCCTTCCTCCACAACACCGGGGCGCCGTCCCGGTCTTCCGATCTCGACAAGGAGTCATCACGATGTTTCGTGCAGGAAGCAAGCGAGGAATCGCCGCCCGCGTCGGCAGCTGGAGCGCGCGGCACAAGAAGTCGGTGCTCGCCGGCTGGCTCGTGTTCGTCATCGCGTCGGTCGTCATCGGCGGCGCGGTCGGCACCAGCAAGCTGACCCAGGCCGACCAGTACACCGGCCAGTCCGGCGAGCGCGGAGAAGACGCTCGAGCAGCACTTCCCCAAGCCGGCCCAGGAGGAGGCGCTCATCTCGAGCCCGACTCTCAAGGCCTCGGATCCGGCGTTCGCCGCCGCGATCCGTGACGTCCGCGCCCGCGTGGCGCAGGTCGCCGTCGTCCGCAACATCAAGGCGGCGACCGACCCGAGCGGGGGCAACCTCGTCTCGAAGGACGGCCACTCGGCGCTCGTCCAGTTCGACATCAAGGGCGACGCCTCCACCGCCGCCGACCGCGTCGCCCCGGTGCAGAAGGCGATCATCGCCGCCCAGCGGGCGCACCCCGAGCTGCGCATCGAGGAGTTCGGCGATGCCAGCGTCGGCGCCGCGATCGACAAGTTCCTGAACAACGACCTGAAGCGGGCCGAGACGCTGTCCCTGCCCGTGACGCTGCTGATCCTCGTGTTCGCGTTCGGCGCGCTGGTCGCCGCCGGCGTTCCGGTGCTGCTGGCCATCTCGGCGCGTCATCGCCACCATCGGCCTCGTCGCCATCCCCAGCCACATCTTCCCGATCGACGACAACACCTCGATCGTGATCACGCTGATCGGCATGGCCGTCGGCGTCGACTACTCGCTCTTCTACCTGAAGCGCGAGCGCGAAGAGCGCGCGCGCCGGCCGCGACGAGACCGCCGCGGTCGAGGTCGCGTCGGCGACCTCCGGACGGGCGATCCTGATCTCCGGCCTCACCGTCATGGTCGCCATGGCGGGGCAGTTCCTGACCGGCGACAAGAGCTCCGCCTCGTTCGCCGTCGGCACGATCATGGTCGTCGCCGTGGCGATGCTGGGCTCGCTGACCGCCCTGCCCGCGATGCTGGCGCTGCTCGGCCGGCACGTCGACAAGGGCCGCATCCGCATCCCGTTCCGGCGCCGCCGGCCCGTCCGCACCGACTCGCGCGTGTGGTCGTTCATCCTCGACCGCGTGCTCGCCCGGCCCGCGATCTCGGCGGTCGGCTCCGTGCATCGTGCTGCTTGCTGATCGCCTCGCCGGCGCTGCACCTGAAGATCCACACCACCGGCCCCAACGACCTGCCCCCGAACCTGCCGGGCATCACCGTCTACCACCACCTGGAGAAGGCGTTCCCCGACTCCGAGATGCCCGCGATCGTGGTCGTCCAGGCCAACGACACGAACGCTCCCGAGGTCGCGCAGCGCCATCGCGACCCTCGACCGCAAGGCGATGCGCCGCGGGCGTCGCCCACGAGCCCATCAGCACCGACACCAACTCGGCGCACACCGTCACGACCGTCGCCCTGCCGCTCGTCGGCAACGGCACCGACCGGACGTCGAACGAGGCGCTTGACCCAGCTCCGCGACGAGCCTCATCCCGAGCACGCTCGGCCAGGTACAGGGCGTGACGGCGAACGTCACCGGCGAGACCGCCATCGACCACGACCAGACGTCGATGCTGGCGCGCAACACGCCGCTCGTGTTCGGGTTCGTGCTCGGCCTGGCGTTCCTGCTGCTGCTGGTCACGTTCCGGTCGATCGTGATCCCGATCAAGGCGATCGTCCTCAACCTGCTCTCGGTCGCGGCCGCCTACGGCGTCCTCGTGACCGTGTTCCAGGACGGGCACGGCGCGTCGCTGCTCGGGTTCGCCCCCACCGGCGGCGTCGCCCCATGGCTGCCGCTGTTCCTGTTCGTGATCCTGTTCGGGCTCTCGATGGACTACCACGTGTTCATCCTGAGCCGGGTGAAGGAGCTCGTCGACGGCGGCATGCGCACCGACGAGGCCGTCGCCCAGGGGATCAAGTCGACGGCGGGCGTCGTCACCAGCGCCGCCGTGGTCATGGTGGGCGTGTTCTCGATCTTCATCACCCTGAGCCTGGTCGACTTCAAGGAGTTCGGCGTCGGCCTCGCCGCGGCGATCCTGATCGACGCGACCATCATCCGCGGCGTGCTCCTGCCGGCGACCATGAAGATGCTGGGCGACTGGAACTGGTACCTGCCCCAGCCGCTGCGGTGGCTGCCCCAGCACGACGCCGAGCCCACCCTGGAGGCTGCCGGCGACTGAGCTTCCACTCGACATCCCGACGCACCGAAGCGGCCCGCCCCCGGCGGGCCGCTTCGCGTTTCAGCTCAGCCCTGGAGGAGCGTGAGGACCGCCCGGACCCGGCGGTGGTCCTTGGGCGTCGCCGCCAGGCCGAGCTTGGCGAAGATGTTCGTGACGTGCTTCTCGACGGCGCGCTCGGTGACGACGAGCCGGGTGGCGATGCCGTGGTTCGAGAGCCCTTCCGCCATCAGCTCGAGCACCTCCCGCTCGCGCGCGGTCAGGGCGGCCAGCGGATCGTCGACGCGGCGGCGGCCGACGAGCTGGGCGACCACTGCGGGGTCGAGCGCGGAGCCGCCGGCGGCGACCCTGCGCACCGCGTCCGTGAAGTCGTCCACCTTCGCGACCCGGTCCTTGAGCAGGTAGCCGGTGCCCTCGGTCTGCTCGCTGAGGAGGCCGGTCGCGTACTCGGCCTCGACGTACTGCGACAGCATGAGGACGCCGACGCCGGGATGGCGCTCGCGGATCCGCCGCGCGGCCTGCAGGCCCTCGTCCGTGTGCGTCGGCGGCATGCGGATGTCGACGATGGCGACGTCCGGCTTCGCGAACCCGACCCGGCGCACGAGGTCGTCCGCGTTGTCCACCTGGCCGACCACGTCGAACCCCTCGCTCTCGAGCAGGCGGGCGATGGCCTCGCGCAGGAGGACGGAGTCGTCCGCCAGCACGATCCGCAGCGCGGCCGGCCCCGGCGCGACCGTCTCGGGGACGCCCTCGGCCACCAGCTCATAGACCGGCTGGGGGCGGTCGAAGTCCTTCAGCGCGCGCTCGCCCAGGCCGAGCACCGACATGCCGACGGGCAGGTCGTCGACGATCACCGCCCGGGTTGCCTCGGACAGCAGGATCTGTCCGCCCTGACCGGACTGGCACAGGCGCGCCGCCAGGTGCACGCCGAGGCCGTGGTACCCCTGCTCGGCGAGCCGCGGCTCGCCGGTGTGGAGCGCCATCCGCATCCGCACGACCGCCTCCGCAGGCCAGCGGTGGTCGACCATCGCCCGTTGCGCCGCGACCGCTGCCGCGACGCCGTCCCGGGCGGTCGGGAACGCGACGAAGCTGCCGTCGCCGGCCGTGTCGACCTCGGAGCCGCCGTGCTTCGCGACCACGTCGCGCAGCAGCCGGCGATGGTCGTTCAGGAGGTCGCCGTAGCGATCGCCGAGCTCGCGAATCAGGCCGGTCGATCCCTCGAGATCCGTGAAGAGCAGCGTGACGGTGCCGGTGGGGAGTGCGGACAAGCGGGCCTTCCGTGGGGCGCCGATCGTACCGGCCGCCCACGCGTGCGTGCAATCGCGGCCGGGCGGTCAGGCGTTCCCGGGGTGTGCGGGGCAGGTGACCCGCACGCGGCCTTGCGGCGACGTGACGGCGCCGAAGCCGGTGGACGACGCGACGCCCTGCCCGCGTGGCATGACGGCGCCGCCCCCCGCCGGGGCGCCGTTCGATGTCACGCACCGGATGCGCGCCCCGACGCGCACGTCGCGACCGACGTGGAAGGTGTAGCGGCCGGGCTCGAGGTGGAGCACACCCGCCTGTACCGGCGGGGACGGATCGGACCCGCCTGACGCCTGGCTGCCACAGCCGGCGGCCAGGGCCGCGGCGATCACGAGCGATATCGATCGAATCCACATGCGCATTGGACGGCCCGCCGGCGCCTCCGGTTCCCGCGGTCGCCGCGGGGCCGGCCGAGGCCGGCCCCAGGCAATCCCATACGCGAGGTGCTACGCCGTGGCGGTGGGCTGCGGATCGGGCCGGACGATCACGGTGTCGGCGACCGGGATGATCTCGTCGACCGGCAGGTCGGCCCGGCTCGCGTGCTTGCGGATCGCCTCCGGGCTCTCCGCCTCGTAGATGCAGACCGTGCCCACCGACCCGGCACCCTCGTCCAGCACGTAGCTGCGGATCCAGCGGACGTCGTCGGGCATCTGCTCGCCGACGCGCGTCGAGCGCTCGGCGGCCTCGCCCAGCTCCGCCGGCGACGACCAGCCGCTGCGGCGCAGGATCACGTACAGGTTCATGGAGCCTCCTCCGTTCGTGGTTCGTTCCAGGCGCCACGCTACACGCCGCCGCCGGGTCTCACATCGGGAGGCCTGCCTATCTTCTCCCGATGCCCAGACGGACGGCCTCCGCCGCCGCCTGCCCCCGAGTCGGCACCTCGAGCTTGCGCAGGATGGCCGACACGTGATGGTGGACGGTCTTCTCGGACAGGTACAGCCGGTCGGCGATCTCGCGGTTCCGCAGCCCCTCGCTCACCAGCTCGAGCACGTCGAGCTCGCGACCGGTGAGCCCTCCCGGGTTCGCGCGCGTCGCCGCTCGCGGCCCCACAGCCAGGCCGCGTACGCCGTGGCGGCTGCGCAGCATGCGCGCGACGCAGGCCGCCGTTCGCGTGGCGCCGAGGCGCTCCAGCTCCGCCAGGCTGCGCCGCAGCGGCCCCTCGCCGTCGGCGCCGGTGAGCGCGAGCGCCGACTCGTAGGGGCAGCCGAGCTCCGACCACCGCTGCGCGGCGGCCTCGGCGTGGCCGGCCAGCTCGAGCGCCCAGGGCCCTGCCAGCGCGGCGCCGCCGAGCTCCTCGCGGACGCCCGCCCGCCGTCGCCACACGGCCAGCTCCCCCGCCGCCCAGGGGTCGCAGGTGCGCAGCGCGACCGCGAGCGTCTCCTCGGTCTCCCCCGCGACCAGGTCGAGCTCGCCACCGAGCCAGCGGGCCTCGGCCCGGGCGACGGCGACCGGCGCCAGCCGCTGCAGCTCGGCCATCCCCTCGGCCAGGCGCAGCGCCTCGTCGAGCTGCTGCCAGGCCTCCGGGTCGCCGCGGCGGGCGCGCAGCCGCCCTATCACCGTGAGCGGCTTGATCCGGCTGGGCGCGGCCGGGTTGGGGTAGCGCAGCACGACGGTCGCGGCGTCGGCCGCCTCGTCCCAGCGGCCCTGCTCGAGGTGCGAGCGGGCCAGCCAGCCCGTCATGTAGAGCCGCCAGGAGTCGACGTCGTGCTCGCGGCAGTAGCCGATCCCGCGCTCGAGGTGGTCGTCGCCGGCGGCGTAGTCGCGGTTCTCCACCGCCTGCGCGGCGAGGTTCGTATAGGCGCGGGCCGCGTGCTCTTCGAGCCCGGCGCGAAGGGCGAGATCGAGGCTGCGCTCGAGCGTCGCCTGCCCGTCCGGGTCGCCGTGCTGGTACTCGGCCGAGCCGACGTTGTTGAGCGCGTGGACGAGGATCTCGTCTTCGCCGAGCCGCTCGGCGAGCGCGATCGCGCGCTCGCCCCAGGCGATCGCGGCGTCGGAGTCCCGGGCCAGCATTCGCAGCTGCGACATGTTGCTGTAGGCCATCGCCAGCTCGGGGCCGGGCGGCAGGCCCTCGAGCACGTCGAGCGCCTCCTGGGCCTCCCGCTCCGCCGGCTCGTTCTCGCCCAGGAACCAGCGCAGCCGCGACACCCAGCGATGGGCGTCGCCCTCGCGCAGGCGGTCACCGCTGCGGCGATGCTCCGCCAGCGCCTGGAGTTGGGCTTCGAGCGCCTCCGGCATCTGGTCGGTCAGGTAGCACTCGTACGAGCGGCGCTCGTGCAGCTTCGCCCGCCGTTCCGGCACGAGGCCGTCGGCTTTCCGCAGCGCCCGCGCGTACTGCTTCGCCGCCTCGCGGTGGGCGCCCAGCGCGGCTGCACGCTCGGCCGCCTCGGGCGCCCAGCGCAGCACGGCCTCGCGGTCGTCTGCGCCCTCGGCGTGGTACGCGAGCCGGGCCGGATCGGGCGGGAGCGCCCGCGCGAGGACGCGGATCGCCGCCCGGTGCAGCGCCACCCGGTCGTGCGGGGGCAGCTCGCCGTCGAGGGCGACGCGGGCGATCTCGTGCCGGAACGCGACGGCCGCCCCCTCGGGGTGCAGCATCCCCGACGCCAGGCACTCGTCCAGCCCGTCCGGATATCCCGGCACGCAGGCCTCGAGCAGCCCGAGCTCCGCGCGGGGCGGGAAGATCGAGACGGCGTCCAGGATGCGCCGTGCCTGCGGCGCCGAGCCGGGCCGCGCGCCCGAGCACGGCGTCGCGTACCGTCGCCGGCATCTCCGCGCCGCCGGCCGCGAGCACCTCGGTCACGAAGAACGGGTTGCCACCGGTCCGCCGTGCCAGCGCGCCGGCGTCGACCGTCTGGTCGTCGGCAAGCGCCGCGACCGCATCGGCGGAGAGCGGCCCGAGCGCGCGGCGCACCGTGCCCGGGGCGGACAGGTCACCGAGCACGATGCGCAGAGGATGGGCCCTGTCGAGGCGCTCGTCCCGGTAGCTGAGCACGACGAGGAGCGGCAGGGTCTCCAGCCGGCGGCCGAGCAGCCGCACGACGTCGAGGGTGGCCTCGTCGGCCCAGTGCAGGTCTTCGATGACGAGCAGGGCCGGCCGTCGCCGCGGCAGCTCCTCGACCAGCGCTGCGAGCACGTCGCCGGGCGTCCGCCCGCGCGCCAGCCGGGCTGCCAGGCGCCCGCCGGCGGCGTCGGCGAGCTCGAGGAACGGGGCCAGCGGCCGCGGCGTGAACAGCGGATCGCAGCCGCCCCAGAACGTGGCGACATCGCCGTGCGCGGCGCGGAAGCCGCGCAGGAGCGATGTCTTGCCGATTCCCGCCTCGCCGGCGATGAGCACGAGCTTCCCGTCCCCGGCCGCGCGCACCGCGGCGAGCGCCTCGTCCAGCACCGCAAGCTCGGCGGCCCGCTCGAGCAGCCGATCGCCGCCCGCCTCCATGGGCTCAGCCGGCCTCGGGCCAGGTCACGCGCAACTCCTCCCGGAAGCAGAGCTGCTTCGGGTAGACGCCGGCCTTCGGCGTCGGGACGGTGGTCGTCGATCGCACTCCCGCAGTATCGCCGCCCCGGATCAGGGCTCGGCGGAGTGGACGATCCCGCCGGCGACGATGGTGGCGCGCACCGGCAGATCGGGGAGGTCGTCGGCCGCCACGGCGGCGGGATCCTCGGCGAAGATCGTCAGGTCGGCCCGCAGGCCCGGTGCGATCCGGCCGCCCAGCCCGGACTCCCCGACCGTCGCCGCCGCCCCGGTCGTGTATCCCTGCAGCGCCTCGAGCCCGGAGAGCCGCTGGTCGGGCTCGAACGTCCGCCGGCCGGTCGCCCCCGGCTCCCGCCGCAGACGCGCCCACGCCATCCCGATGCGGGGGTCGTTCTGCGCCACCGGCCAGTCCGACCCGAGCGCCAGCGTGACCCCGGCCCGCAGGAGGTCGGCCGTCCGCCAGGCGCGGCCCGCCCGCTCCGGGCCCAGGCGCGCGGCCCAGGAGTCGGACTCGTCGTCCTGGCGCCACTGCATGTGCAGGGGCTGCATCGAGGCGATCACGTTCTCGCGCGGGAACCGGGCCAGATCGGCATCGGTCACCGTCTCGATGTGTTCGATGCGATGGCGAACGCCGTCTGCCGCGCCGGCCGCGGAGTAGGCGTCGAGGGCGGCCCGCACGCCACGCTCACCCGTCGCGTGCGTCACGCACTGAAACCCGGCCTCGGCGAAGATCCGCACCGCCTCGGCGTAGCGGTCCGGGTCGGGCCAGAAGGGCTCGAGCCCGTCGCCACGCGTATCCGGCTCGTAGAGCCAGCCGGTGCCGGTGTCGATCACGCCGTCGATGAAGAACTTGGCCACGCCGCCCCGCCACAGCCGGCCGTGCTCGCCGCGGAGGCGGAGCTGGTCGCGCATCTCGTCGAACGACGTCTCGGGCTTCTGCCACAGCGGCACAACCGCGCGGACGCTGAGGTCGCCGGCGGCCTCGAGCTCGCGCATGAGGTCGAACGTGGCCGGCGAGCCGTCCATCACGTGCACGCCCGCGACGCCGCAGGCGTTGAGGGTCCGGATCGTCTCCACGATCCGCGCGTAGCGCTCGCGGTCGGTCAGCTCGGGGACGGCGGCCTCCACGAGCTCCATCGCCGCCGACTCCCGCAGCTCCCCCGTCGGGATCCCCTCGCTGAGGACGACCTCGGCGCCCTCCGTGAACTCGACCGGCCCGGTGACGCCCGCGAGCGCCAGCGCGCGCCCCGTCGCGAGCGCCGTGTGCTGGTCCATGAAGCGGATCATCGCCGGGGCGCCGCCGACCGCGTCCTCGATCAGGGCCGACCCGATCTCGCGGCCGTGGAAGGCCTCGTAGCTCACGCCCCATCCGAGCACCCAGTCGTCCGGCCCGCCGCGGCGGCGCTCCGTCTCGAGGGCCGACTGCACCTCGGCGAGCGTGCCGCAGCGGGTCAGGTCGGCACCCGCCACCAGGTCCGGCGCGAAGGGGTGGATGTGCGCATCGACGAGCCCGGGGACGACCGTCCCGCCGCCGGCGTCGACCACCTCGGCCGACCCGGCCGCGTCGCGGGCTTCCCCCGCGGAGCCGACGGCCACGATCAGGCCGTCGCGGACCCCGACGGCCGCCGCCTCGGGCCGGGCCTCGTCCAGCGTGCGCACCGAGGCATTGACGATCGCGTATCCCGTCACGTGCAACCTCCGATCCGGATCCGGTGGCCCAGCGTACACGGGCCGCCGCCGGATGGCGGCGACCTCCAGGCGGTGCGCTGGCTACAACTCCGGCAGGCGTGATCGAGCTCGCCACAGGAGCGGAGACGCAGCGCTACCTGCTGGAGGCGCGGCAGATGCAGGCGCTCTCGTTCGCCGTGCACATCCCGCTCGTCTGCTTCGGCATCGCCTTCCCGGTCATGGTGCTGCTGGCCGAGTGGCTGCACCTGCGAACGGGAGATGCCGTCTACCGGACGCTGGCGCGGCGGTGGAGCCGGGTCATGCTGGCCCTGTTCGCGGCGGGCGTGGTCACCGGCACGGTGCTCTCGTTCGAGATGGGCCTCCTGTGGCCGCAGTTCACAGCCGTGTTCGGAAGCGTGTTCGGCCTGGGCTTCGCCGTCGAGGGCTTCTCGTTCTTCATGGAGGCGATCTTCATCGGGATCTACGCCTACGGCTGGGACCGGCTGCCGCCGCGGCTCCATCTCGCGAGCGGCATCCCGATCGTGATCGCCGGGCTCACCGGCTCGCTGATGGTGATCTCGGTGAACGGCTGGATGAACCACCCCGAGGGCTTCCGGCTCGTGGACGGCCGCGCGGTCGACGTCAATCCGGTGCGGGCGCTCTTCCTGAACCCGAACTTCTGGCACGAGCTGGTGCACATGTACGTCGCGGGCTACATGGTCACGGGGTTTCTGGTCGCGGCCTGCTACGCCGTCCGGCGGCTGCGGGGCAGCTTCGGCCGCTACGAGCGGACGGCGCTCGCGATCTCGCTCTCGATCGCCGTCGTCGCCTCGATCATGCAGGCCCCGGTGGGCGACTGGAGCGGTCGCGTGGTCGCCGAGAACCAGCCGGTCAAGCTGGCGGCGTTCGAGGGCGTCGGCCAGACGACAGGGCATGCGCCCGTCCACATCCTGGGCTACTACCAGGACGGCGAGGTGAAGGCCGGGATCCCGCTGCCCGACATGCTCTCGCTGCTCGCGTTCCACGACCCGAACGCGGTCGTCCGCGGCCTCGACTCGGTGCCGCCCGCCGACCGTCCACCGGTGAACGTCGTGCGGTTCGCGTTCCAGACGATGGTCGGCATCGGCACCCTGCTCTTCGCGCTCGCGATCGCGTTCGTGTACGTCCGCGTGCGTCGCCGCCGCCTGCCCGAGTCGCCCTGGTTCTACCGGGCGGTCGTGCTGGCCGGGCCGCTGTCGGTCGTCGCGCTGATCGCCGGGTGGGTGACGACCGAGGTGGGCCGGCAGCCATGGGTCGTCTACCGGATCATGCGTACGTCACAGGCGGTCACGGGCGCGGGCGGCATCCCGGTCGGGTACGCCACGCTCGCCGCGGTCTACGTCGCGCTTGCGATCGCCGTCGGCTGGGTGCTCGTGCGCCTCTCCCGCGTCCCCATGGAGGACGGCTGATGGTGCTCGACACGCTGCCGATCGTCTTCGTGCTCACCGGGCTCGTCTTCTACGTCGTCCTTGGCGGCGCGGACTTCGGCGCGGGGCTGTGGCAGCTCCTGGCCGGGAGAGGAGCGCCTGCGCAGCGGATCCGCGACCACGCCCACCACGCCATGGGGCCGGTCTGGGAGGCGAATCACGTCTGGCTGATCTTCGTGCTGACCGTGCTCTGGACGGGCTATCCGCAGGTGTTCGCGTCGATCGCGTCGACGCTCTCGATCCCGTTCTTCGTCGCGGCCGTCGGGATCATCCTGCGCGGCGGCGCCTACGCCCTGCGGTCGGGGACGCGCACCGCCCGCGAGGTGCGGATGGTCGAGACGGTGCTGTCCGTCTCCTCGATCCTGACGCCGCTGGCGCTCGGCATGGTGGTGGGGGCGATCGCGGGTGGGCGCGTGCCGGTCGGGAACGCCGCCGGCGACCCGGTGACCAGCTGGCTGAACCCGCTGTCGGTCACGATCGGGCTGATCTCGGTGGCCTTCAGCGCCTATCTCGCGGCCGTCTTTCTGAGCGCGGACGCCGTCCGCCGCGGCGAGGCGGGCCTGGCCGAGCGCTTCCGGGCAAGGGCATTCGTCTCGGGCGCGGTCGCCGGAGTCGCCGCCGTCGCCGGCCTCGTGGCCCTGCGCAGCGACGCGCCCGACCTCTACCACGAGCTCGTGCTCGGCCGCGGCCTGCCCGCGCTCGCCGTCTCCGTCGTCGCCGGCCTGGCCACGCTCGGCCTGGTGCGCCGCCGCCGGTACGAGCCGGCCCGCTACACCGCGGCGCTCGCCGTGGCGGCCGTCATCGCCGGCTGGGCGCTCGCGCAGGAGCCCGACCTGCTGCCCGGCTACACGATCCACCAGGCCGCGGCGCCCCGCGACACGATGATCGCGCTCATCGTCGCCGTGATCGCCGGCGGCATCATCCTGTTCCCGGCGCTGGCGGTGCTCTTCCGGCTCATGCTGGCGGGCCAGCTCACGCCGGGGGACGCGGCCGCCGACCCCCCCGGCGAGGCCCGGCCGCCGTCGAGCGGCGCAGGCACAGCGGCGCGGGCCGCGGCCGCGTGCATGGTGGTCGGCCTCGGCTTCCTGACCGTCGCCGACGCCGGCTGGGCGCACGCGATCGGCGTCGCCGCCTGGTTCGGCTTTGCGATCCTCGGCGCGGCCGCGCTGATCGCGCCGGAGGTCGGCGGAGCCCGGGACTCCCCGGCGCGTGCAGGCGCTGCGCCATCATCCGGCGGGTGATCGGCCCTTGCGCGTGCCCCTGCGGTTGCCCTTGGCCCTGGATCGGCTGATGACGCGGCCTTCGGTGGACGGCCACCCGAACGGGGTGATTCGCCGGTGACGGAGCGGACATACCTTCGCGGTATGGGACAGGGGATCAGCGCGGTTCTCACCTTCGCGATCGGTGTGGCGATCAGCCCTGTGCCGATCATCGCGGTGATCCTCATGCTGTTCTCGCGCCGGGCGGAGGCCTCCGACACCATCTCGTGGGTGGCGTGATGACGGCACTCTTCCTCGTGCTCGGCGCCGACCTGATCACAAAGGGCCTTCCGCAGCCGACCGGTTGACCGCGATGACCGCGATTGCCGACCTTCCAGGGTATGGCGCCAGAGCGATCTTCGGCCGCGCGTTGGCGACATACCGGGCGCGCTTTCGGGTGCTGGGGCCGATGGCGGTTCTGGTGTTCTCCATCGGCGGCTTGGCCGATGCCGCCGCACAGCTGGGCGCGGATGCGGTCGCCCGGGGACATACCGGGACGTTGGGAACGGCGCTTCACACCGGGGCCTTCCTGGCCGGTGCCGTCTCGTCGGCCGGGGTCGTGTTCTACGGCGGGCTCAGCGAGCGGATCGTGTCCGAGCATCAACACGGCGGGCCGGTGGTTCCGGTGGCCGAGCTCATACGCGGCCTGCCGTGGGTGTCGCTGCTCGTCGCCGACGCCGTGATCACCCTCGCCAGCGTCGGCCTGGCGTCGTTGCTCCTGATCCCCGGGTTGGTCGTGCTCACGCTGCTCTCGCTGACCGGGCCGGTCATCGTGAGCGAGCGGGCCGGCGTCGTCCGGGGGCTGCGCCGCTCGGCGGAACTGGTGTGGCCCCGGTTCTGGCTGACCGTTCGCGTCGTCACCATCCCGCTACTGCTCGAATCCGCCGCGCTGCACAGTCTTCACGTCGTGGATCTGCCACACCCTTTTCTCGTGGGAGCGGGCTACGAGGCCGCGCTGGGCGTCACGATCGGCGCGCTCGTCGGCCTGGCCGAGGCGACGTTCGCCATCGACCTGGCAGACGAGTCGTCCCACACGGGCGGCCCCACGTCGGTGTCATCCCGTTTGGATGACCCGGCGTAGCATGGACCTTGGTACCGTCGCTGGTGAGCTTGTGGTTTTGCCCGTATGCCTTGGGGGGGCGTACTCACTCGAGCACCGATCGCTGATTGGTGGAAGGGATTCGTGATGGCCTCTACCACTGACACTCCCGTCGATCTGTATGTCGCGGCGTACGCTGACGCGAACGCTGCCCAGGCTGATTGGGATGCGATCAAGCAGCTCGCCGACGACAAGGTGATCACGGTTCACGGGCTCGTGCTCGTCCGTCGCGACGCCGACGGCAAGCTCCACGAGAAGGACAACGCGCACATCGTCGGCGGTGCCACGGTGCTGGGTGCGGCCGGCGGGCTCCTGGTGGGGTTGATCTTCCCGCCCGCGTTTCTGGCCTCGGGAGTGGTGGGCGCGGGGATCGGTGCCGGGGTCGGCGGGCTCCTGTCACATGCCGAGAAGACGGAGATCAAGGCCGAGGTGGCAGATGACCTTCCGCCCGACAGCTCCGGAATCGTGGCCGTGTTCGAGGAGCGCTGGGCGCCGGATGTTACGAAGGCCCTCGGCGGAGCGAACAACGTGTCCGAGCACAAGGTCGACAGGCAGAGCGTTGAGAAGGCGAAGGACGCCGCGGCAGCAGCCACGGCCTAGCCCGATCGTTCGCACGCCGTCCACACTCGAGGCTGAGCACGAGCCGTTGCCCAAATGTGAGAGGGGAGGGTGCGTGAAAACGATCGGGTTGATAGCCGTCCTCACGCTCGCGTTGCTCGCAGCGACGGGGTGTGGGAGCAGTCAGTCGGCGGCGGACAAGGCAAAGAGCCAGGCGTGTGGCGCGGTCTCCGACATCAAGACGCAGGTGACGACCCTGAAGGGGCTGCCGCTGGCGCCGTCGTCGGTGGACACCGCCAAGACGGCGTTGCAGAAGATCGACACGAATCTGCACACGATCTCCGACGCCGCACCCAAGGTGAGCGGCGATCTCAAGTCACAGCTCGAGACGGCCAACGCCACCTTCAAGGCGCAGGTGCAGGAGACGACGCAGAGCATCACGTCGGCACAGTCACTGACGAGCGCCGCCACGGCCGTCACAACCGCCGGCAAGACGCTCGCAGCCAGCTATCAACAAGCGTTTGCGGGCGTCAAGTGCTAGGTCCGAGTGACGTCCGCGCCAAAACGAGAGTGAGGGGACAGAGATGAGTGCGACGAAGCCCGGTGCCGCGCGGCCCAGGACGAGGAAGGCCCCGGCGAGGGGTCGTAGGAAGAGCGCCCCGCAGGTAGTCCCGCATCTGAGCGTTGACGAACGCGTGGCGCGAGGCAAGGCCGCGCGATCGGAGGTGCCGCGGTCGCGTCATGCGGAGTTCGAGCCGGCCGCGCACCGCGCCGATCCGGTGGACCTGCTGCAGTCGCAGGCGGAGTCGCGAGTGCCCGAGTTGGTGCCGATCAGGTATGGGCGGATGCTTGTGTCGCCGTTCACGTTCTATCGCGGTGCGGCGCTGCTGATGGCCGCTGACCTGGCAGGGAGCCCTCGGTCGGGGTTGCAGGCTCAGCTCTGCGGTGACGCGCACCTTTCGAACTTCGGGGTGTTCGGCTCCCCGGAACGACGACTGGTGTTCGATCTGAACGACTTCGATGAGACGCTGCCAGGGCCGTGGGAGTGGGATGTGAAGCGCCTGGCGGTGAGCCTCGTGGTGGCCGGTCGCGAGAACGGATACTCGCCCAAGGAACGCAGGGCGATCGTGCTCGAAACGGTCAAGGGCTATCGGCAGGCGATGCGAGGGTTCGCGTCCAAGCGCGCACTGGACGTGTGGTATTCCCGCATCGACGTCGACAAGCTGATGTCCGAGCTGCAGGCCGAGATGAAGAAGCGGCAGCTGAAGGCCACGCAGAAGGTGCTGGCGAAGGCACGGACAAAGGACAGCATGACCGCCTTCTCGAAGCTGACCCGCATCGTCGATGGCGAGCCTCAGATCGTTCCCGACCCACCCTTGATCGACCGGATCTCAGACCTCGCGCCCGGAGTCGAAGGAAAGGCGATCTGGGAAGGGCTGCACGAGCTGGTGCGCGCGTATCGGGAAAGCCTGCCGTCAGACCGGCGATTCCTGCTGGAAGAGTTCCGGCTGGTCGACATGGCGCGCAAGGTGGTTGGTGTCGGGAGCGTCGGCACCCGCGCCTGGATCGTGCTGATGCTCGGACGGGACGACCAGGACCCGCTCTTCCTGCAGTTCAAGGAGGCACAGCCCTCCGTGCTCGAGGAGTTCACGGCACCAAGCGTGTACGCCAACCACGCCGAGCGCGTGGTGACCGGCCAGCACCTGATGCAGGCCAGCAGCGACATCTTCCTGGGCTGGCTGCACGTCCCGAGCGGCATGGACGGTCTGGAGCGCGATTTCTACGGCCGGCAGCTGAAGGACTGGAAGGGCTCATTCGAGATCGAGGGCGCGCTGCCGGGGGGCGCGGCGCTGTACGGACGGGTGTGCGGCTGGACGCTCGCCCGCGCTCACGCGCGCTCGGGAGATCGCATCGCGATCGCCAGCTACCTCGGTGGCAGCGACGCGTTCGACCGGGCGATCGCCGAATACTCGGAGGCGTATGCCGATCAGAACGAGCGTGACTACAACGCGCTCCAACAGGCCGTGAAGGATGGCCGGATCGAAGTACAGACCGGCCTCTAGCCGCTCCGCGCACTCGATGGGTGAATCCGCCGAAATCGTCCCCATGGGATGACCCGAACGGACCTTTCGCGCGTCAAGGTTCGGCATCCGAGTGCGCGTCACGGACGCGCATGTGGGGGGAAGGGGTACCGGGATTGTTCGGCGTCGCGATCACGCCCGCGGGCGTGAGAGATGACCTCGTGGCGTGTTGCGAGGATGCTGCGGATTGGCGGTTGCACAGAGCTGCCGAATTCTCCCGGAACGGGCGGAATCTGGCGGCGGTCGATGCCCTCGAGGCGGCGGCCGGAGGCATCGCGGAACTGCCCGATGACGATCCCGGACTCACCCGGCTCGCGCGGGTGTACGAGCACCTGGACGACGACCAGCGGGTGCTCGCGTTCACCGAACAGCGGCGGGTGGTGAAGCGGCACGGCTACGACGGCGCGGCCGCACCAGGCGCACTCCTCGCCCGCCTGACCCAGCACGCCGAGGCGATCCTCGACGGCCGGCTGGAGTCGGCCGAAGCGGATCAGGCCCGGGCCCCACTTCAGCTCCTCTTCGCCTCGTCTGACCAGACCGACGATGGCGCGCCGGGCCCCGCCGACATGAAGACGCAGTTGGCGCCGACCGGGACGAGCAGGACACCCCGCTGAACAGAGCCTGCCCCGGCGATCCGGCACCTGGGAAGGTGTAGACGTGGCGGTCGAGCAGACGGAACGGGGCGAGAGCCGCTGGCCGATGGCCGCGGCCGTGCTCCTCACCGGCGTGCTGCGGACATTTCTCCCGCCGCAGCTCCGGTTGCACGACGCCCGGTGGGCGTTCCTTCTCCTGCTGGTCGTGCTCATCGGTGTGCTGATCCTGAGCGACCCCGGCCGCATTGACCGCCAGGCACGGTGGCCGCGGTTCGCCACCGGCGCACTGATCGGGGTCATCACCCTCGTCAACGGGGGCTCGTCGGTGCGCCTGGTGTACAGCATCATCTACAGCGCGCCGTTCACACAGACGGCCCGTGTCCTGCTCGCCTGCGGCGGCATCATCTGGCTGACGAACGTGATCGCGTTCGGGCTGCTGTACTGGGATCTCGACCGTGGCGGCCCGGCCGCGCGGGCGGCCGGATCGGCGATACGGCCGGCGTTCCTCTTCCCCGAGATGTCCGTCCCGGAGCACGTCCGCGAGGACTGGACCCGACGTTCGTCGACTACCTGCACCTGTCGTTCAACACCGCGATGGCCTTCAGCCCCACCGACGTCTCGGCGATCAAGCCGTGGGCGAAGATCATGATGATGGCCGAAGAGGCCGTCTCCGTGACCGTCGGCGTGCTGGTCGTCGCCCGAGCCGTGAACATCCTGACGTAGGAGTCGACGATGCGCCGACACACCATCCCAACACGGATGACCCGGGCCGCTCGATCGCCGGTAGGCTCACGTCCCCCACCGTGAGGAGAGCGAACGATGTCATTTCGAGATAAGGCGCGGCAGAGGCTCCAGGAGCGGCAGAACCAGGCCGCTGACCCAACGGGCGGCCAGGACGACGCTGATCAGCCGGCCGACACGCCGCAGGCGGCCCCAGCTCAACCGACCGAACCCGCGGCCGGCGAACCGGATTACGCGGCCGAGCTCGAACAGCTCGCGAAGCTCAAGAGTGAGGGAATCCTCACGGACGAGGAGTTCGCGGCGAAGAAGAAGCAGATTCTCGGGATCTGAGCAACGACCCGCCACAGGCCGTGCGCCAGGCGTTATCCCGAGTCCGTCACCGCGGCTTCGATCCGTGCCAGCCGGGAGTCGAGCCGGGACTCGATCTCACGCAGCTGCTGCGCCGTGGCGACCTCAAGGTCCGACGAGACTTGCTCGCCTTTGGCGCGCGACACGAACGTGCTGGTGATCGCAGCGGTGATCACGGTGAGGAACCCGATCCCCACCAGCATGACGAACGCCGCAACCAGGCGTCCGGGGACGGTCACGGGAACGTGGTCGCCATAGCCCACCGTCGTCACCGTCTGGACAGCCCACCAGAGCCCCGATCCAACCGATGGAAAGTCCTTGCCATCGACGATCGTCATCAGGATCGCCGAGCCGATGGTGATCGCGGTCGTCGCGCTGGCGATGACGATGGCAGCGCCGCGCGGCGTGGTGGCCCGGGCCACCACGCGGTCGAGCCGCCGTTCCAGCCGTCTCTCGTGTGACATCGCCGTTCCGGACTTCCCGGTCTGCCGCGGCAATCCTGCCGCGGCGCGCGGTTGACAATGTCGAACGGTAAGTCTACCCTGACCGTTCGTGGAGACTTACCGACGAGAGGCGCTACACGCCCTTGGAGATCCCACGCGACGCGAGATCTTCGAGCGGCTGAGCCGAAGCCCGCTCGCGGTGGGCCAGCTCGCGCATGAGCTTCCGATCAGCCGCCCCGCGGTCTCCCAGCACCTGAAGGTGCTCAAGGAGGTCGGGCTCGTGTTCGATCGGCCGGCGGGCACGCGCCGCGTCTACCACGTCGATCCGCAGGCGGTCGCGGCGCTGCGCGAGTACTTCGACGCGTTCTGGGGACAGGCGCTCCGGAGCTTCCAGGCGGCCGCCGAGACATCCCAACCCGATCACCGAGACGAGGAGAACCCGGAATGAGATCCGAACACGGCGCCGTCGTCCGTCACGCGATCACGGTGGACGCGTCCCAGGAGCACGCCTTTGCGACGTTCACGAGCGGACATGACCGCTGGTGGCCGCGCGAGTTCCACATCGGCGGCGCGGAGCTCGAGGAGGCGGTGATCGAGCCCCGCGAGGGAGGGCGCTGGTACGAGCGCGACGTCGACGGCAGCGAGTGCAACTGGGGCAAGGTGCTGGTCTGGGAGCCGCCGTCGCGACTGGTGCTCGCCTGGCAGATCACGGGCGAGTGGGCCTACGACGGGGATCTGCTGACCGAGGTCGAGGTCCGGTTCGTCCCCGAGGGGCCTGCCCGCACCCGGGTCGAGCTCGAGCACCGCGGCCTCGACGCCTACGGCGACGGCACGGAGCAGATGCGCGACCTCTTCGACTCGGGCTGGCCCGGCATCCTGCAGGGCTTCGCGGCGGCCGCGACGGCCGCGTAGGCGAAACGCGCATGGACGCCTACCACGTCGTCCTCTTCCTGCACCTGGCGTCGCTGTTCCTCATGGTCGCCGGGATCACGGTCTTCGGGGTCTGCTACTCCCGGCTGCGAGCGGCACGGTCGCTCGACGAGGCGGCGCCGTTGGTCAGGCTCACGGATCAGGCCGGGTGGCTGTTCCCGCTATCGATCCTCGGGCTGCTGGCGAGCGGGGCGTACCTGACGACGCACGCGTGGACGTGGAGCACGCCGTGGATCGACGTGTCGATCGCTGCGCTCATCCTGGTCGCAGTGCAGGGCCCGCTCGTCGGCGGCCCCCGCACCGAGGCGATCAAGCGGGCGCTGGACGAGAACGGGCCGGGCGCGCTCGGCGACCGCGCCCGGCGGCTGACCCGTGACCCGGCGCTCTGGATCGTCATCCTCGGGAACCCGGGGATCGTGCTCGGGATCGTCTGGAACATGACCGTGAAGCCGGGCACGGCGGGGGCGATCGCCGCGGTCCTCATCGGCTACGCCGCCGGCGCAGCCGCGGCGCTCGCGCTTGGCGCCCGGCCGGCGACCAGGCCCTGATCAGAGGGCTGGTTCGGCTCGGGCTGCCGCGAGCAGTATCCTCACTCGGCGCGGATCGGATGAGAGGAGCCGAGCGATGTCAGAAACGACCGTGATCGCCAATGGAACCGTCGTCACCGCCGAGGGAGAGTTCGCGGGTGACGTCCTGATCGAGGGGGAGACCGTCGCGGCGGTCGGCCGGGTCGTCGCCCCGCCGGAGGCCGAGATCGTCGATGCGGAGGGGTGTTACGTCCTTCCGGGGCTGATCGACAACCACACCCACCTGTCCATGCCGTTCATGGGCATGATGTCCGCCGACGACTACGACACCGGCACGCAGGCTGCAGCCGCCGGCGGCGTCACCTGCCTGGTCGACTTCGCCATCCAGCGCGAACCGGACAACCTGCAGTCGGCGCTCGAGGAGTGGTCGGGCCGGGCCGACGGCGCCGCCCATGTCGACTACGGGTTCCACATGGCGATCACCAACGCCAACGACGCGGTGCTCGACGACATGAACGCGATGGTCGAGGCGGGCATCTGCTCGTTCAAGCTGTTCATGGCCTACAAGGGCGAGCTGATGGCGCGGGACGACGATCTCGCCGCGTGCATGGAGCGGGCCCGGGATCTCGACGCGCTGACGATGGTGCACGCCGAGAACGGCGATCTGATCGATCTCTACGTGAAGCGGGCGCTGGCGACCGGGCAGACCTCGGCAGTCAACCACGCGAAGACGCGCCCGGAGTTCGTGGAGGCCGAGGCCACCCACCGCGCCTCCAGGATCGCCGAGAGCGTTGGCGCGACGCTCTTCGTCGTCCACGTCACCTGCGCCCCCGCCGCAGCCGAGATCGAGGCTGCCCAGCGGCGCGGCGCAAGCGTGACCGGCGAGACCTGCTTCCAGTACCTCGTGCACGACGTCAACGACCTGGCCCGGCCGGGCGTCGAGGGGTGCCGCTACATCTGCTCGCCGCCGCTGCGAGACGCGGCCAACCACGACCCGCTGTGGGCGTACGTGAAACGCGGCGTGCTCGAGAGCATCTCGACCGACCACTGCCCGTTCACGGACACGCAAAAGGCGCGCGGGCTCGACAACTTCAGCCTGGTGCCGAACGGCCTCGCGCTGATCCAGCACCGGCTGCCCAAGCTGTGGGACGAGGGCGTCAAGGCGGGCCGGATCACCCGATCCGAGCTCGTTGCGCGCACCTCGACGACGATCGCGCACCGGTTCGGCCTGCACCGCAAGGGCGCGCTGCTGCCGGGCTATGACGCCGACGTCGTCGTGTTCGACCCGAACGCCCCCCGCGCCTACGGCGTGGACAGCTCGTTCATGAACGTCGACTACGACCTCTACGAGGGGCAGACGGCGACCGCAAGCGTGCGCCACACCTATTCACGCGGCACGCTCGTCTACGACCGGGGCCAGATCGTCACCGAGCCCGGGCACGGCCGGTTCGTCCAGCGCTCGTTGCAGCCGAACGTCGCCGTGAGCCGATGACCGCAGTGCGTCTCAACCCCGCCAACGTGATCGCCGATCTCGACGAGCTGGCCGCTCAGAGCGGCGGCCGCTTCGCCGGCGCCAAGCGACTGGCCTGGACGCCCGCAATGGCTCGCAGCCCGTGAGTGGCTGGAAACCAAGCTCGGCGAGATCGGTCTCGAGCCGAGGCGGGATGCCGCCGGCAACCTGTGGGCCGAGCTCGCGGGTGAGTCCGACTCGTTCCTCATCGTGGGCTCGCACATCGACGCCGTCCCCAGCGGCGGCTGGCTCGACGGCGTGCTCGGCCTGCTGACTGCGCTCGAGACGGTTCGCGAGCTGGCGCGCTCGGGCGAGCGGCTCCCGATTGGCGTCCGGTTCGTCGACTGGGCCGATGAGGAGGGCGCCCGCTTCGGGCGCAGCCTGATCGGCTCCTCGGCGTGCGCCGGCACCCTCCGGCCCGACGACGTGCGGACGCTCGCCGACGCCGACGGCGTGATGCTCGGCGATGCGCTCGCCGGCTGCGAGATCGACCTCGACCGCGCGGGCGCCGCGACCGCGTCCCTGACCGGCGCGGTCGCCTACCTCGAGCTCCACATCGAGCAGGGCCCGGTCCTGCTCGAGACCGGCCGGGTCGCATCCGCCGTCTCCGGGACCGTCGGTGTCGAGCGACACCTGATGACCTTCACCGGCCAGGCCGCGCACGCCGGATCGACGCCGATGCTGATGCGGCACGACTCGCTCGCGGCCGCCGCCCGGGCAGCACTCGAGATCCGCGAGAGCGCGATCCGGCTCGAGGGAGTGGCCACCGTCGGCCGGATGCACTCCGAGCCGGGCGTGATCACCGCGGTCGCCGGGCAGACCGAGATGCAGCTCGATCAGCGCCACCTCGACGCCGGCGCGCTGGCAGAGATGCTGGGCGAGGCGGAGGCGAGCTGCCGCTCTGCGGCCGAGGCGTTCGGCTGTGAGCTCGCCATCCGCAAGGTCTTCAGCGCCACCCCGACCGTGTTCGATCCCGACCTGGTCGCAATCGCCCGGGCCGCCGTCAGCGATGCCGGCGGTGGCGACGGCAAACCGATCCCGAGCGGGCCGTTGCACGACGCAACCGAGATCGGCCGCGTCGTCCCGACCGCCATGATCTTCGTGCAGTCGGATCCCCCGATCTCGCACGCCGCGATCGAGGACTCTCCGGAGTCGGCTCTTGCGGTCGCGATCGACGCCTACGGCCGCACGGTCGAGCAGGTGCTCCAACAGGGACGGCAGCGGTGAACTTCGGCGTCGTCCTCCAGACGAACCCTCCCGCCGCACGCGTGATCGAGCTGGCGCGCCGGGCCGAGACCTACGGGTTCAGCCACGCGTGGACGTTCGACTCCCACCTGCTCTGGGAGGAGCCGTTCGTGATCTACAGCCGGATCCTCGACTGCACCCACAAGCTGATCGTCGGCCCGATGGTCACCAACCCGGCCACGCGCGACTGGACGGTGATCGCGTCGACCTTCGCCACCCTGAACGAGATGTACGGCAACCGGACGATCTGCGGCATCGGCCGGGGCGACTCGGCGGTGCGCGTGATCAACGGCAAGCCGGTGAGGCTGGCCGACCTGCGCGCCTCGATCGAGGTCATCCGCGGCCTGGCCAACGGCCGCAGCGTCGAGTACAAGGGCACCGCCGTCCGCTTCCCCTGGAACCCGGACAGCCGGCTGGAGGTCTGGGTCGCCGGGTACGGGCCGAAGGCGCTCGCCCTGGCCGGCGAGGTCGGCGACGGCTTCATCCTCCAGCTCGCAGATCCAGACATCGCCGCCTGGAGCATCGCCACCGTCCGCCAGGCCGCAACGGCGGCCGGCCGCGACCCGAACGCGATCACGATGTGCGTCGCCGCTCCCGCGTACATCACCGATGGATCCGAAGCCGGCCGCGCCCACGCCCTCGATCAGTGCCGGTGGTTCGGAGGCATGGTCGGAAACCACGTGGCCGACATCGTCAACCGGTACGGCGGCGAGGGCGCGGCGGTGCCACGGACGCTCACCGACTACATCGCCGGCCGTCACGGCTACGACTACAACCAGCACGGCCGAGCCGGGAACACTCACACCGACTTCGTGCCCGATGAGATCGTCGATCGGTTCTGTCTGATCGGGCCCGCGTCCGCGCATGTGGACCGGCTCAAGGAGCTCGCCGCCCTCGGCGTGGATCACTTCGGCCTCTACCTTCAGCACGACGCCCAGGACGCGACGCTGGCCACGTTCGGCGAGCAGGTCATTCCGGCCGTCAACGATCCGCTGCTCGCCCGCTCGTGACTACCCCGGCGGCTGGTATTTCGGCCACTGCTCCGGGTCCGGCGGACGGTCAGGCGGGCGGATCCGGGGCACGCCGCGGCCGCCCGGTGAGGCGGGGGGAAACATCTCGCCGATGGGACCGCCCCAGGGGGTCGAGTCCGATCGAGCGTCGACGGCATTGGCCTCGACCACCCATGGGCAGAGCGTACAGGAGCCGCGCGGGCCGGTAGCGTGCCGTCATGCCTGCGACCAGCAACGCCATGCAGGGCGCGCTCCTGGCTTGGTACCGCCAAAACGCGAAGGATCTGCCATGGCGCCACACCCACGACCCGTACGCGATCCTCGTCAGCGAGGTGATGCTGCAGCAGACCCAGGTCTCGCGGGTCGTCCCGCGCTATCTGGCCTGGCTCGAGCGCTGGCCGACGGTGGAGGAGCTCGCCGCGGCGACGTCCGGCAGACGTGATTACCGAATGGGCCGGCATGGGCTACAACCGCCGCGCCGTGCTGCTGCACCGCTGCGCCATCGCCGTGGCGGACATGGGCGGCTTCCCCCGCGAGCCCGCCGAGCTTCAGCGCCTGCCCGGCGTCGGGCCGTACACCGCGGCCGCGATCGCATGCTTCGCGTTCGGCGCCCAGGTCGCCGCCCCGGACACGAACGCCAAGCGCGTGCTCGAGCGGGCCTTCGGTGATCCCGACCTCGCCCCTCCTCCGAGCCGGGCGTACGAGTGGAACCAGGCGCTCTTCGACCTCGGCCGCGAGGTCTGCATCGCCCGCAGGCCGCGCTGCGAACTCTGTCCGCTCGCGTCCGGGTGCCCGTCGCGCGGGCGATGACGTACGCACCGCTGCGAAAGCAGTCGCGCTTCGAGGGCTCGTTCCGGCAGCGCCGGGCCGAGCTGCTGCGCGCGATCGCCTCTGCCGGCTCGCTCCCCGACGCCGAGGCCGACGCCGAGGCGCTGGTCTCGCTCGTCCGCGACGGCCTGGCCGAGGTCTCGGACGGCCAGGCGCGGCTCCCGCACTGACAGGTGCCTGGCACCGATCCGGTGCCAGGCACCTCAATCGAGGAGGTCGGTGACGAGGGCGTCCAGACCGGCCAGCGACGACAGCTCGGCGTCCGGGGCGTAGCCGTCGGGCAGCGGGACGCCGGCGCGGTTGATCCACACCGCCTTCATGCCGCACGCCTGGGCGCCGGCGATGTCGGTGTCGAGCCCGTCGCCGACGTGAACCCACCGGGCCGGATCGCCGCCGCTGAGCTCCACCGCATGCCGGAACGGCGCCGCCGCGGGCTTCATCTCGCCCAGCTGCTCGGCATGGACGATGAAGGCGAACCGGCGGGCCACCGCGAGCTCGGCGAAGGGGAAGTTGCCGTTCGTGATCGCGCCCAGCACCCGGCCCGAGGCGACGAGGGCATCCAGCTCCGGCTCGACGTCGTCGTGCAGGCGCACCGTCTCCGGCCGGGCCGCCATCCAGGCGTCGACCATCCACGCCGGCAGGTCGGGATCGTCGAGTTCGTGTGCCGCCAGCACCCGCCGGAAGGATTCGAGCCGCAGCTCGAGGTAGGTACCGTCGCGCTCCTCGGCGACCCGGCGGCGCTCGTCGTGCAGCCGCTCCACCGTGATCCGCCCGGCCAGCGCGGGGTGGCGCTCCTCGAGCGCGGCGATGGCGGCCGCGAGCGAGCCGTCCATCATCGGCATGAACGCCCACAGCGTCTCGTCGAGGTCGAACGAGACGACCGCCGCCGTCATGCCGCCTTCCGCAGCAGGGCGACGGCCTGGCAGGCCGCGCCCTCGCCGCGGCCCGCGAAGCCGAGATGGTCGGTCGTCGACGCGCGCACGGTCACCCGCGAGCGGTCGACGCCGAGGGCCGCGGCCAGGCACTCCCGCATCGCGTCGCGGTGCGGAGCCAGGCGCGGCGACTGCATGATCACGATCGCGTCGACGTTCACGAGCGCCCAGCCGTGGGCACGCACCCGCTGCCACGCCTGGCCGAGCAGCCCGATGCTGGACGCGCCCTCGAGCGCGGGATCGTCGGACGGGAACAGGTGGCCGATGTCCTCCATGCCCGCGGCGCCCAGGAGCGCGTCAGTGACGGCGTGGCTGACCAGGTCGGCGTCGGAATGGCCCTCGAGGCCGCGCGCTGCCGGAATCGTCACGCCGGCGAGCACCAGCGGCCGGCCCTCGGCGAACGCGTGCGCGTCGAACCCGATCCCCACCCGCAGATCGTCCGCCCCCGTCACGAGAGCCGCGCCTCGGCCCGGGCCAGGTCGTCCGCGGCGGTGATCTTCACGTTGTCCGGCTCGCCGGCGACCGCGGCGACGGCGAAGCCGGCCGCCTCGACGAGCGACGCGCAGTCGGTCGCGTCGCGGACGGCGTCGGCCGGGGCCGAGTACGCCTGCCGCAGCGCCGCCGCCCGGAACCCCTGCGGCGTCTGCACCGAGCGCAGCTCGCCGCGGTCGAGCGTCTCGGCGACGACGCCCTCACGCACGCGCTTCACCGTATCGGTCACGGGCAGCGCCGGAACCGCGCCGTCGTGTCGTTCCAGAGCGGCCAGCACTCGGTCGACGAGCTCCGGCGAGGCGAACGGGCCGAGCCGCGTCGTGCACCAGGATCGCCTCCGCGGCGGCCGCCACCTCGGCCAGGCCGGCCGCGACCGAGAGCGCCCGCGTCTCGCCTCCGGGGACGGCGGCGGCCACCTTCCCGGCCGCAAGATCGTCGGCCAGGAGCGTCGCCGGCTCCTCCCACTCGGCCGGCACCACGAGCACGATCCGGTCGACCGCCGGGTGATCCTCGAAGAGGTCGATCGAGTGGGCCAGGAGCGGCCGCCCACCGAGCCGCACGAACGCCTTCGGCCGGTCGGCGCCCAGACGCGCCCCGTCGCCGCCGGCGACCACGATCGCCCAGGTCGGGCTCATTCCACGTCCGGGCTCGAGCTCACCTTGGTGAAGATCATCTTGCCCGACGGCGACTGCAGCACCGACGTCACCTCCACCGCCGTCGTCTCGCCCATCAGCCGCCGGCCGCCTTCGACCACGACCATGGTGCCGTCGTCGAGGTAGCCGACTCCCTGGTCGTACTCCTTGCCCTCGCGGATCACACGCACGTCGAACGACTCGCCCGGAAGGACGGCCGGCTTGAGCGCGTTTGCGAGCTCGTTCACGTTCAGCACGACCACGTCCTGGATCCGGGCGAGGCGGTTCAGGTTGAAGTCGGTCGTCAGGATGCGCAGCCCGCGCTCCTTGGCGAGCTTGAGCAGCTTGGCGTCGACGTCGTCGAGGTCGGGGAAATCCACGTCGGGTGTCGTGAGCGTCACCTCGGAGCGGAGCCCCTGGACGACCTCGAGGCCGCGGCGGCCGCGAGCGCGTTTGAGCGAATCGCCCGAGTCGGCCACGTGCTGCAGCTCGCGCAGCACGAATTCGGGCACGACCAGCTCATCCTTGAGGAAGCCGGTGCGGACG
Organism: uncultured Actinomycetes bacterium; assembly: GCA_963746115.1. Taxonomy (GTDB): domain Bacteria; phylum Actinomycetota; class Thermoleophilia; order Gaiellales; family JAICJC01; genus JAICJC01. The sequence goes on along the minus strand of CAVVAA010000003.1, from coordinate 516,078 downwards.
ATGTCCGCGATGCGCCCGTCGATGATCGCGCTCGTATCGACGAGGGTGACGAAGCCCTGATCGGGCTCGGTGCCCGGCTCGGCGATCGGGTGCACGCCGACCAGGCGCAGGATGCCGCGGTGCTTCTTCGCCGCCGTGACCGCGAACAGGTAGCCCACGATCAGGAACAGCGGCAGGATCACCCACTTGCCGATGTACGGCAGCGTGTGCACCGGAAACCACAGGAGCGCGGATACGAGCAGCCCGACCAGCAGGCCGATCGCGGCAACGGTCAGCTCGCCCGCGCTGCGGGTCTGGACGGCCCGCTCGACCCTCTTGAACCCGCGTACCAGCCCCTTGCCGACCAGGCCTCCCACCATCCAGCCGACGGCGAAGACGAGGAGGACGACGACAGCGAAGGCGGGGTACGCGTATGAAGCCGGATAACGGTCCTCGAGATTAAGAGAAAACCCCGCCTGGATGGCACCCAGGACGCCCAAGAGGGACAAGACGATCCGGGTTGAGACCACCATCGTCTGCTCCTCTCTGCCTGTCGCAGCCCACGCCGGATGGGCGGAGAAACCACCGCCCGGCGGGGGTGCTTGCGTAGTGCGTGGCTAGGCCCGCGCCTTGCGAGCCTCGCCGATCTCCTCGAGCACCTCCTCAAGGAACTCGCGCGCCTCGTCCTCGTCCATGTTCTTCGCGTACATCAGCTCGCTGGCGAGGATGCGCTTGGCCTTCGAGAACATCTGCTTCTCACCCGTGGAGAGACCCTTCTCCTGGTCGCGCTGGGCGAGGTTGCGAACGACCTCGGCCATCTCGAAGATGTCGCCGGTCTTCATCTTGTCGCGGTTGTGCTTGAAGCGGCGGTTCCAGTTCTTCGGCATCTTCGTGCCGTCGCCCTGGAGCACGGTGAGGACCTCCTCGACGGTCTCCTCCCCGATCACCTTGCGCAGACCGACGCGTTCCGCGCTGTCCAGCGGAATCGTCACGGTCATATCGTTGTGAAGGATCTGGATCGTCAAGTACTCCCGATCCTGGTCCCCGACGACGCGCATATCTCTGCTTGTGATCGTCCCAGCCCCGTGGTGGGGGTACACGACCTTGTCGCCAACCTCATACAAAAGCGGCTCGACCTCCTCGCCAAAGTGCGCTTGCACGCCCGCGAAACCCCTCGCGCCTAGGACGTAGATTCTATCAGATCTGGCACCTTCAGGCGAATGGATCACAGCATTCTGTAGACATCGCAAACGAATTTCGGCAGACACGGCCGAAGTCCGATTTTCGGACACGCGCGGGCGGCCGCCGATGCGTCCATTTACAGATTCAGGTAGCGGTCGACGAGGTTCTGCTCCTGCAGCCGGCGCAGGCCCTCGCGAATCTCCCGCGCCCGCACCGCCCCCACCCCCTCGACCTCCTCGAGCTCCGCCTGCGACGCGCGCACGAACGCCTCCAGCCCGTCGAAGTGGTCGACGACGTGCGTGATCACGCTCTCCGGCAGGCGCGGGATCTTCGAGAGCACGCGGTGGCCACGCGGGGTGACCGCGTAGTCGACCGGCGAGACGCTGCGCGGGTAGCCCAGCAACTCGGCCAGCTGCTCGAGCTCGAGGAGCTGGGTGTCGGGCATCGTCCGCAGCTGGTCGAGCGCACGCCGGTAGCCGCCGGTGACCTCGGGCAGCTCGTAGTCGCGCACCATCGCCACCTCGTCGCCCGGCACCCACTCGGACATCTCGTCGAGCTGGATCTTGATCAGCCGGCCCTCGACGCCGAGCTCGGCGATGTTGCGCTCGATCTCGTCGCGCATCCGCGACGTCATCTCCGCCCGCTGCAGCGCCACCAGAACGTCGTCGAGCATCACCGCGCCCTGGAATTCGAGCGCCGTCAGCCGGGTCGAGACCTGCTCGAAGCGGGTGCGGTAGGTCTCGAGCGTCGTCACCGCCTGGTTGGTCTTGGCCAGGATGTCGGAGATATCCTCGAGCTGGTAGCGGACGTCGCCCACGTAGGTCGTGACGACGTCGCGCTGCTGGCTGATCGAGATGACGAGCGCGCCGGTCTGCTTGGCCACGCGCTCGGCGGTGCGGTGGCGGGTGCCGGTCTCGGCCGACGGGATCGTCGGGTCAGGCATCAGCTGCACGTTCGCGTAGACGATCCGGGTCGCGACCGCGTTCAGGATGATGGCGCCGTCCATCTTCGCGAGCTCGTAGAGCAGGTACGGCGAGAAGGCCTGGTCGAGCCGGATGCCGCCCGAGAACATGAACGAGAGCTCCGCCGGCTCGCCGATCACGATCAGCGCGCCGAGGCGCGCGCGCAGGATGTCGTTCAGCCCCTGGCGCATCGTTGTGCCGGGCGAGATCCGCCGCAGCGCGTCGAGCATCTTGGGATCCTTGCGAACGTCAGGAAGCAGCTCGGTCATGCCCGCCCCTCGGGTACAGCCGGCTGGCCGAATGCCAGCGCAATCGCTTCCTCCAGAGTACCAGCGCAACGCAGCGGCGGGCCGCCTGCAGGCGCGGCCGTTCGCGGCGGGCACACCAGCCCGGCCACGCCGAGCTTGACGGCCTCGGCCAGGCGCGGCGCGGTGTGCGACACGGGGCGCACCCGGCCGGTCAGGCCGAGCTCACCGAAGCAGGCGAGCCGCTCGGGCGCCGCCCGCCCGTGCGCGGAGGAGACGATCGCGAGCGCCACGGCGAGGTCGGCCGCCGGCTCGTCGACGCGCACGCCCCCGGCCACGTTCACGAAGACGTCCGACGAGCCCAACGCAATGCCGGCATGACGCCCGAGCACGGCCACGATCATCGAGAGCCGGTTGCGGTCGAACCCGGTCGCCTGCCGGCGCGGCATCGCCAGGTCGCTCGGCGCAACCAGTGCCTGCACCTCGAGCACGATCGGCCGCGTGCCCTCGATCGCGGGCAGGAGCACCGACCCCGGCCCGGCCGGCTCCGGCTCGGCCAGCGCCGCCGAGGGGTCGGCGACGGGCTCGAGGCCGGCGTCGGTCATCTCGAAGATCCCGATCTCGTCCGTGGAGCCGAACCGGTTCTTCACCGCGCGGAGCACCCGCAGGTGGCGGTAGCGGTCGCCCTCGAACTGGAGCACGGCGTCGACCAGGTGCTCGAGCACGCGCGGCCCGGCGACGGCGCCGTCCTTGGTCACATGCCCGACCAGCACGATCGCCGTCGATCCGTGCTTGGCCACGCGCAGGAGCCGCTCGGCGGACTCGCGCACCTGGGCGACGCTGCCCGGAGCCGACTGGAGGTCGGCGCTTCGCATCGTCTGCACCGAGTCGACCACGCACACCGCCGGCGCCTCGGCGACGATCGCCTCGCACACCGCATCGAGGTCGGTGTCGGCGAGCACGCGGATCGCGTCGCCCGCGCCCAGCCGCTGTGCCCGCAGCCGCACCTGGGCAGGCGACTCCTCGCCGCAGATGAGCAGGGTGCGGCCGCCCGCGGAGGCGACGGCGGCGAGCGCCTGGAGCAGGAGCGAGCTCTTGCCGACGCCCGGCTCGCCGCCGATCAGGACGAGCGACCCCGGCACGAGGCCGCCGCCGAGCACGCGGTCGAGCTCGCCGATACCGGTCGGGAGCCGGGCCGCGGCCAGAACGTCCACGTCGCCGAGCAGGCGGACAGCCGGCCCGCCGACCGTACGGCGGGCGCGCGGCGACGCCGCGCGCACCGCCTCCTCGTGGAGCGAGTTCCACTCGCTGCACGCGGGGCAGCGGCCGAGCCACTTGGGGCTCTGGTGCCCGCAGTTGGAGCAGACGAAGGTGGTTGCAGAACGTGCCACGGACGCACGAATTGCTCGCAGCCGGGTCGGCCGTCACCGGGACCCGCCAAAAGGGGTCTGACCCCGTCTGGCGGGGACAGACCCACGGTCAGGGTGGTACGTTGGCGGCATGCGAACCCCACTGCTTCACTCCGCCGCGGCGATTGCCGTCGCGGCCGTGCTCGCCGCGGGCTGTGGCGGGTCGTCCGGCGGGGGCGGCTCGTCCTCGGCGGCGTCCACCCCCGCCAACGCACAGGTGGTCGAGATCGACGTCGCCCAGAGCGGCTTCGCCTTCACGACGACGACCGCCACGGCCAAGGCCGGCAACGTCGAGCTGCGGGCGATGAACCCCCAGTCGGTGTCACACGACATCTCGATCAAGGGGAACGGCGTCGACGAGCACGGCAACCTCGTCTCGAGCGGCGGCGTGTCCACGGTGACCGCCGACCTGAAGCCCGGGACGTACACGTTCTACTGCTCGGTGCCCGGGCATGAGCAGGCCGGCATGAAAGGCACGCTCACCGTCAGCTAGATGGTCGAACGACCCGAGGGGCGCCGTTTCGGGCACCCCTCGGGTCGTTGATGCGTGGCCTCTGCGGGGGAAACGCCTTTCCCGCCGCTCCGGCGAGACCGCGCTCTCGCCGGAGCCACCACCAGCGATCCGCCATCGCCTCGAAGGAGGGGGCCCGTGGGGGAACCATGGGTTCCCCCACGTTAAGACCGAGGGGCGCCGCAACGGGCGCCCCTCGGGGTTCACTCGGTCTCGCGACGGAGGCCTACGTGTCGGAGCCTTCCGATGAGGCCTCGCCGTCGCCGTTGTCCTCGGACGTCGCGTCCTCGGACGGGCCCTCGGCAGGCACGAGGTCGGCCGGAGGCGCGTCGGGCACCTCGACCGGCTCGATCAGCTGCAGCGAGATATCCTCGTCGCCGTCGATGTGGTCGACCAGGACGGTCGATCCCGCCTGCAGCGACCGGCCGAGCACGAAGTCGGCCAGGGGATCCTCGATGTAGCGCTGGATGGCGCGCCGCAGCGGCCGGGCCCCCATGGTCGGGTCGTAGCCCCTGTCGACCATGAAGTCCTTCGCCTTGTCGGTGAGCTCGATCGCCACCTCGTGCAGCTTCATCTGCTCGCGGAGGCGCTTCATCAGCAGGTCGACGATCTGCTTGATCTCGTCCTTCGTCAGCTTCTGGAAGACGATGATCTCGTCGATGCGGTTCAGGAGCTCGGGCCGGAACATCTTCTTCACGTCGCCCATGATGCGGTTCTTCATGTCCTCGTAGGAGACACCCGTCTCCGACTCCTCCACGCTGAACCCGAGCGAGGTGTTCTTCGCGATCGAGGCGGCCCCGATGTTCGAGGTCATGATCACGATGGTGTTCCGGAAGTCGACGTGGCGGCCCTGGGCGTCGGTCAGGCGACCCTCCTCCAGCATCTGCAGAAGGATGTTGAACACGTCAGGGTGGGCCTTCTCGATCTCGTCCAGCAGCACGACCGAGTACGGCTTGCGGCGGACGGCCTCGGTCAGCTGGCCGCCCTCGTCGTACCCGATGTAGCCCGGAGGCGAGCCGACCAGCCGCGACACCGCGTGCTTCTCCATGTACTCGGACATGTCGACCTGGATCATGGCGTCCTCGTCGCCGAACAGGAACTCCGCCAGCGTGCGCGCGAGCTCCGTCTTGCCGACGCCCGAGGGGCCGAGGAAGATGAACGAGCCGGTCGGCCGCTTGGGATCCTTGATCCCGGCGCGGGCGCGACGGATGGCCTTCGACACCGCCTGGATGGCGACGTCCTGGCCGATCATCCGCTTGTGGAGCTCCTCCTCCATGCGGATCAGCTTCTGCGACTCCGCCTCGGTCAGCTTGAAGACGGGGATGCCCGTCCACATCGAGACGATGTCGGCGATCTCCTCCTCGCCGATCTCGGCCTGGTCGGCCTCGCCCGAGGACTTCCAGTTCTCCTCCATCTCGCGCTTCTTGAGCGACAGCTTGCGCTCCTTGTCGCGGAGGTTGGCGGCCTTCTCGAACTCCTGCGCCTCGATCGCGGCCTCCTTCTCCTTGCGCACCGTCTCGATCTCGTCGTCGAGCTCCTTGTGCACCGGAGGGGCGGTCATCAGCTTGATGCGCATGCGCGAGGCGGCCTCGTCGATGAGGTCGATCGCCTTGTCGGGCAGATGCCGCTCCTGGATGTAGCGGCTCGACAGCTCCGCCGCGGCCTGGAGCGCCTCGTCGGTGATCGCGACCCGGTGATGGGCCTCGTAGCGGTCGCGCAGCCCGCGCAGGATCTGGACGGTGTCCTCGATCGAGGGCTCGTCCACCTTGATCTGCTGGAAGCGGCGCTCGAGGGCGGAGTCGCGCTCGAGGTACTTGCGGTACTCGTCGAGGGTCGTCGCGCCGATCGTCTGCAGCTCGCCGCGGGCGAGCGCAGGCTTGAGGATCGAGGCCGCGTCGATCGCGCCCTCGGCGGCGCCCGCACCGACGAGATTGTGGAGCTCGTCGATGAACAGGATGATGTCGCCGCGCTGGCCGATCTCCTTCATGACCTTCTTCAGCCGCTCCTCGAACTCGCCGCGGTACTTCGAGCCGGCCACCAGGGCGGCCAGGTCGAGGGTGTAGATCTGCTTGTTCTTCAGCAGCTCCGGCACCTGGTTCGACGAGATCCGCTGGGCCAGGCCCTCGACGACGGCCGTCTTGCCGACGCCCGGCTCGCCGATCAGCACCGGGTTGTTCTTGGTGCGGCGGCTGAGGATCTGCATCACGCGCTCGATCTCGTTCATGCGGCCGACGACCGGGTCGAGCTTGCCCTCGGTGGCGAGCTTCGTCAGGTTGCGGCCGAACTGGTCGAGCAGCTTGGAGCTCTTCTGACCCTTCTCGGCGGCGCCGGCACCTGCGGCCGTGCGCCGGCCGGGGCCGGACAGCATCCGGATGATCTCGTTGCGGATCTTCTCGGCGTCGGCGTCGAAGTCGAGCAGAATGCGCGCTGCGACGCCCTCGTTCTCACGCACGAGGCCGAGCAGGATGTGCTCGGTGCCGATGTAGTTGTGGCCGAGCGAGAGCGCCTCCCGCAGCGCCAGCTCGAGCACCTTCTTGGCTCGGGGCGTGAACGGGATCTGGCCCGTGGTGACCTCGTCACCCTGACCGACGATCCGGGCGACCTGCGCGCGCACCTCCTCGACGGTGATGTCGAGGGTGTCGAGGACGCGGGCGGCGAGCCCCTCCTCCTCGCGCAGCAGGCCGAGCAGGATGTGCTCGGTGCCGATGTAGTTGTGCTTGAGGGTGCGGGCCTCATCCTGGGCCAGCACCACCACCTGGCGGGCACGTTCGGTAAACCTCTCAAACATGCTCGTGCCCCCTTTCTGCCGGTCGTGAATACGTCTTGATCAATGGCTCTGGCCGGAGCGTCAAATAGGAACTCCTAAATGACGACCCGGTCTGGGAGTGGACGGTCAGGACTATAGCACCGGCACTCCGCGGTTCCTGTGTCGCCGTCGGCCTTGGCGTTGGCCACCCATCGGCGCTCCCGGCCCGGGACTTGAGCCTCAATTGTGACGGGTGGACACGGAGGCGCAAATGCGCGAGCATGCGGCCGTGCGCTACACCGTGGAGCACTTCCGCGCCATCGACGACGAGGGCTCCCCGCTGGGGGTCGTGTACGTCCCGACAGGCGATGTGGACCAGGTCGAGGCCCACGACGAGACGACCGCCGCGGCGATCGCCCTCTCCGGCGACTCGGAGGTGCTCGAGGCGGACGTCGTCTCGTACAACCCCGGCCAGGGGCTCTACGGCGTTGCGGGCGAGGACGAGGCCGTGAAGGTCTCCTCGACGGCATCGTGAGGGTCGATGAAGGGCACGTCCCCGTCCCCGGCGGGAACGTCTGGTACCGCAGCGTGGGCGACGGCGGCGTGCCGCTCCTGTGCCTGCACGGCGGCCCCGGCGCGCCGAGCGACTACCTGAAGCCGCTCGAGGGGCTGGCCGACCGCCGCCGGGTCGTCTTCTACGACCAGCTCGGCTGCGGCAACTCGGACATCCCCGACGACCGCTCGCTGTGGACGGTGGAGCGCTTCATGGACGAGGTCGACGCCGTCCGGGACGCGCTCGGCCTCGACCGTGTGCACCTCTTCGGCAGCTCGTGGGGCGGGATGCTGGCGATGCAGTACGTGCTCGACAAGGGCCGGCCGCCGGTCAGCCTGATCACCGCCGGGAGCCCGGCCAGCTCCAGGCGCTGGAACGAGATCTGCCAGGAGTTGCTCGACGAGATGCCGGCCGAGGAGCGCGAGCCGATCGAGCGGCTCGAGGCCGAGGGCAGGATGCTCTCGCCGGAGTACGAGGAAGCGATGCAGCCGTTCTACCGCCGCCACGTGTGCCGGCTCGACCCGTGGCCCGACTACGTCGTGCGGTCGTTCGACCGCATGGCCACGCCGATCTACCACTACATGGCCGGGCCGAGCGAGTTCCGGATCATCGGCACGCTGCGCGACTGGGACATCATGGACAGGCTGGGCGAGATCCGCGTGCCGGCGCTGATCACCTGCGGCGAGTTCGACGAGTGCCGGCCGGTCCACACGCGCGAGGTGGCCGCGGGCATTCCCGGCAGCCGGCTCGAGATCGTCCCCGACGGGTCGCACCTGTGCTTCGCCGAGCGGCCCGACCACTGGTTGCCGATCGCGAACGAGTTCATGGCGGCCGCCGAGTCGGCCTAGCCGAGAGCCGGGGACAGTCCCCCGATCAGCGGGGGCGGAGCGTCGGGAAGAGGATGACCTCGCGGATCGAGCGCACGCCGGTCAGCGCCATCGTCAGCCGGTCGATGCCGACCCCGACGCCCGCGGTCGGCGGCATCCCATACTCGAGCGCGAGCAAGAAGTCCTCGTCCATCGGTGGAGCCTCCTCGTCGCCGGCGGCCGCCGCCGCGCGCGCCTCCTCGAACCGGGCTCGCTGCTCGGCCGGGTCGTTCAGCTCCGAGTAGCCGTTGGCGATCTCCATGCCGACGCAGAACGCCTCGAACCGCTCGACCGTGCCAGGGGTCGATGGCGACGCCTTCGCGAACGGCGAGAGCTCCACCGGGTAGTCCACCAGGAACGTCGGCCGCTCGATGGCCGGCTCGACGAAGTGCGAGAGCAGGTGGTCGACGGCCTGCGCCCACGTTGCGTCGCCGGACGTGTCGATGTCGCGCTCGCGCATGAATCCGACCAACCGGTCGCGGTCGCGGTCGGCCATCGGGTCGATCCCGGCCCGCTCGTGGATCGCCTCGCGCAGCGGGATCCGCGGCCACGGTGGGGTGAGGTCGATCGCGGATCCCGCGGCGGCGCCCGCGGCGGCGACCACCCGCTCGGTGCGCTCCATCGCGGTGTTGTAGTCCGCGTAGGCCTCGTACCACTCGAGCATCGTGAACTCCGGGTTGCGCTTGAACGAGACGCCCTCGTTGCGGAAGTCCTTCGCGATCTCGTAGACGCGCTCGAGGCCGCCCACGATCAGCCGCTTCAGGTAGAGCTCGTCGGCGATGCGCAGGTAGAAGTCGCGCTCGAACTCGTTGTAGAACGTGACGAACGGCCGGGCGGCGCCGCCGCCGTAGATGGGCTGGAGCGCCGGAGTCTCGACCTCGAAGAAGCCGTCGCCGTCGAGCACGCCGCGCACCGCCGTCACGATCGCCGTCCGGGCGAGCGCGATCCGGCAGCGCCTCGTCGTTCACGAGCAGGTCGAGGTAGCGCTGGCGGTAGCGTTGCTCGACGTCCGTGAGCCCGTGGTGCTTCTCCGGCAGCGGCCGCAGGCACTTGGCCAGCGGACGCCACTCGCGCACGCGCAGGCTGAGCTCGCCGCGGCGGCTGCAGAAGACCTCGCCGTGCACGGCGACGACGTCGCCCAGGTCGCAGTCCGACACCGCCGCGAGCCCGTCCTCGCCCAGCACGTCGAGCGTGGCGTGCAGCTGGAGCTGCCCGGTACGGTCGGCGAGGTCGAGGAAGATCGCCTTGCCGTGGCCGCGGCGGCCGGTGATGCGGCCCGCGAGCCACAGCGACTGGCCCGACTCGGCGCCCGCTTCGAGCCCGGCGTTCTCGGCCCGCACCTGTGCCACCTCGGCCCGCGGAGGCGTGCGCGCGGGGTAGGGCTCGATCCCGGCGCGGCGCATGGCCTCGACCTTCGCGACCCGGTCGTCCCGGATCCCCTGCTCGACGTCGCTCGACACGAGCGTCCAAGGATATGCGGCGCGCCCCTCGGGGGCGATCAGGACGGTTTGATGTCCATGATCTTGAGGCGGATCGCACCCGCCGGCGCCGCCACCTCGACCGTCTCGCCCTTCTTGTGTCCGAGCAGCGCGCGGCCGACCGGGGACTCGTTCGAGAGCCGGCTGCTGGCCGGGTCGGCCTCGGCCGAGCCGACGATCTCGTACGTGTCGACATCGCCGTGGTCGACGTCCTTCACCTTGACGCGCGTGCCCACGGACACGACGTCCTTGGGGACGTCCTTGGGATCGATGACGCGGGCCGACCGCAGCTGTTCCTTCAGCCGCGCGATGCGGTGCTCGAGCAGCGCCTGCTCGTTCTTGGCATCGTCGTACTCCGAGTTCTCGCTGATGTCGCCGAACTCGCGCGCCTCGCGGATGCGGTCGGCAACCTCACGGCGCTTGTTGGTCTCGAGGTCTTCGATCTGCTGCTTGAGCTTCTCGTAGCCCTCGCTGGTCAGGATAACGTCTTTCTCCACTGCTCCCATCGCCCTTCGGGGTGCGTAAACGGAAAATCGGTGTCGGCCGGGACTGCGCAATTTGCAGCGCATTTCGCGGCGGGCACCGAGCGACGGCGGATTATAGGTCAAGTCGTCGGCGAGCGTCAACACTCGGAATCCGTCAAGCTGCGCCGCCCTGGGCGGACGGCCTGCGCCGGTACCATCCGGGGCATGGCGGACATGACCGCACCGTGGTCGATCGGCGACGTCGAGATCCCTTCGCGGATCGTCCTCGCGCCCATGGCAGGCGTCTCGGTGCAGGCGTTCAGGCGCCAGGGACGCCGCTTCGGGGCCGGCCTCGTCTGCAGCGAGATGGTGTCGTCATGCGGCCTCCAGCACCGCAACGAGCGCACGCTCGGCTACCTGCGGATCGCCGCCGACGAGCACCCCCTGGCCGTGCAGATCTTCGGCTCCGACCCTGGCCCGATGGCCGAGGCGGCTCAGATGGTCGTCGCCGCGGGGGCGGATATCGTCGACATCAACTTCGGGTGCCCGGTGCGCAAGGTGACGAAGACCGGGGCCGGCGCGAGCGCCCTCGAGGATCACGACCTGGCCTGCGAGCTCGCCGGGGCGGTCGTCGACGCGGTCGGCGTCCCGGTCACCGTGAAGATGCGCCGCGGCCTCAAGAACGGCTCGCGGTCGGCGCTCGAGCTGGGCCCGAAGCTCGAGGCGCTCGGGGTGGCGTCGCTGACGCTCCACCCCCGCTCCGCCCAGCAGATGTACACGGGCACCGCCGACCACGCGCTGACGGCCGAGCTCGTCGATCGGGTGGGGATCCCGGTGATCGCCTCGGGCGACATCGGCGACCGCACCACCGCCGAGCGCGTGATCGACGCGACCGGGGCGGCCGCCGTCATGGTCGGCCGGGGTGCGCAGGGCCGGCCCTGGGCGCTGCGCGAGATGGCCGGTGACGGCGGCGCCGACGCGGACGCGGCGGAGGTGGTCGCCGAGCTGATCCGGTTCATGCGCGAGGTCGAGCGCGAGATGGACGAGCGCGCCGTCGGCTTCCTGCGCAAGTTCTACGGCTGGTATCTGCGGGGCGCGCCGGGCGCGAAGGCGATCCGCGGGGCGCTCGTCACCTGCCCGACCGTCGCCGATGCCGAGCGCGAACTGCTCGAGTTCTGCCCCGGGGCGCGCGGGCTCCTCGCCGCACACGCGGCCGAGCTCGAGCTGCTCCCCGACTCCGAGACCGACCGGCTGCTGGAGCTCCCGATCTCGATCTACGGCGGCGGCTGAGCCGCTCCCCGTGCCGGCCGCCACATGGTCGTGACGCTGGGGCCGCCGGGCAGGTCGACGCGCCCGAACGGCTGGAAGCCCCGGCTCATGTAGCGGGGCTCGTTGGCCGCGTTCGTCGACTCGAGGTAGGCCGCCGACCGGGCCGCATCGACCCGCTCCAGGCAGGCGTCGAGCAGGGCCATCCCGGTGCCGCGGCCGCGGTGGTCCTCGTGCGTGCCGAACAGGCTCAGCTGGTGGTGCGGCTCGTGATGGGGATGGGCGGCGTCGAGGCGCTCGAAGACGTCGAGGACGACCGCCGCCTGCGCCTCGTCGAGCAGCTTGCGCAGGAGCGCTTCCAGCTCGTGCTCCTGCGCGTCGGTGAGCTCGCGCTCGCCGGGCGGCACCCATACCGCCGCCGACTCGGACCCCGGCGACAGAAACGACCAGCCATGGCGGAGCATCGCGCCCAGATAGGCGCGCCAGAACGCGGCCGCCGTGTCGAGCCGGTCGCCCGAGCCCGGGAACGAGTACTCGCCCCAGACCGGGTCGTGCCGGAAGGCGGTCGCCATGATGGCGGTCAGGTCGTCGAGGTCGTCAGGGCCGGCGACGCGGAGGTCGGTTGGCATGCGCCGATCCTACTTCGAGGTCATTTCGGATTGAGCTCCTGAGTGAGAGCACCGTTGCCGCGCGATCGCCACAAACCTGCGAATGTCTCGACGCGTGAGCGTCAAGAAGGTGAACATCGTCAGCGTCGTCTTGGACGAGCGTCTCGACGAAGCCGGGTTCCGTCACGACGCAACCTCGGTGGGTGCCCGGCTGGGGGCTCGACGGATCGGCGCCGGCGTGTACCAAGCCGAAGCGGGCTTGCCGATCTGGCCATACCACTACCACCACGGGGTCGAGGAGTGGCTCTACGTCATCGCGGGCGCACCGGTGCTTCGCGAACCGGCGGGGGAGCGGATCCTGACCCCCGGCGACCTCGTCTGCTTCCCGTCCGGCCATCTCGGAGCCCACACGCTCAAGGGGCCAGGTCGGATGGTGATCTTCGCCGCCGGCCATGACGTCGAGCCTTACATGAGCGTCTATCCCGACTCGGACAAGGTCAGCGGCCCGGGAGGCATCCTCCTTCGAAGCAGCGCTGTCAGCTACTGGCACGGCGAGGGGACGGCGGGACCATCGGAGCCAGCCGAGTTCGAGCGCGAGCCCGAGCGGTCGCCGGCGCAGCCAGCCGTGAACGCGCTGGCCGTCCGTGCCGGGGCGGCTGATCCGCACGCGCCGACGGGATTCCGGTATCGCGCGGCGAGGCTTGGCCCTCTACTGGGCTCCGACCGTCTCGACGCGACGGTGGTCGACCTGGATCCCGGAGAAGGATCCGAGCCGTACCACTACGCATATGGGCGCGAGCAGTGGTTGCTGGTCATGGCCGCCGCGCCCATCTTGCGCCACCCGCGAGGTGAGGATCATCTCGAGGCCGGCGATCTCGTGTGCCTCCCGGAGGGCCCGGCCGGTGCGCACCGGCTGCTCAACCGCGGCGAGTCGGTCGTGCGCGCACTGTTCTTGTCGACGACGGGTCTGCCGGCCAATGTCTGCTACCCGGACACCGGGCACTGGCTGATGCGAAACGGGCTCGCCCGGGACGAGGTTGTAAGAACCACCGGTTAGGCGTGGGCCGGCTCGGGGACGGGCTCCGCCGGTGCACCCGCGACCGCGAGCAGCGCGCCGAGCATGCCGGTGACGAGACCCATGACGACGATCAGGACCCGGTAGTCGACGACCGTGATCAGGATGGCGCCGAGCGCGATCGAGATCGTCTGGGGCACGCCGACGAGCGTGTCCGCGGCCGAGTACACGCGGCCCTGGAGCTCGGCCGGCGTCCGCGTCTGCACCGCGGTCCCGAACGCGACCACCGCCCACGAGATCCCGACCCCGGCGACGACGAAGCCGGCGACGACGGGGGCGATCGCCGGGATCAGGAACAGCGAGTCGCCGGCGGCGAACAGGAGGATGCCGATGCCGAGCGCCCGGCCGTCGCCGATCCGGCGCAGCGCCTGGGCGGCGGTGAGCGCGCCGGCGATCGCGCCCACACCCTGCGCCGCGCTGAGGACGCCGAGGAACGCCGGCGGGCGGTGCAGGCCGGACTGGAGCACGGCGAAGATCACCGTCTCCGCGAAGCCGACCACGAGCAGCGCGACGGCAAGCGCTCCGACGATCCGGCGCAGCCCGGCGCTGGCCGCGATGTGGCGGGCGCCGGCCGCGACCTGGACGAGGATGTGGTGCTCGGAGGGCCGCGGCCGCTCCTCGTGCAACGAGACGAACGCCAGGCAGATCGCCGAGGCCGCGAACGTGGCGGCATCGAGCACGGCGACGGCCGCGCCGCCGAATGCGGCGAACAGGGCGGCGCCCACGAGCGGCGCGATCAGGCGCGATCCCTCGCTCACCGTCTGGATGGCCGCGTTGGCGTCGGCGAGCCGCTCCACCGGCAGGAGCTGCGTGATCAGCGCCGATCGGGCCGACGAGAACAGGTAGCCGGACGCGCCGTACAGGAACGTGACGGCGTAGATGATCCACACGTCGCCGCGGTCGTGGACGAGGAGCAGGGAGAGCAGGACGAGGCCGATCGAGATATCGGTCGCGATCATGAGCGGGCGCTTGCGCATGCGATCGACGGCGAGCCCGAACGCCGGCCCGATCAGGCCCGGCGCGGCGAGCACGAAGAACACGAGCCCGGCCGCCGCGTTCGACCCGGTGAGCGTCTTCACCCACACGCTCAGGGCCAGGTACATGGCCCGGTCGCCGAAGAGGGAGAGCGACTGGCCGATGAGCAGCAGGCGCGTGTCGCGATCGGCCAGCAGCGCCCGCATGGGTCAGTTCCCGGTCTCGGTCGGCGGCAGCGGGAAGCCCGCGGCCAGCATCTGCACCGGCATCGAGCCCTCGGGCCGCATGGCCGGGTCGATGCGCTCGGCGAAGGTGAGCGCGAGCTCCGTGACCATCCGGCCGACCTCGGCGAGCTCCTCCTTGGTGAGGTAGAGCAACGACTCGGTCAGGAATGCCGCACGGCGCCACCCGGGGTCGGCGGTCGGCTCGCGCTCCAGCCACCCGCGCAGCCGGGCCAGGTCGCGTTCGAGAAGGATGGAAGTGAGCGCCGATGCGGCGGCGTTGGTCTCGGCGTCGGCGCCGAAGCCGTCCCAGGAGTGGCCGACGGAGCGCACCTTCCACGGCCGCGCCCGCCCGGGCGTCGACGACGCCTCCTCGATGAAGCCGTGCTTGGCCAGCTGGCGGAGGTGGAACGAGCAGTTCGCCGGGGAGAGCCCGAGGCGCTCGCCGGCCTGGGTGGCGGTCAGCTCGCCCTCGCGCGCGACCAGCTCGTGCAGTGCGATCCGGGTCGGGTGGGCGAAGGCGCGCATGACCCGGGCATCGCTGAGCCTGCGTGGTTCGAAAGACATGTTTCGAAACATATCTTTCGATACTGCGGATCGCAAGTCTCGTGAACATCCGGTGCCTGGCACCGGTTAATCAGGCGATGCGGGCGCGGGCGGCGTCCACCGCCTGTGCGATCCGGCGGGCGCGCGTCTCGGGCCGCTTCGCCCCCTCAACCGCCTCGGCCCACTCCCGCCGGTGCGTGTAGGACATCGCGTCGAAGGCCGCGCGCACCCCGGGCTCGGCCGCGAGCGCCGCTGCCAGGTCGTCCGGCACGTCCGCCGTGCGGGGCGCGTCGTCGCGGCCGAGCTCGATCGCCACGGAGTCGCCCAGCTCCACCCCGCCGGCCCGGGCGCGGATCTCCTTGCGGAATCCCACGCAGTGGCGGCCGTCCCCCATCGGCATCGTCGAGCCGCGGAAGGGGACGCCGTTGATCGTCCCGGCGACCGGGATCCGCGCCCGGCCGCCCATGGCCGCCGCGACGTCAGCCGGGAGCACGACGGCGGGCAGATCGCCCGCGTCGCCGCCCAGGATGGCCTCGAACCGGTGCGTGGTCACCCCCGGGATGTTCAGACAGCCGGCCCGTCGAGCTCGGCGTCCGCGTCGAGCGCGAGCGCCGAGGTGAGCGATGCAAGCGCGAGCGCAGCCGCACCGGCGACCACGGCGGTCGCGTACTCGTACGTGCCGGCCGCGCCGATGGCCGTCGGCAGCACGTAGGCGACCGCCGGAACGAGCAACGCGAACGTCGCCACGGCGAGGTGCGGCGCGAGCCGTCCGGCCAGAAACCACGCCACGACGAGTGCGCCGAGCGGCCAGAACGTGAGCGTCGTGAGGTAGAAGCCGATGCTGAGCGCAGCGACGGCGAACGGGACGGCGAGCCAGGCGAGCGAGCGCCGCGCCGGCGCCCGGCCCCGGCCGACACCGGCCAGCAGGAGCGCCGGGGGTGCCGCCAGGAAGATCGCCGCACCGACGCGGTATGCGCTTCCGAGCCAGTCCTGGCCGGCCGGGTAGCCGACACCATCGAGCAGGCCGGTACCGATCTGCCCGCCGAGGAAGAGGCCGGCCGCGAGCAGGGAACAGGCGACGGCGATCGCGTCGCGGCGGCGGCAGATCGCCGCGGCGGCCACGAGCGGCAGGAGCGCCGCCACCAGCCAGCGGGCGAGCCCGCCGGCGGCCATCGGCGGGGCCGCCGTGAACGGCGTGCTCGGCCAGACGAAGCCAAGTCGCGAGTACCACGTGTCGAGGGCGATCGGGCGCAGGCTGGCGGCCGCCGAGAGCAGCAGCAGCGCGAGCGCCGCCAGGCGACAGCCCTCCATCCAGACGCCGGCCCGGGTGGCACCGGTGGCCTCCGCGCCGCGCCGGCGCACGCCCGCAGCGAGCAGTCCGGCGACCTGGCGGGGGTCGGGCGCGGCCCGGCCGCCCTGCATGTCGGCGAGCGTCGCCAGAATCTCGGGCCGGCGCTCGCGGCGGTACTCCCGCGGATAGGCCCGCAGCGCCAGCCGGTAGACGCGCTCGGCAGCCGTCATGCCGCCGGCTCCGGGGTCGCGGACATGCGCGAGACGACGATCGCCGCGGCGTCGGCGAGCCGCGCCGCCTCCGCCTCGAGCGCTCCCCGCCCGGACGGGGTCAGCCGGTAGTACCGGCGGGCGCGGCCCTCGACGACCTCCTCGCCGTCGACCGCGACGAGCCCCTCGCCCAGCAGGCGGTCGAGTGCCGAGTAGAGCGTGCCCGCCGTCAGGCGCACGCGGCCGTCCGAGACCGACTCCGCCCTCTTCGCGATGGCGTACCCGTGGAGCGGGCCGTCGAGCAGCGCGGCGAGGGTGAAGTAGGTGGGCTCCCGCATGGACTGCATAAGCGATATATACCGACTGTCGATGTATATGTCAAGGGGCTCGCTACGCTAGAGTTTGGATCCAAAGTGGCCGAGCGACGCGCACACCCCTACCGCGACCTGGACGTCATCGATGCGCGGGCGCCGCGGTTCAACCAGGCGGCCATCGGGACGCTCGCGCTGGTCGCCGTGGTCACCGGCTGGTGGCCGCTGCTGGGTCTGCTCGCCCTCCAGTTCGCGCTCGGCCTGACACTCGGGCGGCGCTGGTGCCTGCCGTGCGTCGCCTACTTCGAGCTCGTGCAGCCGCGGATCGGCGAGGGCGAGCTCGAGGACGCCCGCGCACCCCGCTTCGCCAACATGATCGGATTCGGCGTCCTCACCGCCGCGACCGCCGCGCACGCCGTCGGCCTGCACACGCTCGGCTCAGCGTTGGCCGTGCTCGTGGCCGCGCTGGCCCTGCTCGCGGCGGTCACCGGGTTCTGCACGGGCTGCGAGATCTACCGGCTGGGCGCGCGCCTGCGCGGCATCGGCCACGGCGACCTGCGCCGCCTCGATCCCGCCGACGTCGGCCTCGCCGGCGGATCCGACGGCGCTGTCGTCCAGTTCACCCACCCGCTGTGCTCGGAGTGCCTGACGCTCGAGCGGCAGCTGCGCGAGGCCGGCCGCGACGTGGTCACCGTCGACGTGCGTACGCGCCCCGACCTGGCCCGCAAGTACGGGATCGGAATCGTTCCCACCGCCGTGGCGGTCGACGCCGCGGGCACGGTCACGGCCCGCCTCGCCTGAACAGGCGGGGTCTGACCCCGTCCATTCAGGTTCAGGCGTTGCGCTCCCAGATCATCCGCAGGCCTTCGAGCGTCAGCCACTGCTCGACATGCTGGATCGTCTCGCAGTGCGGGGCGACCAGGGCGGCCAAACCGCCCGTTGCGATCGTCGTTGCCTCGACGCCGAGCTCGGCCCGGAACCGGCGGACGAGCCCGTCCACCAGGCCGGCCCAGCCGAACACGGCGCCGGACTGGACGTTCGTGTCCGTGTTCGTGCCGATGGCGTGCGCCGGCGCGACCAGCTCGACCTTCTGCAGCCGGGCGGCGCGGTCGCCGAGGGCGTCGAGCGCCACCTGCAGCCCCGGCGCGATCGCGCCGCCGATGAACTCACCCCCGGCCGAGACCGTGTCGAAGTTGATCGCCGTGCCGAAGTCGACCACGATGCACGGCCCGCCGTGGAGGGCGTAGGCGGCGACGCAGTTCGCCACCCGGTCGGGGCCGACCTCGAGCGGGTTGTCGACCCGCAGCGCGACGCCGGTGCGCACGCCCGGCCCGACGATGAGCGCCTCGTGGCCGAGGTGCTCGCGGCTCATGGTCGCGTACTCGACAGCCAGCTGGGGGACGCTCGAGGCGACGACCATGGCGTCGATCGAGGCAAGCGTGTGCTTGCGCAGCTCGAGCAGGCCGACCAGCATCAGCGCCAGCTCGTCGCCGGTGTGGGTGCGGACGGTGGTGGTCCGCCAGTGCTCGCGGAGCGCCTCGCCGTCGTACATCCCGACGACGGTCTGGGTGTTACCGACGTCGAGCGCGAGCAGCATCACTCATCGCTGAGCTCGAACCCGGGCGGGAACGTCGTCTCGATCTCGCTCTCGGGCCTGAGCTCCTCGACCGTGACGTCCTGCGTCGTGTGCACCTCGGCGCGGGGGATGATCCGGCTGGGCCGGTTCTTGTCCCAGACCCAGACGTCCTCCATGGTCAGGTGCACGAGCGGATAGGCGGGGGAGTTCGCCGTCTCCATCTCCAGCCGGTTGCACAGGTACGTGGCCTCGGCCGTCAGCACGCAGTAGCGGAAGAGGCCGAACACCGTCGCGTACTCGCGCTTGAGCCGCAGCTCGAGCTCGGCGTCGAACTCCTCCAGGTCTTCGATGTAGGACATGCGGGCAGTCTAGTGCCCGGTGCCCAACCGGTTAGAGCACGCCGGGGATGAGCCGCTTGGTGCGGGCGGCGTACTCGTCGTACTGGGGGAACTCGGCCCGGATGTTGCGCTCCTCGTAACCGGTGCGGGCCAGCTGGAGGCCGGCGCAGACGAGCCAGGTGAGCCCGGCCCAGAGCGGGTTGCGCGAGCCGAGCACGATCCCGAGCACGGCCGTCAGCTCGCCCAGGTAGAGCGGGTGGCGCACCAGCCGGTAGGGGCCGTGGGTGACGAGGCCGCGAACATCGGGGAGGACGCCGAAGCAGCGCCCGAGCACGGCGACCGAGCCGATGGCGAACGCGAGGCCGGCGATCAGAAGCACGTCCGAGGCGATCACCGCGACGCCGCCGTCCGTGCGGGCGCCGAAGAGGCCGACGGCGATGACGGCCAGCTGGGAGACGAGGGCGACGATCACGCCGACCGGCGAGCGGTTGCGCCGAAGCGGCGCCGGCCGGATATTGATGAGGACGATGAAGAGCCCCCACAGGGTCGCGGACAGGGCGTGGAAGATCGCGGCGCTCGGGCTGGGCGCGCTGCCGACGCCGAGGATGGAGACCGTCGCCATCGTCGTGAAGAGCAGCGTCGGGATGAGGCGCGAGCCGACGAGCGTGAAGAGGTCTGAGACGCGGGCGATCGGGGTGGCCGCGATTTCGGTCATACAGGGGTCATCGGCGGCCGCGCCCGTCTACATGAGCGCGGCTCCGGTCGGCTCGACGCCCTGCGGGTCGAGGCCCGCGAGCCAGTCCGCCACCCGTCCGCCGCGCAGCACGAGCCCGGGGTCGAGATCCGCGAGCGGCCGCAGCACGAATTCGCGCTCGTGCGCGCGCGGATGCGGCAGCATGAGGCGCGCGTCCGAGCGCTCCTCACCCTGGTACCAGATCAGGTCGAGGTCGAGCGTGCGGGGACCCCAGCGCACGTCGCGCACCCGGCCGAACTCGGCCTCGACGGCGAGCAGCGCGTCCAGCAGCTCATCGGCGCCGAGCGTCGTCTCGACGCGGGCGACGGCGTTCGCGAAGTCGGGCTGGTCCGGGCGGCCCGATCGGGCGGGTGCGGTAGATGGGCGAGCCCGCGACCAGCTCGATTCCCGGCCGGCTGCCCAGCACGACGGCAGCCGATCGCAGCGTCTCGACCGGATCACCGAGGTTCGCGCCGAACGCGACATAGGCCGGGATCACCCCTCCGGGGGCACTTTGCACGGATCACCCTTACGAATTGTTCACAATTGCCGATGGTTGGGAGTGGACGGCTCGCGTTGGGCCGCCGATCGCTCCAGCTCCGAACCACCTAGAGGATGGTGCCATGTCGACCCTCATGGAACTTGCCGTCGTGCTCGTACTCTGCCCTGCTGCGCTCGCGATCTGGGCCGATGCCCGCTATCCCAACCTCCGCCCCCAGGGGCTCCGGCGCACGACCGTGCACCTGGGCATCGGCGGGCTGCTCGCCTTCGTCCTCATGCGCCCGCTGCTCGTCGGCATCGCGGAGCTCGTGACCGGCGCCGCCGGCCAGGCGGCCGCCATCGCCGCCGCCTGCGCCGTGATCACCTACTGCCTGACCGTGTCGGTCTGGATCGTGCGCCACGCCGCCGAGGCGATGCGCGCCGGTCTCTAGGACGACCGGCTAGACAGCTTCGGCCATCACCTCGCGCAGGGCCGCCGCGGCCTCCGCGCGGGTGCGCGCCTTCAGCTTTCGCAGGATCGCCTTGACGTGCCAGCGCACCGTCTCGGGCGAGAGGAAGAGACGCCGGGCGATCTCGGTGGTCGTCTCGCCGGCGGCGATCAGCTGCAGGATCTCGAGCTGGCGCGGGGTCAGGCGCTCGCGATGGGGTAGCTTCGTGGCGAGCACCATCCGCCGCTGCGTGTCACGGACGTCGGCGATCAGGTGCGCCGCCATGCGCCGCGACAGCGCCGCCTCGCCGCGCAGGACGCCGCGCAGGGCCTCTGCCAGCCGCTCCGGAGCCTGGTCCTTGGTGAGGTAGCCGACGGCGCCGGCCCGCACCGCCGCGATCATGTCGGTGGGGTCGCGTGACTCGCTCAGCATCACGACGCGGACGCGGTCGCCGTGGAGCTCGAACAGCCGCCGGGTGGCGTCGATGCCGCTGCCGTCGGCGAGCTGGAAGTCCATCAGCACGATGTCCGGCATCCGCGCGGCGATGACGTCCATCGCCTCGCCGACCGTCCCGGCCGACCCATCCACCCGGAACCCCTCCGCGTTGAGCAGGTCGATCAGGCCGCGCCGGAACAGTGGCTGGTCCTCGACCACCACGATGCGCATGCCGTCCATGATTCCGTTATACGGGTGCTTCCGTGCCGCCGATAGCCGACCCCGCTCGACCGTGACCGCGACCTCGGCCACGTCGTGCTTCACCGGGGCATGCGGCTTGGCGACGCGCACGCGCGCTCCCACGACGGGGTAGCGGGCGGCGAGATCGTCCGCGATCACGGCGGCGAGCCGCTCGAGCAGCTGGTAGGGCCCGCCCGTGGCGAGCTCGGCCACCCGGTCGCACACGGCCGAGTAGTTGACGGCGTCGGCCAGGTCGTCCGTCTCCCCGGCCGCCGACGGTGCGCAGCGCAGCCACACGTCGATCACGAACGGCTGGCCCCGCTCGCGCTCGAAGTCGCGCACGCCGTGGTAGGCGTACACGCGCAGGCCGCGGATCTCGACGAGCGCCGCGCTCACGCGACGGCCTCGATCGCCGCCGAGACGGTGAGCGCGTCGCGGGTCGGCTTCACCGCGTGCACGCGCAGCATCCAGGCGCCCCGCCGCACCGCGGCCAGGTTGACGGCCACGGTGGCGACGTCGCGGGCCTCGAGCGGCTCCCCGGTGAGGACGCCCAGGAACGACTTGCGCGAGGCGCCCAGGAGCACGGGCGGGCCGATCGCGGCGATGCGGTCGAGGTGGCGCAGGAGCGCCAGGTTGTGGTCGACGGTCTTCCCGAACCCGATCCCCGGGTCGACGCAGATCTGATCGAGATCGATTCCGGCCGACCGCGCGAACGCGACCCGCTCGGTCAGAAACGCGGACACGTCGGCGACGACGTCGTCATAGCGGGGATCGTCCTGCATCGTCTTCGGCTCGCCCAGCATGTGCATCAGGCACAGGGGCACGCCGGCGGCAGCGACCACCTCGGCCATGGCGGGGTCGTGGCGCAGGGCGGTCACGTCGTTCACGAGCACCGCCCCGGCCCGGATCGCCTGGTCGGCCACCTCGGCCTTCACCGTGTCGATCGAGATCGGCACCTCGGTCTCGCGGGCGAGGCCGTGGATCACCGGCAGCACGCGCTCGAGCTCGACCTCGAGCGGGACGGGGTCTGACCCCGGGCGGGTCGATTCGCCGCCGACGTCGAGCACGTCCGCCCCCTCGGCGGCGAGGCGGACGCCCTGGGCGATCGCGGCGGCCGGGTCGAGGAACGCGCCCCCGTCCGAGAAGGAGTCGGGGGTCACGTTCACCACGCCCATCACGGCCGGAGCCGGAAACCTCTCGCGCAGCGGCAGCAACGCGCCGCCAAGACTAGATCAGCGGTACGCGAGCGCGGTCGCCTCGGTGATCTGGCGCTGCCAGCCCGGGGAGAACGTCCAGGTGCCGCTGCCCGGCACGAACATCTCGGTCGACGAGTTGTTGTCGAAGCCGATCGCGTTCTGCGCGCCCAGCTGGACGAGCATCTTGCCCCAGTTCCAGCCGGTGACACCGTCGCCGTAGCGGACGCCGCCCGTGATGATCAGCCAGCCGCGCGTCGCCGTGTCGGCCACCGCGGGGCGCCAGTGCGGGTAGTCCCACTGCCAGCCGTCGCTCGACATCATCGGCGGGTTCACGTGCGCGAACGGGTACTGCACCTTGCCGTTCTTCACCAGGCGCGGCTTCCCGCCCATCACGTCGGACACGCCGGCCCAGCGGGGGGTGTCGGTCGAGATCGTGAAGGCATGCGCCGTCGAGTTGGCCTTGCGCTCGAGATCGGCGTCGGCGAAGCGCCCGGCCTTCGTGATCATGAGCGCCTGGCCGGCCGTGAGCGGCACGTCGATCTGGCCGGTGCAGACGTACCCGCCGCACTTGGTGGAGTTGACGACCTGGAGCTGCGTGGTCGTCGTCGTGCCCGTGCCCTCGCCGAAGCGGAAGCCGCGCACCGTCTCGCCCGTCTTCAGGCCGGTCGAGTTATTGACCTGCTGGCTGCCCTGGAGCATGTTTCCGAAGAAGTTCGGGCTGGCGTTGGTGACGACGAACCCGACCCAGCCCGTGGGGACGCGCGGCGACGGATCCGGTCTTGATCGCGACCTGGTCGCCCTTCACCGAGTTGAGGCCGGCCGAGCTCGGGTTGAACGCGCCGATCGTGGCCGTGTGGCCCTCGAGCAGGTTGATCTTCGTGGGCCGGGCGAGCGGGGAGCCCATCACCATCCGGCCGGCGGCCTGATAGCCCACGGCGGGACCGCCGGTGCCGAAGTCGTAGATGTGGCGGTCCTGCACGAGCATCCCGCTCGGCTTGCCGTAGCGCCAGTTGCTGCCCTGGCCGAAGAAGTCGGCGTTGATCGCGCCGAGGAAGCCGGACGGCGCGCCCGACCGGGCCCAGTCCGAGATCGTGTTCAGCTGGATGCTGCCGGTGGCCGTGGGGTGGCTGAGCGCCTCGGCATGCAGCTGCACGTGCGGGTCGCCGAGCTTCCACGAGAGCTTGTAGATGTCCTGGCTGGGGCCGCTGTGCATCTTCGCCCGCCAGTGGGTCAGCGTGACGCCCGGCTTCAGCGTCCGCGTGCAGAAGAGCGGTGCCGGCGGGCACTTGTAGGAGACGATCGGCCCGCTGATGTGCGGCGTCGTGGCGAGCGCCTGCTGCGCCGAGACGAGGCCGCCGGCGATGCCGACGGCAAGAGAGAGTGTGACCCGGACAACGCGCAACGCAAGACCCCTCGGAAGCACGGTGAGAACGGCTGACCACGTGATCGGCAATCACGGGTCACGACCGTCACCCCCTTTACGGGGATCTCACCTCGCAAGCGGCGTACCTCAGGAGGGCTGCGGAGACTCCGGCGGCTGGCCGGAGGCGATGTTGCCCGGGAGCGGCAGCCCGATCCCGCGCGGCCGCGACGACTCCTTGCGCGGCTGCTCGGTCGGCGTCTCGGTCGGCTTCGGCTCCTGATCCTTGAAGACGTCCTCCGGACGCCTCGCCGGCGAGCAGGCGCTGGAACTGGCTCGCGTCGAACGTCTCGTACTGGATCAGGATCTTCGACATCCGGCTGAGCTCGTCGATGTTGCGGCCGAGCACCTCGCGGGCGCGCTCGTGGGCCTGCTCGACGATGCGCCGGATCTCGTCGTCGATCTCGCGCGCGATCTCCTCGGAGTAGTCGGCCTCGTGACCGAAGTCGCGGCCCAGGAAGGGCTGGCTCGAGTCGCGGCCGAACGTGCGCGGGCCGAGCTTCTCGGACATGCCCCAACGCGTGACCATGCGCTTGGCCGTGTCGGTGGTCTTGTTCAGGTCGTCCTCGGCGCCGGTCGTGACCTCGCCGAAGACGAGCTCCTCGGCGGTGCGCCCGCCCAGGTTCTTCGCCAGGCCGTCCAGGAGCTCGGCGCGCGAGCGCATGAACTTGTCCTCGGAGGGCAATGTCACCACGTAGCCGAGCGCCATGCCGCGGCCGACGATCGAGATCTTGTGCACCGGGTCGTTGTGCTCGAGGAAGTGGCCGACGAGGGCGTGGCCCATCTCGTGCACCGCCGTGATCTCGCGCTCCTTGGGCGAGAGCAGCCGGGTCTTCTTCTCGGGCCCGGCGATGACCCGCATGATGCCCTCTTCGAGCTCGAGGTTCTCGATCTGCTTCTTGCCCTTGCGGGCGGCGAGCAGCGCGGCCTCGTTCACGAGGTTGGCGAGGTCGGCGCCGGTGAATCCCGGCGTCTGCCCGGCCAGGGCCTCGATGTCGACGACCTGCGACATCGGCTTGCCGCGGCTGTGCACCTCGAGGATCTTCTTGCGGCCGACGCGGTCGGGACGGTCGACGACGACCTGGCGGTCGAAGCGGCCCGGGCGCAGCAGGGCCGGGTCGAGGATGTCGGGCCGGTTCGTGGCCGCGATCAGGATCACGTTGTCCTTCATCTCGAACCCGTCCATCTCGACGAGCAGCTGGTTCAGCGTCTGCTCGCGCTCGTCGTGGCCGCCGCCCATGCCGGCGCCGCGGTGGCGGCCGACGGCGTCGATCTCGTCCATGAAGATGATGCACGGCGAGTTCTGCTTGGCCTGCTCGAACAGGTCGCGGACGCGGCTCGCGCCGACGCCGACGAACATCTCGACGAAGTCCGAGCCGGAGATGGAGAAGAACGGCACGCCGGCCTCGCCCGCGACGGCCCGCGCGAGCAGCGTCTTGCCGGTGCCCGGAGGCCCGAACAGGAGCACGCCCTTGGGGATGCGGGCGCCGAGCGCCTGGAACTTCTTCGGGTTCTCGAGGAACTCCTTGATCTCCTGCAGCTCCTCGACGGCCTCGTCGACCCCGGCCACGTCCTTGAACGTGATCTTGGGCGAGTCGACGGACATCCGCTTGGCCCGGCTCTTGCCGAAGCTCATCACCTTGGAGCCGCCGCCCTGCATCTGGTTCATCAGGAAGATCCAGAAGACGAAGAAGAGCAGGAAGGGCAGGATCGTGATCAGCGCGCTCCACCACGGCGAGCCGCCGGCCTTGGCGCCGTCGATGGGGACGCCCTTGGTGTTGGCGAGCGAGAGCTCGGCGTTCAGGAGCTGGATGGAGGGGACGCCGACGCTGTGCGTCGTCTTGTCCGTCAGCGTGTAGGTGACGCTGTTCCCGGTCGGGTCGGACTTGAGCTGGGTGACCTTGCCCGCCTCGGTCTTCGAGACGAGGTCAGACCAGTTCTGGCTCGGCCCGTTGCTGGATGAGTTCACGATCTTCAGCGCGAAGAACGCGAGCACCAGCACGACGAGAATCGGAAAAAGTGCGCTCTTGAAAAGTCTGTTCACGACGTGTCGCCTACTTCCCCCGGGTGTAGAGTCGGACGGCCCTGCCCGCGGTCGCCGGGAGCCGGATTACCGGTCCGAACGATACCACGGAGGTCTCGCAAGCCCGGGTATCGGCACGGGCGCCGCGAGCCTGTAGCCCGCGCGGCGGACTGGGCCCCGCTCCCAGTTATTCGAATTCGTCGGGAAGCTTGGATTCGTCAAGCGCTGCGACGTACGGCAGCCCGCGGTAGCGCTCGCCGTAGTCGAGCCCGTAGCCGATGGCGAACCGGTTGGGAATCTCGAAGCCCACGTAGCGGCAAACGATGTCCGCCTTGCGCCGGGCCGGCTTCGTCAGGAGCGCGCACACCTCGACCGACGCCGGCCGCCGCGCGCGCAGGTTGCGCAGCAGGTAGGAGAGGGTGAGGCCGGAGTCGACGATGTCCTCGACGACGATCACGTGCCGGCCCTCGATGTTCGCCTCCAGATCCTTCAGGATCCGCACGACCCCGGAGGAGTCGGTGCTGTTGCCGTAGCTCGAGACGGCCATGAAGTCGATCTCGCACGGGACGGTGATCCGGCGCACCAGATCGGCGAGGAAGAACACCGCGCCCTTGAGGACGCACACGAGCAGCGGATCGAGCCCGGCGTAGTCGCGAGAGAGCTCGTCGCCGAGCTCCTCCACCCGCGCCCGGACGGCGTCGGCCTCGACCAGCGTCTCGGCGATCAGGGGATCTCGCTCGAGGCCGGTCTGCTCGACGTTCATCCCGGCGGAGGATACCGGGTCCCGGGCGGGACGAAGGCGAGTGTGCCGCGGTCGCGGACGGCCTCGATGTCGCGGCCCAGCGAGAGCCGCTCGACCCCCTTCCTGCGGGCGGCCATCGCCTCCAGCTTGGCGGTGAGCGCGCGCGGCAGCCGCAGCGGCCGTCCGGCGGCGCGCTCGGCCGCCTCGCGTAGGACGAGCACGCGCAGGGCGCGCGGCATCTCGTCCAGGTCGGCGAGCGCGAGGTGCGGCTCGATGTGCTCGCCGGCCAGCTCGCGCAGGAGCTCATCGAGCTCGCCGAGCAGCTCCGCCGAGCGGGCCAGGTTGCGCTCGGCCCCGGGGTGGACGCGCAGAAGCGCGGGCATCACCTCGCGCCTGATCAGGTTCCGGCGCAGGCGCTCGTCGGCGTTGGTGCGATCCTCGCGCGGCTCGATGCCGTTGTCGGCGCACCACGCCCGCGTGTCCTCGGCGGTGGCGCATAGCAGCGGCCGGACGATCCCGCCGGCGGCGGGGCGCATCGCCCGGATCGCCCGCGCGCCGGACGAGGAGACCAGCCGGTAGAGCACGGTCTCGGCCTGGTCGGACAGCGTGTGCCCGGTCACGATGGGGCGCTCGCCGGCGTGCTCGCGGGCGGCGGCGTAGCGGGCCTCACGCGCACGCGCCTCGACGTTGGCGCCGCCCTCCACGTCGACGGCGACCACCGTGGCGCCGAGGCCGGCGCAGTGGGCGGCGTCGGCAAGCCCCTCGGCCCCGCGCAGGCCGTGCTCGATGTGCAGGGCCTCCACGTCGTAGCCGAGCTCGCGCATGAGCCCCCATGCGCAGGCCGAGTCGGCGCCGCCGGAGACAAGGACGAGCACCGCCTGGCCGGGCTCGAGCAGCGCATGCTCGGCGATATAGGCCGCGACCCGGCTAGCCAGCGGTTCCGGGTCGGCCATCCTGAAGGAGCACGAAACGACGCATGAAGGTCGTGCCGAGCTCGATATACCGGGCGTGGGCGGCCTGGGCGGCGTCCTCGTCGCCGGCCTCGCGGGCGCGCTCGATCTCGCTCTGCAGGCCCGCCAGCCGGCCCTCGAGGCGCAGCTCGAGCTGCTGCTCGCGGGTGAGCTCGTCCGCGCGGCCGAGCAGGACGAGCGCGCGCGAGCGCCAAAGCGCCGCGAGCCGCTCGAGCCGCGGATCCGCGCTCGCCTCGAGCACGGCCCAGCCCCGCTCCGCCAAAGGCAGCAACCCCTCGGCCTCGAACGACGCGGGCAGACCGGTGCCAGGCACCGCGTCCGCGGTGCCAGGCACCTGCGAAGTGCGAGCCAGGCGGCCCCCGCAGGCGCACGCGGCGAGGAGGGGCTCGATGTGGGATTCGATGCCGTCGCTGCCGAGCCGGAAGCCGGCCTCGCCGTCGACGGCGAGTCGCACGAGCCCGACCTCGAGCGAGCGCGCCGCAAGCTCGTGCACCGCCCCGCAGGCGCGGCACGGCCAGGCGTCGGAGCGGGCGGCCGGGATCATGCGGGCACCCTGATGATTGATCATTAGCCGACAGGAACCGGCGTACGGCCACCGTGAACGCGTACGGCGCCTCGAGCATCGGCATGTGCCCGACGCCCGGCAGCACCTCCGAGCTCCCCCGCAGCGCCGCGGCCAGCGGCGGCCCGCTCTCCCAGCCGCTTGCGTCGAGGTCGCCCCAGAGCACGAGCGCGGGAGCGGAGACGGCGCCGGCGACGGCGGCGAGGTCGAGCGCCGCGAGCGCCGGGAGCACCGGCCGCACGACGGGCGCGGCCCGGCCCGCGTCGCGGACCATCTGGCGGCCGAGCGCCGGGTCGAGACCGTCCAGCCCGGCCATGCCGACGAACCAGCCGAACACGACCCGTCGGGACGGTGCCAACGACGCGGCAGCGGCGCCCCACGCCGGCTCGGTGAGGGCCAGCGCGCGGTGGAACGGCAGCACCAGCCGGGCGCGGCGCAGCTGCAGGGGCACCATGCCCACCGGCGAGCAGGCGACGACCCCGGCGACGGGGCGCTCCGCCGCCCACGCGACCGCCAACGGCGCTCCGAACGAGTGGCCGAGCACCACCGGCCGCTCCGCGCCGATCGTCGCGGCGGCGTCGGCCATCGTCCGCACGGCCTCCGGCAGGGAGAACGGCTCGATCATGTCCGACCCGCCGTGGCCGGGGAGGTCGATCGCGACGACGTGGTGCGTCCGCGCGAGCGCCTCGGCGTAGGGACGCAGATAGGCCGTGGAGCCGGTCAGCCCGTGCAGGAGGACGACCGCCGGCCCCCGCCCCCACTCGGCCAGTTTGACACGCCGGCCGGCGACGGCCAATGTCCGCTCATGCACTCCGAGGACGCTACCAGCGCCGCAGCGGCCGACGAGTACCGCGAGCGTAGCGCGCGCAACTGGGAGACCGCAGCCGCCGGCTGGGAGTCGGAGCGCGATCGCATGCGGCGGGCCTCGGCACCCGTCACGGCCTGGCTCGTCGACCATCTGGAGCTGCGCCCCGGCATCACCGTCCTCGAGGTCGCCGCCGGCACCGGCGATGTCGGGATCACGGTCGCCGAGGCCCTCGCCGGAAACGGCCGGGTGATCGTGTCCGACCGTGCGGCCGCGATGGTCGAGTCGGCGGGGCGCTGGGCCGCCGAGCGTCGCGCGCCCGGCATCGAGCTGCGGGTGCTCGACGCCGAGTCGCTCGACCTCCCCGAAGCGAGCGTCGACCGGGTCGTGTGCCGGTTCGGCTACATGCTCGTACCCGACCGCGACGCCGCCTTCCGCGAGACGCGGCGAGTGCTGCGACCCGGCGGCCGGCTCGCATTCGCGGTCTGGGGCGGGCGCGAGGAGAACGACTGGGCGACGACGCTCTGGGACGTGCTCGAGCGCGTCACCGACCTGCCCCCGGCCCAGCCCGGCGGGCCCGGGATGTTCGCTCTCGGCGACCGCGGCGCGATCGAGCGGGCCGTCGCCGGCGGCGGGCTCGAGCTGCGGGCGATCGAGTCGATCCCGGTCGAATGGACGTACACGGACTTCGACGACTACTGGCGCGCCCAGACGGCGATGAACGGCGGCCTGGCCCGGCTCGTGCCGACGCTCTCCGCGCCGGAACGGGACGGGCTGATCGCCTCCGTTCGCGCTGCGGTGGAGCGGTTCCGCACCGGCGACGGCTACCGGCTCGCCGGGGTCGCGCTCGGCGTCTCGGCCGACGCCCTGTAAGCTCTGCGGCCGTGCCGATCCACCTGCGCGCGAACGAGGGCGACTACGCACCGGCGGTGCTTCTGCCGGGCGACCCGCTGCGCGCTGAGCGGATCGCGCGCGAGTTCCTGAACGACGCCCGCCAGGTGAACGGCGAGCGGGGCATGCTCGGCTACACGGGCAGCTTCGAGGGCCGGCCGGTGTCGGTGCAGTCCACGGGCATGGGCTGTCCCAGCGCCGCGATCGTGATCGAGGAGCTGATCCAGCTGGGTGCCCGCCGCCTGATCCGCGTCGGCACCTGCGGTGGACTGCAGCCCGACCTGCGCCTGGGCGACCTGGTGGTGGCGCTCTCGGCCGTGCCCGGCGACTCGACCGCGCTGCGCTACACCGGCGGCGAGGCGCACGCGCCCACCGCGCACTTCGGCGTCACCCACGGATTGATCCACGCGGCCAAGGGCCTGGAGCTGCGGCCGCACGTTGGCGCGATCGCGAGCTCGGACACGTTTTACGACCCCGACCCCGGCCGCCACAAGCGCTGGGCCGAGCGGGGCGTGCTCGCCGTCGAGATGGAGGCGGCGGTGCTGTTCACGATCGCCGCCATCCGCGGCGTCGAGGGCGCGTGCCTCCTGACGGTGTCCGACATCATCTCGGGCGAGGACTTCACCCGGATCTCGGACGAGGAGCTCGCGGCCGCGGTCGAGCGGATGACGCGGCTCGCGCTGCGCGCCGCCGTGGACGAGCACTGACCCGCCGGATGCGGGCCGTCATGATCGTGAACCCGGCGTCCGACGGCGGGCGCACGGCCCGCGCCTGGCCCGAGATCGCCGCCCGGGCGCGCGCTCACGGGCTCGACGTCGAGCCGCGTGTGACCGAGGCGCCCGGCCACGCCGCCGAGCTCGCCCGCGCGGCCCTGCGGGAGGGCGTCGGAGCTGATCGTGACGGTCGGCGGCGACGGCACCGTGTCGGAGACGGTGAACGGCTTCTTCGACGGCGGCGAGCCGGTCGAGACGGCCGCGGAGCTTGCAGTCGTCATGCGTGGCAGCGGATGCGACTTCGCCCGCACCTTCCGCATCCCCAAGCGCACCGACGCGGCGCTCGACGTCGCGGCGAAGGGGGCCACGCGCACCGTCGACCTCGGCCGGGTGACCTATACGGCCCACACCGGCGGCGAGGAGACGCGCCTCTTCTGCAACATCTCGAGCGCGGGCCTCACCGGCGAGGTGGCAGAGCGGGTGAACCGGTCGGGCAAGCCGCTCGGCGCGACCGTCGCCTTCGCCTGGGGGGCGATCGCGACCTTCTTCGGGCACCGCAACAGCCGCTTCCGGGTGCGCATCGACGAGCGCGAGATCGACCAGGTCTCGAACAACGTCATCGTCGGCAACTGCCGCTACTTCGCGGGCGGGATGAAGATCCTGCCGATGGCGGAGCCCGACGACGGCATGCTCGACGTGCTCGTCTGGGGCGACGTCGGCAAGCTCGACCTGGCGATGAACCTGCACAGGCTCTACCGGGGGACGCACGTGAACCACCCCAAGGGCGATTTCAGCCGCGCCGTGCGCGTGGTGGTCGAGCCGGAGGCGCCGCTGCCGATCGAGGCCGACGGCGAGCAGCCAGGCGTCACCCCGGCGACGTTCGAGGTCGTGCCGGCGGCAATCCGGCTGCGCGTGCCGGCGTAGGCCTTAGTTCTGGGCGCTCGGCGCCTTGGGCTTTGCGCGGGTCGCGCGCGGCCGGGCGGCCTTCGCCTCGGGGAGGCGCTTGGCCAGATCGTTCACCGCTGCCTCGATCCGGTCGAGCGAGGCCTGCAGGCGGGCGACGTCCTCACGTGTCGCCAGATGCAGCTGCGACAGGGCGGCGGTCTGGGCACGCTGGCGGACTGCCACGGCACGCTCCTTGGTCGCGGACACGCCGGGGCTCTGGACACCCTGCTGCACACGGCTCACCGTGGCGTCCCGCGCCTCCATGACCCGGTCGATGATGCTCTTGCGGTCGTCCATTCGAAGGACCCTCCCTAACCTCTTCCAGGGTTCCTTACGAAAGGTACCAACGGGGTCGGCTGGACTGCCACCCCCGGATGCGGCATCCCCGTCGCGTATCGTTCGGGTATGACCTGGAACGACAGCGCCGCTGAGCTCGAGACGATCCGCCGCTGGTTTGCCCAGCGCGGGCTCGAGCTGTCGCTGCAGCCGTGGGGCGAGGGAGGCTGGCGGGCGTGGGTCACCGCCTCCGACTCGTCCGCCGGCGCGGGCGAGTTCGTCGACGGCGCGAGCGAGCTCGACGCCGCCCAGCGCGCCCGCCGCCACCACACCGGGCGCCGGTTCCGGACGGCGGTGTCCGCCCTGGGCGACATGGCCCAGACCGAGGTCGGCCAGCTCCTGATCGCCGAGGTGGCGCTGACGAAGCTTCCGCTGGGCAAGCGCCCGTTTGCCCGCCAGACGATGCTCGCGACCGGGATCTGGATGCTCGACTCCCGCCGTCGCGGCGTCGCCCGCGAGCTGGGCAGCGTCGCCGGCGACTGGCTCTCCATCCAGGCGGCGGAGCGCGGCATCGGCCGCCCGCGGGTCAGCGACCACCCGGCGCTGCCGGCCGCCCGCCAGGCCGCCGACGACGGCCTTCGGCTCCTGCGGCGCACGCTGCGCGGCCGGTAGAGGATGGCTGATCCCACGCCCCTGTGTGTCCTGGGCGGCTGCGAACCGAGCAGCGCAAGGACGCAGGAAGCGTTCATATTGGGCGGAAATATGGGCGCGACCGAGGACGTCGCGATGCGACGGTTCACAGCCGCAGCCCCACCAGGAACCGAACCCCCGCCACGGACTGACGTCCAGGTGCGCAGGGGCGTGGGATCAGCCATCTAGTGAGCCATCGCACGTCCGTGCCCCTGCGGGTGCGGTTCTCCGAGACCGACGCCATGGGCGTCGCCAACAACGGCGCCTACCTGGCCTGGTTCGAGGTGGGCCGCATCGAGTACCTGCGCGAGCTCGGCCACAGCTATGCCGAGGTGCACTCGGGCGGGATGGACATGGTGGTCGTCGAGGCCCACATCTCCTACCTGCGGCCGCTCACGTTCGACACCACCTTCACGATCGAGTGCCAGTGCGTCGGCATCCGCGGCGCGAGCTTCACATTCGGGTACGAGCTGTGCGACGGCGAGGGGGTCTGCACGCGCGGCGAGACCCGGCACGCCTGCGTCGACCGGGCGCGGATGCGGGCCGTCCGCGTGCCCGATTGGCTCGTGCAGGCAGTCCGCGACAGCGAGTAGCTATCCGGTGGTCCACGTGCGGCCGCCGTCGTCCGAGCGCAGCAGCCGTCCGGCCGACGTGGCGGCGTATGCGAGCCGCCAGTTGCGCAGGTCGAACGCGATCGCACGCACGTCACCGACGCTCGAGGCGTGGATGAACGTGCGGCCGCGGTTACGCGAGAGCTCGATGCCGCGCGGCGATGCCACCAGCAGCAGGCGCTGGTCGTCGGTCGTGGCGGCCACCGCGGTCGCCTGCCCAGCGCGCGGGATGCGCTGGAACGTGGCGCCGAAGTCGTGCGAGCGCCACAGGCCGGCGGCGCCGCACGCGACGTAGATCGCGTCGGGCCTGTGGACGTCGCCGCGGATCGCCGCGATCGCAACGGCTCCGGCCGGGAGGCCGGCGGCGCGCAGCCGCGCCCACCGGGCCGCGTTCCGCACCGAGACCCACAGGCCGCCCTGCGCGTCGAGGGCGTAGAGACGGTTGGTGCGGTAATACGGCGAGGCGACGGCCACGAGGGGCGCAGCGACGCGGCGCGGCGAGCGCAGCGACGCGGCGCCGAATCCGCCGGTCTGAACGCCGCGGGGGCCGACGGCCACGACGTGGGTGGAGAGGAACGCGACACCGGTCGCCCCGCCGCGGCCCGGCACGAGCCGCCAGGAGTGGCCGCCGTCGTGCGAGCGGTAGACGCGCTTGCCGGTCGCCGCCCAGATCGTGCCGGAGAAGTCGGGGGCGATCGCGAGGCCGGACGCCGTCGCGGGCATGGTCACGGACGGCTCCCCCGACCGGGGGGTGCACCCGGCCACCATGAGGGCCACGATCAGCGCAAACGCGCGAAACCGCTCAACCGATCCGGTCATTCACCCGACAAAACTAGAGGACGGCACGCCCGTGCGCGCCAGGTCGACGGCCTCGGCCGGCGGCGGCCGGCCAGACCCCGTCGTGGCCCCACCTGACCCTTCAGCCATCGCCCGCCTGCGCGCCCTCCTGGACGTGACCAGGCTCGTGCGCGCCGAGACCGACCCGAACACGATCCTCGAGGCGATCGCGGACTCCATCGCGACATCGCTCGGATTTCGCACGGTCGTCGTGAACACGTACCGGCCCGCGTGGAACGACTTCGAGGTGACGACGGTCTACGGCAGCGACGAGGCCCGGCGGACGCTGCTCGGCGATGCCCTCCCGTGGGACGCGTGGGAGCCGCTCCTGGACGGGCGCTACGCCCTGGGGGGCGCGTACATGATCCCGCACGGCGCGTTCGACTGGGAGGACGACGTCGGCCGCCGCTACATCCCCGACTGGGAGCCGAGCGCGAGCCCCGACGCCTGGCATCCCGACGACGAGCTCTTCGTGCCCATGCGCCATACGGACGGCCACCTGCTCGGGATCATCTCCGTCGGCGAGCCCCGCTCGGGGACGCGGCCCTCGGCCCACGACGTCGCCGGCCTCGTCGCCGTCGCAGACCATGCGGCGCTGGCCCTGCAGAGCGCCCAGGAGGCGGCGGCCGCGGCCTTCCATCGCGCGGCGCTGCGCCAGCTCCTGCAGGTGTCGTCGCGCCTGACCGAGACGCTGTCGGCAGGCGCGATCCTGCAGTCCGTCTGCGAGGGCATCTCCGAAGCGCTCGGGTTCGACAAGGTCTGCATCGACCTGCCCGACCCCGTCACCGGCGTCTTCACGTCGCGGGCGGCGACCGGGTGGACGCTCGAGGACATGCGCCAGAACACCCCATTGACGCTGTGGGAGCTGGCCCCGCTGCTGGATCCACCGTTCGAGCGTCAGGGCTGCTTCCTGCTCTCGCTCGAGGACGCGATGGCGCGCCTTCCCGACGCGCTCAAGATGCGCCGCTCGGAGATGAACGGGCACGGGCCGCACGCCTGGGACCGGCACTGGCTGACGGTGCCGATGTACGACCGCGACGGCGAGGTGATCGGGCTGATCTGGGCCGACGACCCCCGCAACCGCCTGCTGCCGTCGACCGAGCTCCTCCAGGCCCTGCGCGTGTTCGCGAACCAGGCGACTGCCGCGCTCGACTCGGCCGCGCGCTTCGAGGAGATGCGCTTCCTGGCCGAGCACGACCCGCTCACCCGGCTCTACAACCGCCGCGCGTTCAACCATCGCCTGCGGGTGGAGGCCGCCCGCGCCCGCCGCTACGGCACGCCGTTCGCGCTCGTCGTGCTGGACGTCGACGGCTTCAAGGGCATCAACGACGTCTACGGCCACCTCGCCGGCGACGCCGCCCTGGCCCGGGTCGCCGACCTGCTGGGTCACATGCTGCGAGCCGCGGACGCGGCGTTCCGGATCGGGGGCGACGAGTTCGCCCTCATCCTGCCCGAGCTCGACCACACGGCGGCCGACCCGACCGTGCGCCGCATCGCCGCGCACCTCGAGCAGGTGTGCGCCGCCGAGGGCCATCCCGTCACTGCCAGCTTCGGCGTGGCCGTGTTCGGCGGCGACGTGCACGACCCCGAGACGCTCCTGCGGGCCGCCGACGCAGCCATGTATGCCGCCAAGCGCGCCGGCGAGCGCGTCCGCCTCGCGGCCTGACGGCCGTCGGTTCCCCCGAATAGGTCTAGACGGCCCCCGGGCCGCCCGCCACACTGAGCCCGGGACACGCCCCCGAGTCCCTGCCTGCTTCACCCTATGCCGACACCCCACCTGCAGCAGCTCTCCCGTCTGCGAGGCTTCCTCGAGGTCACGCGCCTGGTCCGCGGAGAGGACGAGCTCGACGACCTTCTCGCGGCCATCGCCCGGGCGATCTCGACGTCGCTCGGCTACGCCACCGTCGTCGTCCACCTCCACCGCCCCGCCTGGGACGACTTCGTCGTCACCACCGTCCACGGCGGCGAGACCGCCCGCGAGCAGCTGATGGGCGACACCCGTCCCGCGACCATGTGGGAGCCGCTTCTGGACGAGCGCTTCGAGGCCGGCGGCGCCTACCTGATCCCGCACGGCGAGTTCGACTGGGCCACCTACGCGCCCGGGTCGTACGTCCCGGACGCCGAGCCAGGCGGCGACGACGGCGCGTGGCACCCCGAGGACGCGCTGTTCGTGCCGCTGCGCCACTCCGACGGCCACCTGATCGGGATCCTCTCGGTCGACGAGCCCGAGGCGGGGATGACGCCGCGCAGCGAGGAGCTCGAGGTGCTCGTCGCGATGGCCGACCACGCCGCGATCGCGATCCAGAGCGCCCAGGAGGCGTCGGCCGCCGCCCGCCACCGGGCCGCCCTCGAGCAGCTCCTGGCGGTTTCGTCGCGGCTCACCGAGACCTTCTCGATCGATGCGATCCTGCAGTCGGTCTGTGGCGCGATCAACAGGGCGCTCGAGTTCGAGAACGTGTGCATCGACCTGCCCGAGCCCGACACCGGCGTGTTCCGGGCGCGGGCGGCCCACGGCTGGGCGATGTCCGACGCGGCCGTGGCGGTGCCGATGAGCCGCCCCGAGCTGGAGCGTCTGTTGCAGCCGGAGTGCGAGGTCGAGGGCTGCTACCTGCTCGAGCACGACGAGGCGATGCGGATGCTCGCACCCCAGCACGACACGTACCACTCGCGCATCAACGGAACCGGCCCGCAGGCGTGGCGCAACCACTGGCTGCTCGTGCCGCTCTGGAGCCGCAGCGGCGGCCTCATGGGCGTGATCTGGGCGGACGATCCGGTCGACCGCATGATCCCCGCCGACGCGAAGCTGCAGGCCCTGCGCGTGTTCGCGAACCAGGCGACGACGGCGCTCGACACCGCCGCGCAGTACGAGGAGATGCAGTTCCTGGCCGAGCACGACCCGCTCACCCGGCTCTACAACCGGCGGGCGTTCAGCGAGCGGCTCGAGCTCGAGTCGGCCCGGGCGACCCGCTACGGCAGCCCGATGTCGCTCGTCCTGTGCGACCTGAACGGCTTCAAGGCGCTGAACGATGCCCACGGCCACGCCGCCGGCGACGCCGCCCTGGAGCAGATCGGCGCGGTGCTGCGCGGCGGCCTGCGCCGGGCGGACGCCGCCTACCGCATCGGCGGCGACGAGTTCGCGCTCGTCCTGCCCGAGACCTCCGCCGAGGACGCCGCCGGCGTGGCCGGGCGCGTCTCGACCGCGATGAGCGCGGCGTTCACCGGCAAGATGGCCGGCCTCGGCGCCAGCTTCGGCGTCGCCGTGTGCCCCGCCGACGGCACGACGCCCGAGGCACTCTTCCGCGCCGCGGACGCCGCGATGTACGCCGCCAAGCGGCCCGGCGAGGGCTTCGCCCTCCCTCGAGCCAGCTAGCTACCGCCTCCCTCCCCTCGGGCGCCCCGATAGGATCACTCGCCGGGGAATCCGGCGGCGAGGAGCGGGTGTGGACCTACAGTTGACCGACGAGCAGCGCGCGATCCAGGAGACCGTGCGCGAGTTCGTCGACCGGCGCGTGCTGCCGGTCGCGCAGGAGAACGACATCAACCATCACCTCGACATGGGGATCATCGAGGGGATGGCCGAGCTCGGCCTGCTCGGCGCGCCGATCCCCGTCGAGCACGGCGGGGCCGGCCTCGACTACGTCTGCGAGGCGCTGATCTGCGAGGAGATCGAGCGGGGCGAGTCGGCGTTCCGGACGCTGATCTCGGTGCATGTCGGCCTGAACTCGCTCTCGCTGCTGCGGTTCGGCACCGACGAGCAGAAGCGCCGCTACCTGGAGCCGATGGCCAAGGGCGAGAAGCTCGGCTGCTTCGGCCTGACGGAGCCCGCCGCCGGGTCGGACGTCTCCGCAATGCTGACAACGGCGATCCGCCAGCCCGACGGCACCTATCTCCTGAACGGGCAGAAGAACTGGATCTCCTACGCGACGGAGGCCGACTACGAGCTCGTCTTCGCGAAGACCGATCCGGACGCCGGCCACAAGGGCATCTCGGCCTTCATCGTCGAGCGGGAGTGGGAGGGCATCGAGGCCCGGCGAATCCCGAACAAGCTGGGCATCTGGGCCGGGTCGACCGGCGAGCTCTTCTTCTCCAACGTGCATGTCCCGGCCGAGAACCTGGTCGGCCAGGAGGGCGAGGGCTTCAAGATCGCGATGCACTCGCTCGACCAGGGCCGGTTCACCGTCGCCGCAGGCGCCGTCGGCGTCATCCGGGCGTGCCTGGAGGCGTCGGTGAAGTACGCCAACGAGCGCCAGACGTTCGGCAAGCAGATCGGCAAGCACCAGTTCGTGCAGGACATGATCGCCGACATGGTGCTCGGCTACGAGACGTCCCGCCTGCTCGTCATGCAGGCGGCCGAGGCGAAGGACCGCGGCGTCCGCAACACCCGCGAGACGTCGCTCGCCAAGTGGCACGCGACCGAGAGCGCGTTCAAGGCCGCGAACCTCGCGATCCAGGTGCACGGCGCCTACGGCTACTCGGCCGAGTACCCGGTCGAGCGCTATTTCCGCAACTCCCGCGCGCCCATCATCTACGAGGGCACGACCCAGATCCACAAGATGATGCAGGCCGAGCACGCCCTCGGCTACCGGAAGATGAATGGCTGACGGCGGGCGGCTCGTCTCCCTCGACGACGGCGGCGAGCTCTTCATCGTCGAGCATGGCTCCGGCTACCCGGTGATGCTCCTGCATGGCGGCCCGGGCCTCGACCACCACGAGTTCCGGCCCTGGCTCGACCCGCTCGGGGACATGGGCCTGCGCCTGATCTACGTCGACGAGCGCGGCCAGGGCCAGTCGCCGCGCGTCGACCCGGCGACGCTCTCGGTGCGCAGCTTCGCCCAGGACATCGACCGCCTCGCGGAGGCGCTCGAGCTGGAGGAGTACGCCGTCCTCGGACACTCGTTCGGCGCGATCATCGCCCTCTCACACGCGCTCGAGCGCGGCAATGCGAGCCACTACGTGATCTCCGCGGGCGTCGCGTCGAGCGAGGCGCTCATGGCCGACGTCGAGCGCGAGATCGAGCGCTTCGAGCCGGCGGCGATGCGCCAGCAGATCCGGCGCTCATGGGACGAGGAGGCGCGCCTTGCGACCGTCTCGCAGGCGCGCGAGAACACCGCCGCGCAGATGCCATTCCACTTCTGGGAGATGGGCGACGCGTACAGCCGGTTCATGCAGGCCGACGAGACCGTCTACGCACCCGAGGTGCTCGCCTACTTCGCCGCCCAGGGCTACGGCGGGTTCGAGTGGCTCGACCACCTGCGCTGGATCCGCCGGCCCATGCTCGTCATGGTCGGCCGCTACGACCGCACCTGCACGCTGGCCCGGTCGGAGGAGATCCACAACGAGGTCGAGGGCTCGGAGCTCGTCGTGATCGAGAAGGCGGCCCACATGGCCCACGTCGAGCAGCCCAAGGCCTACATCGACGCCGTGCGGTGGTGGTTCATCCGCCAGGGCGTCCTGCCCGACCCGACCGCCCCGCCCCCGGACTCAGCTCCTTGAGCGCGCACCGGCTCGCCGCGCTGCTCGAGGCGGCGGCGCGGGGGACGTTCCCGGAACCGGACGGGCGCGTCGAGGTGCTGCCTCCGCCTCCGGGCCGTGCGATGGCCGTGGTCGCCTTCACCGCCCATCACGTCATCGCCGCCGACGTGCCGGAGCAGTGGGTGCGGGAGATGCTGCCCGAAGACGACCTCCTTGCCCCGCTCAGCCCGCGTTTCCTGGCCGCGCTCGAGGAGCGGCTCGGACGCCACGACGACGGCGTCGACGTGCTGCTCGCGGCGGCCGGACGGGACGGGCGGCCCGCCCTCGTCGAGACGGATGCTTCTGTCCATTCGCGGTTCGTGCGGGCACACGCACACCGCGAGGACGTGCGCGCCTACACCGCCGAGGGCGGCGGCGCGGTCGTCACTCTCGGCCGCGGGCTCGCCCTCCGGACGGAGGTGTCGGTCGAGGTCGACCCAGACGTGCGCGGCCGCGGGCTGGCCTCGCAGGCGCTGGTCGAGGCGAGGAGGCTCGTCGGTCCGGGCGGCGTCGTCTTCGCCCAGGTCGCCCCGGGCAACGCCGCGTCGCTGCGGGCGTTCCTACGGGCGGGCTTCGAGCCGATCGGCAGCGAGGCGCTCTTCTTCTAGCGCGTACGCGTACGTCTCCGGCCGGCGGTGGCGCAGGGCGGGCAGGCGCTCGCGGATGTCCGCCAGCGCCGCCATGTCGAGGTCGGCGACGATCACGCCGTCGCCGTCCGGCGCCTGGGCGAGCACCGTCCCCCACGGGTCGACGATCATGCTGTGCCCGTAGCTCGGCTTGCGCAGGCCGCCCGGGTAGCCGTGCTGGCCGGTGGCGAGCACGAAGGCCTGGTTCTCGACGGCCCGGGCACGCAGCAGCAGCTCCCAGTGGGCCATGCCGGTGAGCAGGGTGAAGTTGGACGGGACGGTCAGGACGGTCGCGCCGCCGTCGAGGGCGAGCGTGCGGTAGAGCTCGGGGAAGCGCAGGTCGTAGCAGACCGTCAGCCCGAAGCGGACGCCGTCGATGTCGGCGACGACGGGCTGGGAGCCCGGCTCCGTGCCGTCGGACTCGCGGTAGCTGATGCCGCCGACGTCGACGTCGAAGAGGTGGATCTTGGTGTACGCGCCGATCTGGGTGCCGTCGCGGTCGTAGGCGATCGAGACGTTGCCCACGCGGTCGCCGTCGCCGAGGATCGCGATGCTGCCCCCGATCAGGTTCACGCGGTGGGTGCGGGCCCAGTCGGACATGAGCTCGACCGTCGGCCCCGCGTCGAGCCGCTCGGCCTGATCGCGCAGCCCCGGCCCGTCCAGCCAGGCGTTCCACTTCTCGGGCAGAAGCACGACGTCGGCTCCACGGGCGGCCGCCTCGGCCACGAGCGGGGCCATGTCCTCGAGGTTCCGGGCCTTCTCCGCCCGGGCCTGGAACTGGATGCAGGCGGCTCTCACGCCTCGAAGCCTACCCCGGCGTCGCCGGCCTCGTCCTCCGCCAGAAGCCGGAAGAAGACGACCGAGCAGGCGGCGAACAGGATGGCGGCCTGCTCGACGGCCATCGCGATCGCCCCCAGCTGCTGGTCCTCGAGCGGCGAGATCCCCCACAGCCGCGGCGCGTGCACGTAGAAGCTGTACTGCGGATGGGTCAGCGCGAGCGCGAGCGCGACGGGGGCGGCCGCGACGAACGCGCCGAACAGGTAGACGAGCTTCGGGCCGGGCTGCATCCGGCCGGGCGCGAGCACCGGCCACCAGAACGCGATCCCGGCCGTCAGGAAGACGAGATGCTCGATCCCGAGCGCCCACCGGTGGGTCAGTGCGTAGCCGTACACCGCGGGGACGTGGAGCACGTACCACGCTGCCAGCCAGTAGCCGAGCGCGAACGGGGGCGACGTGAGCAGGCGGATCGGGCGGTGGCGCTCACACGCCGCGATCATCGCCGCCGAGAGGCCGAGCACGAGCAGCGGCGGCGCCCAGTCGGCCAGGATCACGTTCTGGAGCAGGTGGACGGAGAGCAGCGACGTGAGGGCGATGTGCTCGAGCGGCGAGAGCAGCGCGACCGCGATCAGCGCGAGCCCGGCCGCGAAGGCCGCGATGCGCAGCCCCGGTGTCTCGGTGCCGCGGCGCCGCCACCCGCGCACGACCACGGCGTAGTCGAGGGCGATGATCGCGATGGCCACGGCCCACTCGGGATCGGCCTGGATCCGCCAGGGATCGACCATCGACGTCCGTTCAGCCCGCTGGGGTGAGCGGCGCCATCGTCAGACCGAAGCCCGCCAGCTGCTCCCAGTAGAGCTCGGCCCGCTCCTTCTCGCCGGTCCACACGACCGCACGTCCGGTGTTGTGGATGGTGTCGGCCAGGGCCCGGCCACGCTCGAACGTGACGCCCGGAATGGTGCGCGCGAGCGCGAACGCGACCCCGTCGAACGTGTTGTGATCGTCGTTTCGCACGATCACGAGCCAGGGCCTGCCCGCGCCCGCCCCCGGCCCGGAACGGCGCGGCTTCGCCTTGCGGACGGGCGGTGCGACCGTCGTCGCCATGGGGGCATCGTACCGCTCTGCGCCAGAGGGGTCAGACCCCTTTTCGCGGGGTTCGCCCCCAGTCGTCGGCTCTCGAGAATCCGCCAAAAGGGGTCTGACCCCGCTCGGGGTTAGGCCAATCCCCAGCCGCCGCCGCCGGGGGTGCGGATCTCGAGCACGTCGCCGGCATGGAGGTCGAGGCTGCACTTGGCCGGCAGCCGGCGGCCGTTCAGGGTGTTGCGGCCCGGCGAGCCGTCGCCGCCGCCCGCGGCGCCGTGGGGGCGGTGACGGCGGCGCTCGCTCATGATCCCGAGGCGGCAGTCCTCGAGGACGCGGTAGACCCGCACGACGCCGTCGCCGCCGGGATGCCGCCCGACCCCGCCGGTGCGCGGCCGCCGGGCGTAGCGCTCGATCCGCAGCGGGTACTCGCGCTCGAGCGCCTCGATGGGCGTGTTCAGCGTGTTCGACATCGCCACGTGGACGCCGCTCGGCCCCGGCCCGGCGGCCGAGCCGCCCTGGCCGCCGCCGAGCGTCTCGTAGTAGGTGAACGCCGGGGTGCCGAAGGTGACGTTGTTCATCGTCCCCTGGCCGTGGGCGGGCACGTCCACCGCGCCGCCCAGCGCAGACATGACGACGTCGACGATCC
Organism: uncultured Actinomycetes bacterium; assembly: GCA_963746115.1. Lineage (GTDB taxonomy): Bacteria > Actinomycetota > Thermoleophilia > Gaiellales > JAICJC01 > JAICJC01. The sequence continues at coordinate 473,605 of CAVVAA010000003.1, read as the reverse complement.
GGCTCGACGTCTCCGTGTTCCCGGCGACGACGGCGCCGGGCGCGCGGGCGTTCACCAGGCAGCCCTCCGGCGCCATCACCGTCACCGGGGCGAACGCCCCGCCGGAGGCCGGGATGTCGGGGTCGCAGACGGCACGGACGACGTAGTAGACGGCCGAGCGGGTGACCGAGAGGGGGCAGTTCACGTTGCCCGGCTGCTGGGGCGCGGTGCCGGCGAAGTCAGCCGTGAGCTCCTCGCCCGCGATCCGCACCTCGACCGCGATCGGGATGTCGTCCGTGCGGATCCCGTCGCCCTCGATCATGTCGCGGGCGCGGAAGCTCCCGTCCGGCAGCTCCGCGATCGCGGCCCGGGTGCGACGCTCGCTGTAGCGGTAGAGCTCGTCCATGCCCTCGGCCAGCCGGCGCCGACCGAGCCGGCCCGCCAGCTCCCGCAACCGCTCCGCCCCGACCAGCATGCATGCCTCCTGGGCGCGCAGGTCGGCCAGCCGCTCCGCCGGCTTGCGCATGTTGGCAACGAGCACGCGGCGCACGTCGGCGGTCAGCTCGACCGGCGGGATGACGACCCCCTCCTGGATCAGCTCGGTCGCCCCGGCGGGCATGCTCGCCGGCTGCATGCCGCCCACGTCGGCGTGGTGGGCACGCGAGCACACGAGCCCCAGGTCGTCGACCACCGACACGAGCGTGATGTCCGGGAGGTGGGTGCCGCCGGTGTACGGGTCGTTCAGGACGTAGACGGCGCCCGGGCGCGGGTCGAGCGCGCGCACCGCCGCGACGGCGTCCGGCATCGCACCCAGGTGGACGGGCATGTGCTCGGCCTGGGCGATCATGCGCCCGTCCGGATCGAAGAGCGCTGTCGAGCAGTCCCGCCGCTCCTTGATGTTGGCGGAATGCGCCGAGCGGACCAGCGCCGCGCCCATCTCCTCGGCGACCCCGCGCAGCGACGCGGCCAGCACCTGGAGCGTGGCCGGGTCGATCACCGCGTGACCCTCCAGGATCCGTCGCCGTCGCGACGGGCCGTCCACCCGGCGGCAACCCACAGCGTCGCCCCCTCGAGCGGCACGGACGCCGGGCCGCCCACCGCCGGGACGCGGCCGGCGCGGTCGAGCTCGTAGCCGACGCCCGGCGCGACGACCGAGGTGCGCACGCTCGTGACCTCGATCTCCGCGGCCGGATCGTCGAACCCGTAGCGCTCGCGGTGACGGGCGTGGAAGCGGCGGGCGAGCGTCGAGCGCGGCCGCAGCGCGACCGTCAGCTCGTGGGCCTGGCCGCGGTAGCGCAGCTCGCACTCGACCTCGACCGAGCCTCCCCGGGGCGCGCGCGGCGGGTCGGGGAACTCCGCCACGAACCGCTCGAGCGGCGCCATGACGCTCTCGACCGTCGAGCGGCGGCGCTCCCCCGCGGCGATCCCGAGCGCCGAGAGCACGCCGCCGGCGGCCGGCACGACCACGGCGCGCATGCCCAGGCTGTCCGCCACCTCGCAGGCGTGCAGCGGCCCGGCCCCGCCGAACGCCACCAGCTCCAGCTCGCGCGGGTCGTGGCCCTGCTCGACGCTGACCACGCCGATCGCGCGCACCATCTCGGCGTTTGCGACCGCGACGACGCCCTCGGCGGCCGCGCGGACGTCGCCGAACGGTTCCGCCACGGTCTCCATTGCGGCACCGGGCGGCGGAGACGTCGAGGCGCAGGCCGCCGGGGAGCGGCACGTCGGGGTCGAGCCGGCCGAGGATCAGGTTGGCGTCGGTCACCGTCGGCCGGTCGCCGCCGCGGCCGTAAGAGGCCGGCCCCGGGTCGGCCCCGGCGCTCTGCGGGCCGACCCGGAGCGCGCCGCCGGGATCGATCCAGGCGATGCTGCCGCCGCCGGCGCCAACGGTGTGGATGTCGAGCTGGGGCAGCCGCAGCGGCAAGCCGCCGACCCGGCGCTCGGCGCTGCGGCCGGCCACGCCGTCGCGGATCAGGCACACGTCCGTGGACGTGCCGCCCATGTCGAAGCTGATCGCGTCGCGGACGCCGGAGGCGACGACCGCGGCGACCCCGCCGGCGGGGCCGGAGAGGAGCAGCCGGGCCGGATGCGCAGCGGCCTCGTCCAGGTCACACACGCCGCCGTTCGACTGCATGACGGCCGGCGCCGGCAGCCCGTCCTCCGCCGCGGTCGCCGCCAGGCGGCGCAGGTAGCGGCCGGCGACCGGCCCGAGATAGGCGTCTGCGATCGTCGTCGAGGCCCGCTCGAACTCGCGGAACTCGGCCGCGACCTCGTGGGACGCGACGACGTGGACATCCGGGAGCGCGGCGCGCAGGCCGTCGGCGACCGCTCGCTCGTGGGCCGGGTCGGCGTAGGCGTGCAGCAGGCACACGGCGGCCGCCTCGACCCGCTCACGTCGCAGCCGGCGGGCCGCAGCAGACACGGAGCGCGGGTCGAGCCGCGCGATGACGCCCTCCGGGCCCATCCGCTCGTCCACCTCGGCCGTAACCTCGGCCAGCGGCGCGGGCGGGGCGATCTCGGGCCGGTAGAGGTGCGGGCGGGCCTGCCGGCCCAGCGCGGGGACGTCGGCGAAGCCGCGGGTGGCGACATAGGCCGTACGGGCGCCGCGCCGCTCGAGCATCGCATTTGTCGCGACCGTCGTGCCGTGGCCGAAGTGGGCCACGGCCCCGGCCTCGACGCCGGCCCGCTGGAGTGCGAGGCGCACGCCCTCGATGACGCCAACGGCGGGGTCGGCCACCGTGGTCGCGACCTTGGCCGTGACGAGCCGTCCCCCGGCGATCAGGGCGACGTCCGTGAACGTGCCGCCCACGTCGACTCCCACGATCGCGCGCATGCCCGGGAGAGGATACGCGCTGCCGCGCCGACTGCGACCGTCCCCTTTCGGACTGGTACCGAACACGATTATGCTGCGGCGATGGACGTTGCCCGCCACCACTCCGCCGAACGCACGCCGGGAGCGCGGGGGGTCACCTTCGGACGCGCCCAGAAGGAGCGGATCGCGCTCGTCATGAACGTCTACCGGCGACTCTTCGCGGTCAGCGCCGGGCTCACAGGCGACGACCTGCGCCGGCTCGGCTCGCAGGCGCTCGACCGCATCGCGGCCTGGTCGCCGGCACTGCTCGAGGAGATCGACGGGATCGCCCACGGCAGCGGGTTCGAGGTCGAGCTGATCGGCGCGCTGAACGCGCGCACCGAGCTTCTGGCGGCGGCGGCCGGCGAGTGCTCGACCATCGCCTGCCTCGGCACCGCCACCGCCTCGGGGAGCCCGTTCGGCATCCAGACCTGGGACTGGCACGAGGAGCTGCGCGAGGGCTGGCTCGTCTGGACGATCGACCACGCCGACGGCCGCCGCGTCGAGACCGTCACCGAGGCGGGCATCGTCGGCAAGATCGGCGTGAACGCCTCGGGCGTGGGCGTGCTGCTGAACATCCTCGGCCACGGGGACGACCGGCCGCCGGTCGCCGTGCCCGTCCACGCGCTGTGCCGGCGGGTGCTGGACGAAGCCGACGGCGCCGTCGCCGCCCTCACCATGGCCGCGAGCGCGACGATGTCCGCATCGTCGGCCGTCACGATCGTCGCCGACGACGCGGACGGCGGCGTGGCATGCACCATCGAGGTGTCACCGGCCGGCCCCGGCTTCGTGATGCCGGACGAGCGCGGCGTCCTCGTCCACACGAACCACTTCCTGGCCGACCCCGGCCGCCAGTACGACACGATGGTGCGCGAGGCGCCGGACACGCTGCTGCGGCTCGATCATGCCCGCCGCCGCGTCGCCGCCATCGAGGGGCCGATCGAGACAGAGGACGTGCTGGAGGCGATGGACAGCCACCGCGGCGGCGCGGGCGCGATCTGCTGCCACCCCGCCCAGGGAGCCGTCTTCGGCGATCGCTGGACGACGCTCGCGACGGTCGTCGTCGAGCCCGCCCGGGCCGAGCTACGCGTAACGGCCGGAGGGCCCTGTCAGAGGGCCGCGGCCTCGACCGCAGCCGCTGCGGCCAAGCAGTAGTCCTCGCGCCAAGGCAGCGCCGCGAGCTGGATCCCGACCGGTAGCCCGGCGTCGTCGCGGCCGCACGGCACGCTCGCGGCCGGCCAGCCGAGCAGGTTGAACACGAGCGTGAGCCCGCACATCGCGTGGGTGACGTCCACGTCCGGCTTGCCGGCGTACGGGATCGTGGAGACACCGATCGGCGGCGGCGTCTGGGCCTGGGTCGGGGTGGCGATCACGTCGATCCCGGCCGCACGCACCTTCTCGAGCATCCGCCCGGCGTAGTCGAGCCGGTACTGGTTCGTCTCGGCGAACGCGACCGCTCCCATCCCGTCGGCGAGCGCCAGGTCGCGGGCGACGTCCGGCCCGAACTCGGCGCGGCGGGCCGGCCAGTACTCGCGCAGCGTCGCCGCCTCCTCGGGGATGAACGGGTCGCCCTCGCCCATCGGGGTGGGCCACTCGAGGTCGATCTCGACGATCTCGGCACCGGCGTGGGCGAGCGCGTCGACGGCCAGGCGCACACGGGCGGCGATGTCCGCCGCCGTGTGCTCGAAGAAGTAGCGCTCGGCCACGCCGACCCGCATCCCGGCGAGCTCGCCGGAGAGGCCCTCGCTCCAGCGCTGGACGGGGACGCCGGGCACGCGCGCGTCGCGCGCCGGGCCGCCCGCGAGCGCCTCGAGCTGGAGGGCGCAGTCGCGCACGCTGCGCGCCATTGGCCCGCAGTGGTCGAGGCTCGTGCAGAGCGGCCGGACGCCGGCCAGGCTGACCCGGCCGTAGGTGGGCTTCAGACCGACGATGCCGCAGCAAGAGGCGGGGCAGCGGATCGACCCACCCGTGTCCGTGCCCGGCGCGGCCGCCACCATCGCGGTCGCGAGCGCGACCCCGGAGCCGCCGCTCGAGCCGCCGGGAACGCGGGTCGGGTCGTGCGGGTTGCGGCACGAGCCGAAGTGCGGATTCTGGGTCGTCGTCCCCCAGGCGAGCTCGTGCGTCGCGAGCTTCGCGACGGTGATCGCGCCCGCGGCCGCGAGCCGCTCCACCGCCTCGGCGTCGCGATCGGGGACGTGGTCGCGGAAGAGGGCGCTGCCGTACGTCGTGCGATCGCCGGCGGTGTCGATCAGGTCCTTCCACCCCACCGGCACGCCCAGCAGGCCGCGCTCATCGGGGGCCTTCCCGGCGGCGAGCGCGGCATCGATCGCGGCCGCCTCGCGCAGGGCCCGCTCCTCGGTCACCGTCCAGACGGCGCCCCAGGAGTCGGCGCCGACGCGCTCGAGCGCATCTCTCGCGACCTCCGTCGCCGACACCTGGCGGGTGCGGACTGCCCGTGAGATCTCCCAGCCCGGGGCGTCGAGGAGCCCGTTCACGCGCTTGCCGCCGATAGCCGGTCGGCGCGGAAGCGGCCGGCCTCGGGCGGCAGGGGCCGGCCGGAGGCCATGTCGGCCATCAGCCGCCCCAGGAGTGGCCCGAACTTGAACGCATGCCCGCTGTCCCCGCCGCAAACGATCACACCGTCGATCCTATCGAGGACGAAGTCCCCGTCGGGGGACATGGTGTAGAGGCAGGCCTCCGAATGGACCGGCCGCGGGTCGAGGCCCGGGAAGGACGTGCGGACGTCGGCGGCGAGCCGCTCCACAAGCGCCCGGTCGACCGGGCGGTCGTCGCGGTCCGGGTCCCACGCGTCCGGCTGGGCGCCGTCCTCGCCGACCTTGTAGCCAACCCCGGGCGCGATCAGGCCGTAGTGGAGGCGCCGGTCGGGCGCCCCGTGGTCGATCACCGACGGCCGCGTGTCCGGCGCGCCTGCGAAGTAGGTCACCTGCTCGATGCGAGGGGAGAGCGGCAGCCCGAACATCGGCCCGAGCCACGAGCCGGGGCAGGCACAGACGACGTCCGCCTCGAGATCGCGGGGATCGGCGATCCCGTGCCCCTCGCGCACGTCGAGCCCGCGGGCAAGCGCCTTGAGCGCGTCGTCGGCCATCACCGCACCGGCGTCCTCGTCGTGCAGCACCGGCCCCTCGAAGCGCGCCTCGGGGAAGAGGGCGGTCGCCTCGGACGGCTCGAGCCAGCGGTAGGCCTCGCCGCAGGCGTCCATCGCCGCGGCGTGCAGCTCGACGCCGGAGCCGTACTCCAGCAGGCCCGTGTTGCGCAGGACACCGCCGTCGAGCCGCTGCCACTCCTCGATCGCCCGCCGGGCCAGGCGAACGTAGTCCGTGTGCCGGTAGCTGCGCCGGTAGATACGCGAGCGGCCGGGCGATGACCCCAGCCGCGAGCCGACCCGGTCGCGCTCGTAGACCGTGACGGCGAAGCCGTCCTCGCGCAGCGCGCGGGCAGCCGAGAGGCCGATCACGCCGGCCCCTACAACCGCTGCCCGGTCAGGCAGCCGGTGCCACCATCTTCGCGAGCTCGCCCGACTGGTAGAGCTCGGTGACGATGTCGGCGCCGCCCACGAGCTCGCCGTCGATGAAGAGCTGCGGGATGGTCGGCCAGCCCGACTGGGCCGAGAGCTGCTGGCGGATGCGCGGGTCGGGCAGGATGTCCATCGCCGCGTAGTCGGCGCCGGTCGCATCGAGGCACTGGACGGTGCGCGCCGAGAACCCGCAGCGGGGCATGTCCGGCGTGCCCTTCATGAACAGCATGATCCGGTTCCGCTGGATCGTTTCCGCGATCTCCTCGCGGATCTGGTCTTCGGTGACGATCATGTGACCTCCGTTGTGATCTGCAACGCGTGGATGGTGCCGTCCGAGATCAGGTGCTGCACCGGCGCGTACACCAGCTTGTGCTGCTCGATCAGCGACTTGCCCTCGAAGCGGTCGGAGCGGACGCGCGCCGACAGGTGGTCGCTGCCAGAGAACGTCGAGACCTCGACCTCGCCGCCGGGGAACGCTCCTTCGAGCAGCTCACGCACTTGATCGGTCAACTGCATACAGGTGGAGATTAGCCTCCTCGGGCCAACCGCTCACCCAGCTCTTAGCCTGATTCCCTATGCTTTTTGGCAGTTCCGACAATCGCGCCTGAGGAGGGCGCACCATGTACTTCTACCTTTTGCTTGCAATCCCGCCGCTCGTCGCCGGCCTGCTGGCCCAGGCGTGGGTGCGGCGCACCTTTACCGAAGCCTCCAAGATCCCCGCCATCTCCGGCCTCACGGGCGCGGAGGTGAGCCGGCGCATGCTGGACTCGGGCGGCCTTACGGGCGTCAGCGTCGAGGGCATCACCGGCGAGCTCTCCGACCACTACGACCCGCGCACGAAGACGATGCGGCTCTCGCAGCCCGTCGGCGGCTCCAGCTCCGTGGCGGCCGTGGCCGTCGCGGCCCACGAGACCGGCCATGCGTTCCAGGACGCCCAGCACGAGGCCGGGTTCCGGTTCCGCGGCGCGCTCGTCCCGGCGACGGGCTTCGCGTCGCAGGCCTGGTTCCCGATCTTCCTGATCGGCCTCTTCGCGGGCGTCACGAACCTGGCGCTGCTCGGCGTCGCGCTGTTCGCGGCGATCGTGCTTTTCCAGCTCGCGACCCTTCCGGTCGAGTTCGGCGCCAGCCGCAAGGCGATGGCCATGCTGACGAACCAGGGCGTGATCAGCCAGGCGCAGACGCCGGTCGCCCGCAAGGTGCTGACGGCCGCCGCGCTGACCTACGTCGTCGCCACGCTGGCCGCGATCTGGCAGCTCGCGATCCTGCTCATGCAGGCGCGGCGCTAGTCACCGGACCGCGACGAGGCCCGCCCCGCACCAAGGTGCGACGGCGGGCCTCGTTGTCTCTGCGATACCGCTCTACGAGACCGGGCCGGAGACCATCGTCTCCTGCTCCGCGCCGCGGTCGTCCGCCGGCTCGGAGCGAAGCGGAGCCTGGGGCGCGGCGGGCACCTGGGCCGGCGCACGGCGCTCCAGCAGGCCCTGAGCCTGCGCGCCGAGGTAGATCGCGAGCGCGCCTGCGCCGTAGAAGTCGGCGATCCAGCGGGCGGCGGTCTTGGCGTCAGTCCCCGGCAGCGGGACGACGCCGCTCGACGACCAGGTCGGATGCAGGCTCGGCCCGATCACGAGCCAGACGCCCGCGGCGACGGCGACGAGACCCGCCAGCCAGCCGAGCGCGCGGCTTCGCCGCGTCATCAGGAGACCGGCGCAGAAGATCGCGATGCCGGGCGCCAGGCTCAGCGTCCAGTGCGCCTCGGAGAAGCGCCAGCGGGTTGACGTATCGAACCCGAAGCTGAAGTACGGCCCCGCGAGCGGGGCCAGGAACACCCAGGCGCCGAGCGCCATCAGGAGCACGGCGGGAACGAGCACTGCTCGCGTCCACGCGCTCGTCTCCACGACCGGCGGGGAGGGCGTGACGGCATCCTGGGAAGCGGGTCGGAACCTGCGGAACATGCTGCACCTCCTTGCGAATCAGGGTGATTCCCGAAACCGGGCGCGGGTAACCGCCCGGCGGACCGCTGGTACGATCGCCGGGCGATGGCGCTGCCCCTCGAACCGCCCGTGATGCCGCAGCTGGCGCGCTCGTCCGGCGAGCTTCCCGACGGCGACGGCTGGCTCTACGAGCCGAAGCTGGATGGGTTCCGGGCGGTCGCCTTCGTCGACGGCTCGGAGCTCTTCGTCCAGTCGCGCAACGGCAAGCCGCTCGGCCGCTACTTCCCCGAGCTGCGCTTCCCCGAGGGCCGCTACGTGCTCGACGGCGAGCTCGTCATCCGCGCCGACGGCGGCGGGGAGGACTTCGAGGCGCTGCAGGAACGCATTCACCCTGCGGCCTCGCGGGTCGCCCGCCTCGCGGAGGAGCGGCCGGCGACGTTCGTGGCGTTCGACATCCTCGCCCTCGACGACGAGTCGCTGCTCGACGCCCCGCTGACCGACCGTCGCGCGACCCTGGAGGACGTCGCCGGAGAGCCGGTGGAGCTGATCCCGTCGACCGCCGACCGCGCGGAGGCGGAGCCGTGGCTGCAGACGGCCGAGGGCGTGATCGCCAAGCGCGCCGACGCGCCCTACAAGCCCGGCGAGCGGGTGGGGATGGTGAAGGTGAAGCGCGTGCGCACGATCGACTGCGCGGTCGTCGGCTGGCGCCCCGGCAAGGCGGAGGGCACCGTCGGCTCGCTGATACTGGGCCTGTACGACGCCGACGGCAAGGTCTACGTCGTCGGGCACACGTCCGGGTTCACCGCCAAGTACGCGCGGGAGCTGGTCGGCGTCGTCACGCCGCACGAGACGGGCGAGCACGGCGCCTCCGAGCCGAACCGCTGGAGCGCCGACCGCGACCGCGAGTGGCGCGGGCTGCGCCCCGACCTGGTCGCCGAGGTCAGCTTCGACCACCGCAGCGGCCACCGCATCCGCCACGGCGCACGGCTGCTGCGCTTCCGCGACGACAAGCGGGCCGAGGAGTGCGCGCTGGAGCAGCTCGACAGCTGACCGCCGCCTCAGGCGGCTCTCATCCGGCGGCCGTACCGTGGCCGCATGCTCGTCCGCCGGTTCACCCGCTCCGAGCTCGCGGCCCACTGGGTGCTCGCGGCCGCCGTGCTCGCGATGATCGCGACGGGGCTCGCTCTCGGCCGCGAACGTGGCCCACTCCGCCGCCTTCCCCGTGCACGTGGGGAGCGTGTTCGTCCTCGCGGCCGGGCTCGCGGCGATCGCCGCAACCGGCGACCGGCGGACGCTGCGCACCTCGGCGCGCGAGCTGCGCACGCTGGACGGCGACGACCGCCGCTGGCTGGCCTGGGCGCCGCGCGCAGCCCTGCGGCGGGGAGGCGAGCCTCCGCCCGCCGGGCGCTTCAACGCCGGCCAGAAGGCGAACGCGATCCTCGTGTGCCTGCTGCTGCTCGCGGTGACCGTCTCCGGGCTGTACTGGTGGGCCCGGCTGCATGGAATCGTCGCGAACTCGAACGTGGACGGCGCGGTGCACAACGTGGCCGCGGTCGCGATCATCGTGCTCGTCTGCGGACACCTCTACATGGCCGTCCTGAACCCGGGCACCCGCCGTGCCCTCCGCGGCATCGTCACCGGCCGCGTCGACGCCGAGTGGGCGGCCCAGCACCATCCCGCCTGGCGCCCGGACGACCGGCCGCCCGAAGGCGTCAGCCGCCCGTGAGCAGCTCGAGCACCGCCTCGGGCTCCTTGAACGGCGGCACGAGGTAGGCCCCGGCGGCGAGGTCGCGCACCGCCGCGAGCAGGTCGCGGGCGACCGCCATCCCCTCGCGAGCCGCCTCGGGCCCTGCCCGATCGAGCCGGTCGAGCACGTCGGCCGGGACGCTGATGCCCGGCACCTCGTTGTGCAGCCGGAAGGCGAGCGCGTGGCTGCGCACGGGCCAGACGCCGACGATCAACGGCACGGCCGGCGGGCCGCCCAGCCGCTCCAGGAACCGCTCCAGCTGGGCGGCGTCGAAAAGCACCTGGGTCATCGCGAAGCGAGCGCCGGCCTCGATCTTTCGGGCGAAGCGCTCGATCTCCCAGTCGGGGTCGTCCGCGACCGGGTTCACCGCCACGCCGACGTGGAAGCTGGTGGCGTCGTCGATCGCCTTGCCGGCGTAGTCGACGCCCGAGTTGAGCGCCGTCATCAGCCGCGTGAGGCCGATCGCGTCCACCTCGTAGACGGCCTCCGAGCCGTGTGGGTCGCCCGACGGCGGCGGGTCGCCGGTCACCGCGAGGACGTTGCGGATCCCGACGGCGTGCGCGCCGAGGAGCATCGACTCGATGCCGCGCACGCTCGCGTCGCGCGGTGTCACGTGCGGGATGGTCTCCGTCGCCCACCTGCTGCTCGATCAGCGCCGAGGCGATCAGCGCGTTCATCCGCGCCCGGGCGAGCGGGTTGTCGTTCACGTCGAAGACGTCGACGCCGCCCGCGGCCGCGAGGCTGCGCGCCGAGGCGATCAGGCGCTCCACGTTCCCGCCCTTGGGCGGGTCGAGCTCGACCGACACCACGAACTCGCCCCGGCGCAGCTTGCGCCTCGAGCAGCGTCTCGACGCGCCTCCGACGCCGCCCGGATCGGCAGCTCGCGCTCGACCAGCTGCAGCGCCACGGCCGGCGGCCGCCGCTCGCTCACGGCCCGGCGGATGGCGGCCACGTGCTCCGGCGTCGTGCCGCAGCAGCCGCCGATCACGACTGCGCCGAGCGCGAGTGCATGCGCGGCGTACTCGCCGAAGTACTCGGGGCTCGCGTTCGGGTAGACCAGGCGCCCGGTCGAGACGTTGGGCATCCCGGCGTTCGCCTGCGCCGTCAGCGGCAGGTCGGTGGCCGCCCGCATCCGCTCGAGGCCGGCGAGGACGGTCTGCGGCCCGAGGCTGCAGTTCACGCCCACCGCGACCGGGCTCGAGCTCCGCGAGCGCCGCCGGGACGTCGGCGGCGGCGCACTCCGGCCGCGGTCTCGGCGTCGTCGCCCGACGGTCACCTGGGCGATAAGGGCAGGTCCGGCGACGGCGCGCACGGCGCGTGCGGCGATCCGGAGCTCCTCGAGCGAGGTGAACGTCTCGAGCACGAAGAGATCGACGCCCCGACCCTCGAGCGCGGCCGCCTGGGCCGAGAATGCCTCCGCCATCTGCTCGGGCGAGAGCCGGCCGGGCGCGGCCCCGAGCGGCCCGATCGAGCCGCCGACGAGCACGTCGCGGCCGGCCACCTCGCGGGCTTCGCGGGCCAGCTTGACGCCGGCCTGGTTCATCGCCTCGAAGCGGTCGTCGAGCTTGTGCGGCGCGAGCTTCACCGGGTTCGCGCCGTAGGTATTGGTCAGGATCACGTCGGACCCCGCGCGGATGAACGCGACGTGCAGCGCCACGACCTGCTCCGGCGCGATCAGGTTCGCCTCCTCCGGCGCAGCGGGCGCGGACGACCGCCGTCTGAAGCAGCGATCCCATGCCCCCGTCGGAGACGAGCGGCTCGCGTCCCAAGGCGTTGCAGCGTGCGGGCCATAGGGCGGCAGTGTACGAGCGCGTAGAGTTCCGGCGGAACGTTTGCCGGGGAGCCTCCACCGGAGGCTGAGAGGGCGCGCCTGCGCGCCGACCCGCGAACCTGATCTGGGTCATGCCAGCGAAGGGATGCAAGCCATGGCGAGTGCGGCCCCCGGGGGCATCGAGCTCTCGGGAGTGACCAAGCGGTTCGGCGACGTGGCCGCGCTGGACGGCGTGTCGCTGCACGTCCCCGGCGGCGGGGTGACCGGCATCGTCGGGCCGAGCGGGTGCGGGAAGTCCACCCTGCTCGAGATCGTGGCCGGGCTCGAGCAGCCCACGGCGGGGAGGGTGGTCGTCGACGGCGCCGCCGATGCTGCGGCGAGGTTGGATCGCTGCGCGCTCATGCCCCAGAGCGACCTGCTGCTGCCGTGGCGCGACGCGCTCGGCAACGCCGTGCGTCGCGCTCGAGAACGCCGGCGGCGGCCGCCGCCGCGCCCGGGCCGAGGCCGCCCCGCTGTTTGCGCGGCTCGGCCTGGACGGGTTCGAGCGCCGGCGCACGTGGGAGCTCTCCGGCGGCATGCGCCAGCGCGTGGCGTTCGCGCGCACGCTCCTGGCGGGCAAGGACGTGCTCCTGCTGGACGAGCCGTTCGGGGCGCTCGACGCCATCACCCGGGCCGAGCTGCAGGAGTGGCTCGGCGCCGCCCTGCGGGCCGAGCCGCGCACGACCGTGCTCGTCACCCACGACGTCGAGGAAGCGCTGCTCGTGTGCGACCGGGTCGCCGTCATGTCGGCCCGCCCGGGCCGGATGGTGCTCGAGATCGCCGCCGGCTTCGGCGGCGGCGCGCGCGCCGAGACGATCGCGTCTCGGGCGTTTCTGGAGGCGCGCGGCCAGGCGCTCGAGGCGCTGCGGTGAGCCGCGTCCGGTCGCAGCTCGCCTGGATCGTCGTGCTGGCGGCGCTCGTCGCCGCGTGGCAGGCCTACGTGCGCCTGCGCGGCGTGCCCCAGTACGTGCTCCCGGCGCCGACGGACGTCGCCCGGACGCTGTGGGACGAGCGCGGGCCGCTCGCCTCGGCGGCGGGCGTCACGGCCCGCGAGATGCTGGCGGGGTTCGCGCTGGCGCTCGCCTTCGGCCTGGCCGCGGCGGTCGCGCTGCACGCCTCGCCGACCATGCGGCGGGCGGTCTACCCGCTGCTCGTGGCGTCGCAGAGCGTCCCCGTCGTCGCCATCGCGCCCATCCTCGTGATCTACCTCGGCTTCGGGCTCGCCCCGAAGCTCGTGATCGTCGCGCTCGTGTGCTTCTTCCCGGTCACGGTCGCCGCCCTGGACGGGTTCCGCTCGGTCGATCCCGAGCACGTCCGGGTGATGCGCACGCTGCGGGCATCGCGGACGGCCATCTTCCGCCGGGTGGAGCTGCCCTGGGCGCTCCCGTCGATCTTCACCGGCATGCGCGTCGCCGCCTCCTACGCGGCCGTCGCCGCGCTCTTCGCCGAGTACGCGGGCTCCGGCTCTGGCCTGGGCGACGCCATGCGCGAGGGCACCGCCCAGTACGACGCCCCCCTCGTCGGCGCGGCGGTGGTCGTGCTGGCGGCCCTGGCGCTGGCGCTTTTCGGCGCCGTGACGCTGGTCGAGCGGCTGACGATCCCGTGGGCGCGGCGGATCGGCGGATAGACTGAGGGGCGGAAACCGTTTGCCGGGGAGCCCCGAACGGGGCTGAGAGGGCGCAGGAGCGCCGACCCGCGAACCTGATCTGGGTCATGCCAGCGAAGGGATGCAAGCCATGCGCCACCGATTCGCCCTCCTCGCCGTCCTCGTGCTCGCCGGCTGCGGCGGCAGCTCCGGCGCGGCCACGACGGCCGGCCACACGACGGACGTCAGCCTCGCGCTCGACTGGTACCCGAACGCCGACCACGTGGGCGTCTACAGCGCCATCGACCGCGGCTTCTTCCGCCGCGCGGGCCTCGACGTGACGCCGCATGCGCCGTCGGACGTCTCCGACCCGATCCGGCTGGTCGCGGCCGGGACGACCGACCTCGGCATCGACTACGAGCCGGAGCTGTTCTACGCCCAGCAGGAGCACATCCCGGTCGTCGCCGTGGCCTCCATCGCGCCGGAGGCGCTGAGCTCGATAATCGCGTCCGGCGCGAGCGGCGTCACCTCGCCGGCCGGGCTGCGGGGCAAGACGATCGGCGTCGACGGCTCCAGCTCGACCACGGCGTTCGTCGAGACCGTGCTGCGCCACGCGGGCGTCGATCCGTCCGCCGTGCACCTCGAGAACATCCACTTCAACCAGGTGCCGGCCCTGCTCCAGGGCCGGGTGGACGCCGTCGCCGGCGTGTTCGGAAACATCGAGGGGATCCAGTTCGCCAAGGAGGGGCTGCATCCGGTGGTGTTCCCGTACGACCGCTACGGCGTCCCCGGCTACGACGAGCTCGTCGTGGTCGCAAACAGGGACAAGCTCCACGACGACGCGGGCTACCGGCGCACCGTGAGGCGGTTCGTGACGGCGCTCGCGGCGGCGACGCGATGGGCGCAGGCCCATCCGGCCGCTGCCGCGCAGGTGATGGTGGGGCATGCCTACCGCGACTACGAGGGCACGATCCGGGCGAGCGTCCCGGCCACGCTCAAGCTGCTCCGCACCGGGCCGCTCGACGCGGCCGCCTGGCAGCGGTTCGGCGACTGGATGTACCGCTCCGGCCTCCTGAAATCGAAGCCGGACGCCTCCGCGCTGGTGGCGCGACCCTAGACTGCGAGGCGTGGCCGAGGCGTCCCTCAAGGGCCAGCTGCTGATCGCGGCCCCACTCCTGGTCGACCCCAACTTCCACCGCACCGTGGTGCTCGTGCTCGAGCACTCCGCCGAGGGTGCGCTGGGCGTCGTGCTCAACCGCCCGACCGAGCTGCCCGTGTCCGAGGCGGTGCCCGAGCTGGCGGAGCTCGACGACGGGTGCGTGTTCGCGGGCGGTCCGGTGCAGCCGCAGGCGGTCATCGCGCTCGCGGAGTACACCGGCCCGCCGCCGGACGGCGGCGGTGTGCGGCCCGATCGCCCCGATCGGCGTCGAGTCCGACATGGACTCGCTCGCCGAGGAGGTGACCCGCGTGCGGGTGTACGCCGGCTACTCGGGCTGGGGCGAGGGCCAGCTCGAGGGCGAGCTCGAGGAGGAAGCCTGGTTCGTGGAGCCGGCGCTGCCGGGGGACGTGTTCTGCGCCGACGCCGACGCCCTCTGGAGCCACGTGCTCGAGCGCAAGGGGGGCGAGTACCGGCTCGTGGCCCGGATGCCCGAGGATCCGGGCCTGAACTGAACGCCCTCGCCTGCCAGGCTAGTATTGCCGCGGCCCATGGCGACCACGACCACCGCCGTCCCGCTCCACCTCAGCTCCCCGCCGATGGAGGGTGGCGACGTGGCCCAGGCGCAGCGATTGCTGCTGCACAACCCGTTCGGCACGTTCGACCCGGGGCCGATCGACGGCGTCTACGGCGAGCGCACCGCGGCCGCCGTGCGGCGCGCGAAGTACTGGCTCGGCTATCCCGAGAAGCAGATCGACGAGATCGCCTCGCCCGACATGGTGGCAATGCTGGCGGGCGGCGTCGCCCAGCCTCCGGGGTTCAAGGCGACTCACACGCGCCGGCTGCGGCGGGCGCAGGACGTCGGCCTGTGGAACACGGCATACGACATCGCGATCTCGAACGTCGGCGAGCGGGAGACGCCCGCCGGGTCGCGCCGGATCGAGTGCACGGACTGGTACGGCGCACCGGCGCCGTGGGCGGCGATCTTCGTGTCGTGGTGCTATGCGCGGGCCGGCTCGACGGCGTTCGCCGCCGGCGTCCGCTACGCGTACGTGCCGCACATCCTCTGGGACGCGCAGCGGGGCGAGAACCAGCTCTCGATCACCCGCCGGCCGCTTCCGGGCGACCTGCCGGTGTTCGACCTGGACGGCGACGGCGTCGCCGATCACGTCGCCATGTTCGACGACTGGACGGGCCAGCCCGGCACCACGTTCTGCACGATCGAGGGCAACGTCACCAGCTCGGGCGAGCCGAACGGCGGCCGGATCGCCCAGCTCGAGCGCCGCGCAGACCAACGCGTGATGGCCTTCGTGCACGTCCGCGGCTGATAACCCTCGCACGCCACCGACCTCGGACCGGTGCCTGGCACCGTGCCGGTGCCAGGCACCCGTGCCGGCGGGTGGCTACGCGATGTGGCGGAAGAAGCGGGCCGCCTCGCCGCCGAGCCCGCGCGTCGAGCGCAGGTTGTACCCGGCGGCCAGGCCGATGCCGAGCAGCGGGATCTCGCGGCCGAGGATGATGTGCGCCCGCCGGCGCGCGAGCCGTCCGGTCACCTGCAGCGCCAGCCGGCCGGAGACGCCGGCCGAGAGCGTCTCGGCCCGCGCGCCCTGCAGCTGGTCGGGCCGGTACCGGGTGCCCATCGTCTCGACGATGCCGCCGCGCCGCAGCTTGACGGCGCCGACGTCCATCCCGAGGACGAGCAGCACGTCCAGGAGCCGCGCGTCCTGGTCGGTGAGCGGCCGGCCGAACAGGTGCGCGGCGACCAGGATCAGCTCGACCTGAGCCGCCGTGAGCAGGGCCACGTCGCCGAGCGCCGCGCTGATCTCGGCGATCGTGCCGGGGCCCGGCACCACGGCGGGGATCGCGCTGGCCGCGCCCGTGCCCGCGAGGTGCCACGACCGGCGTGCGAACGCGGTATGCACGAGCCGGGCCGGGTCGGCGCCGGGAAACTCCGCCCGCAACGATTCGCCGGCCGCAGCCGCGGCGGCCCCGCGATGCTTCACGACCGTGCGGATCGCGCGGTCGGTGGTCGTCGAGAGCCGCTCACTGAGCCCCGCGACGAGGCGGTCGGACGTGCGGGCCATCGCGGGAGTCTAGAGAGCACCTCGGTACGCTCTCGGGATGGCCGACCGGACGCCGCTCGAACGCCGGTTGCGGCGCGTCGTCGTCGCCCTCGCGATGCTCTGCGCCGTCCTCGTCCTCGTCGTCGCTGCCGTGCTCGTCTACTGGAAGCTCTACCTGCTCTCGCCGAGCGCCGATCCCTTCAGCCGCGGCCCGTTCGTGGTGAGGGTCGGCGGCACGTCGGCCGAGCTTGCCTGGACGCTGCCCGGAGACCGCCGGGTCGAGCTCGTGGCGACGGCCCCCGACGGGACGACGGCGGTCGCGCACGATGGCCGCTTCACGGGGCTCGAGCCGGGCGTGCGCTACCTGTGGACGGCGTCGATCGGCGGCGTCGGCCGGGCGGCGGGATCGTTTCATACGGCACCGACCGATCCGCGGGCGCCGGTCACGTTCGCCGCCATCGGCGACTACGGCTCGGGGACCGACCACGAGTGGGCGGTCGGGCGCACGCTGGCGTCGGAGCAGCCCGACTTCGTCGTCACCGCAGGCGACAACAGCTACCTCGTGGGCGCGCCGGTGCTGCTCGACCGCAACATCTTCCGGCCGCTCCACGACGTGATGCTGGAGGCGCCGCTCTACGCCACCATGGGCGAGCACGACCTCTTCTACAGCAACGGCGCCGCGGTCGCCGACGCGCTGCACCTGCCGAACGACGCCGGCCGCTACGTGGTCGACTATGGGCCTGTCCAGGTCGTCCTGCTCGGGCTCGACGACGGCCCGGCCGAGGTGGCGTTCGCCCGCCGCGCGCTGGCGCAGCCCGGGCCGCGGGTGCGCTTCGTCGTGCTGCACCGGCCGGTCCAGCCTGGAGACAGCATCCTGCCCCTCCTGCGCCGCCGGCACGTCGCGGCGGTGATCGCCGGCCACCTGCACCGGTACGAGCGCCGGATGGTGGGCGGCATCCCCGAGTTCGTCGTCGGCACGGGCGGCGAGGGCCCAGGCGCGGCGGAGTTCACGAAGCGCAGCCCCGATGCGATCGTCTCGCTCCTGAACTTCGGGTCGCTGCGCGTCTCGGTGACCGCGACCGGGATCGGCTACCAGTTCATCGACGAGCGCGGCCGCGTCCTCGACCGCTACTCGACCGGATGACCGGGCTGCGCGTGACCCTCGGCATCCTCGGAGCCGCCGGAGTCGCAGCCGGGCTTCTGATCGGCCGGCCCGCGGTGCTCTTCCCGCTCGCCGCGCTCGGGATCGTCGCCTTCGTCGTCGCCGCGGGCTGTCTGGCCGCCGACCTGCTGCCCCTGCGGCGGGCCTACGCCGTCACGTCCGGGCTCGCCCTGATCGACGCCGTGCTGCTCGTCGTGGCCGGACAGGCCTCGCGACCGCTGGCGGTGGTCGCCGCCGCCGCGCTCGTGGCCCTGAGCGCCGCGCCGCGCGTCATCCGCGGCGGCGCATGAGCTCGCGCGCGGCGCGGGCGGCGACGAGCTCCTCGCGGGCGCGGATCACCGCGACCCGCACCGGCGATCCCGCGGCGGCGATGTCGCGGTCGCCGTCCCCGGCGTTCAGCTCCGGATCGACCCCGACGCCCAGGAACCCGAGCCGGCCGCACACGCGCTCGCGCACCTGCGACGAGCGCTCGCCGATGCCGGCCGTGAAGACGAGCACGTCGACGCCGCGGGCCGCCGCCGCCATGGCCGCGGCGGCACCGGCCACCCGGTGCACGTAGACGTCCACCGCCAGCCGGGCGGCCTCGTCGCCCTCCTGCGCCCGCCGCTCCAGCCCGAGCTCCAGGCCGTCGCCGCCCGCCAGGCCGCGCATCCCCGACTCCTCGTTCAGGACGTGGTCGAGGGCGTCGGCGTCCATGCCCGACCGGCGCAGCACCGCCACCAGCGCCCCCGGATCGACGGACCCGGACCTGGTGGCCATGGGGACGCCCTCGTTCGGGCTGAAGCCCATCGTCGTGTCGACGGAGCGGCCGTCCGCGACCGCTGTCACCGAGCTGCCGCCGCCGAGGTGGCAGACGACGAGGCGCAGCCCCGCGGCCGCCCGCGCCACCACCTCCGGCGCCCGCTCGACCGACCACGCTACCGAGAGGCCGTGGAAGCCGTAGCGGCGCACGCCCCACTCCTCCCGCCAGCGCCGGGGCACGGCGTACGTCGCCGCCGCGGGCGGGATCGTGGCATGGAACGCGGTGTCGAACACGGCCACGTGCGGGAGCCCCGGGAAGCGCTCCCGGGCGGCGTCGAGCTCCCGCAGGGCCGGCGCGTTGTGCAGGGGCGCGAGCGGCTCGAGCCGCTCGAGCTCGGCGCGAACACCGTCGTCGACCACGACCGGGTCGCGGAACCGCTCGCCGCCGTGGACGATGCGGTGGGCGACACAGTCGAGCGTCCCGGCGTCGACCTCATCGAGCGTCTGCACCCGCCTCGACTCGCCATCCGCCGTGACCGCGTACAGCTTCAGGCTGGTCGAGCCCGCGTTTGCGACCAGGACGTCGCCCACGCCGTCAGCGCGGCCAGGCCCAGCCGCGGATCTCGGGCGCGTCCTCGCCGTGCTCGCGCGTGTACGCCCGTGCCCGGATGCGGGCGTCCGCCATCTCCTGGCGCAGCTCGGCCGCGCGGACGCCGAGCCCGGGGACGCGGTCGATCACGTCCATCACCAGGTGGAAGCGGTCGAGGTCGTTCAGCATCACCATGTCGAACGGCGTCGTCGTCGTCCCCTCCTCCGTGTACCCGCGCACGTGCATGTTGTCGTGGTTCCGGCGCCGGTACGTCAGCTTGTGGATCAGCGACGCGTAGCCGTGGTAGGCGAACACCACCGGCCGGTCGGCGGTGAAAAGCGTGTCGAAGTCACGGTCGGAGAGGCCGTGCGGGTGCTCGGAGTCGGGCTCGAGCCGCATCAGGTCGACGACGTTCACGACCCGCACGCGCAGGTCGGGGAGCCGCTCGCGCAGGATGGCCGCCGCCGCGAGCGTCTCCAGCGTGGGCACGTCGCCGGCGCATCCGAGGACGACGTCAGGCTCGCCGCCCTCGTCGTTCGACGCCCACTGCCAGATGCCGATGCCGCGGGTGCAGTGGACGATCGCCTCGTCCATGTCCAGGTAGTTCAGCGCCGGCTGCTTGCCCGCCACGATGACGTTCACGTAGTCGCGGCTGCGCAGGCAGTGGTCGGCGACGGAGAGCAGCGTGTTCGCGTCCGGCGGCAGGTACACGCGGATGATCTCGGCCTTCTTGTTCACGACGTGGTCGATGAACCCGGGGTCCTGATGTGAGAAGCCGTTGTGGTCCTGCCGCCACACGTGCGAGGAGAGCAGGTAGTTGAGCGACGCGATCGGCCGCCGCCAGGGGATGCCGCGGCTCACCTTGAGCCACTTGGCGTGCTGGTTGAACATCGAGTCGACGATGTGGATGAAGGCTTCGTAGCAGTTGAAGAGGCCGTGGCGGCCGGTGAGCAGGTAGCCCTCGAGCCAGCCCTGGCACTGGTGCTCGGAGAGCACCTCCATGACCCGCCCCTCGCGGGCCAGGCCGGTGTCGGTCTCGACGAGCTTCGCCTCCCACGTCCGCGCCGTCGTCTCGAACACGGCGCCCAGCCGGTTCGACTCGGTCTCGTCCGGCCCGAACAGCCGGAACGTCTCGGGGTTGCGGGCGATCACGTCGCGGATGAAGGTGCCCAGCACCCGGGTCGCCTCGGTGTTCGTGGACGCCGGAGCGGGGACGTCGACCGCGTATGTCCGGAAGTCCGGGAGGTCGAGGTCGCGCAGAAGGAGGCCCCCGTTCGCGTGCGGGCTCGCGCTCATCCGCCGCTCGCCGGACGGCGCCAGGTGCGCCAGGCTCGGGGACGACGGCGCCGCGCTCGTCGAAGAGCTCCTCGGGCCGGTAGCTGCGCATCCACGCCTCCAGCTGGCGCAGGTGCTCGGGGTTCTCGCGCACGCCCGCCAGCGGCACCTGGTGCGAGCGCCACGAGCCCTCGACCGGCAGGCCGTCGACGATCCGCGGCCCGGTCCACCCCTTCGGGCTGCGCAGGACGATCGCGGGCCAGCGCGGCCGCTCCTCGTTCCCGTCCTCGCGCGCGGCCCGCTGGATCGCTGCGATCCGGTCGAGCGCGTCGTCGAGGACGCCGGCGAACCGGCGGTGGACGTCGGCGTGGTCGTCGTCCGGGGCGGCGTCGACCCGCAGCGGGTCCCACCCGTAGCCGCGGAGCAGGTCGTCGAGCTCCTCGTCCGGGATCCGCGCGAGCACGGTCGGGCTCGCGATCTTGTAGCCGTTCAGGTGCAGGATGGGCAGCACCGCGCCGTCCATGCGGGCGTTCAGGAACTTGTTCCCGTGCCAGCCGGTGGCGAGCGGCCCCGTCTCGGCCTCACCGTCGCCGACGACGCAGGCGACCACCAGGCCCGGATTGTCGAAGGCCGCACCGAAGGCGTGCGCGAGCGAGTAGCCGAGCTCGCCGCCCTCGTGGATCGAGCCCGGCGTCTCGGGCGCGACGTGGCTGGGAATGCCGCCCGGGAACGAGAACTGGCGGAACAGCGCCTCGAGGCCCTCCTCGTCGCGGCCGATGTGGGGGTAGACCTCGGAGTAGGTGCCCTCGAGGTAGGCGTTCGCGACGAGGCCCGGCCCGCCGTGGCCCGGTCCGGTGACGTAGATCATCCGCAGGTCGCGGCGCAGGATCGCCCGGTTCAGGTGCGCGTAGATCAGGTTCAGGCCGGGCGTCGTACCGAAGTGCCCCAGCAGGCGCGGCTTGATGTGCTCCGGGCGCAGCGACTCGCGCAGAAGCGCGTTTGAGAGCAGGTAGATCTGCCCCACCGACAGGTAGTTGGCCGCCCGCCAGTAGGCGTCCAGCAGCCCGACCTCCTCGGCGGAGAGCGGATCGCTCAGCATCGCCATGTCGCCCCCTTCCCTCGACCCCGGCAGCCTACCCGTGGATACGCCTGCCCTCGTGCAACATGACCACGTACTTCTCCAGCCGCCGCGCCCGCGTCTCCGGCCGGCGCGCCTCCTGCAGCCGGTAGAGGATCGCGTAGCGGTTGGCGCCGTCGAGGCCGGCGAAGAACTCGGCAGCGGCCGGGTCGCGGTCGAGCGCAGCCTGCAGGTCGGGCGGCACCGCGGCCGTCGCCGCCGAGTCGTAGGCGGCCTCCCAGCGGCCGTCTGCGCGCGCGGCCTCGACCTCGCGCAGGCCGGCGGGCGCCATCTCGCCGCGCCCGAGCAACTCCTCGGCCCGCTCGCGGTTCCGCTTCGACCAGCGGCTGCGGGACGTCCGCGGCGTGAACCGCTGCCGCCAGTGGCGCTCGTCGATGGCGCCCTTCTGGCCGTCGATCCACCCGTGGCAGAGGGCGACGTCGAGCGCCTCGGCGTAGGTGACCGAGCGGCCGCCGCCGTCCTTCCGTGCGAGCTTCAGCCACACGCCCGGGGACGACTCACCGTGCTCGGCGAGCCACGCTGCCCAGGCCGAACGGTCGCGGAATTCGAGCAGCGGCAGCTCAGCCGGCATCGACGCCGTCCAGCAGCGCACGCAGCTGGCCGAGGCTGATGTTGCCGCCGCTCGCGACGAGCGCCACCCGGCGGCCGGCGAGCCGGTCGCGGAGGGCCAGCGCCCCGGCGAGGGCGGCGGCGCCGGCCGGCTCGACCAGGCTGCTCGTCGCGGCGATCATCCGCGCGGTCGCGGCGCGCAGGTCGTCGTCGGAGACGAGGACGAAGTCGTCCAGCAGCCGCCACAGGACCCGCTGCGGCAGCTCGAAGGCCGTCCGCGTCGCGAGGCCCTCGGCGAAGGTCGCCATCTCCCCGGTCACGAGCTCGCGCGCCTCCCACGAGCTGTGCGCCGCAGGAGCGGCCGCCGACTGGACACCGATGACCTCGATCCCGGGACGGATCGCCTTGGCGGCGATGCAGGCGCCGGCCGCGCCGCTCCCGCCGCCGATCGGGACGACGATCACGTCGATGTCCGGGACGTCTTCGAGCATCTCCAACGTGGCGGTGGCGACGCCCGCGATCAGGGCGGGCTCGTTGCCGGAATGCACGTAGCGGAGGCCGTCGCGCGCGCCCAGAAGCTCGCAATGCTCGCGGGCCGCGTCGAAGTCCTGGCCGTGGACGACGATCTCCGCGCCCAGCGCGCGGATGGCGGCGACCTTCAGCGGGTTCGCGCCCTCGGGCACGCAGATCGTCGCGCGGACGCCGTGCAGGCGCGCGGCGTACGCGATCGACTGGCCGTGGTTCCCCGTCGAGGCGGTGACCAGGCCGCGGTCGCGCTCCTCCGGCGTGAGCTGCGAGACCAGGTTGATCCCGCCCCGCACCTTGAACGCGGCGGTGGGATTGTGGTTCTCGTGCTTCACCCACACGTCGGCGCCGACGGCCTCCGCCAGTGCCGGGTAGGGCCGGAAGGCGGTGCGGGGCAGATGTGGCGCGATGCGGGTGCGGGCGGCGAGGACGTCGGTCAGTTCGGGCTCGTGCATCCCGGAATCATTACCATCGGCGCGTGCGCTGGCTCGCGAAGGCTGCTCTGCAGAACACGATCTCGGTGCTTCCCAAGGGTGTGGAGGTGAACGGGCTCCTGCAGCGCTACGGCACCCGCTCGGTCGTGATGACCCCGGAGCGGGTCGTGTCGAAGCTCGCCCGCGTCGGCGGCCGCCACGTCGACCATCAGCGCCGCTTCGGCGCGCGGCCGCTGGCCGAGACGGAGGTGGTCGAGATCGGCACCGGGTTCGCGCCGCTGCTCCCGGTGGGGCTGCACCTGGCAGGCGCGCGGGCGGTGCACACGTTCGACATCGTCCGGCTGACGAACACGGCCCGGACGGTCGACATGCTGACGCAGCTGATCGCCGCGGCCGATTCGGGAGCCCTGGAGCGCGAGTGCCCGTGGGTGCTGCCCGAGCGGCTCGACCGCGTCCGCGCCCTCGCCGCCGACCCGCCCCTCGACCTCCAGGCGCTGCTCGCGGAGATGGGCATCTCCTACCACGTCGGCGACGCGTCCCGGTCTGGCCTCGCGGAGGGGAGCGCCGGCCTCTTCGTCACGAACAACGTGTTCGAGCACGTGCCCGCCGACGGCATCCGCGCCCTCCTGCGCGAGGCCCACCGCACCGGCGCGCCGGCGCGCCCTCATCAGCCACCACATCGACCTGCGCGACCACTACGCCAAGTTCGACCGCAAGGTGGGGGTCTACAACTCGCTGCGCTTCTCATCCGGGCGGTGGCGCTACCTGAACAGCCGCATGGAGCCCCAGAACCGGCTGCGCCGCCCCGACTACCTGGACATCGTCGCCGAGTGCGGGTTCGACGTCGTCGCCGAGCACTCGTACAACGGCGCCGACGCGCACTTCGCCGCCGTCAGGCCCGCGCCCGAATTCCGCCGCTACGACGAGGCCGACCTGCGCATCGTCGACATGTGGATCGCGGCCCGCCGCCGGGATTAGACGGCTGGCGGGAGCGGCGTCCCCAGCGTCTCGAGGCTCTCGCGCTCGGACTCGATCGCGGCCGCGTCGAAGCGGAAGTACGACCGCGGCGGCAGCGGCCCCCACGTGTTCGACGAGAAGCGGTCGTCGGGGAAGGTGCGCGGCTCGTGCTCCGGCTCGAGCTGCTCCATGTCGCAGTAGCACTCGACGTGCAGCGGCTCCTCGGTGATGCGGACGTACCCGCACATGTTCTGGGCGATGCCGTGCCGCACCGGGCCCCACGAGAGCCAGCGGCCGTGCTGGGCCAGGTTGTCGAAGAGCGAGCGCAGGGCACCCAGGTCGACGTAGTCGAGCGCGAGGTGGTGGAAGTGGGCTCCCGCGGAGCTGACCAGCGCCATCTGGTGATGCTCGGAGCTCACGTGGAGCCAGGTGCCTACGTCCCCCAGGTAGTCCGACACCTCCATCCCCAGCACGTCCGTGTGGAAGCGCGTCACCGCCTCCATGTCGGCGGTGAGCCGGTTGATATGGCCGAGCTTGCGCGGCCGCAGCGCCGGCAGGTCGGTCGTCTGGCGGGCGACAGCCGGGCGGCGGTCGTCCTCGTGCAGGTAGGGGACGAGGTGGTGCTCGAACCCCTCCGGGTCTGCCACGACGAGGTGGTCGCCCCGGTCCTCCCATGCCCCCCACGTCGATGCGAGCCAGTCGCGGGCCGCCTCGATCGGAACGCTGCGGCGCAGCTGCCACGCGCAGTGGCCGAACCCGAGGTCCTCGCCCGGCCCGGCGGCCACGAGCTCGAGCGAGTACGGCTCGTAGTCGCAGGCAAGCGTGGCCCGGTCGGAGGCGAGGTCGCGGATCGTGAGGCCGAACTGGATCGCGTAGCGCGGCGCGGCCTCGGCGACGTCGCCGACCCGCAGGCAGACATGGTCGATCTTTCGCAGCCGGATCACGCGCGTCTCTCGCGTGATGATAGATCGGCGATGATGCGGGCATGAACGACACGCCCCTCGCACTCGGCGAGGCCCGCACCGAGACGCTCGAACACGGCCTCGCGCTCATCCTCGAGTCGTGGCGCGGATTCGATCGCGCCCGCTCCTACCAGCCCCCGATCACGGAGCACATCCGCAGCCTGCTCGGGGAGGGGCTGCCGGAGTCGGGCATCGGCCCGCACGCCGCGCTGGACGAGGTGTCCGAGATCCTCGACGAGAGCCTGGCCCACTCGCGGCCGCGCTTCTTCGGCTACGTGGGCTCCTCCGGCCTCGAGCTGGGCGTCCTGGCCGACGCGCTGGCCGGCTCGCACGACATCAACCTGGCGGCGAGCGCGGCCGCAGCCGACCTCGTCGAGCGACAGACGCTGAGTTGGGTGGGAGACCTGGTCGGCTACCCGGCCGCGTGGGGGACGTTCACGAGCGGCGGGATGCTCTCCAACCTGACGGCCCTCGCGGCCGCCCGTGAGCGCGCCCAGCCCGGCAGCCGGATCGACGGCTGCGACGGCCGCGGCGTCGTCTACACGAGCGCCGAGGCGCACTCGAGCGTCGAGCGGGCGGTCGAGGTGCTGGGGCTGGGCCGGCGGGCGCTGCGGACGATCGAGATCGACTCCGACCGGCGCATGCGACCCGATGCGCTTCGGGCGGCGGTCGAGCGCGACGTCGCCGACGGCCTGCGCCCGGTCGCCGTCGTCGCCACGGCGGGGACGACGCTCACGGGCGCCGTCGACCCGATCCGGGCGGTGGCCGAGGTGTGCGCGGCCAACGGCGTGTGGCTGCACGTCGACGGCGCCTACGGCCTGCCGGCGGCCGCGACCGCATCGGCGCGGCACCTGTTCGACGGGCTCGAGCTGGCCGACTCGGCGGCGCTCGACGGCCACAAGTGGCTCTTCGTGCCCAAGGCCTGCGGCGTGCTCCTGGTGCGCAGCCGGGCCGACCTCGAGGCCGCGTTCTCGCACGACGCGCCGTACATCCCCGAGATCGAGTTCGGCGAGCACCCGGTCGAGTGGACGCTCGAGTACTCGCGCCCGTTCCGCGCGCTCAAGCTGTGGCTGGCGCTGCGGGCGCACGGCGCCGAGGCGTTCCGCGAGGCCATCGAGCACGACCTCGCGCTCGCCCGGCTCGTCGCCGACCTCGTGCGCGCGGCCGACGACCTCGAGCTCCTGACCGAGCCGTCGCTCTCGATCGTGCCCTTCCGGCGCATTCCGGCCCAGGGCGACGTCGACGCGCACAACCGCCTCCTCGTGGGCGCGCTCCAGCGCGACGGCCGCGTCTACGTCACCGGCGCGGTCGTCGATGGGCGCTGGTGCCTGCGGCCGTGCATGGTCAACTACCGCACGACCGAGGCCGACGCCCACGCGCTCGTCGACATCGTGCGCGAGGTGGGCCGCCGCATCGAGACGGAGTAGTCCGAGAATCGGGGACAGTCCCCGTCCGGGACTGTCCCCCTCAGTCGTCGCGGGCCGACCAGGGCGCGTGCCAGCCGCCGTGGCCGGCCGTGATCCGGTCGGCATCGGCGGGGCCCCAGGAGCCGCGCTCGTAGACCTGCACCGGCGGCGGAGCGTCCAGCGCCGGCTGCACGATGCGCCAGGTCTCCTCGACGGCGTCCTGGCGGGTGAAGTGGCTGCGGTCGCCCCGCAGCGCCGCCGCGAGCAGCTGCTCGTAGGCGGTCGGCGCCTCCATCCCGTCGGCCGCGAACTCGAGGTCGAGGTCGACCGTGTGGATGCCGGGCTCACCGGCCCGCAGCGACTGGAGCTGGATCGTCGTGCCCGGATGCGGGTCGATGCGAAGGACGAAGTGGTTCGGGGCGGGGCGGCTGCCCTCCAGGAACGCGAGCTTGGGCGGCCGCTTGAAGATCACCCGCACCTCGGTCGCCCGAACGGCGAGCGCCTTGCCGGCCCGGATGCAGAACGGCACGCCCGCCCAGCGCCAGTTCTCGATCTCGGCGCGCAGCGCGACGAACGTCTCGGTGTCCGACCCCTTGGCGCACGCCGTCGACGTCCTGGTAGCCGGCGTACTGGCCGCGTACGATCCGCTCCGGGTCGAGGTCGGGCATGGCCGTGAACACGTCGTGCTTGCGGTCGTCGATCGCCGTCAGGCCCTGGCGCGCGGGCGGCTCCATCGCGATGAGCGCGAGCACCTGCAGCATGTGGTTCTGGACGACGTCCCGCAGCGCCCCGACGGCGTCGTAGAAGCGGCCCCGGTCCTCGACGCCGAAATCCTCGGCCATCGTCATCTCGACGTAGGCGATGTGGTTGCGGTTCCACACCGGCTCGAGCATCGAGTTCGCGAAGCGCAGGTAGAGGATGTCCTCCACCGGCATCTTGCCCAGGAAGTGGTCGATCCGGAAGAGCTGCGACTCGTCGATCACCTCGTGCAGGTCTGCGGCGAGCTTGCAGGCCGACTCCAGGTCGTGTCCGAACGGCTTCTCGACGACCACACGCGCGTTCCCGGTGAGGCCGGCGCCGGCCAGGCCGTTCACCACCGTCGCGAAGAGCGACGGCGGCACCTCCAGGTAGAACGCGGGCGCCGACGCGCCCTTGATCGCCTTCGCGACCGCGGCATAGGTGGCCTCGTCGCCGAGGTCGCCGCGCACGTAGCGCAGGCGCTTCGCGAACGCGGAGAAGTCCTCGTCGTCGACCTTCGTCCCCGCGTCCGTGATCGCCTGGCGGGCGCGATCGCGCAGCTCGTCGTCGGAGATGTCCTCCTTCGCGACGCCGACCACCGGGCACGAGAGCCCGCGCCTGCGGGAGAGCAGGTAGAGCGCCTGGAACGTCATCTTCCGGGCCAGGTCGCCGGTGATCCCGAAGATCACGAGGGCGTCGGCATCCTGCACTTGCGTCACGGCTGCCAGACTAGATCAACGACCACTCCCGAAGCAGCGCCACCTCGCGATCACGGGTCGATGGCGGGGCCGGGGTCAGGCCTCGCCGCCTGCGCCCAGCGCAGCGTGTCGGCGGCCGTCTCCGAGATCGGCCGGATCTCCAGGCCGGCCGCGAGCGCCCGGGAGACGTCCGAGCGCTGGAACCCGGCCATGTCGTCGCCCGGCGTCCACAGCGGCAGCTCGGTCCACGGCTCGACCCCGCGCTCGAGCAGGAAGTCCTCGTCGACCCAGACCGGGCGGGCGTCGCTCCCCGACGCCTCGCGACAGGCGTCGATGACGCCGCCGAGCGTGAGCAGGCCGGCGGGGCAGACCACGTCGAACGTGCCTGCGTCACCGCGCTCGATCAGGGTGAGCGCAAAGGCGGCCAGGTCGCGGGCATCGACAAGCTGGATCGGCTGGTCGGATGGCGCGGGGGCAAGCACATCGCCGCCCTCGGCGATGCGGCAGGGCCAGTAGGTGAACCGCCCGGTGGGGTCGTACGGGCCGACGATCAGGCCGGGCCGCAGGATCAGCGCGCGGTCGCCGAACGCGGCCTGCGCGGCCCGCTCACATCCGAGCTTCAGCGGCCCGTAGCTCTCCTCGGTGATCTCGTCGGCAGGCGCGCCCGGCGGCAGCTCCCCGACCGCAGAGTTCTCGTTCGCCCCCGGCGCCGAATGGTCGGAGTAGACGCTACGGCTCGAGACGAACAGGTAGCGGGCGGCCGCGCCGGACATCAGGCGAGCGGATCGGTCCACGTCGGCCGGGAAGTAGCCGCACATGTCGACGACCACGTCGAAGGCGCGGCCGCGGAGGCCGGCGAGGTTCCCGGCACGCTCGCCGACGACCCGCTCGACCCCGGGATGGAGGTCGGCGCCCGTGCGACCGCGGTTGAAGAGGACGAGCTCGTGCTCGCGCGCAAGGGCGAGCTCCACCAGATGCCGGCCCGCGAACGACGTCCCTCCCAGCACGAGTATCCGCATCGGGCGAGTATACGCAACCGGACGGTTGCGTCTCTTAAACGCGGCGAGGCCGCACGGCTCGCGGCCTCGCAGCTATCGGGGCGCCGAGATTCGAACTCGGGACCTCACCGACCCGAACGGTGCGCGCTACCAGGCTGCGCCACGCCCCGGGGGACGCGGGATTATCGCACAGGCGGCGGGCCCGGCCGGCCGCTCCCGCGGGCGGCGTCGCGGCGGGCGCAGTAGGCGTCGAACGCCATCATCCGCCGCAGCCAGCGCTGCTGGGCCTCGACCTCGATGTCGTACAGCAGCCGGTCGACCTCGAAGATCTCCACGGCGCGGTCGATCTGGGCCAGGATCCGCGCGCGCAGTCCGCCGGCCGCCGGGCGCGCGAACGCCTCCCGGCGCAGGGAGCCCGAGGGCGGCGGGAGGTGTCCCTCCAGGCGCTTCTGCAGCGAGACGCGCTCCTCCATGCCGGGAAGCATGGCGTACGCGGAGGCCCCGGCGCAACGGGTGGGGTGGTGGGACCACCCGTTCGGGCGGTAGCGTACGCGCGTGGCCGGCAGAGACGAGATCGTCGCCTTCGCAGACGGACTGCTGCAGGCGGACGCCTATCCGGACGCCCTGCCGATCGGCCTCCAGGTGGCCGGCGCCGAGCGAGGTGACCCGGATCGCCACGGGCGTCGAGCGCCTCGCTCGAGCTGTTCCGGCGTGCGGCCGACGCCGGCGCGCAGATGCTGATCGTCCACCACGGCCTCTTCTGGAAGTCCGACCCGCGCCGGATCGGGCCCCGCGAGCGCGACCGGCTGAAGGCGCTCTTCGACGCGCGACCTCTCGCTCGTGGCGTACCACCTCGCACTCGACGCGCATCCGGACGTCGGCAACAACGCCCTCCTGTGCCGCCTGCTGGGCCTGGACGACCTGGAGGAGTTCGGCCGGATCGGCGAGCGCACGATCGGATTCATCGGCCGGGCCGAGCCGCCGATCACGCTCGATGAGCTCGTCGCGCGGGTGCGCAGAGAGGTGACGCCCGAGCCGCTCGTCTTCGCCGACGGGCCCGACGCCGTCGCCCGGGTCGCCATCATCAGCGGGGCCGCGGCGGGCGAGCTCGAGGCCGCCGCCGATGCCGGCGCGGACTGCTTCATCACGGGCGAGCCGCGCGAGCCGGTCGATGGCCGCAGCACGTGAGGCGGGCATCCACTTCGTCGCCGCCGGCCACTACGCCACCGAGGTCTTCGGCGTCCGCGTGCTGGGCGACCTGATCGCCGGCCGCTTCGGCGTCGAGCACGTCTTCATCGACCTCCCGAACCCCATCTGAATCGGCCCTGCGAAACGATTGACGGCGTCCGGGCAGGTCGCTACAGTGTGGACATGGATGTCTGCGAGGAGTGCGCCTGAATTGCCGCAGGCGCGAACACACGAGGAGCAGCATCGCTGAGCCCACCGAGGATTCCGTCCGGTGGGTTTTTCTCTTCTCGAAGACCATCAAGGGGGCAGTGCATGGCGAACCACCTGACGCCGGACGAGCTTTCCAAGGAGTACGGCATGAAGCGCGAAGACGTCATCCGCCTCTGCCACGAGCAGGCCGTCCCGATCTACCACGGCAAGATCGACAAGAGCCTCTTCCAGGCCGTCCGCGAGGAGCTCACGCTCGCCCGCTAGCGGGGCGGGCCCGCTTCTGCGTCTCCGCCGCTTCGTGACGGCGCCGCGAATCCTGGTCGCCGCATGCGCGCTTCTCCTGGTCGCCGCCCCGTCGGCGCTCGGCGCGTCTGCGCTCGACCGCAAGATCGACGGCATGGTCGCACGCTCGCAGTTCGCGGGCAGCCACACCGGGGTCGCGATCTTCGACCGCGGCGCCGGCCGGCTTCTGGCGGTCTACCACGGCCGGGTCGAGCTTCGGCCGGCGTCCAACATGAAGCTGATGACAAGCGCCGCGGTGCTCGGCCGGCTCGGATTCGCGAGCCGCCTGGAGACCCGGGCGATGGCGACCGGGGCGCTCACCGGCGGCGACGCTGCACGGGAACCTGTGGCTGGTCGGCGGCGGCGATCCGTCGCTTCTCCACCGTCCCCTTCTCGTCGAGTCGCCTTCGGCGGCGCCTCGGGCCTCGTGCACGACCTGGCGGCGCGTCTGCGCGCGGCCGGGGTGCAGCGCGTCACGGGCTCGGTCGTACGGCGACGAGAGCGCGCTTCGACACGATCCGGCGGGGGCCGGACTGGAAGCGCGACTCCTGGATGGACTGCCCGCCGCTCTCGGCGCTCACGGTGAACGAAGACCTGCTGCAGTTCGGCGACGTTCGCGACGGCGCCGTCCCCCGCGCTGCGCGCCGCTCAGCAGCTGACGCTGGCCCTTCAGCGCCAGGGGATCGCCGTCGGCCACCCGGCCCACACGGGCACCCATCCAGCGTCGGCCCGCCGACTGGCCGCCGAGCCCTCGCCGGCGATCCACCGGCTCGTGTTCGAGATGGACCAGGTCTCGGACAACTTCTTCGCCGAGACGCTCACCAAGGACCTCGCGGTCGCGGGCGGACAGCGCGGCAGCACCAAGGCGGGCACGATCATCACGCACCGCTACATCCACAACCTCGGCGTCGACCTGGCCGGGGCGCGAATATGGGACGGCTCCGGGCTGTCGAAGGGCGACCGGCTCTCGGCCCGCCAGATCCTCGGCGTCCTGCGCCGTGCGGGCAACGCAGCCGTACGGCTGGTTCTACCGCCACGCCCTGCCCCTGGCCGGCGTGAGCGGCACGCTCACCGACCGGATGCGGTCGGGCCCGGCGTTTCGAAACGCGCTCGCCAAGACCGGCACCCTGAACGGCGCCTCGGCGCTCTCGGGCTACGTCACGGCCCGCGAACGGCCACCACCTCGCGTTCTCGATCGTGATGAACCGGCACGACATCGACATCCCGGCCGCGCACCGGCTGCAGGACCGGATCGTGCAGCTGCTGGCCGCGTCGGCTCCCTGACCGGCGTCAGCCCTCGCCTGCGGCGACGATGCTGCCAGCTCGGCCTCGGAGATCACCGGCACGCCGAGCTGCTCGGCCTTGGTCCGCTTCGAGCCGCCGCCCGCGCCCGCGAGCAGGTAGTCGGTGCTGGCCGAGACGGTGTTCGTCACCTTCGCGCCGAGCCCGGCCAGATGCTCGGCGATCCCGTCCCGGGAGAAGCCGTCGAGCGTCCCGGTGACCACGAACGTCTTCCCCGCCAGCGGCCCTGCCGGGGCCTGCGATCGCTTCGGGCCGGTCCATCACGAGCCCCGCCGTCCGTGAGCGCGTCGACGACCCCGGCGTGCTCCTCGTCGACGAACCATCCCGCCACCTGCTCGGCGATCACCGGGCCGACGCCCTCGACCTCGGCGATCTCCTCGGCCGTCGCCGCCCGCAGCGCCTCCATCGAGCCGAAGCCGTCGGCCAGCGCCTGGGCGGTGACCGACCCGACGTGGGGGATGCCGAGCGCGAAGAGCACCCGCCCGAACGGCTGACGCTTGGACGTCTCGATGGCCTCGATCGCCTTCTCGGCGGAGCGCTGCTGGAAGCCGTCCAGCGCCAGCAGGTCGTCGACCGTGAGCCTGTAGAAGTCCTGCGGCTGGGCGACGAGGCCGACCTCCATCAGCTTGCGCACCAGCTTCTCGCCGACGCCGTCGATGTCCATCGCACCGCGCGAGACGAAGTGGCGCAAGCCCTCGTAGCCGCGGGACGGGCAGGCCCGGTTCGAGCAGTAGTGGCGGACCTCGCCCTCGGCGCGCACGACCGGCGTGGTCGCAGACCGGGCAGCGGTCCGGCATCGACCAGCGCGTGCCGCGCTTGCCGGGCTGCTCAGGCGCCGGGCCGACCACCTGCGG
This sequence comes from uncultured Actinomycetes bacterium, assembly GCA_963746115.1. Lineage (GTDB taxonomy): Bacteria > Actinomycetota > Thermoleophilia > Gaiellales > JAICJC01 > JAICJC01. The sequence goes on along the minus strand of CAVVAA010000003.1, from coordinate 440,940 downwards.
GATCACGTCGCCGGCCCGCTGGATGATCACGCGGTCGCCCTCGCGGATGTCCTTGCGGCGGATGTCGTCCTCGTTGTGCAGCGTCGCCATCGACACGGTCACGCCGCCGACGTTCACCGGCTCGAGCACGGCGTAGGGGTTCATCGCGCCCGGTGCGGCCGACGTTCACGCCGATGTTCGAGCGTCGTCAGCGCCGTCGTCGGCGGGAACTTGAACGCGACCGCCCAGCGCGGGTCGCGGCCGACCGCCCCCAGCCGCCGCTGCTGGTCGAACGTCGACACCTTGACCACGGCGCCGTCGACGTCGAAGTCCAGCTCCGCCCGGCGCGCCTCCCAGCCGTGGCAGGCGGCCAGGGCCTCGTCCGGGTCGTCGTGCAGGCGCACGTCGGGACTGACCGGGAAGCGGTGCTCGCGCAGCCACGCGAGCGCGTCCCAGTGCGACTCGAGCTCGAGGCCCTCGCTGCGGCCGATCGCGTAGGCCCACAGGGCCAGCGGCCGCCGTGCGGTCACCGCCGGGTCCTTCTGCCGCAGCGACCCGGCCGCCGAGTTGCGTGGGTTCATGAACGGCTTCGCGCCGGCCGCGACCTGCTCCTCGTTCACGCGGGCGAACCCCTGCAGCGGCAGGTACACCTCGCCGCGCACCTCGACGACCGCCGGGGGCGGCTCGCCGTCGTCAGGCAGCGACGAGCGGGATCGAGCGGACCGTGCGCAGGTTGGCGGTCACGTCCTCGCCGATCACGCCGTTGCCGCGCGTCGCCCCGCGAACGAACACTGCCCCGCTCGTAGAGGAGCGAGATGGCGAGCCCGTCGATCTTGGGCTCGGTCACGAGCTCGAACGGCTCGCCGTCGAGCAGCCGGCGCAGCGCGCTCGACCCAGGCCCGGAACTCGTCGTCGGTGCGCGCGTTCGCGAGCGAGAGCATCGGCTGGGGGTGCTCGACCTGGGCGAACTGCCTCGACGGCGGCCCGCCCACGCGCTGGGTCGGCGAGTCCGGCGGTGACGAGCTCGGGATGCTCGGCCTCGATCGCCTGCAGCTCGCGCACCCAGCCGTCGTACTCGCCGTCCGACACCGTCGGCGCGTCCGAGCACGTGGTAGCGGTGGTTGGCGTCGTAGATCAGGCGCGCGCAGCTCGGCGGCGCGCGTCTCGACCTTCACCACGCGAGCGCCTCCTCGGGCCGGGCGAGCTCGCGGTCGGGCCGCTCGGCCCGCAGCACGGCCGCCGGGAACGGCGCCCCAGAGCGCGGCCGCCGTCGGCACGCCCGCTGCCGCGCCCGGCGCGCACGTCGTAGGGCGAGTCGCCGACGTAGACGGTCGTCCGCCGGTCGGCGTCGAGCAGCGCCAGCGCGTGCAGCACCGGGGCGGGGTCGGGCTTGTGGCGATCGGTGTCCTCGCAGGTCACGATGGCGTCGAACTCGCCCAGCGGGACGAGGCTCATGCCGGCGTCGACCGCCGCGCGCATCTTCGACGTGACGATGCCGAGCCGGGCGCGGCGGCCGCGCAGCCCGGCCAGCATCGCCGCCACGCCCGGGTACGGCCGCAGCAGGTCGTCGTGGCGGCGCAGGTTGTGCTCGCGGTAGACGGCCACGAGCTCCTCGGCCCGGTCGGCGTCGAGCTCGCGCATCTGGTCGTGCAAGGGCCTACCGACCCGGCCCGAAGGACGTCGTCGGGGACGACGCGACCAAGCACCGTGCCGGTCGCGTGTCGTAACGAGTCCAGGATCAGCTCCACCGAATCCACGAGCGTGCCGTCGAAGTCGAACAACCATGTCGCCGGGGATCCCCCGCCGGGCCTCGTAACGCGAGTCACACCGGAGAATCCAATCTGCGCATGGGAGCGTACAACGCCACATGAGAAGCCTACGCCTCGCGGCAGCCGCAGCCGCCCTCACCCTCGTCCTGGCCGCCTGCGGCAGTGGTTCCTCCGCCAGCACTCCGTCCACCACGACCCAGGCAGCGGGAGGCGGCGGAAGCACCTCGACGCCCGCCGCCGTCACCGGGAAGAAGATCGACGTCACGTTGAAGGACTTCTCGATCACGGTCGCCGGCGGCGTCGACGGTGAAGGCGGGCACCTACACGTTTGTCGTGACAAACCAGGGCCCGTCGAGCCACAACCTCACGATCAACGGCCCCGGCGTGTCGGACCAGGCCACGCCCACGTTCGGGCCGGGCACGAAGAACCTGACCGTCACCCTGAAGAACGGCACCTACGACCTGTTCTGCTCCGTCCCCGGGCACAGGGCCCTGGGCATGGACACGAAGCTCACCGTCGGGTCGGGCGCGAGCGCCTCGGCGACGACGTCGGGTGGCGGCTCGAGCAGCAGTGGCGGCGGCTCGAGCAGCAGCGGCGGCAGCTGGAGCTGATCGCAGACCGCCGGCCGAACGGCCGCCACAGCTGGGCGCAAGCCGGTGAATGAGCGCGGAACCCTGCCGACCGCGCTCTTCGCCGGCTTCGCCCTGAGCTGCGTCGGCGGGCCGCTCGCGCTGGCGGCGCTCTACCTGCCGGACGCCGTCGGCAGCCGGGCGGTTCCGGCGATGGGCCTCGTCGTGGCGGCGGGGGCGGCCCTCTTCGCCTTCCCGCTCTTGATCTGGTGGCGCTACTCGGGCGAGATCGCGTCGTCCGGCGGCCTGTACGCGTTCGTCGAGCGCGCCGCCGGCCGGCGGGTGGCACTCGTCCAGGGCTGCATCTGGACGTTCAGCTACTTCCTGTACCTGCCGTTCACGGTCACCTACCTCGTCTACGACCAGCTCCCGGAGACGTTTCCGTGGGTCGAGTCGCACCAGACGGCGCTGCAGATCGCGCTCCCGGTCGCGATCGCCGGGTCGCTGCTCCTCGCGGAGCGGCTCGTCTTCGTGCTGGTGGCCGTCGTCGCCGTCGTCCAGACGGCCCTGACCCTCGTCCTGGCCGGCGTCATCGCCCACCACGCGGGCGTCCATCCGGCGGCGTTCCGCGTCCACGCGCACCCGCCGTCGGTCCTGCGCGGAGCCGGCAACGTGGCGCTCCTCTTCACGTGCGCCAGCCTGCCCCTGTTCCTCGGCGGCGAGGTCGCCGGCGGCGGGCGCACGGTGCGGCGCACGATCGTCGGCGCGACGATCGTCGCGGCCATCCTGATCTTCCTGGTCGCCGTGCCGATGGCGGCGCTCGGCGAGTCGCAGCTGGCGTTCCTCGAGACGCCCGGGTACACGCTGGTGAAGGCATACGAGGGCGACGGCCTCGCGACCGCGATCGCCCTCGGGGCGGCCGCGAGCGTCGTCGCGGTGATCGTGGCCGAGTTCGTCGCCCTGACGCGGCTGATGCGGGCGATGCTCGGGGTGCCCGTGCGGCAGTCGGCGCGAGTGATCGCCGTGCTCTTCGTCGCCGCCGACGTCGTCAGCCTGGTCGACCCGGTGAAGGCGTACTCCTACGCGCTCACGCCGTCGCTGGTCGCGCTCTACGTCTCGCAGGCGATCGTGTTCCTCGTCTATCCGATGTTCCGCGGTCCGCCCGACCAAGCTCGAGTGGGTCGCCGTGGCGGCGGCGACCGGCCTGGCCGCATTCGGGCTCGAGGTGGTCATCTCCCAGCAGCCCTACACGTAGAGAGGTACGCTGATGCGCATGGACGAGTACCGCATCCCGGCCGGCGCAGGCATCGGGCACGTGCACCTGAAGGTGTCGGATCTCGACCGCGCCGTCGCGTTCTACGGCGACGTGCTCGGCTTCGAGCTGCGCCAGCGCTACGGCCACCAGGCGGCGTTCATGGCCGCCGACGGCTACCACCATCACATCGGCCTGAACACGTGGGAGAGCGCCGGCGGGCCGCCTCCGCCGCGAGGTACGACGGGCCTCTACCACCTCGCCATCCTCTACCCCACCCGCGCCGACCTGGGCCGGGCGCTGCGCCGGCTCCTGGAGCACGGCGTCAGCCTCGACGGCGCATCCGACCACGGCGTCTCCGAGGCGCTCTACCTGCACGACCCGGACGGGAACGGCATCGAGCTCTACTGGGACCGGCCCCGCGAGGAGTGGCCGCTGCAGCCGGACGGCTCGCTCGCGATGATGACCGATCCGCTCGACCTGCCCGGCCTGCTCGCGGCCGCCGAATCCGCCTAGCCGGCCGCCGCGAGCGGCCACGATCCGACCTCGTCGAGGCCGGCCCCGCTCGTCAGGTCGAGGTGCACGGGCGTGACCGCGATCCGGCCCTTGCCGATCGCATGGAAGTCCGTGTCCGGCTCGTCGTGGTAGGACGGATCGTCGCCGTAGATGTGGTACCGGCGGTGGCCGCGCTCGTCCGACTCGAGATCCAGCCGGTCGCGGTAGATGCGCCGCCCGAGCCGTACGACGGACACCCCGGCGACGGGCGGCGGCGGGGCGTTCACGTTCAGGATGGTGCGCGGCGGCAGGCCGCGCTCGCCGATCATCGCGACCAGCCCGGGCAGAAAGTCGGCCGCGGGCGAGAAGTCGTAGCCCGACTGGCGGCGGAAGTGGGTTCCGGCCTCCGGGCTCTGCTGCGAGACGGCCACGGCGGGAATGCCGAGCACGATCCCCTCGAATGCGGCCGCGACGGTGCCCGAGTAGGTGACGTCGTCGCCCAGGTTCACGCCGTAGTTGATCCCCGCCACGATCAGGTCGGGCGGCTCGCCGAGCAGGCCGAGGGCGGCGAACCGGACGCAGTCGACGGGTGTGCCGTCGGTGGCGTAGGCCGTCGAGCCGTCGCGCAGCGTCTGCTCCACGACGGTCAGGGGCCGGTCGATCGTGATACCCCGGCCGACGGCGCTGCGGTTCGAGTCCGGGGCGATCACCGACACCGTTCCGACCCGGTCGAGGGCGCGCTTCGCGGCCAGGAGACCGCGGGAGGTGACACCGTCGTCGTTCGTGAGCAGGATGCGCATGCGGGTGACCGGAAGCCTAGAGGGGTCTGGCGGATAGCCTGACGGGATGCAGAGCGGCGGCAGCAGGGCGTTCCGGATCGAGACCCCGCGGCTCGTCATCCGCTGCTGGGACCCGGACGACGCGCGGCTGATGAAGGACGCCGTCGACTCGAGCCTCGACCACCTGCGCCCGTGGATGCCGTGGGCCGAGGCGGAGCCCAGCCCGCTCGAGCAGAAGCGGCAGCTGCTCGCACGGTTCGCGGAGGACTTCGCCCGCGGCGACGACGCCGTCTACGGGATCTTCGAGCCGGACGAGCGCCGGGTCGTCGGCAGCACCGGCCTGCACCCGCGCCTGGACGGGAACGCGCGCGAGATCGGGTACTGGGTCCGCGCCGACGCGACCGGCCGCGGCCTGGCGGGCGAGTCGACGGCGGCGCTCACGCGGGTCGCCTTCGAGGTGGACGGCGTCGACCGGATGGAGATCCACTGCGACCCGGCCAACGTCCGCAGCGCCGCCATCCCCCGCCGGCTCGGCTACGAGCTGACCGACGGGCTCGACGGCAACGGGCACCTCGTGTTCCGCATGCTCCGCGACGACTACCCGGGCTCGCCCGCTGCGACCGCCACCGTCCAGGCCTACGACGACGCCGGCGCCCGCGTGCTGTAGCCGAACCGCTGCAGGAGCAGCGCGGCCAGCAGCAGCACGGAGCCGGTGACGATGAACGAGATGGCCCGCGCCATCGCGGTCAGGAACGCCAGGTCGTACAGGAACAGCTTGCCGAGCGCGACGAAGAGCAGCGCGATCCCGCCGGCCCGCAGCAGCCCGCGGTGGCGGCTGCGGAGCGACGCGACGACGAGTCCAAGGCCAACCATCACCCAGGCCACCGACACGGCCACGTGCCCCTGCTGGAACCCGTCGTGCACGGCCGCCGCCACGGCGGCGTCCACGGGGAGCTGGAAGGCGCCCAGGATCGCGGCGGCCAGCGTCCACAGCATGGCCGCGCCCGCCAGGTAGGTGAGCACCGCCCGCACGTCCACGCCGCGCACCGCCGGGGCGGGAACGGCCCGCGCCACGAGCGCGGCCAGGACGAGCGCGATCGACGCGGCGACGGCGGCGGCCAGTCCGGAGGCCGGCGTGTGGGAGGTGTGGAACAGCATCCGCGGCGTCTCGTAGCCCAGCACGACGGCTGTCGCCATCGCGAGCGCGCCGGCGATGCCGATCCGGCCGAGGATCGTGCGGTCGAGCCGGCCCGCGAGCGGCCGCCGCCAGACCACCGCGGCGACCTCGACGAGCGCCGCCAGCGCCGCGACGACGACGACCGGGTACTGGCCGGGGAGGAGCATCGCCGCCAGCTGCCCGACCAGGAGCAGCGGCACGATCAGCGCGAGCGTGCGCCGGCGCTCGTCGAGCAGCGCCGTGGCCAGCATGAGGGCCGCAGCCGATGCGATCGCGATGCTCTCCCAGCCGGCCGTCGTGCCGTGCGCCGCGAAGGCGCGCAGGGAGTCGTCGTGCGCCCATGCCGCCACCAGGCCGAGGGCCAGCAGGCCCGCGCTCCCGAGGGTGAGGGCCGGGGCGCCGATGCGGCGCCGCACCAGGGGCACGTGCACGAGGGCGGCCAGCAGGCCCGCGAGGCCGAGCCACGCCCACATCGTGTAGGGGACGGCCAGCGCCTCGGCGACGAGGTAGCCGGCGACCGTCACCGGGAGCAGGGCTGCCAGGTCGACGTACGGGCGCCGAGGCCGGCGTACCGACCAGGCCAGCACGGCGGCCGAGAGGCCGAGTGCGGCCACGCCGGCGAGGCCGTGGCGGGCACCGAGCCCACCCCAGCCGGCGCGCACGAGCTCGTCGGCCGGCGCGGTCGCAGCGAGCGCGACGCCCGCGCCCGCGAGCCACCAGCCGGCGGCGATGACGATCGCGACCTCGTCGCCCAGCCAGGCGACCATCACCGGCGAGCGCCGGTAGAGGAAGAGCGCCGCGGCCAGCCCGGCGTACGCGGCGACCGCCCACTCGGCGGGCAGCGCCCACGCGGGCAGATATCCGATCGCGAGCGCCGGGACTGCCCAGGCCGCGTCGCGCTCGGGCCGCTCGAGCCAGCGCAGGCCGAAGCAGAAGACGATGCCCGCCGAAGCGACGGCGGCCAGGGCCAGCGAGCCCTGCCACGATCCCGCGCCCAGGTGCGGCAGATGGGCAGGCGTCGGCAGCACCTGGATCGCCGTCGCGATCGCCGCGAGCGCGAGGTAGGCCCCCGCCGCGGCGGTCAGGCGGCGACGGCGCACGCCGCTTCTGCGGGCGATGCGCTCCGCCACGCCGACCAGGGCCGCCGCCTCGGCCGCCCACGCGCACACGAGGGCCGGGCCGCCGGCGAGCAGGCCGGTGGCGGTGGCGGCAGCTGTGAGCGCGAACGCCACCAGCAGGTCGGCCAGGTCGGCATGCGGCCGCCGGACGACGACGGGCAGGCAGGCGAGCACCGCCCACACGAGCGCCACGCCGATCAGCGTGAGCCCGGCAATCGAATGCCCGCCCGCAGTGCGCGAGCCGGCGAACAGGAACGCGTCGGCCATCGAGAGCGTGAACGCGCCGGAGGCGATCTGGCCGCCGAGCCACGTCAGCCGGCGTCCGCGTGACGGGCAGCAGCTCGACGAGGAACATGGCCGCCGCCAGCAGGGCGGCGACGGCGGCGATCGCGACGACCGCCGCGCCGAACCCGGGCCGGGTCGCGGACACGTCGAGCAGGCCGACCGCCTCGAGGAAGCCGATCAGCGACGAGGCCGTCACCAGCCAGCGCCAGCGCAGACGCGCGTAGAGGGGCAGGACGGCGGCCATCATCAGGGCGGCGAAGAGCACGCCCGCAGCGGTCACGTCGAGGCTGACGAGGACGGGGGCAGCCATGGCGCCGCAGACGCCGAACACGGCCAGCGGCTCCTGCCGGATCCGGATCGCGACGGCCACTGCGGCGGCGGCGATCAGCGCCGCAAGCGGCGCGGCGGCGGCGCCCGGGAGCAGATGGTAGAGCCAGGTCGCCGCCCACAGGCTGGCGTAGAGGCCGGCGACGCCGGCACCCGCCGCGGCCAGGATCGCGTCGCCCCGCCACGAGCGGCGGTCGAGCTCGAGCGCGGCCGCGAGCAGCGCCACCGAGACGATCACCCCGAGGCCGACTCGCATCGACGGCGTCACCCAGCCGCGGCTGGCGGCCATCACGAAGAGCAGGACGATGCCGAGCACGGTGGCGACGCCGCCGGCCCACGCCAGCGTGCGCGCGGTGAACACGCGCGCGGCCAGGGCGCCCCAGTCCATCGGCTCGCGCGGAGGCGGCGCCGGAGGCAGAGGGGGCATGGGCGGCACGCTCGAGGCCGCCGGGCGGATCTCACGCTCGGAGGGCGTGCTCGGCGCCTGCGGCCGGGCGACGGCCTCTCCCCGCAGCTCGCCGACGGCCCGCTCGAGCTGCTCGACCCGCCGCGTCAGGCGGTGGACGTCGATGCGCAGTGTCTCTTCCATGGTCGTACCCAGCCTCCGGAATGATTGCAGGAACGCTATATATCACTCATGCTATGACGATTGTGTCCCCGGAGTCAATGCTTCGGGGGCACGGTCCAAGCCTGCCGGTGCCGGGCGAACGCGGCGTCAGGGATATCCCTCGGATTGCGCCTGAGGTCAGTAGGCGACGGAGACGAGCGTGAGCCCGTGCGGCGGTGCGGTGCGGCCCGCGGCCGAGCGGGGCGCGCCGGCGCAGAGCTCTGCCAGATATGCCGGGTCGGGCCGTTCGAGCATCGTCCCGACCAGGATGCGCACCATGTGGCGCAGGAACGCGTCGGCCGTCAGGTGGAGCTCGAGCCGGTCGCCCTCGCGCCGCCACCCGGCGGCGAGCACGGTGCGGTGGAAGAAGACGTGGCCGGTCTCGGTCGGGGTGAACGCGCGGAAGTCGTGCCGGCCGACAATGGCGGCCGCGCACGCCTCGAGCGCGGCCTCGTCCAGCCTGCGGGGGTGATGGAGCTCGTAGCGGGCCCGGAACGGATCGGGCCGGCCGGCCAGGAGAAGGCGATAGACGTAGGTGCGCGAGCGGGCGTCCCCGCGGGCATCGAAGCCGTCTGCCCGGTCGGCGCCGAGCACGACGATGTCGCCGGACAGGCGGCGGTTCACGGCCCGCACGGAGGCCAGGCGGGGCGCGGCCAGCGAGACGACGTTCGCCTCGGCGTGCACTCCCGCATCGGTGCGCCCCGCGACCGTGAGCGCGTTCACGTCCACGGCGATGGCGGTGGCGAGGTCGCCGGCGACCGTGCGCAGCCCCGGCTGCGGCGCCCACCCGTGGAAGTCGGTGCCGTCGTAGGCGACCGTCAGCCGATAGGTCGGCACCGCCTAACGGCAGCTAGCGAGCGGGCTCGTGGTCGACGAGCTCGATGTAGGCCATGGGGGCGGCGTCGCCCAACCGCGGGCCGAGCTTGATGATCCGCGTGTAGCCGCCTGGCCGCTCGGTGAAGCGCGGCCCGACGGTGTGGAAGAGGTTGTGCACGGAGTCCTTGCTGCGCAGGAACGCCACCGCATGGCGCTGGGCGGCGACGTTCATCGGATCCTTCCGCGCGAGCGTGATCAGCTTCTCGGCGATCGGGCGCAGCTCCTTGGCCTTGGCCTCGGTCGTCTCGATACGGCCGTGCTCGAAGAGCGCCCCGCACATGTTGCCGTAGAGCGCCTTGCGATGGGACGCGTCGCGCCCCAGCTTGCGGCCCTTGCGCCTGTGCCTCATTCGGCGCCCTTGAGGTTGAGGGCGTGGGCCGCCAGCGTCTCCTTGACCTCCTCGATCGACTTCTTGCCGAAGTTCGGGATCGCGGCCAGCTCGGCCTCGCTCTTGGAGATCAGGTCGCCGATCGTCTCGATGCCGACCCGCTTCAGGCAGTTGTAGGAGCGCACGCCCAGCTCGAGCTCCTCGATCAGGATGTTCTCCATCCCGTGGGCGCTCGGCGCGGCCGCCTCGACGGCGGCGCCGTCCGGCCGCAGAGCCAGGTCGGCGGCGTCGATGTCGGTGAAGATGGACAGGTACCGGATCAGGATCTCGGCAGCGTCCTTGACCGCATCCTTCGGCGTCATCGAGCCGTTGGTGGTCACCTCGAGCTTCAGCTTGTCGAAGTCGGTGCGCTGGCCGACGCGGGCGGCGTCGACGTCGTACGCGACGCGGCGCACAGGGGAGAAGATCGAGTCGACGGGGATGACGCCGATCGTCGTCTCCGGGCCCTTGTTGCCCTCGGCGGCGACGTAGCCGCGGCCGCGGGCGATCGTCAGCGTCATCTCGAACCGGGCCTTCTCGGCCAGGTGGCAGACGACCAGGTCGGGGTTCAGCACCTCGAGGTCGGCCGGCGCCTCGATGTCGGCCGCCGTGACCGTCCCCGGCCCGTCCTTCTGCACCTGCACCTCGACCTCGCCGGACTCGCCGTGGAGCCGGCAGATGAGGCCCTTCAGGTTCAGGATGATGTCGGTCACGTCCTCGCGCACGCCCGGCACGGACGTGAACTCGTGGGCGACACCCTCGATCTTGACCGAGGTGACTGCCGCGCCCTCGAGCGACGAGAGCAGCACGCGCCTCAGGCTGTTGCCGAACGTGTACCCGAACCCTCGGTCGAGCGGCTCGACCACGAACGTGCCAAGCGTGTCGCCGACGTCCTCGGACGTGATCTTCGGGATGATCTCAAGCAATAGTCTCGCCTCTTCTTATCTCTGGATGGGGACTGTCCCCGTGCAAAGCGGGGACTGTCCCCGCGGTGTCTTTTTCCGCTACTTGGAGTAGAACTCGACGATCAGCTGCTCCTGGACCGGCGTGTCGATGTCGACCCGGTCGGGGAGGCGCAGCACCGTTCCCGTCAGGTTGTCGTGGTCGGCCTGCAGCCACGGCGACACGGACGCCGTCAGGTCGGTCGCGTCGGTGACGACGGCCTTGGCCGCCGACCCTTCGCGCATCGAGATGACGTCACCGGCGGACACCTGGTAGGACGGGATGTTCACCTTCCGGCCGTTGACCGTGAAGTGGTTGTGCCGCACCAGCTGGCGGCCCTGCGACCGCGAGGCCGCGAAGCCGAGCCGGTAGACGACGTTGTCGAGCCGCAGCTCGAGCATGCGCAGGAAGTTCTCGCCGGTGATGCCGCTGCGGCGGCTGGCCTTGGCGTAGTAGCTGCGGAACTGCGACTCGAGCACGCCGTAGTAGCGCCGCATCTTCTGCTTCTCGCGCAGCTGCAGCAGGTACTCGGACTGCTTGATGCGGCCGCGGCCGTGCTCGCCGGGCGGGTAGGCGCGCCGCTCGATGGCGCACTTCTCGGTCAGGCAGCGCTCGCCCTTCAGGAAGAGCTTCATGTTCTCGCGCCGGCACTGCTTGCACTTGGGCCCGAGCATGCGCGCCATCAGACACGCCTCCGCTTGCGCGGCCGCACACCGTTGTGCGCCTGCGGGCTCACGTCCTTCACCCCGAGGATCTCGAGGCCCGCCGCCTGCAGCGAGCGGATCGCGGTCTCGCGGCCCGAGCCGGGTCCCTTGACGAACACCTCGACCTTCTGCAGCCCGTGCTCCATGCCCTCGCGCGCAGCCGCGTCAGCGGTCACCTGGGCCGCGAACGGCGTCGACTTGCGCGACCCCTTGAAGCCGACCGCACCGGCGCTCTTCCACACGATCACGCCGCCGTCCTTGTCGGTCAGCGCGACGAGCGTGTTGTTGAACGACGTCTTGATGTGCGCCTGGCCGATGGCGATGTTCTTGCGGGCCTTGCGGCGGACGCGGCCACGCGTGCCGCCTCTACGTGGTGCAGGAGGCATTCAGTCCTTTCCGTGCGCGATCTCGATCAGCTACTTCTTGCGCTGCTTGCCGACGGTCTTCTTGGGCCCCTTGCGGGTGCGGGCGTTGGTGCGCGTGCGCTGGCCGTTCACCGGCAGCCCGCGGCGGTGGCGCAGCCCGCGGTAGCTGCCGATCTCCATGAGCCGCTTGATGTTCTGCGACCGCTCCCGGCGCAGGTCGCCCTCGACCGTCAGGGAGTCGATGTGCGTCCGCAGCCGGGTCACTTCCTCGTCGGTCAGGTCGCGGACCTTCGTGTCGCTCGATGATGCCGAGCTCCGAGAGCACCGAGTTCGACGTGGAGCGGCCGATGCCGAAGATGTAGGTGAGGCCGATCTCGACCCGCTTCTCGCGGGGGAGGTTGACGCCTGCGATACGTGCCATCAGCTCACCGTCCTAACCTTGTCGCTGCTTGTGGCGCGGGTTGGTACAGATCACGAGCACGTTGCCGTGGCGCCGGATGACGCGGCACTTCTCACACATCGGTCGGACGCTGGGGCGCACCTTCAACGGGAAACCTCCAAGGGGGCGATACGGCGCTCGGCAGGCAGGGACCAGCACGCTGCCCGAGCGGCCAAGAAGTGTATCACCGCTCCGCCGCCTCCTGCCGCGGGTCGCGGCGCGTGAGCACGCGCGGCCCGTTGCCGGTGATCGCGACCGTGTGCTCGCAGTGCGCCGCGAGGCTGCCGTCGCGGGTGTAGACCGCCCAGCCGTCGTCGCCGCTCTCGACGTCGTACGACCCCGCGGTGATCATCGGCTCGATCGCGAGCACCATCCCCGGCGCCAGCTTGGGGCCGCGGCCGGGCGGGCCGTAGTTGGGGATCTGCGGGTCCTCGTGCATGTTGCGGCCGACGCCGTGGCCGACCAGGCTGCGGACGACGCCGAAGCCGTGCGCCTCGACGGCCGTCTGCACGGCGTGCGACACGTCGCCGAGCCGGTTGCCGGCCTGGCACTGGGCGATCGCGGCCTCGAGGCCCTCGTAGCAGGCGGCGATCAGGTCGGCGGCCTGCGCGGACGGCTCGCCGATCGTGAAGGTGATCGCCGAGTCGGCGACGTAGCCGTCCAGCGTGACGCCGACATCGATCGAGAGCAGGTCGCCCGGGACGAGCGTGTACGGGCCGGGGATGCCGTGCACCACCATCGCGTTCGGCGACGCGCAGATCGACCCCGGGTAGCCGCGGTAGCCCTTGAAGGTCGGCAGGCCGCCGCGCGACTCGATGAACGTCTCGGCGATGTGGTCGAGCTCGGCCAGCGTCACGCCGGGCGCGGACCGCTCCTCGACCAGGTCGAGCGTGGCGGCCACCACGCGGCCGGCGCGGGCCATCGTGTCGACCTCGGCGTCGGTCTTGCGGACGATCACGCCCGCCGCCCGAGGCCGTCGAGCAGCGCGTCGAGCTCCGCCGACACCTCGCTCCCGCGGCTGCGCGGCGTCGATGTCGTGACGACCCCGTGGCCGCGGTAGTAGCTCGATCACCGGCGCCGCCGCCTCGACCCACTGCTTCCGGAACCGGGTGCGGATGACGTCGGGCTGGTCGTCGTCGCGCTGGTACAGCTCCGAGCCGTCGATGTCGCACACCGAGTCGACCGCGGGCGGGTTCGACTCGACGTGGTACACGTGGTCGTTGGCCCGGCACATGCGCCGCCCGGACAGGCGCCGAACCACGGTCTCCTCGTCGATGTCGAACACGATCACCGCGGCGATCGTGCGCTCGAGCCCGACCAGCATGTCGTCGAGAGCGACCGCCTGCGCCTCGGTGCGGGGGAAGCCGTCGAGCAGCACGCCGGCGGTCGTGTCGTCGCCGCCCAGGCGCTCGCGGAACATGGCGATGATCAGGTCGTCGGAGACGAGGTCGCCGCGGGCCATGACCGCCTTCGCCTCGAGCCCGAGCGGCGTGCCGTCGCGCACCGCCGCGCGCAGCATGTCGCCGGTGGCGATGTGGGCCAGGCCGCGCTCGGCGGCGATCCGCCCCGCCTGGGTACCCTTGCCGGCGCCCGGAGGCCCCATCAGGATCAGATCGAGGGCCATCTGATTACTTCAGGAAGCCCTTGTAGGCGCGCATCGAGAGCTGCGACTCGATCTGCCGCATCGTGTCGATGGCCACGCCCACGACGATCAGCACCGACGTGCCGCCGAGCGCGCGCCCGGTCGCCTGCGAGAACCCGCCGTACTTGATGAAGAGCGACGGCAGCACCGCAACGGCGGCCAGGAAGAGGCCGCCCGCCACCGTCAGCCGCACCAGCACACGCTCGAGGTACTGGGCGGTCGGGCCGCCCGGGGCGCACGCCGGGGACGAACCCGCCGTTCTTCTTCAGGTTGTCGGCCTGCTCGATCGAGTTGAAGATCACGGCCACGTAGAAGAACGTGAACCCGAAGATCAGCACCGCCTCGCCGATCAAGAACGGCCACCCGCCCGGCTGCAGGAACCGGGCCAGGTCGTGGGCGAACGTCCACGGGACGAGCTGCCCCACCGTCGGCGGGAACGCCATGATCGCCGCGGCGAAGATGACCGGGATCACGCCGGCCATGTTCACGCGCAGCGGCAGGTAGGTCGAGCCGCCCGTCGTCATCCGCCGCCCCACCATGCGCTTCGCGTACTGGATCGGGATCTTGCGGATCCCCTCCTGCACGTAGACGACGGCGACGATCACGCCGAACACGACGATCGGCAGCGAGAGCTTCTCGAACGTCGAGCCGTTCCACCAGGCCGAGATGCCGGCCGGGGCCGACGTCAGGATCGACGCGAAGATCAGGAGCGACATGCCGTTGCCGACGCCGCGCTGGGTGATCAGCTCGCCGATCCACATGAGCAGCGTGGCGCCCGCGGTCAGGGTGATCACGATCAGGATGACGTTGCCGAGCGTGCCAGTTGATCAGGCTGCCCGTCGTGGTGACGCCGAGCGTGTTCGAGTGGAAGGCGTACGTGTAGCCCAGCGCCTGCAGCGCGGCCAGCGCGACGGTCAGGTAGCGCGTGTACTGGGTGATCCGGCGCTGCCCCAGCTCGCCCTCCTTCTGCAGAGCCTGCAGGGTGGGGAAGACGGGCGTCATCACCTGCAGGATGATCGAGGCCGTGATGTACGGCATGATCCCGAGCGCGAACACGCCCAGCCGGGAGAGCCCGCCGCCGGAGAACACCGACAGCAGGCCGAAGATGCCGCCCTGGCTCGAGAGCGCGCTCGAGAGCGCGTCCGAGTTCACGCCCGGCGCCGGCACGAAGGAGCCGAACCGGTAGATCGCGAGCATCGCCGCCGTGAAGAGCAGCTTGTTGCGCAGATCCGGCGTGCGCCAGGCGTTGATCAGGTTCTGCAGCACGGTCGGCTCCTGCCTACTCGTCGGTCTCGGTCTCCGTCTCGGGCGCCTCCGCCTCGGCGTCGGCCTCGGGCGCATCGTCCTGCGCCTCGGCGGCCGGCTCCTCGACCGGAGCGGCCTTCGGCTTCGCCCGCTTCTTCGGCTTCGCAGGCTCGGCCACGGCCGGGCCGCCGCCGATCACGACGGCCTTGCCGCCCGCCGCCTCGATCAGCTCGGCCGCGCGGCGCGAGAACGCGTGCGCGTGCACGGTGAGCCCGCGCGAGAGCTCGCCGTCGCCCAGGATCTTCACCGGATGGCGCAGCGTGCCGACGAGGCCGCGGCCTTGCAGCAGGTCGGGCGTCACCTCGACGCCGGCGTCGAACCGCTCCAGGTCGCGCACGTTGACCGGGGTCGTGTGCGTGCGGAACGGGCCCATCGGCATCGACTTCCGGTGGTTGGGGCCGCGCAGCTTGCCGAGCGCGCATGTAGAGCGGCATCTGGCCGCCCTCGAAGCCGGCCCGCATCCGGTGGCTGCCCGACCGCGACTTCTGTCCCTTCTGGCCGCGGCCGGACGTCTTGCCGTTGCCCGAGCCCTCGCCGCGGCCGACGCGCTTGCGCTCGCGGTGGCTGCCCTCGGCGCGGGCGCAGCTCGTGCAGGCCGGGGCTGCGGAGGTCGTCTCTTCAGCCATCGATCTCCTCCACCTTCACCATCGCGTTCGACCCGGCGCAGCATGCCCTGCAGCACCGGCGAGTCCTCGCGGACGATCGTCGGCGTTGATCTGGCGCAGGCCGAGCGCCCGCAGCGTGCCGCGGTGCTCGGGGCGGGTGCGGATCGTGCCGCGCACCTGGGTGATGCGGAGCTTCGCCATCAGGCGTCGTCACCGCCCTCGGCCGTCTCGGCTCGCGCCGCGTCGGCGTCGGCCTTGGGGGCGCGTTTGCGCGGGCCCGCTTGGGCTTCGCCGCGGCCGGCTCGGCCGGTGCGGCCTCCGCCTCGGCGGCGGCCTCGGCCGCCGGCTCGGGCTCGTCCTCCGTCGGCTCCGCCTTGGGCTCGGCCTTCGGCTTCGGCGCCGCCTTGGGCTTGGCGGTCGCCTTCGGCTTCGGCGCGGCCTTGGGCTGGCCGGCTCCGGCGGGGCGGCGGGTGCCGGCGCCTCTGCGACGGCAACCGCGGCGGCGTCGGCCTTGGCCTGCGCCTCGGCGACGACCTGGGAGTGCGGCTTGATCACGTCGCGGATCCGGCTGCCCGCGCAGCCTGGCCACGTCCTCGGGCCGCTTCAGCGACTTCAGGCCCTGCACGGTCGCCATCAGCAGGTTGATCGGGTTCGCGGTGCCGAGCGACTTGGCCAGGATGTCGCGCACGCCGCCCAGCTCGAGCACGGCCCGGACGCCGGCGCCGGCGATCACGCCGGTGCCCTCGGAGGCGGGCTTCAGGAGCACCCGGCCGGCGCCGTAGCGGCCGGTGCACCTGGTGGGTGATCGTGTTCCGGTACTTGGGGATCTGGAAGAGGTTCTTCTTCGCGTCCTCGACCGCCTTGGCGATGGCCGACGGCACCTCGTTCGCCTTGCCGTAGCCGACGCCGACGTGGTCGACCTCGTCGCCGACGACGACGAGCGCCGTGAACGAGAAGCGGCGGCCGCCCTTGACGACCTTGGCGACGCGGTTGATCTTCACGACCCGCTCCTGCAGGTCGCGGCCGGCGACCTCGGACCCGCGGGCGGCGGGGTTGCGCGATCCCGGTCTGGGCGTTACAGCCACTAAAACTCCAATCCGTTCTCGCGGGCGGCGTCGGCCAGCGCCTTGACCCGTCCGTGGTAAAGGTAGCCGCCGCGGTCGAACACGACCGTGGCGACGCCGGCCTCCTTGGCGCGCTCGGCGACGAGCTTGCCGACCGCCGCCGGCGCTTCGGCGCGCGTGCGTCTTCGCGAGCGATTTGTCCTGGCTCGAGGCGGCCGCCAGCGTGCGGCCCGGCGCCGTCGTCGATCACCTGGGCGGCGATGCCCCGGTTGGAGCGGTACACGGCCAGGCGCGGCCGCTCGGTCGTGCCGTTCACCTTGGCGCGCACCCGCCGGTGCCGGCGCAGACGGGCCTGCTGCTTGGTCTTCTGGCCATCGCCTACGCCCGCTTTCCGACCTTGCGGATCGACCTGCTCGCCCGCGTAGCGGACGCCCTTGCCCTTGTAGGGCTCCGGCGGGCGCCACTTGCGGATCTGGGCCGCGATCTCGCCGACCTGCTGCTTGCTCGAGCCGCTGACGACGATCTGCGTCGGCTGGGGCACCTCGAAGGTGATCCCCTCCGGCGCCTTCACGGTGACCGGGTGGCTGAAGCCGAGCTGCATCTCGAGGTCGGAGCCGCGCAGCGCGGCGCGGTAGCCGACGCCCTGGATCTCGAGCCGCTTCGTGAAGCCGTCGGTGACGCCGGTGACCATGTTCGCCACCAGCGTGCGGGTGAGCCCGTGCAGCGCGCGGTGATGCGCTGCGGTCGGTCGGCCGCGGTCACGACCAGGCGCGCCGTCCTCCTGGGCGACCGTGATCTCGGGCGAGATCCGCTCCGAGAGGCTGCCGCGCGGGCCCGTCACCGACGACGCTGCCGGGAGCGATCTCGACCGAGACCCCGTCGCGGGACGGGGATGGGCATGCGTCCGATTCTGCTCATCGCTCACCACACATAGCACAGCACCTCGCCGCCGACGCCTCGCTCCTGCGCCTGGCGGCCGGTCACGACGCCGCTGGACGTCGACAGGATCGCGACGCCCATGCCGCCGAGCACGCGGTGCGGCCGGTCCTTCTTGGCGTACACGCGCCGCCCCGGCTTGGACACCCGCTTCAGTCCCGAGATCACGCGCTCGCGGCTGGGGCCGTAGCGCAGCATGACCACGAGCGTGTCGTAGCGTCTCGCCCTTGGAGACGCTCCAGTCGTCGATGTAGCCCTCCTCCTTGAGGATGCGCGCGATCTCGCGCTTCATCCCCGACATGGGCATCGCCACCGACTCGTGCAGCGCCGTGTTGGCGTTGCGGATGCGGGTGAGCATGTCGCCGATCGGATCAGTGACCATGACCCCTCCTCACCAGCTCGACTTCGTCATTCCCGGGATCACGCCCTGGTGGGCGAGCTCGCGCAGGCAGATGCGGCACACCCCGAACTTGCGGAAGTACGCCCGCGAACGCCCGCAGCGCGAGCAGCGGTGATACGAGCGCGTCTTGTACTTCGCGCCCCGTCGCCTGCTTGACCCTCAGTGATTCCTTCGCCATACCTGGTCTCGTCCTTCTTCCTGCGGGCTCAGCCCGCGAACGGCATCCCGAGGGCGCGCAGCAGCTCGCGCGCGCCCTCGTCGTCGGCCGCCGTGGTTGTGATCGTGATGTTCAGTCCGCGCACCTCGGAGACGTCGTCGTAGTTGATCTCCGGGAAGATGATCTGCTCGCGCACGCCCACCGAGAAGTTGCCGCGGCCGTCGAACGACCCGGGGTTGATCCCGCGGAAGTCGCGGATGCGGGGCAGCGCGATCGTCGTGCAGGCGGTCGAGGAACTCGTACATGCGGTCCCCGCGCAGCGTCACCTTGCAGCCGATGGGCATGCCCGTCGCGGATCTTGAAGCCGGCGATCGACTTCTTGGCCCGCGTCATCATGGGGCGCTGGCCGGAGATGATCGCCAGCTGCTCGCTCGCGTCGTCGAGCGCCTTCGAGTTGACCTTCGCCTCGCCGACGCCCATGTTGAGCGTGATCTTCTCGAGCCGCGGCACCGCCATCGGCGTGGACAGCTCGAGCATCTCCTGCAGCTGCGCGCGCACCTCGGAGTCGTAGCGCTCCTTCAGCCGGGGCGTGGGGATCTCGACCGTGCTCACTTGTCGATGTCCTTCTCGCAGTTGCGGCAGACGCGCACCTTGTTGCCGTCCTTCTCGTTGATCCGGTAGCCGACCCGGCTCGGCTTGCCGCAGGCCGGGCACACGAGGGCCACGTTCGAGATCTGGAGCGGCGCCTCCCGCTCGAGCACGCCGCCGGGGATGATCTGCTGGCTGCCCGACTGGCGCGGTGCCGGCCGCGGCTTGGTGTGCCGCTTGATCATGTTCACCTTCTCGACCACGACCCGGCGCTGCTCGGGGAGCACGCGCGTGACGGTGCCGCGCTTGCCGGCGTCCTTGCCGGTCAGCACCTGCACCGAGTCACCCGTCTTGAGCTTGAGCTTGGGCGCGATCTTCGTCTTCTGTTTCATTGCCATATCAGCTGAGCCTTAGTTAAAGAACCTCTGGAGCGAGGGACACGATCTTCATGAAATTGCGCTCGCGCAGCTCGCGCGCCACGGGCCCGAAGATGCGCGTGCCGCGCGGGTTGCGCTGGGCGTCGATGATTACCGCCGCGTTCTCGTCGAACGCGATGTATGTGCCGTCGTCCCGGTGGTGCTGCTTGGTCGTCCGCACCACCACCGCCGTCACCACCTCGCCCTTCTTGACGGCGCCGTTGGGCGTGGCCTGCTTGACGGTGCCGACGATGATATCGCCCGACCCCCGCGTAGCGACGCCGGCTGCCGCCCTTGATGCGGATGCACAGCAGCTCACGGGCGCCGGTGTTGTCGGCGACGCGCAGCCGGGTCTCCACCTGGATCACTTCGCCACCTCGACGATCTCGGCGACCCGCCAGCGCTTCGTGCGCGACAGCGGGCGGGTCTCGACCAGGCGGACGATGTCGCCGACCTTGGAGCTGTTGGCCTCGTCGTGCGCGTGCAGCCGCATCGAGCGGCGCAGCATCTTGTGGTACTTGGGGTGCGGCTTCACGACGTCGACGCGGACAACGACGGTCTTGTCCATCGCGTCCGAGACGACGATGCCGCGGCGCTCCTTGCGGCGGCCGCGCGGCTTCGGCTCGGCGGCGCTCACGAGGCGCTCCCGGACCGTGCGCCCTCGCCGGCCATCGTCAGCAGCCGGGCGATGTCGCGCTTGACGCGGACGAGTGCCGCGGTGTTGTCGAGCGCGCCGGTCGCATGCTGGAAGCGCAGGTTGAACAGCTCCTGGCGCGTCTCGGCCAGCTTGCGCTCGAGCTCGTCGGCGGTCAGCTCGCGGATCTCACTGGCCTTCAAACAGATCACCCTCCCGGGACACGAACTTCGCTTTCACCGGCAGCTTCATGGCGGCCAGCCGGATCGCCTCACGCGCGAGCGGCTCGGGAACACCGGCCAGCTCGAACATCACCCGGCCGGGCTTCACGACCGCGACCCAGTGCTCCGGCGAGCCCTTGCCCGAGCCCATGCGCGTCTCGGCCGGCTTCTGGGTCACTGACTTGTCGGGGAAGATCGTGATCCAGACCTTGCCGCCGCGCTTGATCTTGCGGGTCATCGCGATACGGGCAGCCTCGATCTGGCGGTTGGTCACCCAACCGGCCTCGAGCGCCTTCAGGCCGTACTCGCCGAACATGACCCGCGTCCCGCCCTTGGCGTCGCCGCGGCGGCGGCCGCGATGCACGCGGCGGTACTTGGTGCGCTTCGGGAGGAGCACTACTCAGCACTCTCCTTGGGCGGGGTCGAGGGCGGGGTCGGGGTCTCGGCGGGCGTCTCAGCCGGCGCCTCGGTCGGAGTCTGCGGCGCCTGGGCCGCCGGGCCGCCGCTCGGACTGCGCCGGGCGCGGACGCGACCGCGGCCGCCGTCCGCCGCCGGGGCCTCCACCCTGGCCGCCGCCGCCGCCCGCCACCACCACCGCCCGGCCGTGGCCGACGTCGGCCGCCGGGGCCGTCGCCGCGCCTGCCGGGCCGCGTCGGGCCGAGCTGCTCCATCTCGCCGGGCAGCGCACCGCGCCGCCGGCGACGGCTGTCGACCTCGCCGAGGCGGGTCGAAGCGCCCTCGTGCTCGAAGCCCTCGGGCATGATCTCGCCCTTGTTGATCCAGACCTTCACGCCGATGCGGCCGAAGGTCGTCTTCGCCTCGGCGAACCCGTAGTCGATGTCCGCGCGCAGCGTGTGCAGCGGTACGCGGCCCTCGCTGTACTGCTCCGAGCGCGACATCTCCGAGCCGCCCAGGCGGCCGCCGCAGCGGATCTTCACGCCCTGGGCACCCGAGCGGATCGACGAGGACAGCGAGCGCTTCATCGCCCGCCGGAACGACACCCGGTTCTGGAGCTGCTCGGCGATCGACTGGGCCACGAGCTTCGCGTCGAGCTCCGGGCGCTTGATCTCGGTGATGTTCACCTGGACGTTCTTCGTCGTCATCGCGTGCAGCTCACGCCGCAGCGCGTCGACCTCCGAGCCCGACTTGCCGATCACGATGCCGGGGCGGGCCGTGTAGATGTCGACGGTGATCCGCTGCTTGTCCTTGCGGATGTGGATGTCGGACAGGCCCGCGTGGGAGAGCTTGCCGTAGATGTGGTCGCGGATCTTCACGTCCTCCATCAGCGCGTCCGGGAACTCCTTCGCCGGAACGAACCAGTTCGACTTCCACGTGTGGATGACACCGACCCGCAGGCCGCCTGGGTGGACCTTGTGTCCCAACTACTTCTCCTCCTCGGAGGCGTCGTCCGCGGCCGGCTCGTCGGCCGCCTCGGTCGTGGCCTCGGGTGTCTCGGTCTTCTTCGCGCGCGGCTTGCGGGCGCGCT
Organism: uncultured Actinomycetes bacterium; assembly: GCA_963746115.1. Lineage (GTDB taxonomy): Bacteria > Actinomycetota > Thermoleophilia > Gaiellales > JAICJC01 > JAICJC01. The sequence continues at coordinate 419,435 of CAVVAA010000003.1, read as the reverse complement.
TCGGCTTCGGCTTCTCCTCGGCCTGCGGCTCGTCGGCCTCGACCGTCTCGGGCGTCGTCTCCTCGACCTCGGGCTCGGGAGCCGGCTGCGCCTTGGGCAGCTGCGCAGGGCGCCGGCGCACGGGCTTCTTGATCTCGCCCGGCTCGGCGACCGCGAGCTGGATCGTGATGTGGCAGGTGCGCTTGCGGATCCGGTTCACTCGGCCGCGCGCGCGGGGCCGCCAGCGCTTCAGCGTCGGGCCCTCGTCGGCGTAGGCGGCCACCACGATCAGGTCGTCCGCGTCGTAGCCGTTGTTGTTCTCCGCGTTCGCGATCGCCGACGCCAGCACCTTGCCCGCGTCACGGGCGGCCGCCCGCGTCTGGAAGGCGAGGATCGACGTCGCCTCGACGGCCTGCTTGCCGCGGATGTGCTCGAGCACGAGCCGGGCCTTGCGGGCCGAGCAGCGCACGTAGCGAGCCTGCGCCCGCACGGTGTCTCGATCCTTGACGGCGACGGCGACGGCCATGGCCTAGCGCCCCTTCATCCTCGACGTGCGGTCGTTGCCGTGCCCGCGGTAGGTGCGGGTGGGCGCGAACTCGCCCAGCTTGTGGCCGACCATGGACTCCGAGATGAACACCGGGACGTGCTTGCGGCCGTCGTGCACGGCGATCGTGTGGCCGACGAACTCCGGGAAGATCGTCGACGCCCGCGACCACGTCTTCAGCATCCGCTTCTGGCGCGTCTCGTTCATCTGCTCGACGCGCTTCATCAGCTTGGGCTCCACGAAGGGGCCCTTCTTGCTCGATCGGCTCATCGCCTCCCCTTGCCCCTCCGGCGGGCGCGGACGATGTCCTTGCCGCTCGCCTTCTTCTTGTCCCTGGTGCGGAAGCCCAGGGTCGGCTTGCCCCACGGCGTGACCGGATGGCTGCCCTTGTTCTTGCCCTCGCCGCCGCCGTGCGGGTGGTCGACGGGGTTCATGACGGTGCCGCGCACGGTCGGGCGCTTCCCCATCCAGCGGCTGCGGCCGGCCTTGCCGCCGGACTCGATCTCGTGGGTGACATTGCCGAGCTGGCCGACGGTCGCCCGGCACTCCTCGGGCACGCGCCGCATCTCGCCGGACGGCAGCCGCAGCAGCGCCTTGCCGCCTTCCTTGGCGACCAGCTGGGCGGACGAGCCGGCCGAGCGGGCCATCTTGCCGCCCTGCCCCGGACGCAGCTCGATGTTGTGCACCGTCGTGCCGGTCGGCATCGAGCGCAGCGGCATCGCGTTGCCGGGCCGGATGTCGACGGCCTGGCCGGACTCGACCATCTGGCCGGCGCGCAGCCGCACCGGGGCGAGGATGTAGCGCTTCTCGCCGTCGGTGTAGTGCAGCAGCGCGATCCGGGCCGACCGGTTGGGGTCGTACTCGATCGAGTGCACCTTCGCCGGCACGCCGTCCTTGGTCCGCTTGAAGTCGATCAGGCGGTAGCGGCGCTTGTGGCCGCCGCCGCGGTGACGGGTCGTGATGCGGCCGTTCACGTTGCGGCCGCCGGTCTTGTGCATCGGCGCGAGCAGCGTCCGCTCCGGCTCGGAGGTGGTGAGCTCCTCGAAGTCCGACACGGTCATGAACCGGCGGCCTTCCGAGGTCGGCTTGAATTTTCTGACGGCCATCCCTTAGACCCCCGGTCCGAACGCTTCGATCGTCTGGCCCTCGGCGATCGTCACGACCGCCTTCTTCCACCCCGGCCGCTGGCCGGCGTGGGCGCCGCGCCGCTTCGGCTTGGGCGGCACCTTCGCGATGTTCACGTGGGTGACGCTGACGTCGAAGATCTCCTCGACGGCCTGGCGTACCTGCGTCTTGTGGGCGCTCGAATGCACCCGGAACGTGTACTTGCGCCGGTCGGCGATCTGGCCGTAGCTCTTCTCCGACACGACGGGGGCGATCAGCACCGAGCGCGGGTCGCCGTTCACGAGCTCTCACCGCCCTCGAGCGCCGTGAGCGCCGCCTTCGACACGACGAGGCTGCGCGCCCAGACGACGTCGGCGACCTCGAGCTCGCCGACCGGGACGACGTGTGTGCGATGCAGATTCCGGGCCGACTTCGCGAGGTTGGCGTCGTCGTCGGCGACGACCACCACGAGCGGCGTGTGCAACGCGGCCGTGGTGAAGAGCTCGGCCGCGCGGGCGGTCTTGGGCTCATCGAACACGGCACCGTCGACGGCGTGCAGCGATCCCGCCCCGGCGTGGGCCGAGAGCGCGATGCGCAGCGCCTTCAGGCGTGCCTTGCGGTTCACCTTGCCGGTGTAGTTGCGCGGCTGGGGGCCGAAGACGACGCCGCCGCCGGTCCACTGCGAGGCCCGGATCGTGCCGGCGCGGGCACGGCCGGTGCCCTTCTGCCGCCAGGGCTTGGAGCGACCGCCCGAGACGAGCCCGCGGGTCTTCGTCGAGGACGTGCCCTGACGGCGGGCGGCCAGCTCGGCCTTCACGACCTCGTGCACCAGCGGGTCATTGCGCTCGAGGCCGAACACGGCCTCGTCGAGCTTGGCCTTGGCGCCGCCGGTCAGCACGGGTGCGGTCGGGGCAGCCACTACGAATCGCTCCTGATCTCGACCACGCCGCCCACCGCGCCGGGGACGGCGCCACGGACGAGCATGAGGTTCTTCTCGGCATCCACCTCGACGACCCGCAGGCCGCGCTGCGTGACGCGCTCGGAGCCCATCTGGCCTGCCATGCGCGTGCCCTTGTAGACGTGGGAGGGCGTCGCCGACGCGCCGATCGAGCCCGGGGCGCGGACGTTGTGCGACCCGTGCGACGCCGGCCCCCGCGAGAAGCGGTGGCGCTTGATCGTGCCGGCGAAGCCCTTGCCGCGGGAGACGCCGCTCACCTTCACCCGCTCGCCCTCCTCGAACGCCTCGACCGTGACCGTGTCGCCGGCGTTCCAGCCCTCGGCGTTGCGGAACTCGATCAGGGTGCGGTGCGGAGCGACGCCGGCCGCCTTCAGGTGGCCGGCCCGCGGGCGGGTGAGCTTCTTCTCCTTGACCGCGCCGAACGCAAGCTGGACAGCCGTGTAGCCGTCGGCCTCGGGCGTGCGCACGGCAACGACCGGGCACGGGCCCGCCTCGATCACCGTGACGGGCGTGACCCGACCCGACTCCTCGTCGAAGAGCTGGGTCATGCCGAGCTTGGTTCCGATGATGCCCTTGCCCACTGCTACAGCTTGATCTCGATGTCGACGCCGGCGGGAAGGTCGAGCCGCATGAGCGAGTCGACCGTCTTCGGCGTCGGCTGGTGGATGTCGATCAGCCGCTTGTGCGTGCGGATCTCGAAGTGCTCCCGCGAGTCCTTGTCCTTGAACGGGCCGCGGATGACGCAGTAGACGTTCTTCTCGGTCGGGAGCGGGACGGGCCCGGACACCGTGGCGCCCGAACGCTGAGCCGTATCGACGATCGAGCGTGCGGACAGGTCGACCAGCGTGTGGTCGTACCCCTTGAGCCTGATGCGGATCTTCTGCTGCGCCACGGTGTCTGGTTCCCTCGTCTCTCCGTCGGCTACTTGATGATCTTGGTCACGGCGCCGGCCCCGATGGTGCGGCCGCCCTCGCGAATCGCGAAGCGCAGGCCCTCGTCCATGGCGATCGGCTGGATCAGCTCGACGGACATCTCGGCGTTGTCGCCGGGCATGACCATCTCGACGTCGGCCTGCAGCTCGACGACGCCGGTCACGTCGGTCGTGCGGAAGTAGAACTGCGGCCGGTAGCCCTTGAAGAACGGCTTGTGACGGCCGCCCTCGTCCTTCGAGAGGACGTACACCTGGGCCTCGAACTGCGTGTGCGGCGTGATCGAGCCGGGCTTCGCGAGCACCTGGCCGCGCTCGATCTCCTCGCGCTTCACACCGCGCAGGAGCGCGCCGATGTTGTCGCCGGCCTGGCCGGAGTCGAGCAGCTTGCGGAACATCTCGACGCCGGTCACGACCGTCTTCGCGGTCTCCTTGTGGATGCCGACGATCTCGACCTCCTCGCCGGTCTTGACCTGGCCCTGCTCCACGCGGCCGGTGGCGACTGTGCCGCGGCCGGTGATCGTGAAGACGTCCTCGACGGGCATCAGGAACGGCTTGTCGATGTCGCGCGGGGGCTCCGGCACGTACTCGTCGACGGCCGCCATGAGCTCCAGGATCTTCGGCGTCCACTCGGCGTCGCCCTCGAGCGCCTTCAGCGCCGAGCCGCGCACGACCGGCAGGTCGTCGCCGGGGAAGTCGTACTTGGAGAGCAGCTCGCGCACCTCGAGCTCGACGAGGTCGAGCAGCTCCTCGTCGTCGACGGTGTCGGCCTTGTTCAGGAACACGACGATGTACGGCACGCCGACCTGGCGGGCGAGCACGATGTGCTCACGCGTCTGCGGCATCGGGCCGTCGGCGGCCGACACGACCAGGATCGCGCCGTCCATCTGGGCGGCGCCCGTGATCATGTTCTTCACGTAGTCGGCGTGGCCGGGGCAGTCGACGTGCGCGTAGTGACGGTTGGCCGTCTCGTACTCGACGTGGGAGGAGTTGATCGTGATCCCGCGCTCGCGCTCCTCGGGAGCCTTGTCGATCTTGTCGAAGTCCGTGAACTCCGAGCCCGTGCCGGACTCGGCCAGCACCTTCGTGATAGCAGCGGTGAGCGTCGTCTTGCCATGGTCGATGTGACCGATGGTGCCGATGTTGAGGTGCGGCTTGTTGCGCTCGAACTTCTGCTTGGCCATGTCTTCTCCCAGTCTCCTTTTCGGGGTCTACCCCTGGCTCTCCGTGAGCTTCTCTGCGATGGAATGCGGAACTTCTGCGTAATGCAGGAACTGCATCGTATAGGTGGCGCGACCCTGGCTCATCGTGCGCACATCCGTTGCGTAACCGAACATCTCGGCGAGCGGCACGCGGGCGCGGATGACCTGCGCGTTCCCGCGCGGCTCCATGCCCTCGATCTGCCCCCGGCGTGAGTTGATGTTTCCGATGACGTCACCCATGTACTCCTCGGGCGTCACCACCTCGACGGCCATGACAGGCTCGAGCAGCACGGGCTTGGCGCGCTTCGACGCCTCCTTGAATGCCATCGAGCCGGCCACCTTGAACGCCATCTCCGAGGAGTCGACGTCGTGGTAGGAGCCGTCGACGAGCCTGATGCCGACGTCGACCACCGGGAAGCCGGCCAGGATGCCAGCCTCCATCGCCTCCTGGATGCCGGAGTCGACCGACGGGATGTACTCGCGCGGGATGGCGCCGCCGACGATCTTGTTCTCGAATGTGTAGCCGACACCCGGCTCGTTCGGGGCCATGTCGATGACGACGTGGCCGAACTGGCCGCGGCCGCCCGTCTGGCGCACGAACCGGCCGTGGATGCCCTGGACGGCGTTGCGAATCGTCTCGCGATACGCAACCTGCGGCCGGCCGACGTTGGCGTCGACGCGGAACTCGCGCATGAGCCGGTCGACGATGATCTCGAGGTGCAGCTCGCCCATGCCGGCGATGATGGTCTGGCCGGTCTCCTCGTTCGTCCGGACGCGGAAGGTGGGGTCCTCCTCGGCGAGCCGCTGGAGGGCCTGGGCCAGCTTGTCCTGGTCGGCCTTCGTCTTCGGCTCGACGGCGACGTCGATGACCGGGTCGGGGAAGTCGATCGCCTCGAGCACGACCGGGTGATCCGGGTCGCACAACGTATCGCCGGTCGTCGTCTGCTTGAGGCCGACGGCGGCCGCGATCGCGCCGGCGCCGACCTGCTGCAGATCCTCGCGGTGGTTCGCGTGCATCTCGAGCAGCCGGCCGACCCGCTCCTTGCGGCCGGTCGACGCGTTCATCACGTACGAGCCCGAGTTGAGCTTGCCCGAGTAGACGCGGAAATAGGTCAGCTTGCCGACGAACGGGTCGCTCATGACCTTGAACGCGAGCGCCGCGAACGGCTGGTCGAGATCGGCCGGGCGCGCCAGCTCCTCGCCGGTCTTGGGGTCGAGGCCCGTGACCGACGGCACGTCGATCGGCGACGGCAGGTAATCGATGACCGCCTCGAGCAGCGGCTGGACGCCCTTGTTCTTGAACGCCGAGCCGAGCAGCACCGGGGTGATCGAGATGTCGAGCGTCGCCCGGCGGATGGCCGCGCGCAGCTGGTCGGCCTCGACCGGCTGGTCCTCGAGGAACGCGATCATGATGTCCTCGTCGTGGTCGGCGACCGCCTCGACCAGATCGTGGCGGTAGGTCTCGGCCTGCTCGCGCATGTCCTCGGGGACGTCGGACTCCTCCCACTTCTGGCCCAGCGGGTCGACGTAGCGGATCGCCCGCATCGTCAGGAGGTCGATGTGGCCGATATAGGCGTCCTCGCTGCCGATCGGGATCTGCACCGGCACCGGCCGGGCGCCGAGGCGGTCGACCATGGTCTGGACGGAGGCGTAGAAGTCGGCGCCGGTGCGGTCCATCTTGTTGATGAAGGCGATCCGGGGGACGCCGTACTTGTCGGCCTGGCGCCAGACGGTCTCGGACTGGGGCTGCACGCCTGCGACCGAGTCGAACAGGGCGACGGCGCCGTCGAGGACGCGCAGGCTGCGCTCCACCTCGACGGTAAAGTCCACGTGCCCGGGCGTGTCGAGAATGTTGATGCGATGGTCACGCCAGAAGCAGGTCGTGGCGGCGGACGTGATCGTGATCCCCCGCTCCTGCTCCTGGACCATCCAGTCCATCGTCGCGGCGCCCTCGTGGACCTCGCCCATCTTGTGGGTGCGGCCGGTGTAGTAGAGGATCCGCTCGGTCGTGGTGGTCTTGCCGGCATCGATGTGGGCCATGATGCCGATGTTGCGCACCCGGTCGAGCTCCTCCATCCTGGGCACGCGCGTGCTGGGCTTCGTCTCCGTGACAGACATCTTCTAGAACCTCACCACCGGTAGTGGGCGAACGCCTTGTTGGCCTGCGCCATCCGGTACATGTCGTCCTTGCGCTTGAACGCGCCGCCCTGCTGGTTTGTTGCGTCGAGGATCTCGCCGGCCAGCTTCTCGAAGGCCTGCTTCTCGCGCCGCTGGCGGGAGAAGGTGACGAGCCAGCGCACGGCGAGCGTGCGGGCGCGCCGCTGCGGGACCTCGATCGGAACCTGGTAGTTCGCGCCGCCGACGCGGCGCGAGCGCACCTCGAGCACCGGCGTCACCGACTTGATGGCACGCTCGAGCACCTCGACCGGGCTCTGGCCGGTCTTCTGCCCGACGGACTCGAGCGCCCGGTAGACGATGTTCTCGGCGATGGACTTCTTCCCGTCCTGCATCACGCGGTTCACGACCTGCGTCACCAGGACGGACTCGTACACGGGGTCGCGGAGCAGCGTCCGCGGGGTGATCTCGGCACGGCGCGGCACTACGAGCTCCTCTTGGCCCCGTACTTCGAGCGCGCCTGCTTGCGGTCGTTGACACCGGAGGTGTCGAGCGCAGCCCGGATGACCTTGTAGCGGACGCCCGGCAGGTCCTTGACGCGGCCGCCGCGGATGAGGACGACCGAGTGCTCCTGCAGGTTGTGGCCGACGCCGGGGATGTAGGCCGTGACCTCCATCTGGTTCGTCAGGCGTACGCGGGCGACCTTGCGCAGGGCCGAGTTCGGCTTCTTCGGCGTCACCGTGTACACGCGCGTGCAGACGCCCCGCTTCTGCGGTGCGCCGCGCAGGGCCGGCGTCTTGGTCTTGCCGACCACTTTCTGGCGAGGGTGTCGCACGAGCTGATTGATCGTAGGCATACGCTGTGGAGGCTCCCGGCGTCCGAGGGCAGACAGGGAACGGCCACCCGGAAGCAGCCGCGACGGCGAACACTAGCACAGGGCCGCTGCCCCGGCGACGCCGCTGGAGATGCAGCAGTGCGGGCGACAAGGCCCTGTGCTCTAGGCTCCGCCGATGCAGTGCCAGGCCTGCGGGAGCGAGAATCGCGAAGGGCGCCGCTACTGCGGCCAGTGCGGCGCGGAGCTCGTCTCTGGCCTGCCCGGCGTGCGGCGCCGCGAACGAGCCTGGCGACCGGTTCTGCGGCGCGTGCGGGACGGTCATGCGCGAGCCGACGAGCGGCGGCGGCGCCGGTGGCCGCAACGCCGCCGGCGACCACGAACGGCGGCATGGTGTCGGTGCTCTTCGCCGATCTGGTCGGCTTCACGGCCCTCGCGGGCGCGCGCGACCCCGAGGAGGTGCGCGAGCTCCTGACGGGCTACTTCGAGGCCGCGCGCGACGCGGTCGAGCGCCACGGCGGCACGGTCGAGAAGTTCATCGGCGACGCCGTGATGGCGGTGTGGGGCGCGCCCATCGCCCAGGAGGACGACGCCGAGCGGGCCGTGCGGGTCGCGCTCGAGCTGGTGGACGCGGTCCACGCCCTCGGCGAGCGCACCGGAATCGAGCTCGAGCGCGCGAGCGGCGGTCGCGACCGGCGAGGCGGCGGTGACGATCGGGCGCGATCGGCCAGGGCATCGTGGCCGGCGACCTCGTCAACACCGCGTCGCGCATCCAGGCAGCCGCGGCGCAGGGGTCCGTGCTCGTCGATGACGCCACCCGGCGGATGACCGAGGCCGCGATCGTCGTGCGAGCCGGCCGGCACGTTCGCGCTGAAGGGCAAACCCGAGCCGGTGGCGCTGTGGCGGGCCAGTGCGCGTGTCGGCCGCGCGGCGCGGTGTCGGCCGCAGCGCAGGGCTCGACCCGCCATTCGTCGGCCGCGACGCGGGAGCTGCGCCTGCTGAAGGACGTGTTCCACGCCACGCGAGGGCGGCCGGGCGCACCTCGTCACGGTCACGGGGATCGCCGGCATCGGCAAGTCACGGCTCGCGTGGGAGTTCGAGAAGTACGCCGACGGCCTGGCCGGCGAGGTGCTCTGGCATCGCGGCCGCTGCCTCTCCTACGGCGACGGGGTCGCATTCTGGGCGCTGGCCGAGATGGTGCGCATGCGCGCCCAGATCGCCGAGGACGACCCGGTCGAGACGGCCGAACGGAAGCTCGCGGCGGCCGTGGACGAGTGGGTCTCCGATCCCGGCGACCGCGAGTGGGTCACGCCGCCGCTGCGCCACCTGCTCGGGCTGGCGGCCGTCTCCGATGGCGACCGCGAGCGGCTCTTTCCGGCGTGGCGGCGATTCTTCGAGGCGATGGCCGAGCAGCGGCCCGTGGTGCTCGTCTTCGAGGACATGCAGTGGGCCGACCAGGCGCTGCTCACGTTCGTCGAGTATCTGCTCGAGTGGTCGCGCGACCACCGGCTGTTCGTCCTGGGCTCGCCCGGCCCGAGCTGGCCGAGCGCCGACCCGCGCTGGGGCTCGACGTCGCGATCGTTCATGTCGCTCGCGCTCGAGCCGCTTCTCGCCGACGCGATGGCGAGAGCTGGTGACGGGGATGGTGCCCGGGCTGCCGGCCGAGGCCGTCGCGCAGATCACCGCCGCGGCGGAGGGTGTCCCGCTGTACGCAGTCGAGACCGCGCGGATGCTGCTCGACCGCGGCGTCGTCGTGCGCGCCGGCGACGACGGGTACCGCGTGACCGCCGCCATCGCCGACCTCGAGATCCCCGAGACGCTGCACGCGCTGGTCGCGGCCCGTCTGGACGGGCTGCCCGATGACGAGCGCAGGCTCGCTCCAGCAGGCCGCCGTGCTCGGCAAGACGTTCACGCTCGACGGCCTCGCCGCGGTGAGCGGCCTGCCGCCGGGCTCGATCTCCGAGACGCTCGCCAGGCTGGCCCGCATGGAGCTCGTCGTCATCGAGACCGATCCGCGCTCCCCGGAGCGCGGCCAGTACGGCTTCGTGCAGGACATGGTGCGCACCATCGCCCGCGACACGCTCGGCCGGCGCGAGCGAAAGCGCCTGCATCTGGCCACCGCCGATCACCTCACCCTGCTCGGCGGCGACGAGCTGGCCGAGGTCGTCGCCGCCCACCGGCTCGACGCGTACCGGCTCCTGCCGGACGATCCCGACGCCGCCGAGCTGCGCGACACCGCCCGGGCGGACATCCTGCGCGCCGCCGACCGCGCCGCATCGCTCGCTGCCCCCGAGGAGGCATACCGGCTCGTGACGGAGGCCCTGGATCTCGTGCCGGACGGTCCCGAGCACGCGCTGCTGCACGAGCGTGCGGCCGTGCTCGCGCTCCAGAAGGGCGAGGTCGCCGACGCCGAGGCCGAGTTCACCCGCGCGCTCGAGATCCACGAGCGCGCGGGAGATACCCGGGCGGCGGCCCGCGTGCGCGCACGCCGCGGGGACGCGCTCTTCCTGCTCGGCCGCTCCGAGGAGGGCGTGGCCGAGATGGAGGACGCATACGCGGTGCTCGCCGCCGGACCGGGCGACGCCGAGCTGGCCCATCTGGGCGCCCAGCTCGGCCGCCTGGCCGGGATGATCGGCGAGGCGGAACGGGGCCACGATGCGCTCGAGCGCGCGATCGACGTCGCCGAGACCCTGGGCATACCCGACGTGCTCTCGAACGCGCTCAACACCAAGGGCCTGTGGATGCTCGCGTTCACGAACCGCCGTGAGGAGGCCCGCTCGCTGCTCCTGGGCGCACTCCGGGTGGCGCTCGACCACGACGAGACGCAGGCGGCCATGCGCGCCTACTTCAACCTCTCGTTCGAGCGGGAGGGCGTCGACGACCACACGCACGACTACGACACGACCGGCCTCGCGCTCGCCGAGCGCGTGGGCGACCAGCAGTGGAAGCGCAGCTTCCAGCTGCACACATCGCACGCCGCGCTCGAGCGGGGCGAGTGGGACGAGGCGGTAAGGATCACGCGCGAGTCGGCGGAGACTCCCGGCGCCGAGTCGGACGTCTTCGCGCGGACGATCATGCTCACCCGCGCCATCGTCCTCGCCCGCCGCGGCGCGATCCCCGCCGCACGAGAGGCGCTCGCCGCGGCGGGGGTCGATGAGTCCGTGACCGACGAGCAGAACCGGGCTGCGCTCTGGACGGCCCGCGCCGAGGTGCTCGCCGCCGAGTCGCGGTACGCCGAGGCCGCGGCCGCGGCCCACCACGGGGCGGCGGCGGCAGAGACCCTGTGGATCGGCCATCCAGCCGTGAAGGCGTCGACCGTGCTCGAGTCATGGTGCGCGCTCCGCGCCGGCGATCGGGCCCCGGCCGAGGCGACCCTCGCGCGGCTCGAGCAGATCCCGCTCGGCCGCCTGTCACCGCGCCTGGTCGCCCACCGCGCCCTCCTGCGGGCGATGCTGGCCGACGACCCCGGCGCCGCGGAGCTCTACACCGCCGCGGTCGAGCTCGCGCGCACGGCGGGATCGCCGTGGCACCTCGCCATCGCGCTCGCGCGAGCGCGCGGCGGCGGGGTTCGAGCGCGACGAGTCGCTCGCCGAGACGCGAGCGATCCTCGAGCGCCTCGGCGCCGCCGCTGCGCTCGATCGGATCGCGCCGCCGGCCATGCCGCGGACGGAGACCGCGGCGGGCTGAACGAGAAGCGGGGACAGTCCCCTTCCGGGGACTGTCCCCTCCCTCGCTAGTCCTCGTCGGGCACCGGCGGGATGAACGGCGGCTCGGCGCCCGGCTTGGGCGTCAGGTCGATCTCGCCGTTGCCGGCCGACTGGCCGTCGCCTCCGACCAGCGCGTCCGTGTAGACGGGCGGCTCGCCGAAGTCCTCGACGTAGAACCGGGGAGCGTCCTCGGCCGGCTCGATCGTGACCGAGCGGTACTCGCGCAGCCCGGTCGAGGCCGGGATCAGCTTGCCGATGATGACGTTCTCCTTCAAGCCGACCAGGTGGTCGGTCTTGCCCTCGAGCGCCGCATCGGTGAGCACCTTGGTGGTCTCCTGGAACGACGCCGCAGAGAGGAAGCTCTGCGTCGCCAGGGAGGCCTTGGTGATGCCGAGGATGAGCTGAGTGTGCGTCGGTCGCTCCTTCTTCGAGGCCTTCAGCTGCCGCTTCGTGCGCTCGAGCTCCGGCCGGTCGACGAGCTCGCCCGGCAGGTACTCGGACTCGCCCGAGTTGTCGATCCGCACCTTCTTCAGCATCTGGCGCACGATCAGCTCGATGTGCTTGTCGTGGATCTCCACGCCCTGGCTCTTGTAGACCTCCTGCACCTCGGCGACGAGGTAGCGGGCGGTCTCGGTGTCGTCGCGCAGGTCGAGCACCTCGACGGGGGCCAGCGGGCCCTCGTTGAGCGGGGTGCCCACCTCGATGACCTCGCCCTCCGACACGCGCAGGCGGGTGCGGCGGGGGAAGCCGTACTCCTTGGCGTCCCCGTCGCCGTCGCCGTTCGGGGTGATCGTGACCGTGTAGCCACGCTCGCCCTCGTCGACGGCGACCCGTCCGGCCAGCTCCGAGAGCGTGGCCGCTGCCTTCGGCTTGCGGGCCTCGAACAGCTCCACCACCCGCGGCAGGCCGTGGGTGATGTCGAGGCCGGCGACGCCGCCGGTGTGGAACGTGCGCATGGTGAGCTGCGTCCCCGGCTCGCCGATCGACTGCGCCGCGATGGTGCCGACGGCGTCGCCGATCTCGCTCATCTTGCCGGTGGCCATCGACCAGCCGTAACAGGCCCGGCAGACGCCGATCTCGGCCTCGCACTTGAGCACCGTGCGCACCGGGATGACGACGCTCTTGTCGTCTCCGGCCGCCTCGGCGATGTCGCGCAGGCGGGCGCCGTTGATCTCTTCGCCCTTCTTCAGCTTGAGGCTGCCGACCTTGGTGTCGGTGGCGACGAGGCGCCCGATCAGGCCCGACCGGTTGGCCGCGCCGTCCGGTGTCCGGGCCGGCACGAGGATGGAGCCGCTGGAGCCGCAGTCGAGCCGGCGGATGATCACGTCCTGGCTCACATCCACGAGCCGCCGGGTCAGGTAGCCCGAGTCGGCCGTGCGCAGGGCGGTGTCGGCCAGGCCCTTGCGGGCACCGTGCGTGGAGATGAAGTACTCCAGCACCGACAGGCCTTCCATGAAGTTGGACTTGATCGGCCGCTCGATGATCTCGCCCTTCGGATTCGCCATCAGGCCGCGCATGCCGGCCAGCTGGCGGATCTGCTTGAACGACCCGCGGGCGCCCGAGTTGGCCATCATGTAGACCGGGTTCAGCTCGTCCAGGTTGCGGTTCATGGCCTCGCCGACGTCGTCGGTGGCCTTGTTCCACAGCGACACCACCTGCTCGTGGCGCTCGTCCTCGGTGATGAGGCCGCGGTCGTAGCTGCGCTGGGCCTTGCCGACCTCATCCTCGACCAGGCCGAGGATGGCCTCCTTGTCCGGCGGGATGACGATGTCGTTCTTCGAGATCGTCACACCGGACATGGTGGCGTACGTGAACCCGAGCTCCTTGATCGTGTCCAGCACCTCGGCGATGGCCGTGGCGCCGTAGCGGTCGACCAGCTCGGAGACGAACTCGGTCATGTCGCGCTTCGTGAACGTGCGGTTCTGGTAGGCGTACTCGGTCAGGTCGTAGCGCTCCCCGACCGCGCGGCCCAGCGCACGGCTGACCTCGTCGTTGAAGATGGCCCGGCCGACCGTGGTCACGATCCAGTCGCCGCGCTCGCGCAGCGTGATCGGGGCCGCCAGGGTGAGCTGCTTCTGGTCGTACGCGGTCTCGACCTCTTCCAGCGACCCGAAGTACGGCAGCTTGCGCTCCCGCGCGTCGGCGATCGTGACCTTGCTCAGATCCTCGGCGGCGTACGTCAGGTAGTACGTGCCGAGCACCATGTCCTGGGTGGGCGTGGCGAGCGGCTTGCCGTGCGCCGGCGAGAGGATGTTGTTCGACGACAGCATCAGGATGCGAGCCTCGGCCTGGGCCTCGGCCGACAGCGGCAGGTGCACCGCCATCTGGTCGCCGTCGAAGTCGGCGTTGAAGGCGTGGCACACCAGCGGGTGCACCTGGATCGCCTTGCCCTCGACGAGCACGGGCTCGAACGCCTGGATGCCCAGGCGGTGGAGCGTCGGCGCCCGGTTCAGCAGCACCGGGTGCTCGGCGATGACCTCCTCGAGGACGTCCCAGACCTCGGGCACCATCGTGTCCACCATCTTCTTGGCGGCCTTGATGTTCTGGACCAGCTTGCGCTCGACGAGCCGGCTCATGATGAACGGCTTGAAGAGCTCGAGCGCCATCAGCTTCGGCAGCCCGCACTGGTGCAGGTACAGCGACGGCCCGGCCACGATCACCGAGCGGCCGGAGTAGTCGACGCGCTTGCCGAGCAGGTTCTGGCGGAAGCGCCCCTGCTTGCCCTTGAGCATGTCGGAGAGCGACTTCAGCGGCCGGTTGCCCGGGCCCGTCACCGCGCGGCCGCGGCGGCCGTTGTCAAACAGCGCGTCGACGGCCTCCTGGAGCATGCGCTTCTCGTTGTTCACGATGATCTCGGGAGCGCCGAGGTCGAGCAGCCGCTTCAGGCGGTTGTTGCGGTTGATGACGCGCCGGTAGAGGTCGTTCAGGTCGGACGTGGCGAAGCGGCCGCCGTCCAGCTGCACCATCGGGCGCAGCTCCGGCGGGATCACCGGGATCGTCTCGAGGATCATCCACTCCGGCTTGTTGTCCGACTTGGTGAACGCCGACACGACCTTGAGCCGCTTGATCGCCCGGGCCTCCTTCTGGCCCTTGGACGTGCGGATCGTCTCGCGCAGCTGCGCCGCCTCGGCGTCGAGGTCACGGCTGCGCAGGAGCTCACGGATCGACTCCGCGCCCATGCCGCCGGTGAAGTACTCGCCGAAGCCCCACGAGCTGCCGAAGCGGTCGCGCAGCTCGCGGAAGAGGGCCTCGTCCGAGACCACCTCCTGCACCTCGAGCTCCTTGAACTTGATCCAGGTGCGGTCGAGCCGGTCGACGGCCTCCTTGGCGTGGTCGTCGACGTCGCGGCGGCGGGCCTGGATGTCGTTGTAGGTGTCGCGCACCTTGAGCGCCCAGGCCTCGATCGCCTTCACGTCCTCCTTGGACATGCGGCCATCCGTGCGCAGGCAGAGGTCGTTCGCCTGCTCGCGCAGCTCGGCCCGGTCGGTGCCCTCGCCGGTCTCGATCAGCTCGCGCAGGATGCCCGCGCCGATCTGGCGCGTCTTCTCGAGCGCGGCCGCGTTGCCGGGGCCGGCCTCGACGAGCTGGTCGACCCACTCGCGGTCGGGATCCTTGAGCTCGGCCTCGCCGCCGCCCAGCCATGCCATGCGGGCCTTGACGACGTTCTTCGCCTTGGTCTTCTCGGGGCCCTTGGACTCCTCGATCGCCGTGAGCTCGGAGGCGAGCAGCGTCCGTGCGGCGGCGCCCCATGCGGCCACGTTGTCGAGGTCCTTGGGGGCGAGCTTGCGGTCGTCGCGGACCGCAGACTCGCGCACGAGCTCGCGCACCTTCTTCGGGTCCTCGCCGCCGATCCGCTTCGCCACCTCGGGCAGCAGGCCGCCGGCCAGCGTGCGGGCCTCCTCGAGCACGGGGATCCCGCCCTCCTCGGCCCAGTTCGAAAGCGTGCGCGACCAGTACTCGTCGTCCTCGTCGAAGTCCTTGACCGAGCCGTCGATCAGGAACTGGCGGCGGCGCTGCATGCGCTCCTCGAGGGCGGCCAGCGCCTCCTCGCGGTCGAGCATCAGCCGCTCCTTCTCCTGCTCGACCTTGCCCTCGAGCTCGGGGACGTCGCGCTCGCGCGCCTCCTTGTCGACCGAGGTCACGATCGAGGCGGCGAAGTAGAGCACCTTCTCGAGCTCCTTCGGCGCGATGTCGAGCAGGTAGCCGATCCGCGACGGCACGCCCTTGAAGAACCAGATGTGACTCACGGGGGCGGCCAGGTCGATGTGGCCCATGCGCTCGCGGCGCACCTTCTGCCGGGTCACCTCGACCCCGCAGCGCTCGCAGATGATGCCCTTGTAGCGGACGCGCTTGTACTTGCCGCAGTAGCACTCCCAGTCCTTCGTGGGACCGAAGATGCGCTCGCAGAAGAGCCCGTCCTTCTCGGGCTTCAGCGTGCGGTAGTTGATCGTCTCGGGCTTGGTGACCTCGCCCGACGACCACTCGCGGATCTGCTTCGGGGAAGCGAGTCCGATCTTGATGGCATCGAAGTCGTTGATGTCGATCAACGCGTCAGCTCCTCTTCAATAACGCGGTTGGTAAGTTCGAATCCCGGTGCGTGGCACCCGTGACGGGCCGTCACTCCTCGACCTCCTCGAGGCCGAGCTCGCCGACCGGCAGCTCCTCGCCGTCGGCGGACTCCTCCTCGTCGTCGTCGCCGCCCGAGAGCGCGAGGTCGCCCTCGGCGAGCTCCTCGCCGAGCAGCTCGTCGTTGGGGACGGTCAGCTCGCCGTCCTCGTCCGCGCGGTCGGCGCCCTCCTCGAGCTCCTGCGCGCCCGGCGCGCGGGCCGCGGCGCGGTCGGCGACCGGCCGCAGGTCGATGCCGAGCTCCTCCGCCGCGCGCAGCAGCTCGTCCTCCTCCTCGCGTACCGTGACGTCGCCGCCGTCGACCGAGACGACCTTCACGTCGAGCGCCAGCGACTGCATCTCCTTCAGCAGCACCTTGAAGCTCTCGGGGATGGAGGGCTCGGGGATGTTCTCGCCCTTGACGACGGCCTCGTAGGCCTTGACCCGGCCGATCGTGTCGTCGGACTTGATGGTCAGCATCTCCTGCAGGGTGTAGGCGGCGCCGTACGCCTCGAGCGCCCACACCTCCATCTCGCCGAAGCGCTGGCCGCCGAACTGCGCCTTGCCGCCCAGCGGCTGCTGGGTGACGAGCGAGTACGGGCCGGTCGAGCGCGCGTGGATCTTGTCGTCGACGAGGTGCAGGAGCTTCAGGATGTACATGTAGCCGACCGTGACCGGCTGGTCGTACGGGTCGCCGGTGCGGCCGTTGAACAGCCGCACCTTGCCGTTGCAGCGCCGGCCTTCGGGCGGCCTTCTTGTCGATGTCGAAGTGGATCGGGCTCGACTTGTGATCGGCCTGCCAGTCGATCAGGGCGCGGTCGACCTCGTCCGGCGTGGCGCCGTCGAAGACCGGCGTCGCGATCCACTGCCGGTCGCCGTTGTCGCCGCCGTGCATGGCCGCCCAGCCGAGGTGCGTCTCGAGCACCTGGCCGATGTTCATGCGCGAGGGGACGCCGAGCGGGTTCAGGATGATGTCGACCGGCGTGCCGTCCTCGAGCATCGGCATGTCCTCCTCGGGCACGATCTTCGAGATCACGCCCTTGTTGCCGTGCCGGCCGGCCAGCTTGTCGCCCTCGGCGATCTTGCGCTTCGTGGCGACGTACACGCGCACGAGCTCGTTCACGCCCGGCGACAGGTCGTCGCCGTTCGCGCGCGAGAAGGTCTTCACGTCGATGACCTTGCCGCCCTCGCCGTGAGGCACCTTGAGCGAGGTGTCGCGCACCTCGCGCGCCTTCTCCTTGAAGATCGCGCGGATCAGCTTCTCCTCGGCGGTCAGCTCGGTCTCGCCCTTCGGCGTGACCTTGCCGACCAGCAGGTCGCCGGACCCGACCTCGGCGCCGATGCGCACGATCCCGTTCTCGTCGAGGTCGCGCAGCGACTCCTCGGAGCGGTTGGGGATGTCGCGGGTGATCTCCTCGTCGCCGAGCTTGGTCGAGCGGGCGTCCACCTCGTACTCGTGGATGTGGATCGACGTCAGGACGTCGTCCTTCACGATCCGCTCGGACAGGATGATCGCGTCCTCGAAGTTGTAGCCCTCCCAGGACATGAACGCGACGAGCAGGTTCTTGCCGAGCGCCAGCTCGCCCATGTCGGTCGACGAGCCGTCGGCCATCACCTCGCCGGCGGTCACCTTCTGGCCCTCGTACACGATCGGCTTCTGGTGGATGATCGTGCCCTGGTTCGAGCGGCGGTACTTGATCAGGTCGTACGAGTCGTTGCCGTCCTTGGCGGCGACGACGATCCGGTCGGCGTCCACGTACTCGACCTTGCCGGCGCGCCGGGCGACGGTCACGTCGCCGGTGTCGACGGCGGCCCGGTACTCGAGGCCGGTGCCGACCAGCGGCGCCTCGGGCACCATCAGCGGCACGGCCTGGCGCTGCATGTTCGAGCCCATCAGGGCGCGGTTGGCGTCGTTGTGCTCGAGGAACGGGATCAGGGCCGTCGCCACCGACACGATCTGGGCCGGGTCGACGTCCATGTAGTCGACCTGCTTGGCGTCCACCTGGACGGGCACGCCGTCGCGGGTGCGGCACAGCACCGGCGAGACGAGCTTGCCGTTCTTGTCCACCTCGGCGTTGGCCTGGGCGATCGTGTACTTCTCCTCCTGGATCGCGTCGAGGTACTCGACGTCCTCGGTGATCTTGCCGCCGACCACCTTGCGGTACGGCGTCTGCACGAACCCGTGCTCCGACACCTTGGCGTAGGAGCCGAGCGAGCCCGATCAGGCCGATGTTCGGGCCCTCCGGGCGTCTCGATCGGGCACATGCGGCCGTAATGGGTCGGATGCACGTCGCGCACTTCGATCGGCGCGCGCTCGCGCGTGAGGCCGCCGGCGCCGAGCGCCGAGAGGCGGCGGCGGTGCGTCAGGCCCGCGAGCGAGTTCGTCTGATCCATGAACTGGGACAGCTGCGACGACCCGAAGAACTCCTTCAGGGCGGCCGCGACCGGGCGGATGTTCACGATCGTCTGCGGCGTGATCGCGTCCTCGTCCTCGGTGGTCAGGCGCTCGCGCACGACCCGCTCCATGCGGTAGAGGCCGATCCGGAAGGCCTCCTGGATCAGCTCGCCCACCGTGCGCAGGCGGCGGTTGCCGAAGTGCTCGTACTCGTCGAGGTCGTGCTCGGCCTCGCCGCGCGGGATGATGATCGCGTCGGCGGCGAAGTCCTTCGAGTCCTCGGGCACGCCCAGCTTCACCGGCAGGGTGACCAGCCGCCGTACCAGCTCGACGATGTCGCCCGTCGTGAGCACGCGGCACTCGGGCGAGACCTCCATCCCGAGGCGCATGTTCAGCTTGTAGCGGCCGACCTTGGTGAGGTCGTAGCGCTTCGGGTCGAAGAAGAGCGCGCGCACGAGGTTGCGCGAGTTCTCGAGCGTCGGCGGCTCGCCGGGGCGCTGCTTCTTGAAGACCTCGATCAGCGCCTCCTCCTCGCGCTTGGCCGGGTCCTTCTCGAGCGTCATGCGGATGAAGGGGTTGTCCCCGAACAGCGCCAGCAGGCCCTCGTCGCTCTTGTCGATCGTAAAGCCGGTGTTCTCGTCGGTCTCGGGCAGCGCGCGCAGGAGCGTCGTCACCGGCAGCTTGCGCTTGCGGTCGATGCGGACGTTGACCATGCCCTTCTTGTCGATCTCCATCTCGAGCCACGAGCCGCGCGACGGCATCAGGTTGGCGACGAAGACCTGCTTGGTCGCATCCTTGGGCTCCATGATGTAGGCGCCGGGCGAGCGCACCAGCTGCGTCACGACGACGCGCTCGGTGCCGTTGATGATGAAGGTGCCCTGCTCGGTCATCCAGGGGAAGTTGCCCAGGAACACGGTCTGCTCGCGGATCTCGCCCGTGTCGAGGTTCGTGAACGAGACCTTCACGTTCACGGGCACCTCGAAGGACTGGTCCTTCTCGCGGCACTCGCGCTCCGAGACGACCGGGTCGCCGATCGTGTACTCGCCCAGGCGCACCTCCAGCCGCTCCGAGTAGTCCCGGATCGGGGAGATGTCGTCAATCGTCTCGCGCAGGCCGGAGGCGGCCAGCGACTTGGCATCGGAGGGATCGCCCATGAACCACCTGAAGGAGGCCTTCTGGATATCGATCAGGTTGGGGACGTCCAGCACCTTCTCGAGCTTGGAGAAGGTGCGACGGCTTCTGGGCGCATGAGTGCTTGCAGGCAAAGCGTCGCCTCCCGAGGGGCTAGTGGAGAAAAATCAGAGGGCGTGGAACCGGACCAACGGCGCAACCACGAAGGGTATCAGCACGACAGGTTCCCCGCAAACGCGGACGCGGTCGCCGCCGCCTGCAGGGAATTCTCAGAGCGGAATTCCACCTGCAGAGGCGTGCCTCTCGCTTCACTATACCGCGTCGGCCGGTCAGGTCAAGCGGACTTCGTGGTGATCGTCACGAGGCCTTGGCGATCGTCTCGGCCCGGGCCTGCGCAGCCACCGCCGCGAAGGAGCGCCCCACCGCGGCCCGGAACGCGCGCCCCACCTGCGCCTGGGTGAACCGGCCCGAGACGCCGTCGCGGCGGAAGGCCGCACCGAGCCGGCGCAGGCCCGCGTCGCCGCCGTCGCGGATCACGGCGGCCACGATCGCCGCGCCGTCCTCGTAGGCCAGCCAGGTCGGAAGCGTCCCCCGCACCATCCAGTGGCCGAACGCCCACCGCCACCGTTGCATCGACGGGTAGCCGCGCTCGTACGCGGACGCGATGTAGCGGTACGGCCAGCGCAGGCCGGCGTTCTCGACGTAGCGCTGCTCCTCGTAGCGGGCCACCCCCTCGATCAGGCTGAGCGGCCCGCCCAGGACGAGGCCGGCGCTCGCGACGTGCGTCAGCTCGTGGACGAGCAGCGCGTCGCGCTCCACCTCCATCTCGTCCGCCCACGCCCCCGCCCGCAGGTAGACGACGCCGTGGTACTCGGCGCCGATCGCCTCGTGCGGCATCTGCACGCCGGAGACGCGCTGGGCCGCGTCCCACGAGTCCGCCATGAAGATCAGCGGCAGGCGCACCCGCGCCCCGGGCAGGCGGTAGCGCGAGTTGAGCCCCGGCATGGCGGCGTCGGCGACCCGGGCGACCTCGGCCGCATCGGCCGCCGACACATCCGGCGCCGCCACCACCACCGACCGCCGCCCGGTGACGAACCGCGACCCGCGCGGCATGGCGGCGGCGCCGTCCTGGAGAAGCGCGTAGCGACCGCCGCCGGTGACGTCGGCGACGACCCGCAGGCGGCCTCCGCGGCGGGCGAGCACGAGCGCCCGCTGGCCGAGCCCGATGAAGACCGTCCCCGGGCCGCCCCCGAGGCGGGCCGACGTGGTTGCGAGCACCGTCTCGGTGCGCCGGCGCCGGCTCAGCAGCGAGATGTGCACCCGCAGCCGGGAGGGATGGACGTGCGCCTCCAGCCGGCGCACGTAGCGGACGGCCGCCGCATGCGCGCCGGCGAACGGGTCGTGCGCGCGGACGTGCGTCGAGCCCGCGACCGACGCCGACCCCGCCGCCGCCCGAGCCGGCACACGCGCAGGCGAGCAGCGCGAGCGCGACGAGGGCGGCCGCCCGGACGAGCGGGTCAGGCCCGCGCAGGCCCCGGCGACGCATCCGCCGTGGGGGTCGGGTTCGCGTCGAGCGGGTGGTGGCAGGCCGCGATGTGGCCGCCGACCCGTGCAGCACGAGCGGCGGCTCCTCCTGCGCGCAGATCTCGGTCGCGTAGCGGCAGCGGGGATGGAAGCGGCAGCCCGACGGCGGGGTGATCGGGGCTCGGCACGTCGCCCTCGAGCACGATCCGCTCGCGCCGGGCGGACAGGTCGGGGTCGGGGATCGGCACCGCCGAGAGCAGCGCCTCGGTGTACGGGTGCATCGGCCGCTGGTAGAGCTCCTCGGCCGGCGAGATCTCGACGATCTTGCCCAGGTACATGACCGCGATCCGGTCGGACACGTGGCGGACGACGCCGAGGTCGTGGGCGATGAAGACGTAGGTCAGGCCGAGCTCGTCCTGGAGGTCGTCGAGCAGGTTGATGACCTGCGCCTGGATCGACACGTCGAGGGCCGACACCGGCTCGTCGGCGACGATCAGCTTCGGGTTCAGCGCGAGCGCGCGGGCGACGCCGATGCGCTGCCGCTGGCCGCCGGAGAACTCGTGCGGGTAGCGGTTGTAGTGCTCGGGCGAGAGGCCGACCAGCTCGAGCAGCTCGGACACGCGCCGGCTTGCACCTCGCCGCGGTCGCCGATCGCCGTGGATACGCAGCGGGTCGGCGATGATCGTGCCGACGCGCTTGCGCGGGTTGAGCGAGGCGTACGGGTCCTGGAAGACCATCTGCATCTCGCGCCGCAGCGGCTGCAGCTCGCGGCGCGAGAGCTTGCGAGATGTCGCGGCCCTCGAAGCTGATCGTGCCGCCGGTCAGCTCGTACAGGCGCACGATGCAGCGGCCGAGCGTCGACTTGCCGCAGCCCGACTCGCCCACCAGGCCGAGCGTCTCGCCCCGCCGGCACCTCGAGGCTGACGCCGTCGACGGCGTGCACGCGAGCGACCTCGCGCTGGATCAGGATGCCCTTCTTGATCGGGAAGTACTTGCGGACGTCCTCGCACCTCAGCAGCGGCGTCGCCGTCTGCGCTCGGCGTCTCGGTGCTCATGCCGATTCCTCGGCCAGCTCGGGGTGGATCGTCGGTCTCGCGGCGGGCCGCCTTCGCCGCCGGATCGAGGTGGCAGGCGTCGAGGTGGTCCGCGTCGCCCAGGCGGTCGCGCAGCTCCGGCACCTCGATGCACTTCGTCGAAGCGGTGCGCGCAGCGCGGGCCGAAGGCGCACCCCTCCGGCAGGCGGATCAGCGACGGCGGCGTGCCGGGGATCGCCGTCAGGCGCCGCGGCTTGGGGCGGTCGAGGCGCGGCGATCGAGCCGAGCAGCCCCCACGTGTAGGGGTGCTGGGCGTCGTAGAAGACCTCGCGCTTCGTGCCCTGCTCGACGACCCGGCCGGCGTACATGACGCAGACCCGGTCGGCGACGTCCGGCGACCACGCCCATGTCGTGCGTGATCAGGACGACGGCCGAGCCGAAGTCGTCCTTGAGCTTCCCGATCAGCTCCAGGATCTGGGCCTGGATGGTGACGTCGAGCGCCGTCGTCGGCTCGTCGGCGATCAGCAGGTCGGGGTTGCACGAGAGCGCCATCGCGATCATCACGCGCTGGCGCATGCCGCCCGAGAACTGGTGCGGGTAGTCGTCGACGCGCACGCGTCGGGTTGGGGATGCCGACCGCGCGCGAGCAGCTCGACCGCGCGGTTCGTGCGCCGCCTCCTTCGAGACCGGCTCGTGCGCGCGGATCTGCTCCGCGATCTGCCAGCCGACCCGGTAGACCGGGTTGAGCGACGTCATCGGGTCCTGGAAGATCATCGCGATCTCCGAGCCGCGGACCTCGCGCATCTCGTCGCGTGCGAGCTTCATGAGGTCGCGGCCCTTGTAGATCACCTCGCCCTCGAACATCGCGTTCGGATCGACGATCAGCCGCATCACCGACATCATGGTGACGCTCTTGCCGGAGCCGGACTCGCCGACGATGCCGAGCACCTCGCCCGGGTCGAGCGTGAACGAGACCCCGTCGACGG
Source organism: uncultured Actinomycetes bacterium (assembly GCA_963746115.1). Taxonomy (GTDB): domain Bacteria; phylum Actinomycetota; class Thermoleophilia; order Gaiellales; family JAICJC01; genus JAICJC01. Next base: position 396,391 of record CAVVAA010000003.1, on the reverse strand, counting down.
CGCGTGACGACGCCGTCCTCGGTGCGGAACGAGACCCTGAGGTCCTTGACCTCGAGCAGGTGGTCGCGCCATCAGGCCGGCCTGATCCGCGGATCGAGCCAGGCGTAGGCGATGTCGACGAGTGCGTTCGCGAGCACGATGAAGAACGCGCCGTAGATGACGGTGACCATGATCATCGGCAGGTCGAGGTTGCCGATCGACTGGTACGTCAGGTAGCCGACGCCGTGGATGCCGAACACGACCTCGGTCAGCAGCGTCGCGCCCGCCACCAGCGCTCCGAAGTCGAGGCCGAACAGGCTGACGAAGGTGATCATGGACGTCCGCAGCGTATGCCGCACGAGCACCCGCCGCTCGGAGAGCCCCTTCGCCCGCGCCGTCCGCACGTAGTCCTCGCTCTGCACCTCGAGCAGGCTCGAGCGGAGCACGCGCGCGTAGAGCCCGATGAACAGCGATCGAGAGCGTGATCCAGGGGATCACGAGCCCCTTGAACCACAAGCCCCGGGTCCTGGGTGAACGGCGTGTAGCCGAGCGGCGGCACCCAGTGGAAGAGGAACGTGTCGTGCCAGCGGCTCTGGGTGATCAGGTTGGCCAGCTCGCCGACCCAGAACACGGGCATCGAGATCCCGATCAGCGCGAGGATCATCAGGATCGGGTCGATCAGCGTGCCCTTGAACACCGCCGCGGCCAGCCCCATCAGGATCGACACCACCACCCAGATGACCGCCGCGCCGAACACGAGCGAGAGCGTCGCCGGGGCGGCTTGCACGACCTCGGGCACCATCTTTGGCCCTGGTTCGAGTAGGAGACCAGGTCGCGGGTGATGAAGAGCTTCTTCATCATCAGCAGGTACTGGACCGGGAGCGGCCGGTCGAGGCCGAACTGGTGCCGGATCTCCTTCACCGCGGAGGCGACGGGTTGCGGCCGGCGATCTGGCGGGTCGGGTCGATGCCGGGCGTGTGGAAGAAGATCACGAACACCACGACGGTGATCACGAACATCACGAGGACGAGCGACAGCATCCGGCGGACGACGAACGTGGCCACGCCTACCCCTCGATCCGCAGCTTCGCGCGTGGATCGAGCGCGTCGCGCACGCCGTCGCCGAACACGTTCAGCGCGAGCACGGTGAGCACGATCATGATCCCGGGGGCGATCGCCACCCACGGCCGCGTGTAGAGCAGCTCCTGACCGTCGCTGATCACGGATGCCCCAGCTCGCGTTCGGCGGCTGCACGCCGATCGACGAGGTACGACAGCGCCGCCTCGGTCAGGATCGTCGTGGCGATGATCAGCGGCAGAAGCACGATCACGACGGTGATCACGTTCGGCAGCACCTCCGAGAACATCAGCCGCCAGCCCGAGGCGCCCTGCGCGATCGCGGCCTCGACGTACTCCTTCTCGGACACCGAGAGCACGTGGCCGCGCACCGGCCGGAACACGTAGGGCAGGTAGATGAACGCGATGATCAGCGTCGGCAGCCACAGGCTGGACGCCTGGACGCGCATCGGGCCGACGCTGCACCCCGTTCGGCGCGTTCAGGAGCACCGTCGAGACGCAGATCGCGAGCAGCAGCACCGGGAACGCCCAGATCACGTCCATCGAACCGTGAGAACACCGCGTCGAGAGCTCCGCCGTGGAACCCGGCGAGGAGCGCGAGCACGGTGGCGAGGAAGCAGCAGATGACGGCCGATCCGATCCCGACCAGCAGCGAGCTGCGCCCGCCGTAGAGCACGCGCGCCGCCACGTCGCGGCCGTTCTGGTCGGCGCCGAGGAAGTAGTGGTGGACGTCCCACGTGGGCCCGATCGGCGTCTCGCCGAGGTGCAGCATGCCGCCGCCCTGCTGCATCAGCGGCACCTTCTTGCCGTTCACGATCGTCGTGCCGTTCAGGTTGTTCTCGAACGGGTTGACGTGCGCGATGTCGTCGGCGTAGATCGGCGCCGCGAAGCTGACCGCCACGATCAACAGGAAGAGCGCGAGCCCTCCCATCGCGATCCGGTTGCGCACCAGCCGCCGCCCGGCGAGCGCCCACGGGCTGCGGCCCGGCAACCTCGCGGCCCACCGGGGGAAGCCGGCTCGACTGCTCCAGGGCCGCGACCTCAGCCATGTACCAATCACCTTACCACCGGGGGCGGGCGGTTCCGGAGAACCGCACCGCCCCCGAGTTCGGATTCGACCGGCCTACTTGACCCAGAGCTGGTCGATCAGGATGTACCACTGCGGGTTCCACTGGTAGTTCCCTGACCCGCTTCGACAGGAAGTCGATCTGCTTCGGGTTGTAGAGGTCGACCCACGGGGCCTGATCGGTCATGTCGTGGTCGACCTGCGCCCAGATCTCGTTCGCTGCGTCCGGGTTGGTGACGCCCGGTCTTCTCCGCCTGATCCATCTTGGCCTGGATCGACTTGTCGCAGAAGGCCGCGATGTTCGGGCTGGCGTCGCTGTTCGGGTGGATGGAGCCGCAGCCGAGGAGCACGTTCAGGAAGTCGGACGGCGCCGGGTAGTCCTGGTACCAGGCCGACCACGCGATGTTCCACTTGCTGTGGTTCTTCGAGTTCTGCACGTACGGGTACTGGATGCCGTCGGCCAGGTACTGACCCGACGCCTTGTACCCGATCTTGTTCAGGTCGGAGACCATCTGCTCACCGAGCGCCTTGCGAGGTCTCGTCGTTCCCGCTGTTGACGACGACCTTGGCGCCGGCGGTGCCGGACTCCTTGACGAGCTGCTTCGCCTTGGCCAGGTCGACGCCGGTCCACTTGGTGGTGTCGCTGCCGGTCGTGTACGGGCAGTACGGCTTGTAGCCCGGGAAGTTCGGCGGCAGGATCTGGCAGGTCGGCACGGCGAGCGCCGAGCCGCCGCCGATCTTCACGTAGGCGCTGCGGTCGGCCGCGTAGTTGATCGCCTGGCGCGCCTTCAGGTTGTTGAACGGCGGCGTGGTCGTGTTGAGCGCGATGTACCAGTCCGCGGTCAGCGCGTTCACGTGCACCTGGTTCGCGTACTGCGGGCTGTTCAGCTCGTTCAGCCGGTCGGCCGGGATCACGTCGCCGTCGAACACCTCGTCGGCGGCGCCGCGCTCGACCTGCGTGACCTCGTCGGAGATCTGCAGGCCGTACTTCTCGACGATCTCGTCCGGGTATCCCTGCCGGCTGCGCGTGCGGGATTCCAGACCTTGAAGTACGGGTTGCGGACGAGGACGGCTTCCTTGTTCGGGTTGTACGACTGCCACATGTACGGGCCGGTCCCCGGCGGGACGTTGTTGCCCGTCAGCTTCTTCGACGTGCTCGCCGGCACGACGTACGCGAACGGCAGCGCCAGCTTGTCGAGGAACTCGGGATCCGGGGCCGTCAGGTGGATGGTGAGCGTGTAGGCCGAGTCGTCGGCGACGACGCCCTTGGAGAGGTCGCAGTGCGACGGCTTGCAGGCCGAGGCGCCGACGATGCCGGCGTAGAACGACGTCGGGCCCGGGACGGTGAACTGGCGCTCGAAGGTGGTGACGAAGTCGCTCGGCTTCATCACCTGGCCGTTCGAGAACTTGATCCCCTTGCGGATCTGGAACGTGTACGTCTTGCCGCCGTCGGTCGGCGTCGGGATCGACGTGGCGAGGTCGGGGACGATCTGCGTGCCCGCCGTGCCTCCCACGCGCTTGAACTGGACGAGTCCGTCGTGCGTGTTGATCAGGAGCTGCCATTCCTGCAGCGTGTAGTTCTGCGCAGGATCGGCGACACCGAAGCTGGAGTTCGCAAGGATGGTGAACGTTCCGCCCTTGTGGGCGGCGACGGAGGTGTTCGGGGAGCTCGACCCGCTCGAGCTCGAGCTCGAGCCGCCGCCTCCCGAGCCGCCGCAGCCAGCCGCAATCACGACCGCCGCGATGGCTCCCAACGCAACCAGGCCCCGCCAGAATCGCTTCTCCATTGACCCCTCCTAGGAAGTTGACGCCGCGCGCTCTATGACGCCTCGGAGGCGGCCGATGTTAGTCCTCGGGCGTTACGGGCGCAGCGACAAGGCGATACGCGAGGGCCGCCGCGCGGGCAAGGCCGTCGGCCGCGGCCGCCGGGGCGGACAGCACGGCGAGCGCGATCCGGCGCTCGCCCTCGTCCACGAGGGCGACGTCGTGGCGCACGGAATCGAGCTCGCCCTGCTTCGACGCGACGACGCGGCACGGCGCCGACGGCAGGTAGCGGGGGACGATGTCGGTGTGCTGCGACTGGGCCATCGCGGCCAGCACCCGCCGGCAGGCCTGGACGGGGATGCCGCCCGCGCGAGCGAGCGCGCACAGGAGCGCGGTCATGTCGGCCGCGCATGTGGTGTTGTCCTCGCCGCGCTCGGCCGCGGCGATGTCCATCATCCGCCGCCGCAGACGTGTGTGCTCGAGCCCGAGGGCGGCGGCCAGGTCGTTCACGGCGTCCATGCCGACCGCGTCGATGACCGCGTTCGTGGCCGCGTTGTCGGAGACCGCCAGCATCAGCAGGTCGAGCTCGGCCAGGGTGAGCTCGGTCTCCGGGTGCATGCTCTCGAGCAGGCCGCCGCCGCCCGCGACCGGCGCGTCCCCGGCTCGCACGCGCCGCTCCGGGGTCGATCCGGCCGGCGCAGACGCCGCTCCAGAGGGCCGCCGAGACGAGCACCTTGATCGTGCTCGCCGCGGGCAGCGGCACATGGGCGTCGCGCTCGTGGCGGCGGCCGCTGCGAACGTCGACGGCCGCGACCGCGATCACGGCCGTGGCTGGGTCGGATGGTTGACCGGTACGTCCCGTGATGTCCTGGGCGGCTGCGAACCGAGCAGCGCAAGGACGCAGGGAGCGCTCATACCGGTGTTGTATGGGCGCGACCGAGGACGCGGCGATGCGACGGTTCGCAGGCGCAGCACCACCAGCGTTTACCCGACCACCGACCGTCGTGCGTCCAGGCGCGCGCGGACTTACCGGTCAACCATCTCAGTCTTCCGGCTCGTAGAGGCGGCGGACGGTGCGTACCCGCGACTTCAGGTCGGCCGGATGCGGCTCCTCGACCACCTTGCCGGCGTCCTTCGCGGCGTGGACGATGCGGCCCTCGCCGACCCAGATCGCGATGTGGTCGCCGTAGCAGATCAGGTCGCCCGGCTGGGCCTGGCGCAGCGACACCTCGCGGCCGGCGCTCTCCTGCTGCTCCGCGTTGTGCGGGAGCAGCAGCCCGAAGCGGCGATGCACGGCCTGCACGAGGCCGGAGCAGTCGAGGCCGTGGACGGTGACGCCGCCCCACTCGTACGGGGCGCCGAGGAACATGAGCGCCGTCTCGGCGATCGCGTCGCCGCCGGCCTTGCGCCGCGCGGCCGCAAGCGGCTCGGTGCGCAGGCCGGGCGCGACCAGCCACGTCCCCAGGTAGCGGTCGGCCGCCTGGGGCACGACGACCACGTGGGCGCGGTCCTTCTGGAGCGGCTCTCCGAGCGCCTCGGTCTGGATCCAGCCGCCGAGCCCGTCGGCGATCGTCACCTCGGCCCAGCCGTCGTCGCTCGCCGCGACGTCGACGGGATCGCCGAAGAGCACCTGGGTGACCTGTTCGGAGCCCTCGTCGGGCTTCTTCCGGATCGCCGTATAGGGAAGGGTGCAGGAGGCCTGTTCCACCGCCACCATTGTATCGGGGCGGCGACCTCCGAAGCGGCGCGAGGTGACGGGGAGGGCGCGGACGCGGACGCCGGCGCCCTCCCCGCAGGCGCTACTTGATCTCGACGGTGGCGCCGGCCTCCTCGAGCTTGGCCTTCATCTGGTCGGCCTCCTCGCGGGCGACGCCCTCCTTCACGGGCTTCGGCGCCTCGTCGGCAACCGCCTTGGCCTCCTTCAGGCCGAGGCCGGTCAGCTCGCGGATCACCTTGATGACCGGGATCTTGCTCTGGCCGGCCGACTCGAGGACGACGTCGAACGCCGTCTGCTCCTCCTCGGCGGCACCGTCGCCGCCGCCGCCACCCGCACCCGGGGCAACCATGACGGGCGCGGCCGCCGCGGCCGACACTCCCCAGCGCTCCTCGAGCGCCTTCTTCAGCTCCACGAGCTCGAGAACCGACATCTCCTCGAGCTGCTCTGGTGTCACAGGCATGTTCTCTCCTTGAATCTAGGCGGCCTCGGCCGCCTGTCGCTTCTCGATGTACTGGTCGAGCACGACCAGGAACTCCCGCAGCGGTGCTGCGAGCACGTTGTAGGCACCCTGCACCGGACTGGCGATGGCGCCGACCACCTGGGCCTGGAGGACGTCCTTCGGGGGCAGGTCGCCCAGCGCGCGGACGTCGGCCGCCGACAGTGTCTGGCCCTCCATCAGCCCTCCCCGCACCTCGAGGATGCGGGTCTGGCGGGCGATCTCGGACAGCTTCTTGGCTGCCGCGGCCGGATCGTCGGCGACGAATGTGATCGCCGTCGGCCCCTCGAGGAGCGCGATCAGGTCAGGCTTGTCGGCCTGCTTGGCCGCGATCCGGGCGAGCGTGTTCTTGGCGACGTGGAACGTCGCCCCGGCCTCGCGCAGCGAGCGGCGCACCTCCGCCACCTGGGTGACGGTGAGGCCGCGATAGTCGGTCACGATCATCGCGGGCGCCTCCCGCATGTGCTCGGTCAGGCGCTCGACGACCCGCTCCTTCTGCTCTAGACGCACGGTTCACCTCCTTCATGCAGCTCGCGTCCGCCGTGAGGCGACGCGAGCGCACGCGGGATGACGTGCGCGGGCACCGGCCTCGGTCGGGTGGTCTTTTGAGCCCTCGCGGGCCCCGACGGTCTCTGGCGCGGACAGATTGGCGGCGGAACTATAGCCAGGCGTCTCGGGACGACGTAGAGGGGGACAGTCCCCGCACGGGGACTGTCCCCGATTGTGGCTAGACCGCGGCCGTCTCCTCCAGCAGGTCGCGCACCCGGCCCGTGTCGATCTTCACGCCCGGGCCCATCGTCGAGGAGATCGTGATCGAGCGCAGGTAGCGGCCCTTCGCTGCCGCCGGCTTGGCCCGCAGGATCTCGTCGAGGACGGCGCCGTAGTTCTCGACCAGCGCGCGCTCCTCGAACGACTTCTTGCCGATCGCCACGTGGATGATCCCGGTGCGGTCGGTGCGGTACTCGATCTTGCCGGCCTTGATGTCGGACACCGCCTTGGCGATGTCGAACGTGATCGTGCCCGCCTTCGGGCTCGGCATCTTGCCCTGCGGGCCGAGGATCCGGCCCAGGCGGCCGACGGTGCCCATCATGTCGGGCGTGGCGATCGCGACGTCGAAGTCGGTGAACCCCTCCTGCACGCGGGCGGCGAGGTCGTCAGCGCCGACCAGGTCTGCGCCCGCGTCCTCGGCCTCCTTCGCCTTCTCGCCCTGCGCGAACACGGCCACCGTCACCGAGCGGCCGGTGCCGTGGGGCAGGAAGAGCGTTCCCCGCAGCTGCTGGTCGGCATGGCGGACGTTCACCCCGAGGCGCAGGTGCACCTCGACGGTCTCGTCGAACTTGGCGGAGTCGAGCGACTTCAGCGTCCGCACGGCCTCGAGCGGCGGATAGGCGCGCTCGCGGTCGACCTGGGCGCGGGCGTTGGTGTAGCGCTTGCCGGCCATCAGGCGCCCACCTCCACGCCCATCGACCGGGCGGTGCCGGCGATGATGTGCATCGCGGCGTCGACGTCGTTCGCGTTCAGGTCGGGCATCTTCGTCTCGGCGATCTCGCGCAGCTGGGAGCGGCTGATCGTGCCGACCTTGGTGCGGTTCGGCTCGCCCGAGCCCTTCTCCAGGTTGAGCGCCTCGCGGATCAGCACCGCCGCCGGCGGCGTCTTCGTGATGAACGTGAACGAGCGGTCCTCGAACACGCTGATCTCGACGGGCGTGATCCGGCCCGGCGTTCGGGCCCTGCGTCGCGGCGTTGAACGCCTTGCAGAACTCCATGATGTTGACCCCGTGCTGGCCCAGCGCCGGGCCCACCGGGGGCGCCGGGTTGGCCTGACCGGCCGGGATCTGCAGCTTGATGACCTTGATGACCTTCTTCGCCATACCTCACCTCTCATGTGGTGCAAGCGCCCGGTCGGGGCTCCCACGATTTCATCAGCGCGCGCATGATAGCTACGCCCGCCGCACCGCCCCGGCGAGGACGGGATAGACGAGCACCGACACCATGCCCGCGCCGACCAGCCCCGCCGAGGTGCTCGTGCGCATCTGCCCGGCCGCGATGCCGAGGGTGGTGACCGCGACGATCAGAGGCAGGCCGGTCGAGGCGTAGAGGGCGAGCGCGCGCCGGTCGGCGACGACCGGCAGGTCGCGGCGGGCGAGCACGAAGGTCGGCAGCCCTCGCACGACCAGGAGCAGGACGAGGAAGAGGGCGAGCTTCGCCAGCCCAGCGGCGTCGCCGATGACAGCGTCGAGGTCGAAGCGCATCCCGGTCACGATGAAGAAGATGGGCACGAAGACGCCGAACGCGACCGCGTCGAGCTTCGGCTGGAGCAGGCGGCGCGACGCAGGGCCGGCGGCGATCGAGACGAGCATGCCGGCCGAGAATGCGCCCAGCACGACGTCGAGGCCGAGCCGCGACGTCAGGTAGACGAGGGCGGCCAGCACGAGCACGGAAAGCCGCACGGCGAGCTGGCCGGTCGCCTCCATCGTCCGCTCGATCACGACGACGATCCGGTGAGGGCGCACGTGCGGGGCCGCGACCGCGGCCGCGACCGCCAGCAGGGCGAAAGCGACGAGCACGAGCGCCGCGGCGCCGCGGTTCGTCACGCTTGTCAGGAGGAGCGCGATCAGGACGATCGGGCCCAGCTCGCCCGCGGCGCCGGCGGCAATGACGAACGTGCCGAACTCGTCTTCGAGGTCGCCGTTGTCGCGCAGGATCGGTGTCAGCGTGCCGAGCGAGGTCGTCGTGAGCGCGCAGCCGACGAAGAGGTAGTTCACGATCACCCCCGCCGCCTCGAGCCCGGCGGCGATCCCGAAGGCGAGCGCCAGCGAGATGAGCCATGTGACGGTCGCGAGCCGGGCCGGGGCGCCGCGCACCCGTTCGGGCTCGAGCTCGAACCCGGCCAGGAAGAACAGGAAGGCGAGCCCGAACTGCGAGAGCAGGTCGGCGAGCGGCGTGACGTGGGCGAGCCCGAGCACGGCCGGGCCGACGAGGATGCCGAGGACGATCTCGACGACGACGAGCGGCGGCGTCGGCCGCGGCACGAGGTCGGCAACGATCGGCGCGGCGGCCGCGAGGGCCGTGATGACGACCAGCGTGGAGAGGTCGATTTGCACGGCGGGAACCTCTCACAGTCGCAGCGCGTCGGGGCGACCCGCGGCTTGAGATGGAGCAGTGGAACAGGTGCCTGGCACCGTCCGGTGCCAGGCACCGGTCGGCCGGCGATTGGTCTCTAGATCTTCTTGACCTTGTCGAACTCGAGCTCGACGGGGACCTGGCGCTCGAAGATCGACACGAGCACCTTGAGCTTGCCCTGGTCCTCGTTGATCTCGGCGATCTCGCCGTCGAAGTCCGCCAGGTAGCCGGACGTGATCTTCACGCTGTCGCCCATCGAGAACTCGGCCTTCGCCTTCGTCTTCTGCTCGGCCTGGGCGACCGCGGTGTGCAGCATCCGGTCGACCTCGGGCTGGCTCAGCGGGACGGGCTTGTTCTGGGAGCCGACGAACCCGGTCACGCCCGGCGTGTTCTTCACGAGCGTCCAGGCGTCGTCGGTGAGATCCATGTTGACGAGCACGTAGCCCGGCCACAGCCGCCGCTCCGTCTGCACCTTCTGCCCGTCCTTGGTCTCGACGACAGACTCGGTCGGGACCACGACGCGGCGAACGGTGAGCTCCTGGCTCATCGACTTGATCCGGTGCTCGAGGTTGGCCTTGACCTTGTTCTCGTGCCCGGAATAGGTGTTGATCACATACCAGCGGAACATGCGCCCTACTTTTGTAGATCGATCAGCTTGGTGGCGAACTGGGCGAACGCCTGGTCGAGGCCGTACAGGTACCCGCCGACCAGGATGCAGGCGGCGACGACGACCATCGTCGACTGCCACGTCTGCTGGCGGTTGGGGAAGTCCACCTTCGCGAGCTCGGAGCGGACCTCGCCCGTGAACCCGACCAGGCCGCGCAGCCCGCGGCGGCGGTCGACCTCACCGCCCGACTGGCTCTTGGGCTTGCCAGCGAGCGGGGCGCTCACCGACCGGCGGCTGCCGCCTCCGGCGGCGGGCCTCCCTCTTCGCGACGTCGATCGTGCCATCGCGGTTAGCGCGTCTCCCTGTGCGGCGTATGGTGTCCGCACCAGCGGCAGTACTTCGAGAACTCGATCCGGTCAGGCGAGTTTCGCTTCGACTTATTGGTTTGATAGTTGCGTCGCTTGCAGTCCTGGCACGCAAGCGTGACCAGGACGCGGACACCGGACTTCGCCACGGGAGACTCCTCGATCCACGGCACCGCCACCGGCGCCGATCAGGCAGGATACACGGAACGTGATTCGCCAAAGCACACGCGGATGACGGGCTCCACCGTCGACCGCGAGCGGCTGGCCCGGCTCCAGGCCCGCGAGGACGAGCGCTTCACCCGCGAGCATCCGCGCTCGAAGGAGCTCTTCGACCGCGCCGGCGCCTCCATGCTCGCGGGCGTGCCGATGCACTGGATGGTCGAGTGGGCGAGCGCGTTTCCCGGTGTTCGTCGCCGAGGCGGCCGGCGCCCGCTTCACCGACGTCGACGGGCACGAGTACGTCGACCTGTGCCTCGGCGACACCGGCGCGATGACCGGCCACGCCCCCGAGGCGACCGCCGAGGCCGTCTCCGACCAGGTGCGCAGGGGGACGACGCTCATGCTCCCCACCGAGGACTCGATCGCCTGCGCGGAGGAGTTCGCCCGCCGGTTCGGCCTGCCGTACTGGCAGTTCGCGCTCACGGCCACCGACGCCAACCGGTTCACCATCCGGCTGGCCCGCGAGGTCACCGGCCGGCCCAAGATCCTCGTCCACAACTGGTGCTACCACGGCTCCGTCGACGAGACCTTCATCACGATCGGCGACGACGGCAGGCCGCAGACGCGCCCGTACAACATCGGTCCGGCGGTGCCCGTGCCGGACACGACCCGCGTCGTCGAGATCAACGACCTCGACGGCCTGGAACGCGAGCTTCGACCACGGGGACGTCGCCTGCTGCCTGTTCGAGCCGGCGCTCACGAACATCGGCATCGTGCTGCCGGACGAGGGCTACCACGACGCGGTGCGCGAGCTGACCCGCCGGCACGGCACCTTCCTCGTCATCGACGAGACGCACACGCTCTGCGCCGGCCCGGGCGGCTACACCCGCGCCCACGACCTGGATCCCGACTTCCTCACGGTCGGCAAGCCGCTCGCGGGCGGCATCCCCGCGGCCGCCTACGGCATGAGCGAGGAGACCGCCGCTCGCGTCGTCGCCGCGCTCCCGGACGGGCCGGTGGACGTCGGCGGCATCGGCGGCACGCTGGCGGGCAACGCCCTCTCGCTACGGGCGATGCGCGCCACGCTCGCGAACGTCCTCACCGAAGAGGCGTACTCGCGCATGATCCCGCTCGCCGAGCGCTTCACCGACGGCGTCGAGGACGCCATCGGCCGCCACGGCCTGCGCTGGTACATCACCCGGCTCGGCTGCCGGGCGGAGTACGGGTTCCAGCGCGAGCGCCCCCGCACGGGCGGCGAGGCGGCGGCGTCGATGGACCACGAGCTCGACCGCTTCATGCACCTCTACGCGCTCAACCGCGGCGTCCTGATGACGCCGTTCCACAACATGGCGCTCATGTCGCCCGCGACGACCGCCGCCGACGTCGACCGCCACACGGTCGTGTTCGCCGAGGCGGTCGCAGAGCTCGCCGGCTGACCACGTTTACCGATGTCACGTGCGAAACGGCGGCGCTGGGAGTAGCATCGTTTCTTCGTTCGAAAGGGCAACCAAAGGGAGGGCTCGTGAAGCGTTTGTTCAGACCTGGGTGGCTGGTGGGGGTCGCCGTATTGGCGGTCGTCGCCGTCGCCGCCGGCTGCGGGAGCGGCGGCTCGAGCGGCAGCTCGGGCAACGCCGGAGGCTCCTCGCCGTCGTCATCGGCGCCGCAGGTCAAGATCGGGCTCGTCACGGACATCGGTGGCCTGAACGACCGTAGCTTCAACCACCTGGCCTACGTCGGCCTCCAGAACGCCGAGAAGAAGCTCGGCGTGCAGGGTGAGGTGCTCCAGTCGAATTCCGACTCCGACTACGTGCCGAACCTCCAGACCGCGGCCGCGCACGGCGACAACCTCGTGATCGCTGTCGGCTTTCTCATGGAGAGCGCGGTCGAGAAGGTCGCCAAGGCCTTCCCGAACACCAGCTTCGCCATCATCGACTCGGGCCCGGCCAAGCCGATCCCGAACCTGAAGAGCCTGCTGTTCCACGAGCAGGACGGCGGCTACATCGCCGGCTACCTGGCCGGCCTCGTCACCAAGACGAACGTCGTCTCGACCGTCGGCGGCCAGAAGATCCCGCCGGTCGACCACTACATCGCAGGCTTCCAGGCCGGCGCCAAGGCGGCCAACCCGAAGGTGACGACGCTGAACGCCTACTCGCAGAGCTTCACCAACCAGGCGGCGTGCAAGGAGCTCGCGCTGAACCAGATCTCGCAGCACTCGGACGTCGTCTTCCAGGTCGCGGGCGGCTGCGGGCTCGGGGCCCTCTCCGCCGCGAAGGAGAAGGGCGTCTGGGGCGTCGGCGTGGACGCCGACCAGGCCTACCTGGGCGACTTCATCCTGACGAGCGCGGTCAAGAAGGTCGACGTGGCCGTGTACGACACGATCAAGCAGATCCAGGCCGGGACGTTCAAGGGCGGCACGACGGACTTCTTCACCGCCCAGAACGGCGGGGCGGGCATCGGCGTGATCAGCCCGAAGGTGCCGGCGGCCGACGTCGAGAAGCTGAAGCCGATCGAGCAGAAGATCGCGTCGGGGCAGATCACCCCGCCCGACACGGTCAAGTAACCGCTCGCCGGGGGCGGGCCCGCGCGGCCCGCCCCCGGCGATGACAGATGGCCGAGCACCCAGCCCTGGAACTGCGCGGGATCACCAAGCGCTTCGGCAGCCTGGTGGCCAACGACGCGATCGACTTCGAGCTCGCCCCCGGAGAGGTGCACGCCCTGCTGGGCGAGAACGGGGCCGGCAAGTCGACGCTGATGAACGTCCTCTACGGGCTCTACCAGCCCGACGCGGGCGAGATCCGCATGGACGGCAAGCCGGTGCGGATCGGATCGCCCAAGGACGCGATCGAGGCCGGAATCGGCATGGTGCACCAGCACTTCATGCTGATCCCGGTGATGACCGTCGCCGAGAACGTCGTCCTCGCGTCCGAGCCGACGAGCGGGCCGTTCCTCGACGTCGCGGCGGCCCGCAAGCGCGTGCTCGACGTCTCGGACAGCCTCGGCCTCGCGGTCGACCCCGACGCGCGCGTCGAGGAGATCTCGGTCGGCCAGCAACAGCGGGTCGAGATCATCAAGGCGCTCTACCGCAACGCCCGGATCCTGATCCTCGACGAGCCCACCGCGGTGCTGACGCCGCAGGAGGCGACCGACCTCTTCCGGATCCTGGGCACGCTGCGCAGCGACATGGGCACGTCGGTCATCTTCATCACCCACAAGCTCGGCGAAGTGCTCGAGCTCGCCGATCGCATCACCGTCTTGCGCCGCGGCAAGGCGGTCGAGACGGTGGCGCGCGAGGGCGCGACCGAGGAGAGCCTGGCCCGGCTCATGGTCGGGCGTGAAGTGCTCCTGCGCGTGGAGAAGGAGCCAGCCCATCCGGAGAAGCCGGTGCTGGAGGTGCGCGACCTGGACGTGGCCGACGATCGCGGCCTCGAGGCCGTGCGGGGGCTCTCGCTCGATGCCCGCGCCGGCGAGATCGTCGGCATCGCCGGCGTCGACGGCAACGGCCAGGCAGAGCTCGTCGAGGCGATCACCGGCCTACGCCGGCCGACCGCCGGCACGATCACCGTCGCCGGCCGCGACCTGACCCGAGCCAACGCCAGGGACAGCCTCAACGCGGGCATCGGCCACATCCCCGAGGACCGCCAGCGGCGCGGCCTCGTGCTCGAGTTCTCGCTCGCCGAGAACCTCGCCCTGCGCGACTACCGCCGGGCGCCGGTCTCGCGGCTCGGCATCCTCTCGCCGCGGCGGATCGTGGCGAAGGCGCGCGGCCTCCTGACCGAGTTCGACGTCCGCGGCGGCGGGCCGCAGACGCTCGCGTCGGCGCTCTCCGGCGGGAACCAGCAGAAGGTCGTGATCGCCCGCGAGGTCTCCGACAACCCCGACCTCCTGGTGGCCGCGCAGCCCACCCGCGGCCTGGACGTGGGCGCGATCGAGTTCGTCCACCGGCGACTGGTCGAGGAGCGCGACCGCGGCCGCGCGATCCTTCTCATCAGCTTCGAGCTCGACGAGATCCTGGGGCTGTCAGACCGGATCCTGGTCATGTACCGCGGCCAGGTCGTGGGCGAGTACGGCCCCGACGTCTCGGAGCTCGACCTGGGCGTGGCGATGGCCGGGGGCGGCCGGGAGACGGCGGCGTGAGCGAGCCCGAGGCGCGGAGCAGGTTCGACCGTGTCGGCGCCGGGCTGAGCGCACGCGCCGAGGGTGTGCTGCTCCCGATCGGGACGACGCTGCTCGCGTTCATCATCGGCGGCCTTGTCGTCATCACCGCGGGCCACAACCCGCTCACGGCCTACAAGGCGATCTTCAACGGCACCGGCCTGAACTACGTCCTGCCGTGGACGTCGAGCAGCGACCGCATCTTCGCCGCGATCAACCTGCAGCAGACGCTGATCGAGACGACACCGCTGATCCTGACCGCGCTCGCCGTCGCATTCGCGTTCCGGTGCGGCATGTTCAACATCGGCGGCCAGGGCCAGTACATCGTCGGCCTGATCTGCTCGCTCTGGGTCGGCCTCCACTTCGCCGGGATGTCGCGGCCGTTGCACGTGTTCCTGGCCATGCTCGCCGCCGTCGCCGGCGGCGCCGTCTGGGGCGGCATCGCCGGCGGGCTGAAGGCGGCGGTGGGCGCGCACGAGGTGATCTCGACGATCATGCTGAACTGGATCGCGTTCTACGGCGGCCAGTACCTGTTCGAGCTCGGCGGGCCGCTGCAGGGCTCCGAGCACTCGGTGCCGAAGTCGAACCCGATCGCGCCCTCGGCCCAGCTGCCCGCCATCTGGGGCAACCTGCAGCCGCTCCACGCCGGCATCTTCATCGCCCTGGCCGCGCTCGTCGTCTACTGGTTCCTCCTTAACCGCACCACGCTCGGGTTCGAGGTGAAGGCGGTCGGGTTCAACCCCGAGGCGGCGCGCTACGGCGGTATGTCGGTCTCCCGCAAGTACATCGTCGCCCTCGCGATCTCGGGCGGATTCGCCGGCCTCGCCGGTGCGATGGACATCCTCGGCTGGGAGTTCTCGATCGCGACGAACGACATCCAGGTGAGCCAGATCGGGTTCATCGGCATCGCCGTCGCGCTGCTCGGGCGCGGCCGCCCGGTCGGGATCGCGCTGGCGGCGCTGCTCTTCGGCGGGCTCCAGGTGGGGACGTCGACCCGCGCGCTCGACCCGACGGTGTTCCCGCCCGAGCTGGCGGGCAACCTGGCCACGATCATCCAGGGCCTGATCGTGCTCTTCGTCGGCGCCGAGCTGCTGCTGGTCTACGTCTGGCGGGCCCGGAGGACGCGGCCGGCGCCGCGGCTGGACACGAGCCTGCGGGAGGAGGCGCTGTGACCGCGGTCGCTGCGACCCTCCGCTCGCGCGTGCCGACCGGCGCCCGCGCCATCGGCCTGATCGGGGTCGCATTCGGCTTCCTGGCGGTGTGGCTCGCCCTGCCCCCGTTCGAGGTGCGCGCGCAGGGTGCGCCGGTGGCATTCGCGGTGATCGGCCTCGGCTGCGGCGCCTGGGCGCTCCAGGCCCGGGAGTGGCGCGCCGGCGGATGGGCCGTCGCCCTGGCCATCGTCGGCGTCCTCATCGCCACGTGGGCGCAGGGCCGCTCGACGACGACGCTCGCCGCAATCGTGAACGCGGGTCTGCTGGCGTCGACGCTCCAGTACGCGACGCCGCTCGGCTGGGCCGCCATCGGCGGCGTCATCTCCGAGCGCTCGGGCGTCGTCAACATCGGCCTCGAGGGCATGATGCTGATGGGCGCGTTCTTCGGCATCTGGGGTGCGGCGTGGAGCGGTACGTGGACCGTCGGGCTGCTCATCGCCGTCCTCGCCGGCGGCCTGCTCGCGACCATCCACGCCATCTTCACGATCCACCTGCGCGCCGACCAGATCGTGATCGGCACCGCGATGAACTTCCTCGCCCTGGGGGTGACGGGGTACATGTTCATCGACATCTACGGCGACCAGGGGACGCCGCCGAACGTATCGATGGTCCCGGATGTCAGCATCCCCGGTATCCGCAGCCTGCCCGGGGTGATCGGCGTCTTCGGCAGCCTGAACCTGATGATCTGGATGCTGTTCGCCGCCATCGTCATCGTCCACGTGGTGCTGTTCCGGACGCCGATCGGCCTGCGCGTCCGCTCGGTCGGCGAGCACCCGCGGGCGGCGGACACCGTCGGCATCTCGGTCTTCGGCTTCCGCTATGCGTCCGTGATCATCTCGGGCATGCTGGCCGCGCTCGGCGGCGCGTATCTCTCGATCGGGTTCGTCGGGTCGTTCGACCAGAACATGACCGCGGGCCGCGGCTTCATCGCGCTCGCGGCGATGATCTTCGGCAAGTGGCGCCCGTACGGCGCATTCGGTGCGTGCCTGCTCTTCGGCTTCGCCAGCGGCCTGGCCGACCGGCTCCAGCAGAGCGCGAACGTGTCGGTGAACCTGCTCTCGACGCTGCCCTACGTGCTGACGCTGATCGCCCTGGTCGGGCTGATCGGCCGGTCGCGTCCGCCCGCCGCCGACGGCCGCCCCTACGTGAAGGAGTAAGCGGGCAGCGGCCCTGTGCCTGGCACCCTGCCGGGTGCCAGGCACCTGTTCCGCCGACTAGGAGGCGGCCGTCTCGGCCGGCTCGCGCGGGCCGGTTCGCTCGGCCGCCGGTTCCCGCTCGGACGGGGGCTCGATCGTGATGTTCGGAAGCGCCCTGTCGAGCCAGCGCGGGATCGTCCACGAGTGCTTGTCGAGCACCGTCAGGAGCGCCGGGACGAGCGTCATGCGCACGACCAGCGCGTCGGTCAGGATGGCGACCCCGAGCAGCAGGCCGAACTCCTTGGACACGCGATCCGGCGCGAGCAGGAACGAGAAGAACACCGACGACATGATGAACGCGGCGGCCACGATCACACGGCCGACGCCGGCCATCCCGTTGCGCACCGACGTGAACGTGTCGTTGCCGTGCACGTGCTCCTCCCGGATCCGGCTCATCAGGAACACCTCGTAGTCCATCGAGAGGCCGAACAGGATCGCGAAGGCGATCGGGGGCACGAAGCTCTCGATCGGGCCGGTGCGATCGAGCCCGATCACGCCCATGCCGTGGCCGAGCTGCACCACCAGCGTGAGCGCGCCGAAGCCGACGATCGCGGATGTGAGGGTCGTCAGGGCTGCCTTGATCGCGATGACCAGCGACCGGAACGCCATCGCCATCACGAGGAACGTGATCCCGATGATGTAGAGCAGGAACCACGGCGTCCGCGAGAAGATGCGGTTGCCGATGTCGGTGAACGCCGCGTTCGAGCCCGACACGTAGGCGACCGCCGACGAGCCCTTGAGCGCCGTCGGGATGACGTGATCGCGCAGGGACGACACGATGTCGTCGGTCTGCGAGTCCTGCGGCTTGTACTTGGAGTAGGTGTTGATGATCGCCACCGACGCCTGGTCGGGCGTCTTGGCGTTGTAGATCGGCTTCACGACCTCCGAGATGCCCGGCATCTGCTTGAAGGCGTTCTGGAGCTTCACGGCGGCGTTGTGGTCGGAGTTCAGGGCGACCACCACCGGGATCGGCTCGGTGAAGCCCGGGCCGAAGCCGGTCGTCAGCAGGTCGTACGCCTTCCGCGTCGTCTGGTCCTTGGGTGCCGTGCCGGCATCGGCCAGGCCCAGCCGGGCCTTCAGCACCGGCGCGGCGGCGACGAGCAGGATGACCACCGTGATCGGCAGGACGATCTTGGCGTTCCGGGTGACGAACCGTCCCCAGCGGGCGACGGGCGTCTTGGCCTGCCCCTCGCGGGAGTCGTCGGTGAGCGGCATCCCGAGCCGTCCGCGGTCGATCTTGTGGCCGAGCAGGGACAGCACGGCCGGGAGCAGCGACTGGGCCAGGAGCACGGCGGTGAGGACGCCGAGGGCGCTGCCGATTCCCAGCTTGGTGATGAAATCGATGCCGATCAGGGCGAGGCCCGTGATCGAGATCGCGACCGTCGTCCCGGCGAAGAGCACCGCCCGGCCGGCCGTCGCCCCGGCGGCCGCGGCCGCCTCCTGCGGGTTGAGCCCGTCGTGCAGGAACTGTCTGAATCGGGTGACGATGAACAGGGTGTAGTCGATGCCGACCCCAAGGCCGATCATCGGCACCAGGATCTCGGTGACGGTGTTGAAGTGGGTCAGCCGGGCGGCCAGGAACAGCAACAGGAACGCCCCCGCGACCGCCGTGATGGCGAACAGCAGCGGGATCGCCGTCGGCACCAGCGCCCGGAACAGGATCATCAGGATGATGAACGCCGCGACCAGGCCGATGATGTCGGAGAGCCCCTGGGTCGGCGGCGCGTTCTCGGCATCGCCGGTGAACTCCGCCTGGACGCCGGCCTTGTCGCCGATCGCGCGGATCTTGTCCTCGATGGTGACGATGCCGGCGCGAGGCAGCTCGAACCCGGTCTGGTCGTACTGCACGTCGAAGAACGCGATCCGGCCGTCCTTCGAGAGCTGGTGCGAGCCGGCCGCCACCGGGTCGGTGATCGCGCTCACGTCCTTGGCGGTCTGGTCGAGCGAGCGCTGCGAGCCCTGCCCGGCGGCGAGCATCTGCCGGATCGCCGCCTGCCGTTCGGGTGTGTCGAGGCGCTCGCCCGGAGGCGCCGCCAGGACGACGCGGAGCGCGGCACCCTTCTGGCCGCCGAACTTCGCGTTGATCAGGTCGGTCGCCTTCTGGACGTCCGACCCGGGGATGTTGAAGTCGTTGATGAGCTTGCCGTGGAACGCGGCGTTCAGCCCGATCAGCACGACGAGGATCCCGATCCAGCTGAAGATCACCCGCCACGGGTGGCGGGCGAAGCGACTTGCCATGCGAGCCAGCGCGCCGGTGTGGGCGATCCGGCGTTCCTCTTCCAGGTTCGGTGCTTGGAGATCAGTCATTGGGGGAGCACTTCCTTGTGCGTCGAATGCGAGCCGTGGTTCGAGACACCCGCGGACGAACGCCGGACCCCCTCCGGGTCGCGCCGCCGCGGCCCTCCCAGGGTATCGCGGTCCGCACGCGATCGTGCCGACGATGTGTGAACGGTCATGTCACTCAGACCGAACACCGGCGCAGAACTCATCGCCGGCCCTGTCCACTCTCCACTGGTGCCTGGCACCGTCCGGTGCCAGGCACCTATCCGGAGTCCCACGCCCGCCGGCGAAGGAACGGGGTCTGACCCCGAACGGGAGTGCAACGCACGTGTGACGGCCGACGTTCGGGGTCAGACCCCGCTTCCCGCCTCTCGACTCAGGCCAGGCGCGGCTGCCGGCGGCCGCCGACCCGGAACCAGAGCGTCACCACGCCGGCCGGGCCGGCGCGCTTGGAGATCCGCACTCTCCACCTGCCCGCCGGCATCGGGCAGCCCTCCTCCGAGACGGTGCAGAACACCTGGGTGGCACCGCGGACGCAGGCGCCCGCGGCCCCGTTCTCGCGCGTGGCGATCTCCAGCGGGACGGTCAGCCCGGGCAGGCGGACGGTCGCCCGCACGCGCGTGCCCGCGGGCGCGCGAAGCCGGTAGAGCCGGATCTGCCCGGAAGGCTCGTGCAACCAGACCGTCCGGGTCGCCCTACCTGCGCCGAACTCCACGACCACGCGCCCGCGCTCGGCGACCGTCGCCGCAGGCTCGACCCGGCGCACGACCTGCGCGGGGCGATGCTGCCCGGTCGCCGCGACTCCCGAGCCGCAGCCCGCGAGCAGCGCCGCCCCGCCGGCGAGCGCCAGACAGCCGCCTCCTCCGATCATGCGCATGAACCTCCTACGCACGGACGAGCCGCGGCGCGTCCCGCTCAGCCCTCGCCCAGCTCGCGCGCGACCGAGTCGCGGACGAGCTCGCGGCACTGCCGCCGCGTGGCCATGCCGGTCAGGAGCCACGTCCCCAGCCCCTCGACGAGGGCGGTCAGGCGCCAGCCGGCCAGGTCGGCGTCGATCCGGGTCGTCGACGTCTCCGGCCGCCTGCCCGTCGCGAATCACGTCGGCGATCGTCCGCGACCAGAACGCGTACACGTCCTCGTGCGAGTCGCGCAGGCCGGCCTCGCGGATCGCCCGCGTCGTCATCTCGCGCGCGAGCATCCAGATCTCGTACACGCGCGGGTCCGCGTCGAAGTAGACGAGCAGCAGCCGCTCCAGCCGTTCCCGCGGCGGGCTCGAGCCGGCGACCTCGAGCTCGAGCCCGACCATCGCCTCCTCGGCGTGGACGAAGGCCTCGCGCAGGAGCTCCGAGCGCGTGTTGAAGTAGTAGTGGGGCAGGGTCGGCGACACGCCCGCCGCCGCGGCGATGTCGCGCATGCGCACCCCCTCGACGCCCCGCTCGACGATCGCCCGGCAGGCGGCGTCGAGGATCGCCGCGCGCATGGCGGCGCCCTTTCGGCCCGTCCCGGGTTTCTTCAGCGATGACACAGGAATCGCACGCATTCAAGCACCGCGCGCGGCGATCGGTCAAGACCTGCGCAGCGGCCGCGATCCGCTCCGGTGAATGTATGGAGACGACCTTGACGTCGTCGGACGGCGCATGGTATAGGTCCGGCTGCGCCCTTGAGTCTTCGCTCAAAAACCCTGCGATCCGCCGTCGCCCTGGCGGGGGCGGTCGCGCTCCTTGCGACCGGATGCGGCGGCGGGTCGGACTCCGGCAGCGGCGGCGGGAAGAAGATCCTCCGGGTCGGGACGACCTACTACATCGACACGCTCAACCCGTTCGTCGGGATCGAGACGCAGGACTCGACCGCCTACGGGATGGTGTTCCCGCAGCTCGTCCAGTACGGCCCCGGCCTGAAGCTCGTCGGCGACTGGGCGAAGAGCTGGACGCACACGCCCGACGGGCTCGTGTGGACGTTCCACCTGCGCGGCGGCGGGAAATGGTCGGACGGCGTCCCGCTGACGGCGAAGGACGCGGTCTGGACGATCGACACGTCGCTGCGGTACGCCAAGGGCGCCACCTCGTACTTCGCCGGCATCCTCGCCGGCGTGAAGTCGGCATCGGCACCGAACGCGAACACGCTCGTCCTCCGCTACTCGCGCCCGGTCGCCCCGGCGCTCGCCAACCTGGAGCAGTTCTTCATCCTGCCCGAGCACGTGTGGTCCAAGCACCTGGCGAACAACGGCGGCGCGCTGAAGGCGTTCCGGCCCGAGCAGCAGCTGCCGATGGTGTCGGGCGGCCCCTACACGATCAGCCAGTTCCAGGAGAAGGGCACGACGGTCTTCAAGCCCAACCCCTACTTCTACGGGCCGAAGTCGCATGCCGCCGCCGTCACGCTGACGTACTACACCAACGCGACCTCGATGGTCGCCGACCTGCAGGCGCACAACCTCGACTTCGTCGACGCCGTCCCCTACACGGCCGGGAGCGCGCTGAAGGGCCAGCAGGGCATCACCCTGAGCGTGCAGCCCGGCAACGAGGTCACCAACCTCGGCTTCAACTCCAACCCCAAGAAGCCGAAGAACCGCGAGCTCCTGAACCCGCTGGTGAAGGAGGCGTTCGAGTACGCGACGCCGCGCGAGCAGATCGTGAACGTCGTCTTCCGCGGCTACGCCAAGCCGTGGGCGAACATCATCTCGCCGTGGTCGACGGCGTCGGGCTGGATCAACCCGGCCGTGAAGCCGCTTCCGTACGACCCGCAGAAGGCCGACCAGATCCTCGACTCGCTGGGCTACACGCGCGGCCCGGGCGGCGTCCGCACCGTCCCCGCGACGACGGGCGCCTACCCGCAGCCCGCCCACGCGATGAGCTACGGGATCATCGTGCCGGACGACCTCGACTACAACGGTGACCGCCAGCTCCAGGTGCTGGCCGCCGCCTACGCCAAGATCGGCGTGAAGGTGCACGAGATCTCAGGCGGCGACGGCACCCAGGCCTACACGATGATCACGGCGCCGGGCGGGAAGTACCTGACCGCCGACATGTACACCTGGTACTGGCACCCGTACATCGACCCCGACTTCAACCTCTCGGTGGTCACCCGGGCGCAGTGGTACAACAACAGCGACACCGGCTTCGACGACCCGAAGTACGACCGCTGGTACGCGGAGCAGGCCAGGCTGGTCGACTTCAAGCAGCGCCAGGCGCTCGTCTGGAAGATGGAGGCGTACCTGGCGCAGCAGAGGCCGTACATCCAACTCGTCGACACCGACATGCTGACGGCTCACGGCGGCGGGTGGACCGGGTTCGAGCCGGAGCTCTGGACATTCTGCAAGTGCTACTACACGTCGCCGCGTCCGTCGTAGACGGTTGATCAGTCGGGCAGGAGCGGCACTGTCAGGCCCTGGTCGCGGCCGAGCAGCACGGCACGCATGATCGCCTTGGAGCCGTAGCGCTCCCGGACCGCGTCGACCGCAGCGTCGAGCGCGCCACCGTTGCGGCGGTCGAACGGCAGCAGCAGCTGGACGGCGCGGTCGTCTGAGAGGTTCGCGACGGCCACGCCGACGAGCGTCAGCCCGCGGCGCTCGATCATCGGCATCGCCGCGGCCAGGAGGATGCGGGCGGTGATGAGCACCGGCTGCGTCTCGGCGGTCGCGTGCGGGAGCGTGTGCGACCGGGTCACGCGGGTGAAGTCGCCGAAGCGAAGCCGCAGGACGACCGTGCGCCCGACCCGGCCCGCCGCGCGCATCCGCCGGGTGACGCGATCGACCAGCCCCACGAGCGTCGCATCGATCGCCGCCGCCGACCGGGGCGTCCGCCCGAGCGCCCGCTGGGAGCCGATCGAGCCGCGCCGGCGGCGGGCTTGCACCGGCCGCGGGTCACGGTTGTGGGCGAGGGCGTACAGGTGCCGGCCGGACGCCCGCCCCAGCATCTCGACAAGCGTCCCCTCCCCGAGCGCCGCCACCTCGGCGACCGTCGCGATGCCCTGGTCGCGCAGCCGGGCCGCCGTCTTCGGCCCCACCCCCCAGAGCGCCTCGACCGGGAGCGGGTGCAGGAAGGCGAGCTCGCGCGCGGGCGGGACGACCAGGAGCCCGTCCGGCTTGGCGACGCCGCTTGCGACCTTGGCGAGGAACTTCGTCCGCGCGACCCCGACCGTGATCGGCAGCCCGACCCGCTCGCGCACAGCCCGGCGGAGACGCACCGCGATCTCGACGGGCGAGCCCGCGATCCGCTCCATGCCGCGCACATCCAGGAAGGCCTCGTCGATCGAGAGCCCCTCGACCAGCGGACAGTGGTCGTCGAACACGCGGTAGACGGCCTTGCTTGCCTCGGAGTAGGCCGACATCCGCGGGCGGACGACGACGGCGTGCGGGCACAGCCGGCGTGCGACCCGCCCGCCCATCGCGGTGCGGATGCCGTGCGCCTTGGCCTCGTAGCTCGCCGCGAGCACGACGCCGGCGCCGACGATGACCGGCCGCCCACGCAGGCGGGGGTCGTCGCGCTGCTCGACCGAGGCGTAGAACGCGTCCAGGTCGGCGTGCAGGATCGTCGCCGCATCCATCGAACGTATGTTCGCACACGGAGAGGTCGCTGTCAGCCCGCGGCGTGCGCCGCCCGCTCGCGCGAGGCGGTCGTCGCCGATCCCCTCCGCCCACCCGGCGAGGTCGGCCCGCGGCCCCCGCCAGCGCAGCTCCTCGGCCCGGCCGAAGAGGTCTGCGTCGCTTCGCAGCGTCGCCAGGTCCTTGAAGAGCAGCGCCAGGTCGCGGCGTTCGCCGAGCACCTCGGGCGGGAAGTCCTCGATGCGGCCGTGCGCGTTCACGAGCCGCGCCGCCGTGACCTTGCCGATCCCGGGGATGCCGGGGTAGCCGTCGGCGCTGTCGCCGACGAGCGCGAGCAGGTCGGGGATCGCCTCGGGCGCCACGCCGAACTTCTCCCGGACGCCGTCGACGTTGCGGATCGAGCCGGCCCGGCGATCGACCTGCACGACCCGGTTGCCGCGCACGCACTGGGCCAGGTCCTTGTCGGGCGTCCAGATGCACACCTGCTCCACGTCGTCGTCGTCTGCGGCGATGCGGGCCGCGGCCGCGAGGGCGTCGTCGGCCTCGAGCTCGACCATCGGCCACACCGCGACGCCCATGGCGGCGAGGCCCTCCTCGAGCGGCCCGAACTGCGCCTTCAGCGCCGGGTCGACGCCATCTCCGGTCTTGTACCCCGGCCAGAGGTCGTTGCGGAACGACTCGATCACGTGGTCGGTGGCGACGCCGACGTGCGTCGTGCCCGTCTCGAGCATCTGCAGGATCGAGTGCAGCACCCCCGCGGCCGCCCCGAACCGCCCGTCCCCGCCGCGCCCGCGGCGGCGACCGTAGAACTGGCGGAAGAGCTCGTACGTCCCGTCGAGGAGGTGGACGACCATCAGCCGCCGCCCAGCTCGCGATGGCGGGCCTCCGCCTCGTCCGCCTTCCTGCGGGCGGCGTCGCGGGCGCGCTCGGCGGCTGCGGCCGACCGCTCTGCACCCTCGACCCGCGTCTCGGCCGCCTTCAGGACGCGGCGGGCCCGGGCGAGCTCGGCCTTCGCCTCGGCCAGCTCGCCGGACGCGCGCCCGAGCCCCTCCTCGGCCCTGTCGAGCTTCTCGCCGGCCGCGGCCGCCGCTGCGGCGGCCCGCTCGAGCCGCTTGGCGGCGACCTCGTCGTGGGCCGGAGGCGGTTCTGGCTCCGCCTTCGCAGCCGTCTTCTGCGCCGTCTTGGGCGCGGGCGCCCGGGCCGGGCGCTCGGGCACGGCCGCCCCCAGCGGAAACCCGATCGCCTGCTGCTCGCGGACGACGACGCCGCGCCGGGCCTCGTCGGCGAGGTCGGGGTCGAGCGCGGCGGCGTGGAGCGTGTCGCGCGCGCGTGCGAGCGTCGCGTCGCGGCCGGAGCCGGTCGCCCCCGCAATCCGCGCCGCCGGGCGCATGAGCGCGTCGAGCGCCTTCGCCTCGGCCTCGATGGCCGCCCGCAGGTCGGCCGCGGCGGCACCGGCCAGCTGCACCTCGCGCAGCTTCGCCCCGGCGTCCAGCAGCGCCTCGACCAGATCCGCCTCGTCGCGGGCGAGCCGGTTCACCACCCAGGCGGCCACGCTCGGCTTGCGCAGCTTCGCCACCGTCGCGGCCTCCGCGCGGCGGCCGTCGCCGCGCAGCGCCTTCGCGGACGCGTCGCGGGCGGCGACGAACTCCTCCGGGTCGAGTCCGTAGAGCCGTTCGGTCTCGGCGTCGAGCGCAGCGGTGTCCGGTGTGGGCGGCATCGACGCGGACGGTAGCTCGCCCGGTGGGCGATCATGCGGGCATGGCGAAGCTCGACAAGGCCCGCTGGTGGACGGTGCGCCCGGTCCGGAGCCGGAAGGCGGCCACCTACCGCTGCCCGCTCTGCGGCTACCAGCTGCATGCGATGGCCGACCACATGCTGATCGCGCCCGAGGGCGACGCCGACCGCCGCCGGCACGCGCACACCGAGTGCGTGCAGGCCGCCCGGGAGCAGGGCCGGCTGCCGCTCCGCGAGGAGTGGCTCGCGACCCAGCCGCGGCCGCCGTCGCCGTGGCGGCGGATCCGCGACCGCCTGCGATGAAAAGTCTCATCCGCCGGGGTCATAGTCTCCAGCACGGCGGCGCCATGCCGCCGACACGGACGAGAGGAGAGGGATGCCCGGCGAAATCGTGCATATCGAGATCCCCGCCGACGACACCGGCGCGAGCCGCGAGTTCTGGGGCGCGCTGTTCGGGTGGAAGTTCGAGTCGTTCCCCGGCCCGTCGGAGTACCACATGACCCGCATCAGCGACCAGACCGGCGGGGCGATCACGAACATGGAGCCCGGCAAGCGGGGCACTCGGGCCTATTTCAGCGTCGACGACATCAACGCCGGCGCGGCCCGCGTGAAGGAGCTCGGCGGCACGTCGAGCGATGCGATGCCGGTGCCGCAGATGGGCTGGTTCGCGACGTGCACCGACCCGCACGGAAACGAGTTCGGCCTCTGGCAGACCGACGCGTCGGCCCCGACGCCGACCGGCTAGCGCCCGCGGAGTGGGGACTGTCCCGGCACGGGGGCAGTCCCCACGCTGGAAGATCCTGGCAACAAATAACGCCTTTGGGGGATTGAGGCCGCCACCAGAGGCACGGACGCTCGCTGTATAGCCACCCCGCCCCTCGCCCTCCCCCCGGGCGAGGGCGGGGTCAATCCACCCCCCGGAGCGAAGGCGAGCAGATGGCCCCCTCTCTACGCAGTTCGGCTGCGCCGCGCAGCCTACCCGTGGTTCCCCGCACCCGTGGCGCGCGGTCGAGCCAGCTCGGCCAGACGCTCCCGCTGGTCGTGGTCTTCATGTTCACGATGCTGATCTTCGCGGGCCTCGTGATCGACCTCGGCAACGCGTACCGCGTCCAGCGCGCCCTGCAGGCGTCCGCCGACGCGGCCGCCGCCGGCGGCGCCGGCGAACTGACGTTGGGCTACCCGCCCAACGTGGGCGACGCAACCGCCGCGGCCCAGACGCTACGGCTCCCAGGCCGGCGGCGAGAACCCGATCCCGGGCGTGCCGTCCTCCGACGTGAGCGAGAGCGTCGACGTCGACTGCCAGACCCAGGCCGGATTCAACTGCACCCTCGGGCACCCCAACACGGTCACGGTGGACGAGACGGCCAAGGTGCCCACGTACCTGCTGAAGCTGCTCGGCTTCGACACGATCACGCTCAAGGCCCATGCCCAGGCGTGCTCGCCCTGCGGCGGGCTCCCGCTCGACGTCATGATCGTGCTCGACCGCACGGGCTCGATGAGGGCGAACTCCAAGATGCCGCAGGCCAAGGCCGGGATCATGGCGTTCCTGTCGACGATGGATCCGAGCGTCGACAACGTCGGCCTGGCGGTGCTCCCGCCGGCCCCGTCGACCGCGGCCGCGTGCACCAACGTCGACCCCTACTTCAGCGGCAGTCCGGGCGGCACGTACAACATGCCCAACGCCGCCTACACGGTCGTCCCGCTCTCGAACTCCTACGCCTCCAGCACGGGGCAACCTGAACAACGCCTCACCCCTCGTCTCGACGGTGAACTGCGTCCAGCCCGGCGGCAACACCGCCTACGCCGAGGCCCTGGACGCGGCCTACAAGGAGCTCCAGGACGACGGCAGGCCGGACGCCCAGAAGGCGATCGTGATCCTGTCCGACGGTGCCGCCAACATCGGCCCGAGCTTCCTGCCCGGCACCTCGCCCTACCTGACCAACCCGTGCGGCCAGGGCGCAACCAGCGCAGGCGTCGCCAAGGCGGCGGGCGTGCTCATCTACTCGATCGCCTATACGGCCGACGGCGACGACTGCTACGCCTCGCCCGGCGCGACGGTGGGCGGCAACACGCTCACGAACGCCGACTTCAGCAAGGTCAAGGAGGCTCCCGACCCGGGCGCCGAGCAGGCCATCCAGAACATCGCGACCGACCCGTCGTACTTCTACGACGTCCCCAACCCGACCTCGCTGACCGGCATCTTCCAGCGGATCGCGGCGGACATCGCCGGCGGCTCCTCGCGCATCGTCGAGTAGACGTCCCACGCGAACGGCCCTCGCCTCCGGGCGAGGGCCTTCTGCGTGCTCAAGGCGCCTGCAGGCGCTCAGTACACTCCGACTCGGTGAGCAGCACCGTCAACGTCACCATCGCCGACCTCATCGACCGCACCGCGGGCGAGGTCGTCACCGTCCGCGGCAAGGAGCTTCGGGCCGATGCCACCGTCGCGGAGGGCCGGGCGATCTTCGCCTCCGGCTCGGTACGGCTGATCCCGCTGCTCGAGGATGGGGCCTACGCGGGCGCAGTCGGCCGCGACGATCTGGAGGGCGCAGACGACGCCGCGGCGATCGCCGATCACGCGACCGTGCAGCCGCCGACCGCCGCCGCCTCCGACCGCGTCGGCGACGTCGTCGCCGAACTGGGCGAGGACACGGGTCGGCGGGTCGTCGTCCTCGGCGACGACGGCCGCAGCTACGTCGGGCTCATGTGCTTCGACCGCGACCGCACCCGGCTCTGCATCGACGCCGAGTGCCACGCCGCGGCCGTCGCTCAGCCGCCGACGTCGTAGGTCGCAGTCTCAGGGCCGCTCGGGGTGGGCCTCGCGACCGCTCTTCCGCAGCGCGATCCCCGAGAGCGTCTCGAGGACGACGCGGTGGCCGGCGAGCGCGGTGATGCCCGCGGGGTCATATGGCGGCGACACCTCGACGAGGTCCATCGCGCACAGGTCGACCTGCGATGCCACGGTGCGCACCGCCCAGAGCAGCTCACGCGTCATGAGGCCGCCGGGCTCGGCCGTGCCGGTGCCGGGCGCGAACGCCGGATCGAGCACGTCGATGTCGACCGTGAGATAGGTGCGCGGCGCGCGTGAGCGAGCGTGGGCGATCGCGTCGTTCGTGACGGCGGCGATGCCGCGCTCGACCACCTCGCCCATCGTGTGCCAGCGGAAGCCGGCGCCCCGCATCCACTCGAAGTCCTCCGGGAACGGCCACGCGCCGCGCAGCCCGATCTGGACGATGTTGTGCCCGTCCAGATGCCCGTCGCGGACGGCGTGGTGGAACGGCGTGCCGTGCGGCGCCTCGCCCTCGTAGTCGCCGGTGTCGGCGTGGGTGTCGAAGTGGATGACCGAGAAGCCGTCCGGCCTGAAGCGCCCGGCGAGGGCGGCGAGGACGGGCATCGACAGGGAGTGGTCTCCGCCCAGCACCACCGGGATCGCGCCGGCGGCCAGGATCTCGGCCACGCCCTTCTGCAGGAGTGCATGCGACCGACCGAGGTCGGAGGAGCGCACCTCGATGTCGCCGTAGTCGACGACGTCGAGCTCGGCGTACGGGTCGATGCCGAGCTCCATGTGCGGGCGGGCAATGGGGAAGGCGACGTCCTCGGCCGTCCGGATCGCGCGCGGGCCGAACCGCGTCCCCGGCCGGTAGGACACACCCTCGTCGAACGGCGCCCCCAGGACGGCGACGTCCGCGCCGGCGAGCCCGGCCGGGTCGAGCACGAGCGGCACCCGGCCGAACGTGACTCCAACTCCGGCATAGCTCGGCTCCTCGGGGCGGTTGGGCTGCATGCGATGCGAGTCGGTCATGCCGGCAACCCTACCGGGCGTCCGGCCCGGCCAGGACACCGTCGAGCCAGTCGCAGACGAGCCCGGCCACGCAGACGCTCGTCGGGTCGGAGGTCACATGCGGAATCTACGGCGGTGGGTTAGAAACCAGACGCCGGGGGAATCCCGGCCTCGTCGAGAGAGCCACGGTTGCCCGCCGGAGGGGGCTCGCTCGACGCGTGCGCAGCCGAGCCACATGATGACCACGCGACGACTCGGCGCGACTGGGCTCCGGGCGGCGCGTGGGTCGCTCGGAGCCGCCTGCCGGCGGCGCCGCGCCGCAATCTCAGTCGCGGCTGCGGTGGGTAACGGCTCGCAGCCGTTCGCGCAGGCCGACGACCATGGTGTCCTCCGCATCGGGGTCGGCGTCCGCGACGGGCTCCGGCTCCGGCTCGGTCTCGGCGACCGGCTCGGGCTCCTCGGCGGCAACGGCCTCGGCCGGCCGCCGGTCGAGCTCGGCCCGCAGCGAGTCGATCCGGTCGAGCAGCATCAGGATCGCCCGGCCCATCGCCCGCCGGTCGGCCGCGCCGGCGTCCGCCAGCGCGCCGGCCCAGCGTCGCAGCTCCCGCTCCTGCTCCCGCTCGCGCTCCATGGCGACATCATCGCAGAAACCGTCACCCTGCCAGGGCCGGCGGCCTCCGGTCAGGCGGCGGAGGCGCGGATCGTGACCCGGGTCCCGGGCTCCGCGGCGGCGAGCGTGAACCCCGGGAACATCCGGGCGATGATGTCGAGGCCGAGCCCGCAGCCCTCCGAGCGGGTCGAGCCGGCGGGCCCGACGCCCTCGTCGCTGATCGAGAGGACGACGACGTCGGCGTCCAGGCAGGCGTCGAGCAAGAACGTGCCGGCGCGGCCGTCGGGGTAGGCGTGCACGACCACATTGGCGACCGCCTCGCTCACGGCGAGCAGGAGATCGCTCTGCGTCTCGCCATCGACAGAGGCGTCCTCACACCAGCTCCGTACACGCAGACGCGCCTCGGGAACGCTCTCGGGGACGGCGTCGAGGCACAGGTGCAACTCGCCGGATTTCGGTTCTGCCCAACCTGCCATGCCTCTGCCGTTCCCGGGGCGCCGTGTCGCGAAACCCGCCTGGCACGCAACGGAGGCGCTCACCCCTGCTCGGGTTGCTGCAGGTACGGCGCCTTCTGGTCGCGCGGACGCGGGTCGAGGGCGCCCCACAGGCGGCGGAACTCCTCGGGGTCGTCGAGCAGGAGCTCGCGGTGCTCGGGACACAGAGCGAGGCCCTCCTCGCCAGTCGGAAGGACAGGCACCACGGCCGCCCGCTCGCAGCCGGGGAACCGGCAATCGATCGCGTCGGCGCCGCTCATCGTGCGCCAACCCTACCCCCTCGCCATGCCTCTCGACCGGGGACGCGGCTGCTACGCTCAACCTGGCCATCCGCCTCAGGTCCAGTCACCAACCTGTCTCGCGGGCCGGCCTGCGCCACATGTATTCGCAAATGGGGGACGGAACGGATGGTCTCCATGAGCGACCCCGGCGTGCCGGATCTCCCGGACAGCCGCATCGATGTCCAGAGCCGAACCGGCGTGTGGGTGATCTCCCTGCACGGCGAGCATGACATCTCCACACAGCCCAGCCTGCGCGAACAGCTCCGCCACGTGCGGGCGGCCGGCGGCCCGATCGTCGTCGACCTCTCTGCGGCGGGCTTCGTCGATAGCACCGTCGTCGGCGCGCTGCTCGAGTGCGTCGACAGCGGCCCGCCCGTGTCCGCGGTCGCGCCACCCGGGTCGGCGGCGCGGAGGATCGCCGACCTCGTCCACCTGAGCGACGCGCTCCCGGTGTACGACGAGCTCGCGGCCGCCATGGACGCGGCCCGGATCGGCAGGCACGCCGAGGCGCCCTAGCCCGTCAGCGCGTCGAGCTCGGCCTCCGTGAGCTCGATCTCGAGCGCGGCCAGGTTCTCGCGCAGGTGATCGAGCGAGAGCGTGCCCGGGATCGGCAGCACCGCCGGCGAGCGGTGCAGCATCCAGGCGAGCACGATCTGGGTTGCCGTCTTCCCGTGCCGCCCGGCGATCTCGGTGACCGCAGGCGCGTCCTGCCCGCGCAGCGGGAAGTAGGGGACGAACACGATGCCCTGCGCCGTGCAGTGGTCGATGACCTCGTCGTGCTGGCGCTCGGCCAGGTTGTACCGGTTCTGGACGGCGGCGATCGGCACGACGGCGCGGGCGCGCTCGATCTGGTCGATCCCGACCTCGGAGATGCCGACGTGGCGGATCTTGCCCGCGTCGCGGAACTCGGCGATCACGGCCATGGATTCCTCGAGGGGCGTGTCCGGGTGGACGCGGTGCAGGTAGTAGAGGTCGATGACCTCGGTCTCGAGGCGGCGCAGGCTCTCCTCGATCTGCCCGCGGAGGACGTCCGGCTTGCCCTCGCCCTGCCGGTATCCGCCCTTCGTGGCGACAACGAGGCCGGATCGGGGCAGGTCGAGCGCCGACCCGATGGTCGCCTCGCTCTCGCCCGACGTGTAGAGGTAGGCGGTGTCGATATGCGTGAGGCCGGCGGCGACGGCCGCGCGCACGAACTCGCCGTTCTGCGAGGTGTTCTCGAGGCGGTTCGAGCCCATCCCGATGCGCTTGACCTCGGTGTCGCCGAGGGTGATCGTCGTCTCGGGCATCGGGGCGGCAGACTAGTCCTTGCGCCGCGAGAGGCTCGCCGCCAGGCCGGCGGGCGGGCGAACCGTCCAGGACCCAGCCGATGGCCGGCCCGCTGCGAGCTCCTTGACACCAGGTTGCAGCCGCGGCCATGCTCCCCAGGTGGACGCAACGTGCGCGAGGTGCGGCGAGCCGCTGCCCGCACGGGCCAGGTTCTGCCCCGCCTGCGCGGCTCCGGTGCAGCACGGGGACGACGTGGCCGCGTCTCGTCGGGTCGTGACCGTGTTCTTCTCGGACGTGGCCGGGTCGACGCAGCTCGGCGAGCAGCTCGACGCCGAGGCCGTGCGAGTGGTGATGAACAGCTACTTCAGCGCGGTATCGGCAGCCCTCGAGCGCCACGGCGGCCACATCGAGAAGTTCATCGGCGACGCCGTCGTCGCATTGTTCGGGGTGCCGGCGGCGCACGAGGACGATGCCCTTCGCGGCGTCCGTGCGGCGGTCGAGGCGCGCGAAGCCGTCCGCGTGCTCGGCGACGACCTCCAGTCACGGCTCGGAGTGCGGCTGGGCGTGCGAGATCGGGATCGCCACGGGCGAGGTGGTCGTGGGCGCCTCTCCGGCGGCCCACATCATCGCCACCGGCGACACCATGAACACCGCGGCGCGGCTCCAGCAGGCCGCGCCGGTGGGCGAGATCCTGATCGGCGCGGCCACCCACCGGCTCGTGCACGGGTCGGTCATCGCCGACGCCGTCGCGCCGCTCGACCTGAAGGGGAAGGCCGACCCCGTCGCGGCGTATCGCGTGGTCGCGCTGGACGACGACCTCGCCCGCCGGCCCCGCCCTGCAACGACGGCCCTCGTCGGCCGTGTGCGCGAGCGACGGATGCTCCAGGACGCGTTCGACCGCGCGGCCGAGGAGCGCTCGTGCCAGCTCGTGACCGTGCTCGGCACCGCGGGCGTGGGCAAGTCGCGCCTGGCCGCAGAGTTCCTGGCGGGGCTCGAGCCGGCGGCCACCGTCTGCGCGGGCCGCTGCCTCTCCTACGGCGAGGGCGTGACGTACTGGGCGCTGTCCGAGGCGGTGAAGACGCTCGCTCGCGTCGACGAGCGCGACTCGCCCGACGACGTGCGCGCGCGGCTGGAGTCGCTGGTCGAGCCCGGCATCGCCGACGAGGTGGCCGACGGGGTCGGGTCGCTGCTCGGCCTGGCGGGCGCAAACGCCCGAGTCGAGGACGCGCGTGTCGCCCTGCGCCACCTGTTCGGGGCGGTGGCGGCGCGCCGGCCGCTCGTCGTGGCCTTCGACGACATCCACTGGGCCGAGCCGGCACTGCTCGACCTGATCGACGACCTCGCCGACTGGCTCCCGGACGTCCCGGTCCTGCTCCTGTGCATGGCCAGGCCCGAGCTTCTGGACGCGCGGCCGGGCTGGTCGGGCGGGAAGCTGAACGCGACACGCTGCTGCTCGAGCCGCTCTCGGAGGCCGACGGGGACGCGCTGGTGCGAGGGCTGCTCGGCCCGGACGTCCCCGAGGCGGTCGCCGGCCGCATCGTGGGGGCGGCCGAGGGCAACCCGCTGTTCGTCGAGGAGCTGGTCGGCGTGCTCCTCGACGACGGCCACCTGCGCCGCACCGACGGAGGCGTCGAGGTCGTCGGCGCCATCGACCGGGTCGAGCTCCCACCGACGATCCAGGCACTGCTCACGGCCCGGCTCGACCGGCTCTCGACCGCCGAGCGCGGCGTGGTCGAGCGTGCGTCGATCGAGGGACAGGTGTTCCACCTGGGGGCGCTGGCGGCGCTCGGCACCGCCCCGGACGAGATCCTGCCCACCGTGCGGACGCTGGCGCGCAAGCAGCTCTTCCGCGCCGACCAGGCGGCGCTGCCCGGCCAGGACGCCTACCGCTTCCGCCACATCCTGATCCGCGAGGCCGCCTACGAGCGCGTCGCCAAGGAGGTCCGCGCCCGCTGGCACGCCGCGTTCGCCGACTGGCTCGAGGCCCTCGCCGGCGAGCGGGTGGGCGAGTACGAGGAGCTGCTCGCGCACCATCTCGCCGAGGCGGCCCGCTACCGGCTCGAGATCGGCGACAGCGGCGAGGAGACGCATGTCCTGGCGCGGCGGGCGGCAACCCTCCTCCGGCACGTCGCCGACCGCATGCCGCCCAGGGGGACTTCGTTGCCGCAGCGAGCCTGCTCCGCCGGGTCGCCGCGCTCCTGCCGGCCGCCGACCCCGCCCGCTCGATCGCGATCGCCGACTGCGCGGGCTGGCTGTTCACCGCCGGCCACATGGACGCGGCCGCCGCGCTGTCGGCGGCCGCGGCCGCGGCCGCAGAAGCGAGCGGTGACCGGGCGGCACAGCTCGTCTGCGAGTCCCTCGAGCGGATGATCGAGATCTCCGCGAGCACGGACGTCGGCGCGGGAGAGGAGCAGGCCGCGCTCGACCACGCCCGCGCGGGCGCGGAGGAGACCGAGCGCGCCGGCCGCCTCGACGAGGCGGCCCGGCTCTGGTACGTCACGGCGATCTGGGAGGGGAACACGCTGCTTCGCTGCGCAAGGGCCCGCGAGGCGGCCGAGCGGACGCTCGAGCTGGGGCGGCGGGTGGGATCGCCCTGGCTGGAGACGTTCGGGGTGGTGGGTGGCGTGATGTTCCTGCTGCGAGGGCGGGGGCGGATACCCGACCTCCTGCGGACGGGCGAGGAGGCGGCGTCCGGGTTCGGGCGGGCCGTCCGCGGCGACTACCTTGCCGACGCCGCGGCGCTGCTCGCCCAGCGCGGAGAGGCCGACGCCGCGGTCGCCGCCATCGCGGACGTGATCGCGATCGCGCAGGAGCTGGGGTACAAGGCGTACGTTTCCCAGTGGATGGAGGGTGCCGTCCTGGTCGACGCGGGACGCCCGGTCGAGGCGATCGAGCCGCTCAGCCGTGCTGCCGCAACCGCGAGTGGGGTGGGCGACGTCGGCTCGGCATCCTCCATCATCGGGCTCCTCGCCCGCGCCCTCGCCCTGGTGGGCGATGTGGATGAGGCGGCACGCCGGAGCGCCGAGGCGCGGGCGCTGTCGCCGCCATCCGACCGCTGGTCGGCGCTCCTCTGGCGCGGGGCCGCCGTGCGCGTCTGCGCAGCGCAGGGTCGGCCCGCCGAGGCCCGGGCGCTCGCAGACGAGCTGGTTGCCATCCTGGCCGACATCGACTATCCGGGTATCGAGTTCCACGCCCGCCTCGACGCGGCCGAAGGGTACGGGGCGGCCGGCGACTGGGAGACCGCCGCGGCGCTCCTGCGCCGGGCGATCGTCGACAGCGACGAGCGCGAGGCGACCGAGCTCGCCCGTCAGGCAACGGCCGCGCTCGAGCGGCTCGGGGCGGACGCTTCGGCCCGTGGCCGATGACCCCGAGGTGAGGACCATCGGCCACGGACGTGGCGCGGCTACCCGGCGAGCCGGATGGTCACGATCACCTTGGTGTTGGTCGGTGGGTTGGTGTAACGGACGTTGATCTGGCCGGCGGCGTCACGGTACACACCGGTACCACCGGTGACGGCGAACGTGTCGCGTTCGCCGCTGAGGCTCAGGTCGCCTCCCCATTCGATCGTCCCGCCCGGAAGGCTCCCCGTCCCGACGCAATGCGCCAGGCCCGCGCTCACGGGCGCGAGCACGGTGCAGACCGCGTTGTTCACCCCGATCGGCTTGCCGGCGAGACTCTTGATCTGGAGGTGGAGGATCGACTCGTCACCGGCGCTCAGCCCAGCAGGGGCGGCGTCGACGGATGCGACCGCGGTGATCGTCTCTCGGACCCGGAACGTCTGATCGTGCGCGGCCGGGCTCGCTGCACTCGCGAACCCTGCCCCGCCAACGGCGAGAACCGCTCCGATCGCAGACGCCGCGATCAGTGATGAGCGAATCATGGTGCTCCTTCCGACGTGGTCCCGCCCCGCGGCGGGGTCACGCATGACCCTAGGACCCTCCGTTCGGCGAGTCCATGACGCCTCGCACCCGCCCAGAGTGTTCGTGGTCACATGGCTCTACCGCTCCGCCTTCGAGCGGTCGGTGCCGGCGAGTGCCACCACGAAACTCTCGGTGTTCACCACCTTTTCACCGTTCCGAGCCCACCACTCAACCCACGGACGGGTAGCGTCCTCGCGTGCCGGGCCGGCCGTCTGGATCTTGGCCGATGCTGGCGGCCGGCCTGGCCGCCGGCCCACACCTCAAGGGACGCGCGGGGGATGCGCCCCGGCCGGCCTCCTGGATCGGCCGGGGCGCATCGACCTTCGTCGTCGCTAGACCGGTCCGCCGCTTCCGCCCCCGGACGAGCAGCCGGGGAAGGTGAACGTCACGGGCTGGGAGTAGTCGACCGTCTGGAACGTCTGGCCGCGTGCGGTCGTGAACTGCGTGACGACCTCGGTGCGGATCGTCGGATTGCTGGGCCACCACTGAAACGCGGTGGAGCAGGCGGGCACGAAGTCGCGCGCACCCGCACCGTGGACGCCGGTGGCGTCGGGCGCGGCGGTGCACGAGAGCGGCCGCCACGACCACCCGTCGACGAGGCCGCTGACCGACCATACGTCGTTGGGCGCGTAGATGTCCGTGCAGGTGAGCACGCTCACGCTGCGCGCGCGGCGGAAGCACCAGACGCCGCCCGAGGCGACCGTGCCCCGGTTGCGGAACGACGAGCGACGCGGCCGCTGTGCTGCGGCGAAGCACCCGCCCGCGAACGTGCCCTGGTGGGTCGCCGACGGGTCAGGGCCCGCCTGGTCCCAGTCGGGCGGGGCGGTGATGGCGGCCGATGCGGCCGGCGCGAACGTCGCGACGGCAGCCGAGGCCAGTACGAGCATTGTGGTAAGGCGCATCCGATCCTCTCACTGGTGTGTGATGGACATGAGACGTTCCAATTGGTTCTCTATCGGTTCTGCTCGAACCGATTTGCATCCCTCGAAGGGGCCCGACCGTATACCCTGGAATGCGGCTTCGCCCACCAGGCGGCGCGGACGATCGGGTCGGCGCTTGCCGCGTAACCGGATCTCGCAGATCGGACAGACAGCTGACGAACGCTCCGAACACGGTCAAGCAGGCGGCGTCCGAAACGTCAGCGACCGCGGACGCGCCCGGGCGTTCGGACCGTTTCGACGTCGTTGTGGTCGGCGCCGGCCAGGCCGGCCTGGCGATCGGCTACTTCCTCGCCCGTCTGGGCCGGCGGTTCGTGATCCTCGAAGCCGCTGAGGCTGTCGGCGCGGGGTGGCGCGGCCGGTGGGACTCACTCGTCCTGTTTACCCCCCGGCGTTACGACGCGCTGCCCGGACTCGCGTTTCCCGGCGACCCCGACGGCTATCCCACCCGCGATGACGTGATCGCCTACCTCGACCAGTACGCTGCGGCGTTCGAGCTTCCGATCGCATTCGACAGTCCTGTCCTCTCGCTGAGCCAGGAGGACGGCGCCTTCCGGATCGACGTCGGCGGACGGCAGATCGTGGCCGATCAGGTGGTCGTCGCCACCGGCCCGTTTCAGCGGCCACGAACACCCCCGGTCGCCGACCGGCTCGCACCTGCCGTCTTCCAGACGCACAGCGCCGGCTACCACCGGCCGAGCGAGGTGCCAGACGGCCACGTCCTGGTCGTCGGCGGCGGCAATACCGGCTTCCAGATCGCCAAGGAACTGGCGGCGACTCACGCCGTCCAGCTCGCAATCGGCTCTCGCCAGACGCCGCTCCCGCAGAAGCTGCTCGGCCGCGACCTCTTCTGGTGGCTGACGAAGCTGGGGGTGCTGACAAAGACCGTCGACACGCGACTCGGCCGACGGGCCCGCGACCGCGACACGCTGATCGGGTCAAGCCCGCGCGAGCTCAAGCGGAAGTACGGCGTCACGCTGCGGCCGCGCGTCGTCAATGCCTCGGGCCGGAGGGTCACATTCGCCGACGGCAGCGAGCAGGAGTTCGACGCCGTCATCTGGGCCACCGGGTATCGACCCGACCACGCCTGGATCAACGCTCCGGTGCTTGACGGCGAAGGCCGCCCGCGTCATCGCCGCGGCGTGACCGACGTCCCTGGCCTGTACTTCCTCGGCCTGTCCTGGCAGCACACGCGCGGCTCCGCGCTCCTCGGCTGGGTCAAGGACGACGCCGAGTTCATCGCCACCAAGATCGCCGCCGCCAACCGCGGGCAGCCCGACGCGCGCCTATGACGCCGACCTGCGGCTGGGAGGACGCGGCCAGCCACAGGCCGTGCAGTACCATCGCCGCCGGGAGGCGGGAATGTCCTCGAGCTCACTCAGATGTCCGACCGTGACAGGGTCTGGGCGATGCTCGAACCAGTGCTCGACGCCGCATGTCCCGCAGTACTTCATGCCCACCTGAAACCCGCGATCAGGCGCCGGCCGCTCACCCATCTCATCAGCAAGCGTCGGCGCCAACACGGGTCCGCGTGACTCCCGGGGGCGGTTAGCCACGACCGTAGAGGGGCGTCGGGTGTAGGGACGATTCGACGACCCGGTAGTGCGCCGCCTGCGACTGGAGAGCCTTGGCGTCCGCTACCTCGCGGGTCAAGTACGGGCCGAGCGTCGCAAACACGGCAGTGCCGCTCGCAGACGTCAGGAGCACGTACCACACGGCCGTGTCCATAGCCGCCCCCCTCATAAGAGCCTCGCGCCACGCGCGGGGACCTAGAGGCACTGTATACCCGCCCTGCCACGACGGAGCCGGAGGCGGCACGGCCCGTGGTGGGCGGGGAATCGCCCCGCCCACCACGTGCAGGTGGCTAGTGGCGGATCAACTCGTACGTGACGTTGTCGCCGTGCTGTGCGGTCACGAACACCCGCCACGGCGAGCCCGGCTCAAAGGCATGCGGAACCTTCACGCCGAGCAGCCCGGCGACCGTCGGATTGCCGTCCGACACGTGGATGCCGGTCACCTCGTTGTCTCCCTCGTTCTGGAAGCCATCGAAGTCCTCGAGCGCCGAGTCGATCGTCGCCGACGCGTCACGCCCGACGTACATCACACGAACCGGCTGGTGCCGGCCGTCGCCGTAGTTGACGTCTGTCCGGATCGCGTACAGCGAGTCGA
Organism: uncultured Actinomycetes bacterium; assembly: GCA_963746115.1. Lineage (GTDB taxonomy): Bacteria > Actinomycetota > Thermoleophilia > Gaiellales > JAICJC01 > JAICJC01. The sequence goes on along the minus strand of CAVVAA010000003.1, from coordinate 357,472 downwards.
AGCGCCCGCGCTGCGTGTGCAGCGTGTCGCCGGCGTCCTCGGCCACGAGCACGGTCGTTCGGTCAGCGAACGAGATGTTGTCGAAGCCGGTGTGCAACTCGTCGCCGCGGATCACCATGCGCAGATGGCCGTGCATCGCCCGCGGGCCGGCCTCGCTCAGCTCGAACACCGCGCCGAAGCCACCGAGCGCCACGCCGGCCTGGCTGTCGGCGTCGGTGTCGCCTGTCTCGGTGAAGACGAACCGCGAGAACCCGCTTGCCGGCGCGAACACGCCGTTCTCGGGCCGCTTGAACGGCGTCGCCTTCGCCTGCTTCGCCAGCGCGTTCGCATCGAAGGCCTCGAACCCGTCCTGCTGGGTGCTGTGCACCGTCACCCAGCGAGTGCGGAAGTGGTTGCCGTACGTGTGCAGCGCGCGCACGTCCGGCGAGGTGATGTCCTGATCGGCCTGGCCGTCGTGAAACACGATCGGGCGGCCGGTGCCGTTCGAGATGACCTGCAGCGCCTGCAGCGTTCCGCCGGCGGTGAGGTTGCTGGGGTTGCGCGGGATGAACCGGTAGACGAAGCTGTTCGGCTGCTTGGCCTTGTCATTGACGGTGCCGAACGCGCCGCCGGAATCCTCGACCAGCCACAGATCGCCGTGTGGGTCGACCTGGACGCCCTCGTACGCGGCGTCGCCGAGCACCTTCTCGAGGTCGGAGACGCGGGACGGGTAGTTCACAGTCGCCTGGTAGGCACCGGCGATGCTGCCGTCCTCGGTGGTGAGGATCAGCCGGTGAGCGAACGGATCCCACGTCGAGCCGTCGTAGACCGGCAGCGGGCGGCCGTGGACGTCGTGCGACGCCATCAGCGTCACGCGGTGGGCGCCGTCGGCGTCGAGGTTGATCCGGCTGAGGAAGCCCGGAGACCCGCCCTCGTGGCCCTGGAACAAGAAGTGCGTGCCGTAGTTGTAGCCGCGGCTCGGGCCGCCCTCGCCGTGCAGCACCAGGTAGGTGTTCTTGTCCGGCTCCGTCTTGGTCGCCTCCACCTGATGGGTCGGTGTCGGCGTGTCACCCGGAGCGGGCACCATGGGCCCGTCGCCGTCATAGCCGTAGTACGGGTTCGCGGCCGTGCCGCCGTCGAGTCGGTCGCTGCCCTGGGCGGCGATGATCTTCGCCAGCCCCCGCGCCAGCATGACGGGCACGGCCTTCCCCGTCTCCTTCGGCGGCACCGGATCGACGCCGCTCACGTTCAGCGCCTCGGCGCCCGCCGCGGCAACCAGCGCGCACGCTCCCACGCCGATCGCACACATGGCCTTGGACACTCGCATCTGTGCTCCTTTCGTGCGAAACGAGCCCGGCGACCGCTCGCGACCGGCGTCCGGCCCCAGCCTCCCGGCTCCCTGCCTGTTCGGACGGCTGCATTGTGTCGTCGCCGCGGGGCGGTTCCGGATGTGTTCTCCACATGGTCACCACGACGCAACCGTGCGTTCACACGCCGGCCGCGTTCGCGAGACCGCGTCGCCGGCCAGGCCAGCTGGAGCTGGTCATGCCGGTTCACCGGGCGGAAGAGTAGGCCCGCGACCACACCCGAGGCTCCGAGCGGAGGAGGCCTCGTGCAGGGGACGAGGCATACCCGGGCATCCCCGTCAGGTCGGCGGAAACCGTCCTACCAGAGCCGATCCTGGGTGGGGGAACGAATCCGCCTAGGGAAATGCAGGAGCACCCCTGGGCTTCTTTTGGTCACCCACGGTCGGGCCCAAAGGGGTCGACCGGAGTAGCCCTGATTCGTCAGCGCCGCCGTGGTCGGTCCTCGTTTTCGCCGCTGCGTCACTGGGCGAGGCCAGGCCCCGCTCGCTACTCCAGGCCCCGCTCGCTACTGAATATTCCATGAGTTTGAGTGCTTTTGCGGTGAGTTCCCCGCGCGCTTTTCCGCGTCCGTGACTTGTAAGCAGGCCGCGTCGCCGAGCCTGAGCGATCATCCGCCTGGCGTACCCCGCGGGTTCCGTCGTGATTGGGGGAACGATGGCTCTAACAGCGGCCATCGGAGCTGAATCCCCGCGCTGGGACGCGTAGGCGTAGGCGGCCGCGAATGGCAGAATCTCTTCGTCCGGCGTCGCCGTTGGGCGAGCGGAGCGAGTGGGATGAGACTCGGTCAGTTCACGCTTCGCCGGCATCAGGGCGTCGACCAAGTCTTCTCGGGACATCCAGTAGACTTCGAAAGTCCGTCGTGCCCGGGCCATCTCGAAAAGTTCCTTTCGGGGTAACGCCTCTAGTTGTTCGCGAGATGGGAACATGAAGGGGTGAATGGGGGGGCGGTCGAGGCGCGTGGGGGTGTTATCGGCGGCGAATCTGCGGGTGCTGAGCTGAGCTGGTTGCGATGCCGCTGATAGAGATCGTTTGACCCCATGTGACTGTTGCTGAGGGGCACCGGCAGCAGCGTGTTCGACGCGGGTAGTGGCGTAGGCGTGGGGTGGCGGTGCACCTCTGCGGGTGACACGGGCGGGGATGTGGTGCGGCTGGGATCGACGCCGCCACACGACGATCGGGATTACCGCCGCGAATGTGCCGAGCACTGCCGTTCCGACCAATATCTGCGTGTACGCGACCCGGAAGGTGTTCTGGCGCGTCGACCTGAGGCCCGGCTTCGAGTGCTGCCCAAGGCGTGCCGGGCCAGGCGCCGTTCCGCTCTTTGCGAGCGGTTGCGTTCCCAGCGGGTAGGCCCGCCAGAGCGAGTTTGGATTCGCGGGACGATGGATCTGGGCACGCGCTGACCCCGGCGTGCCCACGAGTGCGAGCGACGTTGCCAGCAGCCAGATCAGTCGGCGAGTGCGCATCAGCGGATCGTGATCGGCGTTCCAACCGAGACCAGCCGCAGTTTCCGAGCTTCGAGCGACCACCAGCCGCCCAACACCGCCCCAGACCCAATCAGAACGGCGCCCTCGACAAGCGCACGCCGGCTCCCACCACTCGCCCACATCCTGTCCATGATCGAGCCTCCCTCAGCCATGGTTGGATAATCCTGGAAATCATACCCAAGACTTGGAGGCAAAAGACACATATGCGACGACGTGCGGCCTCGCGTGCCACCTCCGCCGGAGTTCGGGCACCGGTGCCGGGCCGCGTTCGTGTCACGCTCCGCCAATCCCGCCGCGGATGCTCGCGCTGAACGGTGGGGCACGTTCCGCCAGCCGATAAGGCGATGAGCCTACACCCGCTGATCGTGGGGTGGGTGCCGGCGGCGAAGGCTGCGGCGAGGGTCGGCGCAGAGCTCGGGTTGTCGCCCTTGGCGCCGATGCGCCTCGGCCCTCGGCGTGGGATTGGTCGACCAGTTGGAGCCAACTCGGCGCCTGACGGGTGGCGCTGCCTGCTACGGCGTCACCTACCCCACACACCACGCACGAGCCGCCGCGCTGCGGACCACTACTGGTCGGCATACACAGCTCACCCGGCGGCCGGCCACCTATCAACCGCGTTCACAACCTGTGTACGAAAGCCATCTAGGACCGGCGCCCCTGCAGGTGCTGGGCGACCCGCTTCATCCATGGCACCCGTGGCACCACCCATTGGATGCCGGACGAGAGGGGATGGAACGACCGGTCGATGGTGCGCGGGAACACCACCACCTCGCCGCCGAAGCCCAACTTGTAGTGGTCGACACCTCCCCGCTGGCCGATCGTCTCCTCGCCGGCCAGGACGCGCTCGGCCAGCGCACGCGTGATGCCGTCGAAGTCGTAGTAGCGATGGCCGCGCTCGCGCGCCCAGGACATGCCCTCCCAGTCCATGAGCGTGTTGGCGCACAGCTCCGGGTGCTCTCCCGACCAGGCCCCCATCTTGCACGTCGTGGTGTCACCGAAGGCGATCACCAGGTTCGCCGCCAACAGCTCGCCCTGATGCTCGACAAGGAGCAGCCGGACGCAATCGGCGGGCTCGAAAGCGCGCCACATGACCTCGTAGTAGGCCGCCGGGTAGGCCTGAAACCCCTGCCGGCGCGCGGTCGCCTCGACCAGCAACCCGAACCGGGGGATGTCCTCGAGGCCGCCCTCGCGCACCTCCACGCCACGGCGCCGGGCCACGCCGACGTCGCGGCGCATGCTGGAGCGAAGGGACGCGCGCAGCTGCTCTTCGCCGACGATCAGATCGACGCGCACGGTCGCATCTGGAGCCACCGTCACGTCGCTCGCAACCCATCCCTGGCCTCGCAGACGTGACACCAGCTCGTCGCGGCCCTCGGGGGGCTGCAGCTTAACGTACAGCATGTGCCGGTCGCGGGCGAACCGGACGACCGCGTCCAGCACCGCGTCCGCCGCGTCCTCGCGGCCGGCAGCGGCCAGCGGGCCGCGGGTCACGTACGCGACCGCCCCCAGGCGAGACACCGGCCGCAACAGCACCTGACACCCGGCGACGGCGGCCCCCACCGTCCTCGGCAACGAAGCGGACACACGTCCACCCGGCCGCCCGCTTGACTTCGGCCCACATGGTCGTCTGCAGGTGTGTCCCGCCCGGGCACGAAGCGACGAATCGATCCCAGCCCTGGCCATCCCCATCGTGTGCTCTGATTTGAATGGTCACATGACTTCTCTCGTAGTACCGAATTCCCGGTGTAGTGGTCGGTTAGTCAGTCACTCCATCGAGCGCGCACATCGCGCTCGCCGCCCCTTCCGCAGTTCAGAACACCCGAGATAGGGCTGTGCTCCGATTCGTCCAAGCCTGATGGTTGTGGAGGATCGGAACGGCCTGCTTGAGCCTACGCGACACCTGCTCGGGTTCTTACGTGACAGGTTGAAACGGCTCAACCATGCGGGTTCATCCGAGAGAACACACGGGGTGCGCCGCGGTTCGCGCCGGTTGAGTGGACCCTTTACACGGAGCCACGGCGCGAGGACGACGCCCGCCGCGAGGGCTTCCAGGCGGTTCGCTAGGTACTGCCAGGTGCCAGCGCCTAGGGGATCACTTCATCCCCGGTTGTGGCAGGCTGGCTGAACTGCCTACGGAGGTTTGAACGGGTAGCGGGTTGAGATCCGATTGACCGTCGCTTTGGTCGGCTGAAGGAGGCGCAATGTCCCGCCATGAGTCTGAGGGCGCTCCCCAATTTGGAGGAGGTCGCGATCGTCGGCGCCGGACTCGGAGGTCTGGGGGCGCCTTGGAACGTGTCCTGCATGTCAACGGCATCCCGGCGACCATCTACGAGGCAGAGGCGTCCGCGGATGTCCGCACCCAGGTGGCCAGCTCGACATCCACGAGCACCACGGACAGCCGGCGCTTGCCGTGGCGAGTCTGGCACCGAGGAGTTCCGGAGAATCGTCCACGCCGGCGGTGAAGCATCGCGTGTGCTGGGATCGGACGGGGTGGTACTGCTGGACGAACCCGACGACGGCGCCGGTGGACGCCCTGAGGTGCTCCGCGGTGATCTACGCCAGATCCTGCTTGATTCGCTGCCGGAGGGTTCGATCAGTTGGGGCCACAAACTGACGGGCGTTCAGCCGGTCGGCGACGGCCGTCATGAGTTGACCTTCGCGACTGGGCCGGAGCTTGACGACAAGGCTCTTGGTGGGCGCTGACGGCGCCTGGTCGAGGGTTCGTCCGCTGCTTTCGGACGCCGAGCCCGAGTACACCGGCATGTCGTTTGTCGAGACCTACCTGCACGATGTCGACGAGCGTCACGCCGCAACCGCACACGTGTTGGGTGCCGGGCGCGTTCCTGGCGGTCATGGCCGGAAAGGGCATCGTCGGCCACCGCGAGCGTGGCGACGTCCTGCATGCCTATGTGGCACTGACCAAGCCGCAGGAGTGGATCACTCACCTCAAGACTTGCCCCGCCTCCGAGGTCACGGCTGAAGTTTTGGTTGAGTTCGAGGAATGGGCAGATGCACTCACCGCGCTGGTCACCGACGCGGAGATCTCCACCGGTGGTTCGACCCGTCGACAAGCTGCCGATCGGCCATCGGTGGGATCGAGTTCCCCGGCGTCACGTCTGCTTGGCGACGCTGCGCACCTGATGTCGCCGTTCGCCGGCGAGGGCGCCAACCTGGCTATGTTCGACGCCGCCGGACTTGGCAAGGCCGTCGCCGCACAACCGAAGGACGTCGAGGCCGCACTCGCCCGACTACGAGCAAGCGCTCTTCCCGCGCAGTGCAAAGTTCGCGGCCGAGTCCGACCGCAACCACCAGCTGATGTTCGCTGACGACGCTCCCGCCGGACTGCTCGACCTTCTCACCGGCGAGGCGCCAGCGCAATGAGTCAGCACCTCCGAACAGGAGAAGCCGAAGACGGCACTACTTCAAGGAGCAGTTCGAGGCACTCGGGCGTCCAGTGGTACGGGCCGCGGTCGCGGTAGCGGTAGCGGAAGCAGTCGAGGCGCACCCACACCCTGTCTGCTGGGATACGGGTGGGACACCCATGTCTCGGGAGGATGCCACGCCGCCCGAAACACGCGAGGTTCGTGCCCGTGGTGACCGCGCCGCCCTGCGCGTACTGGCTATCCGGAGTCGTCGTCGCCGCGAGCCGCGTCTTGAGCGCGTGGTCGGCGCAGACGCCAGGGCCTGCGCCGTCGGATCCGCGCTTCGGGCGCGAACCCCGCGAGGATGACGCCGGCGTCGATCAGGACTCGCCCGCAGCTGCGCAACCGCGCTCGGCGCGACCCAGCAGCAAAGGGCGCAGACTCGTCAGGCTTGTCGGTGTGCACAGCTTCGGTAAATCCGGCTGCCGAGACCCGACTGCACGACGCCGATCAGTGTCAGCACGGCGCCGTAGGCGATGTTCCACTCCACGATCGCCAGCACGCCCAGGACGAGCACCACCAGTCCGAGCAGGACGTTCAACCCGTGCGTCATGCCGCCTACCTTTCCCCACCCAAGCGAGCCCAGAAACAGGACGAGCCGCTCGGGCATCTTGAGCGGCTCGTCCGAAGGTCTCCGGCACCGGGATGTGGGTCGCTTCGTGAGGTGGCGGCGGAGTCCGTGAGTGGCGGTGTCCTACACCGCGCCGAGCCATCGCGAAACATCCGCGGTGAGGGTTAGGTGAGCTCGTCGAACCGGCGCGGGTGGAACTCGAGCGACCGATCTCGCGGCCGCGGCGCCAACGCACCCCAAGGCCGGCGGAAGTCGTCCACGTCGCTCAGCAGCAAGTCGCGATGCTCCTCGCACAGCACGATGCCTTCCTCACCGCTCGACGTCACCGCAGTATCCGCCCCCGCTCGGCTATTCGTTTCCCTTGCGGAGCTCGTGGATGACCAGGGCGATGGTGATGATCAGGGCGATGTCGAGGCTGGTGACGACGACGCCGGGGCCGAGTGCGAGCACAGGCACGACAGCTTCGGAACCCGCGGCGCCGGTGCTCACCACATGTGCACCGCTTCGACCTCGGAGCTGTGTCGCCGCACCGCCTCCTCGGGCTGCCACGTGTACGCGATCGCGGACGCACCGTCGTCCAGCTGGTTGGTGTGGCCGCGTCGGTAGACGCCGCCGGCGACGCGGTACTCGTCGGCAGGGCTCTTCGTGGTGGGGGTGCGGCCGTCGAGGGGACCGCCGGCGAACCGAAGCGAGATCACGTCGTCGTCCAAGCGCCGTGAAGGGTGCTGCTACCTGCTCGCTACCTGTTGGTGCACAGAGACGCGGTGCGTGTCCAGTCGATGCGCGAACTCCTCGCGCTCGTGCCGGAACCGCACCCGCCCATACGCCTTGGCGGCCAGGGCGGTTGCGGCGAACTCCTCACGCTCGTGACGGCGAGACACCGCACCGCCTGATTCTCGTCCAGTCATGCCGCGACCGTACCACTCCCCGCTGCACCAGCCCGAGTGAAGCCACGAAAACCGCTGTTGTTCACCACCTTTACACCAATCCGAGGCCTACGGACACGGTTCCCGATTCCTCGGCGCCGTGACGCCCGCCGAGGTGGCGGACTCGTGCAAGGGGTAGGATCGGGCGGTCGGGCGGACCGATCCACGGACTCGGAGGGGACGCGCCCGACCACGACGCGGCCGCCGCTGTTCGGGCAGTGGAGCGACATGGATCGGACACGTCGCTCCACTGTGTGCCCTGTGGCCGGGGTGTGGCTGATCGTAACTGTCCAAGCTCAGCCTCGCCGTCGGCGTGCCTCGCCGGACCGCGACCCTACCCGACCGCCGACGGGACGCAAGACCACCCCGACGATTGTCCGGGCGTGGCCGGATCGGTAGAATGGCGTGTGCTGGGAGGCAACGAGGAGGCAGGTGGGAGTGGGGAAACTACTCGCCGTCGCGGTGGCGGGGATGGCACTTGCGCTGGGATCGGCGGTGGCTCGCGCTGCGTCGGCGCCGGTGGCGGTCTGGCATCTCGACGAGAAGTCCGGCTCGTCGGCGTTCGACTCCGTCGGGGCGGCAAACACTGGTGCGATCCACAATGTGACATTGGGTGTGCCGGGCTTCGCCGGTTCGGCCTTCCGCTTCGACGGGAAGAGCTCCTACGTGGACGTGCCGTCCCACCCGACGCTGAATCCGGGCACGGCGCCTATCCAGTTCACGGTGCATATCCGCTACACCGTGACGCCGCCCTCAAAGAGCACCGCTGACTATGACGTCCTGCGCAAGGGTACGTCGTCCGATTCGGCCCAGTTCTACAAGGTCGAGATCCGGCCCGACAACCGCGCCGTCTGTCGCTTCGTCGGGTCGAAGACGACGAAGAGCGGCATCCTGATCCATACCGGGCCGACCCTTAACGATGGCCGATGGCACACGATCACCTGCGCGAAGACCGCCACCAGCATCTCACTCGTCGTCGACGGGAAGACCTTCACGAAGAGCGGCACCGTCGGGTCTATCTCGAATACTGGCCCGCTCACTCTCGGCGCGAAGCCGGGAAAGTCGTTTAGCGACTTCTACAACGGCGATCTGGACGAGGTCAGCGTCTCGATCGGATAGCGGAGCGAGAACTCGCTGGCGTCGTGATGGTCGTGGTCACGCCAGCCCCGCCGATGCCGCCACGACGCACGCGATCGCGAGCGCCACAGTCATCAGCTTCATCCCGCCGCCTCCCTTGCCCATGCCCTGCCTCATCGTTCTGCTCACTGGACGGAAACCCCGAGCGAGGAGCCGCAGGTGCCGGCTGGGCCGCGCGCCGCCGGGCCGCGGACTGACCGGGACACCTGCAGGCATGTGTCTGAGATACTCGTGGGAGCATGGCCGACGCAACGCGCGGAGGGCGGACGCCGGAGGATGCGCGGGCGGAGTTCGCGGCGTACCGCCAGGAGATCCTCCATCGCAGCAGCCAGCAGTACACGCTGCTCGCGCTTGACCTGACGGCGCTGACGGCGATCGCGGGCTTCGTGCTGTCCGATAACGCCGACCGGCTGTTGCTGCTTCTGCTGCCGATCGTCTCGGGCTCGATCGGGCTCCTCTGATACGACCACGCTCGCAACATCGACAGCCTCGGGGAGCTACATCGTCGAGAACATGCAGTCCTTCGCTGGGTACGAGCAGCGGATCGACGAGCTCGAGGTCTCGGAGCTGCGGAGAGTGCCGATGACGCTGGCGCTGCTCGTGCTGCTAGTCGGGGCGCCGATCTCGGGCCTTGTCTTGACCTTCCGCGATGTGCACGGGTCGCTCTGGGCCCTGTGGGCGTGCGGCCTGCTCGTCAGCGCCTCGTGCACGTTCTTCCTCGTTCGCTGGATGCTCGCGGGGCTCCGTGGCTGACCGCTACCGGATCGCCCACGTCCACTGGGCGTTCCCGCCGACGACCGGCGGCGTCGAGTCGGCATCTCTACGACCTCGCCCGGCTGCAGGTCTCGCGTGGCCATCGTGTGACGGTCGTGACTGGGGGAACCGGAGCCGACGTCGACCGGCGACGTGGATGAGATCGTCTCGACGCCGCTTCTGCAGCTCACGTCCATCCGCGACGCGAACGTAGACCCGAACTATGCGCGCGACCTTCGGGAGACCCTGTATGCGGTGCTCGCCGAACGCCGGGTGGAGGTCGTTCACGCGCACGACCTTCACCATATTTCACGCCGGAGCCCGCGCTTGTCCTCACCGAGCTGCGCCGCGAGCTCGGGTTTTCGCTTCACCACACGTTCCACGAAACGTGGCCGGACGTGCTCGCCGATCGGCCGGTGTACCGGAACTGGGATCGGAACTACGCGGTATCGACCTTCGTCCAGTCCGGTTGCGAGCGCCGCCTCGGCTTCCGGCCGCTCCTGTTCCCGCTGGCCGTCGACACTACGGTGTTCCGCCGCAGTCGGCCGGCGTTCTCGCGTCCGGACGAGCCGGTCCTCCTGCACCCGGCGCGCCTGCTCCCCTGGAAGGGCGTGCACCGCACATCGAGTTGCTCGACCTGCTCCGCCGGCCGCGGCCTGACCCCGCGGCTCCTGTCGACGGATACGCAGCGGATCGCGGACTGGGATGGTGAGCTCGACAAGTACCGCGTGGAGATCAACGAGCTGATCGTCGCGAAGGGGCTTCGAGAGCAGGTCGAGTTCATCAGCCCGCGGTTCGACGAGATGCCGGCGCTCAACCGCGCCGACATCGTGCTCTACCGGACCGTCGCCGACGAGCCGTTCGGGCTTCGTGCCGCTGGAGGCAATCGAGCAGCGAGCGGCCATTAGTCGCGTCACGGTGCGGAGGCATCGCCGAGACTGTCGTCGATGGGGTCACCGGATACACAACCGACCCTGGCGATGTGAAGGCGCTCGCGGCGCGCGTTGTTCGCCTGCTCCGGGACCCGCGCCGCCCTCGCGCGATGGGCGCCGCAGGTCGGCGACATGTGCGCGAGCGGTTCGACCTGAGCGCATACGGCAGGGCGCTCGACGCGCACTACACCGCTGGACGGAACGGGCGATCGCCAACCTGACCCGTCTGGTCCCGCCGCGCGTCGACGGCCTGCTCGCCCGCAACGGCTATGCGCTCCTCACCGATCTCGAGGACGCGGCCTACACGGAGGTCGTCTCCGCGTTCGAGCGCTTCCAGATCGAGTTCCTCGCCGCGACTGGGAGCGTCTGGCGGAACGACTTCCCAATCCCGCCGGACGCACTCGGCCACTTCAGCCGTCAGTGGGAGTACCCATACGCGTGGGCGAACGCCGGGCCAGCGCGCGGCCGTCTGCTCGACGCGGGCTCGGGGCTGACGTTCCTGCCCTTCCTACTCGCGGCAGCCGGTTTCGACGTCGTCTGCTGCGACGCCGACTGCGAGAACCTCGGCTATGCCGATCGATTCGACGAAGCGTCCCGCCTGACAAGGCTACGGGTTCGGTTCGAGCGGTGCCGGCTCGAAGAGCTCCCGTTCCCGGAGGGGGCGTTCCAGGCTGTCGTGTGCGTGAGCGCCATCGAGCACGTGCGATCGGCACCCGACGTCGTGCTGGCGTCGCTGGCGCGGGTCACCGCTCCAGGCGGCCGGCTCGTCCTCACGTGCGACGTCGACCTGCGCGGGACGGGCGACCTCCGGCTCGGCAGTCTCGGCGCCCTCCTGGAGGCGTTTGAGCGCGACTTCGAGCCGGTGTCCCCGATCGATCTCCGGCGGCCACACGCCCTGCTCACGAGCGAGCATTTCGTGGATGCCGAGCAGTGGCGGCTGCCCGCGCTCTGGCGCTCGCTGGAGGGACCGCGGGCCGAGCCGCTCCGCTCGCTGGCAGTGCTTGGCCTGACAGGCGTCCGGCGCCCCGCCTGAACGATGCGCGCTACGCCTGCTCGATCCGAATCCGGTTTCGCGGGCTGCGGGATGCTTTCGACTGCCTCGTGCTCGGGCCGGTTAGCCGGTCAGACTTCTACTCCGCGTTCACGATGCCATCGCGCCGCACGCCTCGACGCCGTCGTTCCATACGAGATAGGACCGTTCTCCGATTCGCTCCAGCCGCCTGGTTGAGCCGAACCCAGAGCGACCACTGCCGCCTTACGTGACAACCGCTTGACCACTTACGTGACAGGCTGGGAATGGCTCAACCAGGCCGATCCTGGTGGTCGCGCGGCCTGAATCGGCGGCGATCCGGCCCGTCGGAGCGCACCCTTGACGCGCGTGGGTGCACCGTTGACCCGCTCAGCCGCGGTCGTCATTGGGCGCTCCTCGTCGGATGCGCGGCCCGCGGGAAGCGGCTGCACAAGCTGAGATCCTCCCCGAAGGATCGATGTGCGCACGTGACCGTGCTTCTGCTTCCGCCACGTCGAACCACTCCTGGACTGGATCGCGACTCACGTCCAGGCGCACTCCGTCAACTGACACGGGCGACGTGCTGAGCGTGAACATCGCGAAGTTGAGGCAGAGCCCCGGCCTGCTCACCCTCGCCACAACCGCATGACCGGCGTCACCGTCGCGACGTACCGGAAGGTGCTCGTCATGGTGCTCGAGCTCCACCTGCGCGGCTTCTAGCGCGTGCGGATCGCACCAGCGATCTCCCCCACGGCGGAATGTGGCGCTGCCCGGTCGCACCCGCCTCGCTCTTCTCCGAGCGACATGGCGCGCCTAGCAACGAGAAGCCCTGACGCCGCCCACGGTGGGCGACGTCAGCATGGTCCAAGACGGCTTGCGAGCACAACTTCTGCGGCCGCGACGGCTCTGACGCAGATCCGAGCCGCAGACCCTGCTAGGGCGCCTCTGAGCGCCGTTCGATGTTCTACCGAGCCGAAACGTGGAACGGTTTAGAGAACAGTCGCGATAGGGCTGTTCCACGGTTCTTTCGGCCCGCCTGGTTGAGCGGGACACGAGGCCTATCCGGGTGCTTGCTCGGGTTCTGTGTGACACCTGCTTGGGGGTTTACAGTGACACGCAGAAACGGGGCAACCAGGCGGTTCTTGAACGACCTGAATGGCCGGAGGGGTCGAAACCGGGGCATTCGGGCCGCACCCTCACGCGCGGTATGTGCTAGCCGCCTCACCGTGGGCCAGCGGCACGGTTTTCCGTAGCTGCGGCCAGCGCGAGAATCGCGCTCGCCATCGTCCAGCGGCCCACGCGCGGCAGCTATCGCGTTGCCTCACCGTACCGCTCACCGAGCGGCCGCTCGTGGGGGATGTAGTGGCGCTTGATCCGGTCCACCTCCTCCCCGATCCCGAGCCTACGGTGCAGGTCGACCATCACCAACGTCGACGCAAAGACCGTGATCGCGAGGCAACGAGCTGCGCGCCCCTCCTCGGCGGAAACTGCGTCGCTCACACGGACCCGATCGTCAACCTGGTCGACGGTTACGCGGGTGAACGCGCCGGCACCGATATGGACGTCTGCGCTCAGCGGCCCATAGGCCAGCGCGTACATCTCGATCACCGGCTCTGTGTCGAGCGAGTCAACCTGGGCGCCCACGCCAGAGAAAAGCGCCCCGCCGCGCTCGCGGACGTCCGGCACCCCCGCCGCAACTCCCCGCTGGCGCGCCTCCTGCACATGAGCTTCGATCGAGGTCACCTGCTCGGGGCTCAGGACGGGTCCCCAACGACTGCCTCGATTGGCCAAGCGCCGAAGCCGCTCTTCAAGCGCCAGGCGGCCGCGCTCACGCTCGGCTTCCCACAGGTCGAGTAGCAACTCGCTATCCCCCTCGCATACGAACCGGATCGCGATATTGGCCTCCGTCATGGCGCGAAGTAGTGGCCCGACGGCCGGCGCCGTCCCGTCGTCAGAGCAGTGCATCACGGCGGCAAACAGCGCACGCGAGCGAACCGCCAGCAGCGTCAAGAACACGAGGTGCCTGCGCGGCGAGAATGGCTCATCAAGCATCCTGGCCAGCTCGAGCAGGCGCTCGGCGTCCGGCTCCATGGCACGGCGATCGTTGGGTGCATCCATGATTCGAATGTATCGCGGACGTCGGCTGCGGCACCCTTTCGCCGGGAGAGCCGAGCGCCCGAGTAGCGTCCAAGGCATGTCGCAACAAGAGCCGACGGGAGCGGACGTCAGCCAGCGGGGACGCGGCCAAGGATCGCCGATCGCCGAATGGGACTCCTGGATGCGATAGGTCGAGGATGACCTGATGACGGTCGCGTTCTCCGATTCGCCCCAGCCGCCTAGGTCTGCTGCCTACACACCTGCGAGACGGCTGACGTTGTCCGGCCCTCCGGGGAGCCTTTGGGGTGCTGACGCCCATGGCTCCCGTGGAGGACCGGATGATGAACGGTAGAAAGCCGCCGCGACGGATGCGGTATTCGATCGAGTCGCGACTTCGTGTGGTGCGGATGATTGAGGCGGGGATGGCGCCTGCGGTGGCTGCTGCGACGGCTGGGGCGAGCCGCGCGTCGGCGTATCGGTGGTGGCGGCGCTACCAGCAGGCGGGGTGGGAGGCGTTGGTGGATCGACCGTCGGTGCCGGTGCGCCAGCCGCGGCGTCTGCCGAGCCTGGTGGAGGTGGAGATCCTGGCTGCGCGCGAGTATGCGCATGCGGGGCCGGTGGTCGTCGGTGGGCTGCTTGGCAGGCCCGCCTCGACGGTGTGGAAGGTGCTTCGCCGGTACGGCTGCTCGCGGCTTCCGCGCCGCCCGCTGGAGCCACCACGCCGCTATGAGCGCGCCCGGCCGGGCGAGCTGGTGCACGTCGACATCAAACGGCTGGGACGCTTCCACACTCCTGGCAAACGCGTGTTCAACGATCGCTTCCAGCGCAACCGCCACGCCGGTTGGCAGTACGTCCACCTCGCCATCGACGATCACTCACGACTGGCCTACGCCGAGATCCTGGCGACCGAAAGCCCACAAGATTGCGCGCGCTTCCTTCGTCGCGCAGCCGGCTGGTACGTCGACCACGACGTCCACATCGAGCGCGTCATCAGCGACAACGGCAACGGCTATCGCAGCTACGCCTGGCGCGACACCTGCGCCGAGCTCGGCATCCAACCCCGCTACACCCGCCCTCGCAGACCCCAGACCAACGGCAAAGCCGAAGCACTCGTCAAGACGCTCTTGCGGGAATGGGCCTACCGCTTTGCCTACCCCACCAGCACCCACCGCGCCCGCGCGCTGCCCGGCTACCTGCGCTGGTACAACACCCACCGACCCCACGGCTCACTCCACGGCCAACCACCGATCAGCCGCATCTCACACGTCCGTGAGCAGCACACCTAGACGGCGCAATCGGTCGCATCTCGGGCCGGTTGAGCGCACCTTTGACACGCGCGTCAACGCCGACGCTTAGCGACGCATGACGATGCCGGCGGTGATCTCGTCGCCGTCTTCGCCGTCACCCAGTGTGATCTTGTAAAGCTTGTGTGGGCCATCTGCCCGTTCGTCGGTCTCGGAGATCTCGAGGATGGTCTTGCCGATGAGCTCGTCGCGCTGCGCGAAGCTCTTCCAGCCGCGGACACTCCAGAAGTCGACGAGCTTTGCTTGCAGCAGATGCTGCATCTCGAGGCTGAGGCCGAATGCCACCCTGCCGGTTGACTTGGGGGAGGCGAGCGTGGTCGAGCCAAGCACAACTGCTGCTTCGGTGTCGGTGGGCCAGCCGCGCATACCCCCGCCGCAGTCGCCCCGTTCGCTCACGGTGGGCGGAGGAAGAAGGACGAAGCCAGGGGCGCGCCCGCTGCGGATCCTGTCCCACTGCGGCCCGTCCCACTGAGACCGCAGGGCGATCGGAGCGATTGCGAGACGGGTATCGGATGGGTCTTGGTGCTCGAGCTCGCAGCTTTGGGCGACGACCATGACCCAGCACGTCCAGACGAGTAACTGGAGCCGGCGGTCGCCGACCCGAAGCTCTTCGACGTGGGGCTCGCCGAGATATGGCACCTTCTCGCTCTCGACTCGCTCGTTGGCGGCGGGGGTGTCCCTAGGCGTTCGGAGTTGATGGGCGAATGCCCAGCAGATGTCGCCCTGCCGGTACCCACTGGCCGCCGCGGCGCGGTAGCGCCTCGGGGGGTACGCGGCGTACGAGCCTGCCTCGGCCTCAGTCAAGCGGTTGCCGCCCAGCCCAGGCGCTCTCGCTGACCGGGCGCCCTTCCTCATCGGGATGCCACTGGGTGACGCCTGCCGGCACGACCACTCCGCGCTGCGTTGAGCAGAAGGCTCCGACGGCGTCCCAATCCGCGTCCGTCATCTCCTCCGCTGGAACTGGCGGGGCACTCGAGGGATCGCTTTCCAGCGCAACGATGTCATTCACGAGCGCGCGTCGGCGCGGATCAAGACGGAGTTCATGCCTACCGCCGCGCGTAACCTGGAGGAGGATGCCCGCGGCCTCGAGCGCGCGTACGGCATCCCTGGTGCTCGTCTTGGACATGCCGATCTGATCGGCGAGATCGCCGATGCTCCGGGCATCGGACCAGCGCAGGACGCAGAGGATCCGAGCCTTCGTCTCCCCGCCAAGCAGCGAGGAGAGGGCGCGATGGGATTGAAGGGTGACGGTCATCGGTCGGCTCCTGATCGCTAATCTAGTACGACTTGATCCAAATCATAGGTCGATCCTATCCCGCACGCAAGCCTTTTCGCATAAGAAGCGTCCGTCTCCCACCAGGCGGCGGCTCAAAGGGATTGCTCTCCTACCGGCGAGATCACCTACCCGGTAGACGCAGCGGTACGGGCCGCGCTGCTAGAGCCGATCGACGATCGCTCCTGGCTCCTTGATGCCGGAGACGCACATCGAGGCCACGAGACTCGCCACCTCGCGAATCCCGCTCAGGTGAACGCCCTCTCCTACCTCAGCCGGTCGCGGTCGAGCGTGATCTGAGACGCCGAGCGGGTCTCAGGGCCAGGGTCATTCGTCGCCGATGATGGGCAAGTGAAGGTTCGCGGCGTCAGGGGTTCATCGTCGCCGTCAACCCGGGGCCTGTAGCGGGAGGCGAGGCCGACGATCGACGACATAGATCGTCGATGTCGGGCGACTGTTCCCGGATGACGTCCCCTTCGAGCGGCTTGATGTACTTCGGCCAGACGAGATCTCGCAGCGTCTTCACATGGGTCGCGAACCGGTCGGCGAAGTCGGTGCCCTCATCCTCGGGGCCCATGGTCGGCGCTACCGTGATCTGGATCGACGAGATCGCGCCGGCGACGATCACCGCAGTCGTATGCACTTGCTCTCGCGATTGATCTACTCGGTGCGCGATGTGCTTGTCCCTCCACTGCAACGCATCCGCGTAGGTCTGTTGCGCATCCGCGCCGAGGTCATCCACCATGAGGACGAGCTTGGTCTGTTGGCGGCTACCGTTCTTCACGGTTCGCCCGCAACCCACGATTGCGGCCTCGAACAGCCCGCGTCGCTGGAATGCCGTCGCCGCTGATGCGGGCAGTGATGCCCGCGCGTGTAACAGCATGTCGGCGTGCACAAGGTCGAACCACAGCGAAGACCAGTCCTTCAGTGCGAGGACCGAGCCGCCGGAGACTGAGGCGTAGCTGGCTGAGCGTGAGTGGTTTGGTGCCATGCCGTGAAGATATCTCGGCGCCTCGGGAGCAGACGACCGACCAGTTCTGAGACGATGCAGGCGGTCATCCGAGGTCATTGCCTCCGCCGTCGCCTCCACGGCCCTGTTGACGGCATCGACCTGGTGGTACTTCGCAGCGATCTTTGCGAGCTTCGGCCCGCGCTCCTCAAACAGCACGAAGTTGCGAATCAGATCCAGGAACCGCTCCGGCGCGAACGCTGATCAATCTGAAGAGCGGCCCCTACCTGAGCCGTGATCCCGACGCAGCTCGCACGGGACGCCGACCGCCACTGCCGTGCCGGCCGCAAGACTAAGTACGACTTCGTCCAACACCGTGTCCGGCTCGCCCGTCTCCGCAATGGCGACGGCGGCGGCGGCCGCCTTCCCCACCGCACGCGCGGCAAGCCACCGCCTCGCCGCGCGCCCACCAGCGCCTAACCAACGGAAGCCCTGACGCCACCGTCAGCATGGTCCCAACAGCCTCGCCGATGCAACTTCTACGGCCCTGACGCTGGTTTCGGCCATGCGATCGGCGCTTGAACCCTCGTCGGCCGCCTCTGACGCGTTCCAGTCCATTCTCCGGCGAACCGTGGAACGGTTGCGATAGCGGAGGAGGGACTCGAACCCCCGACACGCGGATTATGATTCCGCTGCTCTAACCGACTGAGCTACTCCGCCGCGGCCCGCATGTTAGACGAGGCCGCCGGCTCCGTCAGTCGGCCAGCCACCGCTCCAACACGTCCACGCAGCCGACGATCCCGCCCAGGTGCGCGATCTCGAAACCGTGGGTGTTCTCGGTCGCGAAGGCGAGGCAAGCCGTGCGGGCGATCATGCCGCTCGAGAGCGCTGCGGTCGCGTCGGAGGCGAAGCCGGAGAGCGCGGCGTGGCGCAGGGTCACGCCGGCCGCGGCGGCGGCGTCCTCGAGCTCGGCGTTCAGCGTGTCCTCGAGCGGGCCGAGCCCATCCGCGGCCACGAGCACCGGGTCGGGCCCCGGATCGATGCGGTATTCCTTCGCGACGGGCGTCACCTCGAACGCGACGGCGGCCTCGGCGTCCGTGCGGCTCGCATACCACTTGGCGCCGTGGCAACCGATCTCCTCGCGGGCGGTGAAGACGAGCTCGACCGGACGCCGCGGCGACCTCACCCGCCCGGCGAGCTCAAGCAGCCCTGCGACCGAGCCCTTGTCGTCGATCGCGTACGAGGCCACGTACTCGCCGTCGCGGCCCAGCCGGATCGGCAGCTTGCGGGCGACACTCGGCACGACCCGCGACCCGGGCCGCACGCCCGCCTCGGCGAGCGCATCCGACGTGAGCTTCGTCTCGACCCATGCGTCGCGCCAGCGCACGCCGGCCTCGGTCTGCTGGCGCTTCTGATCGGACTCGTCGGACACGTGCCGGGACCCGAACGAGAGCACCCCGGGGACGGTGACGTGGCGTCCCAGCACGTCGACCGGCCCCTCGCCCCAGATCCACGGGAAGGAGCCGCCGAGCTTGCTCACCGCGAGGTCACCCCGGTCGCCGATCCGCTTCACGAGCGCGCCGATCTCATCCTTGTGGGCGAGCACCGACCGCAGGGGTCCGGGCTCTCGCCCCTCGATGCGCAGCACGATGTTCCCGGCGGCGTCCCGGGTCGCGCCGCCGTGGTCGGCCAGCCGGCGCATGAGGTAGTCGTCGACGGCGGTCTCGACCCCGCTCGGCGAGTGCAGGCAGACCAGGTCGGACAGGGTGCGGAACACCGCCTCGTGCGTCGCGTCCATCGCGGCGCCAGCCTACACCGGGCCGAAGGGTTCACATTCCCGGACCCGTGCCGATACTGGAAGAGGATGCCGTTTCGTCCGCAGGTCCCCCGCGCCCTCCTCGTCGCCGTCTCCCTCGCCGCCCTCGTCGTGGCCGGCGCCGGCTGCCTCGGCAGCGGTCCCGCGGCGCTGCGACCGCCCCACTGCACGCCGCCGGCGTCCGGCGCGGAGGTTCCTGCCGAGGCGGGTGCCGGGCCGATCGCGGTCGACTACCTGAAGGCGCTTGCCGATCACCGCTACGACCGCGCCCAGACCTTCGCCCACGCCTGCACCACCGCCCAGCAGCACTCGCTCGACCAGCTGTGGCTGTGGCTCGACTCGATGCCCACGCAGGCGATCGAGGTCGCCGACCCGCGGATCGAATCCGTCAAGGATGGGGTCACCGTGCAGGCGACCCTCTTCGCCCGCTTCGGGCCGAAGCCCTACAGCGCGTGGGTGCCCCTGGGGCCGAAGACGCTGCGGCTGACGCAGGCGCGCAGCTCGTGGCGGGTGCGCGCCGACGTGTCGGTCGTACACCGCTCCGACCTGGCCGCGTACGGCGTCTCGTGGCTGCACCATCCCTACTTCATCAACGGGCAACGCGTGACCGTCGTCTACGCGGAGCCGGCCGACATCACCGCCGCCCAGCAGATCCTCGACACCGCCGAGTCGGTCATACCCGGGCTGGTCGACCGCTACGGCGGCGGCCGCGCCGGGCTGCGGCCCGTGATCTTCCTCGTCGACCAGAAGGGGCAGGCCGAACGGCTGGCGCACGTCGACCTGGGCAAGGTGCGGACGCCCGCCGGGTTCCAGTACAGCTCGTTCGCCTACGTCGACCTGCCGGAGTGGAGCACGCTCCCCGACGTCGACCAGAACTCGATGGTCGCGCACGAGCTCACCCACGTCGTCACCCGGCCGATGCTCGACGGCGCGCCCCACAGCCTCCTCGAGGGCATCGCGATGTACGAGGAGTCGGCCTACCTCGGCGAGCACGGCTCGGGGATGTCGATCGCCGACGTCGGCGCCTACTACTACCACCATGACTTCCCCAGCATGCGCATCTGGGAGCAGCGCCAGACCGACTGGGGGCTCCCGAACGTGAACGCGATCCAGGTCTGCTACGAGGACGCGCTCGCGATGACCCACGTGGTCATGGACGAGTACGGCGGCGTGCCCGCGCTCGCGCGCCTGGGCGCAGCCTTCCGCCGGTACGGCGGGCCGCTCCGGTTCACGCCGGCCCAGGTCGACCGCGCCTTCCGGTCCGCGCTCGGCGTCCCGTTCTCGCGCGTCGTCGCCGAGGCGCACGCCTACACGTACCGGACGCTCGGCGTCATCGGCTGACCGGCGCGTGATTGGGGCGCCGTTGGAGCGCCTTGGAGGACGGCAATGTGGCTGGCCTACGGTGGGCCAGGACCGATGCCGAGCCGCGACCGCCTCGCGCTTCCGCTCGCCTGCGGCGTCACCGCGGGACTGCTGGCTGCCGTCCTCTTGACGGTCGGCCCGCCCGGCATCGACACCCCCGCCCACCTCTTCATGACATGGGCGTTCCGGCACGCCGGCTTCCGGCTCTGGAACAGCTACTGGTACGACGGCCGCTACGACTTCGTCGGCTACAGCCTCGTCTTCTACCCCGTCGCCTCGGTGGTCGGCGTGGTCGCGACGGCGGTCGCCTCGGCCGCCGTGCTGGCCGCCTCCGTCGCCGCCGTCGGGCGGCGCGAGTGGGGCCGGGCGGCGAACGCACCCTGCCTCGCCCTGGCGGCGACGGCCACCGCCACATGCTGCGTCTCGGGGATGTTCCCGTTCCTGGCAGGAGCCGCGGCGGGAGCGGTCGCGCTCGCCTGCGCCCAGCGCCGTCAGCGGATCGGATTCGGGGTAGCGATGGCGGTCTCGCTCGGCTGCTCGCCGCTCGCGTTCGGCCTTGCGGCCGTCGTGCTCGCAGGATTCGTCCTGGGCAGCCGCAACCCCCTCGCGCGTCGCCCGCCGCAACAAGCTCGCCGTCGCCGCGCTCGCGGTCATCGCGGCCGCCTGCCATCGCCGTCCAGCGGGCGTTCCCGGCCGGCGGCTGGTACCCGTACCACGCCGAGCGACCTGCTCGTGATCGCGGCGTTCTCCGGCGCCGGCCTCTACCTGACCGCCAGGAGCCCGCGCGCCCGGGGCTTGCAGGATGGTGTTCGTCGCCTACCTCGTCCTGAACCTGGTCACCTTCGCCGTGCACGGCCCCATCGGCTCGAACTCGACCCGGCTCTTCACGATCGCCGGCGTCCCGCTCCTGTGGCTGGCGGGGAACGTCGGCCGGCGGCGATCGTGGACGGTGCTCGCCCCGCGTGCTCGCCCTCGCCCTCGCGCTCCAGCTCGGCCCGGCGGTGCGCAACGCCTACTCCGCCTGGTCCGACCCGGCCACGGCGGCGCCGTTCTGGCACCCGGCGGTGCGGTTCCTCGACGCCCGCCGCAGCCCCCAGTACCGCACCGAGGTCGTCGCCACGGCCGGGCACTGGGAGGCGTTCTACCTGGCCCGGCACGGGATCGCCCTCGCCCGCGGCTGGTACCGCCAGGACGACTTCCCCCAGAACGCCGTGCTCTACCGGCCGACGATCACCGGGACGGCGTACCGGAAGTGGCTGCGCAGCGTCGGCGTCCGCTACGTGCTGCTGCCGCACGCGCCGCTCGACTACAGCGCCGTCGCCGAGGCCCGCCTGCTGCGCTCGGGCCGCTCCGGACTGCGCCTCGTGACCAGGCTGCCGCACTGGACGGTGTTCGCCCTGCCCCACCCGACGCCGATCCTCACGGCCGACGCGCCCGTGCCGGGGGCGCGGGTGATACGGCTCGGCGACTCCCGCATCCGGCTATGGGTACCGGCGGCCGGCGGCTACGACCTGCGGATGAGCTTCAGCCCGTACTGGTCGACCGACCAGACGGGCGTGTGTATCGGGCCGACCGCGACGGGGATGACGCACATCGACACGCCCCGCTCCGGGGAGCTCACGGTCGAGTTCGAGCCGACGCTCGCTGCCGTCGCCGCGGCGGCCGCGGCCAGCTCGAGCTCGCAGTGCGGCTCCTGAGCGCTCATTCCTCCGCCGCCCGGAAGCGGCGCACGCCCGGCACGGAGAGGACGAACGCGGTGGAGACGAGCAGCCACGCAGCCGAGATGAGAAGCGCATCGCGGACGCCGAGCGCGGCCGCCGTCGGCCCCGCCAGCACCATGCCCACCGGAGCGGTGGCGTTGAAGGCCGCCTGGTCGAGCGAGGCGACCCTCCCCATCAGGTGCTCCGGCACGGCCTGTTGCAGCGCGGTGTTCCAGAGGACGAGGTAGAGCGAGGTCGAGGCGCCGGCCGGGAAGGCGGCGAGCGCGATCCACCAGGCCTGGCCCGAGACGGCGAGCAGCACGAGCAGCGGTGCGAAGGCGGCGTTCACCGACACGGCCGCGATCAGCGGGCGGCGCGAGCGTACGTGCAGCGCGGCCAGGCCGCCGACCACCGTCCCCAGGCCGTAGGCGGCCGAGATGAGCGCCCACGCGCCGGCGCCGCCCAGGCGGTGCTTGGACACATACGGGCCGAGCACCTCGTACGGGCCCCAGATAACGAGCGTCCAGAGCGCGGTGTCGATGATCATCGCGAGCAGCCACGGGCGGCGCCACACCTCGCCGCCGCCGGCCGCGAGATCGGCGACGAAGCCGCTCCGCTCGGTTGCCTCCCCCCGCGCCGGCTCACGGCCCGTGCGCATCCGTGCCAGCACGGCGGCGGCGAGCAGGAACGACGCCGAGTCGGCGGCGATCGCCCAGCCGGCGCCGGCGGTGGCGACGATCAGCCCTGCCAGCACCGGCCCGGCCACGCGCAGGACGTTCGACTCCAGCAAGCGGAGCGCGTTTGCCCGGCGGCGCAACGGCGCGGGCACCGTCTGCGGCAGAAGCCCCGCCCACGCCGGCGTGTGGAAGGCGTCCGCGCCGCCTGCGACCGCGGCCAGCGCCGCCATCTCCCAGATGCGGGCGACCCCACCGATCAGGAGCGCCGCCAGGACGCCCTGGCCGACCGCGCTCACCAGGTCGGAGGCGATCATCAGCCGCACGCGCGGCAGGCGGTCGGCCCACACCCCGCCGACGGCCAGGAGCACCACGAGCGGGGCGAGCTCGGCCCCCAGCACGATGCCGAGATCGGACGCCGACCCGGTCAGGTCGAGGACCGCGAACGCCAGCGCGAGCGGCGTCATCCACGAGCCGAGCAGCGAGACGGCCTGGGCGCAGAAGAGCAGCCGAAACTCCCGCTCGCGAAGCGGCGCGAGCGCGCCACGGGAGACCGATGGTGCCATCGTGGCGGTGAGCGTATGCCACCTCGGCAGCTGGGCCCCGGGCGGCGATCGGTAGGATCGCGGCGTGATCGATCCGACCAAGCGCTGGCCCGGCGGCGAGAAGCCCGACCACGCCGGCCTGCTCACCTTCGGCGGCATGCCCTACACCGAGGACGCCGCCGAGCTGTCAGGCGTCGACGTCGCCATCATCGGCGCGCCGATGGACGAGCTCGTCTCGGAGTCGCCGGGGACGCGCCACGGGCCGCGGGCGATCCGCGCCGCCGGCGGGCTGCCCGGCCCCCACCTCGAGACCGGCGTCGACGCGATGGCCGAGCTGCGCGTGGTCGACTTCGGCGACGCGCCCGTGATCCCCGCCGACCCGGCCGGGTCGCACGCCGCGATCCTGCGCACCGTCGCCGAGGCGGTGAACGCGGGGACGATCCCGATCGTGCTCGGCGGCGACCACTCGATCGCCGAGCCGGACGTGCGCGCCTGCGCCGAGCGGCACGGCCGCCTCGGCCTGCTCCACTTCGACACCCACACCGATACGGCCCGGCGCGTGCACGGCATGGAGCTCTCCCACGGCACGCCGATGTACCACCTCGTCCGCGACGGCCACGTCGACCCGCGCCGCTACGCCCAGGTCGGCCTGCGCGGGTACTGGCCCGGCCCGGAGGAGTTCTCGTGGCAGAAGGAGCAGGGCATCACGGCGGTCCCGATGCACGAGGTGCGCGGCGCAGGGGATCGCGGCGGCCCTCGAGCGCGCGCTGGCCGTCGTCGGCGACGGCCCGGCGTTCCTGTCGGTCGACGTCGACGTGCTCGACCCGGCCTTCGCGCCCGGCACCGGCACGCCCGAGCCGGGCGGGATGACGCCGGCCGACCTGCTCTGGGCCTGCCGCACGAGCGCCGAGCGGCTGCACCTCGTCGGCGCGGACGTGGTCGAGGTGCTCCCGACCCGCATCGGCTCGACCGACGTGACGGCGCTCGTCGGCGACCGGATCGTGCGCGAGATCCTGACCGGGATCGCGCTCCGGCGCAGAAACGCCTGACGGCGCTTCCGGGCTATTCCATGTGGCGGCGCGCGCCGAGGAGCAGGCCGACGACGACCCAGGCGATGCCCATCGCCCAGACGCCCACGGCGACGCTCAGCGAGTTCCCTGCGGCCGCGGCGCCGACGACGAGCAGGGCGGCGGCGCCCAGCATCCAGTTGCCCTCCATCGCGGCGACGGTATCACGGATGCACGCGCCGGGCGGCCGCAACAGGCGGCGCCGCGACGTGCACCTGGTGCACCACGGTGGCGACGATCACAATGTCCACGGGCAGGTCGGCCGGCGTCTCGGCCTCTGCCTCGGGCCGCTCGCGCTCGACGTCGCGCATCCCCGGCAGGAAGAGCGCGGCCAGCGTGATCGCGGCGCCGCCGACGCCCGCGCCGACCAGCGTCAGCCGCGCGCCGATCAGCTCGGTCGACCGGCGCCGTCAGCGCGAAGGAGAGCGGCAGCAGGCCGATCGAGATCAGCCAGTCGAGGCTCGAGACCCGGCCGAGCATCGACGCGGGCACGTGCCGCTGCTTGAGCGTCGCCCACACGATCGTCCCGGCCGTCTCGAGCGCGTTGAAGAGCAGGCAGGCGACCACGAGCTGCCAGGTGGCGGTGGCGAGCCCGTACCCGGCGACCGCCAGCGTCGCCAGCGTCCAGACGACGTAGATGAACGTCACCTGGCGGCGCGGCTGCTCGCGCTGGCCCATCAGCACGGCGGCGCCGATCGAGCCGATGCCGCCGGCGGCGAACACGACGCCCGAGCGTCCCGGCCGATCCGTGCAGGTCGTTCTTGACGACGTACGGCAGGAGCACCTCGGTCGGGCCGAGGAAGAGCAGGTAGGCGAACGCGGCCGAGACGAGCGTCCCCCAGATCCACGTACGGCCGCGGATGAAGCGCAGGCCGCCGCGGATGTCGGCCATCACCGAGAGCGCCCTCGGGCGACGTGCGCGGCGCACGGGCCGCATCGCCAGGACGGCAACGCCGGCGGCAGCGAACGACGCGGCGTCGGCGGCGAAGGCGATCGCCCGGCCCGAACGCGGCGATGAGCCAGCCGCCCGACGGCCGGGCCGGCGAGTCGCAGGGCGATCGGGCGCACGAACTGGTCGAGCGAGTTGGCCGCCGGCAGGTCGGACGCGGGCAGGATGTCGGGGACGAGCGCCTCGAAGGCCGGCGTGAAGAACGCGGTGCCGGCGCCGTACACCATCGCCAGCGCCGCGATCTCCCAGACCTCGATCCGGCCCGTGATCGAGAGGCACGGCGAGGACGGCGATCGCGACGGCCCGCACCGCGTCGGCGGCGAGCATGATCGCGCGCCGGCTGAGGCGATCGCTGAGAACGCCGCCGGGGAGCAGGCACACGATCGTCGGCACCGTCATCGCGATCCCGACCATCGAGAGCGCGGCCGGGGCGTTCCAGACGGCGTACACCTGCCAGGCCATGGCGACCAGGAAGATCCCGTCGCCGAGCAGCGACACCGTCATGCCCGACCACAGCAGCCGGAAGTCGCGGTGCCGCAGCGGCGCGAGCAGGTTCAGCCGGGTGAACCCGCCAGGGCGGTCGAGGCCGTCGTAACTATGCTGCATCGGCTCGAGCCTCGGGCTCGGCCGATCCCCGCACGCGGTGCAGGTACTCCACCAGGTCGAGCGGCGCCATGGCGTGGGCGAACAGGAAGCCCTGGCCCAGCTCGCAGCCCGAGCTCGCGCAGGTGCGTCGCCTGCATCGGCTGCTCGATCCCCTCCGCCACGACCTCGAGGTCGAGCGTCTCGCCGATCCGGACGATCGCCTGCGGCAGCGGCGAGATGGCGTCGCCGGACGTCAGGAACGAGCGGTCCATCTTGAGGATGTCGACGGGCAGGCGGCTCAGGTAGCTGAGCGACGAGTAGCCGGTGCCGAAGTCGTCCATCGCCAGCTTGACGCCGAGCGCCTTGAGCGCGTTCAGCCGGTCGACGGCCAGGTCCATGTCGGCCATCATCACGGTCTCGGTGATCTCGAGCACGAGGTGGGCCGGGCTGAACCCGGACGTCGCGAGCGCATCGCGGACGTCGTCGACGATCGTGTCGGACTGGAGCTGCTTCACCGACAGGTTGACGCTGATCGTGAGCGGCTCGCCGGAGCCGAAGCGCTCGTGCAGGGCCGCGCCCTGGCGGCAGGCCTGGTTGAGCGTCCAGCGGCCGATCGGGACGATCAGGCCCGTGCTCCTCGGCGACCGGGATGAACTGCGCCGGGGGGATCGTGCCGCGGGTGGGATGGTGCCAGCGCAGCAGCGCCTCGAAGCCGTACACGGTCGCGCCGGTGAGGCGGATGACCGGCTGGTAGTGCACCTCGAGCTGGCCGGTCTCGAGCGCGCGCTGCAGGTCGGCGCGCATCTCGAGCCGCTCGACCACCTCGCGGTGCATGTCGGGCTCGAAGACGCGGTAGCTGCCCTTGCTCTCGCGCTTGGCCATGTACATGGCGACGTCGGCGTTGCGCAGCAGGTCGGCGGCGTCGGCGGCGCCGTCGCTCGTCAGGCACAGGCCGATGCTGGCGTTCGACGACGAGCTCCTTCTCGCCCATGTCGATCGGCTCGCTCAGGCCCTCGAGCACCCGCTCGGCGACGTCGACGGCCTCCTGCGAGCGCTGCACCTCCTCGACCAGGACGGCGAACTCGTCGCCGCCGAAGCGGGCGACCGTGTCGGTCGGGCGGACGGCGTTGCGCAGGCGATGCGCGACCTCCTGCAGCACCGCGTCGCCGGAGGCATGGCCGAGGCTGTCGTTGATCGTCTTGAAGTCGTCGAGGTCGATGAAGATCACGCCCACCGTCGACTGCTCGCGGGTCGCGCGGGCGAGCGCGTGGCCGACGCGATCGGCGAAGAGCGCGCGGTTGGCGAGGCCCGTGACGGGATCGTGGAAGGCCTGGTGCGCGAGCTGGTCCTCGAAGAGCTTGCGCTCGCTGATGTCGCGGCAGTTGAGGACGATGCCCTGCACGCGACTCCTCCGCCAGCAGGTTGCGTGTGGTGGATCTCGAACTGGAGCCACTCGCCGGTGCGGCTGCGCAGGCTGCACTCGACCATGCCGGAGGTGCCGGCGCCCGCCTCGGCGCTCTCGACCACCTGCATCAGCCGGGCGCGGTCGCTGGGGCGCACGAGCAGGTCGAAGTAGGTGTTCACGACGTCGTCGACCGCGTAGCCCAGCACCTCCTCGATGGACGGGGCTCTGGTAGACGATCATGCCGCTGCGGTCGAGCACTGCGATCAGGTCGCTGGAGTGCTCGACCAGCGCAGCGGAAGCGGGCCTCGCTGCGGCCGCGGTGCAGCTCCTCGGCCAGGATCGCGCCGTCGATCGCGAGCGACATGGGCGCAGCCAGGGTCTCGAGGGAGACGGCGAGCTCGGTCGCCGTGCGAGCCGGGGACGCCGGCGAGCAGGAAGGTGCGGCTGGCGGTGCGGCCGGCGAGGGCGATCAGGGCGTAGCCGGCGTCGCGGGCCAGCCCGAGCTCGTCGAGCAGCTCGGCCGGCACGGCCACCCAGCTCACCCGGGCGCCGTCGGTCCGCGCGGTCGCGCTCAGCCACTCCCGCACCGCGGGCGAGACGACGTCCTCGGCGGGATCCTCGTGCAGCGTGATCAGGCGCGCGTCGGCGCTCTCGCCGCCGAGCTCGCGCACCGCGGCGGTCGCGGCGGTGCCCATCTGGTCGATGTCAGCGGCACCCACGAGCGCCGCGCCGGCGCGGCGCAGGGCGCGCTGGCGGGCGACGGCCCGCTCCTCCTGGCGCACCAGGCCGGACATGCGCGCCAGCACCAGCAGGAACATGATCATCGAGGCGACGATCACGACGAGCACGTCGGTGTTGCCCCACTCCTGGTAGAAGCGGATGCCCGGCGCGATCAGGCAGGCCACGCACAGGAAGACGAGGCGCAGCGGCGTGAGCCGGGTGCGGCCCTCGGCCGGCTGCTCGAGGGTGCGCATCGACGGGTGCAGCGCGGCGGCGCCCCAGAGCAGGTAGTAGAAGATCCAGCCCACGTCGAGGATCACCTGACCGTTGTAGGTGCCGTCGAGGAGCATGCGGTTGTAGACCGAGTCGGTCGTGAGCAGGCAGACGATGCTGCCGGCGAGCAGGTAGAAGGCGGGGGCGCGGACGCCGCGGTCGACCGCGAGGCGGATCGCCGCCGCGAGCAGCAGGATGTCGCCGACGGGGTAGGCGATCGAGACGGCCTCGGCCAGATGATTGCCGCCGAGCTGGATGTTCGGGGCGATCAGGAACACCCACGAGAGCAGGGCGATGCCGAGCGTGAGGATGAGCGAGTCGATGGCGCCGGCCCGGTCGGTGCGCGGGTTGCGCCGCCGCACCAGCAGGAACAGGCCGGCCATGAGGGCCGGGTACACGGCGAGGTACAGGCCGTCGCCGGGCGACGGGAAGCCGACGTTCAGGCCGAACAGGCTGGGCAGGCTGTACGTGTAGAAGTCGCCGACGAGGAAGAGCGTCTGGCCGACTGCGAGCGCGCCCCAGGCGACGATCGCCTTCGGGCGGTGCATGCGCATGCCGGCGACGATGGCGGCCACGCCCGAGAAGCCGAGCGCGTTGATGATCGGCCCGTGGATGGCGCTGCCGCGCTGGAACGCGGGCACGACGGCGTACAGGTACGTGAAGAACGAGCCGGCCAGCAGGTACCAGAGCCAGACGGTGCGCGGCGAGAGCGGCCAGAGCGCCCCGCGGATGGACTGGGTCAAACGGCTCATGCGGCCTCCCGGAGATCGTCGGGCCGCTGCAGCTCGAAGCGCTGCGCGAGCCGGCCGAGAACGTCGATCAGCTCGTCGATCTCGTCGTCGCCGTTGGCGGCGGTGACCTGGATCCGGAAGCCGACCTCGTCCTTGGGCACGAGCGGGTACGCGGCCAGGGTGACGTAGATGCCGTTGTCGAACAGGAAGCGCCCGACCGCGCCGATGTCGCGGTGGTCGCTGAGCGGGATCTCGATGATCGGGAAGCCGGAGTGGTTGAGGGTGCGCACGCCGATCCGGCGCAGGGCCTCGAGGACGCGGCCGGTGCGGTCGTAGAGCGCCCGGCGCAGCTCGTCGCCGCGGCGCTCGTTGACGTCGAAGCCGGCGAGCGTGGTGGCGAGCGACGCCACCGGCGGCGGGCCCGAGTAGAGGTAGGGCGGCGCGGCCGTCTTCAGCATCTCCTTGAGCGGCGTCGGGCAGGCGATGAACGCGGCCAGCGACGAGTACGCCTTCGAGAAGCCGCCGACGAGGATCGAGGCCCTCGTACGACTCGCCCAGATGGCGGACGATGCTGTTCCCGCGCGAACCGTAGGGGGAGAGCTCGGAGGGGGAGCGCTCGCCGATCACACCGAAGCCGTGGGCGTCGTCGACGTAGAGGAGCGCGCCATGGCGGCGGGTGACGCGGGCGAACGCGGCCAGGTCGGGGGCGTTGCCCGTGATGCTGTTCACGCCGTCCATGCACACGAGGCGGTGATCGGAGCGGTCCTCGATCAGCAGCCGCTCGAGGTCGTCGGGATCCTCGAACCGGAACCGCTTCAGCGTGGCCCCGCGGGCGACGGCGAACTGACAGCCGTCGTAGATCGTCTTGTGCGCGCGGCTGTCCATGAACACCGTGCCGCCGGCGGCGAGCACCGGGATCACCGCCATGTGGATGTGGGTGATCGTGGGCAGGACGAGGGTGTCCTCGCAGCCGAGAAGGTCGGTCAGGCGCTCCTCGATGTCGCCGAAGAGCGTCGGGCTGCCCAGGAGGCGCGACCAGCTCGGGTGCGTGCCCCACCGCTCGACCTGTGCCGGGATCGAGTCCATGATCTCGCGGTCGAGGTCGAACCCGAGGTAGTTGCACGACGCGAAGTCGGCCAGCCACTGGTCGCCGACGCGGATCCGCCGCCCGTCGATCTCGTCGATCACGGCGTCGGTCATCGGATTCGAGCGCTTGAGCTCGTCCAGATCAGCGCAGGCCGCCAGCCATCGGTCAATCCACTTGACCTCACCACTGGTCCGCCTGCGCTCTGGCATGCGGCGACGATCGGAGTTCACAGGCGGGGTATCGGCGGCGGCCACGAGTTCTTGAGGTGGGAGGGAGCGGGGGTGCGCAGGCGAGGCGGGAGGCGGGTTTTGCCTGCATCTCCTGCATCGGCGCCGCGGGGGCCGGGATCGTCCCCCTTTCGGGGGCCACGCCGCTAGCCTTCCGAGCCGTGACAGAGGGACGCGCGATCCGGATCGGAGTCCAGGTGCAGCCCCAGCACGGCACGATCTCGGCGATGCGGGACACGTGGCTGCGGGCCGAGGAGCTCGGCGCCGACACGGTGTTCACGTGGGACCACTTCCATCCCCTGTCCGGCGACCCGGACGGCAACCACTTCGAGTGCTGGACGTGGCTGGGCGCGATGGCCGAGGCGACGGAGCGGGTGGAGATCGGCGCGCTCGTCTCCTGCAACAGCTACCGCAACCCGGAGCTCCTCACCGACATGGCGCGGACGGTCGACCACATCTCCGGCGGCCGGCTGATCCTCGGCATCGGCTCAGGCTGGTTCGAGCGCGACTACGACGAGTTCGGGTACGAGTTCGGGACCGCGCCCTCGCGCCTGCGCGACCTCGACGCCGCCATGCCCCGCATCCACTCGCGCATGGCGAAGCTCACGCCCCCGCCGATGCGAGACCCCATGCCGATCATGATCGGGGGCGGCGGCGAGCGGGTCACGCTGCGCATCGTCGCCCAGCACGCCGACATCTGGAACGGCTTCGGCGATCCCGAGCGGGCGGCGCACAAGTGCGCCGTGCTCGACGAATGGTGCCAGCGGGTCGGCCGCGACCCGGCCGAGATCGAGCGCTCGATCGGTGGGATCCGGCCGGCGGCGCTGCCTCACCTTGACGGCTACCTCGACGTCGGCGTGACCCACCTGATTATGGGCATCAGCGGCCCGGAGTGGGATCTCAGCCTGCTGCCGAAGCTGGTCGAATGGCGAGATTCTCACCGCTAGCAGGGAGCTCGACCGGCAGCCGGTGGAGCAGGGCGATGGTGGCCCAGATGACGGCGAAGCCGGCGAGCTGCGTGGCACTGACCGTCGCGTCGAGCACGAAGTAGTTCACAACGAGCGCCGTCGCCGGGAAGGCCAGCTCGGCGAACGTCGCCACCGACGCCGGGGTGTGGACGAGGCCGCGGTAGTAGAGCAGGAGCGCGAAGAGACCGGGGACGAGCGCAAGCCCCACCAGCCGCGTCCAGTCGGAGGCCTGGGCCGACGCGGGCGGCGCGACGGCGCCCTCGTAGAGGGCGATCACGGCCAGCAGCGGCAGCGCGAGCGTGAAGCGCACCGCCGTCACGAGCTGCGGCTCGAGCGAGACGAGCGTCCGCCGCCCGAAGGCTGTCGCAGCGCCCCACAGCGCCGCCGCCACGAGCGCCAGCAGGGCCGCCCGGCCCTGCGCACCCGTGAACGCTTCGGCCGGCGCCATGGTGCCGAACGAGAGCAGGTAGGTGCCGACGAGCGCCGGTACGAGGTACCAGCCCAGCCTGCGCACCGGCCGCTCCCCCATCACCACCGCCGCGGCGGCGATCGCCCAGAGCGGCTGGGTCTTCTGCAGGAGCACGACGACGTCGGGGTTGCCGTACTCGAAGGCCGTGGTGAACGCGAGCGTCGCCAGCGCCGAGCCGCCCCACGCCACACCGAACGCCGCCAGCCATCCGCCCCGGTCGAGCCGGCGCAGGCCGTGCCGGTGCCGGATCAGGAACGGCGCCACGACCGCGGTCAGGATCACGTGCTCGTACAGCACGATCGTGTAGGGCGACCAGCGCACGACCGGCGAGACGAGCGGCTGGCGGAACGCGCCGTCCGTCCCCCAGAGCGCAGCGCCGATCGCAACGAGCGCCACGCTCGCCACCGGCGCAGTGAAGATCGCTCGCCTGCTGTTCACGAGCCCGGTGTCCCCCATCCGTCGCATCCGGCCCCTCGGAGCGGCCATGATACGCACGCATGCCCGAACGTCGCGTAACGGTGCTCGCCGGAGGCGTCGGCGGGGCGCGGTTCCTGCAGGGACTCGTCGAGGTCGTGGACCCTGCGGCGGTCACGATCGTCGGCAACGTCGGCGACGACCTCGAGCCCTACGGGCTGCACGTCTCGCCCGACCTCGACACCGTGCTCTACACCCTCACGGGCCGAATCGACGCCGAGAAGGGCTGGGGCGTGCGCGGCGACACCCCGCGGGCGCTCGAGCAGGCCCGCGCGCTCGGGGCGGAGGCGTGGTTCTGGCTCGGCGACCTCGACCTGGGGCTGCACCTGGCCCGCACCGAGATGCTGCGGGCGGGCCTCCCGCTGCACGCCGTCACCGCGCGGCTCGCGACGGCCATGGGCCTTGGGCCGACGCTCCTCCCGGCGACGGACGACCGGCTGCGGACGATGGTCACGATCCCCGCCGGCGAGGTCGACTTCCAGACGTACTACGTCCGCCGCGCCCACGCCGACCCGGTCTCGCGGATCCGCTTCGACGGCGCCGAGGCGGCCCGGCCCGCCCCCGGCGTGCTCGAGGCGATCGCCGCCGCGGACGTCGTCGTGATCGCGCCGTCCAACCCGTTCATCTCGATCGACCCCATCCTGGCCGTGCCCGGGATCCGCGACGCCGTCACCGCCCGCCGCGAGCGGGTCGTGGCGGTGAGCCCGATCGTCGCCGGGCGGGCGCTGCGCGGGCCCGCGGCGGGGATGCTCGAGACGCTCGGCCATGAGACGTCCGTCGTCGGCGTGGCCGAGCTCTACCGGTCGCTGGCGGGAACGCTCGTGATCGACGACGAGGACGCGCCGGCCGCGTCCCGGGTCGAGCGCCTCGGCCTGCGCGCCCGGGTGACGGCCACCGTGATGGCGAACCTGGACGCCAGCAGCGCGCTCGCGGCGCAGACGCTCGCCGCCGGCGGGCTCGCTCCGTGACCGACCGGATCGAGCTGATCCCGCTGGCTGCGGCCGGCGAGATCGAGCCCGGCGCCGACCTGGCCGCGCTGGTGCTCGCCGCCGCGCCGCCGCTGCGCGACGGCGACGTGGTCGTCGTCGCCCACAAGGCCGTCTCGAAGAGCGAAGGCCGTGTGGTCGACCTGGCGACGGTGACACCGTCGGCGCGGGCGCTCGAGCTCTCGGCCGAGGGCGGCGATCCGCGTATGGCCGAGCTCGTGCTGCGCGAGAGCCGCCGGATCGTCCGCCGCCGCGCCGGCCTCCTGATCGCCGAGACGCACCACGGCTTCGTGTGCGCGAGCGCCGGCATCGACCGCTCGAACGGACCTGCCGCCGGCTGGGCGGTGCTCCTCCCCGTCGACCCGGACGCGTCCGCGGCCCGGCTGCGCGCGGAGCTCGAGCGGCGCACCGGAGCGCGGCTCGCCGTCGTGGTCGCCGACACGATGGGGCGGGCGCTGCGGCGGGGCATCGTCGGCACGGCCATCGGCGCGAGCGGCCTCGACGCGCTGCGCAGCTACGCGGGGACGGTCGACCCGGCGGGCTACGAGCTGCGGACGACGGCCGTCGCCGTCGCCGACGAGCTGGCCTCGGCGGCCGACCTCGTCCTCGGCAAGCTCGAGCGGGTGCCGGCGGCGCTCATCCGCGGCTTCGAGGCGCGCGGCGAGGGCAGCGGCCGCGATCTGATCCGCGACCCCGCCGAAGACCTGTTCAGGTGAGGCAGGCCGCCGCCGAGAGGCGGCGGACGGCGGCGAGGTCGGCCGGCGTGTCGACGTCGCGCGCGATGCCGGGCCGGTCGAGGACGACGGCGTCCAGCCCATACTCGCGGGCGCGGGCGGCATGGACGGACGCGCTTCCGGGCGCGCCGAAGGCGGGCACGAGGGCGCCCGCGGGACACACCCAGAGGGCGTTCGTCCCGCCGTCGTGGGCGCGGCCGATGACGGCGGTCGCCGCAGCTCCGGCGTCGACCAGCGCCGCCACGTCGGCGGCGTCGACCAGGGGCAGGTCGCCCGCGAGGTAGAGCACCGCCGCCGCCGGCCGGTCGAGCAGCGAGCGGGCGTGCACCAGGCCCTCGTTCCAGGGCAGGCCGGCGTCCGAGACGCACTCGACCCCGAGCCTGCGGGCGAGCTCCGGCGCGGACGGATCGGAGCTCGCGAGCGCGACCCGGCCGGCGCCGGCGGCGACCGCCGCGCGGGCGACCCGGGCGAGCATCCGCGCCATGAGCCGCCCGCGCTCCGTCTCGGTCAACGCCGGCGCGAGCCGTGTCTTGGCCGCATCAAGCCGCTTCAGCGGGATGAGGACGTCCGTCTTCACCCCGGCATCGTAGGCCGGGGGCTCCGCGCATCCGGGGACTGTCCCCGCTTTGCCGGGGACAGTCCCGATCACGTCGCCGTTAGTTGTTGATCTTCACCCAGTCGAGAGCGCCGGTGAAGTAGTCGCAGCTCGTGTTGACCTGGTCGCAGTTCAGCTTGCCGCCGATGGAGATCGGCCGGGTGTTCGAGATCGTCCCCGTGTTGCCCTTCGCCGTGCCGGCAACGGTTCCGTCGATCGTCAGTGTGAGCCCGGTCGACGTGCGGGTGCACGTGGCGACATGCCACGCATTGTCGCTGGTGACCTGCGACGCCTGCACCGCCTTGCGCACGAGCGTTCCCGACGCGTTGCGGCCGCGGAACACGCAGTTGATGCGGCCGTTCGGGTTCTCGATCTTGAAGTACCCGCCCGACGCGCCGGCCTGGCCCTTCTGGACGATGTTCCCGAAGTGCTGGTTCGTCCGGAACCGGATCGAGACGGTGTACGTCCCCGATCCCGGGTTGAGCGAGTTGCTGTTCGCCTGCACGATCCGCTCCGGCTTGGGCGGCGGGTTCGTGGGGCTGGCGAACGGCCACTGGTACGCGGTCGCGCCCGAGATGCTCACGCCCGTCTGGACGGCCGACCCGATCGTGCCGTTCACGTGGCCGCTCGCGTCGATCATCGTGTGGGCGCCGGGGCCCTCGTTCATCTCCCAGTCGGCCAGTGTCGCGGCCGACGCGGAAGCAGTCATGGCAAGAAATAGGACGGCCGCAACCGCCAGCGACTTGCCGAGTCCGTGCCTCATAGTGTTCCTCCCTCTGCCTCTAGGGTTCGGGGGGCACCTTACCCGCTCCGGGACGCCGACTACCCGAATGGGTGGTCGAATTGCTCAACTAGACTCGCCCCGATGCTGGAGATCGGGTACAAGGCGTCGGCGGAGCAATTCCCCGCCTCCGAGCTGCTCGAGTACGCCCGCCTGGCCGAGGAGGCGGGGTTCGAGAGCGTCGCCGTCTCCGACCACTTCCAGCCCTTCCGGCACACCGGCGGGCATGCGCCGGCGGCCCTGCCGTGGCTGGGGGCGCTGGCGGCCACGACCACCACCGTCCGCATCGGCACGAGCGTCGCGACGCCGACGATGCGCTACCACCCGTCGGTGCTGGCACAGGCCTTCGCGACGATCGAGAACCTCGCGCCGGGGCGCCTGTTCGTCGGCGTCGGCACCGGCGAGTCGGTGAACGAGGTGCCGGCGACGGCGATGAAGTGGCCCGGCTTCTCCGAGCGGCTGGGACGCCTGGAGGAGGCGGTCGAGCTGATGCGGCGCCTCTGGACCGAGGAGCGGGTCACCTTCGACGGCCGCTGGTACCGGACCGCCCGCGCCACCGTCTACGACCGCCCGGAGCGGCCCATCCCGATCCTGGTGGCGGCGGCGGGGCCGCGGGCCGCCCGGTTCGCCGGCAGGGTCGGCGACGGGTTCATCACGACGAGCGGAAAGCCGGACGAGCTCTACCGCGACACGCTTCTGCCGGCCGTGGCCGAGGGCATCGAGAAGGCCGGGCGCGACCCGGACGCCTACGAGCGCCTGCTGGAGGTGAAGGTGTCCTACGCGGCCGACCTCGAGACCGCGATCGCCGACTGCCGCTACTGGGCGCCGCTTGCACTCCCGGCCGAGGCCAAGCAGGGCGTCGACGACCCGCTCGAGCTGGAGCGGCTCGCCGACGCGGAGCACGTCCGGCCGGAGAGCCGGTTCATCGTCTCGGCCGACCCCGACGAGGTCGCCGAGCGGATCGGCGCGAACGTCGCGCTCGGCTTCCGCCACCTCGTCGTCCACGGGCCTGGCCCCGACCAGGCCGGGTTCATCCGCCGCTTCGCCGCCGACGTGATCCCGCGGCTGCGGGCGCGAGTCAGCTGACTGCGGGGACGAGCTCGCGGCCGAAGAGCTCGACCGCGTCCAGGTCGTCGTGCAGCAGGTGCTGCAGCATCATCCGCTCGACGCCCGCGTCGGCGAGCTCTCGCAGCCGCGCGACCGCCTCCGCGACCGTGCCGCACACCCACGTGCCGCGGTTCTCGGCCAGCACCGAGGCGCCATCGCCCCGCTCGAAGCCGAGGTCGACCAGCCGCTGCGCCCGGGCCTCGGCCTCGGCCGCGTCGACGCCGACCACCACCATGCACATCGCGGAGAGGACGAGCGAGGACGGGTCACGTCCGTGGCGCGCGCAGGCCTCGTCCATCCGCCTCCGCAGGGCGCGGCACTCCGCCACGGTCGGGCCGACGACGTTGTACTCCTGCCCCAGGCGCGCGGCCACCTCGACCGTGCGGCGCTTGCCCGAGCCGCCGACGATCAGGGGCGGGTGCGGACGCTGCACCGGACGCGGGAGGGCGTCGCAGTCCTCGAGCCGGTAGTGGCGGCCGGCGTACGAGAACGACTCGGTCGTCCACTGGCCGACGATGACCTCGGCCTGCTCCTCGAAGACCTCCATCCGCTCGCCGAGCGGCGGGAAGGGGAATCCGAAGGCGCGGTGCTCGCGCTCGTACCAGCCGGCGCCGAGGCCGAGCTCGACCCGTCCGCCGGAGATGTGGTCGACCGTCGTCGCCGCCCGGCCGAGCACCGACGGGTGCCGGAACGTCGCCGGCGAGACCATCGTCCCCAGGCGGATCCGCTCGGTGCGGGCGGCGAGGCCGGCGAGCGTCGTCCAGGCGTCGAGCGACCCGCGGGTGGAGCCTTCGTCCACCGAGATGTAGTGGTCGGAGCGGAAGAGGCCCTCGAGCCCGACCCGCTCGCACGTCTCGGCGAGCGCGATCCACTGGGGCCAGGTGACGTCCTCCTGGCCCTCGATCATCAGGCACAGCCGCATCGCGGCTGACGCTACCACGGCCATCGCGGACAAGAGAATTCACCGCACGTTTACGAATGGTTTTCCGCGCGGTAACCCAATGCGCCCGCGGGAGGACGAAACTGCCTCCGCCGTACCGCAGCGGCGCGCTCCCCCGGGCGCGCCGCGACAAAGCTTGGGCCGCTGCAAGGTTCCCCGGAGGGGGAAACGCCCGGGGCTCCGCTGTGAGGGAGCCCCGGGCCACCACTCCGGGAACGAATATCCGGTGCCAGGCACCGGACATTCAGGTCGGCGGGCGCCCGACAGGCCGCAATCGTCTAGCGTCCGAACCCCCATGGCGAGGGCAGCCAGCCAACTTCCGGGCAGCGCCGTTCCCGACGTCGACGGCAGGCGGAGGGTCGTGGTCGAGAACCTTCGCCCGTGCATCGACGCCGGGCGCTTCTGCGTGAAGCGGGTCGCCGGCGACCGCGTCGACGTCACCGCCGACGTCTTCGCCGACGGCCATGACGTCGTCGCCGCGGTCCTCCGCCACCGCCGCGATGGCGAGCGCCGCTTCAGCGAGGTGCGCATGCAGCCGCTCGGGAACGACCGCTTCGCGGCGTCGTTCCCGGTCGAGGTGCTCGGCCGCCACTCCTACTCGGTGCGGGCCTGGATCGACCGCTTCGCCACCTGGCGCGACCAGCTCGGCCGCCGGGTCGAGGCCGGCCAGGACGTCGCGGGTCGAGCTCGCCGCCGGCGCGGAGCTGGTCGAGGCGGCGGCCGCGGCCGCCCCGGCCGCCGCCGCGGCGACGCTCCGGAAGTGGCGTGACCGCCTGACCGCGGACGACGCCGAGGCCGCCGCGGCGGCGGCCCTCGACCCGGCCCTGGCCGAGCTGATGGCGACCCACGACCCGCGCGCCGCACGCCACCGACTCCGACCTCGCCGTGCCCGTGTGGGTGGATCGCCCGCTGGCCCGGTTCTCGGCCTGGTACGAGCTCTTCCCGCGCTCGCTCGGCGGCGGCCGCCACGGCACGCTCCGCGACGTGCGCGGCGAGCTCGAGCGGATCGCGGGCATGGGCTTCGACGTGCTCTACCTGCCGCCGATCCACCCGATCGGCGAGACCCACCGCAAGGGCCGCAACAACACGCCGGCCGCGGAGCCCGGAGACGTCGGCAGCCCCTGGGCGATCGGTGCCGCGGCGGGCGGGCACACGGCCGTCCATCCCGACCTCGGCACGATCGCCGACGTGCGCCGGCTGGCCGAGGCCTGCACCAAGCGCGGCGTCGCGCTCGCCCTCGACATCGCCTTCCAGTGCTCGCCCGACCATCCCTGGGTATCGGAGCACCCGGAGTGGTTCCGGCACCGGCCGGACGGCTCCATCCGGTATGCGGAGAACCCGCCGAAGCGCTACGAGGACATCTACCCGCTCGACTTCGAGTGCGCGGACTGGCCCGGCCTGTGGCAGGCGCTCGCCGAGGTCGTCCGCTTCTGGATCCACCAGGGCGTCTCGGTCTTCCGGGTCGACAACCCGCACACGAAGCCGTTCGCGTTCTGGGAGTGGCTGATCGGCGACGTGACCCGTGACCACCCCGAGACGATCTTCCTGGCGGAGGCGTTCACCCGGCCGCGGGTGATGGAGCGGCTCGCGAAGGTCGGCTTCACCCAGTCCTACACGTACTTCGCCTGGCGCAACGGCAAGCACGAGCTCGAGGCCTACCTGCGCGAGCTGACGGAGACAGATCTGCGCGACTACTTCCGCCCGAACTTCTGGCCGAACACGCCCGACATCCTCACCGAGCCGATGCAGACCGGCGGCCGGCCGACGTTTGCCGCGAGGCTCGTGCTGGCCGCGACCCTGTCGCCCAGCTACGGGATCTACGGGCCGGCGTTCGAGCTGGTCGAGCGGCGCGGCCTGCGGCCCGGGAGCGAGGAGTACCTCGACTCGGAGAAGTACCAGCTGCGCGACTGGGACACCGCGAGCCCGGAGTCGCTCGCGCCGCTGGTCGCGGCGGTGAACGCCGCCCGCCGCGCGCACCCCGCCCTGCAGACGAACGAGCGGCTCGAGTTCCGACGCGTCGACAACGACATGCTCGTCGCCTACACGAAGCACTCCGACGACCGCGGCGACGTCGTGCTCTGCATCGTCAACCTCGACCCCCACCACACCCAGTCGGGCTGGATCGAACTGCCGCTGGAGCACCTCGGCATCGACGCGGACGGCCCCTACCAGGTGCACGACCTGCTCGACGGCGAGGCCTATACGTGGCAGGGTGGGCGCAACTACGTGGAGCTCGACCCCCTCCGCGCCCCCGCCCACGTCTTCCACGTGCGCCGGCGCCTGCGCACCGAGCACGACTTCGAGTACTACGCGTGACCCTCGCCGGCCCGAAACCCGCAACCCTCGTCGCGCCCACCGCCACCGGCACCGCGCGGGCGCTGGTACGAGGACGCGATCATCTACGAGCTGCACGTGCGCGCGTTCGCCGACTCCGACGGCGACGGCATCGGCGACTTCCGCGGACTGACCGAGCGGCTCGACTACCTCGCACGACCTCGGCGTCACCGCGATCTGGCTGCTGCCGTTCTATCCGTCGCCGCTGCGCGACGACGGCTACGACATCGCCGACTACCGCGAGGTGCACCCCGACTACGGCACGATGCGCGACTTCCGCGCCTTCCTGCGCGCCGCCCACGCCCGCGGCCTGCGCGTGATCACCGAGCTCGTCCTGAACCACACGTCGGACCAGCACGAGTGGTTCCAGCGCGCCCGCCGCGCCGCGCCCGGCAGCCGCGCGCGCAACTTCTACGTCTGGAGCGACAGCGCCCGACCGCTACCGCGGCGCGCGCATCATCTTCCAGGACTTCGAGACCTCGAACTGGTCGTGGGACCCCGTCGCCGGCGCCTACTACTGGCACCGCTTCTACTCCCATCAGCCCGATCTGAACTGGGACAACCCCGAGGTGCAGCGGGCCATGTTCAGCGTGGTCGACTTCTGGCTCGCGCATGGGCGTCGACGGCCTGCGGCTGGACGCCGTGCCCTACCTGTTCGAGCGCGAGGGCACGAACTGCGAGAACCTCCCCGAGACCCACGCGGTGCTGCGGGCGCTGCGCCGCGCACATCGACGAGAACTTCCCCGACCGGATGCTCCTGGCCGAGGCCAACCAGTGGCCCGAGGACGCCGTCGCCTACTTCGGCGCCGGCGACGAGTGCCACATGGCCTTCCACTTCCCGCTGATGCCGCGGATGTTCATGGCGGTGCGGATGGAGGACCGCTATCCGCTGGTCGACATCCTCGCCCAGACGCCGCCGATCCCGGACGGCTGCCAGTGGGCGATCTTCCTGCGCAACCACGACGAGCTCACGCTCGAGATGGTCACCGACGAGGAGCGCGACTACATGTACCGCGCATACGCCGACGACCCGCAGGCGCGCATCAACCTCGGCATCCGCCGCCGGCTGGCGCCGCTGCTCGGGAACGACCGCCGCGTCATCGAGCTCGTGAACGCGCTGCTGTTCTCGCTCCCCGGCACGCCGGTCATCTACTACGGCGACGAGCTCGGGCATGGGCGACAACATCTACCTCGGCGACCGCAACGGCGTCCGCACGCCGATGCAGTGGAGCCTCGACCGCAACGCCGGCTTCTCGCGGGCAAACCCGCAGCAGCTCTACCTGCCCGGTCGTGATCCGATCCCGAGTACGAGCGCCGTCAACGTCGAGTCGCAGCAGGCCAACCCGAACTCGCTGCTCTGGTGGATGAAGCGCCTGATCGCCCTGCGCAAGCGCTACCAGGCGTTCGGGCGCGGGTCGCTCGAGTTCCTCCTGCCCGAGAACCGCAAGGTGCTCGCCTACCTGCGCGAATACGGCGAGGAGCGCATCCTGGTCGTCTGCCAACCTGTCGCGGCGGGCGCAGTACGTCGAGCTCGACCTGCGCCGCTACGAGGGCCTCGTCCCCGAGGAGCTGCTGGGACACAGCCAGTTCCCGGCCGTGCGCAGCGACCGCCTCTACCCGCTCGCCCTCGGCCCCCACGACTTCTACCTGTTCGTCGCTCCACCCGGCCCCGCCCGACGGGGCGGCGCACGCCGGGGACTGCCCGGAGATCCGGGTGCCGGGCCGCTGGCCGGCCGTCTTCGAGCGGCGCACCCGCCGCCAGCTCGACGACGCGGTGGCGCGGTTCCTGCCGTCGCGGCGCTGGTTCGCCGGCAAGTCGCGCGGCATCCGCCGGGTGGTGCTGGTCGATGCAGTGCGCGTCCCCGGCCCGTCACGGCGCGAGGCCGGCTACCTGTGCCTGATGCGGGTCGAGTACCGCGAGGGCGAGCCCGACACCTACGTGCTGCCGCTGGTCGCCCGCTCGGCGGTCGAGAACGGCCGCGCGCCCGGCGCCGCGACGATCGCGACGCTCGAGACGCAGGAGGGGCGGATGGCGCTGCTCGACGGCGCCGACGATCCGGTGCTCGCGGCCGCGCTCCTGCAGATGCTGCGCCGCGGGCGGCGGGTCGGCGGGCTGGTCGGGTCGCTCGCCACCACCCGCACCCGCGAGCTGCGCCGGATCGTCGGACGACGGCGACGGGCTCGAGCCGCAGCCGCTCGGGGCCGAGCAGTCGAACAGCTCGATCGCCTTCGGCCAGCGGGCGGTGCTGAAGCTCTTCCGGCGCGTCGAGCCCGGCCCCAACCCCGAGGCCGAGGTGACGGGCGCGCTGACGCGGGCCGGGTTCGCGCACGTGTCGCCGGCGGCGGGGACGATCGAATACCACCGCCGCCGCCGGCAGCCGGTCACGATCGGCGCTCCTGCAGGGGTTCGTCACCAACGAGGGCGACGCCTGGGCGTACACGATGGACGAGGTCACCCGCCACCTCGAGGACGCCCTCGCCCGCGACGATCCGGCGCCGCCGGTGGTGCCCGACGCGCGCCTCGTCGACCTGGCCGCGGAGGAGATCCCGCCCGACGTGCGCCGACTCGATCGGCTCCTACCTCGAGTTCGCCCGCCTGCTCGGCGAGCGCACCGCCCAGATGCACGTCGCGCTCGCGGCGGCGGACGACGACCCCGATTTCGCGCCTGAGGCGTTCACGGCGCTCCAGCAGCGGGCCCTGTACCAGTCGCTGCGAACCCTCATCCGCCAGGTGCTCGCGGCCGCGCGCAGGGCCGGCGACGGCGTCGCCGAGCTCGAGTGGATCGCGCCCGGCGACCAGGCCGCGCTCGCCGCACGTCCGCGGCCTCCTCGACGGCCTGCTCCAGGGCCGTCGCATCCGCGCGCACGGCGACTACCACCTCGGCCAGGTGCTCTGGACCGGCCGCGACGTCGTCATCATCGACTTCGAGGGCGAGCCGGCCCGGCCGCTGGCCCAGCGGCGGCTGAAGCGCTCGCCCGCCTACGACGTGGCCGGCATGCTGCGCTCGTTCCACTACGCCGCCTACGCCGCCCTCTTCCGCGAGAGCGGCCGCGACGCCGCCGTCGGCGGGGCCGCCGAGGCGTGGGCGAAGCACTGGCGGGCCTGGGTCTCGGCCGCGTTCCTGAAGGCCTACCTGGCCACCGTCGCCCCGGCCGGCATCCTGCCCGACGATCCCGACGAGCTCGCGCGCCTGCTCGACCTGCACCTGCTCGAGAAGGCGGTCTACGAGCTCGGCTACGAGCTCGACAACCGGCCCGACTGGGTCGTCATCCCCGCCCGCGGGCTCGAGGAGCTGCTCGGCGCGTGACGCCACCCGGCGCTCGCGGCGCGCTGGGAGCGCTGGCCGCGGCCGAAGGTGTGCTGCGGTCGTACACCGAGACGACCGGCCGCCGCCGCCGGGCGTCGCCCGCGGCCCTCGCCGCGGCCCTGCGGGCGCTCGGGCACGATGTGGACGACTCCGGCCGCGGCGCCGCCGTGGCGCTGCGCGTGGCCGAGGCGGCCCGGGCGAGACGGCTGGCGGAGCCTGTCGCCGTCGCCTGGGGACGGGCGCGAGCGCGGATCCGGCTGCGGGCGCGGGCGCGGACGGCGTGGACGCTGGCGCTCGAGGACGGCGGCGAGCTGGCACGGGCACGCGGACGACGGGACGTTCGAGCTGCCGCGGCTCCCGTACGGCTACCATCGGCTGCACCTCGAGGCCGGCGGCCGGATGCAGACGCTCGCCGTCCTGCAGGCGCCGCGGCGCGCGCACGCCGGCCCGGGGCGCTCGTGGGGCCTGTTCGTGCCGCTGTACGCGCTCCCGGGGCCGTTCGGGCCGGGCGACCTGACCCGGATGCGCGAGCTGGCGGAGTGGACGGCGGCCCTCGGCGGCGACCTCGTCGGCTCGACGCCGCTCAACGCCGCGTTCCTGGACGAGCCCTTCGAGCCGAGCCCGTACGTCCCGGTCAGCCGCCTCCACTGGAACGAGCTCTACGTCGATCCGGCGGCCACGCCCGAGTGGGCCGCGTCCGCGCGCGCCCGGGAGCTGGCCGCGGCGGCTGCGCCCACCGCAGGGCCGCCTGATCGACTACCGCGCGGCGATGGCCGCCAAGCGGCGCGTGCTCGAAGCGCTGCTGGCCGCCCTGCGGGGGTCGCGGCTGGAGGCCTTCGAGCGCCACCTGCGACGCGCACCCCGACCTGGCCGCCTACGCCGGCTTCCGCGCCCGGTGCGAGCAC
Source organism: uncultured Actinomycetes bacterium (assembly GCA_963746115.1). Classification (GTDB taxonomy): domain Bacteria; phylum Actinomycetota; class Thermoleophilia; order Gaiellales; family JAICJC01; genus JAICJC01. Next base: position 313,524 of record CAVVAA010000003.1, on the reverse strand, counting down.
GAGCGGGCCGGGCTGGCCGGACTGGCGTGACCCCGACGAGCCCGGCGACGAGGCCGCGACCCGGTATCACGCCTACGCGCAGTGGCTGTGCGAGGAGCAGCTCGCCCAAGCCGGTGAGGCCGGCGCCGGCCCCTACCTGGACATGCCGCTCGGTGTGCATCCCGGCGGCTACGACACATGGCGATTCCGCGAGCTCTTCGCCGAAGGCGTGTCCGTCGGCGCGCCGCCGGACGACTTCTTCCGCGGCGGCCAGGACTGGGGTCTCGCGCCGCTTCATCCCGGCCGGCTGCGCGAGGGCGGCCATGCCTATCCCATCGCCTGCGCCCGCGCCCTGTGCCGGCACGCGGCAGCCGCCCGCATCGATCACGTCATGGGCCTGCACCGCACGTTCTGGGTCCCGCACGGCATGCCCGCGACGGAAGGTGTGTACGTGCGCTACCCCTTCGAGGAGCTCTACGCCGTCCTCTGCATCGAGTCCCACCGGGGCCGCACCCGCCTCGTCGGCGAGGACATGGGCACCGTTCCCGGAGGCGTGCGACGGACGATGGCGGCGCACGGTCTGCTGCGCACGTATGCCGTCCAGGCGGAGCTCGGACACGGCGCCGATCCGCTGGACCGCGTGCCTTCCGCGGCGATGGTGGGCATGAATACCCACGACATGCCGACATTCGCCGGATTCTGGGAGCGAGGACTGGCGCCGCCGACGGGCGCCGCGATGTGCTGCGAGCGGCGCTTCACCGCCGCGGCCACGCGGTCGCCGACGGCCCGGGCGCGCTCGACGCGTGCCTCGTCGAGCTGGCACGCTCGGATGCCCGCGCGCTGCTCGTGAGCCTCGAGGACATGTGGTGGGAGCGCGAGCGCCAGAACGTGCCCGGAACGACGACCGAGCATCCGAACTGGCGACGGCTCGCCCGCCACGGCGTGGACGAGCTCGATGCCGTTCCCGACCTGGCGCCACGGCTGCGCCGGGTCGCCGACGCGAGGAGGTCTCACCGATGACCGAGCCCCGACCCGAAGCCACCTGCGCCGCGGCGGCCGAAGAGCCGCCTGGGCGCCGACGACCTGCACCTCTTCAACGAGGGCACGCACTACCGGCTCGCCGAGAAGCTCGGCGCCCACCCCGCGGCGGTCGGCAAGCGGACGGGCACGCAGTTCGCCGTCTGGGCGCCGAACGCGAAGGCGGTCTCGGTGATCGGCGACTGGAACGGACTGGGCAGCACGGCGCCGATCCCGCTGTCCTCGGCAGGCGGCTCCGGGATCTGGGAGGGGTTCGTGCCGGGCATCGGCCACGGCACCGCTCTACAAGTACGCGATCGCGACCGCGCAGCGGCGAGCCGAGCTGGAGAAGGCCGACCCGTTCGCGCGCTTCGCCGAGCTGCCGCCGAGCACCGCGTCGATCGATCTGGGATCTCGGCTACGAGTGGGGCGACGGCGACTGGATGGGGACACGGGCGGAGCGCAGCGCCCTCGACGCGCCGATCGCGATCTACGAGCTCCACCTCGGCTCGTGGCGGCGCAAGGTCGAGGACGGCAACCGGCCGCTGACCTACCTCGAGCTGGCCGAGCAGCTGCCCGCCTACGCGGTCGAGAACGGGTTCACCCACGTCGAGCTGCTGCCGATCATGGAGCACCCCTACACCGGCTCGTGGGGGTACCAGACGACCGGCTACTTCGCGCCCACCAGCCGCTTCGGCACCCCGCAGGAGCTGATGGCGCTGATCGACGCGCTGCACGCGGCCGGCGTCGGGGTGATCCTGGACTGGGTGCCGTCCCACTTCGCCACCGACCCACACGGGCTGTCCCTCTTCGACGGCACGCACCTGTACGAGCACGACGACCCTCGCCAGGGCTTCCACCCGGACTGGGGCAGCTTCATCTTCAACTACGGCCGCAACGAGGTGCGCAGCTTCCTGCTCTCGAGCGCGATGCACTGGCTCGACGCCTACCACGCCGACGGCCTGCGGGTCGACGCGGTCGCCTCGATGCTCTACCTCGACTACTCCCGCGAGGAGGGCGAGTGGATCCCCAACCGCCACGGCGGGCGCGAGAACCTCGAGGCGATCGACCTCATGCGCGCGCTGAACAGCGCCGTCTACGCCGAGCACCCGGGCGTGCAGACCTACGCCGAGGAGTCGACCGCGTGGCCGATGGTGTCGCGGCCGACCTACCTGGGCGGGCTCGGGTTCGGCTTCAAGTGGGACATGGGCTGGATGCACGACACGCTGGTCTACTTCGGCCACGATCCGGTGCACCGCCGCTTCCACCACCACGAGCTGACGTTCCGGGGGCTCTACGCCTTCACCGAGAACTACGTGCTGCCGCTCTCCCACGACGAGGTCGTGCACGGGAAGCGGTCGCTGCTCGGGCGCATGCCGGGGAACGAGTGGCAGATGCGCGCCAACCTGCGTGCCCTCTACGGCTACATGTACGCCCTGCCGGGGAAGAAGCTCCTCTTCATGGGCGACGAGCTCGGCCAGTGGGACGAGTGGGACCACGAGTCGAGCGTCGACTGGCACCTGCTCGAGCGGCCGGAGCACGAGGGCATCCGCCGCTGGGTGGCCGACCTGAACCGCGCCTACCGCGAGCGACCTGCGCTGCACGAGCTCGACTCCGATCCGGCCGGGTTCGAGTGGGTGCACGCGTCCGACAGCGAGTCGAGCGTGCTCGCGTTCATGCGCCTCGCCAAGGGCCGCGCCGACGCCGCGCTGGCCGTGTTCAACCTGACGCCGGTGCTGCGCCCGCACTACCGCATCGGGGCGCCGCGGCCGGGCGTCTGGCGCGAGCTCCTGAACAGCGACGCGGACGTCTACGGGGGCAGCGGCGCAGGCAACCTGGGCCGCATCGAGGCGGTGGCGGAGCCCGCCCACGGCCGGGAGCACTCGATGACACTCGTCCTGCCCCCGCTCTCGTGCCTCCTGCTGGCGCCGGAGGACGCTCCGTGACGCAGGCCCGCCCCCGCCTGGGGGCGACGCCGAGCGCCGACGGGAAGGAAACGCGGTTCGCCGTCTGGGCGCCGAACGCCGACCGGGTCGAGGCCGTGCTGCTCGCCCCGGACGAGGTCGTCGCGCTCGCGCCCTGCGGCGGGGGGATCTTCGCGGGCGTCGCCGAGGGGGCGGGCCCCGGCCGCCGCTACCGCTACCGCCTGGACGGAGGCGACGAGCTGCCCGACCCGGCGTCCTCATTCCAGCCCGAGGGGGTCGCGGGGCCGTCGGAGGTGGTCGCGCCCTGGCACGACTGGACCGACGACGGCTGGCGCGGCGTCCCGCTCGACGAGCTCGTGCTGTACGAGCTGCACGTCGGCACGTTCACGCCGGAGGGGACGTTCGACGCCGTCGTGCCGCGCCTCGCCGAGCTGCGCGAGCTGGGCGTGACCGCGGTCGAGCTCATGCCGGTGGCCCAGTTTCCGGGTGCGCGCAACTGGGGCTACGACGGCGTCTTCCCGTATGCCGTCCAGGACTCCTACGGCGGCCCGGCGGGACTGCGCCGGCTCGTCGACGCTGCCCACGCCGCCGGCCTGGCGGTGTGCCTCGACTGCGTGTTCAACCACCTGGGGCCGGAGGGCAACGTCCTGCCCCGGTTCGGGCCGGTACTTCACCGAGCGCTACCGCACGCCGTGGGGCGCGGCGATCAACATGGACGGCCCCGGCAGCGACGGCGTGCGCGCCCTCCTGATCGGGAGCGCCCTGCGCTGGCTGGAGGAGTTCCACGTCGACGCGCTGCGCCTGGACGCCGTCGATCAGATCGCCGACAACTCGGCGACGCACTTCCTGGCGGAGCTCGCCGACGCGGTCGCCGCGGCCTCGGCCCGCGGCCGGGCCGGGGCTGCACCTGATCGCCGAGAGCGACCTGAACGACCCGCGCATGATCACTCCGCGGGCGGCCGGCGGCCTCGGCATGGACGCGCAGTGGAGCGGCGACCTGCACCACGCGCTGCACGCGTTGCTCACCGGCGAGGACGGCGGGTACTACGCCGACTTCGCCGGCCGCGGCACCCGGACCTGGTCGCGCGGGCCTACCGGGAGGGCTTCGTCTACACCGGCCAGCCGCTCCCGCTACCGCGGCCGCCGCCACGGCGCGTCCGCCGCCGGCATCCACGGCAGCCGGTTCGTCGTCTTCGGCCAGAACCACGACCAGGTCGGAAACCGGATGCTCGGCGACCGGCTGGCGCAGACGGCCGGCCTCGAGGCCGCCAAGCTGATCGCGGGCGCGGTGCTGCTCGCCCCCGCAGGTGCCGCTGCTCTTCATGGGCGAGGAGTACGCCGACGACGCGCGCCTTCCCGTTCTTCACGAGCCACGCCGACCCCGAGCTGATCGAGGCCGTGCGCCGCGGCCGGGCGGAGGAGTTCGCGCGCGTTCCGCTGGGCGGGCGAGCCGCTCGACCCGCAGGCGGAGGAGACGTTCCGGCGCGCCACCCTGCGCTGGGAGTCCCGCGGCGAGGGCGTCCACGGGCAGGTGCTCGACCTCTACCGCGAGCTGCTGCGCCTGCGCCGCGAGCTGCCGCCGCTGCGCGACCTCGATCCCGACCGGGCCGAGCTGGCGCGTTCAGACGACCCTCCCGGTCGTGTGGATGCAGCGCGGCGACCCCGCGGGCGAGACTGTGCTCGTGTGCCTCCACTTCGGAACCGAGCCGCGCCTGCTGGACGTGCCGTTCGCCGGGGCCGAGCGGCACGTGCTGCTCGACTCCGCCGACGCCCGCTTCGGCGGCCCCGGTGCCGTCGCGGCGTCCGGCGGGGCGATCACCGCCCAGCCGCAGTCGTTCGTCGTCCTCGGGGGTGGGCATGGCTAGCCTGCGCGTCTGGCCGGGGACGCCCTACCCGCTCGGAGCGACGTGGGACGGCGAGGGCACGAACTTTGCCCTCTTCTCCGAGCATGCGACGGGCGTCGAGCTGTGCCTGTTCGACGCGTCCGGCGACGCCGAGGAGGCGCATCGCATCGAGGTCGTCGACCGCACCGACCTGATCTGGCACGCCTACCTGCCCGACGTCCGCCCGGGGCAGCTCTACGGCTACCGCGTCCACGGGCCCTACGAGCCCGAGCAGGGCCACCGCTTCAACCCCCACAAGCTCGTGCTCGACCCCTACGCGAAGGCCGTCACCGGGCAGCCGCGCTGGGACGACTCGCTGTTCGGCTACACCGTCGGCCACCCCGACGCCGACCTCTCGCTGGACACCCGCTCGAGCGCCGGCGGCATGCCGAAGTGCGCCGTGGTCGACCCCGCCTTCCCCTGGGGCGAGGACCGGCGCCCGGCCGTGCCCTGGAACCGGTCGGTGATCTACGAGTGCCACGTCCGCGGCCTGACGATGCTCCACCCGGGCGTCCCGCCAGGGCTGCGCGGCACCTATCTGGGGATGGCGAGCGACGCGATCATCGACCACCTGCTCTCGCTGGGCGTGACCGCCGTCGAGCTGATGCCGGTGCACCAGTTCATCAACGATCGCGCCCTGGTCGACCGCGGCCTCACGAACTACTGGGGCTACAACTCGATCGCCTTCCTCGCCCCCGACGCCCGGTACTCCGCCGGCGGCACCCGCGGCACGCAGGTGAGCGAGTTCAAGTCGATGGTCAAGGCCTTCCACCGGGCCGGCATCGAGGTGATCCTGGACGTCGTCTACAACCACACCGGCGAGGGCAACCACCTCGGGCCGACGCTCTCGCTGCGGGGCGTGGACAACTCGTCCTACTACCGGCTCTCACCGGAGAACCCGCGCTACCACGTCGACTTCACCGGCACGGGCAACAGCCTGAACGTCCAGCACCCGCGCACGGTGCAGCTGATCTTCGACAGCCTGCGCTACTGGGTGAGCGACATGCACGTCGACGGCTTCCGCTTCGACCTCGCCCCCGTGCTCGCCCGCGAGCTGTTCGAGGTCGACCGGCTGGCGTCGTTCTTCGACATCATGCAGCAGGACCCGACGCTCTCGCAGGTGAAGCTGATCGCCGAGCCGTGGGACCTGGGCGAGGGGGGCTATCAGGTCGGCAACTTCCCGGTCGGGTGGGCGGAGTGGAACGGCGTCTACCGCGACGGCGTGCGCGGGTTCTGGCGGGGGGAGAACGGCCGGCTGGCGGAGCTCGCATCGCGCGTCTCCGGGTCGAGCGACCTCTATCAGGCGAGCGGCCGGCGCACCTACGCGAGCGTGAACTTCGTCACCGCCCACGACGGCTTCTGCCTCACCGACCTCGTCTCCTACCGCGAGAAGCACAACGAGGCCAACGGGGAGGGAAACCGGGACGGCACCGACGACAACCTGAGCGAGAACTGGGGCGTCGAGGGGCCGACCGACGACGCGGCCGTGAACGACGTGCGCGGGCGGATGCGGCGCAACTTCATCGCCACGCTTGCGTTCTCGCAGGGCGTGCGGATGCTGCTCGGCGGCGACGAGCTCGGCCGCACCCAGCGGGGCAACAACAACGCCTACTGCCAGGACAACGACGTCTCGTGGGTCGACTGGAACCTGGACGCCGACGACCGTGAGCTGCTCGACTTCACCCGCGAGACGCTGCGGATCTTCCGCGAGAACCCGGTCTTCCGCCGGCGCGGGTTCTTCGCGGGGCGGCCCGTGCGCGGAGGCAGCAAGGACGTCACCTGGCTGCACCCGTCAGGGCGCGAGATGACCTCGGCAGACTGGGAAGACGCGACCCAGAAGGCGGTCGGGATGCTGATCGACGGCGAGGCCACGGACGAGGTGGACGAGCGCGGGCGGCCGGTGTCGGGGCAGACGGTGCTGCTCCTCTTCAACGGCGGGGAGGGATCGCGCCGGTTCGTGCTGCCGGAGTCGGGCCAGGCCGGCGTGTGGGAGGAGCTCGTGAACACCGCCCGGCCGGGCCGGCGGGTCATCCCCCGATCGGCCGTGAACCTGGTCGGGCGCTCGCTCATCCTCGCGACCCGCACGAGCCAGCCCGCCGGGGCATGAGGCTCCCGGCCTCCTGCTACCGCCTCCAGCTCTCGCCGGCGTTCACCTTCGACGACGCCCGCCGGGCCGCCCCGTACCTGCGCGACCTCGGGGTCGGCGACGTGTACCTCTCCCCGATCCTGGCCGCCCGGCCGGGGAGCGCGCACGGCTACGACGTCTGCGACCCCTCCCGGGTGAGCTCTGACCTGGGCGGCGCGGAGGGGCTCGAGCGGCTGGCCGGCGAGCTGCGCCGCCTCGACATGGGGCTCATCGTGGACGTCGTCCCCAACCACATGGCCGCCGACCACCGCAACCCGTGGTGGTGGGACGTGCTGCTGCACGGGCCGGCGTCGGCCCACGCCCACGCCTTCGACATCGAGTGGGACGCACCCGGAGCGGACGGCCGGCTGGTGCTGCCGCTGCTCGGCTCGGCGCGCGCCGACGCGATCGCGCGGGGGGAGCTGCGACTGGTGCACGAGGACGGCGAGGGGCGGATCGCCTACTTCGACGCGCGCTATCCGGTGGCGGCGGGGACCGGCGCGGCCGGCGCCCTCGAGGCGGTGCTGGCGGCCCAGCACTACCGGCTCGAGGACTGGCGCACAGGCGTCCCCAACTACCGCCGCTTCTTCGACATCGCCGACCTGCCCGCCGTCGCCGTCGAGCACGAGGACGTGTTCGCGGCGATGCACGCCGAGATCGTGCGGCTCGTGCACGCGGGGATCGTCACCGGGCTTCGCATCGACCACATCGACGGGCTGCGCGATCCGGCCGAATATCTGGAGCGGCTGCGCGACGCCACCGGCGGCGCCTACGTGGTCGTGGAGAAGATCCTGGCCCGGGACGAGTCGCTGCCGCCGGACTGGGCGACCGCCGGGACCACCGGCTACGACTTCCTCGCCCTGGCGGGCGGCCTCTTCGTCGATCCCGCCGGCGCAGCGCGGCTGCACGCCGCCCACCGGCGGCTGACCGGCGTGCCGGGCCGGTTCGAGGACATCGCGGCCCCGGCGAAGCGGGTCGCGCTCGACGGGATGCTCGCGCCCGACCTCGCCCGCGTGGAGCGGGCCGCGCCCGCCGGGCTCAATGTGGGCGCGCTGCGCGACCTGACCGTCGCCCTCGACGTCTACCGCACGTACGTACGCGGCGGCGACGCGGGCGCTGCCGACGCCGCTCGGCTGCGCGCGGCCGGGGAGCGGGCCCGTGGTGAGGCGGGGACGCTGGCCGCCGCGATCGCGCGCCCGACGCCCGAGCTGCGCCCGTTCGTCTGGCGCTGGCAGCAGCTGACGGGCCCGGTCGCGGCCAAGGGCGTCGAGGACACCGCCATCTACGTCGACGCGGCCCTCCTCGCGCGCAACGAGCCCGGCTGCGCGCCGGACTGGCCCTTCACCGACGCGGCGGAGCTCCACCGGCGGCTGGCGCAGCGCGCAGGCGGTCACCCGCTGAACGCGACCTCGACGCACGACACGAAGCGCAGCGAGGACGTGCGCATGCGCATCTCCGCGCTCTCCGAGCTGGCCGCCGACTGGGAGGAGGCGTTCGGCCGCTGGCACGAGCGCAACGCACCGCTGCGGCGGCGCCCCGACGCGGCGCCGGACGCGAACGAGGAGTGGATGCTCTACCAGACGCTCGCGGGCGCCTGGCCGATCGAAACCCAGCGCGTGCGCCAATTCGTCCTGAAGGCGCTTCGCGAGGCCAAGGTGCACACGAGCTGGGCCGCGCCGGACGAGGCGTACGAGGCGGATGTGGCCGCGTTCGTCGAGGCCATCCTGGGATCGACCGCGTTCATCGACGACCTGGCGGCATTGGCGGCCCGCTGTGCCGAGATCGGCGCAAGCAGCTCGCTCGCCCTGGTCGTGCTCAAGCTGGCCGCCCCGGGCGTGCCCGACATCTACTGGGGCAACGAGGACTGGGACCTGTCGCTCGTGGATCCGGACAACCGCCGCCCGGTCGACTTCGCGGCCCGCGCCGGACGGCTCGGGGACGGGGGCCGCAAGCTCGAGGTCACACGAGCGGGCCTCGAGGCTACGCCGGCGCGACCCGGAGCTCTTTGCCCACGGCGCCTACGTGCCGATCGAGGTCAGCGGCCTCGACGCCGAGCACGTGCTCGCCTTCGCCCGCGTTCACGAGGGCCGCTGGGCCATCGCGGCGGTTTCGCGCCTGACGGCGAGACTGGAGGGCTGGGACGGCACGCGCCTCGTCCTCCCAGCGGGCGCGCCCGAACGCTGGCACGACGCCCTCACGGAGGCGACGGTCCCCGACCTCTCAGCGGCGAGCCTGTTCGCCGAGCTCCCGGCCGCGCTGCTGATAGCACCCTGACCGGTGCCAGGCACCTCGATGAATAAACGGGGTCTGACCCCGTTTATTCACGTACGTGGCCGTCGCCGTGCACGACGTACTTCGTCGTCGTCAGCTCCTCCAGCCCGACCGGGCCGCGGGCGTGCAGCCGGTTCGTGGAGTTGCCGATCTCGGCGCCCATGCCGTACTCGCCGCCGTCGGTGAAGCGCGTGGACGCGTTCACGTACACCGCGGCGGCGTCGACCTCGCTGCAGAACCGGGCGGCTGCGGCCTCGTCCTCGGTGACGATCGCCTCGGAGTGGCCGGTGCCGTAGCGGTTGATGTGCTCGATGGCCTCGTCGAGCGAGTCGACCGTGCCGACGGCCATCTTCATGTCGAGGAACTCGGTGGCGAAGGCCTCGTCGCCCTCGGCGAGCTCGACGCCCGCGGACTCGAGCTCGGCCGAGATCCGGCGCAGCAGCTCGGGGCGGTCGCGGTGGACGAGCAGCGTCTCGGCCGCATTGCACACGCCCGGCCGCTGCACCTTGGCGTTCAGGGCGATGGCGAGCGCGCGGTCGGCGTCGGCCGCCGCGTCGACGTAGACGTGGCAGTTCCCCCCGGCCGCCGCGAGCACCGGGATGCGCGACTCGCGCAGCAGCATCTTCTTGAGCTCCTCGCCGCCGCGGGGGATGACGACGTCGGCCGTCGCCGGATCGGCGATCAGCGCGGCCAGCTCGTCGTGCCCGCCCTCGACGGCCGTCACGGCGTCGGCGGGGAGGCCCGCCTCGGCGAGCGCGGCGCGGACGACGTCGGTCAGCACCCGGTTCGTGTGCGCGGCCATGCGCGAGCCGCGCAGGATGCAGGCGTTGGCCGACTTCAGGCACAACGCCGCGGCGTCCACCGTGACGTTGGGGCGGGCCTCGTAGACGATGAGCACCACGCCCAGGGGCACGCGCAGCTTGCGGATGCGGATGCCGCTCGGCGGCCGCAGCTCCCGGATCGTCTCGCCGACGGGGCTCGGCAGCGCGGCGACGGCGCGAACGGCGGCGGCCAGGGCCGCGACCCGGTCGGGGTCGAGCGCGAGCCGGTCGCGGATCGCCGGCCGCTCGCCCGCCGCGGCCTCGCCGTCGAGCGCGTTCGCCGCCAGGATCTCGTCGCCGCGCCGCTCGATCCCGAGCGCGATCTGCTCGAGCGCCGCGTCGCGCTCGGCCTCGCTCGTCGCCGCCAGCCGGCGAGCGGCGCCGCGAACGTCGGGCTTCGTGGGGGCGACGCTCACAGCAGCACCAGGTCGTCGCGACGGACGGCCTCGGGGAGCCCGCGGCGGCCGACCGCCCGGGCCAGCTCCGCCGCCTCGTAGCGGCTGACGCCGACCGCGAACGCGCCGCCGTCGGGGCCGACCAGCTCGACCGCGTCGCCCGCGCTGAAGGTGCCGTCCACGGCCACCAAGCCTACCGGCAGGAGGCTCGTACCCCGCTCCGCGACGGCCTGCCGCGCCCCGTCGTCGCAGACCAGGCGGCCGCGCACCGGGGTGCCGTGCCGCAGCCACAGCTTGTACGCCGAGGGCAGCTGATCCGCCGCCGGCAGCCGCGTCCCGGACGCCTCGCCCGCGGCGGCGGCGGTGATGGCGCCGGCCGCGAGGCCCGACGCGATCACGGCCTCGACCCCGCCCGAGCTCGCCATGCGGGCGGAGCGCAGCTTGGCGGCGATCCCGCCCGATCCCCACCCGGACGCCGCCGCCGGCGCCTCATCGGCGACGGCGTCGACCTGGGCCTGATCGAGGATCTCGGTGATCAGGCGCGCGTCCGGCCGGGCGGGGTCGCGGTCGTAGACCCCGTCGATGTCGGTGAGGAGCACGAGCAGCCGCGCCTGCAGCATCACGGCCACGTGCGCGGCCAGCGCGTCGTTGTCGCCGAAGGTGATCTCCTCGGTCGCCGTCGAGTCGTTCTCGTTCACGACCGGGACGACGCCCCACGACACCAGCCGCCGCAGCGCCCGGCGGGCGTTCACGTACGCACCGCGGCGGTGGATGTCCGCCTCGGTCAGGAGCACCTGGCCGGTGCCGATGCGCAGGTCTCCGAACGCCCGCCCCCAGTGCAGCTGGAGCAGCGTCTGTCCGAGCGCGGAGGCCGCCTGCAGGTCGCCCAGCGCCCGGGGGCGGATGGTCTTGCCGAGCTCGCCGATGCCCAGCGCGACCGCGCCCGAGCTGACAACCACGACCGGCGTGCCGGACAAGACGAGGTCCGCGCACTCGTCCGCAATCCGGGCGAACACGGGCAGGCGCGGCCGGCCTTCGGCGTCGACGAGCGTGCTCGAGCCGACCTTGACGACGACGAGCCGGCGCAGGCCGGGCCGCCGGTCAGCCACCGGACACCGCCGAGCGCGCCCGCGCGAGCTGCGCGTGCAGGGCCGCGAGCGGCTGCCGTGCGGCTGCCGCCTCGGCGGCGGTGGGCGAGTCGAACCGCTCCCCGGCGGCGACGCGGCCGGCCACCTCGGCGTGGGCGTGACGGAAGGGCATACCTCCCTGTACGAGCCGCTCGGCCAGATCGGTTGCGACCGTCGTCCCGTCTCCGGCCGCGGCCGCCATCCGCTCGGTGTCGAACGCGAGGCCGGCGATGCACACGTGGAGCGCCGTCAGCGCCCCCAGCAGGTCGTCGACCTGATCGAAGCAGGCCCGCTTGTCCTCCTGGAGGTCACGGTTGTAGGCCAGCGGAAGCCCCTTGAGCGTCGCCAGCAGCCCGGCCAGCCGCCCGACGGCTGTGCCGGCCTTGCCCCGCGCCAGCTCGGCCGGGTCGGGGTTCTTCTTCTGCGGCATGATCGAGGAGCCGGTTGCGGCCGAGTCGTCGAGCTGCGCGAACCCGAACTCCGCCGACGTCCACAGGACGAGCTCCTCCGCGAGGCGGGAGAGATGCACGAAGCAGAGGGCGCAGGCGAACACGAGCTCCGCGCAGTAGTCGCGGTCGGCGACGGCGTCGATCGAGTTCTCGAACCCGGCGGCGAAGCCGAGCTCCTCCGCCACGGACGCCGGGTCGATCGGCAGGCTCGACCCCGCGAGCGCCCCCGCGCCCGCCGGGCTCGTGTCGGCGCTCGCCCGCACCGCCCGAAGGCGACCGAGGTCGCGCCGCAGCGCCCAGACGTGTGCGGCCAGGTGGTGCCCCAGCCAGACGGGCTGCGCCCGCTGCCCGTGCGTGTAGCCGGGCATGACCGCCTCGCCGTCGCGGTCGGCGGCGTCCAGCAGCGCGAGGGCCAGGCCGCGCACGCCCTCTGCCGAGCCGGTCGCAGGCGTCCTTGACCCACAGCCGCATCGCAGTCTGCACCTGGTCGTTGCGGCTGCGGCCGGCGTGCACCCAGGGGCCGAGGTCGCCCAGCAGCCGCTCGATGGCGGAATGGACGTCCTCGTCGGTGGCATCCGGCTCGATCTCGACGGCCGCGAGCGCGGCGCAGATCTGCTCCGCCTTCCCGGCCGGGATCAGGCCCTGGCGACCGAGCATGCGCGCGTGCGCCGCCGACGCCTCGAGGTCGAACGGCAGCAGCCGGCGGTCGACCTCGAGCGAGGCGGTGAAGTCAAGGACGGCGGGGTCGAGCCCGCCGGCCAGCCGACCGGCCCAGAGCGCGGAGCTCACGCCGGCGCCGTCTCCTTCACGGGCTCGGCCGCCTCCGTCGCGGCGGCCCACGTCTTGGTGGGCAGCGACCACACGTGGATGAACCCGGCGGCAGCCCCGTGCTGGAAGCGGTCGCCCTGCTCGTAGGTGGCCAGGCCGTGGTCGTAGAGCGACGAGCCCGCCTTGCGGCCGATCACGGCGCAGCTACCGCGATAGAGGCGCACCCGGGCCGTGCCGGTGACGGCGCCCGCGGCCGTGTCCATGAACGCCGCCATGGCCGCCCGAAGCGGTGAGAACCAGAGGCCGTTGTAGACGAGCGTCGCGTACCGGCCGGCCAGCTCCGCCTTCGCATGGGCCAGGTCGCGCTCGCACACGAGCTCCTCGACGCCCGCGTAGGCGGCCATGAGCAGCGCCGCCGCCGGCGTCTCGTACACCTCGCGGCTCTTGATGCCGACGAGGCGGTTCTCGATCATGTCGATGCGGCCGACCCCGTGCGCCCCGGCCAGCGCCGCCGCCCGGGCGATCAGGTCGACGAGGCCGAGGCGCTCGCCGTCGATGGCGACGGGGACGCCGGCCTCGAACTCGACCTCGACCTCGTGCGGCGCGGCGAACGCCCGCTCCGGCGCCATCGTCAGCGCGTACGCCTCCTCGGGCGGCTCGAGCCACGGGTCCTCGAGCGGGCCGGCCTCGATCGAGCGGCCCCACAGGTTGTGGTCGATCGAGTACGCCGCGCCGGACTTCACCGGCACCTCGATGCCGTGCTCCTGGGCGTAGGCGATCTCCTGCTCGCGAGTCATGCCCCAGTCGCGCACCGGCGCGAGCACCGCCAGGTCGGGGGCGAGCGCTGCGACCGCCGTCTCGAACCGCACCTGGTCGTTGCCCTTGCCCGTGCAGCCGTGGGCGACCGCGGTGGCGCCGCGCTCGCGGGCGACGCGCACGAGCCAGCGCGCGATCAGCGGCCGCGAGAGCGCGGACACGAGCGGGTAGCGACCCTCGTAGAGCGCGCCTGCCTGCAGCACCGGGAGGACGAACTCGGCCGCGAACTCGTCCCGCGCGTCGGCGATCACGACGTCGCTCGCGCCGGCCGCACGTGCACGCCGGTCGACCTGCTCCGCGTCGATGCCCTGGCCGACGTCGACGAGCAGCGCCACGACCTCGGCGCCGTACTCGTCGGCCAGCCAGCGCAGCGCCACCGACGTGTCGAGACCTCCCGAGTATGCGAGCACGATCTTTTCAGCCACAGTTCCGTCCTTCCTGGTCAAACGATCATGGCCAGCAGCGCCTTCTGGGCGTGCAGCCGGTTCTCCGCCTCGTCCCACACGGCCGAGCTCTCCCCCCACAGCACGTCCTCCGTGATCTCCTCGCCGCAGTGCGCCGGCAGGCAGTGCAGGACGACGTGCGCGGGAGCGGCGTGCCGCAGCAGCCGCGCGTTCACCTGATACGGGGCGAGCGCGGCCAGACGGGCGTCCCGCTCGGCCTCCTGGCCCATGCTCGTGAACGTGTCCGTGACCACCGCGTCGGCGCCCGCGACGGCAACGGCGGGGTCATCGACGACCTCGACCACGTCAGCCGCGGCCCCGAGCTCGTCGGCGAACGGCTCGTAGCCGTCGGGGGCCGCGACGACGACCTCCATCCCCATCGCGACTGCGGCAGAGGCCAGCGAGTGGCACACGTTCGAGCTGCCGTCCCCCACCCACGCCAGCCGGCGGCCGGCCAGATCGCCGAGCCGCTCGCGCAGCACCTGCAGGTCGGCGAGCGCCTGGCAGGGGTGGTGCTCGTCGGTGAGCCCGTTGATGACGGGCACCGAGGCGGCCGCGGCCAGCTCCTCCACCCGCGTATGGGCATGCGTGCGGATGACGATCGCGTCGAGGTAGCGCGAGAGCACGGCGCCCGTGTCTTCGATCGGCTCGCCCCGCCCGAGCTGGCTCTCGCCCGCCGACAGGTGGACGGCGTGGCCGCCCAGCTGCACCATCCCGACCTCGAACGAGACGCGGGTGCGGGTGGACGGCTTCTCGAAGATCATGCCCAGCGTCCGCCCGGCCAGCCACGGATGCGGCAGCCGCCGGGCCTGGAGCGCCTTCAGGTGGTCGGCCAGGTCGAGCACGGCCTCGATCGCGGCGCCGCTCAGGTCGTCGCTGCGCAGGAAGTCGTGCCCTTTCAGGCCGGCCGCCGACAGCGGCGAGTCGAGGGCGGGGTCATGCGTGAGCATGTGCCGCCTCCGCGCCGATCCGGTCGCACAGCTCGAGCACGTCCGCGCCGGAGTAGGGCTCACGCGCGACGACGAGCACGACGTCGTCTCCGGCGACCGTCCCCGCTACCTCGGGCAGGTCGGCGACGTCGAACGCCCGCGCGACCGGCATCGCGTTGGCCGGGGCGGTCTTGAGGACAGCCAGGTTGCCGGATGGCTCCATCGCCCGGACGAGCAGCAGCGCCTCGCGCAGCCGCTCGATCGGGTCGGCCGGCTCCTCCTCGGCCGGCAGGGCGTAGACGAGGTGGCCGTCCTTGCGCACCCGCACGGCGCCGAGCCGCTCGAGGTCGCGCGAGACGGTCGCCTGGGTGACGTGCACCCCCTGATCGGCGAGGAGCGAGACGAGCTGGGGCTGCGACGTGACCGGGAAGCGGTCGAGCAGCGACGAGATGAGCTGGCGGCGATCGGGCATTGCATGACTATACACGTACACGGATTATCATGCAAAGGAGATCGAGCCGTCGAGCAGTGCGCGGCCGACGACCACCGCGTCGGCGCCCGCCGCAACGGCGGCGGCGACGTCGGCGCCCGACCCCACACCGCCCGCCGCCAGCAGCAGCCCCGGCACGCCCGGCCGCACCCCCGTGACCAGCTCCACGTCCGGCCCCCGCCCGGTGCCGTCGCGATCGATCCCGGTGACGAGGAAGTCGCGAGCGCCCGCTGCGGTCAGGCGGTCGACGAAGGCCGCCGGTTCGAGACCGGCATCCTCGAGCCAGCCGTGCGTGCGCACGCGGCCGTCACGGCAGTCGAGCGCAACGACGACTCGCCCCGTCTCGGCCGCGAGCCTCCCCACCAGGTCGGGCTCGGCGGCCGCGAGCGTCCCCACGATGACCCGGTCGGCGACGTCGGCGAGCGCGTCCCGGATCTCGACCTCGCCGCGCAGGCCGCCGCCGAGCTGGATCCGCAGGCCGGGGACGGCGCGCAGCTCGCGCAGCAGGCGGGCGTGCGCGGGCGAGCGCGCGCCCGACCGGGCTGCCTCGAGGTCGACAACGTGCAGCCACGGCGCGCCCGCCTCGGCGTATGCGCGGGCCAGCGCCGCCGGCTCGGCCGGGTAGGCGGTGACGCGGTCGTAGCGGCCCTGCTCCAGCCGCACGACGCGGCCGTCGAGAAGGTCGACGGCGGGGATCGCCCTGCCTTCACGCAGGTCGATCGCGTCCTGTCGACGTGTTAGCATGCTAAAATGGTACCACGATGACGAACGGCGCCTCCCCCTCCGCCGCCGACTGGCGCACGCCCGAGGTCGACGACCTGTGCGACGCGCTGCTCGGCCTGCGCTCACGCGATGAGGTGGCCGCGTTCCTGCGCGACGTCTGCTCGCTCCATGAGCTCGAGGTGCTCTCGCACCGCTGGCACGCCGCCCGCCTGCTCGACCAGGGCGTGCCCTACGCCCAGGTCGCCCAGCGCGTGCACGGCTCGACCACGACCGTCACCCGGGTCGCGCACTGGCTGCGCCACGGCGAGGGCGGCTACCGGCTCGTCCTCGACCGCAGGGCGAAGCGGCGATGAGCCGCCGCTTCCGCCTGGCGCTGCCGTCCAAGGGCCGCCTGCACGACCCCGTGCTCGACCTCGTCCGCGCGGCCGGATTCGAGCTCGAGGGCAACGGCCGCGCCCTCTACGCGCAATGCTCGCAGTGGGACGTCGAGGTGCTCTTCACACGGGCCGAGGACATGCCCGCCTGGGCCGGCGACGGTGCGCTCGAGGCGGCGGTGGCCGGGCGCGACCAGGTGCTCGAGGGGGGCGCCGAGCTGGAGGAGCTCGTGCCGCTCGGCTTCGGCCGCTGCTCGCTGCAGGTGGCGGTGCCGGCCGGTGCGGGCATCGAGACGGTCGCCGAGCTCGACGGCGGCCGGGTGGCGACGTCGCATCCCCGCATCACCGCCGACTACTTCTCGGGCCGGGGCATGCGCGTCGAGACGGTGGCCGTTCGCGGCTCGGTCGAGCTGGCGCCGCGGCTGGAGGCGGCCGAGGCCGTCTGCGACCTCGTCCAGAGCGGCGAGACGCTGCGCCAGAACGGCCTGCGGCCGATCGCGACCGTGCTCGAGTCCGAGGCGGTGCTGGTCGCGCGGCCCGACCTGGACGACGAGCAGCGCCGCGTCGCCGGCGAGCTCGCGACCGTCATCCGCAGCGTCATCGACGCCCGCAGCCGCCGCTACCTGATGCTGAATGCGCCCGACGACTCGCTGGACGCGATCGTCGACCTCCTGCCCGGCCTCGACTCGCCGACGGTGCTGCCGCTGGCGCGCCCGGGCTGGCACTCCGTCCATGCCGTCGTCGAGCAGCGCCAGGTGATGGAGATGCTCGGCCCGCTGCGCGCCGCCGGCGCGCGGTCGCTGCTCGTGCTCCCGATCCACCACCTGATCCCGTGAGCGCGATCGACGTCATCCGCCCTGAGCTGCGCGGCCTGGT
The DNA here is from genome assembly GCA_963746115.1 of uncultured Actinomycetes bacterium. Lineage (GTDB taxonomy): Bacteria > Actinomycetota > Thermoleophilia > Gaiellales > JAICJC01 > JAICJC01. Next base: position 296,113 of record CAVVAA010000003.1, on the reverse strand, counting down.
CGGCTACCGCTGGCAGGACACGCTGCCCGCCGACGCGCCGCTCATGCGCTTCGATATGAACACGTCGGCGGTCGCGCCGGAGTGGTACGTGCAGGAGCTCGCGCGGCTCGCCCGCGTCATCCCCCAGTCCTACCCGGACGCGACCTACATGCGCCTGCGCGAGGCGATCGCCGCACACGTCGGCTTCCCCGTCGAGCAGATCGTCCCGACGGCGGGCGCCGACGAGGCGCTCCTCCTGTGCGGGCTGCTCTCGCTCGCGCCCGGCAGGCGAGCGTACGTGCGCCGCCCCGCGTACGGCTACTACGGCGTCGTCACCCGTCTCGCCGGCGCGGAGCTCGTGCACGATCCGAACGCCGAGGTCGACCTGACCTGGGTCTGCGCGCCGCACAACCCGACCGGGGCGGACGCCTCCGCCGAGGACGTGGCCGAGCGGGCGGGGCTCGTCGTGATCGACCAGGCCTATCTCGAGTTCGGCGGCACCGACCTCTCCGACCTCGTGCGCGAGCGCGAGAACACCGTGTGCGTGCGGACGTTCTCGAAGGCCTTCGCCCTGGCCGGGATCCGCGTCGGCTACATCATCGCCCCCGCCGAGATCGCCGAGCGGCTGAACGGCGTGCGCCCGCCGGCCTCGATCGGCGTGCACGCGGCGGCGCTGGCCGAGATCGCGCTCGAGCCCGGCCACGTCGCCGAGATGCGCGCCCGGGCGGCGGCGGCCTGCGCCGAGCGCGAGCGGATGGCGCATGCCCTCCGCGCCGCCGGCTACGCCGTGCCGGCGTCGTGCACGAACTTCGCGCTCGTCGACATCGGCCGGCCGGCCGAGCCGTTCGCGCGCGAGCTGCTCGAGCGCGGCCTGGTCGTGCGCACCTTCGCCGATCCGCTGCTCGAGACATCGATCCGGTACAGCGTGGCGACCCCGTACGAGGACGACCGCCTGCTCGAGGCACTCGGGGCGGCCGCTGCCGGCTCGAGGCGAGGCACCGGAGCCGGCCCGCACGGCGACCGTCGAGCGGCGCACGACGGAGACCGACATCCGCTGCCGGGTCGCGCTCGACGGGTGCGGGCGCGCGGCCGTCGCCACGGGGATCGGCATGCTCGACCACATGCTCGGGGCGCTCGCGGCGCACTCGCTGATCGACCTCGACCTGACCTGCGCGGGCGACCTCTGGGTCGACGAGCACCACACCGTCGAGGACGTCGCCATCGTCCTCGGCCAGGCGCTCGACGGCGCCCTCGGCGAGCGGGCTGGGATCCGCCGCTTCGGCGACGCGCGGGCGCCGCTCGACGAGGCGGCCGTCCACGCCGTCGTCGACCTGGGCGGCCGCGGCGCCGCGCGCATCGACCTGCCCTTCGCGGGCGAGCGGGTCGGCGCTCTCCCCGCCTCCCTCGTCCCCCACCTGTTCGACAGCCTCTCCCGCCACGGTCGCATGGCCATCCACCTGACGGGGACCGGCGCCGACGACCACCACCTGCTCGAGGCGGCGTTCAAGGCGCTCGCGCTGGCGCTGCGGGCGGCCTGGGAGCCGGACCCCCGCCGCGCCGGGGCGGTGCCGAGCACGAAGGGGAGCCTGTGACCAGCGTGTGCGTCGTCGACTACGGCGCAGGCAACCTGCGCAGCCTGCGCACAGGCCTTGAGCGGGCGGGAGCCGACGTCACGGTGACGGACGACGCCGACCGGGTGGCGGCGTCGGATTGCGTGCTCGTGCCCGGCGTGGGCGCAGCGGGTGCGGCCATGGCGGCGCTCGAGCGGCGCGGCCTCGCCGCGGCGATCCGCGATGCGGCGGAGGCGGGGGCGTACGTGTTCGGGATCTGCCTGGGCCTCCAGCTCCTGTTCGAGCGAAGCGACGAGGACGGCGTCCCCTGCCTGGGCCTCCTGCCCGGCCGGGCCGTCGCGATGGGCTTCGCCGACCGCCTGCCCCACATGGGCTGGAACGACGTGACGCCGCAGGCCGACCACCCGCTCGCGGGGGCGCTGCCGGCGGTGTGCTACTTCGCCCACTCCTACGCGGTCGAGCCGGCAGCCGGCGGGGTGGTGCTGGGGACGACGGAGCTGGACGGCCGCCGGTTCGCGTCGGTCGCGGGCGCCGGCCGGGTGGCCGGGATGCAGTTTCACCCGGAGAAGAGCGGCCCGGCCGGGCGCGAGCTCCTGCGCGCGTTCCTGCGGTGGAGCGACGGTGCTGCGTAGGCGCGTCATCCCCTGCCTCGACGTCCGCGGCGGGCGGCTCGTCAAGGGCGTGCGCTTCCGCGAGCTGCGCGACTGCGGCGACCCCGTGGACGCCGCCGAGCGCTATGCCGCGGCGGGCGCCGACGAGATCGTGTGGCTCAACATCGACGCCGAGGCCGAGGCCTGGCAGGAGCTCCTGCGAGCGGTCGAGCGGGCGGCCGAGCGGGTCGACGTGCCGCTGTGCGTCGGCGGCGGCATCGACCGGCCGGAACGGGCACGCGAGCTCCTGCTCGCCGGCGCGGACAAGATCTCCGTCAACTCCGCCGCCCTGCGCACGCCCGGGCTGATCGACGACCTGGCGGAGCGGCTCGGCAGCCAGTGCGTCGTCGTCGCCATCGACGCCGCCCGCGGCGAGGACGGCTGGTGGACGTATGCGCGGGGCGGCAGCGAGGCGACGGGTGTCGAGGCGGTCGGCTGGGCGCAGGAGGCGGCCCGGCGCGGGAGCGGCGAGCTGCTCGTGACGAGCATCGACTCCGACGGCGGCCGGCGCGGCTACGACCTCGAGCTGATCGGCCGGATCCGGGAGCGGGTGCGGGTGCCGCTGATCGCCTCGGGCGGCGCGGGCAACGCAAGCGACATCGTGGCCGCCCTGCGGGCCGGGGCCGACGCGGCGCTCGCCGCCTCGATCTTTCACGACGGCGAGACGACGCCGGACGACGTCAAGCGGGAGGTGGCGGCGTGCGGCTTGCCGGCACGAGTGTGACCGTCCCCGAGGGCGCGCTCCTGCCCTGTGTCGTCCAGGACGCGGACTCAGGCACCGTGCTGATGCTCGCCTACGTCGACCGGGAGGCGCTCGAGGCGACCGTGCGCACCGGTCTTGCCCATTTCCACTCGCGCTCGCGCGACCGGCTGTGGCAGAAGGGCGAGACCTCCGGGAACGTGCTGCGTGTCGTCGCGATCCGGGCCGACTGCGACCAGGACGCGCTCCTCTACCTGGCCCACCCCGCCGGGCCGACGTGCCACACCGGAGCCGTCTCCTGCTTCGGCGACGCCGCGCCGCTCCTGGGGGAGCTGGCGGACGTGATCGGCGACCGGGCCGGGGCGGGCGGCGAGGGCTCCTACGTCGCCGGGGTGCTGGCCGACGCGCGCGAGCGCGCCCAGCGCAAGGTCGGCGAGGAGGCTGTCGAAGTGCTCCTGGCCGAGGCAGGCAGCGAGCATCTGGTGTCCGAGGTGGCCGACCTGTGGTTCCACAGCATGCTGCTGCTGGCCCGCGACGGCCTCGACCCGCTGGCACCGCTGGCCGAGCTGCGCCGCCGCCGGGACGCCGGCCGGTGAGGGGACGGTCCCCGAGAAGCGGGGACCGTCCCCGTTTCTCGCCTCACCCCATGTTCACTTTGCGACCGGCCCGCTCCGGCCGCGCCAGGGCCGCGTGGCCGGCGGCGATCGCGCGGGCCCTGGCGAGCACCTCGTCACCGGCCGGCCCGGCCCGCCCCGTCGCCGCCGACACGTGCAGCATCATCTGCTCCGCCGTCGCCACGAGCTCGTCGCCGTCGAACAGCGAGTGGAAGATGTGCAGCCGCTTCTCGTCGCAGCCCAGCACCTGCGTGGTCGTGCGCAGCCGGTCGCCGGCCGAGGCCTCGCGCAGGTGCGAGAGGTGCGTCTCGACGGTGAAGTAGCTGCCGACGCCATCCAGGTACGCGGCGTCGATCCCCAGCAGGCCCAGGAGCGCGTCGGTCGTGTCGCCGAACACCTGCAGGTAGCGGCTCTCGTGGGCGTGGCCGTTGTAGTCGACCCACTCCGGCGCGACCGTCGCCTCGTGCAGCTCGAGCGGCCGCGAGGTGTCGAGCGCGGAGTCCGCTGGCGCCCCGGCCGCCGCGAAGAGCTCGCGCTCGTGCCGCTCGAGGACGGCACCGGCGCCGTAGCGGTTGGCGCGCAAGCCCTGGAGCACGGAGACGAGGCAGTCGTCGCGCAGGCGCTCCAGCTCGCGCACGGAGCGGCCCTCGGCCTGGGCATCGGACTGGGCCACGAGCTTCTCGACGAGCTCGTCGGAGAGCTCAGGGACGTCGGTCAGCTTCGTCCACGGCCACCGGAGCGCCGGCCCGAACTGCTCGACGAAGTGGCGCATCCCCTCGTCGCCGCCGGCGGCGCGGTAGGTCAGGAACGAGCCCATGAACGACCAGCGCAGGCCGGCCCCGAGCCGGATCGCATCGTCGATCTCGGTGACCGTGGCCACATCGTCGGCGACGAGCCAGAGCGCCTCGCGCCACATCGCCTCCATCAGCCGGTCGGCGACGAAGCCGTCGATCTCGGCCCGCAGCACGAGCGGCTCCATCCCCACCGACCGGTAGACGGCGGCGGCCCGCTCGAGCGTCTCCGGGTCGGTGCGCTCGCCGCCGCACACCTCGACGAGCGGCAGCAGATAGACGGGGTTGAACGGGTGGCCCACCGCGAATCGGCCGGGCCGGCTCATGTCGGCCTGGAGCAGCGACGGCCGCAGCCCCGAGGTCGACGAGCAGAAGACCGCGTCCGCGGCCGGCTGCCCGGTCGGCGCGCGCCAGCAGCTCCCGCTTGAGCGGCTCACGCTCCGGGGCGTTCTCCTGGACGAAGTCGGCGCCCGCGACCGCCTCCTCGATGCTGCCGACGATCTCGAGCCGGCCCTCGGCAGGGAGCGGCGCGAGCGTCAGCCGGCCCCACGCGCGGCGGGCATTCTCGAGCACGGCCGCGATCTTCTCGGCCGCCCGCGGGTCGGGGTCGTACACGCGCACGTCGACACCGTTTCGGAGGAACCGGGCCGCCCAGCCCCCGCCGATGACGCCGCCGCCGAGGAGGCCCACCGCCCGCGGCCGGCCGCCTCCCGGCTCAGCCACCGCGCGCGAGCCCCAGCTTCGCCCGCACGTCGGCGGCGGTGAGGATGCGGACGTTCATCGCCCCGAGGATCTGCACCGCCCGCTCGACCAGCTGCGCGTTCGTCGCAGGCACACCCCGCTCGAGCAGGAGGTTGTCCTCGAGGCCGACGCGGACGTTTCCGCCGACCAGCGCCGCCATGGCCACGAACGGGAGCTGCATGCGCCCGATCGAGAACGCCGAGAAGACGGCATCGTCGGGAAGCTGGTTTCGCATCGCAAGCAGCGTGCCCGGGTCGTCGGGGGCGCCGTAGGGGATGCCGGTGCAGAGCTGGATCAGCGGCGGCGGATCGATCAGGCCCTCGGCGATCAGCTCCTTGACCATGACCAGGTGGCCGGTGTCGAACACCTCGAGCTCCGGCCGCACACCCAGCTCCTGCACCCGCCGCGCCATCGCCCGCAGCATCCCGGGCGTGTTCACCATGACGTAATCGCCGCCCGCGGCGAAATTCATCGTCCCGCAGTCGAGCGTGCAGATCTCCGGCCGCAGCTCCGCGACGTGGCGCAGGCGCTCCTCCGCCCCGGCCATGTCGGTGCCGGCGGCGGTCGGGAGCGGCATCTCCTCGCCGCCGAGGACGAGGTCGCCGCCCATACCCGCGGTCAGGTTGAGCACGACGTCGACGTCGGCCGCCCGCACACGCTCGACCACCTCGCGGTAGAGGCGCGGGTCGCGGGCGCCCTTGCCGGTCTCCGGGTCACGGACATGGATGTGGGCCACCGCCGCGCCCGCCCGGGCCGCCTCGACCGCCGCTTGCGCGATCTGCTCCGGCGCCACCGGGACCAGCGGGCTGCGGCCGGGGGTGTCGCCGGCGCCTGTCACCGCGCACGTGATGAAAACCTCCCAGTTCACCGCCGACCTCCGGAATGACTCGCTGGGGCACGCCATGCTACCGCGGCCCTGCGGGCCGCTCCTACGATGCCCGCGTGCGCCGTCTGATCGCCCTCGTCTGCGTGCTCGTCGTCTTCGATCTCACGCTGTGGTCGGCGATCGTCCCGCTCCTGCCCCACTACCGCCACGAGCTCGGCCTGAGCACGCTGCAGACGGCCTGGATGCTGGCTTCGTTCAGCCTCGCCGTCATCGTCGTCGCCGTCCCGGTCGGCCACCTCGCCGACCGCGTGGGCGCGCGCCTCGTCACGGCGATCGGCACCCTCCTGATGGCGGGCGCGACGGCCGGGCTGGCGCTCGCGAGCTCGTTCCCGGAGCTCCTCGTCGCGCGCCTGCTCCAGGGCGCCGCCGACGCCGCCGTGTGGGGCGCCGGGCTCGCGTGGGTCGCCGCCCGGGCGCCGGTCGAGCGGCGCGGGGAGGCGGTCGGATACGCCCAGGTGGCGGCCACCGTGGGCGTCATCGCAGGGCCGTTCGTCGGCGGCGTCGTGACGACGCGCTTCGGGATCCGGCCGACGTTCCTCGGAATGACGGCGCTCTTCGTGATCCTCCTCGGCCTGATCGCGCTCGAGCCCGACGCCCGCATCGAGGCCCACCGGCGCACGAGCATGGCCTCGGCCCTGCGCGCCTCCTGGGGCGAGACGCTGATCACGGCGAGCGTCGGGATGATCCTCGTGGTTGCCGTCGTCGGCGGCGCGCTCCAGCTGCTGGTGCCGCTGCACCTTTCGAGCCTCGGCGTCGACCGCTCAGGGATCGGTCTGGTCTACTCGGTCGGCGCCGTGCTCGGCGGCGGCGCCGTCGTCCTCACCGCGCGGGTCGGGGATCGGGTCGGGCGGGTGCCGCTGGCCGCCGCGGCCTGCGCGGCGCTGGCGCTGCTGACGGCAGCCTTCGCCATCCCTGCCGGGATCGGCGTCTTCGTCGGGCTCGTGATCGCCTGCTCGGCGGCGCAGTCGATCCTGTACGCGGTCGGCTACCCGCTCAGCACCGACGGCGCCGACCGCGCCCAGCTCGGCCACGGCGTCGTGCTCGGCGTGGTGAACCTGATGTGGGGAATCGGCGCGGTCGTCGGGCCGCTCGCCGGATCGCGGCTGGCCGACTGGCAGGGGACGCGGGCGTCCTACGCGCTGCTCGCGGTCATCTGCGCGACGACGGCCGCCGTGTTCGTGCGCGTCCAGCGGGCGCCCGCGTCGGAGTCGTAGCACCGCGCGCGGGTTCTCAAATTGGAAGATGATGGGTATCATCGAAGCGACTGGTGGTTTTGCCCGGGCGTAATACGGGAAATGCAGGGAGTGCAACGTGATGGAGGAAGAGACGGGGACGGCGGGGCACACGGCCAGCCGCCGCGCGGTGCTGTCGGCGGCGAGCCTCGTGGCGGGCGGGATCCTCGTGGGCGGGGTGGGCGCGCCGGCGCTCGGCTCCGGTTCGCGCCTCGGCGACGCCGAGATCCTGAACTTCGCCCTCGAGATGGAGGAGCTCCAGGCCGCGCTTTACGAGCAGGCGCTGCAGCACGCAGGCCTGACCGGTGAGCTGGCGCAGTACGCCCGCGTCGTCGGCGGCCACGAGCGCGCCCACGTCGCGTTCCTGCGCGAGACGCTCGGCTCGCGCGCGAAGCCCGCGCCGGCGTTCGACTTCGGCGACGCCGTCACCGACCCCGACCGCTTCGCCGCGGCAGCGCGCGTGCTCGAGGATCTGGGCGTCGCGGCGCTCGACGGCCAGGCGGCCAACCTGACCAAGCCGTCGCTGGCGGCCGTCGCCACGATCGTCTCGGTGGAGGCCCGCCACGCGGCCTGGATCCGCGACCTGCTCGGCGAGCTGCCCGCGCCGACCGCGGCCAACCCGGCCGAGGGCGCCGCCCGCGTGCTCGCCGCCATCCGCCGCACCGGGTACGTGAAGGGAGCGACATGAGCGACGACCTCGGCCGCCTCGACCGCGACGGCGCCCTGGCCGACGCGCTCGGCCCATTCGCGCCCGCCACCCGCCGGACCGTCCTGCGCACGCTCGCGGCCGCGGGGCTGATCGGCTCGGCGGTGGCGCTCACCGGGGCCGCGTCGGCCGACGCCGCGGCGGAGCCGCAGGGCGATGTCGCCATCCTGAACTACGCGCTCACGCTCGAGTACCTGCAGTCGGCCTTCTACACGGAGGTCGAGCGGATCGGCGCGCTGACCGGCGAGACGGCCCGCCTGGCCCGGATCGTCGGCAACCACGAGCGCGCACACGTGCGCATGCTCCTCGGGGTGCTGGGAAGCCGGGCCGTCGCCAAGCCGAGCTTCGACTTCCACGGCGCGACCGACTCGCAGACCGCGTTCGTCCGCACCGCCGTCGCGTTCGAGGACCTGGGCGTGGCCGCCTACAAGGGCCAGGCCCCGCGGATCGCGTCGCCGGCGTACCTGCAGGCCGCGCTCGCGATCCATGCGACCGAGGCCCGTCACGCCGCCTGGATCCGGCGCATCGCCGGCATCCTGCCGGCGCAGTCGGCGTTCGACCAGCCCGCGACCGCGGCCCACGTCGGCCAGGTCGTGAGCTCGACCCACTTCATCGTCGGGCCGACCCAGGCGGCGGGGATGCCGGGCTTTACGGGCTGACATGACCCGGGGCAGCCGCACCTGGGCAGCCGCGGCCATCGCCGCGGGGTGCGTGGTCGGCGCGGCGGCGACCGCCCGCGCGGCCCGACGGCGCACGCCCGTGCCGTTGCCGCCGCCTGCGAGGCTTGCGGTCGAGGCTCCACCGGCAACCGTTGCGGCGCCGGCCGCGCCGCCGCCGCGCCGCCGGCGCGGCCGGGGCATGTGGGCGACGACCGCCGTCGCCGTCTCCATCGTCGTCGGGGCCGCGACTGTCGTCGCCGTTGCCTCGACGGCGCCCTCCCCCGCGGCGACCGTCCCGGTGGGGACGCCCACCCATCCCTTCACGCCCGGCATCTCGCCGCCGCGGCTAATCGTGCCCAAGGTGGGCCCGATCGCGCACCGGCAGACGTGGCGCTGGGCCCAGGTGCTGCGGCCGGTCGCCGGCCCGCCGCCGGCCGGGCGGCAAGGTGGCCGCCCGCCTGCGCACGCGCACGCCCGAGCACACCGTCAACATCGTGCTCGTCACGAAGACCGCCATGCATCACGGCCGCCTGTGGGCGCGGGTACGGCTGCCCGTGCTCCCGAACGACACCCAGGGCTGGGTGCCGCGGGCGGCGCTCAGCGGCTACACGTTCGTGGACACCCACCTGGTCGTCAGCCTGCGCCACCGGCGGATGACGCTCTTCCGCGCCGGCAAGGCGATCTTCCGGGCGCCGGTCGGGATCGGCGCGCCGGGCACGCCGACGCCCCGCGGACAGTTCTACATCCGCGACCGCCTGCGCGGCTACGCGAGCGCGTTCTACGGCCCGATCGCGTTCGGGACGAGCGCGCGGTCGGCCGTGCTGACCGAGTGGCCGGCCGGCGGCTTCATCGGCATCCACGGCACGAATGCCCCCCGGCTGATCCCCGGCCGGCCGTCCCACGGCTGCATACGCATGCGCAACCGCGACCTCATGCGGCTGGCGCGGCTGCTGCCCGTGGGCACGCCGGTCACGATCGAGTGAAGCGGCTCGCGCTGATCGCCCTGGTCGCGCTCGCCGCGGCCCTGGCGCCTGTGGCGGCTGCCACGACGAGGCCATCGGTCGGGCGGCTGTGGCACGCCTTTCCGCTCGGGCACACGCGGCTCGCGCACACGCCCCAGCGAACGCCGCCGAGCCAGAGGCGGCACCCTCGCCCGGCGCCGCGCCCGCAGCCACCGCGGCCCGCGTCGCCTGCGCGCGCCCGGACGCACCCGCACGGCACGGGCACCCTCTCGGCGGCCCTGGCCGGATCGGCCACCGCGCTCACGGTGATTGCCCTGATCGGGGTCGGGCGACGTCGCGGCTGGACGGGCCGCCCGCCCGACACCGACAGCATCCGCGCCCGCCGCGCGGGCACCGCGCCGCGCGTGCTCGCGTTCTACGCCGTCGCGGCCGCAATCGGCGTGATCGTCGGGCTGCTGATCCCGCTCATCGCCTGATCCCGAGCTGGCGCCACATTCCGGCTTCGTCGAAAACCTCCCAGGCCTCGGCGATCTTTCCCTCGGCGATCCGGAAGATGACGATCTCGTCGACGATGCACGACCGGCCGGTAGGCTCGACGCCGGCGATCGTGCCTCGGTGGGTTCCGCTGTAGGGCATGTGTAGGACGACCCGATCGCCTTCCGCGACGACCCCGAGCAGCGAGAAGCGGTAGTCCGGGAACGCCATCGTCCACTTCTCGGCGATCGCGCGGGTACCAGAGGGGTCGCACGGCACCTCGCCGCCGCCGACGTGGAGCACCGCGTCGGGCGCCATGAGCGAGGCGAAGCGGTTGAAGTCCCGGCGGTTCCAGGCCTCGACAAAGGACAGGACGAGGGACTTGTTCACCTCCAGCATCGCGTCGCACGTTGGCTTCGTGTTCGGGGGCATCTGAGCTCCTTCTGCCGACGTGGCCGTCGCGGAGTAGATGCACGACGAGCGCAAGAAGTTCTCGAACTTTGGCCGCCGGCCGTGCATCCTTCTGATGTGGCCAGCGATGCCCCGAGCGACACCGAGCTTGGATCAAGGGCCTGCGCCGGGGACGTGCAGGCGCTGGCCGCCCTGCTCGAGCGCAACCGGGCCTCGCTGTATGCGACTGCGATGCGGCTGCTGGGCAGCCGTGCCGATGCGCTTGACGCCGTCCAGGACACGTCGCTGATCGCGCTCGCCCGGATGAGCGAGGTTCGCGATACGGGCGCGGCCAGGGCCTGGCTCCACACCGTCGTTCGCAACGTCTGTCTGATGCAGCTTCGGCAACGGCGCGAGCTTCCGTGCGCCCAGGTGGACCCGCACCGCACGGCGATCGGGCCGGAGGAGGCGCTCGCGCAGCACGCCCTGCGCGAGTGGGTGTGGCGCGCGCTCGAGACGCTGCCGGCCGAGGAGCAGCTGACGGTCATCCTCCGCTACTTCTCCCGCTGCGAGAGCTACGCGCGATCGCACGCCTCACCGCTGTGCCGATCGGCACGGTTCGCAGCCGGCTCAACCGGGGCCGGTCGCGGCTGGCAGCTGCATTGATGGACGCGATTGCCGGCTCACCGGCGAGCCGGAGTCACCTCGAAGACCGGCGGCGCGACGAGTGGGCGGGTTTCTACCGCACCCTCCACGACCACCCGACTCCACGCACCTATCGAGAGCTTTTCGCCCAGGACGTTGACGTCACCGATGGCAACGGAGGCTGGGTCGGGATCGCGAACTGGTCGGCACATGAGCGCGACGCGATCGAGCTCGGCGTTCGCGCCAGGATCGTCGGTCTCCTCGCCAGCAGGAGCATCACGGTCATCGAAATCGACTTCACAAACCCCGCGGCCGCACCGGATCACTGCCCGCCCCAGGCAACGTTCGTTCACCGCCTCGAGCGTGGTCGCTCGGCGCAGCTGCGCATCCACTACCCGATCGAACGATCGCTGCCGGCCGAAGGCTGAGCTAGAGGCTGCGCATCGCCCGCGTCGCCCAGCCCGCGATCACGAGGATCACGACGCCGATGATGCCGAGCAGGATCGCGCCGGCGCTGAGCGCGTAGAGCACGATCAGCGCACCGACCCCGAGGCCGGCGTAGCCCGTGCGCACCATCTGGCGCTTCTTGGCCTGGCGCGGAGTCAGCGACATGCCGTCAAGCGTACCCGAACCAGGTCAGCCATCCATGCTCAGCATCATGTTGGGCGGGTCGATGATGTGATCGGCCTTGGTCGGGACGACGGCCGTCCCGACGGCGAAGAACTCGATCACGTGCGAGCCCCAGCCGTGGCTGCGCTCCTGGATCTGCACGCCGACGATGCCCTCGGCCTGCACCTGCTCGGCCTCGGCCTGCATCCGCTCCATCGCCAGCTCGCGGGCGTCGTAGAGCGCCTGGGTGTAGTTCGCCATCTCGACGTTCTGGCCGATCTTGCGAGAACGAAGCTGCGCAGGCCCTGGTGGGCGACGTGGTAGACGCAGCTGCCCATGACCATGCCGACCGGCCGGTAGCCGGCCCGCAGCAGCGTCCAGAAGTCCTGGCCGGAGAGGTCGCTCGTGAACGGCCGCCCGTTCGGGGCCCGGTGCAGCTCGCCGCCGCGGTGCTTGACGGCGGTGCCGATCGCGATGAACTCGGCCAGGTCGGCGCCCCACTCGTAGCGGCCGACGTCCAGGCGCACGCCGACGATCCCGTCGGCGCCGAGCTGGTCGGCCTCCTCCTCCATGCGCGTCATCGCCAGCTCGCGGGCGTGATACATCGCCTGGGTGAGGACGTCCATCTCCTGGTTCTGGTTCCAGTTCGACTGCTGGAAGCCGATGTGGTAGATCGAGCTGCCGACGACCAGGCCGAGCGGGTCGAAGCCCGGCCTCCTTGACGAGCAGGAACTCGCCGACCGAGAGGTCGGAGGTGAACAGGCCCGCCTTGTTCTGGGCCAGGCGGCTGCGGGCGTCGGCGGGGACGCCCTCGAGCGAGTTGGGGTCGTAGCTCATCCGGTCTCCTTGGACAACGTGAGGACGGTGGTGATGTCGGCCGCCGGCCGGGGCTCGCCGGAGGCGATGGCGGTGGCCAGGGCATGGATGATGTACGTGACGCCGGCGAGGCGGTCGCCGGTCTCGTAGGGCCGCTCCTCCTGGCCCCAGCTGGTGGCGACGATGCCGTCGGCACCGAGTGCCGCGGCGTCGGCGGTGAGCGTCTGCAGCACGCGGTGGCGGGCCGCGTACCAGGTCTGGGTGGCGCCCACCATCTCGACGTTCGCCCAGCCGCCCCACGACGAGGCCGGGATCGGCTGCGTCCACGTGTAGAGCGTGCCGTAGTAGACGGAGGTCGCGCCGACGACGCCGCACGGCCGGTGTCCGGCCTCGAGGAGGAGCGCGCAGTCCTGACCGCTCAGGTTCGTCAGCGCCGGGCCGGACGGCGTCCGCAGGCCGGGGGCGCGCACGGCCGTGCCGATCGCCTGGAACTCGATCAGGTCCGAGCCCCACTCGTACCGCGAGGCCGTCACGCGCAGGCCGACGACCGCGTCGGCCCCCGCCAGCTCCGCCTCGGTGCGGAGCCGTTCGAGGGCGCGCCGGCGGCAGTCGTTGTACGCGTCGCTCAGGATGGTCAGCTCCTGCGACGCCCCGTACCAGCCCCCGCCCATGAACTGCCAGCCGACGTGGTAGACCGACGATCCCAGCACCTGGGTGACCGGCTCCAGGCCGGCGCGGCGGACGAGCGCGAACTCGGGCACGGACAGGTCGGAGGTGAACGCCTGCCCGGCCTCGGCGCCGAGGGTGCGCAGCCGCTCCTCGGCGGCGGCAGGGATGCCGCCGGCCGCGATCCGCTCGATGTCCTCGCCCTGGCGCTGCTCGCGCTGCTCCCGCTCGTCGCGGCCCTCGCGCGGGCCGCCGCGGTTGAAGAAGCCCATGCCTAACCCTCCAGCAGCCGCTCGAGCGCGATCCGCGCCCGCTCGCTCTGGCGGGCCTGCTCGCTCAGGTCGCGGCTGAGCGCGTCGATCCAGGCGTCGAGGTCGAGCGGCTCGGACTTGATCACGATCCCGCGCACCTCGCTGCAGCGGGACGTCCGCAGCGACCCGTCGTCGCGCTCGAGGTCGTAGCGGGTCTCGTCCATCGTCACCGAGATGCGGCGCACGCGCTTCTCGCGCGAGAACAGCCCGCCGCCGCGGCGCTCGACCCGCACGCTGCCCGGGAGCGCCCCCTCGAGCTTCACCGCCAGCGCCTCGACGAACGCGGCCAGGTCGGTGGCGTCGGCGCGCAGGCTGGCCGCGACCAGCTCGAAGCCGGGATCCTCCATCGAAACGAAACTCTATCGCCGAGCGATCAATAGATCGGCGCCGGGGTCACCCACGAGTCGTTCGCGCCGGCGAGCAGCGGCAGCCCGAAGTTGTGCTCGAAGGCCGCGGTCAGGCTGTAGTGGCTGTAGAAGGTACTCGTCGATCCGGCCGTGATGCGGGCCGAGGCGAGGATCGTCACCACCTGGCAGGTGGCCGTCTTGGCGTTGTACACGGACGGGTTCGAGCAGTCGATGCCCCAGTTGCCCTTGGCCTGCGTGGACTCCTCGTTCGACTCGTCCCACGTGACGACGACGAGCGTCTTGCCCGCCTGGTAGCTGGGGGTCGCCGCGATCGCGTTCACGATCTTGGCGATGTACGCGTCGCCGATCGCGATCCGCTGCGCTTTCGTCTGGCCGGTCACCGTCTCGCACGGGCCGTTCATCCAGTGCATGTCGCGGCAGTCGTCGGGGGCGATCCAGGCGAAGCTGGGCAGCGCGTCGGCGGCGATGTCGGACCACAGATTGGGGTCGGCGGGGACGTCGTTCTTCGCGCACGACCCGTCGCCGCCCTTCGATGTCGCGCCGAGGTCGGTGAACCAGTACGCCGGGTTGTGCCCGTCGCGGTAGTAGGACACCGAGCTCACGTTCCCCGAGCAGTTCGCCGGCATCGACTGGTTGTAGTCCTTCCACGTCATGCCAGCGGCGCCGAGCTGGTGGAACATGTTGTCGGCGCTCGACGAGCAGGCCAGGCAGGTGTTGAACGTGCCGCTCATCACCGCCAGGTAATTGGGGAAGCTCGGGTGGGTCTCGCCGGCCGCGTTCGACTCGTAGCGGCAGTCGGTCGCGAGCATGTGCGTGAACGCCGCGTCCTTGGTCGCCGCCTGCCAGTCGGCCACGGTCAGGTTCTCGTCCATGATGACCACGATGTGGGAGTAGGGCGAGGTGCTCGGCGCGACCGTGCCGCACGGCCCGCTGCCGCCGCCCCCCCGCCACCCGCAGGCGTCGTGACCGACGCGCCGGTCGATTGGCTGGAGGTGTTGCGGGCGGCGTCGAACGCGTCGACCGTATAGACGTAGGTGGTGCTCGCGGCAAGGCCCGTATCCTGGAAGGTCGTCGTGGTGCCGCCGACCGTCTGCACCTTCGCCCCGTCGCGGAACACGTCGTAGCCCGTCACCCCGACGTTGTCGCTCGATGCCGACCAGGTCACCGTCGCGGCGGTCGAGCTCGTGGCCGACGCGTGCACGTTTCCGGGCACGCTGGGCGCGGAGCCGTCGCCGCCGGACGAGCCCGCGGCGAGGACGAGGTTGTCGATGTCGAACGTGGCGCCGGAGGCCGGCGAGGACTCGACGACGTTCACCGTCAGGAGTCGCCGGCCTTGGCGATCTTGTAGGAGACCGTCGGGAACGCCTGCCACGACGACGTGGCGGCGAGGCACTGCTGGGCCGAGCCGACGGTGCTCGACCCGCCGGACGGCACCTCCTTCACCTTCAGGCACACCGTTCCGCCCGTGCTCGAGCGGACGCTCCCGTCGAGCGAGTACGCCGCGCCCGCCGCGGCGCTCTTCACCGGCTTCGACGTCGTGTAGGCGTACGCCTGCGACCCCGCCCGTTGGGCCGAGACCCGCGCGGCGTGGCCGCCGCCGTTGCCCGTCACGAGCGAGAGGGAGCCGCCGCTGGCCGCCCAGCCCGAGAGCGAGCCCGCGCCCCCGCTGCCCTCGAATGTCCCGTTCGCGATCAGGTTCGTCGCGGCGGGGACGGTGGATGCGAACGCCAGGACGGCCGCCGTCACCAGAGCCGCCGTCAGAACGACTTTCCACATCCATCCCACCATGCCTGGAGCGAGTCTACTAGACACGTTCCGAAGCCGCGAGTACAGTCCAGGTGTTGTGGGCTACACGCCCGAGGCGGTGGCACGTCCTCCCGGGAGTCATGGACATGAAGCGGCGAGCGTGGTTTCTGGCAGCGGCGGTTGCGGTCGCCCTCCTCGGCGGCCGCGCCGGGACGGCGCACGCCACCGATCCCTCGACGGGCGATCCGGTCATCGCCGCAGTCGGCGACATGGCCTGCGCGCCGGCCGACTCCCACTTCAACGGCGGCGCCGGCACGGCGTCCAACTGCGGCGAGGCCGGCGACAGCGCCCAGATGGAGAACGACCCGACGATCGACATGTTGCTCGGCCTCGGCGACTACCAGTACGGGTGCGGGACGCTCGCCGAGTACGCCCAGAGCTACGCGCCCACCTGGGGGTTCTTCAACAGCATCATCGATCCCACGGCCGGGAACCACGAGTACTCGACGACCACGAACTCGGCCAACGGCGCCCAGTGCCCGGACCCGAACAACGCGGCGCAGGACTACTTCGCCTACTTCGGCGCTCCGGCCCGCCCGGCCACCGCGGGCGAGTACTCGTTCAACATCGGCAAGTGGCACCTGATCTCGCTCAATGCCAACTGCTCGAAGACGAACGTCGGCGGCTGCGGCGTGGGCAGCGCCCAGACCCAGTGGCTCTCGAGCGATCTTGCGGCGGATAGCCAGCCCTGCACCCTGGCCTACTGGCACCAGCCGGAGTGGACGGCGACCGGGAAGAACGCGACGGCCTACGCGGCGTGGTGGAGCATGCTCTACGCGGCGCACGTCGACCTGGTGCTGAACGGGCACGTGCACACCTACGCCCGCTTCGCCCCGCTCAATCCGAGCGGCGCCACCGACGCGGCGAACGGCGTCCGCGAGGTGATCGTGGGCACGGGCGGTGAGTCGCTCGTCTCGACGGCCGCGAACGCGAGCCCCGCCCCGCTCGCGAACTTCCGCGGCTTCGGCTACCTGCGGATGGTGCTGCACCCCACGGGGTACGACGCCCAGTTCATCACCACGACCGGCGCGGTAAAAGACACATTCTCCGGAACCTGCCACGGGACGACCCCGCCGCCTCCGGGGCTCGGCATCTCCCAGACCGCGCCGTCCTCGGTGCAGGCGGACGCGGGCGCGGCCTACACGGTCACGGTGACGAACCCGGGCTCGTCGGACCAGACGAATGTCACGGTGACCGACAACCCGCCGCCGAACGCGCAGTCCGTCACCGCCACGCCGTCGAGCGGGAGCTGCGCGGGCCAGGGGCCGATCACCTGCAACCTGGGGACGCTCGGGCCGGGCGACTCCGCCACCGTCACGGTGAACGCGACGCCCATCCTGCCTCCGACGGCGGTGAACGTCGCCGCGGCCCAGTCCGACCAGACGGGCCAGGTGACGAACAGCAAGGTCGTGAACGTCACCGCCGCTCCGAACACGAGCTACGTCGGCGTCACCAACCTCGGCTTCGGCTCGGCGTCGCCGGCGCTGGCCATGGGCGGCGTGCTCCAGTGGAGCTTCGTCGGCCCGGGCTCGCACAGCGCGACCGACAACACGAGCGGGCTCGGCATCTTCCCCGACACCGGCCTCGTCGCCCCCGTCGCCTTCCGGCAGACGACCTTCCCGGCCGCCGGCGCCTACACGTTCACCGACACGGCCACCGCCAAGACGATCAAGCTGAACGTGCCGATGACGGCGGCGCCCGCGACCGGATCGAGGAC
The DNA here is from genome assembly GCA_963746115.1 of uncultured Actinomycetes bacterium. Lineage (GTDB taxonomy): Bacteria > Actinomycetota > Thermoleophilia > Gaiellales > JAICJC01 > JAICJC01. Next base: position 278,820 of record CAVVAA010000003.1, on the reverse strand, counting down.
GACGACGTTCACCTTGAGGTGGGCGGCGGCCGCGCCGCCGGCCGGCTACTCCGAGGACGTCCAGGTGCAGGTGCCCGGCTCGTCGTCGTGGGCGTCGCTCTTCAAGGCGACCACGGCGACGTCGGGGACATTCGTGCCCAGCAAGGGCACCGGCACGTACAAGTTCCGCTGCCGGTTCCGGCGCACGACCGGCAGCGGCGCGTCCGCCTTCACGACCGGCGTCACCATCAAGGTCAGCTAGTCACGGCGCGATGAGGCCGGCCCGGATCGCGTAGCGGGTCAGGTCGACCCGGTTTCGCAGGCCCGAGCTTGTGCCGCAGGTTCTCGCGATGGCGTTCGACCGTGCGCGGGCTGATCACCAGCATCTCGGCGATCTCGCGGGACGTGTGGCCGTCGGCGATCAGCGCCAGGATCTGCGACTCGCGTCCGGTCAGCACGACGCCGCGGCTCGCTCGTCGGTCGAGCGCGCGGCCGAGCAGCGACCGCTCGGCCGTCGGATACACGAACGGCTCGCCGCGCATCGCCGCGCGGCAGGCGCTGGATCAGGTCGTGGTCGGCGACCGACTTCAGGACGTAGCCGCTCGCGCCCGCCCGGAGCGCCTCGCAGAAAGTACTGCTCGTTGTCGTGCATCGAGAGGATCAGCGTGCGCAGCCGCGGCCGCAGCCGGGAGCAGCTCCTGGGCGGCCTGGATGCCGGTCATGCCCGGCATCGAGATGTCGAGGACGGCCAGGTCGACGTCGTCGTGCACGGCTCGCCGCACCGCCTCGGCGCCGTCGCCGGCCTCGGCCACGACGCGCATGTCGCTCTCGGACTCGAGCACCAGCCGCAGCCCGCGGCGGACGACCGCGTGGTCGTCGGCGAGCAGGATGCGGATCGGCCTGTGGCGGTCAGCAGCCTACGCCATCCGGCGTCCGCCGGCGGGACGCGGAGCTCGACCTCGACGCCGCCGTCGTCGGCGACGCCGAGCACGTCAGCCGCCCGCCGATCATGACCGCCCGCTCGCGCATCCCGCGGATGCCGCCGCCCGAGCGGGGCTGGCCGCCGACGCCCGCGGCCGTCGTCGTGCACCCGCAGGTACCAGGGCCGTCTCGCCGGTCGAGCGCAGCGGCGACCCGGACGCGCGTGCAGCCGGAGTGGCGGACGGCGTTCGTGAGCGCCTCCTGCGCGATCCGGTAGACGCGAGCTCGACGTCGGGCGTCGAGCGCCGGCAGCGGGCCGTCGACCTCGTGCGTCGACCTCGATCCCCGCCCGCCGCGCGATCGCCGTCGGCAGAGCGACGCGAGCGCGCTCGCGAGGCCGAGGTCGTCGAGCACGGCGGGCCGCAGCTCGTAGCTGATCCGGCGCAGCTCCTCGAGGATCTCGCGGGCGAGCTCCTGGGCGTCGGCCGAGCGTCTCGCGCCAGTCCGCCGGTCGACGCTGCCCTGCAGCCGCTTCAGCTCGAGCACGACGGCGGTCAGGTTCTGGCCGATCTGGTCGTGCAGCTCCTGGGCGATCCGGCGCCGCTCGGCCTCCTGCGCCGAGAGCACCCGCCGCATGCTCGACGCGGCGCTCGTCCTCGAGCCGCTCCAGGGTCGCGTTGAACGCCGTGATCACCTCGGCCACCTCGGGCGTGCCGCCGGCGTCGAGCCGCCTGCCGGGCTCGAGCACGTCGGCGCTGCGCATGAGGCCCATCAGGCGGTCGCAGCGGCGCCATGCTCAAGCGCAGGAGCAGCGCGTTCGAGGCCAGCATCAGCCCCAGGCCGGCGAGCAGGATCGCGAGCTGGTCCCTCGTCACCGTCGCGCTCACGCTGACGGGCGTCAGCACGAGCAGCAGAAAGGCCGTGACCAGGATCGACGCGTTGACGACCAGGACGCGCGCGTAGAGGCCGAGATCGGGCGCGCCGAGCCGCGGCCGGCGGGTCCCGCCCGGCCGGGCCAGACCGTGGTCGTCCCGCGTCGTCGCGCTCACTGGCCCACGAGAGTCTACCTGGCGGCGCCTGGGTGAAACCACCCAACCTGGCTTTGGAGGCCGGTTTGCACGCGTTCGCAGGGCTATGGTGGGCGCCTCGCAGCCCCTGTCACGACGACTCGAGGAGGCTTCGCCATGGACATGCTCACGGAGACGATCGAGGAGGCCAGACGGCTCCTGGTCGAGGGCAACGACAAGCGCGCCGCCGACCTGTTGACGACGGCGGCCGGCGAATGCCAGGACGAGCGCCGCGCGGCCATGATCCGCTCGCTGGCGCTCCAGGGCCGGGAGCGGTCGGGCCGATTCGGCAAGCGCCGCTGGGACGAGGCCATCCGCCTCGCCGACGAGCAGCTCGCCGGCGTCAGCTCGTAGTCGGCGTCAGCCCGTCGTCCGCCGCGTCCGCCACAGGAACCAGAGCAGCCCGGCCGTGAGGCCGACCGTCGCCGCGACCAGGGCGGCGAGCGTGGTGTTGCGACCCGAGCCGGCTCCGCCCGAGGATGCGGCCGCAGGGGCGTCCACGAGCGCGATGTCGTGCCGTGCCGCCAGGGCCCGCACCGCGCGTGAGGCCGCGGCGACCACTGCCGCCGGAGTGCTCCCCCCGGGTGGCGGGAGCCGGCGCAGGACGGCCTCGTCGGGGCCCGTGCGGGTGTTCTCCGCGATGTGCTCGACGCCGCCGGAGCTCACGATCCGCGCTCCCTGGGCGAGGCCGTAGCCGGACGGCATCACGATCAGGACGCGGTCGCGCCAGATGCTCGAGAGCTCCGAGCTCAGGAAGCGCGCGTACACGGATGGGCGCCCGAACAACATCGGCACGGAGCCGAGGTCGCGGCGCGACTGGATCACGGCCACCCGGATCCGGTACCCCTGCTGGTTGGCGGAGCGCACGAGCCCGGTCAGCTCTCGCTGGAGCGCATGCGGCGCCGGCCGGTACGGAAAGAACACCGGCTGGTAGACGAGCACGTCGCTGGCCGGATCGCCGTCGGCGAGCGACGCCGGCGGACGCGCCCCGGCGAGCGCCGCGGCGGCCGCGACCAGCGCGAGCGTGACCGCCGCCGACCGGCGGCCGATCACCCTGACCGCACCCGCGAAGGCAGCTCGAGCATGTTTCCCAGCGTACCGGCCGTCACAGGACCGAGTTGCCCAGGAGGAGCACGACGACGACCGCGGCGAGGCCGGCCGCGAAGGCGGCGAACGCGGCGAGCAGGATCAGGCCGGGCGAACGAGGCGTCACGTCATCCCTCCGCATGGTCGACGACGATCACGGTGAACGGCGGGCCGCCTCGCGGCTCCACCTCGAAGCCGACTCCCCAGTGGCCGACCATGACGAGCGCCGGGGTCGTGCGCACGTACGTGCCCGGCGAACGCTCCGGCATCGTGTAGGCCTGGGTGCCCATCTCCATGTCCAGCATGGCGAACTGGAGCACGACCCGGGCGCCGGTCACCGGTTGCCCGTTCTGCGTCAGCCCGAGCGTGAACGTGCTCGGCTGGGCGGCCCGGTTGGGGTCGACGTGCACGCGCAGGGTGTACGACCCGTGGTGGATCACTCGGGCGACGGAGCCGGGTCCGACGTGCGCGCTCGCCTGGCCCACCTCGGCGAGGGCCTTCGCCGGCGGAGGCAGGCTCGAGAGCACCATCGCTGCCAGCACCGTCGCCGACACGAGCACGACCTCGGCCCGGACGGTGCGGCGCAGGAGCCGCGCGCCGGACTCGCCCAGGCCGCGGTCGCCCCGCTCGCGGGCGGCCGCCAGCCGCGGCGTCGTGCGGGCGTAGTTGACGCCGCCGGCGACGAGGGCGCAGGTGAGCAGCGCGACCTTGACGAGGATGGCCTGGCCGTAGCTCGTCCCCCACAGCGAGGAGAGCGTCGGCAGATGGATGATCGAGGCGGCGACACCGCTTGCGATCACGATCAGCACGCAGACCAGCGCCGTACGGGAGAAGCGCGGGACGATCAGTCCGAGCACGTCGACGCGGTCGCCGGGAGGCGTGCGCACGCCGAGGATCACGAGCCCCAAAAGGCCGCCCAGCCAGACCGCGGCGGCGGTGACGTGCGTCCAGTCGAGCACGAGCGAGAGCGCCGCGGGCGACGTCTGCGCCGCGTGACCGGCGAGGCCGGGGACGGCCGTCGCCGCCCCGGCGGCCAGGAGCGCCCCGGCCAGGGCAAGGAGCGCGGCCACCGACCGGTGCCGGCGGCGGCCGTCGTCCACCCACAGGAGCGCCCACGCCGCGAGGGCGAACAGCACGAGCACGACCTCGAGATCGGTGAACGACCGGCCCAGGTTGGAGTCGCGCACGACCGGCACCGTGGCGGCGAGGTCGACGAACGGGCGCTGGGCGAACTCCGCCGTCGCGACGAGGACGTAGAGGGGGATCGCGACCAGCGCCACCGCGAGCGAGGCCGCCGTCGCCAGCGAGAGCGCCCGCAGCGGCGCGGCGGCGACCGCCGCCGCCGGCCGGGCGATGACCGCGCGCAGCGAGAACAGGCCGACCGCGAACATCATGCTGAGGAAGACCAGCCAGCGGGTGACGATCAGCTGCGGGGTCGTCGCCGACTCCGAGAGCGACGGGATGACGAACTGCGGCGCCGGCCCGGGGTTGGGCCCGACGGCGAACGTGAAGGCCCCGCGGACGGGATGGCCGTCGGCCGAGATCACCCGCCAGTAGACGAGATACCAGCCCTCCGGCAGATGGCGCACGGGCACCTCGATCGTGTCCGGGTCCGACGGCAGCGCCGCGGGCGAGCCGGTCGCCTGCTGCTCGCCACGCGCGTTGGTCACCGAGATCACCGCGAACCTGGGCGCGACCGCCTCGTCATAGGTGAGGCTGACCCGGGCCGGCGAGGACGCGACGGTACCGCTGGCCTGGGGGTCGGTGCGCAGGAGCGCGGCGTGCGCCCACGCCGCCTGCGGCAGCGCGAGCACGCATGCAGCGACTGCGAGGGCGAGCCCCGTCCTGCGCACGCGGTCGGTCACGTCAGCGGCCTCCGCCCGGCCACGAGTGCGAGCCCACCGAGCAGGACGCCAACAGCCCCGACGACGAGCGCGGCGATGACGAGCAGCGTGCTCGCGCCGCCGCCCAGCGACGATCCCTCGACGACCGGGCTGGGCGTGTCGGACGACTCGGGCCCGTTCCAGTCGACGACCGTCCCGTCGGAGTAGGTCTGGCGCACCTGGAAGACGTAGTCCTGCGACCCGCCGGTCAGGGTGGCCTGGAAGCGGAAGACCGCGTCGTCGTCCGTCGGCACGTGGCCGCCGGTCCACGTGACCCGCTCGACGACCGCCGACTCGCCGGACCCGGTCTGGCTGACGCGCCGCGTCCAGCCCGGCTCGGGCTCGAACGAGTCGATCGCCACCCCGGACGGGACGGTGAGCTCGATGCGGGTCGTGGTCGCGCCCTCCTTCTCGGTCGGAACGGCCAGCGTGAACTGCTGCAGCACGCCGGTCTTCGCGATGGGCGGGCTGATCGAGGCGTGCGCGAGGGCGGCCGGCGCCCAGACGAGGACGGCCACAATGACAAGGCCGGCCGCCGCGGCGCGGACGCCGTGGCGGGCTCTTGATGAGGTCATCGATGCTCCCTTCCCGGGGCCTCATCGGCCCCGAGCGAATCGGTCTGCTAGGCCGGGTGGGAGCAGGGCGGCCCGCGGGTGAGGTTCGCGCCGCATGCCCGGGCGGCGACACGGACGGCCGTCGCCAGCAGTGGACGCGGAAGCGGGGCAACCGGCCGCGGGCGGCGGGCGAGGGCGCGCCCGGCCGCGGCGCGGCGCAGGGCGGCCAGCACGTGGTCGGCCGCCGTAACGAGCGCCGCCACCACGAGCGAGAGCCCGACCAGGATCGGGGCGGCGTCTGCGTGGACCGGGCCGCGGATGCAGCGAAGGCCCATCCAGCCGAGCCCCTCGTGGTAGTGGATGCACGACTCGACAACGGCGAACCCGAGGTTCGTGGCGAGCCCGAGCGCCGCCGCGCGCACGGCGATCCGCGCCGGCCGCAACGGCGCCGGCGCGGCCCAGCGGGCGAGGTCCAGCGCGCAGCGCTCGCGCACGCCGATTGCGACCAGCCACGCCCCCGTGACGGCGACCGCCGCCGACGCGGAGAGGGCGACCGCGGCGATCCAGATCGGTTCGGCGCCGCCGCCGCGGCCCGCCAGCCGCTGTGCGACCGCGTCGCCGGCGAGCGCGTAGGCCATCTGGCGCGAGACCGCGATCACAAGGATCGCCGCGAGCGTCCAGACGATGATCCGCGCCCTGCTCATCCGACCACCTTGAGGGTGAACGGCGCGGTCAGGATGTGGCCGTCGACCTTGCATTGCAGGAACAGCCGCCACGTCCCCGTCTCCGGCAGGAGCACGCCGACGTGCATCACCCCCGGCTTCGTCGAGCTGCCGGTGATCGACGTCGGCCCGCCGATGCTGGCGCACCCGGCCTGGTTCGGCGCGCAGATATGGGTGTGGAAGTAGGCCAGGTCGTGCTCGTGGAAGAAGATCGCATGCCCCATCGCCCCGAACCACGGCGTGAACCGGGCCGGATGTCCGGCCGCGTCGCGAACACTGACGTCGATGAGGGCGGCCTGGGCGAGGTGCAGCTTCGGCAGGCGCTTGATCGTGAACCGCCAGCCTCCGGTGGTCACGACGGGCTTGTACGGCGGGAGCGGCACGGGGTGGTAGGCGCCCGCGACGTGGATCGTCGTGAAGAGCTGGAAGTTCGTGTAGCCCGGCCCCTTCGTGCGCGGGTAGACGTCGACGAGCACCCGGTACGGCCCCGGGCGGGGGAAGACGACCCGCTCGCTGATCCGGCCGTCGGAGCCGATCGGCGGGTGGCGGTGGATGATCGAGGCGAGGTCGTCGCGGACGAGGATCAGGTGCACGCCCGTGTGCGGGCCGGGGCCGGTGCGGTAATGAACGAGCGGCGCGCCCGACGGCTGCGTGACGGTGAACGAGACGGTGACCGGGCTACCCGCCTGGACGCTGCCGGCGGGCTGGAAGGCCTGCAGGTGGTAGATCCGCGCCGGCGCCACCGCGGGCGCGGTCGGCGAGCCGCCGCCGCCGGCGCAGCCCGCCAGCGTCACCGCCAGGGCCGCCAGTGCAAGCGCCCGCCTCATGCCGTCGCCGGCCTCCCGCCGGCGAACACGTAGAAGCGGTGCGGCGGCACGTAGCGGCCGATCTCGACCACGATCTCGGCGTGGCGGCGCAGGAGCACGGCCCCCGGAGCGCCATGGACACGGCGACCGCCGACGTACACGCGCACGGCCGCCCGCGAGCGGAAGCCGCACACCCGGTGCCGCGAGAGGGGCTGGCCCCAGACGGCGAAGAGGTCGCCCAGCCCAAGCCCCCGGCCGGGGCGGTAACGGACGACGCCGGTGGGATCGGTCGTGCGCACCGGGTAGGAGCAGCGGCCTCCCCGGACCGCGGCGCCGACGGCGCGCCGGGGCCGGGCGACGCCGATCCCCGGGGTGAGGATGAGGACGCGGCCGCGCGCGAACACCTCGACGTGCGCGTCCGCCCAGGGACCGGAAGCGGCGGTGCAGCGCAGGCCGGCGACCGGCGCGCCGCGGTCGGCGCGCGCCCCGGTTTGAAGCTCGAAGGCCGCGCCGCGGCCGATGGGCGTCGCCACCGGCGCGGGCGCATGCACCGCGACGCCGCCGAGCAGCGCGGCGACAAGCAGCCGCAGTGCGGCGGCGATCGCGGTCATCCCTGATCCTGTGCCGGTCGCGGCACTGGTCGCATGTCAAACGTCTCCCACCTGCGGGCGGAGCCTCTCGGCCAACGCCCGCGCCGGTTTCTCGATGAGCCGGTCCGGCGGCGCCGGACGCGCTGTCTCAGAGCGCGACGGCGAGCGGGGGCGCACGGCCCGGGTGGGCGCGCCCGGCATGGGCCGGGAGCGGGAACGACGCAGGCCGGACGATGGGCGGCACGGGGCGCGCGAGCCGCTCCGCGGCGGCCGCGATCGCCTCGGCCAGGGTCGCGCCGGCCGAGCCGAGCAGCCGCTCGACGCCCACGAAGACCGCCGCAGCGACCAGGGCGAAGAGCACGTGGAGGGCGATCGGCGCGGGCGGCCCGCCGTGGGCGGCGACGCCGGCCAGGGTCAGCCCGAGATGGGCGCCGGCCTGGCAGACGAGCAGGGTTGCGACGAGCGCCGACGCGCCGGGCGCCCCCTCGGGATCGAGCCGGGCGGCGAGCAGGTCGCCGCGGCGGACGCGGGCGGCGCGAGCGCGGCGCGAGACGGCCGACGCGAGCAGGGCGGCGACGCCAAGCGCCGCGATGGCCGCTCCCAGGAGCGCCACGAAGAGCGGGCGCCCGGCGACCAGGGCGAACGGGCCCTCGTGCGCTGCGACCGCGGAGATCGCGGAGAGGCCGGTGACCGCCAGGCCTCGTGCGAGCCAGTTCACGCGCATCGCAAGGAGTATGCCACTACGGCTAGTCCTCGGCCGTGGGCGGCCGCCCGCGGCGGATGCCGATGCCGATCAGGGCGATCGCCGCGAGCGCGGCGAGCCCCAGCGCGCCCGCCAGCCCGATCGAGGTGAACGACGCTCCCGACCCGGACGATCCCGACCCGGACGGCTCCACCTTCGTGATCTTGCCCTTGATGGGGTGGCCGGCCGCCGCCGCAATCGCCTTCACGGCGGTCACGCCGGCGCTGGTGAGCGTGTCCGGGTCAGTGCTCTGCGGCGGCTGGAGCGGCTTCACGGCGCGCAGCAGCGGAGCCAGAGGGGCGGGGACGAAGCGCTTCCCGCCGTGCGTCAGCCGTCCGCCCGCGGCGACGCCGAAGCCCTGGGGCATCACGACCGCGAGGGCGCCGAAATACCGCGCCGAGCGCAGCTCCGCGTCCAGGAACTTGGCGTAGAGCTGGGGCTTGCCGTAGAGCTCCGGGTCGGCGCCGAGGTCGCGGCGCGACTGGATCACGGCCACCCGGATCGTGAACCCGGCCTTCTTCGCAGCCGCCACCGCGCCGAGCAGCTCGGCCTTCGCCCCGGAGGACGGCGCCGCGTAGGGGAAGAACGCCGGCTGGAAGAGCAGCACGTCGCTGGCGGGGTCGCCGTCGGCGAGCGCCGGGGCCGCCGTCGCCGCGCAGGCCGCCGCGGCCAGCGAGACCGCGACCAGCGCGCAGGCGAGGGGCCTGAAGGCCATCGGGGGAAGGGTAGTGCTCCGTCCCGGGAGCCGCTCGCGCTCGTCCGGCTGCAAATCGTCGCCTGGCCGCGTCCTCGGTCGCCCCGATATTCCCGATATCGAGGCTCCCTGCGTCCTTGCCATGCTCGATCTTCGCTCGCCCGATCATCAAGGCCCCCCGGGACGGGGCACTAGTGTCCATCCGTGGTTCACCCCTGGCAGTTCGTCTTCGACCCGGCGTGGGCCGTGGGGCTCGTCGTGGTCGCCGTCGACTACGTCGTCGTGGTGCGCGCGTACGAGCGCCGCGGCCATCCGGTATCGCACCTGCGCCGGTGGGCGTTCGCCGCCGGTCTCGCCGTGACGGCGCTCGCGCTGTTCTCGCCGATCGAGCACCTGGCGCTGCACTCGATGCTGAGCTTCCACCTGCTCCAGAACGTGATGCTGGGCGACTGGGCGCCGCCGCTCTTCCTGCTCGGCCTGAGCGTCGCGATGACGCGCGACCTGGCCCGGCGGCGATGGGTGGCCGTGCTTGCGAACCCGCCGGTGGCGCTCGGCCTCTGGCTCGTCACCTGGTACGCGACCCACCTCCCCGCCTTCTATGACTACGCGCTCCGCCACGAGTGGGCGCTCGGCTTCGAGCACCTGGCCTTCCTGATCTCGGGCCTCGTGTTCTGGTGGCCTGAAGTCGTTTCCGGATATCTCTCCCCGGTGGGCAAGGTGTCGTACCTCGCCGTCGCGTTCCTCGCGATCAGCCCGCTCAGCCTCTTCATCTACCTGGCGAACGAGCCGCTCTACGGGTTCTACGAGCACACCCCGAAGCTGGGCGGGATCAGCGCCCTCGCCGACCAGCAGATCGCGGGCGTCGCCATGGCCATCGAGTCGAACCTGGTGCTTCTGACCGTGATCGCCTTCGCGCTGATGCGGCTGCTCTCGTCCGAGCACGCCGCCGAGGGCCCCGCCGGCACCGCCTAGTTCGCGATCAGGATGCGCGTGTGACGGAGGTGATCGCCGAGGCCACGGCGGCCGGGCGGAACGGCGGCAGGTAGCCGTACCGCTCCCGCCCCCGGGCGTCGATCACGTAGAGCGCGATCGTGTGGACGACGCTGCCGGCGACCCGGATCGTCGTCTGTCCGGTCTGGATCGCCTGTCCGTGGCTCAGGCGGACACCGATGTGGTAGGCCCGCCAGACCGGCGCGAGCGTCTTGCGCGTGCCCAGCAGCCACCGCCACGGCTGCGTCCAGCCGGCCTGGCGCACGAACTTCGCGACCGACGCGCGGGTGTCGGCCGGATTCACGCTGACGACGACCAGCTGCGGCCGCTGGCCCGGTGGCAGCCGCCGCTGCACGGCGGCCAGCTGCGCGCCCTCGATCGGGCACAGGTTGGTGCAGCGCGAGTCGAGGAAGGTGAGCAGCACCGGGCGCCCGCGCAGGCGGGCGAGGCTGGTCATCCGCCCGTCCTGGTCGGGCAGCCGCACCGCCGGAGCCGGCGTGTCGTGGAGCGTCCAGCGCAGGCCCGGCCCCGACGCGGCGCCGTTCGACCCGGCTGCGGCCGCGCCGTTCGAGTCAGGCGACAGGGCCAGGAGCACGCCGAGCGCGACGCCGGCGACGACGAGGGCGATCGCGGCCGCCTCGGCCGCTGCGCGACGCCGCCGTGGAGACGCTGCGGGCATGGCCACAGGCTAGCGCCCCCTCCACATCGCGGCGTGGTAGAAGTGGGGGAGCATCGTGGGACACGACGGCCCGTCCCGGAGAGCATCGATCGCGCGCCTCGCCTGCCGGTCGGCGCTCCTTGCCGTCGCCGTTGCCTGCATGGCGCCGGCGACGGCGTACGCGCACACGGGCGGGCGGATCGCGACCGACTTCGAGGCACGCGTGGCAGGCCTGCGGCCGCGGTCGCCAGGCGTGCGCGCCCGCGTGCTCGGCGGCGATCTGAAGCTCGAGCTCACCGTCTCGGGCGGTCGCGAGGTCGTCGTGCTCGGGCTGCTCGGCGAACCGTTCCTGCGCTTCTCCCGGGCGGGCGTCGCGGCCAACGCCGCCTCGCCGACCGCCTGGTCGACCGGTGTTGTCGCGAGCTCGGACGCGGACAAATCGGCCCGCGGCCCCGTGTGGCGCACGGTCTCGTCGGGACGCACCTTCGCCTGGCACGAGAACCGCCTGCGCCCGCGCCCGTCGGTTCCCGGCGGGGGAACGACCCCGCGGCGGGTGGCGGAGTGGTCGATCCCGGTGCTCGTCGACGGCCGCCGGGCCAGGCTGACCGGCTCGGAGTGGTACGCGTCCGGCCCCCCGGTCCTGCCGTGGCTGGCGGCCCTCGTGCTGCCTCTGGCCGCGGCCTGCGCCGCGGCGCGGTACGGCGGCCGGCCGCTGCACCGGGCGCTCGCTGCCGCGCTCTTGCCGGTCGCCGTCGGCGCCTGGCTGGCCGGCTGGATCGGGATCCTCATCGATGGGCAGCCGTCGGCCCTCGTCCTGACGCTGGCGGCGGCGTACGCGGCCGTTACCGTCCTCCTGGTCGCGGCCGCGCTCGCCGCAGCGGCCGGAAGCGCCCGCATGGCGGTCGCCGGACTGGTGGGCGCGCTGGCCGCGGTATTCACCCTGCCCGAGATCAATGCCTTCACGCGCGGGTTCGTGCTCTCGGCGCTCCCGGCGACGGCGGCCAGGGCGGCCGCGCTCGTGTCGTTCACGGCCGGGCTCGCGTTGGTCGCGGCGACCGTCCCGGCGATGGGCGACATCCTCCGCGACGACCCGCTGCGGCGGCGGCTGCTGGCCGGGACGCCGGACCAGGACTAGACGCTGCTAGATTATGGCCGTGGCACCGACTCTCTGCAGTTGACCGGCGCGCGGCGCACCGCGCGCCGCAGCGACCCCGCCGTCGACCGTCCAGGAGTTTCCGTTCGTGCCCACCCAGCCCCGCATCGCAATCCGCCGCCTCGCTGCCGCCCGCGTCATCTCGGTGACCGGTACGGAGGCCACGTGGATCGCGCTCATGGTCGCGATCTACGCCTCGACGCACTCGACGGCGTGGATGTCGGCCGCGCTGTTCGCGGCGATCGGCGCGGAGGGGGCGGCGACGTCGCTCCTGGGCACGCTCGGCGACCGCTTCGACCGGCGCCGCGTGATGATCGCCTCGGAGCTCGCCGCCGCGGTCGTCGTGGCCGGGATGGCGATCGCAGACAGCCCGATCGCCCTCGTCGTCCTCGCGCTCATGGGCGCGATCGCCCAGTCGCCCTACCTGTCGGCGTCGACGGCCGCCGTGCCCAACCTGGTCGAGCCGCACGACGTCGCCTGGGCGAACAGCACGATCTCGATCGGGCGCAACGCCGGCGCCCTCCTCGGGCCGATCCTGGGCGGCGTCGTGTCCGGCTTCGTCTCGCCGACCGCGGTCTTCGCCGCGAACGCCGCCTGCTTCGCGCTGTCGGCGGCGATGGTCTGGTCTGTGCGGGGGACATTCGCCGATCCCGACCGGGCTGACGCCGCCGAGCACACCGGCATCCGGGCCGGGTTCCGGTTCGTGCTGGCCGACCCCGTCCTGCGCCTGATCCTGCTCGCATGGGTCGTCCTCCTCTTCCTGATCGGGCCGATCCTCGTGGCCGAGCTGCCGCTGGCCCGCTCGTTCGGGGTCGGCTCCGTCGGATACGGCTTCCTGGCCGCCTGCTGGGGCGGCGGGGCGATCGCGGGGTCGTTCCTCGGCCGCCTGCTGGCCGTGCGCAACGAGCGCGCGACCATGGTCGTCGGCTGCGCCGTCATCGGCGCCGGCTTCGCGGCCGTCGCCGCCGCACCGGCGTTCGCCTTCGCGCTCGCGGGCATGGCCGCGGCGGGCGTCGCCGAGGGCGCGGTCACGGTCTCGGAACAGGGGATCCTGCAGCGGCGCACGCCGGACGCCGTGCGCTCGCGGGCGACCGCGGCGACAGAGGCCGCCGCCATGGGCGCCTTCGCGCTCTCGTTCCCGACGGCGGGCTTCATGCTCCAACTGATCGGCGTGCGCGGCGTCTATGTGCTCGCGGCCGCCGGATGCGCCGTCGCGACGCTGATCCTGGTCCGGGCGATGCGGCGGCTCGAGGACCGCGAGCCGGCGGAGGACGAGCGCGTCGGCGAGGTGCTCGTTCGAACCTCGGCTTAGGCGGCCCGTCTGTCCTCGTCGCGGGCGGCGCGCAGGAGCGCCGTCATCTCCTCGCCGGGAGCGGGCCGCGAGAACAGATATCCCTGCCCGACATCGCAGCCGACCGTGCGCATGTGGGCGAGCTGGCCCTCGGTCTCGATGCCCTCGGCGACGGCGGTCAGCCCGAGCGCGTGGGCGAGCGCGACCACGTTCGTCGTGATCGCCGTGTCCTTCGCGTCGCGCTCGACCCCCTGCACGAACGAGCGGTCGACCTTGATCATGTCGACCGGAAAGTGGCGCAGCTGCGCGAGCGACGAGAAGCCGGTGCCGAAGTCGTCGATCGCGATGCCGACCCCCGCGTCGTGCAGCTGCTGCAGCTCGACGCGGGCACGGTCGGCGGCGCCGCCGGGCACGATGGCGGTCTCGGTCACCTCGAGCCCGAGGTTGCGCGCCGGCAGGCCCGCAGCCCGGAGGGCGCGGTCGACGGCGGCCGGGACGCCGCCCATCGTGAGCTGCTTTCCGGAGACGTTGACCCAGGTGACGAAGTCGCGGCCGACGACGCCCTCGCGCAGCCAGCCCGCGGTCTGGGTGCAAGCCTCGCGCAGCACGAGCTCGCCGAGCGCGGCGATCAGGCCGGACGACTCGGCGACGGGGATGAACACGTCCGGGCCGACGGGGCCGCGGGTGGGCGACGTCCACCGCACGAGCGCCTCGACACCCACGATCTCGCCGCCCGAGAGCGAGACCTCGGGCTGGTAGTGGACGGAGAACTCGCGTCGCGCGAGCGCCGCGCGCAGGTCGTTGTCGAGCCCGAGCAGCTCATTGGGGTCGCGGGCCATCTCGCTGCGGAAGACCTCGTGGCGGCCGCGGCCGGCGTCCTTGGCCGCGTACATGGCGACGTCGGCGTCGCGGACGAGCTCGTCGCCGCCGCCCTCGCCGGAGTGCACCGCGATGCCGATGCTGGCCGCCACCTGGAGCTCGCGGCCGGCGACGACGGCGGCCTCGGCCACCCGCGCCAGTGCCCGCCGGGCGACGGTCACCGCGAGCGTCTCGTCCGCCTCGTCGAGGAGCACCGCGAACTCGTCGCCGCCGAAGCGGGCGACGGTGTCGGTCGGGCGGACGGTCTCGGTCAGCCGCTCCCCGACGACCCGTAGGAGCTGGTCGCCGGCGTCGTGGCCGAGGGTGTCGTTCACCTGCTTGAACCCGTCGAGGTCGAGGATGAGCACCGCCACGGTGCCGCCGGTCTGGGCCGAGCGCGTGAGCGCCTGCTCGAGCCGGTCGCGGAACAGGCTGCGGTTGGCGAGGCCGGTGAGGCCGTCGTGGTAGGCCTGGCGCACGAGCTCGTCCTGCAGCCGCACGCGTTCGGTGGCGTCGCGGGCGTTCAGGACGACGCCGCGGATCCCGCGGTCGTGGCGCAGGTCGGTCACATGCGCCTCCAGATGGCGCCACTCGCCGAACTGGTTCACGAGCCGGAAGACGATCTCCTCGGCCCGGCCGCTCGTCTGGGCGGAGCGCACGAGCGCGCGGTCGTCGGGGTGCAGGAATCGCGCGAGGCCGGTGCCAAGGACGGCGTCCTCGGCCACCCCGAGCATGGCCGTGACCGACCGGCTGACGTGGCGGCAGCCGCCCTCGCCGAGGACGATCACGAGGTCGGTGGACGAGTCGACGATGCTGCGGAAGTGGGCCGTCTGGCGGCGGGTGGCGGCGATGAGGGCGAGCGCGAGCGTGAGCGAGACGAGCAGGCCGAGCACTCCGAGCACCGCCTGCATGACGATCAGGTTCGCGATGTTCGAGTCGCTCTCGGCGACGATCGTGCGGGCGGTGTTCAGCGCGACGTCGGCCGTCAGCATCGCAAGGACCCGCAGGCGGGTCAGCGGATCGGTCGCAGCCACGTGCTCGTGGGCGGTGAGCGGCAACGCGCCAACCGGCCGGCCCGCGAGGTACGCCGTCCCGGTCCGGGCCATGTCGTCCACGAGCCGGCGCTCCTGGCGCAGCTGCGCGCGCACGGTCGAGTCGGTCGTCGGCGAGAGATCGGCCTCGTCGTCATTACCGGGGACCGCCGGCACCTCGCCGCCGTTGAGCAGGGCGTCGGCGCTCTGGCGCATGATCGCGAGCGTCCCGGCCGGGTCGGCACGGTCGCCGGCGTGGACGAGTATCACCTGCTGGACGTAGTCGGACGCGAGCGTCTGCTGGCGCTCGGCGACGCGGAGGACGTCGGCGCGGTGCGACGAGCGGGAGGTCTCCCAGATGGAGAGGGCGATGCTGGCCATCGAGCAGAGGGCGAACGTCAGGAGGATCGCGGCGACGGAGCCTCGGCCCCTGGCCGCGTAGGGCCTGAATGCGGCGGGCGAGCGCATGCCGGCTACGGCACCACGAGGACGACGTGCATCCCGCTCATGTAGTGGCCGGCCATGTTGCAGAAGATCTCGTACCGGCCGGGTCGCAGCTGCAGCGTCAGCCCGCGCACGCTCCCCGGCGCGCCGGGCTCGAGCGACCCGAGCTTGCGGGGCTCGAGCGCGTCCTCGTCCACGGTCAGGCCGTCGGCGCGCATGGGCAGGCGGCTCGACGGATCGCGCACCACGATCAGCTCATGCAGGTCGGGGCCGTCGTTCGTGACCTCAAGCCGCACACGCCCCGGCGCGAGCCGCCGCGGCGCGGTGATGTGGAAGTCGCGCTCGGTGATCCTGACGACCCTGACGGCCGCAGGGCCGTTCCCGCCGCCGCACCCAGAAACGGCGAGCAGGCCGATGCACGCGAGCACGCCCGCGATGGGTGCAGCCGACCGGTGAAGTGCGCTGACCACCACCGGAAGGATCGGCCCGCCCTCCCCATTCTTGAGTACTTGACGGCGCTTCCGCGCCCGCTGGTAGCCTGCCCGCGTGCAGCCCGGAACCCACGTCCCGAGCGTCATCGTGTTCGACCAGGACGTCCAGCCGGTCGACATCGCCGACCTGGCCGCGGACGGCCCGTTCCTGCTCTCGTTCTACCTGTACGACTGGACCGGCACCTGACGGACGCAGCTGCGGCTCCTGCGTGACAGGAGCGAGGAGTTCACGGAGGCGGGCGTGCGCCTGTTCGCGATCTCCCGCGACAGCCCGTACTCGCACAAGCGCTACGCCGAGCAGCAGTGGCTCACCTACCCGCTGCTGTCCGACTGGGCGGCCGTGGCAGTGCGGGCCTTCGACGTCAGCCAGAACCTGGACGGGCTGGAGGACACGCCGGTGCGCAGCTGCTTCCTCGTGGACGGGAACGGCGTCGTCCGGGCCAGCTGGCGGTACGGAGACGACGAGGTCCCCGACGTCGACGAGCTCCTGACCGCGGCCCACGCCCTCTGAGGGCAAGTGGGCGCGCCGCGCTCAACTCCGCGCCCGGGGCACCGAAGACAGGTATATGACGACCGTGTGCACCGCCCTGGCCGGCGCCCTCCTGCTGGACGTCCCGGCCGCCCTCGCCGCGCCCGCCCTCTCGACCCGAACGGCCGTGATCGCCGCGGCCCTGCTCGCGCCCGCCGGCGCCGCCCTCGCGGTCGCCGCCTCGCGCGCGCTCTCGAGCTGGATCGACGCCGCGGTCGCACGCGCCGACGTCCGGTAGGCCGATTAGAACAGGCCGGCGAAGGTCTGGACGATCAGGAAGACGTTCAGGCAGATGATCACGGCCGCGACGGCGAACGCGGCGACCGTCGTGATGCGCCGGTTCGTGAGCGCCCCCATCAGGTCGCGGTTGCGGCAGAAGAGGACGAGCGGGATGAGCGCGAACGGGATGCCGAACGAGAGCGCGACCTGCGACAGCACGAGCGCCTTGGACGGGTCGACCCCGACCGCGAGCACGACCATGGCCGGCGTCATCGTCACCGCCCGGCGCAGGAAGAGCGGGATCGAGCGGCGCACGAAGCCCTGCATGACGACCTGGCCGGCGAGGGTGCCGACCGAGGACGACGACAGCCCGGAGGCGAGCAGCGCGATGCCGAACATCGTGTCGGCGTGCGAGCCCACCACCTGCCCGAGCATGTGCGAGGCCTGCTCGATGCCGTCGACGCCGGTGAAGCCGTTCGCGTGGAAGACGGCGGCGGCCGTGATCAGCATCGACATGTTGACGACGCCCGCGATCGACATCGCGATGATGACGTCGACGAGCTCGAAGCGAAAGATCCGCCGCCTGGCGGACGGCGTCGCCCCGACGACGCGCCGCTGCGTCAGGGCGGAGTGCAGGTAGATCACGTGCGGCATCACGGTCGCCCCGAGGATGCCGGCAGCCAGGAGCACGCTCTCGGAGCCGTCGAAGCGGGGGATGAGCAGTCCGCTGGCGATGCCGTGCGGGGACGGATCCGCGTTGAACACCTCGAATGCGAACCCGGCGACGATCAGCCCGACCAGGCCGACGATGACAGCCTCGAGATGGCGGAAGCCGCCCCGCGTCTGCAGGGCCAGGATCGCGAACGCGAAGACGCCGGTGAGCAGCCCGGCCCAGACGAGCGGGATGCCGAAGAGCAGGTTCAGGCCCAGGGCGGCGCCGATGAACTCGGCCAGATCGGTCGCCATGGCGATCAGCTCGGCCTGCACCCAGAGCCCGAACGTGACCGGCCGCGAGAACTGCGCTCGGCACACCTCGGGCAGGTTCATGCCGGTGGCGATGCCGAGCTTCGCGCTCATGGTCTGGATCAGCATGGCCATCAGGTTCGAGGCCAGGATCACCCACAGGAGCAGGTAGCCGAACTTGGCGCCGCCGGCGAGGTTCGTGGCGAAGTTGCCCGGGTCGACGTAGGCGACCGCGGCGATGAAGGCGGGGCCCAGGAACGGCCACACCGCTCGCAGGCCCCGGCGCTCGCCGTTGAGCGACCGCTCGGCGGCCTCGAGCACGCGCCGCTCGCCGGGGAGGGCGACGGCCGGCGACGAGATCTGCAGCGCTGCGGACTCAGCCGGTGGCGGCATGCTCCACCCCCACTTCGATCTGGGCGGCCAGCGACCGGCCGATCGCGTGCCGGATGCCGCGCACCTCGACCGTGACGGGGCCGTCGAACGGCGCCTGGTCGACGACGATCACGGCCTCGGCCGGCACCAGGCCCAGCGTCGCCAGGTAGCGCAGCAGCTCGGGATCGCTGTCGGGGACGCGCCGGACGACCGTCATGCTGCCCGCCTCGAGGTCGCTGAGCGAGACCGGCTCGTCGCGTGCGAGCCGGAGCTCCGGCGTGGGGATCGGATCGCCGTGCGGGTCGCGGGTCGGGAACCCGAGCGCCTGGTCGATGCGGGCCTCGAGCTCGTCCGAGAGGTGATGCTCGAGCCGCTCGGCCTCCGCGTGCACCTGATCCCAGGAGAGCCCGAGCGCCTGCATCAGGTAGAGCTCGAGCAGGCGGTGGTGGCGCACGACCTCGAGCGCCATCCGCTCCCCGGCCGGGGTCAGGGTGGCGCCGTGGTAGGGCTCGTGCACGACCAGCCCGAGCGTCGCGAGCTTCTTCAGCATCGCGGTGGCCGAGGCCGGCGTGACGCCGAGCGCCTCGGCCAGCGCGCTCGTCGACATGTCGCCGGCCCGCTCGAGCTTCCAGATCGCCTTTAGGTAGTCCTGAGCTGATTCACTGACCATGCCAACTCTGAGTTTAGACGCGTCTAACTCCGCTGGCAATTCGGAACCGGTCAGCCTGCAGCCGCCTCCCGCGCGAACGCCGCGAGGCGGGCCGCGGCCCCGGAGTCAGACCCGATCGAGAGCACGTGGACGCCCCGCACCTCGGGTATGGCGACGAGCCGGGTGACGATCTCGCGCGCGACCTCCTCGCCCTCACCTGCCTCGGCCCGCTCGGCGACTCCGGGGGCGACCTGCGCGCCGAACCCGGCCACGAGCTCGACCGACCGGGCCGAGGCCGGCACGACGACGCTCGGCAGAAGCGGCGCGCCGGCGAGCGCCGAGGCGGCCCGCAGGCCCTCCACCCACTGACCGAAGGCGTCGGCGTCGAGGACGACCTGCGTCTGCACGAACGCCGCCCCGGCGGCGATCTTGGCCGCGAGCGAGGCCGGCGGCGTGAACTTCGGCGACGCCGCCGCCCCGACGAGGAGGCGCGGCGGTGGGCCGTCCAGACGCGAGCCGTCCGGGAGCAGCCCGCGGGAGAGGTCGACCAGGAGCTGCACGAGCCCCCCGGCGTCGAGGTCGCCGACCGCCTTCCCGGGGACGCCCTCCGGCAGCGGGTCGCCGCCCAGGGGCAGCACGGCGCCGACGCCGAGCGCGATCGCACCGAGGGCGTCGGAGGCAAGCGCGATGCGGTTGCGGTCGCGGCTCGTCATCTGCAGGATCGGCTCCGCGCCGGCCCGGATCGCGATCGCGGCCGCGGCCAGGGCGGACACCCGCGGGCGCGCACGGGGGAGATCGGTGATGTTGAGGCCGTCCGCGAAGGAGAGCTGCTCCACCGACCGCTCCACCGCCGCGGCGTCGGCCTCCCGCGGCGGCACGAGCTCGGACGTGACGACGAACTCGCGCGCCGCGAGGCGCGCGGCGAACCGGGATGACACGGCCGTCACGCCGCCCGCACCGTGGCCGCGAGCCCGTGCCGCGGGCGCAGGGTGAAGCGGGCGTCGATCCGCGGCGGCTCCGCGCCGGGGACGACCCTCCACGCGCGCCCGATCGCCGCGAGCACGAGCGTCCCCTCGAGCATGGCGAAGCGCTCGCCGATGCACATGCGCGGGCCGGCCGCGAACGGGAAGTACGCGCCCGGGGGCGGCGCCGGGCCGTCGATCCAGCGCTCGGGCGCGAACCGCAGCGGGTCGGGGAAGTAGCGGTCGCTGCGGTGGACGACCCACTGGCTCATCACGATCGTGCCGCCCTCGGGAACGGCGTAGGCACCGAGCGCGTAGGGCCGCGTCGCGATCCGCGCCAGCGCCCACACCGGCGGGTACAGCCGCAGGGCCTCGCGGAAGACCGCCTGGGTGTACGGCAGCCGGGCGAAGTCGTCCGGCGCCGGCGGCCGCGTTCCCAGCTGCGCGGCCAGCTCGGCCCGAAGCGCCTCCCACGCGGCAGGGTTCCGGTGCAGCAGATACCACGTCCAGGTCAGTGCCTGGGCGGTCGTCTCGTGGCCGGCCAGCATCAGCGTGATCGCCTCGTCGCGGATCTCCACGTCGCCGAGCGCGCGCCTGCCCGATTCGTCCTTGAGCCCGCGCAGCACCGCCACCAGGTCGTCGCCCCCCTCGCCCGCGGCCCGCTCGGCGACGAGCCGCCCGAGGAACGCGTCGATGTCGCGCTTGGCCGTGTTGAAGCGGCGCGTGGCCGGGAGCGGCACGCGCCACAGGAGCTCGGCGCCCGGCAAGAGGAAGCGGTGGAACACGCGCATGCCCGCGTCGAGGACCGCGCCGATCTCGGGTGCCTCCGACTCGACGTCGGCGTCGAAGATCGTGCGACCGACGACGCGAAGGGCGACCCGGGTCATCTCGCCGTTGATGTCGACCTCGGCGCCGTCGGCCCAGCCCGCCGAGACGTGCTCGGCAGCGTCGATCATCGCGTCGCCGTAGCGGGCCACGCGCTCGGCGCCGAACACCGGCTGGATCGACCGCCGCCGGCGCAGGTGGTCGGCGCCCTCGCTGGTGAGCAGGCCCTCGCCGAGGAGGCGCTTGGCGGCCCGCAGCGCACGGCCCTTCACGAACGCCGCGTTGTCGTCGACGAGCACCCGCCGGACGAGCTCCGCGTCGCTCACGAAGTAGAAGCTGTGGCCGCCGGGGAAGCGCACGTAGGCCACGCCGCCATGGTCGGCCGCGAACCGGTCCATCGTCCGCAGCGGGTCGCGCATGTAGCGGGCGAAGTTGGCCCAGGCCGGTCCTCCGGGCCCCGGCGGCAGCACCCGGCCGGCCGCGTCCGCCGGTGTCGGTGGGCGTTCGCGAGCCTCGCCGGAGATCATGCCGACAGCATAGAACGCACCACGCGCGGGGACTGTCCCCCGCGCTGCTCCATCTCCAGACGCGACGGGAAACCCAAAACGCACTGCGGCGGGCCGCCCCCAGGCCCGAGGGCGACCCGCCGTCCCTTCACCCCGTGTGGGGTCAGTTGCTGCTAGTTGCTGCCGAGCGTCACCGTCACGGTGCGCGTCTGGCCGCCCCGGACGATCTGGAGCTGGATCTGCTCGCCGGGCTTCTTCGTGGAGATCTGCGAGATGAGCTCTTCGGAGGTGTGCACCGCGGTGCCGTCGATGTGGGTGATCACATCGCCGCCGGTCTCGAACTGCGTGCCCTCGATCGTCTTGGTGCCGGTCGCGCCCTGCAGGCCGGCGCGGTCACCGGGGGCGTCCTTCGTGACCGAGACGATCTCGACGCCCGGGCTCATCCCGGTGGCGTTCGCGACCGCGGGCGACACCGTGACGAGGACGATGCCGACGTAGGGGTGCGACTTCGCGGTCTCGATCAGGTTGCGGGCGACGCTTGCGACCGTGTTCGACGGGATGGAGAAGCCGATGCCGATGTTGCCGCCGCCGGCACCGCCGCCCTGTGACCCGGACTCGATCTGGCTGTTGACGCCGATGACCTGGCCCTGGGAGTTCAGGAGCGGGCCGCCGCTGTTGCCGCTGTTGATGGCGGCGTCGGTCTGGATGACGCCCGTGATCTTGGCGTTGCTGGGTGAGACGATCGTGCGGTGGAGCGCGCTCACGATGCCGGCCGTGGCGGTGTTGCGCAGGCCGTAGGGGTCGCCGATCGCGACCACGGAGTCACCCACCTGCACGGACGACGAGTCGGCGAAGTGCAGCGGCGTCAGCTCGTCCGCAGGGGCGCTGATGCGGATCACGGCGACGTCCTTGCTGGGATCGCGGCCGATGACGCGGCCGGGGAAGGTGTGGCCGTCGTTCAGGCGGACGCGCACCGAGTCGGAGTTCTCGACGACGTGGTAGTTGGTGACGATGTCGCCCTTCGTGTCGACCTGGAAGCCGGTGCCCTGGGCGCTCTCGGTCTGGCCGCCGAAGAAGCCGCCGCCGCCGCTGGTCTGGCCGGTCGCCAGCACCTCGACCACGCCGGTGACTGACTTGCGGTAGATCTCGCTGACGCTCATACCGCCGGACGGCGATGTGGTGGCGGCCGGAGCCGCGTTCACGGTCACCGCCGGGCGGCGGATGACGGTGGTGCTCGAGCCGCCGTCCGACTCGTGGACGGCGACCGCCGCCACCGAGGCCCCGGCCCCGGCAGAGGCGAGTAGTGCGGCGACGACGATGGCGCTTCTCATGGTGGGACGACCTTTCGGAAGGAGCGAGCGGGCCGGTGATTCGTGCCCGCGTCTGTGCGATGAGTACCGGCATGATGCCGGAGCAGTTTGAAGAGAACCGGAGAAGCAGCTGAAAAAACACTGAGAACGACCGCGGGCGGCGATCCCCTTTTCGGGTGCTATGCCCTTCGGGTACCCGGTCGAACACCCGGGCGATGCCCAATTCCGACTTCACCGGCGGCGCGATGTGGGACGCGCACCGCCTCGAGGCACTCATCTCCAACGTGCCCGGAGCCATCTACCGCTGCTCGCCGGAGAGCGACTGGGCCATGCAGTTCCTGAGCGACGAGATCGAGCCGATCACGGGCTACCCGGCGGCGGAGTTCGTCGGCAGCAGCGTCCGCACGTTCGCGAGCGTGATCCACCCCGACGACCGGGAGCTGGTGGAGCACGGGGTCGGCGAGGCGCTCGAGCGCCGCGACGCGTTCGTGCTCGAATACCGGATTTTGCACGCCGACGGGTCGGTGCGCTGGGTGTACGAGCGCGGCCGCGGCATCTTCGACGCGGCGGGCGGGGTGGAGTTCCTCGACGGCGCCATCTTCGACGTGACCGTCCGTAAGCGGGCCGAGGAGCGGCTGGCCTACCTCGCCTACCACGACGCGCTCACCGACCTGCCCAACCGCACCCTGTTCCAGGAGCACCTGACGACGGCGATCGCGACCGCCGACCGCAACGGCGGCGCCGCCGCCGTCCTCTACGTCGACCTGGACGACTTCAAGCTGATCAACGACAACTTCGGCCACACGATCGGGGACGAGCTGCTGCAGGAGGTGGCCCGGCGCCTGCGCCGCGTCACCCGCGCCGGCGACGTGGTCGCGCGCCAGGGCGGCGACGAATTCCTCATCCTCGTTGCCGGGCGCGGCGACGCCCGCACGCCCCGCAGCCAGACCCACGCCCACATGCGCACCGCCGCCGAGCGGATCGCAACCAAGATGCGCGACGCGCTGCTCGAGCCGTTCATGCTCGGCGACGTCGAGCTCGTCATCACGGCCAGCATCGGCGCGAGCGTCTACCCGGACGACGCCGACTCGGCCGAGGCGCTGCTGAAGCACGCCGACGTCGCGCTCTACGCCGCCAAGGACGCCGGCCGCGACGGCTACCAGCTCTTCCGCCCCAGCGACCGCGACCCCAGCCGCGAGCTCTCGCTGGCCGGGCGGCTGCGCCACGCCGCCCGCCGCGACGAGCTCGAGCTCCACTACCAGCCGCTGGTGAGCCTCACCGACCGCCACACCGTCGGCGCCGAGGCGCTGATCCGCTGGAACGACCCCGACCGCGGCCTGCTCGCCCCGGCGGAGTTCCTGCCCATCGCCGAGCGCACCGGCCTGATCCGGCCGATCACCGACTGGGTCGTCGACGAGGCCTGCCGCCAGAGCCGCGACTGGCGCAACGCCGGGCACGACCTGTTCGTCTCGGTCAACCTGCCGCCGGCGTTCTGGCAGCCGACCGCGATGCGCCAGGTCATGTCCACCATCGAGGCGTTCGGCCTGAACGCCGACCGCATGATGATGGAGATCACCGAGGACGCCGTGATGGCGCAGGTG
Organism: uncultured Actinomycetes bacterium; assembly: GCA_963746115.1. Taxonomy (GTDB): domain Bacteria; phylum Actinomycetota; class Thermoleophilia; order Gaiellales; family JAICJC01; genus JAICJC01. The sequence continues at coordinate 254,924 of CAVVAA010000003.1, read as the reverse complement.
GCCGACCTCGAGCCGGTGCTGGCAGAGCTGCATGCCCGCGGCCTGCGGCTCGCGATCGACGACTTCGGCCTCGGCCACTCGTCGCTCGGGCGCCTGAACCAGCTGCGCGTGAACACGCTCAAGATCGACCGCAGCTTCACCGCCGACGTCCCCGGCGACCGCGGCGCGGCGATCCTGATCGAGACGATGATCGGCCTCGCCAAGAACCTCGGCCTGCAGTGCCTGGCCGAGGGGATCGAGACCGAGGAGCAGCTCGCATTCCTCATCGCCCGCGGATGCCCGCTGGGCCAGGGATACCTGTTCGGCAGGCCGATGCCGGCGGCCCACTTCTCGGCCCACCTGGCCGCCCAGGGCCGCACCGCCGCCTAACGGCGAGGATTGATCGGCCGGGTCCTCCCACGGGCCGCGGCCGAGGTGGTACCGTGCCTGACGTGACACGTTCTCGCCGATGGGCTGTGCCGCTGGTGATCGGAGCGCTTGCGATCGCGTTCCTGATTGCAGGCGCCGTTTCATGGCAGATGACGTCTCCGCGGCCGGCCTGCCCGACCCGCGTTGCGGCCGTCTGCGGCACCCGCTCGCACCACCATCACCCGCTCCGCGCCGAGCTCCTGTGGGCCGGTGCCGGCCTGCTCGGGATCATCGCCTTCGAGGTCGGTCTCTGGCAGCGGCGCCAGATCCCGCTGCCGCGGACGCGGTCGGCCGCCTCGCGGTTCCATTAGCAAGGCCGTGCGGGTGACACGTTACCGCTCGGGCCGGGCGGGGAAACGTGGCATCATGCCGGTTGAGGACGGCATGGGAGGTCCGACGGTGCGATTGTGGGGTCGCTGGTGGTTTGGGCTCTGTGCGACGGTGTTCGCCGTCGCAGTGTCGGGCCCTGCCGGTTCGGCGGCCGCCGCAGCCGCGCCGCCCGTCCGCGCCGCCGCGGAGGCGGTGTCCGTGCTCGCGCCGGGCGCTGACGCGGCGGGCACCGGTCTCGTGACCGCCTACGGGGCGGCGGCGAAGAACGGCCCCTACCAGGACGGCGCGGCCGTCCGGGCGAGCTGGGCGCGGGCGAACGCCGCCCGTCGCACCGGCGCGGCGCCCTCGGCCACGGCGAGCGCGATCGCCCGCCACGTGCGCCTGCTCCACGGCGCCGTACGCGCACGCGAGGTGTGGACGTCGATCGCGCTCGGCGACGCCAACGGGGCCATCACCGATCAGACCGCCGGCGGCGTGACCGGCCTCTTCGTGCTGGGCCGGCGCGTCCACGCCCGCCCCGGCATGCATCTTCGGCTGCACGGCTGGGCCACCCTCGACGTGGTCCCGGGGCAGCGCACGAAGGCCGGCCGCAGCCTCACCGAGGAGATCGCCGGCCTGCGGCTGACCCTGCTCCACGGCCACGACGGGCTCCCCGCCGGGACGACGATCACGCTGGCCTCGGCGAACGCCACGGTCACCCTCCCGGCGCCGCCTCCGCCCGGCGGCGGATCGAGCGCGCCGCCCCCGAAGACCCACAAGCCGAAGCCCACGCCGAAGCCGAAGCCCACGCCGAAGCCGGCGCGACACCACCACCAGTCCGCACCGCCGGCCAAGCCGCATCGCCCGGTCGTACACGTCCCCCACGCCGCGCACGCGCTGATCGACGCGGCGGCGGGCGGGCGCGCACGCGTGATCGCAGCAGCGCTCGATCAGGTCGGGTGGCCGTACATCTGGGGCGGCGACAGCCACTCCGAGGGCGGGTTCGACTGCTCCGGCCTCGTCGACTACGCCTACGCCGGCGCCGGGATGGCGCTTCCCGGGCGCCCGACCGCAGCGGTGCTCTGGCGGATGTCGGCTGCCGTCGGGCCCAAGCACCTGCAGCCGGGTGACCTCGCCTTCCTCTACACGCGCGATCGGGCGCCGTTCCACGTCGCCCTCTACGTCGGGGCCGGGCTCGTCGTCGTCGCGCCGCACACCGGCGCCGACGTCCAGATCGAGCCGCTCTCGGCGGTGCCCTGGGACGGCTACGGCCGGCTGCTCCGGGGCGGCCGCGGCGACGGCCTCGCCCGCAGCGTCGCGCTTGCCGCCCGCCGGTTCGCGCACCCGGCCCCGATCTGGCTCGACGCGGCCCAGGTCGCCGACGCGCGCGCGGCCCGGCGCGTGGAGACGGCCGGCGAGCGCTTCGACGCGCGCCTCTTCATCTCCCGCACCCCTGTCGCGACGCCGGCCGCCGAGCCCGTTCCGGTGCTCGTCCCGCTGGCGAGCGTGCGGACGCCGGCCGGGGCAGGCGACACCGGCGTGGCCGGTCTCGTGCTGATCCTGGTCGTCGGCATCGCCGCGTGCGTCGTGCGCGTGCCCGCGCTCACGCGCCGCTCCCGGGACGACTGAGCTCCGCCCGACCGGGACGGCGGTAGCGTGCGCTGATGCAGGTCCCTCCCCGCCGGCCGCGGCTGCGCTGGCTGCGCGCGATCGCGGTCGATACGGGGCCGCTACGGCACTCGCGCGACTACCGCCTGCTCGCGGTGGGCGGGTTCGTCTCCGGGATGGGCACCCAGGTGACGCTGGTAGCGCTGCCGTTCCAGATGTACGTGCTGACGGGCTCGTCATTCGCGGTGGGGATGATCGGCCTCGCCGAGCTCGTGCCCCTGGCGGCCATGACGCTGCTCGGCGGGGCGCTCGCCGACCGCACCGAGCGGCGGCGGCTGCTCCAGCTCTCCCAGCTGGTCCAGCTCTCGACGTCGTCGCTGCTCGCACTGGGGGCGGCGACCGGCAGCCCGCCGGTGGCCGCCCTCTACGTCCTCGCCGGCGTCGCGGCGGCGGCGTCGGGCGTCGACCGCCCCACGCGCACCGCGATCATCCCGAGTCTCGTCGGGCCTGACGAGATCCAGCCGGCGGTCGCATTCAACTACGGCCTGGCCCAGCTGACCATGGTGATCGGGCCGGCGCTCGGCGGCATCGTGATCGCCGTGGCCGGCCTCGGCTGGGCGTACGCACTCGACGTGGCCACGTTCGCGGCCATGGTCGGCGCGGTCGCGCTCATGCGCCGCCAGCCGCCGCCTCTGCGGACGGAGGGCGAGTCGGTGTTCGCGGCGGTACGCGCCGGCCTGCACTTCGCCGTCCGCCGCGGGGAGCTGATGGGGAGCTTCGCGGCCGACCTCCTGGCGATGACGTTCGGGATGCCGCGTGCGCTCTTCCCCGCGCTGGCGCTCACCGTCTACCACGCCGGTGCGGCCGGCGTCGGGCTGCTCTACGCCTCCCTCTCGGCCGGGGCGACCGTGGCGGCGTTCGCGACGGGCTGGCTGAACCACGTCCGCCGCCTGGGCCGGATCGTCGTCTTCGCCATCGCCGCCTGGGGCGTCGCGGTCACGCTGGCGGGGCTCACGCACAGCCTGGGCGTGGCGGTGGCCTGCCTTGCCGTCGCCGGCGCCGCCGACAGCATCAGCGCCGTCTGCCGCAGCGCGATCATGCTCATGGCGACGCCGGACGCGATGCGCGGGCGGATGTCGTCGATCTTCACGCTCGTGGTCGCCGGCGGCCCCCGCGTCGGCGACGTCGAGTCCGGCTCGGTCGCCGCAGCGTTCGGCACCCGCGCGGCCGTCGTCTCGGGCGGCGTCCTCTGCGTCCTCGGCCTGGTCCCGATCGTCATGCTGTTCCCCGCATTCTGGCGCTACGGCGACGGCGGCGGCACGGCCGCCGAGGCGACGACCGCGGGAGCGCCCTGACCGCGGGTCTCTCCGTCCTGCCCTCGCCGACGGTCGTCAGACGGGTCCGGCACGGCGACCGGCAAGGCCGCGCCGTTCGCGACCGGCGTGGCCGCCCCGCGCCTGGCCGCCGCAGCGATCACCTCGACCAGCTCGTCGGGCCGGAATCGCTCCGCCGCGAGCACGAGGTGGAAGTTCCCGGGGTCGTCGATACGGCGGTGGTGGTAGTGGCGGACGAACGCGGCCCGGTTGCGCTCGTCGGTCTCGATCCGGCGCTGGGCCCGCTCGGCCGGGAGGCACTCGCACGCCGCCAGCCGGGCGGCCCGCCAGTCGGCCGGGGCGGTGAGGCGGACGTGGCAAGCGCCGGGATGGTCGGCCAGGAGCGCGAACCCGCCCCGGCCCATGATCACGCACGAGTGCCTGGCCGCCTCGCGGATGACCGCCTCGACGGCGGTGTGGGCGCACTCGGCCCGGATCACGTCGGCACGGGCGGCGGGCATCCCCGCGGTCGCGAGCAGCGAGACGGCCAGGTTCGACCCCCACGTCGGCACGAACCGCTCCATGTCGGCGGCATCTGCCCGGCCGGTGCGGAGCGCGAGCATCACCGGCATCGACCACCTCGTCGTCGACGACCGGCACCGCCAGCCGTTCGCCGAGCATCGCTCCGACTCGCTCACCGTCGATTCCGAGCTGCCACGAGATGGTGACGATCACCACGGGACACTCCTTCCGTGCGCATCATAGGCCAACCGGCCTACGGCACGCAGGAAAATCCGCATGCCGGCGGGACTCACCTGGGCAGTGCGGAGAGCCCGATCACACCGAGCGCGAACACGATCACGACCAGGATCGAGTCGACCCCGAGCCGCAGAAAGCATCGGCGCGGGCGGACGACGACGCCGATCACGTAGATCACCGTCATGATGATGCCGAGGCCGCCCAGCCAGCTGTTCAGGATGCCTGCAGTGGGCAGCACCGGGCGTCCGGCGATGAGGTCGGCGACCAGGAAGAGGCACACCTGGAACGCGTTGCCGCCGAAGATGTCGCCCGTCGCGAGCTGGTGGTCGCCGACCCTGACCGCGGCGACCCCCGAGGAGATCTCGGGCAGCGCCGTCGCCAGCGCGAGCACGGTCGCCCCGAAGATCACGCCGTTGATGCCGGCCCGGTCGGCGAGCAGGTTGCCGCCGTTCTCCAGCACGACGCCGCCGACGAGGGTCACCACGCAGCCCGCCGTGAAGATCGCGAGAACGGCCGCGAGCGAGCGGCCCGCGTGACGCTTGGGGTGCTGCTCGTCGCGCACCGACCGGTCGGGACGGCCCGGCGCGGCACCCGGCATGACGACGTCCCAGCGGGGATTGCGCTGCACGTGGTTCAGCACCGTCAGGAGGCCCAGCCACGTGACCACGATCGCGATCGACGCAGGGCTGAGGGGCCCGATTGCGTCGTCGGCCGGCAGCAGCGCGCCAAGCAGCACCTCGCCGACGACGAACACGACCGCCATCCCCTCGACCACCGGGATGAGCGACCCCACCAGGAACGTGAGCGGCCGCTCGCCCGAGGCGGCGGCGTCGCACACGACGAGCACCATCGTCTGGATCGCGATCCCGCCGATGAGGTTGCCTGCGGCGAGGCCCAGATGGCCCTGCGCCGTCGCCGTGACCGTGATGACGATCTCGGGGAGGCTGCCGGCGATCGCGAGCAGGATCATCCCGCCGAGGGCCGCACCCAGCCCGAGCCGGTTGTCGAGCTCGTCGGTCGTGCTGGAGAGGACGACGCCGGCGATCCAGGTCGCCGCCGAGGCCGCCAGGAACACGACGACCAGCAGCGGGGTGGAGAGGCCGGCCATCGCCGCGAGAGCGTATGCGACTCCGATGTACGATCGCGTGCATGCCGGAGCTCGCCGATCGGCTGGCCGCCGCCGGGTTCGTGAGCGCCCGCGAGGAGGCCGGGGAGCTGCGAGCGAGGGCCGGTGGCGACGAGCGCCTCCTGGCCGAGCTCGCCGAACGCCGGCTGGCCGGAGAGCCGCTCGCCTGGATCGTCGGCGGCGTCTCGTTCTGCGGCCTCGAGGTGCGCGTCGACCCCGGCGTCTACGTGCCCCGGCCGCACACGGAAGGGCTCGCGCGCCGCGCTGCGGAGCGCCTGCCGGCGCAGGGGACGGCGGTCGACGTCTGCACGGGCTCGGGTGCCGTCGCAGCCGTGCTCGCCGATCGCCGACCCCGCAGCACGATCGTCGCGACCGACGTGGACGAGCGGGCCGTGGCGTGCGCGCGGGCGAACGGCGTCGATGCCCGGGCCGGCGACCTCTTCGCGCCGCTTTGTCCGCAGCTTCGAGGCCGCGTCGACGTCGTGACCGCCGTCGTCCCGTACGTGCCGACGCCTGCGCTCTCGTTGCTCCAGCGCGACACCTTCGCGTTCGAGTCGCCGCTCGCCTATGACGGCGGCCCGGACGGCACGGTGATCCTGCGCCGGGCGCTCGCGGGGGGCCGAGCCTTCCTGCGCCCGGGCGGCGCCCTCCTGGTCGAGCTCGGCGGCGGCCAGGCCGACCTGCTCGCGGGCGACCTCGCCCGGCTGGGGTTCGTCGGCGTCGCGGTGCTCGCCGACGAGGACGGCGACGCGCGCGCGATCGAGGCGACGCGCGCCGGCTGACGGCCGCCGACGGCGCCCGCCGGAACGTCCGCTACAGTCCGCCGGGAAGTGATCCGCGGGCCGCCGACGGCGGCGGGCCGCGGGAGGCGACGGAGCCTCTGGCAAGGACCTGTGCGTGGTCCGGCCAGGGGCTTTTTTCATGCCCGGAAACGGCGAAAGGAGCACGATGGAAACGATCCCAACCGCGGCGGACGACCTGCGCGCCGACGTGATCAGGCGGGTGAAGGACGAGGACATCACCTTTGTCCAGCTGTGGTTCACCGACCTGGTCGGGCGGCTGAAGAGCTTCGCCATCACCCAGCGCGAGCTCGAGGACGCCGTCATGCACGGGATGGGCTTCGACGGCTCGTCGGTGACCGGCTTCAACGCGATCGAGGAGTCGGACATGATCGCGATGCCCGATCCGTCGTCGTTCCGCGTGCTGCCGTGGAGCTCCGGCGACCGGTCGGTGGCGCGGATGATCTGCGACATCCGCACGCCCGCAGGCGACCCCTACTTCGCCGACTCCCGCCACGTCTTGCGCTGCGCGCTCGACCGCATGCGCGCGCTCGGCTTCGACGCGTACAACGTCGGCCCCGAGCTCGAGTTCTTCTACTTCCGGCTGGACGAGAACGGGCGGCCGCACCCGCTGGACGCCGGCGGCTACTTCGAGGAGACGACGCTGGACGCGTCGGTCGACCTGCGCAAGCACACCGTCCTCGCGCTCGAGCAGATGGGCATCCCGATCGAGTACCTCCACCACGAGGTCGGCCCGAGCCAGCACGAGATCGACATGCGCTACGCCGGCGGCCTCGACATGGCCGACCACTGCATCACCTACCGCAGCGTCGTCAAGGAGGTGGCCAAGCGCCACGGCGTGTACGCGACGTTCATGCCGAAGCCGCTCTACGGCGTGAACGGGTCGGGCATGCACACGCACCAGTCGCTCTTCACCGCCGGCGAGAACGCATTCTACGACGGCGACGACGGCTGGTACCTGTCCGACATCGCGAAGAGCTTCATCGCCGGCCAGCTGCGGCACGCGCGCGAGATCGCGCTCCTCTTCGCCCAGTGGGCGAACAGCTACAAGCGGCTCGTCCCCGGCTACGAGGCGCCGGTCTACATCGCCTGGTCGCAGCGCAACCGCTCGGCGCTGATCCGGGTGCCCGCTCTACCACCCCGGCAAGGCCGCCGCGACCCGGGCCGAGATCCGCTGCCCCGACCCGGCCTGCAACCCCTACCTCGCGTTCGCCGCGCTGCTGCACGCGGGCCTCGAGGGGATCGAGCAGGGCTACGAGCTGCCCGACCCGATGGAGACGAACCTCTACACCCTGACGAAGCCGGAGCGGCACGCGCTCGGGATCGAGTCCCTGCCCGAGTCGCTCGGCGAGGCGATCGACCTGGCGGAGGAGTCCGACCTGGTCGAGAAGGCGCTCGGCCTCGAGCTGCGCGACCGCCTCATCGCCCTCAAGCGGGAGGAGTGGGACGCCTACCGCGTGCAGGTCAGCGAGTGGGAGCTCGACCGGTACCTGCCGACGCTGTAAGTCCGCAGCGCGAGGGACTGTCCCCACCCGGGGACAGTCCCCCCGCCGCGCCCGGGCCTCACTACACTCGAGCGATGAGCGCCACCGCCGACCGTGCGGCCGAGCACGTCCGGCTCCTCACCGATACGGTCGCCGCCGTCGGCTCGAGCCTCGACCTGGCCGAGGTGCTGGGGCAGATCGCGTCGCGCGTCGCCGACGCGATGGCGACGGACGCGTGCTTCGTCTACCTGTACGACGAGGAGGCCGGCGTGCTCGAGCTGCGGGCGACGCACGGCACCCGGTTCGACGATCCCGCCCACCGGCCCCGGATGCGCCCGGGCGAAGGCATCACCGGCGTCGCCGCCGAGCTCGGCCGCCCGGTGATGATCCCGCGAGAGGCCCACCTCGACCCGCGCTTCCGCGCCTTCCCGAACCTGCCCGAGGACGAGTACGAGTCGATCCTGGCCGTGCCCGTGCTCGCCCGCGACCACCTGGCCGGCGCGCTCAACGTGCGCACGCGGCGGCCACGCACGTTCTCGGACGAGGAGGTCGCGCTGCTCTCGGCCATCGCCGGCCAGGTCGGCCAGGCGATCGAGAACGCGAAGCTCTACGAGCGCTCTCAGCGCCGCGTCGCCGAGCTCGAGGCGCTGGCCGAGATCTCGCGCTCGATGACCTCCTCGCTCTACCTCGACGACGTGCTGCGCGACATCTCGGCGAGCACGTGCCGGGCGCTGCGGGCGCAGGAGTGCGCCGTCGTCCTCGACTCCGAGGACGGGCCCGCCGTCGCCTATCGCTCCGGGACGGGCCTTGGCGAGGCCGAGCTGATCGCGATGGCCGCGCGGGCGCCGTTCGCGGCCGAGACGGCCGCCGCCGAGCCGCTGTCGTGGAAGCAGGGCCGGATCGGATCGCTCGTCGTCTCGTGCGACACGCCCCGCACGTGGGCGCCGGAGGAGCTCTCGCTGCTTCGCACCGTCGCCCACCAGGGGGCCGCCGCAGTCGAGTCGGCCCGCTCGGCGCTGCGCGGCCTGCTCGCCCAGGAGATCCACCACCGGGTCAAGAACAACCTGCAGACGGTGGCATCGCTCCTGCGCCTGCAGCTGCGCTCGGCCGGCGACCCCGCCGCCGAGAAGGCGCTGCGCGAGAGCGTAAACCGGATCTGCTCGATCGCCGAGGTGCACGACCTGCTCACCTCGTCGCGGGTGGACGGCGTGGACTGCGCAGGCCTGGTCGGCCGGCTCCAGGCGATGCTCGGCACCGGCGCACCCGAGCGGCCGGTGCGGGCGGAGCTCGAGCCCGTGCCGCTCTCGGGCGACCGTGCCACCGCGCTCGCGCTCGTCTTCTGCGAGCTGCACTCGAACGCCGTCGAGCACGGCGCGGGCGCCGTCGGCGCGGAGCTGCGCCGCCAGGGACCGGACGTGGTGCTCGTCGTCACGGACGAGGGCGACGGGCCGTCCGCAGGGGCGGTCGAAGGCCTCGGCCTCACGATCGCGCGGACGCTCGTGCGCGACCAGCTCGCCGGCGCGCTCGAGCTTGTCGCCGACGGCGGCGGGAAGGCGGTGGCCCGGTTCCCGGCCGAGTCCTGATCGCCGAGGACGAGACGATCATCCGGCTCGACCTGGCCGCGATGCTCGGGCGGGCCGGGTTCGAGGTCGTCGGCGAGGCCCGCGACGGCGCCGAGGCCGTGGAGCTCGCGCGCGCGTGCGCGCCCGACCTGGCGTTGCTCGACGTGCGCATGCCCGGCATGGACGGGATCGATGCCGCCCGGGCGATGCTCGAGGAGCGGCCGATCCCGATCGTCATGATCACGGCCTACTCGCAGCGCGACGTCGTCGCCCGGGCCGTCGAGGCGGGGGTCTTCGGCTACCTGGTGAAGCCGTTCCGGGAGGACGACCTCGTCCCTGCGATCGAGACGGCGCGCGCCCGCCACTCCGAGCTTCTGACGGTGCGGGCGGAGTCCGACTCGCTGCGCGACGCCCTCGCGGCCCGCAAGACGATCGAGCGGGCCAAGGGGCTCCTGATGGAGCGCGACGGCCTCAGCGAGTCCGAGGCGTTCGGGCGCATGCGCGCGGCCGCGCAGCGCACCGGGAAGACGCTTCAGGACATCGCCGAGGCCGTCAGCGAGACGTACGCGCCGCGCTGACCGCGTGCGGTCAGGTGGCCGGCCAGGACAGGCGCAGGTGGACCGCGGCGGCTGCCGTCGTCTCCTTCGCCACGGTCACGAACCAGTTGCCGGCGGCGAGCCCGGGCAGGTAGAGCGAGCAGACGTACGAGTCGCCGGCCTTCGTGCAGCCCATCCCCCGCCCGCCCGTATCCAGGATGATGTTCCCGTCCGGGTCGCCGTGCTGGCGCAGGTTGATGAGCAGGTCGGCCTTCGGGTTGTGGATGCGCGAGTAGCGCAGCACGATCTGGATCCGGCCGGAGTGGGCCAGGTCGAGCTTGAACACGCGCCCGGACGACGGGCCCTTGGCGAGCGTGAACGCATGACTGACCGTCTTCGCGTAGGCGGCCGTCGGGACGGCGAGGGCGAGGATGGCGACGGTGGCGATGACGAACCGGCGCATAACAGGGCCTCCTTGAGGGACATTCCGCGCATGGCGCGGGTGGTGATGGTGCTCTCCGAGAACTGGACGCTTACATCGCCCAACGATCTTCCCACACTCGTGGAGCTGGCGGTGGTCGCGGAGCGAGCCGGCGTGGACACGGTCATGCTCTCCGAGCACGTCGTCCTCGGCCCCTCCGCCGGTGCGGCCGGGCGCATGGAGAACCCGCGCGACTACGCCGCGCCCGGAAACCAGGATCCGGCCACACCCTGGCCCGACTCCGTCGTCCTGGCAGCGGCCATCGCCGCGCGGACGAGCGAACTGCGCGTGGCGCTCGCGGCGATCATCGCACCGCTGCGCCATCCGCTCCTCCTGGCGAAGCAGCTCGCGACCCTCGACCTGCTGGCCAGGGGCAGGCTGGTGGTGCAGCCGACGGTGAGCTGGGCCGAGGAGGAGTACGCAGCGCTCGGGGTGCCGTTCACGCAGCGCGGCGCGATCCTCGACGAGCAGCTCGAGGCGATGCGCGCCGCCTGGACGGACACGCCCGCGGCGTTCGCCGGGGCGCATTTCCGGTTCGCCGACGCGTACTGCGAGCCCAAGCCGTTCCACCCCGGCGGGCCGCGGATGTGGTTTGGCGGCCAGTCGCTCCACCCCGCGCTGCTGCGCCGGATCGTCCGCTACGGCAGCGGCTTCCACCCGTTCGGCTCGCCGGCCGACGCCGACCTGGCCCGGCTGGCCGAGGCGATGCGGGCGGCCGGCCGCGACGTCTCGGAGCTCGAGCTCGTCGGCGGGATCCGCGGCCGCTTCGCCCGACCGGACGCCGTCGCCGATCTCGACGAGGCCCTCGCGGGCATCCCCGCCGAGCTTCACCGCGGCTTCACGTCGATCTGCTTCAAGCCGTCGATGTTCACCGACGACCGCGACGAGGTCGGACGGATCTGCGAGCGCGTCGTGGCGGCGGCAGCCGCGGGCTGACGTTCCCCTCAACCCCGCGCCGATCGCGCCGATGTTCAGGGTGGAACCATGATCGTGGTCGCGACGCCATGCCCGGAGTTCGGCGGATGAGGCGAGTCGCCCGAGCGCATGCTCGGCGGCCGCGGGCTGCGCGTGGACCCGGCCGCGGCCGGGCACGAGCTCCTGGTCGCGCGGCTTCGGGCCGAGCGCGACCACTACTCCCGCGTCCTCGCCGCCGCGACCGGCGACGCGATCTTCACAACCGGCGCCGACGGGCTGATCACGTTCTTCAACGGCGGTGCCGAGCGGCTGCTCGGCTACACGGCGGCGGAGGTCGTCGGCAGGATGCGGGGCCTCGACCTGCATCTGCCCGACGAGATCGAGGCGGCGGCCCGCGAGCTCGGCGTCGAGCCGGGCCGGGCGGTCTTCACCACCCTCGCCGGCCGCGGCGCCGAGGCGCGGGAGTGGACCTTCGTCCGCGGCGACGGCTCGCACGTCCGCGTCGCCCACACCGTGACGACGCTCCGCGACGAGCACGGCCAGATCGTCGGCCACGTCGGCCTGGCCCACGACATCACCGCCCGCCATCGCGGCGAGCAGGCCCTGCGCAAGTCGGAGGAGCGGTTCCGCGCCCTCTCCGAGCACGCGCCGGTCGGGATCCTCCAGACCGACGAGCGCGGCAGCTGCTGGTATGCCAACAGGCGCTTCTGCGAGATCGTCGGCCGCACCGAGAACGAGGTGCGCGGGGACGGCTGGCTCGAGATCCTGCGCCGCGACGACCACGCGGGCATCCTCGAGAGGTGGGCTGCGGAGCGCGGGGAGGGCGGCGGCTTCGACGGCGAGTTCCGGGTCACGCGGCCCGACGGCGCCGCCGCGCACGTGCGGGCCACGGCCGGGCCGATCCACGCCGACGGCGGCCGCGGCACCGGCTTCGTCATCACGACCCAGGACATCTCCGAGCGGGTCGGTGCCCAGCGGCGGCTCTCGGAGCAGGAGCAGCTCTTCCGCGACACGCTCGAGAACGTCGCCCTGGCTGCGGTCCAGCTCGACCCGGCCGGACGTGTCGTCTACTGCAACCCGCACCTGGCCCAGCTCCTCGGCCGCTCCGCAGAGGCGGTCGCCGGTCTCGACTGGTTCGCCGACGTCGTGCCGCCCGAGCGCTCGCGGACGCGCGAGGCGTTCGACCAGTCGATGCGCGGCGAGCTCCAGCGCCCCCACCACGAGAACCAGATCGTCACCGCGAGCGGCGAGCGGCGCGTGATCGCCTGGTCGACGATCGTCCACCATGACGCCGACGGCGCGGTCCGCGGCGCGATGTCGCTGGGCGAGGACGTGACCGAGCGGCGCCGGGCCGAGCAGCGGGTCTCCCACCTCGCCTACCACGACGACCTCACCGGCCTGCCGAACCGGATGTCGTTCTCCGATCACCTGGTGGCCACGGTCGCCGAGGCGGAGCGGGGCGAGGCCCAGATCGCGGTGCTGTTCTGCGACATCGACGCCTTCAAGCTCGTGAACGACTCGCTCGGCCATGCCGCCGGTGACGAGCTGCTGCGCCACGTCGCCACCCGCCTGCGCGCCGTCACCCGGTCGGCGGACATGATCGCGCGCCAGTCCGGCGACGAGTTCCTCGTGCTCGTGCGCGACTCGCGCGGCAGCCGCGGCGACGTCACCCAGCTCGCCGAGGCCCTCGCTGCCCGCATCGAGCACGCCATCTCCTCGCCGTTCTCGGTCGAGGGGCACGAGGTCGTGATCGGCGTGTCGGTGGGGACGAGCGTCTTCCCCGACGACGGCCGCACCGCCGAGGAGCTGCTGCACCACGCCGACGCCGAGATGTACCACGCCAAGGCCGCCCGCCAGGGCCGGCGGGTGCGGGAGCGCAGCTCCGACGACCCGGCCCGCGACCTCGAGCTCGCCGCGGCGCTGCACCACGCCATCGCCCGCGGCCAGCTCGTCCTCGAGTATCAGCCGATCGTCGACCTCGCCACCGGCGCGATGCAGAACGTCGAGGCGCTCGTGCGCTGGGACCGCGGCGGCGAGCTCGTCACCCCGGGGCTGTTCCTGCCCGCCGCCGAGCGCACGGGCCTGCTGACGCCGATCACGCACTGGGTGGTCGACGAGGCCGTCCGCCAGCTCGACCGCTGGAGCGCGGTGGGGATGGACGTCGACGTCTCCGTCAACGTGCCGCCGGCGATGCTCGACCGGCGTATGCGCGACCGGCTCGTGCGCCTGGCCGGCGAGCACGGCCTTCGCCGCGGCGCGATCACGCTCGAGCTGGTCGAGTCGGCGATGATGGACGACCGCCGCCTGTTCGACCACCTCGAGTCGCTGCGCGCGGCGGGCTACCGGATCGCGATCGACGACTTCGGCAGCGGCCACTCGTCGCTCGCCCGGGTGGCACAGCTCCCGGTGGACGTGCTCAAGATCGACCGCAGCCTGATCGCCGGCATCTGCGACTCGCCGCGCGAGCACGCGATCGTGCGCGCGATCATCGCCACCGCCGAAGCGCTCGACGCGGCCGTCGTCGCCGAGGGCATCGAGACCGAAGGCCAGCGCACGGCCCTGCGCAACCTGGGCGTGCGCAGCGGCCAGGGCTACCTGTTCGCAAGGCCGATGCCCGCGCGGATGGTGACCCAGGCGCGCGACGCCGACGCGGCGTAGCCGAGGGCCGATCCGGCTCGCTACGCGAGCTGGTCGATCTGCAGGCCCTGCAGGAGCGACGCGCTCACGCCGTAGCCCGCGGTCGCGCCCGATCCAGACGAGGCGAGGCCGTTCTGGAGCGCCTGGACGAGCTCGTCGTTCGAGACGCCGAGCGCCGAGCTCAGGTCGGCGACCCGTTGCTGGAGGCTCTCGCCGCCGGCCTGCATGCCGCCGCCGTGGTGGTGGCGGTGGGTGCCGAGTCCCTTGCGGTCGGCGAGCTTCGCCGCCATCGCGTCCAGGTCGGTGGCCTGGCCGGTGCCGGACTGGTTGGCCTGGAGGCCCTGCTTGATCGTCGCCAGCAGGTCGTCGCGGGAGACGCCCTTCGCGGACGCGAGGTCGTTGAGGCTCTCGCCGCCCTGGAGGCTCGTGATGACGTCGTCGGTGGTCGTCCCGAGCAGGTCCGCGACGCCGGAGAGCAGGGTGGTCGTCGAGGTGGTCGGGGGCGTGACGCCTGCGAGGGACTGGGCGACCGAGGCCGCCGAGCCGGAGATCGAGTTCTGCATGGTGACCTCACCGTTTGTGGGGACTACGGATCCCTAGTCGGTATCCGCAGCGCCCGACATGAGCCCTACCGGTGCCAGGCACCCCCGGGTCTGGTGCCTGGCACCGCGCAGCGGCCGCACCGGTAGTGGCCGCTAGGGGTCTGCGGGGGAGCCGCCGCCCAGGCGGCGGCGGACGTGCGCCCGCTCGCGCTGCCAGGCGGCGCCGGGATCGCGGCCCGAGAGCAGGCCGAGCACGAACATCCCCACCAGGGTGGCAAGCAGGGCGAGCACGATCATCCCCACCGCCAGCGTGTCCCACGCGGAGGTACCCGTGCCGATGTGGCGCCCGTAGCGCAGGTCGAGCGCCGAGCACACGACCACGGCGATCCAGAGCCACTTCATCACCCGGCGGGTGAGCGCGGCCGGGTCGCGCGGGCGCGGGTTCGCCCGGTCCCAGCGGTCGAGCTCGGCGACGAGGCGCAGATCGGGCAGCGGCCGCTCGGCCGGGAGCGTGCGCGCGCAGCCGTCGCAGAGCGGCCACCCGACCCGCGTCGGCTGGCGGCAGTATGGGCAGACCCGGGTTTCAGAGACGGCGCTCGTGCCTCCCATGCTAAGCGCGATCGGGCGGATCGGGAAGGCCGGGCCGGCCTCGGCGATAATCGAGCCATGGGAGCTGACCAGGAACCGCGGCTGCTCGAGGCGCGCAAGGAGCGGTTCTTCGTCCGCTCCCAGCTCAAGGTGCTGCGCCGCTACCGCGAGCGCGAGCAGGCCGCGGGCCGGCCGACGGCGGCGAGCGACGGCCGCCTGGCCGAGCTCGAGCGCGACCTGCGGAAGCTGGACGAGACCGTCGAGGGCCTGCGCGCAAGCCTGGGCCGGCCGCACCGGCGCGTCTAGGAAGGCGCGCTCGCCGTCCCGTCCGCCCGCGGCACGACCCGCGTGCTGGTCGCCTTCCACGAGGCCACGACCTTGAGGCCGGGGCGGATGCCCAGCCGCTCCACCGACCCGGGCGTGACCTCGGCGGTCAGTCCGCCGACCAGGACGCGGGCGCGGTTGCCCTGAACGCTCACCCGTTCCACCAGGCCCTCCAGGTGGTTCATCGCCGACGTGTCGGTGGGCGGCGTCAGGCCGAGCGTGATCTCCCAGGGCGCGACCAGCACGGCGACCGGCCCCTCGGCCGCGTCGCCGACGTGGATGTGCGTCCCGTCCGGGAGGTGCACGACCGGTCCCTCGGCGTACCCGGCGACGTAGTTCACGCCGGCGAAGTCGGCCACGAACCGGCTCGCGGGCGAGTGCAGCAGCTCTTCGCCGGTGCCGGACTGGACGACGCGGCCGCGATCGATGACGACGACCTGCTCGGCCAGCATCGTCGCCTCCTCGTAGGAGTGGGTGACGGTGATGGTCGGCACCCGCGTGCGCTCGAGCACGCCCGCCAGCTCGGCCGCCACGCCGGCGCGCGTGCCCGGGTCGAGCGCCGCCAGCGGCTCGTCGAGGAGCAGGAGCTGCGGGTCGGTCGCGAGCGCGCGGGCGAGGGCGACGCGCTGGCGCTCGCCACCGGAGAGGTCACGCGTGCGGGCGCGGGCGAGGTGCTCGATGCCGAGCTGGCGCAGCACCTCGTCCGGGTCGCGGCGGGCCTCGAACGCGACGTTGCCGATCACGTTGCGGTGCGGGAAGAGGGCGTAGTCCTGGAACACGAAGCCGACCCGCCGCCGCTCGACCGGCACGTCGACGCCGGGCCCGAACCACGTCTCGCCGTCGCAGGCGATCTCGCCGCTCGCCGGCCGCAGGAGCCCCGCGATCAGGCGCAGAATCGTCGACTTGCCTGCGCCGGACGGGCCCACGAGCGCCGTTGGCGCCGTGACGTCGAGCGCGACGTCGACGGTGAAGTCGCGCACCGGGAAGGTCACATGGGCTCGAAGCGAAGCGTCCTCCCGCGGATGATCAGCTTGACGGCCACGAGCACGATGCCGCTGACCGCGATCAGGGTCGCACCGAGCGCGAGCGCCGTTCCGAAGTCGCCCTGCTCGAACTCCAGGTACGTGGCGATGGGCGCGGTCTGGGTCACGCCCTGGAGGCTGCCGGCGAACATGATCGTGGCGCCGAACTCGCCCACCGCGCGCGCCCAGGCGAGCGCCGCACCCGCCCCCAGGCCCGGGCCTGCGAGGGGGACGGCCACCTGCAGGAACACCTTCCAGCGGCCCGCGCCCAGCGTGCGCGCGGCCGCGAGCAGGTCGGTGTCGACCGCCCCGAACGAGGCCTGGGCCTGGCGTAGGTAGAGCGGGCCGGCCACGAACGTCATCGCCATGACGACGGCGGCCGGGGTGAACGGGAGCTCGATGCCGAGCGCGCTCAGCTGGCCTCCCAAGAGCCCCGTGCGGCCGAAGGCCGCAAAGAGCCCGAGGCCGGCGACGGCCGGGGGCAGGACCAGCGGCAGCTCGAACAGCGTGACGAGCAGCGTCTTGCCCGGAAACGAGGTCGTCGCGAGCCGGTAGGCAACCGGCGTCCCGACGATGAGCATCGCCGCCAGCGACGCCCCGCTCGTCTCGGCGGTCACCCGGAACGCCTCTCGCGCCGTCTCCGTGTCGAGGCCGTGGCGCAGGTCACTCTTCAGGAAGACGCCCAGCAGCGGCAGCAGGAAGAACGCTGCCGCTGCCAGGCCGAGCAGCACCGTTATCAGCCCGAAGGCGCCGCCCCGAAGCCAAACTGCTTGAGCACGGCCTGTCCTTGCGGGCTGTTCACCAGGTCGATCCACTGCTGCGCCGCCTTCGTGTTCTTGCTGTAGCTGACGATCCCGATCGGGTAGATCGCGGTCGCATCCGCCGACGCGGGGAAGTCGATCTCGTGCAGCTTCGCCTTCTGGGACAGCGCGTCGGTGACATAGACGAAGCCGGCGTCCGCCTCACCGGAGGTGAGCTTCGCCAGCACGGCCTCGGCGTCCTGCTCCTTGCTGACGATGTTCAGCTTCGTCTCGTCGATGCCCAGGTTCCCGAGCACCTCCTCGGTGTAGGAGCCGAGCGGCACTGCGGGGTCGGCAACGACGACCTTCGCATGGCCCTTCTCGAGGTCCGACGGCGCGTTGATGTGGGCCGGGTTCGATTTCGGCGTCACGAGGACGAGCGTGTTCGTGGCGAAGTTCGTCGTCTTCCCGAGCAGGTTCTCCCCCTGCAGCTGCTCCGGGTACTTCGGGCTGGCCGCGGCGAACACGTCGGCCGGCGCCTTCTGCTCGATCTGCGCCGCCAGCTGGTCGGATCCGGCCAGATTCAGGGTCACCTTCGAGCCCGGGAAGTGCTGCTCGTACGTCTTCTGCAATTCGCCGAACGCGTTCACGAGCGACGCGGCGGCAAACACGTTCAGGGTGCCCCCCGACGAGCCGCCCGATGACCCTCCCGACGACCCCGACGACGACCCGCCGCAGCCTGCGGCCACGAGCATCGTCGCCATAACCACGACGGCTGTCTTCCAACGTTTGCTCATATCCTCCCCACCATCACCGACGTTGCCTTGACCGTTGCGACGGCGGGGATGCCCGGGGCGAGCCCGAGCTCGTCGACCGCGTCGCGCGTCACGACCGAGACCACCCGATGCGGCCCGGCCCGAATCACCACCTGGGCGATGACCCCGGACACCTCGACGCTCTCCACCTCACCCTCGAAGCGGTTTCGCGCCGAGAACCCGTCCCCCGTCCGCGTGGGCATGTGACCGCCGAGGCGCTCGATCTCGGAGACGAGGATCAAGCGCCGGTTGCGGGAGTCGCGCTGCGACTGCAGGCGGCCGCACCGCTCCCAGCGGCGGAGCGTGTCCACGCTCACGCCAAGCGCCTTCGATGCCTCTCCGATCGAGACGAGCCGGTCGTCCAACACACACCCTTCTACATAGTCACCGCATAGGCAGGCGCGGGAGCATACCAGCGCAAACCGGGGTCTGACCCCGCACGGAAACGCCACAAACGTGCAACGGCCAACCTTCGGGGTCAGACCCCGGTTCGGTCTAGAGCGAGGGCAGGAGGAGCGTGCGCAGCGTCCGCCCGGCCGCCAGATCCTGGAGCGCCGCCTCGGCGTCCTCGAGCGGGCGGCGGCCGCTCACGAGCTCGTCCAGCATGAGGTCGCCGGCCAGGTACCTGTCGACGAGCGCGGGGAAGTCCTCGGCCGGGATCGTGCTGCCGTAGTTCGAGCCGACGATGCGCTGCTCGCGCTCGGCCAGGGTCAGCGGGTCGAAGCGCGCGGTCGCGCCGGTCGGCGGCAGGCCCACGACGACGGCCATGCCTCCGATGCCGAGCATGTGCACGGCCCCCTCCGTGGTCTCGATCTTGCCGATCGCGTCGAAGGCGAAGTCGACGCCGCCGCCGGTCAGCTCGCGCACCTGCTCCACCGCGTCGCCGTCTCGCGCCGCCACGGCATCGGTCGCGCCGAAGCTGCGCGCGAGCTCCCCGCGGGCGGGATCGAGGTCGACCGCGATGATGCGCCCGGCGCGGGCAAGACGCGCGCCCTGGACGACCGAGAGGCCGACGCCGCCGCAGCCGATCACGGCCACCGACGCGCCCTCCGGCAGCTCGGCCGTGCGCTCCACCGCCCCGACCCCCGTGGCGACGCCGCAGCCGACCAGCGCCAGCACGTCGAGCGGGGCGTCGGCGTGGATCGCGATCGCGCCCGACTCCGGGACGACCACCTCCTCGGCGAACGACGACACCGACAGGTAGTGATGGATGCGCTCGCCATCGCGGTGGAGGCGGGTGGTCCCGTCGTAGAGCACACCTTGCGGCAGCAGGACGTTCGCGACGAGCTCGCACCGGGCCGGATGGCCCGCGCGGCACATCCGGCAGCGTCCGCAGCTCGGCACCCACGAGAGGATCACCCGGTCGCCCTCCCCGAGCGAGGTGACGCCCGGGCCGACCGCGACGACCGTCCCCGAGCCCTCGTGGCCCATGACGAGCGGCGCCGCCACGTCCCAGTCGCCCATGCGGACGTGCAGATCCGAGTGGCAGACGCCGGCGGCGGCGATGCGCACGCGCACCTCGCCCTCCTTCGGCGGATCCAGCTCGACGTCTGTGACCTCGACGGGACTTGCCGGATCGCGGAAGACGACTGCGCGCACGGGCTGACGGTACCAGGCGCTGCTTACGTCGGGTGGTACGGTCTTGCCATGGCGGTGTCTGGAGCACGAGGGGGACCATGACCACACTTGAGAACCGGCCGCACACTGCACTCCTGGTCGTCGACGTACAGAACGCCGCCGTCGAGCGGGCTCTCGAGCGCGACGCGGTCGTCGCGAATGTCGGCAGCCTTGTCGAGAGGGCGCGGCGGCAGGGGGTGCCAGTGGTGTGGGTCCAGCACTCCGACGAGCATCTTGCACGAGGGAGCGATGCCTGGCAGATCGTCTCCGAGCTGACCCCGGGCGACGCGGAGCCGCTGGTCGAGAAGAACTACGGCGACTCGTTCGAGGACACCACCCTCGAGGCCGAGCTGTCCGGCCTCGGTGTCGGGCGAGTGGTCGTCGTCGGCGCCCAGACCGATTGGTGCGTCCGCTCGACGCTGCATGGCGCCCTCGCCAGGGGGTATGACGCGATCCTCGTCAGCGACGCCCACACGACGGAGGACCAGACGGAATGGGGGGCGCCGCCGCCGGACCAGGTCATCGCGCACACCAATCTGTACTGGACCTACCAGTCGGCGCCAGGGCGAGCCGCCGGGACGGTCGCCTCCAGGGACGTCGACTTCGGCGGCCCGGCCTAAAGCCGTGTCGAGCGGCCGTACTCGAGGTCGGTCGGATGGGGCGGGAACGGATTGACACGCGTCCGGCCGGTGAGACTCCACCCGCGTTTCTCGTAGAAGGCGCGCGCTCGATGATTCTCGGTGAGCGTCCAGAGGCGCGCCTCCCGGACATCCGTTTCGCGAAGCCGAACCAGCGCGAGGTCGTGAAGCGTGCTTCCGATGCCTCGGCTCCAGAGCTCCGGCAGCACATACAGGGTCTGCAGGACGCCGTCGCCCACGGAGACGACTCCGATGGCCTCGTCGCCCTCGAACGCGATGTACGTCTCCCCATCCGGGTCGGTGAGTGCGGAGAGCCAGTCTCCCCGTATCGCATCATCGGGAAACTCATGGAGGTCTGATGGGAAGATGTGATCCCAGCCCGCGACCGCCGCAGCGCGCGCGATCCTGAAACACCGCTCGGCGTCCTCCACCGTGGCGCGCACGACTCGCATGTCCGAGGAACGTACTGCGGCCGACGGCCGCACGCGAAGCCCGGCGCGTCGTCGCTTGCCGCTTGACGCGGACGGCCCCGGCGGGGGACGATCCCGTGGGGGACCAATGGACACACCTTCGCGCTCTGCCGTGGCCACACAATCGCTCGTCGAGCGGTGCCGGCATGGGGATCGCGACGCCTGGCGCGACCTGGTCGAGGACTACTCGCGCTACGTCTACGCGATCATCATGCGTGGCTACCGCCTGTCCGAGAGCGACGCCGAGGACGTCTTCCAGGACGTCTTCGCGCGCGTGTTCGAGCGGCTGGAGACGCTGCGCGACGACGACGCGCTGCGGGGCTGGATCGCCCAGGTGACCCGCAACCTGTGCTCCGACCACCTGCGCCGCGCCCACCCCACCGAGGAGCTGTCCGACGAGACGGTCACGGAGCTCGACGACCGGCTGGCCGACCTCGACATGGCCCTCGCGGTGCGCCAGGCGCTGATCCGGCTGCCCGCGGGCTGCGCCGACATCCTCGACCGCTTCTTCTGCCGCGACCAGTCCTACCGCACGATCTCCGCCGAGCTCGACCTGCCGGCCGGCACCATCGCGAGCCGGATCAGCCGCTGCCTCGACCGGCTGCGTAAGGAGATCGGCGGAAGAGATCCCGCCTCGGCCGCGTCTGGGGGGATGTGAGCATGGACGAGCATGAGCTCGGGCGGCTGATCGGGATGCTGCAGCCGGCACCGGCCGAATGGACGCGGGCTGCGCAGGAGCTGCCCTTCCTGGGGGCCGAGCTGGGCGACATCCTGACGCGGGCGCGCGGCGACGACGGCTTCCGCGAGGCGCTGCGCGCCGACGCGGGGTCGGTCTTGCGCGAGCAGGGCTACGACCTCTCGCCGAGCGTGGTCGCGCACATCATGCGGCGGCTGCCCGACGACCCCGAAAATCCCTAGATCGTCGTGACGGCGGGCCGCAGGGCGGCCAGCCGGCGCGACACGACGAGATCCGCCGCGGCCGCGCTCTCGGCGTGGCCGGTGACGGCCGCCAGGAACTGGTCTCGCTCGATGGTGAGCAGGCGGCAGTCCGTGGTCGCCGTCACGGTGGCCGTGCGCGGCGTCTCCCGCAGGAGCGCGATCTCACCGAAGAACCCGCCGGCGTGGATCGGCGTGCGCGCCTCGCCGCCGACCGTGACCGCGAGCGCACCCGCCTCGACGATGTAGAACTCGTCGCCCGGATCGCCCTCGCGCACGACCGCGGTCCCGGCCGTGACCTCGACGCTTACGAGATGGGCGGCGAGCTGCTCGACGGCCGGGAGCGAGAGCGGCGCGAAGACCGTCAGCTCGCGCAGGAGCCTCACATGCGCCTCGCTCGCCCCGCCGACGGCGTCGAGGCGGAGCAGCGACCGAGCGGCGAGGCCGACGGCGAGCGGCAGCACGAGGCCCGTGACGACGATCGCCGGACGGATCCCGATGAGGCCGATGAGCGCAGGCGCCAGGATCGAGCCCGCCCCGATCGCCCCCAGCAGGATGGCCTCGAGCACGCCGAACACACGGCCGATCACCTCCGCCGGCGCCGAGCGCTGGAGCAGCGTGATCGCCGCGACGTCGACGACCGTGTTCCCCGCCCCCACCGCCGCCAGGAGGAGGCACATGACCACCGCGTTGTCTGCCGCGCCCATGAGCGCGATGCCCACACCCCACGCGATCACGCCGGCAGCGAAGGCCAGTGCGAGCCGCCGCCCGCCCGCGAGCGTGGCCGCGATCACACCGCCGAGGATGCCCCCGACCCCGAACGCCGAGTCGAGGTAGCCGACGCCGGCGTTCCCGATGTGGAGCACCTCGAGCGCGATCACCACCGTGAAGACGGCCAGCGCCCCCGCGACGAGCGCCTGCAGCGCATACACGCAGACCGCGACGGCGAGGCCGGGAGTTCCGGCGAGCGCCCGCAGGCCTGCCGTGGCCGTTCGCATCAACCCCTCGGAGCGGTCGGCTCCGGCCGGCGCCGCGTCCGCCGACGGCGGCTGCGGTACGAGCCCGATGAGCATCGCCGACCACACGAGCAACAGCGCGCAGACCGCGAAGCTCGTGGTGGTGCCGCCGACCGCCAGCAGGAGCCCGCCGATCGCCGGGCCTGCGAAGATCGCGGCGCTCTCGATCGTGATCGCGACGGCGTTCGCCGCGGTCAGCTCCTCGGGCGTCGCCGCAAGGGCGGGCATGAGCACCGCGAGCGCAGGCCGGAACGCGGTGCTCACGACGGCGATCGCGCAGGCGAGGGCGTAGATGACCACGATTCCGGCCGATGCCTCGGTCGCGAGCGCGAGGATCCCGACCAGAACGGCCCGCAGGAGGTCCGCAGCGACCATCGTGCGCTTCGGCGACCAGCGATCCGCCAGGATCGCGGTGAAGGGTGAGCTCACGGCGGAGACGGCCATGCGGACGAGCATGAGCACCCCCACCCCGGTTGCACCTCCGCCGCGGTGATAGGCGACGACGGACAGGGTCACCAGGAACGCCAGGCTGCCGGTCATGGACGCCGCCCACGCGACCTGGAGGCGGCGGAGGCCCGGACTGGCAAGGACGCCCCGCAGGGCTCTCAGTGTGTCGCGCATACGGGCTCGCGATTGTATCGAGCCCGCCCGGACCGACCGACTGTGGGAAGATCGGGGCGGCAGAACGCGTCCTGTGTGATGAAGCACACCCTTCGAAGGAGGTTTTTTGATGGGAGACGAGCGCGAGAAAGCACCGCATCGCGACGACGACCGCGAGAGGGCACCCCATCGCGGCGACGAGCCGGACGTCGAGGCCCACGCGCACGCGCACAAGGCGCGGCCCGAGGAGCCGAAGGACGACGGGGATGACGACGGGCCCGACGTCGAGGCCCACGCGCACGCGCACAAGTAGTCGGAGGCGGCACGCGATGGCGCCGCACCGGCGGCGCCATCGCGTGGTCCAAGAGCCGTCGGATACGATCGCGGGCAGGTGACCGAGCCCGCCGAGGATCTCCCCGCCTACGCTATCGACCGCACGGCCGTGGAAGGGCTGGCCGGGGCGCGGCCGTGGCCGGCCCGGGTCACGCGCGACTGGGCGCTCGGGGGATCGACCGGGCGCGGCGCGCGGGTGTGCATCGTCGACAGCGGCATCGAGGCGGGGCATCCCGCGGTGGGCGAGATCGATACCGCCGTCACCGTGTCGATCGAGGACGACGAGGTCGTGATCGAGCCGGACACGCTCGGCGACGTGTGCGGGCACGGCACCGCCTGCGCCGGGATCATCCGCGAGCTCGCCCCCGAGTGCGAGCTCGCCAGCGTGCGTGTCCTTGGCGAGGGGTTCGTGGGCAGCGGCCCGGTGCTCGTCGAGGGCCTGCGCTGGGCGATCGAGCAGGGCTACGACGTCATCAACATGAGCCTCTCGACGACGAAGCGGAAGTTCTGCGAGGCGCTGCACGACCTCGCCGACGCCGCCTACTTCCAGCGCAGCATCGTCGTCGCGTCGGCGCACAACATGCCGGTGGCGAGCTATCCGTGGCGGTTCTCGTCGGTCATCTCGGTGGCGAGCCACGAGCTGGACGACCCGCTCGCCTACTACCGCAACCCCGACCCGCCGGTGGAGTTCTTCGCCCGCGGCGTCGACGTCAGCGTCGCCTGGACGGGCGGGATCCGCATGCGCTCGACCGGGAACAGCTTCGCGACGCCGCACATCACCGGCGTCTGCGCCCTCATCCGGGCCAAGCACCCCCACCTCACCCCGGCCGAGGTGAAGACGCTGCTCGGCCTCACCGCCGCGAACGCGGAGCCGCCCGATGGCTGACGAGCGTCGCCTGCGCGACGCCGTCGCGGCGGGAGCGCTCGCCGACGACGGAACGCACCGCGCCCTGCTCGAGTCGATCGTCCAGGTGGCGCGGGCGATCTTCCACGCCCGCGCGGCCAGCGTGCTCCTGCTCGACGAGGCCACCAACGAGCTCGTGTTCGAGGCCGTCGTCGGCGAGGGCGAGGACACCCTCCTCGGGCGCCGGTTCCCGTCCGGGACCGGCATCGCCGGCTGGGTGCTCGGCACCCGTCAGCCGCTCGTCCTGGCCGACGTCGCCACCGACCCGCGCTTCTCGGCCGACACCGCCCAGTCGACCGGGTTCGTCCCCAAGGGCATCATGGCCGTCCCGCTCCTCCACGGCGAGGACGTGCTCGGCGTGCTCGAGGTGCTCGACCGCCCAGCCGACGCCCGCTTCCGCGTCGAGGAGGTCGACCTGCTCGGCCTGTTCGGCATCCAGGCCGCGGCGGCGCTGGCGCTGCTGCGCCGGGCCCGGACGGCCGCGGCGGCGCTCGAGGGACAGGACAGCGACCTGACTGCGCTCGCCCGGATCGCCGCGCGCCTGGGGGCGCTCGGCGACGACCGGGCGGTGACCGACTTCCTGGCGGCGCTCGATGCGCTGCTCGCCCGTGCCGGCCGCGAATGACGGTCGAGCTGCTCTACTGGGAGGGCTGCCCCTCGCACCCGCAGGCGCTCGCGGAGCTCCGCGAGGCGCTGGCCGAGCTTGGCCACGCGGGCACAGAGGTCGTCCTGCACGAGGTCGAGACGGAGGCGGAGGCGGCCGAGCTCGGGTTCTGCGGCTCGCCGACGATCCGGGTGGACGGCGCCGACCCGGTGCCGCCGCCACCGGGCGAGCCGACCGGCCTCACCTGCCGCGTCTACCGCCTGGCGGACGGCCGCTATTCTCCCACCCCGGACGCCGGGCTCCTGCGCGACGGGCTCCGGCGCCTGATCGAGAACCGGCGAGGAGGGGCAACGATGACACCGCAACCGGGCGACATGGTGCCCGACTTCACGCTGCCCGACACGAGCGGCGCCGCTGTCCCGCTGCGCCTCGACGGCGATGCGGCGACGGTGGTCGTGTTCACCTGCAACCACTGCCCGTACGCGCTCGCGTGGCACGCCCGCATCAACGCGGTCGCGCGCGACTACGCGGGCCGCGGCGTGCGCACGCTCCAGATCTGCTCCAACGACGCCGAGCGGTACCCGCACGACTCGCCGCAGGCGATGCGGGCGCGGGTCGAGGCGGGCGAGTTTGCCGGCCCCTACCTGCACGACGGGTCGCAGGAGGTGGCCCGGGCATGGGGCGCGCGGGTGACGCCGGACGTGTTCGTCGTCGACGCGCAGCTGCGCCTCGCCTACCGCGGCGCCCCGGACGCCGACCACGGCGACGAGTCGCTCGATGCCGCCTGGCTGCGCGCCGCGCTCGACGCCGTGCTGGCCGGCGAGCCCGTCGCCGAGCCCCTGACGAAGCCCATCGGCTGCACCGTCAAATGGCGGCGGTGATGCAGCCGCGGCGACGGTAGTCTGCGCCGATGCGCTACCGGCAGCTGGGGCACACGGGCGTTCAGGTCAGCACCCTGTGCCTGGGCACGATGCTCTTCGGGCCCTGGGGCAACCCCGACCACGAGGACTCGATCCGGATCATCCACCGGGCCCTCGACTCGGGCATCAACTTCGTCGATACGGCCGACGTGTACGCGGCCGGCGAGTCCGAGCAGATCGTCGGCAAGGCCCTGCGCGGCCGTCGCGACGACGTCGTGCTCGCAACCAAGTTCCACGGGCCGATGGGCGACGACCGCAACCGGCGGGGCGCGTCCCGGCGCTGGATCGTGCGCGCGGTCGAGGACAGCCTGCGCCGCCTCGGCACCGACTGGATCGACCTCTACCAGGTGCACCGGCCCACGCCGGACGTCGACATCGACGAGACGCTCGGGGCGCTCACCGACCTCGTCCGGTCCGGCAAGGTGCGCTACCTGGGCAGCTCCACGTTCCCGGCCCATGCCATCGTCGACGCCCAGTGGACGGCACAGCAGCGCGGCCGCGAGCGGTTCGTGTGCGAGCAGCCGCCGTACTCGATGCTCGTGCGCGGAATCGAGGCCGACGTGCTGCCGGCCTGCGAGCGCCACGGGATGGGCGTGATCTGCTGGAGCCCGCTTGCCGGCGGGTGGCTGTCGGGGCGCGACGACGTGACGAAGCCGGGCAGCAACCGCGCCGAGCGCATCCCGCTCCGGTTCGACATGACCCTGGCCGCGAACCAGGCCAAGCTCGAGGCGGCCCGGTCGCTCGCCGCCGTCGCGGCGGACGCAGGCCTCGAGCCGATCCACATGGCGCTCGCGTTCGTCTGCAACCACCCGGCGGTGACCGCGGCGATCGTCGGCTCGCGCACGATGGAGCAGCTCGAGAGCCAGCTCGGGGCGGCCGACGTCGACCTCGACGCGGCGGTGCTCGACCGGATCGACGAGATCGTCCCGCCGGGAACGAACCTGAACCCGGCCGACGCGGGCTGGGTCCCGCCCAGCCTCACCGACCCGGCGCGGCGGCGGCGCTGACGCCGCCCGCGGCCGGCTGCGACCGGCCGCGGAAGCCGAGCCGCAGGTGCTCGACGTGGTGGACGGCCTCGTCGACGAGGGCGGCCACGTGGTCGTCGTGGAGCTCGTAGACGACGTGGCGGCCTCGGCGCACGCCGACGACCAGGCCGAGATGGCGGAGGACGCGCAGCTGCTGCGAGACCGCCGGCTGCGTCATCCCCACCTCCCGGGCCAGCTCACCCACGCTCCACGGGCCCGCGCGCAGACGGCCGAGGATCAGCACCCGGCTCGGCGCCGCCAGGGCCTGCATCGCCGTCGCGATGTCGGCCGCCGTGGCGGCGTCGATCGCCGCCGGCCCTGCGCCACCCTCCACCCCGTGTCCCATGCGGGGAGGCTAGCATGCACATCCGCGCATATGAACATCCATCACCATCACGGCGAAGGTCACGCGCACACCCACGGGATGGTCGACCCCGCGATCGCCCGTTCTCGCGACGGTGTTCGGGCGGTCGCGGTCAGCCTCGGGGTGCTCGCGACGGCGGCGCTGGCGCAGACCGCCATATTCGCCGCGTCGGGGAGCGTGGCCCTCCTGGCCGACGTGATCCACAACTACGGCGACGCGCTCACGGCACTCCCGCTGGGCGTCGCCTTCTTCCTGCGCTCGGCCCGGGGGGAGCGGCTGGCGGGCCTTGCGGTCGTCATGGCGATCGCGGTCTCGGCCTGCGTCGCGCTCTACGAGACGGCGCAGCGGCTCGTCCATCCCGAGCACCTCACGCACCTCGGCCTGCTCGCGCTCGCCGGCGTGATCGGCTTCGCCGGCAACGAGCTCGCGGCCCGCTACCGGCTCGCGGCGGGCCGGCGCCTGCGAAGCCCGGCCCTGCTCGCGGACGGGCAGCATGCACGAGCCGACGGGCTCGTCTCCCTCGGCGTCGTCGCAAGCGCGGCGCTGGTCGCGCTCGGAGCAGCGGTGGCCGATCCCCTGATCGGCCTCGCCATCACTGCCCTGATCCTGCGGATCACCTGGCAGTCGTGGCGGACCGTGTCGCGCGGAGCCGAGCCGGCCTAGTACACCTCGGGGACGAAGCGCTGCGTGTCCATCGGCGGGCGCTTGTAGTCCGACTCCTCGCGCGGCGGGAGCTTCGGCGGCGGCGGCGTCAGGTCGCGGTAGTCGATCAGGGAGAGCAGGTGGGCGATGCAGTTCAGCCGCGCGCGACGCTTGTCGTCGGCCTCGACGACGTACCAGGGCGCCTCGGGGATGTCGGTGAGCCGGAACATCTCGTCCTTTGCCCGCGAGTACTCGACCCACCGCGCCCGCGACTCGAGATCGATCGGCGAGAGCTTCCACCGCCGCATCGGGTCGTCGACCCGGGCCTGGAAGCGGCGCTCCTGCTCCTCGTCCGAGACGGAGAACCAGTACTTCACGAGCGTGGTCCCGGAGCGAACAAGCATGCGCTCGAACTCGGGGCATGTGCGCATGAACTCGTCGTACTCCGTGTCGGTGCAGAACCCCATCACCCGCTCCACGCCGGCGCGGTTGTACCAGCTGCGGTCGAAGAGGACGATCTCGCCCGCCGCGGGCAGGTGGGTGACGTAGCGCTGGAAGTACCACTCCGTGCGCTCGCGCTCCGTCGGCGCCGGCAGCGCGACGAGTCGCAGCGCGCGCGGGTTGGTGCGCTCGGTGATGCGCTTGATGACGCCGCCCTTGCCGGCGGCGTCGCGGCCCTCGAACACCACGACGACCTTCAGGCCCTCGGCGCGCACGAACTCCTGCATGATCACGAGCCGGCGCTGGAGCTTCAGAAGCTCCTTGTCGAAGCGCTTTCGCGGCAGCTTGTCGCGCTTGCCGCCACGTTGGACCACGTCAGGCCGTGACGTTCACGTGGCGGAACTGGCTCCAGCCGACCGCCGCGCCGGCCTTCGCGGTCGCGCCGACGCGCCAGAAGAACTCGCCGGGCTTGACCGGCTTGCCGGCGTCGGTCTTCCCGCACCAGCCGAACGTGTGATGGCCGGCCTTGACGTCGCGCAGCCGTGTGTGCTTGATCGCCTTGGCGGTGGCCGACTCGGTGCGGCTGATGCGCAGGATCACCTTGTGCCGGGCGCTCACGATGAAGTAGGGCAGCTTCGTGCAGATGGCGGCACCACCCGCCCCGGTCAGCGAGATCGTCGGCGGCTGCGCCTGCTGGCTCGTGACCGCGAGCGCAGTCGCAGGGAAGGCCAGAAGGACGGCGGTGGCGATGATGAACCGGGGCATGTGAACCTCCGCGTGAGAGTGGCGCCGGCCGCATGCGGCGGCCGCGCTCCATGGTAGCGCCGCAGGGGGTGTGCTACAGATACCGCGAACCCGGGCCGGGCTCGGGTCAGGGCATGCCATGAAGACGACCGTCTGCGCGATCGCGATGTTGCTGGCCTGGTTCTCCGGCTCGGCCGGGGCCGCGGCGGCCCCTGCCGCCGTCGACCAGACCGGGTGCGGCTCGCTGGCCGCGAGCCCGGCGCCGGTCACGAAGGTGCTCACGATCATCGTCGAGAACACCGATCTCGACTCGATCGTCGGCTCGCCCCAGGCGCCGAACATGAACGCCCTCATCAGCGCGTGCGGCCTGGCGGCCAATTACCACGGGATCCAGTTCCCCAGCCTGCCGAACTACATCGCGCTCACGTCGGGCCAGGTGCCGCCCTCGATCGGCGGCGACGGCGTCAAGGGCCGCGACTGCCTCCCGTCGGCGACCTGTCAGAGCACCGACCCGAGCATCTTCACGCAGATCGGCGCCACCGCCGGGCAGGCGCAGCCGCTCTCGTGGCGGACCTACGCCGAGAGCATGCCGGAGAACTGCACGCACGCGAACGTGGGCGAGTACGTCGCGCGGCACAACCCGGCCGTCTACTACCCGGGCGACGCGGCCGCGTGCACGCAGTTCGACGTGCCGTCCGGCTCGCCGACCGCCGGGCCGCTCGCATCCGACCTGGGGTCGGGGACGCTCCCGAGCTACTCGCTCCTCATCCCCAACCTCTGTAACGACGGCCACGACTCGTGCAACGGCGTCCCCCGCGTCGTCGAGCAGGACGCCACCGTCGGCGCGTGGATGCCGGCGATCCTGGCGTCGCCCGACTACCGCAGCGGCCACCTGCTGGTCGTGATCACGGCCGACACGAGCCAGTCGGCCGCGAACGGTAACCTGCTCGCCACGATCCTCGTGAACCCGGACATCCCGGCCGGCACGACGGCAACCGCGCGGCTCGACCACTACTCCCTGCTGCGCCTCGACGAGGAGCTGCTCGGCCTGGCGCCGCTCGCGAACGCGGCAACCGCCACCGACATGGCGGCCGCGTTCAACCTCCCCCTGCCGCAGTAGCCGCAGACGCCGGCGTATCCCCGGCGCTTGCCTGCCGCGGCCGGGGACGCAACAATCCGCCCACGCGCCGTCCGGCGCAGACGTGCGACCGCCGCTCCGTGGAGGCCTAGCGGTGACTACTGACAACATGGGAGGGACTCAGCCGCCGCATGGACCGGTGCCGGCGCCGCTGTTCCTGGTCGGGTCGGAGCGCTCGGGCTCGACGCTCCTGCGGCTGATGCTCGACCACCACCCCGAGATCGCCTTCGCGCGCGAATTCGACTTCGTCGTCACCCGCGTCTCGGCAGCCGGCAGCCCCCCGCCGATGCCGGCCTACGTCGACTGGATCGCAACCGTACGCGGGGTCGACTACGCGGTCGATCGGTCGCTGGACTACCGCGGCCTCGTGAACGACTTCCTGCGCCAGAAGCAGGCGGCGGGCGGCGGGAAGGAGCACGTCGGCGCGACCGTGCACCGGCGCTTCGAGCGGCTCCGCTTCCTGTGGCCGGACGCGCGCTACATCCACCTCCTGCGCGACCCCCGTGACGTGGCCCGCTCCGTCGTGCAGAAGGGCTGGGCGGGCAGCCTCTACCAGGCGGCGGAGTTCTGGCTCGAGGCGGAGCGCTCCTGGGACGCGCTCGCGCCGCACCTGGGGCCGGGGCGAGCGATCGAGGTGCGTTACGAGGAGCTCGTCGTCACACCGGAGCACGAGCTCGCCCGCATCTGCGCGTTCATCGGCGTGGACTACTCGGAGGCGATGCTCGACTACCCGCAGGACGCCCGTCAGTACCCGCCGCCCGACCCCTCCCTCGCGCTGCAGTGGCGCACGAAGCTCACCCCTCGCGAGATCGCCGTCGTCGAGCTGCGCACCGGGCCGCTGATGGTCGAGCGCGGGTATGCGGCGAGCGGCCATCCGCCGGTGCGAATCGGCCGGCTGGGGCACCACGCGCTCCTCGGCCGGGCCCGTCTCCAGCGGCTGCGAACGCGGGTCGGCCGGTACGGGCCGCGGCTCGTCGCGGAGGACGTCGCCGGCCGCCGCCTCGGCCTGCGCACCCTCGCCCGGACGGCCCAGCTTCGGATCAACACGATCGACCAGCGCCTGATCGACGAGGAGGCCGCCGGCCGGCGGGCGCCCTCGGCGAACATCGCGCCGGCGCTCCCGCCCGACTGCTGAGCGTCAGCGCGTCACCGGGAGCGCAGGAGCGGCAGGGCGCGGTCGCGCGTCTCGGTCATCGCCCGGCGAACGAGCGGCCACGCACGCGGCCGCCAGTCCGGCCAGCGTCGCCGGGGACGGCGCCTCGGGCGGGTCGATGCGGATGCGCAGGTCGCCATCGCCGACCTGCGCGAACGTGGCGGAGGCACCGCCGTCGGCGTCGGCGGCGACCGCCCGCTCCTCGCCGTCGACCGTGACGTGGACGAGCCCGGCGGGGCCGAAACGGCGCGGGATCTCGACCCGCACCCGCTCCGCATCCGGCCGGGGCAGGCGCAGGTCGCGGGAGTAGACGGTGATCGTCGCCTCGCCGCCGCGTTCGCGCACGACGGCGTTCGCGCGGGCGAGGGCGGCCAGCGACGTCCACTCGACGTCGCCGAGCGTCGCCACGCGCGCGGCTGCGGCCCCGAGCGGCTCCAGCCCGTGGCGCAGGTCGGACTGGTGGCCGTAGAGCACGATCGGCACGCCCAGCAGGGCTCGGAAGACGAGATCGTCGAGGCTCCCCGAAAGCGGGTAACGCGAGATCACCGGCATGCCGCCTCCCGCCAGCTGGGCCGGCAGCCAGCCCCCCAGCCGCCAGCTGCCGTGGTCGGCGAACCCGTCCCAGGGGAACGGCCGCGACGCGGCGAGGCAGCGGAACCCCTGCTGGAAGAGCGCGGCCAGGGTCTCGGCGCTGCACGCGCCGTGGGGCGGGCACATCACCCGCTCGACGCGCACGCCGGCACGGCGCTCGAAGCGGCCGACCCGGGCGAGCGCGGCCCGGGCCAGCCGGTCGGCCCCCTCCGGCCCCCGGCGGCGTCCGAGCTCGCCGTGCACGTGGTCGTTTCCATGCACCACGAGCGAAAGCTGGCCTGGGTTCTCACGGAACACTGCGGCGGCGCGCCGGCCCGGCAGCAGCAGGTCGAGCGGGATGGTCGCGATGGCCACGTGGTAGCCCTGGTCGCGGGCGTCGCGGGCGAGCCCCGGGTAGCTGAGGTAGCCGTACGAGGAGAAGCGCATGTTGGGGTCGTCGATGACGAAGCAGGCCCGCACCGGCGCCGGCGCGCGCGACCGGTCGGCGCAGATCCGGCGCAGGAGCTCGACGAGCGGGAGCAGCGACCAGAACCGGCCGGCGGTGAGGTGGTCGCGCAGGAATTCGGCCGGGCCCAGCTCGACGGGGTCGGCGCTTGCGACCTCGATCCCGTTCGCCTCGCGCACCCAGGCGGGGCGGCCGGCCGCGACGGCCAGCACCTCGGCGCCGTCGGCAACCGGCGCCGACGCCGGAGCACGGCGGCCGCGCTCGATCAGGCGCTGGCCGCGCAGCGCCCGGTGCAGGCCGGCGAAGCGCGACATGCGCACGTCGAACTCCGCCCCGGGCGCCTCCTCGTCCGCACCGGTGAGGACGAGACAGGGGATGCCGGAGATGTCGGGGCGCATCCCGCCGGGCAGGACGACGACCGCGTGCACGTCCGGCCCGGCCTCGTCGACGAAGCGCACCGGGAACGCCTCCTCCAGCGCGCGCAGGAGCTCACGCAGGCGCCCACGGGCGCCGGCAGGGACGATCGCCACCTGTCGCCTCGGTCGCGGAGCCGCGGCCGCCCCCTGGCCACCGTCTTCTGGAAGGCCGGTCACGTCGGATCCAGGATATCCTTGGGGCGCGGGGCGGCATTCGCATCCCGGAGGTGGCGCGTGCTGGGCCAGATCGACTGGAGGCGGGCGGAGCTCCGCGCCAGAATGGCGTCGGCGGCTGAGTTGCCGCGCGCCCTGGCGTGGCCGGCCGCGACCGTCGCCGCCGCCGCGGCCGCAGGTGCACTGGTCGGGCGAGGCGACGCCAAGCTCGCGGTCGCGCCCGCGGTCGCGCTCATCGTCGTGGCCTTCGCCCGCGTCCCGGTCTCGGGGTACATCTGCATCCTGTGGAGCGTCGGCACGGCCGTCGATCTGCTCGCGCCGCCCGAGGTCGGCCTCTCGTCGCTCCAGTTCGAGCCGGCCGAGGTGCTGCTCTGGGTCGCGATCGTCTCGCTCGTGTTCCTGCCGTACGGCCTGCGCCGCACCCTGGCCGCGCTCGCGCTCCGGCGCGAAAGCATGGCCGTCCTGCGCGTTCCTGGCGGCGGTCGTCGGCGGCGTCGCCGTCGGGGTGGAGAACGGCGCCAGCCTGCACGACGCGGCGTTCTCGATGCGCTACATGCTCTTCTACGCCGCCTTCTGGCCGGCGCTGGTCGCGCTCGTCCACGACCGAGCGCTCGTGATCCGCCTCGTGTGCGCCGGCGTCGTCGCCGTCGTCGGCCTCCAGATCGCGCAGGTGATCGTCGGGCCGTCGACGCACCTCTTCCTGATCGGGTCGTCCGATCTGGCCGGCACCCTGACGGCCGACGACACCGGGTTCCTGCGCGTGCGGCCGCCCGGTCTGACCTCGGTCTACGTCGTGGCCGCGTTCGCGCTCGCCCGCGTCCTGTGGGGCCCGGCCCGGGGGCGGATGCTGGG
This sequence comes from uncultured Actinomycetes bacterium, assembly GCA_963746115.1. GTDB lineage: Bacteria > Actinomycetota > Thermoleophilia > Gaiellales > JAICJC01 > JAICJC01. Next base: position 220,932 of record CAVVAA010000003.1, on the reverse strand, counting down.
GTGGGCCATGGTGCTCGTGACGATGACCGGCGTGCTCCTGAGCCTGAACCGCAACATGCTGCTCGGCCTCGTGGTGGGCCTCGCCGCCGCCGCGCTCGTGGCCCCGCAGCGGCACCGGGTGGCCGTCATGGCCGTGTCGGTGGCGGCGGTCGTCGCGGCGCTCGTGCTGCTCGCCCAGACGTCCGCGACGATCGACTCGAACCCGGTCGTCTCGCGGTTCGCGAGCGTGACGAACTACTCCGAGCTGCAGACGCAGACGCTCGACGACCGCTACTACGAGAACCGCATCGCCCTCGCCCGGATCCACGCCCACCCGGTCGGCGGCCTCGGCTGGGGGCCGGACTACGGGGCGTTCCTGGAGAGCTCGGACGACGGCTTCCTGGTGACGCAGCCGCGCCCGTTCATGCACGAGCAGTACCTGTGGATCTGGATGCGCGCCGGGATCATCGGCCTCGCCGCCCTGATCGCGATGCTCGCGCTCGGCGTCTGGAACGGGGCTCGCTATTGCCGCCTCCGCCACGGCGAGAGTGACGCCTGGCTCGGCGCCGGCGTCGTGGTCGCCGTCGTCGCCCTGGCCTCGAGCTCGAACGTGGCGATCTACCTGACCCCGCCCGACTCGACCGTGCCGCTCGTGGGCGCGCTCGCGCTCGCGGCCCTCCTGCGCCGCGACCTGGCCCGAAGCTGAACGTGGCGGCAGGCGGGCACCGAGGCGGCGTGGCGGGCACACCGGAGGGAGACACGCCGGACGTGCCGGTGGCGGAGGAGACCGACAGCGCCGCGGCGATCCGGCGCCGGGGCGCGACGGGGGCGGCGCTCCTGACCATGCGGGCGGCCGCCGCCCAGGCGGTCGCCTTCGCCGGCACGCTCGTCCTCGCCCACCAGCTCGCCCCGAGCGACTTCGGCATCGTCGCGCTCGGGGCGACGATCGTGACGACCGGCAACTTCCTCGCCGACGGCGGCCTCGGCGCCGCCCTGGTGCGACAGACGTCCGCGCCCACCGCGTCCGAGCTGCGCACCCTCCTGGCCGTCCAGCTCGCCGTCGCGAGCGCGATGGCGGTCGTGATCGTCGCGATCGGGCTCCAGGCCGGCGAGGCGGGGAACGTGACGGCGCTCATGGCCGCATCGCTGCCGCTGCTCGCGCTGCGGGCGCCACACGCGATCGCACTCGAGCGGGCGCTCGACTACCGGCCGATCGCCTCGATCGAGTTCACCGAGTCCCTCACGTACTACTGCTGGGCGATCGCGACCGTGTCGATCGGCTGGGGCGTGTGGGGGCTCGCCTCCGCCGCGATCGCGCGGGCGGTGGCCGGGTCGGTGCTGATGACGCTGGCATCGCCGCTCGGGTTCGTGACGCCCAGGTTCGAGCGGCGGTCGCTGCGGTCGATGCTCGCCTTCGGGCTCGGGTTCCAGGCGGTGGGCATCGCCGCGGTCGCGACCGCGCAGGGCGTGAACCTGGTCGTCGCGGCCGCCGGCGGCGTGCAGCTCCTCGGATACTGGTCGCTCGCGAACCGGCTTCTGCAGGTGCCGTTCTGGCTCTTCCAGGCGCTCTGGCGCGTGTCCTACCCGATGATGGCGCGGCTGCGGGCCCTCGGCGAGAACACCGGGCCGACTGTCGAGCGCTTCGCCGGCATCACCGCCATCGCCACGGGCGCGATCCTCGCCCCGCTGGCTGCATCGGCGCACGATCTCGTGCCGGCGCTCTTCGGCGCCCGCTGGGCGCCCGCCGCTTCGCCGTTCCCGTGGGCGAGCGCGGGCCTTGCGATCGGCGGGCCGATCTCGGTCGCCGCCGCCGGCTATCTCTACTCCGAGCGCAACGTGCGCACGCCGCTCTTCGCGACGGCCGTGAACGGGGCCGTCTGGGTCGCGCTCACGGCCGTGCTGATCGGGCCCGTCGGGATCGCGGGGGTCGGGGTCGCCTGGATGTGCGCCTCGTGGACGGAGTCCGTGGTCTTCACGCGCGCGTTGCGGCGACGGGCGGGCGTGCGCCTGGCGCGCTTCCTCGTCATTCCCGTCGCGGCGGGCTACGCGGCCTTCGCGATCGCCTACGGGCTGGCGCGGACGTTTCCGGGCCTCGTCCTGGGCGGGGTCACGACGGCGTGCGTCGCGCTGGCCGCGTATCTGCTCCTGAACTATGCGTTCAACCGCCCCGCCCTGTACGACACCGCCCGGCGGGGACGGGCGCTCGCCGGCGACCTGGTGCCTCGCGTGCGCAGGCGGGCCGCGGCGTGAGCGTCGACGTCGTGGTCGTGAACTACCGCAGCGCCGTGCTGATCGGCCGCGCCGTCGCCGCGGCGCGCCGGCTCCTCGGCGCCGAGGCGGGCGTGATCATGGTCGACAACTCGCCGGGCGACGGGGCGGTCGCGGCGGTGCGCGCAGCCGCTCCGGAGGCGACCGTCCTCGCCAACCGCACGAACCGTGGGTTCGCGGCGGCCGTGAACCGGGCGATCGCGGTCTCGGCAGCGGATGTCGTGCTGCTCCTGAACCCCGACGTGGAGGCGATCACCGGCGCGTACGCGGATGTCGAGACCGCCTTCGCCGACCCGCGCGTGGCGGCGGTGGCGGTCCGGCTCGAGCACCCCGACGGGACCCTGCTCGGCAACTGCTTCACCGCTCCGCGGGCCTTCGACTTCCTCTCCGAGAACCTGGCGCTGGAGCAGCGATTTCCCCGGTGGGGGCGGCCGCGGCGCTTCCGCCTGCTCGACCGCGACCCGGCTTCGGCCGGGACGGTCGACTGGGCGTCGGGAGCGTGCCTCTTCCTGCGCCGCGCGGCGTTCGCCGACGTCGGCCCGTTCGACGAGCGCTTCTTCGTCTACTGCGAGGAGACCGACTGGATGGTGCGGGCGCGGCTGCGCGGCTGGACGACGGCCTACGTCCCGTCCCTGCGGGCGGTGCATGCGACCGGCGGCAGCTCGCCCGGCGTCGACGCCCGCCCGTCGCTGCTCCTGCTCGAAAGCCAGCATCGGTACGCCCGCAAGCACTTCGGCCCGGTGCCCGCCGCCGCCCTGGGGGCTGCGCTCGTGAGCATCGACATCGCCCGGATGGCCCGCCACGCTCGCGGGAACGGCGGCGCGCGCGCCGCGGCGCGGGAGCGCATCCCCGTTCACCTGGCCCGGCGCGCGCCGCGGCCGGCGCCGTGACCGACGTCGAGTACGTCGGCTCGCTCGACCGCGTGCCGACGGCCGAGTGGGACGCGCTCGCCCAGGCCGCCGGCCACGTGTTCGCGACCCCGGAGTGGCTGCGCACGTGGTGGCGGCACCACGGCGCCGGCCGGCGGCCGCTGATCGGCCTCGCCCGCGCCGACGGCGCGCTGCGGGCGATCGTGCCGATGTACGCGTGGTGGCGGCACGGGGTCGCCGTGCTGCGGTTCGCCGGGCACGGCCCCAGCGACCGGCTCGGCCCGGTGTCCGCCCCGCTGGCCGATCCGGGCGCCGCGGCAGCGGTATCGGCAGCCGTGGCGGCGGTGCCCCTGCGCCGGTACGTCCTCCTGGCCGAGCATGTCGCCGCCGACGAGGGCTTCGGCCGGCTGACCGGCGCCCGCCCCCTCTACCGCGAGCCGAGCCCGGTGCTGCGCTTCGAGCACGACACGTGGGACGCGTTCCTGGCGGCGCGAGGGGCGAACTTCCGCGGGCAGGTGCGCCGGTACCCGCGCCGGCTGGCCGAGCACGGCCCGCTCGCGTTCCGGCTCGCCGCCGACCGCGACCGGCTCGATCGCGACCTCGACACGCTGTTCTCGCTCCACCGCGCCCGCTGGGGCGGCGGCCAGACGCCGTTCCTGGCGGCGGCCGCGTTCCATCGCGACTTCGCCCGGCTGGCGTTCGACCGCGGCTGGCTGCGGCTGTGGTTCCTCGAGAGTTCCGGGAAGCCGGTCGCGGCGCTGTACGGCTTCCGCTTCGCCGGGGCCGAGTCGGGCTACCAGGCCGGGCGCGACCCGGCGTTCGCGGGCGGGCAGGTCGGCTTCGTCCTGCTTGCCCACGCCGTGCGCGCGGCCCTCGAGGACGGGCTGCGCGAGTTCCGCCTCCTCCGCGGCGGCGCCGCCTACAAGGAGCGGTTCGCGACCGCCGACCCCGGCATCGAGACGTATGGCCTGGCCCACGGCGCGGCGGCGGACGGGATGCTGACCGCCGCCCTGGCGCTGCGCGGGCGCTCGCTTGGGCTGCGCCGCCTCCTCGACCGCCGCTAGATGATTGATTCCACGCCCCCGCGCGCCTGGACGTCAGGCTGTTGGCGGTAGTTCGGGTCGTTGGCGGGGCTGCGGCTGCGAACCGTCGCATCGCGGCGTCCTCGGTCGCGCCCATAGTTCACCCACTATGAACGCTCCCTGCGTCCTTGCGCTGCTCGGTTCGCAACCGCCCAGGACCTCACAGGGGCGTGGAATCAATCATCTATGGGCGCTGTGAGAGGGCGCGGGCGGGGTTGCCCGCGACCGTCTCGCCCGGCGCGACGTCGTGCGTGACGACCGCGCCCGCGCCGACGAGCGCGCCGGCCCCGATCCGCACGCCGGCCAGGATCACCGCGCCGGAGCCGATCGCCGCGCCGCGCTCGACCGTCGACCCCTCCAGATCCCAGTCGGAGCCGGCCTTGAGGTCGCCGTCGTCCGTCGTCGCCCGCGGCCGGCGGTCGTTTACGAACATGACCCCGTGGCCGACGAACACCTCGTCGCCGATCTCGATGCCGGAGCACACGAACGTGTGGCTCTGGATCTTGCAGCGGGCGCCGACGAGCGCTCCGGCCTGGATCTCGACGAACGGGCCGATGCGCGTCCCCGCGCCGATCCGGCATCCGTACAGGTTCGTGAACGAGTGGACGAAGACGTCCTCGCCGAACTCCACGCCGGCGATCAGCCGCCAGGGCGCCTCGTTGGCGGGCTCAGACGCCATGATCGAAGAACTCCCGGATCGCGTCGCAGACCCCGCTCACCTGTTCCTCGCCGATGCCGGGGTAGAGCGGCAGCGACACCAGCTCGGCGCACAGGCTCTCGGCGACCGGGAAGGCGCCGGGGGCGTGGCCGAGCGCGGCGTAGGCGGCGGAGCGGTGCGGCGGCTCGGCGTAGTGGCGGCCGGTGGCGATGCCGCGGCCGGCCAGGTGGGCGCGCAGGCCCTCGGAGCGGGCGGTGCGGACCGGGTAGAGGTGCCACACGGGCCGGCTGCCGTCAGGCACCGGCAGGGGACGAACGTCCCCGACACCGGCGAGCCCCTCGGCGTAGAGGTCGGCGGCCGCGGCCCGCTCCCGGTTCCAGCCGTCCAGATGCGGCAGCTTGCGCAGGAGTACCGCCGCCTGCAGCGTGTCGAGGCGGGCGGTGTAGCCGATCCGCCCGGAACGGCGATCGTCGCGCTCGCCGTGCTGACGCAGCGCCCGCGCCCGCTCGGCCAGACCGGGATCGTCGGTGACGAGGGCGCCGGCGTCGCCCATGGCGCCCAGGTTCTTGGTCGGGTAGAAGCTGTAGGCGGCCGCAGCGGAGCGCGCGCCCGGGCGGGCGCCGTCGCGAACGGCGCCGTGCGCCTGGCAGGCGTCCTCGACCATCCCGGCACCGGCGCGGCGGGCGACCTCGGCCAGCCCGCGCATGTCGGCCATCTGTCCGTAGAGATGGGCGGGAAGGATGCAGCGCGTGCGCGGCCCGACCGCGGCCGCGGCCGCATCCGGGTCGAGCTGGTAGTCGGCCTCACCGACGTCGGCCACGACCGGCGTCGCGCCGGCCTGGCTGACCGCCTCGAACGTGGCCACGAACGTGAGCGCCGGGACGATCACCTCGTCGCCCGGGCCGACGGCGGCCGCGATCAGCGCGAGCCGCAGGGCGTCGAGCCCGCTGGAGACGCCGACGCACTCCGCCGCCCCCGCGTGCGCGGCGAACGCCTCCTCGAACCGGCCCACATGAGGGCCGTTCGTGAACGCCCCGGCCGCGACGATCTCGGCGATGTCCGCGAGGACGTCCTGCTCGACCACGCCGTTCACGTGCGAGAGGTCCACCAGGGGAAGTGTGCGGGCCGGCGCGTGGGACATGGCGAGGCGCTACCGGCAGACTACCCGACGTCCGCCCGACCATGGTGGCGCAACACCCCTGTGGTACCTTGCGCGCGCCGTGCGCATCCTGATCGTCTGCGACTTCCTCTTCAAGTATGGATCTCAACAGGCGCGATCGTTGGTACACGCGGGGCATGACGTAGCGATACTGTGCCGCTCGCACGCGCTCGAGTTCGGCGGGCTCGCGCACGAGCGCGATGAGGTGCACGACCGCCTGCGCGGCGAGGGGATCCGGATGCTCGTCGTGCCCGGACGGGTGCGGTCGGCCTCGGCGGTGCCGGTCATGCTCGGCATCCGCCGGGCGCTACGGCGGTGGCGTCCGCACGTCGTACACGTGCACGAGAACCACGACCCCCGCCTGCTCGCACTCACGTCGGGCTACCGCACGGTGCTCACGGTGCACGACCCGCTCGGCCACCCCGGCGCGCCCGCGCTCACCCCGAGCGAGAACTGGGCGTTCCGGCGCTGGTTCCATCGCGCCGACCGCTTCATCGTCCACGGCCAGGCGCTGGTCGGCGAGCTGCGCCCGATCGTCGGGAGCCGCCGTCCCATCGCCGTCATCCACCACGGGACGGACGCCCGCGCCGTGCCGCTCCCCGTGCCGGCCGAGCCGACCGTCCTCCTGTTCGGCCGGCTGGAGCAGTACAAGGGCGTCGAGGTGCTCGTCGCCGCCATGCAATTCGTCTGGGAGCGGCGGCCGGACGCGCGGCTGGTGGTCGCCGGCGAGGGCGACGCGGCCCGGCTCGTCCCCGCGGAGCCGCGCACCACGCTCTTGGCCCGCTACATCTCCGAGGCCGAGGTCGACGGGGTTCTTGCGGGCGCCTCGCTGGTGGCGCTGCCCTATACACAGGCCAGCCAGAGCGGCGTCGGGCTGCTCGCGATCGCCGCGGGCGTTCCCGTCGTCGTGAGCGACCTGGGCGCCCTGCCCGAGCTGGCGTACGACGGCTCGTTCGTCTCCGCCGCCGGCGACCCGCGGGCGCTCGCCGAAGCGATCCTGCGCCATCTCGACGACGGCGGCGACGTGCGTGCGCGGGTGCTCGACTACGCCCGCGCGAACTTCTCGTGGGAGGAGTCCGCCCGCCGGACGACCGAGCTCTACCGCGAGCTCACGGGCGCGCGCCCGTCATGAGCGCAGGAGGACGACGCCGCTCGTGCGCTGGAGCTTCACGTTACGGACGGGGCCGAGGCCCGAGCCGATATACGTCGCGCCCAGGTGCACGACGCCGGTCGCCTGCGCGTGCGGATTCACCAGAACGACACCGTTCGTGAAATCACGCCGGTAGTCGCCGTTACGTAACACCCGGTAGGGTCCGGTGGCCGCGCCGAGCCGTTTCGTCAGGTCGTACTCCGGCCACCACACCTCCTTCGTGTAATCCGTCGATGCGTACAGGGCGCTGTGGCCATTCTCGGCGAGCAGCATCGTCGCGAGCGCGTAGCGGGCGCCGCCGCGCGTGCGCGTGACCGCGTGGTCGAGGCTCAGCTTGCCGTTCTTCTCAGACCACAGGTTGTGCCCGAAGCGCGCCTGCCAGAGGCCGTTCCGCAGCGAATCGCGGCCCACGCCGCCGTTCGTATACGACTCCTCCATCGCGCCGTCGAGGGGGCCGTTCCACTTCGGCCAGAGGCCCTTCGTGACCGTCGAGCCGCCGATGTTGGCAACCACGAGCAGCCCGGCCGACTGCAGTTGGGGGGCAACATTCTGGAAGAACGAGTAGACGGCGCTCTGCCACGTGGCGTCCGTGGGGTACTTCACGCAGCGGCTCGAGCCGCCTGCGATCACCCAGCGCAGCGACGCGTTCGCGTCGTCGAGGAAGATGCCATCGAACCCGCCGGCATGGGCGTCGGCGATGACGCGCGCGACGCCGGCATCCTGGTAGGCGGAGTTGCCGACGTCCATCACCCGCGAGGTCGGGTAGCCCTTGAACACGAGCCGCTTGCCTGCCGGGTCCGTCAGGAACCAGTCCGGGTGGTTGGCGTCCGCGTCGGTCCACCCGACCCAGTCGGCCTCGCCGGTCGGGTCGCGGGGGTCGGCGCTCATCATGTCGACGTACATGAACACCTTCAGCCCGGGGTCCTCGGCCTTCAACCGCGCGACCACGGGTGCGTCTGACCGGTGCATGACCATGTACGCGTAGCGTCCGCGCTCCCGCGCCGCGTCCATGCGCGCGGGCGCGTCGCCGTACGCGACGCGGAAGAAGGGGCTGCCGGCGGGCGCCGTGGCAGCCCCGGCTGCGTCCCTTCGTGGGGGCGACTTGCCGTCGGTGGGCCCGGCGAGCCAGAACGCCGTCGCGCCCAGCGCGACCGCGGCCAGGGCCGCCATTGACCCACGACGGATCCCGATGCGGGCGAGAAGATTTGGACCCATCGGATTCCGGTGCCCGTCCGGCCGCGGCGCGACCGCCACACCGACGCACCAAATTAGCAGAAGCCGCCCAAGGGAATCTGTGGTGCAGATCGCGGGCCGATGCGGCTAGAATCACGCCTCGTACCATTCCGCTTGGTCCCGTGGGCGGGACCAGGCCGCTACGCAGGCAAGGGGGCGGCGTGCGCGCGACACAGGCATTTGACATCGACGCTACGGCCTTTGCGGACGCGTTCGCATGCAAGTCCATGGCCGTGCATCACGAGCTGGCTGACCACCCGCTCTTCACCATCGACGCGATCGCGGAGCTGGCGGACAGCCTGCCGTCGTCGTCTATCCGGCGGGAGCGTGGGGACCTCCCGCTCGCGAACGCGGGTTTCGGGTACGTCGAGGTCGGGCAGGGCCCGCCCTCGGAGAGCATCCGCACCGTCGAGGAGAACGGCTTCCGGATCACGCTGCGCGACATCCAGCAGGCGCCGGAATACGCCGAGGTGATCAACGAGTGCCTCGACGAGGTCGCCGGTCTCGTCGAGGACCGCGAGGGCGGCATGACCCGCCGGGCGGGCTACCTGTTCATCTCGTGCCCGGCGGCGACGACGCCGATGCACTTCGACGTCGAGCACAGCTTCCTGCTCCAGGTCAAGGGCACCAAGCACGTGAGCGTCGCCTCGTACGGCGACGACGTCGTCGCCCGCCACCGCGAGCTCGACCGCTATCTCGATGGCGAGGAGTGCGACTTCGAGACGATGCAGCGGCAGGCCGTCATGACCGTGATGGGGCCGGGCGTCGGCGTCTACCTGCCGTCCTACGTGCCGCACTGGGTCGAGACGAAGGCGGGGATCTCGATCTCATTTTCGATCCCGTTCTTCACGGCCTACACGGAGCGGGCGGAGGGCGTGACGCGAATCAACGCGCGGCTGCGCAAGCTCCACATCTCACCGAAGACGCTGGGGTCGTCCACGTCGTCCGACCGGGCCAAGGCGGCCGTGTTCCGCTCGATCCAGAAGATGCGCGGCGGAGGCCACAGCTAGCACCTCCGCACCCGGCGCCCGCCATCGAGGGCCTCGAAGCGGGAGTCGAACGTGTATGTGTGCGTGCCGACGAGACCCGGCATCCAGTCGGGGTCGATCCGCCCGACCGGCGTCTCCCGGTAGGTCTTTGGGGTGAGCGAGTCGACCCGGTGCAGGACGACGGCCCCGCCGTAGCGGCGGGAGCCGTCCTGGGCCGGGCGGATCAGGTCGCCGCCACGGTGGAAGAGGCGGCCGGCGGGCCGCGCCCGGGCTGGATCGGTGACAATCGGGTTGGCCGGATGCGGGGTCCAGGCGGCGTCGAGCGAGGGCGCCGAGTAGAGGTGCAGCACGCCGGGGTCGGCCGGCCCCTCGACGACGCTCGCGAACAGCCACAACGTGCCGTCGGCGCCGACGTGGAGGGTCGCATCGTGCCCGATGAGCCCGTCGATCAGCACCCGCTCCAGCCGCCAGCGGGCGGGGAGCTCGACGGCGGTATGGAGCTCGATCCGGCCCGCCTCACCGGTCTCCGGGATCATGTGGACCGCGCCGTCGTGCGAGAACACGAACGGGTAGGACAGGTGGTGGTCGCGCTCGAGCACCCGCTGCGGGGGCGAGGCGGCGCCGCCCGGGCCGAGCTCGAAGGCGGAGATCGCCCCACGCCCGGTGGCGAGATCGAGATCCTCACAGAAGACGAGATGGCGGCCGTCCGCCTCGAAGGCGAAGGGATCGCACAGACAGCGCCCGGGCGGGTTCGGCACAAGGCGCGGCGGGCCGGTGATGCGACCGTCCGCCGAGCGCTCCCGCACCGCGATGAACCACTCGTCCCGGCTCCACCTGCTCCGGGTCCGAGCGGCGACTCCGCGCAGGCCGGTGCGGGCCGCCTGCCGCGCAACCGCGGCCGGCCCGGCCGCGGGCCTCGGGTCGGCGGCGGCCTCCCCGCCGGCCGGGGCGGAACCGTCGCGCGCGGCCCGGCGAAGCGCCCGCAGCACGAGCCGCGCCCCGGCCCAGGCGGCCGCGTCGCGGGTGCGGGTCAGCGACAGCGGATCGGCCGGAGACGTGCACCGGGCCAGCACCCGCGCCGGCCCGTCGCCGTCTCGCGCGACGAGCGCCGTCTCCGTCGGCCTCCGTCCCTCGACGGCGCGTGCGCGCTCGGGCGGACCACCCAGCCCGCCGTCGTCGAGCGGCGCGAGCGTCCACGTGCCCAGGCGCGGAGCCGGCCCCGGCCAGGCCCACCGTCCAGCGCGCAGGAACGACACCACGACGTCCACCTCGCCGTCCGGCTGGACGGCCTCCAGACGGGTCAGGCGCAGGGCCGCCGCGGGGCCGAAGACGCGCGCGTCGAGGCGGTCGTAGACGCCGCGGACACGGGCCGCCGGGCCGCCCTCCTGGGTTCCGCCCCCCGGCGCGCGCACGACGGCAGCGAGCTCACATCCGCCGCCCGCGGCGATGCGCTCCGCCGTCCACGCGACCCACGCCGGCACGGCCAGGTCGGCGACGACCAGGGCGACCCGCAGGGGCCGATCCGGCTCAGCCACGGGGCAACCCGAGCAAGCGCTCGTACCCGGCGACCAGCCGCGGGCCACCGGCGCGCTCCCAGCTGACCCGCTCGCGGAAGCGCGCGCGCGCCGCCTCGCCCAGGCCGCGGGCGCGGCCGGGATCCGCCAGCAGGGAGCGAATGGCGGCCGCGAGCCCTGCGGCGGTCATGTCCGGCGCGTACTCGAGCGTGCCGCCCGCCACGCGCTCGGTCTGCGGCAGGCGGTGCGCGACCGCCGGGGCGCCCGCCGACATGTACTCGACGACCTTCACGAACGTGGCGAGGCGGTTGAAGGCCGAGTCGACCTCCGGTGCGACGCACACATCCGCCGATCGGACGAGCGACGCGATGCGGTCGCGGTCTCGCACGAACCCGAGCCACTCGAAGGAGCCGGCGACGCCGCGCTCCCGCGCGCGCCGGCGCACCGCCTCGAGCGCCGACCCGGCGCCGGCGACGACAACCCGCACCCGCCCGGGCACGCCCAGCTCGGCGACGGCGTCGACGAGGCGGTCGACGTTGTCCTGCTCGCCGATCGTGCCGACGTAGGCGAGCAGGTGGTCGGCGCCGTCCCGCCAGCGCGGGTCGGGGGGCACGTCGGGCAGCGACCAGCCGTTGGGGACGACCTCGCTGTCGCCGCACAGGAGCCCGTCCCGCTCGGCCCGGGCGCGGTACTCGGCGTTCGCGAACACGACCAGCCCCGCCGCTGCGAAGCTCCACCGCTCGATCGTCCGCGCCGTCGTCATCAGCGGGCGCCGAAGGGGCGTCTGCGGGAACTTCTCCTCGAGCAGGACGGGCGCGGCGTCGTGCTGGTCGAACACGAACCGGGGCGTCGAGCCCTGCACGTGCCGAAGCGCCCGGCGGGCCAGGAAGAGGTTGTCGGGCGGGTTGCCCGCGTGCACCGCCGCGACCGGCGCCCGCCGCGCGGCCCGGCGCAGTGCGAGCAGCGCCCGCGTCATCGCCTGCTGCTGCTCGCGGATCTGGCCGGCGACGCCGCGGCCCTCCCGCGGCTGCGGGAAAAGCTCGAGGCTCACCCCCGCCGCGGTCATCGCCCGCACGGCCTCGCGCGAGCTGCAGCCGCCGACGAGCGTCACCGCATACCCGGCCGCCGCCAGCGTCTCCGCCTCGCGGCGCGGGCGCAGGTCGATCTCGAGCGCCGCGTTCTGGTTCACGATCACGACGTGCGGTGCGCTCACCGCCCCACCGCCCCCAGCAGCTCCGCGTAGCGGCCGGTCATCGCATCGATCGAGAAGGCACGCTGCTGGCGGTCGCGGCCGGCCCGCCCGAGCGCCTCGGCACGGGCGCGATCGCGGGCGAGCGCGGCCAGCGCCTCGGCGATCTCCCTCGGCCGGTCGCGGCGGACGAGGACGCCGGTCTCGCCGTCGGTGACCGCCTCGCCCACCCCGCCCACGGCGGTCGCGACCACCGGACGCGCGACCGACATGGCCTCGAGCACGGTCATCGGCAGCGCCTCGACGGCGCTGGTGAGGCACAGGACGTCGGCGGCGGCGATCACGTCGAGGGCGTCCGCCCGGTATCCCAGTGCGCGCACCGCCCCATCGCTGCGTACAGCCGCGCGCTCGACCGCCTCGGCCTCCGGCCCGGCGCCGACCACGACCCCCCGGACGGCGGGCTCGATCCGGTGGGCGGCCGCGGCCTGCTCCACGAACGTGACCGCCCGCTTCTCGGGCCGAAGCGCCGCCACGAGGACGGCCAGGAACTCGTCCGCCCCGACGCCGAGCTCGGCTCGCACCGCCTCGCGCGGGCGCACGGGCGGATCGGAGCGGACGCCGTTCGGGATGACCCGGATCGCACCGCTCGGGTAACCGTCGCGGACGAGGTGCTCGCGCTGGCTGCGGGCGACGGCGACCACGGCGGCGACGCGCGGGCGCACGGGCCGAAGCAGCGCCCGCTGGTGCGGACGCAGCGGCCGCACCCCCAGCGGGTCGGGGCCGAGGTGCTCGGTGACGACGTGGGCGGCCCGCTGCCGGCGCGCGAGCGCGTGCCCGACGAGGTGCGCGCTCACCCCGCGGCTGACGACGGCCGAGGAGCTCGGCCCGGCCAGCCGCAGCGCGCGGGCGAGCCCGGCGGGGTCGGCGCGGTTGCGCAGGCGCGCGCACGCGACGGGGATGCCGCCGGCGCGGAGGTCGTCGAAGTAGGCGCCGCGGCCGTCGAGGGTGACGACGCTGACATCGAAGCCGCGCCCGGCGAGCGCCGGCACGAGCGCGAGCCACTGCCGCTCGGCCCCGCCGGCCTCGAGGTTCGGGCAGACGAACACGAGCCGGCGGCGCCCGTTCCGCGTCACCGTCGCCCCTCCCCGGCGAGCAGGCGCCGGTACACCGCCAGGACGCGCTCGGCGATCGGCCGGCGCCCGTATGCCTCCATCGCTTCGCGCAGACCGGCGCTGCCGCCGGCCTGGAGCGCGTCCTCGACGGCGGCGGCGAGCGCGTCCGGATCGCGCGCGGCGATGGCGCACCCGGGCAGGCCGCGGATGAGGTCGGGCACGTCGCCAACCGGCACCGAGACGACCGGGGTCTCACACGCCAGCGCCTCCTTCACGGCCACCGGCGCCCCCTCCCGGTCCGACGTCAGTACGGCCACGTCGGCCGCGCGCATCGCCAGCGCCACCTGGTCACGCGGCAGGCCGTCGAGGCTCGCGGCGTGGACGCCGGGGACGCGTGTCCGCACGCGCTCCACGGTCGCGTCGAAGACCTCGGGCCGCTTGTTGGCCGCCTTGGAGCGGTCGCCGCGGGCGGCGAGGAAGAGGATGCATGGGCCTGCCTGCGGCCAGCCCAGCTCCCGCCGGGCCACCGCCCGGTCGCCCGGTCGGAAGAGGTCGAGGTCGACGGCGCACGGGATCACGGGAGCACGCTCGAGCCGCAGCGCCTCGGCGACGACGGGGGCGACCGCGATCGGCTGCGTCCGCCGGGCGACGGCGCGGGAGACCTGCCGCTGCCACCGCACCCACGCGTCGCTGCCGTGGAAGGTCGTCACCACCGGCGTGCGGAGCTGGGCGGCGGCGACCGCGCCGGAGAGGCCGTAATGGGCGTGGACGAGGTCGAAGCGGTCGCGGCGCACGGCGCGCCGCAGCGCCGTCGCGGCCGTCAGGTACCGGCGCTTGTCGCGGCGGCCGTCGAACGCCTGCACGCGGACCTCGGCGCCGAGCGCGCGCAGGTCGAAGACCTGGTCGCGCACGAAGCAGCCGAGGTGCGGCTCGGCCGCCGTCGGATACATGTTCGTGAGCACCAGCACGCGGATGTCGCCGTTGCCTGGCATGGTGCGCTCGGCGGAGCGGCGGTCAGGCCGCTCCCGCCTGCAGCGATCCCTCCGCCGCCTCGATCATTCGCACCACGTCGAGCCCGAGCTGCGGCGAGGAGCGTGGCGTCGCCCCCGACCTGATCGCGTGGCAGAAGTCCTCCATCTGGAGGCCGATCGGCTCGGCGGGGTCGAGCCGCGGCGAGACGATGTCGCCGGCGCGGTAGTTCAGGTACTCGCCGAAGGACTCCGGGTTGCGGGGCAGGACGCTCGAGTCGTACACGCGCACCGGCTCGTTGCTGCAGTCGTCGTAGACGACCATCTTGTTCGAGCCGACGACGGTCGTCCGCCGCAGCTTGCTGGGGGCGAGCCAGGCGAGCTCGATGTGGGCGATCGTGCCCGAGGCGAACTCGCAGCTGATGAAGGCCACGTCCTCCTGGCCGGGCACGATGCAGGCGCGGCCCATCGTGATCACCCGCGACGGCCGCTCCCCGAGCCAGTACATGAGGATCGAGAAGTCGTGCGGAGCGAGGTCCCAGAGCACGCTCACGTCGGACTGGTGCATGCCCAGGTTCACCCGCTGCATCGAGACGAAGTAGATGCTCCCGAGCTCGCCGGAGCTGATCAGCTCCCGGATCCGGATCACCGGCGGGCTGTAGAGGAACGTGTGCCCCGGCATGAGCACGAGGTCGCGCTCCTGCGCCGTGCGGATCAGCTCCCGGGCGAGGATCGACGACGAGGCGAGCGGCTTCTCGACGAAGACGTGCTTGCCCGCCTCGAGCGCGCGCATCGCGAGGTCGTGGTGGGTCGACACCGGCGTGACGACGCAGACCGCGTCGAGCTCGGGATCGTCCAGCATCTCGTCGAGCTCGCGCGTCTGGCGCACGGCCGGGAAGCGGCGGCCGACCTTCTCGAGCAGGCCCGGGCGCAGGTCGCACATCCACGAGACCTCGGCCCCCTCGATCTCGCTCAGGTTGCGCACCAGGTTGGGGCCCCAGTAGCCGAGCCCGACCACACCGACGTGGACGGCCGGCGGCTCGCTCTCCCCTCGCCGGGCCGAGACCACGTCCGCCAGCTCGCGCCGGACCGGCTGGCGGACCTCGAGCCTCATACCGTCGCCCTGCGCTGGCGGAGCATCTCGACCGGCGTGCCCAGGATGAGCCGCAAGTCGAGCCCGAGCGACCAGCTGCGCACGTAGGCAACGTCCATCTCGAGCGCCTCGGCGAAGGGCGCATGCGCCCGCGCCTTCACCTGCCATAGGCCGGTGATGCCGGCCGGCATCTGGAAGCGCTCGTAATGGTGGGGCGCGAAGTGCTCGATCTCGTAGTCGAGGCACGGCCGCGGCCCCACCAGCGACATGTCCCCGCGGAGGACGTTCCAGAGCTGGGGCAGCTCGTCGAGGCTCGAGCGCCGCAGCCACCGCCCGGTCGGCGTTACCACGTCGCTGCGGTCGAGCTTGTAGAGCTCACCCGCGGCCGCGTCGCCGTTCATCGAGCGCTCGACGAAGTCGCGATGCCCGGACGCGTCCGCATCCACCTTCATGGTGCGGAACTTGAGCATCGTGAACTCGTTCATGTTCGCGCCCAGCCGGGTCTGGCGGAAGAACACCGGCCCGGGCGTCTCACGCGGGATGCGCCACGCCGCCCACAGGAAGACCGGCGCGGAGAGCACGAGGCCGATGGCCGCCCCGATGATGTCGATCGCCCGCTTCACGCGCAGCGCGGGGCGGGAGCGGCGCCGGTGCAAGAGGCTGACGAGCGGGATCCCCTCGAGGTCCGGGAGCCCCGTATCGGGCCCGATGATCTCGAACATGCGCGGCACGACGTCGACGCGCACGTCCTGCCGCATCAGGGGGCGGACATGGGTGAGCACGTCGCCGTCGTTGTGCTTGGAGAAGGCGACGATCACACGGTCGACTCCGCGCTCCCGGACGATCTTCGAGAGGTCGTCCATCACGCCGAGGACCGGGACGCCGGCGACGTCGCGGCGGAGGCGCTTGGGCGGCATGTCCACGAAGCCGATCAGGTCGATGCCGTACTCCGGGTGGTGCAGGAGCTTGCGCGCAACCAGCTGGCCCACGTCCCCGGCGCCGACGATCACGGCGCTCTGGGCATAGGCGTTACGGCTGCGGGTGGCCGCCCGCACCGCCGCCCGGCCGGAGACGACGAGGATGGCGGCCAGCGCCGCGAACACCACCAGCCGGGCCGTCGCCGGCTGGCCGAGCCCCGTCAGCCAGGCGATCGCGAGCAGGAGCCACGTGCCGACGACCATCAGCCGGCCGACGCTTGCCCACTCGCCGGCGCGCCCCAGCAGCTCCCGGCCCGGGTCAGGCGCGTACAGCCCGTACAGGCGGGCGCCGGCGAACCAGCCGGGCAGCGCAGCGGTGAAGAGAAGCACACCCTCCGCGTGCACCCCGGCCCGGCCGCCCATGGTGGGCACGACCACGCTCGTCAGCAGGAACGCCGCGGCGAGCGCGATCGCGTCGCTGGCGGCCAGGAGCGGCACGAGCGGGCCGGGCCGCGACCGGACGGCGAGCGCCGGCCCGGCCGGGACGGCTGCAGGCCGGAGCTCGGGTGCAGGCGCCCGGGCCGCTGCCGTCCGCTCCTCAGGCATGGCTCGCCTCCCGCCCGTTCCTGCGGTCGCCGTCGCCGTACGCATACCCCGAGGCGCCGTTGCTGCCGGTGGCGATGAAGCCGAGCTTGCGGGCCGGGCAGCCCTCGAGGATGCGGCGCGTCTCGGTCAGCGTCACGCGCCGGATCTCGTTCAGCTCGGTGACGACTACCACGGCGTCCGCACGGGTCGCGATCGCCATGGCGTCGCCGACCGCAAGCATCGGCGGCGAGTCGATCAGGAGCACGTCGCAGCGCTTCGCCAGGGCGCCCACCGCCTCGCTGACGAACGTCGACGACAGGAACTCGCCCGGGTCGGGCGGGGCCGCGCCGACCTTCACGACCTCGAGGATGCCCGTATCGGCGACCGCCGACTCCGGGTGCACGTCGATCACGCTGAGGACGTCCGCCATCCCCACCTCGCCCGCGGCGACGCTCGTCAGGCCGGGGCGCCCGTCGAGGTCGAAGAAGCGGTCGACGCCGGGCTGGCGCAGGTCGAGGTCGAGCAGGATGACGTGCCGGCCGGAGCGCGCCAGGGTCACCGCCAGGTTCGCGGCGGTGGTGGACTTGCCCTCGCCCTCGGCCGTCGACGTGATCACGATCGAGGCGACGTCGTGCTCGAGACGGGTGATGTCGAGGCTCGTCCGCAGGATCCGGAACGCCTCCGCGCCTGCCCCGGCGGGCTCCGACAGCGCCGCCAGGCCGCGGCCGTTCAGGCCCGGGTCAGGCCGGGGAACGTGGCCGAGCAGCGGCATGCCGAGCCGGTCGCGCACCTCGTCGGCGGAGCGCACGCGGGTGTCCAGCGCCTCGCGCAGGAAGGCCAAGGCGACGCCAAGGGCGATGCCGACAAGCACCCCCAGGGCGACGTTCCTCGTGGTCTTCGGCTGCACCTGCGTCCCCGGACCGCCGTGGCCGACGACCTGCGCGCTCGACCCTGCCGACTCAAGCGTCTGGAGCGACTCCAGGTTGCGCTCGTTGCCTGTCAGCTGGAGGTAGAGCGGCGATCCCCCCTGGCCGGCGACGCGGAGCGTCGCCAGGCGCCGCTGGACGTCAGCGATCGCCGCCGCAAGCCCGCGAACGTCCAGGGCGCGGCGGTATGTCGTGAAGGCCTTGGCGTAGGCGTTCGCGAGCGTCTGCGCGACGGCGGGGTCGGGATCGGTCACGGAGAACGACAGCAGGTCGGCCGTCGGGTTGGCCGTCACGCTGGAGCTCGCGAGGAGCCCGCCCGCCGTCTTGCCCGGGACGCCGGCCGACTCAACCGCAATCTCGGCGACCGCACCGACGCGGGCGAGCGCCGCCTGGGTGGCGGCGTAGCGATCGGGCGGCGACAGGGTCTGCGCGTTCAGCACCGAC
Organism: uncultured Actinomycetes bacterium; assembly: GCA_963746115.1. Classification (GTDB taxonomy): domain Bacteria; phylum Actinomycetota; class Thermoleophilia; order Gaiellales; family JAICJC01; genus JAICJC01. The sequence goes on along the minus strand of CAVVAA010000003.1, from coordinate 202,797 downwards.
ACGGCGTCCGCCGGGCTCTGCTCGTTCACGAGCACCGTCGCGGTCGACTGGTAGAGGCGCTGCTGCTGGTGCGAGACGAGCAGCGCGATGACGGGCACCACGACGATCGCAGCGAGCACCATCATCCGCCTGCGCACGAGCATGGCGACCCAGTCGCGGAAGACTGATTCGTCACTCCAACGTTCGGTCACGCCGCCCCCAACCGAGCGCCTGAATCTAGACGCCCGGCAGTTCAACTCACGCCAACGTTTGCCCCACTACCCGCCGCGCATACTCCAGAGAGCTCCCTCTGAGCCGGTCGAGCCCCCTGTACGCCCACCGGGGCCCGCGGGCCAAGCTCCGAGACCGCGAGTTACACGACTTGTCGGTCGCACGCTAGCACCGGAACCTGTCACCCACGGGGATCCAAACCACGGCCGATGATCCCGTTATGTGCTAGGTGCTGGGATGCGCGCCACCTACCCCGGGATGCGCGCGCCGGCGACGAGCGCCACCTCTCCAGCCAGGGCTGCGGCCAGCAGCACGCCGACGATACTGCGGCGGGCGACGAGCAACGCCGCCGCGGCGGCCGCAGTACGACGTACTGCCACCACTCGCGCAGCTCTCCTGCCAGCAGCACCGACGATCCGGCGATGGCGCCGATCGCCGCGGGGCCCGCGCCATCGAGAAACGCCCGGGCGGCGGGGTTCCCGCGCAGGCGGTCGAACCGCGACCGGCCGGCGAGGACGAACGCGAACGACGGCGCGAACGCGACCGCCGCCGCCAGGAGCGCCGCCCCGAAGCCGCCCGCGGCGTAGCCGACCGCCGCCACCGTCCCCACGACCGGCCCGGGCGTGACCTGGCCGAGCGCGACGGCGTCGAGGAACTGCGGCCCGGTCATCCAGTGGTAGCGGGAGACGGCGTCGGACTGCATCAGCGGGATGATGACGAAGCCGCCGCCGAAGCTGAGCGCGCCCACCTTGAACGCCGTCCAGACGAGCGATCCCAGCCCGGCGGCGTGTGGCGCGGCGGCCAGGCTGATTGCGTCCGGCCCGGCCCGTGCGCAGGAGCACCTCGACGCCCCCGCAGGCGACGAGCGCCAGCACGACGAACGGCCCTGCCAGCGCGCTCGCCGCGGCACCGGCCGCCGCGTAGACCACCCAGCGGGCGTGACTCGCAGCGCCGGCGACGCGGCGCCACGACGGCAGCGCCAGGTCGAGCGCCGCCCGCAGCGCGACCGCGGCGACTGCCGCACCGCCGCCCGCGCCGGCAGCGCGGACCCAGTCCGGCGGCGACGAGGACAGGAACAGCCACGCCAGGGCGATGATGATCGCCAGGCCGGGGAGGATGAACCCGGCGCCGCCGACGAGCGCGCCGGGCCAGCCGCCGACGCGGCCCGCGCAGAAGATTGCAAGCTGGGTCGACGACGGCCCCGGGAGCAGGTTGCAGGTCGCGATCGCGTCCTCGAACTCCTCGGCCGGGATCCACCCGCGCCGCTGGACGCACAGCTGGCGCAGGAGCAGGATGTGGGTCGGGGGCCCGCCGAACCCGATCGCGCCCAGCCGCCCCCACTCCCGGGCGACGGTGCGGAGCGGCTCAGCGGCGGGCTGCGGCACGCAGCATCTTCGGCGTCGCGAGCCACAGGAGCGTCGCCGCCGTCGCACCGCCGCCGGAGGCGAGGGTGACGTCGAGGCAGGCACACCCCGCCTTGCGCAGATCGACGAACCCGGCCGGCCGCCCGCCGGTGCAGACCTGCTCGACGAGCTCGCTCAGCATCGGCTCGTGCCCCACGATCATCACCGTGTCCTCCGGCCGTGCCGCGAGCGCCTGCAGCACCGGAGCCGGCGGGCCGTCCACCAGCTCGTCGAGCACCTCGACCGGGCGCCCGAAGGCCTCGGCGGCCGCCTCGGCCGTCTGGCGGGCGCGAGCCTTGGGGCTCGTCAGGATCACGTCAGGCGGATCGCAGAGCTCGGCCAGCCCGCGGGCGGCCTTGCGAGTGCGCTCGACGCCCTGCGGGGTGAGCACGCGCGCCGCGTCCGTGCCGTCGGCGGAGGTGTCGGCGATCCGTGACGGAAGACGAGGAGGCGCACGTGGTGCCCGGATTCGTCGCGCGCCTGGACGCACGCCGGTCGTTGGTAAGTCGAGGCGTTGTGGGGCTGCGGCCGCGAGCCGTCGCATCGCATCGTCCTCGGTCGCGCCCATACTGACCAGTATGAACGCTCCCTGCGTCCTTGCGCTGCTTGGCTCGCAACCGCCCAGGACATCACGCGAATCCGGGACACACCATCGCTGAGATCCCCATCGGCGGCGCGTTCGAGGTCGCGCCAGGCCGCCGGGTACTCGGCCCGGGCGACCCGGCGGCGCTCGTGCTGGCGCTCGATCACCCGTCCGGCGGCGATCGCCTGAGCGGCCGATGTGCGCGGCCGCACGAGCGCACGGATCCGCGCCTCGGCGACGGCGGCGTCCTGGTGGTCGCCGAGCACGTCCTGGAGCACCTTGGCAGCGCGGATCACGGCCGTCGCCGCCTCGCCCACCGATCGCTCGGCCAGCTCCGCCGCGTACCGCGCCCGCTTGACGGCGATCCGGGCGGCGTGCAGCTCGTCGTCCGGCGGATCGGGGCCGAGCGCCCGCACGGCCTTGCGCAGCCGGCGGAACTCGCGCGCTGCCAGGTCGCGCAGCGACCGCCCGCGGCGGCCCGGCGGCGGCGCCTTCGTATCGGCGTCGAGGCGCTCGATCAACGCGATGTAGCGGGGCGCGCCCAGGGCGGCGACCAGGGCCTCGCGGTCGGCGGCCCGCTCGTCCTCGAGCCGGCGCACGAGAACGAGGAATGCCCGTTCGTCCCCGCCGCCGAGCGCGCCTGCGTCGGCGCGCAGGTGCTCGACGAGCACGTCCAGGTCGCGGACCGGCCCGAGCGCGCCGCCGAGCCATCCCAGCTCGGCGCGCAGCTCGCGCACCCACTCGCCGTCGAGCAGCGGCCGGGCCGCCCGCAGGATCGCCCGCATGCGCCGGGTCGCCACCCGCATCTGGTGCAGCTCCTCGGGATCGCGGCCGAGCCGGGTGCCGGGGTCGTGGCGGAGGATGGCCTCGTACTGGGCCCGCAGCGCAGCGGCCACATGCTCGCCTGGCCGACGCGGTGCGGGCCGGGGGCTCGGCGCGTGCCGGCGGCGGCAGATCGAGCGCCTGGAAGAGCTTCGGCCGCAGGTCGGCCTCGACGGCGCCGGCCCGGCGCAGGCGGCGGACGATCGCGCGCAGGTCGGAGACGGTGCCGTCGACGAGCTCGACCTCGAGCTCCTCGAACCGGCGCGCGATCCGGCGGCCCTCGAATACCGCCACGGCGTCGACCACCACCTCCGCAAGCGCCCGGCCGCCGGAGCGGACGAGGACGCCCGCCCGGTGGGTGCGCAGGCGCGCGACCGGCACCAGCTTGGCCCCGCGCAGGTACGCCGTGAGCAGCCCCGTCACCTCCGGCGGTGCGGTCCGGCCGCCACCCTCGAACTCGAGCTCCAGCCGGTCCTCGCCATGGGGCAGCTTCAGCTGCCATGCGCCGCTGCCGCGCTCGACGCGGTGCCGCAGCGTGATCCCGGCCGCGGCCAGCCGTAGGCCGGGCGTGTCGTGGTAGGTCGAGCTGAGCTCGCGCTCCGGGAGCGGCTCGCCCGGCAGGTGGGGCAAGACGAACCCCGACGGGGCGGTGAGCTTGCGCTCGCGCTCGAGCGTGGCCTTCACCGCGCGATGGTACCAACGGGACGCCCCGCCATGGCCGCCGTCGTGACAGAATGGCGGCATGCACGTGATCGCCGTGGTCAACCGCAAGGGCGGGGTCGGGAAGACGACGACCGCCGTCAACCTGGCGGCCGCGATGGCGCTCGACTCGCGCCGCGTGTTGCTCGTCGACCTCGACCCGCAAGGGTCGGCCGGCGTCGCGGTGGGTGTCCCGGCGGCTGCGGAGGACGGCTCCGGCGGCATGTTCCGGGGCAAGCCGCGGTGGTGGGCGCGCCAATCGCCGGTGCCGACGCTCGACCGCCTCGGGGTGGTCCCCGCCGACCCGCGGCTGGCGGCCGAGGAGGCCGCAAGCTACACCGACGGCAGCCGCGGAGACCGTTTCGCGGCCGCGCTCGACGGGTCGAACGAGGAGTGGGAGACGGTCGTCGTCGACACGCCCCCGGGCCTGGGCGGCCTGAGCTCGTCGGCGTTGCGCGCCGCGGACGCGGTCGTCATCCCCGCGGCGGCGGACTACCTCTCGATCGACGCGCTCCAGGGCACGATCGAGGCCGTCCGCGCGATCGAGCGCGACGCCGGCCGCCGCTACACGCCCCTCGTGCTCCTGCCGACGTTCGTCGATCGGCGCCGGCCGGGGGCGCTGGCCGCGACCGCGCTCATGCGCGACCGGTTCGGCGACCTGGTGTCGCCGGCCCAGATCCCGCGCAGCGCCCGGCACGACACCGCCGCCCTCGCCGGCTCGCCGGTGGTGGCGAGCGCCCCGCGATCGACTGCGGCCGCCGCCTATCGCAGCGCGAGCGACGACCTCGTCGCCCGGCTGGGGCGCAAGCCGCCCAAACGCCATGGAGCGCTCAAGGGCTTCGTCCGCTCTGACATGCGCGAGGCCCTGCTCGAGATGCGCCGCCGCCGCCTCGCCGAGGGCGAGGCAGCGGACGGCGCCGACTAACCGGGGTCTGACCCCGAACGGATCCCGTTACAGGTGGAAGGGGATCCGCAGGCCCCTGACGAAGCAGGCCGCGCCGCGGCACGGCAGGTGCAGCATCGACTCCCACGCCCGCAGGCTGCTGAAGTGGTTCAGCGGCCGCACGACCACCTTCGCCGGCGTGGATGGGGAGATGACGATGTAGGGAATGGGCGTGGCAACGCCCCCCGTCTGGGACGCGGAGTCGAACCAGATGAAGACGGCCGTGTGCCCGCGCGTGTAGGGACGCCGGTGCAGCACCCCGTGCGTGCCGCCGAGGAACGACTTCAGCCACGCGCTCGCCTGGGCAGGCGTCCCGTCGTGCATGTCGTGCTGCAGGTTGGGGACGATCCAGGTGAACTTGCGCTTCAGCTTCAGCCGGTGCGACGGCAGCGGCACCACGTCCGCGCGGCAGACCGCCCGGGGGATGCGCGTGTAGTAGAGCGCCGGCGCGTGCCGCGAGACGTAGAGCCGGGTGTTGCCCCCGTAGCACGGCCGCGGCATCGACTCGCCGAAGACCCGCCAGTTGCGGCCCCCGAGCTGGCTGAAGATGTTGCCCCTCCCGCTCCGGCAACCTGGCCCCGGGAGGCAGTCGGCCGTCGTCACGATCCGGCCCCCGGTCGCCGCCAGGTAGTTGGGCAGGCTGCGCGGGAAGTGCACGGCCCGGTAGTCGACGGCCGACCCGCACTTGTGGGCCAGCATCTTCATGTAGCTGCGCGGCGCGCTCCGGCCCAGGATGTCGCGGTAGGAATGGTTCTCGAACGCGATCACGACGATGTGGTGCCACGACGGCGCCCGGCGGACGTGGCCGCAGGGCGAGCTTGCGGCGGCTTGCGCCGGCGCGGCCAGCGCGACCGCGGCCGCCGCGGCGATTCCGGCCGCCGCCACCCGGGCGAGCAGCATCGGACGACGATGCATGATGGACCCCCTGACCCCTCTGGTGCTGCCCGCGGCCAGACCATAGCGCCCCGTGGATTGGAACGCCAGCGGCTATGCTCGCCGCGGGAATTCAGCGACCAGGAGGGACGGTCCAGATGGCGACGGTGCATGAGGGCGTCGATGCTCTGCGGGAGGCCGCGGGCAGGGAATGGTTGTCGTGGACGCGGATGGCGGACTTCGACGGCGCCGCCCCGCCGATCCTTGTCGGAGGCGAGGGCCCGTACGTCTACGAGGCGGACGGCACCCGCCTCCTGGACGCGATGTCAGGCCTGTTCACGACCCAGATCGGCTACTCGCACGGCTCCGAGCTGGGCGAGGCCGCCAAGCGCCAGCTCGAGTCGTTCGGCTTCTACCCGAACTGGGCGGCGACCTCGCCGGCGCCGGTCGAGCTCACCCGCCGCGTCACGGACCTCGCGCCGGAGAACCTGACCCGCGCGTTCTTCACCTCCGGGGGCTCGGAGGCTGTCGAGTCGGCACTGAAGCTCGTGCGCCAGCACTGGCTGGGCCGGGGCGAGCCGCTGCGGCGCAAGCTGATCGCCCGCCGCGGCGCCTACCACGGCTGCACGCTGGGCGCGCTCTCGCTCACCGGCATCCCGGCGGCGCGGGCGCCGTTCGAGCCGCTCTTCGGCGACGTCCGCCACGCCGAGAACACCGACCGCCGCAACTACCGCCAGGCCGTCACCGACGAGGAGTGGACGGACGCCGCGGTAACCGCGATCGAGCGCACGATCGTCGCCGAGGGGCCGCAGACGGTGGCAGCCGTCGTGGTCGAGCCGGTGCAGAACGCGGGCGGCTGCCTGACGCCGCCGCCGGGCTATGCGCAGCGGCTGCGGGAGCTGTGCGACCGCCACGGCATCCTGCTCTGGTGCGACGAGGTGATCACGGGATTCGGCCGGCTGGGCGCGTGGTTCGGCTCCGAGCGGCTCGGCTTCGACGCCGACATCGTCACCTTCGCGAAGGGCGTGACGTCCGGCCAGGCGCCGCTCGGCGGCGTCCTCTTCAGCGATGAGGTGGCGGCCCCGCTGCTCGACCAGAAGACGGTCTACGCCCACGGCTTCACGTTCGGCGGACACCCGCTCTCGTGCGCCGTCGCCCTGGCCAACCTCGACATCATGGAGCGGCTGGACGTGCTCGCCAACGTGCGCGCGCTCGAGGATCACCTCGGCCGCGTGCTGGACGAGGTGGCGGGCGCCTCGCCGCTCGTCGCAGAGGCCCGCGGCTGCGGGTTCTTCCGCGCGATCGAGCTGCGCGACGTCGGCGTCCTGGCCGCCGCCCGCGACGCGATCCGGGCCGAGGGCGTGATCGTGCGCATGGACGACCGCGTGAACCCGTGCCTCGCGATCTCGCCGCCGCTGATCTGCACCAAGGACCAGATCGACGAGGTCGGCGCGGGCATCGCCGCCGGCCTGCGCCGCGCCGCCGCCTGATCATTCGGGGACGGTCCCCGTTTGCGGGGACTGTCCCCGGTTCGCTACACCGCCGCGGGCTTCGGCAGTGCCTCGATCGCGCGCAGCGCGCGCTCGATCTCGGCCTCGTCAGCGCGTCGTCCTCGAGCTTGCCGGCGAAGTAGTTGTCGTAGGCGGCCATGTCGAAGTGGCCGTGGCCGGAGAGGTTGAAGAGGATCGTCTGCTCGTCGCCGGCCTCGTCGGCCCGCGCGCGCCGCGTCGATGCGCGCCGTGGATCGCGTGCGACGACTCGGGCGCCGGGACGATCCCCTCGCGTGCGGGCGAACGTGACCGCCGCCGCGAAGACGTCGTTCTGGAGGTAGGCCTCGGCGCGGATCAGCCCGTCGCAGCAGCGAGCTGCGAGACGAGCGGCGCGGCGCCGTGGTAGCGCAGGCCGCCCGCGTGGATCGGCGCGGGACGAAGTCGTGGCCGAGCGTGTGCATCGGCGACGAGCGGCGTCAGCTTGCCGGTGTCGCCGAAGTCGTAGGCGAAGAGGCCGCGCGTCAGCGTCGGGCACGCGGCCGGCTCGCACGCGAGGACGTCGATCTCGCGGCCGGCGATCTTCTCGCGGATGAACGGGAACGCGAGCCCGGCGAAGTTCGAGCCGCCGCCGACGCAGCCGATCGACGACGTCGCGGGTACGCGCCGGCGAGCTCCATCTGCGCGATGCGCCTCCTGGCCGATCACGGTCTGGTGCAGCAGCACGTGGTTGAGCACGCTGCCGAGCGAGTAGCGCGGTGTCGTCGCGCGTCGCCGCGTCCTCGACCGCCTCGGAGATCGCGATGCCGAGGCTGCCGGGCGAGTCGGGTTGCTCGCTCGAGCATCGCGCGGCCGGCGTTCGTGTCGGCCGACGGGCTCGGCGACGACCGTCGCGCCCCACGTCTGGATCATCGAGCGCCGGAACGGCTTCTGGTCGTACGAGACGCGGACCATGTAGACCTTGCACTCGAGGCCGAAGCAGCTTGCACGCGAACGCGAGCGCGCTGCCCCACTGGCCGGCGCCGGTCTCGGTCGCGAGCCGGCGTGCGGCCGTCCTCGCGCGTTGTAGAAGGCCTGCGCGACGGCCGTGTTCGGCTTGTGCGTCCCGGCCGGGCTGACGCCCTCGTACTTGTAGAAGATGCGCGACCGCGTGCCGAGCGCCGCGCTCGAGCCGGTGCGCGCGGTAGAGCGGCGTCGGCCGCCACAGGCGGAAGATGTCGAGCACCTCCTCCGGGATCGCGATCTCCGCGTCGGTCGAGACCTCCTGCATGATCAGCTCCATCGGGAAGAGCGGCGCGAGGTCGTCGGGGCCGACCGGCTGGCCCGTGCCCGGATGCAGCAGCGGCTGCGGCGGGTTCGGGCATGTCGGCGAGGACGTTGTACCAGGCGCGTGGCATGTCGCGCTCGTGGAGCAGGATCTTGGTGTCGGCCATGGCGGTCTCCTGCGGTCAGCGGTGATGGACGCCGCCTGTCGGCGGTCGTCCGATTCTGCCTCAACCGCGCCGCGCGTGCGCGCCTGGCTATGCCGCGAGCTGCTTCAGCTGCCGCTTGTGGGCGTACATCGCCTGGTCGGCGCGCTCGACGAGGTCGTCGGCCGTCGCGGCAGGCGGGCTCATGGCGGTGCCCACGGCCACGCCGACCCGCGCCGACGTGCGGCGCGACCGAGAACGACGGGGCGAACACCTTCAGGATCCGCTGCTTCATCAGGTCGACGACCCGCGCGGCCGCGGCCGCCGGCAGCAGCGGGAGCAGGATGACGAACTCGTCGCCGCCGACCCGGAACACGGGGTCGCTCGTGCGCACGACGCTGACGAGCCGCTGCGCCGCCAGCTGCAGGAGGGCGTCGCCGGCGGCGTGGCCGTGGGTGTCGTTCACGCCCTTGAACCCGTTCAGATCGCAGTAGAGCAGGCCGAGCACGTGGTCGGGGCGGCGCCGGCCGAGCTCCTCGCCGAGGCGGGGGAAGAAGGCCGCCCGGTTGGGAAGGCCCGTGAGCTGGTCGTGGCTCGCGTCGTGCAGCGCCCGCTGCTCGCGCAGGCGCATGTCGGTGATGTCGGTGAGGACGACGACGCGCGCGAGCTGGCCGTGGAAGCGGGCCTCGCGGCTCTGGGCGGCGTACCAGCGGCGGGTGCCGCGGCGGTGGATGCCCTCGACCTCGAACTCGCCGGTCGCCTCTGCGGCCAGCCGGGACGCCGCGAGGGCGATCGACTCCGGGGCGATGTAGTCCTCGGGCCGCAGGCCGACGCGCCTCCTCCGGCGTCCAGCCGAACTGCTCGCAGAACGCCTGGTTGACCTCGACGATGACGCCGCCGGTGTGGACGATCACGGAGTCGCGGGACGCCTCGGAGAGCAGGCGGAAGCGCTGCTCCGACTCGCGCGCGTCCTCCTCGGCCCGCTTCATCGCGGTCACGTCGGTCTCGACGCCGCGCACCCGCTTGCGGCCCTCCTGGTCGGTGGTGAGCCGGGCGACGCTCGAGAGCCACACCACCGCGCCGGCGGCGCTCAGCGTGCGGTACGTAAGGCGGGCGACGCCGCGGCCGAGCACGTCGGCCTCGGACGCGAGGAAGGCCTCGCGGTCGTCGGGGTGCACGATCCGCGTGCTCCAGAAGCCGGGCACGGCGACCATGTCCATCGGGTCGTAGCCGAGCAGGTCGGAGACGCGGTCGTTCACGAACTCGATCGCGAACGTGTCGGCGTCGGCCTCCCACACGATCGCGTCGATGTCGCTCAGGAGGTCGAACAGGAACCCGCCGATGTCGCCCGTGAACGAGATCGGCACCGACACGCGCCGCTGCGGGCTCGGCTCTCGGGCGTGGTCGGCGGGATCGGTGAGGTCCATGGGCGGGGATGCGCTGGCTCCGCCGCCGGTTTATCGGCCCTCGCGGGCGCTGCTTGACCGTTGCGCCCGGAAACGGATCGGGGCCCCGCAATCGGGGCCCCGAGGTGTCGCGCTTCGGCGTCCGTCGTGCTCAGGGAGTGAACTTCGCGTAGCCCTGCTGCTTGCGCTGGCCGATGCTCGTGAAGTCGCCGCCGGCGAGCACGTCGCCGTTGGAGTCGACGCCGGTGAGGGCGAAGACGCCGAGCACGCTGTTCGCGCTCGGATCCCACGGCCTGCAGGTTGCCGTTGGACTCGTCCACCGCGAGCAGCTTGTCGCGCGCGATCGGCGTCGTGCAGGTGTGCTGGCCGTGCTGCGGCCCGCAGTAGAACTGGAAGTGACCGCCGACGTAGACGAAGCCGCCGACAACGCCGATCGCCTGCACGTTGCCGTTCGTGCCGCCCAGCCACTTCTGGGTCCCCGTGGCCGGGTCGAACGCGGCGAAGTTGCCGCCGCCCCCGGCGCCGGCCACGTACACGCCGTTCGGCGTCGGACGCGAGGCCGATGACGTTGTACGACGTGTGGTCGTGCCAGCGGCAGGTTGTTCCCGGTGTCGCCGTCGAGCGCGCCGATGTTGGCCGACGAGCTGCCGTTGAGGTGCGTGAACGAGCCCGCGATCACCATCCGCGGGAACCCGAGCAGGCGGATCGCCCGCACCTGGCCGTCAACGGACGGCGACCAGGGCAGGATCGCCCCCGACGTCGTGTTCACCGCGGCCATGTTCGGCCGGGCCGTGCCGTCGACCGTCCCGAAGCCGCCGCCCATGAAGAGCGAGCTCCCGCTCGAGGCGAGCGCGAACACCTCGCCGCTGGCGGACCCCTTGAAGCCGGGCACGATCGCGCCCGAGCCCGTCTGCACTGCGGCGATGCGCGAGTGGTTCGTGCCGCCGACCTGCGTGAAGGCGCCGCCCAGGTACACGGTCGACCCGACGACGCGGATCGCCCGCACCGTGTTGTTCACGTTCGGGTTCCACGGGAGGAGCGCGCCGGTCGTCAGGCTGACCGCCGCGGCGTGGTTCCGGGTCACGTTCCCGGTTCCGGCGGCCGCTCCCGGCGGCCGAAGCGCCGTGAACTGGCCGCCGAGGTACACCGTCGTCCCCGACACCACGATCACGTTCACACGGCCGTTTGTCTGCCACGTCGGCGCCGGGTGCGGCTGCACCGGGACCGCCTGGGCGACTCCTGCCGTTCCCAACCCCAACCCGGCCACGAGCGCAGCCGCCAACCCTGTCCGACTCTTTCGACCCAGCATCGAAGCTCCCCCAACGGTTCGTATGACCTGGGCTCCAACATACGAGCGGAATCCGTCAAGTCAACCCCGGCGAACAGCGGCCGCTCCAATCTGGCTCACATCAACTGTGAGGATCTGCCAGCCGGCTCAGGCGGCGTCGGCGGCGAAGCGGGCGTAGACCTCGGTCGCGCGGGCCCGCAGGCGGGCGTGGCCCGATCCATGATACGCGGCGCGCAGGGCATCCTTGCGTTCCTCTTTGTAGGCGGACGGGCGCGGCGCGCGGTGCTCGGGCAGCTCGCCGGCCGCCGGATCGGCCGCGGCCCGCCGCTCGAGCTCGGCGCGGGAGACGAGCCCGGAGAGGAAGCCGTGGATCGCGCCGCTCCACGGCGGCCGCCGCGAGCGCACCTCGATGAGGTCGAAGCACTCGCGGGTGCGCTCCGGGGTCGGGTCGAAGGCCGCGAAGTCCGTGCCGAAGCGGGCGTTGACGCGCGCGATCGAGCGGTCGAGGTGCGCGGTCACCTCGGGGAAGTCGGCGACGACCATCGCGTCGCGGAGGGCGAGCAGGCGCTCGTGGAAGCGCGCGTACGCGTGCAGGCCCTGCGGGATCGTCACGTACGGCTCGCGGACGACGAGCGAGAGCACCGTGTCCTCGGGCGGCCGCACCGTGAGCAGGACAGGCACGCCCAGGCGCACCGCCCGGATGATCTGCCCCGGGGCGTGCAGGTGGTGCCCGACCCGCACCGGCCGCGGCTGGGCGAGCTGGAAGGCCACCACGGCGAAGGTCGACGCCGAGCGGGTGAAGCCGTCGATGACGAGCTCGGTTGCCTCCGACACGACCGCCTCGCCGTGGCGGCGGCGGGCGACGGGCAGGTAGGCGGGATGCTCCGCCAGACGGCTGCGCACCGTCCAGCGCACGTGCCGGACGCCGACCCTGGCGCGCTCGCCCAGCGTTCGCCGCCCGGCCGGTGTCAAACGGCGCGTTCGGTCAGCGTGGCCGGCGCGTTCGCGGCCTTGCGCGGATCCGACTTGCTGCGGTCGATCTCGGAGACGAGGGTGATCGCGTCGCCGTCGACATCGAAGACGATCGCCTTGCCAGTTGGCATCGCAAACTGCCAGTCGGCGTCGGACGCACCGGCGACGCGAAGCACCGCCAGACGCAGCATGACACCGTGGGAGACGGCGGCGACGCTCTGGCCGGGATGCTGCCGGGCGATCGCCCGCAGGCCCGCGACGACGCGGTCGGCGGCCTCGGCCACGGCCTCGCCCTCGGGGCAGACGGCCGCCTCGGGCTCGCCGGTGTAGGCGGCCCAGGCGACGGGGTCGACCTCGGCCGACTCCTCCTTCGTCAGGCCCTCCCAGGCGCCGTAGTCGAGGTTCACGAGGTCGGGGTGCTCACGCACGGCGCCGACGCCGTTCTTGACCGCGATGGCCTCCGCGACCTCGCGGGCGCGCCCGAGCGGACTGGTGTAGACCGCGACGATGCCCGAGCCCACGAGCGCGCGGGCGGCCTCCCGGGCCTCCGCGCGGCCGACCTCGTTCAGCGGCACGTCGAGACGGCCGCGAAACCGCACCTGGGCGTTCATGATCGTCTGTCCGTGGCGAACGAGATGGATGCGGCACGCCTGCCGGGTCGCGGCCGGTGCCGTGGGCGTTTCGTCGTGCATGCAAGTGCTCCTTGGTGGTCGTGCCCGCACCGTGCGGAGGCCTCCAACCGTCCGCCGGTACACCAATCGTTCACCAAGTACACCGCCACTCGCCGCCGTTGTCAAGTAGAAACAACCGACTCCCCCGATCGGGGGAGGCCCGTCACGGCCGGGCCGCCGCCGGACCCGCCGCCGGCTGCGCCGGAGGCTCCGCCGCCGCCCGCCGATGCTCCTCCTCGGTCACCGCGGCGCCCAGCTGCTGCCACCACTGGATCCCGCCGATCCACAGGCCGAGGGCGAGGCCGGTGGCGGCGCCCACGGCACCTGCGGTGGCCGCGCCGATCGTCCCGCCGGCGACGGCCAGCACGCCCGTCACGAGCCGCGAGCGGAGGCTGCGCTTCGCCGCGGCCATCGCCCGCAGGCCGACGGTCGCCGCGGTCAGCATCCCCGACGCCGCCATGACCACCGTGTAGGCCGGGATGACGTCGTGCGCGGGCTGCCAGGAGCGCTTCAGGAGCGCCTCGCCGACCGAGTCGGGGAGAAAGTAGACGGCGACGCCCCAGGCCACGCAGACGACGACGAGCGCGACGCCGAGCAGCTCGACCGCGCGCATCATCCGCCGCGGCGACCGGCGGCCGATGCGCACCGACTCGGCAACGGCCGGCGCCGTCACGCCCATGTTCAGCACGTTCAGCGGCCCGAGCACGACCTGGGCGCCGCGCAGCGCTCCGGCGGCGGCGAGGCCGGCGAAGGCCGCGGTCGCGTACATCGCGCCCGACTGGGCGGCGTTCCGGGCCACGAACTCGACCAGGTAGCGGGGTCCGAGGTCGCGGTGGTGCGAGAGCCACCAGCGCGTGCGGCCCGGGCGCGGCGCGAACCCCGACTGGACGATGCCGAACAGGGCCGCCACCGCCGCCGCCCCGGCCCAGGCGGCGATGAACGCCGGCGTCGAGCGCATCCCGGCAACGAGGACGACGGCCACGAGCACCACCTGCGCGATCGCCCACGCCAGGTCGTTCCCGAACGCGGACCGGCCTCGCAGGTGGCTGAAGAAGGCGCTGCGCCAGGTGTCCTGGAGGATCAGGCCCGGCATCCCCACGCCGAGGACGAGCAGCGTCGGGCGCAGCGCCCCGCTGAAGAGAAACGCCGCCCCGATGCAGCACAGCCCCGCGAGGGCGCCGAGCACCAGTGCGGCACCCGTCGCAGCGGCGGCGCCGGTGCGCCATTCCGGCTCGCGACGTGGCGCTGTAGCGGACGGTCAGCGGCTCCTGGCAGAGCGCCCGGGTTGCGCCCAGCGTGATCGTGTACGTCGTGAACGCGAGCCCGAACGCGCCCAGCGCGGACGTGCTCACCGCCCGGGCGACGAGCACGGCGAGCGCGAAGTTCGTGAGGCTCGAGAGCGCCTGGTCGGCGAGACCCCAGCCGACCCGGCGGACGCCGCCGCTCGCGCCGCCCCTGCGGAAACCGGTGGCCGTGGTCACCCGCAGATCGTAACCCCGACCTCCGCAGCCGGATATCATCGCCCGCGGTGTGCCGGGAAGCCTGGTCGGCGACGACTGACCATGTCCACGCCGATCGCCGCACTCCTGTTCGTCACCTCACTGGCCGCGACGCTGGCGGCGGCGGCGCTCTTCGCCCGCCGGCTCGACCGGATCGGGATGCGCCTGGGCATCCACGAGGCGGTGCTCGGCCTCCTGACGGCGCTCGCCGCCGACGCGCCCGAGCTCTCGTCGGGGCTGACAGCGATGGTCCGCGGCGACCGCGGGGTGGGCATCGGCGTCCTGCTGGGCTCGAACGTGTTCAACATCGCGGCCATGGTGGGCGTGAGCGCGCTGCTTGCCGGCAGCGTCCGCCTCGACCGGCCGGCGCTCGCGCTCGAGGGGGCGTTCGCCCTCCTCGTGATGGCGATATCCGGGGCCGTCCTTTTCGGGGCGATGGCGTCGTGGCTCGCGCTCGCGCTGCTCGTGACCTGGACGGTGCCCTACCTGGTGCTGCTCGCGCGCGGGACGTTCCACGGACCGCTGCCGCCGCGCGAGCCCCGCCCGGATGGGGGACCCGGAGGCCTCGACGCCCGTTCCACCGCCCGCCGAACGGCCCAGGTCGTCGCGCTCTTCGTCCGGGAGCTACCCGCCCTCGGCGTCATCGTGCTCGGCAGTGTCGGCATGGTCGACTCGGCGGTGGTCCTGGCCGAGCGCTACGGCATGCCGAAGGAGCTCGTCGGCCTGCTCGTCCTCGCCACCGCGACGAGCCTCCCGAACGCCTACACGGCGATCCGGCTCGGCCTTGCAGGCCGCGGCGCGGCCCTGGTCTCCGAGACCCTGAACAGCAACACGATCAACCTCGCGATCGGCCTCGTTCTGCCGTCGGTCTTCGTCACGCTGGGGCACGGCGGGTTCGCCTTCGACTATGTCTGGATGTTCGTCGTCACCGTGGTGATGCTCGCGCTGGTCGCGCAGCGCCGCGGCGCCGGGCGGGCTGCCGGAGCCGCGATCGTCTGCTCCTACGTCGCCTATGTGGCGATCACGGCCGCAACGAGCGGCTGACCATCCGCGGCCGACACGCGGTATTGAGGCGGCGGGCCGCATCCTTGAGCCCCGGTTGAGGCCGGCGGGCCTACGGTTGATGCAAAGCCGAGAACATGGCCCGCATTGTCGTCGTCCACGTCAGGGAGCTGACGGGCGGACGCGGCGCGGGGGAGGCCGACGCCGGCCGCACACCGATCGCCGCCTGACGCCCGGGACGGCGTCGTCACCCCGTCGGGGGCCGCACCAGACGGTACCCGGCCCCCGGCTCGGTGATCAGGTACTGCGGGTGGCGGGGGTCACGCTCGATCTTACCCCGCAGCTTGGAGATGTAGACGTGCAGGTAGTGCGACTCGATCTGGTACGCCGGGCCCCACACCTCGCGCAGGATCGCCCGGTGCGTGAGCAGCTTGCCCTCGTTGCGCACAAGCAGTGAGAGCAGGTCGAACTCGATCCGCGACACCTGCACCGGCTTCGAGTCGACGGTGACGAGGTGGCGGTCGAAGTCGACCGTCAGGTCGCCGACCGAGATCGACTCGGCGCCCTCACCCTTCGGCGCCGCCCGGCGCATCGCCGCACGCAGCCGGGCCAGGAGCTCACCCATCCCGAACGGCTTGGTGACGTAGTCGTCCGCGCCGGCATCGAGCGCCTCCACCTTCTGCCCCTCGTCCCCGACGGCGGAGAGGACGACGACCGGCATCTGGCTCCAGGTGCGCAGCTCCCGGCACACCTCCACACCGGAGATGTCGGGCAGGACGAGGTCGAGCACGACCGCGTCGGGCGGCCGTGCCGCCGCCAGGGCAAGCGCCTCCTCGCCGGTGGCGGCTCGCACGACCTCGTAGCCCGCCCCGCGCAGGTTCGTCGTGAGCGCGCGCAGGATCTGCGGCTCGTCGTCCACGACGAGGATGAGGCCGCCGCTCATCCCGGCGCCTCGTCGGCCGGCGGGAGCGCGAGCGCGAACCCGGCCCCCTGGCCGGGGCGGGACTCCGCCCAGAGCCGGCCCCCGTTCGCCTCGGCGAACCCCCTCGCGATGGCGAGGCCGAGCCCGGTGCCGGTCTGGTCCTGCGCCGGCGCGCCGCGGTAGAACGGCTCGAACACGTGCTCGAGCTCACTCTCGGGCAGGCCGCGGCCCTGGTCGACAACGCGCACGATCACCTCCTTGCGCGTGCGGGTGACCCGGACGGTGACCGGAGTTTTCGCCGGCGAGAATTTCAGCGCGTTGTCGACGAGGTTGCCGAGGATCTGGCGCACCTGCACCGCGTCCACCAGCACCGGCGGCGTGTCGGGGGGAATTGAGACCGCCACACGGTCAGTGTCCGCGGATACCTCGTCGAGCGCGCCGTAGATCAGATCGTCAACCGCCCACAGCTCGGGGGCCGTCGCCACCGCACCCGCCTGCAGCTTGGACAACGCGAGCAGGTTGTCGACCACTCGCTCGAGCCGCCGCACCTCGACGCCGATCGTCTCCCGCAGCTCCTTGCGGTCGTGGTCGGTGAGCGCGAGCGTCTCGTCCTCCAGGCCGTCCGAGGCCGCGCGGATGGCCGTGAGCGGCGAGCGCAGATCATGGCTGACCGCCCGCAGCACGGCGGTCTTCACGGTGTCCGACCGCCGCAGCGCCTCGGCGTCGAACGCCTCGTTCGCGAGCCGCTCCCGGTCGACGGCGACCGCCAGCAGCGAGGCCAGCGCCGGCAGCAGCCGCCGCCGGGCCTGGAGGTTCGGCTCGCCGCCTTCGACCAGCTCGAGCGTGCCCACCCGCCGCGGCCCGGCGACGAGCGGGATCGGCGCCGCCCCGGCCGCGGGCTCCGACGGCTCCCCGAGCACGATCCTCGCCGAGCGGGCCCGCAGGACGGCGGCGACCCGCTCGCCGATCGGCCCCAGCTGCCCGGCCACGTCGCCGCCCTGGAGCAGCGAGGTGGCGACATCGGCCAGGAGGGCCGTCTCGACCTCGCGTTGCTCGGCCTCGGTCGCCCGGCGGCGGGCGCGGGCCGCCAGACCGCTGACGACGACCGCCGTCACCAGGTACACGGCAAGGGCGAACCAGTTGCGCGAGTCCGAGAGCGTGAACGTGTGCACCGGCGGCAGGAAGAACCAGTTGAACGCGAGCATGCTGGCGATGGAGACGCCCACGGCGTAGGCGAGGCCGAAGCCCACCGCCATGGGGAGCACGGCGAACACGTAGAGGACGCCCAGGCTGAGGACGGGGACGAACGACTTCAGCAGGCCGATCGCCACCGTCACGACCACCGAGCACGACGACGCTCGCGCCCACCCCGAGGGCGTGCCGGCGGAGGCCCGACGCGGCCGCGAGCGTCGCGTTCGCGCGTGGGATCACGGCGCCACTCTGTCACGAACGCTGCCGGAGGCCGGCCGCAGCGCCAGGGTCTCGGTGGGCGCGTGCATGAGGATCCAGGCCACGTCGCGCTCGTCGAACCCGGCCCGCGAGTCGGCCGGCACCGGCAGCAGGATGCGGTCGAAGCGCTCGACGTCCCACAGCCGCCGCAGGGCGTCGCGCAGCGAGCGGCCGCGCTCGAGCCGGGCGTCGACGGGGACTCCCTCCCGCTGCGCCCGCAGCTCGACCGCCTCGAGCAGCGGCAGGGCCACCTCGACCTCGTGGGTCAGCGGCGACTCGAGCGACAGCGAGAAGGGCACGATGATCAGGTAGGCGGGCACGAGCACCGATCCGTCGGCACGGGCGATCCGCAGCGCCGCGTCGAGCACCGCCGGGTCGAGGTGCCCGCCCGCGAACGGGACGAGCAGCCGCGGCGCGCCCGGACGGGCCTGGGCCGGGTGCCGGCGCCGCAGCCTCACGGCTGAAGCTCCCGGCGGCGGCCGCGATCGGCGGCGATGCGGATGTCCACTCCGGGCAGAGCCTCGATCAGGCGGGCGAGGAACGAGCCGCGCAGCGCCTCCTCGAGCCGGCGCCGCTCCGGGGTGCCGAGGTAGACGTAGGTCGTGCCGCGGTCGATCACGGTCGCCCGTACCGACGCGATCACGTCATCCGACTCCTCCTCGAGGAAGTGGGCGCCCAGGATCTGGGCCAGCCGGCGGAGCGCGGCGAGCGCGACCCTGTCGTCCTCGGGCAATGTCGAGCCGGGCCGGCGCACCCAGAGCACGTCGATGTCGGCATCGAGCCGCTGGGCCGAGCGCCAGGCCCGGCGCAGCAGCCGCTGTGAGCTCGGCTGGGGCGTCACGAGGACGAGGATCCGCTCCAGGATCGCCTGCTGGGCGTCGCGGTCGAGCACGCGCGTCTCGCGCCGGGCCTCGACGTCCTCGGACAGCTCGCGCAGGGCGAGCTGGCGCAGCGCGCCCAGGTTCTCGGACCGGAAGAAGTTCTCGAGCGCCGTCTCGATCCGGCTCCTGGGGTACACCTTGCCGGCCCGCAGCCGCTCCTGCAGCTCCTGCGGCGCCAGGTCGACCAGCACCACCTCGTCGGCGCTGTCCAGGATCCGGTCGGGGAACGTCTCCCGCACGCGCACGCCGGTGAGCTCGAAGACGGTGTCATTCAGGCTCTCGAGGTGCTGCACGTTCACGGTGGAGATGACGTCGATGCCGGCGTCGAGCACGTCCTCGATGTCGAGGTAGCGCTTGGGGTTCGCCGACCCCGGCGCGTTGGTGTGCGCCAGCTCGTCGATCAGCGCCAGCTCCGGGGCGCGGCGGACGAGGGCCTCGGTGTCGAGCTCCTCCAGGGCCACGCCCTCGTGCTCCACGCGCCGACGCGGCAGGGTCTCCAGGCCCTCGGCCAGAGCCGCCGTCTCCGGCCGGTCGTGCGGCTCCAGGTAGCCGATGACGACGTCGACGCCCTCCGTGGCCGCCTGGCGGCCCTCCTGGAGCATCCGGTACGTCTTCCCGACCCCGGCTGCCGCGCCCAGGAGGATGCGGAAGCGCCCGCGCATGGGGCCAGACTACGCCCCAAGGACGTTGTGAACGACCAGATCGATCAGCTTGATGCCGATGAACGGGGCGATCACGCCGCCGAGGCCGTAGATCAGCAGGTTCCGGCGCAGGAGCGCCGTCGCTCCGATCGGGCGGTAGCGGACGCCGCGCAGGGACAGCGGGATCAGGATCGGGATGATGAGCGCGTTGAAGATGATGGCCGAGGTCACGGCGGAGAGCGGCGTGCCCAGCTTCATGATGTTGATCGTCCAAAGCGGGCCGTGGTCGCCCGGGTGGGCCGCGTAGGTGAACGCGAACATCGCCGGGAGGATGGCGAAGTACTTGGCGACGTCGTTCGCGATCGAGAAGGTCGTCAGCGCCCCGCGGGTGATGAGGAGTTGCTTTCCCACCTCGACGATCTCGATCAGCTTGGTCGGGTTGGAGTCGAGATCGACCATGTTGCCGGCCTCCTTGGCCGCCTGGGTGCCGGTGTTCATGGCCACGCCCACGTCGGCCTGGGCGAGCGCGGGCGCGTCGTTCGTGCCGTCGCCGGTCATCGCGACCATGCGCCCCTTGCCCTGCTCCTCCTTGATCAGGGCCATCTTGTTCTCGGGAGTCGCCTCGGCCAGGAAGTCGTCGACGCCGGACTCGTTGGCGATGTAGGCCGCCGTGATCGGGTTGTCGCCGGTGATCATCACCGTGCGGATGCCCATCTTGCGCAGCTCGTCGAAGCGCTCCTTGATGCCGCCCTTGACGATGTCCTTCAGGTAGATGACCCCGAGCGTCCAGTTGTCGCGGGCGACCACGAGCGGCGTGCCGCCGTCGCGGGCGATGCGCTCGACGGCCGCGTCGACCTCGGCGGGCACGCGCCCGCCGCTCTCCTCGACGAAGTGCCTGATCGCGTCGGTCGCACCCTTGCGGATCACGTTGCCGTTCATGTTGACGCCGCTCATCCGCGTCGTCGCCGAGAAGGGCACGAACTCGGCCTCGATCGTCGCCAGCTCGTGCTCGCGCACACCGAACTGCTTCGCCAGCACGACGATCGAGCGCCCCTCCGGCGTCTCGTCGGCCAGCGAGGAGAGCTGCGCCGCCTCGGCCAGGTCGTGCGGCTCGACGCCGGGAGCCGGGATGAACTCGACCGCCTCGCGGTTGCCGAGCGTGATCGTGCCGGTCTTGTCCAGCAGGAGCACGTCGATGTCGCCGGAGGCCTCGACGGCGCGGCCCGACAGCGCGAGCACGTTGCGCCGTACCAGCCGGTCCATGCCGGCGATGCCGATGCAGGAGAGCAGCGCGCCGATGGTGGTCGGGATCAGGGCCACGAGCAGGCAGATCAGGACGGTGGTCGAGACGCCGCTGTCCGCGTACAGGGCGAACGGCTGCAGCGTGACGACGGCGACGAGGAAGATCACCGTCAGACCGGCGAGGAGGATGTTGAGCGCGATCTCGTTCGGCGTCTTGCGCCGCGCGGCGCCCTCGACGAGCCCGATCATGCGGTCGAGGAACGACTTGCCGGGCTCCTGGGTGACCTTGACCACGAGGCGATCCGAGAGCAGCCGGGTGCCGCCGGTGACGGCCGACCGGTCGCCGCCCGACTCGCGGATGACCGGGGCCGACTCGCCGGTGATGGCCGACTCGTCCACCGACCCGATGCCCTCGATCACATCGCCGTCGGCAGGGATCGCCTCCCCTGCTTCGACGACGACGACGTCGCCGCGCTGGAGCTCCGGTGCCGACACCTGCTCGAGCGAGCCGTCGGCGCGGCGGCGGTTGGCCATCGCCGTCGTGCGCATCGCCCGCAGCGTGTCGGCCTGGGCCTTGCCGCGGCCCTCGGCGATCGCCTCGGCGAAGTTGGCGAAGAGCACGGTCAGCCACAGCCAGATCGCGATGTCGCCAGTGAACCACAGCGCCTGGCCGCCGCCGCCGATCAGGTCGATGAAGAAGGTGGCGGTGGTGATCACCGAGCCCACCTCGACCACGAACATGACCGGGTTCCGGAGCTGGATCCGGGGATCCAGCTTCTTGAACGAGTCGATCGTGGCGCGGGTGACGATCTCCCGCGTGAACAGCTTGGCTTCTTGCCGGGCCATCAGTGCTCCTGGTCGAGTGCGAGGTTGAGCTCGAGCACGTTCACACCGGGATCGCCGAGGAACCCGAGCGACCGGCCGTCGACGTGGGCGTCGATCAGCTTCTGGACGGCCGCGAGCGGAAGGTGCCGAACGGCCGCGATCCGGCGCGCCTGCAGCTCCGCATAGGCCTTGGAGATCTCCGGGTCGATGCCCGAGCCGGAGGCGGTGACGGCGTCGACGGGGATGTCCTTGACGGAGAGCCCCGGGTTGTACGGGCCTTCGAGCTTCATGATCTTCTGGATCCGCGTCTTCACGAGAGCGGCAAGGGCCTTGCTGTTCGGGCCGAGGTTGGAGAAGCTCGTGCCGTCGGCGTTGTAGGCAACAGCCGAGGGGCGCTCGTGGAAGTAGCGCGGGCCGTTGAACGCCTGGGCGGCGAGCTTCGAGCCGACGGTCTTCCCGTGCACCT
The DNA here is from genome assembly GCA_963746115.1 of uncultured Actinomycetes bacterium. GTDB lineage: Bacteria > Actinomycetota > Thermoleophilia > Gaiellales > JAICJC01 > JAICJC01. Next base: position 181,104 of record CAVVAA010000003.1, on the reverse strand, counting down.
GGATCAGGCTGCCGTTGGCCTGGTGCGAGAAGGCCACCTGACCGACGGCGACCATGACGGCCGGGTAGACGAACCCGAGCAGGACCGTGAAGGTGACGATCACGATCGCCGAGCGGATGATGTTCATGCGCATGCGGATCCCTCGCTAGAAGAGCCTGGTGGTGAGCGCCTCGACGACCGGGCCCAGCACGAGCGCGGGCAGGATCGTCAGGGCGGGCAGGAGGATGACGACGCCCGTCAGGAGCACGACGAACGTCGGGCCGTCGGTGCGCATCGTCCCGGCCGAGGCGGGGGCGGTCTTCTTGGCAGCCACCGCGCCGCCGATGGCGAGCGCCGCCAGCAGCGGCACGAAGCGGCCGACCAGCATCGCGAAGGCGCCCATCATCTCGGAGAAGTGCAGGGCGCCGTAGCCGGCGAACGCGCTGCCGTTGTTGTTCCCCTGCGATGTGTAGGCGTAGAACGCCTCGCTGAAGCCGTGCGGGCCGGCGTTGTAGATCGACGCCTTCCCGGCCTCGGTCGACATCGCGATCCCGGTGAGGATGAGGACGACGATCGGCACCCACACCGAGCCGATGACGGCGAGCTTCATCTCCCGGGCCTCGATCTTCTTGCCCAGGTACTCCGGCGTGCGCCCGACCATCAGGCCCCCGACGAAGACGGCGATGATGACCAGCATGAGCATGCCGTAGAGGCCCGAGCCGACGCCGCCGAAGATCACCTCGCCGAGGAAGATGTTCGTGAGCGGGACGGCGCCGCCGAGCGCGGTCAGCGAGTCGTGGCTGCCGTTCACCGACCCGTTCGAGGCGTCGGTGGTGACATCGGCCCAGAGGGCGGTGTCGGCGATCCCGAAGCGGGTCTCCTTGCCCTCCATGTTGCCGCCCGGCGAGGTGCCCGACGCGGTGATGCTCACGCCGGACTGGCGCAGCACCGGCGATGCGTGCTGTTCCGCGGGCGCGGCGATGACCACGCCGGCGAGCATGCAGACGAACATCACAGAGAGCACGGCCCAGCCCTGCCGGGTCGCCCGCACCATCTTGCCGAACATGTACACCTCGGCCGACCCGATCAGCAGGATGTAGAGCATCTCCAGGAAGTTCGTGAGCCCGGTGGGGTTCTCGAACGGGACGGCCGAGTTCGAGTTGTAGTAGCCGCCGCCGTTGGTGCCGAGCTGCTTGATCGAGATCTGCGACGCGACGGGGCCGCGGGCGATGCTCTGGGTGTGGCCCTGGACGGTGTGGGCGACGGCGTGGCCGCTGAAGGTGTCCGGCACGCCCTGCCAGATCAGGATCGTCGCGAGGACGATCGACAGCGGCAGGAGGATGTAGACGGTCGAGCGGTAGAGGTCGACCCAGAAGTTCCCGAGCTTGGTCGTCTCCCTGCGGGCGAAGCCGCGGATCATCGCGACCAGCACCGCCATGCCGACGGCTGCGGAGACGAAGTTCTGCACCGCGAGCCCCGCCATCTGGCTCAGATAGCTCATGGTGTACTCGCCGCCGTAGTACTGCCAGTTCGTGTTGGTGACGAAGCTGACGGCGGTGTTCACCGAGACGCCGGCGTTCACGTCGGAGAGGTGGTCGGGATTGAGCGGCAGGTGCCCCTGCACGCGCAGGAGCACGAATAGCGGGATCAGGAAGAGCAGGCTGAAGACGAGGACGCTCAGCCCGTACCCCTTCCAGTCCTGCTCCTCGTCGGGCGAGGTGCGCAGCAGCCGGTAGAAGCCGCGCTCGGCGAAGCCGAACCAGCGGGCGAGCAGCACCTGCTCGCCCTCGTAGACCCGGGCCATGTACGAGCCGAGCAACGGGGTCAGGATGAGCAGCACGAGGACGTAGACGACGATCTGCGCCGTCCCCTGCGAGGTGATCATTGTCATGGCGATGGTTGGTCGGGGATTGCCGTGATGTCCTGGGCGGCTGCGAACCGAGCAGCGCAAGGACGCAGGGAGCGTTCATACCGGTGTCGTATGGGCGCGACCGAGGACGCGGCGATGCGACGGTTCGCGGCCGCAGCGCCGCCGGCATGACGACCGGCGGATGACTGTCGTGCGTCCAGGCGCGCGTGCAATTCCCGACCGACCATCACAGGTTCTCCCCGCGGAAGAGGGCGTAGCAGAGGTAGATGAAGAGCAGGATCGAGACGACCAGCCCGAACACGTAGGACGCATCCATCAGAGCCGCTCGAATCCCGCGAGCACGCCGAACATGGCCGCCATGCAGACGACCATGAGCAGGACGGCCTCGATGTCGTTCATCGCTCCACACCTCGTTCCATCTCGAAGAGGATCTGGGTCAGGCGCCGGTGCAGCTCGTCGCTCCCCGCGGCGCCGCCGCGGTAGAGCGGGCTGGCGCAGTCGGTGACGAGCAGCTCGGCGAGGGCCACGCCGCGGGCCGCGACGGGCGACTCGACGTCCTCGAGGCGCCGCGCGAGGCGGCGGATGAGCGCCGACTCGGCGACGACCGCCCGGCGGTCGAGCGGGACGCGGGCCGAGATCGCGGGAGGCGCCTTCGCGACCGTGACGGTCTCCCACATCGAATGGGCCAGGCCGCGCCGCTCACGCGGGCTGGTGAGCTCGGCCCGGCGGGCCATGACGGCCTCGACGGGCGGCGCGCCGGATCCCGTCGCGATGAACCGGTCGGCCAGGTCGCGCAGCCGGGCCCGCCGGCACCAGCCCCACAGAGCGGCAACCACGGCGGCGGCGGTCCCGGCCGCCGAAAGCGCTTCGGCCGGCCGGCCCGAGATGAGCCCCGCCGCCGCCGCGATGCCCGTCGCCGCCAGGATCACCGCGTAGGGAGCGGCCGCCCGCACCGGGCTCGGGAGTGCAGCCTGTGCGGGCGGGACCCGGAGGGCGGTGTGGCGGTGGACGACCATGCGGTCACCGTAGGCCGGCCCGGCTCAAGCGACTCTCACGAAGCGGCTCGTCGGTCTTAAACGTTCGTCACAGCGTCCCGGCGAACAGCGCCGCGGCGCAGCTCGAGCAGGAGCAGGACGAAGCAGGTGCCGAGCGTGACCAGCTGTTCGAACGCCATCACGATCCCCGCGAGCCGCTGATCGGTGAGCGGCGAGAGCCCGAGCAGGCGGCCGGGCCGGTCGGCGTAGGCCGGGTAGTAGGCATGAAACGAGAAGACGAGCGCGTCGGAGAGCACCTGGCCGGCGAAGAACATCGCCACGACGAACGCCAGCCGGCCGGGGATCCCCAGCCGTCCCGATCCGGTCGGGTCGATGAGCTGCGTCCACGCCAGGAGCCCGACGAGCACGAATGACAGGTGCTCGAGGTCGTGCAGGCCCGCGTGCGACAGGGCGCGGTCGTAGATCGCCGGGATGTGCCAGACCGCGACCACCGCCGCCCAGACGGCGAGGGTCACGGGCGGCCGCATCAGCACGTCCGCCGCGGAGCGCAGCGGCGCCGGCGCCGGCCGGGGCAGCAGCTCCGACGCGATCGGGCCGCGCACGGAGAGCACGAGGAGCGCCGCCCCGGCGTCGGCCAGGAGCACGTGCTCGAGCATGTGGGCCGAGAGCAGGTAGCGCTCGCCCGCGACGTTCAGCGGCGAGACCAGCGGCACGAGCATGACGGCGAGCCCGGACGCGAACAGGCCCACGCGCGTCCACGGCGCGCGCGCCGGCTCGCGACGGCGGACGCGGGCGAACGCCGGGACGAAGACAGCCGCGGCCAGGACGGCGAACACGACCGCCGCCGCCTGCAGGTGCCATTCCCCCGCGATCGCGGAGGCCGGCACGTCATGTGCGGCGAGGAGCAGCGGCATGCGGAGCTAATCCTCTCGCGCCCGCGTCCCTGACGCCCGGGCCGCCTCGCGGGCGAGGGCCGAATCGGCCTGGAGGTCGGCCCGCTGCTCGTCCTCGTCCAGGAGCCGCAGGAGGGTCATCGCGACGGCGGTCAGGAACACCGCTGACTGCTCGGCGGTCATGAGCACGCCGCCCAGGTTCTGGTCGCGGGCGGCGGAGATGCCCCACAGGCGCGGGGCATCGACGTAATACGGGTAGAGCGGGTCGGGGATGAACGTGTAGGCGAGCCCGAGGAACGACGCCGCGACGAACGCGCCGAGCAGGTAGAGCACGGCGACCCCCGACGCCATCCGGTGCACGCCGGGCACGATCACCGGCCACCAGAAGCAGACGCCGATCAGGATCAGGAACGCGTGCTCGATGTTCAGCGCGGGCGGATGCTCGAGCGCGTAGGTGTAGGGGCGCTCGAGGTGCACGCTGTACCAGCCGACCACCCAGAGCGGCCAGCTCAGGCCGGCGTGCGTCAGGCGCGCGAACGGCCCCAGGCGGCGCAGGATGCCCGCGCCCATCTCTGCCGTCAGGCCCAGCAGCAGCAGGGGCGGCGCGATGTCGGCGATGAGCGCGTTCTGGACCAGGTGGCCCATCAGCAGGTAGTGCACGGCGATCGTCTCGAGCGGCGAGTTGAGCGTGGCTGCGATCAGGGCCGCGCCGGCCACGAACGACGCCCGCCGCCAGCCCGGCACCGCCGCGCGGCGCGCGCTGCGCAGGTAGGCGACGACCGCGACCGCCGCCGCCACGGCGAAGAGCGGCTCGAACGTGAACGAGCTCGCCGGGGGCGCGCTCACCGCTCGAGCTTGGCGCGCCGGCGGCGCGCCGAGCGCGCCTCCTGCCAGGCGGCGAGCTCCTGGTCGTCCAGGTCGGGGGGCGGCCCGGAGCGCATGTGCCACCAGAACCAGCCCAGGAATCCCAGACCGGCGGCCGCCGGGATCAGGTGCGGCAGATGCTCGAGGATCAGCTGCACTCCGGGAACTGTAGATGCGACTCGATGTGGGGGACCCGGCGCGCGGTAGAATCCGCCTGCATGAGCCGGCCGATCTCGCGCAAGCATCTCCTGCGTCTGGCTGGAGCGGCGGGTGGGGGTCTTGCGCTGGGGGCGGCAGGGTACGCGCGCCTCGACGGCGGGTCCGCGAGCGCGGAGTCCCAGGTCGAGCAGTTCCACGGGACGTACCAGGCGGGCATCGTGACGCCGCAGCCGAAGTACCTCCAGTTCGGCTCGTTCGACGTGACGGCGACCGGGCGGGCCGGCCTGCGCGACCTGATGCGCTCGCTGACGGCGACCGCGGCCGACCTGACGTCGGGCAAGGCGGGCGGCGAGAGCTTCGACCCGGCCCGGCTCACGATCACGTTCGGCTTCGGCGCGAGCGCGTTCGACTCCCGCTTCGGCCTCGCGTCGCACCGGCCGCCGGCGCTGGTCGACATTCCCCACTTCAAGGGCGACCGGTTGCAGCCGGAGCTGACCGGAGGCGACATCGGCGTGCAGTGCTGCTCGACGAGCCACGAGGTGGTCGACCGGGCGCTGCACGCCGTCGTGGCCACCGCCCACGGCGCCGCGACGCTGCGCTGGTCGCAGTCCGGGTTCGTGCGCGACCCGCTGCCCGGCGAGAAGGGCGGCACGCCCAGAAACATCGTCGGGTTCAAGGACGGCACGAACAACCTCAAGCCCGACGACGCGGCCAGGATGCGCTCGAACGTGTGGGTCAACGCCGGCGACGGGCCGGGCTGGATGACGAACGGCACCTACCTCGTGAGCCGCAACCTGATGGTGCACGTCGCCAACTACCTGATCGAGCCGCTCGGCGTGCAGCAGTACGCCATCGGGCGGTACAAGGCCAGCGGCGCCCCGTTCGGCCAGACGGACGAGTTCGCGCCGGTCATGCCGGGCCGCGAGCCGCCCGACTGCCACATCATGGTGGCGAACCCGCGCACGACGGGCAGCGAGGCCGAGCGCATCCTCCGCCGGGGCTACACGTTCACCGACGGCTACGACCCCCAGGTCTCCAACCCGCTCGGCGGCCTCTTCTTCATCGCCTTCCAGCGCGACCCGCGCCGCCAGTTCATCGCCATCCAGCAGCGGCTGTCCGTGCACGACCGCTTCACGGTCGAGTACGTCATACCGCGCGGGAGCGCGATGTACGCCGTCCCGCCGGGGATCCGGCCCGGCGGCTACGTGGGCGAGTCGATCCTGGCGTGACATCTGCGACGGCGCAGGTCGCGATCGCCGCCCTCGTCCCGGGCGACTGGGACGACGTCGCCCGCATCTACGCCGAGGGGATCGCGTCGGGCCTCGCCACGTTCGAGACGGACGTCCCCGCGTGGGCGGACTGGGACCGCGCCCACCTGGCCGGCCACCGCCTGGTCGCGCGCGCGGACGGCGTGACCGTGGGCTGGGCGGCGCTCGCGCCGGTGAGCGCCCGGCCGGTGTACGCCGGCGTCGCCGAGGTGAGCGTCTACGTGGCGGCCGAGGCGCGCGGCCGCGGCGTCGGGACGGCGCTGCTCACGGAGCTCGTGGCCTCGTCCGAGGCCGCCGGCGTGTGGACGCTCGAGGCCGGGATCCTGCCCGAGAACGTGGCCAGCGTGCGGATGCACGAGCGGTGCGGGTTCCGCGTGGTCGGCCGCCGCGAGCGGCTGGGGCGGATGCGCGGCGTCTGGCGCGACGTCGTCCTGCTCGAGCGGCGCAGCCCGGTGGTCGGCTAGGTGGAGCCGCTGGGGACCAGGCTGGCGGGCGGATCGACGCCCGCGCTCGACCGGTGGGGCGTCGACTCCGAGCACGGGCGCATGCGCGACGTCCTTCTCTCCGACCCGGCCGCCTTCCGCTGGCTCGGCATCGAGAACGCGAGCTACTCGGCGCTCGTGCGCGACACGCTGCGGCGCGGCCACCGCTTCGAGAGGGAGCGGGCGCTCGCCCAGCATGTCGAGATGGTCGACGCCTTCCGCGACGCCGGCGTCACCGTCCACATGCTCGATGCCCGGGACGAGCTCGCCTACGGCGTCTACACCCGCGACTCGAGCGTGATGACGCCGTGGGGCGCGGTCGTATGCCAGCTCGCCAACCCGCGCCGACGGGGCGAGTACGCCGCCTGCCTCGACTTCTACGCCGGCGCCGGCATCCCGGTGTACGACCTCGTCACGGCCGGCAACTTCGAGGGCGGCGACTTCGCGCTCGTCGCACCCGGGGCCGCACTGATCGGCTACACGGGGGTGCGCAGCGAGGAGGTGGGCGCGCGCCAGGTGGGCGGCTGGCTCGAGGCCGAGGGCTACGACGTCTGCTACGCGGCGATGGACGAGTTCTACGTCCATCTCGACCTGATGGTGTGCATGCTCGCGCCGGGCCTGGCCGCCGTGTGCCCCGACACGACCGACCCCGACGTCGTCCGGTGGCTCGAGTCGAAGGGGATCGAGATCGTGCCCGTTGGCTTCCGCGAGACCGTCGGGCTCGGATGTAACGTCGTGGCGCTGGGCGGCGACCGCGTCATCTCCTCCGCATTCGCGACCGAGCTGAACGGGCGCCTGCGCGCCCTCGGCCTCGCGGTGTACGACCCGGACATGAGCCAGTTCCAGCTCGCGGGCGGCGGCGTGCACTGCCTGTGTCAGCCGCTCGCGCGCGACGCGGGGTGAGCGCCGTCAGTCGAGCCTCCGGGCGCCGCCCGCCGAACGGGCGACGATCGGCTCGGTGACCCGACCCGTGGCCGCCCGGTAGCCGCCGGCGACGGCCTCCGCGATCCCGTGGCAACGCGCCTCCGGCGCGAGAGCGACGATCGCGCCGCCGAAGCCGCCGCCCGTCATCCGCGCCGCCCACGCGCCCGCATCGAGCGCGAGTGCGACGAGCAGGTCGAGCTCGGGCGTCGACACCTCGTAGTCGTCCCGCAGGCTGGCGTGCCCGGCGGCGAGGATGGCGCCGAGGGCGGCGGCGTCGCCGCGCCCGAGCGCCGCCGCGGCGGCCTCGACGCGGGCGTTCTCCGAGCGCAGGTGCCGCAGCCGCCGCGACGTCGTCTCGTCCAGGTCGCCGGCCAGCGCGCGCTCGAGCTCACGGCGGCGGGCGGCGTAGCCGGTGTCGGCCAGCCGGCGGGGCGTCCGCGAGTCGACCACGATCAGGCCGAGGCCGGCGGGCAGCGGCACGTGGCGGAAGGCGAGCGTCCCGCAGTCGAGCAGGAGGGCATGCCCGGGCTCGGCGAGGATCGCGACGGCATCGTCCATGATCCCGCAGGGCACGCCGACCGCCCGCTCCTCGGCCCGCCGGCAGGCCTCCGCGAGCTGCATCGGCCCGAGCTCGGCCCCGGCGGCGTCGACGAGCGCGAGACCGACCGCGACGAGCAGCGCGGCCGACGACGCGAGGCCGGCCCGGGCGGGCAGGTCGGCCTCGATGTGCCCGTCGATCCCGGCCGGCGCGATCCCGAGTCCCTGGAGCTCCGCGGCCATCGCCGCCACGTAACGGCCGAAGCCCTCGGCGCGGCCGCCTCCGCCGGCGGCCAGGTCGACCCGGGCGGGATCGACCGCAGAGCGCAGGCGGATGCGGTCGGTGGGGACGCACGTGAGCGTCACGCCGCGGTCGATCGCGACCGGGAGCACGAGGCCGCCCGCGTAGTCCGTATGCTCGCCGATCAGGTTGACGCGGCCGGGGGCGTGGTAGCGGGCCACGGGCCGGATCCTCCCACGCTCCCGGGGGGCAGCCGCGCAGGATCGCGGCCGTCCCCGTCGTATCATCTCGGGATGAGCCGGGTGCGACGGCATCATGGCGCGATCTGGTGGGCGTGGGCCGCCGGCGCAGCGATCGCGGCAGCGTGGTGGCTGTTCGCCGGGGCCGGCACCGCCTGGTACTGGCGGGCCGGGCCGGCGCTCGTCTGGCTGGGCGTGCTGATCGCGGCCGGCGCGGCCACGGCCGCCGCCGCCCGCCGCAGCGAACGCCACGACGCCCTCACACGCGCGGTCGTCGCCTCCGCCCCGGATGCCGTCGTCGTGGTGGACGAGGACGGCACCGTGGTCGACTTCAATCCGGCCGCCGAGCGGATGTTCGGCCGTCGCCGCGACGCCGCCGTCGGCCACGCGCTCCGCGACGGGATGCTGCCCGGCGACGCGGTGTGGGCGCAGGAGGGCCGGCACGAGGTGACCGCCCGGCGGGGGAACGGCGAGACCTTCCCGGCCGAGATCTCGGCGGCGCCGGTCGTCGGCCTGACCCAGCGCCTGCACGTCCTGCACGTCCGCGATCTGGGGGAGCGGCGCCGGTCCGAGCGCGCTGCCTCCGACCTGGCGGCCATCGTGCAGTCGTCCGACGACGCCATCGTCTCGCTCACGCCCGACGGCGTGATCGAGTCGTGGAACCCCGGCGCCGAACGGATCTACGGCCACACCGCCGCCGAGGCAATCGGCCGCCCCATCTCGCTCGTCGAGCCGCGCGGGCGCCCCGGCGAGGCTCCGGCGATGCTGGCGCTCGTGCGCCGGGGGCAGCCGGTCGAGAGCCTCGAGACGCTGCGCGTCCGCCGGGACGGCTCCGAGGTGCACGTGTCGCTCTCGGTGTCGCCGATCGTCGACGCGGCCGGCCGGGTGATCGGCGCCGCCGAGATCGGGCGCGACATCACCGCCCGCAAGCAGGTCGACCGCCGGGTGGCATACCTGGCCTACCACGACGACCTGACCGGGCTGCCCAACCGGCTGATGTTCGCCGAGCACCTCGACCTGGCGCTCGCGCGCGCCCAGCGGCACGGGCGCGAGGTGGCCGTGCTGTACGTCGACCTGGACGGGTTCAAGCATGTGAACGACACGTACGGCCACGAGGCCGGCGACCAGCTCCTGCGCCAGATCGCCCGCCGGCTGGAGCGGGCGACGCGGGCCACCGACCTCGTCGCGCGTCACGGCGGCGACGAGTTCCTCGTCCTCGCCGCCGACCTCCCGGCGGACGGGTCTCCCAGCCCGCGCGAGATCGCCCACACGATCGCCGAGCACATCGAGGCAGCGCTCTCGGCGCCGGCGGTCGTCGACGGAACGACGATCGCGGCCGGCGGGAGCGTCGGCATCGCGATCTACCCCGAGGACGCGAGCAGCCGCGACGAGCTCCTGCGCCGGGCCGACGCCGCGATGTACCGCTCGAAGGAGCTCCCGGGGCATCCGTTGGGCGCCGCCGCGACCGCCGACGGCGCGGCGCAGGTGCCGCTCACCGCGCGGATGCAGCTCGCCCTCGAGCGGGGCGAGTTCGTGCTGCACTACCAGCCGATCCTGCGCCTCGAGGACATGCGCATGGTCGGCGTCGAGGCGCTCATCCGCTGGAACCACCCCGAGGACGGGATGCTGGCGCCGGCGGCGTTCATCCCCGTGGCCGAGCGCACCGACCTGATCACCGCGATCTCCGAGTGGGTGCTGGACGAGGCCTGCCGCGTCGCCCGGGGCTGGGCCACGGGCGAGATGCGCATCACGGCGGCGGTCAACCTGCCCATCGCCCGCTGGAGCGCGGATACGGCCGACCGCCTGCTGCACACGATCAGGGCGAACAGCCTCGAGCCGGGGCAGATCGTCGTCGAGGTGAGCGAATCGAGCGCGATGGTCGAGCCCGACCGTGCCCAGGCGATCCTGCACGACCTGCACCGCAAGGGCGTCAAGCTCGCGATCGACGACTTCGGCACGGGCCACTCGTCGCTCAGCCGCCTCACCGAGATGCCGGTGTCGACCCTGAAGATCGACCGCGCGTTCGTGCGCGACATACCGGAGAGCACCCACGCCAACGCGATCGCGACGACGATCATCCAGCTCGCCCGCAACATCGGCGCCGAGGCGCTGGCCGAGGGCATCGAGACCCCCGAGCAGTGCGAGTTCCTGAAGCGCGAGGGCTGCACGCTCGGCCAGGGCTTCCTGTTCAGCCCGGCGGTGCCCGCCGACGAGGTCGAGCCGCTCTTCCGCCGGCTTCGACCGCGAGCTCGCCGGGCGCTGACGGATGGGTCTATCTGGCCCTCCTCGAGCGGTTCGGGATCGATTCCGGAGCCGGCCGGGCGGCGGGGCCCGGCCGGCTCCGTCGGCGGGTCAGGCGGCGGGCTCCAGCACGATCTCGTCGGGCTCGAGCTCGGCCGTCGCGACTGCGGGGCGCGACTCGACGACGGCCGCCGAGACGACCGCGCCCACCGCCGCGATCGCGGCCAGCACCCAGAAGGCGGTGCTGAAGCCGTGCGTGAGCGCGGCGCCTGCGGCCGTCCCCGGATGCGCGCCGAGGTAGTTGCTGGTCGAGGTGGCGGCGATCGTGGTCGCCGCGGCCACGCCGACCGCGCCGCCCACCTGCTGAGTCGTGTTGACGAGGCCGGAGGCCACGCCTGCGTCGGCCGGCCGAACGCCCGCGAGCGCGCCGATCGTGAGCGGCACGAACCCGAACGCCAGGCCGATCCCGCCGAGCAGGAAGCCCGGGAACAGATCCCAGAAGTAGTGGCCCGACACGGGCATGCGAGCGAAGAGGGCGAGCGCGGCGGCGACCATGAGCAGCCCCGCCGGCAGCACCCGGCGAACGCCGACCCGGAGCGCGAGCGCCTGGGCGACGTTCGCCATCACGATCACGGCGAACGTGAGCGTGATGTAGGCGACGCCCGTCTCCATCGCCGAGTAGTGCAGCACCTGCTGCATGTACAGCGTGAGCAGGAAGAACTGCGAGAAGGTGGCCGCTCCGAGAAGCAGGCCGGCGATGTTCGAGCCGGTCAGTGTCCGCAGCCGGAAGAGCCGCATCGGCAGGAGCGGCGCCTGCGAGCGAAGCTCGATGCCGACGAACGCGACCACGAGGATGCCGGAGACGGCCAGCAGCCCGATCGTCTCGGTCGTCGCCCAGCCGTCCTGGACGGCCCGGGTCATTGCGTAGACGAGGATCATGAGCCCGGCCGTGATCGAGGCGGCGCCGGGCAGGTCGAAGTGCCGCCGGGCCGTCTCGACCCGGCTCTCGGACAGAAGCCGTGGGCTCAGGAAGAGCGCCAGGGCGCCGACCGGGACGTTGATGAAGAACACCCACGACCAGCTGAACGAGCTCGTGAGCGCACCTCCCAGCAGGACTCCGGCAGCGCCGCCGCTGCCGGAGACGGCTCCCCAGATCCCGAGCGCCTTGTTGCGCTCGCGGCCCTCCTCGAACATGACAGTGAGGATCGAGAGCGCCGCCGGCGAGACCAGCGCCGCCCCGAGCCCCTGGAGCGACCGGAAGGCGATCAGCGAACCCTCCGACCAGGCGAGGCCGTCGAGCAGCGAGCTGGCCGTGAAGAGGACGAGACCGGCCATGAACAGGCGCCGGCGGCCGAGCAGGTCTGCCATCCGCCCGCCGAGCAGGAGCATGCCTCCGAAGAGGATCGAGTAGGCGGTGACGACCCACTGCAGGCTGGACTCGCTGAAGTGCAGGTCGGTCTTGATCGTGGGCAGCGCCACGTTCACGATCGCCACGTCGAGGACGACCATGAACTGGGCGGTGACGATCACCGCAAGGCCCAGCCAGCGCCGATCGGCGTCGGCCAGGCGATTCATAAGGGCGTGCATTTGAACTCCCTCAGGATGTGTTTGCATCGGAACACGCACGATGCCCGGGCCGGCTCGTGAGCGAAATACGGGCGGCTGGCGTCCGCGGGTGGGGAGATCCGAACTTCGGGCCGGCGGCTGGCCCTACGACCCGAGGAAGCGGAGCACCGCGAGCACGCGGCGGTGATCCTCGGGGGCGGCCGGCAGGCCGAGCTTCTGGAAGATGCTCGTCACGTGCTTCTCGACGGCGCGCGGGGAGATGAAGAGCCGCTGGCAGATGGCCTGGTTGGAGCGACCCTCCGCCATCAGCTCGAGCACCTCGCGCTCGCGCGGCGTGAGGTCGGACACGGGGTCGTCCCGGCGGGAGCGGCCGACGAGCTCGGAGACGACGAGCGGGTCGAGCGCCGATCCGCCCTCGCCGACGCGGCGGACGGCCGCGGTGAACTCCTCGACGTCGGAGACGCGGTCCTTCAGCAGGTATCCGAGCCCCTCGGCGCTCTCGGCCAGGAGCTCGGTCGCGTAGGTGTGGGCGACGTGCTGGGAGAGGACGAGCACGCCGGTAGCGGGGTACTTCTCGCGGATCTCGCGCGCCGCCCGGATGCCCTCGTCGGTCTGCGTGGGCGGCATGCGAATGTCGACGATGGCGACGTCCGGGGTGTAGCTGCGCACCTTGAGCAGGAGCTCGGCGGCGTTGCGGGCCTGGCCGACCACCTCGATCCCGGCCTCCTCCAGCAGCCGGCGCGAGGCCCTCGCGGAGCAGCGTGGAGTCGTCGGCGATCACGACCCGGGTCGCGCGGGTGTGCTCGGACGCGTTGCGAAGCGGCGGGAACTGGGCCGGCAGGTCGTCGGCCACGAGCTGGTACACCCGCTCGGGATCGCGCAGGCCGTGGAACTGGTAGTCGCCCAGGGCGCGGGCGATGGGGCCGAGCGGGCGGGCGGCCTCCTCCGAGGCCAGCACCTGGCCGCCGTGAGCGGCCTGGCAGATGCGAGCGGCCCGGTGGACGTCGATCCCGACGTAGCTCGACCCCGACCGCTCCGCCTCGCCGGTGTGCAGTCCCAGGCGGATGCGCACGTGCTCGCCGCCCGGCCACTCGTGGCTCGCGAACCCGCGCTGCATCTCGATCGCCGCGGTCGCCGCGTCGGTGGGGACGTCGAACACGCAGAACGCCTCGTCGCCACGGCACTCGATCTCCTGCCCGCCGGCGCCGGACACGGCGGCCCGCACCAGCTTGCGGACGTCGCCGAGCACGTCCAGGTACCCGTCGCCGAGGCGGGTCAGAAGGCCGGTCGAGTCCTCGACGTCGCAGAACAGGAACGTGATGCTCATGACACGGGCAGGTCGGCGCGGATGCGGGTGCCGCGGCCCGATGAGCTCTCGACCACCAGACGCCCGTTCAGGGTCTCGACGCGGTCGCGGAGCCCGCACAGGCCCGTGCCGAGGTCGGGGTCGGCACCGCCCGCGCCGTCGTCGCGGACGTCGACGACCGCGTGGCCGTCGGCGCGGACGACGCGGACGCTCGCCGCTTCGGCGCGCGCGTGCTTGACGACGTTCGCGAGCGCCTCGGAGACGACGTAGTAGGCCGCCGCCTCGACGGTGACGGGCAGGCGATCGCCCACCTCCACCTCGAGCTCGACCGGCAGCGGCGTGCGCGCGGCGAGCACGTCGAGGGCCGTCGCCAGGCCGCGCTCGGTGAGCACGGCCGGGTGGATCCCCTGGGCCAGCTCGCGCAGCTCCCGCAGGGCCTGGGTCAGCTCGGACGAGACGTTGGCGACCAGCTCACCCGCCTCCTCGGGCGACTCGCGGATCTTGCTCTGGGCGAGCCGCAGGCCGACCGAGAGCGCGACCAGGCGCTGCTGGGCGCCGTCGTGGAGGTTGCGCTCGATCCGGCGCCGCTCGGCGTCGCCGGCCTCGATGATGCGCCGGCGCGACGCGGCCAGGTCGTCGCGGGCCTGGGCGCTGGCCACGGCCAGTGCGACGAGCTCGGCGAACGCCTCCAGGCGATAATCGGTCTTGTCGGGCACGTCCTCTGCCTCGCGCAGCGCGGCGACGAGGGCGCCCCACGTCGCCCCGGCCACCTGGATCGGCACGGCGATGCTGGCGCGGAACCCGAGTGCGCGCATCCGTTCGGCGATCTCCCCGTCGAGCTCGGCGTACGCCACCCGCGCCGGCGCGCCGGTGCGGCGCACGGTCGAGGCGGCGCCGTCGGTGTTCGGGACCGTGTCGCCGATCCGGAACTCCTCGGCAGGCTCGCCGTACTTGCCGACGATCGTCGCCGTCGAAGGTCCCTCGAACCGCAAGAGCAGTGCGGAGGGGAGCCGCAGGAGCGCGCAGATCTCCTCGGTCACGGCCTGGAAAACCTCCTCGGGGGCGGCGTCGCCGGCCGCGATCGTGGCCACCCGCCGCAGCGCCGCCTGCTCCTCGGCGAGCCGGCCCAGCTCGGCCTGGGCGCGGCGCTGCTCGGTGAAGTCGCGCACGATGGTCACCACCTCGGCGGGGCCGCTGGGGACGATGCGGGCCTCGCGGCTGTGAAAGACGCCGCCCGCCATGAACTCGTAGTCGAACGACGAGAGCTTGCCCGACTCGAGCGCCCGGTCCATGCACGCGAACGCCGCGTCGGTCACCTCGGACGGCAGGAAGTCGCAGATGTTGTGGCCGACGATCTCGGCCGCCGGGAGGAACATGTCGGCCTCGTTCTCGGCCCGGGCGTCCAGGTAGGTGCCGTCACGGCCGAGGCGCAGCATTATGTCGGGAATCGCGTCCATGAGGACGCGATTGCGGTTCTCCATGCGGCGCACCGCCTCGAGCGCACGCTCGTTCGCGAGGGCGAAGCCCGCCGTCGCACCGACGGCCTCGAGCAGGCCGCCGCGCAGGGCCAGCGCGCGGTCGTGGACGAGGACGCCGACGGGCTCCTGGTGGTGCAGGATCGGCGTCGCCACCCGCACGCCGCCCGGATCCGGCATGACGAGCTCGCGGCCGCGGGCGTCGACGTAACGGCCCTCCTCGCGCAGGTAGCCGAGCTCGAGCGCGGGGTCGCCGAGCGCCCGTCGCAGCGCATCCTGCAGATCGGGCGTGCCCGTGCCCTCGTGCAGCTCGGTGAGCAGCTCCCCGACGGCGGTGCCCGAGAGCCGGCCGCGCACCAGCATGGCGATGAACGCGAGCGGCAGGGCGAGGGACGCCAGCAGGCCGAGCCCGATCCCGACGACCGCCGCCTGCGAGGAGATCGGCGCGAGCACGAGCCCGACCGCGAAGAACAGCAGGCCTCCGGAGCCGCCGTAGAGCACCGGAGTCAGCTCGCGCCGGGCCGGCGGCGTCGCCCCCCGCACGCGCCGCACGAGCACGGCGGCGACGGCGAGGGCGATGGCGACCGCGATGATGCCCTCGGCCTCCTCGAGGACCGTCGAGAACGTCTCCTGCGACGAGACGAGCGCGAGGTTCTCCGGGTGGGCGCTGTTCCAGCGCGTCAGCGGGTCGAACAGCACCGCCACCGCCTGGAGCACGACGACGTTGGCGTAGGCGGCGGCCACCAGGAGCCGGTTCATCCGCGTGCGCAGCACGCCCTCCGGGTATGCCAGCACGGTCTCGGCGAGCACGGCGAACACCAGGTTGGCCGAGAACACGCCGGCGGTGTATGCGAGCGCGCCGTTGGCGTCGTGGAGTGCTCCCAGAAGCGACGAGAAGCCGACCGCCGCCAGCAGCAGGCCGAAGCGGCCGTACGCCGGCGTCGCCAGCGCGAGCAGGCCGGCGCCGACGAAGGTCAGGCAGAGGACGACGCTGAGCGCGGCGTGTGCGTACGGGCCCGGGGCGTGGTTGCTGGTGATGCTGAGCAGCGCGGCAGCGGCCGCCGCCGCGATCGCAGCGCCGGCCAGGACGACCTGCAGCGTCTCGGTGCGGCCGGCCGGGCCGGCCCGTGCGCGGACGGTCATTCCAGGAGCTCCCGCAGCGAGTCCCCGGAGAGCTCGTCCTTCGAGACGAACCCGCGCGCCCCGCTCTGGGCGATGAGGCTGCCGTAGTCGGCGCGGTCCCGGGTCGAGATGAGGACGATCGGCAGTCCGCGGTCCATGGCCAGCAGCCGTTCCGTGACGGCGAAGCCGTCCATGTCCGGGAGCTGCACGTCCATCAGCACGAGGTTCGCCGTCGATGCGGCGGCCATGCGCATAGCCTCCTCGCCGTCCCCCGCCTCTCCGACGACCACGAAGCCCTCGGACATGAGGAGCTCCCGTGCACACCGGCGGAACCCGGCGTGGTCGTCGACGATGAGGACGCGATACACGCTATGCGGCTCCTCGAGCAGCTCGCGTTCCCTCGCGACCATCGGGGCTGAGTGTACCCTCGCCCCCCGGAATCCATGCCCGCTCCGGTCGCTGCGCCATTGCTGCACTCTCGCCCAGCGGCACCGGCCTGCCAATGGGGGCGACCCGCGTGCGAGGGTGCGGGTTGCCGCACCTTCCGGGCGGGTAGGATCAGCGCATGGTGCGGCCGAGGGATGTGGTGCTGGGGGTCGCCGGGGCGGTCGTCGTCCTGATCGGGCCCGCGCCCGCCGACATCGCCGCGCTCTTCCAGCATCCCGCCGCTCCTTGCGTGAGCGCGTGCGGGCAGACGAACGCCTGGTGGGACCAGCCCGTGCTCGTCCCGCGCGCCTGCCCCTCTTGTCGCCCACGCCGACGAGCTGCCGCCCGCCGTGCCTCCCGCCGCACCCCACCGCGGCGGCCACTGAATGAAGAAACGGGCTCGCGTGGCATGACGGTCCACCGGATGGATCACGCCGGCGTCGTGGTCGAGGATCTCGCGGCTGCCATCGCGTTCTTCGTCGAACTGGGCCTGGAACTGGAGGGCGAGGCAACAGTCGAGGGTGAATGGGCGGACCAGCTCCTCGGGCTGGACGGCGTCCGAGCGGACATCGCCGTCGTGCGGACCCCGGACGGCCACGGCCGGGTCGAGCTGTCGACGTTCCACACGCCGGTGGCCACCAGCACTGCGCCGAGGGCGCCGGTGAACATCCCGGGCATCCCTCGCCTCACGTTCGTCGTCGACGCCGTCGACGACGTCCTCGACCGCCTGCGCGCCCACGGCGCCGAACTCGTGGGCGAGGTGGCGCAGTACGAGGACATCTACCGGTACTGCTACGTCCGCGGCCCCGCCGGCATCATCATCGGGCTGGTCGAGGAGCTCCGCTGAACGACACTCCGAGCTATTCAGATTCGCCGATCGCGACGCGGCCCGGCTGCGCGGAGCGGGCGCCGTCCGGCAGGATCACCGAGTCGTAGAACCGGGTCATCGTGATCCCCGCCGTGAACCGGCCC
The DNA here is from genome assembly GCA_963746115.1 of uncultured Actinomycetes bacterium. Lineage (GTDB taxonomy): Bacteria > Actinomycetota > Thermoleophilia > Gaiellales > JAICJC01 > JAICJC01. The sequence goes on along the minus strand of CAVVAA010000003.1, from coordinate 163,545 downwards.
ACGTGCGGCTCGACACGCTCGCCGCAGGCGATCCGCAGCACGAGCTCGGGATAGCGCGACCCGGCGGCGAGCGGCAGCGGGAACGCGCCGCCAAAGCGGCAGTTGATGTCGGTCACGGGCAGCCCGTCGGGCTCGTCGAAGCACTGGATCGTGGCCGGCCCGACCAGCCGCAGTCCCTCGGCGACCCGCCGGCCGAGATCGATCAGGCGCGGGTCGGCGATGGTCTGGCCCTTGATCGACTCGCCGCCCTTCGACTCGATCATCGTCCGCGGGATCACGTTCAGCGCCCGTCCGTCGAGGTCGCAGAGGACGTCGATCGAGAACTGCTCGCCGGGGCAGAACCTCTGCACGATCACCGGCACGCCGGCGTACTCGACGAAGAACCGCACCTCGGCGAGCGTCTCGCAGCGGTAGATGTCGCGCGACGCGTAGCCCCACCGCCGCTTCACGAGCAGCGGCAGCGGCGAATCGGCGGGGAGGTCTTCGGGCACCCACGTGTCCGGCGACGGCAGCCCGGCCGCGATCAGCGCCTCGTGGCAGTGGTACTTGTCCCACATCGCCTCGGCGACGGTGAGGTCAGGCAGGAGCAGGGCTGCGCCGGCCCGTTCGATCAGCTCGCGGCCGGCCACGAGCTCGACGTTGTCGAGGTCGGCCAGCGGCAGCACGGCCCGCACGCCGTGTGCGGAGATGAGCTCCGCCAGCGCCGGGATGTAGTCCGGGCTCGACGCGCGGGGCACGACGACGCCGCGGTCGGCCTTCACGAGCGCGGGCGCGAGCGGGTTGGCATCGACGGCCACCACCTCGCCGTCCCAGCCGAGCCCGTCGAGAGCCTCGCGGAATGCCCGCACCACGTCGACGCGAAGGCCCGCGCAGGTGAGGAGCACCGAGCGCTTGCTCATAGATCCCAGCCGCCGGTGGAGCCCTTGTACGCCTCGGCCGGCCGCGTCATCTGACCGATGGTGCGCCACAGGATGCGCGCATCGAGCCGCAGCGACCAGTGCTCGACGTACCAGACGTCGAGCTCGATCCGGCGCGACCACGGGATCGACGTGCGTCCGTGGATCTGCGACCACCCGGTGACGCCGGGCCGCATCCGCAGCCGCAGCCGCTGGCGGGCCGAGTAGCGCTCGACCTGGTCGACCAGGGTCGGCCGCGGGCCGACCAGCGACATCTGGCCGCGAAGTACGTTCCAGAGCTGGGGGAGCTCGTCGAGGCCGAACCGGCGGTAGACGTCGCCGCAGCGCAGGATGCGCTCATCGCCGGCGTTCACGGCGAAGCCGTCGCCCTGCGCGGTCGCGTCCCGGACCATCGTGCGGAACTTGAGGATCGTGAACGGCTCGCCGTCGAGCCCGGCCCGCTCCTGCCGGAAGAGCACGGGCATCCCGTCCTCGACGAGGATGACCGCGGCGAGCGCTGCCAGCACCGGAGAGAGCGCAACGAGCCCGGCCGCGGCCAGGGTCGCGTCGACCGCCCGCTTCAGCGCCAGGGCAGCCGGCCGCGCGGGCACCGCGACGGGCCGATCGCCGTTCGTTCCTGCGACCGATTCCACCGCGCAACCATAGCCAACCACTTCATGGACACCGGCCGGAACCGCGCGCGATCGAGCGCGGGAATTGGTCTGCTAGAGTGATCGGCTGCGCCCGGGGAAGCAGGTCCTCCCCGAGGCCGGTCGCCGCCCCGCCACATCGCCAGCGCTCCGCCCCACGCGCCGCCCACGGTGCGTCCGCCCGCGGAGCGATCACCTTCCCTCCGAGGGGGCCGCGTGTCCGCCGAACCTGCCGTCGAAGTCTGCGATCTGCGCAAGGAGTTCATCCGCCGCGACGGCCGCCGCATGGGCCGCGCGCGGGTGCGGCGCCGGCGCGTGCCGGCGCTCCGCGACATCAGCTTCACCGTCGCGCGGGGCGAGTGCGTCGCCATCCTCGGCCAGAACGGCTCCGGCAAGTCGACGCTCGTCCGCGTCCTCTCGACGCTGCTCCTGCACGACGGCGGCAGCGCGCGGGTGTTCGGGATCGACGTCGCCGCCCGGCCGCGGGCGGTGCAGCGGCTGGTGAACCGCGTGTCGGTCGAGGCGTCGTTCTTCAAGCGCATGTCACCGGATGAGAACCTGAGCTACTCGGCCCGCTTCTACGGCCTGACTCCGCGGCAGACGCGTACGGCCATCCCGGCGATCCTGCGCCGGGTGGGCTTCCCGCCCGAGCGCCGGGGCGAGCCGATGGAGGACCTCTCCCGCGGCATGCAGCAGAAGATCGCGCTCGCCCGCGCGCTACTCACCTCCCCGGTGCTGCTCCTGCTGGACGAGCCGACGACCGGCCTCGACCCGCGCTCCAAGCTCGAGGTGCAGGAGCTCGTGCGCGACATGCGCCGCCGGAACGACTGCACGATCCTGCTCTGCACGCACGACATGACCGAGGCCGAGGCGCTGGCCGACCGGGTCGGGATCCTGCACGACGGCGTCCTGCTTGCGCTCGACACGCCGGCCGGGGTGCGCAACCTCTACGGCGCCGAGACGCTCGAGGACGCCTTCATGGCCGCCACCGGCCGCAGCTTCGAGGACGAGGCCGAGGAGGGGGTGCCGGTATGAAACGCGAGGCGCCGGTCGCCGTCCGCCGCGAGCTGGTCGGCTTCGCCGGGATCGTCGAGCGCAACACCTACCTGATGCGGCGGTTCGTGTGGTGGGAGCTGGCCTGGTTCCTCTACACGGTCGCGAACACGCTCACGATCGTGTTCATCGCCAAGGGCGTCGAGGCCGGCGGGTACCACCTCGACGTGAACCGGGAGATGATCATCCTCCTGATCGGCGCGGTGGTGTGGTCGTACCTCGGTCTCGTGTTCGAGATCGAGACCGAGACGGTCGCATGGGAGCGCTGGGAGGGCACCATCGAGTACACGTTCATGGCGCCGCTCTCGCGGCCGGCCCACCTGCTCGGCATGGGAGCGTTCGCCGTGCTCTACGGCGTCGTCCGCACCGTCGCCCTGTTCGCCCTCGTCGCCGTGATGCTCGGCGTGCAGTTCGGCAATCCCGACTTCGTCACGGCGACCGTCGTGCTCGCGGCGTCGTCGTTCTCGTTCGTCGGCATCGGCATGATGACCGCGGTGCTGCCGCTGGTATCGCCGGAGAAGGGCACGCAGCTCGGATTCATCGCCCAGGGCCTCCTGCTGGTGGTGTCGGGCGTCTACTACCCGGTGTCGGTGCTGCCCCAGTGGATGCAGTGGATCTCGGTGGTGTCCCCGGCCACCTACACGCTCGAAGGCGCCCGCCGGGCCGTGCTCGACGGCGCCAGCGTCTCGGCGGTGTGGGACGACCTGTGGCCGCTGATCCTGATCGGTGCCATCGCGGTGCCGCTCGGCCTGTACGTGTTCTCGCTGGGCGAGCGCTATGCCAAGCAGCACGGGCGCCTGAAGCGGTCGGGGTAGCCGAGAACTAGGACCAAAGTCCCGCACCGGTCGCGACCGCCGCCCGAGGCGGCGCCGGATGCCGCCGCCTAGCGTGGACGGCATGGATATCGCACTCATCACAGGGGCGTCGCGCGGCCTCGGGCTCGCGCTGGCGCAGGCGCTCGCCGATCGCGGATACGGCCTCGCGATCGACGCGCGCGGATCGCAGGATCTCCAGGCCGCCCGCGCGGCGCTCGCCGAGCGAACGGCCGTGACGGCCATCGCGGGCGACGTCGCCGACCCGGCCCACCGCGAGGAGCTGGTGTCGGCGGCGGTGCGCATGGGCCGGCTGCGGCTGCTCGTGAACAACGCCTCGGTGCTCGGGCCGAGCCCGCAGCCCGACCTCGACGCGTATCCGCTCGAGGTGCTCGGCTCGGTCTACCGGATCAACGTGCTCGCGCCGCTCGGCCTGATCCAGCTCGCGCTCCCGGCGCTTGCCGCCGACGGCGGAATCGTGCTCAACATCACGTCGGACGCAGGTGTCGAGAATTACGCCGGGTGGGGCGGCTACGGCTCGTCCAAGGCGGCGCTCGAGCAGCTCTCGAGCGTGCTCGCCGCCGAGCACCCGGGTTTGCGCGTCTACTGGGCCGACCCGGGCGACATGCGCACGCGGATGCATCAGGAGGCGTTCCCGGGGGAGGACATCTCCGACCGGCCGCTTCCGGAGACGAGCGTCCCCGGGCTGCTGCGGCTGATCGCGGGCGACCTGCCGTCGGGCCGCTACCGCGCCCGCGAGCTCGACCGCTCCGAGGCGGCGGCATGAGCGCCGTCCCCCTCGCGGAGGCCACCGCCCCTCCGGAGCGGCGCGGCATCGCCCGCGACGCCGTGCGGCTGCTGGTCGGCCGGCCCGGCGGCGTCGAGCACGCCATCTTCCGCGACCTGCCCGGGCTCCTCGACCCGGGCGACCTGCTGGTCGTGAACACGTCGGCGACCCTCCCGGCCGCGCTCGACGCCGTCGCGCCGGGCGGCCGCCGCCTGCGCCTGCACCTCTCGACGCCGGCGCCCGGCTCGGAGCCGGCGGACGGCCTCTGGATAGTGGAGCTACGCGTGCCCGCAGGGCCGGGCTCGCTGCCCTTCGACGCCGCCCGGCGGGGCTGGCGGCTCGGGCTTGCCGGCGGCGGCCGTGCCCGTCTGCTTCGCGGCGGCCCCCGGCTGTGGCAGGCGCGGCTCGAGCTCCCCGTAGGCCTGCACGAGCATCTCGAGGCCCACGGGCGGCCGATCCGCTACTCCTACGCCGGCGCGGACTGGCCGATCGAGGACTACCAGACCGTCTTCGCGACCGAGCCCGGCAGCGCCGAGATGCCGAGCGCGGCCCGCCCGTTCTCGCCCGAGCTCGTCGTCGAGCTCATGGCCGCGGGCATCGAGATCGCGCCGATCGTCCTGCATACCGGCGTCTCCTCGCCCGAGACCGGCGAGCCGCCCTTCCCCGAGTGGTTCCGTGTCCCGGAGCCGACCGCGCGGCACGTGAACGCAGTCCGCGCCGGCGGCGGCCGCGTCGTCGCCGTGGGGACGACGGCGGTGCGCGCGCTCGAGACCGCCGCGGGCGAGGACGGGACCGTCGCCGCCCGCGAGGGCTGGACCGAGCTCGTGATCGACGAGCGCCGGGGCGTGCACGCCGTCGACGGGCTTCTGACCGGCTGGCACGCGCCCGAGGCGACGCACCTCGACCTCGTGCGCGCGGTCGCCGGCCGCGACATCGTGGAGCGCTGCTACGCCGCGGCAACGGCCGGCCGCTACCTGTGGCACGAGTTCGGCGACCTCAACCTGCTCCTCCCCTGACTCACTCCTATACTTGGGCCATGGCAGCCCAGCCCATGCTCCGACTCGGTGCGCTCCGCCTCCCGCTTACGGGCGGGCTGGACGCGGACCGAGACGGCATGCGCTAGCGGCGCCCCTCGATCCTCGCCCGGCCCTTCCGGTCCGGCAGGCGTCCACGCGAGGAGATCGAGATGCACGACCATTCCGAAGACGGCTACGACCCCGGTGCCTTCGAATCCGGGTGGCAGGAGCGCTGGCGTCAGGCGGCGGCGTTCCGGGCGGACGACGGCTCGGAGCGGCCGCCGCTCTACCTGCTCGAGTTCTTTCCCTACCCATCCGGCGCCGGCCTGTCGGTCGGGCACTGCAAGAACTACGTGCCGGCCGACGTCTACTGCCGGCTGAAGCGGATGCAGGGGTTCGAGGTGCTGCATCCGATGGGTTGGGACGCCTTCGGCCAGCCGGCCGAGAACGAGGCGATCCGGCGCGGCCGCCACCCCGCTGCGATGGTCGCCGAATACGCCGCCCGCTACCGGCGCACCCTGGAGTCGATCGGCTGCTCCTACGACTGGGATCGCGAGATCAGCTCCGCTGATCCGGCCTACTATCGCCACACGCAGGCCCTGTTCCTGCTGCTGCACCGGCGTGGGCTGGCCTACCGGGCCGAGGCGGCGATCAACTGGTGCCCGGGCTGCCAGACGGGCCTCGCCAACGAGGAGGTGCTCGGCGGGCGCTGCTGGCGGTGCGACATGCGTGTCGAGGAGCGCCCCCGCCGGCAGTGGTTCTTCCGCATCACCGCCTACGCGCGGCAGCTGGTCGACGACCTGGACGGCCTCGACTGGCCCGACGGCATCAAGGCCGCCCAGCGCGACTGGATCGGCGACCCGGACGCGCCCCGGATGCACGACTGGCTGATCTCGCGCCAGCGCTACTGGGGCTGCCCGATCCCGATGGTCGAATGCGAGCGCTGCGGCCTCCAGCCCGTGCCCGAGGACGAGCTGCCCGTGATGCTGCCGCCGGTCGAGCACTACGGGCCGACCGGGACCGGCGACTCGCCGCTTGCGGCGATCCCCGGGTTCGTGCGCGCGACCTGTCCGTGCTGCGGCGGCGAGGCCCGCCGGGAGACCGACACGATGGCGGGGTTCGTATGCTCGGCCTGGTACTTCCTGCGCTTCTGCGACCCGCGCAACCCGGAGACGTTCGCCGACCCGGAGCTGATGGCGCGCTGGGGCCCCGTCGACCGCTACTGCGGCGGCGCCGAGCACGCCGTCGCCCATCTGCTGTACGCCCGGTTCGTGACCAAGGTGCTTCACGACGCCGGCGTCGTCCCGTTCCCGGAGCCGTTCCGGGCGCTGCGCAACCAGGGCTCGCTGCTGGCGCACACGCCCGGGATCGAGGTCGCCGACGGCCCGGCCGGCCGCCGCTTCCGGGCCCTGTCCGGGGACGAGGCGGCCGGGTTCGGCGCGGACGAGCTCGAGTGGCGCTGGGTGCGAATGTCCAAGTCGCGCGGGAACGTGGTCACGCCGGAGGAGGTGATCGCGGGCCACGGCGCCGATGCGCTGCGGATCTACATCGCGTTCGCCGCGCCGTTCGCCGACGACATGCGCTACGACCCCGACGGTGTGGCCGCGGCCCGGCGGTTCCTGGCGCGCGTCCACCGCCTCGTCGCGGGCGTGGCCACGACCTCCGCGGCGGCGGTCGCCGACCCCGGGGCCGAGGCCGGGCTGCGGCGGGCGACGCACCGCGCGATCGCGGCCGTCACGGCCGCGGTCGAGGCCTTCCGGTTCAACGCCGCCGTCGCGGAGCTGATGACGCTGCAGGGCGCCGCGGCAGCGGCAGCGCGGCAGACGCCCGGCTCGGCGGCCGTCGCCGAGGCAGCCGAGACGCTGACGCTGCTCCTGGCGCCGTTCGCGCCCCACCTGGCCGACGAGCTGTGGACACGCGTCCTCGGCAGGCCCGGCCTCGCCACGGCGTCCCCCTGGCCGACGGCCGATCCGGACATCACGGCCGATCCGACGCAGCGGCTGGCCGTGCAGGTGAACGGCCGCGTGCGCGGAGAGATCGAGCTGCCGGCCGGCGCACGGGAGGACGAGATCCGGGCGGCCGCGCTGGCACACCCGGCGGTGACCCGCCACCTCGACGGGCGTCCACCGGAGCGCGTGATCGTCGTCCCGGGGAGGCTCGTCAGCATCGTCAGCGGCGCGTGATCGGGCGCAGGCGGGCGACGGCCGCGAACGACGAGGCCGAGCCGGACCCCGTCACGGCGACGGTGCCGCCGGGGCGGTCGATCTCGAGTGCGAGCCTGTCCGACACCGTCTCGTACAGGCGCGCCGTCCGCGATCCGACGGGGAACTGCTTCACGGGGACGCCGACGGTCGCCAGCAGCGGGGGCGGGATCACGGCGCCGTAGTTCCAGACGACGATCGGCCCGTAGTCCAGCCGTACGGCCGCCCCATCGCCATAGCGGACGAGGACGATCTCCTCGAGCCGGTGGCCGGCGAACGCCGGGCCGAGCCAGTCGATCGCGGGCCGCAAGGCACGCGCCCCGGCGAGGGTGAGACGGCGTGCGCCCAGCGCACGCACCCGGCGGCCCGGCGCCGAGAGCTCGGTGATGGCCGTCCGCGGCGGCAGGGTGAGCGTGAACGCGTCCTGCGGTGCAAGCTCGCGCGGCGCCGCCCGCACCTCGCGGATGTCGATGACCGCCTCGGCGCGTGGCCGGCCGCCGACGCGGCGCAGGCGCCACTCGATCCGCTCCGGGAGGAGCGTTCGCGCGTCGACCGTCACGACCTGGGCGACGCGGGCGGCGTCGGGCAGCCTCTGCGCGGGCAGCGCAAACCGGTACGCAGGCCGCCCATGGAACGTGACCCGCTCGGTCTCGGTCGCGGCGAACCGGGTCAGCGCCCGCCGGTAGACGGCGATCGGGTCGACGGCGCTCGCGCACCCGGTGGCAAGCGCCGCGCAGGAGCGGGCGACGACGGCGGAGTTCGTCGCCTGGTCGTAGCGGGTGATGCGGCCCCGCTGGACGAGCGTGCGGTCGACGACGATGCCCGCGCCCGTCGTCTGCGTCCACACGGCCCTCCCCCGGGTCGGATCGATCCAGCCCGTCCGGGTCGAGGCCGCGAAGCCGCCCGCCGGGCCGGGTCTGATCCGCTCGACCACCTCGAGCACGGTGCCGCGCCCGCCCAGCGCCGCCAGCGCCTGCGCCTGCACGTCGGCGGCAGGGCCCGAGCCGAACGGGCCAGCCAGAAGCAGCGCGAGCGCGGCCGCGACGACCGCCGCCGCGACGGCGGCCGCCGGCCACAGCCGGCGCCCGATCCGCGGGCTGGGCCGGGCCTCACGGAGGGCCTGCTCCGTCTCCTCCTCGGAAACGCCGAAGCGGGCCTCGGCGGCGGCGGCCTCGAGCACCTGCACGATCTCGCGCAGCTCGCCGGTCGGCGGCTCGCCTCCGTCGAGGGCATCCGCCAGCAGCCGCGCCAGCTCGCGCTCGTCACCGCGATGCACGGATGCCCTCCCCCTCGAGCGCCGCCCGGAGCTCGCGGCCGGCACGCAACACGAGCATCTGGGAGGCGCCGACGGTCCTGCCCATGACCCGGGCGACATCGGCGAACGGATACCCCTCGACGAGACGCAGGTGCACGGCCAGGGCGTGGTCGGGCGGCAGGGTCGCAAGCGCGCGGCGCAGCGCCTCGCGCTCGATCACGGCTGTCGCCTCGTCCCGGCCGGCGGAGGTCTCGGCCGCGGCAGCGGTGGCCACGGGCTCGCGCGAGCGCGCGCTCATCCGATCCGCCGCCATATTTGCCGCCACGCGGTAGAGCCACGCCAGCACCGGCCGGCCGCGCCAGCGCAACCCCGGCACGCGCCGCCACGCCTCGATGAAGACCTCGGACGCGACGTCGGCCGCCTCCTCGCGCGACCCGAGCCGGGCGGCCAGGTAGCGCACGATCTCGGCGTGGTGGGCGCGGAAGAGCGCGTCGAAGTCAAGCTGCTCGCGCCGGAACCGGGCCTCATCGACATGCCCTGACACAACCTAGGCGCCTCGCGGCCGCCACCGCGGCCGGTGTCGAGCGGCGCCGGCGGCGAGCGCGGCGCAGACCGCGCCGAGAGCGATCGCGATCGGAACGGCGACATCGTCGGGCCCGCCGGCCGCCGGGACGGGTGGACGGCGGCGGCGATCATGGCCGCCTGGGAGGCGGTGACCCGCACCCAGGCGCCGTCGGGGACGTGCAGCAGCCGCATCGCCGGGAAGTAGCGGGCCGAGCCCCAGGCCGCCCACGGCGTCGACCCGTCGACGACGATGCCGACCGGCAGGGAGCGGTGCGCCCACACGGACTCCGGAGGTGTCACGGACGGCCGGCGCAGGAGCGCGGCGTAGGCGGACGGCTCGGATACAGGGCCGCCGCCGACCCAGACGCGCCCGATGCGGGGGCGGTAGGGGGCGATCGTGGCCAGCCGCGACCTGATGAGGTCGAGGACAGGCGGGTCGAGGCGGTACGCGCCGGATCCGAGCACGACGACGCCCTGCGACGGGACGAGGTACCCGGCCGGTCCGAACATGTGCGGGCGGACGGTCAGCCGGAGGTAGGGAGCAAGCCTCGGCGCGGGCCGGCCGGCATCGGCCTCGGTGCCGGCGAGCGCCAGCCGCACCGCCCGGTCGGAGATGCGCACGCATGCCGCCGGCCCGCACAGGCGTACGGACGCGGGGACGCCCTTGGCCGAGGCCTGGGCCGGCCAGGCCGCAAAGAGCGTGCTTGCCGCGAAGGCTGCTACGGCATACCGGCGGATCATGCCTTCTCCTTCTGGTCGTTCCGCCTCGACATCCGTCTGCGACCCCCGATTATCACGCGCGGCCACATAGAATCGCGCCCCATGGCCGGCTATTCCCAGACGCCGCTCGCGAAGAAGCTCGGGATCAAGCCCGGCGCGAGCCTGGCGCTCGACGAGGCGCCGCCCGGGTGGGCGGTGCCCGACCTGCCGGACGGCGTGGCGGCGGCGGGCGACGGGCCCGCCGACGTCGTGCTCGCGTTCTTCCGCGAGGCGGCAGAGCTGCCGGAGCGCCTGCCCGCGCTCGCCCGGCGCGTCTTCCCGGCCGGCTCGCTGTGGCTGGCATGGCCGCGGCGGGCGGGCGGCCACGAGTCGGACATCACCGAGAACGGTCTGCGCGACCACGCGCTGCCGCTCGGGATCGTCGACAACAAGGTGGCGGCGATCGACGATGACTGGTCGGGCCTGCGCGTCGTCTGGCGGGTCGAGCGCCGCTCCGGCCCGCCGCCGGTCTAGCGTCCGATCGCCCAGATGAGAGCGGTCGCCGCCGCCGCCGCGACCGCCGCCGTCGCCGGCCACAGCCGCAGGTAGCCGTCTCGGATCGACGGCGCGTGACCGGGGCCGGCCAGGTCGCAGACGAGCAGCGTCGCCACCGATCCCCGCGCGCCGGCGAGCGCCCCAACCGACACGCCCGAGAGCACCGCGAACGCCGCCGGCCCGGTGTGGAGCAGCGCGCCCGCGGCCACCGCGGCAGGCAGGTTGTTCACGACGGCTGCGACGGCCGCGGCCGCGGCGGTGACGGCGAGCAGCGCCCACACCGATCCGGCCGGCAGGCGCAGTGCCGCGAGGCCGGCGGCATCGGCGGCAATGCCGAGCGCGGTCGCCAGGGCGGTCACGAGGAGCCCGATCCGCCACGGCACCTGCGGCCGCGGAAGGCGGACGCCGGCCACCGCCAGGCAGGCGGCCGCGACGGCAGCGACGGCGCATGCCGGCCACCAGGGGGCGACGCCGAGGACGGGCGCGAGCGACTCGCCGATCGCCGCGAGCACCAGGGCCGCGGCCGCAACGGCCGCACCGCGTCCGAGCCGGGGAGCCGGAAGGTCGCGCACGTCGCCGCGCAGGTGGCGCCGCTCGCGGATCGCCACCGCTCCGGCGCAGATCAGCGCGGCCGCCGTCCCCGGGACGAGCATCGTCGCGTCGAACGCCGCCGGCTGGAGATGCAGGCCGCTCATCACGACGAGATTGGTGGGATTGCCCTGCACGACGGCGATCGAGAAGGCGTTCGCGACGCCGATCGTCGCCAGCAGCAGCGGCCGGGCCGGCGCCCCGCGGTCGACGAGCGCGAGCACGACGGGCACCATCACGACGACGGCGCCGTCGAGCGAGAGCGCGGCGGTGAGGAGTGCACAGACGAGGCAGACGAGGGCGTACACTCGGGCGGTGCCCCCGCCCGCCGCCCGCGCCAGGATGCCGGCTATCGCGCCGGCAAGGCCGGTCGCGTCGGCAAGCCGGGCGAGCCAGATGACCGCGGTCAGGAAGCAGACCAGCGGAACCGAGGCGGAGAGCGCCGCGCCGAGCGGGCCCGGGCAGATGTGCATGTCTCCACCTCCTTTCCATATACTGAAGTTCACTTAAGTATATGCCCCCGCGTCCCCGCCCCCGAAACACCGCCGAGACGCTCGCCGCGGTCGCCCCGCTCGTGACGCGCTGGATGGAGCGGGTGCTGGCGGCGGCCGAGCCGCCGCTCACGCTCGGCCAGTACCTCGGCCTGCGGGCGATCGCAGCCGGCGTCGACTCGGCAGCCGACCTCGCCCGCGCAACCGGCGTCTCGGAGTCGGCCGTCTCCCAGCTCGTCGCCGGGTTCGAGCGCAGCGGGACGGTCGAGCGTACCGCGTCGGGCGACGACCGCCGGCGGCGGCGGCTGGCCCTGACACGCGACGGGGAGCGCCTCCTGCGCTCGGCCCAGAGGCTGGTCGGCGCCCGGCTCGAGCCGCTTGTCGCCTCGCTCGCCCCCCACGACGCCGAGGCGCTCGCGGCCCTGCTGCGCCGGATCGAGCCCGCGCTGGCCGGGACGGCTCCGCCGCGCCGGCCGCCCCCGCCGCATCCGCCCGGGCACGGCCCCCCGCACCCGCACTGAGAACCGGCGGCTAGTGCAGGAAGTGGCGGCGGCCGGTGAAGACCATCGCCGCGCCGGCGGCGTTCGCGGCGGCGATCACCTCGGGGTCCTTCACGGAGCCGCCGGGCTGAACGATCGCCCGTACGCCTGCCGCGAACGCGGCCTCGGGGCCGTCGGCGAAGGGGAAGAAGCCGTCCGAGGCCAGCACCGCGCCCTGCGAGCGCTCGCCTGCCTTGGCCACCGCCACCTTCACGGCGTCCACCCGGCTCATCTGGCCGGCGCCGATGCCGACCGCGGCCAGGTCGCGGGCGATCACGATCGCGTTCGACCGCACGAAGTGGACGGTCCGCCACGCGAACAGGATGTCCTCCCACTCACGCTTGCCCGGCGAGATCTCGGACACCACCTGCATGTCGGCGCGGTCCTCGGTCTCGTTGTCGCGATCCTGGATCAAGAGGCCGCCCAGCACCCGGCGGATGTCGCGCTCGCCGGGGCTCGACTTGCGCCGCTCGCGGTCCTCGAGCACCCGCGTCGAGGGCTTCGACGAGAGCGTCTCGCGGGCGGCGTCGTCGTAGCCGGGGGCGAAGATCACGTCGAGCTTCGTCTCGATCATGCGCTCGGCGACGGCGCCGGTGACCGGCCGGTTGACGGCGATCACGGCCCCGAATGCCGACAGCGGGTCGCCCGCGAGCGCCCGCGCGTAGGCCTCGTCCAGGTTCGCGCCGACGGCGACGCCGCAGGGGTTCGCGTGCTTGATGATCGCGCAGGCGGGGAGCTGGAAGGCGGTCGCGATCGTGCGGGCCGCCTGGAGGTCGGCGAGGTTGTTGAACGAGAGCGGCTTGCCGCTCACCTGGTCGACGCGCGAGAGCACGTGCCGGCGGGCGCCGGCCTCGCGGTAGAACGCCGCCCGCTGGTGCGGGTTCTCGCCGTAGGCCAGGTCGCCCACCTTGACCAGGTCGATCGTGAGCCGGTCGGGGAACGGCTCCGTGTCGGCGAACCACGCCGCCACCGCCGCGTCGTACGAGGCGACGTGCGCGAACGCCTCGCCGGCCAGGTCGCGGCGGGTGTCGAGCGAGAGCTCGCCTCCCGCGGCCCGCAGCTCGCCGAGGACGAAGCCGTACCGGTCGGGCTCGGTGACGACGCCCACCGAGTGGAAGTTCTTCGCCGCGGCCCGCACCATCGTCGGGCCGCCGATGTCGATGTTCGCGATCACCTCGGCCTCGGACACGCCCCGGCGCGCGGCCACCGAGCGGAACGGGTACAGATTGCAGACGACGAGGTCGATCGGCTGGATGCCGGCCGCCTCGAGCGAGGCCATGTCCTCGTCGTGGTCGCGGCGGGCCAGGATGGCGGCGTGCAGCGATGCGTGCAGCGTCTTCACCCGCCCGCCCAGCAGCTCGGCCGAGCCCGTCAGCTGCTCGACCGTCGTCACCGGGACGCCGGCCCCCTCCAGGAAGTCCGCCGTGCCCGACGTCGAGACCAGCTCCACGCCGAGCTCGTGCAGCCCCTGCGCGAACGTCGAGAGGCCGTTCTTCTCGCTGACCGATATGAGGGCTCGTCTGATCTTCATCCGCTCACGCGCACCCGCCGTCCGTCGACCTGGATCCTGCCCGCCCCGTACAGCCGCACCGCCTCCGGCAGAAGCCGGTGCTCGATCCGGTGAAGACGCTCGGTCACCTCGGCGGCGGTGTCATCATACGAAACGGCCAGCGCCTCCTGCATGACGATCGGCCCGGTGTCCGCCGCGACGTGGTCGGCGTCGACCAGGTGCACGGTGACGCCGGTCAGCTTGACGCCGTGGGCGACGGCGTCCTCGATGGCGTGGGCGCCCGGAAAAGCGGGCAGGAGTGCGGGATGCACGTTCAGGATCCGGCCCGACCAGCGCCCGACGAACGCGGCGGAGAGGATGCGCATGTAGCCCGCCAGCACGACGAGCTCCGTGCCGTGCCCGTCGAGGAAGGCGGTCGTCTCGTCCTCATCGGCCGAGGCGAGGCCCGGGATCCCGGCGCGGGCGGCGCGCTCGAGCCCGGGCGCGCCGGCGCGGCTCGACACGACGCAGCAGACGTCGATGTCGGGGGCGTCGATCAGCGCCTGCAGGTTCGTGCCCGTACCCGAGATGAGCACGGCGACCCTCAGCGGAAGCGCACCCCCGCCCCCTCGACGACGGCCCCGACGACGAAGCCCGGGCAGCCGCCCCGCTCGAGGGCGGCCAGCGCCACCGGCGCCGACTCCGTCTCGACGACCGCGGCGTAGCCGAGCCCGAGGTTGAACACGCGCCGCAGCTCGTCCTCCTCGACGCCGAGCGAGCCGAGCCAGCCGAACACCGGCGGCCGCTCCAAGGCGCCGAGGTCGATCTCGGCCCCGAGCCCCTCCGGGAACTGGCGGGCGAGGTTGCCGGGGATGCCGCCGCCGGTGATGTGCGCCATCGCCCGCACGTCGACCGTGCGGCACAGCTCCGCGACCGGGCGGGCGTAGATCCGGGTCGGCTCGAGCAGGGCGTCGGCCACGCTGGCGCCGCCGAGCCCCTCCGGCGTGTCGGCCGGCCCCGAGGCCGGCCCGCTCGAGCAGGCGCCGGACGAGCGAGAACCCGTTCGCGTGAGGGCCGCTCGCGGGCAGGCCGATGATCGTGTCGCCCGCCTTGACGCGGCTGCCGGAGACGAGCTCGCGCCGCTCCGAGAGCGCGACGCAGAAACCGGCCAGGTCGAACTCGTCCGGCTCCATCATGTCGGGGTGCTCCGCCGTCTCGCCGCCGAGGAGCGCGCAGCCGGCCTCGCGGCAGCCCTCGACGATGCCCTCGACGAGCTCCGCCACCACGTCGACGTTGACGCGTCCGCACGTGATCACGTCCATGAAGAACGCCGGCCGGGCGCCCGCGGTGATCACGTCGTTCACGCTCATCGCCACGAGGTCGATGCCGAGCCCGGCGTGGCGGCCGGCGGCCCGCCCGAGCAGCACCTTCGTGCCGACGCCGTCGCACCCGGCCGCGATCAGCGGGTCGCCGACCGACGGCGTGTAGAGGCCGGCGAAGCCCCCGTGGCCGCCGAGCACCTCACGGCCGTGGGTCGAGGTGACGGCCGTCCGGATCCGCTCGACGACAGCGTCGGCGGCATCCAGGCTGACGCCCGAACCGGCGTACGTGGGAGACTCCTCGCGCTCGCTCACCGGATCTCCACCGGCACCGGCGCGGACTCGAAGCGCAGCTTGGCGAGACGCATGTCGGCGGGGATCTCCGTCGGGTACTCGCCCGTCAGGCAGGCGCGGCAGAAGCCCTCGGCCGGCCCGGCGGTGGCCTCGAGGCCCTCCAGCGACAGGTAGGCGAGCGAGGTCGCGCCCAGCCGCTCGGCGCACCTCCTCGACGGTGCGGCCGGCGGCGATCAGCTCGTCCTGGTCGGCCATATCGATCCCGTAGAAGCAGGGCGAGACGATCGGCGGCGACGAGACGCGCAGGTGCACCTCGCGCGCGCCCGCCTCGAACAGCATCTGCACGAGCTTTCGCGTCGTCGAGCCGCGCACGATGGAGTCGTCGACGACGACCACCCGGCGGCCCTCGAGCACGGAGCGGAGGGCGTTGAACTTGAGCTTGACGCCCCGTTCCCGCAGCGCCTGGTCCGGCTGGATGAACGTGCGCCCGACGTACCGGTTCTTGACCAGGCCCTCGCCGAACGGGATGCCGCTGCGGCGGGCGTAGCCGACGGCGGCGGGCGTCCCCGAGTCGGGCACGCCGATGACCACGTCCGCATCGACGGCAGCCTCCTCCGCCAGCCGCTCGCCCATTTGCCGGCGCACCTCGTGCAGGCCGCGCCCGCGCATCACCGAGTCGGGCCGGGCGAAGTAGATGTACTCGAATACGCACAGCGATCCCGGCGCGGTCGCCGACGCTGCGGAAGCGGGCGCCGCGCTCGTCGACGACGACCATCTCGCCCGGCTCCAGCTCGCGCTCGAGGGTCGCCCCGATCAGGTCGAGCGCGCACGACTCGGACGCGAGCACCCAGGCGTCGTCGAGGCGGCCGACGACCAGCGGCCGGATGCCGTCCGGGTCGCGGAAGCCGGCCAGCCCGCGCTCGGTCATGACGACGGCGGCGAACGCGCCCTCGATCCGGCCCATCGCGTCGGCGACCGCCTCGCCGAGGTCGCCGGACTCGTGCTCGGCGATGCAGCGCGGCCATCACCTCGGTGTCCGACGTCGAGCGCATCGACACCCGCCGCGCGCGCAGCTCCTCGCGCAGCTCGGCGGTGTTCGTCAGGTTGCCGTTGTGGCCGAGCGCGACGGTGCGCCCGCCGGCGTGGCGGACGACCGGCTGGGCGTTCTGCCACACGGTCGAGCCGGTGGTCGAGTAGCGGGTGTGGCCGATCGCGATGTGCCCCTCGAGGCCGGAGAGCCGCGCCTCGTCGAAGACCTGGCTGACGAGGCCCATGTCCTTCATGGCGGTGATGCGGCCGCCGTCGGACACGGCGATGCCGGCGCTCTCCTGGCCGCGGTGCTGGAGCGCGAAGAGCCCGAAGAAGGTCGAGCCGGGCGACGTCGTGGTCGGGCGCATCCGCGGGCGTGTAGATGCCGAAGACGCCGCACATCAGGCGCCACCCTCCATGATCCGCGGCAGCGCTCCCTCGTAGAGGTCGACGGCGTCGGCGAGCGCGATCCGGGCCGGGCCGACGGCGATCTCGCCGCCGCCGACCGTGCCCAGCCGCCGCAGCGGCACCGCCGGCCGGGCGAGCTCGCGCAGCGCGGCCACGTCGCCGCGCCGGGCGGAGATCACGACGCGGCCGTCGCCCTCGCCGAAGAGATCCGCCGGCCGCCTCGACGCGGACGCCGACGCCGCCGGCGATCGCCGACTCGGCCACCGCCACCGCCAGGCCGCCGCCGCCGACGTCGTGCGCGCTTCGCAGCAGCCTTCGCTCGGCCGCCTCGGCCAGGAAGCTGTGCAGCTCCCGCTCGGCCTCCAGGTCGGGCTCGGGGATCCGGCCGGCCATCTCGCCCAGCATCACCTTCTGGTAGTCCGAGCCGTCGAGCGCGCTCGCGCCGTCGCCGGCCAGCAGGACGACGTCGCCGCTCGTCGCGGAACGCGGCCCGAACGGCCAGCTCGGCGTCGTCGAGGATGCCGACCACGCCGACCACCGGCGTGGGCTGGATCGCGCGGCCGTCGTGCTCGTTGTAGAGCGACACGTTGCCGGAGACGACCGGAAGCCCGAGCGCCGTGCAGGCCTCGGCCATGCCCTCGATCGCCTCGGCCAGCTCGTAGCCGATCTCCGCGTGCTCGGGGTTGCCGAAGTTGAGGCAGTTCGTCACCGCGGCCGGGCGGGCCCCGGTGCAGGCGACGTTGCGGGCGGCCTCGCAGACCGCGCTCATCCCGCCGCGGCGCGGATCGAGCCAGGTGCGGCGGCCGTTGCCGTCGAGCGAGACGGCGATGGCACGGCTGGACGGCGTGAGCCGGACGACGGACGCGTCGCCGCCGGGCCGGACGACCGTGCCCGAGCCCACCAGCTGGTCGTACTGGCGGGTCACCCAGCGGCGGCTGGCCGTCCCGGGCGCGGCCGAGCAGGGCCCGCAGCGCCGCGTCGGCCGGCGTCGGCGGGATCCTCCGCGGCGACGCCCGTCCTCCACGAGGCGGGCCGGCCGCTGCCGCTCGACGTCGTAGCGCGGCGCGTCGTCGGTGAGCGTCTCGACCGGGATGTCGCCCACGAGCTCCCCGCCGTGGAAGGCGCGCAGGCGGCCGGTCTCGGTCACCTCGCCGATCACGGTCGCGTCGACGTCCCAGCGAGCACAGACCGCCGCGACCGCGGCCCACGAGGCCGGCTCGACGATCGCCGCCATCCGCTCCTGCGACTCCGAGATCATGATCTCGAACGGCTCCATGTCCGGCTCGCGCACGGGCACGCGCCGAGAGGTCGACGTCGAGTCCGACGCCGCCCGCGCGACGCCATCTCGGAGGTCGACGACGCGAGGCCGGCCGCGCCCAGGTCCTGGAGCGAGACGATCAGGCCGTGCGTCGAGCAGCTCGAGCGTGCACTCGATCAGCTTCTTGCCGGTGAAGGGATCGCCGATCTGGACGCTCGGGCGCTTCGCCTGCGGAGTCCTCGTCGAAGCCCTGCGACGCCAGCACCGCTGGCGCCGCCGATGCCGTCGCGGCCGGTCTTCGACCCGTACAGCACGAGCAGGTTGCCGGGCCCGGCGGCGCCGGCCGACTGGAGCCGGTCGGCCGGGCAGCACGCCCGACGCACATCGCGTTCACCAGGCAGTTGTGCTCGTAGGCCGGCTCGAACTCGACCTCGCCGCCGACGTTCGCGACGCCGACGCAGTTGCCGTAGTGGCCGACACCCTCGACGACGCGGCCGAAAAGGTGCCGCTGGCGGTCGCTGTCGAGCTCGCCGAAGCGGAGCGAGTCGAGGATCGCGATCGGCCGTGCGCCCATCGCGAAGATGTCGCGGAGGATGCCGCCGACGCCGGTGGCCGCGCCCTGGAACGGCTCCACGGCGGACGGGTGGTTGTGGCTCTCGACCTTGAGCGCCACCGCCAGGCCGTCGCCCGACGTCGATCACGCCGGCGTTCTCGCCCGGCCCCTGGAGCACGTGCTCGCCGGTCGTGGGGAACGCGGCCGAGGAGCCGGCGCGAGTGCTTGTAGCCGCAGTGCTCGCTCCAGAGCAGCGAGAACACGGCCAGCTCGAAGTCGTTCGGCTCGCGCTCGATCAGCTCCGCGATGCGCGCGAACTCGGCGTCCGTCAGGCCGAGCGAGCGGTGCAGCGGCTGTGGCGAGACGGCGTTCACGGCCGTCTGCACCCGAGTGGCCGACCGCCGTCGACGCGCGCCGGGCCTGGTCGAGAAGGCCGCGCGAGCAGGATGCGGCCGTCGGCCGAGCCGAGCAGCGGGTCGACGGCGTGCTCGGGGTGCGGCATCAGCCCGGCGACGTTGCCGGCCGCGTTCGTGACGCAGGCGACCGAGTCCGACCGAGCCGTTCGGGTTCTGGACGTAGCGGAGCAGCACCTGGCCGTGCCGCGTCGAGCTCCTCCAGCTGGCCGGGGGTCGGCGAAGTAGCAGCCGTCGTGGTGCTTCACGGGGATCTCGAGGCGTGTCGCCCGGCGACCGCCCCGGGGAGCCAGGCGGACTCGCGCTGGACGCGCAGGCCGACGTCCTGGCAGCGGAACTGGAGGTGCGCGTTCGGGCGCAGCACGCCCGGCAGCAGGCCGGCCTCGGTCAGCACCTGGAAGCCGTTGCAGATGCCCGAGCACCGGGCCGCCCGCTCGGCCAGCTCGGCGCACGGCGGTCATCACCGGCGAGAGCGCGGCCAGCGCGCCCGGCCGCAGATAGTCGCCGTAGCTGAACCCGCCGGGGACGATCACCGCGTCGGCGCCGCGCAGGTCGGCGTCGGCGTGCCAGACCCGCACCGGCTCGGCCGCCCACGAGCTCGATCGCCCGCAGCGCGTCGCGGTCGTCGCACGAGCCCGGGGAAGGCGACGACTCCGACGCGGACGCTCACGCGGCGCCCCGGCGAGCGTTCGTCAGCCTGCACCGGCTCCTGCGCGGCCACCTCGAACTCCTCGATCAGCGGGTTCGAGAGCACCTGCTCGGCGATCTGGCCGGCGAGCGCCACGCGCCTCGCGCGTCGTCGCCGCCGTCGACGTCGAGGTCGAACACCTTGCCGGCCCGGACGTCCGAGCGCGGCGTAGCCGAGGCCCTGCCAGCGAGCGGCGCACGCGCCTCGCCCTGGGGATCGAGGATGCCGGCCCGGGGCCGCACCGTGACGGTCACCTTCACGAGCCGCTCCCATCGTCGTCGAGGTAGGCCTGCGAAGGGCTCGCCGGTCAGGCGCTCGTAGGCCTCGACGTAGCGGCGCGCGGGTGCCGTCGACCACCTCGGCCGGGATCTCCGGCCCGGGCGGGGTCTTGTCCCAGTCGAGCGTCTCCAGCCAGTCGCGGACGTACTGCTTGTCGTAGGACGGCGGCGATCCGCCCGGGCTCGTACTCGTCGACCGGCCAGAAGCGCGAGGAGTCCGGCGTCAGCACCTCGTCGCCGAGCACGATCCGCCGCTCTCGTCGATCGCCGAACTCGAACTTGGTGTCGGCGATGATGATGCCGCGCTCGAGCGCGTAGTCGGCGGCCGAGCGGTAGAGCTCGAGCGAGAGCCGCTCGATCTCGTCGAACCGCTCCTCGCCGACCAGGGCGAGCCGCCGGCGCGGTCGATGTTGATGTCGTGGCCCTCGGTCGCCTTCGTCGACGGCGTGAAGAGCGGCTCCGGGCAGCTGGTCCGCCTCGCGCAGCCCGGACGGCAGCGCGTGGCCGCAGACCGTCGCCGGTGGCCTGGTAGTCCTTCCAGCCGGAGCCGGCCAGGTAGCCGCGGACGACGCACTCGATCGGGCAGCATCGTCAGCCGCCGGACCAGCATCGAGCGCCCGGCCAGGTCGGGGCTTCCTGCGCCTCCTCGGGGAAGTCGGCCATGCTCGACGCTGAGCAGGTGGTTGGGCACGAGCGCCGCGCGTGCGCTCGAACCAGAACCGCGAGAGCGCGGTCAGCACGCGGCCCTTGTCGGGGATCGGCGTCGGCAGCACGACGTCGAACGCCGAGATGCGGTCGGACGCGACCAGCAGCAGCTGGTCGCCGAAGCCGTACAGCTCACGCACCTTCCCGGAGGCCTCGTGCAGAGTCGCGACAGGGTGTCAGGCATGGGTCACCTCCAGGCGGCTAGGGTGCGGTCGAAGATCTCGTCCACGTGGCGAGGAACGCGTCGAGGTCGAAGACCGGTCGAGCGTCGGCGGCGTCGAGCACGCCCGCCACCTCGGGTCGGCCTCGAGCAGGCCGCGCAGCGGCAGCTCCTCGTCCCAGGCGCCATGGCGTTGCGCTGCACGACCTCGTAGGCACGCTCGCGGCTGATGCCCGCCTCGACCATGCGCAGCAGCGCCCGGCCGGAGAAGACCAGGCCGTGCGAGGCCTCCAGGTTTCGCAGCATCCGGTCGGGGTCGACGTCCAGGCCCTCGATCAGCCAGCGGGAGCGGTCGAGCATGTAGTCCAGGGCGATGGTCGAGTCGGGCAGGACGACCCGCTCGGCGGAGGAGTGGGAGATGTCGCGCTCGTGCCACAGGGCGACGTCCTCGAGCCCGACGTGCGCGTTCGCGCGCAGCACCCGGGCGAGGCCGCTGATGCGCTCGCAGACGATCGGGTTGCGCTTGTGCGGCATCGCCGAGGAGCCCTTCTGGCCGGGGGCGAACGGCTCCAGCGCCTCGCGCACCTCGGTGCGCTGGAGGTGGCGCACCTCGACGGCGAAGCGCTCCAGGCGACGCCCCGGCGCCGGCGATCGCCGAGAGCAGCGCGGCGTGACGGTCGCGCGGCACGACCTGCGTGGCGACGTCCTCGCGCTCGAGGCCGAGCTCGGCGAGCGCGAGCGCCTCCATGCGCGGGTCGCAGTTGGCGTAGGCGCCGACAGCGCCGGAGAGCTTGCCCACGCGCACGCCCTCGAACGCGGCCGCCAGCCGCGTCGCGCTGGCGGCGCAGCTCGGTCACCCAGCCGAGCAGCTTGAGCCCGAAGGTGGTCGGCTCGGCGTGGACGCCGTGGGTGCGGCCGATGATCGGCGTGTGCCGGAACTCCTCGGCCCGGACCGGCGTCGGCCTGCTCCACCGCGTCGACGCCCGCCAGCAGGATCTCGCCGGCATCGCGCAGCTGCAGAGCGAGGGCCGTGTCCACGACGTCGGACGACGTCAGCCCGTAGTGGAACCAGCGGCTCTGCTCGCCGACGAGCTCGGCCACCGACTCGGTGAACGCGAGCACGTCGTGGTGGGTGCGGCGCTCGATCTCGCCGATCCGCTCGACGTCGACGCGGGCGCCGGCCCGCACAGCCGCGACCGCTTCGGCCGGGACGACGCCGAGCTCGGCCCACGCGGCCATCGCGGCGATCTCGACGTCCAGCCACCGCTGGAATTTGCGCTCGTCCGACCACACGGCGCCGATGGCGGGGCGGGTATAGCGAGAGATCAAGCCGGAGTCGCTACCTTCGGTCGGAGGGGGCGTCCGAGGTCAGTCTACAGGAGGGTGTGGCGGGCACCCGCCGGGTCAATGGGCGTGTTGGCTGGGGTGCAAGTTCACCCAATTGAGGGGCTATCCGCTTTACCGGTTATCTCGTAGAGTCGACTGACCCCCGTCCACGGCCTTAACTCGAGGTTTGCACATGTTTCGCGTATTCCGCGCCGGGCTACCCGCCCTTCTCATCCTCGCCGCGCTCGCCGTCGTCCCGGCGGCCGAGGCCACCGATGCCGCCCAGTCCGTGGTCGTCTCGGCCACGCCGGTCAGCTTCACGCCCAACATCCAGGACGGCCAGGTGAACGCGGTCGCCCAGGCGGGCAACCTGATGATCGTGGGCGGGACGTTCACGAGCGTGAAGGCGAAGAAGGCCGCAACCGCCACGCCGGTGCACGAGATCGTCGCGTTCGACTCTCAGACCGGCGCGATCGACACGAGCTTCCTGCCGGACATCGAGGGCGGCGAGGTCAGCACCATCTCGGTCGCGCCCGGCGGCCAGGCGGTATTCGTCGGCGGGGAGTTCGCCACGGTGAACGGGGTGGCGGCGAAGCGCCTGGTCAAGCTCAACCTGGCCGACGGCTCGATCGACACGAACTTCAAGGGCGTCGTGTCGGTGGGCAGCTGGGTCGAGGACTCGCAGGTGCTCGGAAACGACCTCTACATCGGCGGGGCGTTCTCGTCGATCGACGGTGTGGCCCGCGGCCGGCTCGCGGCCCTCGACGTGAACACCGGCGCGCTCGACCCGAACGTGAACGTGAACTTCGCCACCAAGCGCCAGGGCACCCTGCGGGTGGCCCACTTCGACATCTCGCCCGACGGCACCAAGCTGGTCGCGACGGGCACCTTCCTGACGGCGGACGGCCTCGACCGCGCCCAGATCGCCATCCTTGACCTGACCACCACCCCGGTCTCGGTCTCGAGCTGGCAGACGAACTCGTTCAAGCCGGCCTGCTCGAGCCACTTCGACACCTACATCCGCGACGTCAAGTGGGCGCCCGACGGCAGCTACTTCATCGTCGGCGACACCGGCGCCTACTTCGGCGGCCCCGGCGCGGGCGTCCTCTGCGACTCGGTGACCCGCTGGGAGGGGAACACGAGCGGCCCCGGCCAGCTGCCGACATGGGCGGACTACAGCGGCGGCGACAGCATCACCCAGGTCGCCGTGACCGGCACCGCCGTCTACGCGGGCGGCCACCAGCGCTGGGAGAACAACCCCAACGCAGGCGACTCCGCGGGCGCCGGCGCCGTGGGCCGGATGGGCATCGCCGCCCTCGACCCGGTGAACGGCATGCCGTTCTCCTGGAACCCGGGCCGCGATCCGCGCGGCTCCGGCGTGTGGGCGCTGCTCGCCACCCAGGACGGCCTGTGGGTCGGCAGCGACACCGGCTACATCGACGGCCTCAATCGCAACCGCATCGCGCTCATGCCGCAGGCCGGCGGCGAGACCATCCCGACCTGGAACATCGGCACGCTGCCCGGCGACCTGTGGACGCTCGGGGTCGGCACCAACCCGACCGACCGCAGCTTCGACGGCACGTCGGCCGGGACGCAGACGACCCTCTCGGGAACCGGCATCGACTTCTCCCAGGTGCGCGGGGCGTTCATGATCGGCGGCACGCTCTACACCGGGCAGTCCAACGGGCAGTTTCTCTCCCGGAGCTTCAACGGCACCACGTTCGGCGCCTCCACGGCTCTGCCCCTGAACGGGCTGACGTCGTCGCAGTTCCCGATCTCGAACCTGACGGGCATGTTCTACGACCCGTCCACGGGGCGGCTGTACTACACCGTCTCCGGCGACACCCACATGTACTACCGGTACTTCGAGCCCGAGGACGGCATCATCGGGGCGCAGACGCTCACGATCTCCGGCAACGGCGACGGCCTCACCTGGAACACCACGTCCCAGATGACCATGGCGGGCGGCAAGATCTACTACGTCGTCACCACGGGACAGGGGGCGAACCAGCAGCAGAACCTGTGGTCGATCAACTTCGTCGGCGGCAAGCCCGTCCCCGGCACCCAGCAGCTGGTCAGCGGCCCGGCCAAGGGCGACGGACAGACCTGGGCGGGGCGCGGCATGTTCGTCCTGTCCAGCTAGACCCTGCGATCGCCGTCGCCGGCGGAGGCTTCAGAACTCCGCCGGCGGCGGCGCGCCCTGGGCCAGGATCTTGGCCGCGAAGATGGCGGCGTTGCGGGCGCCGTTGATCGCCATGCAGGCGACCGGGACGCCCGGGGGCATCTGGACGATCGAGAGCAGCGAGTCCATCCCGCCCAGGTCGGACGTGCGGATCGGCACGCCGATCACCGGCAGCTCGGTGTAGGCGGCGACGACGCCCGGCAGGGCGGCCGCCTTGCCGGCGCCCGCGATGATGACCCGGACGCCGCGGAGGGCGGCTGTCGACGCGTACTCGGCCACGCCGCGGGGGTCGCGGTGGGCCGAGAGCGCCTGCATCTCGAAGCTGATCGCCCGCTCGTTCAGCTCGGTCGCGGCGGCCTCCATCACCTCACGGTCGGACTCCGAGCCCATGATGATGCCGACCTGGGGCCCGGCGGACTCGAGCTCCGCCCACAGATGCTTGACCTCGGGCGCGGGAGCGGGGCGCTCAGACATGGACGCCCTCGGCGTTCTGGGCGGCGAGGCCGATGTCGCTGCGGTGGTGTGCCCCGGCGATCCGGATCGCGTCGACGCCGAGATAGGCGCGCCGGCGGGCGGTTCCGAAGTCGGGGCCGACGGCCGTCACGTTGAGCACGCGGCCGCCGCGCCGTCTGCACACCGTCGCCGCGGGCCGCGGTGCCGGCGTGGAAGACGGTGACGCCCTCGATCTCCTCGGCCGTCGTCGATGCCCGCGATCGGGTCGCCGACCTCGGGTGCGTCCGGATAGCCGCGGGCCGCGACGACGACGCTGACGCAGGCCGCCTCGGCCGGCTCGACCTCGCAGCCTGCCAGCGTGCCGCCGGCCGACCGGGCCAGCAGCGCCAGCAGGTCGCCGCCCGTGCGGGGCAGGATCACCTGCGCCTCGGGGTCGCCGAAGCGCGCGTTGAACTCGATCACCTGCGGGCCGTCCGCCGTCAGGATCAGGCCGGCGTAGAGACAGCCGCGGTAGGGAGACCCGCGCCGCGCGAGCTCGTTCACCACCGGCCTGTGCACGCGCGCGACGATGTCGGCGACGATATCGGAATCGATCCCGGGCACCGGCGAGATCGAGCCCATGCCGCCGGTGTTCGGGCCCGCGTCGCCGTCGCCGACGCGCTTGTAGTCGCGGGCGGGCGCGAGCGGGACGCACATGCTCGCCGTCGCACAGCGCGAGCAGCGAGAGCTCCTCGCCCTCGAGCCGCTCCTCGATCAGCACCCGCCGACCGGCGCCGCCGAAGCGGCCGTCGACGAGCGCGGCCGCGACGGCGGCGTGCGCCTCGGCGGTCGACGAGCACACGACGACGCCCTTGCCGGCGGCGAGGCCGTCGGCCTTGACCACGACGTCGCCGTCCGCCTCGGCGATGGCGGCGTGCGCGGCCGCGACGGTGTCGCAGACCGTGAACCGCGCGGTCGGCACGCCCGCCGCGTCCATCACGCTCTTCGCGAACGCCTTCGAGCCCTCGATCTGGGCGGCTCGCGGCCGACGGCCCGAACACGCCGACGCCGGCCTCGACCAGCCGGTCGGCGAGACCCGAGACGAGCGGCGCCTCCGGCCCGACGACGACCAGGTCGACGGCGAGCTCCTGCGCGAGCCGGGTCATGCCCTCGAGGTCGGAGACCGGCACCGGATGGCAGCGCGCGAGCGTGGCGATGCCCGGGTTGCCCGGCGCCGCGTCGCAGCCGCTCGAGCAGCGGGGAGCGGGCCAGCGCCCAGGCCAGGGCGTGCTCGCGACCGCCGGATCCGACCAGGAGCACTCGCATCGCGGCGAGTCTACCTTGCCGGTGCGGCGCGAGTCAGCCCTCGTCCAGCCGGACGAGATACACCGGCACCCGCGCCCGCCGCGCGACCCGGTAGGGCTCCTGCGACCACAGGAAGTCGGCCAGCATCCCGCGGTGGCGATCGGCGCCCATGACGATCGCGTCGGCGTCGAAGCGGGTAGCCTCGGCGAGGATCCGCTTGGCCGCGCGGCGGGTGCCGATCACGTGCCCCGAGGCCTCGAACCCGGCCTTCTCGATCGCGTCCCGCGCCTCGCGCACGAGCAGCCGCTGCGCGTCCCATTCGTGCCGGGTCGGGTTGAGCCCCGGGTTGGGGAAGCCGAGCGATGTCCCCCACACCCGCGCAATCGACACCACGAGCACCCGCGCTCCCGCCGGCCGGGCGAGCTCGAACGCCTGCTGGAGCACGGACCAGGCGATCGGGCGGCCCTCCGTCGCGACCACGAGCCGCTCGATCCGCAGGGTCGCCGGATCGGGTGGGGGCGATGCCCGTCGGAACACCGCTCCCACCCGAGACCCTGCGATCAGTCGCCGGCTGCCATCTGAGGCGCCTCCGGCGGGGCGTCCTTCGCGTGCTTGGGATCCTCGACCTTGACCCGGTACCAGTACAGGGGCAGGTAGGAGAGCAGGATCGCCCAGCCGATGAAGAAGTAGATGCGGGTGTCCGCACCTCCCAGGAGCGCGTTGGGGAGGCTCGTGTAGACGAGCCCGCCGTAGCATCCAGATGACGAAGTAGCCGGCCGCCATCGCCAGCGCGATGTACTTGAAGAACTCCGGCATCCGCACCGGGCGGCGCATGTCGGGCCGGTACTTGCGCAGCAGGTAGTAGCCGACCAGCACCGGGATGAACGACGCCAGGTAGCCGACGTTCGAGAGCGAGTAGATCTCGACCGCACCGCCGGTGAAGATGAGGGCGATCGAGCAGACGACGTTGAAGCCCATCGAGAAGCCGGGCACGCCGTGGCGATTGACGTTCGAGAAGATGCGCGGGAACTCGCCGTCGATCGACATCTGATGCAGCGCACGGGCCGATCCCATGATCGCGTTCAGCACCGACAGCGAGAGCGCGATCATGAGCATGATCGCGATCAGTCCAGTCGAGCCAGCTCGCGCCCGTCCCGAACACCGCCGTGGCGAACGTCGAGAAGATCGTCTTGGGATCGGCCTGCAACGGATCGCTCAGCTTGGTGGCTCCCAGCACGACCACGAACGCGACCGGGATCATCGTGTAGATGAAGAGGCCGTACAGCCCCTCCAGGTTCATCGCGATCTTGGCGTCGCGCTCCGGGTCGCGGCACTCGCCGATGTAGCAGGCCGCCGCCTCCATCGCGATCACGTTCCAGGTCAGGAGGAACGAGAAGGCGATGTAGATGATCAGCCAGTTATGGCCGAGGTCCGCCGAGAAGAAGCTCGAGCCGTCGAGCTGGTGGAAGCCGGAGAGGTTGCCCCAGTTCGCGGCCGACGGGTGCAGGAACGGCATGAGCGCGAGCAGCGTCAGCGGGATCATCGACAGCAGCCCGAGCACGGTGGCGAACATGGCGCCCAGCCGGATGCCCAGCCACGCGGGGATGAACACGATACAGGATGCCGACCACCGAGATCACGATCGTCCAGTAGGCGATCGGGGTGTGGATCGGTGTGAACCCGTTGGTCGAGAGGCCGAACTTGTCCACGATGTAGAACGACGCCAGGATCATGTTCAGCGGCGCGACCGGGAACCAGCCCAGCCAGTACGCCCATGACGTGAACCCGTTCACGTGCTTGGCGAACCTCGGCCACTTGTCCTTGTAGGCCACGTACGCATACGTCGGGCGAGCCGCCCGTCCGCTCCGGCATCATCGCCGAGAGCTCCGCAAGCAGCAGGCACAGCAGGTACCCGGTGATCGTGATCACGATCATGACGGGGATCGCTGCTGCCCCGAGCGATGTGACCATCACCGGCGCGATGCCGGTCACGAGGATGGTCCCCGCGAGGCCGATCACGAAGGCCCCCCACCAGTTCGTCTCCCGACTCAGCCCACCACCCTCATAGTCGGGAGCGCCGCTATCGACCGCCATGAGACCTCCTTGGGAAACGGGATAACCGCGCCTAGTGAAGCAGGTCGATCGGCCGGAGTAAAGGGCAGCGAGGGAAAGTGTCCGTCGCTACATGCCCAGGGGGACGAACCTGGCCAGCGCGTGCTGCGCGTCGGCCACTTCCCGCAGGGCGCTGCGCAGCTGTCCGCGGGCCAGCGGAGCCAGGTCCGCGGGGGCGATCCGGTTGGTCGGCTCGAGGCCGGCCTCGACCTCCGCGACCTGGTGCTCGAGGCGCAAACGGGTGACGAGCTCGAAGCCCTCCTCGAGCGCCGCCGCCCGGTCCGGCTCGATCGCGCCTGCCTGCGCGGCGGCCCGCAGCCGGTCGACCGTGCCCGAGACGGTGACGCCGGAGCGGAGGGCGTGGAACCGGGCCAGGTTGGCGATCGGGACGACCCCGCCGCGCTTGACGTCGATGCGGCCGTCGTCGTCGAGGTGCAGCTTGCCGCGGAAGCCGAGCGGCGGCTCGCAGTCGGTGGCCGTGCGGGCCAGGCGGCGCAGGAAGTCCGGGTAGTCCGGCACCTGGCGCTCGATCTCGACCAGCGGCCGCACGATCTGGAGGCCTCCGCACACGTGGCGGAAGTCGAACGCGACCGCCGCCCGCACGAGGTGGGAGCGGTCGGGCTGCTCCAGGCAGTCGCGGAACACCCGCCGCCAGTCGGCCTCGCGACATGCGCCACTGGCGGTTGCGGGCGAGCACCTCGGCGTTGTCGGCGCCGAATCCGCACCGGGCCAGGCCCGTCGTTCACGTCGCGCGGCGACGCGCGGCGTAGTAGTCGTCGTCGCTCCTCGTCGGCGTAGGCGAGGGCGTTGTCCTGGTCGGAGGCGAGCGACGCCTCGCGGCGGGCGGTCGAGCCGAGCGCCATCCACGCCCACGCCGACGGGGCGGCGCCGTGCGCGCTCGAGGGCCAGGTCGATCAGGCGCACCGTGGCGCGTGTCGGACTGGAGCGCGAGCACGCGGCCGAGGTCGGTCGCGGCGACGCCCGGCCCGGATCAGCGCCACGACCATCTGGGGCAGGTGCGATGGCGGCCTCGACCACCTCGTCGGCGCCGGCTGCGTGGGCGATCGAGCGTCGCAGCGCGAACGGCGTGCGGCTCTCGAGGTACATCAGGTCGGTGGCGGTGACGACGCCGACCGGCGTCCCGTCCGCGGCGACGACCGGCAGCGTGGTGGATGCCGAGCGTCGAGCATGTCGATCATCGCGTCGACGGCCATCCGCTCGGGCGGGAAGGTCAGCGCGGGCGCCGTCATCAGCTCGCGCCACCGGCGTGTCGTACGCGGGCCGGCCGCGGGCGAGCAGCTTGGCGCCGCAGGTCGGAGTCGGTCACGATCCCGAAGCGGCCGTCGCCGAGCCGCACGAGCACGCACGAGACGTCCGCCTCGGCCATCAGCCGCGCTGCCTCCCCGGCCTCGGTCGGCGGGCGTGCATTCGACCGCAGGCCGGTGCACGAGCGCGCCCAGATGCGCGATGCGCTGGTCGGCCTGGGCGTGGGCGACCTGGCCGGTGCGCACCAGCCGCTCGCGCAGCGAGCTGGCCACGAACTCGACGCCTGTCGGGCTGCCGAGGACGCGCCGGGCAACGGCGGCGTCGAGCAGGAGGCAGACGGTCTGCTCGCGGGCGCGCACGTCGAACGCGGGCGCCATGCCCGAGAGCAGCGACGGATGCCCGAACGCCTCGCCCGGCTCGAGGACGTCGATCACGTCCTCCTCGTGCACGAGCTCGACCGAGCCCGAGCGGACGACGTACAGGTGGCGGGCGGGCGTGCCGTCCTCGACCAGGACGAGCTCGCCGGCGGCGTACGCACGCTCGACGATCGCGTCCGCCGCCTCCGCAAGCTCGTCCTCGGGGACGGCGTCGAACGGGGCGAAGCGACGCAGGAATGCGGCGGTGCCGTCTGTCACGATGGCCGGATCGTAGAGCGGCTGCGAGCCCGGGGACAGTCCCGTGCTCGCGGCGGACCCTACGCCGGGAGGACGCGCACGAGCCGGTCGGAGCCCGAGTCGAGCACCCATGCCGAGCGGCCGTCCGTGACGATGGCGGTCGGGCGGCCGCCGACGACGATCCGGCGGCCGGCGGCGAGCCCGGTGGCAGCGTCGAGCAGGCGCACGGCCCCGCGCCCGCGGGCGCGGGTGCGGGTGGTGACCCAGATCCCGCCGCTGCCCGCGGCGATCGTCCCGCCCGGGACGGAGGCGACGGTCGTCGTGCCCAGCACGCGGTCGGTCGACTCGCTGATCCGCAGCACGCGCCCGGGCTCGTAGACCCACACGAACCCGTTGAAGACGGTGATCTGGGTCGGCGCGCGCACGGGCGAGCGCGGCAGAGACACCTCGCCGGAGCGGCGCACGGCGTCCTTGGCGAGGGAGAAGCGAAGGATCGACTGGTCGACGCTGTCGGTCACCCACGCGGATCCGGCGGCCACCGTGAGCGCGCTCGGCGAGGGCCCGACGGGCGCCTGGGCGGCGACCGCGGCCGTGGGGGGATCGAGCCGGACGAGCCGGCCGCCGCCGGTCAGGGTGACCGTCGCCCACACCGATCCGCCCGAGTCCTCGAGCGCCGTCGCGACGCCGGGCAGGCGCGTCGTCGTCGCGGCCTGGCCGGTGTCGGGGTCGATCTGCCACAGGCGCACGCCCGCCGCCAGCCACACCCCATCGGGGCCGACGGCGAGCAGGTAGGGCCGGCCGGCCGCCGGCAGCGGCACCGGGCTCCCCACCCGGCGGCCGGTGGCGACGTCGACCTTGACCAGGGAGCCGACCAGGCCCGGGCCGGGACTGACCGCGCACCACAACGTGCCCGCGTCGTAGGCCAGGGCCGCCGGCCCGCCCAGGTGCACGCCGGGCTCCGCCGGGGGTTGGGCCCGGGTGGTCGCGGGCGGCGTGGCAGGCGGCAGGTGATGCAGGCGCACGGTACGGCCGCCGTCCTCGATGTGCAGGCCCGCGCCCGACCCGCACGCCGCGCACGCCGCTGCGATCGCCGCGAGCCCGAGCCATCGTGTCATCGGGCCGGCTCCGCAGTCGGGGCGCGGTCGGCGAGCTCGACGGTCACCTCGGCACCGCCCTCGGGCCGGTTCGCCACCCGCAGCGAGCCTCCGAGCACGCGCGCCTGGGCGGCGGCGATCGCGAGGCCCAGGCCGATCCCGTGACCGCGGGCGGTGTCGCCGGTCGCGAACCGCTCCGTCGCGCGCGCCAGCATCTCGGGGGCGAAGCCCGGCCCGGAGTCGGAGACGACGATCGTCCGGCCCCGCACCGAGACCACGACCGGCGGCGCCCCATGGCGGGAGCTGTTGTCGAGCAGGTTGTCGATGATCCGCTCCAGCCGGCGGGGATCGGTGAAGGCCCTGACCGGCTCGGAGGCGTCCGCCACGACGCCGGGACGGCGGCCGACCAGGCTGCGCACGAACGCGTCGACGTCGACCCAGCGCAGGTCGGCGGTCACCGCGCCGTTCTCGAGCCGGGAGATCTCGAGCAGGTCCTCGACGAGCGTGTGCAGCCGCGACACCCGCTCGCGCACCACCGAGCCGACCTGGTCGGGCTCGAGCAGGCTCGCCGCCGCCACCAGCCCCGTCACCGGGGTGCGCAGGTCGTGTGCGACGTTCGCGACGAAGCGCTGCTCGTGCTCGATCCGCTCCTGCAGCGAGTCCGCCATCCGGTCCATCGCCGCGCCGAGCGCCGCCACCTCGTCGGTGCCGCGGGCGTTCACGCGGGCGGAGAGCGACCCCGCCGTGACCTGCTCGGCGGCGGCCGCGGCCACCCGCAGCCGCCGCGACAAGCGCCAGGCCAGCGCGGCGCCGAGCAGCGCGCCCCCGGCCGCCCCGGCCAGGCCGACCTCGATCAGCGTCCGCCGCAGGTCGGCGACCGTGGCCTGGTCGGCGGCGAACGACACCCGCACGTAGACGCCCGGCCGGCGCGCGCGCCGACGGCACGCCGGCCCAGATCACCGGCCGCCCGTGCACCGGCCCCTTGTACGTCGCCACATGGCGGGCGGCGACGGCGGCGCGAAGCGGCGCGGGCACGCCATGGCCGGGACCGACCACCGATCCGGGCGAGAGCACGTCGAACCGGTCGTAGAACGCCGCCGCCTCGCGAGCCGAGGAGACCGCCTTCGCACGGGCCCGGTCGAGCAGGTCCTGCTGGGTGAGCTCGTACACCACCAGGCCGACCGCGGCCGCCACGAGCCCCGCCAGGAGCGCGAACGACAGCGCCAGCCGCAGGCGCAGGCTCATCCCGGTCGCACCAGCTTGTACCCCGCTCCCGCGCACGGTCTCGATGGCGTCGGCGCCGATCTTGCCCCGCAGCCGGCGGACG
Organism: uncultured Actinomycetes bacterium; assembly: GCA_963746115.1. Lineage (GTDB taxonomy): Bacteria > Actinomycetota > Thermoleophilia > Gaiellales > JAICJC01 > JAICJC01. The sequence continues at coordinate 131,187 of CAVVAA010000003.1, read as the reverse complement.
TGCATGTCCACCAGGCGGGTGTCGCCCGACCACACGTAGCCCCACACGTTCTCGAGCAGCTGCTCGCGCGTCAGCACGATGCCGACGTTCTCGGCCAGCTCGAGCAGGAGCCGGTACTCGGTCGGGCGTCAGCGAGAGCACGAGGCCGTCGCGGGTCACCACCATGCCCTTGGGATCGATCTCGAGATCGCCGAAGCGCAGCCGTCCGCCGTCGGCGAGCCGGGTCGCGCGGCGCAGCACGGCGCGCAGCCGCGCCGCCAGGATCGGCGGCTCGAACGGCTTGGTCACGTAGTCGTCGGCGCCCGCCTCGAGGCCGAGGACGACGTCGATCGGATCGGTGCGGGCCGACAGCATCACGATGGGAACGACGCTCCTGGCCCGGATGCGGCGGCAGACGGTGACGCCGTCCATGCCCGGCAGCATCACGTCGAGGAGCACCACGTCGGGCGTGCCCCGGTCGAACGCATCGAGGCCCGCCTGGCCGTCGCCCGCCGTCTCGACGACGAAGCCGTCGCGCTCGAGCGTCAGGCGCGTCATCTCGCGGATCGTGGGGTCGTCCTCGATGAGCAGCACGCGGTTCACGATCCAATCATCGCCCGTGCACCGGCCGCTGTCACTCCGGTGAGCGCGCCGTTACCCAGCCGATACCGGCCCGACCCCGGAGCGCCGCTAACCGGCCCGGGCGGGCCACGGCGGAGTTTCCTCCGTCCGCTCGAGGAAGACGTGCAGACCTTCCTGATGACGGCCCCTGGCGCCGTCGAAGCTGAACCACACGTCGATCACCCGGTAGCGGATGTCGTCGCTGATGAGGACGCCCTGTCCCTGGACGAGCGGCACCTGGTGGCCTTCCACCTCGAGCACCTGCTCGCCGCCGACGTGGAAGAAGGTCGATAGTTGCGCGCTCATGGGGTTTCAGTCTAGCCCGGGCTCTGCCGCCCGCGTTAGGCTGACGCGGTGCCGCTCGTCATCTTCGCCTCAGGCGGCGGAGGAGGGATCGCCCTCGTCGTCGCGCTGGCCGCGTACCTCGTCCCGTCCGTGATCGGGTTCGCCCGGCATCATCACAACCGGTGGGCGATCTTCGCGCTCAACCTCCTGCTCGGCTGGACCGTGCTCGGCTGGATCGGTGCGCTCGTGTGGGCCCTGACGCGCCCGTCGCCGCAGCCGCAGGTCGTCCACGTCTATCACGACGGGGCGCCGCCCGCCGAGCCGCCGTCGGATCCGCCGGAGCTGCGCTAGTCGTCGGGCGTGCGCGGCGCCACGGTCGAGCCCTGGAGCTGGCCGCGCTCGCTGGTCGCGCCGCCGGCGTGCGTCCCGCCCGGTCACGACGTCCGCGCGAGTAGCGAGCGATCCCGACGGCGCAGCGTCGACGTCGACGAGACTGTGTCGACAGCGCGCGATGCGTTCCGGACAGCACTCTAGCCCGACGGACCGCCCCGGCCATGGCAGAAACGCACCCGAAAATCGGGGTCTGACCCCGAACGGCGGTCGTGACAGTCCCGTGTCGCGGCTTGCGTGGGGTCTGACCCCGGTGTTCAGCCGCGCTCGGCGTGCACGTAGGCCTCGACGGCCCGCTCGCGCGCACGGGTGGCGCAGGCGAGGCCGGGGCGCAGCCGCTCCAGGTGCGCGTCGGCCACGGCATGCCGCGAGAGCATGCTCACGTTCAGCTGGGCGAGCGTCGCCGCCGAGCGGGCGGCGGCCTCGGCCAGGAGCGCGCCGGTGATCGCGTCGCCCTCGAGGTTGCGGTTCCCGCGGGCGGCCACGTCGGCGGCGAGCGTCGCCACCTCGGCGGCGATCTCGAGCACCTGCATCGGGCACTCGATCGCCCCGCCCACCGCATCGTCCAGCCGGGTGGTGCGGTCCGGCCCCGCGGGCATCCGCAGCGCCTCGAGCACCTCGGCGTAGGCGGCGCCGTCGGCATCCGCCAGCGCCGCGGCCCGGCCGCGCAGCTCGCGGGCGCGCTCGCCGACGCCGTCCAGGGTGGCGCCCGGGTCGAAGGCGGCGGCCATCTCGACGAGGCCGGCCGCCATCGCGCAGGTGACCGCGGCCACCGACCCGCCGCCGGGCGCAGGCGTCCGCGCGGCCAGCCGGTCCAGGAACTGGGCCAGCGTGACGCTCAGATACGGCGGCGACCCCGCCTCGGCGTCGCTAGAAGAGCCCAACCGTCTTCCCGTCGGCGTCGATATCGACGTTGAAGCCGGCCGGCGTCTTGCCGAGCCCCGGCATCTGCATGATGTCCCCGCAGAGCGGCGTCAGGAAGCCGGCACCGGTGTACGGGCGGATGTCGCGCACCGGGATGCGGAAGCCGGTCGGCGCGTTCACGAGCGCCGGGTCGGCCGAGAGCGACAGGTGCGACTTGGCCATGCAGATCGACAGGTTGCCGAGCCCGTCACGGGTGAACTGCTCGATCTTCTGCCGGGCGACCGGCGAGAAGTCGACGCCGTCGGCCTGGTACACGCGGGTGGCGATCTTCTCGATCTTCGTGTCGATCGGGTCGGAGTCGTCGAACGTGAACGCGAAGGTGTTCGGCTGGTCGCACGCGTCGGCGACCGCCTCGGCCATCTCGGCGGCGCCGGCGCCGCCCTTCGAGAAGCCCTCGTTCAGGACGGCGGCGTGGGCGCCGTGCTCGATGCCGAGCTTCTGCACGAGCGCCACCTCGGCGTCGGTGTCGCCGGGGAAGCGGTTGGCCGCAACGACGCAGGGCAGGCCGAAGTGCTTCACGTTCTGGATGTGGCGGGCCAGGTTGGCGGAGCCGGTCTCGATCGCCTTCAGGTTCTCGGACTCGGAGTTGCGCGGGTCGTCCTCGAGGCCGGCGTGGTGCTTGAGCGCCTTCGCCGTCGCCACGATCACGACCGCGCTCGGCGCAAAGCCGCCGGCCCGGCAGACGATGTCCATGAACTTCTGCATGCCGAGGTCGCTGCCGAAGCCGGCCTCGGTGACGACGTAGTCGCCGAGCTTGCGGCCGACGAGGTCGGCGACGATCGAGCTGTTGCCGTGGGCGATGTTCCCGAACGGGCCGATGTGCATGAAGCATGGCTGGCCCTCGAGCGTCTGGATCAGATTCGGCTTGAGCGCGTCCTTCAGGAGCACGGTCATGGCGCCGGCACAGCCCATCTGCTCGGCGTTCACGGGCTTGCCCTCGACGTCGTAGCCGACCGTGATCCGGCCGATCCGCGTGCGCAGGTCGGCGAGCGAGGTCGCCATGCCCATGATCGCCATGACCTCAGAGGCGGCCACGATGTCGAACCCGGTCTCGCGGGGGAAGCCGTGGGTCGGGCCGCCGAGCCCGGTGATCACGTTGCGCAGGTGGCGGTCGTTCATGTCGATCGCCCGCCGCCAGGTGACCCGGTGCGGGTCGATGCCGAGCTCGTTGCCGTAGAACAGGTGCCGGTCGACGAACGCCGCGAGCATGTTGTTCGCCGCCGCGATCGCGTGAAAGTCGCCGGTGAAGTGCAGGTTCAGGTCCTCCATCGGCACGACCTGGGTGAGGCCGCCGCCGGCGGCGCCGCCCTTGATGCCGAAGATCGGCCCCAGCGAGGGCTCGCGCAGGCACAGCACCGGCCGCTTGCCGATGTGGCCGAGGCCCTGGGTGAGCGAGACCGACGTGGTCGTCTTGCCCTCGCCCGCCTTCGTCGGCGTGATCGCCGAGACGCACACGATCTTCGCGTCCGGCGCCCCGGCCAGCCGGTCGAGCGCGCCCAGGCTCACCTTGGCCTTGTAGCGGCCGTAGAGGTCGATCTCGTCCTCCTCGAGGCCGATCTCGCGGGCGATATCCATGATCGGGCGGAGGGTCGCTTCCTGTGCGATCTCGAGGCTGGACTTCAACGCGGTCTCCTTGGGTGCAGTGGGGGTTCGGTGCTAGTGCGAAACGGCCGCGGCGCCGCGCTCGGACACGAGCTCGTTCTCGTAGAAGCGCGACAGCCGGAAGGGTGCGATCAGGTCGGGCGTGCGGCCCGTGGCGGCGAGCTCGGCCATCGTCTTGCCGACGATCGGCGACGCCTTGAAGCCGTAGGTGCCCCAGCCGGCGTCGATCAGGAAGCCATCCGCCTCGGTCACGCCCATGATCGGGGCGTAGTCGGGCGAGACGTCGCAGAGGCCGGTCCACTGGCGCAGGATGCGGGCGCGGCCGAGCATGGGCAGGAGCTCCACCATGTGCATCGCCAGATCCTCGATGAAGCGGAACGTGCCCTTGTTGGAGTAGCCGGAGTACGGCTCGATCTCGGAGCCCATCACGAACTCGCCGCGGTCGGACTGCGAGATGTAGATGTGCAGCGTCCCCGACACGATGATCTTGCGCAGCAGCGGCTTCACCGGCTCGGTCACGCAGGCCTGGAGGATGTGGGTCGTGATCGGCACCTCGATCCCGGCCAGGCGGCCGACGAGGGTCGACCAGCCGGACGTGCACGAGATCACGGTCCCCGCCGAGATCCGGCCGCGGTTCGTCTCGATGCCCGTCACCTTGCCGTTGTCGCGGGTGATGCCCGTGACCTCGGTGTAGGGGTGGATCTCGACGCCGAGCCGGTCGGCCTCCTTGGCGTAGCCCCACACGACCGCGTCGTGGCGGATGATCCCGCCCGGCGGGTGGTAGAGGGCGGCCAGTATCGGGAACGTCGGGTGATCGGAGACGTCGAGCATCGGCTCGAGCTCCTTGATCTCGTCCGGGAAGATGACCCGCGAGTCGACCCCGAGCAGGCGGTTGACCTCGGCCCGCTCCATCATCGTGTTCACCGACCGGTCGGAGTGGGCCAGCGTCAGGTGGCCGTGCTGGGAGAACAGCATGTTGAAGTTCAGATCCTGCGACAACGTCCGGTAGAGCTGGACGCTGGCCTCGTAGAAGCGAGTGCCCTCAGGGGTCAGGTAGTTCGAGCGGATGATCGTCGTGTTGCGCCCCGATGCGCCCGCGCCGATGTAGCTCTGCTCGACCACGGCGACGTTCTTCATGCCGTGATCCTTGGCCAGGTAGTAGGCGGTGGCCATGCCGTGGGCGCCACCGCCGATCACGACGGCGTCGTAGCTCGCCCGCAGCGGGTGCGAGCGGAAGAAGCGGTGCTTGCGCAGGAGCCCGATCACGCCGTCTGCTCCTGCGGCGCCTCGACGGCGACGACGCTCGTGCGGGCGATCCCGATGGTCTCGCCGGCGTCGAGGATGGCGTCCCAGAAGTACTCGCCGTACTCCCAGGCGACGAGCATCACCAGGTCGTCGCCGCGGTTCAGGACGAGCGTCGGCACCCGCATCACCGAGCCGGCCATGCAGCTGCCGGCGCCGAAGCGCGACTCGCGCACGTCGAGGCCGGACGAGCGGTTGAAGACGGCGGTGCGACTCTCCCCGCCGAGCGCGACGGCGGCGTAGGCGCAGGTGACGTCGAGCGCGGCCGCGCCGATCCGCTCGCGCAGCTCGTTCACGCGCCCGAACGGGCAGAGCACGTAGCCGTGGGTGGGCGTGAGCCGCAGCGTCCACACGTCGTCGTCGGCGCGGGCCGCGCCGGGGGCAAGGCCGCCGGTCAGCGAGTCGAGCTCGGCCGCGGGGCCGCGCACGTCGAGCTTTCCGAGGTGCGAGAGGTCGGTCGCCGTCGCCGCCGCTTCGGCGTCGGCCGGGGCGTACGCCGCGACCCGCCAGCCGTCGACGGCCTCGAGGGTCGCGCCGGCCGCCAGGTGCGCCCGCTCCATCGGCGTGCGCAGGCCGACGCCGCCCGCAGCGGCCGCCGGTGAGAGGAACGCGTACGGATCGCGGATCGCGCTCACGAGCGCAGCCGCTCCTGGTCGGGGTCGTAGAAGGCCCGCAGCGTGACGCTGGCCGGGATCGACGCGCCGGACGGGTCGGACAGGGTGATCGCGGTGCCCTCGGCCGCGAGGTCGGCGGGCACCCAGGCGATCCCGACCGCCTTGCCCAGCCGCCGCGAGAACCGCGACGACGTGACCCGGCCGACCGGCTCGCCGTTCACGACCACCTGCGCGCCCTCCCTGGGCACGGCCCCGTTGCCGCCCTCGAAGCCGACCAGCGAGGTGCGGTTGCCGCGGTTCTGATACCACTCGATCGAGTAGCGCCCGATCCAGTCGTTCTCCTTGTCGAGCTTCACGATCCAGGGCATGCCGGCCTCGAGCGGCTGCGACTCCGCGTTCGTGTCCTGGCCGACGATCACGTGCATCTTCTCGAGGCGCAGGACGCGCTGGGGCTCGAGCCCGAACGGCTTCACCGAGAACGCCTCGCCCGCCGCCATGAGCGCCTCCCACAGGTGCTCGCCGGCCGCCGCCGGGCAGTGGATCTCGTAGCCGAGCTCGCCGACGAAACCGATGCGCAGCAGCAGGCAGGGCACCCCGGCGACCTCAGCGTGGCCGGCCCCCAGATAGGGGAAGGCGTCGTTTCCGAGGTCGAAGTCGGTGAGCCCGGTGAGCGCGGTGCGGGCGTTCGGCCCGGCCAGGTTGAACGCGGCGATCGCCGAGGTGACGTTCACGATCTGGCAGTCCATCCCCCACACGGCGTTCCACCAGGTGAACCACTGCTCCATCCCGCCCGCGCCGGAGGAGGTGGTGGTCACGTAGAACTCCGCGTCGGACAGGCGCGCGACGGTGCCGTCGTCGAGGATCGAGCCGTCGTCGCCGCACACGATCCCGTAGCGGACGCGGGCCAGCTTCATGTCGCCGTAGCGGTTCGGGTACACCCGCTCCAGGAACGCCGCCGCGTCCGGGCCGCGGACGATCAGCTTGCCGAGGGTGGACACGTCGATCAGTCCGAGCGACTCGTGCACGGCGGCCGTCTCATCCTCGGGCGAGCCGTAGTCGTACGGCCGCTTCCAGTCGCCGGCCCAGAGCATCTTGCCGCCGCGGTCGGCATGCCAGTGGTGCACCGAGGTGCGCTTGACCGGCTCGTAGCCGCGGCCGGCCAGGAGCGAGAAGCTCGTGGGGTTGTGCGGCGGCCGCGCCGTCGTCACGCCGACGCGCTGCTCGTCGGGGTCGACGCCCAGCTCGCGGGCCATGACGAGGCCGGAGTTGCGGTGGCACATCTTGCCCTGGCAGGGGCCCATCGTCACCGTCGTGTACCGCTTCGAGAGCTCGAGCGAGGCGAACCCCTCTTTCACCGAGAGGTTCACGTCCTTGGTCGTCACGTCCTCGCAGTAGCAGACGAACTGCTTGCCGCGGCCGCCGTCGGCACAGGCCGGCACCGTCGCGGCCGTCCCCACCGGCTGGCCGGCGACGCGGACGCCCGCCGGGACGTTGTCGGGCACGTACACGCGCCGGTCGGCGTCGTAGCGGACCGAGCCGCCGGCCTGCACGAGCGTCCCGAACTGGGCGACCGTGCCGCCGCTCATGACGACGAGGTCGGCGGACAGCGACCGCCGCTCGCCCCCGCGGGCGCAGACGACGCCGCTCACGTGGCCGCGGCCGCGCGCCTCGACCGGCGTGAACCCGCGCAGGTGCTCGATGCCGTACACGCCGAGGCGCTCATCGGTGTCGCCCTCGCGCGTGTCGACGACGGCGGAGACGGCGACGCCGGCCTCGGCCAGGTCGCAGGCGGCCTCGATGCCGAGGTCGTCGACGGTGACGACGACCGCCTCGTCGCCGGGGGGGATCCGGAACTGGTTCACGAGCCGGCGCACGCCCGAGCCGAGCATGACGCCGGGCAGGTCGTTCCCGGCGAAGACGAGCGGCTGCTCGATCAGGCCGGTGGCGAGCACGATCTCGCCCGCCCGGAAGCGGTACATCGTGTCGCCCTGGTAGACGGGGACGAGGTTGCCCTCGTACACGCCGCCCGCCCAGGCCGGCTGCAGGATCTCGACGCCCGCCTCGCGGGCCGCCGCCTCGAGGTCGGCCGCCCGGGTCGCCGGGCCGATGCCGGAGAAGGCGAGCCGGCCGCCGAGGGCAAGGCCCTCCTCCACGAGGGCGGTGTCACGACCGTCGCGGGCCGCGGCCACGGCCGCCTCGAGCCCCGACTCGCCGCCGCCGATCACGAGCACGTCGACGTGGCGGTGCACCTTCTCGTAGCGGCGGTCGCGGCGGTGCTCGGGGTCGAGCTTGCCCAGGCCGGCCGCCGAGCGCAGGAACTTCTCGTAGTACTTCCACGCCCACCGCGGGCGCATGAACGTCTTGTAGTAGAAGCCGACCTGCATGCCGAAGGCGGGCGTCGCCGAGGCAAGCGTGTGCAGGGCGTCGCGCTCGAGCGACGGCCACGCGTTGATGTGCTCGACCTGCATGCCCTCCTCGATCGGCGTCATGCAGGCCCGCACCGCCGGGTCGCCATCGACCTGGACGAGGCAGTTGGGGCACTGGCCGCTGCAGCAGAGCAGCCCACGGGGGCGGTGGTACTTGAACGAGCGCGAGAACACGCGGATGCCGTCGGCGTACAGGGCCGAGGCGACCGTGTCGCCGGCCAGGCCCTCGACCGTGCGCCCCCGCCACGTGAACGTGACGGTGCGGCCGCGGTCGATCAGCTCTCCGCGCCGCTCCGCCAGGCGGTTCATGTCAACCCTCCCGGGGGCGCCACCTGCATGACCTCGTTCGAGCGGGTGTCGCGCTCGGCCTGGAACCACTCCCGGCAGCCGGACGAGTGGAACCACCACTCCCGCTGGGCGCCGGCGTCGTTCTTGCGGAAGTAGAGGTAGGAGAACAGCGCTCGGGTGTCGTCTGCGGACTTCGGCCGCACGGTCACCTCGCCGCCGTAGGCGTACTCGTCCACCGGCCTGCGACCGCAGTTTGGGCACTCCAGCAGAAACGACATGCCTAGTGGTGCGCTCCCTGGGGGCTCACATGCCCGTTCGTCGAGGCGGCCGCCAGCGCCTCGACCACGGCCGCGGCGAAGCTCTCGGGGCGGAACGCGAAATTCGTGCCGACGAGCGGGATGCCGGTGATGGCGGAGGCCTCGATCGTCATCGCCCGCATGTCCTCCGGCTCGAGGTCGTGCACGGCCGACTTTCCGCACGCCCGCGCGAACATCTGCATCTCCTGCGTCATCGAGTGCAGGAAGCCCTCGACCCGGTCGGCGGCCTCGTCGATCGGCAGGCGGGCGATCAGATCCTCGTCCTGGGTCGTGATGCCGACGGGGCAGAGGCCTGTGTGGCAGTGGTGGCACGCGCCGGGCTCGGTGCCGAGGCGGTGGTAGTCGTCCAGGTACAGCGGCCGGTTGCAGTTGAGCGCGATCATCGCGGCGGTGCCGATCGAGACGGCGTCCGCGCCGAGGGCGAGCGCCTTGGCGGCGTCGATCCCGTTGCGGATGCCGCCGGAGACGATCAGGTTGACGACGCCCTCGAGCCGCATCTCCCGGATCGCGGCGACCGCCTCGCAGGTGGCGGCGAGCGTCGGGATGCCGGTGTGATCCATGAGCGAGTCGGGCGAGGCGCCGGTGCCGCCCTCGAGGCCGTCGATCACGACCACGTCGGCGCCCGCCTTGCAGGCCAGCTTCACGTCGTCGGGCACGCGGCAGGCGCCGATCTTCACGTAGATCGGGATGGCACCGTCGGTGGCCTCGCGCAGCTCCTCGATCTTGATCTGGAGGTCGTCGGGCCCGATGAAGTCGGGGTGGCGGCAGGGCGAGCGCTGGTCGACGCCGGGCGGGAGCGTGCGCGCCTCGGCGATGATCGGCGACACCTTCGCGCCCAGGAGCACGCCGCCGGTGCCGGGCTTCGCGCCCTGGCCGATCACGATCTCGGCCGCGTTCGCCATCCGCAGGTGGTGCGGGTTGAAGCCGTAGCGGCTCGGCAGCACCTGGTAGACGAGCTGGTCGGAGGCCTCGCGCTCGAGGTCGAGCATGCCGCCGTCGCCGGTCGTCGTCGAGATGCCGACGCGGGTGGCGGCCGTGCCGAGCGCCGCCTTCGCGTTGCGCGACAGCGCCCCGTAGGACATGCCCGCGATCGTGATCGGCGTGCGCAGCCTGATCGGCTTCGCCCCGTGGCGGGCGCCGATCTCGATGTCGGTGCGGCAGGTCTCCCGGTAGCCCTCGAGCGGGACGCGCGAGAGCGTGCAGGGGACGAAGGTCAGGTCCTGGAAGTGCGGCGTGCGCCGGGTCGTCCCGAGCGCCCGGTTCGTGTAGCGGCCGAGCTCGGCCTTCGTCTGGATGTCCTCGATGGTCTCCGGCGACCACACCCACAGCTTCTGGAGCACGTGGCCGTCGGCGCCGCGGGGGATGAACTCGCTCACAGCGCCCCCCGCCAGGCGTCGTACTCGTGCCGGGAGAAGTTCCAGAGCTTCCGGCCGGCGACGAGCTTCTTCCAGTCGCGGCCGCCGGCGTCGACGCCGTTCTGGCCCAGCTCGCGATCGATCAGCTCGCGGTCGTCGTCGCCCAGCTCGCTCTCGACGCAGTCGGCCCCGAGCGACGCGATCTCCCCGCCGACGTAGACCGTGCCCTCGTACATCGAGTCGCCGATCCCGTCCGCGGCGTCGCCGCACACGACCATCACCCCGCGCTGCATCATGAAGCCTGACATGTAGCCGACCGACCCGCCGACGACGAGCGTCCCGCCCTTCATCGAGATGCCGGCGCGGGCGCCGGTGTCGCCGCCGACGAACACGCGCCCGCCCCGCATGGTGGCCGCCGTCGAGGAGCCGGCGTTGCCCTGGATCTCGATCGACCCCGACATCAGGTTCTCGCCCAGGCTCCAGCCGCAGTTGCCGTGCACGGTGATGCGGGCACCGTCGCACATCCCGCCGCAGAACCAGCCCACCGGGCCGTCGAAGACGATGTCGATCGGCTGCATCACCGCCACCGCGAGGCTGTGCCGGGCGGACGGGTTGGAGAGGTGGATCTCGGCGACGCCGTCTGCGGCCGCGCGCTTGATCGCCTGGTTGATCTCGCGCGTCGTGTGCCGCGAGCAGTCGATGTCGGAGGTCAGCGTAGCCACCAGCGCACCTCCCCGGCAGCCAGCTCGCGCGGGACGAGCGCGGCGTCCTGGTCGACGGCCCGGATCGCGACCTCCTCGGAGGCGATCAGCGCCACCTCGTCGGACTCGGCGTAGAGCAGGGGCTTCAGCGCGAACGGGTCGCGGGCGACGCCGATGCCCTCCGGGGTCGAGATCAGATAGGCGAAGGTGCCGTCGAGGTCGGCGACCGACGCCCGCAGCGCGTCCTCGAGGCTCTCGCCCCGCTCCAGCTTGTCGGCGATGTAGACCGCGATCACCTCGGAGTCGTTGCCGGTGGCGAAGCGGTGGCCCTGGTTCTCGAGCCGGCGGCGGAGCTTGTGGTAGTTCGTGATGTGGCCGTTGTGGACGACCGAGATGTCGGGGAAGGGCCGCGCCCAGAACGGGTGGCTGTGGGCGACGTCGACGACCGACTCGGTCGCCATGCGGGTGTGGCCGATCGCGTGGCTGCCCTCGAAGCCGGCGTACGGGTCGGCCGCCTCGACGGCGTCGGCGTCGCCGACGTCCTTCACGATCTCCATCGCCCGCCCGATCGAGAACACCTCGACGTCGGGCTCGGCCTCGATGCGATCGGTCAGCGCGCCCAGGTCGCCGGAGTAGGTGATGCGGGCGCGCATGTTCGGCCCCTGCTGCGAGCGCTCCGTGACCGTGCCGGCCTCGTCGAGCGCGTGGGCGACGCGCTCAGGGGTGCCGTGGTTTGCGTCGATGCGGGCGCGGACGACGTAGGAGTCGCTGCGGGGCGCGCCGTAGAGCGCGATGCCGGTGGAGTCGGTGCCGCGGCGCGCCATCGGTCCCAGCATCGCGTGCAGCGTGCGTCCGACGGGCCCGACCCGATCCGCATCCTTGTAGAGAAATCCACACAGCCCGCACATGGGCTCAAACCTCCGGCAGCCGCCGCCAATCCTAGACGGAGAGCGGGCAGGCGGGGAATGCCAGGCGGCAACCAATTCGCGGCTGGGCTATGTGAAAGCCCTACATGAGCGGACGCCTGCGCCGGCGAGACCGCGTCTCGCCGGCGCGCCACCACGACCCGCCGCCGTTGAAGGAGGGGGCTCGTGGGGGAACCATGGGTTCCCCCACGTCTAAAAGAGCGTCAGGTAGTTCTTGACCTCCCACGGCGTGACCTGCTCGTGGTAGGCCGCCCACTCGGCCTGCTTCGTCTTGACGAAGTAGTCGATGTAGTCCTCGGTGCCCGTGTTGCCGAGCGCCTTGCGGAGCACCTCGTCCTCGGCCAGATGGCGGGTGGCGTCGAGCAGGTTTGCCGGGAGCAGCTCGATTCCGCGCTTGGCGAGCTCCTCGGACGAGAGCGTGTAGAGGTTCTCGTCGTTGTGCTTGCCCGGGTCGAGGCCGTGCTCGATGCCGTCCAGGCCCGCGGCCAGGACGACCGCCGCCGCCAGGTACGGGTTGCACGAGCCGTCCACCGTGCGGTCCTCGACGTGGCCGCCGGGGAGGCGCAGCATCTGCGTGCGGTTGTTGGCGCCGTGGGTGATGAAGATCGGCGACCAGGTTGCGCCCGACGTCGGCGTCCCGGCCGTCGTCGTCAGCCGCTTGTAGCTGTTGACCGTCGGCGCGGTCACCGCGATGTACGCCTTTGCGTGCTTCTTCAGGCCGGCGGTGAACTGGTAGGCCAGTGGGCTCAGGCCGAGCCCGTTCGCGTCGTCGTCGTCGGCGAAGAGGTCGCGCTCGCCGCTCTCGTCCCACAGCGACATGTGGAAGTGGCCGCCGTTGCCGGTCAGATGACCGAACGGCTTCGGCATGAACGTGGCCAGCATCCCCTCGGCCTGCGCCATGGCGTGCACCATGTAGCGGAAGAAGATCGCCCGGTCGCAGGTGGTGAGGGCGTCGGCGAACTCGAAGTTCGACTCGAACTGGCCGTTCGCGTCCTCGTGGTCGTTTGCGTAGCTGCCCCAGCCGAGCTCGTTCACATACGTCGAGAGCCGGCTCAGGAACTCGTAGTGCCGGGTCAGCCCCTTCATGTCGTAGCAGGGCTGGTCGAGCCGGTCGAGCGGGTCGGCCAGCTCGATGCCGCCGTCGGCCGTCTCGCGGAGCAGGAAGAACTCGAGCTCCATCCCGATCTTGAACGTGTAGCCGAGCTTCTTGGCGCGGGCGAGCTGGTGGCGCAGGATCGTCCGCGGGCAGTACGGCCATTCCTTGCCCTCGACGTAGATGTCGCACGCGAAACGGGCCAGGTTGGACTTGAACGGCACGCGCGAGTAGCTCGCGAGGTCGGGGATGGCCATCATGTCCGGCGACGCCGGCGTCTGGCCGATCGGGCCGGCCGCGAACCCGGCGAACCCTGCGCCCTCGCTCACCAGCCCGTCGAAGTTCGACATGGGCACGAGCTTCGCCGACGGCTTGGCGTTCATGTCCACGAACTGGGCGAAGAAGAACTCGATCCCCTCTTCCTCGGCGCGCTTCTTGACCGCCTCGGCGGCGGGCCTGGCCATGGTGGTCGCCATAGGTGAGACTCCTTTTGCTCGATCCCGGGGGCCAAACACTCCCACGAACGCAGGCGAATTTCCACCTGCCCAGAAGGACGTCGCATATGCTTCGGAAAACGACGACTGTGCTTGATGGCGCGGCATGGGCCGCGGCGACGAAGGTGATCGACTAGCTCCGAGCCCTTCCGGCACTTTAGGAGGCGGGCGCCGCCCGCCGATAGAGGAGTATTCGATGACCGACACTTTCCAGACCCTCGGGGTGAGCGAGGAGGTGTGCGTCGCGCTGGCCGGGCTCGGGATCACCGAGCCGTTCGCCGTGCAGCGGATGTGCATCCCCGCCGGGCTCGAGGGCACCGACGTGATCGCGAAGAGCCCGACCGGGAGCGGCAAGACGCTCGCGTTCGGCCTGCCGCTGATCATGCTCGCAGACCCTGACGCGACCGCGCCCGAGGCGCTCGTCCTCTGCCCCACCCGCGAGCTGGCCCAGCAGATCGGCGCCGACCTCGAGCCGCTGGCCGCCGCCCGCGGCGTCCGCGTTGCCGTCTGCTACGGCGGCGCCGGCCTCCCCGCCCAGGCCAAGGCCGCCTCGAGGAGCCAGATCGTGATCGCAACCCCGGGCCGCCTGATCGACCTCTCCGGCCGGCGCATGGTCAACCTGAGCGGCGTCCGCCGGCTGGTGCTCGACGAGGCCGACCGGATGGTCGACATGGGCTTCCTGCCCCAGGTCGAGCGGATCGTGCCCAAGCTCCACAGCGACCGCCAGACGCTCTTCTTCTCGGCCACGGTCGAGGGGGCCGCGGGCGTCGCGGCCCGCCGCTTCACCCGAAACGCCGTCCACATCGACGCGAGCGACCACGTCACCGTCGAGCAGGGCGACGTCGACCACGCGTTCATCTCGGTCACCGAGGCGGAGAAGTACGCCCAGCTGATCGACCTCCTGGAGCACGCCAAGGGGCTGACGCTCGTCTTCTGCGAGACGAAGACGAACTGCGCCTGGCTGGCCCGGCGGCTCGAGGGCACCGGCGTGCGCTGCGAGGCCATCCACGGCGACCGCAGCCAGGCGGAGCGGAACCGGGCGATGTCACGCTTCGCGAGCGGCGAGGTGCGCGTGCTCGTCGCGACCGATGTCGCGGCCCGCGGGATCGACCTCGAGGGCATCGGCCTGGTCGTGAACTACGACGCCCCCACCGGCGCCGACGACTACACCCACCGGGTCGGGCGCACCGCCCGCGCCGGCGCCGACGGCCGCGCGGTCACGCTCGTCACCCGCGACCAGCAGGCGGACGTGAGCCGGGTCGCGACCCGGCTCGAGATCGCCGACGAGTTCCGCTCGGCGGGGATGACGGTGGCGCCGCCGCGGCTGGTCTACTCCAGCCGCCGCAACGGCCGCGGCCGCAGGCGCTTCTAGCGTCCGGGTCAGACCCCTTTGGTGCGGCGCCCCGTAGCCGCGAGCAGATCTGGCGTGCACCAAAAGGGGTCTGACCCCGTGTGGTGCTAGCCCGCGCGCCCGAGCGCGCGCTCGAGCCGGAGCAGCTTCAGCTCGATCTCGATCATGAGCCAGTCCTCGTTCTGCACGTCGAGGCCGGTCAGGTCCTGAATGCGGCGCAGGCGCTGGCGCAGGGTGTTCGGGTGGACGAAGAGGGTCTGGGCGGCCGCGGCGATATTGCCCCGCCGCTTCAGATACTCCTCGAGCGTGGCCAGGAGCTGGGAGCGGTGGCGGCGGTCATACGCCTCGAGCTTCGCCAGCGCGTCGCCGCGGTGGTCGCGGGTGCGGCCGTCCTGGGACACGCGCAGCAGGTACTTGTAGGCGCCGAGGTCGTCGAAGCTGACGACGCCGGGCTCGGGGCTGATCACGGCCGCGGCGGTGACGGCCTGCTGCGCCTCCTCGAAGCCGGTGGCGAAGCTGGCCGGCCCCTCGCACCGGTGCGAGAGCCCGATCGCGAGTGGGTGGTTGCGGTTCAGGCCCACATGCATCTCGCGCAGCCGGGCGAGCGCGGTGGGCTCGTCGCCGCTCCCCAGCCGCACGAGCCCGCGGACGGCGCCGTCGCGGCGGTCGAACAACGACCCGGGAAAGGCGCGGGCCGCCCCCGCCTCGAGCGCGCGCGCGACCTCCTCCCACGACTGCGTCCCGCCGCCGGAGCGCGGCGCCGCCTGGAGGACGAGGTGGGGCCGGTGCAGGTCGCACCCGAGCGCGCGGCCGCGGTCGGCGAGGCCGGCCGGTGCCGGCAGCCCGCGCGACAGGTCCTCGAGGAAGTCCTTGATCGCGTTGTGCTCGGTCAGGCGCTCGATCAGGTGCAGGTTCTTGAGGGCGATCGCGGCCTGGCCGGCGATCGACGCCGCCACCTCGCGGGCCTCGGCGTCGGCGGGCCGGTCGCCGGGGAAGCGCAGGGCGAGGAACCCGAGCAGCTCGTCGGCCGCGACCATCGGCGACACCAGCGCCGCGGCGGTGGCGTCGCCCCAGAGCAGCTCCGCCAGCCGGCGGCTGTCGCCGTCGTCGGCCCGGCCGCGGGCGAGCCCGACGCCGAGGTCGGCCGCGCTCGGCAGCCGGTCGCGCGGGCCGCTCGCCGGCGCGGACGCGCCGAGCTCGAGCGCCCCGTCGCCGCCTGAGACGTACACCTCGCACGCGGCCGCCCCGAGCAGGCGCTGGGCGCGGCGGGCGACAGCGGGCAGGAGCTGGTCGAGCGTCGAGGCGGCCGAGACGGCCCGGGCCAGGTCGGCCATGCCCTCGACGAGGGCCAGGCGGCGGCGGGTGTGCTCGTAGAGCCGGGCGTTCTCGATCGCGCCGGCGACCAGGCTGGCGGCGTGGACGAGGAAGTCGGAGTCGGCCTCGGTGAACTCGCGCGGAGCCTCGGCGTGCAGCGAGATCACGCCCACCACCTCGCCCGCCTTGCTGCGCAGGGGCACGGCGACGATCGACTGGTACTCCTCCTCGTCGGCCTCGGGCACGACCTTCACCCGCGGATCGGTGAGGGCGCCCTCGGTCAGGAACACCGGCTGGTTGTGCTCGGCCACCCAACCTGCCAGGCCCTCGCCGCGCTCGAACCGCAGCCGGTCGACGAGCGCGCCGTAGGGGTCGGACACCGACCGCAGGACGAGCGAACCGTCCGGGGCGACCAGGTAGATGAAGCAGGCGTGGCAGTCGATCGCGTCGGAGACGAGGTCGACGATCGCCCGCAGCACCCGGTCGAGGTCGAGCGTCGAGGAGACCGTGTTGATGATCCGGAACAGGTGGCGCGTCTCGGCAGAGCGCCCCACGGTGTTCGGAACGGACATAGCGAAAATTCTACATGGGTACGCCTGGCCACACCGGATGAGGTGGCATGCCGTCGGACGCGAGACCGGGCGGCGGAGGCATAGACCCGCCCCGAGGCGGCAATTCTCCACGGCCCGGAAGGCGCGGGCGCCGCCACGCGCTGTGTCGGGCGCCAAACCCGGGCCAGGCCCGGAGGTGGACGACCCGCCATAGACCCCGAAGCGGCCACGCGACTAGGATATGGCCGCCAGAGCAACGACGAAGGAGCTTCGAGTATGGCAACGGTCGCACCTCAGTCGGCCATGGACGGGCTCGACCCGATGTTCAACCCGGATTGGTTCTTCACCACGGAGCAGCTCGAGCTGCTGGAGCGGCTGCGTGAGATCTGCACCGAGACCATCCGGCCGCTCGCGGCCGAGAACGACCGCACGCTGACGTTCCCGCGCAAGAGCCTCGAGGCCCTGGCCCCGGACGGCTTCCTCGGCCTGATGCTGCCGAAGGAGTGGGGCGGCCTCGGCCAGAACCACGTCATGTACGCGGCGACCACCGAGACGATCGCCCGCTACGGCGACGCCTCCTGCGCCATGTGCTACGTCATGCACATCGGTGCGGTCGAGGCGCTCAAGCTGCGCGCGACCGACCACACCATCGAGAAGTACCTGAAGAAGGTGCGCGAGGGCCACATCGGCACGCTGTCGTACTCCGACCCCGAGACCGGCTCGCACTTCTGGTACCCGATCGCCTCTGGCGCACGCAGCGCCGACGGCGGCTACGAGGTGCTGAAGAAGGCTTCGTGGACGACCTCGGCCGGCTTCGCCGACTTCTACGTCCTCCAGACCACCTCGCCCGACTACAACGGCGACTACTCCAACCTGTCGGTGTTCGTGGTCGACGCGGCCGACATCCAGGCCAAGCCGGAGGAGTGGGACGCGATGGGCCTGCGCGGCAACCAGTCCGGCTCGCTGTTGCTCGACTGGAAGTTCGTGCCCGAGAACCAGCTCGTCGGCCCGATCGGCGACGGCGCCAACTCGAACGACGAGTCGGTCGACCCGAACTTCCTGGTCGGCTCGTCGGGCACGTGGAACGGCATCTCGCTCGGCGCGATCGACATTGCCGTCCGCCACACGACCCGCAAGACCCACAAGGACGTGGGCCTGCGCGTGTGCGACTACCCGACGATCCAGGACGCAGTCGGCGAGGCGATCATGGACACGAACGCGTCGCGCATGTTCGTGTACTCGGTCGCCCAGGCGCTCGACAAGGTCACCGACGGCTCGCAGACGAACCCGGCGGTGGGCGAGCTCGCCCGCGGCAACTACCTGCACTGGCTGTGGCAGATCAAGTTCAACGCGGCCAAGAACGTCGCCCACGTCGTCGACAAGATGCTGCACTGCTGCGGCGGCACCGGATTCAAGAAGGAGCCGCTCCAGCTCGAGCGCTATTTGCGCGACGGCAAGGCGGGCTGGGTCATGGGCCCGACGAACGAGGTGCTGCGCCAGTTCGTCGGCAAGACCGCCCTCCTGGGGATGGAGTCGCTCGACTACTGGAACCAGGTGATCAACCGGCGGGCGCTCGAGAACGAGTTCAAGAAGATGACCGCCGACCAGAAGCGCGAGCTGGCCGAGCAGCTGCTGTCCGAGGCCGGCGCCTCGGCGAACGGCGGCTGAGCAAAGGCACGAAAGAGGGGGCCGGCTCGCGCAGAGCCGGCCCCCTCTTCGCATCTCGGGTCAGATGCTGGAGGTCGGTACCCCGATCACCGCCTCCTCCTCCGGCATCGTGGCCGCCGGCAGCCGCAGCTGCAGAGACTTCTTCTCCTGGACGACCACGCGGTACACGTAGAGGCCGAGCGCGATAACGAGGATCAGAAGCGAGGGCACGACCGTCGAGCGGGTGCTGGCGCCATAGGCAAGGCCGACGTTGGCCGCGCCGACGATCAGCAGGGTCAGGTCGAACAGGAACAGCAGGCCGCAGACGCCGACCCAGATCGAGTTGACCTTGATCGGCCGCGGCCATTTCGGGCGGTCCTTGCGCAGTAGCAGGAACCCTGACGTCGCGAACACGTGGCAGAGCACGTACCCGAGGTTCGAGATCACGAGGATCTTGAGCGCACCGATCGGGTCGGAAGCGTACGTGACCAGGAGCACCATGTTCAGGAGGGCGTCCAGCGTCATCGCGTTCGCCGGCACGTGGTAGCGGTTCAGCTTCCCGAACCAGCGGATGGTCATCCCGTCCTGGGAGATGCCGTAGAGCGCCCGCGACCCGTCCGCCGTGGCGGTGTTCATCGCGAGCACGATCCCGGCACAGAGCAGGATGATCGCTAACCCGGTGCCGGTTCCGAGGATGTCGTGGAACGTCTCGGCGTAGAAGCTGCCCAGGTAGTTGTCGAGGGTGATGTTCTGCGCGCCGAACGTGCCGACGGCCCCGAGCGGCAGGAGGGCGTAGACGATGACGCCGAAGATGGCCGCCACCCGCAGGGCCCTGCCCGTGTCGCGCGCGGTGTCGTGGTACTCCGGCGCGAAGGTCGCGCAGCACTCCATGCCGTACGACGACCAGCACATGACGTACAGCCAGACGATGACGAGCTTGATCCCGTTGTCGCCGGTGAGCGAGGTCCAGTGGACGGTCGAGTTCATGTTGCTCGAGTGCCAGTCGCCGGTGATGTAGGGCAGGAACATGATCACGGCGAGCGGGATCAGGAGCAGGCCGCCCGTGACGTAGCCGACCCACACGGCGGGCCGCATGCCGAGGACGTTGAACGTCCAGATCGCGGCGATGATGACGATGGTGAGGGCGATCGGGAACGAGAAGTAGATGGACTGCCCGGCGATCTGCCACGAGTGATTCCACGCCGAACTCGGGGCCGCGGACGCCGTGTAGAACTGGGCCTGAATGAGGAAGCCGACGACCACGCCGGTGGCGGAGAGCACCACCGACCACCCGATCCAGTAGCCGAACGCCGCGATCGGCCCGACGAACGAGAGGTACTTCTTCCAGGCCTCGTGGGCGTAGATGGCGATGCCGCCCGAGAGCTTCGGGAACATCGCCGCGAGCTCCGAGTAGACGTAGTTGTGCAGCGCGCCGATGATCACCGACGTCGTCCACAGGATGACGGCGCCCCAGCCGCCCAGACCCAGCACCGACGCGCCGAGGCCGGTGATCAGGAAGCTTGGGTTCGCCAGGGCAACGACGAACCCGTCGAACCAGCTGATGGTCTTGAGGAGCTCCCGTTCCTCGACTGCGGCTGTGGCCATATGGAACCTCCCGGAAAGGGCCGACGAGCGGATGAAGTGACCGCCGATGAAACAGGAAACCCGGGCCTCGGTCAATAGATTCTCCCACGATCTTCCGAGGCGCTTGCGGAAGCTTCCACACATCCGCGAAGATCCCTCCGATGGCTGCCCCGCGCATCACCCTGCAATGCGACTGCGGCAAGTCCGAGGCGTGGGTCGCCTACGGGGAGCGGTGGACGTGCGAATCGTGCGGGCGCACCTACGACACCAACGGCATCCCTTCCGCCGACTACGAGGCGATCCAGGCCCTGCGCCGGCGCTACCGCATCATCGGATACACCGGCGTCTCGCTCGTCGCGGCGTTCGTCCTGCTCCTCGCGCTCACGGCCCAGGAGTTCCAGCTCTTCATCGGCCTGCCGGTCATCCTGCTCGTCTGGTTCACCTACGTGCGCCCCGTCATGCGCTCGCGGTACCACCGCCGCGTGGGCGAGCTGCAGCGGACGTGGACGCTCAAGGCCGAGGGCGAGCTGTGAGGCTGCGCGACCACCCGGCCGTCCCGACGCCGACGGCAACGCCCGTGCAGGGCGCGCGCACCCGTCCGGTGGTGCTCGCGACCATGGCCGTGCCGTTCGCGCCGGATGCTCTGCGGGTCGCGCTCGGCGCGGCGCTCGAGTCGCAGGCGCCGCTGATCGTCATCGACGCGGTGGAGCTGCCGCTGTGGCCGCAGTCGATCGCGACCCGCCACGCCGACACCGAGCTCGAGGCCGACCGCGCCTGCATCCGTGAATCCGTCGACCAGGCGACCGCGCTCGGCCTGCACGTCGAGCACCTGCGCGTGCGCAGTCCCCACCCGGTGGACGCCCTGCTCGAGGTGGCCGGCGAGCGCGAGGCCGGCCTGCTCGTGTTCGGCCCGGACCGCACCCGCCTGCGGCCGCGCCGTTTCGCCCGCATGGTGCGGCGGATCCGGCGGCGGTCGTCGTGCCTCCTCTGGGTGGCGGGCGAAGGCCCCTGACCGCGCGCAGGCGCTACCATCGCAGGGTGGGGACGTCGGAACCCCGGGCACCGGACATGTGCGCGCCGGTCCACGGCTGGAGGCTGTGGTTCGTCGTCGCAGGGGCCGGCCGGGCCGGGCTCGCAAGCCCGGTGTACCCGACGCCGTGGCCGCGGGGGAGCGCTCTCGAGGCGGCATGCGACGCCCGCCGCCGGGAGCCGCTGCGGCCGTGGCGGCTGCGGCCGCCCGACCATGCCGCGCCCGAGGTGACGTGCTGCTGCGGCGTCCACGCGGTCTCTCTGCCCGCCGACCTCGCCGCCTACGTGCCGTCCGTCGCCGGCCGGCGCGTCGTCCACCGGGTCATCGGGCGGGTGGCGCTCTGGGGAGACGTGGTCGAGGGCTCGCGCGGGTGGCGGGCGTCGCGGGCGTATCCGGCGGAGCTGTGGGTGCCCGAGGTGCACGTGAACGGCCGCCGGGTGGGTGGGCTCGAGGCGATGGCGCTCGACCTGGCCGGCTACGGGGTCCCCGTGCACATCTGCACCGGGCTGACCGCCCGCGACCTGGTCGACGAGCTCGGCCGGGATCGGCCCGGCCTCCACGCCGCCGCCTAGAACTCCCGCGCGGCGACGAACCGGGCGATGGCGGCAAGGTCGTCGCGGGCGCCGGCCTCGATCGGCGCGGCGGCGAGCACCGCGAGCGCCCGGGCGAGCTCCGCCTCCGCCTGCGCAGCGGCCCCGGCGCGTCCGCCGCCGGCCTCGACCAGCGCTGCCGCCCGCTCGACGCCGGCCGCGTCCAGGTGGGCACGGGCCAGCAGTCCGGCCAGCTCCAGCCCGTCCGCTCCGCCCGAGTGCAGCGCGATGGCGACCGGCAGCGACGTCTTGCGCTGCACGAGGTCGCCGAAGACCGGCTTCCCCGTGACGGCGGGATCGCCCCAGATCCCGAGCAGGTCGTCGACCGCCTGGAACGCGAGCCCGAGGTGGCCTCCGAACGCGACCAGCGGCGCGACGACGGCATCGCCCGCCCCCGCGAGCACGGCCCCGATCGACGCCGAGCACTCGAGCAGGGCGCCCGTCTTCCCCGCGCACATGCGGACGCAGTCCTCCGGCGTCGCGCCGACCCGGCCCTCGAGGTCGAGGTCGAGCGCCTGCCCGTCGATCAGCCGCGCGGTCGCCGCCGCCAGCGACTCGAGCGCGGCGCCGCGGCCAGGCGATCCGGCGTCGAGCAGCACGCGGTAGGCGAGCGCGAGCGCCGCGTCGCCCGCCAGGATCGCGCGCGCCCGGCCGAAGGCCGCCCACGCCGCCGCGCGGCCGTGCCGTTCGCCGTCGCCGTCCATGATGTCGTCGTGGAGGAGCGAGAACGTGTGGACGAGCTCGACCGCCACGGCTCCCGGAATCCCGTCGGCGGCCGTCACGCCTGCGGCCCGGGCGGAGCACAGCGCAAGCGCGCCGCGCACCGACTTGCCGCCGCGCAGGTCGGCGGGGCGGCCGTCGGCGTCGAGCCAGCCGAGGTGGTATCCGACGACCGCGGCGATCTGGGGAGAGAGCTGCTCGCAGGCCTCGCGCAGCCCGGGCACGACAACGCCCGCCGCCTCGTCGAGCACGGGCGGAAGCGCCCCGGTCACCCCCGCACCGCCCCCGCCGGGCGGCGTCATCCCTCGCCGATCACCTGGATGAATACCTTGCGCTGCCGGGCCCGGTCGAGCTCGCAGAAGAAGATCTTCTGCCACCGGCCGAGCGTGAGCTCACCGTCGATCACCGGGATCGTCTGCGACGCCGAGCCCATCAGCGCGGCCCGGCAGTGCGAATGCCCGTTCGGGATCCGGTGGGGGTCGCCCTCGAGGCCCTCCGTGCGGACGGAGAGATCGTCGTGGCGGTAGTAGATCCCCTCCCGCGGGGCGATGTTCTCGAGCATCTCCTGGAAATCCTCGATGAACCCGCTCTCGCGCTCGTTGATCACGACCGCGCAGGTGGTGTGCGGCGAGTACACGACCGCCATCCCCTCACGCACCTGGCTCCGCTCCACGACCCGCGCGACATCGTCGGTCAGGTCGATGAACTGGCCGCAGCCCTCGGTCTCAAGATCGTGGTTCTCGAATCGAATCCTCATACGCTGTTCCCCTCGGAGCCGTCGCGCGGC
This sequence comes from uncultured Actinomycetes bacterium, assembly GCA_963746115.1. GTDB lineage: Bacteria > Actinomycetota > Thermoleophilia > Gaiellales > JAICJC01 > JAICJC01. The sequence goes on along the minus strand of CAVVAA010000003.1, from coordinate 108,296 downwards.
CGTGCAAAACGTACCACCTATCCGTTGGAGGGCGACCCTCTCGTGCCGAGCGCGAGCGCATCGGTATAGGCCCGGCGGATGTCCGCGTCCGTCCATGTGTGCGGGCTTACGGTGAGGCAGTAGTCGTCCCGGGCGAGGGCGACGAGGGCATCCACATCGGCCGCCGGCACGCCCGCCTCGGCGCAGGTCGGGAAGCCGATCGCAGCCAGCAGGCGGCGCACGGCACGCACCGCGCGCGAGCCGTCGCCGGCGCCGTCCCGCGGCTCGGAGAGGGCGTCCGCCACCCGTTCGAGCCGCTCCGCGCAGGCGACCCGGTCGACGTCGAGCGTCTCCGCCAGCACCAGGCCGACGCTGAGGCCGTGCGGCATCCCCATCCGGCCGCCGATGGCGTGGCCGAGGGCGTGGTCGGCGCCGCAGTCCGACAGGTTCATCGAGAGGCCGGCGAGCAGGCTGCCGAGGCTGAGCTCGGCGCGGGCCGCGCGATCGCGGCCGTCCGCGACGGCGGGCGCGAGCCCGGCGGCGACGTGCCGGCAGGCCTCCAGGCCGAGCGCGACCGAACCCGGGTTGCCGTTTCGCACGATCACGCCGCCGATCGCCTGGGCGAGCGCGTCGGCGCCCGTGCCCATCGTCGCCGCCGGCGGCAGCCCCAGGGTCAGCAGCGGGTCGACCAGCGCGTGCTGGGCGCGCATCAGCGGCGAGGCGACGCCGAGCTTGCGGCCGGTGGCCGGATCGACCACCACGGCCCCTCCCGACACCTCCGAGCCGGTACCGGACGTGGTCGGCACCGTCACGAGCCCGACCCGCGGCTCGGAGACGGCCACGTCGCCTGTGAGCAACCGCGCGAACGGCGTCGCCTGCGAGTGGGCCGCCCGCGCGGCCTTGGCCAGATCGAGCGCCGACCCGCCGCCGATCGCGACGACCGCGTCGGGCGGCCGCCCGTCCAACCGCGCGACCAGCGCGTCGACGAGGGCGACGGTCGGCTCGCCGGGCGGCTTCTCGTAGACGTCGAGGCCGGCGAGCGCGGCGGCGACGGCCGCGAGCTCCGCCACCGGCGCCTCGACGACGACCGTCGGCGCCGTCGCGCCCAGCTCGGCCAGGACCTCGGGCAGCGCCGCGACCGCCCCTTCGCCGAAGCGGATCCGGACCGGCAGGTGGAAGGAGAACGGGGCGATCACCCCGGCGAGACTAGAGGATCGAGCCCACGTAACCGGTTGCGCGGAGTCGTGAGCGGGCATGAATACGCCCGTGTCTGCGCAGCCGACCACCGGCCGACTCGCCCGCGCCTATGCCTGGGCGGTCATCCGGCTGCGGTGGCCGCTCCTGCTCGGCTGGGCCGCCGCCGCCGCGTATGCCGCGTTCGTGCTGCCCGCCCCGGTACAGCCTCCCGACACGCTGGTGTCGCTGGTGCCGGCGAGCGCGCCGTCGCTGCGCGCGAACACGCTCGCGCTGCACCGGTTCCGCGTCCCCCTCACCACCGAGGTCGAGGTCGTGCACCGCGACCCGAACGGCCTCTCTGCCGCAGCCAAGGCGGGGATCGTCTCGGCGGCAGCCCACCTCGACCGCCAGGCCCGGGCCAACCCCGGCTCCGGCCCGGTGGCCGTTCCCGTGATCAACGCCCGGGGGGTCGTTCCCGGCTCGCGCGAGACCGGGACGACCGCGATCACCTACCTCGCCTTTCCGCGGTCGACGCCGATCGCGGAGCAGCTCGCCGGGGCGGACCGGCTCCGGGGCGCGACGGGCCACGCCACCGGGATCCTGCCGGCCGAGGTGCACGAGGGCGCGCTCGTCGACGACGCGCTGCCGCTGATCGAGGTCGCGACGGTGATCCTCGTGGCCCTGCTCGTCGGCGTCCGCTTCCGTGCCCTGGGTGCCCCGGTGCTCACGCTCGCGGCCGTCGGCACCGGGTACACGATGGCGGAGCAGGCGGTGAGCCACGCCGCCGAGCGCGCCGGGCTCGAGCAGCCGTCGCTCCTGCGGCCCCTGCTCGTCGCGCTCGTGCTCGGCATCGTCACCGACTACGTCGTCTTCTACCTCGCGAACGCCCAGTCGAAGACGCTCCAGGGCGACGCCCGGCTGGACGCTGCGCAGCGGGCGACGGCCGAGACGACGCCCATCGTCGTCGCCGGCGGGGCGATCCTGACCGCGAGCCTGCTGGCGCTCCGCGTCGCTCGGGCCGAGGTGTTCCAGGAGCTCGGCCCTGCACTCGCCCTCGCCGTCGCCGCCGCCGTCCTGGTGGCGATCACGCTCGTGCCCGCCGCGCTTGCGATCTTCGGCCGGGCGCTCTACTGGCCGCGCCCGCCGGCAGCGGCGATCGCGGACAGCGGACCTGCGCCGGTCGCGGGCCGCAACCTCCTCGCCCGGTTGATCGCCCACCGGTCGGCCGCGCTCCTGATCGGGCTCGCCTGCACGGCGGCGCTCGTCTTCGCCGCGGCGCAGGTGCGGCACGCGAAGCTCGGGGTGACGACCATCTCGGGCCTGCCTGCCGGCTCGCAGGAGCGGACCGGCGGCCGACGACGCGGGCCGCGGCTTCGCGCCCGGGATGCTCGCGCCCACCCAGGTGATCGTCGCCCGGCCGGGGATCGCCGCCGACACGCGAGGGGCTGGCCCGGCTGGAGCGTGATCTGCGCCGGCAGCCGGGCGTCGCGACGGTCGTCGGCCCTGCCGACGCGCAATTCGAGCGCGGGCAGGGGGTGCTGACGACGCCGTCGGGTGGCGCGGCGCGCCTGCTCGTCGTCTACCGCACCGATCCCTATGCCGCGACGGCGCTCGACCAGGTGGGGGCGCTCCGCGCACGGCTGCCGGCCCTGGTGGCGGCCGCCGGGCTCGGCCGGCCCAGGACCGCGCTCGCCGGAGACGGGCCGGTGGCCCACGACACCGTCGCCATGATCCGGTCAGACCTCGTCCGCGTGGTGGCCGCGGTGCTGCTCGTGAACCTCGTGCTGCTCATCCTCTTCCTGCGCGCGCTGATCGCGCCGGTGCTGCTGGTCGCGGCGAGCGCGCTCTCGGTCGCGGCGGCGATCGGCATCACCACCTGGACGTTCCAGACACTGCTCGGCTACGGCCAGCTGACCTACTACGTCCCGTTCGCGGCCGGCGTCCTGCTGGTGTCGCTGGGGTCGGACTACAACGTGTTCGTCGCCGGACGGGTCTGGCAGGAGGCGCGGGTGCGGCCGTTCCGCGACGCGCTTCGGATCGCGCCCGCCCGCACTGCTGCAGCCGTGCGCACCGCCGGCATCACCCTGGCGGCGAGCTTCGGCCTGCTCGCGATCGTGGACGTGCGCGCCTTCCGCGAGCTCGCCTTCACGATGGCCGTCGGCATCCTGCTCGACACCTTCTTCGTGCGGCCCCTGCTCGTCCCCTCGCTCGTGTCGCTCTTCGGCGAGCTCAGCGGCTGGCCCGGCGGGCACCTGGCCCGCGGGAGCAGCGTCGCCCTCGATGGCGACTAGTACCATCCAGGGCGTCAAATCGGCGACCCTCAGCCTGGGCCTCGCGATTGCCGTTGCCACCGTGCTGGCAGACTCGTCGGTGGTGGTGCTGGCGCTGCCCGATCTTCTGTCGTCATTCGACGTCTCGATCGAACGCGTCTCGTGGGTGATCACGGCGTTCAACCTCGCCCTCGCGCTGGCGGCGGTGCCGGCGGCCTACCTCGCCGTGCGCGCCGGGGCCGCGCGGGTTGCGGCCGGCGGCCTCGCCTGCTTCGCCGCCGCCTCGGCCGTGTGCGCGTCGGCGGGGAGCTTCGACGTCCTCCTCGCGGCACGGTGCTTCCAGGCCGTGAGCGGCGCAGCCGTCGTGTGCGCGGCGCTCGCGCTCATGCAGGAGACGCTCCGGCTCACCGCGTCGGGGCGCGGCGGTCTGGGCGGCGGCCGCCGCCGCCGGCGCGGCGCTCGGCCCGGCCGCCGGCGGCGCGCTCACGCAGGCCTTCACCTGGCGGGGCGTGTTCGCGGCCCAGGTGCCGCTCGCCCTCGTGCCACTCGTCCTGCTGCTGCTCCGCGGCGGCCTCGCACGGCCGGCCGGCGAGTCCGCCGGCCCTGTGCGTCCACGGGTCTCCCCCAACCTCGCGCTCGGCCTCGTCTCGGCGGCACTCACCGCCGCCCTCTTCCTGCTCGTGCTCATGCTCGTGCGCGCCTGGAGCCTGGATCCGCTCGAGGCGGCCGCGGTCGTCTCGGCCATCCCGGCGGCAGCGCTCGTCACCAGCCGGATCGTGCCGCCGGCGGCACTCTCACGCGGGCCGGCGGCGGCCGGCGTCATCCTGATCGCCGGAGGCCTCGCGGCACTCGCGCTCGTGCCGTCGGCGGACATCGGCTGGACGCTCGCGCCGCAGGTGCTGATCGGCTGCGGGCTCGCGCTGACGCTCCCCGGCCTCACCGGCGACGCCCTCACAGGGCTCGGACCGCAGGCGATCCAGGGCGGCTGGACGATCGGCGCCCGCCACGCCGGGGTGGTGCTCGGCCTCCTGATCCTGACGCCCATCTTCACGGCCGACCTGCTCGCCCAGCAGGCCGCGGCGGAGCGGTCGGGGACGGCGCTCGTCCTCAACTCGGCGCTCTCGTTCGACGCCAAGCTGCGGCTCGGCGAGGCGATCGACCGCCAGCTCCAGCAGGCCCGCAACCGGCTGCCCGACCTGCGCCCCGCCTTCCGCGCCCAGCATCCGCACGGCGAGGACGTGCCGGTCTACCGCCGCCTGCACGCCGACCTGAGCGACCAGGTGCGGCGGGCGGCGACGCACGCGTTCTCGCGCGCGTTCCTGGTGGCCGCGGTCATCGCACTGGCCGCCCTCGTGCCCATCGCGGCGGGCCGGCGGGAGACGGCGACGTGACCGCCCTGCGCTGGCCGGTGGCGGCGTTCGTGGCGGCCGTCGCACTCGTGGGCGCCTACCTGGTGCTGGGCGGGCGCGACTACGCGCCCGCGAGCGTGCCCAACCCGTGCCAGCCGCGGCAGTGGCACGACGTCTCGGACTTCGGCGATCTCGAGAACGAGGTGGCGCTCTCGGCCCTCGACGGCGCCGCCTGCCGGCTGCACGTCTCCCAGCCGTCGCTCGCGCTCGCATTCACGAGCCAGGACAGCCTGCGCCGGTTCGCCGACCGCCACGGCCTCTCCACCCTCGAGGTGGCCGATGCGGCCCGCGCCGGGCTCGAGCGGGCCATCTCCGACGGCCGCCGCTCGGGGGCGATCAACGAGATCGAGGGCCTCGTGCTGCGCACGGCGGCCGAGCACGTGCCGGTGGATCAGCTGATCCGGCTGGTGCGCAGCGCGCTCGGCGGCTGATCGAGGGCGCGCCGCAGGATCGCCGAGAGGGCGCGCTGGTCGGCGGCCGAGAGCCGCGTGATCGGCTCGGGCGGCTCCGAGATCCGCACGAGCAGGCGCCGGCGCAGGTCGAGCCCGCGCTCGGTGACGACGAGCACCTTCACGCGCCGATCGCGCGCGCCTGCCCGTCGCTCGACCAGCCCGCGCGCCTCCAGCCGGTCGACGACGCCTGTGATGTTCGACGCGTCGCAGCCGAGGCCGCAGGCGAGCCGGCCCATCGGCATCGCCGTCCCGGGCTCCAGCAGGCGCAGCACGTGCGCCTGGGTGGGCGACAGGTCGAATTCGGCCGCGATCGCCGGGCACGCGGGCACGCTCCGCCATCAGCAGGTCGAACAGGAGCTCCCAGCACTCATTCATCTGCAGCCAATCATATTCCATGGTGCGGATATTTGCCAACCTCAACTATTTCTGGCACACTTCATCCATGACAAAACTCCTCCTGATACCCCTTGAGGACACCGTCGTCTTCCCGGGCATGGACGTGACGCTGCCTGTGGACGTCGGCGAGGAGTCCCACGTACTGCTCGTCCCGCGGCATGGCTCTGACTACGCCAACGTCGGCCTCGTGGCCGAGGTCGGCGAGCACATGCGCCTGCCGGGGCGGATCCACGCCGTCTCGCTCTCCGGCCTGCACCGCGGCATCGCCGGCGCCGCCAACAGCGATCCCCAGGGCCGCCTGTGGGTCGAGGTCGACGAGCGCCCCGACGAGACGCCCCCGCCCTCGCGCACCCGCGAGCTCGAGCAGGAGTACCGCGCCGTGGTCGAGGAGATCCTCGAGCTGCGCGGCGACGACGGACGCGTCAGCGCGTTCGTGCGCTCGATCACCGATCCGGGCGCCCTGGCCGACACGTCGGGCTACGCGCCCGACCTCACCTACGAGCAGAAGGTCGAGCTCCTGCAGACCGTCGACGTCGTCGAGCGGCTGGAGCTCGCCCTGCGCCTGCAGCGCGACCGCCTGGCCGAGCTGCAGGTGCGCCGCCGCATCCGCGACGACGTCGAGTCCGGCGCCCAGAAGCAGCAGCGCGAGTACTTCCTGCGCAAGCAGATGGACTCGATCCGCAAGGAGCTGGGCGACGACGACGCCTCCGTGGCCGAGGAGTACCGGGCCAAGATCGAGGAGGCCGGGATGCCCGACGACGTCCGCGAGCAGGCCGAGCGCGAGGTCGCCCGGCTCGAGCGGATGGGCGAGTCGACCGGCGAGTCCTCGATGATCCGCACCTACCTCGACTGGCTGATCGCCGTGCCGTGGTCGAAGCGGAGCGAGGAGCGGCTCGACCCCGTGCACGCGCGCGAGGTGCTCGATACCGACCACGCCGGCCTCGACGACGTCAAGGAGCGCATCACGGAGTACCTGGCCGTGCGCAAGCTGCGCGCCGACCGCGGCGTTCCCGACGACCGCCGCTCCGGCGTCATCCTGACCCTGATCGGCCCTCCGGGCACCGGCAAGACCTCGATCGGCGAGTCGATCGCCCGCGCGACCGGCCGCGAGTTCGTGCGGATGTCGCTGGGCGGCGTCCGCGACGAGGCCGAGATCCGCGGCCACCGGCGCACGTACATCGGCGCCCTGCCGGGACGGCTCGTGCGCGCCCTGCGCGACGCGGGCACGATGAACCCGGTGATCATGCTGGACGAGGTGGACAAGGTCGGCGCCGACTGGCGCGGCGACCCCTCCTCGGCCCTGCTCGAGGTGCTCGACCCGGCGCAGAACCACTCGTTCCGCGACCACTACCTGGACGTCGAGCTCGATCTGTCCCAGGTGCTGTTCATCGCGACGGCGAACGTCGCCGACACGATCCCGGGCCCGCTGCTCGACCGCATGGAGGTGATCCGCTTCGACGGGTACACCACCGCCGAGAAGGTCGCCATCGCCCGCGGCTACCTGTGGCCGCGACAGGTGGAGCGAAACGGCCTGCGCCCCGACGAGGTGCAGATCTCCGAGGACGTGGTGCGGGACCCTGATCACCGAGTACACCCGCGAGGCGGGCGTGCGCCAGCTCGAGCGCGAGCTGGGCACCGTGCTGCGCAAGACGGCCACCCGGATCGCCTCCGGGAAGGCCGAGCCGCCGTGTCACGATCGACCTCGCGGCTGTGCGCGACGCCCTGGGACGGCAGAAGTTCTTCCAGGAGTCGGCAGTGCGCACGGCGGTGCCGGGCGTGTCCACCGGCCTGGCGGTCACCGGCACCGGCGGCGACGTCCTCTTCATCGAGGCGACCCGCATGCCGGGCACCGGCGGCCTGACGCTGACCGGCCAGCTGGGCGACGTGATGAAGGAGTCGGCCCGGATCGCGCTCTCGTTCGTCCGCAGCCACGCGGAGGAGCTCGGCATCGACCCCGGCGACTTCGAGAACCAGGAGTTCCATCTGCACGTGCCCGCCGGGGCGATCCCGAAGGACGGCCCGTCCGCCGGCATCGCCATGACGACCGCGATCGCGTCGCTCCTCACGGGGCGGCCGGTGAAGCACACGGTCGGCATGACCGGCGAGGTCACGCTGCAGGGGCGCGTGCTCCCGATCGGCGGGCTGAAGCAGAAGGTGCTCGCCGCGCACGCGGCCGGGCTCACCGACGTGATCCTGCCCGAGCGCAACCGGGGCGACCTGGACGAGGTGCCCGAGGACGTGCGCGAGCAGATGGCGTTCCATCCCGTGATGAGCGTCGACGAGGTGCTGCGGCTCGCACTCGAGCCGGAGCCCGTGAAGGCGGTCGCCTGACCGTTCCCTGAGATGGTCGATCGACCATCTCGCCCCGCGGCCGGACGACTCCTCCGGCCGCGGGGGATCCACCTCCGGGTAGGGTGAGCCCATGCGCTACGGATGGGTGCTCCCGTACGGCGACGCGCGGACAGCGGCCGACCTCGCCGCCGTCGCCGAGGAGCATGGCTGGGACGCGTTCTTCGTGTGGGAGCCGGTCTGGGGCATCGACGCCTGGGTCGCGCTGACGGCCGTCGCGATGCGGACCGAGCGGATCCGGATCGGCACGATGCTGACGCCGATCCCGCGCCGGCTGCCGTGGGAGCTCGCGGGCCAGGTCGCCACGCTCGACAACCTCTCGGGCGGCCGGGTGATCCTGCCCATCGGCCTGGGCGCGCCCGACGACCGCTGGTGGCTCTTCGAGGACGATCCCGGACGGCGGATACGGGCCGAGCGGATGGACGAGGCTCTCGACCTCATGCAGGCGCTCTGGAGCGGCGAGCCGGTGACCTACGAGGGAGCGCACTACCGCGCCCGGCCGGCGGACCGCATGGTGCCGCCGCGGCCGGTGCAGCGCCCGCGCGTCCCGATCTGGGTGGTCGGGCGCCTGGCCGCGGCCGAAGTCGATGCGGCGGGCAGCCCGGCTCGACGGCTGGCTGCCGGCATACATCCCCAAGGGCCTGGGCGACCAGGAGCTCACCCCCGAGCTGCTCCGCGACGGGATCGCGTGGCTGCGCGAGCGGCGCGCGGGCGCCGGCCTCACGATGGAGGGGTACGACGTCGTGGCCGAGGGGACGACGCCGCCGGATCCGGCCGCCGCCGCGGAGATCGTGCGGCCGTGGGCCGAGGCGGGCGCGACGTGGTGGGTCGATGCAGACTGGTCGGATATGGACCCCGACCGCGTGCGCGCGGCCGCGCTGGACAGGCTGGAGGCCGGGCCACCGGCTCTGTAGCCTTCGGGCATGTTCGATGCCGGCGCCTATCTCGACCGCATCGCCTACTCCGGGCCGACGGAACCGACCGCCGGGACGCTCGCGGCGCTGCACCGCGCCCACATGCTGGCGGTGCCGTTCGAGAACCTCGATCTCCACCTCGGCCGGCGCAACGTGCTCGACCCGGACCACGTCTTCGACAAGGTCGTCCGCCGTCGCCGCGGCGGCTGGTGCTTCGAGCTCAACGGCCTCTTCGCCCTGCTGCTCGAGCACCTGGGCTACACGGTCACCCGTTGCGCGGCCGCCGTCGTGCTGAGCGACCCGCCGACTCCGGACTTCGCCCACCTCACGCTCCGGGTCGACCTGGACGAGCCGTGGATCGCCGACGTCGGGTTCGGCGACAGCTTCACCGCGCCGCTGCGGCTGGACGAGCCCGGCGACCAGGTGCGCGACGGCCAGGCCTACCGGCTGGAGCGGTCGGACGGGCGGATCACGCTCCTCCAGGAGGGCACGCGCCAGTATGTCTTCACGCTCACGCCGAGGCGGATGCCCGAGTTCCAGGGCATGTGCGACGCCCTCCAGACGCCGCCTGGGCACTTCACCGACGCCCCGATCTGCTCGCTCCTCACCGAGGACGGCCGGATAAGCCTGGCCGGCATGCGCCTGATCACCACGACCCCGGCGGCGCCGGGCCGAGCGGGAGCTCGCGGACGAGGCGGAGCGAGCCGCCGTCCTCCTGGAGACGTTCGGCGTCGACCTCGGCGGGGCGCCGCTCACGGGTAGCGGCAGTGCGACGGCCGCTTCTCCAGGGTCCAGGCCCCGATGATCGAGACCTCGACCACGACACATCGCGGCGCCGGCCCCGCGCCGACCAGGCACGCCCAGCGGCGAGCCGTTGCCCGTCTGATCCGAGCAGCGCGCCGGCGCCGCCCGCAGCTTCACGGCCAGGTCGTGCTGGAGGTCCGCGCCGGAGATCCGCTGCCGCCACTGGGTCGCCCAGACGATGGCCAGCAGGACGAGCAGCGCGAGGCCGATCCGCAGCGCCAGGACGGGCAGGCTGCGCGGCGCCTGTCCGTGGCCCTTCACCATGTCGGCTCACCCATGGCCGGTAGTCTGCCAACGTGTCCGCGCGGCCGCAGTTCGACTACTGAGCAGCGAACCTCGGTTCCAGAGCCTTGTCGCTCACCGACGCGGAGGCCGAGGGAAGGTGAGGCGGAAGAACCAGCGCAGCCACTCCCGAACTCCCTTGGGAAAGCCGCCCCATGCCGTGAAGTTCCCGGCGCCCACGGACCGCTCCTAGCGGTTGGCGCGCGCGATCGCCCGGGCCGCGGCCATCGCCTCGCGGTTCGTGAAGGTCGCCGCGGGGCCGCGCACCTGGAACGTGCGCCCGCCCTGGCGCCACGTGATCGTGCTGACGTGGCCGCCGCCGACGGCGATGGCCGCCTGTACACCCGGCGCGAGGCTGACGAGGCGGTTTCGGGTGCACACGTGACAGCTCTTGGCGAGGGCGCGGATGACCCGCGGGCCGACGCCGTGCGAGGCGGGCCACACCGTCACGAGAAAGAGGCCGAAGTGCGAGCTCCCGGCGTAGCGCACGCGCACGCTCTGCGAGGCGCGGTAGACGCCGGCCGGCGCCCCGGCCGAGCGGGGCAGGTGCACACGCACCGGCAGGTCGCGCAGCGCCTTCGGGAGCGGCGCCGAGATCTGGCGGTAGCCGGCCTGGCTGACGCCCCACGGATTCGCCGGCTTCGCCGCGGGCGCCGTCGGCGGTGAGCTCGAGTCGTTGAACGGCACGTTCTTGATCACGAAGGCGACCGCAGCGACGCTCGCGACGAGCACCCCGGCCGCGAGCACGCGCGCGCCGAAGCGGTAAAGCCGGAACCGCGGGTGTGGCACCTCGTTCACCTGTGTCGATTTTCACCGCACGAAGGGCCGAGCGCAACTCCCCCGATGGAGAATTGCAGCGGTTTCGTCACACGAGCGGGTAGACCGCATGCGCGTTCTCGCGCAGGATCAGCCGTCCCATGCGCTCGGCCTCGGCGGCCGGGAGCTCCGCCCCGAGCACCTCCGCGAGGGCGGCCCGCCACCAGCGCGCCGCCACCAGGTAGAGCTCCGGCGTGCGGGCCGCGTCGCTGGCGTAGAGCAGCTTGCGACGCCGGCGCCAGCTCGAGCGCCTGGCGCACCATCTCGGCCGGCCGGGACACGTGCGGGATCGTGAGCGAGAGGTCGAAGAAGACGTTGCCGTAGACGTGGGCGAGCCAGCCCGCCTCGCGCACGAACGGATAGCAGTGCAGGAGCACGAACGGCGTTGCCCGGTACCGCTCGATCGCGGGCTTGAGCCAGGTCGGGTCGGCGCGGGGCAGGAGCAGGTCGGAGTCGCCGAACCCGCAGTGCACCTGCAGCGGGCAGCGGGTCGGCCGCGTTCGCCTCGAGCGCGTCCCACAGCGCCAGCTCGAGCAGCGGCTTCGCGCCCAGCCGGGGGCCGCTCGCGCCGAACGCCTCGCGGGCGGCGTCGACGTCGGCCGGGCGCAGGTCGAGGCCGCGTGCGGTAGGCGGCGATCGTCTTCAGCCCCGCGAACCCCCGCGCCTTGGCCGACGACACCTCGGCCCGCACCCGCTCGCGGAACTCGTCGAACCCGCCGCCGAGCGCCTCCTCGGCGACGCGCTCGATGCGCATCACCGGGCGCGCGGGGCATCCCGCGAGCTCGCCCATCCGCTCCCACTCGTACCCCTCACCGGCGGCCGGGTAGCCGTCGTCGATCAGGAGCAGGCCCGTCCCCGACGCCCGCAGCAGGCCGGCCGTGTACGCGGCGAAGTCGGACGCGAGCCGGTGCGCGTAGACGCCGTCCTCGCCCGGATCGCAGCCGAGGAACTCCGCCAGCTCGGCCATCGCCCGCCGGTAGGTGAGGCCGGTGGCGATGTGCGGCCACTGGGCCGGGTCCGGGCTCTCCGAGAACATGCCCCGGAACTCGTCCAGCGTCGGCTCGAACGGGACGACGCCGTGGGCGTGGTGGTCGACGGCGGGGATCTCCCACAGCGCGTCTGCGAGCGTCGTCGCTCATCGCCGCTGCCGCCGTCCGTCCCAGCTCCGCGCCCAGGAACGCGAACGCGGGCAGGGTGACGCTGTCCCAGTAGGCGCGCGTATGGGCGCCGTCGCCGTAGGAGAGCACCTGCGGGCGCCGCGGCAGCTGGGCGACGAACGCCGCGCACGTCCTCGTACAGCGGGTCGCTGCGGCCGCACCAGACCCCGAGCGGCGTCGTACGGTAGACGCCGTCGTCCGTGACGACGCGGGAGCTGTGGGTGACGTCGGGGCTGAACGCGGCCACCGCCCGCAGCCATCCCGGCCGCACCTCGCCCAGCCGCAGCACGCCGTAGCCGCCCATCGACCATCCCCAGCGCCGCGATCCGGCTCGCGTCGAACCCGCGCGCGTGCAGCCACCGCGGCATCTCGTCGGTCATCATCCGCTGCGGGTCGTCGCCGCCGGCCGGGTCGGGCTCCCAGTACAGGATGCCGCCGTCGGCCCCCGCGAGCACGAACGGCGGCGCGCCCGCCCGTACCGACGCGGTCAGGAACCGGCCGAGGCCGAAGCTCTGGTAGTCCTTCGGCGTGGCGGAGACGCCGTGCAGGACGACGCACACCGGCAGGCCGGCGCCGTCGCCGTGGCCGTGCGGGACCGCCGTGAAGAGGTCGACCGTCTTGCCACGTGCCCGGGAGTGCACCTGCTCGAGGCGGATCTGGCCTTCCGGCGCGGACGGGATATCGGCGTGAGGCCCGAACCAGTCGTGGTACCGGTCCTTGACGTCGGCCCTCAGCCGCGACCGCCCGGGCAGGACGCCCGAGGCGACCCCGGCGCCGACGCCCACGGCTGCCACGGCCCCGCCGCCCACGAGCGCGCGCCTCGTCATCCTCGCCGCCATCCCGCCTCCGGGTCAGTACTTCTCGAAGTGCCCCTGCTGCTCGAACGCCTCGTCGGCCGAAGAGTAGGCCTCCCACTCCGACCGGCGCACCGCCAGGTAGGAGCCGGCGAGGACCTCGCCCATGGCGCCCGTGAGCACCGCGTCCGCCGCGAGGGCGTCGAGCGCCTCGCGCTGGCTGGACGGCAGCGGCCGGATCCCCTTCGCGTCCCGCTCGGACTGCGACAGCGTCGCCGGGTCGACCTGCACCGGCTCGGGCGGCTCGAGCCCGCGCTCGATCCCGTCCAGCCCGGCCGCGATCAGGCCGCCGACCGCCAGGTAGGGATTGCAGCTCGCGTCGGCCGCCTTCAGCTCGGCGTTCGTCGAGGCCTCCTCGCGGCCGGCGTAGAGCGACGGCACGCGCACCGGCGCCTCGCGGTTGTCGAGGCCCCAGCACGTGAAGGCCCCGGCCCAGTAGTGCGGGATGATGCGGTGGTAGGAGTTGAAGCTCGGCGCCGTCAGGCCGCACAGGCCGGGCAGGTGCTCGAGCAGGCCGGCGATGAAGGAGCGCGCCTCGGCCGAGAGCGCGCCCGGCCCCTCGGGATCGTGGAAGCGGTTCCGCTCACCCTCCCAGAGCGAGAAGTGGATGTGGCAGCCGTTGCCCGCATTCTGCGGCCACGGCTTCGGCGCCAGCGAGGCGACCAGGCCGTGCGCGGTCGCGACGGCGCGGATGGTCTCGCGGGTGAAGATCTGCTCGTCGACCGCGGTGAGCGCCGGGGCGTGGCCGGTCGAGATCTCGTGCTGGCCGTGCCCCAGCTCGGCGTAGTACTGCTCGAGCACGATCGACTGGGCCTCGAGCGCCGTCACGAGGTCGTCGATCACGTCCTGCGCCGCCGTCATGCCGATCGTCGAGAAGCACAGGCTCGAGTCGACCGGCTCGTAGCCGCCGTCGCCGGCACGGGCGAGCGAGAACTCGTTCTCGAACGAGACCTCGATGCGCAGGCCGCGCTCGGCGAGGCGGTCGCACATGCGCTTCAGGAACGAGCGCTGACACACCGGCGCCGGGTTCCCGTCGAGGCCGATCATGTCGACGAACATCGCCCCGATGCTGCGGCGCGTACGGCAGCACCCGGAAGGTGGCCGGGTCGGGGACGAGCCGCACCTCCCCGACCGGCCCCATGTCCGGCACCGGCTGGAGCTGGTCGAGGCTGTTCATCGCCTGCATGGCGACCGTCAGCCCGATGCCGCTCTCGATCCGGCCGGCGAGGCCATGGCGACTCGACGCCTTGCCCCGGATCGTGCCGCCGTTGTCGCAGTAGAGAAACCGGAGCAGGTGGAGGCCGTGGTCCTCGAACGAGCGGACGACTTGGACGGCGGTGGTCATCGCGCCAATCGTATAGAGGCCCCGCACGACCCGGTCGAAATGCGCGATATTACGGCCCGATGGGACTTCGGGGCGGTATCGATCTCGGCGGCACGAAGATCCAGGCCGTCATCGTCGGCGCCCGCAACGGGGTCCGCGGCGCAGGCCCGCATCCCGACGCCGAAGGACGGCGGCCCCGACGGCGTGATCGCCGCGATGGCGGAGGCGATCCGCACCGCCGCCGGAGAGGCGAAGGTCGAGACGTCCGCGCTCGACGGCGTCGGCATCGGCTCGCCGGGCGAGGTCGACCCCTCCGCGGGCACCGTCACGAACGCGTACAACGTCGTGGCCGACTGGAACCGGACGATCCAGGTCGGCGACCTCCTCGCAAATCAGCTCGGCACCCGGATCGGGCTCGGGAACGACGTGCGCGTCGCGACCGCGGCCGAGTTCGAGCTCGGCGCAGGCAAGCCGTACCGCTCGCTGCTGGGCGTGTTCTGGGGCACCGGCGTCGGCGGCGGCATCATCCTGAACGGCGCCGCCTGGCGCGGGCGCGGCGCCGCCGGCGAGATCGGGCACATGGTCGTCCGCCGCAACGGAGCGAGGTGCACGTGCGGCCGCGAGGGCTGCATGGAGGCCTACTCCGGGCGGCGGGCGATGGAGCTCGAGGCCCGGCGGCGCGTACGAAGCACGGCGAGAAGACGGCGCTGTTTCGGATCATGGAGAAGAAAGGCCGGACGGCGCTCACGAGCGGGGTGTGGGCCGAGGCGCTCGAGCACGACGACGATCTCGCGACCGACCTGATCGACCGGGCGGTCGCCGCGCTCGGCGCCGGGATCGCCTCTGCCGTGAACCTGCTCGACGTCGAGGCGGTCGTGATCGGCGGCGGGCTCGGCACCCGGCTGGGCGAGCCCTACGTGGCCCGGATCGAGCAGCAGATGGGGCCGCACCTGTTCGTCGACTCGCGGCCGCCGGCCGTGCGCCTGGCCGCCCTGGGCGACCTGGGCGGCGCGATCGGCGCCTCGCTGCTGATCAAGCCTGAATAACCGGGGTCTGACCCCGTGTATTCAGGGCGGGCAGTGCTTCGCCAGGAAGGCGATGACCCGCTCCAGCCTGTCGATGCGGCGGTCGGGCCGGGCCGTCGCCATCATCACGTGGTGCTCGTCGGGGTAGAGCACCATCTCGACATCGCGGCCGAGCTCGCGCAGGGCGACGAAGAGCTGCCAGGTGTCGTCGATCGGGCAGATGCGGTCGGCCTCGCCCTGCAGCATCAGCATCGGCGCGGTCATCCGCTCGACGTGGCGGATCGGCGACGACGCGGCCAGCGCCGCCCCCTGCTCGTACACCGGCCCGTAGCCGATGTCGCGGTCGTACGAGGGGCCGATGGCGGAGACGGCGTGCGCGGCCTGCATGTTGGCGACGCCGTTCTCGGAGATGACGCACGCAAAGCGGGTGCTCGTCCCGGCCAGCCAGTTGGCCGCCCAGCCGCCGTAGGAGAGCCCCATGACCGCGATCCGCTTCGGATCGGCCAGCCGCCGCCGCACCGCCCACTCCACCGTCGTCACCAGGTCGTCGGCGTCCGGGCCGCCCCACCGGCCCTGGATCGCCGCCACCCAGTCGCGGCCGTAGCCGCCCGAGCCGCGGATGTTCGGGGCGAGCACGCGGTAGCCGCGCGAGACGAGCGCCCACGTGTCCAGCTCCGGCGTCGGCGCATGGGCGCCGTAGGGCCCGCCGTGCGGGGTGAGGACGAGGGCGGAGCGCCCGTTCGCGCCCGCCGGCTCGAACAGGAACGCGGGCACGCCGTCGGCGTCGACCTCGCGCACCGTCGGCGCCCGGTGGCGCCGCAGCCACGTGCCGCCGTGGCGGGAGAGCCGCCGGGCCGTTCCGGCCTCGACGGCACACACCTCGGGCGGGTAGGCGTCGTCTGTCAGGGCGGCCACGACGTTCCCGCCCGCGACGGCGACGGCCGAGAGGGTCGTCTCGCCGGAGGTGAGCGGGGCCGGGTCGCCGTCGAGGGGCACGCGCCAGAGCTCGTCGCGGCCGCGGCGGCTGATCGGCACGACCAGCGCCGAGCCGTCCCAGATCGGCGCGGGCATGTCGGGCGGGCCCATCCAGTCGTGCAGGTCGGACGCCCAGCCGAGCGTCACGGGCAGGTCGAGCGCGCCGGTCAGGCTGCGCGGGTCGCCGCCGTCCCACACGAAGAGCTCGACCTCGGCGTGGTCGGGCGCGCCGGGGACGTCGGTGCCCAGGAAGGCCAGGGTGCGGCCGTCCGGCGACCAGGCCGGGAGGCGGGCGACACCCCGCAGCCCGACGAGCTCCTTCGGCCGCGATCCGGCCGCGGCCCGCACGACGTGGATGCGCGTCTTGGGGTCGAGGTCGGCGTCTGGCCCCATCCGGGCGGCGAACGCGATCCGGCGCCCGTCGGGATGCCAGGCCGGCTCGGCAACGTCGAAGTCGCCCTTCGTCATCTGCACCGGCCGCGCCCCCGGCCGGGCGGCGACGACGAAGAGGTGGGTGCGGTATTCGCGCTCGCCGTCGTCGCTGCGCCAGTCGACGGTGCGGATGACGCGCGCCTTGCGCCGCTTCGGGTCGCCGGCCCAGAACCGGGGCGGCCCCGCGTCGGCGGTGAACGCGATCCGGCGGCCGTCCGGCGACCAGGCCGGCGCGCCGACACCGCCGTGCGGCGCGCCGCAGACGCGCTGGGCCTCGCCGCCGTCAGGCCGGATCAGGTAGAGGGCCGCCTTTGCCCTCTCGCCCCCGCGGTCGCTCCGAAACGCGATCGCCCCGCCGTCCGGCGACCACGCGGGGGCCGAGTCGCTCCACGCGCCGGCGGTCAGCGCCCGCGGCCGGCCGCCCCGGTACGGGACGAGCCACAGGTCGGTCTGATAGCGGTCGCCGGCGACGATGCGGCGGGCGTAGGCCACGCTCGCGCCATCCGGCGAGAGCGCGACCGCCCCGACCGCAGCCTGCCGGCGGATGATGTCCGGGGGGAGCACTGGCATGCGCGGCGGGAGAATACTCAGTCGAGCACGACGTCGAGCGCGGCTTCGGCCGCGCGCAGCGCCGACTCGACCTTTGCGGGCGTCTCTCCGCGCGCGAACGCGAAGCCAAGGTAGCGGTCGCCCTCGGGCAGCGGGACGACCGGACGGCCGGGCGCGATCGTGATCCGCACGTCGGAGACGCCGGAGACGGCACGGGCGGCATCGAGGCCGCGCACCTCGCGCAGGGTGCCCGGCCGCCGGATCGGGAGCATCATGACGCCGGACGCCGTCCGCTCGCGGGCGTGGTCGCCGAGCGGGAGGCCCAGGGCGTGGCGCAGGATGACCTCCTCCAGGCTGATGCCGGCGCCGAACCGCAGCGCCCGTGAGCAGAGGCCGCCGATCGAGCGGGCCGCGAGCTCGAGCACCCGGACGCGGTCGCCGTCCAGCCGCAGCTCGGCGTGCACCGGGCCCTCGCGCAGGCCGAGCGCGGCTGCGGCTGCGGCCGCCGTCGCCTCGACGCGGCGCAGCCCCCCCGCGGGCAGGCGCGAGGGCGTCACGTAGATCGTCTCCTCGAAGTACGGCCCCTCCAGCGGGTCGGGCTTGTCGAAGACGGCCAGCACCTCGAGCGCACCCCTTCGCAGGAGCGCCTCGACCGCCACCTCGGCGCCGGGCTCGTAGGTCTCGGCCAGGATCGGGCCGGCCGGATCCTCGCCCGCGTCGGCCAGGATCGCACGGATGCGGGCCTCCGCGGCGCGCGCGGCCGCCGGGTCGTCGGCCCTGATGACGCCGCGGCTGGCCGAGAGCGCGACCGGCTTCAGCACGGCCGGCAGCTCGACGGCACCGGCATCGTCGCCCGGTGTGAGCACGTGGAACCCCGGCTGAGGGATGCCCGCGGCGTCGAATGCGCGGCGCATGGCCAGCTTGTCCCGGGTCGCCGCGGCCGCCGCGGGCGGGTTGTGCGGGAGACCGAGCCGCTCCCCGGCGAGCGCCGCCGTCGCGACGCCGCCATCGTCGACGGCAACCACGGCGTCGAGCCCGACCCGGCCGGCCAGCGCGACGATCGCATCGGCCGCCCGCTCCGGCCGGCGCAGGTCGACTCGCAGCGACCGGTCGCCCATCGCTCCGTCGAGCGCCTGGCGCCGCTCCGACGCGACGACGACCTCGGCGCCGACGGCCTCGGCAGCCGCGAGGAAGTCCTCGGCCCGGTACGTCGCGGTCGGGAGCAGGAGGAGCACGCGGGGCACGGCCGGTACCCTATGTGGGGTGGAGACCGTGATGAACGTGACCGACGCCGCCGTCGAGAAGGCCGTCCTGGTGCGCTCCCGGGAAAACGACCCGGACCGGTACGCGCTCTGGGTCGAGGTGATCGGCGTCCAGGGCAGCGAGTACGCGTACGACCTCTCGCTGCAGCCGCTCGCGGAGGCGCCCGCGGACGCGCACGTCGCCGATCTCGGCCGCATCGCGCTCGTCATCCCGGCGGAGAGCGTCGAGCTCCTGCGCGGGGCGACCCTCGACCGCGATGGGGACCTCGCCACCGGCGGCCTCGTGATCCACAACCGCCCGCCGCCGAGCCCCGCGATCGGCGTCCCGGCGACCGCCGACCTCGACGGCGACGTCGCCCAGCGGCTGATCCAGGTGCTCGAGGCGCAGATCAACCCGGCCATCGCCGCCCATGGCGGCAGCGCCGAGCTCGTCGCGGTCGAGGAGGGCACGGCGTACCTGCGCCTGGGCGGCGGGTGCGTCGGCTGCGGCATGGTGTCGGTGACCCTCCGCCAGGGCATCGAGGTCGCGCTCCGCGAGGCGGTCCCGGTCATCACCCGGGTCATCGACGTCACCGACCACGCCTCGGGGACGAACCCGTACTACGAGGCGGCCAAGAAGTAGCCGCGAAACCCCCGCGTGGGGTAGGCGCGCCGCCGGGGGCATGGCTACGTTGAGCCGAGAGCGGATCGCCGATCGCGATCCGGGGCCGTTCCACGGGGGGTTTCCATGGGCATTGCCATCGTCGATTCGACGTCGACGCGGTCAGGCTTCGCGGCCGGTGCTGCGGCGCGGGGTGAGTTCCACTGCGGTGGGTGCGGGTACGGGATCAGCGTTCGACGGCTGCTGCCGACGTGCCCGATGTGCCGCGGCACCGAGTGGCATCCGTCGCCGGGCCGGCCACTCGTGCTCGACCTCGAAACGGCTGGTTTCGAGATGGTTGATCGGTAAGTCCCGTGATGTCCTGGGCGCCCGCGGGCTTGCACGGTAGAGGCGACCTGCGATCACGCAGGTCGCCTCTGGCTGCGAACCGAGCAGCGCAAGGACACAGGGAGCGTTCATATTGGCCGAAATATGGGCGCGACCGAGGACGCCGCGATGCGACGGTTCGCAGCCGCAGCGCCACCAGGACGCCGCCGACGGGTGACCGTCGTGCGGCCAGGCGCGCGAGGACTTACCGGTCAACCGTCACGGCTTAATCAAGGCGGGAAGCGGCCGATGACCGGGCGGTGGCGTCCCCCGCCCGTCAACATGCGCTGTTCGCGCTCGCACGCGCGCTGGCCTCGACGCTCGACCCCGACGAGGTCGCACGACGATTCGACGCGCACATCCCCGACCTGATCGGCGGGGAGGCGCGCGTCTGGCTGCTGGACGGCGCGGATCGCGTGCGCCGGCTGGGGGAGCCCGCCGAGACGCGGCCGCTCGACCCCGCGTGGCGAGAGGCGATCGAGAGCGCGCGACCACGGCAGAACGACGCGACCTTCCTCGTCCCGCTCGGGTGCGAGGGCGACGTGGCCGGGCTGATCGAGATCGCGGGCGCGTCGGCCTCCGACCTGGCGTCCGGCGGGATGCAGTTCTGGCGCGCGCTGGGCGGCCTGGTGGGTGAAGCGGTCCGAAACGCCGAGGGCCACCGCGCCACCCGGGACGAGCTGCGCCGCTTCCGCGCCCTGGTCGAGGGGATGCCCGCCATCACCTACGTCGACCGGGCCGGGTCGGGTGAGCCGATCTACGTGAGCCCGCAGCTCGAGACGCTCTCGGGCGTGGCAATCGAGCAGTGGTACGACGGCACCGACGGCTGGTCGGAGCGCGTCCATCCGGACGACCGCGATCGGGCGGTGCAGCTGTACCGCGAGGCCGTGTCGTCGGGGACGCCGTATCGCGACGAGTACCGGCTGCTCGACGCCGACGGGAACGAGCGCTGGTTCCACGACCGCACCGTCGTCGTCCGCGACGAGGACGGCCGGCCCAGCGAGATCCAGGGCGTGATCCACGAGATCACCGACCGCAAGAACGCCGAGCAGGCGCTCGTCGACTCCGAGGCGCGGCTGCGCGCGGCCGAGGCCCGCTACCGCACGCTCGTCGAGCAGCTCCCGCTCGCCATCTACGTGAACGACCTCGACGAGGCCGGAACGCCCCTCTACCGCAGCCCGGCGACCGAGGCCATCACCGGCCGCTCGCCCCAGGAGTGGACGGCCGACCCCGGCCTGCTCGCCGCGATCGTGCATCCCGACGACCGCGACCGCGTCCTCGCCGACCTCGCCGCGGCGGTCGCCGCCGACGCGCCCCACTCGACGGAGTACCGGATCGTGCGCGGCGACGGCAGCATCGTGTGGGTGCTCGACGAGTCGGCCGTCGTCCGCGATGCCGGCGGCGGCAGGCCGTGCCGGCAGGGCTATCTGCTCGACATGACCGCGCACCGCCGGGCCGAGGAGCAGCTGGCGCACGTCGCCGAGCACGACCCGCTCACCGGCCTGCCGAACTGGGCCATGTTCCAGCAGCGGGTGCGCGAGGCCGTCGACCGGGCGGAGGCGGCCGGGCGCGGTGCCGCGGTCCTGCTCGTCGACCTCGACGACTTCAAGCTCGTGAACGACAGCTTCGGCCACGCCGCGGGGGACGCGCTCGTGGTCGAGGCCGCGCGCCGGCTCATGGAGACGGTCGAGGACGCGAGCGCCGTCTCGCGGCTCGGCGGCGACGAGTTCGCGATCCTCCTGGCCGACCTCGATCCCGGCCGCGGCGGCGGCGGCACCGGCCTCGCGGCCGACGCGATGGCCGAGCGGGTGCGGGCGGCGCTGCGCGCGCCGGCCGAGATCGCCGGCACCGAGATCTACTGCCCGGCCAGCGTCGGCATCAGCCTCTATCCCGAGGACGCGGCCGACCCGACGAACCTGCTGAAGCACGCCGACACGGCGCTCTTCCAGGCGAAGGCGGCCGGCCGCGACGGCCAGCGCCGCTACACCCACCCGTCGGCGGACGCGCTCGAGCAGCTCGCGATGGCCGGGCGGCCTGCGGCGGGCCATCGACGACGGAGCGGCTCGTGCCTGCACTACCAGCCGCTGGTCGACCTCGCCAGCCGGCGCGATCGTCGGCGTCGAGGCGCTCGTGCGCTGGCAGGACGGCGACCCGGCTCGTCATGCCGGGCGACTTCATCCCGCTGGCCGAGCGCACCGGGCTGATCGGGCCGATCTCGGAGTGGGTGATCGCGGAGGCCTGCCGCCAGGACCGGGCGCTGGCGCGACGCGGGCTCGACCTGTACGTGTCGGTCAACCTGCCGCCCGACCTTCTGGGAGCCGGTCGCGATGCGCGAGCGTGCGTCGAGACGCATCGAGTCGTACGGGCTGCCGCCGGACCGGATGATGATCGAGATCACCGAGTCCGCCTTCATGAACGCGCCGCACCGCAACGAGCCGGTGCTGCGCCGAGCTCGCACGGCCGCGGCCTGCGCCTCGCGATCGACGACTTCGGCACCGGCTACTCGTCGCTCGGGCGGCTGCAGCCAGATGGCGCGTGACGACGCTCAAGATCGACCGCTCGTTCGTCGCCGACCTGCCCGGCGATCACGCCGAGGTGCTGGTCTCGACGATGATCCGGATGGCCCAGGGGCTCGGCCTGCAGCCGCTCGCCGAGGGCATCGAGACGGAGGAGCAGCGCACGTTCCTGCTCGAGCAGGGCTGCCCGCTGGGCCAGGGCTACCTCTTCAGCAAGCCGGCGCCCGCCGAGGCCATCGAGCGCATCGTGCGCGGCCTGGCCGACGCGGCCTAATCTGCCGGCGGCGCGGCGCCCGGCCGGGTCCGCGCAGAACTCCGCGGTGCGACGCAACGTCGTGCGAGAGACTTCCGCCGTGAGCCCCGCAGCTGACGACGAGCCACCCGTCGGTGAGACAGATCTCCTTGCCTCGCTCTCGCACGAGTCGGGTTCGGGCGGCTCTGCCAGTGCGAGGACCGTGTTGGTCGCGTTGGCCGCCAATCTCCTCGTCGGAGTCGCGAAGTCCATCGCGGCCGTGGTGACCGGCTCGGCGTCGATGCTGGCGGAGGCCGCGCACTCGTGGGCGGACACGGGGAACGAGGTGTTCCTGCTCGTCGCCAACCGGCGGTCATCCCGACCGCCCGACCGGGCGCATCCGCTCGGCCACGGGCGCGAGGCGTACGTCTGGTCCCTGCTCGCGGCGCTCGGCCTGTTCGTGGCCGGCGCCGCCGTTTCGGTCACCCACGGAATCCAGGAGCTGATCACGCCCGAGCCGGCCCAGGACTTCGTCGTCGGCTACGTGGTGCTGTCGCTCTCCTTCGTGCTCGAGGGGATCTCGTTTCTGCGGTCGCTCCGTCAGGCCAGACCCGCGGCCGAATTGTTCGGTCGTGACGTCATCGAGCACGTGATGGCCACGTCCGATCCAACCCTCCGAGCGGTCTTCCTCGAGGACTCCGCCGCGCTCGTCGGCCTCGTGATCGCGGCCGTCGGCCTGGCGGCGCATCAGGCGACGGGTTCCTCGACGCCCGACGCCGTGGGCTCCATCATCGTCGGCGTACTCCTCGGCGTTGTCGCGGTCGTACTGATCAACAGGAATCGCCAGTTCCTGGTCGGCGAGGAGGCGGACCCCCGCGTTCGTGCGGCCGCGATCCAGGCGCTGCTCGATGTGCCCGAGGTCGCCCGGGTGACCTATCTACGGCTGGCGATTGTCGGGCCGCGCATGATCTACATCATCGGCGACGTCGATCTTGTCGGAGACCACACCGAGTCGCACGTCGCCGTCCGGCTACGGGCGCTCGAAGCGCGGATCAGCGCATCCCCCGCGGTGGCGGGCGCCGTGCTGAGCCTGTCGGCGCCCGACGAACCGTCACTCTCGCCCTAACTCCGGGGCACCCGCGTGCGGTGCACCCAGGCCTCGTCGGGCGCGAACCCGAAGGTCTGCTCGAGGCCGCTCGCACCCACGGGCGTGAGCCAGACGGCCCGGCCCAGCGGCTGCCGGCGGATCCAGCCCAGGCCCACCAGCCGGTCCTGGACGGCGGCACCGAGCGCCCCGGCCAGGTGGTGGCGCTGCTCGCTCCAGTCGACGCAGTAGCGCACGAACGGGCGCCGCGACGCGGACGCCCCGTCAAGGTCGACGCCGAGCTCGGAGAGGACGTCGGCCCCGCGGTCGGTGAGGACGTAGTCGACGTCGCGGCCGGCGGCCGAGAGCCGGTCGCGCCGCGCCGCCCGCGGGTGGTAGACGCCGTCGCCGCCTGCGATCAGGTCCACCGTCGATCATCGCCGCCATGAGGCCGGTGCCGACCTGGCCGGCGAGGTGGTCGTAGCACGTGCGGGCGACGCGCAGCGCGTGCGCCCTGGTGCCCTCGCGCAGGGACGTCACGGGGGCCGCCGGCGCCAGCCGCGCCATCGCCTCGAGCAGCCGGGCGACGTCCGGGCCTGCCAGCCGGTAGTAGCGGTGACGGCCGTGGCTCTCGCAGACCAGGAGGCGGCCGTCGACGAGCTTGGCGAGATGCTCGCTGGCGGTCGAGGCGGCGACTCCCGCCTCGACCGCGAGCACGCTTGCAGCGAGCGCCCGGCCGTCGCCCAGGGCGGCGAGGATCCGCGTCCGCGCGCGGTCCCCGAGCAGCGCCCCGATGGCGGCGATGTCTGCGTCTCCGGGCATGCGCGCACCCTAGCCCCGCAATGTTTCGGACCCGGCCGAAGCGTCAGGTGACCCGGGCGGCCTCGGCCGGCAGGCGCTCGTGGACGCCTTCCTCGACGAGCCCGGCCAGGCGGTCGATCGCGTCCCACACGTCCACGAACCGGGTGTAGAGCGGCGGCAGGCCGAGGCGGATGCTGTCCGGGCGGCGGAAGTCCGGGATGACGTTCGCATGCTCGATCAGCGCCCGGCACACCCGCCAGGCGTCGGGATGCCGCAGCGACACGTGTGCGCCACGGTCGGCGGCGACCCGCGGCGTCCCCAGCGAGAACCCCAGCCGGGCCAGCCGCTCGTCGTGCAGGTCGACCGCGAGGGCCGTCAGCGCGGCGGCCTTGCGGCGGACGGCGCCGATACCCGCCTCGGCGAGCATCTCCGCCCCGGCCAGGACCGCCGCGAGCCCGATGACGGGCGGCGTGCCGGCCAGGAACCGGCCGATGCCTCCGACCGGCTCGTAGCGCGGCCCCATGGCGAACTGGTCGGCCTGCGAGAACCAGCCCTGGATGGGCGAGCGCAGCGCGGCCTGGTGGCGGTCCGCCACGTACAGGAACGCGGGCGCGCCGGGCCCGGCGTTCAGGTACTTGTACGTGCACCCGACGGCCAGATCGGCCCCGGCGGCGTCGAGGCGGACGTCGACGGCGCCCGCCGAGTGGCACAGATCCCACAGCACGAGCGCGCCCGCCGCCTGCACGGCGTCCGTGATTGCGGCCATGTCGGCGAGCGCGCCCGAGCGGTAGTTCACGTGCGAGAGCACGACGAGCGCCGCGCCCTGCGCCGCCGCGGCGACGGCATCCACGTCGAGCGGGGCCACGGCGTCGCCCGCGAGCATGCGCAGCTGCGCGCCCGTGCGCCGCGGCGAGCCCCTCGAGCACGTAGCGGTCGGTGGGGAAGTCGTCGGCAGGGACGACGATCGCGCCCTCCCGGACGGCGAGGGCCGCGCCGGCCAGCTTGTACAGGTTGACCGTGGTCGAGTCGCAGGCGAGCGCCTGGCCCGGGCCGGCCCCGAGCGCGGCCGTGCCGAGCGCGTCGCCGACGCGCCCCGCCAGGTCGACCCAGTCGTGCCAGCCGGTCACGAGCCGGGTGCCCCAGTCGTCGACCGTCGCCTGGAGCGCGGCCCGGGCGTCGTACGAGAGCCGCCCGAGCGAGTTGCCGTCGACGTAGATGCGGTCGCCGTCGCCGAGCTCGAACCGTTCGCCGGAATCCGGCCAGCGGATCGGCCCGGTCGAGGTCGGCCGCGTCCGCGCGGGTCAGAGGGCCGCGGTCCACCGGATCACCGTATCCCACGCCGCCGTCGCCGGATCGATGTGCTCGAAGTGGCCGTCGCCCTCGAGCACGACCAGCTCGCAGGCGTCGCCGGCGGCAACCGCCGCCGCGTGCAGGTCGCGGCTGAGCTCGACCGGCACCGTGTCGTCGCGGCCACCGTGCACGAGCAGCGCCGGCACACCCAGGGGCAGGCGCTCGATCGGAGATCCGGCCGCGTAGCGCTCCGGCACCCGCTCGGGCGGGCCACCCATGAGCGTCGTCGGCCGCGCCGTCGCTCAGGCCCAGCCGCGACGCCCGGGCGAGGTCGCTCACGGCGGCCTGCCCGACGGCCGCGGTCACCGGCACCCCGGGCCGATCGCGGGTCGCCGCCCAGAGCGCCAGGTGGCCGCCGGCGGAATGGCCGATCGTGACGACCGTGCGGAGGTCGATCGGTGCGCCGCCCGCGCGGAGATCGGCGAGGTGGTCGATCCCGGCCGAGACGTCGTCGAAGGTGGCCGGCCAGCCGCCGCGGCCGCCGGCGATGCGGCGGTACTCGAGGTTCCAGGCCGCCCAGCCGCGGGCGGCGAGGTCGGCGGACACGGCGTCCATGAGCGTGCGGTCGTAGCGCTGCCGCCAGTATCCGCCGTGGATCACGACGGCCACCGGCCAGGGCCCCGCGCCCGCGGGCACGTGCAGGTCGGCAACCTGGCTCGGGTCGCGACCGTAGCGGTGGACGGCGGGCACTGCCGTAGCATCGCAACGATGACCGCTCCGGTCACATCGGGCGTGCGCGCCGACCTGCGATCGCTGCCCCGGCCGGTCTGGTTCCTGCTCGCGGGGTCGTTCGTGAACCGGTTCGGGAGCTTCGTGCTCCCCTTCCTCGCCCTCTACCTGACCCACCGCGGCTACACGGCGGCCCAGGCCGGCCTCGCCCTGTCGGCGTACGGCGTGGGCAGCGTCTCGGCGGCCGCGGCGGGTGGAATCCTGGCCGACCACGTCGGCCGCCGGGGCACCATCGCGCTCTCGATGTACTCCTCGGCTGCCGTGATGCTCGCCCTCTCGCAGGCCGGCACCCTGGTGGCGATCGTCCCGCTCACGGCGCTCGCAGGCCTCACGGCCGAGTCGTACCGGCCGGCGTCGAGCGCGCTTCTCGCCGACCTCGTGCCCCAGGGCCGGCGGGTGACCGCCTTCGCCGCCTACCGGCTCGCGATCAACCTCGGCTTCGCCGCCGGGCCGGCCGTCGCCGGGCTCGTCGCCGAGCGCTCGTTCTTTGCCGTGTTCGCGGGCGACGCGGCGACGTCGGCCGTGTTCGGGACGCTCGCGATCGCGCTCCTCCCGGCCCGCCCGGAGGTCGAGCACGAGGTCCCGGCGGAGTCGCGAGGGGCGGTGCGGACGATCCTCGCCGACCGCGCCTTCCTCGCCCTGCTCGCGGCGACCTTCGCCGTCGGCCTGATCTATTTCCAGCAGGAGGCGGCGCTGCCGCTGCAAGTGGTCGCGGACGGCCACTCGACCGCCGTCTACGGACTGCTGATCTCGCTGAACGGCGTGGTGGTCATCCTGCTGGAGCTGCCGCTGACGACCGTCACCCGGCGGTTGCCGCCGCGGCGTGTGATCGCGACCGGCTGCCTGCTCACCGGGATCGGCTTCGGCGCCACCGCGCTCGCCGCCTCGGCCCCGGCGCTCGCGGCGACCGTCGTGGTGTGGACATTGGGCGAGATCGTGGCCGCCCCGATCTCGTCGGCGTACGTGGCCGACCTCTCGCCGCCGCACATGCGCGGGCGCTACGCCGGCGCGTTCGGGATGGCGTTCAGCGTCGCCCTGATCCTCGGCCCGGCCGCCGGCACCGCCCTGTACGCGGCGAACGCCGATGCGCTGTGGGGCGGCTGCGTCGTCCTCGGCGCGCTGGCCGCGGCGCTCATGCTGAGCCCCGCCGCCCGGCCTGGCTACGCGACGACGGCGTCGCGCTCGACCAGCGCGGCGTAGCGCCCGCCGAGCGCCACGAGCTCGGAGTGGGTCCCGCGCTCCACGATGCGGCCGTGGTCGAGCACGAGGATCAGGTCGGCGTCGCGCACGGTGGAGAGGCGGTGGGCGATGACGATGCTCGTGCGGCCCTGGCTGAGGTCGTCGAGCGCGTCCTGCACCAGCCGCTCGGTCTCGACGTCGAGCGAGCTCGTCGCCTCGTCGAGCACGAGCACGGGCGGGTCGCGCAGCACCGCGCGGGCGATGGCCAGCCGCTGCTTCTCGCCGCCGGAGAAGCGGTAGCCGCGCTCGCCGACGACGGTGTCGTAGCCCTCGGGCAGCGAGCGCAGGTGCTCGTCGATCTGGGCGGCGCGGGCCGCGGCCTCGATCTCCGCGTCGCTCGCGCCGGGGCGGGCGAAGGCCAGGTTCTCGCGCACCGTGCCGTGGAACAGGTAGGTCTCCTGCGAGACGACGCCGACGATGCTGCGAAGCGAGTCGAACGTCAGGTCGCGCACGTCGGTTCCCTCGATCCGCACCGAGCCCGAGCCGACGTCGTAGAGGCGCGCGACCAGATAGCCGAGCGTGGTCTTGCCCGAGCCGGTCTCGCCCACGACGGCGACCTTGCTGCCCGGCTCGGCGACGAAGGAGATGCCCTCCAGGATCGGCGCCGCATCCGGGTCGTAGCCGAAGCTGACGTCGTCGAACTCGACCCGCCCCCGCACGCTCGGGCGGTCGAGCGCGACCGCGTCGGGCCGCTCGTCGATGTCGACCGGCAGGTCGAGGTATTCGAACACGCGGTCGAAGAGCGCGAGCGACGACTGCACGTCGGTCTGCACGGAGAGCAGCGAGGAGACCGGGAAGAAGAGCCGGGTCTGCAGGGTCGTGAACGCGACCAGGGTGCCGATCGAGATCGTGGGCCCACCGGTCGAGAGCAGGTAGCCCGCGACGCCGTACATCAGCGCGGGCATGACCGCGAACGTGGCCTGGATCGACCCCATCACCCAGCGGCCGGCCATGCGCGAGCGCTGCTCGAGATCGGCCAGCAGGCGGCTCTCCGAGACGAAGCGGTCGCTGAGCTCGTCGGTCTGACCCATCGTCTTCGCCAGCAGCACGCCCGACACGGAGAGCGACTCCTCGACCAGCGTCGAGATGTCGGCCAGGGTGCCCTGCATCGTCGAGGTGAGCGCGCGCCGCTTCTGCCCGATCCGGCGCGTCATGAGCACGAATACGGGCAGCAGCGCGAACGCGGCGATCGAGAGCCGCCAGTCGAGCAGCACCATCGCGACCGAGGTGGTCGCGACGGTGGTCACGTTCGAGACCACGGACGTCGCCGTCGTCGTGACGACCGTCTGCACCCCGCCGATGTCGTTCGCGATCCGTGACTGCACCTCGCCCGTGCGGGTGCGCGTGAAGAAGGCCAGCGACAGCCGCTGCAGGTGGCGGTAGACGGCCGCGCGCAGGTCGTGCATGACCTGCTGGCCGACGAGGTTCGACTGCCAGGTCTGGGCGACGCCGATCGCCTGGGTGATGATCGGGATCACGACCATGCCGCCCACCAGAATCGCCAGGCGTTCGGTGTCGAGCGACTGCCCCTGGGAGAGCACGTTGTTCAGCAGGTCGCGCAGCAGGAACGGCGGCACGACGCCGATCGCCGCCGAGAAGATGATCATCGTGAGGAGCCACGAGAGCCGGAGCCGGTACGGGCGGAAGAGCCGGACGATGCGCCGGCCGTTCCCCCCGCTCACAGGGCTGCCCCCCGCAGGTTCTCGGCCGCCCGCCGCAGCAGCGCCGCCATCCGGTCGAGCTCGCGATCGGAGAACCCCTCGGCCATCGCGTCGTCCACCGCGCGGCCCAGGTGCGGCAGCGCCGCGATCACCTCGGCGCCCGCGTCCGTCAGCTCGATGCGGCGGCGGCGGCGGTCGTCGGGATGCGGGATGCGCCGGATCCAGCCCCGCTCCTCGGCCGAGTCGATCAGCGCGGAGAGCGTGGGCGGCGTCACCCCGAACGCGCAGCACAGCTCGCGCTGGTCGGCCGGGCCGGAGCAGCAGCGCAGCCGCCGCAGCAGCTCCCACTGCTGCATGGTCATGCCGTGGCGGCGGGCGATGCGGTCGGCGTGGGCCTGGGCCAGACGGTTCACGCGGCGCACGTCGTGCAGCACCGCATGGCGGGCGGACTCGCGATCGGGCGGGATGGTGGCCGGGGTGTTCATTCGATCACGAAAGGTTAGCAGTCGAACTATCTTCCAGCAACCGCGCGAGGATCGGCGCCATGGCCGCGTCGGCCCGCGCGTCGAGCTCCGACGCCGTCACCAGCTGCACCGGATGGGGCACCCACACCATCCGGTACCCGGGCATGCCGAGCAGCCCGGCCTGCTCGAGCGCCTCGTCGGCGAACGGCTCGGTGCCCACTCCGGCGGTGGCCACGCCGAGCCGCTCCAGCCGCACCAGGTCGTGCACACTGCACGACACGCACGAGCCTCAATCGGCGAGGCCCTCGACGGCGAGCTCGGCCCGGGCGGCGATCCGCTCGACCAGCTCGGTCGCCGCCGGCCGCGAGAAGAGCGGCTTTCGGTAGCGCTCGACCTCGGCGCCCCGCTCGCGCAGGCGCAGCTCGACCCGGTCGAGGAACTCCGCGCCGCGGTTCTTCGAGATGTCCAGCAGCGCCACGGTGCGCCCGGCGAGCGCGTCGGGTCGCGGGGCGGGCGGGACCGGCGCGCGGGCGGCGGGGTCGTAGGGGCTCACGTATCGCATCGCACCTCCAGGGTGACGGGGGACCAGTCCATGCCGACGCAGGGGCCGAAGACCGCGGAGAAGCGCCCGGCCTCGCCGCCGGCGACGATCAGCAGGATGTCGTCGGGCGAATCCCACTTGGGCACGAGCTCGGCGTCAGGCGCGGCCGCGACGCGGGCCGTGTGCTCGCCGTGGCGCAGCTCGCCGGCCGGCCGCCGCACCGCCTCCCAGATCGCGCCGCGGACGTCATCCTTGCTCCAGCCGCCCGCCGCAAGCGTGTCGGCGTGCTCGGGGCAGATCACGAAGAGCGTCGCCGCGCCGATCGGCCACCAGTTGGGGCTCCAGAGCGTCGCCGCAGCCCAGCCGAGGGCCGCGGCCAGCTCCTCCGGCGTGCGGCTGCGGTGCTCGGAGATCGAGAGCGGCGCGTCGCCCGCGAGCAGCGTGACCGCCGACGCGCCCGCGTCCAGCCCGCGCTCGACGTGGAGGGGCGGCCACGGGCTGCGCTCCTCGTCCTCGGCCAGGCAGATGCCCACCTTGCCGGGCTGGCCGAGCGTCGAGCGGTCGAGCCGGCCCGGCATGCCCTCGCCGGTGAGTGCGACGACCAGCCGCAGGGCCCGGCCGATGGTGGCGTTCGCGCGGGTTCCCGGGCCGAGCGCGCCCATGCCGGCGTTCAGCTCCGCCGACCGCCGCACCGGCCCGTTCACGACCGCGATCTGGCCGGCGGGCTGGGTCGTCACCGCCTGGCCGTGCAGGTTGAACCCGGGCACGAGCATCGCCCGCACGGCCGTCTCGACGACGGCGAAGTGCTCCGGCCGGCACCCGGCCAGGACCGCGCACGCGGCAACGCGCTCGAGGGTCGCCTCGCCCAGCCCGGGCGGGACGGGGCCGAGCGAGACGCCGGGATCGCGCCCGGCCAGCATCGCGGCGACGCGCTCGGGCGTGGGCGCGACCGTCGGCAGGCCGTCCGTCCAGCCCAGCGCGAACATCGCCTCGGGGTCGTCCTCGCCGGTGTCGGCGTCGGCTGCGAGCTGGGCGGCGTCGTAGGTCGACTTGGCGGCGCAGCCCGGCTTGCGCGCGGGCGGCTCGGAGCCGAGGTCGACCCCGAGGAGCGCCGAGAGCGCGGCGGCGTCCCATCCGACGACCGTCTCCGTCACCTCGCCGCCGGCGGCGATCGCGACGGTCGTCGGCACCGCGTCGAGGCCATAGGCGTGCGACGTCTCGTACGGGGCCGGCTCGGACAGCATCCGGCCGGCGAACCCGGTCCTGCCGGCGAGGCGGGCGGCCGCCGCCGGCGTCGCCTCGCACACGACCGTCAGGTGGGCGCCGGAGGCCGCCAGCCGCCGCAGCGTGAGCTCGCATGTGGGGCAGTCGTCGGTCACGAACACGACGGCTGCCGGCCCGTCCGCGAGCAGGTCGGCCAGCCTCACCGGGCCGCCGGTCGTGCTCGGGAGCGCGAAGCCCGGGGCGGGTGTGTCGGCCACGAGCGGCATGCCCGCAAACTACCGGAAGGGGTTTGGGGGGCGAGGGCGAAGGGCAGGCGAGACCCGTGACCGAGCCGTACCTCATCGTCATCGCCGCAGTCGCCGGCGTCATCCTCGTCCTCGTCACCGCGTCGATGTTCGGCGTCAGCCGCCGCGCCGTCGAGGCGGAGATCCGCCGCGTCGAGGAGGACGAGCACGCTCACGCGGGCGGCGCGGACGAGCGCGGAGACGCGCACATGGCGGCCTGACGACGGCGCTCCGCTACCCCGACCCTGCCCTCACCGACGGCGCGGTCCTGCTGCGTCGGTGGGAGCGTGGCGACGCGGCGTGCGCCGCCGAGGGGAAAGGCGTGGACGGCGACGGTGCGATCGCCTGGATCGAGGGGCAGCTGCGGCGGCAGACCGACGGCGCCGGCCTGTCGCTCGCGATGGCGGACGCCGGGTCGGGCGAGGCGCTCGGCTGCATCTCGCTGAACGCGCGACCCCAGCCGGGGAGCGCACCGGTGGGCGGGGCGCCGGACGGGCGGCTCGCGTTCACGGTGCAGTCGGGCACGGCCGGCGTCGGCTACTGGGTGCTCGCTCGAGCCCGCCGGCGCGGCCTCGCGACAGCCGCAGTCCGCCTGCTCACGCGGTGGGCGATCGCCGAGCCCGGGCTGCGGCGGATCGAGGCCCTCGTCGAGCCGGGTAACCGGGCGTCGCTTCGCGTGCTCGAGCGGTGCAGCTTCCGGCGCGAGGGCCTCCTGCGCGACTACCTCGACCGGGGCGA
Source organism: uncultured Actinomycetes bacterium (assembly GCA_963746115.1). Taxonomy (GTDB): domain Bacteria; phylum Actinomycetota; class Thermoleophilia; order Gaiellales; family JAICJC01; genus JAICJC01. The sequence goes on along the minus strand of CAVVAA010000003.1, from coordinate 76,041 downwards.
CGGCGGCCGGCGCGCCGACGCGTACGTCTACTCGCTGATCCCGGGGGACCCGCCAGAAGGGGTCTGACCCCGTTGGCGGGTGCGCCCCGGCTAGCCCCGCAGAGCCTGGTCGAGGTCGGCGATCAGGTCGGCCGCCGACTCGATCCCGACCGAGAGCCGCACGAGCGTCCCGGGCGTCGCGAAGGGCGAGTCGGCGGTGGACGCGTGGGTCATGCGGCCGGGGTGCTCGATCAGGCTCTCGACGCCGCCGAGGCTCTCGGCCAGCGTCCAGATCCGGGTGCGGGCGACCAGTGCCACCGCCTCGTCCTCGGAGGGCGCCAGGAACGAGACCATGCCGCCGAAGCCGTCCATCTGGCGGCGGGCGATGTCGTGGCCGGGGTGGTCGGCGAGGCCCGGGTAGAGCACCCGCTCGACGCCCTCGCGCCCCTGGAGGAACTCCACCACCTGGGCCGCGTTCTGGCAATGCGCCCGCATGCGCACGCCGAGCGTCTTCAGCCCGCGCAGCACGAGCCACGCATCCAGCGGGCCCGGCACGCCGCCGAGCGAGTTCTGCAGGAAGGCGAGCCGCTCGGCCAGATCGTCGTCGTCGTCGCCGCGAAGCCGCCCACGAGGTCGGAGTGGCCGCCCAGGTACTTCGTGGTCGAGTGGACGACGATGTCGGCGCCATGCTCGATCGGCCGCTGCAGGTACGGCGACGCGAACGTGTTGTCCACCACCACGATCGCCCCGGCGGCGTGGGCCGCGTCGGCGGCTGCGCGCAGGTCGACCACGTTCAGGAGCGGGTTCGTCGGCGTCTCCAGCCAGACGAGCGCCGTGTCGTCGCCCAGGTGGTCGGCGAGCTCCGTGTTGCACTGCTCCGCCGAGAGGTACGTGAAGCGGTACCCCTTCGGCTCGTACACCTTGGAGAAGAGGCGGTAGGTGCCGCCGTAGACGTCGTTGACCGAGACGACCCGCCGCGACGGGTCGATCAGGTGCATGACCGTCGTCGACGCGGCCATGCCCGATGCGAAGGCGAGGCCGTGCGCGGCGCTCTCGAGCGACGCCAGGCACTCCTCCAGCGCGTCGCGGGTGGGGTTGCGGGTGCGCGCGTAGTCGTACTCGTACTCCCCGACGGCCCGCTGGGCGTAGGTCGAGGTCTGGTAGATCGGAACGGCGACGGCGCCTGTGCGCGGGTCGGGCTCCTGGCCGGTATGAATGGCGCGGGTCTCGAAGTCCATGCCCGCGAGTCTAGATGGTCACCGGTGCGAGGCCGAGCTGACGGGCCAGCCGCGCGAGCGCCCGCTCGAGCGGCTCGGTGCTGCGGAAGCGGCCCTCCGGATGCCACGCCTTCGCCGTCAGCGTCCCCGCCGCCCGGTCGGCCTTGATGTCGGCCCGGCCGACGATGCGGTCGGCGGCGACGAGCGGCAGCACGTAGTAGCCGTAGCGGCGCTCCGGCGCCGGTTTGTAGACCTCGATCAGGTGCCGGAACCCGAGCACGCGCTCGGCGAACGGGCGGTCCCACAGCAGGTTGTCGAACGGCGAGATCAGCACGGCTCCGGCGGGGCTCGCCGCCTCGGGGTCGGCGTCGGCCGCGAACAGCACGGGAGGGCCGCCGTCGGACACCTCGGCCCGGCGCAGCTCGCCGGCCGCGACGACGTCGGCGACGTGCTGCCGGATCCGGGCCGTGCCGCCCCGCAGCCGCCAGTGCTCGACGATCCCCGCCTCGGTCAGGGCGCCACGGCCGCGCACCGCGAGGACGACCAGCCGCCGCAGCACCTCGTCGTCGTCCGGGACGGGCGCCCCGAGAACGGCGTCGGGCAGCACCCGCTCGGGCAGGTCGTACATCCGCTGGAACCCCTGCCGGCCGGCGATCACGATGTCGCCCGCGCTCCACAGCGCCTCCAGCATCCGCTTGGCGGGCTTCAGGCTCCACATGCCGCCCGACCCGCTGCCCTCGAAATCGCGCGACCCGAGCGGCCCCCGCTCGCGGATCGCACCCATCACCTGGTCGGCCAGCTCCGGCTCGCGCTCGATGATCGGCCCCCACCACGGATGCGAGCGGTCGCGCATGAAGCTCCGCATGAGCGGCCACAGATCGATCGGCAGCAGGCACGCCTCGTGCGCCCAGTACTCGAACAGGCGGCCGGACCCGAGCAGGCCCGACACCGTCCCGACGGGGTAGGTGCCGACGCGCGAGAGCAGCGTCAGCCGGTGGCTGCGCGCGACGGCCGAGATCGAGTCGAGCTGCACGCACGAGAGCCGGGCGACGGCGGCCTCGACGTCCGCGGAGCGGCCGCGGCGACTGCGAGTCGTGTACCCCTGGGCGGCGATGACGTGCCGGCGGAGGGCCGCCGCGGAGAGCGGCGTCACGCGCCGTTTCGCCGGTGCGCCAGGTACTCGAGCAGGTCGGAGCGGGTCAGCATCCCGGCCGGGCGGCCGCCCCGCACGACCACGACCGCGGGGCTGCCGGCCGTGAGGTCGGCGAAGACGCGGTCGAGCGAGTCGGCGGCGTCGACGGCGGCGAGCGGCGGCCCCATCGCCTCGGCGACGCTGTCCTGCAACGCATCGGGGTTCTTGAAGACGCGGTCGAGCAGGCCGCGGTCCTGCAGCGAGCCGACCACGTCGGCGAGCGACTCGGGCGGCTGGGTGCGCACCACCGGAAGCTGGGAGATCGAGTAGCGCTGCATCAGCTCGATCGCCTCGCCAACCTTGTGGTGGGCCTCGATCGTGACCAGCTCGGGCAGCTCCGCGCCGTGCTTCGCGTGCACCACCTGCTCCACGGTCGGCACCGGGGTCGTCCGCTCCAGGAAGCCGTATTCGAGCATGTAGTTGTCGTTCAGGAACTTGCTCAGATAGGCACGGCCGCCGTCGGGGAGCAGCGTGACGATGGTCGCGTCGCGGCCGAAGCGGCCGGCCACCTCGAGCGCCGCGTGCACGGCCGTCCCGCCCGACCCGCCGACGAGCATGCCCTCCTCGCGGGCCATCCGGCGCGCGGTCAGGAACGAGTCGCGGTCGGTCACGGTCACGTACTCGTCGACCAGCGTCGGATCGAAGGTCTCGGGCCAGAAGTCCTCGCCGATGCCCTCCACCAGGTACGGGTGCATGTTCTCGGACGAGTAGATCGACCCCTCGGGGTCGGCGCCGACGACGAGCAGGTCGGGCTTGCGCTCCTTCAGGTAGCGGGCCGAGCCCGAGATCGTGCCGCCGGTGCCGACCGAGATCACCAGGGCATCGAGCTCGCCGCCGGTCTGCTCCCAGATCTCCGGGCCGGTCGTGTCGTAGTGCGCCTTCGGGTTGGCGGCGTTCGCGTACTGGTTCGGCTTGAACGCGCCCGGAATCTCCTCGGCCAGGCGGTCGGAGACCGAGTAGTAGCTCTCGGGCGAGTCGGCGTCGACGGCGGTCGGGCACACGATCACCTCGGCGCCGAACGCGCGCAGGAGCGAGATCTTCTCCTGGCTCATCTTGTCCGGCATGACGAAGATCATGCGGTAACCGCGCAGGGCCGCGACCATCGCCAGGCCGACGCCGGTGTTCCCCGACGTGGGCTCGACGATCGTCCCGCCGGGCTTGAGCAGCCCCTCGCGCTCTGCGGCCTCGATCATGCGCAGGCCGATCCGGTCCTTCACCGAGCCGCCCGGATTCATCCACTCGAGCTTCGCCACGACCGTCGGCTCGACGTCGCGCGCCACCCGCTGCAGGCGCACCAGCGGGGTGCCGCCGATCAGGTCGAGCACGGTGGGGTACTCGCGCGGCATCAGCCCGGCCACCGGAAGGAGAAGTAGAACTGGCGCCAGGCCGTCCACCAGTCGGAACCTGTGCTCACGATCGTGCGCGGGTCGGCGATCTCGACGGCGGGGTTGTGGCGGAACTGCTCGGTGTGGTCCGGGCTGGCGAGCTCGACCCGGATCTCGCACGGCCGGCCGGGATCGTATGGCGCGACCGCCTTCAGGTTGGCGAGCGCCCGCCTCGCGCCGTCCTCGATCATCGAGCGGGCCACGTTCGGCGTCTTGTGGCGGGCGCTGAACCGGCCGAGGGCGGTCTTCACCTGCACGGTCTCGAGGCCGTCGCCGAGGAGCTCCCGGCCCTCGCGGCACGCGGCCTGGTCGCCGGTCACGAGCAGGACCGGGCACCCCCACTGGCCGCAGAACGCTGCGTTGATCCCGGTCTCTCCCACCTCGCGGCCGTTGAAGGTCAAGCTGTGCCATTGCGTGCCGGAGACGGTGTGGCTCATGAGCCCGTCCCCGGTGCCGGCCATCGCGTGCATGCCGATGAAGAGCGCCGCGTCGCAGCCGTCCTCGAGCGCGCCGGTGTACTCGGTCCACTCGCGCTGGACGACGAACTCGCAGCCGTCGTCCAGGAGGTCGGGCCGCAGGGAGTTGAACGACTGGTCGCCGCCGGCGCCGTGGCAGTCCATCACGACGACCTCGGTCGCCCCGGCGGCGCGGGCGCCGCGGACGGCCGCGTTGATCTCCTCGGTGTAGAGGGTGCGGCCCTCGTCGTACAGCGGGTCGCCGGCGCCGACACCGCCCCAGTTCGTGATGCCGGCGACGCCCTCCATGTCGCTCACGATGAAGACGCGCATGGGCGGCAACTCTACCTCCCACACAACGCGTCGCCCCAACTCCGCAAAGTGCGTGAAGTTTCGGGTTGCAGCCGGCCTGGTGGTGCCGTAGCTTGACCACTGCGCCGTCGCGGGCAGCCGAGTAGGTCGAAGCCGGACGGAGGAGCAGTAGAGGTGACTCGAAAGCTCTTTCGGTCGGGGGACGAAAGGCACGCCACGACGGCGAATCTTTGGTCCGGGGGCCGACGGGCCACCGGGGGAAGACGCGGGTGCCCGCGCGGCCGGCCGGAACCTCGCAAACTGCGTGAAGTTTCGAGTTGCAGACTCATGAGCGGTGCCGTACCTTGACCACTGCGCCGTCGAGGGCAGCCGAGTAGGTCGAAGCCGGGCGGAGGAGCTGTAGAGGCAACTCGAAAGCTCTTTCGGTCGGGGGACGAAAGGCCAGCCACGACGGCGAATTTCTGGTCCGACCTGCCCGACCGTCCGTTGCCCGACGCCACCACCATCACCGTGCCCGCCCGCGAGGGCCACGCCGTCGAGCTCGCCCGCGGCGACCGCATCCGCGTGATCGATCCGCAGGGCGGCCAGGTCGCCGACGTGTTCGCGTTCTGCGCCGGCGACGTCAGCGAGTACCACAGCGCCCAGCACACTCGGGTGTGGGTGGGGAAGCTCTTCCCGGCCGTCGGCGAGCAGTTCGTGACGAATCACCGCCGCCCGATCCTGGCGCTCGAGGCGGACACGTCGCCCGGCATCCACGACATGCTCTGCGCGGCGTGCGACCCGGCCCGCTACGCCGGCCTCGGCGCCCAGGGGTGGCACGCGTCGTGCGAGGAGAACCTGCAGAAGGCGATGGCTGCGCTCGGACACGAGGGCATCGTGATCCCGCAGCCGATCAACCTGTTCATGAACATTCCGGTGGGCGAAGGCGGCACGATCGGCTGGGAGCCCGCGCCAACCGGCGCGGGCGACTCGGTCACCCTCCGGGCCGAGCTGGACATCGTCGTCGCCGTGTCCGCCTGCCCCCAGGACCTCGTGCCGATCAACTCGGGCAACCCGACCGAGATCGTGCTCGAGGTCAGCCGCGGCTAGGCGGGCGCGCCGGAGTCGCCGCGGGCTCGCACGACCGCCGCGACGCTCGAGATCAGGAACCCGAACGCCGCCGCCCGCGGCGCGACGCCCGCAAGGACGATGAACGCGACGTAGAAGCCGATGTTGGGCTGGACGGCGCGCGTGAGCGCCCTGACGCTCGGCGGCGCTCACGCCCGGCTGGAGCAGCTCGGGGTCGCGCGCGATCGCGAAGCTGAGGACGCCGAAGAGGATCGAGATCCCGAGCAGCGATGCGCCGTAGATGATGACGGCGGCCCGCTCCGCGCTCGAGATGTCGATCGCCTCGGCCACGAGCCGGGTCGGGAACGGCAGAAACGAGACCGCCATCAGCAGGACCAGGTTGATGCGCATGACGACGTTGTTGGCATAGCGCAGGCGGCGGAAGATGCCGTGGTGGAGCATCCAGATCCCGCCGATCGTGACGAAGCTCGTGGTGAAGCCGAGGTAGGCCGGCCACTGGTCGGCGAACCCGCGCCAGAGGTTTGAGTAGGCCGACGCGGGCACGTCGAGGTCGAGCACGAGCAGCGTGATCGCGATCGCGAAGACGCCGTCGCTGAAGGCCTCGATACGGCCCGTGTCCCACCGGTTCATGGGCGCGGACTTCGGCTCCCGGCCAGGCTATCCTTCGGGCATGACGCGCACGCACCACTTCCGGATGATGGCCCCGCTGCAGGGGCCCGTCCGCGTGCGCGCGTAACCACGACGACCGGCCCCGTTTGGGCCGGGCATGCCGCTCATCGGCGACCGTCGGCCCCGCGGGGCCGCGAAGGGAGATCCGATGAGCCGGCGTTTCTACATCACCAACGCGATCGCCTATGTGAACGGCGATCCCCACCTCGGACACGCGCTCGAGTTCGTCCAGACCGACGTGCTCGCCCGCCACCGGCGGCTGCGCGGCGACGACGTCCGCTACCTGAGCGGCACCGACGAGAACGCCCTGAAGAACGTGCGCGCGGCCGATGCGGCGGGGCTGGACGCGGCAGAGTTCGTCGCCGCTCGCTCGGCGCTCTTCGCAGGGCTGCGCGAGCCGCTCGCCCTCTCCTACGACGACTTCATCCGCACGTCGGCGGATCCCCGTCACCGGCCGGGCGTCGAGCGGCTCTGGCGCGCGTGCGCCGAAGCGGGCGATCTGGAGCTGCGCGCCTACACGGGCCGCTACTGCGGCGGCTGCGAGGCGTTCCTCGACGACGCCGATCTCGTGGACGGTGTGTGCCCGGAGCACGGCACACCGCCGGAGCCGGTCGAGGAGCGCAACTGGTTCTTCCGCCTCTCCCGCCACGCCGATGCGCTGCGGACGGCGATCGAGTCGGGGGCACTCGAGATCGAGCCCGAGCACCGCCGAAACGAGGTGCTCGCCGTCCTTCGAAGCGGCCTGGCCGACTTCAGCGTCTCGCGCCCGCGCGAGCGCGCGGGCGGCTGGGGGATCCCTGTCCCGGGCGACCCGAGCCAGGTGATCTACGTGTGGTTCGACGCCCTGGCCAACTACGTGACCGCGCTCGGCTACGGGAACGGCGGCGGCGAGCAGGAGCACTGGTGGCACGACGCAGATGACCGCGTGCATGTCGTCGGCAAGGGGATCACCCGGTTCCACGCCCTCTACTGGCCGGCGATCCTGCGCTCCGCCGGCGAGCCGCTGCCGACCCGGATCCTCGTGCACGACTACGTGACCGTTGACGGGCGCAAGCTCTCGAAGTCGCTCGGCGCCGGCGCCGACCCGGCCGCGCTGGCCGCGCGCTACGGCACCGACGCCCTGCGCTGGTGGGTCGTCCGCGACGTGCCCCGCTCCGGCGACGCCGACTTCCGCGAGGCCCAGCTCGCCCGCCGGGGGAACGAGCTGGCGGATGGGCTTGGGAACCTCGTCAGCCGCACCGTGTCCCTGGCCGCGCGGGACGGAGGTCGCACGGGCGAGACTGCGAGGATCGCCGACCCGGGGCTCGCCGCCGCCGTCGCCGCCGTGCCCGCGGCGGTCGACGCCGCACTCGCCCGGTTCGACCTGCGCGCCGCCGCCGACGCCGTCTGGGGCGCGGTCGAGGAGGCCAACCGCTTCGTCTCGGCCCGGCGGCCGTGGGAGCTCGAGGGCGAGGCGCGGGCAGCCGTTCTCGCAGACGCGCTCGCCGCATGCTCCGCGATCGCGGCCGAGATCGCGCCGTTCCTGCCCGGCGGCGCGGACAGAATCGCCGAGGCGCTCGAGTCGGGCGACCCGGCGGCGGCGCGACGTCTCTTCCCCAAGGTCGCATGACCGATCTCACGCGCCGGCGCCGCGGGGCGTTCATCCCATATGCCACCTTCGATCACAGACCGCATCGCCGCCCTCGACTGGCCGGCCCTCCAGGCCCGTCTGGACGAGGACGGCTTCGTCCAGACACCGCCCGTTCTCAGCGCCTCGGAGCGAACCGAGCTCGCGGACAGCTTCGAGGGCGGCCGCTTCCGCTCGACGATCGAGATGCGCCGGCACCGCTTCGGCGAGGGCACCTACCGCTACTTCGACCACCCGCTGCCCGGCGCGATCGCCGCCGCCCGCGGGGCCCTCTACCCGCCGCTCGCGGAGACCGCCAACCGGTGGGCGGAGCGGCTCGGCGAGCCGGCCGACCTGCCCGCCGGCCTCGACGCCTTCCTCGACCGGTGCCACCGCGCCGGCCAGGAGCGGCCGACGCCGCTCATCCTGCGCTACGGCGAGGGCGGCCACAACGCCCTGCACCAGGACGTCTACGGCGACGTCGCCTTCCCGCTTCAGGCCGTCACGCTCCTGAGCTCGCTGGGCGACTTCGCCGGCGGCCAGTTCGTGCTCGTCGAGGGCCGGCCGCGACAGCAGTCACGCGCGCATGTGATCGACCTCGACCCGGGTGCGTTCCTCGTCTTCCCAACCCGCAACCGGCCGGTGCAGGGCACGCGCGGCCACTACCGCGCGGCGATGCGCCACGGTGTCGCAACGGTGCTCGGCGGCGAGCGCACGACGCTCGGGATCATCTTCCACGACGCGGCCTGAATCTCCGGTGCCTGGCACCGGGTATTCAAGCCAGAAGCGGCGGAGGCCGATGGGGAGCGGGTGAAGCGGATCGCTCCGATCGCCCTCTTCGCCCTCGCCGCCGCGCTCCTGGCCGGCTGCGGAGGGGCAAAGGCACGCCCGGCGCGAACGCGGCGCCGGCGCTGCCCGATCCGGCGGCCCTCGTCCTGCATGCGTCCGACCTCGGCCCCGGCTACCTCCGCCAGGCGAGCGCGACGAAGCCGATCCCCCTCGCGCACGAGCTCCTGCACGAGTCGGCCGCAGCCCGCGCCGCCGACCGCCGCGCCTACGTGGCCGGGTACTCGGCCGGCTTCGCCCGGCCGGCCAGGATCGGGATCGTCAGCGAGGCCATGATCTACCGCGATCCGGGGGCGGCCCGGATCGTGATCGACGACCCGATGGGCACCGCCCACATCACCCGGCAGCTGCACGCCCACGCCATCACCGCCCCGCCGGGTGCGCCCGGCACGCCGCGGCTCATGCTCGAGGGCACGCTGGAGGGACTGCCCGCGTACGCCTACGGCTGGCAGCGCGGCGCCGCGCTCGAGCTCGTCGCCGTCTTCGGCCGCCACGTCACCCTGTCGCACCTGGTCGCGCTCGCCCGCACCCAGGACGCCCGCCTCACCCGCGCGATCTCGCCCCTCGGGGGCTCGTAGTCCCTACACCTCGCGGTGCGAATCCGCGTAGGCCGCGAGCGTATCGACGATGACCTGACAGGCGGCCATCGCCGACTCGCCGTTGTCGTAGGCCGGCGCCACCTCGCAGACGTCCATCGCCACGAGGTCGCAGCGGCCGATCACCGACACCATCGTGAGCGCCTCGCGGGCGGTCAGCCCGCCCATGGTGGGCACGCACGTCCCGGCGCAGACCGAGCTGTCGAGACTGTCGACGTCGAAGCTGAAGTAGACGCCGTCGGTCCCGTCGGACGCGATCGCGACCGCCTCCTCCGCCACCGCACGGGCGCCGCGCCGGTCGACGTCGGAGACGTGGTAGACCTTCACGCCCGCCTCGCGCACGTAGGCGTACTCGCTCTTCGGGTTCATCGCCCCGTGCGGGCCGATGATGACGCACTTCGCCGGATCGAACGCATCGAGCTCCATCGCCCGGGTGATCGGGCAGCAGTGGTTGATGCGCTCGCCGCCGACGTCCGGCGCCGTGTCGAGGTGGGTGTCGACCAGGATCAGCCCGTACGTCCCGGACGGCGCGTGGCGGTCGACGGCCATCGAGCCGCCGATCGTCGTGATGTGCTCCCCGCCGCACAGCACCGGAAGGGCGCCCGCCCGGATCGCCTCGCCCATCATGTCGGCGACCAGGTCGACGGTCTTGGGAGCGTTGGCCGGGACGACCGGGACGTCGCCCATGTCGCACACGCCGAGCTCCTCGAAGATGTCGAGGTCGTACTCGCCGTGATAGGAGAGCGTGTGGCTCGACCAGTCGCGCACGGCCCGGGGGCCGAGCTGCGCCCCCGGGCGTGCGATCGTGGTGGAGTCGAACGGCATGCCGACGAACGCCGCCCGCGCGCCTGCGGCCCGGAGGGCGTCGGCGGTGGGCTCGACCTGGGGCGCTCCCATGAAGGTGGCGATGCCGCCCACGAGGACCGAGTGCCAGCCCTGGCGGGTCTGCTGCGATGCGGTCGATGACATGCCGTTCCTCCTACTCGGGCGGGATCTCGGCGAACACCTTGTCCACCGAGACGCCGCGCTGCTTGCTGGTGAACCACGCGATCCCGTAGATCAGGGTCGCGCTCGGGATGATGAGCACCATGACCCAGCGCAGGGTCGTGCCCCACGTGTCGAAACCCTGGCCCGGGTCGTACCAGAACCAGTACTCGCAGAAGAGCAGGCTGACGGTCGAGACGGCGCCCAGGATGGTGATGTTGGGGATGCCGAGGGTGGACCCGTTCCACGGCGACGCCTGCCACAGCTCGCGCCGCCGGTAGGGGAAGGCCATCGCCGCGATCGAGCACAGGACGAAGGACAGGATCCAGGCGAAGATCCCGTTCAGCGTGTTGAAGATCCCGTCCACGTACAGGTAGAGGCACACCTCGGAGGCGATCCAGATCAGCGCGATCGCGTAGATGGGGGTGTGGTAGCGCTCGTTCACCTCGGACAGCTTGCGCGGGAAGATCCCGTCGAACGCCCAGGCCAGGATCGCCCTCGTCGCCGCCAGGAAGTTGATCGGGAGCCACACGTACGTCCAGAAGACGAAGCTGACGCCGAGGACGATCATGAGCCACCCCTGGTTGTGCACGAGTGCCGCGGTGAGCTCGTTGTAGGTCGGGGTCGAGCCGAGACCGAGCGCGGCCGGGTCGGCGGCGCCGATCTGGCCCAGCAGCGTCGTGCCGAACGCGTGCCCGAGCCCGATCACGATCAGGAGCATCAGGATCGTCACGTAGACGATCGATCCCGGCATGGCCAGGAATTGCGACCGCTTCGCGTTTCGCACCTCGCCGCCGATGAAGCTCGACGTGATCGCGTAGAGCGTGATGAAGAGCGGCCACACCATCGCGTAGAGCGTCTGCTTCAGGTCGAAGCTCGACTGCTGCAGGTTGCCCGACGACTTGGTCGCCGCCGCGACGGCGTCGTGCGAGCCGCCCAGGCCGCTGACGTAGGCGTTGATGCCCGACGTCGCGTCTCCGTGGCCCGCGACGGCGAGGATGACGATGCCGACCACGACGCCGACCATCGCGATCACGAACGACACGCTCTGGATGCGGAAGTAGAGCCGCGTTCCCAGCGAGAAGATGATCGCGAACACGGTGAGCAGGATCGTTCCGGCGGCGAAGATCCACCACTTGCGGGTGAAGTTGTCGCCGTAGGAGATGAGCCGCGGGCTGTTCAGCGCGAACCCGGCCTCACGGCACAGGCCGGAGAGGCCGTACTGGGCCAGGTACGCCGCCGGGATGCCGGTGTAGGTCACCAGCCAGACCATCCAGTTCCACGACGAGAGGAAGCCCAGGTAGGGGTGCAGCGAGCGGCTGATGTAGATGTAATCGCCGCCCGAGCGGGGCATCGCCGAGGCGAAGTAGGCGTAGACGCACGCCATCGGCAGGGACAGCAGTCCGGCGAAGATGGTCGCCGTCACCATGCTCGCGCCCGCATAGAACGGCGCGACCAGCAGCACGACAAAGGCGACGCCGATGCCGATGTTCTGGTTGTTCGTGTTGTAGATGAAGACGTCGCGGGCGGATGCCTCGCGCCGCAGCCCCGTCGCCTTGCGGGCGAAAACCTGCGGGGCGTCCGTTGCTTCGGTGGCCAAGTCTTCCCTCCTTATCCGGTCACGAGCTGGCAGGATCTGATCTTGCGGCCGCGCAGCTCGACCACGACCCCGTCGATGACGCCCTCCGAATAGGCGCTCCCGGGGTTTACGCACGTGGTCTTGCCGATCTTCGCGATCGCCTTCGACTCATGGATGTGCCCGTGCAGCGAGAGCACGGGCTGGATCTCCTCGATCAGCGCGCGGACGGCAGTCGAGCCGACGGGCACGATCCGCGGCTCGCCGCCGTCGAGCACGACCTTCAGGTCGTCCGTGAGCTGCGGGGCGCGGTCGAGGCTGGTGTTGTGGGGCGGGCAGTGCAGGTTGAAGACGGTGTTCACCCCCGGCTCGAGCTGCGCGGCCAGGCCGTGCAGGCGCTCGAGCAGCTTCTCCTCGGACTCCTCGCGGGGGCTGTCCCACGGGGTCGGGTTCGTCCAGGAGCAGGACAGCATCTGCGTCTCCTCGTCGACCCGAACGACCCGGTTGTCGGGGTTCACGACCGTGGTCGACTCGAGCGCAGCGTCGATGGCGAACTCGTCGTCGTTCCCCGGCATGACGTAGCAGCGGACGCCGGTGCCGTCGAGCCGCTCCTCGGCGAGCGCGACCCAGCGCGCCACCTCGGCGACCATCAGGTCGGTGAACACCCGGTCGCGGTACTCGCGGTCTCCGCTCAGGCGGTCGTACTCGGCCCGGTCGCACCGGTGCGGGTAGAAGCCGTTGAAGCGGATGCGCTTCTCGAGGTCCTCGAGGCCGTCGTCCGTCACCGTCTCGAGCCGCCCGAGCACGGTCGCCTCGTGGCGGCCGTCGCCCCTTGCGACGACGGGCACCATCAGCTTGCCGGTGATGTCGCCGCCCATGATGAGCGTGTCCACCTCGTAGAAGCGGGCGGCGCCGAGGAACTTGCGCCAGCACTTCTCCGACCCGTGGACGTCGCCGGCGTAGTAGAGCTTCACGCGGGCGCCTCCGCGGCGGCGCGGGCGCGGGCGTGGAGCGAGATGGCCTCCCAGGCGATGGTGGCGCCGAGGAGCGCCGTCGGCTGACCGGGCGAGTCGTAGGCGGGCGCGACCTCGACCACGTCGCACCCGGTCAGGCCGACGCCGTGCAGCGCGCGCACGAACTCGAGCGCCTCCGTCGTGCTCGGCCCGCCGATCTCCGGCGTGCCCGTCCCGGGCGCGAAGGCCGGGTCGCAGAAGTCGACGTCGAATGTGAGGAAGGCAGGGCGGGCGCCGACGGTGCGGCGCACGAGGTCGCCGAACGCGGCCGGGCCGAGCTCCCGCAGCTCCCGGGTCGAGAGGACGGTGAAGCCGAGCTCGCGGGCGTCCGTGATGTCCTCGGGCCCGTACAGCGACCCGCGCATCCCCGCCTGCACCGAGCCGGAGGGGTCGATCACGCCCTCCTCGGCCGCCCGCCGGAAGGTCGTCCCGTGGAAGTAGCGCTGGCCGAAGTACTCGTGCCAGGTGTCGCCATGGGCGTCGAGGTGGACCAGCGCGAGCGGCCCGTGCCGCCGCGCCAGCGCCCGCAGCTCGGCCAGGGTGATGGAGTGGTCGCCGCCCAGGACGACCGGGAAGATCCCGGCGGCGACGATGGGCGCGAGCCCCTCCTCGATCAGGGCGTAGGTGGCCTCCGTGTCCCCCGGGGCGACGTCGAGGTCGCCGGCGTCGACGGCGGACAGGTGGGCGAAGATGTCCACCCGCTGCTCCGGGTTGTACGGCCGCAGGAGCGCCGACGCGGAGCGGATCCCCTCCGGCCCGAAGCGCGCGCCGGAGCGGAAGCTCGTGGCGGTGTCGAACGGCACCCCCAGCACCGCGACGTCGACGTCGTCGAGGCCGGTGACGTGGGGCAGGCGCATGTAGGTCCGCACGCCCGAGAAACGTGGGCTGCGAAACGCGTCCGCCGGCATGTAGCGGCCGCCGCTCACAGGGCACCTCCGGCGACGGGGACGACCTGGCCGGTGATCGTCCCGGCGTCCTCGCTGCACAGGTGGGCGACGACGGCCGCGACCTCCTCGGGCCGGGCGACCCGGCCGAGCGGCACCTGGGCGCCGTAGCGGACGCGGATCTCCTCCGGGCTCACCCCGGCATCGCCGGCGTCGACGTCGAGCTGAGGCGTGTCGACGACGCCGGGGGCGATCGCGTTCGCCGTGACGCCGTGCGGGCCGAGCTCGCGGGCCACGGCGCGCGTCATCGAGATCAGGCCGGCCTTGGAGGCGCTGTAGGCGGTCGCGCGCGGCCAGCCGGTCACGCCCCACCCGGACGCGACGGTGACGATGCGGCCGAAGCCGGCACCGGTCATCGCCGCGGCGCAGGCGCGGATGCAGTTGAAGCTCCCTGTGAGGTTCGTGTCGATCACCTTCCAGAACGCGTCGGGACCGACCTCGTCGATCCCGCCCATGACCATGTGCGCGGCGTTGCAGACGAGCACCTCGACCGGGCCGAGGTCGACGCGCACCCGCTCGACCATGCCCTCGACCTGCCCGGCGTCGGCGACGTCGGCCGGCGCCGAGTAGCCGGGGACGGACTGGCCGGGGAGGTGGTTTCGGGCGACGCGCAGCCCACGCCGCTCCAGCAGGTCCGCGGTCGCGGCGCCGATCCCGGTGGCTGCTCCCGTTACGAGCGCCACCCTCATATCACCGCGCCCGAGTTCGGCGAGAGCACGATGCCCGTGACGTAGGCGGCGGCGTCCGAGGCCAGAAACGCGACCGACGCGGCGATCTCGGCCGGCGTCGACAGCCGCCGCAGCGGCAGCGAGCCGAGGTACTCGGGCGTGCGCCAGGTGCCGGTCAGAAGCGCCGTGTCGGTGGCGCCGGGGGCGACGGCGTTCACGCGCACCCCGCGGCCGGCGAGCTCGAGTGCGAGCGACTTCGTGAGGCCCACGATCGCCCCCTTGGCGGCGCAGTAGTGGGCATGCAGCTCTGCGCCGCAGAGAGCGAGCTCGGAGCTCGTGTTCACGATCGCGCCGCGCCCGCGCGCAGCCATCCGCGGCGCCACCTCGCGGCACGTGTGCCAGGTGCCGCCCAGGTGCACGCGCAGCATCCGCCGCCACTCGGCGTCCGAGATGTCGGCGATCGGCGTCTCGGTGAGGTGGCCGGCGCAGTTCACGAGCACCTCGATCGGGCCGCGGTCGCGCTCGATGCTCATCACGAGCTCGGCGACGGCGTCCGCGTCGGCCACGTCGAGCGGCAGGTCGGTGCGGGCGACGTCCATCCCGGCCGCCTCGAGCGTGTCGGCGGATGCGCCGCCGATGCCGCCCGCGGCGCCGGTGACGAGAGCGACCGGCCTACTCAATGGGGATCTCCGCGAAGCGCTTGTCGATGTCCACGCCGCGGCTGCGGTGAAACGCGCGGGCCACGAAGTAGATGACGAACCCCGAGAGGAAGATCGCGACGTTGTAGATCACGCCCCACCAGTACCGCGTGCCGTTCGCGTTCTGCAGGCCGGCGTAGGGGTCCTTCCAGAAGATCACGAGCGACGCGATGCAGGCGGCGAGCGAGAGCGTGCCGACGATGGTCATCACCGGGACGCCGCCGACCCGCCACCGTACGGGGGACGACTCGAACACCTCGGGCAGCCGGTAGGGGAAGAGGATGCCCGCGATCGAGACCAGGCAGAAGCCGAGGATGAAGCCGAAGATCCCGGTCAGCGTCGCGAAGATGTGCGTGTAGACGTAGAGGAAGAGGAACAGGATCGACCCGGCACCGACCAGCCAGATCGCCACGAGCGGCGCGTGGGTGCCCTCGCTCACATACGCCAGTTGCCGGGGCATGAGGCCGTCGATCGCGTAGGCGACCAGGTTGCGCGACGCGTTCAGGATCTGGCCCGGAAGCCACGTGTAGCTCCAGAACACGAAGCCGCCCAGGATCAGGATTCCGACGATGGTCGAGCCGCTCGCCGCGGCCGCGATCTCGCTGTAGACCGGCGTCGAGGACAGGCCGAGGCTCGCGCCGCCGTCGTTCCCGAGCCCGTTCCAGAGCGTGAAGCCGACGGAGTGCATCGCGGCCCAGGTGAGCAGCATGAGCACGCCGAGGGCGGCCACGGCAGCGGTGGGGATCGACCAGAGCTGCACCCGCGACGCCCGCCGCACCTCACCGCCGATGTACGCGGACGACTGGTTGAACACGAGCTCGAGGTAGAGCCAGGTCATCGGCAGGATGGTGTTTCGCAGGTCGAGCGAGCCCTGCGGAGAGCCAACCTTGAGCGCGCCCTTCACGCTGCCGGTGCCGAAGGTCGAGTCGATCGCCGCGACGACGTCGCCGTGGCTCTTGGCCAGGAACACCACGATCGAGAGCACGATGCTCGCCATCGCGAACAGGAAGAGCGTGTTCTGGAGCCGGAAGTAGAGGCGCAGGCTGCGGGAGAAGATCGCGCAGAGGACGACGATCAGGATCGTGCCGGCGATGACCGTCCCCCTGTTGCCGACGAGCGTATTGCCCCAGTCGGTGAGCGTC
Source organism: uncultured Actinomycetes bacterium (assembly GCA_963746115.1). Lineage (GTDB taxonomy): Bacteria > Actinomycetota > Thermoleophilia > Gaiellales > JAICJC01 > JAICJC01. Next base: position 59,691 of record CAVVAA010000003.1, on the reverse strand, counting down.
GAGGAGCCGGACATGTCGCCGACGGTGCGCAGGAACGGTCCGAGGCCGTAGCGGGCGAAGAACGCGGACGGGACGCCGCCGTAGATGAACCACCAGACGGTGTTGTTCCAGGACGACATCATCCCGAGGGCGGGGTGGAGCGTGCGCGAGACGTACACGTAGTCGCCGCCGGAGCGGGGCATCGCCGCGGCGAACATCGCGAACACGAGCGAGAGCGGGATCACGAGGGCGAAGGCGATCAGCTCGTTCAGGTACACGTTCACGCCGGGGTAGAACGGGACGGTGGTGTTGAAGAGGAACGCCGCCATCAGCCCGATCGAGATGAAGTTCAGGTTGTAGACGAGGACGTCCCACCAGCCGGCCTCGCGGACGAGCCCGGTCGCCTGGCGCTCGAACGCGCGAGGGGCGCTTGCGTCAGCGCTCATAGATCCCCTCCTCGATGTGGACGCTCGCCACCGGCCGGGCGTCGGACTCGGGCGTGACCGCGCGCGTGTGCGCGGCGATCTCGCTGAGCGGCGCGATCCAGATGCCGCCGGCCGCGCGTGCGTGCTCGACGACCCGCTCGAGGGTGGCGACCCGCGACGCGCGGCCGGACAGGAACGGGTGGCTCGTCAGGATCATCAGGCCGCCCTCCGCGGCGAGCGCGTCGAGCTCGCTCGTCCACAGGTCGAGCACCTTCGCCGGCGACTCGATGACGGCGCCGATGTGGGGCTCGGGCAGGAAGGCGTACTGCTCCCAGTCGTCGAGCATCCAGTGCACCGGGAGCTCGGCCAGGATGCCTCCGCCGGTGTCGAGGAGATAGGGACGGTCGTCGTCCATCAGGCTCGAGTCCCAGCGGAAGCCGTACTCGGCGAGCAGGGCGGGCGTCGAGTCGGTGAGCTCCCACCAGGGCGCGCGGAACCCCTCCGGGCGGCCCCCGGTGATGCGCTCGAGGCTTTCGAGCGCGCGCTCAACATCCGCGCGCTGGCCGTCGTCTGAGAGGTCGTGATAGGGAATGTGGGAGTACCCGTGGTGGCCGAGGTCGTGGCCGGCGGCGACGATCGCCTCGACGGTGCCCGGGTAGCGGTCTGCGGTGAGGCCGGGGACGAAGAAGCTGCCGGTGACGCCGGTGCGCTCCAGCATCCGCAGGATCCGGGGCACGCCCACCTTCGGCCCGTAGGCCTGGTGGCTCATCGTCGTCAGGCGGCGGGCGTACTTCGGGTCGACGGCCAGGATCGCGGACTCGGCGTCGACATCGAACGTCAGCGCCAGGGCGGCGCGGTTGTCGCCGGGCCAGGTGAACCCCCCCATCGCGGCGATGATCACGGATCGGTGCCTGGCTCACAAGGGTCGAACCCTGCAACGTTGTACGATCGCGGTTAGAGGATCATCCAATGGCGATGCGCGTCTCAGAGCTGCTCGCGGTGCGCGGGCTCGACCTCCGGGTCGTGGTCGGCGGCGACCTGGAACGGGTCATCCGCTGGGTGCACACGACCGAGCTGGCCGACCCGACCCGCTACCTCCAGGGCGGCGAGGTCATCCTGACGACGGGCGTGTGGCGCGACGCCGGCACGACCAGCCCCGGCTTCGTCGCGCCGCTCGAGCGCAGCGACGTCGCGGCGCTCGGCTACGGCCTGCCGCAGCCTGACGCGGTCATGCCTCCCGACCTGATCGAGGCCTGCGAGGCGGTGCACCTGCCGCTCTTTGCCGTCCCGTTCGACGTGCCGTTCATCGCCGTTTCGCGGGCGTTCGTCGATCGCGTGTACGGCCAGCGCGAGGAGGCGCTGCGCGAGCGGGTGCTGCGCAACGACCGGCTGTTGCACGCCGCCGGCCACGGCGCGGGCCTCGACGGCATCCTCGACGTGCTGGACACGCGCCTGCGGCCGTGGATGCTCGGCCGCGGCAGGCACGTGATCGCGGGCGCCGCGAGCGCAGGCGACGTCGCCTGCGTGTGCGCGGACCGGACGGCGCTCGCCCAGCCGCAGCCGGTGACGGCGAACGGCTGGATGGCCTTCCCGATCGTGGCCGTCGGGCGCACCGAGGCGCACCTGGTCGTGTCGGCCGGGGAGTCCGGCCTGGGCGACGACGACCGGGCCGCCGTCGACCAGGCGCTCCCGTTCCTCGGGCTCGAGCTGGCGCGGCTGCAGGTGCTGCGTGAGAACGAGCGCCGCCTGGCCGCGGAGCTCGTCGACCTGATCATGGCCGGCTCCTCGCAGGCGCGGACGACGGCGGCCCGCCTGGCGACGTTCGGGCTCGACGCCACGGCGCCGCTCGCGGCGGTCGTGTGCGAGTGCGAGGACAGCGACGTCGGCCTCGACCGGCTCGAGAGCGCGCTGGCGGATGCCGGTGTCGCGGCCGTGGCGGCGATGAAGACGCGCGAGCTCGTGGCCGTCGTCGGCTGGCCCGGCGACGAGTCCGGCCTGGCCGGGCTCGCGGCCCGCCTGCACGAGCGCATGGAGGACCCGGTCGGCGTGGGCGGGCTCGCGGCCGACTCCGCCGGCCTGCGCACGGCCGTCGTCGAGGCCCGCCACGCCTGCCGCTTCGCCCGCCTGCGCCGCGACGCCGGCTGGGCCACGCACGATCAGGTCGGGTCGCACTCGCTCCTGCTGGCGCTGCAGGACGAGGAGGTGCTGGCGGCGTTCCGGCGGGCGCTCCTGCGGCCGCTCGAGGAGCACGACGCCCGCCGCCGCTCGCGGCTGGTCGACACGCTCGACCGCTTCCTCTCCTCCGGCTGCCGCTGGCAGGAGACGGCGACGGCACTCCACGTCCACGTGAACACCCTCCGCCACCGGCTCGACCGGGTGGAGCAGCTGACGGGCCGCGATCTCGGTTCGATGGAGGACCGGGTCGACCTCTACATCGCGCTGCGCTCGCGCCCGTGAATAAACGGGGTCTGACCCCGTTTATTCAGCCGACCTCCTCGGGCTCCTCGTACCAGCGCACCTTGTCGCCGACGCGGTTTCGCATCTTCCAGCGGCCGGACTTGGGCGCGTCCTCGATCGCCTGCCACAGCCGCTCCAGCCGCGGCTCGGCGACGGCACGCACCTCCGGCGCGCCGGCGGCCAGAGCCTCGCGCGTGCGCTCCGTGTTCATCTTCGTCGTCCGCCACAGGCCCCAGTCGGACGCGCACAGCTCGGCGACCCGCTTCGCGTTGATCATCCCGTCGTCGCCGTCGCCGACGTCGTAGTGATAGAGCATCGTCACGATGTCGGACTGGTCCTTCGCGTTCAGCTCGACGATCTGCATCTTGGTGAGCATGAGCTCGGCCAGCGGCACCGCCGTCGGATGCGTCTCGATCCGCTCGGTGATCGGGATCGAGTGGCACATCTCGAACGCGCCGACGAAGACGTCCACCTGGCGCTGGTGGGGGACGTCGTAGTAGAGCAGGCGGCGGTGGCCGTTGGTGGTGTTGAACACCCGATCGGCCTCGTACCCCTGGGCGGTCATGAAGGCCGAGACGGCCCGGCCGCGGCCCTTCAGGGTGACGAGATCGATGTCCTTGTACTCCCGCGTGATCACCGGCTCCGTGCCGGCCGGGAGGTGGGCGCGGACGGCCAGCCCGCCCACCAGTCGCACAGGCACATCGGCATCCCTTGCCGCCCCGAGCAGGCGGTCGGCCTCGAGCACGATGTCGGCGTTCGGGGTGGTGTCTGCCACGGTGTCGGCGGACAGGGTACACTCGCGCCGTATGAGGATGCAGGCAGCGGTGTTGGAGGAGTTCGGCGCACCGCTCGTCGTCCAGGAGGTCGACCTCGCCGATCCCGGTCCGGGCGAGGTGCTCGTCCGGTTGGAGGCGTGCGGCGTGTGCCACACCGACCTCTACACGGCGTCGGGCGCGGACCCCTCCGGATACGCCCCGACCGTCCTCGGACACGAGGGTGCGGGCGTCGTCGAGTCGGTCGGCGACGGGGTCACGATGGTCGCCCCGGGCGACCACGTCGTCACGCTGTTCTCGCCCCAGTGCGGCGAGTGCGTGCACTGCAAGAGCCCGCGCACGAACCTGTGCCTCGCGATCCGCGACATGCAGGGCAAGGGCTTCCTGCCGGACGGCACCACCCGGCTCTCGCGGGACGGCGAGTCCATCCGCCACTTCATGGGCACGTCGACCTTCGCGGAGTACACGGTGATGCCCCAGATCGCGCTTGCGAAGATCAACCCGGAGGCGCCGCTCGACCGCGCCTGCCTCTTCGCCTGCGGGCTCTCGACCGGGCTCGGGGCCGCGATGAACACCGCCGCCGTCGAGGCCGGCTCGACCTGCGTCGTCTTCGGCGCGGGCATGGTCGGGCTCGGCGCCGTCGCCGGATGCCGGCTGCAGGGCGCCGAGCGGATCGCCTGCGTGGACATGTCGCCCGACCGGCTCGAGCTCGCCCGCGGCCAGGGGGCGACCGACGTCCTCATGGGCGGTCCCGACGTCGTCGCCCAGATCCTCGAGATGACCGACGGGTTCGGGGCCGACTACACGTTCGAGGCCACCGGCAACGTGGCCGTGATGCGCCAGGCCGTCGAGGCGGCGCGGATGGGATGGGGCCTCGCCACCGTCGCCGGCGTCGCCGGCAAGGGCGAGACGCTCGACGTCGTCCCCCGGTTCCTGATCACCGGCCGGCGGATCGCCGGCTCGTCGTTCGGCGGCGTCAAGGGCCGCGTCGGCGTCCCGGCGCTGATCGAGCGCTGGCTCGCGGGCGAAATCGACGTCGACCCGTTCGTCTCCCACCACCTCACGCTGGCCGACGTGAACCGCGGCTTCGAGCTGATGGAGGCCCAGGACGGCATCCGCAGCGTGATCCACTACTCCTAGCGAGCGCATGGACGCGTACGTGTGCGCCACCTGCGGCACCCAGTTCGCGCCGTCCCGGCAGCCTCCGCCCGGGTGCCCGATCTGCCTCGACGAGCGCCAGTACGTCGGCCACGGCGGCCAGCGCTGGACGACCATGGCCGAGCTCGCGGGCGGCCACCGCAACCGGATCGAGGAGGTCGAGCCGGGCCTGCTCGGCATCGGCACCGAGCCCGCTTTCGGGATCGGCCAGCGGGCGCTGCACGTCGGCGGCCTCCTGTGGGACTGCGTCACGCTGATCGACGCCGACACCGAGTCCGCGATGCGCGCGGCCGGGGGTGTGCACACGATCGCGATCTCGCATCCCCACTACTACTCCGGCATGGTCGAGTGGGCGGAGCGGCTCGACGCGCGGGTGCTCCTGCACGAGGCAGACCGTGAGCATGTGATGCGACCCGACGCGCGGGTGGAGCACTGGTCGGGCGAGCGGCTCGACCTCGGCGGCGGGCTCGAGCTGCACCGCCTCGGTGGGCACTTCGAGGGCGGCACCGTGTGCCTCTGGCGCGGCGGCGCCGGCGGCCGCGGGGCCCTGCTCTCGGGCGACATCGTGCAGGTGGTCTCCGACCGTGACTGGGCCAGCTTCATGTACAGCTACCCCAACCTGATCCCGCTCCCCGCGGCCGAGATCCGCCGGATCCGCGCACGGATCGAGGAGCTCGAGTTCGACCGCGTCTACGGCGCCTGGTGGCCCGCGATCATGGCCTCGGACGCCCACGCCAAGGTGCTGCGCTCGGCCGACCGCTACCTGCGGGCGCTGGGAGCCTAGGACTTGCGCTCGGCGGAGGGCGGGCGGACGGGCGTCGCATCGGATCGGGGATGGTTCCCGATCGAGAACTCGTCCAGGTCGGACTCCGACATCCCGAACAGGTGCCCGAGCTCGTGCAGGATCACGTCGTGGACGACCCGGCGCAGGCGATCGCGGCGGCCGGCCGCGCGCAGGATCGAGATGCGGAAGAGCGTGATCTCGGCCACCGGCGTCCCGTACACGGTCTGCTGCTGGAAGAGCCCGAGCGTCCGCGGAGAGCCCTCGCGCTCGTCCTGGATGTCGATGGCGACGTTGGCGGCGGCGATGCGCGCCTTGATCCAGGCCGGGAGCGCGTCGAGCTCGGCGTCGGCGATCGCGGCGAAGTCCTCCTCACTGCATTCGAGCGGTGCCGGCACGGCGCGCTAGTGCGAGCGCGTCTCGAGGATCATGCCGACCGACATCGCGAATGCGCCGATCGCGATCGGCACCAGGCTCACTTCCTCGTTCACGACCTCGAGCACGGCGCCGAGCGGGAACGCGATGACGACCGCCGCCAGGTAACAGAGGATCGCGACGGCGAAGAACAGGGGATAGATGCCGGAACCGCCCATGGCGGTCCGTACATTACCTCCTGAAGCGGCGCCGCCAGCGGCCCTCGTCAGGCTGCTCGTCGGCGGCCAGGAGCCGCAGCTCGGAGAGGTCGAACGCCGCGGCCGGCCGGGCCGGGGAGGGCGCGCTCGCCGCGAGCCGGGCGACGCGGGCCTGATTCTGGGCGTCGATCTCGATGAAGCTGCACCCGACGATCAGGCGGGCGCCGGCAGCCTCGCGCACCGAGGTCACACGCACCTCGGCCTCGACGGTGTCGGCGAAGAAGCGGCCGTGGAACGTGAGCCGGTCGGCGGGCCGCAGCACGCGGTTGGTCGCGAACGCGACGCCGTCGCGGGAGAGGTCGACCATCGTCCCGTCGACGCGGTCGCCGTCGACGACGTGCTGGCAGTTGACGGCCGAGAGCCAGGCGATGCCCCCGGCGGGGACGCGCGGGTTGCGACGCCGGCTGGCGTCGGCCGTGACGGCGTCGGCGCGGAGGCGGACGCGGGCCAGGTCGTGGCTGTGGAAGTCCGCCTCGTCGACGACGAGGGAGACGATCCAGGGCTCGCCGTCCGCGTCCAGAAGGCGTCCGCGCAGGCGCATGCCGCCTGCGACCTGGAGCCGTGGAGCGGTGACCCACACCGTGTCGCCGGCCATGCCGGACGGCTGCACGGTCACGGTCGCGCCGCCCTCGGACTCGAGGTCGGCCGCGAGGCCGGAGAACAGCATCGAGATCGCCTGCTGACGGGAGAGCGCACTCATGGTCTTCCTAGGTCATCGGCGCGACCGATGCGAGACATGAGCGGCGGGTTACTGCACACCGCCTGAACGTACGAGGTCGGTTCCCCGTCGTCAGGGATCACGTGTGCGACGTAGCCCGGCGACTCGTCGCTCGGGTCGAGCTCTGCGGCCTGCAGGCGGAGCGGGAACTGCACGTAGGTGCTGGGAGCGACGAGCAGTGGCCGTGACGCGAACTGCGCCAGCAGCGGTCGGTGGAGGTGTGCGGCGAGGATCCGTCGCACCTGGGGGTGACGTTGCAGCGTCTGTGAGAGCCGCAGGCGTGAGGATGCCGTCAGCGCGAGCTCGTCCCAGGCCGGCGATCCGGTGAGCAGCGGCGGGTGGTGCATCGCCAGCAACGTCGGCGTTGACGGGAACGCGGTCAGCTGGTGATCCAACCAGGTCACGCCGGCGTCATCGAGGTGGCCCCCATCATGGCCCGGGATCGTGGTGTCGAGCACGATCAGACGTACCGGGCCGAGGTCGGTCGTGTAGTGCAGCGGGGCGCCGCGTGCAGGAGGCAATCCAAAGTTGCGGCGCAGGGCTTCGCGATCGTCCCCATTGCCCATTGCGGGGTGCACCGGGGCTCCCAGGCGCTCGAGCTCGGTGCGTGCCCGCTCGTACTCGGCGTCGGCCCCGTGTTCGGCGATGTCACCGAGGGCAAGCACCGCGTCGACGCCAAGATCCAGTCGTTCCAGGGCATCGACGGTCGCCGAGAGGCTCTGGAGCGGATCGATCGCGACCCAGTCCGCGCCGATGTGCAGATCACCGAGTTGGATGAGCACCACAGGGTTGCTCGTGTCGCCACTGTATCGCGGCCGGCCGAGGCCATTGCGGCCTGCCGGGTTGCGCAGGCGTCCGCGCGGGTATCTACACTGCCGCCTTGCTCCGGCCGCCAGGGGGTGTGCGCCGGGTCGGGGTAAACGGGCCGATCGCCGAAGGCACGAGACGTGCCGGAACGGCGGTCGATTGCATCACCGCGGCCGGTCCCCGTACGGGGGGCGGCTGCCTGCACGGCTGGTCAAGGAGGGCGCCCAGCCGGCAGCGCTTCTGTTGTCGAATAAGGAGGGAAGCCCTGAAGTCGAAACTCGCCGCCGCGACACTGCTCGCGGCAACGACCTTCACAGCAACGACCGCACTGGCCTCCGAGCCGCCCGGGTTCATCCCGTGGTGGCAGGCTCCACACCCGAAGCTCGTCCACAAGCTGCGCCAGGACATCCGCCTCCGGCGCGACCGGGCGGTTCACCGGGCGTGGAAGCTCGGAATTGTCCTCACTCCCCATCGCCGCGAGCGGCTGACGGTCGACATCCCGACCCTCGAGGCGATGGACGCGCGCTGGCACAGCCGGGCGCACCAGTACCGCGTTGAGCTTCACCGGCGCGCGCCGGTGTACGCGGATCTCGCGTGCATCCACGGCTACGAGGGCTCGTGGTGGGCATACTCACCCGCGGGCCCGTACTACGGCGGATACCAGATGGACCCGTCGTTCGAGCAGCACTACGGCCCCGAGTACCTGCCCATGTGGGGCGATGCGTCGAACTGGCCCGCCCCGATGCAGACGAACGCGGCGTACCGCGCGACGCTCGAGGTCGGCTTCTCGCCGTGGCCCAGCGCGGCCGCGGCCTGCGGGCTCCTCTGAGCGCCGGACCGGCGGGGCGCGGGCACGCCGCCCGCGCCCCGCACGGTTCCGGTTTGCCAGGCTAGTGAACATTCACTAGCCTGCGAAGATGGTCGTCGACTACACCCGGCTCACGGCCGATGAGCGCCGCAGCGCGGTCCTTGCCGCAGCCCGCCACGAGTTCGCCTCGCGCGGCTTCCGCGGCGCCCGTACCGCCGCCATCGCGAGCCGCGCGGGCTGCTCGGAGCCGACGCTCTACAAGCACTTCCCGTCGAAGCAGGCCCTGTTCGCCGCAGTCCTCCGGGACGCAACCGAGTCCATGAAGGAGATGGTGGACGCGCTCATGGCGGCGACCGGCGGCGCGATGTCGGGGATGCTGGCCGTGGCCGAGCGGGCCACCAGCGACCCGCTCATCATCGAGACCATCCGCCTGCGGACGCTGGCGGCGGGCCTCGTCGACGACCCCCAGGTACGCGCCGCGCTCACCGCGAGCGTGGATGAGGTCCGCGGCTGCATGACCGCCCATATCGCCGCCGGCCAGGCGGCCGGCGAGATCCGGTCGGACGTCGAGCCCGCGAACGCGGCCTGGATCCTGTACGGCTACACGCTTGCCGGCGGACACGCCCACGCGGTGCACGGAAACGCCGCGCTGGCCGAGTTCGTCGCCGTGGCGGAGACGCTCTGCCGCATGTTCCGCCCGAACCCTGCTTCTCCCGAGGAGACCCCGTGACTCACGAACACCCCAACCGCAAGTGGTGGACGTTGTTCGCCATGTGCTTCGCGCTCTTCATGATCATGCTCGACAACACGATCGTGAACGTCGCTCTCCCGTCGATCCAGCACGAGCTGAAGCCGACGCCGGAGAACCTGGAATGGACGGTGAACGCCTACATCCTGGTGTTCGCCACCCTGATCCTCCTGGGCGGCAAGCTCGGAGACCGGTTCGGCCGCAAGCGCATCTTCATGGTGGGCCTGGTCGTGTTCACGCTCTCGTCGATGGCGTGCGCGCTCGCGCAGAGCGACACCCAGCTGATCGGGTTCCGCGCCGTCCAGGGCGTCGGCGGCGCGCTGCTGAACCCGCTCTCGCTCTCGATCCTCGTGGCCGTGTTCCCGCGCAAGCAGCTGCCGCAGGCGATCGGCATCTGGGCCGGCATCTCCGGCCTCGGCCTCGCCATCGGCCCGCTGCTGGGCGGCGTTCCTGACCCAGCACTTCTCGTGGTCGGCCGTGTTCTGGGTGAACGTGCCCATCGGCGTCGTCGCGCTCGGCGTGACGGCATGGGCCGTCGTCGAGTCGCGCGACCCGGCCGCGCGCTCGCTCGACATCCTCGGCACCGTGCTGATCAGCGCCAGCCTCTTCTCGCTCACGTACGGCCTGATCAAGACGGCAAACCACGCCTGGCTCGGGGCCTACACCCTGTCGTTCATCGCCGCGTCGGTCGTGCTCGGGGCGCTCTTCGTGGTGTGGGAGAGCCGCGTCAGCGATCCGATGATCCCGCTCGGGTTCTTCCGCATCCGCGCGTTCACCGTCTCGAGCGTCGTCGTCGCGCTGGTCGGCGTGGCCCTGTTCGGCGTCATCTACTTCCTGACGCTCTACTTCCAGAACGTGCGCGGGTACGACCCCATCCAGGCCGGCCTGCGCACGCTGCCGACCACGATGATGATCCTGTTCGTCGCGCCCATCGGCGGCCGGCTGTCGGGCCGCGTCGGCCCGCGCTGGCTGATGACGGTGGGGATGTTCTCGGCATCGATCGGCCTCTTCGGTCTCTCCTTCGTGCGGGTGGACTCGTCGTACAACGCGATCTGGCCGTTCCAGGTGCTCATGGGAGCCGGCATGGCACTGACGATGCCGGCTGTCTCGGCCACCGGCATGGCGGCCGTCGACCGCACGAAGGCGGGCATCGCGTCGGGCGTGATCAACGCCTCCCGCCAGGTCGGAGGCGCCCTCGGCATCGCCGTGCTGGGCGGGATCGGCACGACCCTCGCGGCGAGCGCATGGGCGGACCGCATCTCCGGCCTGCCGCCGGCGCTGCATGCACAGGCCGAGCGGCTCGTCCCACTCGTCCAGGGTGGGCAGGGCAAGCAGATCCTTGCGATCACCCACAATCCAACGGCGCAGGCGGACGCGCTCGAGGCGTTCGTCCATGGTGTCGACCGCGCGTTCCTGACCGGAGCGGGGCTGACGTTCGCGGCCGCGCTGGTCGCCATGATCGGACTGCGCAACCTGCGCCCGGCCGCCGACGAGGCGCCGGCCGGCCAGGGCGCCGAGGCGGCCGAGGCGCCGCCCGCGGTCGTGGAGATGTAGGTGGCGGAGCGCGGGCGCGAATCGGCCGCGGCGCTCGACCACGTGCAGGTGGCGATCCCGCCGGGCGGCGAGGAGGCCGCCCGGCGGTTCTACGCCGGCCTGCTCGGCCTGGCCGAGATCGAGAAGCCCGAGTCGATGCGGGCGACGGGCGGCGTCTGGTTCGAGCCGGGCGTCCACCTGGGCGTCGAGCCGGAGTTCCGGCCGGCGAGGAAGGCCCACCCCGGCCTGCGCATGGCCGACCTGGACGCCGTCGTCACCCGGCTCGACGCCGCCGGCGCCGACGTGGAGTGGGACGAGCGCTGGCCGGGCGTGCGCCGGCTCTACACGCACGACCCGTTCGGCAACCGGCTCGAGCTGCGCGCGGATGAGTAACCGGTGCCTGGCACCGGTCATTCACACGGACCGGCTCATGCTCGTGCCGCTCGCCGACGATCATCTCGATCTCGAGATCGAGCTCGACTCCGATCCCGAGGTGCTGCAGTACATCTCCGGGCGCGCCCACACGCCGGACGAGGTGACGGCGAGCCACGCGGAGCGGATGGCGCTCGGACGCAAGGTCCCGGGCCTCGGCTACTGGATCGCGTTCGGGCAGGACGGGCACTTCGTGGGGCTCATGATGCTCCCACCCGCCCACGGTCCCGACCAGCCCGATGACCCCGCCGTCGCGGATCTGGGCTACCGGCTCCTGCGCCGCTACTGGCGCCGCGGCCTCGCGACGGAGGCATCGCGGGCGCTCCTGCGGCATGCGTTCGACACGGTGGGGGTGCGGCGGGTCATCGCCCAGACCATGGCGGTCAACGCGGCGTCCCGCGGGGTGATGGCCGCGGCCGGGCTCTCGTACGTGCGCACCTACTTCCCCGAGTACGAAGACCCGCTCCCCGGCTCGGAGGACGGTGAGGTGGAGTACGAGCTGACCCTGGCCGGCTGGCGGAGCACTGAATAAACGGGGTCTGACCCCGTGTATTCACGCCTACGGTGCGCGGCGCTCGTTCGCGAGGAAGGCGGCGTGGGTGATCGGCATGTGCTCGCCGAAGAGCTGCTCGCACGCCGCCGCGTAGCGGCGGATCTCGCGCTGGGCGGTGACGGCGTTTCGCAGCGAGAGGAAGTTCATCAGGCTGCGCGCGTTGACCGTCCAGTAGAACTGGGTGTAGATCGCCACGGGCAGCACGTTGCGCGCGACCTCCTTGGCCACGCCCTGCTCCAGCAGGTCGACATAGGCGGCGTAGGCCTGGTCGTAGACCGTCCGCTGGGCCTCGCGGGTGTGCTCGGCGAGCGCGACGTCGACCGGGTCGAAGCTGTACGCGCCGGGCTTGCCCACCTGCGTCCGCACGTCCTCGGGCTCCGGGATGTAGAACTCGGGGTCGAGCTGCGAGTAGCGGGCGCTCCACTCGTTGAACGAGCCGATCCGGTGCCGGGCCCACTCGCGCATCACGAAGATCGGAAGCTTGACGTGGAACCGGAACGCGTTGTGCTCGAACGGCGTGCCGTGGCGCTCGCGCATGAGGAACCGGATCAGCCCGTGGTCGCGCTCGTCGAGCTGCTCGGAGCGCTGCGCGAAGGACACCCGCGCCGCGTTCACGACCGAGAGGTCGTCCGCCATACAGCCGTCGAGGCGGACGAAGCCGTGGTCGAGAACGGGAATGGCACCGGGCTCGGCTCGCTCGCCCACCGTCTTCCTCGCGTCGACCACGTCGGTGCTCATCCCTTCCCATGCTACTCCCGGCGGCGGCTGTGGTAGGAGTGCCCGATGCCGCGCGCCGCAGTCTGCCACGCGTTCGCCGCCCCGCTCACGGTCGAGGAGGTGACGCTCGACCCGCCCGGCCCGGACGAGGTGCGCCTACGGGTGACCGCGTGCGCGATCTGCCACAGCGATGTCGCCTACGCGGCCGGCGCCTGGGGCGGCGAGCTCCCGGCCGTGTTCGGGCACGAGGCCTGCGGGATCGTCGTCGAGACGGGCCCCGGCGTCGCCGCCGTCGCCGAGGGCGATCGCGTCGTCGTCAGCCTCGTCCGCACCTGCGGCGTGTGCGCCCGCTGCCGCGAGGGTGCGCCGGCCCTGTGCGCGGGGCGCTTCCGCCTCGACGACGTCTCGCCGATCCTGCTCCGCGACGGCCGCCGGGCGGCCCAGGGCATGCGCTGCGGCGCCTTCGCCGACGAGGCGGTCGTCCACGCGTCGCAGGCCGTGCCCGTCCCCGACGACGTGCCGGACACGAGCGCCTGCCTGATCGCCTGCGCCGTCATGACGGGCTACGGCGCGGCCGTCCGCGACGCCGGCATCAGCCCCGGGTCGACCGTCGTCGTCCTGGGCGCCGGGCGGCGTCGGCCTGAACGCCGTGCAGGGCGCGGCCATCGCCGGCGCGGCCGAGGTGATCGCGATCGACGTGTCCGCGGCGAAGCTCGCCGCCGCGGCCGCGCTCGGCGCGACCCTGGGAATCGACGCGACCGCGACCGACCCGGTCGCCGCGGTCGCCGAGCGCACCGGCGGCGGCGCCGACGCGGTGATCGTCACGGCTGGATCGGCCGCCGCGGTCGACCAGGGGCTCGCCTGCCTGCGCCGGGGCGGCACGCTCGTGGTGGTCGGCATGCCGCCGTCCGGCGAGCTGGCCCGGTTCGATCCGGGAGCGCTCGCCCACGACGGCAAGCGGATCGTCGGCAGCAAGCTGGGCTCGGCCCGGCCTGCCGAGGACGTGCCCCGGATCGCCGAGCTCTACCGCGACGGGCGGCTGCGGCTGGACGAGCTCGTGACCGCCACCTATCCGCTCGAGCGAGATCAACGAGGCCGTCGACGCCATGCGCCGCGGCGAGGCGATCCGGAACGTGATCGTCCCGTGAGCGGAGCGGGCGCGGCGATCGCGAGCATCGAGACCTTCGCGAACGAGTGGGTCGGATTCGTGCGAGTCCGCGACCGACGACGGCGCGGAGGGCTGGGGCCAGGTCTCGCCGTACCACGCCGACATCACCGCCGAGGTGCTGCACCGGCAGGTGGCGCCGCACGTGCTCGGGTGCGATCCCGGCGACGACCGCGGCACTGGGCGACGCGCGTGCTCGAGGCCGAGCACAAGTTCCCCGGGTCGTACGTCTGCCGCGCGCTGGCCGGCGTCGACACCGCGCTCTGGGACCTGCGCGCCCGCCTGGCCGGGCGTGCCGGTCTGCACGCTCGCCGGAGGCGAGCCTCGCGACCTGCCCGCCTACGCGTCGAGCATGCGCCGCGACATCTCGCCGGCCGCGGAGGCCGAGCGGCTGGCGGCGCTGCGGCCGAGCACGGGCTTCGACGCGTTCAAGATCCGGGTCGGCCGCGAGTGCGGGCACGACCGCGACGAGTGGCCCGGGCGCACCGAGGCGGTCGTGCCCGGCAGTGCGCGCCGCCGCTCGGCGACGACGCCCGCCTGCTCGTCGACGCGCAACAGCTGCTACACGCCTGCCCGCGCGATCGAGGTCGGGCGCTTCCTCGAGGCGCACGGCGTCGAGCACTTCGAGGAGCCGTGCCCGTACTGGGAGCTCGAGTGGACCGCCGAGGTGGCCGCGGCGCTCGATCTGGACGTCACCGGCGGCGAGCAGGACTGCTTCCTGTGGCAGTGGCGGCGGATGGTGGAGCTGCGCGCCGTCGACGTCGTCCAGCCGGACGTCTGCTATGTCGGCGGGTTCACCCGGGCGCTCGCCGTCGCCGGCGATGGCCGCCGGCCGCGGGCCTGCCGTGCACGCCCCACTCCGCCAACCTCTCGCTCGTGACCGTGTTCGCGCAGCACCTCATGTGCGCGATCCCAAACGCCGGCGGCCACCTCGAGCTCTCGATCGAGGGGCCGGACTACTACCCGTGGCAGGACGAGCTGTTCGACCCGCCAATTGCGGTGCGCGACGGCCGCCTGCCCGCGCCCGAGCGTCCCGGGTGGGGCGTCGAGATCGACCCGCGGTGGTTGGCCGCCGCGAGCCGGCGCGTCTCCGAGGTAGCGTGACGGCGTGGCGGACGACCGCGTCGCGGTGATCACGGCAGGCGGAAGCGGCATGGGCGCCGCGGCCGCGCGCCGGCTCGCGCAGGACGGCTACCGGGTCGCGATCCTGTCCTCGTCCGGCAAGGGCGAGGCGCTGGCCGCGGAGCTCGGCGGCGTCGGCGTGACCGGCTCGAACCAGTCCGAGGCCGACCTGGGCCGGCTGGTGGACGCGACCATGGAGCGGTACGGGCCGCATCGACGCGCTCGTGAACAGCGCCGGGCACGGCCCGCGGGCGCCGGTGCTCGAGCTGACCGACGAGCAGTGGCGCACGGGGATGGAGGTCTACTTCATGAACGTCGTGCGCCCGACCCGCCTCGTCACGCCGATCATGGTGTCCCAGGCAGGCGGAGCGATCGTGAACGTGTCCACGTTCGCGGCGTTCGAGCCCGACCCGGTCTTCCCGACGAGCGGCGTCTTCCGCGCCGGCCTGGCGGCGTTCACGAAGCTCTTCGCCGACCGCTACGCCGCCGACAACGTGCGCATGAACAACGTGCTGCCGGGCTTCATCGACTCGCTGCCCGAGCAGGACGCAGTTCCGGGAGCGGATCCCGATGGGCCGCTACGGGAAGGTCGAGGAGGTGGCCGAGCTGATCGCGCTTCCTCGCCTCCGACCGGGTGCCCTACCTGACCGGTCAGAACATCCGCGTCGACGGCGGGATCACCCGGGCCGTCTAGCCTAGGGCCGGAGGAGGCGGCCGCCGTCGACGACGATGTTCGTGCCGGTGACGAAGTCCGACTCGATGCAGAAGCGGACGGCGCGGCACACGTCGGCCGGCTCGCCGATGGTGCCGAGCGCGGTCTCCTCGGTGGCGCCGCGCTCGCCGCCGGGCAGGAGCACGGGGCCGGGCGCGACCCCGCACACGCGCACGCCCGAGCGGCCCCACGCCAGGGCGAGCGACTTCACCATCTGGATCTGGGCCGCCTTCGCCGCGCCGTGCGGCGTGAACAGCGGCCAGGGCTGGAGGCCGGCGACGTCGGTGATCGCCACGATCACACCGCCGGCCCGCGGCAGCCATGTGCCGGTGCGCCGACTGGGCGGCGAACATGAACCCCTTGGCCGTCGAGTCGAACGCCGCGTCGAAGAGCTCCTCGGTCACGTCCTGCGGGGGCACGGGCTCGAACCCGCCCGAGGGGCAGTACACGACGATGTCGAGGCCGCCCAGCTCGAGGACGGCGGTGTCGATCAGGGCCGACATCTGCGCGGGGTCGCCGGCCTCGGCCGCGAACGCCCCCGTCCGCACGCCGAGCGCCGTGATCTCGGCCCTTGTCGCCTCGGCCGCGTGGGCGCTCGTGTGGTAGCTGATGGCGACGTCGGCGCCGGCCTCCGCGAGGTCGAGCGCGATGGCCCTGCCGAGCCTATGGGCGCCCCCCACCACGAGGCTGCGCCTGCCGTGGAGGGGAGGCATGGAGGGATATGCTAGCCAGAGGGTATAGACAGGACGAAAACGACTCCGGAAGGGAGACCCGCATGGGGTATGAGGTTCCCGATCTGCCGTACGCGTACGACGCGCTCGAGCCGCACATCGACGAGCAGACGATGCGCATCCACCACGACAAGCACCACCAGGCGTACGTCGACAAGGCCAACGCCGCGCTGGAGGGCACCGAGTGGGCGGACCAGCCGGTCGAGGACGTGCTGGCGCAACCTGTCGTCGCTGCCCGCGGACAAGCAGGGCCCGGTGCGCAACAACGCCGGCGGCCACGCGAACCACTCGCTCTTCTGGACCGTGCTCGTCGCCCGAACGGCGGCGGCACCCCGAGCGGCGAGCTCGGCGAGCGCCATCGACGCGCGCCTTCGGCGGCTTCGACGACCTGAAGAAGCAGATGACCGACGCCGGCGTCAACCGCTTCGGCTCGGGCTGGTCGTGGCTCGTGGTCGACAACGGCTGCGCTCAAGGTGACGAGCACGGCCAACCAGGACTCGCCGATCTCGGACGGCCAGACGCCGATCCTCGGCATCGACGTCTGGGAGCACGCGTACTACCTGAAGTACCAGAACCAGCGGCCCGACTACCTGGCTGCGATCTTCAACGTGATCGACTGGTCGGCGGTCGCCGAGCGCTACACGGCCGCGCGCTCGGCCAAGGCGACGGCCTAGCGAAGACGTCCCCGGACGGGCGGGTCGACGTGGCCCGCCCGCCCGGTCATACTTGGCCGCGATGGCGACGGTCGTCTTCTTCCCCGAGGGCGCGTTCGGCCCCACGAACAACTGCGTCGGGATCGGAGACGTCCTGCGCGAGCGCGGCCACCGGGTCGTGTTCATCGTCGAGGAGTCGTTCGCGGGCACGCCTCGAGGCGCGCGGATTCGAGGAGCGGCTGATGCGGCTCGGCCCCAAGCCGGAGGTCGAGGAGGCGCCGGGGCAGTTCTGGAAGGACTTCATCCGCGATACCGCGCCCGGTGTTCCGCACGCCGACGATCGAGCAGCTGGGGGCGTTCATCGCAGCCGACCTGGCAGGCGCTCCTCGACGGCGCCCGCTACGTCAACCCGCGGCTCGAGGAGATCATCGACGAGCTCGATCCGGACGTCATCTGCGAGGACAACGTGCCCGCGTTCCCGGCGCTCGCCGCGAGCGGCCGGCCGTGGGTGCGGATCGTGTCCTGCAACCCGCTCGAGGTGCACGACCCGGCCATCCCGCCGGTCTTCTCCGGCTACCCGGCCGGCGACGAGTCGGGCTGGGCGGGTTCCGGGCCGAGTACGACCGCACCCACCGCAACATGTGGGCCGAGTTCGACGCCTTCGTGCAGGCGGCCGGCGCGCCGCCGCTGCCCGATCTCGAGTTCATCCACGCCTCGCCCTACCTGAACCTGTACGTCTACCCGGCCGAGGTGGACTACTCCCGGCGGCATCCGCTCGACCGGACGCTGGCACCGGGTCGAGTCGTGCGTGCGCGCCTCCGATGGCGCGTTCGAGGTCCCGGCGCAGCTGCGCGGCGGCCAGGGCGGCCTGATCTACCTCTCGCTGGGCTCGCTCGGCTCGGCCGACGTCGACCTGATGCGGCGCCTGGTCGACGTGCTCGGCCGCACGCAGCACCGCTACATCGTCTCGAAGGGCCCCCAGCACGACCAGTACGAGCTGGCCGAGAACATGTGGGGCGAGGAGTTCGTGCCCCAGCCCTCCGTGCTGCCCCAGGTCGACCTCGTGATCACCCACGCCGGCAACAACACGACGACCGAGTGCTTCCACTTCGGCAAGCCGATGATCGCGCTGCCGCTCTTCTGGGATCAGTACGACAACGCCCAGCGCATCGACGAGATGGGCTTCGGCGCCCGCCTGCAGACGTACGCCTTCGCCGACGACGAGCTGCCCGCGGCCATCGACCGGCTCCTGGCCGACGGCGACCTGCGCGGGCGCATGGCCGCGATCGCGGCGCGGCTTGCGGCCAACCCGGGCACGGTGCGGGCGGCCGATCTCATCGAGCGTGTCGCTGCCGACGCCTGAGCGCCTGGCCGCCGCCCGCTGGTTCGGGGGCAAGGCGGGGGCGATCGGGCGGATCGAGGAGTGCGACCGGCTCGACCTGGGCGGCGGCGCGGCCCTCTCGATCCTCCTCGTTGACGGCGCCGACCGCTACGTCTGGAGCGAGGGCGACGCCGCGGCGGCGCTCCTCCAACCGGGGTCTGACCCCGAACGGGGGGTGTGGCGATTCTGTGACGCCGGCGTGACGCTTCCGGCCGGGGCGCAGGAGCGGCCGATCGGGCTCGACCAGTCGAACACGTCCTACGTCGTCGGCGAGCGCCTGGTCGTGAAGCTCTACCGGCGCATCTGGCCCGGCGTCCATCCCGAGGTCGAGCTCGGACGCCACCTCACCGAGACCGCGGGCCTCGACTGCGTCCCCGCCTTCGCCGGATCGCTGCACTGGGACGGCCACGCGGTCGCGCTCGTGCAGGAGTACGTCCCGGGCGAAGACGGCTGGGCGTGGGGCGCCGCGGCCGTCCAGGCCGGAGACGTGGACGACATCGCCCGGCTCGGCGCCGAGAGCGCCCGCCTGCACGCCGCCCTCGCCGGGTACGGGTCGAGCGTCGCGACCGCGGCAGACCTGCGCGGGTGGCGGAGCGCGGCCGCGGCCCAGCTCGACGCGGCGATCGCCGCGGTTCCCGAGGAGGTGGCGGCCGAGCTGCGCGGGCTCCGGGGCCGGATCCTGGGCGAGCTCGACGCGCTCGAGACGCCCGCCGGGCCGGTCACGCTCCAGCGCCTGCACGGCGACTTCCACATCGGCCAGGTGGTCCGCGCCGAGGCCGGCCGGCTCGTCGTCGTCGACCTCGAGGGCGAGCCGACGAAGCCCGTCGAGGAGCGCTCGCGCCCAGGCCCGGCCCTGCGCGACGTGGCCGCGATGCTGCGCTCGTTCGACCATCTCGGCCGCTACGTGGCCCGCGACGTCGACCCCGCCTGCGACGTCGATGGATGGATCGCGCGGGCGCGCGAGGCGTTCCTCTCGGCCTACGGGCCCGTCGACGAGGGGCTCCTGCGCGCGCTCGAGGTCGAGAAGGAGACCTACGAGTTCACGTACGCGGCCGCGTTCCTGCCTGAGTGGATGTACGCCCCCGTCGGCGGCATGCGCTGGCTGATGGAGCACGGTGGCTGACCTCCGCCCCGAGCTCTTCGCCGCCGACGTGCTCGCGGCGCCGCGCACGCTGGCCGGGCCGGCGCCCGACCTCGGGCCGATCGCGGCGATGGCGGCGCGGGCGCGGCGCGTGCTCTTCCTGGGCATGGGCAGCTCACGCTTCGCCGCGCTCGACGCCGCCGCGCTGCTGCGGTCGCACGGGATCGACGCGAGCGCCGAGATCGCCTCGACGGGACGGCCGCAGCCGCCCTCCGCCGAGACGCTCGTCCTCGCGATCTCGGCCACGGGCGGTTCCGCCGAGACGGTCGCGGCGATGCGCCGCCATCTCGGCACGAGCATGGTCGTCGGCGTCACCAGCGCGCCGGAGAGCACGATCGGACGCGACGCGGAGGCGTGTCTTGCGATCGCCGGCGACGGCCGAAGCGGCGTCGCGTGCGCCAGCTATCGCAGCACGGTCGCCGTCCTGCGCGACGTCTGCGGCCTGGTCGCCCCGGCGGCGGCGCCACCCCCGGGCTGGCGCGAGCGGGCGGCCCGGTCGGCGGCGGAGCTGCTCGAGCGCCGGGGCGAATGGCTGCCGCGCGCCGTCGAGCTGCTGCGAGGCGGGCCCGGTGTTCGTCCTGGCGCCGGCGGAGCGGCTCGGGGCGGCCGAGCAGTCGGCGCTCATGCTGCGCGAGGTGCCGCGCGTCGCCGCCCAAGCCTGCGAGACCGGCGACTGGTCGCACGTCGACGTCTACCTGACGAAACGGCCCGGCTACCGGGCGCTGCTCCATTCCGGTTCAGCCTACGAGGCGGAGGTGATGGAGTGGGCGGCCGAGCGCGGCTTCACCGTCGTCACCGCAGGCGGCGCGCGTGCCCGGGTCGGCGCTCGACATCGAGCTCCCCGGCGCGGGCGACCCCGACGTGCGCCCGCTCGTCGACACGCTCGTCGCCGAGCTCCTGGCCGCCGAGCTCTGGGCCGCCGACCCGATCTGAGCGTGCACGCACCAGAAGGGGTCTGGCCCCGCCTGGTGCGTCAGCCTTCCAGCCAGTCCCGGGCGGTCGTGTGGCGCGAGGCGTCGCCGTTTCGCCGCTCGAGATCGGATCGCAGCTCCGCGACGGTGCCGTGGCGCTCCGCCAGCACGTCGTGGTTGTGGATCGTCTCGTGGTTGACCTGGCGGGCGAGCAGGAAGCAGCCGTCGGACAGGTCGGGGTAGCGCTCGAAGGCGCCCGCCACCATCAGCCGCACCGAGTCCTCCACGAACCGCGGGTGC
Organism: uncultured Actinomycetes bacterium; assembly: GCA_963746115.1. Taxonomy (GTDB): domain Bacteria; phylum Actinomycetota; class Thermoleophilia; order Gaiellales; family JAICJC01; genus JAICJC01. The sequence goes on along the minus strand of CAVVAA010000003.1, from coordinate 39,054 downwards.
AGATGGGCCTGCTCGACGACGTGCAGCTCGTCCGGCCGCTTCAGGAGCTCGAACACCGGCGCGCTCATCGAGTTCTCGGCGACCGCGATCAGGTCGCGCGCGTCGATCTCGCGCCGCGTGCCGATGAGCAGCGTCGCCTCGGCCCGCTGGTTGTGCGTGGCCGCCGGCAGGAGCGAGAAGATCTCCTCGATCTGGCCGTTCGTCGTACCCGGCCTCGGTGAGCCGGTCGCGTGCGCGCTCGCGCACGAGCCCCTGCGCGCACGGGCAGGCGTTCAGGCCGCGCACCTCGACGCCGACCAGCCGGCGGGCGCCCTTGCCGTTCGCGAGCGCCTGGCCGATCAGGTGGTAGATCTCCTGGGTCTTCAGGTCGGAGACCGGCGTGCGCCGCGTGACGGGGAACTTCGCCCGGATGGTGACCTCGGAGCGGACGGCCTGCTGGCGCTCGACGATCTGGGCGGCGATGTGCTCGGCCAGCTCCTCGACGTGAAGGGCCTCGCCGATCACGACGTGGTCGATGCACTCGGCCACCGTCTCGGGGAAGCGGGACATGTGCACGCCCTTCTGACCGGGGTCGAGGTCGACGAAGCAGTCGATCTGGGCGTAGTAGAGGAGCTCGGTGCCGGCGTGCGCGATCCGGATCACCTTGTCGACGCCGGTGACTCCGGCGCGGGTCAGGGCGAGATGGACGTCGGGCTCGGCGGCCTGGAGGTCGTGCGTGAAGGTTGAGGATTCAAGCATGATGGGGATGGTACCCGGAGGCGGCCGATCACTCCCGTAACAGGCGTGACAGGCGCCGGTCGGCGAGCACGCGCCCGCCGGTCTGGCAGGTCGGGCAGTAGAACACGGTGTGCTCGTCGAACGACACGCGCCGGATCGCGTCGCCGCAGCGCGCGCAGGGCTCGCCGAGGCGGTCGTGGACGGCGTAGCCGCGGTCGGCCTTCGTCGTCAGCCCGGAGCCGGACAGGGGCACGAGCCGCTCGACGGCCGCGCCGAGGGTGGCCGTGATGGCGGCATGGAGCTTCGCCACGTCGGCGTCGGGAAGCGTCGCCGAGCGCTGGTAGGGCGAGAGCATGGCGGCCCACAGGATCTCGTTCGCGAACGCGCGGCCGATGCCCGCGATCGCGCGCTGGTCGCGCAGGAACGCGTGCAGCTGGTGCGGGCGCGCCCGCAGCGACTCCGCCAGCACCTCGACGGTGTAGGAGGGGTCGAGCGGCTCCGGACCGATGTGGTCGAGCTCGGCGGCGAGCGCATCCGGCCGCAGCAGCCACACCCCGGCACGGCGCTTGTGTCCCGTCTCCGACATGATCAGGTCGCGGCCCGACGCGAAGGCGACCACGAGCATCGCCGACTTCGTCCGCTTCCCCCCGACGACGAGCTTTCCCGCCGACATCAGGTGCACCATCAGGTGTCGCCGCCGTCGGCGGTGAAGAGCAGCCGCTTCGCCCTCCGATCCGACGGCCGTGAACCGCTGGCCGGCGAGCGACTGCAAGCGGCGGGTCGATCGTCTTCGTCGTCGCGAAGTGGGCGACGGGCACAGACGCGATCGGCTCGGCGGTCAGCGCCTCGCGCTGCGCGATCACGAACGCCTCCAGCTCGGGTAGCTCCGGCATACCCGAACGCTACCGGTCGGGACCGCGCCGGACGGGCCCGGCCGTGTAGGGTCGGCACGCGCGTGTCCGAGACCGGCGTCGTCACCACCTATCGCAACGGGTTCCCCGAGAGCAGGCATCGCGTCCATGCGGTGGCTGTGCGGCGTGACGGCAGCGTGATCGCCTCGTGCGGCGACCCCGACCGCGTGACCACGCTGCGGTCGTCGGCGAAGCCGTTCCAGGCCGAGCCGCTGGTCGCGTCGGGCGGGCTCGACGCGCTCGGGCTCGACGACCGGGTGCTCGCGGTGATGTGCGCGTCGCATGCCGGGCAGGACATCCACGTCGAGGCGATCAGGCGCGGCCTGGCCGCATGCGGGCTCGGCCCCGAGGCGCTCCAGAACGATCTCGGTAGCCCCGAGGAGCGGATGCGGCACAACTGCTCCGGCAACCACCTCGGCTTCCTGGCGAACAGCGTCCACCACGGCTGGGACACGGCCACGTACCGCAAGCCCGATCATCCGTCGCAGCAGGCGGCGCTGGCGGTGGTCTCCGAGCTTTCGGGGATCGAGGCCGGCGCGATCCCGACGATGACGGACGGCTGCGGCGTGCTCGCCTTCGCGCTCCCGCTGCGGGTGATCGCGACGATGTACGCGCGCCTGCCCGGGACGCTCCCGCGCCAGTACGCGGCCATGACGGCCCACCCCGAGCTCGTGCGCGCGGCCGGCGACTTCGACACCGAGGCGATGCGGTCGATCTCGGGCTGCGTCGCCAAGGGCGGCGCGGAGGGGCTCTCCAGCATCGGCCTCGCCAACGAGGGGATCGGGGTCGCGATCCGCATCGACGACGGCAACTCGCGCGCGAGCGCGCCTGCGGCCATCGCGGTGCTGCGGCAGCTGCTCGGCTGGAACGGCGACCTGCCGTCGGGCCTGGGCGCGCTGGCCGAGCCGGTGTTCGAGAACTCGGTCGGCGATCCGATCGTGCGCCTGCGCGCCGACGTCGCCCTCACCTGAGCCCGCTCACGCCCACCTGAGCTCGTAACAGGTATGTGACAGGCACGGCATATTCCGTTCTGGAAAGTTCCTTGCCGAGCCTGTTAACCGCTTGTACACTCCTGGCGTCTGCGATCCGTTTTCTCTCCCCAACCGGCCGCCCCGGGGGTTCTGTGTTTTTGCGGCTCGGGTGGGGAGTCCTTCGTGACCGCGTAAACGAAATCGAAGCATTCGGGGGGGCCCATGCTGACTGTCGATATCTCGCTTCCGGAGATCGAAGAGCTCAAGGCCCTGGTCCAGGAAGGCCATGAGAAGGGCTACCTCACGTTCGACGAGGTCGCGGCCACCCTGGAGGAGATCGAGCTCACGAAGGAACAGCTGGAGGACTTCTACACCTACCTGCTGGACCACAACATCGAGCTCCTGGATGCGGAGTCACGGCAGTCGGCGCAGCAGGACGCGGTCTTCCACGGCGAGAAGCCGCCCGAGCTCGACCTGACCGTCGAGCCGAGCCTCGACTCGCTCCGGCTGTACCTGCGCGAGATCGGCAAGGTCGCGCTGCTCACCGCCGACCAGGAGGTCAGCCTGGCGAAGCGGATCGAGCGCGGCGACATGCTGGCGAAGCAGCAGATGACCGAGGCCAACCTGCGCCTCGTCGTCTCGATCGCGAAGGGCTACCTCGGCCGCGGGCTCTCCTTCCTCGACCTGATCCAGGAGGGCAGCCTCGGCCTCATCCGCGCCGTCGAGAAGTTCGACTACCGCAAGGGCTACAAGTTTTCGACCTACGCCACCTGGTGGATCCGCCAGGCCGTGACGCGGGCGATCGCCGACAAGGCGCGCACGATCCGCATCCCGGTGCACATGGTCGAGAAGCTGAACCGGGTCGTCCACATCGAGCGCCAGCTGGTGCAGCGGCTCGGGCGCGAGCCGCGGCCGGAGGAGATCGCCACCGAGCTCGGCATGACGACCGACGAGGTGCGCGAGATCCAGCGCATGGCCCAGCTCCCGGTCAGCCTCGAGAAGCCGATCGGCGAGGAGGAGGAGTCCGAGCTGGGCGACTTCGTCCCCGACGAGCAGGCCGTCTCGCCGTTCGACTCGGCCACGATGACGCTGCGGCGCGAGGACATCGACCGCGCCCTCGACTCGCTGCCCGAGCGCGAGCGCAAGGTGATCGAGCTGCGCTTCGGCCTGAAGGGCGAGCAGCCGTGCACGCTCGAGGAGGTCGGCCGCGCCTTCGGCGTCACCCGCGAGCGCATCCGCCAGATCGAGAACAACACGCTGAAGAAGCTCGAGGGCCTGCCCGAGGCGCAGGCGCTGCGGAACGCCGAGTAGAATCCGCCCCCACCGGGGAGGATGTCCGAGTGGCTAAAGGAGACGGGCTGTAAACCCGTTGGCTCTGCCTACGCAGGTTCGAATCCTGCTCCTCCCATGAACCCGTGACACGTTCGTCGAAGCGCCCGGTGTCACATCCGGCGGCCCTGTCCTGTCTTTGAGGTGTAGACGATGCCTCGATGGGAAGGAGCCGATGATGAGAGTGTTCGTGGCAGGTGCGACGGGAGCGATCGGACGGCAGCTGGTGCCTCGTCTGGTCGCAGCGGGTCATGAGGTTCACGGCGCGACGCGCAGCGAGTCGAAGCAGGCGATGCTCCACGAGCTGGGCGCCGTGCCCGTCGTCATGGACGCGCTCGATCCCGATCAGGTCGCCGAGGTCGTGGGCCGGGCGAAGCCGGACGTGATCGTCCATGAGCTGACCAGCCTGGCCGGGGTGGAGCGCTACACCGAGCGCGCCGCCGCGCCGACCAACCGCCTGCGGACGGAGGGCACGGACCACCTGCTCTCCGCCGGCCAGGCCGTCGGGGTGCGGCGGTTCGTGGCACAGGGGGTCGCGGGCTTCGGCGCATATGCGCGCAGCGGCGGGCCGGTCAAGAGCGAGGACGACCCGCTCGACCCCGAGCCCGTGCCGGAGATGCGCGAGACGCTGGCCGCGATCCGCCACCTCGAGGGGGCGGTCCTCGGTGCGCGATGGACCGACGGGATCGTGCTGCGCTACGGCACGTTCTACGGGCCGGGCACCTCGCTGGCTCCGGGCGAGGAGCAGTTCGAGCTGATACGCAAGCGCAGGTTCCCGGTGGTCGGTGACGGCGGCGGCGTCTGGTCGTTCATCCACGTCGCCGACGCGGCGGAGGCGACGGTGGCGGCGGTCGAGCACGGCAGCCGCGGTGTCTACAACGTGGTCGACGACGATCCCGCACCCGTCGCGGAGTGGCTGCCGGTGCTGGCGCAGACGCTCGGCGCCAAGAGGCCGATGCACATGCCGCGGTTCATCGCGCGGCTGTTCGCCGGCGAGGCCGGCGTGGTGATGATGACCGAGATCCGGGGCGCGTCGAACGCGAAGGCCAAGCGCGATCTGGGGTGGGGCCCGGCGCACCCGAGCTGGCGGCAGGGGTTCGCGGCATGACCGGTCGCGAGCAGCTGCTCGACGCGCTGCGCCCCGAGTCCTTCGCGATCGCCTACCGGATGCTCGGCAGCGTCTCCGAGGCCGAGGACGTCGTGCAGGAAGCGCTGCTACGGGTGCATGAGACGCTCGACGCCGGCGACGAGATCGCATCGTCGCGCGCGTTCGTCGCGACCGTGACCACGCGCCTTGCGATCAACGAGCTGCGCTCGGCCCGCGCCCGCCGCGAGCGATACGTCGGCGAGTGGCTGCCCGAGCCGATCGTGACCGACGGCGGCGACGACCCCGCCCGGCACGCCGAGATGGCCGACTCGCTGTCGGTGGCGCTGCTCGTGCTGCTGGAGAGCCTCTCGCCCGAGCAGCGAGCGGTGCTGCTGCTTCACGACGTGTTCGACTACCCGTACCCGGAGATCGCGGCGATCGTCGGCAAGAGCGAGGACAACGTGCGCCAGCTCGCCGTCCGCGCCAGGCGCCACGTCGAGGAGCGCCGGCCCCGTTTCGAGACGACCCGCGAGCAGCGCGACGAGCTGGCCCGGCGGTTCTTCCAGGCCGCCGAGCAAGGCGATGTCGCCGGGCTCGAGGCGCTGCTCGCCCACGACGTGGAGCTGACCGGCGACGGCGGCGGCAAGGTCCCGGCCGCCGCGCACCCGCTGCGCGGCCGCAGCCGCGTCGCCCAGGTGCTCACCGGCTCGCCGATCTTCAGCGCGCGGATGCCCGGCGTGTCGTTGCGCCCGGTCGAGGTCAACGGCGGCCCGGGAGCGCTCTACCTCGACGCCAGACGGGCGGCTGATCGCCGTCGTGGCGCTCGAGATCGGCGGCGCCGAGGTCCGCGGCATCAGCTCGATCGTCAACCCCGACAAGCTCACCCACCTCGGGCCCGTCGGCGACATCGGGTCGCTGTTCGAGACGCAGGCGCCTTGACAGATCGCGCGCGACGAGCCGCACGCCCGCGCCGCACCGCGTTCACGCCGTATTGACCACCAGCACGGCCGATCCGCTGATCCCGCCGGCCGCCAGCCGCTCGAGCGCCTCGCCCGCGGCCGAGAGCGGAAACTCCTGTACCTGGGCGCGGATGGGGATCTCGGCGGCGAGCGCGAGGAACTCCGTCGCGTCGGCGCGGGTGAAGTTCGCGACCGAGCGGATGGCCCGCTCCCCCCACAGCAGGTCGTAGTCGAACGCCGGCATCCCGTCGAGGTGGATCGCGTTCACCGCCACCGTCGCCCCCGGCGCGAGCCTCGCCAGGGCGGCGATGACGACCGAGCCGACAGGCGCGAAGGTGACCGCCGCGTCCAGCGGCCACGGCGCCGCATCCTCGTAGCCGCCCGCCCAGGCCGCGCCCAGCCGCAGCGCGAGCGCGCGCTCGGTCTCTGACCGGGTGAACACGGCCACCTCGCAGCCGCGGTGGAGCGCCACCTGGATCGCGAGGTGGGCCGACGAGCCGAAGCCGAACAGGCCCAGGCGCGCCCCCGGCTCGGCCCCCGCCAGCCGCAGCGACCGGTAGCCGATGATGCCCGCGCACAGGAGCGGCGCCGCCTCGATGTCGCTGAACCCGTCGGGCAGCGGGAAGACGAAGTCGCGCCGGGCGCGCACGAGCTCGGCGTAGCCGCCGTCGGCCGTCCAGCCCGTGAACTCGGCGTTCGGGCACAGGTTCTCGAGACCGCGGCGGCAGGCGGGACAGGTGCCGTCGGCGCCGTGCAGCCAGGCCACCCCCACCCGCTCGCCGGTGCCGGCGATCCGGCCGGCGACCTGGTGGCCGAGCACGACCGGCTGCCGCCGCAGCGGCAGGTCGCCCTGGAGGATCTGGAGATCGGTGCGGCAGACGCCGCAGGCGCCGACCTCGACGAGCACCTCGCCGGGACCGGGCGTCGGGTCGGGCAGCTCGCGCTCGACCAGGCGCCCGACGTCTTCCAGCACGACCGCGCGCATAGGGTCACACTATCGCCGAAATGACGTTCGGCATCCTGACACTGATCGTCGCCTGCGGGCTGATCGGCCCGCTGCTCTCCGGGGCCAGCCGGCTGGCCGTTCCCGTCGTCGTCGGCGAGATCGCGGCCGGCGTGCTCATCGGGCGGACGGGGCTGCGCGAGATCAACACCGGCGATCCGACCATCGTCTTCCTCTCGGATGTCGGCTTCGCCATGCTGATGTTCGTCGTCGGGACGCGACTGCCGCTGCGCGATCCGGGCCTGCGCCGCGCCCTCCGCGGCGGCGTGATCGCCACGGTGCTCTCGTTCGCGATCGCCGTCCCCGCCGGCTGGCTGCTCGCCGGTGCCACGGCGATCAAGCACCCCGCCCTGTTCGTCCTGCTCCTGGCCGCGTCGAGCTCCGCGGTCGTGATGCCGATCCTGCACGAGCGGGGGCTGGGCGGCGGCCAGATGCTGCTCGCGACGGCATGGATCGCGCTCGTCGACATCGCCACCATCGTCGCGCTGCCGCTCGCGCTCGAGCCGTCGCACGCAGTCCGGATCGCGCTCGGCGGCGTCGCGGTGACGGCGGCCGCGGTCGCCGTCTTCGCCATCGTGCGCGCGAGCCACCGCAACCGGGCGGTGCGGGCCCTGCGCAACGACTCCGGCAAGCGCGGGTGGGCGCTCGACCTGCGGCTCTCGCTGCTCGTGCTGTTCGGGCTCTCGGCGCTCGCCACCGCGTTCGGTACGAGCATCCTCATCGCCGGCTTCGCCGCGGGCATGATCGTCGCCCTGGCCGGCGAGCCACGCCGGCTGGCGCAGCAGCTCATCGGCCTCGCCGAGGGCTTCTTCGTGCCCTTCTTCTTCGTCGCGCTGGGCGCGCGCCTGAACTTCCGCTCGCTGGCGTCGTCGCGATCGGACGTCGCGCTCGCACTCGTCCTCGTCGGCGGCATCGTCGCCTGCCACGTCGCGGTCGCAATCGTCATGCGCATGCCCTGGCCGGCGGGGCTCCTGGCCTCGGCGCAGCTGGGGCTGCCCGCGGGCGTCGTCGCGCTCGGCCTGACCGAGGGCATCGTGACGCCGGGTCAGGGCGCCGCAATCGTCGCCGCGGCGGTCGTGACGCTCGGCGTGTCGAGCATCGGCGCGGCGATGCTGCAGCGACGGCTACGCTGCAGTACATGAGCGATCAAGCATCTCCCCGACCCTGGTTCGCCGAACACGTCGACCGCTACATCGAGACCGACGGGGCGGACGGCCACGACTGGAACGGCAAGCCGACGCTGCTCCTGACGACCCGCGGGCGCAAGAGCGGCGAGCAGCACACGCTGCCCCTGATCTACGGCAGCGACGGCGACCGCCTGCTCGTGGTGGCCTCGCGCGGCGGAGCCCCGAAGCACCCCGCCTGGTACCTCAACCTGCTGGCCGATCCGGAGGTGGACGTGCAGGTGAAGGGCGACCGCTTCCACGCCCGCGCGCATCCCGCCGGCGCCGACGAGAAGCCGCGGCTGTGGCGGACGATGACCGAGATCTTCCCCGACTACGCCGACTACCAGCGCAAGACGGCGCGCGAGATCCCGGTCGTCGTGCTCGAGCGAACCGGCGGCTGAGGCGCGGCCCTACTTGGCGTTCTCGTCGCAGCCGACGAGGACGTCGTCGGGAGAGGCGCGGCAACCGTAGTCGGGCCCCGCGCTGGCGTTCTGGAAATCGCCGGGCCTGCCGTCGGGCACCAGCTCGAACGTGTTGAGATAGTCCTCGCCGGTCCCTCCGTAGAGGCGGTCCCAGCCCGCGAAGTCGGCGATGGTGTCGTCGTCGCGACCGCCGCGAAGGACGTCGGATCCGGGCCCGCCGTAGAGCCGATCGTCCCCGGCACCGCCGAGCGTTCGATCGGCACCGGGCCCGCTGACGATCAGGTCGGCGCCCCGCCCGCCACTCAGTCGGTCGGCACCGCCTCTGCCGCGGATGAAGTCCGCGCCCCGCTTGCCCGAGATCACGTCCGCGCGCGAGCCTCCGATGAGCCGGTCGGAGCCAGGCCCACCATACAAGGTCACGTGTGCGAGCACGGACTCCAGCGTGTCGGCGCCCAGTCCGCCACGAACGACGATGGCCGGCAGGCGCAGCCGGTTGCCGACGACCGCCCGGTCGGCGCCCCGTCCGAGATCCGCGCGGAACGATCCGACCCCAGCGGCGGAGCACGTCGCCCGGTGCGCCGTGACCCGGGTGCAGCCGGCGCCGGGGATCAGCGTCGCCGTGAGATCGCGGACGACGAAGGCTCCTCCATGCCGTGCGATCCGCAGGTCGTTGGCCTCCGTCCCGACGCCGGTGTACACCAGGAGGTGGGTCGCAACCGCCACCTTCGCCGCCGAGGCAACCGCGGCCCCCGAGGCAAGCATCGTCGTCGCCGCAGCAACGAGGGGGAGGATGTGGCGGGTCCGGAGCATCGCGTGACCTCCTCGTTCTCGCCCGTTCCCCGGCCATTCGAACTCGTGGCGTTCGCAACGAGCGTCGCCTGGAGGCGATGCTACTCCGTTCGTGCGCCGGATTCAACCGACCGGCCGGGCTGTGCAATTCCGGAGCCCGCGTCACCATGCCCGCCCGACCGATCCAGCTTGGCAGCCGCCCTTAACTGGGGCGGCCGCCAGTCAGGCATCTCGCACACACAATCCGAGCCGACGCTGTGCCATCCCTATCGGGTCGCGGTCGGATGGCCCCGCCAGCGGGTGACGGTGACGCCATCGATGAGGGTGCCAACCGAGTCTGAGATCCCGCCATCGTCGAACTCGAGCCGCGCCGCCCGGCCGGTCGCGCGCACCTTTATCGCGTACATGTGCCAATCGGCGGAGAGGAGCCCCGTGCCGTTGCCCGTGAGTCGCGCGACCACCCGTCGGTGCCATTTCACGACCAGCACGTTCTCGGCCGCCGATGTGCCGGGGCGGGGCGAGAAGAAGAACTGGACGCGATAGAGCCGGTTCGGCCGCGTCGGGATCCGCTGGTAGATCCCGCTCGAGGCGTCGGAGTCGAGCTCGACGATCTGATCGCCGAGGGCCGCGGCCCCGGCGATGTGATTCTGGATCTCGATGTCCGGCCCGAAGGCGAGTCGCCAGCCGGGGATCGACGTGAACGGATGCGAGCTTCCGACCCGGACGCGGGGATGCTCGAAGCTCCCGTTTCGAACCAGGGTCGGCAGCGGCGGCGGCGCGGCCGCCGCGATCGATCCGCCGATCGTGACGCTGATGGCGGCGGCGGCCGCCCCAACCCCCAGAAGCAGACGCGTCACACGGACCTCCCGTCGCTTCGTTGATGATGCCCGGACGTCCTTCTCATCTGATAACGCACGCCGACGCGCCGACGTTACACCGATCCCGTGATGGCGACGCGATGAGGCCGCAGCGTGCCGCTACAGCCCGGGCCGCTACACGGTGAGGCGGTTGAGCGCGCGCAGCTTGTTGGTCGCATCGAGCGCGGCGACCTTGTAGGACTCGGCCAGCGTCGGGTAGTTGAAGACCTGGTCGATGAGGTAGTCCACGGTGCCGCCGAGGCCCATGACGGTCTGGCCGATGTGCACCAGCTCGGTCGCAGCCGTCCCGAACACGTGCACGCCCAGGATCGTCCGCGCCTCCGGCTCGACGAGCAGCTTGAGGATCCCGACCGAGTCGCCCAGGATCTGGCCGCGGGCGAGCTCGCGGTAGCGGGAGATGCCGATCTCGTAGGGGACGCCGTCGCCCGTCAGCTCCTCCTCGGTGCGGCCGGCGAAACTGATCTCGGGGACCGTGTAGATGCCGATCGGGAGCAGCTCGCGCATCGGCCGGGTTTCGAGCCCGAACGCGTGGGCGGCGGCCAGCCGGCCCTGCTCGAAGGACGACGACGCCAGGCTGGGGAAGCCGATCACGTCGCCCACCGCGTAGATGTGCTCGACGGCCGTGCGGTAATGCTCGTCGACCGCGATGCGGCCGCGGGAGTCGATCTCGAGCCCGACGTCCTCGAGGCCGAGGCCGGCGGTGGCGCCCTGGCGGCCGGCGGAGTACATGACCGCATCCGCCGCGATCCGCTTGCCGCTCGCAAGCGTGGTGAGCGTGCCGCCGTCGTGCTTCTCGACCGACGTCACGGTCTCGCCCAGCCGGAAGACGAGCCCGAGATCACGCAGGTAGTACTGGAGCGCCTCGACCATCTGCCCGTCGCAGAACTCGAGCAGCCGCTCGCGCCGCTCGACGACCGTCACCCGCGTGCCGAGGGCGGCGAAGATCGAGGCGTACTCGATGCCGATCACCCCCGCCCCGACCACGACGAGGGTCTGGGGGATGCGGGACAGGTGCAGGATGCCGTCGGAGTCGAGGATGGTCGCCTCGTCGAACTCGACGTCCGGCGGGTGGGCCGGCTCCGTGCCGGTCGCGATCACGACCCGGTCGGCCTCGACGGTGCGCAGGCTGCCCATCTGGTCGGACACCTCGACGTGGTGGGCGTCGGCCAGCCGGCCGTTGCCGGCGAGCACGTGGACGTGGTTTCGGGCGAGCTGGTTCCGGATCACGTCGACCTCACGGGCCATCACCTGCTGGGTGCGCCAGATCAGATCCTCGATCGTGATCTCGTCCTTGACCCGGTAGCTCTGTCCGTAGAGGCCGCGCTCGGAGAGGCCGGTGAGGTAGACGGCCGCCTCGCGGAGCGTCTTCGAGGGGATCGTGCCGGTGTTCGCGCAGACGCCGCCGATGGTCTCGCGGCGCTCGACCACCGCCACGGACGCCCCGACCTTGGCCGCCTGGATCGCGGCCTTCTGGCCGGCAGGGCCGGAGCCGAGGACGACGAGGTCGAACCGGCTTCCTTCCATGGCCGCGATGCTACTCGACGAACGCCCCGGGCCGGGGCCGCTTCACCGTGCCGCCGCCGCAGCCGGCGGCACGAGCCGGGAGTAGCCGGTCATGACGTCGACCGCGTGGGCGGCCTCGAGCAGCGCCCGCTCGGCGAACGGCCGCGCGACCAGCTGCAGCCCGACCGGCAGCCCTGCCTGCGACAGCCCCGCCGGGATCGAGATCGCCGGGCAGCCGGTGACGGAGATACGCGAGCACGCGCGCATCCACTCCAGGTAGGTCGCCATCGGCACGCCCGCGACCACTGCCGGGTACTCGACCTCGACGGGGAACGGCTCGACCTGCGTCACCGGGCAGGCCAGGTAGTCGTAGCGGTCGAAGAACTCGAGGGCGCGGGCGTGCAGCTCGGTGTGCAGGCGCGTCGCCGCGGTGAGGTCGGCGACGGTGAGCGCGCGCCCGCGCTCGACGTTCCAGCGCACGGTCTCCTTCATCCGCGCGCCGTCGCTGTCGTAGAGCTCGCCCAGCGAGAGCGCGAAGCCGAACGACCGCCAGGTCTCGAACACGGCGTCGGCGCCGGCCAGCTCCGGCTCGTCCGCGGCGACGTCGAGCCCGAGCTCGGTCAGCCGGCCCACCGCCGGCTCGAGCACGGCCAGCACGGCGGGCTCGACCGGGAGGCCGCCGAGCGAGGGGCTCCACGCCACCCGGCGGCCGCGTAGGTCGGCGTCGAGCGGGCCGGCCAGGTCGAGCGGCGCCGACCGTTGCGAGAGCGGCGCCCGCGGGTCGGGCCCGGCCATCGCCCGGAGGAGCAGAGCGACGTCGGCCGCCGTTCGTGCCATCGGCCCGTCCACTGTGAACGGCAGCCACGGCGAGTCCGACGGCCACGAGGGGACGACGCCGGGCGTCGGCCGCAGGCCGACCACGCCGTTCCACGCCGCCGGGTTCCGCAGCGACCCGCCCAGGTCGCTGCCGTCGGCGAGTGGGAGCATCCGGCACGCGAGCGCCACCGCGGCGCCGCCGCTCGACCCGCCCGCGGAGCGCAAGATATCCCACGGGTTCCGGGTCGGCCCGAACACCGGGTTGAACGTGTGCGAGCCCGCCCCCCACTCGGGCGTGTTCGTCTTGCCGATCATGATCGCGCCGGCGGCCCGGATCCGCGAGACGAGCAGATCATCGACTTCCGGCACGTGGTCGCGGAACGATGGCGAGCCGTACGTGGTGCGCACGCCGGCCGTGTCGACGAGGTCCTTGTGCGCGATCGGGAGGCCGTGGAGCGGCGGCAGAGGCTCCCCGCCGGCGTGGCGCCGGTCGGCCTCCTCGGCGGCCGCGAGCGCGCGCTCGGGCACCAGGGTGACGACGGCGTTCACCGCGCCGTTGAGCCGGTCGATGCGGTCGAGATGCTCACGCACGAGCTCGACCGAGGAGAGTGCCCCCGAACGCACGAGGGCCGCCTGCTCGGTCGCGGTGAGCGCGGCGCACGAATTGTTTGGATCGTTCGGCGTGGTCTTCGGCCTCACCTCGGGACGAACAGCCTACCGGCGGTGCGTAGCGGTAGGCACGGACTCCCCACCCCTACCGTCGCGTCCCCGGAACGTGGTATGCCGCAAACGGCCCTTCTTGGGGAGGCACGTCACGCGGATACGGCCATGGCAGGGGCGGCCCGGTTCTTCGACGATCAGGGCATGCACACACGACTGCCGATGCTGATCGCCGCCGCCCTGCTCGCCCTGGCACTCGCCGCGATCGCCCCCCGCCCCGCAGCCGCGGCGACCGCGCCGCCGGTCCGCACCGCCCTCCTCTACCGGATCAACGAGATCCGCGTCGGCCACGGCCTCGCCCGGGTGTACCCGTCCCTGCGCCTGCAGCACACGGCCGCGCACCACTCCGACGACATGATGGTGCGCGACTACTTCGCCCACACAAGCCCCACCGGCTCGAGCGTTTACTCGCGCATCGTCGGCAGCGGCTTCGTGTCAGGCTACTCCTGGGTCGCCGGCGAGACGCTGGCATGGGGCAACGGCTCGCTGGCGACACCGACCGCCACGGTGCACGCCTGGCTCGAGAGCCCCGAGCACCGCGCCATCATGCTCTCGGCGCAGTACCACTGGATCGGTATCAGCCGCACCTGCGGCAACTACCAGGGCCGCCCGTCCACGTGCGTCTGGACGGCCGACTGGGTCAAGCGCTGGTAGCCGTCCCGCGACGCCGTCGCCCGGGCCGCCGCGTGGCGCACGTGAGAACCGTCGGCTAGCCTTTCAGGACGTCCCGGCGGACGCGTCGCGACGATCCAGGCAGCCGTGATCGAGTTCCAGCATCTCGTCTACTTCGTGGCCGTTGCCGAAGAGGGCAGCATCCGGTCGGCGGCCCACCGGCTGCACCTCACCCAGCCGCCGCTCAGCCGGCACATGCGCGCGCTCGAGAAGCGCCTCGGAGTCCAGCTCTTCACGCGGACGCCGCGGGGCGTGCTCCTGACGCCGGCCGGTGAGGTGCTCCTGGTCGAGGCGCGCGACACCCTCTCCCGCCTCGGCCACTCGCTCGAACGCGTGCAGCGGGCGGCGATCGGCGTGCGCCGGATCCGGTTCGGATACGCCGGCACGGCGGGTGCCGACCTCATCCCGGGCGTGATTGCGGCCATGGCCCGGCAGACGCCGGCGATCGACGTCGAGCTGGCGGAGCTGCCTGCCGAGAAGACGCTCGCGGCGTTCGTCCGGCTCGCATGCGACGCGGCGTTCGTGCGCCGCTCGATCGGCGGGGTGCCGGCAGCGGACGGCGCCGGCGGCGTCGCCTGCGAGACGCTCCGCTACGAGCGCACGGTCATGGTGACGCCGCTGGCCCACCGGCGGGCATCGGCCGCGACCGTCGACGTCGACGCCTTCGCAGGCGAGGATCTGATCGTGACGCGCGGCGCCCGCGACACCATCCTCGAGACGAACGAGCGGCTCAACCTCGGTATCCGGTCGGTGACGGAGGCGCCCACGATCCCCGCCGTCCTCGGCCTGATCGCCTCCGGGCGCGGGGTCGGCTGGATGGCCGAGACGACGCCGGTGCTGCACCACCACGACGTCGTCTCCGTCCCGGTGAACGGCTACACGTCGCCGCTCGCCCTCGCGTGGTCGCCGGCCCTGTCGGAGGGCCTCCGCGCCGTCATCCGCTCGGCCGCCACTGCGCTCGTCGAATCCGACGAGCCGGGCAACGTCGCTCACGCCTGAGGTCGCGATGAATACCGGTGCCAGGCACTGGGTATTCACGCACCCTTGAAGTCCGGCGCGATCGGGGTACACTCCGGTCGTTTGGGCTGAGGCACGAAGGGCGGCGCGGCAGGGCACGCGCCATGGGCCGCAGTGCAACGTCACCGGTCAGCGACGGGCAGAACCTGGAGGTGGCATCCATGGAGCAGGTTCGCGACGACGAACGAGCACCACGGTCGTGGCGCGATGGACGCCTCCTCCCGGCCGTCGTCTTCATCGTGCTCGCACTCGCGGCGGTGGCCGCGTTCCTCGTCACCCGGAGCAACGTGAACAATCAGAACCGGCGCCTGCTGCGCGAGCGCACGGGCGAGGTCGCGCTGCTGCTCCAGTCCGCCGTCGGCAACCTGCCGACCTCGCTCCAGCCGCTCGGCGTCGCCCAGAGGCTGGGAGGCACGGCCGCGTTCCTGAAGGCCGCGAACGCCCAGACCTCGAGCGCTCCCACCCGGACCGTCGCACTCGTGCGAAACATCGGCGGCACGCCGACCGTCGTCGCGGTGGCCGGCCTCGCACCGGTGTTCCCGAAGGGCGCGACGCTCACGGGCGTGCCCGCGCGGGCGATCGCTTCCGCGGCCGCGGGCAAGCTGACGGCGACCTCGGTATTCCGCTTCGGGCAGACGA
The DNA here is from genome assembly GCA_963746115.1 of uncultured Actinomycetes bacterium. Lineage (GTDB taxonomy): Bacteria > Actinomycetota > Thermoleophilia > Gaiellales > JAICJC01 > JAICJC01. Next base: position 23,455 of record CAVVAA010000003.1, on the reverse strand, counting down.
AGCTCGTCGGCTTCGCGATCGGGCCGCCGACGACCGCCCCCGGCACCTCGATCCTGCTGGTCGCGCCGATCGACCCCCGGCCCACCGCCACGCACCGCGTGACGCAGCAGCGGCCGTTCGACGAGCTCGACGCGGCCCTCTACGCATCCCCGCACGCCGACCCGTCCCAGCTCGTGCTGACGACGACGAAGGCTCCGCTCACCGGCCAGGTGGCGAGCGACCGCATTCCGGTGGGAGGCGCGCGCTGGCTCCTGGTCGCACGGGCGCGAGACTCGCTGAGCGGGTCGTTCGCCACCGCCGTGCCGTGGATCATCCTCGCGGTAGGCATGCTCAGCGCGGCGGTCGCCACGGCCGTCCTCCTGGTCTTCCTGCGCCGCCGCGACTACGCGCTCACGCTCGTGGACGCCCGCACCGCCCAGCTGAACGCCTCGCTCGACGAGCTGTCCGACACGCAGGCGCGGCTGGTGTTCCAGGAGCGGCTGGCCGCGATCGGCCAGGTGGCGGCGGCCGTCGGGCACGAGCTGCGAAACCCGCTCGGCGTGCTCACAAATTCGCTCTACCTGATCCGCACCGCCCTTCCCAGCGGCGACACCGAGCGGATCGAGCGCCACCTGGCGACCGCAGACCGCGAGATCGGCGCCGCGGTCGTGATCGTCGAAGGGTTGCTCGACTTCGCCCGCCAGAGCGAGCCCGACCCCGAGGAGGTCGACCTCGACGACCTCGTGGACGAGTCGCTCAGCGTCGCCGTGCCACCGCCCGCGATCGAAGTGGTGCGGCGCGGGCTCGACGAGGTCGGCCGCGTGCGCGCCGACCGCCAGCAGCTGCGCCAGGTGCTGCTGAACCTGCTCACGAACGCCTATGCCGCGATGGACGGCCGGGGCACGCTCACGATCGAGGCCGTCCCCGGCGCAGACGGCGTCGAGATCCGCGTCGCCGACACGGGCACCGGGATGGACGAGGACACGGTGAACCACATCTTCGATCCGTTCTACACCCGGAAGGCGAAGGGCATCGGCCTCGGCCTGGCGGTGACGCGCCGGATCGTCGAGGCCCACGGCGGCACGATCGCCGCCCGCTCGGCCCTCGGCGAGGGCACGACGTTCGTAATCGGCCTGCCCGGCGTGCTCGTGCCGAAGGCGGAGGCGCCCGCATGAGTGCCGTGCTCGTCGCCGACGACGAGGCCGGCATGCGCGAGACGCTCGCCGATATCCTGGTTGCGTCCGGCTACGGCGTCACGGAGGCGGCAGACGGCAACGCCGCACTCGACGCGATCCGTACCAACCAGTTCGACGTCGTGCTGATGGACATCCGCATGCCGGGCCGGGACGGCGTCTCCGTGCTGCGCGAGGTGGGCAAGCCGCCGCCGCGGGTGATCCTCATGACCGCCTACGCCAAGGAGTGGCACATGCGCGAGGCGCGCGAGAAGGCATTCGCAGTCGTCCACAAGCCGTTCCCGGTGCCGCAGCTGCTCGAGCTGGTCGCATCCGCGGCGGGTGCGACCAGATGAGCAGCCTGGTGGATCAGACGACCGGCCCCGAGGTGGCGACCGCCGCCGTGCTCGTCGTCGACGACGACGAGGCGATGCGCGAGACGGCGGTCGAGATCCTGGCCGCGAGCGGCATCGACGCGGTGGGCGCGGCGTCGGCGGCGCAGGCGCTCGCGCTTTGCCCCGAGCTCGCGCCGGCCGTCGCGCTGATCGACCAGCGGCTGCCGGACGCAAGTGGCGTGCACCTCGGCTCCGACCTGAAGGAGCAGGACGAGGACATGACGGTGCTGCTCGTCACCGGCTACGCAAGCCTCGAGAACGCCATCGCCGCGGTGTGGCAGTTCGACGGCTACCTGACGAAGCCGGTGCCACCCGCCGAGCTCGTCCGCGTCGTCCGCTCCGGCCTCGAGCACGCCCGCCTGCGACGCGAGAACCGCGCGCTCGTCGAGGAGCTGCGCCAGGCCAATCTGCGCCTGGAGACGAGCGTCGCCGAGCGCACCGGCGAGCTCTCCGGCCTCGTGCGCCTGGCCGAGGCGCTGGCCGGCTCGAGCGACCTCGAGACCGTGATCGGAGCCTGTCTGAACACGGCGTCCGAGGTGACCGACGCCCTCTACGCCGGCCTGTACCTGGCGGAGGACGAGACGACGTCCGCGCTGGCACTACGCGCGCGGACGGCGGCGTCGAGCCTGCCCGAGCGGCTCGAGTGCATCCCCCGCAACCTGTCCGACCGGCGCGACATCGACGGCGGCGGATCGGGCGAGCGCTTCGGCGACGCGGTGCCGCTGACGGCCGGCGGCGAGGACGTCGGTGCCCTCGTCTTCGGCGGCGCGACCCGGCGCCAGCCAATGTTCCTCTCCACCCTGGCGGCGTCCGCCGCCGTCGCGATCCAGAACGCCCAGCGGTTGGAGCGCGAGCGGGAGACGGTCGCGCAGCTGTCCGAGCTCTCCCGGATGAAGAGCACGTTCCTCGCGACCGTGTCGCACGAGCTGCGCACGCCGCTCGCCGCCGTGCTCGGCCTGGCGGAGCTCCTGGCCCGCCCGGAGAGCGGCGTCACGCCCGAGCGGCGGACACAGATGAGCGCCCAGGTTCTGGAGCAGGCCCAGCTCCTGAGCGTGATGATCGAGGACCTGCTCGACGCGACCCGGGTCGAATTCGGCGGGCTGCGGGTGCGGCGCGAGCGGATCGACGTCGCCCGCATCGCCGAGCGAATTCACGACACGTTCCACGCCCGAGGCCACGCCCTCCAGACGCGGATCGGCCTCGACGTCCCCGCGGCGCTCGGCGACGAGGCACGGCTCGGGCAGGTGCTCACGAACCTGGCCGGCAACGCGTTCAAGCACACCCGTCCCGGCACCGCCGTCGAGGTCGAGGTGGGCGCGGACGGCGAGGACGTGCATGTCGCGGTGATCGACTACGGCAACGGGATCGACCCCGAGTTCCTGGCCCGCATCTTCCAGCCGTTCACGCAGGAGACCGCGAGCGGCGCCCGCCAGGAGGGGCTCGGCCTCGGGCTCTACATCGTCCACGGCCTGGTCGAGGCCATGGGCGGCACGGTCGAGGCGACGAGCGAGGTCGGGGAGGGCAGCCGCTTCACGGTCCGCCTCCCGCGGGCGCCCGAGCCGTAGCCGCGGCGGCCGGCGGCTCGATCGGCTCCGCCGGCAGCGTCCGCAGGCGCGGGAGCGGCGACGGCACCACCCAGATCGCGCTGAGCGCGCCGCCGACCGTCGCGATCCAGAGGGTGGCGTGGATCCCGATCACCGAAGCGGCCGCCCCGGCAGCGAGCGCCCCCAGCGGACGGACGCCGTAGTTCACGATGTTGAAGGCACCCGCGACGCGGGCGCGCAGGCGGCCGGGCACCACGGATGCGTTGATCGACCCGGCGGCGATATCGAGGATCATGACGCCGACGCCCGAGGCGAACTCGGCCAGGAAGAGGCAGGCGAGCACGACGGCGTGCGGCCCGCCGGCGAGCGGCACGAGGATCAGCGGCGCCGGGAAGAGCACGATTCCCACGCAGTACGCCGGGCCGACGCCGATGCGGTCGGCGAGCCGCCGCGTCAGCCCTGCTCCGATCAGGCTGCCGATCGCCGCGACGCCGAGGACGACGCCGAGCGTGCCCGCACGCACGTGCAGCTCGCGCGTTGCGTACAGCAGGAAGACGGCGAAGAACGCGAAGTTGAAGAAGTTCACGGTCGCCGCCGACGCGAGCTCGTAGAAGATGATCGGCGAGCTGCGCACATAGCGGACGCCCGCCGTGAGGTGGCCCGGCTCGGGCGGCTGCGGCGGCGGCTCGACCGGGGCGATGCGGCCGAGGAAGCCGGCCGAGGCCAGGAACGACGCGGCGTCGACGAGCAGCGCGGCCGGGGCGGTGATGGCCTGCGTGAGGATGCCTCCGAGGCTCGGCCCGGCCATGAACGACGCCGCCCGGCTGCCGTAGACGAGCGAGTTCGCCGCCATGAACTCGCTCCGCTCGACGACGCACATGAAGAGCGTCGCGTCCGACACGTTGAAGAACACGCTCAGGCTGCCGGCCGCGAAGGCGACTGCGTAGAGCTGGGCCATCGTGAGCACGCCCATCCAGGCCGCGATCGGCACGCTCGTGAGCAGGACGGCGCGGCCCAGGTCGCTCGCGATCATCACCCGACGACGCCGGCCCAGCCGGTCGGCGAGCGCACCGGCGTGGAGCGCGAAGACGAGGTTCGGCGCCCACACGAGCGCCGTCAGGACGCCCATCTCGGCCGCCGACGCGTGCAGCGTCAGCACACCGACGAGCGGCAGGGCGAGGGCCGAGACCTGGTCGCCGAGCATCGAGATGCTCTGGGCCGACCAGTAGCTGCGGAAGACGGGCTGCCGGAGCAGCGGCGGCACGCGCCCCGCAACGCGCATCTACACCTCGCCGTAGCGGTGCCAGGCGCCTGTGGAGAGCGCGATCGCCGCGAGCACCGACGCGACGATGGCCACGCCAACCGCCAGCGAGGTGCGCGAGTCGAGCAGGCCGACCGCGATCACCGAGCCGGCCACCGCGATGTAGATGCAGGTGATGAATGCCGCCGTGACCTCGCCCCGGCGCTGGGCGGGCGCGATCCGGTTGAGGTCATCCTGGGCATAGAGGAACCCTACGCCGTGGCCGGCGCCCGTCAGCACGGCGGCCAGACGACGATCATCGGGCGAACCGCGCGAACGGGCGCGGGGGCCGCGGCTCGTTCCCGAACCCGCGGCGCCGCCCTCCGTGTCGCGGTCGACGGCATCAATTTTCCCTACCCCGCCTCCGCAGCGACGGAACATCGTGACAGGCGTGTCCTCGTGGGTGCGGCCCGTTGCCGGAACTGTTGACGGATGGCTGGGGATACGCTTTGGTGAGTTCATCACCACCAACGTCCCCATCCCAGGTGGCGGTGAGCGATGAGCGGTCCGCACCGTGACCGCTTCACACGGTCGGCGGGCACGGCACTCGGCGCAGCGATCGCACGACGATCGACGCCCAGCGCCTGGCCCACCTACGTCGCCCGCCAGCCCGTGTACGACCGCGACCGCAACGTCGTCGCCTACGAGCTCCTGTTCCGGGGCGGCGCGGACGCAACCACCGCGTCGGTGGTCGACGCGCAGGCCGCGACCGGCGAGGCCGCGCTCACCGCGATGGCGGACATCGGCCTCGACATCCTCGTCGGCGGACGCCGGGCGCTCGTGAACGTGTCGCGCAGCTTCCTGCTCGGCGAGCAGGTGCTGGCGCTGCCGCCCGACCGGGTCGGCCTCGAGGTGCTCGAGTCGGTCGAGCCGGACGCAGAGGTGCTCGCCCGCCTGTCCGAGCTGTCCGGACGCGGCTACCAGATCCTGCTCGACGACTTCGTCCTCACCCGCGCGACGCGGCCCCTGCTCGAGGTCGCCCGCTTCGTCAAGCTCGACGTCCGCGACGGTGCCGACACGGCGTTACGCCGGGTGCAGGCGCACCTGAACGGCTCCGACGTGCGGCTCATCGCCGAGAAGATCGAGCGCCCGGACGCCGTCGCGACATGTCGTGAAGCCGGGTTCCACTACTTCCAGGGATTCGTGTTCGGCGTGCCTCAGCTGATGACCGGGCGCCGGATCCGGGCGGGCCGTCTCACGGTGCTGAACCTGATGAATGCGCTCGCGCGCAAGGACGCATCCATCGCCCAGCTGGAGTCGATCATCGTGCAGGACGTCGGCCTCAGCGTGACGTTATTGCGTTACATGAACTCGGCGGCCGTCGGCCTAAATCGTAGGGTCAGCTCGATTCGGGAGGCGATCGTCTTCCTGGGCACCGAGACGATCCGCTCGTTCGCCTATCTCGTCAGCCTGACCGCGCACTCGCAGGAGCCCGCCGAGCTCGCCCGCATCGGCATGATCCGGGGCCGCATGATGGAGATGCTCGCCACCGCGCTCGGCCATCAGGACCCGCCCGCGCACTTCACGGTCGGCCTGCTCTCGGTGGCCGACGCGCTCCTGTCCGTACCGATGGACGTGCTCCTCGACGAGCTCGACGAGCTCGACGACGCCGTGAAACGCGCGCTCGTCGCCCGCGAGGGCGAGCTGGGCGACCGGCTGCGCCTGGTCGAGAGCTACGAGCTCGGGCGGGTCGACCAGCTCGAGGCGGCGGGCGTGAACCCCTATCTCGTCCGCGACGCCTACCTGCGCGCGGTCGAGTGGGCCGACGAGACGGCGGCGTGCCTGATCCCGCTCGACGCGCGGGTCGGCGCGCGCGACCCGCTGCGCCGGGCGTCGTAGTCCCGAGCGGGCTCACTCGATCGGGATCTCGAACCGCGTGATGATGCCGGGATCGTCTCCCTTCGCCAGTAGCTCGGGATCGGGATCGCGGGTGGCCACCCACGCGTAGCCGTGTTCCGGATAGGCGACGACGTCGGGGAAGCTCCCGGCACTGATCGCCAGGAGCCGAACGGGCTCGTCGGTCGGATTGCTGAACGTGTGCAGCCCGGCCCGTCCCTCCGGGCAGGAGACGAAGTCTCCGGGGGCCAGCGGCTCCGTGCTGTGCTGGTTCCGGAACACCGGACGGCCGCTGAGGACGAAGAAGATCTCTTCGCCTCCGTAGTGCATGTGCATGCGGCTCTCGGGCGTGCCGGGGGCGAGGTCGTAGAGCGTTGCCCCCATCCGGGCGTCGTCCGGCCGCCAGAACACACGGCGCCGCGTTCCCGCCTCCTGGTTGTCTGCATCCCACGTGCCGGAGAACAGGTTCTGCCGTTCCATCTTGGATCCTCCCGAAGTAGCGATGGCGCGCAGCGGCGAAGCCGATCGCTCGGCCTCGACACGCTGCCGAAGAAGCGCGGCGTCAGCCGCGCCGAACCGCTACCTGGTAGCCGAATCCACACGGGCATCGTAGTCAGTTTTCGGGCTCTAGGCGGGCAGGAGCGGCCGCAACCGCCGGCTCTCGACCTGCTCGCGCACCTGCGCCGGCGCGCGCAGCCGGCCGTCGACGGCAAACCGGGCGGGCGAGAGCGCGTCTTCGAGCGGCGCGGGCCGGCCCAGCAGGCCGTCGGCGAGCAGGCCTCCGCACACGAACCCCTGGACGTTGCCGACCCCGCTGTAGCCGCAGGCGACGTGCAGCCCGGGCCGGCCGGGCAGCTCGCCGGCCACCGGCAGCAGGTCGGCGGAGAACCCCATCGTCCCCGCCCAGCGGTACGCGATGGGGATGCCGTCGAGTCCCATTCGCTCGCGCATGAAGCGCTCGAGCGCGGCCTGCACGGGCGCCGTCGGGGTGATCGTCGTCGGTGTACTCAGCGTCGAGGTCGGCGGAGCGGCAGCCGCCGATCGCGAGCCGCCCGTCCGCCGTCGGCCGGGCGTACACAAACCCGTGGTCCGAGTGGGTCGGAAGCGCGATCACCGTGTCGGGCAACGGCTCGGTGGCGAGCATCTGGCCGCGCACCGGGTAGACGATGCCCGCCAGCTCGGGCACGAGCCGGGGGACGCGGCCGTCGCAGGCGACGACGACGGCGCGGGCGCTGACGTCGCCCGCGGGCGTCCGGACACGCCAGCCTCCCGCCCCCGGCTCGATCCCCGCGACGGGCGAGCGCTCGTGGATGGACGCCCCGGCGGCCGCAGCGGCGCCGGCGAGGGCGCGCACGAACCGGGCCGGGTCGATCCGGCAGTCGCGCGGGAAGAGGGCGGCGTGTGCGTAGCGGGCGCGCATCGGGGCCGGGACGAGCTCCGCCGCCTGGCGGCAGTCGACGCCGGCATCCCGGAGGCCGGCGACGGCCGCCCGCAGGTCGTCCGCCTCGTCGGCGGCCGCGAGCCATAGGCTGCCCGTCCGCTCGATGGCGTCGTCGTCGCCGCGCTCGACGGCGACCGCGAGCATCTCGTCGAGGGCGGCGTCGGTCGCTCGGTACAGGCCGAGCGCGGCGGCTGGGCCGATCAGCGCGGCGGCGTCCGCCAGCCCGAGACCCGTGCCCGCCGAGGCGAACCCGCCGTTGCGGCCGCTCGCACCCGCAGCGACGCAGTCTGCGTCCAGCACGACGACCGTCGCCCCGGCGGATGCCAGCCGCAGGGCACATGCGCATCCGGTGACGCCCGCGCCGACAACGGCGACGTCCGCCGAGGCCGGGCCGGCGAGCGGCGGGTGGCCGGCCCAGCGGTGCTGTGCCTGCCACAGCGACGGCGGCCCGGAGCCCTCACGTGTGGTTGACTTCTGTCGATATTCCGGGCATGCGTCCCGCACGACTCGCCGTCCTCGCCTTCGTCGCCGCCGCCCTGTTGTCCTCGAGCTGCGGCGGAGGGAGCGGTCAGGCTACCCGGCCATTCGGCACGGGGACGCTGGTTTCGGAGGCCTCGGCCGCAGCATCGGGCGAGCACTCGGCCCGGTTCCAGGTCGTTATCGCGGGCACGATCCTGCACGCGCACAAGCTCCCGGCCGGCATGGCCGCCGGGCCCTACGGCCTCTCCGTCCGCGGCGTCGCGACGAGCGACCAGGGCGGCCTCGCCGACATGACCTTCGCCGTCCACGAGCCCGGCGCGACCGTCTCGATCGAGATGCGCGAGATCGGGACGACGCTCTACCTGCAGATGCCGGGCGGGCAGTGGTACAGCGAGCGCCTCGGCGGCCTCGCAACCCAAGGCTCCGGGTCGGACAGGACATCGAGGATCGTCGGCCAGTTCCTCGCGGCGCACGATCGCGACTGGCTGCTCGACGTCGGCGCCCGCCGGGCCGGCCGCACCGACGTCATCGCGGGCGATCTCGATCTGGGCGCGATCACGCGCGACGCCGTCACCCTCCTCAGGCGCCTGCACGCGCCGCGCCAGGACGACGGGCTCATTCGTTACGTCGTCGGGTCGCTTCAGAACACGTCCTGGACGCTGACCTTCGATCACCGCTCGCACCTGCTCGAGAGAGTGCACGCCAAGGCGGAGATGCGGTTCCAGTCGGACATCCTGCAGAAGTACGGCATCCCGCAGCCGTTCGGGCTCCCGCGCGCGGTCACCGGCATCACGGTCACCCTCGCCGCGCACATCACGCACTGGGGCGCGAGCGTGCACGTCGCCCCGCCGAAGCGGGCGACGCGGCTGCCCGTGCCCGGCCTGCCCTCGCCCGCCGTTTAGCGCGGCGCGAAGACCGCGGCGAGCTCCGCCGCCTGGTCGCGGAGCTCCGGGATCGCGAGCGACTCCCACAGCTCGCCCCGCCGCAGCCAACCGATCGTGTAGAGCGTCTCGGAGAGCCGTCCGTCGACATCGCGCACCGCGCCGGCCGGGCCGGTGTCGAGGCCGAGCCCGAGCGGATGCGGCCGGGCGAGGCCGCCCTCGAGCAGGCTGCGGTAGAGCGGCGAGCCCGCGGCGAACGGCGAGTCGGCGGGCCCGGCGCAGTTCACGGCCGCGTCGACGTGGAGCGTCTCGACCGCGCCGGCTGAGCGCGGCCGCAGGCGCACGGCCAGCCGGCCGCCGTCCTCCTCCACGGTGTCGATCGCAGCCGCCACGATCCGCAGGCGACCGCGTTCTCGCAGCTCCGCAATCCAGCCCGAGGCGGCCGGCGCCATCCGGCTGCGGTTGATCAACCAGAACCGGGCGTAGCGGCGGATGAACCGCACGCGGTCGGCGTCCGAGAGGCCCTGCCAGATCGCCTGGGTGTGCGGGCGCATCGCGTCGACGACGTCGCGCATGTCCGCGCCCTTCTCGCGCGCCGCCACCGTCGCGGCACGGAAGGCGCGGGCCTGCTCGCGCAGGGTCGTCCCTGCGGGCGGCGGCCGGTATCCGACGTCGATCGCGCCCTCGGGCCAGCGGTGCGTGACGGGCAGGAGACCGGTGCGGGAGACGGCGACGAGGCGGACAGAGGGCCGCAGCTCGGAGAGGCGCAGCGCGACGTCGACCATGGTCAGACCTGCGCCGATAAGGAGCACGTCGTCGCCGGCGAGGCCCTCGAGCGCACCGGGCTCCCAGGGGTCGGTCAGGTAGCGGGGCGAGCCGACCGGCCAGCTCCCCGACGCCAGCGGGACATTGACGGCCGGTGGCGTGCCGGTGGCGAGCACGACGCGGCCGGCGTCGAGCGACGTGCCGCCCGCGAGCAAGACGCGCAGCCGGCTGGCCGGCGCGGGCGATGCCGACTGCGTCGTCACGCAGCTCGAGCGGCGCGACCGCCGCCCCGGCGACCGCGTCCCGGAGAAGACCCACGAGGTAGCGGCCGAACAGCGGCCGGTCGACGAACGCCGTCCCGGGGACGGGCTCCCCCTGCTCCGCGCACCACTCGACCAGGTGCCCGGGCCGGCCGGACAGACCGCCGATCGTCGACGCGGGGACGTTCATGAGGTGCCGCGGATTGGTCGTGCTGTAGGCGGTGCCGCGGCCGAGCCGGTCGGTCCGCTCGACGATCGCCACCCGCACGGGCGGGCCGGCGCGCAGCAGGTGCACGGCGGTGAGCGTCCCCGCCGCGCCGCCGCCGATGATCGCAACATCCACGCGCTCGGAGGTGGCCATGGCGGGGATCAGAGCACAGCCGACGCCGACGCCGCCATGACCCGGGCGTAGATGTCGACGGCGGCGACCACCTCCGCGGGATCGACGTGCTCGTCGGTGGCGTGGGCCTGCGTCGGCTCTCCCGGGCCGAGGAGGACGGTGTCGATCCCGGCGGCGTCGAGCCAGGACGAGTCGTTGGCGGCGCTGTCCATCCCGAAGGCCGGCTCGCGGCCGGACGCGCGCACCGCCGCCGCTGCGACCTGGGCGATCGGGCGCTCGGCGTCGATCGCGTACGGCGGCCAGCGCCGGCTGACCCTCGTCTCGGCCGCGAACGGCGGGCGCACGGACGCACGGACGACGCGCTCGATCTCCTCGATCGCCGCGGCCGGATCCTCTCCGGGAAGCAGGCGGCGGTCGAGGCCGAGGCCGACCCGGTCGGGCACGACGTTGCGGCCGCCGCCGTCGGCCTGGACGCGGGTGAGTGTGAGCGTCGGTGCGGCCGGGTCGAAGCGGTCGTCGCGTGCGCTCAGCGGGATCGCGTTCAGCGCGTCGATCAGCGCGGCGGCCGCGTCGATCGGGTTCGCGAGGGCATGGGCCATCCCGGCATGGCCGCCGCGGCCGGTGACGATGACGTCCATCCACACGAGCCCGCGGTTGCCGAGGAAGACGCCGAGCCCCGTCGGCTCGCAGCACACGGCGGCGCGGCCGGTGACCCAGCCGGCGGCGAGGAGGGCCTGCGTGCCGCGCTCGCTGCCGACCTCCTCGTCGCCGGTGAGCGCGAGCTCGATGGCCACGTCCGGGAGCAGGCCGAGCTCCGCCACGACATGCACGGCCGCGACCGTCGCGGCAATGCCCGCCTTCATGTCGCACGTGCCGCGGCCAAAAAGGGCCCCGTCGCGCGCGGTCGGCGCGAAGGGCGGCGAGCGCCAGCCGGCGGCCGCGGGCACGACGTCGACGTGGCCAGAGAATGTCACCCGCCGGGCGGGATCCCCCTCTCCAACGCGGGCGACGAGGGCGGGCACGCCGTCGAAGTCGATCCGGTCGATCGTCGCGGCGACCCCGCCGAGCCGATCCGCGACGATGTCGAGACAGGCGGCGATGGCCGGCGATCCCTCGACCGACTCCTCTGCCACGAGCCGCTCCAGCAGATCGAGGACGTCGGTCTCGTGCGCGGCGGCGCGCTCGTGGATCGCGTCGGCGGTCATTCGCGCGAGCATACGGCGGGTGAGGGCATCGACGAGAGGAGGGTCGTGAGATGGCACATGACGACGCACGGGACGAACGGCTCCACCGCCTGGACGTCTTGGTGGGCGAGTGGCGGCTTGCCGCCCCCGCCTTCCCGCTTCCGCCGGAGCTGGCCGGCGCGGCCCGCACGACGTTCGAGTGGGCGCTCGACGGGACGTTCCTGCTCCAGCGGACGTCCGTCCCGGTCGCCGAGGCACCGGACAGCATGTGCGTGATCGGGCTGGCCACCGGCGACGGGCTACATGCAGCACTACTTCGACTCGCGCGGGATCGCGCGCACATACGCGATGACGTTCGACGGCCGCCGCTGGACGCTCGCGCGCACCGCCGCGGACTTCACGCCACTCGACTTCTACCAGCGCTGGCTGGCGACGGTGAGCGACGACGGCGCGACGATCGCGGGGCGGTGGGAGTCCTCGCCCGACGGCCAGGCCTGGGAGCTCGACTTCGAGCTCGGCTACCACCGGCTGACGTAACCCCCGCCGTCAGGCGCTTGCGCCGCTCCAGGACTTGCTGACCGCCTCGAACATGACCGCGACGCCGACCGCGCCCGCGTCGACCGACTCGCGGCTGCGCTCGCCCGAGTAGGCCGCCCGCCCGCGCTGGGCGAGCATGCCCTTCGTCGCGTCGGCGCTCTCGCGGGCCGTGGCCGCGGCGGCGGCCAGCGCGTCGCCCGCGTCGGCGCCGCCGGCGAGCTCGGCCTCGAGCCGATCGACCGCGGGGACGAGCGAGTCGAGCAGGGTCTTGTCGCCGACGTCGGCGTTGCCGCGCTGCTTGATGCCCTCGATGGACGCGCGCAGGGCGGCGATGACATCGTCGCCGCTCGGGTCCGGCTTGCCGTTCAGCGCGGCGCCCGCGCGCAGGAACGCGGTGCCCCAGATCGGCCCGGAGGTGCCGCCGATGCGGCCGGACAGGACGATCGCCGTCTTCTTCAGGAGCCCGGCGACGTCGTCGTACTCCATCTCGTCCCAGCCCTCGAGCAGCTTGCCGAACCCGCGGGCGAGCGAGTAGCCGAAGTCGCCGTCGCCGACGACGGCGTCGAGCTCGGAGAAGTCCTTCTCGTTCTCCATCGCCGTCTCCGCGATCGTGCGGACGATCCCCTCACCAGTGCGCAACGCCTCGTCGCTCATCGCACCTCCCGTGCGGCCGGGACCTCGAGGCAGGCCTTGAGGTCGTCCAACGTCACCATCTCCCCCGGCCTCGCCGGGCTGCGGTTCGCGAGCACGCGCGCCGGGTGCCCCGGATCGCCCAGGTCGGAGACGACGAGCGCCGCCTCCTTCATGTCCTCCCCGCCCGTGTAGCTCGAGATCGTGACGACGCAGCGAAGGCCCGCAGCGACGGCGGCGAGCAGGCCGTTGCGCGAGTCCTCGATCACGATCGTCTCCTCCGGGCGCGCCCCGGTGCGCTCGAGCGCGGCCAGATAGATGCCCGGGTCGGGCTTCTTCTTCGGGACGATGTCGCCGGCGAGCACGGCGAAGTGGGCCGCCCGCTCCCGCCCCACGGCGTGCTCGAGCACCGCCTCGACCGACTCCTGGGCCGACGTCGAGGCGACCGCCAGCGTCCAGCCGGCGTCGATCGCGTCCTCGACGATGCGCGCGATCCCGGGCCGCGCCGGCAGCCGGCCCTCGGCGACGATCGCCTTGTAGGCCGCGGTCTTGCGCCGGTGCCAGTCGGCCAGCAGCTCGCGCTGGCCGTCGGCGTCCTCGGGCAGGCCGTTCGCGCGCGCGAACTCCGGCGTCAGCATGCTCGCCATCCGCTCCTTGCCGCCGCCGATCCGGAGCTTCTCGGCGTACTCGTCCTCGCTCCAGCGCACCGGCAGCCCGAGCTCCGCGAACGTCTGGTTGAAGGCGGGCAGGTGGCCGTCGCGCTCGGTGTCGGCGAGCACGCCGTCGCAGTCGAAGAAGAGGGCGGTCACGCCTTCCCCGCCGAGCCGAACATGCGCATGTGCCGTGCCGCCGTCTCCTTCACGGCCTCGCGCACCGGCCGGAAGAGCGAGGGCGGATCGTGCTTGGCCGGATTCGCGTCGAGGACCTCGCGGGTCGTGTCCGTGAAGACGATCTTGAGCGCCGTCGAGATGTTCACCTTGGCGCATCCGCGCCCGATCAGGTCCTGGAACTGCTCCTCCTGCAGGCCGGTGCCGCCGTGGAGCACCATCGGGATCGGGTGCTCGGCGACGAGCTCGGTGACCCGGTCGGGCATGAGCTCGGGCTTCTTCGCGTACAGCCCGTGCGCGGTGCCCACGGCGGGGGCGAACGCGTAGACGCCCGTCGAGTCGATGAACCGGCCGGACACCTCGATCGGGTGGACGTCGCCGCCCGTGTCGGAGCCGACGCCGTCCTCGACGCCGCGCACCGTCTCGATCTCGCCCTCCACGTGCGCGCCGAACCCGGTGGCCTCCTTCACGACCTCGGCCGTCTGGCGCGTGTTCTCCTCGACGTCGAGGTGCGATCCGTCGAAGAGGACCGAGTTCCAGCCCGTGCGCAGGCACGTCGTCACCCACTCCCGCTCCGGGCAGTGGTCGAGGTGCAGCGTCACCGGCACCGGCAGGTCGTCGGCCATCGCCCGGAACATCTTGTAGAGGACGTCGGCGCCGACCGACTTCACCGTCTTCAGCGACGTCTGCACGATGACGGGCGAGTCGAGCTCGGCGGCGGCCGCCAGCACCGCCTCCAGCGACAGATCGTTGAAGACGTTGAATGCGGCGACGCCGTAGCGATGCTCGAACGCGGGGTCGAGGATCTCCTTGAACGAGACGACGGGCACGGCGCGACCTCGATCCTAGAAGATGCGCATGGCGACCTCGGCGGGCGCCTCCAGCAGCTCCTTCAGCTCGTCGTCCAGGCGCACGAGCGTCAGCGAGCAGCCGGCCATGTCGAGCGACGTGCAGTACTCGCCGACGTAGGAGCGCACCGGCTTGATCCCCTGGGCCTCGAGCTTCTCGTGGACGTGGCCGTAGATCAGGTAGAGCTCGGAGATCGGCGTGCCGCCGAGGCCGTTCACCATCAGCGCCACCTCGTCGCCCGACTTGTACGGAAGGTCGGTCACGATCGCGTCCAGCATGGAGTCGGTGATCTCGTCCGAGCTGCGCAGCTTCTCCCGCTTCCGGCCCGGCTCGCCGTGGATGCCGACGCCCATCTCGATCTCGTCGTCGCCGATCTCGAACAGGGGCGAGCCCTTCGCCGGCGGCGTGCACGAGGTCAGCGCGACGCCCATCGAGCGCGTGACGGAGTTCACCCGCTCACCCAGCGCGACGAGCTCCTCCAGCTCGGCCCCCCTGGCCGAGGCGGCGCCGAGCGCCTTGATCACGAAGAAGTTGCCGGCCACGCCGCGGCGGCCGACCGTGTACGTGGAGTCCTTCACCGCCACGTCGTCGTCCACGATCACGGTGCCGATCTTGATGTCCTCGGCCTCGGCCAGTTCGCGGCCCATGTCGAAGGCCATGCGGTCGCCGGTGTAGTTGTTGATGATGTGGAGCACGCCCTTCTTGCTGTTCATGAGCTTGCTCGTCTCGTACACGTAGTCCGAGGGCGGCGCGGCGAAGACGTCTCCGGGGCAGGCGGCGTCGAGCATCCCGGGGCCGACGGCCATCACGTGGGCCGGCTCGTGGCCGGAGCCCGAGCCCTGGATGATCGAGACCTTGTCGTCGCTCGGCATGTCCGCGCGCATGATCAGGTTGTAGGCGGGGACGTACTTGAGCTTGCCGGGATTCGCGGCCGTGATGCCCTTCAGCATCTCCGGCACGAACTGCTGCGGGTCGTTCACGAACTTCTTCACGTCGTCCCTCCCCGGGAGCGGTGGCCTTTTGACACCCGTCCGGCGCTTGCGCGTTCGTCGCGGAGCGCACGAGCGAGGCTACCACAGTCGCCGTGCGACCGTTGCCTACTCAAGAACTTTTTCGGACGGGTCACAGACGCGGCGTTTTTGGCTCAACCATGCGGTCTACGAGCTGACCGCCGCACCTAGGCATGCGTGATCCGTATCACCGCCGGTTCGGCATTGGCGGGGGAGATTCGGCATTGACGCGGTTCGGTCGGACGACCACGACCGGCGGATGGTGCAGAACCGACGCGCCCTGGGTAGTCCCCGAGCGTGACCGGGACCAGGCCGACGGGGTTCGTTGAGCGGCGCGGCTGAGGCGCCGCGGGCGGCGGCGAGCGAGGCCGGCCTGCGCTATTCGAGCGACGACCGCCCCGGCATCCGCAGGCGCCGGCGCGGTCGCGGCTTCCAGTACCTCGATTCCGGCGGGCGCACGATCACCGACGCCGCGGAGCGGGCGCGCATCGATGCGCTCGCGATCCCGCCGGCGTGGGAGGAGGTATGGCGTCACGGGCGAGGACTTCACCGCGAAGGACTTCCGCACCTGGACGGGCACCGTGCTCGCGGCCTGGGCGCTCGACGATCTGGGCGAGGCAGGCTCGCCGGCACAGGCGAAGCGCCACGTCGTGCGCGCGGTCGAGTCCGTCGCGAAGGAGCTCGGGAACACCCGGCGTATGCCGCAGCTCCACGTCCACCCGGACGTGATCGAGGCGCACCTCGAGGGAAGCCTGACCCGCGCGCTCGGCCGGAAGGCCGACCGCCGGGTCGCGCAGGGCATGCGCGGCCTCACAGCCGAGGAGGCGGCCGTGCTCGCCCTGCTGCGGCGGCGGCTCGAGGCAGAGACTCGCCGCACCCGCCGGAGCTAGGCTCGGGCAGCGTGAACGCGACGCCGTCGAACGAGGAGGTCGCTTCGGCGCTCGCCGAGTACGCGGTGCTGCTCGAGCTCTCCGGCGCGAGCGGCCATGCCGTGCGCGCATTCCGGCGCGGCGCCGGGCTCGTCAGGGGGACGCCGCTTCCGATCGCAGAGCTCGTCCGTGAAGGCCGGGTCAGGGAGCTGCGCGGCGTCGGGCCCGGCCTGGAGCGGCGCATGCGCGAGCTCGTGGAGACGGGCCGGATCGCCGAGCTGGACGACCTGCGGCGGACGATCTCGCCCGAGCTCGCGGCGTTCGGGCGGATGCACGGGCTCGGGTCGAGCCGGCTCGCCGCGGTCGGTGCGGCGCTTGGGATCCGCACGGTCGCGGAGCTGCGCGCCGCCGCCGAGGCGGGCCGCCTGCAGACCGTCCCGGGCGTCGGCCCACACACCGAGGCGCGGATCGTGGCCGCGCTCGCGGCCCCGCCGGCGCCGCCGCGGACAGGCCTCACGCTCGACCGGGCGCGCGCCCTCTCCGACGCAGTGGCCGAAGCGCTGGGAGGCATCGTCGCGGGCGACGTGCGCCGGTGGGCCGACCGGCCCGAGCGGCTGGCCGTGGTCGTGCCGACCGCCAGCCCGGATGCGATCAGGGCGCGGTTCGCCGCGCTGCCGGAGATCGTCGCGATGCTCGCGCCGGACGTCGGCGTGAGCCTCGAAGGGGTCCCGGTCGAGCTCGTCGTCGCTTCGCCGGAGCGGCTCGGGACGGCGCTCGTGCAGGCGACCGGGTCGGAGGCGTACGTCGCCGGGCTCGGGCCGCTGCCGGAGGCCGCCACCGAAGATGACGTCTACGCCCTCCTGGGCCTCGACTCGGTTCCCCCGGAGCTGCGCGAGCCCGCGGCGACGCCGCCAGCGAAAGGCCTCGTCGACGAGCCGGACGTCCGCGGCGACCTGCACTGCCACACGACGTGGTCGGACGGCCGCGCCAGCGTGAGGGAGATGGCCGAGGCCGCCCGCGACCGAGGGTACGAATACCTGGCGATCTGCGATCACACGAAGGGTGTCCAGGTCGTGCCCGGCCTCGACGCCGACGACCTGCGCCGCCAGGCGGTCGAGATCGAGGCGGCCAACGCGGCGCTCGCCCCGTTCCGCGTCCTGCGCGGGGTCGAGTGCGACATCCGCCCCGACGGGAGCCTCGACCTCCCTGACGATGTCCTCGCCGAGCTCGACTGGGTGCAGATCTCGCTTCACGCCGGCCAGCGGGCGAACCGCGCGGACATCACCGCCCGGGTCATCCACGCCATGCACCACCCGGCCGCGCGCTGCCTCAGCCACCCGACCGGCCGCATCATCGGCCACCGCGCCGAGAACGCGCTCGACCTCGACCGCACCTTCGAGACGGCACTCGAGACCGGAGTCGCGCTCGAGGTCAACGGGCTCACGAGCCGGCTCGACCTGTCCGCCGACCACGTCCGCGCGGCCGTCGCCGCGGGCGTGCGCATCGTCTGTTCGAGCGACGCCCACTCGACGGCCGGGCTCGGCAGCATGACCTACGCGGTGCACACCGCCCGCCGGGGCGGCGCGCCGGCCGCCGCAGTCGTGAACACCGGGCCGATCGACGCCCTGGCCCGTCGATATCCGCGGCGCACGCCATGATCCGCCGGTGGCCATCGCACCGGCCTCCCGACTCCGGCCGGACGCGGGAACATCCCCTACAATGGCCCCGCGACTTCCGGGTCTCGGCTCTGGCAGCCGCCTCGCCCTCTTAGCTCAGTTGGTAGAGCACTTCCATGGTAAGGAAGGGGTCAACGGTTCGAGTCCGTTAGAGGGCTTTCGTTGTTTACGGCTTGGTTGAGCCAGAATCAGAGGGTGCGTCCGGCGGCGCAGTGGCCGATTCGCCGGTTGCGTCCAATTTGCGTCCAAATCCGTCCCAGATCGCGTCGAGGATGTCGCGGCTCTTGGTGGCATGGGGGGCGAGCAGGTGGCCGTAGTGCTGCTCGATCATGTCGACGCTGGTGCCCATCAGCTTGGCCAGGAGCCAGCGGTCGTCAGAGTGGAGCAGAAACCAGGTGGCGAAGGTGTGGCGAAGCGCGTTTGGGCCGCGCGGGTCGACGCCGGCGGCTTCGAGCGCGGGGTGCCAGTCGCGGTCTCGCCAGTTGCGGAGGTTGAGGTAGCC
The DNA here is from genome assembly GCA_963746115.1 of uncultured Actinomycetes bacterium. Taxonomy (GTDB): domain Bacteria; phylum Actinomycetota; class Thermoleophilia; order Gaiellales; family JAICJC01; genus JAICJC01. The sequence continues at coordinate 4,978 of CAVVAA010000003.1, read as the reverse complement.
GCCGCGCGGCGCCGGGAAGACCAGCGCGCGAGTCGGGGTTGCCGCGACGTTGCGAGCTGGTAGGCGGCGAGCGCGGCCGCGGAGAGGGGGATGGTGCGGATCGAGCCGGCGGTCTTCCCGGTGAACTCGTCGAGGCCCTTGCCCTCGGTGTAGGTGCGCCGGACCGTGACCGTCCGCGCCTTCTCGTCCACGTCCGAGGGTTCGAGCGGGATCCACTCCTCGGGCCGCATCCCGGTGGCAGCGACGAAGCGGACTGTGTCGCCCCATTCGCCCAGCTCGATCGCGACCCGCTCGAGCTCCGCGAGATCTTTGAACGGCTTCACCTCTGCGCGCCGGGGCTGCGGTGTGACCTTGACTGGGTTCTTGGTGTTGTAGTGGCGGGCGGCCAGGGTGAACAGCTGGCGGAAGACGCGGCTGACCTCCCAGCGGGTGCTGGGCGTGTCCAGGCCGGCGATCCAGACCTCGACCTCGCGCGCCGTGATCTGGTCGATGCGGGTGGCGCCGAAGCGGGCCTCGATCTTGGCGAACGCCCAGGCCACGCGCTCGCGGCCGCCGCCCTTGCCCGGCCGCAGCACCCGGTAATCGGCGATCAGCTCCGACACGGTCGGGAACAGGGCTGTGTCGTGGGCCTGGGCGAGGAGCGCGTCAAAGCGGCTCTGTGCCGCAGCCTGGGCGTCACGGCGTGTGGCATAGCCGCGACCCATCGGCCGGCGCGGTCCCGGCACACCCTCGGGGACGCGGAACCGGTACGCCCAGCGCGCGTCACCCTTAGGCTTGAACACCTGCAGGTCGGAGATGGCGAGGCTGCTCATGCCGCACCCCGAGCGCCGGCGATCGATCGCACGACAACCGACCCGGCAAGCGTGCTCGACTCGACGGCCGGTCCGATCGACGCCGCGCCGTGGTGCTGCTGCAGCCAGGCCTCGACCTCGGAGACGCGGTAGCGAAGCGCACCACCGAGCTCGTAGTGGGGCAGGCCCTGCTCGGTTGCCATGCGCAAGACCCAGCGCGGCGTCTGGCACCACAGCTCGGCCAGCTGGCGGGTCGTGATCAGCGGCTCCACGAAGACCCCCACGCTGCCCTGGCAGCGGCTGTGTCGCTCGATCGGCCGCGGGCGACTGGCGGTGAGGAGCCGCTGGTCTGGAACGCGTCCAGCGCGTGGTGTCGGCGCCGGCCGTGCGAGATGTCGTCCTCGCGCGTCTGGCTCATCTCGGCTGGGCAGTCAGTCATCGGGTACCCCTCCAGTGGGGCACCCGTCTCCGCCGGGGCGGCCGTGATGCACGGTGTCTTGCTCTCGTACATCTAAACGACGCTGAGGCCCGGTTCATTCCGGTGCCTCCTGGACGGTCGGCTGGGGCGGTGGGGATGAGCCGGAGGTTTCCCACGCGTCGAGCTGCCCGTCAGGGCTGGTCGCAGGGTTCGTCCGGCCGTCTTCGACGGCGAGGCGGATCAGGGTCTCCTCGAGCAGCCGCTCTTGGTCTGGGGTCAGCTCCTGCATGTTGATGGCGTTTCGGCGGAGCCGTCGGTCCTTCTCGGTGTGGTCGTGCCAGGCGTCCTCGCCGCCGTGCCAGCGAAGCGGCCTGTTCTTCGGCTGGCCGAGCCGGCGCCACCGGCCGATCGCCTGCGGTGTCGTACCGAACAGGACGGCGACGTCCTTGAGCGGCACCTCGTCAGGGAGCGCGAGTGCTGGGTGTCGGTGCCGTTGCCTGCGTGGGACTGGCCGAGCGCGTCGGCAAAGCTGCGAGCATGTTCCGCGTCGCTGACGTACTCGGGGATCGGAACCAGGGTCGTTTGTGCCGCTTCCAGTTCGAGCTCGGCCTGCTCGAGTGACTCTTGGAAGCGTCGGAGGTCATCCCGGCGTCCGTTGGCGTCCAGTCGATGCTCTGCTGCCTGGAGTTTGAGTTCAAGCCTGCGCTGCTTGTCGCGGCCGTTGCTGGCACGGCCGGCCGCCCGCTCGGCCTTGGCCTCACGGTCGAGGATGGTGGCCAGGATGCCGTCGAGGGTGACCAGAAGCGCGTCGCGTTGTTCCCGGGCGCGGCGGACGCGGTCTATGTCGGGGCCGCGCCGGAGCACGCCCTCGTCGTAGAGGACGCGCCACATCTCATCGACTACAGCCCGGCACAGGGATTGGCGGTCGAGGTCACGGTAGACGGCGCCCACGTCGGTGACCAAGTGGTGACCGACGATCGCCTTGGCGAACTCGTGTGGGTGCACATGAGGGAAGAAGCCAGGATCGTTGCTCTGCAGGTTGGTCGCTGCTTGCACCGCGAGCTGGTAGGCCTCGTGGCGGTAGGCGTGCGGGTGCCAGCCGATGAACCTGTCGGCGCCCCGGGCCATCAGCGGGTAGGAGCCAGTGCCGCCCTTTTGGCGGGCGCCGGCGATGGCCGTGTAGAAGCCGTGCGGGGTCATGAACTCGTTGGTGTGACCGGCCTTCGGTTTCCTGTTCGGGAAACAGCGGCTCGTTCGGTTGGCCGACCTCGCGTCCGGTGAACAAGATCCAGTCCACCATCCGGTCTGCCAATCCCTTGGACAGCGGCAGGTAGTGGGCCTCGTCCGGCTCCCACGTCTTCGCCGGGTAGACGCGAAGGACCGGGCCGGTGGTACCGTCGGGGAACTTGTGGTCGGAGATGAAGTCCTCGACTCGGGCGGTGCGAAACGCGTCGGCGCGAGGGCCATACATGCACAGCAGGCCCATCTTCAGTGCGCGGCGCCGTTTCAGATACCCATCCCGCGGCGTGGATCGCAGCGCCTGGGCGGTGAGGAGCTTTAGCTGCTGCGAGCACGCCTCGATCGACGGGCCGCTGTTGTCCTGGCCCGCCTCTCGCGCGCCGTAGGCACGGGCGTCGACGCGATCGGGCACGAGCGTCCAGGCGTCGAACATGGACAACGAGAGCACAGGGCTTATGGTGGCGAGCGAGCGAAGCTCACAGAACACATCAAGCAGTTGCCACACGCCGCCCACCCGCCGCTCGATGGTCGACAGCGAGAGCGGCGAGCCGGCCGCGCGACGCCGCCGGTGGCGCTGCGTGGTCGTCTGTGCCATCGTGGCGACCGCCCACTCCATCTGCATGCGGACACGCTCGGGCCCCCACGCGATCAGCCTGGAGATCATCGGCCACGCCGGTGCCGGGAACCAGCGCGAGCGCCCACTCCAGCGGGAGGCTGGCATCATCGGCCCGGTGTCGCGCCTGTGCCCAGTAGCCTTCCAGGTCACGGTTGGTGATGCCGAGCTTACGGAACACCTCAGGGCCCTGCGGCCAGCGCTCGAGGGGCAGTTCCGGGAAGGGCGCCGGTTCGACTTGGCCGTTTCGCTCCAGCTGCTCTCGTGCCATGAACGCGAGCCCCATGAGCATGTCGTGGACGTGCATCCGTGCCTTGGAGCGGCCCTTCCCGGCGACGCGCGAGACCGCCGCGAAGACGGCGAGCGCTTCCTCGCGAGGCAGATCTATACCCGCCGCGCCGACGGCTTCCTGGTCGGGTAGTTCGGTGGCCGCTCGGCGTCGCGCGGGGAGGTTAGAGTTGTCGTGATTGTGGTCTTGCATTGTGGTCCTCCTTGTAGGCGCAACGAATGATCGAATGCAAAGGGCTCGAATCTATTATAGCCCACCCGCTATATACGATTAGAGCGGATAGGCGTTGCGGAAACGATCACTCCGAGGTCATGGACCGAACACTCTGTTCGGTCGTGGTTGTGGTGAAGTAGCCTCTCGTAGGAGGCGGGGAAGCTCAGTGATCGGAAGCGGCTTCGCATAACGTGGAGTGGGCGCTGGTACTTGGACGCGACCTTGGAGCACGGCGGCGAGGGCCGCCTCTCGGATCGGACGTAGAGGATCGTCAGGGAAGAGTGCCCGCACGTCTTCAACGCACAGTCGCGAGGGCTGCACCGCATAGCCGAGGTCGCCACTGCGTACGAGGCGGCGCACTCGTGACTCGCTTCGTGAGAGGAGCCAGCCCGCTTCGCGGACGCTCACGCCGATGTTCATTGTGAGTCCCCGTCGCATATCACATCTCGGATGGGTGATCGGAATGTCGACTCGTCGACGAGCGCCTCGACTGCGAGGCTCTTCACGACCAGGCCGATCCGTTCGCCGGTGTCGTCCGCCCACACGTCGTCGAGCGAGACTTGTTCGGCGATGGGCCGCCCAAGCGGCCCATCGGTATCCATCGCGGTCATGGTGTGTAGGTAGTACATAGAAAGGGTTCCTTCGTGGTGTGTCCGGGTTGGACTGTTGTTTTCGACTCTTACGCCTGCGCGGCTGCGTTCTTTGTAGTAGTCGGTTGAGAACACACGCCCCTGCGCAGGAGCAGCTCCCGTGGCCAGGCCGCTCAGAGGAGCACGCTGACCGCTTCATGCGAACAGGACGCACCCGTTCCGCGACTCACGCCGTGACCCGTGTCTGAGCGAGGTGATCAAGACTTACGCCATCGCCCTGGCCCTGTTTGATGTGCTTCGGATCGGGCGCGCCGCCCGCGATTCCGCCCTCCCCTCCAGTACAAGGGGGGACCGTCGGAAGCGGGCTGTGATCCGCCTGGTTGAGCGCACCCGTGAGGGGTAACACGCACGCGATGTCTGCCCACGGGAATCATGGATACCCGGGCATACCCCAGACCACACCGCGCGATCCCAGGCGCAGAGCCGAATCTGGCGGGGGGAACGGCCTTCCTTTTGGGGGAACGCGACAGGACGCCTGGCTCTTTTGCTCATTACGTCCTGGAGGCCCAACAGGGGGTGGGCAGGGGCGATTCGCTCCTCCAGCGCAAGGGACGGTGCGCCCAACCAGGCCGGCGCCGGCCACGGGCCCTGAAACCGGGGTTTGCCCACAGCGCCTTTACCTCGCTCTGGCGCTGATGATCGAGGACGCCCAGCACCGAATCGGGCGCGACCTTCCAGCTGGGAGTGGCGGGTGTTCATGCAGGACATGGACACCCCAATGCCGTGGACACCTCAAGCATTGCAGCAATGGCTACGGCATCGGTC
>CAVVAA010000002.1:0-417139 GCA_963746115.1 uncultured Actinomycetes bacterium | reverse complement strand
TCCTCGCGAAAATAATCCCCGGACGCGAGGACGTCTTCTACAAATACGCCAAAAGCATCGAGGAAACGATCGCGGCGCAACCGGACGCCTTGGCTGTACCAGCTGCACTACCTGCGCTGGGTGCTCTTACCTCTCGAAGGGGATACCTACTTCATGTACCAGGGGATCTTTTTGACACGGACTTCGATAAGTACACTGAAGACGCCGTTACGCTATTCGGAATCACAGGTCTGCGGACGGTGTTCGAAAATCTCGAGGATTTCCCGATGGACTGGCAGACGAATGCTGCTGCCTTCATCAAGTTTGTTCGTGATCATCAATGCCCCAGCTTCCTCGAGTATGCAGAATATCCGTATGCGAGCGCCACTGAAATCAAAAAAGCCCTCAAACTGAAGGCTGCGTTCTCAACCATGCTCGACCGGATGCAATAATTCCCCCGGAAGAGAAAAATTGCTGGATCGGACGACGGCGAGACACGGAACTGAAGTCACGAAGCAGCGAGGTTAGCTACACGGGGCGCCGATGCTCGACGAATTCGACGACATTCAGCACATCCTGCTGACGCGGGCGCCGGCGCTCGCGGCCAGGTATGAGTTTCTGTCGTTTCGCAACGGAGTTCGGCGGTCGCGCCTGGGTGTCGGCGATCAAAAGAGGAGACTCATTCGGCAGCGTCGATGCGAGCGGGCATTGACAAGGACAAGCGCTGGGTGACGGCGGCTTTCACCTGGAACGGGCTTCGCGCGCTTGGACTGGACGAGGCTTCGCTCACCTCATTCCGGAGGAGTTCAGCCGGCATGGCCGCGCGGGCCGAGATGCTCGGCGACACGGGTTTGAACGCGCCTCAGCGTTGGGTGGGCGGCCTTGAGAGCCCCGATCTGCACGCGATCGTCATTCTCTTCGCGCGCGACGACGCGGAACACGACCGCTGCGTCTCGGAGCACGAGAAGCTTATCGCCAACTGCCCCGGCGTCGGTGCCCTCGTGCTCGACCTTAAGGCCATTCCTCCGCTTGACTATGCTCACGATCATTTTGGCTACCGGACCGCCTGTCGCAGCCGGTGATCGAGGGGGCGGGCGAGGAGCCGACGCCCGGCTCCGGCGATCCTCTGAAGGCGGGCGAGTTCATCGTTGGTTATCCCGACGAACACGGTGTCGTAGCCGATAGCCCGCAGCCCAAAACTCTCGCGCGCAACGGCTGCTACATGGCCTACCGCAGGCTCGCGGAGCATGTGGGTAGGTTTCGCGACTTCCTCCGCCAACACGGTGAGACCGCGGAAGAGCGGGAACTGATCGCCGCCAAGCCCTGGGCCGGTGGCGCAGCGGTGCGCCGCTTGTGCTGTCGCCAGACAAGGACGATCCCGGAGCTCGGGGCCGATCCGCAACGAAACAACGACTTCAACTACAAGGAGATGGATCCTCACGGCTATGCGGTCCCGCTCGGCTCCCATGCGCGCCGCATGAATTCCGCGTGATACTGCGGCGAACATGAACCGCCGCCGGATGATCCGCCGCGGCGCGACCTACGGCCCGCATTTGCCGGACGGCAACGCTGGAGGACGGTGTCGAGCGCGGCACCGCAGCGTTCATAATCTGCGCGAGTCTTATTCGGCAGTTCGAGATTTGCGCAGAACGTCTGGGCGAACGACCGCAATTTCCACGAGCTTGGCAACGAACGCGACCCGATCATTGGCGCGCAAGACGGAACGCTGGAGTTCAAGATCCCCAAGCGGCCCATTCGCAAGAAAATCGTCAGCCTGCCGGCCTTCACCACGGTCAGGGGCGGCGCATACTTCTTTCTCCCGGGCCTCAAGGCGCTGGGGTATCTTGCCTCTCTGGATGAACCGCGGCGGGCGTGAATCCTCGATAGGACGAAGGAGAAGATCCTATGTCAGCGCAAGCTTCCGCCCGGACCTACAATCAAGATCACATTCCGCGCAAATACACGCCGGGCAAGCGGCGCGTGAGCATCTACTGGACCTGGAGCTATCCCTGGGAGGCGCAGCGCGATCCGGCAGCTATGGAGAATCGCTTCTCCACCATGACCGAGGTTCGGAACGTCCTCTGGCCGGCCTACGAGACGCCGGAATGGAGTGCCGCGCAGTTCCTTCAAGGCATCGCGGGAACGCTTGAGCTGTTTCACCGCTCAACCCTCAGTTTCCAGAAAATCGCCGGCGAGACAACGGGCCACCCGGTTGCCGTTTTCCAGCGGATCGACCAGGCCGGTTACAAGCTGCCGATCGACCAACGCATTCTGGCTGACACCGACACGCTGATGGTGTTCGGTCTCGATCATATTCTCTCGGAACAGGAGGCGGCGCCGGAGGAAATCGCCGCGATCCGCGAATGGTTGAAGCGGGACGGCTCCTGCCTTCTACTCGCGCCTCATCACGACGTCGGCTTCACCGACGACATGAAGCAACGCCAGATGGAATATCTCCACCACGGCGATCCGCTCGTGCCTCGACAGCAGCGGTTTGGGCAGTACACGCGCTCGTTGATGGAGGGCCTCGGCGTTCCCGTACACAACACCTACGGCCTTCGGCCAGCACTGGTGAAAGGCACAAACGAAATTGCTCCGCTGACACCGCTTCCACGACCTCGACAATCTTGGCCTTTTGCAGAACGTTCCCACTCTCAATTTCCATCCGCATCTGCCACACTATGAACTGACGGGAAGCGGGGACCCCGTCCAGGTGCTGGCCCGGCAGGCGATCGACCTCGAACGTCCGCACCCGTTCACCGAGGCGGGTAACAGGGAGTTTAATTGCCTCCTGTGGATGCCGCCGAACGAGCAGAGGGCGGGAGACATCGTTCTGGTCGATTTCGACCAATTTCACCACCCTCTTTGGCGGCACCAAGAGTCTCGAGACCTTCTGGAGGAATCTCGCGGCGATGAGGTGAGCTTCGCCTCGTGGCGACGATGCGTCTGAAGCTCGTGCGCGCTTTGTACGCGCAAGAAAAACAGTCGCTTCTCAATCTTGCGCGTTGCGCTTCTGTCGCTGGCGCTCTGAGCGTGGCGGGCCCCGTTCTTGCCGACCCGGATCGCCCCGACCTCGTAAACGGGACCGGGGACGATCCAACTAAGCCGTTGGGCAAAATCGAGCTTCTTGACCGCTATACCGAAGCGCCCGGTCCAGGCGTGGAGGAGGGAACGACCAAGCGGGTCGAAACCAACACCCCGTTCGCCCGCATCGACGTCCCGTTTCAGCTCACGCCGCAATGGGAGCTGAACTTCCGAACGGAGATTCCGGTCGTGTGGACAAACGGAGTGACGCCCGAGAATCCAACCGGCGCGACTTTGTCCGGCTTCGGCAACGTGCTTGGTCAGGCGTGGATCGTGCACGACTTCGATCAACGCTGGGCGGTTGCGCTCGGCGGGCAACTGATCGCGCCCACCTCGACCAACGGCGTGGCCATGGACGCCTGGGAGCAGGTCACCGGTTTCGTCGTTCGCGCCATGATTTCGGAGATCAGTCCGGGCAGCTACTTCGCGCCGCAGGTGCGTTACGGAATTGATTTCGAAGGCAACGATGACGGCCGCATGCTGCGGCAGTTGCGCATCGCGCCGACCCTCAACGTCAATCTGCCGCACAGCCTGTTCTTCACCCTATACCCAAGCCCGGACATTCGACTGAACTATGGGGCGCCGGTGTGGAACCAGACGGGCCGATTGTTTCTGCCACTCAACTTCATGATCGGATGGAAGCCAACCGAGCATACAGTGATTTCGGCGGAGTTCGGCATTCCGATCATCAAGGATTTTCCCGTTTACACGTTCAAGACTTAATTGAGAGTAGGCTATCTGTTTTAAGTACCGTTCCGTCCTCAAATTTAACCTCGGGGAACATCATCCATGAAAGCCATCGCTCTTTTCGCACGGACAACGATTGTCGGCGGAGTCTTTTTCCTGGCGCCGATCGTTGTGCTGATTGTCATCCTCGCGAAGGCGTTCGGCTTTGCGAAGACGGGCTTACAGGCCATTGTTGTTCACATTCCAGGGGTTTCGGACTTGAGCGTCGGGGTGGCGACGGCGCTTTCGATCGCCATGATCGCGCTCGTCTGCCTTCTTGCCGGGCTCGTCGCCCATACCCTGATCGCGCAACGCTTCGTCAACGCATTGGAAGTCCTCGGTGCTGTCGAAGATTCCGGCTTACGAATACCTGAAACAGGAGAGCGCAAGCGCCTTGGGCGTCGCCGAGATTGGGGAGCTTCCCGTTGTGTTCGTGCCCATGGAAGGGGGCTGGCAGCTCGGCGTTCAAACAGAAGCGTTGAGCAACGGCCTCGTCTCGATCTTTGTCCCCGGCGCGCCGAACCCGCACTCTGGCTCAGTCTTTTTCTTTTCGGCGGACATCGTTCGGCCCGCGGGCATCAAGCTCGCCGCTGCGCTCGGCTGCCTCAGGCGGTGCGGCGCGGGCGCATCCGCTCTTGGTGCGAGTTGGCCATCCGCCGACGCGCGGGGATAAAGCTGCGACATCGGTATGGGAGGAACGCCATGAAAATCGGCATCGTCGGAGCCGGACAGGTCGGCGCCACTGCGGCCTATTCCATGATGATGCGCCGCGTCGGTTCGGGGATCCTGCTTGTCGATCGCAATGCAGATCTGGCGGTCGCACAGGCGCGCGACATTCTGGACGCTACGCCTTTTGCCGACCCGGTCCGGGTCCGCGCGGGCGAGTTTGCCGATCTTGATGGCGCGGGGCTGGTGGTGCTTGCGGCCGGAAGCAACCAGAGGCCGGGGGAGAGCCGGTTGGATCTGCTCTCGCGCAACGCCGAAATCTTCGCAGGGATCGTGCCGGCAGTGTTGGCGGCGACGCGGGACCCGATTTTCCTGGTGGCGACCAATCCGGTCGACGTGATGACCCAGATTGTCACGGCGATCGCGGGGCGGGGCGGGGTTGCCCCGGAACGCGTGATCGGGTCGGGCACCATCCTCACTCGCGCGGTTCCGCACGCTACTCGCAGCACACTTGGGCATCAGCCCAACATACATCGATGCGCGAGTGCTGGGCGAACATGGCGACAGCGAGGTGTTGCACTGGTCGGGCGCGGCGGCCGGCAACTTACCAGTGGCGGAAGTCGCCTGCCAGATGGGGCGGCGCCTGACCGACGCCGATCGAAGCCGCATCGACAGCGGGGTGCGCCACGCCGCCTATGCCATCATCAAAGGAAAAGGAGCAACTTGGTTCGGGGTCGGCGCCGGTCTTGCCCGCATCGCGCAGGCTATTGAGGACGACGAGCGGGCGTTGCTGACCTGCTCCATGCTGACGCCGGAGTGCGAGGGCGTGCGGGATGTGGCCCTCTCCCTGCCACGCGTGCTCGGCGCGGCGGCGGTCGTAAAGACCCTCATGCCAGATCTCGATGCTGGCGAGCGCGCGGCGCTGAAGCGTAGCGCCGAAATACTGAAGGAGGCTGCAGAAGGAGTGCGCTTCTAGGATCGCTGAGGGTCAACCGTTTAGATGCATGAAGGCGTGCTTGATAGTCGCGTGCGGCCGCCTGTTTTCGCGTCTGGCTTGTGTTCAAGTGACCTGAGAACTTCGCGCATGAGCCGCTAGTCGAACTCTCGATCGGAGCGGCGTAGCGCTTGAGCGCTGCGCTCTCGCCCGGGTGCAGTATAGTGGCCAGACGACGACGGGTTAAACGAAGTGCTAATATGGAGCCGCGATGAAAGCGCTCCTCGTCATCCTCATCTTTTTCGCGCTGGCGGAGCCCGCTGCGGCATGCAGGCGCTTTTCGATTTGGCATTATAACTTTCCCCAACCCTGTCTGATCGCTCGCCCGGAGGGTCAAGCCGCGGCGGTGCCGGCTGCGCCGGACATTCCCCTGCCCGACTTGACCGAAATCATCTGGGGCGAAACCGGCGACGGACGGCTAACCGCGATCGGGAAGCTGCGGGTCCTGAGCAGCGGCCGCTAGCCTAGACTTCAGCGCCGCCCCGTCTCAAGCCATGTCGGCGTCGGCGAGAGTTGGTCGATCGCCTTCAGCCGGTTCTCGGGACCGTCTATCGCCGTCACCCTTCGGGGGCCGCTGGAGGGTCGCAGCACGGAGGCGATCGCGGACATGAGAGCGGTGATCTGACGCTGGCCGACAACCTGGGCCAGGAGTGGTCGACGCGGGACGCGACGTCCGGGAGAAGCGTCGGGGCTGGATGTACTATCCACCCCTCGACCTGCTGTCAGTCTTCGACAGGAACGCGCAAATGGTGGCCATTCCGCGACGGCTTGGCGAACCGACCAAATCGACCCGAATGCGGTCGGCGCGCGCCCGACAGAACCTCGGACGGCCACTCCGATTTGAAGCGATGGCCCTGCGCCATTGACGCGGACCTCCCCGTCGAGGCGCGCCTAAGATGCCGTCGGGAACCCATGTTTGAACTCGATCCGGGTCGCGTGAAACGGCCTCGTGTCGAGGTTCTCGACATAGTGGAGCGGCTGAGGCAGAAATTTCGCGGTGATTGGTAGCGGCGCGTCCTTGGGGATCGGCAGCGGGATCTCCTCTCCGGTCGTACCGTCGAAGTCGCGCACGCTCACCAGCCGATCGACGACGAAGACGGCGGGCAAACAATGGTGGTGCGGCTTTTCGATCGCGCCTGGAGCGATACTCACGGAGATGACCCGGATCGCCTCGTCCTCGTAGAGAACCGTGTGATTCTCAGGTGCCGCCAAAACCCCGTCGAGGGCGGGATCCCAGGTCGCCGGGTCCGTTCCGTCCATGCTGAGCGTGGTCATAGTGAATCCCTCCTTCACGCAAAATTGAGCCGACACGAAGAGATACGCTTTGCGCTTTTATACCGCTCGGTATAGAAGTGCCGTGCGGCAGAATCAGTCATGTCACGATCCTTGGATGAAATAAGTGGTCTCGTCCCAATCGGGCGGCCGCGCGAGTTCGACAAGAGCAAGGCCATCGACAGCGCGATGTTGCTGTTCTGGCGAAAAGGTTACGAAGGGACGTCGATTTCTGACCTGACCGAGGGGCGTGACGATCGAGCTGTAGGCCGGGGACTGTCCCCTACCCGGAGAGCGTCACGCGCGAGATGCCGAGCATGCCCTCCGCGGCCTTCTCGGCCGCGCGCTGCAGGCTCTCGGACATCGACGGGTTCACGGCCGCCGTCTCGGCCAGCACCTGCACCGACAGCCGCGCGTGCACGGCCAGGGCGACGGCGGTGATGACCTCGGAGGCGCGGAAGCCGACCATCGCACCGCCCAGGATGGTGCCGTCGTCGGGGTCGGAGAGGAGCTTGATGATCCCGTCGGTCTCGCCCTCCATGACCGCGCGCGGGTTCGCCCGCACGAGGTGCTTGGTCACCCGCACGGCGACGCCGTCGAGGCGGGCCTGCCGCTCGGAGATCCCGGCCTTGGCGATCTCCGGGCGGGTGAACACGCACCAGGCGACGCCGGTGTAGGAGACCGGGTCGACGGGCACGCCCAGCGCGTGCAGCGCCGCGGTGCGCCCGTGCAGCGAGGCGGTGTTCGCGAGCATGATCTGGCCGGTGACGTCGCCGCAGGCGTAGATGTGGGGCACGTTCGTGCGGCAGAACTCGTCGGCGGGCAGCGCGCCGCGGTCGGCGAAGGCGACACCCGCCTGCTCGAGACCGAGGTCAGCCGTGTTCGGGCGCATGCCGATGCACAGGAGCACGTGCGAGCAGCGCAGGTCGCGACCGTCCTCGAGCACGAGCCGCACCTCGTCGGGGTCCTCGCAGTCGATCGCCGCCGCCCGGCCGTTCTTCACCACGTCGAGCCCGCGGCGCAGGAAGACCTCCTCCAGCACCTCCGCCAGGTCGGGATCGTCGTTCGGCAGCAGCTGGTCGCGGGCCGAGATGAGCGTCACCCGCGATCCGCAGCGGGAGAAGAAGTCGGCGAACTCGCACCCGGTCGGGCCGGCGCCGAGCACGACCAGGTGCTCGGGCATCTCGCGCAGGTCGAACACCTGCCGCGTCGTCAGCACCCGGTGGGCGTCCGGGTTGGCGAACGGCGGCACGAACGGCGAGGCGCCGGTGCACACGAGCAGCGCGTCGAACTCGAGCACGTGGTCGCGGCCGTCGACGTTCGCGACCAGCTCGTTCGCGCCGGTGACGCGGCCGCGACCCGGCAGGACGCGCACGTTCACGCCGTCCATCCGCTCGCGCACGCCCCGGCTCTGATGCAGAGCGACCGCCCGCGCGCGGGCCAGGGTGCGGCGCAGGTTGACCGACGGGTAGCCGTGCGCGAAGTCGAGCCCGTCCTCCTCGGCGCGGGCCACCTCGAGCACCGCGTCGGCGGTCGTCAGCAGCGTCTTCGACGGGATGGCATCCGTCATCGTGCAGTTGCCGCCGAGCGACATGTCCTCGACGAGCGTGACGTCTGCGCCGAGGTGCGCGGCGGTGGTGGCGGCGGCGTAGCCGGCGGGACCGCCGCCAAGGATGACGAGCCTCATGCGCGGCATCGTAGACTCCGCGTCATGAACGAGATCGCCACCCTCCTCGACCCGGCCGTCATCCGGTCCGGGTTCCCGTCGCTGCGCGACGACCGCATCTACCTCGACAACCCCGGCGGCACCCAGGTGCACGAGTCCGTGTACGCCGCCGTCGCCGACTACTACCGCGAGTCCAACGCCAACCTCGGCGGGCCCTTCGTGACGTCCGTCGCGTCCGACCGGATCCTGGCCGAGGCCCGTGCGCAGGTGGCCGCGTTCCTCGGCGCCGGCGCCGACGAGATCGCCTTCGGCGCCAACATGACGACGCTCACGATGCACGCGTCGCGCACGCTCTTCCGCGACCTCGGGCCGGGCGACGAGGTGCTCGTGACAGGGCTCGACCACGACGCGAACGTCGCCCCGTGGCTGCTCGCCGCGGAGGACCGGGGCGTGGTCGTGCGCCAGGTCGGCATCGATCCCGACGTGTGCGTGGTCGACCCGAACGTCTTCGCCGGCCTCCTCAGCGAGCGCACCCGGGTGGCGGCATTCGGCTGGGCGTCGAACGGCGCCGGCACCGTGAACGACGTCGCCGCCCTGTGCGCGCTGTGCCGGGAGGCGGGCGCGATCTCCTACATCGACGCCGTCCACTACGCGCCGCACGGGCCGATCGACGTCGCGGCGGTCGGCTGCGACTTCCTCGTCTGCTCGGCCTACAAGTTCTTCGGGCCGCACGTCGGGATCCTGTTCGGCCGCGCGGAGCTGCTCGAGCACCACCGCCCGTACAAGGTGCGCCCGGCGCCGGACGAGATCCCGCACTCGTGGGAGACGGGGACGGTGAACCTCGAGGGCATCGCCGGGACGGCCGCGGCCGTCGGCTACCTGCAGTCGCTGGGCATGGACGCCGTCGCCGCGTACGAGCGAGGGCTGGCCGCCCGGCTGCTCGACGGCCTGCGCGGGATCGAGGGCGTCACCGTGTACGGCACACGCGATCCCGACCGGCGCGTGCCGACCGCGGCGTTCAACGTCGCCGGACGGGGGCCGGCCGAGGTGTCGGCGGCGCTCGCGGAGCGCGGCATCTTCGTCTGGGACGGCAACTACTACGCGCTCGAGCTGATGCAGCGCCTCGGTCTCGAAGGCTCCGGCGGCGCGGTGCGGGTGGGAGCGGTGCACTACAACACGGCCGCCGAGATCGACGCCTTCCTCGCGGCCGTTGCCGACCTGGCCTGACGCTCCTTCCGGCTTGACACCACTTCACCGGTTATGCGAAGGTGCCTGCATGCGCCGACCTTTCACCCTGCTCATCGCCCTCGTCGCCGTCCTCGCCGCCGCCGCACCTGCGTCGGCCACCGAGAGCGGCACGGCCACCGCCACGCTCTCGGGCTCGCCGAATCCGGTAACGGCCGGCGCCACCGTCGCCTACCAGACGACGTTCACCAACCACACCTCGCGCCCGCTCCAGAACACGACCCTCGACGCGCCCGCACCCGCCGGGTTCAGCGTCGTGAACGTCGTCTCGTCCGGGTCGTGCACCACGTCCTCCGGCGACGCGACCTGCACGTTCGGCACGCTCGCGAAGGGCGCAAGCGCCTCGGCGACCGTGATCATGAGCGTCCCGATGACGACCGGCGACGTCAACTCGTCCGTCACGTGGACGACCAGCGACGGCGACCACGACTCCGACGACATCACCCTCCCCGCCCACACCACGGTGACCGTGCAGGCGCCCTCGCCGAACACCGTCGCCGTATACGTGCTTCCGGCGGGCGGCACCGTCAGCACCGGCTCGACGACGAGCGCGGCGAACCCGCAGTCGACGACCGTCGTCGTCCCCGCGACGCAGACCGGCGCCGCCACCTCGCTCTCCGAGGTCGACGCCACCAGCCCGCAGGACGCGTGCGGCCCGGGCGCGACCTGCATCGGCCAGATCTCCGTCGTCACCATCGCGGCGAATCCGTTCCCTGTGACCGACCCGCTGCACCTGAGCTTCCTGCTCGACTCGAGTGAGCTCCCGAAGCACTTCACCGCGAAGTCACTGAAGAAGCTGCCGATGTTCCACGACAGCGTCTCGGTGCCCGAACTGCACCGGCGCGGCGGGCGTGGCGTCGCCGGATCCGTGCGTCTCGGCGCGCAAGATCATCAAGCCGAAGCACTGCAAGAAGGGCCAGTTCGAGGTCGAGATCGACGTGAACTCGTCGACGAACGGCCGCTGGCGGACCTGATCAGGCGGTGACGGGGCCGAGCCCGAGCGCAGCCCGCACCTCGCCGACGCGGGCCTCGGAGACGACGTTGCCCTTCTCGCGGTAGAGCCGGGCCGCGCGGGAGAGCTCGCGATCGGCCGCCCGGAGGTCACCGCCGGCCGCGGCGATGCGGGCACGGACGACAGCGAGGTCGGCGACGATCGTCGGCGCCTCGGCACCGCGCAGGAGCGCATCGGCCTCCGCGGCCGTCGCGGCCGCCTCGGCGGTGCGGCCCGCGTGCAGGTCGAGCTCTGCGCGCACGCTGCGCACGAGCACCTGCGACTCGATGTCGTCCGCGGCCGCGGCCGCCTCGGCGCGCGCGCAGGCGGCAGCCGCCTCCTCGTGGCGGCCGAGCGCGATCAGGGCGTGGGCGCGGACACCCTCCATGGTCGAGAGCAGGTAGCGCTCGCCCATCCCCTCCAGCAGCTCGGCGTCGCGCCGCAGGTCGCGCTCGGCGGCGGCGTGATCGCCCGCCAGCATCTCCACCATGCTCGAGTCAAGCGCGGTCGAGGCGCCCAGCACGCTGCCGCCGACGTCGGTCAGCACCGTGCGGGCGCGGGCGTAGAGCGCCCGGGCCTCGTCGAAGCTCCCTCGCATCGCCTCGAGCTGCGCCCGCGCGCACAGCGCGAGCCCCTCCGTGCGGTGGTCGCCGCCCGAGCCGGCCTCGATCTCGCGGCAGCGCTCGATCGCCGCGGGCACCGGCAGCGGCCCGAACACGCAGGCCATCGTGAATGCGCCCATGTTGCGCCGCTCCTGGCGGGTGTCACCGGCCAGGCGGGCGCACGCGATCGCGCGGTCGACGGCGGCCGTGGCAGGCCCGTACTCGAGTGCGGTCGCGTGGACCGAGCCGATGATCCGCCACGCCTTGGCCAGGCCGACCTGGTCGCCGACGAGCTCGAAGATCCGGATCGCACGCTCGGCCTCGCGCAGCGCCCGGGCGCCCCACTCGCCCTCTTCGCCGTAGAGCTGGACGAGCAACCGGCCCAGCCGCGCCTCCGCGCCGAGGCGATGGTCGCCGGTGGCCTCGGCCGCCGCGATCGCACCGGCGAGCACGCGATCGGCCTCCGCGAACTCGCCCAGGTCCATCAACGCCTCGCCCAGGTCGGGCAGGAGCCCGAGGCGGTCGGGGTCGAGCTCGGGCATGAGATCGACCGCCCGCCGCAGGAGCCCGGCCGCGGCGTGCATGTCGCCGCGGGCGAAGGCGCGCTGGCCGGCGCCCGCCAGCCGCTCGCCGGCGCGGCGGCCGAGATCGCGGCCGTGGTCATCGAGCGGGCCGAGCTCGGCCAGGTAGGCGTGGGCCTGCTCCAGGTGGTAGGCGGTGATCTCGGCGTACTCGCCGGCGCGCTCACCGTTCACGCGGTCGGCCCAGGCGACGAAGCGCTCGTGCATCTGCGCCCGCGTGCGCTTCAGCAGCCGCCGGTAGACGGCGTCACGGACGAGGATGTGCTCGAACTGGTACGAGTTCGGGTCGCCCATGATGGGCGTGTACGAGTGGATGAACCGGCGCCGCTCGACCGCCGCCAGGCGCTCGGGGACACGCTCGCGGTCGGCGTCGGCGACGAGCTCGGAGACGGCGGCCCGGGGGAAGGTGAGGCCGGCGACGGCGGCGGGCTCGAGCACCGCCCGCTCGGGCTGGGCCAACCGGTCGAGGCGCGCCGCGAGGAGCGCGAGGATGGTCGGCGGCACGTCGAGCTCGGCGCCGGGCACCTGCTCGTCCAGCATTGCGGCCATCTGCTCGACGAAGAGCGGGTTGCCGTCGGATGCGGTCACGATCCGCTCGACCGTCTCCGGATCGACCCTGCCCCCGCCGAGCAGCTGCCCGGCCATCGCCGCCGCGGCATCGGCCGGGAGTCGTTCGAGCATGAGCCGGGCCCGCCGGGGGCCGTCGGCGACGGCATCCTCGCGGTCGACGTACTCGGGACGGGCGGTGCCGACGACGAGGCAAGGCCGGCGCACGCGCTCGACGACCTCGGCGACGAGCTCGAGCAGCGTCGGCTCGGCCCAGTGCAGGTCGTCGAGCACGACGACGAGCGGACGCTCGGCGGCCAGGATCTCGAACAGCCGGCGGACGCCGAGGAACGTCTCCTCGACGGCGAACACCGCCGGGACGAGGCCGATCGCCGACGCGACCCGGTCGGCCACCTCGACGTTCCCGCCCGCCAGCCGCAGCACCTTCTCGCGGGCGGCCGCGGTGGCGTCGTCCTCGGTGATTCCGGCGGCCGCCCGCACCGCCTCGGCGATCGGCCAGAACGTGATCCCGTCGCCGTAGGGGAGGCAGCGTCCGCGCACGACCGCCGCCGATCCCTCGAGGGCCTCGGTGAACTCGCGCAGGAGCCGCGATTTGCCGACGCCGGCCTCGCCGACAACGGTGACGAGTCGCCCGCCGGCGGACGCCTGGGCGGCAGCCGCCGCCTCGCGCAGGAGCTCGAGCTCGTCCGCGCGCCCGACGAGCGGCGTCGCCGCCATGCGCTCGCGGCTCGCCAGTCCGACGAGGCGATAGGCCGCGACCCGCTCCGCTTTCCCCTTCAGCTCGAGCGGTTCGACGGGGACGGCCTCGACGGCGTCGCGCACGAGCGCGTGCGTGAGGGCGCCGAGCAGCGTCTCCATCGCCGGGGCGGCCTGCTCCAGCCGGGCGGCGACGTTCACCGCGTCGCCGGTGGCGAGGCGCTGGTTGCCGGCGGCCTCGTCGGTGACGACCTCGCCGGTGTTCACGCCCGTGCGGTTCGCCATCGTGACGCCATAGTCACGCTCGAGGTCGGCGTTCAGCGCGTCCAGCCCGGTGCGCATGTCGAGGGCCGCCCGCACCGCCCGCAGGGCGTCGTCCTCGTGCGCCTGGGGGAGGCCGAACACGGCCATGACGGCGTCGCCGATGAACTTCTCGACCGTGCCCCCGTGGCGCTCGATCGCCGCGCTCATGACGGCGAAGTAGCGGCCCATCACCTCGCGCAACGACTCGGGATCGAGCCGCTCGCCCATGGCGGTCGACCCGGCCACGTCGCTGAAGAGCACCGTCACCGTCTTGCGCACCTCGGCGGACGGCGTGGCCGCAAGCGGCGTGCCGCAGAACCCGCACAGCCGGAAGCGTGGCGGGTTCTCCTCGCCGCAGGCGGGGCAGATGAGCACGCTTTAGTCTACGAGGCGTCCTCGCCGATCCATGCCCCGAAGTCGGGCGCATCCGCCGGCGGCACCGCGCCGACGCAGACGACACGGGTGCCCGGGTCGAGCGCGCGGAAGCTGCGGGTGACCGCCGGATCGGCCACGGCCACGATGGTCCCCGGCCCGGCCTCGGACACGTCGGAGCCCACCCGGAACTCGGCCCGGCCGGCGACGACGATGTAGGCCTCGTGCTGGCCGCTGTCCGTCTCGTCGTGCTCGGTGTCGATGGTCTCGCCCGGGTCGCAGACGATGGCGTTGATCCCGAAGCCGGTGATGCCGAGCTCGGCGTTCAGGGCCTGCCAGCGGCCGTACGGGGTCTTTGTGACGGGGTGGGTGGCGAGGTCGGCGGTCGGCATAACGTCCTTTCGGATCAGGGGTTCAGTCGAAGAGGGTCAGCTCGGGGGCGACCTCGCCCTTCAGGACGTCGTAGTCGACGGCCATGAAGGCGAAGCCGCGGGCGTCGCACATGACCCGCGCCTGAGGGGCGATCTCGGGCGCGACCAGGATCCCGCGGCAGGGCGCGTGGGCCGGGTCGAGATCGACCCGCTCGCAGTAGCGGGTGAGCTGCTCGACATGGGCGGCGACGGCGCGCACCCGCTTCACCTCGACGACCACCGTGCGTCCGTCCGCGTCGCGGCAGAACAGGTCGACGGGGCCGACATCGGTGAAGCGCTCGCGCGAGATCACCCGCAGGCCGGGCTCGATCAGCTCGGGCGCCTGCTCGAGCAGGACGTGCATCTGCCGCTCGGCGCCGTCGCGCTCGAGCACGGCGTCGTCTGTGAGCTCGACGACCGAGTCCTGCATCACCTGCTCGAGCACGATCACGAGCGACTCGCCGGAGGCGGCCCGGTGGACGCGGATCACGTCGCCGTCCTCGGCAACCGACGTCGGGCCGGCCATGTAGTTCAGCGGCTTGAACCCGTAGTCGGTGTGCACGCAGAGGCTGCCGTCGTCCTTGAACAGGATCACGCGGTCGCCGGCGCCCAGGCGCGTCGTGGCGCGGCCGTGGTAGGCGATCTCGCAGCGGGCGACAAGGAGTCTCACGGTCCGGCCAGGATACCGGCCGCGTGAGCTCAGGCTTCTGGGATCGGCCTGCCGTATTTCTCGAGGGTGACATCGGCGGGCTCGGGCCCCAAACGCACTCCCGTATCCAGAGCGTCGATGGCCGCGAGCTCTTCGGCAGCGAGCTCGAAGTCGAAGATGTCGAAGTTCTCGGCGATGCGCTGCGGCCGAACCGACTTCGGAATCGCGGAGCGGCCCTGCTGCACGTGCCAGCGCAGCATCACCTGGGCGGCCGACTTGCCCTGTGCCCCGGCGATGCGGAGGATCACGGGGTCGCTGAACGTGCTCCTCGGTGCACCGGCCCGGTACGAGCTGATGCCGCCGATCGGAGACCAGGCCTGCGTGAGGATCCCATGTCTGGCATGTGCCTCGCGGCTTTCGCGCTGGGTGTAGTACGGGTGCAGCTCGATCTGGTTTATGGCGGGAACGACTTCCGTGCGTTCCAGCAGCGCCTCCAGATGGTCGGGTGTGAAGTTGCTGATCCCGATCGCCCGCACCTTGCCGTCGGCCAGAAGCGTCTCCAGCGCCCGGTAGGCCTCGACCGTCCGGTCGAAGGCCGTCGGCAGGGGCTGGTGCAGCAGCATCAGATCGATCTGGTCGACGCCCAGCTTGGCGGCGCTCTTGGCGAACGCGTGCAGGGTCTCGTCGTAGCCGTAGTCGCTGATCCAGACCTTGGTCTCGATGACGACGTCGCCGCGGTCGACACCGGATCGGCGAATCCCCTCCCCGACGTCGCGTTTGGTTGCATACGACACAGCCGTCCTCGATGTGGGAGCGGTACGCGTGGGCGGCGGGCATCGTCTTCGTCCTCGCGCTCCTCGCCGAGTCGGTGATCTCCGTCGGCGTGGGCCTGACCCATCACGACTCCGCCGCGACGGTCGCGGCGGGACTCGACCACCCCACGGGCCGCCTGGTGGCGATCGCGTGCATCTCGACCGGCTGCTGCTTCTGCAGGGCTTCGGCCTGGGCGGCGTCATCGTCACCTTCGGGCTCGTTCTCGACCTCGTCGGGTTCCTGCTCCTGCTGGGTCTTCCTCTTCGCGAGCAGCGCCATCTGCGTCAGACGCCAACCGGCCTGAACATGGCTGCGCGGCGGGCGAGCTCGGCGAGCAGCTCGGCGAACAGCGCCGGCCTGGCCAGATGCGGGAAGTGATGCTCGACCGGCCACACCACCACGTCCGCCTGGGGCAGCCGCTCCGCGAGCCAGGCGAGGTCGGCCGGATCGGCGTGACGGGCGAGCAGGCACAGGTAGGGCAGGCCGGCGGCGGCGAGCGCCGCCATCCCGTCGTCGCGCCACCGCAGCACCTCGCCCAGCGGCCGCTCCAGGATGTCGGCCTGGTAGCGCAGGACGACGTCCTGCGCCGCCCGGTCGGCCGGCCGCAGGAGCTCCCGGTACGGCGCGGGCACGTCGTCCATCCCCCAGGTGGCGCGCAGCTGCGACCACACTTCGCCGAAGCCGGGCCCGGAGAGCTGCGGCGCGATTGCGCGCACCATGCCGGCGAACGGCTCGATCCGGATGGGCGCCTCGACGTTGACAACACCCGCCGCAGGGTTGGCCGAGGCATAGATGCTCGCGATCGGCCCGCCGATCGAGTGGCCGACGACGATCGGGACATCGATCCCCGCCGCCCCTACCGCGGCGTGCACCGCATCGACGACCGGGGCGAGGCCGCGCGCGTCAATGGGTGGCGAACCGCCGTGGCCGGGGAGATCGAACGCGACCGCCCGGTGACGGGGCGGCAGGGCGTCCATGACCGGCTCCCACATGCTGCGGTCAAAGGTGAGGCCGTGGAGGAGCACGAAGGCGGGTGCCTCCGGGTCTGTCCCGACGCGTTCGGTCGCTGCGAGGCCGGCGTAGATGGGGTGGCGAAGGGGCATGGCGATCTCCTGAGGATTTCGTAACGGCGTTCCGTTATAGCAGAAACGAAACAGCGTTGCGATACTCTGCGACGCATGGGCCGCCCCCGCCTGCACGACGCCGTCACGGCCGCCGCGCTGCTCGACGAGGCCGAGCTGATCGTCGAGGCGGAGGGGCTCGACGCGCTCACCGTACGCCGGGTCGCGACCGCCGCAGGCACGACGACCCGGGCGGTCTACACCATCTACGGGTCCAAGGACGCGCTCGTGATCGCGCTCGGCACCCGCGGCTTCGACCTCCTGCGGGAGGAGCTCGAGGCGCTGCCGGAGATGCGCGACCCGGCTGCCGACCTCGTGGAGGCCGGCGTGGTCGTGTTCCGCCGGTTCGCCACCGAGCACCCGGCGCTCTTCCGGATCAGCATCCAGCGGGCGCTGCCGGACCCGAGCCTGTTCGCGGGCTACGTCATCGCCGGCCGCGAGGCGATGGCGGCACTGCATCGCCGGTTCGTGCCGCTGGAGGCAGCGGACGGGCTCGGCGGACGGACGGTGGCGGACGCCGCCGCCGAGTTCCATGCGCTCTGCGAGGGCCTGGCAGCGGTGGAGCTGCGAGGCATGTTCCGCGCCGGCGAGGAGGAGCGGATCTGGCGCGACGCGCTGGGTGCGCTCGTGCGTGGCTTCGCCATCTCCGCGGCGTGATCCCGGACGGAAACGGCGCACTACGATACCCGCCATGTTCCAGAAGACCACCCTCCAGAACGGCCTGCGCGTGGTGACGGCACCCATGCCCGCGGCCAAATCCGTCGCGGTGATGGTGATGCTCGCCGCCGGCAGCCGGTACGAGACGGCCGAGACGAACGGCATCGCCCACTTCGCCGAGCACATGTTCTTCAAGGGCACCGAGCGGCGCCCGACGGCGAAGGACATCTCCGCAGAGGTCGACGGCATCGGCGGCGAGTTCAACGCGTTCACGAGCAAGGAGTACACGGGGTACTACATCAAGTGCGCTGCGGAGCACCGCTCGCTGGCGCTGGACGTGCTGGCCGACCAGCTTCTGAACTCGAAGTTCGACGCCGAGGAGGTCGAGCGCGAGAAGGGCGTCATCATCGAGGAGCTGAACATGTACGTCGACACGCCGCGCGACCACGTGGACAGCGTGTACGACCAGCTGCTCTTCGGCGACCAGCCCCTCGGCTGGGACATCATCGGCACGAAGGAGACGATCCGCGCCGCCGGCCGGCAGACGTTCCTCGACTACCTGGACGCCTGGTACGCACCCCAGCGGATGGTGGTCGGCGCGGCCGGTGCCGTCGACGGCGAGTTCGCGGCCGAGGTCGAGCGCCAGTTCGGCCACCTCGGCGACCGCGCGACCGGCACGCCCGCGCCGACGCAGGTCGAGCAGGCCGCGGCCCGGGTGAAGCTCGAGACGCGCGACTCCGACCAGGCCCACCTGCGCCTCGGCGTGCGCGGCCTGCCGACGACGCACCGCGACCGCTACACGATGCAGGTGCTGGGCTCGATCCTCGGCGGCGGCATGTCGTCACGTCTCTTCACCGAGGTGCGTGAGCGGTTGGGGCTGGCCTACTACGTCTTCTGCCACCACCAGTCCTACGAGGACACGGGGACGCTGTTCTCCCAGTCCGGCGTCGACATCAAGCGCATCGACCTGGCCGTGCAGACGATCCTGCGCGAGTTCGGGAAGCTCGTGCGGGAGCCGGTGGACGAGGTCGAGCTGCGGCGGACGAAGAACTACCTCAAGGGGCGCATGGTGCTCCAGCTCGAGGACCCGCGCGGCCTGCTCTCCTTCGGCCTGCGCCGAGAGGTGCTCGAGAACCGCCTGGCCGAGCCCGAGGAGGTGCTCGAGGGAGTCGAGGCCGTGACGGCCGCCGACATCCAGCGGCTCGCGGGCGAGGTGATCCGCGAGGAGGGGCTGAACTTCGGCGTCGTGGGCCCGTTCGACGACGACGCCCACTTCCTCGAGCTCATGACGGTGTGAGCGGGGGCCTGCGCCTCTACGCGATCCCGTACTCGACGAACGTCGAGCGGGTGGGGCTCGCGCTCGGCCACAAGGGGCTCGCCGCCGAGGTCGTCATGTGCGACCCGGCCGACCGGTCGCCCATCCGCGACGCGAGCGGCCAGGACCTGGTGCCGGTGCTCGACGACGACGGCTTCAGCGTCGCCGACTCGACCCGGATCATGGAGCACCTCGAGCGCCGCTTCCCCGACCCGCCGCTCTACCCGGCCGACCCCGCCCGGCGGGCCGAGGTGGAGGTGTTCGTCGACTGGTTCAACCGCGTCTGGAAGGTGCCGCCGAACGCGATCGAGGCCGAGCTCGGCGGGAGCGATCCCGACCACATCCGCATCGCCGCGCTCGAGCAGGAGCTGCGCTCGACCCTGGACGTGTTCGAGGCGCTGCTCGCCGGCCGCGACTACCTGATGTCGGGCTCGATCACGGCCGCCGACTGCGCGGCGTTCCCGTTCCTCAAGTACGGCCTCTGGATCAAGGCGGACGACGACGAGCGCTTCCACCGCATCCTGGCCGAGAACCTCGCACTCGACGGCGGCCATCCCCGGGTCGAGGAGTGGGTGCGGCGCGTCGCCACCCACCCGCGCGTCGACGGGATCGTGACCTACGACGGCGCTAGCGGCTACGGCCGGATCTCGAGGTCGTAGGGGAAGTTCGTGAGGATGTCGCAGCCGCCCTCGCGGACGACCCCGAGGTCCTCCAGGCGGATGCCGCCGAAGCCCTTGCGATAGACGCCCGGCTCGATCGTAACGACGTCGCCGACGAGCAGGTCGTCACCGGAGAGGCCCATGTTCGGGGCCTCGTGCACCTCGACGCCGACGCCGTGGCCGAGCCCGTGGAAGAAGTCCTCGTCGAGGGTCTCGCCGTCGGCCAGTCCGCGCGTCGTCCGGTAGCCGCCGGCCTCGATCGCATCGCAGGCCGCCTCCCAGACGGCCTTGCCGTTCACGCCCGCGGCGATCCGCTCCTCGCTCACGCGCAGCGCCTCGTACACCGTGGCGTGCATCTGCCGCAGCTGCTCCGGCGCCTCGCCGAAGCAAAACGTCCGGGTCATGTCCGCGTGGTACCGGCTGGCCGTGTGGCGGGGGAAGATGTCGATGATCACCGACTCGTGCGGCCGGATCGGGCCGGTGCCGTGCTCGTGCACGTTGGCGCCGGTGGGGCCGTTGCCGACCAGCGGCGGCTCTCCCTCGCAGCCGTGCGCGCGCAGGACGTCCTCGAGCTCGCCCGTCAGCCGCTCGGCCGTCAGCGTCTCGCCCTCGAACACGAGCCCGCCGGCACCGGGTGACGAGGCGCCCAGCACCTCGACAGCGCGCGCGAACGCGGCCTCGGTCGCCCGCTGCGCGGTCGTGATCCCCTCGAGCGCGCGGTCGTCCTTCACCCGCCGGCGCATCTCGAAGGCCTTGCGGTCGGGCTCCACGGTCAGGCCGTGGCCGCGCAGGTAGTCCGCCAGCTCGAGCGGGAACGAGGGCGGCACGGTCACCGCGCTCACGCCCAGCTTCTCGAGCGCGCGGCGCACGACCTCGAGCGACACCTGCTCGTAGCTCATGCCGCCCTTGACGAGCTCGCGGGCGCCGAACTCGGAGCCGGTCCACACGTCGGTGGCGCTCGAGTGGCGGCGGGCGGCGTCGGCCTCGAGCTCGGACGTGACGATGACGCGCTTGCCGTCCGTCTCGACGTAGGTGAACGGGTCGACGACCGAGATCCCGGTGGCGACGAAGAGGTCGGGATCGCGGAGGGAATCTGCGTAGATCAGGCGGGAATCAGGCATCGGCAGAAGGTAGCACTTCGACCGATTTCCGCTGGTAGCGTTCGGCCGTGCCCACCGTCCGCTTCGACGAGCTGCTCCACCGGCACCTCGACCTCAACGGCAGCCTCGCGCCATCCGGGCTGCGGGTCTGGGACGCGCATACCCATCTCGGCGTCGACGAGGACGGGTTCACGCAGTCGCCGGAGGAGCTCGTGACGATGATGCGCGCGCAGGAGGTCGAGCGCGCGTTCACCTTCCCCCTGAACGATCCCGAGCGGCACCCGGCCTACCGCGTCCCGAACGACCGGGTGATGGCATGGGCCGAGGCGTCGGAGGGGATGCTCGTCCCGTTCTGCCGGCTCGACCTGACGGAGGACCCGATCGCCGAGGCCGAGCGCTGCCTCGACGCCGGGGCGTGCGGGATCAAGCTGCACCCGCGGGCGCAGTTCTTCGACTTCGGCGCGGACGGCCTGAACCCGGTCTTCGAGCTCGCGTCGGCCCGGCGGGTGCCGATCCTGATCCACGCCGGCCGGGGCCTGCCCGCCATCGCCGACGATCTGCGCGTCCTCGTCGAGCGCCATGCCGGCGCCCAGCTGATCCTCGCCCACGCCGCGATCGCCGACCTGGAGCAGATCGCGCGCTCGCTGGTCGACCACCCGAACGTCCTCTACGACACGTCGGTCTGGAGCACGACCGACCTGCGAACGCTGTTCGCCTCGGCCTCGCCGGAGCAGATCCTGTTCGCGAGCGACGCCCCCTACGGCATGCCGGCGACGGCCCGCTTCGCGCTCCTGCTCGTGCTGCGCCGGGCCGGGGCGACCGAGGAGCAGATACGAGCGATGTTCTGGGGCAACGCCGAGCGCGCGTGCCGGGGCGAGCCGGCCCCGGCGCTGAGCCCACCGCTGATGGCGCGCGAGCGAACCATGCCGCTGCAGCGGCTGCGCATCCACGACTACCTGGTGATGACGCAGACGCTCATGTGGTCGCGCCTGGGCGACACGCCGGGAGCGCTCGGCCTCGCGCTGCGCGCCTGCGACCCCGACGAGAGCGGCGAGCTGGGCGACGTCGCCGAACTCCTGGAGGCGGTGCGCGAGCTGTGGTCGGAGGGCCTCTCCAGCGAGGACGAGACGACGGGGCGGACATACACCCGCTCCGCGATGCGCCTGCTACAGATCGCGGACGCGCTCGTCCAGGACGTGTGATCGCCGCGGTCGTCCTGGCGGCCGGCGAGGGCCGGCGCTACGGCGGACTGAAGCAGCTGCACGAGATCGACGGCCGCCCGATGCTGGAGCGAGTGCTACGGACGCTGGCCGCCACCGGGCCCGATAACCGGGTCGTCGTGCTGGGGGCGCGGGCGGGCACGATCCTCGAGCGCATCGACCTGCACGGCGCGCAGCCGGTCGTCTGCGACCGCTGGGACGCGGGCCAGGCCGCGTCCCTCCATGCCGGCCTGGCCGCGCTGCCCGAGGCGGCGGAGTGGGCGCTCGTCGTACTCGGCGACGGGCCGGGCCTCGACCCGCGCGCGGTCGACCGCATGCTTGCTGCCGCCGATGCCGGCGGGGACGCAATCCGGTCAGCCGACTACGGCCAGGGGCGCTCGCACCCCGTGCTGATCCCGCGGAGCCGCTTCGGCGATATCCCCGACCGCGGCGAGCGGCCCGTTCGCGGGCTGCCGGCCGAGGCGGTCGACTGCCGCGACCTCGATCCGCCGGGCGACGTCGACTACGCCTGATCCGAGCAGCGCCGGCGCAGCCGCTCGACGAAGCCGGCCGGCACAGGCTCATCGCAGCAGCAGCTCTTGACCGCGCTGCGGAGGCTGCGCTCGAAGACGTAGCGGTCGCTGCAGTAGCTGCAGTCCTGCAGGTGGCCGTCGACACGGGCCACCTCGGCCTCGGTGAGAACGCGGTCGAGATAGGGCTGCAGCAGGCTCTCGGCGCCGCGACAGGGGTCGGCGCTCATGCGGCCTCACCGTCCCCGGCCTGGTCGGCCAGCGCCCGCTTCAGGAGGCGCCGCCCGCGGTAGAGGCGTGACATGACTGTCCCGATCGGGATGCCGAGGATGCCGGCGGCCTCGGCATAGGAGAAGTCGCCGACGTCGACCAGCACGACCACCTCGCGGAAGTTCGGCGGCAGATCGCCGAGCGCGGAGACGATGGCCGTGCCCGAGAGGCGGGCGAGCACCTCGTCCTGGGGCTGCGGGCTGGACTCGGCGAGCCGGTTGTACAGGTAGTAGTCGCCGTCGTCGTCGAGCGGCTCCTGCACCGGCCGGCGGCTCTGGCGGCGCAGCTCGTCCAGGTTGGCGTTGCGCATGATCGTCGCGAGCCACGCGGCCAGGTTCGTGCCCGGCTTGTAGCTCTGCCAGCTCCGGAACGCGCGCAGATACGTGTCCTGGACGAGGTCCTCCGCCGTCTGCGGGCTGCCGGTGAGGCGAAGCGCGATGCGGTAGAGATGCTCCGCGTGGACGAGCGCCTCCTCCTCGAACCGGGTGCGATCGCGACCGGCGGCGGCCGCCAGGCCGCCGGGTGGCGGGTCGGAGGGAACCATCTCCACGAGCGTATCAGTCAGGAGCAGCATCGCTTTAGGGGTAACGACACGAACCCTTCCGCCATTCCCGAGCGAGTTTTAGTCACTTGAGCTAATATCCGACCGATGGCGTCTGCCACCCCCGTCCGCACCGACGTGCTCGTGCTGGGAGCGGGCCTCGCGGGCCTCTACGCGGCCCTCGCAGCGGCCCGCCGCGGAGCGCAGGTCGTGCTGGCGACGAAGGGATCGCTGCAGGCGTCCAACTCGTACATGGCCCAGGGCGGCGTGGCCGCCGTCGTCGCCGACGGCGACTCGTTCGCCGAGCACGCCACCGATACGATTGCCGCGGGCCGCGGGCTCTGCGACCCGGCCGCAGTCGACGTCCTCGTCGGCGAAGGCCCGGGCCGGATCGCCGACCTCGAGCGCCTGGGCGTGCGCTTCGACCGCGATTCTGCCGGCGCCTACCGGCTCGGCCGCGAGGGCGGCCACGGCCGCCGCCGCATCCTCCACGCCGATGGCGCGGCGACCGGCGCAGCCATCGCCGGCGCGTTGATCGCGCGGGTGGCCGCCAGCCCGCGCATCCGCGTCCTGGAGCACACGGCCGCGCTCGGGCTGGCGACCGGAGGGGACGGCTGCGCCGGTGCCTGGCTGCTCGGCCACGACGAGCTGCGGCTCGCCCGCGCCCGGATGACGCTGCTCGCAACGGGCGGCGCGGGCGCCCTCTTCCACCGCACCACCAACCCGCCCGGCGCGACCGGAGACGGCATCGCCCTGGCCCACCGCGCCGGCGCCACCGTGCGCGACATGGAGTTCGTGCAGTTCCACCCGACTGCCCTGGCCGGCGGCGGGCGCGCGTTTCTGATCTCGGAGGCGGTGCGCGGGGAGGGAGCGCACCTCGTCGACGGATCCGGCCACCGGTTCATGCTCGACGTGCACCCCGACGCCGAGCTGGCGCCCCGGGACGTCGTGACCCGCGCGATCGAGGCGCTCATCGCCGGCGGCGGCGAGGCGTACCTCGACCTGCGCCACCTCGACCGCGACCGTGTCTTCGACCAGTTCGCGAACCTCGTGGCCGGATGCCGCCGGGCCGGGCTCGACCTGGCCGCCGACCTGATTCCGGTGGCGCCGGCGGCGCACTACCTGATGGGCGGCATCGCGACCGACCTCGACGGGGCCACGTCGATCACCGGCCTCTACGCCGCCGGGGAATGCGCAGCGACAGGCGTTCACGGGGCCAACCGGCTCGCGTCCAACTCACTGCTCGAGTGCTTCGTCTTCTCCCATCGCGCGGTCGCCCACGGCCTCGCCGAACAGGCGCCGGACGCCGACCCCGGGCGGCCCCCCGGGCGGCCGCTGGCGCGGGCGCCGCTCCCGGAGCTGCGCCGGCGCATGTGGCTGCAGGCGGGGCCGGTGCGGAGCGAGGAGTCCCTGACCGCCCTCTGCGCCTGGCTCGACGAGCGGCCGGACTCAAATCCGGTGCACGTCGCCGGCCTCATCGCGACTGCGGCCCTGCGCCGCACCGAGAGCCGCGGCGGTCACCTGCGCAGCGACCACCCGGACACCGACCCCGACCAGGCCAGGAGCACGACGTGCCCACCGCTGCACTCGACAGTGTGATCGACCGCGCCCTGGCCGAGGACGCCGGCCACGGCGACCCCACGACCGAGGCGACCATCCCCGATGACCTGGAAACGATTGCGAGCGTGGTCCTGCGCGAGCCTGGAATCGTTTGCGGACTCGACGTCGCGCTCGCCGTCGTCCGTCGTCTTGACCCCGAAGCGGAGATGGACGTGCTCGTTGCAGAGGGCACGAAGGTCGAGGAGGCGCCAGCCACCGTCGCGCGGATTCGCGCCTCGGCCCGCGCCGTGCTCACAGCCGAGCGCACCGCCCTCAACCTGCTGCAGCGGCTGTCCGGGATCGCGACCGCGACCGGCCGTTATGTGGCGGCGGTCGCCGGAACGGGCGTCGAGATCCTGGACACGCGCAAGACGGCCCCGGGCCTGCGCGAGCTGGACAAGGCGGCCGTCGCCTGCGGCGGCGGGACGAACCACCGCTCCGACCTGGGCGCGGCCATCCTGATCAAGGACAACCACGTCGCGCTCGCCGGCGGCGTGGCCGAGGCCGTGCGCGCCGCGCGGGCCGCCCGCCCCGACCTGCACGTTCAGGCCGAGGCCGACACGCTCGAGCAGGTGCGCGACGCGATCGCCGCCGGTGCCGACAGCGTCCTGCTCGACAACATGCCGCCCGACCGGCTGCGCGAGGCCGTCGCGGATCGCGGCCGGCCGGGTCCGGCTGGAGGCCTCGGGCGGCATCACCCTGGAGACCGTCCGCGCGGTCGCCGAGACCGGCGTCGACGCGATCTCGATCGGAGCGCTCACCCACTCGGTGCGGGCGCTCGACATCTCGCTGGAGGTGCACCCGTGCCCACGCTGACCCCCGACTCCGTCGACGCCCTGCACGCGCAGGTGCGCGCCCTCGCCGCCGAGCGAAACGCCGTGATCCTGGCCCACAACTACCAGGTCCCGGAGGTGCAGGACGTCGCCGATCTCGTGGGCGACTCGCTGGGCCTGTCCCAGGCCGCGGCCCACACCGAAGCGGACGTGATCGCATTCTGCGGCGTCCACTTCATGGCGGAGACCGCGGCGATCCTCTCGCCCGAGAAGACCGTGCTGATCCCGGACCTCGACGCGGGCTGCTCGCTCGCCGCCAGCATCGACGCCGCCGCGCTCGAGCGCTGGAAGGCCGAGAACCCCGGCGCCGTCGTCGTCAGCTACGTGAACACCACGGCCGAGGTGAAGGCGCTCTCGGACTACTGCTGCACCTCGGGCAACGCCCGGGCGGTGATCGAGGCGGTGCCGGCCGACCGCGACATCCTGTTCCTGCCGGACATGTTCCTCGGCGCCTATCTCGAGCGCGTCACGGGACGGCGGATGAAGATCTGGCCCGGCGAGTGCCACGTGCACGCCGGCATCCGCACCGAGGACGTCTCGCGGAGCCTGGACGAGCGCCCCGACGCCGACCTCCTGATCCACCCCGAGTGCGGCTGCGCCAGCCAGTGCATGTACGCGGCCGCGCAGGACGCCGCCCTGTCGCCGGCGCACGCAGGTGCTCTCGACCGAGGGCATGGTGAATCACGTCGCACGCTCGCCGAAGCGCGACTTCGTCGTCGCCACCGAGACGGGCATCCTGCACCGGCTGACGCGCGAGTCGCCGGACAAGCGCTTCTACGCGATGTCGGAGCGGGCCGTGTGCCGCTACATGAAGATGATCACGCTCGAGAAGCTGCGCGACGCCCTGCGCGACATGCGTCACGTCGTCACCGTCGACGAGGACGTCGCCGCCCGCGCCCGCGGCGCGATCACCCGCATGGTCGAGATCGCCTAGGCGATCGCCGTGCTCGTCCTCGTGCCGACCGAGCTCGAGTCGGGCCTGCTCTTCCCGGACGGCGCGCCCGCGCCGCTCGCCGTGTGCGGGTTCGGGCTGGCCGCGGCCGGCGCCGGGGCGGCGCATGCCATCTCCGAGCACCGCACGGCGGCCGAAGACGGCGTCGTCCTCGTGGGCGCAGCCGGGACGTACGACACCGCCAGGCACCCGATCGGGACGGCGATCACCGCCGGGTCTGTGCGCTGCGACGGCATCGGCGCCGGCTCGGGCGACGCGCACCGCTCCGCGGCCGAGCTCGGTTTCGCGTCTGCGGACGCGATCGCGCTGGGGCCGGGGCCGGAGATCCTGTCGGTCGCAGCGGCGGCCGGGTCGGCGGAGGAGGCCGCCGGCCGGCACGCCCGGTATCCGGCCGCCGCCGGCGAGGAGATGGAGGGCTACGCTGTGGCCGTGGCCGCCTGGCTCTTCGGCGTCAACCTCACCATCGTGCGCGGGATCTCCAACGCGGCCGGCGACCGTGATCGCGGCGCCTGGCGGATGGAGGAGGCGCTGGCGCGAGCCGCGGCGCTCACGCGGGGGCTGGCGCGATGAAGCTGCGCCTCGGCCTCTCGACCTGCCCCAACGACACCTTCGCCTTCCACGCGATCCTGGAGCGGCGGATCGACCTGCGCGGACTCGAGTTCGAGCCGGAGCTGCTCGACGTCCAGCAGCTGAACGACGGGCTCTTCGCCGGCCGCTACGACGTCTCCAAGGCGAGCTTCTATGCCGGGCTCCTGCTCGCCGGCGACTACGGCGTCGTCCGGGCCGGCTCGGCGCTCGGGTTCGGCGTCGGCCCCCTGCTCGTGGCGGCGCGGCCGGACGTCCTCCCGGGCCCGGGCGTACGCGTGCTCTGCCCCGGCCCGACGACCACCGCGACGCTGCTCTACCGCTGCCTGCATCCCGACGGGGGCGCGATCGAGCACGCCGTGTTCTCGGACATCGGCGCGGTCCTTCGCCACGGCGACGCCGACCTCGGCGTGCTCATCCACGAGGGCCGGCTCACGTACGAGCGTGACGGCCTCCTGCTGGTGGAGGATCTCGGTGCATCCTTCGAGCGGCTCGCCCACGCACCCGTCCCGCTGGGGGGCATCCTGGCGAGCCTCGCGCTCCCCGACGACGTCGTCGACCGCTTCACGGCCGTGCTGCGCGACTCGATCGCCTACGGCTGGGCCAACCGCGCCGAGGTGCTCGGCACCATCCGCCGCCACGCCCAGGAGCTGGGCGAGGACGTGATCTGGCCCTACGTCGAGCTCTACGTCACGGAGCACACGGTCGACCTCGGCGACGACGGCATCCGTGCGCTCGAAACGCTCGAGCGCACCGCGGCCGCCGCCGGCGCCCTCCCCGATGGGACGGCGCCGCTGCGCGTCCTTGGCGCCGCTAGCGGGCCGGCCGCTCGACCCGCGGGGAGTGGCCGAAGAACCACCGCTCCAGCGGGATCAGCAGCTCGGCTTCGCTGAACGGCTCGACCTCCTGCGGCTTGCCCTCCTCGGCCGACACATCCAGGTCGGCGTCGAGGGCGGAGTTGGCCGCCTCGATCGCGTCGCCCATCTCGTAGCCCTCGAACACGTAGTCGTCCGGCCGCACAAGCCCGTCGTGCCGCTCGGCCAGGCCCAAAGCCCGCCCAACAGCCCAAAGCGCGCCGGGTTTGCGCTCGATCCAGATCGTGACGACGTCCGCCGCCCCGTCGTCGCCCACACCACGGATCGATCGCTCGGCGAACCACTGGGCGCCACTGCCGTTTCCATGCATCCCAGGCCTCCAAGTCGTCGCGGGTCCACAGTCTAGGCTGGGTCCGACTGGCGGGGCAAACCCCGCGGATATGATCGCGGCTCGATGCGAGAGGCGGCAGCCGCATTCGTCCGCGACGTCGTCCGCCCGTCCGTTGCGGACTGGGATCGGGACTGCGCGTATCCCCGGGACGCGGTGGCGGCGTCGGGCCTGACCGGGCTCTTCTGCCCGCCCGAATTCGGGGGATCCGGGCTCGGCTACCCCGCCGGGATGGAGGTCTTCGAGGAGCTCGGCCGCGGCGACGCCGCCCTCGCCTTCTCACTTTCGATGCACAACGCCGTCGCCGCCGTCGTCGCCGGCTGCGACGACGAGGGCCTGCGGACGCGCTGGGCGGCCGACCTGGCCGCCGGCCGCGCGCTGGGCGGGTTCTCGCTGACCGAGCCGCACGCCGGATCGGACGCGACGGCGATCACCACCCGGGCCCGCGAGGGCGGCGGCGGCTGGCGCGTCACCGGGCGCAAGGCCTGGGTCTCGCTGGCGGGGGAGGCTGACCTCTTCCTGGTCGTGTGCAAGACGGCGGAGGAGCCAGGTCACGCCGACATCGCCGTCGTCGCGATCGACCGGCAGGCAGACGGCGTGAGCTTCCCCCACCGCTACCGCACGGCCGCTGCCCCGTTCCTGCCGATCGGCGAGATGGGGCTCGTCGACGTCCCGGCGACGATGATCGTGCCGCCCGGCTCGGGGATGCGGGCGGCGCTCGGCGCGATCGACGTCGCCCGCTGCGACATCGCCGCCATCGCCTGCGGCCTGCACGCCGAGGCGCTCGACGTCGCCCTGCGGTATGCCCGCGAGCGCCAGGCCTTCGGCGCGCCGCTGCTCGCCCTCGACACGATGCGGTTTGCGCTGGCCGACGTGCTCACCGAGCTCGAGGCGGGCCGGCTGCTCTATGCCCGCGCAGCAAGCCTGCTCGGGACGCCGGCGGGACCGACGGCGGTGGCCCACGCCAAGCGCTTCTGCCCTGACGCGGCCCTGCGCGCGGCCATCGCCTGCAGCGAGGCGCTCGGCGCCTACGGCTGGCTCGACGACACGCCGCTTCCGCGCTTCATCAGCCTGGCGAAGATGCTCCAGGTCGTCGACGGCACCGCCGAGATCCAGCGGCTCGTGATCGGCCGCGAGCTCGACCGGATGGCGCAGGCGGCGGGCTAGTTCCCGAAGTCCTCGGGGCTGACGTTCTCGAGGAACTTCTTGAACTCCTCGACCACCTCGCCGGCCTCCTCGGGCTCCTGGCCGAACTCGATCGCGGAGTCGTCGATCACCTGGTCGGCGACGTAGATCTTGGCGTCGGCCCGTACCGCCAGCGCGAGCGCGTCCGACGGGCGGGAGTCGATCTCGACCTCCGAGCCGTCGATGCGCAGCGTGATGCACGCGTAGAAGGTGTTGTCGCGCAGCTCGGTGACCGCGATCTTCTCGACCTTCGCGTTCAGCTCCCCCAGCATCGAGGTGACCAGGTCGTGCGTCATCGGCCGCGGAGTCGGCGTGCCCTGGAGCTTCATCAGGATCGCCGCCGCCTCGGGGTGGCCGATCCAGATGGGCAGGAACTTGCTGCCGTCGAGCGTCCGGAGCAGCACGATCGGCTGCTTGCCGACCATGTCGAAGGACACCCCGTAGATGCTCATTTCCTGCATCCGAAGTCCAGTATAGCCAGGCTCCCTGGCGCCTCAGCCGCCGTAGCGGAAGCACTCCGGCGAGTGGTCGTCGACCATCCCCACGGCCTGCATGAAGGCGTAGCAGACGGTCGGTCCGACGAACCGGAACCCGGCCCGCTTGAGCGCCTTGCTCAGTGCTCCGCGACTCGGCGGTCTCGGCCGGCACCTCGCCGCCGCCCCGCGCGATACGGGGCGCCCGGGACGAGCCCCCAGAGGAAGGCGTCGAGGCTGCCGTGCTGCCTCGCGGGCGGCGAGGACGGCCTGGGCGTTCGCGATCGCCGACTCGACCTTGAGCCGGTTTCGGACGATGCCGGGGTCGGCGATCAGCCGCTCGACGTCGGCGGGGCCGAACCGCGCCACGGCCTCGGCGTCGAAGCCGGCGAAGGCGCTGCGGTAGCCCTCGCGCTTGCGCAGGATCGTCGACCACGAGAGGCCCGCCTGCGCGCCCTCGAGCACGAGCATCTCGAAGAGGTGGCGGTCGTCGTGGGACGGGACGCCCCACTCCTCGTCGTGATACGCGACGTAGAGCGGATCGCCGGCCGGAACCCAGCTGCACCGGGGTCGGGTGTCGTCCGCGAGGGCCAATGGGCGATCCTGGATTCGAACCAGGGACCTCCGCCTTATCAGAGCGGCGCTCTAACCGACTGAGCTAATCGCCCGCGGGGACGGCAGAATACCACCGCCTCTCGCCACGGCACGTGCTGACCGCGTCACGGCCGAGCAGCGCAAGGACGCACCGCGCGACGCGTGCTCGGCACGCGAGCGAGGGAGGACGCCGCGATGCGACGGCCGCTGGCGCGGTCAGTCAGCCCACGAGACGCGGTCGGCGCGAAGCTGATCGACAATGCGACCGAGCTCGGCGGCGGTTGTGAAGTGCAGCTCGACGCGGCCGCCGCGCGGCCCCCGCCGGACCGAGGCGCGCAGCCCGAGCGACTGCCAGGCGGCGTCGACGGCCAGGTGGGCGAGCTCGTCGTCCATCACGCCCGGCGCCCGCTTCGGCTCACGCTTGGCGGTCCCGGCCGCACGCTTGGCGGCAGCCTCGCACTCGCGCACCGACCAGCCGCGGCCGACCGCGGTGCGCGCGAGGCTCGACCGCTCGTCCTGGCCCGAGGCGAGCAGCAGCGCGCGGCCGTGGCCCTCGGAGAGCGTCCCGTCGGTGACGAGGTCGAGGACGTCGTCGGGCAGCTCGAGCAGGCGCATCGTGTTCGCCACCGCCGGCCGGCTCTTGCCGACGCGGCGCGCGATCTCGGTCTGGGTCAGATCGAGCTCGTCGGCGAGAACGGCGTAGGCGCGGGCCTGGTCGACCGGGTTCAGGTCCTCGCGGGCGACGTTCTCGGCCAGCGCCAGGATGAGCAGCTCGCGGTCGTCGGCGGTGCGCACGATGCGACGGGATGGTGCGCAGGCCGGCCAGCCGGGCGGCCCGCCAGCGCCGCTCGCCGGCGACGATCTCGTAGCCGTCGCCGGCGTCGCGCACCACGATCGGCTGGACGACCCCGTCGGCCCGCACGGACTCGGCGAGACGCTCGATCGCACCGTCGTCGAACACGCGCCGGGGCTGGCGCGGGTTCGGCCGCACCTGACCCACCTCGAGCTCGACCATCGAGGTCGCGCCGGTCGGAAACTCGGCGACGAGGGCCGCGAGGCCGCGCCCGAGGCCGCGAGGGCGGCTCGACTCAGCCACGCTCGACCACCTCCAGGGCGGCCCGGTAATAGGCGTCGGCGCCCGCGGACGACGAGTCGTAGGTCGTGATCGGCAGGCCATGGCTGGGCGCCTCGGCGAGGCGGATGCTGCGCGGCACGACCGTGTCGAAGACGAGCGGCCCGAAGTGGCTGCGCACCTCGCTTGCGACGTCGCTCGCGAGCCGGGTGCGGGCGTCGTACATCGTCAGGAGCACACCTGTGACGCCGAGGCGGGGGTTGATGCGCGTGCGCACCAGCTCGACGCTCTGGAGCAGCTGCGCGAGGCCCTCGAGCGCGTAGTACTCGCACTGCACGGGCACGATGAGGCGGTTCGCCGCAGCCAGCGCGTTCACGGTCAGAAGGCCGAGCGACGGCGGGCAGTCGACGAAGACATAGGGAAATTGCTCCTCCGTGCCGGCGAGCAGGTCGCGCAGCAGCGTGCCCTGGTCGGAGCCGCTCGGGAGCTCGACCTGGGCCGCGGCCAGATCGGGATGCGACGGCACCAGGTACAGGTTGGGAACGCTCGTCTCGAGCACGACCTCGTCCAGCGGCCGGCCGTGGAGCAGGTCGTACGTGCTTGCGCGAGAGCTGTTCCGGCCGGAATCCGAGCCCCGTCGTCGCGTTCGCCTGCGGATCGAGGTCGATGAGGAGCACCGGAGTGCCCGCCTCCGCGACGCACGCGGCCATGTTGATGGCCGTCGTCGTCTTCCCGACGCCGCCCTTCTGGTTCGCAAGGGCGTAGACACGCGCGCTCATGGGCGAGATCGTACTCGTATACGCGGACGCTTGGCGGCCATTCCCGGCCGCCGCGGGTAGCCCTCGGGGGTGGCCGAGACCTTCCTGAGCAGCGCCAGATGCCGGTTCGGTCCCACGACGACGGTCTCCGCCAGCTCGCCGCCAACCGCTGCCGCCGTCTCCGCAAGCGGCTCGGGAGCGGATTCCGCCGTCCAGAGCAGCACGTGGCCGCCGGTGCGGGCGAGGGGCAGGCACAGCTCCGCCGCGACGGGCGGCGGCGCCAGGGCGCGGGCCAGCACGAGGTCGTACGCGTCGCGACCGGCCGCGCGGCCGAGGTGCTCGGAGCGGTCGTGGATGACCCGGCACGGCGCGCCAAGCGCCTCGACGCAGCCGCGCAGGAAGGCGCACTTGGCCCCCGTCGCCTCGAGCAGGTCGACGGCGATGCCTGTCGCGAGCGCGATCGGGATGCCGGGGCTGCCCCCACCCGAGCCGACGTCGACGATGCTCGCCGGCGCCAGCCGTTCCACGAGCGGCAGGGCCGCGAGCGCGTCCTCGACGTGCACCGCCCAGGCACGCGTCAGGGTCGCGGATGGAGGTCACCGACACCGGGGCCGCGATCAGCAGGTCGCGATAGGCCACCAGCCGCGAATCGGGGTGTTTCACGTTTTACACCTCGGCGGAATCGCCCTCTGGGAGGACGATGACGTGCCGGTTGGGCTCGACGCCCTCGCTGGTCGTGCCGACCCCGTCCATCTCCTGCAGGTGGAGGTGCACGATCTTGCGCTCGACCGAGGTCATCGGCTCGAGCGCCACGGGCCGGCCGGTGCGCATCGCCTCGGCGACGGCCCGGTCGGCCACGCCGCACAACGCCCGCGCGCGCCGCTCGCGATAGCCCTCGGCGTCGACGACGACCTCGACGGACTCCGCCTGGCGCCGGTGCACGACCGCGTTCGCGAGGTACTGGATGGCGTCGATCGTCTGCCCGTGACGGCCGATCAGAAGCCCCAGGTCGCCGCCCGACACCGTGCCGGTGACGCGTCCCTGCGCCTCCTCGATCTCGATGTCGGCGTCGATCCCCAGGCCGTGCACCACCCGACCGAGCAACTCGCGCACGAGGCCGGCGGCCTCGGAGTCGTCCGGGGCCGGCCCGGAAGGCTCTCGCACCGGCGCTGCCGGCGATTCTGCGGCGGCCGCCGGCTCCTCGGCCAGCACCGCAACGACCCGGGCCGGCTCGTAGCCGACGCCGAGCAGCCCGCGCTGACCCTCGGAGACCACGGCATACTCGACCAGGTCGCGGTCGAGCGCGGGGTAGCGGCGCTCCAGCTCGTGCAGCGCCGCCCAGCGCGCCTCGCCCACCGTCTCACCGGTGGCCTCGACCCGGACCGCGGGCTCGGTCACCGCTTGCGCCCGCCCCGGCGCTGGCCGGAGCGGCGGCCGGGCTGCTGCGACGAGCGGCGGCCGCTGCCACGGCGCGGCGGGGGCGTCGCGCCGGACTCGTCGACCGGCTTCCCCCCGTCGGTGCCGGGCTTGGGCTTCCCACCGGCCGGCTTCCCGCCGGCCGCCTTGCCGCCGTCGGCCCCGGGCTTCGGCTTCCCGCCGCTCTTGCTCGTCGAGGCGCCCTTCCCGGATGAGCCACCTTTGCCGGCCTTCGCGACCGGTTGCGGGAAGCGATGCCCCATGGTGCGCTTGATCATCCCCTGCTGCCCGATCGTCCAGAAGTTCGACGTGATCCAGTAGATCATGACGCCGGTCGTGAAGTTCAGGACGAACGGCACGAACACGATCGGCATCGCCGCCAGCATGTACTTCTGCTGGCGGTCCGTCACGAACGAGAACAGCAGCGTCGAGCCGAGCATCGACCCGACGTACAGCGCGATCAGCGTGTACTCGGCAGCCGGCGTCAGCTCGTTCAGCTTGACGAAGATGTTGTTGATCCCGAGGAACGCCTGGTCGCCGGCCGGGTGGATGTGGAAGCGCAACGTGGCATTCAGGGCGATGAACACCGGCGCCTGGATCAGCAGCGGAAGGCAGGAGCCGAACGGGTTGACGTTGTGCTCCTTGTAGAGCTGCATGAGCTCCTGCTGCATCTTCTGCTTGTCCTCGCGCGAGCTCTTGCCCTTGTACCGGTTCTGCAGCTGCTTCACCTTCGGCTGCACGATCTGCATCGCCGCCATCGACCGGAACTGCCTGATCGTCAGGGGCAGCATCGCCAGCCGGATCGTGAAGGTCAGAAGGACGATCGACCAGCCCCACGAACCGATCCAGTCGTAGTAGTGGTTGAGCAGCCAGACCAGCGCCGCGATGATCTGGTCCCAGATGACGATGTCGTTGAAGATCACCGCCGCGCCACCGGATCGAAGCCGCCCCGCGACCACGGGTTGCAGCGCAGCACACGCCACACGGCCAGGCCGAGGCCCTTCACCGGGCCATGCGCGCGGATCGCCTGCTCGGCGTAGTGCGAGCAGGTCGGCTCGTACTTGCACACCCGCGGGGTGATCGACGTCATCGAGACGAACGGCATGAGCGCGAGCCGCACGGCCCGCAGCAGCAGGATCAGCGCCCGGGAGATCACCGCGCCGCCTCGGCGGAGCGCAGGAGCTCGGCCACCTGGTCGCACAGCCAGTCGAACCCCTGCGCGTCAACCGTCGCCGCGATCCCGGGCCGGGCGATCAGCACGTAGTCGGTGGCGCCGTGCAGCAGCGCCTCCTGCCGAGCGATCGCCTCGCGCAGGCGGCGCTTGACCCCGTTGCGGTCGACGGCGCCGCCCACGCGGCGGGGCACGGCATAGCCGACGCGGGCCTCGCCGCCGTCGTCCCGCGCCCGGTAGCGCAGCGTCAGGTACCGGCCGCCCACGGCGCGACCGAGCTGGGTGACCGTGTCGAACTCTCCCGCACGGGTCAGGCGGCCACGCCGGCTTGGCGGGAACGGGGCATCGGAGGTCACTGGCGGTCTATGCGGACAGGCGCTTTCGGCCGCGTGCCCGTCGCCGCTTGAGCACGGCCCGCCCGGCGCGGGTGCTCATGCGCTTACGGAACCCGTGTGTCTTCGCGCGCTTGCGGGTATTCGGCTGATAGGTGCGCTTCATGGAGTGCCCGAGAGTATAAGGCAGCGCCCCGGATCGCCTGGCCGGCCACCGGACCAGCGAAAAGTGATGCTGTGGAAAGCGTGTCGACAGGCCGTGACCGCCGCGGATGGCAAATCCCGCGCAAACGGCCGCTTTCCGGACCTGCGAACGGCCGGCCGCGGATCTGTCCACAGCTGTGGAGCGTTCTGTGGGTATCCTCGAAATACCTGCAAAATGCGTGCTTTCTCGGTTTCCGCGGACCGCCGTACCGCCTTGCCGCCCGAACGGCCACGGCGTAGACTCGCCGCTCTATGACCTCGGAGCCGGCCGCCGCGTCCCAAACCTGGGACACGATTTCTCAGCGCCTGCGCGAATCCCTCAATGCCAGTACCTTCGCCAACTGGTTCGGCGCGGCCACCCCGGTGGAGCAGGACGCAGACCGGCTCGTCGTCGCCGTCCCGAACGAGTTCACGAAGACCTGGATCGAGGGCCACTTCGGCAGCCTGCTGAACGCCGCTGCGGCCGAGCACGACCTCGTGCTCGAGCTGCGCGTCGCCGTGGCGGAGGCCGTCGCGGCCGCCCGGGCCGACGCGGCGGCCGACGGCGCGGACGAGACGATCGACGAGGAGGGCCCCGTCGCCAGCCTGCGCGGGCTCAACCCGCGCTACACCTTCGACCTGTTCGTCATCGGCCCGAGCAACCGCTTCGCCCATGCGGCGGCGCTCGCCGTGGCCGAATCCCCCGCACAGGCGTACAACCCGCTGTTCATCTACGGGTCGACGGGCCTGGGGAAAACACACCTCCTGCAGGCGGTCGGCCAGTACGTCGCGCAACAACATCGCGGCCTCAGCGTCCGGTATGTGACGACCGAGACCGTTCTGAACGAGTTTGTCGACGCTTTGCGGGACAAAAACACTGCCGGATTCAAAATGCGGTATAGGACGTACGACGTCCTCCTAGTGGACGACATCCAGTTCATAGAAGGCAAGGACACGCTCCAGGAGGAGTTTTTCCACACCTTCAACAGCCTGTACGAGGCCGGCAAGCAGATCATCATCTCCTCCGATCGCCAGCCGCGCGAGCTGGCGACGCTCGAGGCGCGGCTGAAATCGCGCTTCGAATGGGGGCTCATCACCGACATCCAGCCCCCCGATCTCGAGACACGCATCGCCATCCTGCGCAAGAAGGTCGCGACCGACCGCATCGACGTCGCCGACAAGGACGTGCTCACGTTCATCGCCGACCGGGTGACGTCGAACATCCGCGAGCTCGAGGGCGCCCTCACACGGGTGATCGCCTATGCGTCGCTGACAGGCCGGCCGATCACGGTGAGCGTCGCCGACGAGGTGCTGAAGGATCTCTTCCCCGGCGGCAGCGCCCGCTCGATCACCATCGAGCAGGTGCAGGCGGCCGTCTGCGAGTGGTTCGGCATGAGCCAGGCCGACCTGCGCGGGGACAAGCGGCCCCAGTCGATCGCCTACCCCCGCCACATCGCCATGTACCTGTGCCGGGAGCTGACCGACCAGTCGCTGCCCAAGATCGGGGCGAAGTTCGGCGGTCGCGACCATTCCACCGTGATGCACGGCGTCCGCCGCATCGGCGACCTGATCCGGGAGGACCGCGACGTCTTCAACGTCGTCCAGGAGCTCACCGCCCGGATCAAGCGCGGCCGGTGAAAACCACGCCCGCTTCCATGTGGACAGCCTGTGTGGTCTGAGCCATGGACCCCCAGGCGCTCCCGCCGGCACACGCTTCCGGAGGCCGATCTGGGGGAACCGGGGGAAACACTCCCGCGACCGTCCGCAGGCTCCCCCACACCGCAATCGCGCTCCGGGACTCGCGTGCCGTCCTTTTCCCCACCGTCCCCAGCCCCTACTCCTATAACCTCTGAATGAATTCTCTTAGAACCCGTTGAAGCGGGAGGTCACTGTCCGCGCATGAAAATCGTCTGTTCCCAGGATGACCTGCTCAGCCGGCTGCAGATCGCAGCGCGGGGCGTCTCCCAGCGCTCGACCGTCCAGATCCTCTCCGGCGTGCTCGTGCGCGCCGAGGCCGAGGGCCCGGTGGAGCTGGCCGCGACCGACATGGAGCTCTCCGTGCGGGTCACGGTCCCTGCGCAGGTGCACGAGCCGGGATCGACGGTGCTCCCCGGCCGGCTTCTGCTCGAGATCGTGCGGGCGCTGCCCCAGTCCGAGGTGACGATCGAGCAGACGCCCGGCACCGGCGCCGTGCGCATCGCCTGCGGCTCGAGCGAGTACTCGCTGCACGCCCAGGGGGCGGAGGACTTCCCGCACCTGCCCGAGGCCTCCGGCCCGTCGTTCACGCTCGAGCGCCAGGCGTTCGTCGCGACGATCAACTACGTCGCACGGGCGGCGTCGCGGGACGAGTCGCGCCCGGTGCTGACCGGCATCCTGGTCGAGTTCGGCGACGGCCGGGTGACCATGGCGGCCACCGACAGCTACCGGCTGAGCGTCAAGGAGGCGGTCGTCCCGGGATCCGGCGGCGACGCCCAGGCGATCGTGCCTGCGCGTGCGCTCGTCGAGCTCGGCCGCATCGCCGCCGCTGTCGACGCCGACAGCATCCAGGTCTCGATCGGCGAGAACCAGATCCTGTTCGGGATGGAGGGCGTGTGGCTCTCGGCCCGGCGCATCGACGGCCAGTTCCCCAACTACCGCCAGCTCCTGCCG
Source organism: uncultured Actinomycetes bacterium (assembly GCA_963746115.1). GTDB lineage: Bacteria > Actinomycetota > Thermoleophilia > Gaiellales > JAICJC01 > JAICJC01. The sequence continues at coordinate 379,126 of CAVVAA010000002.1, read as the reverse complement.
CAGGCCTTCGAGCACGAGATCCCGCGCCGCGCGGTCGGAGCTGCTCGACGTCGTCCGGCGCACCGCGCTCATGGCCCAGCGGACGCTGCCGCTGCGGCTTGCCTTCGAGCCCGGCAAGCTGACGGTGAGCGCGCAGACGCAGGACGTGGGCGAGGCCCGCGAGTCGATCCCCGTCGACTTCCACGGGGAACCGCTCGAGATCGGCTTCAACGCGGAGTTCCTGCGCGACGGCATCGAGAGCGTCGAGGGCGACACGGTGCGCCTGAAGCTCATCAGCCCGCTGCGCCCCGGCCTGGTTCAGGGCGAGGACGGCAGCTTCTCGTACCTGATCATGCCGATCAGGCTCTCGACCTGACCGGTGCTGGTCGCGTCGGTGCGCGGCAGCTGGTTCCGTTGCTATGAGCGCGTCGAGGTGGGCTTCGGCGCCGGGCTGATCGGGATCGTGGGGCCGAACGGCGCCGGCAAGACGAGCCTCGTCGAGATGATCCATTTCGGTGCCCTGGCGTATTCGCCGCGCACGACGACCGAGGCGCAGGTGGTGTCGTTCGGGCAGGACGTGACCCGTGTCGAGGTGGCGGCGCAGCTGGCGACCGGGCCGTCGCGGGTGGAGGTGGGCTTCCGCCCCGGGGAGCCGAAGCGGGTGGTCGTCGACGGCGTCGCGGAGCGCTCGGCCGCCGGCCTCCTGGCGCGCTTCCCAGTGCTCGTCTTCACCCCCGACCGGATCCGGCTCGTCCAGGCGGGGCCGGCCCTGCGCCGCACCTACGTCGACCGCGCGCTGGTGCGCCTGTGGCCCGCGCTCGCGGACGTCCCCGCCGCCTACGCCCGCGCGCTCGCCCAGCGCAACCACCTGCTGCGGCGGCTGCGCGCGGGCCACGGCGACCCCGACGCGCTCGTCGGGTGGGACGACGTCACCGCCCGGGCCGGCGCCGACCTCTCGGCCGCCCGCGCCCGCCTGTGCGACCGGCTCGCGCCCGCGTTCGCCGCCCGGCTCGAGCAGCTCGGCGGCGCGCCGGGCGAGGAGCCGCTGCGGCTCGTCTCGAACACGGAGCCGGGCGCCCTCGCCACGGCCCTTCGGGAGCGGCGCCGGCGCGACATCGAGCGGGCGGTCACGGGCGCCGGGCCGCACCTGGACGACGTCGAGCTGCGGGAGTCCGGCCGCGACCTGCGCCGGTTCGGGTCGCAGGGCGAGCAGCGGCGCGCGCTGCTCGCGCTGATCCTGGCCGAGGCCGACCTGCTCACGTCGGAGCGGGGCGAGCAGCCGCTGCTCCTGCTCGACGACGTCACCGGCGAGTTCGACGCCGAGCGGCGTACGCTCCTCCTCGATGCCGTCAGCCGCTTCGAGCAGGCGATCGTGACGACCACGGACGAGGCCGACCTGGGGTCGCGCGCCTCTGCGCTCGTGCGTGTGGCCGGGCGGGAAGGTGGCCGCGTGAGCGATCTCGAGCGCATCCGCATCGACTCCGTCGTGGGCCGGCGCGCGCCGGCGCCCGACCCGGAGCTCGATGCCGTGCGGGAGCGGTGGCCGGCGGTCGTGGGCGAGACGGTCGCCCGCCACGCCGTGCCGGCCCGGATGTCGGCCGGGAGCCTCGTCGTGGCCTGCTCGAGCTCGTCGTGGTCGTCGGAGCTCACGATGCTGGCACCGGCGATCGGCGAGCGGCTCCGCGCGGAGCTCGGGCGGACGCTCGACCTGCGCTTCGAGGTCGGCGAGAGCTGCCGGCGCCCGACGAGCCCGCCCGGGAGCCGCGCCCGGCGCCCGATCCGGCCGCCGCGGAGCACGCCCGCAGGCTCGCCGCCGAGGTCGGGTCGGCGGAGCTTCGGGCCAGCCTCGAGCGTGCCATCAGCCGCACGCTTCGCGGCTGATTTGTGACACCTTCGGGGCCCTTCGGGCGGCCGGATCCGACCCCGGCCTCTGGTACACTTCAGATAGTCCCATTTTCCGCCTATTCAAGCGGGTTTCGTTTGACCGAATCCGGCTACGACGCCAAAGACATCACCGTTCTCGAGGGCCTGGAGGCCGTTCGCCGCCGCCCCGGCATGTACATCGGGTCCACCGGCCCTCGCGGACTGCACCACCTCGTCTACGAGGTGGTCGACAACAGCGTCGACGAAGCTCTGCAGGGCCGCTGCGATCACATCCCGTCGGTGCTTGCGCCGGACGGTCGGGTGACGGTGTCCGACAACGGGAGTGGCATCCCCGTTGCGGTGATGGCGGAGTACGGGCTGTCCGCCGTCGAGGTCGTGATGACGAAGCTGCACGCCGGCGGCAAGTTCGGCGGCGGCGGGTACAAGGTCTCCGGCGGCCTGCACGGCGTCGGTATCTCCGTCGTGAACGCGCTGTCCGAGGAGCTGCTCGGCTCGAGATCGACGCGACGGCTCACGTCTGGCGCCAGCGCTACGAGCGCGGCGAGCCGCATGGACGCGCTCGAGCAGGGCGGAAGCCACCACCGAGACGGGCACGACGACCACGTTCCTGCCGGACGGCGAGATCTTCGAAGAGACCGACTTCACGTTCGAGACCCTGACCCAGCGCCTGCGCGAGATGGCGTTCCTGACCACGCGGTCTCCTGATCGAGCTGAGCGACGAGCGCGCCGAGCGGCGAACGGGTCGCCTTCAAGTACGACGGCGGCATCGTCGACTTCATCGCCTTCGTGAACGAGCGCAAGGAGCCCGTCCACAAGGACGTCATCTACTTCGACAGCCAGACCGACGACGGCGAGGTCGAGGTGGCGATGCAGTGGAACGGCTCGCTACGTCGAGTCGACCTACTCGTTCGCCAACAACATCAACACCCACGAGGGCGGCACGCACCTCTCCGGCTTCAAGGCGTCGATCACCCGGACGCTGAACGAGTACGCCCGCAACAAGGGCCTGCTCAAGGAGAAGGAGGAGGAGCTGACGGGCGACGACTGCCGCGAGGGCCTGGCGGCCATCGTGTCGGTGAAGCTGCGCGAGCCGCAGTTCGAGGGCCAGACGAAGACCAAGCTCGGCAACCCGTCGATCCGCGGGCGTCGTCGAGGTCGGCGTGCAACGCCAAGCTCTCGGAGTACCTCGAGGAGCACCCCAACGAGGCCCGCGCGATCGTGAACAAGCTGATCGCCGCCAGCCGCGCCCGCCAGGCGGCGCGCAAGGCCCGCGAGCTGATCCGCCGCAAGACCGCCCTCGGCGGCGGCGGCCTGCCCGGCAAGCTGGCCGACTGCTCGATCTCCGACCCGCGCCGCGGCCGAGCTCTACCTGGTCGAGGGCGACAGCGCCGGCGGCAGCGCCGTCGAGGCCCGCGACCGCAGCTTCCAGGCCATCCTGCCGCTGCGCGGCAAGATCATCAACGTCGAGAAGGCGCGCATCAACAAGGTGCTCTCGAACAACGAGATCCAGGCCATGATCACCGCCATCGGCACGGGCATCGGCGAGGAGTTCTCGATCGAGGGCGCCCGCTACCACAAGGTCGTCGTCACCTGCGACGCCGACGTCGACGGCGCCCACATCCGGACGCTGATCCTGACCTTCCTCTTCCGGCACATGACCGAGCTGATCGAGGCCGGCTACGTGTACATCGCCCAGCCGCCGCTCTACAAGCTCAAGGTCGGCTCCGACGATCGCTACTTCGAGAAGGAGCTGCAGCTCGAGGAGTGGCTGATGCGCGAGCGGCTGGCCAAGGTCGAGGTGACGGATCGCACCGGCGAGGAGGGCCGCCTCACCGAGTCGCGGCTCCAGCGGCTGCAGCGCGCGGTCAAGGAGTACGAGGGCTGGGCGTCCAAGCTGAAGGAGCAGTTCGGCCCGGCCGCCGTCGCCTATGCGAAGGACCACCGCCTGATCGAGCACGACATCTCCTCGCTCTCCGATTTGCAGACCGTACTTCGCAGTCGCAGGTCCCCGACGAGGAGCCCCACCGGGTCGAGGTGATGGGGCCCGAGGACGGCGGCCTGCGGGTGCGCATCATCGAGAAGGCCACCGGCGCCGCCCTCGCGAGCGTCGTCCCGGTCGAGCTCTTCCGCAGCCCCGGCTACCAGAGCCTCAGGGGCATCCACGCGCGGCTGGTCGAGCTGACCGGCCCGCCGCCGTTCACGGTGCGGATGGGCAAGGTGTCCGAGACGGTGCATACCTTCGAGGCGCTGCGGCCGGTCATCCTCGAGATGGCCAAGGAGGGCCTCAACCTGCAGCGGTTCAAGGGCCTCGGTGAGATGAACCCCGAGCAGCTCTGGGAGACGACCATGAACCCCGAGAACCGGGTGCTGAAGAAGGTCTCGGTCGACGATGCGGCCGCCGCCGACGCGATGTTCACGACCCTGATGGGCGATCGGGTCGAGCCGCGCCGCGAGTTCATCGAGCGCAACGCCCGCGACGTGAAGTTCCTCGACATCTAGGGAGCGCGTGACGCATGGCGATTGACACCCTCGGTGGCGGCAGGATCGAGCCGCAGGACCTCGCGGAGGAGATGCGCACGAGCTACCTCGATTACGCGATGAGCGTGATCGTGTCGCGGGCGCTGCCGGACGTCCGTGACGGCCTGAAGCCGGTGCACCGGCGCGTCCTTCACTCGATGAACGAAGCCGGCCTGCAGCCGGGCCGGCCGTACTCCAAGTGCTCGCGCGTCGTCGGCGATGTGCTCGGCAAGTACCACCCGCACAGCGACACCGCCGCCTACGACGCGCTCGTGCGCATGGCGCAGTGGTTCGCGCTGCGCTACCCGCTCGTCGACGGTCAGGGCAACTTCGGAAACCAGGACGGCTACGGCGCCGCCGCGATGCGCTACACGGAGTGCCGCCTCGGCCGGCTCGCCGTGGAGCTTCTGCGCGACATCGACGCCAACACGGTCGACTTCGCGCCGAACTACGACGGCCGCCAGCGCGAACCGACCGTGCTGCCGGCGCGGTTCCCGAACCTGCTCGTCAACGGCTCGGCCGGCATCGCCGTCGGCATGGCGACCAACATCCCGCCGCACAACCTGGCCGAGACGATCGACGCCTGCATCGAGCTGATCGACAACCCGGACGCGACGCTCGACGATCTGATGACGCACATGAAGGGGCCGGACTTCCCCACCGGGGCCACGATCATGGGCATGGCCGGGATCCGCGAGGCCTACGAGACCGGCCGCGGCCGGGTCGTGATGCGGGCGCGCGTGCATACCGAGGAGCTCAAGGGCGGCCGCAACGCGCTGATCGTGACCGAGGTGCCCTACCAGGTCAAGCGCGACGGCGACGACGGGCTCGTGAAGAAGATCGCCGAGCTCGTCAACGACAAGGTGATCCCCGAGATCTCCGACGTCAACAACCACTCCGATCGCAGCGGCACCCGCCTGACGATCGAGCTCAAGCGCGACGCCATCCCCAAGGTCGTGCTGAACAAGCTCTTCAAGCACACCCCGCTCCAGAGCACGTTCGGCGTGAACATGGTCGCGCTGGTCGACGGCGTCCCGCGCACGCTCTCGCTGCGCCAGGTGCTCGTGCACTACCTCGACCACCAGAAGGAGGTCGTCACCCGGCGCACCAAGTTCGAGCTCGACCGCGCCGAGCGCCGGGCGCACGTGCTCGAGGGCTACCTGATCGCGCTCGACAACCTCGACGCGGTGATCGCCCTGATCCGCGGCGCCGACGACGCCGACACCGCCCGGTCCGAGCTGATGCAGCAGTTCAAGCTGAGCGAGATCCAGGCCCAGGCGATCCTCGACATGCGCCTGCGGGCGCTGACCGGGCTCGAGCGCAAGCGCGTCCAGGACGAGCACGCCGATCTGCTCGAGCGGATCGCCGAGCTGCGCGCAATCCTGGCAGACGAGGCCAGGCTGATGGCGCTGATCCGCGAGGAGCTCCAGGAGATCCGCGACCAGTTCCGCGACGACCGCCGCACCGAGATCGTGCCCGCCGAGGGCGAGATCGACCTCGAGCAGCTGATCGCCGAGGAGGACATGGTCATCTCGATCACGCGCTCCGGCTACATCAAGCGGCTCGCGCTCTCGGCCTACCGCGTCCAGGGCCGCGGCGGCATTGGCGTGATCGGGATGGACACGAAGGAGGACGACTACATCGAGCACCTGTTCGTCGCCTCCACGCACGACTACCTGCTGTTCTTCACGACGGTCGGCAAGGTCTACCGGATCAAGGTGCACGAGCTGCCGACCGGCAACCGCCAGTCGAAGGGCCGCGCGCTCGTGAACGTCCTCCCGCTGCGGCAGGACGAGAAGGTGCGCGCCGTGATCGACACGCGCGACTACAGCGAGGGCCGCTACCTGCTCTTTGCGACCCGCAAGGGCGTCGTCAAGAAGACCGAGTTCAAGGCCTACGACACCGTGCTGCGGGCCGACGGGATCATCGCGCTCAAGATCCGCGAGGGCGACGAGCTGATCGGCGTCCGCCTCACCGACGGCGAAGACCACGTGCTGATGGTCTCGCGCAACGGCCAGGCCGTGCGGTTCTCGGAGAAGGACGTGCGCGCGATGGGCCGCGACGCGACCGGCGTCGCGGGGATGAAGCTGCGGCCCGGCGACGAGGTGATCGCCGTCGAGATCGCCCGCGACGACCAGGATCTCCTGGTCGTGACCGAGAACGGCTTCGGCAAGCGCACCCGGGTCGAGGAGTACCCGACGAAGGGCCGCGGCACGATGGGCGTCCTCACCATCCGCTACACCGAGGCCCGCGGCAGGCTGGCGGGCGCGATGATCGTCCGCGACGGCTACGAGGTGGTGCTGATCAGCCGCGACGGCACGATCATCCGCACCACGGTCGACGGGATCTCGCGCATGAGCCGCTCCACCCAGGGCGTGCGGCTGATGAACCTGCGCGGCGACGACACCGTCGGCAGCATCGCCCGCGTGACCGAGCCCCAGGCCCCGGCCGACCCGCAGACCGAGCTCGACGTCGAGCCGGGCGACGGTCCGAGCGCGGACGGCGACGGCGCGGCGCCCGCCGAGTAGTCACCCGGCGGTTCGCAGCTCCCGCGCGGCCACGTCCGGGTCGACGATGTTGACCCAGATGCCCGCGCCGAGCTCGATCGAGGCGGCCACCGCAAGCCGGGGCCAGATCTCGATGTGCCAGTGGAATGCGTCGTCGCCGCGCAGGGGCTGCGCGTGCAGGACGGCGTTCCAGGCGAGGCCATCCCCCAGGACGGCGCGCAGGCTGCGGGTCGCGTGCAGGAGCGCCGCGGCGAGGGCGGCGGGCGCGTCCGGCTCGCCGTCGTGCGCATCGGGGACGATCCAGAGCTCGTAGGCGAACCGGCTCCAGCGGGGCGCGAAGGTGCGCAGCCCGTCGGCGTGCCGGATCGTGCGCGCGTCCTCGTCCGCGAGCGCGGCGCACAGGGCGCACCCGCCGGCGAAGGCGGGGAGCTCGTCTGCGACCGCCGGCGGGACGTCGTCGAACGGGACGAGCTGGGAGTGGGAGTGGTCGAGTGACGCGCCCGCCGCCGGGCCCTCGTTGATCGCCGCGAGCAGGTAGGCCGCGCCGGCCGCGCGGTGGTGGGCGCGGCGCAGGTCCCAGGCGACCAGGGCCTCACGCACCACCTCGTCGGGCAGCTCGGCGAAGGCGGTCACGTGGGCGGGGCCGTGGATCACCACCTCCTGGCCGGGGATGGCCGGGAACTTGTTCGGGACGACGCGCACCGTCCAGCCGGGCGTGTCCGGACCGCCCTCGTCGCGGCCGAGCGCCAGCACCTCGGGCGGCGTCATCGCCTCGTGGCCCTCGCAGAACGGGCAGGTGGCGGCGTCGGCGATCCGGGTCGTGCGGCCGAGCGCGCCCGGGCGGGCCGACCGGCCCGGCGCAACGACGACCGGCACCCCCGTGAGGGGGCTGCGGCGGAGATCCACGAGGCCTACTCGGGCCGGATCGGGCCCGTGAGCGCGTGCAGGAGGTCGATCGGAATCGGCAGCACCGTCGTCGAGTTGTTCGTGCCGGAGATCTCGATCAGCGTCTGCAGGTAGCGCAGCTGAAGCGCGATCGGGTGCTCGGCGATCACCGCGGCGGCGTCGGCAAGCTTGGCCGAGGCCTGGAACTCGCCCTCGGCGGCGATCACCTTCGCCCGCCGTTCGCGCTCGGCCTCGGCCTGGCGGGCCATCGCCCGCTGCATGCCGGACGGGATCTCGACGTCCTTCACCTCGACGACGCTCACCTTGATCCCCCAGGGGGCGGTCTGCTCGTCGATGATCTGCTGCAGGATCTGGTTGATCTTGTCGCGCTCGGACAGGAGCTCGTCCAGGGTGTGCTGGCCGAGCACGCTGCGCAGCGTCGTCTGCGAGATCTGGGACGTCGCCAGGCCGAAGTCGGCCACCTCGACGATCGCCGCGGTGGGGTCGACCACGCGGAAGTACGCGACCGCGTTCACGCGCACCGGCACGTTGTCCCGTGTGATCACCTCCTGCGGAGGCACGACGAGCGTGATCGTCCGCAGCTCGACCTGCACCATCCGGTCGATGATCGGGATGAGCAGGAAGAGGCCCGGGCCCTTCGGCGCGCCCAGCAGCCGGCCGAGCCGGAAGACGACGCCGCGCTGGTATTCGCGCAGCACCCGGACCGAGCTCGCCAGGAGCGCGATCGCGAAGGCGGCGAGCACCGCCACGACGATGATCGGGGCGAGCGAGGTGAGCAGGATCACGTGGTGACTCCTTCGGTGGTGGGCGCGGGGGCGGGCGTCACACGCAGCGTAAGCCCTTCGACGGCCTCGACGACGACCTCACGTCCGGCGTCGACATCGTCGCCGTCCGCCGCCTCGGCCTGCCACAGCTCGCCGTGCAGGTACACCTGCCCGTGCGGCTGCAGCCGCGTGCGGACGACGGCCGTGCGGCCGACGAGGGTGTTCGAGCCGCCGCCGGCGGTCACCGGCCGGTGGCGGGCCTCGACAACCTTGGTGGCAACGAGGGCGAGCAGCGTTCCGGCGACGACGCTCATGCCGATCACGAGGAGCGGGCTCACGCCCTCGCCGGGCGTGCGGAAGAGCATGAGCCCGCCGGCCGCGATCGCGATCACGCCGGAGATGCCCATCAGCCCGTGCGCGGACACCCACGCCTCGAGGCCGAGCAGGACGACGCCGAAGATCATCAGCACCACCCCGGCCAGGTTGATCGAGACGATCGAGAAGCCGAAGAGCGCGAGGATCAGCGACACGGCGCCGAGCGTGCCAGGCAGGATCACGCCCGGGTGGAACACCTCGTAGGCGATTCCGATGATGCCGCCCAGGAACAGCAGGTAGAGCAGGTTCGGGTTGATCAGGATATTCAGGAGCTCGAGCGTCCACGGCATGTCGATCGTCTCGATCTGCGCGTTCGCGGTATGCAGGACGATCGGCTTCTGCTTGTAGGCGGTCGTCGTGCCGTTGACCTGCCCGAGCAGCACCGGCAGGCTGCGGGCGACGTGCTCGATCAGGTTCTGGTGGAGCGCCTCGGGCGCGGTGTACTCGTTCGCGTTGGTGACGATCAGCTTGGCGGCGTGGGTGTTGCGGCCGTGGGACGCGGCCAGGCTGGTGATCTGGGCGACGGAGTCGTGCAGCACCTTGCGGCGCAGGTCGGAGCCGAGGTTCTGGCCGGACGCGTCGATCGGCGTGGCGGCGCCGATGTGCGTGGTCGGCGCCATCGCGGCCACGTCGGAGCCCATCGTGATGACGGCGCCGGCCGACGCCGCCCGGGCGCCCTCCGGCGCGACGTAGACGATCACGGCCACCTTCGAGTGCAGCTCGGCCTGGATGATGTCGTTCATCGAGTCGGAGTCACCGCCGGGGGTGTCCATCAGGATCACGAGAGCGGCGGCGTGGTCGCTCTCGGCGCGCGCGATCGAGTCCTTGACGAAGCTCGCGGACACGGGGTTGATCTCGGTATCGAGCCGCATCGCCAGGACGAGCGGGTGCCCGTCCGTCGCTGCCTTCGCCGGCCCTGCCGCCGCTCCGGCGAAGAGCGCGAGGGCCGCGACTACCGCGATCAGGATCCGTCTTGGCACTCCGCCTCCGTGTCCATATGAGTGTAGTCACCGCCGTCATTGCCCACGAAAACGGCGGTTACCTCGGCCGAGGTGTGCGGCCGTCCGTCCACGACCAGGCGGCCGGACAGGTCGACGCCCGCGCAGGCCCCGGTCGCACCGCCTGCGAGCTCCACCCGGCGGCCGCGCAGCTCGTCCCGCTCGAGGCCCGTGAACCCGTCCTGCTCGAAGCGCATGTAGCGGGCCTCGATCGCGGCGACGAGGTCGGCCAGGAGCTGTGCACGGTCGACCGGTGCGCCGCGCAGGATCCGCAGCGAGGTCGCGTTGACGCGCGCGTCCGGCGGGAGCTGCGCGGCGGTGTGGTTCGCGTTCACGCCCACGCCGACGACGAGCCGGCCCTCGCGCAGCTCGGCCAGCACGCCGGCCAGCTTGCGCCCGCCGACCACGACGTCGTTTGGCCAGCGCACCTGCGCGTCCGGCCAGCAGGCCTCGCAGACGGCCTCGGCGACGACCAGCCCGAACGGGGGCAGCCGCTCCGGCGGCGTGCCCGGCGAGAGCGCGAGCGAGAAGAGCACCCCCGCGCCCCAGGGGCTGATCCATTGCCGGCCCAGGCGGCCGCGGCCCGCGGTCTGCTGCTCGCACGACGCCACGGCGCCCTCGGCGAGCCCGCGGACGAGGTCCTGCGTGCTCGGACAGGTGGGGCGGTAGATGTAGGGATGGCCGAACCGACCCCGAAACAGCGGCGAGACGGCCTCGGGCCGGAGCGAGTCCTCCACGTCATCACTAGAATACTGCGCCCATGTTCCCGCAACCCAAACGCGCACAGGCGCGTCTGAAGGTCAGTGATCGGGTACGTGACCGGCCGGCCTACGAATCTCTCTCCGACCTGGTGCTCGCGGTGCGCGCCAAGGACGGCGACAAGCGCGCGCTCGAGACGCTCGTCGAGCGGCATGCGCCGGGCGTTCGCCGGCTGACCGCGTATCTGCTCGCGGACACCCAGGATGCGGAGGACGCCGCTCAGGAGGCGCTGGCCAAGCTGTGCACGCGGATCGGACAGTTCAGGGGGGAGGCCCGGTTCCAGACCTGGCTGCACAGCCTGGTGGCGAACACGTGTCGCGACCTGGCCGTGCGCCAGCGCCGCCGCCGCCATCAGCCGCTCGAGGCCGTGCCGGAGTCGCCGGCGGCCGAGGTGCCGGAGGATGTCGCGGTGCAGCGCGAGCAGCGGGCCGAGCTGCGCGCCTGCATGGCGAACCTTTCGGAAGACCAGCGCCGCGTGCTCGTGATGAAGGACGTGCTGTCGCTCTCGTACGAGCAGATCGCCGCGGCGATGGACATGCCCGTGGGCACGGTCAAGTGCCACGCCCATCGCGGCCGCCTGCGCATGCGCAACGCCATGACGCCAGGCCTCGTGGCGGCCGGTCTGTGACGGCCCCGCTCGATCGCGACGGCATCCGCGCGATCATTCCCCACCGCGAGCCGTTCCTGCTCGTGGACGAGGTGACCGAGCTCGAGCCCGGCGTCCGCGCCGTCGGCCGCTACCTGGTGAAGCCGGACGACTGGTACCTGGCCGGCCACTTCCCCGGGAACCCGATCATGCCGGGCGTGCTCCAGGTCGAGGCGCTCGCCCAGCTCGGGGCGGTGTGCGGCCTCGCCCACCCCGACTTCTCGGGCAAGCTGGCCCTGTTCGCGGGCATCGACGACGTCCGCTTCAAGCGCATCGTGCGTCCCGGCGACGTGCTCGACCTCGAGTGCGCCATCTCCCGCCTGCGCGGCCCGATCGGGAAGGCGGACGCGACCGCTCACGTCGGCGGCGAGCTGGCCTGCCGGGCGGCGCTGACGTTCGCGCTCACCACGGTCGAGGTGGACGCGTGATCACGGCCTGCCGCCGCGGCGTCGAGATGCTCGGGGTCGGATCGTTCGTCCCCGAGCGGGTGGTGACGAACGACGAGCTCGCGACCCGCGTCGACACGACCGACGAGTGGATCGCGACCCGCACGGGCATCCGCGAGCGCCGGATCGCCTCCGACACCGAGTCTGCGGCGGCCCTCGGCACCGCCGCGGCCGAGCGGGCGCTGGCGATGGCCGGCATGGACGCGTCGGACGTGGGTGTGATCGTGGTCGCCACGGCCAGCCCCGACTACTACTTCCCGGCCACGGCGACCCTGATCGGCGAGCGCCTGGGCGCGACCGGCGTGCCCGGGTACGACCTCTCGGCCGCCTGCACCGGGTTCGTGTTCGCGTTGGCCCAGGCCTACGGCCAGGTCGCCGCCGGGCTGACCGACACCGCGCTCGTCGTCGGCTCCGAGGTGTTCTCCCGCCTGCTCGACTGGGACGACCGCTCCACCTGCGTGCTCTTCGGCGACGGCGCCGGGGCGGTCGTGCTGCGCGGGAACGGCTCGAACAACGGCCTGCTCGGGTTCGAGCTGGGGTCGAACGGCGAGGGCGGCGACCTGCTCAAGGTGGCCGCGGCCGGGCACTCGCGTGCCCCCGCCGCAGGCCCGTTCGTGACGATGGACGGCCCGCAGGTCTACAAGTTTGCGACCACGGTCAGCGTGGAGTCGGCCGCCCGCGTGCTCGACGCGATCGGCATGACGGTGGACGACGTCGACCTGTTCGTCCCCCACCAGGCCAACCTGCGGATCATCGAGCACGCCGCCCGGCGGCTGGGCATCCCGGCCGAGAAGGTGGTTGCGAACGTCGACCGCTACGGGAACACCTCGGCGGCATCGATCCCGATCTGCCTCGACGAGGCATACCGTTCCGGGCGCATCCGGCCCGGCGACGTCGTGCTCATGGTCGGGTTCGGCGGCGGCCTCTCGTGGGGCTCGTGCGTGATGGAATGGACAATCCCTCTCAAGGAGCAAGGATGAGCAAGGTGGCGTTCTGTTTCCCGGGGCAGGGAAGCCAGCGCGTGGGCATGGGACGAGACTTCGTGGCGCAGTTCCCGGAGGCGGCTGCGGTGTTCGACGAGGCGTCCGACGAGCTCGACTTCGACCTGCGCAGGGTGTGCTTCGAAGGGCCGATCGAGGAGCTGTCCCAGACCGAGGTGACGCAGCCCGCGCTGGTGGCGACGTCGCTGGCCGCGCTGCGGGCGATCCAGGAGCGGCTCGGGGTCAAGCCCGATGTCGTCGTCGGCCACAGCGTCGGCGAGTACGCGGCCATCGCGGCCGCCGACAGCATCGGCGTCGGCCTGGTCACGCGGCTCGTGCGCGAGCGCGGTCTCGCGATGGCCGCGTCGAAGGCGCGCGGCGCGATGGCGGCTGTGCTCGGCCTCGAGGACGCCGAGGTCGAGCGCCTCTGCGCCGAGACGGGCGACGTCTGGCCCGCCAACTACAACTGTCCCGGCCAGCTGGTCATCTCCGGGCGGGAGCACGGCGTCGCCGGCGTAGGCGAGAAGGCCCGCGACCTGGGCGCGAAGGTGGTGCGCCTGCGCGTCTCCGGCGCCTTCCACAGCCCGCTCGTGGAGGACGCGGCGCACCGGCTCGAGCCGGCGCTCCGGGCGGCCACCTTCGGCGAGCTCCGCACCCGGTTCATGTCGACCGTGTCCAGCAAGCTCGAGACCGTCGACCGCGTGCCCGGCCTGCTCGTCGAGCAGGTGACGGCGCCCGTGCGCTTCACCCAGTCGGTGCAGGGGCTCGTCTCCGACGGCGTGCGCACGTTCGTCGAGGTCGGCCCGGGCGGCGTGCTCGCGGGGCTCGTGAAGCGGATCGATCGCTCGGTCACCGCCATCTCGGTTGGGTCGCCGGAGGATCTGAAGGCGGCGGAGGCGAGTCTTGCCCGTTCGTGAGCTCGAGGGGAGAGTCGCCCTCGTGACGGGCGGCTCGCGCGGCATCGGTGCGGCCGTGTGCGCCGAGCTGGGCGCCGCCGGGGCCGAGGTGGCCGTGAACTACGCGAGCTCGTCCGAGGCCGCCGAGGCGGTCTGCGCGGGCATCCGCGACGCGGGCGGGAGCGCCCGGGCGGTCGCCGGCGACATCTCCACGCCCGAGGGCGCGGCGGCGCTCGTGGCCGAGGTCGAGGCCGAGATCGGCCCGATCGCGATCCTGGTCTGCAACGCGGGGATCACGCGCGACAACCTGATCATGAAGCTCTCGGACGACGACTGGCGCGCGGTGGTGGACACGAATCTCGGCGGCGCGTTCTTCACCTGCCGGGCCGTGGCCCGGCCGATGCTGAAGCGGCGGGCCGGGGCGATCGTCACGATGAGCTCGATCGTCGGCGTGCACGGCAACGCCGGACAGACGAACTACGCCGCCTCGAAGGCGGGCCTGATCGGGCTCACGAAGGCGCTTGCGAAGGAGCTCGGCGGGCGTGGGATACGCGTGAACGCGATCGCGCCGGGGTACATCTCGACCGAGCTGACCGACGCGCTGCCCGAGGCCGCCCGCGAGGCGATCCTGACGCAGACGCCGCTCGGGCGGCTCGGCGATCCGGCGGATGTCGCCCGGGCGGTTCGGTTTCTCGTGTCGGATGCGGCGGCCTTCGTGACGGGTGACGTGCTGGCGGTGGACGGAGGGTTGGGGATATGAGCGCGAACGGCAGGCGGCGGGTCGTGATCACCGGGATGGGCGCGGTCACGCCGAACGGGATCACGATGGCCGACACCTGGGCGAGCATCCGGGCCGGCCAGTCGGGTATCGGCTACGTCGAGGGGTTCGACATGCCGGAGGGCACGGTGAACATCGCCGGCCAGGTGAAGGGCTTCGATCCGACCGAGTACATGGAGAAGCGCACCGCGCGGAAGACCGATCGCTTCGCCCAGCTCTCCGTCGCCGCGGCGACGCAGGCGGTGGCCGATGCCGACCTCGACATCGCCGCCGACGCGCCCCGGATCGGCTGCTCGATCGGCACCGGCATCGGCGGCCTGAAGACGCAGGAGGTCGCCCACGCGAAGCTGTTCGAGGCCGGCCCCGACCGCCTGAACCCCTTCTGGGTCACGGCGCTGATCGCGAACATGGGCGCGGCCGAGGTGTCGATGGCGCTCGGCACGCGCGGCCCGCTGACGACCGAGTGCACCGCCTGCGCCGCGTCCGGCATGTCGCTCGGCAACGCGACCATGTACATCCGCGCCGGGATGGCCGACGCGATGCTGGCCGGCGGGGTCGAGGCGCCGATCGTGCCGCTCGCCCTGGGCGGGTTCGGCACGATGCGCGCGCTCTCGCGGCGGCTGGACGATCCGGAGGGCGCGAGCCGCCCGTTCGACGCGGGCCGCGACGGCTTCATCCTGTCCGAGGGCGCAGCCGTGCTCGTGCTGGAAGAGCTCGAGCGGGCCCGTGGCCGCGGCGCGCGCATCTACGCCGAGGTGCTCGGCTACGGCATGTCGAGCGACGCCCACCACGTCACCGAGCCGGATCCGGTGGGGACGAACCCGGCCCGGGCGATGACGATGGCGATGGAGGACGCCGGCATCACGCCGGCCGACATCGGCTACGTGAACGCCCACGGGACGTCCACGCCGGCGGGTGACTCGGCCGAGACACGGGCGCTCAAGCTCGCGCTCGGCGACGAGCACGCCGCGCGGATCCCGATCTCCTCGACGAAGAGCGAGACCGGCCACCTGCTCGGGGCGACCGGGGCGGTCGAGGTGGCCGTGACCGCCCTTGCCATGCGCGACGGCTTCCTGCCGCCGACGATCAACCTCACCGATCCGGATCCGGAGTGCGACCTCGACTACATCCCCAACGTCGGCCGCGAGGCCGACGTGAAGGTGGCGGTGTCGAACTCGTTCGGGTTTGGCGGGCACAATGCCGTCCTCGTGCTCCGCCGGTGGGACGCCGGGGACTGATACCGGCAATTTGGCGGGAACGGCCGTGGCCCAGAACATCAACGTCGACATCAGCCGCTCAGACGAGCCGAACGGCCCTGGCGAGCCCCCGCATCGCACCCGCAACACGTGCCCGACCTGCGCGTCGCACTACCGCGAGGACGAGATGGTGCGCAACCTGCGCGTCTGCACGAACTGCGGGCACCACTTCCCGGTGACCGCCCGCGAGCGGATCCTGCAGCTGGCCGACGACGGCACGTTTGTCGAGATCGCCGCCGGGCTCGTGTCTTCCGACCCGCTCGCGTTCACCGACTCCAAGCCCTATCCGGAGCGGATCGAGGCGGCCATGCGATCGACCGGCCTGCGCGACGCGGCCGTGGTCGGGGCCGCCGTGATCGGCGGGACGCCCGTGGCGCTCGCGGTGATGGACTTCTCGTTCCTGGGCGGATCGATGGGGTCGGTGGTCGGCGAGAAGTTCGCCCGCGCCGCCGACCTCGCCCTCGAGCGGCGGCTGCCGCTCGTGTCCGTGGCGGCGTCGGGCGGCGCCCGCATGCAGGAGGGCGTGCTCGCCCTCATGCAGATGGCGAAGACCGTTGCGGCCGTCGACGAGCTGCAGGAGTCCGGGCGGCCGTTCATCTCCGTGCTCGTCCACCCGACCACGGGCGGCGTCGCGGCCAGCTTCGCCGCGCTCGGCGACGTCGTCATCGCCGAGCCGGGGGCGCTGCTCTCGTTCTCGGGGCCGCGCGTCGTCAAGCAGACGACGCGGGAGAGCCTGCCGGACGACTTCGGCCTGGCGGAGTCGAACTACCGCCACGGCCACGTCGACCTGATCGTGCCCCGGCCGGAGCTGCGCGACATGGTGGCCCGGATCGCGGCCATCCTGGCCGGTGGCACGCCCTACCGGCCGCCCTCGCTCGTCGGCGAGATCGATCCGGTCGGGGCGCTCGGGCGCGCCCTCGCCGGCATGCGCCGCCGGGTGACGGGCGTGAAGCCGTTCCGCAACGGAGGCCCCGATGTCGACGACTG
The DNA here is from genome assembly GCA_963746115.1 of uncultured Actinomycetes bacterium. Classification (GTDB taxonomy): domain Bacteria; phylum Actinomycetota; class Thermoleophilia; order Gaiellales; family JAICJC01; genus JAICJC01. The sequence continues at coordinate 362,448 of CAVVAA010000002.1, read as the reverse complement.
AGCGCGAGCGCTTCGGCTTCTTCCGCCGCCGCGGCGGCGAGCGCGACGCATGGCACGCGGTACAGCTCGCCCGCCACGAGGACAGGCCCTACACGCTGGACTACCTGGACCGCATCTGCGACGACTTCATCGAGCTCCACGGCGACCGGGCCGAGGGCGACGACCCGGCCATCGTGGCCGGGATCGGCTCGTTCCGGGGCCAGTCGGTCGCGTTCGTCGGCCATCAGAAGGGGCGCGACCTCAAACAGCGCACCTACCGCAACTTCGGCATGCCCAGCCCCGAGGGCTACCGCAAGGCGATGCGCGTCTTCGGCCTGGCGGGACGGCTCGGGTTCCCGATCGTGACCCTGATCGACACCCCGGGCGCGGCGCCGGGCGTCGGCGCCGAGCAACGCGGCCAGTCCGGCGCCATCGCCCGCGCCCAGCTCACGCTCATGCGGGTGCCCGTGCCGGTCGTCGCCTGCGTCATCGGCGAGGGTTCGTCGGGCGGCGCGCTCGCGATCGGCGTCGCAGACCGGGTGCTCATGCAGCAGAACGCGATCTACACCGTCATCTCTCCCGAGGGCTGTGCGGCCATCCTGTGGAAGGACGCCGGCGAGGCCAAGCGGGCCGCCGCCGCGCTGCGGCCGACCGCCGAGGCGTGCCTCGCGTTCGGCGTGGTCGACCTGATCGTGCCCGAGCCGTCGGGCGGTGCGCACCGCGACCACGCCCGTGCCGCGGAGCTGCTCGCCGACGCGATCCAGCTCGAGCTCGAGGTGGTCGCGGCGGTGCCGCCCGCGCAGCGCCGGGCCGGGCGGCGGGCCAAGTTCCGCAGCATGGGCGCGTACCAGGAGTAGGCGCTGGCCGGCGGACGCACCCCGGTCGGCGGGCGGGGCGCCGGTAGGCTGCCCCGGTGACGCGAGGCCTGAACAGGTTCGAGGCGGGCTCCGTCGCGGTGGCCGCGCTCCTCGCTGCGCTGGCGGCGACGCTCGACCTGGCCTCGGCGCCGAACACGGCGGTCTTCGTCTCGGCGGCGGCCGCCCTGATCGGCCTGGCCTGGCTCGTCGGCGTCGCCACCGAGCAGCTCGGCGAGAGCAGCGGCCCGCGTGTGGGCGGCGTGCTCAACGCGACGTTCGGGAACGCGGCCGAGCTGATCATCACGATCTTCGCGATCCGCGCGGGCCAGCTCGAGGTGGCCACCGCGTCGATCACCGGCTCGATCCTCGGGAACACGCTGCTCGTGCTCGGGGCATCGTTCGTCGTCGGAGGCGTCCGCCACGGGGTGCAGACGTTCGACCGCCGCGTCGCGGGGATGAGCGCGTCCATGCTGGCGCTGGCGGTGATCGGCCTCGGCCTGCCGACCGCGTTTGCGGCCGCGCACGGCAACGGCGCCAACGTGCAGACGATCTCCGACGTCACCGCGGCCGTGCTGATCGTGCTCTACGCGCTCAGCCTCGTCTACCTGTTTCGCAGCGGCACCGGCGCCCACCCGCCGTCCGGCGGCCGGCACTGGCCGGCCCGGGGCGCGATCGCCGTCCTCGTCGCCGCGACAACGGCCGTCGCCGTGATCTCGGACGTGTTCGTCGGCACACTCGCCGGCGTGATCGCCGACGCGGGCATCTCGGCGGTCTTCCTCGGCCTCGTCATCGTCCCGCTCGTCGGCAACGTGGCCGAGAACATCGTCGCCGTGAAGATCGCCTACCAGAACCAGATGGATTTCTCGATGCTCGTGTCGCTGGGCTCCTCGATGCAGGTGGCCCTGGGCGTCGCCCCCATCCTCGTGTTCGCCTCGCTGCTCACGGCGCACGACTTCGACCTCGTGTTCCCGACGATCCAGGTGATCGCCCTTGCCGCGGCCGTGACGATCACGGCGCTGATCGCCGCCGACGGCGAGTCGAACTGGCTCGAGGGCGCCCAGCTCATTGCGGTGTACGTCATCGTCGCGACCTCGTTCTGGTACCTGTGACCGCGCGCGAGCTGCAGCGCTTCGGCGCCGTCTTCGCCGTCGCCGTCCTGGCCGTCGTCCTGCACGCGGTGGGCACGAGCGGCCAGGTGGTGTTCGTGATCGCCGCCGTCGCCCTGGCCGGGCTGGCCTGGGCGCTTGCCGAGGCGACGGATCAGGCCGGCGAGAGCGCCGGGCCGCGCGCGTCCGCGCTCCTGAACGCGACGTTCGGCAACCTGCCCGAGGTCGTCATCGTCGTGCTCGCCATCCGGGCCGGGCTCGACGACATCGCCCGTGCGTCGATCATCGGCTCGGTGATCGGGAACGTGCTCCTGATCCTCGGCCTCTCGCTCATCATCGGCGGCTGGCACAACGGCGTCCAGACCTTCACCGAGAAGGTGGCCGCGACGAACTCTTCGATGCTCATCCTGGGCGTCGCCGGGCTGGGCTTTCCGACCCTCTTCGCCGCCCTCGAGCACGACCCGCATGCGACCGAGGTTCTGTCCCGCTGGACGGGCGGCGCCCTCGTCGTCGTGTACGCGGCCTACCTCTACTACAGCTTCCACCAGCCCGCCCTGCGCGATTCCGGCGAGCCCGGCGGCCTGCGCTGGTCACGCCGGCAGGCGGTGGCCGCGCTCGCGGTGACGGCGGTCGGCACCGGGATCGTCTCCGAGGTGCTGGTCGACTCCATCAGGCCGGCGGTCGATGCGCTCGGGATCCCCCGGCCGTTCGTGGGGCTCGTCGTCGTGCCGTTCGTCGGCAACGTCGCCGAGCATTTCTCGGCGGTGCGCCTCGCGTACCGAAACCGGGTCGACTTCGCGATGGGGATCGCCTACGGCAGCGGCATCCAGATCGTGCTCGTGGCCTCCGCGGTGGCCGTGCTCGCCGGGGTGATCATGGGCAACGAGCTGACCCTCGTCTTCGACCCGCTCCAGCTGGCGGCGCTCGCGGCCGCCGCGCTCGGCGCGACGCTGATCGCGCGCGGCGGCGAGACGAACTGGCTGGAGGGCCTCCAGCTGCTCACGATCTACCTCATCGTGTCCGTCGCCGTCTGGTTGCGCTGACCGCGGGCTATCTGACCGGGTACCAGCGGCCGTGCACGGCGGGGAGCACCTGCGCCGTCACGAACGCGGGCGTGATCGTCGTGCCCGGCTGGTAGTTGTAGGCGCCGTTCGGAAGCTGGCGGGCGAGCAGCCACCGGCGTGCCCGGGCGTTGCGGAGGCCGCAGGCGTGGCGGGCCTGGATCGCCCACGACGTCGACTGGCTGTCCGCGGCGCTCCCGGGCAGGAGCGCATACCCGTGCGACGAGGCCTGGGAGCTGCGCAGGTAGGCGAGGCCGCGCGAGACGGCGACATTTCCGCAGCCGACACCGGCGGCGTGCAGCGCGAGCACGGCCGCCGCCGTGTCGTTCGAGTCCGGGGCGGCCGAGATCGACCAGGCGTAGCCGCCGTTGCGGTGCCGGCGCGAGCGGATGTAGGAGAGCGTCCTGGCGGGAACGCGGCGATCCGGCGGCGCGCAGCGCGAGGACGCCCCAGTAGGTCGAGTTGGCGGCGGAGCCGATGCCGCCGTGGCTGCCGATCTTGCCCCGCAGGGCCGCGACCAGGTTGCGGCCGGCGAATGCGGCCGGATTGCGGCGGGCGGCGACGATGGCGAGGATGCCGCGTTCGAGGTCGTAGGCGTTCGTCCACGAGCCTGCTCGCGCCGCCAGGTAGGCGATCGCGGTCTTCCCACCGCTTCGGTGCACCCCGGCCGGGGCGACGCCGGCTGCGCGCAGGCCCATCATCGTCCACTCCGTGACGACGGCGCTCGGGCTGCCGCTGCCGGACTCGGCGAAGCCGCCCGACGCCGTCTGGCGGGAGAGCAGGTAGTGGGTGGCCGTGGCGGCGTTCGCCGCGGCGGCGGTCGTGAGAAGGAGGGCGAGGGCGACGATCAGGGTCGTGGTGATCTTCATGTCTGCTCCAGTGGGACGAAGGTTCCGTGCAGCTTGCGGGCGTATCGGTCGAGCATGCGGATCAGGGTCGGGCCGGCGACGACGGCGAGCAGGACGTTCCCGGCCGCGTGGGCGACGTCGAACCAGATCCCGGTCGAGACGAGCGCGATGAAGGACGCCGAGCCGCCGCCGAGCGACGACCACGCCCAGACGTCCATCAGCCAGTCGAACAGGAACCCCGCGGCGAGGCCGTAGAGCGCAAGCGCAGGCCGGTTGCGCAAGGCGGGCCCGAGCGCCGCCGCGGTCACGCCGACGAGGCCCCACCCGGCCATCTGCCACGGCGTCCACGGACCCTGGCCGAGGAAGGCGTTCGACGCCAGCGCCGCCGCCGCTCCGGTCGCGAGCCCGGCCCGGGCGCCGAGGGTGATTCCGGTCACCGCGACGATCATCGTCACCGGCTGGACGTTGGGGACGGCGGCGAAGAGCACCCGTCCGCCGGCGGCCGCGGCGGCGAGGGCGGCGACCAGCGCCAGCTCCCGGCTGCGGGTCGGGCCGGTCTCGACGGCGACGAGCCCGAGCGTGATCGCCGCCAGCAGCGCGAGCGCGACGGTGTCGCTAGACATGCGCCGGCTCCAGCGGCTCGGTCAGGAGGGCGACGGCGTCTGCCTGCGACGCCCGGCCCAGCGCGAGCCCGAGCTGGGACACGAAGAAGATCCCCGACGCGAGCAGCGTGCGCGGCGCCCGGTCGGACAGCACCCGGCCCGCGGCCATGCTCGTGACGACGTCGGCGGCCTCGGCGGCGAAGTCCATGTCGTGGGTGACGATGACGACCGCCGCCCCGTCGGCCGCCAGCGACCGCGCCAGCTCCACCAGCGCCAGCTTGCGCAGTCCGTCGACGCCGCGGGTGGGCTCGTCGAGCACGAGCAGCTCGGGCTCCATCACGGTCACCGCCGCGATCGCGAGCCGCTGCCGCTCACCGCTCGAGAGGTCGCGCGGGTGGCGGTCGCCGAACCCCTCCAGGCCGAGCCCGGCGAGGGTCGCCTGGACGCGGCGGCCGCGCTCCGGCTCCGGGACGCCCAGGTTGCGCAGGGCGTAGGCGACCTCGTCGCGGGCCGTGTCGTGGAGCAGGTAGTGAGCCGGGTCCTGGCCGACGTAGCCCGCACGGGCCGGGACCGGGTCGATGCGGCCGCGGTCGAGCGCGAGCAGGCCGCAGACGGCGCGCGCGAGCGTGGTTTTGCCGGCGCCGTTCTCGCCGATGAGTGCCGTCACCCGGCCGCGCTCGAACGCGGTGGCGGCACCGGCGAGGGCGTCGACGTCCCCCAGCCGCTTGTGCGCCTTGACGACGCCGGCGGCGGCTGCCGCCGGCGGGAGCGCCGTGGCGGCGGGTGGGGACGGGGCCCCGACCAGCGAGCGGGCTGCCCGCACGGTCAGCGGCAGCTCCGCCCGCCCGGCGCGGGCGAACGCCTGGGTGACCGGCGGGAGCAGCCACGGCGCGGTCGCCGCGAGCGCCCGCGCGGCGACGGGCGGCGACGCGTCGACGGTGAGGCGGCCGTTCTCCATCGCGATCACGCGGTCGGCCTCGGCGAACAGCCGCCCGGTGCGGTGCTCCGCCAGGACGACGGTCACGCCGCGGTCGCGGTTGATGCGCACCACGAGGCCGAGCAGCTCCTCGGCGGCGACCGGGTCGAGCTGGCTCGTCGGCTCGTCCAGCAGGAGGATCGGCTGCCCCATGGCGAGCACCGAGGCGATGGCGACCCGCTGGGACTCTCCGCCCGAGAGTGCGGCTGCCGGCCGGCCCGCGAGCGCCGCCGCCCCGACGGCCGCCAGCGCCTCCCGGGCGCGGACGGCGATCTCGCCGGCGGGGTGGCCCAGGTTCTCGAGGCCGAAGGCGGCCTCGCGGTCGGGGCGGCCCATCACGAGCTGCGACTCCGGATCCTGGAATACGAGCCCGACGTGACGGGCGAGCGCCCCCGGGCGGTGCTCGCGCGTATCCAGGCCGGATACGCGCACGCGGCCGCGCAGCTCGCCGCCGTGGAAGTGGGGCACGAGGCCGAGGGCTGCACGGAGCAGCGTCGACTTGCCCGAGCCGGATCCGCCGACCAGGAGCACCAGCTGGCCCGGCTCGACGTCGAGGTCGACGCCGTCCAGGGCGGGCCGGGCGGCGCCCGGGTAGGCGTAGGAGACGTGCTCGAAGCTCAGCGCGGCCATCGCACCACCGCCGCGGCCGTTGCCAGAAGCGCGGTGAGCGCGCCCGCGCCGGCGATCGCGACCGGCTGCCACGGGTCGCCGAGCGTGTCGTAGTAGCGGAAGGCGGTCGCGCCGCCGATCAGCGCGGCCGTCACGAGCGCGAGGGCGCATCCGCCGACGGCGGCGAGCGTCCACTCCCGGGCCGTCAACGGCCGTACGGGTGCGCGCGTCCGTCCCGGCCCGCCGTACCCGCGCGCCTCCATGGCCTCCGCGACCGAGAGCGAGCGCTCGAGCGAGCTCGCGAGCAGGGGGCCCAGGAGGCCGGCGGCGGTGCGGGGCGCGCTGATCCGTGCCGCCCGGGTGCGCGCGGCGGTGACGATCCCGGCCGCGTCCCGCTCCAGGGCGGGGAGCATGCGGGTGGCGAGCGCCGCGATCATCGCCGACCGCGGCGCGACGCGGGAGAAGGCGCGCAGCAGGAGGTCGGGGTCGGCCAGGCGCACGAACGCCGCCACGGCCAGCGCGGACGCCGCCACCCGCATACCGGCGCCGGCGCCGTAGGCCACCTCCTCGACGGTGATCTGCGTGTCGAGGATCGGGATGTGCGGCCCCTGCCAGAGCACGGTCAGGCCCTGCACCGAGACGAATGGGTTGATCGCGAAGACGACCAGGCCCGAGCCGATTGCGGTTACGGCGTACAGGCGCCGGGGCGGAGGCGCGGCCGCGAGCAGGAGCGCCGCGCCGACGGTCGCGGCCGCGAGCCAGAGCGGGCTCCACGCGGCGATGGCGGCGACCAGCGGCGGCCCGGTGACGAGCGCTGCGGGCAGCGGCTTCACGGTCGCCCACCGTAGGCGATCACGCGGCCGGACGCGTCCAGTGCGACGGCGTAGGCGTCGTGCACCGCGGTCGGGCTCGCCGCCAGCGTGCGGGCCGCCGCGCACGCGGCCGACGGGGTGTCCCCGGCCACGACGACCTCGGCCGACTTCCCCGTCGACGGGCCCGGCTGGTAGCCGGCGATCAGCGCGTGCGCCTGCGGGTCGGGCCGCAGGCCGGCGCGGCCGCGGTAGACCATGACCCGGCCGCCGTCGAGCGAGACCGTGAGGCCGCGGCCCTGCCACACGCCCGAGGAGAGCGCGGCGGCGGCCTGGGTGAACGTCTCGACCCGGACCGACCACGCCGTGGCCTTGCGCACGACCCGGGCGCCCGCATCCCGCAGGGCGGTCCGGATCGGCCCCGCGCATGCCGGCCCGGCGACGCTCACCGCCGGGCGGTCGCCGCCGTAGCCGTGCACGAACGGCTCGGGCCAGGCGCCGATCGCGACGGGCACCTGGATGAGGTCGTTCCAGTAGCGGTAGTCCCACCACTCCCGGTCGCCGGGGTGGAGGGTGTAGTCGGCCGAGCCGACGTTGGCCTGGATGCCGTTCACGAAGTAGAGCCAGGCCATCCCCTGCGACTGGTCGCCGGCGAGCCCGTCGATCGCCTGGACGAAGCGGCCGCCGTAGCTCGTCGACACGCGGGACATGCGGCGCAGGGCATCGAGCGCCGACTGCCCGGGCGCGGCCCGGGCAGCGGAGAGCGTCCGCTGCCCGAACCCGCGGGTGACCGTCACGGTGGCGGCCCGGGGCCCGCTCGGCGCCTTCGCCAGAGACGAGCCGCAGGCCGCGACCGCAACGGCCGTCAGGACGAGCCCGACCGCGTGACGTGCACCCATACCGTCCGCGAGCGGATCGCGCCGGAGAGCGTTGCCCGCACCGGGAACGTGCCCGTGTGCGTGAACTGGACTGCGAGATGGCCGGTCGAGTCGGCCCGGGTGGCGATCCCGTTCACGTTCACCCATGCGCCGCCGGCCGCGGAGCGGTGGCCGGCGTCGTTGAAGGACGTGATCGCGAACGTGAGCGTGCCGCCGCGGGCGACCGTCCGGTTGGCCGGCGAGATGCCGAGCGTCGGCTCGGTCGCGCCGGTGTTGGGATCGAACGTCGTGTAGTAGAAGAGGACGCTCAGCCCGGGCGTGGCATTGACGGCGCCGGCGCCGACGGAGGACAGGACGTGACCGACCTTGAACGCCCAGAAGTGCGTCGCGTCGCCGGGCACGCCCGCGACGGAGTTGACGAAGAACCCGCAGCAGTCGAACCACTGCAGGCCGACGGGGAAATGGTGCTGCTTCCCGGCGGCGAGCAGCGCTCCGAGAGCCGTCGCGCCGGACAGCTTGTGGCCCGCGAAGGTGCCGGTGATCGGCACCTGGGTGGACTGGGTGATGGTGCGCGCGGGACCCTCCACCCGCACCTTGACGTGGACGGGTGCCGCTGCGGTCGCGGTCTGGGCCGCGCCCAGGCCGATCGCGGCCCATACGGCCACCGCGGCGGCCAGGTAGTGGAGGCGAGTTCTCGCCAACGTGTCCTCCTTCCTCGAGAGGCGTCGTCGTGTCGGCGAGCGGCAGGTCTTCTGGCTCGGGCGCGTCTTCCCGGGGGATCCCGGGCCGTCCGGCTGACCTTCCCGGCCTCTCGGCCAGTGGCCACCCGATGGGTGCGCCGGACGGAACGCCCTTCACAGCGGCGGGACCGCGCCGGATTCGCACCGGCTTCCCTTGACCGCTCGCGGGGCCGCGAGCATACCATCGCTGCGGTAGCGTCCGCGTTCGTGTACGTCGCGGTCGCCGGAGCGGGGCGGGCCTCGGCCCGGATCGAGGGCCTGGCCGAGGAGGTCGGCCGGCTGCTCGCCGAGGCGGGCGCGATCGTCGTCACCGGCGGCCTGGGCGGCGTGATGGACGCGGCGTCCCGCGGCGCCGCGGCGGCGGGCGGGCACGTGGTCGCGATCGTCCCGGGCGAGTCGCGGGCCGGAGCGACGCCCCATGCGACGACGGTTGTCGCCACCGGGGCCGGCCAGGCCCGCAACCTCGCGCTCGCGGCCACCTGCGACGGCATGATCGCCGTCGGCGGCGAGTGGGGCACGCTGTCGGAGATCGGCCTGGCCGGGAAGCTCGGCCGTCCCGTGGTCGCCCTGGCCGGGTGGGAGGTGCGCGGCGTCGAGCGCGCAGACGGCCCGGCCGACGCCGTCGCCCGGTTGCTGGCCCGGCTCGGTCAGCCGCGCTCGAACGCCGGGTAGCAGCCCAGGTAGCCCATCTCGGCGACGTTCTCCTCGAGCGCGCGCAGCGCGGTGGCGACCGCCGGGTCGAGGGGGTGGCCCTCGAGGTCGGCGTAGAACTGGTAGCTCCACGGCCGGCCCGGGATCGGCCGCGACTGCAGTGACACCATGTTCACGCCGTAGCGCGCCAGCGGCTCGATCGCGGAGAGCAGCGCACCCGGATGGTGGTGGGTGACGAACCGCACCGCCGTGTGCCACAGCCGCACGCCGTCGCGGTCGATGCGGGTGTGGTTGGCGACGCTGACGAAGCGGGTGTAGTTCTCGGCGTGGTCGGAGACGTCGTTCAGGAGCACCACCAGGCCGAACCGCTCCGCCGCCCGCCGCGACGAGAGGGCCGCCTGGCTGCGGTCGCCCGCCTCCGCCACCCGGCGGGCGGCGGCCGCCGTCGACGGCGCCACGTCGGGCAGGGCGTCGGGCACCGAGGAGAGAAACCGGCGGCACTGCGCCAGCGCGGCCGGGTGCGAGTGCACCCGCGCGAGCGCGTCGATGTTCGTCCCCGCCAGCCCCACCAGGCAGTGGGGCACGGGGATCACCGTCTCGGCCACGATCGCGAGGGGCGCGTGCGCGAGCAGGTCGTACGTCTCCGGGATCGGCCCCGCCAGCGAGTTCTCGATCGGGAGGACACCGTAGCCGGCGTCGCCCCGCCCGACCGCGCGGACGACGTCGGCCCACGACCGCAGCGACACGAGGTCGGCGTCGGGATAGAGCCGGGCGCCCGCCTCGGCGGCGTATGCGCCCTCCTCGCCGGGATAGGCAACGGTCATCGGCATGACTCCTCCATCACGAAAAAAGCCCCCGCGTTCTGCGGAGGCTTCCAAACGGCACGACGGGCTTCGCGTACGCGCTCAGACGCCTCCCGGCGGGGTGGTAAAGGGGAAGGTGAACCGGGCGCTGTACATTGCCCGCCATGCTATCAGAGGACGACCTGGTGGCCGCGATCGCCGCGGTCGCCGGGGCCGGGGGCGCCGGTGTCTCGGTCGGCATCGGCGACGACGCGGCCGTGCTCGCCGGCGGCATCGTCGCCTCGACCGACATGCTCGTGGACGGCGTCCACTTCGACTCCGGCCGCCTCTCCGCGCTGGAGATCGGCCATCGGGCCGCCGCGGCGAGCCTGTCCGACATGGCGGCGATGGGCGCGGAGCCGCTCTGCCTGCTGGCCGCCCTGGGTCTGCCGGAGGGGTTTGACGGCGTCCGCGACCTGGCGGCCGGGATGGCGGAGCACGGCGTCCCGCTCTCGGGCGGAGATCTCTCCCGCAGCGGCCAGCTGCTCGTCTCGGTGACCGCCATCGGTCGCGCCGAGCGGCCCGTGCTGCGCTCCGGCGGCCGCCCGGGCGACGTGCTCGTCGTGACCGGGACGCTGGGCGGCCAGGCCGCCGGCGGGTACACCGACCGGGTGAGGCCGCGGCTCGCCGAGGGACGGGCGCTCGCGGCGGTGGCGACGGCGATGCTCGACCTCTCCGACGGCATCGCGACCGATGCCGGCCGCCTCGCCGCCGCGTCCGGCACGGGGGCCGTGATCGAGCTCGACCGGCTTCCGCGCGCGACCGGCGCGACGGTCGAGCAGGCTGCGGCCGGGGGCGAGGACTACGAGCTGCTGGCGGCCGTTCCTGCGGGGGCGGAGCTGCCGGTGCCGGTCACGGTCGTCGGCAGGCTGACCGCCGCCGCCGGCGTGCGGCTGCTGGACGCCGAGGGGCGTGAGCGGTCGTTGCGGGGCTGGGACCACTTCGCGTGATCCCGATCCTGGGCGGCCTCGGCGCCGCGGTCTCGTGGGGGCTCTCGACCGTGGCCGCCTCGCGCTCGACGCGGCTGCTGGGATCGCAGCAGGCGCTCGCCTACGTCATGCTGCTCGGCCTGGGCGCGCTGGCCGTGCTGGCGCCCGCATCCGGCTACCCCGCGCACGCGACCGGCGACGCCTGGGCGTGGGCGGTGCTCGCCGGTGCCGGCTCCGCGGCCGGGCTCTCGCTGCTCTACCAGGCCCTGCGGCTGGGCAAGGTGGGGGTGGTCGCGCCGATCGCCTCCACCGAGGGCGCGCTTGCGGCGGTGTTCTCGATCGCGCTCGGCGAGACCCTCACGGTCGGCGTGGCCGTCTGCCTTGTGGTCATCGCCTGCGGCGTGGTGGTCGTCACCATGCGCGGCCGCGCCTCAGACGTCCACCTGCGCCCCTCGCTCTACGCCCTCGCCGCCGCGTGCCTCTTCGGCGTCAACCTGGTCGCGAGCGCGCATGCCGGCGACTCGCTGGGGGCGCTGTGGACGATCCTGGTGGCGCGCATCGTCGGCGTGTCGGTGATCGCGCTGCCGCTGCTTTTGCGCCGGCGGCTGCAGCTGCCCGGCGCCGCCTGGTGGATGGTGGTCTTCTCGGCCGTCGCGGAGGTCACCGGCTACGTCTGCTACGTCACCGGCGCGCACCACGGCGTCGCCATCCCGGCCGTGCTCGGGTCACAGTTCGCGGCCGTTGCGACCATCGCCTCGTTCGCGATCTTCGGCGAGCGCGTCGGCCCGCGCCAGATCGCCGGCGCCGCGGTGATCGTCACCGGCGTCAGCGTGCTGGCGGTGCTGCGGGCCTGAGTCCTACGCCGAGGCGGTGGTCCACGCCGACAGCTCGTCCTCGAGCCGCCGCCGCGGGATCGCCCCGATCAGCTTCTTCTGGATCTCGCCGCCGGCGAACACCATCAGCGTCGGGATCGAGAGGATGTCGTAGCGGGTCGCCGTCTGCAGGTTGTCGTCGACGTTCAGCTTGGTGAACTTCACCCGGCCCGCGTGGGTCTCGGCGAGCTCGTCGAGGATGGGATCCATCACCCGGCACGGGCCGCACCACGGCGCCCAGAAATCCACCACAACGGGCCCATCGGCCCCGACCACCTCGGACTCCCAGGTGGCGTCTGAAACCTCGATCAACCGTTCGCTCACGACCCGTTGCTCCTGTCTCGAAACCGGAGCTTTGACTATAGCGGTGGGCGCGATGCTACCAGCGATGTGACGCTCCCCGGCAGCAGGTCGCGGTCGCCGGCGGCGCGCGATCCGCGCAGGCGCAGGGCGGGCACCTTCCACACCGCCTCGGCGACGATCGCGAGCGTCATCTTGCTCGTGCCCGCGGTCCGGTCGCAGAAGGTGATCGGCACCTCGCGGACGCGCCCGCCCATCCGCAGCGTGCGGTATGTGAGCTCGATCTGAAAGACGTAGCCCTGGCCGTGCACCGAGTCGAGGTCGGCGCTCTCGAGCACGCGCCGGTGGAAGCACTTGAACCCGCCGGTGAGGTCGCGGACCGAGACGCCGAGCAGCGTCCGCGCGTAGAGCGACCCACCCCGCGAGATCGCCCGCCGGTGCGCCGGCCACCCGGTCACACCGCCACCGGCGACGTAGCGGGAGCCGAGCACGAGGTCGGCGTCGGCGGCCGCCTCGAGCAGGCGCGGGATCGCATCGGGCGGATGGCTGAGGTCGGCATCCATCTCCAGGATGTGGGTGTAGTCGCGCTCGAGCGCCCACCGGAAGCCGTCCACGTAGGCCCGGCCCAGGCCGCGCTTGTCCGGCCGGTGCAGGACGTGCACCCACGGACGCGTTGCCGCCAGCTCGTCGGCCAGCACGCCGGTGCCGTCCGGGGACGCGTCGTCGACGACGAGGACGTCGCCGGGGAACGGGGTGCGGGCGCGCTCCGCCCCGATCGCCTCCACCACCCGCTCCAGGTTGTCGCGCTCGTTGTACGTGGGCAGGACGATCACGAACCTGTTGGGCACCCAGCCACACTAGCATTGGCCCCGTGGAATCTCCGCCGCTCTCCAATGCGGCCATCGCGGAGCGGTTTGAGCTGATGGCCGACCTGCTCGAGCTGGAAGGGGCGGTGGTCTACCGGGTGCTCGCCTACCGGCGGGCCGCGCAGACGCTCCGGGAGACGGCCGAGTCGGTCGCGCGGCTCTCGGCCGAGTCGCGCCTGACCAGCCTGCCGGGCGTCGGCCAGACGATCGCCGACAAGGTGGCCGAGCTGCTCGGCACGGGGGAGATCGCGGCGCTCACGCGGCTCGTCGACCGAAACCCGCCCGGTGCAGTGGTCGTGATGCGGCTTCAGGGCGTCGGTCCGAAGACCGCCCGGCGCATCTTCTCCGAGCTCGACCTGCGCACCGTCGAGGACGTGCGCGAGGCGGCGGCCGCGGGCCGGATCCGGGCGCTCTCCGGCATGGGCGAGAAGACGGAGGCCGCCATCCTGGCCGGCCTGGCCGACGGCGACGGGACGGCGCCCGTGCCGCGGCGGTCGGTCGCCCGGGCGCGGGCACTGGGCGAGACGGTGCTCGCCGACCTGCGCGCCTGCGAGGGCGTGATCCGCTGCGACATCGCGGGCAGCGTGCGCCGCTACCGGGAGACGAGCAAGGACGTCGACATCGTCGCGGCCGTCACCGACCGCATCGCCGCCGCCGACGCGTTCACGGCCGGCGAATGGGTGGCCGAGGTCGGCTCCCGCGGCGACAGCCGCATCGCCGCGAGCGCCCACGACGGGACGGTCGTCGAGCTGCGCATGGTGCCGGCGGGCTGCTACGGCAACCTGCTCCAGCACCTGACCGGCTCGAAGGCCCACAACGTCGCCCTGCGCGAGGCGGCCGTCCGCAAGGGGCTCTCGGTCAGCGAGTACGGCATCGAGCACGTCGAGTCGGGCGAGGTGTGGAGCTCCGACGACGAGGCCGAGGTGTACGAGCACCTGGGCCTGCCCTGGATCCCGCCCGAGCTGCGCGAGGGCCGGGGCGAGCTCGAGGCCGCCCGCAAGGGCCAGATGCCGGAGCTCGTGGAGGTCGGCGACATCCGCGGGGACCTGCACGTCCATACCGACTGGAGCGACGGCAAGGCCACGCTCGAGCGTATGGTCGAGGCCGCGCGGGCGCGGGGCTACGAGTACATGAGCGTGACCGACCACTCGCCGGCGGTCGGGTTCGGGATGGGCCTCGACGCCGGCCGCCTGCACGCCCAGATCGAGCGCGTGCGCGAGCTGGCGGCGACGCTCGAGCCCGACTTCACCCTCCTCGTCGGCGCCGAGGTGGACATTCTTCGGGACGGCTCGCTCGACTACTCGGACGAGCTCCTGGCCCAGCTCGACGTCGTCGTCGCGAGCGTCCATGCGTCACACCGGCTCTCCGCCGCCGACCAGACGAAGCGCGTGTGCGCCGCCCTCGAGAACCCGCACGTCGACGTGCTCGGCCACCCCACCGGCCGGCTGATCGGCCGTCGCCGTCCCAACCCGCTCGATATCGAGGCGGTCGTCGCGAAGGCGGTGCAGACCGGCACGGCGCTCGAGGTCAGCTCCCAGCCGCACCGGCTCGACCTGAGCGACGTGAACGTCCGCCTGGCCGTCGAGGCGGGGGCGATGCTCGCGATCGACACGGACGCCCACTCGGTGGCCGCGATCGACTACCTGCCGTTCGGCGTCATGAACGCCCGCCGCGGCTGGACCGGCCCCGCCAGCGTCGTGAACACGCGCCCGTGGCCGGAGCTGCGCAAGCTCCTGGGGAGCGGGGCGACGGTCTAACGGGGCGGCGTGTAGACGACCTCGCCGACGAGGACGTCGGTGTCCGCGTCGCGCGCCGCCACCATCACGACGTCGGCCCAGAAGAACTGGCGGCCGAGGGCGTCGAACACGTCGACGACGCCGGGCTCCGTCTCGCGGAGCTCATCCGGTTCGACCTCGACTGTGATGGCGTCGGCTCGCATCCTCTTCGAGCCTACGCCCCCTGGGACCACCCGGGGAAGGGGGGTGTTTCGCCCCCCACGGCGGAATCACACGTCCGCGAGGTGGTCGAGCATCGCGACCACCTCGAGCGGGCCGGACAGGACGGCGTCCGCCGCCTGGATCAGCTGCCTCGGTGCCTCCGCCGAGTTGACGGCGATCCGGATCGTCGCCTCGCGGAACGCGTCCAGGTCGCTGCGGTCGTCGCCGACGAAGAGCAGGTGGTCGATGCGCTTGCGGCCGCGCAGCCGCACGACCGCTGCGCCCTTGTCCACCGCGACGGGCGGGCGCACCTCGAGCACCATGCGGCCGAAGTTGTAGGCCAGCCCGGCCCGCTCCAGCTTGGGCACGATCTGCGTCTCCAGGTAGCGGCGGGCGTGGTCGGCACGGGGCGAGTTGCGGTAGTGGATCGTGAACGTGATGCCCTTGTCCTCGACGTGGCAGCCCAGCTCCGGCAGCAGCCCGTCGTTGCGCACGACCTGGAGCGCGTCGTGGATCGCGGGCAGGTACTTTTCCGCCTGGGGGGCCAGGTGTACCGCGCCGTCGCGCCAGATCTCGAGGCCGTGGTTGCCCGAGATCGCGACCGCCTTGATCGGGATGAGCGTGCGCGCCTCGGCCGCCGGCCGGCCGGTCACGCAGCCGACCAGTGCGTAGCGCGACGCTAGCCGTTCGAGGGCGGCGAGCGCCTCGGGCAGCACGCGGACGTCCTCGGGGACGGGCACGATCGGCGCAAGCGTGCCGTCGATGTCGCAGAGCACCGCGCCCCGCCGCGGTTGCGCACGAAGCGGCGCCACGAGGCGGGCCAGGCTGCCGTCCACGGGGCTTACAATACCCGCCGTGTCGCGCCGAACCCTGGCCCTGGTGGGCATCGGATTGGCCGCGGGGTTCCTGTCCGGAGTGCTGGGCATCGGCGGTGGCATCGTGATCGTGCCCCTCCTCGTTGCCCTGGTCGCGTATGCGCCCAAACGGGCGATGGCGACGTCGCTCGCGGCGATCCTGTTCACGGCGATCGCGGCGGCCGCCTCGCACGCCCAGGCGGGCAACGTCGACTGGGCCGACGCAGCGCTGATCGGCCTGCCCGCGACGGCCGGCGCCGTCATCGGCGCGTGGCTGCACCAGCGGGTGGCGCCGCGCCGGGCGGTGCTCGCCTTCTCACTGCTCCTCGTCCTGAGCGCCGGGAAGCTCGCCCTGTGAGCCACGACGTCCTCGCCGCCGCGCTCGGGCTGCTGGCCGGCGTGCTCTCGGCGCTCTTCGGAGTCGGCGGCGGGGTCGTCTTCGTGCCGACGCTGATCTTCCTCGGCGCCTCCGCCCGCGTCGCCGTGGCGACGTCGCTCGCGGCGATGGTGCCGGTGATCCTGATGGGCTCGTGGCGGCAGACGACCTATGGAGCCGTGACCTGGCGCGACGCCGTCGTGATCGGCATCGCCTCCGTCCCGACGGCCAAGCTGGGCGAGATCGTGGCTGACGACCTGCCGAACGAGACCCTTCAGCGCCTGTTCGCGCTGGTGCTGGTGGTCACGGCGGTCCAGCTCGCGCTGCGTGCCGTCCGCGAATCGCCGGCCCCTGAATAAACGGGGTCAGACCCCGTTTATTCATCTGGGACGTCGAGCGGGTACACGGCGGGCATGGGCATCGCCCGCCAGAAGTCGAATCCGATCGACGGGTCGCGCGCGTGGAGGACGAGCGCAATCACGTTGCCGTGGCTCGCCGCTGCAATCGTCTCGCCCGGATGCCGGCCCGCGAGCTCGTCCAGTGCGGCGCCGAACCGGGCCTGCGCAGCTCGCGAGGACTCCCCACCGGGCAGCGCGTAGCCGAGGTCGCTCCACCCCTGGCGGACGTGCGCCTCCCAGCCGGGCACGGCGCCGGGCGAGAGCAGCCGCTCGCGGAGGTCGGGGACGACCTCGACATCCATGCCGAGCGCGGCCGCCAGCGGCTCGACGGTCTGCCGCGCCCGCGGGTAGGGACTCGAGTAGACGGCCGCGATCGGCTCGGCGGCGAGCTGGCAAGCCAGACGGGCGGCGTCCTCGCGCCCCCGCGGCGAGAGTGGGCGCTCGTTCTCCTCGTCAGCGCCCGACTGCGGCACGGGCTCGGCGTGCCGGATCAGCAGGATCCGGGTCAGCCGCCCGGACGCAGCACCGCGTCCGTTTGCCGCTTCAGGTCTTCGACGACCGCCGGATCGCGCAGGGTGGTCGTGTCGCCCAGCTCGTGGCCCTCGGCGACGTCCTTCAGCAGCCGCCGCATGATCTTGCCGGAACGCGTCTTCGGCAGGTCGTCCACGATGATCACGGCCTTCGGCCGGGCGATCTTGCCGATCTTCTGCCCGATCCACTCGCGCAGCTCCGCGGCCAGCTCGTCGCTCGGCTCACGGCCGGCCCGCAGCAGCACGAAGCAGAGCGGGGTCTGCCCGGTCAGCGGGTCGGGCGCCGCGGTCGCCGCGGCCTCGGCCACCGCCGGGTGCTCGACCAGCGTCGACTCGAGCTCGATCGTCGAGAGCCGATGCCCGGAGACGTTCATCACGTCGTCGACGCGCCCCAGCAGCCAGAAGTCGCCGTCCGCGTCCTGGCGGGCGCCGTCGCCGGGGAAGTAGACGCTTCGGCCGTACTTGGAGAAGTAGTTCGAGACGTAGCGCTCGTCGTCCTGGTAGAGCGTCCGGAACATGCCCGGCCATGGCCGGTTGATCACCAGGTAGCCGCCGCTGCCCGCGGCGACCGGGTTGCCCTGGTCGTCGACGACCGCCGCCCTGACCCCGGGGAAGGGCCGCGTCGCCGACCCCGGCTTCGCGGTCACGAGCCCGGGGAGGGGCGTGATCATGATGCCGCCCGTCTCGGTCTGCCACCACGTGTCGACGATCGGGCAGCGCTCGCCGCCGATGTACTTCCAGTACCACACCCAGGCCTCGGGGTTGATCGGCTCACCGACCGACCCCAGCAGGCGCAGCGAGCTCAGGTCGTGCCCGGCGGGATGCTCCGGCCCGGCCTTGATGAACGCGCGGATCAACGTCGGCGCCGTGTAGTACTGGGTGACGCCGTAGCGCTCGATGATCTGCCAGTGGCGGTCGGGGGCGGGATGCATCGGATCGCCCTCGTAGAGGACGCCCGTGGTGCAGTTCGCGAGCGGCCCGTACACGATGTAGCTGTGGCCGGTGACCCAGCCGATGTCGGCCGCGCACCAGTAGACGTCGTCGTCCTTGATGTCGAAGATCCAGCGATGGGTGACGGCGACGTAGGTGAGGTAGCCGCCCGACGTGTGCACGACGGCCTTCGGCTTCGCGGTCGTCCCCGACGTATGGAGCGCGAAGAGCATGTGCTCGGCCTCCATCGGCTCCGCCGGGCACGTGTCGGCCTGCCCGTCGACGAAGGCGGCCCAGTCGTGGTCGCGGCCGGCCTGCATGGGGACGTCCGCCCCGGTCCGGCGCAGGACGACCATGTGCTTCACGGTCGGCGCGAGCTCGACCGCCGCGTCGGCGGTCACCTTGAGCGGGACGCGGCCGCCCTTGCGCCAGGCCTCATCCTGGGTGACGAGCAGCTTTGCGCCCGTCGACTCAAGCCGCTCGCCGAGCGCCTCGGCCGAGAACCCGCCGAAGACGACGACGTGCGCCGCGCCGATGCGGGCGCAGGCGAGCATCGCCACCGCGAGCTCGGGCACCATGCCCATGTAGAGGCCGACGACGTCGCCCTTGCCGATCTGAAGCCCGCGCAGGGCGTTCGCGAACCGGCACACGTCGGCGAGCAGGTCGGCATAGGTGATCGCGCGGTCGTCCTCGCCCTCCGGCTCGGGGACGAAGTGGTAGGCGACCTTGCCGCCGCGCCCCGCCTCGACGTGGCGGTCGAGGCAGTTCGCGCTCACGTTGAGCGCGCCGTCCGCGAACCACGTGCAGTGCGGGGGGTCCCACTCGAGCCCCTGCGTGGGCGGCGTCGCCCACGTCAGGAACTCGGCGGTGCGCTCGAGCCAGAAGCCGTCCAGGTCGGCGTCGGCCTGCTCGTAGACGCCCGGATCGGAGACGACCGCGCCGGATCCAAACTCCGCGGAGGGCGGGAACTCACGCCGCTCCTGCAGCAGGACATCGATGGCGGCCTCGGCCGCCTCGCGGGTCGCCTCGCTCATGTCGGGCCTCCTTCCGAGGCCGCGCAGCGGCCCCTACGCCTCGTACTCGAACTCGTCCTCGTCGCGGTTCAGGATCTTCTTCAGACCGACCGCCGCAGCGCCGGCGATCACGGCGCCGATGACCAGCGTGCGGAGCTTGTGGCTCTTGCGCCTCGTCTTGCCGGTCAGGCGCTCGGCCGTCAGCCGCAGCTCCGAGGCGGCCTTCATGACCTCGTCGGTGACCGCCTTGTTGGTCGCCGCCTTGCGCGGGCCATCGGCCTGCACCTTGATGTAGATCGTCTTGGCCGAGTCGAGCGTCTTCTTCGCGTGGTCGCGAAGCTGGTCGTCGTCCTTGACGCGGTTGACGAAGGGCGTGATCTGCTCGGCGACCTTGTCAGTGCGAATCTTCGTGGGCATGCTGCACCTCCATACGGGGGTTTGCGGCCACACTACCACGATGGATTTCGAAAAGATCCGCACGATCCTGGCCGCCCGGGGCGAGCCTGCGTACCGGTTCCGGCAGGTCTACGAGGGCGCGACGCGCGGCCTCGCCGAGGGCTACGACGAGCTGACGGCACTCCCCGCGGCGCTCCGCGCAGGGCTCGCGGAGGAGGTGCCGCTGCGCGAGCTGCGCGTCACCGACACGCTCGAGTCGCGTGACGGGACGATCAAGCTCGGGCTCGCCACCGGCGACGGTTTCCCGCTCGAGGCGGTCGTCATGCGCCACCGCAACCGGCGCACCGCGTGCCTCTCATCGCAGTCCGGCTGCCCGCTCCAGTGCACCTTCTGCGCGACCGGCACGATGGGGCTCGGCCGCAACCTGACCGCCGGCGAGATCGTCGAGCAGCTGCTCGTGCTCGCCCGGATCGTGCGCGACTCGGGCGCAGGCCGGATCGGGAACGTCGTCATGATGGGCATGGGCGAGCCGTTCCTGAACTACGACGCCGTGCTCGACGCGTGCCGCACGATCACCGACCCCGACGGCTACGGCCTGGGCGCGCGCCACGTCGCCATCTCGACCGCCGGGTGGGTGCCGGGGATCGAACGGCTGGCCGCAGAGCCGCTGCAGCTGCGGCTCGCGCTCTCCCTGCACGCGCCCACGGACGAGCTGCGCACGACGCTCATGCCGGTGACGAAGCGCTTCCCGCTCGCCCGGCTGATGCGCGCGTGCCGCGACTACCGCGCCCGCACCGGCCGCCGGATCTTCGTCGAGTACCTGCTGCTCGACGGGGTGAACGATTCCGCGGCGGAGGCGGCGGCGCTCGCCCGCCTACTGGGCCGGGGCGAGGGCTTCCACGTGAACCTGATCGCCTACAACCCGACCGCCGCCGGCTACCGCGGCTCGCCGCCTCACCGGGTCGAGTCCTTCGCCGCCGAGCTGCGCCGCCGGGGCGTCGCATCGACCTACCGCCGCTCCCACGGCGGCGACATCGACGCGGCCTGCGGCCAGCTCGCCGTGGCCGGCGCGGCGGCCCGGCGCCGGGAGCTGCGCCGCGCGGCGGTACGATAAGCCATGACTCCCGCGGGCACGATGGACGCATGGGTGATCCGGCCCGACCGGCTGGGCGACCCGATGCAGGCGATGCAGCTCGAGCGCATCGACGTCCCCGAGCCCGGCCCCGGCGAGGTCCGCGTCCGGGTGATGGCCGCCGGCGTGAACTACAACGGCGTCTGGGCGGCCGCAGGTCTGCCGGTCTCGATCTTCCGCTACACGGGCTACGACTTCCACATCGCCGGGTCCGATGCGTCGGGCATCGTCGACGCCGTGGGGCCTGGCGTGACCCGGTGGAAGGCGGGCGACGAGGTCGTGATCCACTGCAACCAGAGCTGCGGCGAGTGCGCCGAGTGCAACGGCCGCGACCCCATGGCGTGCTCGCGCCAGCGCATCTGGGCGTACGAGTCGAACTGGGGCAGCTTCGCCGAGCACTGCCTCGTCCAGGCCCAGCAGCTCCTGCCGAAGCCGCCGCGGCTGACGTGGGAGGAGGCCGCCTCGTACGGGCTCACCTACTTCACCGCCTACCGGATGCTCGTCGACCGGGCCCGGATCCGGCCGGGCGACAACGTCCTGGTCTGGGGCGCCGGGGGCGGCCTGGGGACGTTCGCCGTGCAGCTGTGCGCCCTGCACGGGGCGAACGCGATCGCGGTCGTCTCCTCCGACGACAAAGTCGGCCTCGTTCGCGAGCTGGGTGCGGCCGCCGTGCTCGACCGGCGCGAGTTCGCACTCGCCGACCCCGACACGGGCGAGCGCAACTTCGACGAGGTCAAGCGCTTCGGCGGCGCGATCCGCGGGCTGACCGGCGGCGTCGACTGCGACGTGGTCTTCGAGCACGTCGGCGCGGCCACGTTCTTCACGAGCGTGTTCGTCTGCCGCACGTTCGGGACGATCGTGATCTGCGGGGCGACGTCCGGGTTCCAGCTCGACTTCGACGTCCGCTACCTGTGGATGCGGCAGAAGTCGATCATCGGCAGCCACTTCGCCAACGCCTACGAGTGCCAGCGGGCCAACCAGCTGATCGCCGAGGGCAAGATCAGGCCGGTGCTCTCGCGCGTCTTCCCGTTCGCGGAGTGCCCGGTGCCGCACCAGATGATGAAGGAGAACCAGCACGTCGGGAAGATGGTGGTGCTGGTGGGGGCAGAGCGCGAGGGTGAGGGCCGGCGGGAGTGAGCGAGCGCCGCTTCGCCACGCCGGACGACGCCGATCCCGACTACGCCCGCGACCTGGGCGACCCGGGCGAGTTCCCGTTCACGCGCGGCATCCACCGCGACATGTACGCCGGCCGGCCGTGGTCGATCCGCCAGTACGCAGGGTTCGGCACGGCAGACGAGACGAACCGCCGCTTCCGCTTCCTGATCGAGCAGGGCCAGCCGGCGCTCTCGACGGCATTCGACCTGCCGACGCAGATGGGGATGGACTCCGACGATCCGCTGGCCGAGGGCGAGGTCGGCCGGGTCGGCGTCGCCATCGACTCCGTGCGCGACATGGAGGAGGTGTTCGACGGCATCCCCCTCGACGAGGTGTCGACGTCGATGACGATCAACGCCCCCGCCGCGGTGCTCGTCGCCATGTACTACGTCGCCTGCGAGCGCCAGGGCCGCGATCCCGGCAGCATCCGCGGCACCGCCCAGAACGACGTCCTCAAGGAGTACGTCTCCCGGGGCACCTACATCTACCCGCCCCGGCCGTCGCTGCGGCTGGCCGCCGACATGATCGAGTGGTCGACGACTGCGGCGCCGCGGTTCAACGCGATCTCGCTCTCCGGCTATCACATGCGCGAGGCGGGCTGCACGGCCGCCCAGGAGATGGCGTTCGGGATCGCGAACGCGATCGCCTACGTCTCGGCGGTGACGGAGCGCGGCGTCGAGGTCGACACGTTCGCGCCGCGGCTCTCGTGGATCTTCAACACCCAGATGGACTTCTTCGAGGAGATCGCCAAGTACCGGGCGCTGCGGCGGCTGTGGGCGCACGTCATGCGCGACCGCTTCGGCGCGCGGGATCCGCGCTCGATGATGCTGCGCACGCACACCCAGACCGCCGGGTCGGCGCTGACCCTGCAGCAGCCCGAGAACAACATCGTCCGCGCGGCGGTGCAGGCGCTCGCGGCTGCGCTCGGCGGGGTGCAGTCGATGGCGCTCTCCTGCTTCGATGAGGCCATCGCGATCCCAACTGAAGCCGCCCAGACGCTCGCGGTGCGCACCCAGCAGATGCTGCAGCACGAGTTCGGGATCACCGACGTCGCCGACCCGCTCGGCGGCTCGTGGCACGTCGAGCGGCTCACCGACCGGCTGGAGCGGGAGGCGCGCGAGCTGATCGGCCAGATCGACGACATGGGCGGCGCCGTCGCGGCGATCGAGTCAGGGTTCTACCAGCGCGTGATCGCCGACGAGGCCTACGAGCGCGAGCGCCGGGTCGCCTCCGGCGAGGACATCGTCGTCGGCGTGAACGCGTTCGTCGACGACACGACCGTCCTGCCGGAGCGGTTCGACGTCCCGCCCCAGCTCGCTGCCGACCAGCGCCGCCGGCTCGAGACCCTGCGCGCCGAGCGCGACGGGGCGGCCGTCGAGGCGGCGCTTCGGGCGCTCGAGCGGGCCGCCGCGGGGGGCGAGAACCTGATGCCGCCCATCGTCTTTGCCGTGTCGGCCGAGGCGACGCTCGGCGAGATCTGCTCGACGCTGCGGTCGCAGTTCGGCGCCTACCGGCCCGCGTCGGCAGCCCAGATCTGAGCGGCCCTGCGGGGAGGGTGCGCTATCATCCGGCGCCCGTGAGCGCCGTCCCCGAAATGCCCGGCCAGCTCGGCCGGGCGATCGAGAAGCTCCAGGCAGGCGGGATGGTCGTCGTATGCGACGACCCCGATCGTGAGGACGAGGGCGACCTCTGCATGGCGGCCGAGCTCGTGACGCCGGAGGCGATCGCGTTCATGGCCTGCCACGCCCGCGGGCTGATCTGCCTCTCGCTGCCCGAGGATCGCTGCGACGAGCTCGACCTGCCGCTGATGGTGCCCGCGAACAAGGGCACGGATGCGACCGGCTTCACCGTCTCGATCGAGGCGGCCACCGGCGTCACAACGGGGATCTCGGCCGCCGACCGGGCGCGCACGATCCGCGTCGCCGTCGACCCGGCGTCGGGCCCGGCCGACCTGGTACGGCCCGGCCACGTCTTCCCGCTGCGCGCCCGCGGCCGCGGCGTGCTCGAGCGCCGCGGCCAGACCGAGGCGGCCGTCGACCTGACCCGGCTCGCCGGCCTCACGCCCGGCGGGGTGCTGTGCGAAGTGATAAACGACGACGGCACGATGGCTCGCGGGCGCGCGCTGAACGACTTCTGTCGCCGCCACGGCCTGCCGGTCGTGACGGTCGAGCACATCGCCGGCTACGTGCGCAACCTCGCGCCTGCCGTCACCGTGGTCTGAAACCAGGGAACGCGTTGCTAGGCGGCCGGGGCCGCCTGGTGCTCGGAGATCAGCGCCTTTGCGGCCTCGACGTCGTCGCTGCGGTTGACGCCCAGGCAGGCGACCACGCGGTCGGCGTCGTCCAGGTAGTAGGCGACGAAGTCGTCGGAGTCCATCGACCCGCGCACGTCGACGCGGCCGCTGCCGGGGCCGACGTACTCGAACCACGTCCAGTCGCCGATGTCGGAGAAGAAGTACGGCACGACGGCGTAGGCGCCATCCTCCTTGTCGGCCCAGGTGCGGCCGACGTAGGCACCGTGGTTCAAGGCGACGTCCCAGTGCTCGATCCGCATGCGCTTGCCGTGGATGACGCTCTCGTAGCTCGCGATGTCGCCGATCGCCCACACGTCGTCGCCGGCGCGCAGGTGGTCGTCGGTCTGCACGCCGTTGTCGACACGCGAGCCCGGCGGCCTCGGCGAGCTGCGTGTTCGGCGTGACGCCGATCCCGGCCAGCTTCAGGTCGTAGCTGCCCTCGGGAAGCTCTCGCGTCCCGGTGTGCACCTTCACGCCGTGCTCTTCCAGCTGGCGCTGGAAGTAGGCCGCCACCTCGGCGCCGAAGAGGTGTTCCCAGACGACGTTCTCGGGCACCGCCATCGTCACGTCCCAGCCCTTCATGCGCGCGCTCGCGGCCGCCTCGACGCCGATGAAGCCGCCGCCGATCACGCCCAGGTGGCCCGAGCCGGAGTCGAGCTGCTTCGCGAGGGCGTCGGAGTCATCGACCGTGCGGATGTGCGACGTGCCCGGAAGCGTCCGCGCCGTCGACCCCGTCGCCAGCACCAGCCGGCCGTAGGTGATCTCCTCGCCCCCGGTGAGCGTGACCGTGTGCGCCGACGTGTCGATCGCCGCCGCCTCGGTGCCGGTGCGGACCTCGACCGACTGCTCCTTCCACCACTCGTCGGGGTGCATGAACACCTCGTCGGGGCCCGCCTCGCCGCGCAGGTAGCCCTTGGTCAGCGGCGGCCGGTGATAGGGGGTGTGCGCCTCGCGGGCGATGATCAGCACGGACCCATCGCCGCCCTGCTCGCGATACTCCTGGGCGACCATTCCGCCGGCCAGACCTCCGCCGACGATGACGTGTTCGTAGCGCAATTCGTCCCCCTTAACCCAGCTAGATCGAAGGCTCCCACCGGAACGACCGCAGCGCCACAACCGACAGGATTGCGGTCACGCCCAACAGTACCCCGATGTCGGGGACCACATGCGTGATGGAGAGCCCTCTCACGGTCGTGTCGCGGAGGCCGTTGGCCATGTAGTACAGGGGCAGGACGCGGGCGATGGACTGCACGAACGCCGGCATCGCGGCGACCGGGAAGAAGACGCCCGAGAGGAACATCATCGGGTTCGTGATCACGTTGGAGACGGCGTCGCCCGTCTCGGGGTTCGAGACGACGGAGCCGATCGCAAACCCCATCGCCAGGAAGCACAGGCACCCGGCCAAGGCCACGGGGATCGCCGCCCAGGCCGTCGACGAGATGTGGACGCCGAACACGATCCGGCCGAAGGCCAGCAGCACCACCACCTGCATGATGGCGACCACGAGCGACGCCGTGATCCGCGCGGCGAAGAACTCCGCCAGCGGGATCGGTGTCAGCTTGATCCGGCGCAGGATGCCGCGCTGGCGCCAGTCGACCAGGACGGTGGAGAGCCCGATGACCGCGGAGATCATGATCGAGAGCGCCAGGATGCCGGGCAGCAGGAAGTCGATGTACGTGAGTGACGAGGAGTCGACCGACTGCGGCTGGAAGCGCAGTGCCGGCGTCCTTCCGGTCGCGGCGACCGTGACGCCGTCGGCGGCGCCCGACACGATGCCGCGGATGATCCCGGCCTGGTCGGCGGACGTGTTCGACGTGTACAGCCTGACCGTGTAGGCGCCGCCGGGCGCGGGCGCGAACACGATCGCCGCGTCACGGTCGCCGTCTCGGACCTGGTGCATCGCCTGCTCGGCCGTCGAAGCCGTCTTGACCGTGACGCCCCTGGTGTGCTCGAGCACGCGAACGACTGCCGCCGGAGCCGGCGCACGTACGGGCACGACGGCGATCGTCCCCGCGTTGATCGACCGTCCGAAGAGGAGCCCGAGCAGCGTCATCAGGATCATCGGGAAGAGGAGCGACCAGAACAGCGTGATCCGGCGCCGGAACGTCATCTGCAGCTGCGCCCGGGTGGTGGCGATGAAGCGCCCGAAGCTCACTCGCGGTACTCCCTGCCCGTGAGCTGCATGAACACGTCCTCGAGATCTGCGCCCCTGACGGCCAGGTTGCGCACCGTGTCGCCGCTCGCCCGGGCCCGCTCGAGCACCTCGAGCACCGTGGTCTGGACGTCCTTGACGTAGACGGTGTGGTCGCCCGACGCATCCGTGTAGGAGACGCGGGCGTCGGCGTCGAGCGTCGCGATCAGGCCGGCCGGCGTGTCGAGCGCGACGACCCGCGATTCGTCCATGATCGCCACCCGGTGGCACAGCTCCTCGGCCTCCTCCAGGTAGTGCGTCGTCAGCACCACGGTCTTGCCCTGGTCGACGTTGATCGAGCGGATCACGTCCCACAGGTTGCGCCGCGCCTGGGGGTCGAGCCCGGTCGTCGGCTCGTCGAGGAAGACGATGTCGGGGTCGTGAACGAGGGCAAGCGCGATCGCCAGCCGCTGCTGCTGGCCGCCGGAGAGGCGCTTCGCGTAGTCGTCGGCCTTCGACTCGAGCCCGACGAGCGCGAGCGCGATCCGCGTGCGCTCCTCCGCGTCCGGGCGCAGGTAGAAGCGGGCGAAGAGCTCGAGCAGCTCCCGCGCCGTCAGCATGTCGAAGAGCGACGTCGACTGGAGCTGGACGCCGATCCTGGCCTGGATCCCGCGCGGGTCGGGCCACACGGGCCGGCCGAGCAGCGTGATCTCGCCGCCGTCCGGCTTGCGCAGGCCCTCGATCATCTCGAGCGTCGTCGTCTTGCCCGCGCCGTTCGGCCCGAGGATGCCGAAGGATTCCCCCCGCTCGACCTCGAACGACACGTCGTCGACGGCGGTGCGGCCGCCGTAGCGCTTCGTCAGTCCGGCGACCGAGATGGCGGCGTCCATCGCGACGGAGGGTACCCCCGTGCGATCAGCCAGGGCTGCGCTTCGGGACGAGCACCTTGCGCCGGAACTCGCACACGACCTCGCCGCGCTGGTTCGTCCCGATCGTGTCCACGGTGACCACGCCGCGGTCGGGCTTCGAGCGCGACGGCACAACGTCGATCACGGTGGTCTGGGCGTAGATCGTGTCGCCGTGGAAGGTCGGCTTGGCGTGCCGGAGCGACTCCACCTCGAGGTTCGCGATCGCCTTGCCCGAGACGTCCGGGACGCTCATCCCCAGCACCAGCGAGTACACCAGGTTGCCGACGACGACGTTCCGCTTGAACTGCGTCTCGGTCTCGGCGTAGTGCGCGTCCGTGTGCAGCGGATGGTGGTTCATCGTGATCATGCAGAACAGGTGGTCGTCGGCCTCGGTGATCGTCTTTCCGGGCCAGTGCTTGTAGACGTCGCCGACCTCGAAGTCCTCCAGGTAGCGGCCGAAGCGGGTCTCGCGGGCGTCGATCTCGCGGCTCACAGGGGGTTCCTGGCGAGCAGGCCGCGGGCGATGATGAGCTTCTGGATCTCCGACGTGCCCTCGCCGATCAGCAGCAGCGGCGCGTCGCGGTACAGGCGCTCGATCTCGTACTCCTTCGAGTAGCCGTAGCCGCCGTGGATGCGCAGCGCGTCCTCGACCACCTCGTTGCAGATCTCGGTCGCGAACAGCTTGGCCATGCCGGCCTCGACGTCCGAGCGCTCGCCGGCGTCCTTCTTCCGCGCCGCCGAGAGCATCAGCAGGCGGGCGGCCTCGATCTTCGTGCCCATGTCGGCCAGCTTGAACTGGATGGCCTGGTGGCGGGCGATCGGACGGCCGAACGCCTCCCGCTCCTGGGCGTAGCGGATCGCGATCTCGAAGGCGCGCTGGGCGACCCCGACGCCGCGGGCGGCGACGTTCACGCGCCCGACCTCGATGCCGGACATCATCTGCTGGAAGCCGCGCCCCTCGCCGCCGCCGAGCAGGTTTCGGGCGGGCACGCGGTGGTCGCTGAACACGAGCTCCGTGGTCTCGACGCCCTTGTAGCCGAGCTTCTGCAGCTGCGGCGGGATCTCCAGACCGCCGTCGCGCGAGGCGCCCGGCTCCTTCTCGACCAGCAGGCAGCTCATCCCCTTGTGCGGCGGGCTGGCGTCCGGGTCGGTCTTGACGAGCGTCGCCACCATGCCGGAGCGCAGGCCGTTCGTCACCCACATCTTCTGGCCGTTCACGACGTAGTCGTCGCCGTCGCGCGTCGCCCGGGAGCGGATCGCCTGCACGTCCGACCCGCACTCGGGCTCGGTCATCGAGAAGGCGCAGCGCAGCTCGCCGGTGGCCATCCGCGGCAGGAAGCGCTCGCGCTGCTCGTCGGTGCCGTCGCGCAGCAGCATGTCGGCGACGATGAAGTGGGTGTTGATGATGCCCGAGACGCTCATCCAGCCGCGCGAGAGCTCGCACACCGCCAGCGCGTAGGTGGTCAGGTCGAGCCCGAGGCCGCCGTAGCTCTCCGGGATCGTGAAGCCGAAGATGCCGAGCTCGCGCAGCCCGGCCACGATCTCGTCGGGAAAGGCGTCGGCGCGCTCGTACTCCGACGCGACGGGGATGACCTGCTCGTCCACGAACTGGCGCACCAGCCCGACGATCTCGCGCTGGTCCTCGGTCAGCTCCTCGAGGGCGCTGCTCACGCCGGAACCTGGGCGACCATGCCCGCCGCCTCGCCGCGGATGACCACCGCCTCGGCGATCTTGCGCGACGCCTCGTCGATCATCTGGCCCTCGTGCATGACCGCGCCCCGCCGCTCGACATGCGTTGCGTGGTGGTAGGCGTCGAGCAGCCGCCGGGCGGCGTCGAACTGCTCCTGGGTCGGCATGAACACCTCGTTCGCCACGTCGACCTGGGCCGGGTGCAGCACCCACTTGCCGTCGAAGCCGACCAGCCGGGCGCGGTGGCACAGGCGCCGGTACTCGTCGACGTTCTTGATGTCGGTGTAGGGCCCGTCGATCGCCTGCAGGCCATAGGCGCGGGCGGTGGTGACGATCTTCGAGAGCACGTAGTGCCACTGGTCGCCCGGATAGTCCGCGTCGATCGACCCGATCACGAGCTGGGCCACGCCGATCGAGGCGGCGTAGTCGCCGGGGCCGAAGATGATCGTCTCGATCCGGTCGGTGGCGGTCGCGATCTCGCGGAGGTTGATCGTCCCCCGGGCGTTCTCGATCTGGGCCTCGATGCCGATCCGGTGGTCGATGCCGTGCTGGGTCTCGAGCTGCGTCAGCAGGTGGTCGACGAAGTGCAGCTGGGAGGCGTCCTCGACCTTGGGGATCATGAGGCAGTCGAGGTTCGCGCCCGCACCGCCGACCACCTCGACGATATCGCCCAGGCACCACTGGGTGGTGACGCCGTTCACGCGCACGACCCGGGTCTTGCCCGAGTAGTCATGCGTGCGGAGCGCCGAGACGACGGTCGCCCGGGACGCCTCCTTCTCGAGGGGGGAGACGGCGTCCTCGAGGTCGAGAAACACCTGGTCTGCGGGCAGCGTCGCCGCCTTGGCGAGCATCTTCTCGGATGAGCCCGGCACGGCCAGGCAGGAACGGCGCAGCCGCAAGAGCGCACTCCTCGTCTCGGGGAGCCGCAGTCTAGAGAATGCCCAGCCGCCCGAGCGGCCAGTAGCGGACGCGCGCGATGCCGATCATGCCGTCGCGGGGCTCGAGCCCCCAGATGCGCGAGTCCTCGGACACGCGGCGGTTGTCGCCGAGCATCAGGTAGTAGCCCGGCGGGATGGTCTGGCGGGGCAGGTTGTCGGTCGGCTGCCCGTGTGTGTAGGGCTCGTTCAGCTCGACCGGCTTCTTGCCCTTGTCCTTGACCCAGACATGCCCGTTCTTCTCCCACACCGTCTCGCCGGGCAGGCCGATCACGCGCTTCACGAACGTCGTCCCGGCCAGGCCCTGGCGCAGGCCGAGCTGCGGCGAGGTGCACACGCCGGTCGAGTCGTTGTGGCCGGCCTTGCAGTGCGGCGGGTGGAACACGATGATCTCGCCTCGGCCCGGGCTCGAGAAGTCGAGGCTGAGGCGGTCGGCGAGCACGCGGTCGCCCGGCTCGAGCGTCGGCACCATGCTCGGCGTCGGCACGCGGTACGGCTTGACGACGAACGCCTGGCCGAGCCAGGCGATGGCGACCGCGACTGCGAGCGTGATCACGGTGTCGATCACCGTGCGCACGGGCGTCGGGAGCGACTTGAGGCGGCCCATCTCGCGCAGGTTATCGGCCGATCCTTTGACCCGCTGTAGATGGCGCCTGCCCGGGAGGGTGACCGCGGCCACACCGGCGCGATCTTTACCCGCGCCTAACTCCAGTCCTTGTACGCTGGTGCCGATGGTGTCGGCATGACGCGACGATTTGTAGCCTCGGTCGCGGCGGTGGCCGCGCTCCTGCTCCCCGCCTCCGCCCAGGCCTCGACGGTGTTCACGCTGACCGGCCACGGCTGGGGGCACGGCATCGGCATGTCCCAGTACGGCGCCCTCGGGTACGCCGAGCACGGCTGGAGCTACACCCAGATCCTGGGCCACTACTTCACCCGCACTCATGTCGGGCCGCTGCCCGCCTCGATGACCGAGCGGGTCTTGCTCTCGTCCGGCCCGGCGGTGCACTTCGGCGCGTCCGCAGGGATGACCCTGACGGACGCGGCCGGCACGAAGAAGAAGCTCGCGGCCGGCCTCTACCATCTTCAGCGCGGCGGCTCGGCCGGGCACCTCCAGCTCATCAGCCGGGCGACGGGCGGCGTGACGAAGGGCCTCGTCGCCCCGGTGACGATCCACCCGGGGTCCCAGCCGCTGCGGCTCAACGACTCCGCCGGGATCGGCTTCGCCGGCGACCACTGGCACGGATCGTTCCGGGTGCTCATCTCGGGCTCGAGCCTGCTCTGCGTCGACGTCGTCGGCCTCGAGAAGTACCTGCGTGGCGTCGTCCCGAGCGAGATGCCGGCCTCGTGGCCGGCGCCGGCGCTGAAGACGCAGGCCGTCGCCGCCCGCTCCTACGCCGTCGCCACCCGTAACCCGTCGGGCCTCTTCGACGCCTACGCCGACACCCGCAGCCAGGTGTACGGGCCGATCGAGCACGAGGCGAGCGCATCGACAGCGGCCGTCGCCGCCACGGTCCACCGGGTGGTCTGGTACAAGCACACCGTCGCGACGACGTTCTTCTCGTCCAGCTCGGGCGGGCGCACGGCGTCCGAGCAGGCCGCCTGGGGCACCTCCAGCGGCCAGCCCTACCTCGTGCCCGTCGTCGACCGCTACGACTCCGCGGGCGGCGCCAACCCGAACCACACCTGGCCGGCGCAGACCTACACCCCGGCCGGCCTGGCCCGGGCGCTCGGGCTCTCCGGCGTGGTCGGCTCCGTCACGATGACGATCGACGGGCCGTCCCAGCGCATCCTCGACCTCGGCGTGACGTCCTCGGGCGGCACCTCGACGCTCTCCGGCGACCAGGTGCAGGGCCGGATGGGCCTGCGCTCCAACTACTTCCGCCTTCTCCAGCGGACGCTGGTCGTGCCCGCGACCGCGGTCGCCGGCCGGGCGTTCCAGCTCACCGGCCGGGCCTGGCCGCGGCCGACCGGAGGCGTCACGCTCCAGCGGCGCACGGCCGCCGGCAGCCCGTGGCAGGTGGCGCTCGCGCACGTGAAGCTGGGCGCCAAGGGCAACTTCGCGCTCTCGCTGCACCCGACCGCCGATCGCTCCTACCGGCTCGTCTCGGCAGGCAAGGCGGTCTCTCCGCGGGTGAGCGTGGCGGTGCAGCCGGCGCTGACGCTCGCCGTGGTCGGCGGCCACTTCCGGGCCACCATGTACCCCGCCCTGCCCGGCGAGACGCTCATGCTCTACAAGCACACGCCGTCCGGCTGGGTGCCGGTCGAGTCGGAGACCGCCGGGCAGAAGGGCCACGCCGCCTTCACGACCGCCCCGGCCACCGGCACGTGGCGGGTGCACTACGTCGGCGACGCCACCCACCTGCGCGGCCACTCGCCCGCGATCGCGGTCCCCTAGCGACTCAGGCGTCGAGCAGCTCGTCCGCCGGCACGTCGCGCAGGACGCGCGCGGGCGCCCCGACGACGACCTTGCCCGGCGGCACGTCGCGGATGACGATCGCCCCGGCGCCGACGAAGGCCTCGGCGCCGACCTCGATCCCCGGGAGCAGCGTCGCTCCACCGCCGACGCGGGCGCCGCGGCGGATGGTGGGGCCCTTGATCAGGGCGTGGCGGCGCTCCGTGCGGCCCATGAAGTTGTCGTTCGTGGTGACGACGCACGGGGCGATGAACACGTGCTCCTCGAGCGTGCAGTAGGCCGTGATGTACGCGTTCGTCTGGATCTTCGTGTGGGCGCCGATCACGGTGTCGTTCTCGACGCAGACGCCCCGCCCGATGACAACACCCTCGCCGATCGCGCAGCGCTCGCGCACCGTGGCGAGGTCGCCGACGACGCACCCGCGCCCGAGCACCGATCCGGCCGAGAGGACGGCGCCGGCCGAGATGCGGGTCTCGGCACCGAGTCGCAGCGGCTCGAGCTCGCCGCCCCTGCGGGCGGTCGAACGGGCCGAGAGCACCGGCCGGCGGCCGAGGACGGCGTTGTCGCCGATGCTGCAGCCGTCGCCGATGACGGTGCCCTCGTGGATGGTCACGTTCGCGCCCAGAAGCACGCCGTCGCCGAACTCGACCCGGTCGCCGAGCACGAGCCCGGGGGCCTCGCCCCGCGCCCACATCACCGCGCCGCCGCCCCCAGAGCGATGGTCTCGCCGCCCCGCTCGAGCGAGGTCTGCATCGCCTCGAGCACCTCGACGACGCGCATGCCCTCGTCGACACCCGTTCGCGGGGGCGTGCCCGTCGCCACCGCCTCGAGGAAGTGGCCGCAGGCGATCGCAAGCGGCTCGCGCTGGTCGATCCGGGGCACCCAGATGTCGCCGGTGTGGGTCGAGATACGGCCCGCCGGCGTCTGCACGTCGCCCTTGTCGTAGACGGTCACCTTGCGGTCAGGCTCCATGTCGTCGAACTCGGCCATCTTGCGCGATCCGATCACGGTCATCTTGCGCATCTTGTGCGGGTCGAGCCACGAGAGGTGCAGGTGTCCGATCTGGCCCGACGCGAAGCGGACGTAGGCGAACGCGACGTCCTCGACACCGGGCTGGACGTAGCACTCGCCCCGTGCCCACACCTCGACCGGCTCCGCATCGATCAGGTGCAGGACGACGGAGATGTCGTGGACGCCGAGCGACCAGAGCACGTTCTCGTCCGGCCGGATCCGGCCCAGGTTGAGGCGGTTCCCGTACACGTAGCGGACCTCGCCCAGCTCGCCCGTGTCGATCAGGTCGCGCAGCTTCTCGACTCCCGGGTGGAAGCGCAGGAGGTGGTCGACCATCAGCACGAGCCCGCTCCCGGTCACGAGGTCGCGCAGCTCGCGGGCCTCGGATGCCGTCCACGTCATCGGCTTCTCGACCATCACGTGCTTGCCGGCCAGGATCGCCCGGCGGGCGAGCTCGAAGTGGGTGGGGACGGGCGTCGCCAGCACGACCGCCGTGAGGTCGGGGTCGGCCAGGAGCTCGTCATAGCTCTCCGTGAACCGCGCACCCGGATACGCCGGTGCGTAGCCGGCGCGCGTCGCCTCGTCCGCGTCGCAGCACCAGCGCAGGTCGGAGCCCGGAAGCGAGCCGAAGTTGCGGAGCAGGTTCTTGCCCCACCCGCCCAGGCCGACCATCCCCACGGTGACGCGCGCCGTCACAGCTTCACGACCCGATCGGAGTCGGCCGGGACCACGTTTCGCAGGTCGAGGACGAGCTGTGCCCGGTCGGCGACGCGGGCGTAGTCGATGCCCGAGTGGGCGG
This sequence comes from uncultured Actinomycetes bacterium, assembly GCA_963746115.1. GTDB lineage: Bacteria > Actinomycetota > Thermoleophilia > Gaiellales > JAICJC01 > JAICJC01. The sequence goes on along the minus strand of CAVVAA010000002.1, from coordinate 328,623 downwards.
TCACGACGCAGACGATGTCGGCCGCTTCGAGCAGCTCGTCGGTGAGCGGCGCCGACTCCATGTCGAGGCGCTCCGCGCCGAGGTCGGGGACGAACGGGTCGTGGTAGACGACGTCCGCCCCGCTGTCGCGCAGGAGCCCGATCAGCTTCAGCGCCGGCGACTCGCGCAGGTCGCCGACGTCGCCCTTGTAGGCGACGCCGAGCACGAGCACCGTGCTTCCGGCCACCGCCTTTCGGTGCTCGTTCAGCGCCCGGGCGACGCGCTCGGCGCAGTAATAGGGCATGTGCTGGTTCACCTTCCCGGCGAGCTCGATGAACTCCGTCGGGAAGTCGAGCTCGCGGGCCTTCCACGACAGGTAGAACGGGTCGATCGGCAGGCAGTGCCCGCCCAGGCCGGGCCCGGGCTGGAAGGGCATGAACCCGTAGGGCTTCGACGCTGCCGCGGCGACGACCTCCCACACGTTCAGCGACATGCGGTCGCACAGCATCGCGAGCTCGTTCACGAGCGCGATGTTCACCGACCGGAAGATGTTCTCGAGCAGCTTCGTCAGCTCCGCCGCCTCGCACGAGCTGACCGGCACCAGGTGCTCCACGCAGGCGCGGTAGACGTCGAGCGCCCGCTCGAGGCAGGCCGGCGTGAGCCCGCCGACGACCTTCGGCGTCGTGCGGATGGTGTAGTCGGTGCGGCCGGGGTCGATCCGCTCCGGCGACATCGCCAGGTGGAAGTCCTCGCCCGCGACGAGCCCGCCGGCCTCGAGGATCGGCCGCAGCACGTCCCTCGTCGTGCCGGGATACGTCGTCGACTCGAGGACGACGAGCTGGCCGGCCCGCAGGTGGCGGGCGATCCGCTCGGTCGCGGCCGTGATGATGTCGAGGTCGGGCTCGCGGTTGCGCGAGAGCGGCGTCGGCAGGCAGATCAACACGGTGTCCGCATCCGCCACGGCCGCGTAGTCCCCCGTCGCTGACAGCTTCCCGGCCTCGACGAGCTCGGCGAGCAGCGGCGCCGGCACGTCCTCGACGTAGCTCTCGCCGCGCCCGATCGCCTCGACCTTGCGCTGGTCGGCCTCGACGCACACGACCGTCCGGCCGGCACGGGCGAACTCGACGGCGAGCGGCAGCCCCACGTAGCCGGCGCCGACGATGGCGATATCTGCGGTCATGGCGGCCAGGATGCTAACGGCGCGGCTGCGACGACCTCGGCGATGCGGGCGGAGGCGTCGCCGTCGCCGTAGAGCGGCGGATGGGCGTCGGGGCGGGTGAGGTCGGCCAGGGCCGCCGCGACCGCGGTCGCGTCCAGGCCGCCGGCGAGCCGGTTCCAGCCGAGCTCGATCGTCTCCACCCACTCGCTCGTGTCGCGCAGCGTGATGCACGGCACCGAGTGCAGGTAGGCCTCCTTCTGCACCCCGCCGGAGTCGGTCAGGCATACGGCGGCCGAGACGAGGAGCGCGGTGAACTCCAGGTAGCCGAGGGGCGGGGTGAGCGTCGCGGCGGCCTCGGCTCGCCCGATGAGCCCGGCGCCCTCGAGCGCGGCTCGGGTGCGGGGGTGGATCGGGAAGACGGCGGGCCGTCCGATGGTCTCGAGCACGTCGACCAGCGCCGGCATGGCCTCCGGGGAGGTGTTCGACTGGCGATGGACGGTGACGAGCGCGTAGCCGCCCGGCTCCAGACCGAGCCGCTCGACCGCGCCTGTACGGCGGGCCGCCGGCGCGAACGTCCGGGCGACGTCGACCATCACGTCGCCGACCAGGTGCACGCCGTCGGTGATCCCCTCCGCGGTCAGGTTCTCGACCGCCGTCTCGCTCGGGCAGAAGCGCAGGTCGGAGAGCACGTCGGCGACGACCCGGTTCACCTCCTCCGGCATCGCCCGGTCGAACGAGCGCAGGCCCGACTCGACGTGGCCCAGGCGCTGCCCCAGCTTGGCGGCGACGAGCGCGCCGGCGAGCGTCGAGTTCGTGTCGCCGTACACCAGCACCAGGTCGGGCTCCTCCGCCGCGAGCACCGGCTCGAGCCCCGTCAGCATCGCCGCCGTCTGGACGGCGTGGCTGCCCGAGCCGGCTTCGATCTCATGGTCGGGCGGGGCGAGGCCGAGCTCGTCGAAGAACACCTGCGAGAGCTCGGCGTCGTAGTGCTGGCCGGTGTGGACGAGCACGTGGTCCGACACCGAGCCGAGCGCTGCGGCGAGCGGCGCGGCCTTGATGAACTGGGGCCGGTTGCCCACAACGGAGACGACCTTCATCATTGCGCCGCCAGACTACCGGTGGGCAGGTACGTCAGGCCTGCAGCAGGGCGTCGAGGACCTGGGCGATGGGGCGGGTGCCGATCTTGCCCGCGTGCTGCCAGGCGATCCGGCCCTGCTGGTCGAGGACGACCGTCGTCGGCTTCCCCACGAGGTTGTACCGGAACGCGAGATCGTCATTCGGGTCGAAGACGATCGGCCACGTCCAGTGGTACTGGCTCACGAAGCGCATCGCGCCGGGGCGCTTGTCGTCGATCGCGATGCCGACCATCTGCACGCGCGGGCCGAAGTCGCGCCCGAGCTGCGCGAGGCCCCTGGCCTCCTGCCGGCACGGGACGCACCAGCTGGCGAAGAAGTTGATCACCACGGGCTTCCCGGCGAACCGGCGCAGGTCGACCGGCCGGCCCGAGAGCGTGTTGCGGCTGAACGCGGGAGCGGGCTTGCGGTCGGAGGCCTTGATCGGCGTCGCCTTGCGGTCGCTCAGGAGCGACGCGTTCATCTGCCCGTAGACGACGATGCCGGCCACGGCGGCCGTCCCCGCGGCGATGGCCGCGATGATGAGCAGCCTGCGCACGGCCGAATGGTACGCCGTTCCCTAGCTGATGGCAGGCAGGTCGTCGAGCCTGCGCGCGACCGCGGCGATCAGCGCCGCCGTGGCCTCGAGGTCGTCCAGGTCGACGATCTCGTTGGGCGAGTGCATGTAGCGGTTCGGCACGCTGACGACGCCGCAGCGGATGCCCGCCCGGGTCAGCTTGACCGCGTCGGCGTCAGTGCCGGTCGAGCCGGCGGAGGCGCCGAACTGGCACCGGGATGCCCTCCTCGATCCGCCACCTCGCCGATCAGCTCGAACATGGCCGGATGGACGCCGGCACCGCGCTCGATCACGGGCCCGCCGCCGAGGCGTGATCTCGCCGATCTTGCGCTTGGGCACGTTGGGCTGGTCGGACGTGTGGGTGACGTCGATGACGAGCGCCGCGTCCGGGTCGAGGCCGAATGCCGAGGTGTAAGCACCCGGAGAAGCTCGTCTCCTCGCCGACCGAGCCGACGCCCACGAGCCGCCACGTGCCGGGCGTCTCCGCATACAGGCGGGCGGCCTCGGCGGCCACGAACGCGCCGGCGCGGTTGTCGACCGCCCGGCTGGCGAGGCGGGTCCCGACCAGGTCGACGATGGGCTGCTCGATCACGGCCAGATCGCCGACGCGCACCCGCGAGCGGGCGTCGTCGCCGTCCGCGGCGCCGATGTCGATCCAGAGCTGGTCGACGCGCAGCTGCTTGTCCTTGTCCTCGGGCTCGGTCAGGTGCGGCGCCTTCTGGCCGACCACGCCCGCGACCGGCCCGTCCTTGGAGAGCACGCGGATGCGCTGGGCGACGAGCACCGCGGGCACCCAGCCGCCGACGCCGCGGAACCAGAGGAAGCCCTCGTCGTCGATGTGGGTGACGACCAGGCCGATCTCGTCGATGTGTCCGAGCACCGCCACCGACCGCTCGCCGCCGGCGTTCACGGTGGCGTAGCAGGACCCCAGAGCGTCGCCGCGGACGTCGGCGAAGCCGGACGCGTACCCGCGCCAGACCTGCGCGGCCTCGCGCTCGTCGCCCGACGGGCCCGCGGCCTCGAGGAGCTCTCGGAAGAAGGTGTCTGACTCTGCCCGCACCGGCGCGGCAGGATAGCGGGTCCAGCGGCGGCGCGTTGGTAGACTGGCCGACCCGGGGCCGTTAGCTCAGCTGGTAGAGCAGGGGACTCTTAATCCCAAGGTCGAAGGTTCGATCCCTTCACGGCCCATCTCTCCCGTGCTCGCCGGCCCCGCGCATGCCGGCGATCCACTCCTCGAAGAGCGGGTCGGTGAGCGTGTAGCGATCGCCGTCGCGTTCGACGAGCGCGCTCGCCTGGAGCGCGACCAGGGCCGAGCGGGCGCTCGACTTGGCCAGGCCAAGGCTCTCGAGCACGCGTGTCTGGAACGGCGAGCCCCCGGTTGCGGCCAGCGACCGCAGCGCCTTCTGCTCGTTGGTGGAGAGGTGGCGCCAGCCGGCGTCGAACTCGGCCGCGAGCTCCGCCAGGGCGGAGGCGTGCGCTCGCCCCCAGTCGCCCAGGTCGGCGGTGCCGTTCGCCGGCACCTCGGCCCACAGCCGGTGGGCGAGCAGCATCGCTCGCTGGGGATGGCCCTTGGCGGCCGCCGCGAGCGGGTTGGCGGCCTCGCCGACGCTCCGCCCTGACTCCCGGAAGCGGTCGGCGACGTAGGCGGCGATGTCGGCGTCCGCCAGCCGCCCCAGCCGCATGGGCACCGCCTGGCCGTAGAGCGGCCGCTCGCGCACCTCGAAGAGCTCGCGCATGAGCCCCGGCTCCGAGCCCGCGAACACGAACGACGCCACCTCGCCCTGGAACTGGATGTGGCTGCGCAGCAGCGCGTCCATTCCCTCGACCCGCGTGATGTCCTGGAACTCGTCGAGCACGACGAGCGCGCGGAAGGCGCCGCCCTCCTCGAGCCGCAGCGGCAGGTCGAGGAGCGCGTGCAGCGCCGGCAGGGGATCGGTGCGCGGCTCGACCTGCAGCCGGGCGCTGATCCCGAGCGCGCCCAGGGAGAGGCCGAGGCCCGTCGTCTGCAGGAACTCCTCGATCCGGGCGCGGGTCCTGCCCTTGAGCTGGCGGGCGTAGGCGCGCTCGAACCGGATCGCCACGTCGGCCACGGAGAGCACGCCGTAGAGGTCGACCAGGATCGGGATCATCCGCTCGCGCCGCTCGGCGTCGCGCAGGACGCGACGCAGCAGGCTCGTCTTGCCGTACTTACGGGGCGCGTACAGGCGCACGAAGTGGCCGCCGACTGCGGCGGCGAGCAGCTGCTCGGTCTCGGCGTCGCGGTCGATGACGTCGTCCGGCGCGATCGGGTGCGAGTAGATGAACGGGTTCGTGTCCGTCAACATGGTGCGGAAATATCGTACCAAACGGTGCGGAAACACCGCACCAACCCGGGTACGCGATCCGCGCACCACCCGGTGCGACTGAACCGCACCCGACTATGCGGATCCCCCGTTCTCGGTATCGGTCTATACCGGTCGGTTTCCGAAGGGTTAAGAGGACGTCCGCTCCCCGCCTGGGACCGGACGGGCTTCCTTCCCCCCTTCCAAGAGGATCCCATGAATCGCAAACGTCTCGTGCGGATTGCCGTTGTGGCTGCTGTCGGCCTGAGTGTCGCCGGCGCTGCCGCATACGCGGCATGGACTGTGAACGGCAGCGGCTCCGGCTCGGCCTCGGCCACCAGCGCCCAGGGCCTCACGCTCACCGCCGGCTCCGCCTCCGGCGCGCTCTATCCGGGCGCGTCCGCCGACGTCGACACGTCGGCCGCCAACGCCAACCCCTTCCCCGTGCACGTCAGCAGCCTCGCGCTCGACACGACCCAGGGCCAGAACGGCTTCGACGTCGATGCCGGCCACAGCGGCTGCAACCTGAGCTCCCTCTCGTTCACGACCGCCACCAACGGCGGCAACGGCTGGGACATCGCCGCCAACTCCTCGGCTGACATCGACGCCTCGAGCTCCATCGCGATGGGCTCCGGCGCCAACGACGCCTGCCAGGGAGCGACGTTCACGGTCTACCTGACCGCCACGGCCGCCAGCGCTTAAGGCCGTCCCGATGCTCGCCCGTCTCAAGGGCATGCTGCACCCTCGCCGCAGCCTCGTGCTCCTGGCAGTGTTCCTCGCCGGCGTGACCACCGCGTCCGCCACGTGGAACCTGCCGGGAGCCGGGGCCGGCGCGGCCCGGGCGAGCACCGACTTCCACGCGCCGATCATCACCGGCGCCACCCTCGCCCCCCAGGGCTCCACCGTCGCCGGCGGCGCGATCAAGCCCGGGGCGACGTTCGTCGTCTACGCCAACGTCGTCGACCCGGGGGTGTCCGGCATCGCCTGGGTGCGCACGGACGTCTCGTCGCTCAAGTCCGGGTCGACGTCGGTCTCGCTCTCCCCCTGCACGACGGGCTGCACCATCGGGGGCGTGACCTACGGCTGGTCGACCGCGGCGCTCGTGGCCGACGCCGGCCTCGCCCAGGGGACGCGCTCCTACGGCATCTGGGGCCAGGACAACGCCGGCAACCTGGGCACGACCGTGAGCTACTCCGCCACGGTCGACTCCACCAATCCTTCCATCACCGCCGCCGTGGTCGCCATGGCCTCGCCCGCGACCGTCGGGTGGGTGCGCCGCTCCGGCAGCTACACCGTCTACGCGAAGGCCACGGACGCCGGTGCGCCGGCGAGCGGCATCGCCACGGTCACCGCCAACGTCTCCAGCCTCACGCCGGGCACGACCGCCCTCGCGCTGCCGGCGTGTACGTCCTCCTGTGCGGTCGGCGGCGTCACCTACACCTACAAGAGCGCGGCCACGACCGCCGGGGCGGCCATCGCGGACGGGAGCGCCTCGGTGAGCCTGGTCGCGGCCGACAAGGCCGGGAACTCGGCGACCGGGTCGGCGAGCACGACCGTCGACTCGACCGTCCCGACCGTCACCGGCGCGATCGTCGTGAACACCACCCCCAGCGACGCCGGATACCTCAAGCCCGGCAACAACTATGTCGTCTACGCCAATGCCGGTGACACGGGCGGCCTGGCGACGGTCACAACCGACGTGAGCGCCCTCACCGCCGGCCAGACCGCGGTGGCGCTCTCCGCGTGCACCACGTCGTGCACGTACGGAGGTGTGACCTACGGGTACAAGAGCGCGTCGAAGACGGCCGGCGCGTCGATCCCGGCCGGCGCGACAGCGTTCACCGTGACCGCCACGGACAAGGCTGCCAACGCGACGACCGGCAGTTACTCCGTCGCCGTCGACGCCACAGGGCCGACCGTCTCGGGCGTGGCGATCGCGAACACGACCACGAGCGCCGCGGGGTGGCTGCGCAAGAGTGGCGCCTACATCGTCTACGCCAACGCGTCCGACCCGAGCGGGGTCTCGACGGTCAAGGCCAACGTCTCCGCGATCACGAGCGGCCAGACCGCCCTGGCGCTCTCCGCCTGCACCACCGCCTGCACCGTGGGCGGCGTGACGTACGGCTACAAGAGCGCGTCCAAGACGGCCGGATCCACGCTCGCCGCGGGCGCCGTGAGCTTCACCGTGACCGCCACCGACGGCGTCGGTAACGCGACGACCGCGAACGGCGCGGCCACCGCGGACAACACCGCGCCGACGGCGTCGGCCGAGGCGATCGCCCCGACGGCGACTGCAGTCCCCGGCTACATCGGCCAGGGCCGCCCCTACATCGTGTACACGAATGCCGCAGACGTCGGCAGCGGCGTCTACTCGGTGACCGCGAGCGTGAAGAACGTCACCACCGGCCAGACGGCGCTGGCGCTGCCGGCCTGCGTGTCCGGATGCACGATCGGCGGCGTCGTCCGCGGCTACGCCAGCGCGGCGCTCACGGCCAACGCGTCGCTCACGGGGACGAGCAAGACCTACACGGTCACCGTCACCGACCTGGCCGGGAACGCGGCCACGAGCGCAAACCAGACCGTGACCGTCGACAACACCGCGCCGGCGGTCGCCATCACCTTCCCGACCTCGTCGTACTCCAGCGGCTGGCTGGCCGGCTGCAGCACGCCGAGCACGGCCGACATCTGCGGCACCGCGACCGACGCGACCTCCGGGGTCGCGGGTGTCCAGGTAAGCCTGCGCCAGGCGGCCGCGCCGAGCCTCTACTGGAACCCCGCCACGAGCTCGTTCTCGTCGGCGACGGAGGTGCTCGTGCCCGCGACGCTCGCGCTGCCGAACTGGTCGCTCGCGGCCGCATCGTCGTGGTTCACGAACCTGAGCTCCTACACGATCCGCGCCGTCGCCACCGACGCCGCCTCGAACACCGCCACGACGTCCACGACCTTCACCTTTCAGCCGTAGCCCGATGCGATTCCTGCTCTCCACCGCAGTCGTCCTGGCCGCAGCCGCCGGCGTCGCCGCCCACGTTGCCGCGCCCGGGGCGGGGCCCGATCGCGGGCGGATGGAGCTGATCGCGTCGGTCAAGCACGCGGTCAGCGTCACCTCGACGCCCGTCACCGGCCTCTATCCGGGGGCCTCCAAGCGTCTCACCCTGCGCATCAAGAACACCTACACCTACCCGGTGAAGATCACCTCGGTGAAGACGAAGCTCGCGGTGGCCACGAACCGCGCGGGCTGCACCGGGGCGCGCACGAACCTGCTGGTGAGCCGCCCGGGCGGGGCCGTCATTGTCAAGCCGAAGAAGACGGGAAGCGTCATCATGACGGTTGTGATGCCGTCGACCGTCGTCGACGCCTGCCAGGGCGCGACGTTCAAGATCACCTTCACGGTCCGCGCCGTGCGCGGCTAACCCCGGGCTCAGCGAACGACGAGCACCGAGCAGCGGGCCTCGTGCGCGACCCGCTCGCTGACGCTCCCGAGCGACCGCAACCCCTGGAGGCCGCGGCTGCCGACGACGAGCAGGTCGGGGTGCAGGCGTGACAGCGCGTCGACCGGCGCGTCGGACTCCATGCGCAGCGGCGTGTCGGGGCCGGCGGCGGCGTCGAGGGCCGACCGCACCGCCGCGGGGTCGGGCGCGCCCCCGCCGCCGGTCGCGACGACGGCCTCGAGCTGCGACCCGCGCCGTGCCGCGATCTCGGCGCCTGCCGCGATCGCCCGGGCCGACTCCTCGGAGCCGTCCGCACCGACCGCGACGCGGGCTGGGAATCCCTCGCCGGCAGGCCCGCGCGCCATCAGGACCGCGCACGGCGCCTCGTGCAGCAGCTGCGCCGCCACGCTGCCGAGCAGGATGCCGGAGATGCGGCGGTGGTCGTGTGACCCCACGGCGACGAGCGTCGCACGGTGGCGTCCGAGCTCCGTCAGCATCATCGGCCCCGGCGGCCCCTCGACCACCACCGTCTCGACCGCCACGGACGCCGGCAGGAGCGGCCGCACCCCGTCCACCGCCTCCCGCAGCTCCTCGCGCGGGAACGACGCCGTGCGCGCGATCGGGGGCGACCAGCCGACGGCGACCGAGGCGCCCGTGTTCCACACGCTCACGAGCACCACGCGGGGCTCGCCCACGGCGCCCTCGAGCAGCCGGCCGACCTGCGCCACCGCGGCGCGGCTCTCGTCCGAGCCGTCCACGCCGCAGACGACACAGCCGAAGAGCGACCCCTCCGGGTCAGCCGCGTTCTGCTCGTGAGTCTTGTCCGTGCCCATCGCGAACGTCAGTCGCGCTCGATCAGGACGAACCGGCGCAGGATCAGGACGCCCTCCGGGTGCGGGGTGTACGCGCGCCCGTAGTGCTCGTAGAGGCGCCGCTCCTCCGCCGCATCGATGTCGTCGTCGGCAGCGACGGACGGCGCCGACTCGATCGCATCCTTGGCGAAGTCGACCTGGACTCGCTCGTCGATGCGGGTCGCGCCGTCGGCGGGCACCATGTGCAGCTTGTGGCCGAGGAAGCCGCTCGAGACGAGCAGAAACTCGGGCTCGCCGGTTTCCTTGGACACGTAGACGTCGGCCAGCTTGCCGACGTGCTGCCCGTCCTGCGCGTACACGTCCATCTCGTGCCAGTCATGCACCTCGAGTGGTGATGGCATCGGTCCCTCCCCTGGGCTCGCTCTCTCGGTTGGGTGCTTGCGCGCCGACGATGCTACACCCCCGGCGCAAGGTGCTCGCGGACGCGAATACGCGCGTTGCGGTCGCGGACGTCGACGTCGAACCCGAGCTCCTCCGGCGCGTGCAGGGCGAGCATCTGGCGGTCGGTGCCCTGGGAGCGGCGAGGGCGCAGCAGCGACACGGCCACCATCGTCGCGAACGCCAGCGGGACCGTGACGACCGCGGGCTGTGCGAGCAGCACCCCGACCGTCCCTGGTCGGCGACGCCGCGCGCAAGGACGAGGACGGCTACTTCTGGATCCTCGGCCGGATCGACGACGTGATCAACGTCTCCGCCCACCGCCTGTCGACCGCCGAGGTCGAGTCGGCCATCGTCTCGCACGAGCGGGTCGCCGAGGCGGCCGTCGTCGGCCAGTCCGACGAGCTGACGGGGCAGGCCATCGTCGCCTTCGTGACGCTGGTGGGCGGCGGGGACGGCGACGACGCCCTGCGCGAGGACATCCGCGGCCACGTCGCCGCCCGGATCGGCAAGATCGCCCGCCCCAGGCGCGTGATCTGGGCCGACGACCTGCCCAAGACGCGCTCGGGCAAGATCATGCGCCGCCTGCTCCGCGACGTCGCCGAGGGCCGTGAGCTCGGGGACGTGACCACGCTGCGCGATCCCGTCGTCATGGCCGAGATCTCGGCCAAGGTGGCCGAGGGCGAAGAGGAGGAGTAGGCGGTACGCTGCCGCGCGTGTCGTGCCGCGCGGTCATCTTCGACTTCAACGGCACGCTCTCCGACGACGAGCCGATCCTCTACCGGATCTACGCGCAGCTCTTCGCCGAGCATGGCCGCCCGCTGGCCGAACGCGACTACTACGACCGGCTGGCCGGCCTCTCCGACCCCGAGATCGTGCACCGCTGGCTCGGCCGCCGCGACGACGCCGAGGCGGTCGTGAGCCAGCGGGTGACGCGCTACCGCGAGGCGGTGGCGGACGGCTCCACGATCACGCCCGAGGTGCGGCGCGCTGTCGCCTACGCGGCGGCACGCGTGCCGGTCGCCATCGTCTCGGGCGCGGCCGCCGCCGAGATCCGCCCGGTGATCGCGGCCGCCGGCATCGAGGGGAGCTTCGCGACCGTGGTCACGTCCGACGACGTCCGCCACGGAAAGCCCCACCCGGAGGGCTACGAGATCGCGCTTCGGCGCCTGGACGGCCGGGCGCCGGGGATCCGCCCCGACGAGGTGACCGTGCTCGAGGACACCGAGGCCGGGGTGGCGGCCGCGAAGGCGGCGGGCATGCGCTGCATCGCGGTCGGCCGCACGCTCGCGCCCGAGCGCCTCGCCGCGGCGGACGCGACCGTCGCCGGCGTGGACGAGGCCCTCCTCGAGCGGATCCTGGCGTAGCTCACTCGAGGACGAGCGAGATCTCGTGCGCAGCGTGGAGCGCCATCCGCCCGAGCGTCGCCAGCCGCCGCTCGGTCACGCGCTGGCTCGGGCCCCAGATGTTCAGGATCACTGCCGGACGGGCGCGGTGGTCGAGCACGGCCGCCGAAACGCCGTTCGAGTACTCCTCGAACTCGCCGAGGCAGATCCCGAACCCGACCCGGCGCACCTCGGCCAGCGATGCGAACAGCGACGCGCGGTCGGTGACGGTCTGGTCGGTGTAGCGCGCGAGCGCCGACGGCAGGACGGCATCGCGCTCGTCGTCCGGCAGCCAGGCCAGGAACACCTTGCCCGCCGACGTCGCATGCAGCGGCAGCTGGCGGCCGAGCCAGTTCGGGGTCGGGACCATCGGCGGGTCGACCTGGTCGACGTAGACGAGGCTGAACCTGCGGGCCGCGGCCAGCATGACGCTCTCGCCCGCTTCGGTGGCGATCCGCTGGAGGATCGGGCGGGCCCGCCGGGCGAGGCCGTCGTAGCCGGCGGCCGCCGCAAGCTCCAGGGCGGTGTAGCCGATGCCGTAGCGGCCGGTGGCCGCGTCGCGCTCGACGAGGCCGTGGTTCTCCAGTGTCTGCAGCAGCCGCCAGGCCGTCGACCGGTTGATGCCGCAGGTACGGGCGAGGTCCCAGGCCGTGAGCGGGCGGGCGCTGGCCGAGATCGCCCGCAGAAGCATCACCGCCCGGTCGACCGACTGCACGCGGTAGCCGTCCCGCGTCTCCTCGTTGGCCGTTCCCCCGCTCGGGTCACCTGTTCGCATGGTGAACGCGACTCCCCCCGTGCCTGATCGCGACGCGCCCACTATACCGCTCCCCGGACCGGCGCTGTCGTCCGTATCCGTGCCTCTTGACACGACCTCCGCAGCCGTTCTAGTATCGCCGCGCCGTGCATGATTCGGAACCGCTGTTCGGATCGTGAACGGAATGTGAGATCGCGGCCGGGTGGTTTGACATGCTGCGGGCGACGATGGATCATCGGGCCGCGTCGGTCGGCCGACTGCGCCGCCCCGCGTCGTTCCAAGGGAGGAGACGACCATGGTGGACAATTCCAGCGACCGTCCTGACGGAGGCGATGGCGGCCTCTCGCGGCGCGAACTTCTGGTGGGGGCGAGCAGCGTGCTGCTTGCGGGCGGCCTGGCGGCCTGCGGTGGCAGCGGCGGCTCCGGGTCATCGGCGGCCGCCGGCTCGACCGCGGCCGGGACGCCCAAGAAGGGCGGCAACTTCCGCCTCGCGGTGACGGGCGGCGGGTCCGGCGACATCATCGACGGCCAGAGCATCATCACCAAGCCCGACCAGGCCCGCCTGGCCGCGAGCTGGGAGACGCTCGTCTCCTACGACGACCAGTACAAGCTGCAGATCGGCGGCGACAACGGCGGTCTGGCCGAGGAGCTGACCCAGGACGCGCCGACGCAGTGGACGATCCGGCTGCGCAAGGGGATCGAGTTCAACAACGGCAAGACGCTCACCGGCGACGACGTCAAGTATTCGATCCAGCGGATTCTGGATCCGAAGGAGGGGCTGTTCGGCGCCGCCGGTCTCTCCTCGATCGACCCGAACAAGATCACGGTCATGGACCCGCAGACGGTTCGGCTCGGCCTGACGGCGCCCGACTCGACCATCGCCGAGCAGTTCGGCCAGTACTACAACGGCATGGTCCCGGTCGGCTACAGCCGCAAGGGGCCGCTCAAGTGGGTGGGGACGGGCCCGTTCAAGACGACGAGCTTCAACCCCGGCCAGCAGAGCGTGCACGTGCGCAACCCGAACTACTGGCGCACCGGACAGCCCTACTTCGATCAGGTCACCGTGATCGACTTCCCGTCGGCGACCGCCCAGGTGAACGCGCTCCTCTCCGGGCAGGTCGACGCCATGACGGACATCCCCTTCGCGCAGATTCAGGTCGCCAAATCGAACGGCGGCCTCGCCATCCTGATCACCCAGGGCGGCGGCTGGCTGCCGCTGTGCATGGCGATCGACATGGCGCCGTTCACCGACAACCGCGTGCGCCAGGCGATGCGGCTGATCGTCGACCGCAAGGCGATGCTCGAGCAGGTGCTCTCCGGCTACGGCCGCATCGCCAACGACCTCTTCTCACCGTTCGATGCCTGCTACAACGAGCAGCCTGCCTCAGCGCGAGCAGGACATCGACAAGGCCAAGTCGCTGCTCAAGCAGGCCGGGCATGGACGGCGCCACGTTCGACCTGCACACGACCAACGGCGCCGCCGGCATGGTCGACTCGGCCAACATCTTCGCCGCCCAGGCGAAGGACGCCGGGCATCACCGTGAACGTCCACAACGACCCCAACTACTACGGCAACCAGTACCTGAAGCTCGCGTTCTCGGTCGACTTCTGGGGCACGCGCAACTACCTGCCCCAGGTCTCGAACAGCATGCTGCCCGCCGGGCCGCCCTACAAGGCGCCGTACAACGAGACCCACTGGCCGCCCACGTCCGGCCCCGGATCGAACTACATCGACCTGTACAAGCAGGCCCGATCCGAGGTCGACCCCGGCAAGCGCTGCGACATCATCCACGAGATGCAGAGCGCTGGAATACAACTACGGGGGCTACATCATCCCGTTCTTCAACAACCTGGTCGACTCCTACAGCAGCAAGGTGTCCGGGTTCGTGCCGGGCAAGTCGACGCAGAACCTCGACTCGTTCGGCCATGGGTACCGAACAATCTGGTTCAACTCCTAGCGCCGACGACAACGCGCGGTGGCGCCTCGCGGGATTCATCCTGCGCCGGATCCTGCTCGGCCTGCTCGTGCTCGTCCTCGTCTCGGTGGTCGTGTTCGCGGCCACCCAGGCGCTGCCGGGCGACCCGGCCCGGTCGATCCTGGGCCGGACGGCCACGCCTGCCAGCCTGAAGGCGCTGCGCGAGCAGCTGCAACCTCGACCAGCCCGTCCTCAGCCAGTACTGGAACTGGGTCACCGGCCTCGCTGCACGGCGACCTGGGCACGTCGCTGGCCGCCCGCGAGCCGGTCTCCACCTACCTGCACGACCGGCTGATCAACTCGGCCTTCCTGGTCGTCGTCGCAGGGCTGATCTCGATCCCGCTCTCGATCGCGATCGGCGCGTATGCCGCGCTCCGCCGCGACGGCGTCTTCGACGTCGACGTCGTCGATCGGGACGCTGCTTCTGGCGGCGCTGCCGGAGTTCGTCGTCGGCGTCACGCTGGTCGTGCATCTTCGCCACCACCGTGTTCCACGCCCTGCCGGGCATCTCGTACGTGCCCCCCGGCGACTGGCCGTGGCAGCACCCGAAGGCGATGATCCTGCCGATCCTGACGCTCGTGATCGCGGTCACGCCGTACGTGGCCCGGATCATGCGCGCGTCGATGATCGAGGTGCTCGAGTCCGACTACGTCGAGATGGCCCGGCTCAAGGGCGTGCCCGAGCGTGACGTGGTCATCCGCCACGCCCTGCCGAACGCGCTCGGGCCGACGTTCCAGGTGATCGCGATCAACCTCGCCTACCTCGCCGGCGGCGTCATCGTCGTCGAGTACGTCTTCAACTACGCCGGCATCGGCTCGGCGCTCCAGGATGCCGTCTCGACCCGCGACCTGCCGGTGGTGCAGGCGCTGGCGATGCTGATCGCCGCGCTGTACGTCGTCCTCAACATGTTGGCCGACATCGCCACGATCCTGGTCACGCCCCGCCTGCGGACACGTCTGTGACCGTCGTCGACATCGCCGCCGTCACGCCCGAGCCGGAGGCCATCCACACCCGGGTGAAGGCGGGGACCCTTTACCGGACGGCGCTCCGCCTGTGGCGGACCCGGATCGGCCTGGCGCTGGTCGTCGCGCTGGTGCTGGTGGCCGCGGTCGGGCCGTTGTTCGCCCCGCACAGCCCGACCGACTTCGTCGGCGTGGCTCCCAACTCGCCGCCGTCGAGCAAGGCCCTCTTCGGCACCGACCACATCGGCCAGGATGTGTGGAGCCGCTTCCTCTGGGGCGGCCGCGAGATCCTGGTCATGGCAGCGCTCGCGACCATCCTCGGCCTGGTGACCGGGGCGGCGGTCGGGCTGACGGCCGCGTACTCGCGGAACAAGCTCGACGACGTCCTCATGCGGGCGATGGACGTCATCCTGGCCTTCCCCCAGATCATGCTCGCGCTGGTCGCCATCGCCACCGTCGGGCCGCAGGCCTGGCTGATCGTGTTGACGGTGGGCCTGACGACGATGCCACGCGTCGCCCGCGTCACCCGCGGCGCCGCACAGCCGATCGTCGAGCGCGACTTCGTGGCCGCGGCCGAGGCGCTCGGCCTGCCGCGGGTGCGCATCCTGATGCGCGAGATATTGCCGAACGTGCTCTCCCCGTTGCTCGTCGAGGCGAACTTGCGACTCACCTACGCCATCGGCCTGATTGCATCGCTCGCGTTCCTCGGCTTCACCCCCAGCCCCAACGCCGCCGACTGGGGCCTGATGATCCAGGAGAACCAGCTCGCGCTGGGCACGAACCAGCCCTGGGGCGTGGTGCTGCCGATGATCGCGATCGCGCTGCTCACGGTCGGCACCGGGCTCGTCGGCGACGGCTTCGCGCGCGCAGCCGCGGGCATCGACCGGCCGCGGAGCTCCGAATGAGCGCCGTCGCCCCCGCCATCGTCGTCGAGCGGCTGAAGGTGGTCGTGGCAGCTACGGGGCATGACATCGTCGACGACGTCTCGTTCTCCATCGCCCCGGGCGAGGTGCTCGGCCTCGTCGGCGAGTCGGGATCCGGCAAGACGACGGCGGCGCTCGCGCTGCTCGGGCACACCCGCCGGGGGGCCAAGATCGCCGGCGGCGAGGTACGAATCGGTGACCAGGATGTCCTCACGCTTGACCGCAACCAGCAGCGGCGGCTGCGCGGCCGCGTGGTCTCGTATGTGCCGCAGGATCCGGCATCGGCCCTCAACCCGGCTCTGCGCATCGGCACCCAGCTGATCGAGGCGCTCGACGTGCACGACGTCGGCGGGGGCGACAAGGAGCGGCGGGCGCGCGTCGCCGAGATGATGCGCGAGGTGGCGCTGCCCGACGATGCCGCCTACCTGCGCCGGTATCCGCACGAGCTCTCCGGCGGCCAGCAGCAGCGGATCGGCCTCGCGATGGCGTTCGCCTGCCGGCCGCGGGTGATCGTGCTGGACGAGCCCACGACCGGCCTCGACGTCACGACCCAGGCGCATGTGCTCGGGACGGTGCGCGACCTCGCCGCCGCCCACCAGGTCGCCGCGCTCTACGTCAGCCACGACCTGGCAGTCGTCGGCTCGCTCGCCGCCCGCGTCGCGGTGATGTACGCAGGCCGGATCGTCGAGCTGGCCCCCTCGGACACCCTGTTCCACACCGCCGCCCATCCGTACACACGCCGGCTCGTGGCCGCCGTGCCGCATCTCGAGGGCCGCCGCGAGCTGGTCGGGATCCCGGGCCGGGCGCCGTCGCCGGGACAGCGGCCGTCCGGATGCTCGTTCGCCCTCCGCTGCACCATGGTGAAGGAGGAGTGCACCGTCGCGATGCCTGAGCTGCGGCCCGTGGCCGAGGGCCACAGCGCCCGCTGCCTCTTCGCGGAGCGGGTGCGGGCTCAGGTCGAGGTGCACGCCGGTAAGGCGGGCGCGATCGCCGAGGCGCCCGCGGCCGACTCGGTGCTCGCGCTCGTCGGCGTGAACGCCGGCTACCTGGGGCTCACGGTCGTCCACGACATCAACCTCGCGCTCGCGCCGCAGGAGTGTCTTGCGCTCGTGGGCGAGTCGGGCTCGGGGAAGACGACGCTGGCGCGCGCCATCGTCGGCCTGCATCGCGAGCGCAGCGGCGAGATCCTGCTGCACGGGACGGCGCTCGCCACGGCGGCGCGGGGGCGGCCGCGCGACGTGCGCCGGTCGATCCAGTACGTGTTCCAGAACCCGTACGGGTCGCTCAATCCTCGCCGCACGATCGGCCAGATCGTGCGCCAGCCCCTGGAGCTCTTCGGCGTCGGCAACGGCCGCGAGGTCGACCGCCGCGTCGACGAGATGCTGGAACGGGTGTCGCTGACGTCCGCGTATGCGCGCCAGTACCCGGATCAGCTCTCCGGCGGCGAGCGCCAGCGGGTCGCGATCGCGCGGGCGCTCGTATGCGACCCTGACGTGCTCGTGTGCGACGAGGTCACCTCCGCCCTCGACGTGAGCGTCCAGGCGGCCATCGTCGAGCTGCTCGGCGGGCTCCAGCGCGATTTCGGCCTGGCGATGCTGTTCGTCACCCACAACCTGCCGCTCGTGCGCTCCATCGCCCAGCGTGTGGCAGTCATGAGCCAGGGCCGGATCGTCGAGCTCGGGAACGTCGACCGGGTGCTGAACGAGCCGACCGACGACTACACCCGCCGGCTGCTCTCGGACACGCCGTCGCTCGAGACCGCGACGGCGTGATCGACCCAGGGACGGGCGTCGTCTCCGGCGCCGTCGCGCCGGGCTACGAGGCCGTCCGCAAGGCCTTCGCAGCTGCCGCCGACGGGTCGCCATGCGCCTTCGCCGCCTGGGTGGACGGCCGTCTGGCCTGCGACCTCTACGCGGGCTCTTTCGGGCCCGAATCGGCCACGGTGCTCTATTCCGGCACGAAGGGCGTCGCCGCGACGGCCCTGCTCCTGCTCGTCGAGGACGGCGTGCTCGACCTGGACGCGCCGGTCGCCGCCCTCTGGCCCGAGTTCGCGGCCGCCGGCAAGTCCCGGATCACCGTCGCGACGCTGCTCGCCCACGCGGCCGGCCTCCCGGCCGTCGAGCGCCCGCTTGAGCGCTCCGACCTGGCCGATCCGCGCGCGCTCGGGGCGGCGCTCGCAGCCCAGGCGCCGCTGCTCGAGCCGGGCGTCCCGTCCTACCACGCAGTCACCTGGGGGTGGCTGGCATCCGAGCTGGCGCTGCGGGCCGGCCGGCAGCACGCTGGGCCGGGTCATCCGCGACCGCCTGGCCGGCCCGCTCGGGCTCGACCTACAGCTCGGGCTCGCCCCGACCGACCCGGTGGCCGCACGCCTGGTGCGGCCGCGCCTGGCCTCGGGATACCGCCTGACGGCCTTCATGGCCGAGGATCCCGACCCGCGGCTCGAGCTGGTCTACGGGAACCCGCGGTTCGCAATCGATTCCTGGGCCGATCCCGATCTGCTCGCGATCGAGGCTCCCGCGGTGAACGGGGTCGCGACCGCCCGGGCCATGGCGACGCTCTACGGCGAGATCGCCTGCGGCCGGGTGCTGCGCCCCGAGACGGTCGCCCGTGCCTCGCAGCCCGCGGCAGAGGGGGACGATCCGCTCACCGGCAGGCTGCTGCGCTACGGGCCGTCCGGCTACGAGCTGGCCGGCACCCCCAGCGAGCTCGGCCCGGCAGCCGACGCGATCGGCCACACGGGCGCCGGCGGCGGCTCGCACGGCGCCTGGCCGGCGCTTCGCACCGGCTTCTCGTTCCTGCCCGCCGAGCTGCGCTCGCAGGACGCCGACCGCCGGGCGGCCGACGTGCTCGCGGCCCTGCACGGGGTCGTGGCGGCGTGAGCAGCTCGCGCCCGAACATCGTGGTTCTGATGGCCGACCAGCTGGCCGCGTCGTTCCTTCCCTGCCACGGGCACCCCGTCGTCCGCGCGCCCAACCTGACTGCTCTCGCCGGTGCCGGGTCGGCGTTCGCGGGCGCCTACTGCGCCTCGCCGCTGTGTGCGCCGTCGCGCTCCGCCATGCTGGCCGGCCGGCGGCCCTCGGCGATCGGCGTCTACGACAACGCCGCCGAGCTGGCGGCGGCGACGCCGACGATCGCCCATGTCCTGCGGGCGCACGGCTACCACACGGTCCTGTCCGGGAAGATGCACTTCGTCGGCCCCGACCAGCTGCACGGCTTCGAGGAGCGCCTGACCACCGACGTCTATCCGGCCGGGTTCGACTGGACGCCGGACTGGCGGCTGTCAGCGTCCGCGCGCCTGCCCTGGTACCACAACATGAACGGGGTGCTCGGGGCGGGCGTGCGCGAGGCGGCGATGCAGACCGCCTACGACGACGAGGTGTGCTTCCGGGCCGTGGAGCGGATCCGCGAGCTGTCGCAGCGGCGCGACCGCCGGCCCTTCCTGCTCGTCGCGTCGTTCACGAACCCGCACGATCCCTGGGAGGTGCGCCGGCACCACTGGGATGCCTACCGGGACGACGAGATCGACGCTCCGGCCGTGGCTCCCATCCCGCGCCCCGACGCCGACCCGCACAGCCTGCGCCTGCGCGACATGTGCGGCATCGACGAGCGGCCGCTGACCGCCGTCGAGGTGCTGCGGGCGCGGCACGGCTACTACGCCGCGATCACCTACATGGACGAGCGGGTCGGGGAGGTGCTGGACGCGCTCGCGGCGACGGGTCTCGAGGGCGAGACGGTCGTCGTCTTCACCGCCGACCACGGTGAGATGGCCGGCGAGCGCGGCCTGTGGTTCAAGATGTCGTTTCTGGACGGGTCGGCGCGGATCCCCTTCATCTGGCGTGGCCCCGGAATCGTTTCCCGCCCGGTGACAGGCCCCGTCTCGCACCTCGATCTGGCACCGACACTGGCCGACCTTGCCGGCGCGGCGGCTCCGGAGTCGGGGTTCGAGGGCCGCAGCCTCGTCCCCGCCCTGCGCGGCGGCGACGTCGCGGAGGCCACCGTGATCTCGGAGTACCTGGCCGAGGGCGTGACGGCCCCGGCCGTGATGGTGCGGCGTGGGAGCCACAAGCTCATCCGCTGCCCCGGCGATCCCGACCTGCTGTACGACCTCGACGCCGATCAGCGCGAGTTGCGCAACCTGGCCGCTGAGCCGTCTCACGCGCGCGTGCGCGCGGGCCTCGAGGCCGAGATCGAGCGCCGCTGGGATCTGGGCGCCCTGCGCGACGACGTGCTCGGAAGCCAGGCCCAGCGGCGGATTGTGGCTGCCGCGCTTGCAACCGGAGCGCACGCGCCCTGGGATCACCAGCCCCACTTCGATGCCTCCCGCCAGTACGTGCGCGGGCCGGCCGCCGAGAACCCCCGTCCCGGCGCTCCGCTCGTCCCCGGCGGCCTGCCGGTACCAGAGGATCCGCCGCCGATCGGTTGACCGTTTCCGGGCGCGATCGCCACGATACTGCGGTTTGTGCCGTGTGCTCGGAGGGCACTAGTGGAGACGGCCGAACGCTCCCCAAAAAGGGGGATGCGTTATCGGCGCGAATGCCGATACAGTGCTGCAGTCTGAGGAGGGGGTCAGCAGCAACTATGCGGTGGGGAGATGCGAAAAAGGCGCCCCCGTTGACGCGCAGTCGGGGCATGTTTGCGGCGAGTTTGCTCGTCGTCGCCGTCATGGCGACGTACGCGAGCCTGGCCGTGATCTCGCTCACCGGCGGCGGCTCCCTCGGCTTTCCCTCGCTGCCTGGAAGCGTTTTCAAGGGCCTCGTGAACAGCGCGGTGGTGGGGTGGCAGGCGCCCGAGGTGAAGCACTTGCGTCAACGTGAAGCCGCGCAGGGCCGGGCCAGGCCGCCCCGTTCGCCGATACCCCGTTCTTCGACCTCGGCGCGCTCTCCGTCCGCGGGTACCCCGCGCCAGCTCAGCCTCACGAACACCAGCTCGGCGGCGCTGCCGCTGCAGCTCAGCGTGAGCAACGCTCCGGGCATCAGCGCGCGGTTCGCCACCACGGGCACCACGCACGATGGTGGTTCGCCCTCGCCATGCCGCGACGATCAACCTGACCAGCAACCCGCTGAACGCCGGCCGCATCAACGGCACGCTGACGGTCTCGATCGCCAACTCGAGCGCCGGCGCGTACTCCATCCAGCTGGCCGGTGCGCAGGCGCCCCTCGGCTCCCCCTCGCTGACCGCGACGCCGGCTGCCCAGGGCGCGGTCGACCTGGCATGGGCGGCCGTCGCCGTCGTCGGGCGTCTCCGGCGTACGTCGTTCAGCGCAGCGCCGGCGCGACGCGGTAGCTGGCAGACGCGTGGCCACGTTGCCGGCGAGCGCGACGAGCGCCGTCGACCAGACGCCCGCGGACGGTACGTACGCCTATCGGTCTTCGCCGAGGCGTCGGGCGCGACGACCACGAGCGGACCCGTGACAGAGCCTTCGCGGGCCCGCAGGCGACGGCCGTCGCCGTCGCCACTGCCGCCGGTGCGCCAGTGGATATCGGGTCTCCCGAGTTCATCAACGCGGCCGACGTCGCGAACGGCGCCAGCGTGAACATCCCCGTCGACCTGGCAAACGATTCCAGCCCCACGGACACCATCACCGTTACGCTGACCGACAGCACGGGCGCGACGGCCACCGGCCAGGCCAGCGGCGGCGTCGCGACCGCGAACGTGAAGGTCTTCGGCGCCGGCAGCGCTGGCCGACGGCAACATTGCAGGTCTCGGCGACCGCCGCGGACAGCCTCGGCAACACGAGCAAGCCGGTGACCGGCACCGTCGATCTTGAAGGACGTCGCGCTGCCGCCGCAGCCGACCGTGTCCGTGCCGCCGATCGTCGGCGTCAACGTCACCGCGGTTCCGGTCACCGTGGACACCGACACTGCGCCGGGGCGGCGCGACTGTCAACGTCACAGATGACGGACGGTGTGAACACCGTCGACGGGGTCCGAGACCGAGAACGCCGGCGACACGTCGATCGTCATCCCGGTGGACGCTTCGAGCCTTGCGGACACGGACAACGGTGACCCGATCGTCGTCACGGCAACCGTGACCGACGAGGCCGGGAACATCTCCCAGCCTGGCACGATCTCGGCGACCAAGGACACGAGCGGCCCGGCCCAACCGACCTCCTTCGGCGTCGCGGCCGGCCCGGACAATCCGGCAGGCGTCGTGACGGCTGCTTCGGCCAGCGCGGTCGTCGTCCAGGCGACGTTCGATCAGCCGCCGACCACCGATGACCAGATCACCGTCTGGGTCAACCACGTGCGCTATTCGCTCACGCCGGACGGCCAGAGCACGACCCTGACGCTCCCGCCGATCGATCTCTCGGGTCTGGCCGACGGGCAGTACAAGGTCGGCATGAAGCAGGTTGACGCCGACGGCAACGAGACTCCTACATGGACGCACTTCACGGTCGATACCGGCGGTGCCGAGGCCCCGACGGGCGTCGGCGTGCCCGCCGGCCCGGAGAACCCGGCCGGCTACGTGAACGCGGCCACGCAGACCGCCGCAACGATCGTCGCCACCTTCGCCGGCCCGACCGACCCGGCCGACCAGATCTCGCTCTCGGTGGGCGGGATGACGCTGCCGACGCAGTCCGGCGGCAGCGACCAGGTCGCGTGGACGGCCGACCTGAGCAGCCTCCCCGACGGGACGCTCCCGATCTCCGGCACGATCGTCGACGCGAACGGTGTCTCGTCGACCTTCTCCGGCTCGCTGATCAAGGACACGCAGGCTCCGCCGGCGCCCGCCGTCGCCTACGTCGTCGGCCCGCCGCCGAACACGATCACGCCGGACGGCGCGTCGTGTGTCAAGGTGCTCGTCGCCTTCAACCAGGCGCCCGACCCGAACGACGTCGTCAACGTGACGCTCTCCGACGGCAGCACGACCGCGCAGGGATCGGCGTCCGCCGGCGACGGCCACGTGCTCGTCGGCTGCATCGACGCCAGCTCGCTCGCGCCCGGCTCGATCTCGGTGAACGTCACCGTGACCGACGTCGCCGGGAACAGCACCGACGTGACCGGCACGCCCGCCACGCTCCTGAACTGCATGCCGGGCCAGGGCGGAGGCCAGGGCCAGGGCCAGGGCGAGTGAGCCCGGCGGCATAGCGCCGCTGACACTTACCGCATACGGGTGATCGAATTTGTGCCTTTGGCTGGGCACTAGTGAGATACGTCGTCGTACGTATTTCACCGTCCCGCCGCAGCCAAGGAGCACCCGATCCGCCGTTTGTCCCGACATCACCGCCCCGCGATCCTGCTCGCCGCAATGGTCGCGCTGCTCGTGGTCGTCGCGCCCAGCTACGCGACCCTCGCAGCCCCCAATCCTCTGAGCCCTGGAAGCGGCGTCAGCGTCGACTCCGTGCCCGTGTTCAACTGGAGCGCCGTCTCCGGCGCCGACCACTACCAGTTCCAGATCGCCGCGACGAACACGTTCAGCCCGGCGCTGTACTCGGTCGACACCAAGAACACGCGGGCGGCCCTGAGCGACGTCCTGCAGAACAAGACCTACTACTGGCGCGTGCGCGCGATGACGGCCACCAACGGGGGCGGCGCATGGTCGCCGGTCCGCAGCATGGTGATGGCCTGGAGCGACAAGGCCGACCCGACGAGCCCGGCCGACGGCGCCTCGATCACCTATCCGGATCCGCTCCTCCTGAACTGGACGGCGATCCCCGGCGCGGAGAAGTACCGCGTCACGGTCGCGACCGACCAGGACCTGAGCACGCAGGTGATCACGCCCGTGACGACGCAGGCGAGCGCCTACGCACTGCAGGCGCGCCTCCCCGACGGGACGTACTACTGGGGCGTCACTCCGATCGACGCCGAGGGCCACGACGGCACGCCCTCCGATGTCTTCGAGTTCAACTACTCGTGGCCGACTGACACGACGACGCTCACGCTCAACGATCTCAGCGGCGACCCGGGCGTCTTCGATCCGCAGTTCTCATGGACGCCGATCGCCGGAGCCGCCTACTACAAGGTGGACGTCAGCTCCGATCCCGACTTCCCCAGCGGTTCCATCGTCTGCTGCGACGGCGAGACCGTGGCCACGTCGATGACCCCGACGACGCTGCTTCCGTCCTCACAGGCGTACTACTGGCGGGTGACGCCCTACGACGCCTCGAACCAGGCCGGTACGTCCACGGTGTGGTCGGACTCGAACGGCGACCCGCAGACGTTCACGATCACGTTCGACACCGGTGCGCAGTCGATCCCCGACCTGTCGATGCGCGACTCGAGCTTCGACCCGGTCGCGTGGAGCTCGGGCGGGATGGACACCGACACCCCGATCGTCGGCTGGGATGACGTCCCCGGCGCGGCGTTCTACGAGGTACAGGTGTCCCCGTACTCGAACTCGGCCTGTGACTGGGCGACCAAGACGTGGGACGTGGACACGGTCACGACCGCGTGGACGCCGCTCGGCGATTCTCACAACGCCATCGGCGACCCGGTGCCGCAAAGCCAGTCCAACCTGGCCACCGACCTTCCCGCCCTGAGCGGCGCGTGGTGTGTGCGCGTCAAGGCCCACCGCGGCGAGGACACGAGCCACAACTCGGTGTACGGCGCGTGGTCGTACGTCGGCGACGGCAGCGGCCCGTCCTTCACGTTCACCGGCTATCCGACCGGGAGCCCGTGCCAGTCGTGCACGAACGGCTACCTGGGCTCGGCCGACTATCTGCTGTCGCAGACCGGCGCCTCAAGCGCCGACATGCCGGTGTTCACCTGGAACCCGATCCAGGGCGCCCAGAGCTACTACGTGGTCGTCTCGACCGACCAGTCGTTCACGAACATCGTCGACTACGCGTTCACGAAGGTGCCGGCCTACGCGCCGCGCGCCGGCCTGACCGGCGTCACGAACTACCCGAACGGCACCTACTACTGGGCCGTCCTGCCCGCGACCAACCTCGATGGGACGGGCGTCTCCGCCGACCCGTCGCTGGCACCGGTCAAGTCGTTCACGAAGCAGGTGACCGCGCCGACGCTCTCGCCGGTGACGATCTCCGGCCTCGGCCCGGTGCTGCGGTGGACGCCGGTCCAGGGCGCCATCGACTACCACGTGCAGATCTCGGACACGAGCGACTTCAGCAAGCTGTCGCCCCCGGACGGGATCGACCAGCGCGTGGACGAGACGTCCTACACGGCCAGCTCGACGCTTCCCGCCAACAAGACCATCTACTGGCGGGTCGAGGCCGAGGCCGAGGGCAACTTCGGCTCGACGATCGGCCTCGGCCGGTCGCAGCGGGGCCAGTTCTCGACGACGCTCGGCGTGCCCAGCTTCACGACGCCGACGAACTTCCCCAACGCGAACTCGGGCAGCACGATCCCCGTGTGGCAGTGGAACCCGGTCACGGGTGCCGCGTCATATGACGTGCACCTCACGTGCGCCGTCGGCGCGAGTTGCTCGGACGGAAACTTCGATACGACCGCTGCCGTGATGACGGCTTCGACCGGCACCCAGCCGCTGCAGTGGCAGGTGCGGGCCGAGTACCCGACGGTGCAGTTCGGCGTGCCGGGCCAGGCAGTCCCCGGCAACTACACGAGCCAGCAGAACTACACGGCCACCATCCCGGCACCGGGCGGCCTGTCCTCGGTCACCACGGGCTCCCACACCTTCTCGATGGCGTGGTCGCCCGTGAACGGCATGAAGGACTACAAGGTGGAGGTGTCGACCTCGCCGGCGACCAACTCGGACGGCTCGTTCGTGAGCACGGTGGAGCAGATCACGACCTACACGCCCAACGCGGCGCCGCGGATCATGAACCTCTTCATCCAGCCGAATGCCTACACCAACGGCGGCACCCTGTACTGGCACGTGGCTGCCCTGGACGCCGGCGACACTGTCGGCGCCTACAGCCCTACCCAGACGTTCAAGCTGCCGGCGAAGATCATCGTCGCCAGCCCGAGCTCCTACGTGGCGCACGGGATGACGACAACGATCACCATCACGACCAAGGACTCCAAGAACCACGCCATCGCGGGCGCCACGGTGAAGATCTCCGGCGGCGGCATCGCGGCCGTGTCCAAGAAGTCCACGTCGGCCGGCAAGGTGACGTTCAAGGTGCACCCCAAGAAGAGCGGGGGCAAGCTGACGATCACCGCCACCAAGACTGGTCTGCAGAACGGCTCGCTGACGATTCCGGTCTTCTAGGCCCCATCCCGACGGGACCCCGTCCGGCGCTCAGTCGTCGGGCGGGGTCGCCGCCGGGCTCCGCCGACGGGCGGCGAGGGGTGCCGCCCACGGCGCCGCGAGCCGGCCGACGAGCACGGCCAGCAGGGCGAGGATCGCGATCGGGATCACGTAGCCGGCGCCGACGATGACGGTGCTGACGACTGCCGTGGCCGCATTGGCAGCGCGGGCTCCCGCCGTCCAGATCGCCGTCGCATGCTGCGGCGGCGCCGGGCGTGAACCGGCCTCGTGGACGGCGATCGAGATCGTCGACATCGAGGTGCGGTCGTGCAGGTAGTTGAGCTCGCCCTGGATCTCCTCGATCTGCAGCTCGACCCCCTGCAGGACGCCCTGCACCCGGATCGTGTCGGAGACGCTGACGGCCCGCCGCATCAGCGCGCGCAGCGCCCGCTGCTGCGACTCGAGGTTGCCGAGCCGGGCGCCGAGGTTCACGAGCTGGCGGGTGACGTCGCGTCCGGAGACGACCTCGTTCGTGGGCCGTCCCAGCCGCTCGACGGCCTCGCGGGCGGGCCCGAACGCGTGCGCCGGGACGCGCATGACCAGCGTCCCGTCGTGGACGCGGGTGCCGAACGACGTGCTGCGGCTGACGTAGCCGCCGAACCGCTGCGCGATATCGGCCGCGGCGTTCATGGCCTCGCCGAACCGCCGGTGGCGGACACGCAGGTCGAGGCTCGCCGTCTTGATGACGGCCGAGGGGACGGGGAGAAGGGCGTCGGAGCGCACGCCGCCGGACTGCTCGGCCGCGCCGGCACCGCTCGAACCGTGCCCGGTCGCGAGCGGCGCTGCCGAGGCCGTTCCGCGCAGGATCTTCCCGTTCGCCGGAGCGAAGAGCGCCGCCTTGGACGCCGTGCCGCCCGCCGATGCCGCGCCTCCGGACGACGCGGAGCCGCCCGCACATCCCGCCGCCGCGCCGGCGAGCCCCGAGAGCACCACCGTCGCCGCCACTGCCATCGCCGCTCTCCGCATCGCGCTCATCCGGGCACTCCTCTCTGCAGGGCCGATCGGGGATCAGACCGTCGCGGAGGCCCGGAAGTTCCCCTGAAGAATTGCGGCGAAATGCCCGGTCACAAGTACAATCGGCGCATGGCGAGCGACGAGCCTGTGCGATACGTCGGACCCGCGCGTGCGAGCTCGGGAGGCCTGTCGCGTGAGTGGCGCAAGCTCACTCGCGCCGCGACATTCGTCGCCCTTCTCACCAGCCCCGCCGCGTTCCTGTGGCTCCACGGCCACGAGGGGCTGAGCGTCTCCTGGGCGCTCGTGCTCACCTTCGTCGAGGTGATCGCGTTCCGCGGCCTGGTCGACATCGTCCTGCGCGGGTTCATCCCCTGGCCGAGCCTGTTCGGCGCGGACATCGCGCTGCAGCAGGAGGACGTGACGGCCCGGCGCCGGGTCTGGTTCTGGCGGTTCTGGTACCGGCTCGCCGTCTGGGTCGTCGTGATCGGCGTCGTCGGATGGCTCCTCTACCGCATCTCCGAGGCGATCTTCGGAGCCGGGTGGGCATCGGGCGCGCTCGGGCCCCAGTCCCTGATCCTGCTCCTGCAGCTGCCGCTCTTCTTCCTCGTCAACTTCGGCATCCTGTTCGGGCCCTTCCTGCTCATGGCCGGGAGCCAGATCCGCTCCTACGAGCCCGGGGATGCCGACTGGGGCGTGAACCTGGACGACGTGCGCGGCCAGGCGGAGGCCAAGGAGGAGGTGCGCCGCGTCGTCACGCTGTGGCAGTCCGGCGAGGCGTTCGAGCAGGCGGGCGGGAAGCGCGAGCGGGGCCTGCTCATGCTCGGCGCCCCCGGCACCGGCAAGACGATGCTGTCGAAGGCGATCGCCACCGGGTTCAACTGCCCGTTCGTGTCGATCCCCGGATCCGGCTTCGCCGGCATGTTCATCGGCATGGATGCCATCACGGTGCGCCTGCTCGCCCGCCGGGCGAAGCGGCTCGCGCGCAAATGGGGCGGCCAGTGCATCGTCTTCATCGACGAGATCGACGCCGTCGGCATGCGCCGGGCGAGCCTGGGCACGTCCTTCTCGCCTGCCGCCCTGCCGGTGGCGATGGAGGAGCTGCTCTTCTACGGGCCGAACGGCTCGCTGACCCCGACCGGCGACCTTCTGCTCGAGACGCGGGCCTGGCGCGAGCGGCTCTTCTCCGAGCGCGGCGCTGCGACCGCCGAGGGTCGCTCGCCGCTCGGATCGTCCGTGCGCGCGGTGATTCCGAGCAATCTCATGGGCGGTGGCCAGCTGGCGCTGAACCAGCTCCTGGTCGTGATGGACGGGATCGGCGAGCCGCGCTTCTTGCGCAAATGGACGACGAACAAGCTGAACTCGCTCCTCGACGCCACCTACGTGATCCCGCAGCGGATCGGGCGGATGAGGCTGCGCCTGCCGAAGCCGCGCCCGGCGAGGGAGCAGATCTACTTCATCGGCGCGTGCAACGCCCCGATCGAATCGCTCGACCCGGCGCTTACGCGCCCGGGCCGGATGGGCCGGCACGTCTGGTTCCGCACGCCGACCAAGGACGACCGCAAGGACATCTTCGACCTCTATCTACGCAAGGTCGACCACGAGCCGGATCTCGACACGGGCAAGCGGCGCGACGAGCTGGCCCGGATCACGAACGGCTACTCGCCGGCGATGGTCGAGCAGGTGTGCTCGATGGCGCTCACGCACGCGCACTACGACGGCCGGGCGGCGTTCTCGTGGGACGATATCGTCGAGGCCATGACGACCGTCGAGTCGGGAACCGCCGTGAACGTCGAGTACATCCCGGCCGAGACGCGCGCGGTGGCGATCCACGAGGCCGGCCACGCCGTTGCGAGCCACGTCTACATGAAGGGCGTCGAGTCGACCCGGATCTCGATCCGCAAGCGCGGCCAGTCGCTGGGCCACCATCAGGCGCTCGAGAAGGAGGAGCGGTTCAGCTCCTGGCGGCACGAGGAGATGGGCCGTCTGATGTGGACGCTCGGCGCAATGGCGGCCGAGCACGTCTTCTACCAGGAGAACTCCACCGGCGTCGGGGGCGATGTGATGAGCGCGACCGCCCGGGCGGCCTGGATGGTGGGTTCCTGCGCGATGGGGCCGGAGCCGGTCGAGGTGAACGGCAATTGCGAGACCGACGAGGAGCGCGAGGAGGCCCGCGAGCGCATCCTGAAGCGGTTCGAGCGCATCGGCCTCCAGATCATGCGCCGGTCGGGCGGCGGCGGGCCGCTCGAGGTCGACCCGATCGCGGGCGTGCTGTCGGACCGCGACAAGCGCACGACCGCCGCCCAGCTGCTGGGGCAGGCCTACGTGGCCGCCCACGTCCTGATCGAGGCCAACCGCGCCGGCGTCGAGCGGGTCGCGGCCGTGCTCGTCGAGCGGCGGGAGCTGCACGGCGACGAGGTGGTCGAGCTGCTCGATTCGCTGGATCTGAAGGTGCCCGAGGTCGACCTGCTCGAGGAGTCCTCGTGGCCGACGGTGTGATCCAGGAGCGGCCGTACCGCAGCAAGTTCCTGGTGGCGTACTTCCTGCTCGCGGCCATCGTCGGGGTGGCGGTGGCGGCGTTTCTCGTCTTCGCCAACACGGACACGGCCACGACGAGCGGGGGCGGCGGCCAGCAGGCCACACCGAAGGCCTGGAACGGGTTCCGGCCGGAGGGCTTCGTCTCCGACCAGGTGCACCAGATCGCGACGTACGTCTCCTCGACCTACCACCTGCCCGACGGGCGCGAGCTGGTGGCGGTGAAGGCGTCGATCCCGCCGTCGTTCCAGAACACGCTCGTCATCACCGACTACGCCGTGTCCATTCCGAACGGCGGCCAGACGAGCTACGACGTGATCCCGGCCGCCAACAGCGTCACGTACGAGCTGTGCGGCCTCGGTCCGCAGTGCGCGATCGCGAGCGGGACGCCTTCGGCCGCCCGCAACCGGCTGCTGCGGCGCGAGGCGCTCGAGCTGGCCCTCTACACCTTCCACTTCGAGCCCTCGCTCCAGACCGTCGTCACCTACATGCCGCCGGCGCGCGGACAGAAGGCGAGCTTCGTGCTGCTGTTCCTGCGCGACCAGCTTGCGGACGTGCTGGCGCAGCCGCTCTCGGCCACGCTGCCCGAGACGAAGCCGCCGCTCCCGAACGCGATTTCGGCCGTCGAGGCGAAGACGATCGACGGGCTGACGGCGCCCGACCTCTACCGCTTCAGCTTCACGCGCGGCCAGGACGGCGGCGTCTGGCTCGTGTTCGATCCCTCCGGCCTATCGTGACCGCCGCGGCCCGGGCGGCGCTCGAGCGCGCCCGCGCCCGCCTCGACACGCTCGACATCTATCCCCGGCGGGTGCACATCTCCCGCGTGCGCGTCGTCGCCTGCCCGCTCCTCTACAGGCTGCCCTGGTTCGCGCGATTCGACGGGTACGCCACGCACCGCCTGATCCTGCTGCGAGAGCCGGTCAGCGGCGGTGAGCAGGACGACCTGATCACGCACGAGCTCTGCCACGTGTGGCAGATGCAGCACCGGCCGGTCGCGATGCCGCTGTCCTACCTGTGGCGTGGGTACCAGCGGAACCCGTACGAGCTCGAGGCACGGCGGGCGGCGGAGCTGACCCGATAGCCGCCTCGACCGCCCGCCGGTCGGGGCCGCACACGAGGATCCACTCCGTGTTGCGCAGGTGGGACACCGAGCCCGACCCGCTCGCCGGCGGGGTTGTGGATCCCGATCTGTGCGCCCACGTACCGCTTGAAGTCGACGTGCAGCACGCCGACGTGGCCGCGCCCGCGCAGGCGCTCCTCGACCGCGGCCGGATCGTGGAAGCCCTCGTCGGAGAGCGAGACGACGATCCACGGCGTCGGCAGCCGGCCGAGCAGGTCGTCGAGCGCCGCCCAGGCGTCGCGGCGGGAGTTGTAGGCGCTCTTGCGGGTGCGGCAGTCGGACCGCTTGCACGCCACGCCGTAGTGGTCGGGCCGGTCGCCGCGGACGAGCGTCTCCCACACGTGGTAGTTGCCCAGATACGAGTGCTGGTTGTACGGCGGATCGACGTACGCCAGGTCGATTCCGGCGAGCGCCGCCGCGAGCTCGTTCGCGTCCGCACAGGCCACGGTCCCCGCCGGCCCGGCGATCGGCTTCGGCTCGCGCAGCTCGAGCGGGTTGGATGCGCGCGGCGCCCACCACTTCAGGTAGGCCATCTGCACGCCGCAGGTGGAGTCGACCCGGTCGGCCGCCTCGACCAGGCTCGTGAGGAGCAGGCCGCGCTCGACGGGATCGAGCTCCAGCCGGTCGATCCCGGCACGCACGGCGTCGATGCGCATGCCGTTCTCCGGCCGGAAGTAGCGCGATGCCCGGCAGAACGTCTCGGTCACGTAGCCGTCCAGGGGCGGGAGCGCGGCGAGCTCGGCCAGCAGGCGGCGCAGGCGATCGCGGTCGACCCCCGTGCCGGCGGCGATGTAGGCCAGGCCGAACGCCTCCGAGAATGCGGTCACGTCGTTCGAGACGACGGCAAGGCCGCGGCGGCGCAGCTCCTGGCCGACTCGCGTCGTCCCCGCGAAGAGATCGACGGCCGACCGGGCCGGAAGGGCCGCGGCCAGGGCGCCGATGACGGGCACCAGCGTGCGCTTCGAGCCCAGGTACTTGATCACGGCCGGAACCTACCCACCGCTTCGGCCGGCGAGGCCGCTAGGGCGTCGGGACCGGCGGGGTTGGTCGAGCTCGGAGTCGACTTCGCGAGCAGCTTGAACTGGGTGATCTGCTGCTCGAGCTGCGTGCGCTGCGCCTTGGGCAGGTTCGGGCTCGAGTGCCAGGTAACGCCTCGAGCGCCGTGGCCACGATCGCGTAGCTCTGCGTGGCGTAGGCGTCGCGGGCGAGGAGCAGCTGGTAGGAGGCGTTGCGCGGCGAGAGCTTCGCCAGCTTCTGGCGCAGCCCCATCGCCTGGGCGAAGTCGGAGACCGCGGCCGATTCGAGGGTCTGGGCGATCGTGCTGCGCCGGCTGCGCGAGCGTGTTCATCAGCGGATGCGTCAGCGCCGGCGCCAGCTTCAGCGAGCTGGCCGCCGTGGCGCTGCCGACCTGGGTGTAGGCCGCGGCGGCCGCCTGGGCCTGCTGCACCTTGGTCGCGTCGGTCTGGCCGCGCTGCTCGAGCAGGGTGGCGGTGGCCGAGAGCGCGGTCGCGTTGTTGGGCTTCAGGCCGAGGTAGTTCTGGAACGACGAGATCGCCTGGCTGTTCTGGCCGTCCGCCTGATACGCCCGGGCCAGCTGCAGCCAGGCACCGGCGTCCTTGGGGTGCGACTGCACCCGCGAGCTCAGGTCGGAGATCGACGTGCCGCTCGAGCCGCCGGTGTTGAACAGGTCGCCGAGGTTGATGCTGTTCGCGCCCTGGCCGATGCCGAGCGCGACGAAGCCCAGCCCGAACATGAAGGCCAGGAAGATGAAGACCGGCTTCTGGGTGCGGCGGATGCGTTCGAAGAGCACTGGATCAGCCCGGCGGTGCCTGGATCATCTTCGCCCGTGCGGCGGTGGCTGCGGGCACCTCCCGTTCGCCACGTCTGTAGCGTATCTCGCCGGCCACCATCGCAAGGGCGACCCGTCCGGGTGACCCCCCGTAGACGGCGGCGGTGACCGGGTCGTCCCATGGCAGGAACGCCGACCCGGTCATGTCGAGCACGATCAGGTCGGCCGCCTTCCCGGGGGTGAGGGAGCCGACGTCCGAGAGCCCGACCGCGCCGGCCGCCCGCGCTGTCGCGAGCTCGAGCGCAGTCTGCGCGGAGAGCGCGTCCGCGCGGCCGATGCGGGCCCGCTGGAGCATGATCGCGGTGCGCATCTCCGCCCACATGTCGAAGTCGATCGCCGACGACGGCGAGTCGGTTCCGAGCCCCACCCGCACGCCGGCCTCCAGGAGGTCGGTCAGCGGAGCGATGCCGCACCCGAGCAGGGCGTTCGAGCGGGGGCAGTGCGCCACCGGGACGTCCAGCTCGGCCAGCAGGGCGATATCGGCCGCGTTCGCGAGCACCGCGTGGATCGCGACGGTGTCGGGACCGAGCACATCGCGGAAGGCGTCCAGGTGCTCTGTCTCGCGGGTCGACTCGAGCAGGTGGGTCGCGACCGGCAGCCCCCGCCGGCGGGCGAGGGCGATCAGCATGGCGTAGTCCTCGTGCGTGACCGTGAACGGGGCATGCGGCGAGACGCCGGCGGTCACGAGGTCCGAGACGGGCAGCGCGGCGAGCGCCGCCTCGATCCGGCCCTCGAGCCCCTCCCAGACGCTGAACCCCTCCAGGTAGACGATCGCCCGCAGCCCCGCCTCACCGGCCGCCCGTGCGACCGTGCCGGCGTAGCAGCAGTCCGCGACGGTCGTGACGCCGCCGGCCAGGCAGGCCGCCGCTCCGGCCCTGGCCTGGTCGAGCAGGTCGGCCTCGGCCTGAGTGTCCTTGCGGCGGATGTGGTCGGCGATCCAGGGCGTGAACGGCATCCCGTCGCCGAACCCTGCCATGGCGGTGTACTCGAGGTGCGTGTGCGCGTTCACGAGGCCGGGCAGGATCACCGCGTCCGCGAATCGCTCGTCCTCGCCGCCGTCCGCGGGCCCGACGGCGACGATGCGGCCGTCCTCCACCTGGACCTGGGCGTCGGCGATCGGCGGGCCGTCCACCGGGACGACCCAGTCGGCTGCGAGGATCACCCGAAGGGCTCGGAGAGGACGTCGCTCAGACCGCGCTTGGGCTCGACGGCCTTCACCAGGAAGTACGACAGCCAGTAGAGCACCAGCATCGGCAGGTACTCGGCGGTCATCGTGACGGGGTCGGTGCCCGGCAGGAGCGCCGCGATCACGGCCAGGGCGACGACCGCCTCCCGCCAGCGCCGCTTCATGACCGTGGACCGCAGGATTCCCACCCGGCCCAGCATCATCATCACGACCGGCAGCTCGAACACGATCCCCATCGCCAGCTCGGTGTACGCCACGAAGTGGATGTAGTCGCTCGCTCGCGGCAGGTAGGTGATGACGTCGGCGTTGTAGTTGACGAGGAACCGCAGGGCGGCCGGCACGACGATGAACCAGCCGAACACGACGCCGAGCAGGAACAGGCCCGGGACGAGCAGGAGCATGGGCTTGATCGTGCCCTGCGACTCCTCGGAGAACGCCGGGATCACGTAGGCGTAGAACTGGTAGCTCAGGATCGGCAGGGCGATCAGCAGGCCCCCGTACACCGAGATCGTGATCGCGTTGAAGAACGCCTCGCCGGGGGCGAACGCCACCAGCTGACGATGGTGCGCCGGGAGCGCGCTCGTCAGCAGGTGGTAGATCCGGTGGTTCTCGTAGTAGCAGGCCGAGACGGCCACCACGAGCACCGAGATCGAGACGATAAGCCGCGTCCGCAGTTCATCCAGATGCTCGACCAGCGTGAGCTCGTCGTCTGGCTTTGCGCGCTTGATCCGCGCCATTGCGGATTACTCGCTCGCGCGAGGCGACTGTTCGGGCGGGACGTACGCCGGTGGCGGCGTATACGACTGCGGCGGCGTGTAGTTCGGCTGCGGCGGGTTCAGCGCCGAGGCCTGGTTCGTGGAGCCGCTGTCGTGATCGTCGTTGCCCGTGATCCCGTCCTTGAACTCGCGGATCCCCTTGCCCAGCGAGCGGCCCGCCTCGGGCAACCGCTTGGGGCCAAGGAAGAGCAGCGCGACGACCAGGACGAGGATAACTTCGGGGATACCGAGTTGGAACGGCATTGTGCCTCCAGGGTAGCAGACCTCCGGAACGGGGAAAACCCCCGTTGGCTACACTTCGAACGCGTGTCCAATTCGGTTTGGATGCCGTTTTTCCCCTAAACCAAGGGACTTAATGCCAGACCTGAGCATTCGCAATCTGCATGCCACGATCGACGGCGCCGAGATCCTCCGCGGCATCGACCTCGACGTCGACCGGGGCAGCGTGCACGCAATCATGGGGCCGAACGGCTCCGGCAAGTCGACCCTCGCCCACGTCCTCATGGGCCATCCGGCCTACGAGGTGACCGAGGGCTCCGTCACGTTCCGGGGCACCGACGTGCTCGAGCTGGAGCCCGACGAGCGCTCGCGGCTCGGCCTCTTCCTCGCGTTCCAGTATCCGAGCGCGATCCCGGGCGTGACCGTCGCGAACTTCCTGCGCATGGCCGTGAACGCGCACCGGCGCGGGGCCGACGGCGAGGAGAACCCGATCCGCATCCCCGAGTTCCGCAAGCTGCTGCAGGAGAACATGGAGATGCTGCAGATCGACCGCTCGATGACGTCGCGGTACCTGAACGACGGCTTCTCGGGCGGCGAGAAGAAGCGGGTCGAGATCCTCCAGATGGCCGTCCTGCGGCCGCAGCTCGCGATCATGGACGAGACCGACTCCGGCCTCGACATCGACGCGCTGCGCATCGTCTCGGAGGGCGTTAACCGGCTCTCCGGGCCGGATTTGGGCGTCCTCGTGATCACGCACTACGCGCGCCTGCTCCACTACATCAAGCCCGACGTCATTCACGTGCTGGTCGACGGGCGCATCGTTCGGACGGGTGGCCCAGAGCTCGCAGACGAGCTCGAGCGCGACGGCTACGTGCCGTTCGGCATCGACGAGGAGGCGGTTCCCGTTGGCTAAGACCGAGCTCACCCCGAAGGAGGCCCAGGCCACGGCGCTGGGCGACTACAAGTTCGGCTTCCACGACGAGGTCGCCGTCTCTTCCGCACCCAGCGGGGCCTGAACGAGGACGATCGTGCGCGAGATCTCGGCCTACAAGTCCGAGCCGGAGTGGATGACCGACTTCCGCGTCAAGGCCTACCGCCACTTCGTCGAGCGCGAGCTGCCGCAGTGGGGCGGCGACCTCGTCCGGATCGACTTCGACAACATCTACTACTACCTGAAGCCCGTCGAGGAGCAGGCCCGCAGCTGGGACGACCTGCCCGACGGGATGCGGGAGACGTGGGACAAGCTGGGCATCCCCGAGGCCGAGAAGAAGTACCTGGCCGGCGTGGGCGCCCAGTACGAGTCCGAGGTCGTCTACCACAACCTGCAGAAGGACCTGGCCGACCAGGGCGTGATCTTCGCGGACACCGACACCGGCCTGCGCGAGCACGACGGAGCTCGTTCCGCGAGCTACTTCGGCACCGTCATCCCGTACAACGACAACAAGTTCGCGGCGCTCAACTCGGCCGTCTGGTCGGGCGGCTCGTTCATCTACGTGCCGCCGGGCGTCAAGGTCGAGCTGCCGCTGCAGGCCTACTTCCGGATCAACGCCGAGAACATGGGCCAGTTCGAGCGGACGCTGATCATCGTCGACCGCGACGCCTACGTGCACTACGTCGAGGGCTGCACGGCCCCGATCTACTCGACCGACTCGCTGCACTCGGCCGTGGTCGAGATCATCGTCCGCGAGGGCGGCCGCTGCCGCTACACGACCATCCAGAACTGGTCGACGAACGTCTACAACCTCGTCACCAAGCGGGCCGTCGCCGAGAAGAACGCCACCATGGAGTGGGTCGACGGCAACCTCGGCTCGCAGCTGACCATGAAGTACCCGGCGGTGCTGCTGAAGGGCGAGGGCGCGCACGGCGAGGTGCTCTCGATCGCGTTCGCCGGGAAGGGCCAGCATCAGGACGCGGGCGGCAAGATCACCCACATGGCGCCGAACACGTCGTCGGTGATCACGTCCAAGTCGATCTCCAAGGACGGCGGCCGGCTTCCTATCGCGGCCTCCTGCAGGTGAACGACGGGGCGGTCGGGCTCGCGGTCGAAGGTCGTGTGCGACGCGCTCATCCTCGACGACGAGAGCCGCACCGACACCTACCCCTACATCGACATCAAGGAGAACGCGGTCGACATCGGCCACGAGGCGACCGTCTCCAAGATCGGCGACGAGCAGCTCTTCTACCTGATGAGCCGCGGCCTCTCCGAAGCCGAGGCCTCGGCGATGATCGTCTCGGGCTTCATCG
The DNA here is from genome assembly GCA_963746115.1 of uncultured Actinomycetes bacterium. Taxonomy (GTDB): domain Bacteria; phylum Actinomycetota; class Thermoleophilia; order Gaiellales; family JAICJC01; genus JAICJC01. Next base: position 291,747 of record CAVVAA010000002.1, on the reverse strand, counting down.
AGCCGATCACCAAGGAGCTGCCGCTGGAGTACGCCGTCGAGATGAACCGGCTGATCCAGTTGCAGATGGAGGGGTCGGTAGGCTGATGACGGGCGCGACGGTGTCCGAGCCCGCCTGGCTCGCGGGCAAGCGCGCGGCTGCGCAGGCGACCTACGATGGGCTCCCGGTGCCGTCGAATCGCGACGAGGCGTGGCGGTTCACGAACCTGCGCGGGTTCGACCCGGAGGTCTTCGCCGCCCACGCCGGCGCGTTCGCGCTCGACGGCGAGGCGGGCGGGGCCACCTTCGTACGCCTGACGGACGCCGTCGACTCCCACGCGGAGATCCTCGAGCGCCATCTGGGCTCGGTCGTCGCCGACGGCGAGAAGTTCGCGGCGGCAAACGCTGCCCGCTGGTCGGACGGCGTGCTCCTCCACGTCCCCGCCGGCGTCGAGGTGGAAGCGCCGTTGCGCTCGGTGCTCGAGCTGGTCGACGAGGGGTCGGCCCTGTACCACCGCGTCCTGGTCGTGCTCGAGCGGAACGCGAAGGCGACCTTCGTCGAGGAGTACCGCTCCGAGGTGCCCGGCTACCTGAACGTCGTGGTGGAGCTCGTGGTCGCAGACGGCGCCCATCTGGAGTACGTCACGATCCAGCACCACCACTCCGAGACGCGCCAGTTCGGCACCCATCGGGCCACCGTCGGCCGCGACGCCGAGCTCGACTGGGTGGCGGCGGCGCTGGGCGGGACGCGGGCCAAGTCGCGCATGGAGAGCGTCCTCGCCGGCCCCGGCGCGCATGTCAAGGTCACCGGCGCCTACTACCTGACCGGGCGCGAGCACGTCGACTACGACACGACCCAGGAGCACGCCGCCCCGAACACGACCTCCGACCTCGCCTTCAAGGGCGTCCTGGCCGACCGCTCACGGGCGGTCTGGCGCGGGGTCATCCGGGTGGACAAGGGCGCGCAGAAGACCGACGCCTACCAGGAGAACCGCAACCTCCTGCTCTCCACCGACGCGCAGGCGACGCCGATCCCCGGCCTCGAGATCGAGGCCAACGACGTCCGCTGCACCCACGGCGCGACCGTCGGCCAGGTGGACAACGCCCAGCTCTTCTACCTCATGTCCCGCGGGCTCGACCGGGCGTCCGCCCAGCGGATGATCGTGCGCGGCTTCTTCGAGGACGTGCTCGACCGCATCGGCTCGACCCAGGCCCGCGAGCGGCTGGCCGCGGCGCTCGAGTCGCGCATCGGCTGACCGCCGCGACCGGGCGCGCATACACTGACCGGATGGCGGTGCGGACAGAGACGCCGCTCGACGCGGCCCGGATCAAGCTCGATTTCCCCATCCTGGGGAAGCCGGTGCACGGCAAGCCGCTCGTGTACCTCGACTCCGCCGCCTCCTCGCAGAAGCCGCGTGCGGTGATCGACACGATCACCGACGTCTACGAGAACTCCTACGCCGCCGTGCATCGGGCGGTGTACGCGCTGGGCGAGGCCGCCACCGAGCGCTACGAGGGCGCCCGCGACACCGTCGCCGCGCTCCTGAACGCCCGCTCGCGGCGCGAGATCGTCTTCGTGCGCAACGCCACCGAGGGCCTGAACCTGGTCGCGTACGCCTACGGCGACAAGTTCGTCGGCGAGGGCGACGTCATCGTCACGACCGAGATGGAGCACCACTCCAACCTCGTTCCGTGGCAGATGCTCGCCCGCCGCCGCGGCGCGACGGTGCGCTATCTGGCTCTCACGAGCGACGGCCGCCTCGACCCGGAGTCGCTCGACGAGCTCGCGGACGTCGAGAACGTGAAGCTCGTCGCGGCGACGCACGTCTCCAACTCGCTCGCGACCGTGAACGACATCCCGGCCCTTGCGGCGTGGGCGCACGAGCGGGGCGCGGTGATGGTCTGCGACGGCGCCCAGGCGGCGCCGCACATGCCCGTCGACGTGCGCGCGCTGGGCTGCGACTTCTACGCCATCTCAGGGCACAAGATGTGCGGCCCCGGCGCCGGCGCGCTGTGGGGCCGTGAGGAGCTCCTCGAGCGGATGGACCCGTTCATGACCGGAGGCGGCCAGATCGGGAAGGTCGAGCTCGACAACACGACCTGGAACGAGCTGCCGTACAAGTTCGAGCCGGGCGTGCCGCCGCTGGCCGAGGTGCGTCGGGTTCGGCGCCGCGATCGACTACGTCACGGGAATCGGCCTCGAGGCGATCCACACCCACGAGCAGGCGCTCGTGCGCTACGGCTGGGACGTGCTTTCGGCCGTGCCGGGCGTGACCGTGTACGGGCCGCCGCCGCCCGACCGGGCCGGCATCCTCTCGTTCACCGTCGCCGACGTGCATCCCCACGACGTCGCCCAGGTGCTCGACTCCGAGGCGATCTGCGTGCGCGCCGGCCACCACTGCACCCAGCCGGCGATGCGCCGCTTCGGGCTGATCGCGACCGCCCGCGCGAGCATCTACCTCTACAACACAGCCGAAGACTTCGACCGGCTCGCGGCGGGTATCGAGAAGGTCAAGCGCACGTTCAGCGTGTAAACCGGGGTCTGACCCCGAACGCTGGCCGGTACACTTTCTCCACAGACTATGGACGACTTCTACCGCGAGAACATCCTCGACCACTACCGCAACCCGCGCAACAGCGGGCATCTCGAGACACCCACGACGACCGCCGAGGGCGTGAACCCGCTCTGCGGCGACGAGTTGTCGGTGGAGCTCGACATCGACGACGACGTCGTCCGCGACGTCCGCTTCAATGGCCGCGGCTGCGCCATCAGCCAGGCAGCGGCGTCGATGATCTCGGACGTCGTCAAGGGCAAGACGGTCGCGGAGGTCGCTGCGCTCGGTCGCGACGACGTTCTGGAGGAGCTGGGCATCCCGCTCACGCCGATCCGGCTCAAGTGCGCCCTGCTGTCCGTGAGCGTGCTCAAGGTCGCCCTCGGGCGCACCCCGGGAGAAGACGACCGCGAGATCGAGTGGAGATCGCAGTAGGGCCGGTCGAGGCGATCCCCGAGGGGGGCGTCAAGATCGTCCAGTCAGGCTCGCTCTTCGTCGGCGTCTACCGCATCGATGGGGTGCTGTACGCAATCGAGGATCGCTGCAGCCACGACGACGGCCCGCTGTGCGAGGGCGAGCGGGAGGGGTTCTGCGTCGTCTGCCCCCGTCACGGCGCCCGCTTCGACCTGCGCACCGGCGCCGTCCTGTCGCTTCCCGCCACCGAGGACGTGGACTCCTTCGAGGTCGTGGTGCGGGACGGCGAAGCCTTCGTCCTCGCGTAGACTGGCCTTCATGGAACAGCTGTCCGAGGCCACGCAGGAGTACCTCGAGAGCATCTACTGGCTCTACGAGGCCGGCATCGATCGCACCCAGGCGAACCTCGCTCGGGCCCTGCAGGTGTCGCAGCCGTCGGCCAGCGAGATGCTGCGGCGGCTCAGCGATGACGGCCTCGTCAGCCGCGACGAGCACAAGCTGATCCAGTTCACCGATCGCGGCCGCGACGTGGCCTCCCGGATCGTGGCCCGCCACCGCACCGTCGAGGCGTACCTGGTGAAGGTCATGGGCATCCCGTGGGACGAGGTGCACGAGGAGGCTCACGCGATGGAGCACTCCATCTCGCCGCGGCTCGAGACCAAGATGCTCGAGATGATCGGCGAGGTGCGGACGTGCCCGCACGGCCATCCGATCGGCGACTACCCGCGCGAGCCGGGCGAGGCGCTGCCGGCCGTGCCGGTGGGCAGCGAGCTCATCGTCCTGCGCCTCGAGAACGAGGCCGAGGAGATGCTCCACTACCTGAAGCAGCACGGCGTTGAGCCGGGCCGCCGCTACACGGTCAGCGAGCGCCGCGGCCACGGCGAGGACGCCGTCACCGAGCTCGTCGACGTCGACGCCGGCACCACCCACGAGGTGGACGACCGGCTCGCCCGCACCGTCTCGGTGGTCGTCTCGAGCCGCGGCGACGGGCCCGTCTCGGACGTGGTCGAGGCCGGCGCCGAGCTGCAGCTGCTCGGGCCGACGCGCTGGGGCATGTAGCACCCGCCGCCCCTTTCGGACGTCGTCATCGGTTGCTACGATGTCGATACCGCGGAAAGGAGGTGGTCCGACTTGTTAGACGGTTCAAGACGGGCGAGTGGAGGTGCTCGCGGGTAGGGGCGAATCCCTGAACCCACGGGGAATCGCTGCAGCCGGCGTTGGGATAGCCTCCGCCACCTCCTAGGTGCGCGGGCTCGGCAATCGCCGCTACCCAATCCAAAGCGATACCACCGACGGCGGGGCGCACGGGCATAGGCCTATGCGCCCCGCCGGTGCGTTAAAGGGGCGGCGAACTGTCGTTGAGCGCGCAAGGATCGTGCTAGCGTGCGGTCTATGCCGGTTCTTCGGATCATCATCGCGAGCACGCGCCCCGGCCGGGCCGGGCTCCCGGTAGGCACGTGGTTCATCGAGGTCGCGCGCGCCCACGGCGGGTTCGACGTCGAGGTCACCGACCTGGCCGAGCTGGCCCTGCCGTTCATGGACGAGCCGAAGCACCCGCGCTTCCGCGAGTACGCCCACGAGCACACGCGGGCCTGGAGCGAGGCCGTCGACGCGTCCGACGCCTTCGTGTTCGTGATGCCGGAATACAACTTCGGGATCACCGCGCCGCTCAAGAACGCGATCGACTACCTCCACCACGAGTGGCACGACAAGCCGGTCGGGTTCGTCAGCTACGGCGGCGTCGCGGCCGGCACCCGGGCGGTGCAGATGACGAAGCAGATCGTGTCGGCGGTGAAGATGCTGCCCGTCTACGAGGCGGTCTACATCCCCTTCGTCGCCAGCCGGATCGAGGGTGGGCGTTTCACGCCGACCGACGCGGCCCAGGACGCGGCGGGCGCGCTCCTGGACGAGCTGGTGCGGGTCGAGGCGGCGCTGCACACGCTGCGCACCGACCTTCCGGCTCAGCGCGTGTAGGCCTCGGCCATCGAGGCCGGATCGATGCCGAGCTCGCTCCGCATCGGGCTGACGTCGCACTCGGTGCCCGCGAGCAGCATCGTGATCTGATCGGGCGTGACCCGCAGGGGTGGGGGCAGGTGGCGCAGCAGGACGCGCGCCTGCGCCCGCATGAGCCCGGCCGGCAGGTGCACCTTGGGATGGGGCCGGCGGCCGGTGTCGCGGGCGATCTCGTCCAGGAGGTCGTCGAAGGCGAAGGCCTGCGGGCCGCCGAGCTGGTAGCGCTTGCCGATCGTCTCCGGGCGCTCGAGCGCGCGCGAGAAGGCGGCGGCCACGTCGCCAGCCCACACCGGCTGGTGGCGATACCGGCCGTCGCCGATCACGGGCGTCAGCGGCATCCGCACCAGCCGCTCGAACTCGGCGAACGCGCCGCCGCTGCGGGCGAACACGAAGCTCGGCTCGAACACCGTCCAGTCCAGGTCGCTCGAGGTCACGGCCCCCACGCCCTTCCACTTGCTACCCCAGTAGCCGGTCAGCGGTGCGTGCTCCTGGGTCACGCCGAGCGCGCTCATGTGCAGGAAGCGGCGCACGCCCGCCGCCTTGGCTGCCGTGACGGCATTCGCGGGCCCCTGCGCATTCACCGCCTCGAGCTGCTCCGGGCTCCCGTCGAGGATCGCGACCAGGTGGACGATCGCGTCGGCGCCCTGCGCCGCCCCCGCGAGCGAGGCGGGGTCGGTGACGTCGCCGCCGGTGCGGCGGGAGAACGGCACCACCTCGTGCCCGTCGGACTCGAGCCGCTCCGCGACGCGGGTGCCGATGAAGCCGCTCGCTCCCGTGACGAGCACCCTCACTGCTTGTAGCCGGGCTCGAAGTTGAGGTAGTACTTGCTCGGCGTCGGCTCGGCCTGGCCCTGGTACTTGCTCCCCAGCCGCCCCGACCCGTAGGGGTGCTCGGCAGGGGTCGTCAGGGTATGGAAGCTGAGCTGGCCGATCCGCATGCCCGGGTAGACCGTGATCGGGAGGTTGGCCATGTTCGCGAGCTCGAGGGTGATGTGGCCGTCGAAGCCGGCGTCGATGATCCCGGCCGTCTGGTGGACGACCAGGCCCAGCCGGCCGAGCGAGCTCTTGCCGTCGAGCGACGCGACGATGTCGGCCGGGAGCGCCACCCGCTCGGCGACCACCGCGAGCACGAACTCGCCAGGATGGAGGATGAACGGCTCGTCGTCCGTGACGGTGACGAGCTCGGTCAGGTCCTCCATCGGCCGCTTCACGTCGATGTAGGCGTAGCGCGAGTTGCGGAAGACGCGAAACGCGCTGCCCACCCGGACGTCGATGCTGCCGGGCTGCACCATGGCGTCGTCGAACGGATCGATCACGATCCGGCCGGCGGCCACCTCCTCGCGGATCGACCGGTCGGACAGCACCATTCGCGGGATTCTAAGCGATCGTTGCGTCTGCTATTTTGGAGCCAGAGAGCGGCGACCGGCACCGGCAGGCCCGCTGCGGAATTCTGCACGAGGGGGAGGGTGAGCCAATGCCACGCACGGTCGATCTGCGCACCGAGATTCCAGGCCCGAAGTCGCGCGAGATCATCGCACGCAAGGAGCGCGTGGTGGCCGACGCGAAGAGCCTGCTCGCGCCCTTCGTCATCGATCACGCCCACGGCTGCGTCGTCACGGATGTCGACGGCAACACGTTCCTCGACTGGTCGGGCGGCATCGGCTGCCTGAACGTCGGCCACACGAACGCGGCCGTGTCCGCGGCGCTGCACGTCCAGGTCGACCGCTTCCTGCACACCGACTTCACGATCGTCCCGTACGAGTCGTACGTCGAGCTGGCGGAGCGGATCACCGCGCGCAGCCCGATCTCCGGCCCGAACAAGGCCGCGTTCTTCAACTCTGGCGCCGAGGCGGTCGAGAACGCGGTCAAGATCGCCCGCCACGCCACCGGCCGGCCGGCCGTGATCGCCTTCGAGGGCGCATTCCACGGCCGCACGCTGATGGCCATGTCGCTGACGTCGAAGCAGCACCCGTACAAGGCCGGGATGGGCCCGTTCGCGCCCGAGGTCTACCGGGCGCCGTTCCCGAACCCGTACCGCTGGGAGGGCGACGACCCGGCCGGCGAGGCGCTCCACGCGCTGCGCCGCATGCTGGTCACCCATATCGCCCCCGAGGCCGTGGCCGCGATCGTCTTCGAGCCGGTTCAGGGCGAGGGCGGGTTCGTCGTGCCGCCGGTCGAGTGGGTGCAGGGGCTGCGCGAGCTCGCGAGCGAGTACGGGATCGTCCTCGTCTGCGACGAGGTGCAGGCCGGCTACGGCCGCACCGGCAAGATGTTCGCCGTCGAGCACTTCGGCATCGAGCCCGACCTGATCACCATCGCGAAGTCGATGGCGGCCGGCGTCCCCATCTCCGGCGTCTTCGGCCGGGCAGAGCTGATGGACGCCGCGCCGGACAGCTCGATCGGCGGCACCTTCGTGGGCTCGCCGCTCGGCTGCGTCGCCGGGCTCGCCGTCCTCGACGAGATCGACGACAAGGGCCTGCTGGCCCGCGGCACCGAGATCGGCGAGCGCATCCGCGGCCGCTTCGACGAGTGGGCGGCACGGCACGACAACATCGGCGAGGTACGCGGCCTCGGGCCGATGCTCGCGATCGAGTTCGTGACCGACGGAGCGTCGAAAACACCGGCGCCCGACATCGCCACCTCCGTCCACGAGCACGCCGTCCAGTCCGGGCTGCTCCTGCTCAAGGCCGGGATCCACGGCAACTGCGTCCGCGTGCTGGTCTCACTGGTCGCGACGGACGACCAGATCGCCGAGGCGCTCGAGATCTTCGGCGCGGCCATCGAGCAGGCTGTGGGCGCGCCGAGGCTGGCCACGACGGCCGGTTAGCGCCCTCCCTGGCGGCATTTGTTAAGAGAATTCGCCGGACTTAAGGAGTCCGGAAGGGTTCCGTTAACGGTGAACCTCTCCACGGGACACAGGAGTACGGTCTCCCCACTCGAGGCGCAAGGAGGGGTCCGTGAGGTTTCGTGTGGCAGGGTTGACGCTTGTGGTGATGTTCGCGCTCGTCCTTCCCACTACCGCATCGGCGTTTACGTCGGTACCCGCCTTCCGGTCCGCGCTGCAGCGGCGCATCAACAACTTCCGGTCCGAGTATGGCCGGGCGCCCATCCACCTGAACCTGCGGCTCGAGCGGGCGGCCCAGGCCCACTCGAACGACATGGCGCAGCACAATGACTTCTCGCATTCGAGCTCGAGCGGCACCAGCTGGGCGGCCCGGATCCGCTACTGGGGCTACCGGGGCAGCTGGATCGGCGAGAACCTCGCCGTCGGCAACGTCACCGCCCGCACCGTCATGGCGATGTGGAAGGCGAGCCCGCCCCACCGCGCCAACCTGCTGAACGGCCACTTCGCAGCGGTCGGCATCGGCGCCCACGCCGGCAAGTACGCCGGCCGCGCCGCCTACTACGTCACGTCCGATTTCGGCGGCTGAGCCGCCACCTCGGCCATACCAGCCTTTTCCAGCGCTGCCTCCTCGTGAGGTGCTCAAGCGCGGCCGCGACCGACCGAATACACGGGAGGATAATTCGCAGTTCATCTATAGCACAGGGCAGGAATGGCAGAGTTTCACATCAAACGGATCACGCTCGCCAGCGGCAAGGTGGTGGAGCTGGTCTATCTCCAGACAGGGTGGGCAGAGACCACCACTGTCGAGGCCGACGCGACCGCGGAACCGCGGCTTCGCGTCCGCCGGATCGAGCTCTGCCCGCAGTGCGGCTCCGACCGGGTGCACCCCCTCGACTGGCGCGAGGTCGAGGACATGCGCTGGGAGCTGGACGTGCGCTGCCCGGACTGCCGCTGGAGCGGCGGTGACGTGTACGAGCAGCCCGAGGTGGAGCGCTACGACGACGTGCTGCTCGCGGGCGCGGGCGACCTGACCGAGGAGCTCGACCGCATCACGCGGGAGAACATGGCCGAGCACCTCGAACGCTTCCGCGCCGCGCTCGACGCGGACGCGATCACCCCGTTCGACTTCTGAGCGCGCACCAAGCGGGGTCAGACCCCTTTTGGTGCGTCAGTGGCGCAGGTGCTGCTGCTCGCGGTGGCGCTCGAGCGCGGCCTCGATCAGCCGGTCGAGCAGCTGCGCGTAGGTGACGCCGGTGGCCTCGAAGAGCTTGGCGTAGACGCTCGTCTCGGTGAAGCCCGGGATCGTGTTGATCTCGTTCACGACGACGTCGCCCGAGTCGGTGATGAACATGTCGATCCGGGCCATGCCCTCGCACTGGCAGGCCTTGAAGGAGTCCAGCGCCACCCGCTGCACCTCCTCCGCGAGCTCGGGGGCGATGTCGGCCGGGGCCTCGAGGTCCATGCCGCCGGGCTCGTACTTGGCGGCGTAGTCGTACCACTCCGCGTTCACGTGCAGGCGGCCGGGGACGCTCACGAGCGGGTCGTACGTGCCGAGCACGCCGCACTCGACCTCCATCCCGTGCACCATCGCCTCGATCAGCACCTTGGAGTCGTGCTGGAACGCCAGGTCGAGCGCCGGCGCGAGGCCGTCGATGTCGGTCACCTTGCTGATGCCGACGCTCGAGCCCAGCCGGGCGGGTTTGACGAAGCACGGCAGCGTGATCTCGGCGGCCGCGAGCATCGCCTCGACGTCCGTGTCGAGCACGGTGTGGGCCTCGAGCGTGACGCTGCGGGCGGTGGCGATGCCGTTTGCGCCCAGCACGACCTTCACCATCGCCTTGTCCATGGTGAGCGCGGAGGCGAGAACACCGGAGCCGACGTACGGGACGCCGAGCATCTCGAGCATCCCCTGCAGCGTCCCGTCCTCGCCGTAGGGGCCGTGCAGCATCGGCACGACCACGTCGATCTGGCCGACCGCACGGGCCTGGCTGAGCGTGCCGCCGGCGCGGGGGATGACGCTGCGTGAGTTCGAGCCCGGATCGAGCGCGAGCCGCTCGCCCTCGGCGGCCGGCGCCTCCAGCTGCCAGGAGCCGTCGCGGTCGATGGTGACGCCGACCACGTCGTAGCGGTCGGGATCGAGGGCCGCCGCCACGGACGCGCCCGATGCCAGCGAGATCTCGTGCTCCGAGCTGCGGCCGCCGGAGAGGACGGCCACCCGCAGGCGGACGACCTCGCTCACGTCGACGGCGGCGGTCCGCCGCAGCTCGGGTCGTTGGGCCTGTACTTGGCGACGGTGATCTCGACGGTGGAGCCGCGCGGGGCGGTGCCGCCGCTCGGAGTCTGCGACTGGACGATGTTGTTCTTGGTCTGGTCGGTGCACTCCACCTGCTGTGTCACGGCCACCCTGAATCCGGCCGAGCTGAGGTCGTGCTTGGCCTGGCCGACGACCTCGCCCTCGACGTTGGGCACCGGCATCTGCGTCGGGCCGTTCGAGATCAGGATCGTGATCGTCGAGCCCTGCAAGACGATGGTGCCGATGGCGCTCGGAAACGTTGCGAAAGCCTTGCCCTGCGGCTGGTTCTGGCTGGCCTGGTTGTGGCACGTCGGCTTTAGCGTCAGCTTCTGGAGTGTCTGGGTTGCCGCCGCGCAGCTCTGCCCCGTCACGTCGGCGATCTTGACCGACCCGCTTGCGACCTTCAGCGTGACGGTCGCACCCAGCTTCTGCGATGTGCCCTCCTTGGGTGCGCTCCCGATGACCGTGTTGCGCGACGCCGCCGGAGAGTCGATGAACTGGGGCGTCGGGTTGACGGTGAACCCCTTGCCGGCGAGCAGGTTCGTGGCATCGGTCAGCGAGAGCCCCTTCACGTGCGGCACGGTGATCGCCTTCGGGCCGATTCCGACCTCGAGCACGACGGTGGAACCGCTCGACACGCCGGAGCCGACCGAAGGGTCGGTGCGGACGACCTTCTTGACGTCGGCGACGCTCGACTGGGTGTTCTTGCACTGGCCCTTCAACCCGTCCGCCTTCAGCGTCGCGATCGCCTGGTTGCACGTCTGCCCGATGACCGACTGCGGCACGGTCTTGTCGTTGCCGGAGAGCATCGAGTAGACGACGAACCCGGCCACGGCCGCCAGGGCGAGCAGGAGGAGAACGAGCACCCACGGCCAGGCGCTGCGGCGTGGGGCCGGCCGCTCGGGCGGCGGAGGCGGCGGGGGCGGGCGCAGGACGTCCGTCGCCCCCTCGGTCGGCTGGCCGATGACGCGGGTGGCCTCTCCCGCGGCGATCACGCGCGTCGCCTGCTGGGTGTCGGCCGAAGCCGACTGGCCGCGGCTGACCCGGGCGAGCTCCTCGGACATCTGCTTCGCGGACGAGAACCGCAGGGCCGGGTCCTTGGCGAGCGCCCGCATCACCACCTGCTCCATCGCCGGCGAGACGAGCCGGTTTCGCCGGTTCAGCGGCGGCGGCGTGTCCGAGACCTGCTTCATCGCGATGTCGACCGCCGACTCGCCCGTGAACGGCAGGTCGCCGCACAGCATCTCGTAGAGCACGACGCCCATCGAGTAGATGTCCGACTCCGGCCCGACGGCGAGGCCGCGGGCCTGCTCCGGGGACAGGTACTGGGCGGTGCCGACGATCGACCCCACCTCGGTCATCTGCTGCGTGTTGGCGGCGCGGGCGATGCCGAAGTCCGTCACCTTCAGCCGGCCCTCATCGGTCAGCACCATGTTGTGCGGCTTGACGTCGCGGTGGATGACCCCCTGCCGGTGGGCGGCCTCGAGCGCCGCCAGCGCCTGGGTGGCGTAGTTGATCGCCTCCGGCTCGGGCAGCGGCGCCCGCCGGACGATCTCCTCCTTCAGCGTCGGGCCGTCGAGGTACTCCATGGCGATGTAGGAGGTGCCCATCGCCTCGCCGCGGTCGTAGACGGTGACGATGTTGGGGTGACGCAGGCTGGCCGCGGCCGCCGCCTCCCGCCGGAACCGCTCGATGAAGGCCGCGTCACGGGCGTAGCGGTCGGACAGGATCTTGATCGCCACCTTGCGCCCGAGCGACTGGTCGGTGGCCAGGTAGACGTCCGCCATGCCGCCGGAGCCGATCTGGCGCTCGATCACGTAGCGGCCGTCGAACAGCTGCCCGATGAGGGAGAAGGCGCTCACGAAGCCGCTACTTTGCCACGCCTGGGCCGAGGTACGCCTCGATCACCTTCGCGGCGATGGGCGCTGCGATCTGCCCGCCGAACTCCGGCGTGTGCTCCACGACGACCGCCACGGCGATCTTGGGATGGTCGGCCGGGGCGAAGGCGATGAACCAGGCGGTGTTCAATCCGGCCACCCCGGTCTCGGCCGTGCCGGTCTTGCCGGCGACGTTCAGGCCGAGCACGTTCGCGGCCGTGCCGGTGCCCTCGTCGACGACGTTCTTCATGTCGGCCGTGAGCTCCGCGGCCGACTGGGGCGACATCACGCGCTCGACCTCTTGCGGCTTGCCGGTGTAGACCGTGCTGCCGCCGGGGGTGAGCACCTTGTCGACGAGGTTCGGCGCCATGCGCACGCCGCCGTTCGCGACCGTCGCCGCGACCGTGGCCATCTGCAGCGGGGTCACCGCCAGCCGCTCCTGGCCGATCGCCACCCTGCCGATGTCGATGGGCGCGCCCGGCGGGAGCATGCGGCCATTCGAGTAGATGCCGCTCGGGTTCATCTCGTCGGTGGGGTACGAGAGCGGGGGCAGTTGGTAGAAGCCGTACTTCAGCATCGTGTCGTCGAGCCTGGTCTGCCCCACCTTCTGGCCGAGCTGGGCGAAGTAGGTGTTGACCGAGTTGGTGAGCGCGGTGTTCAGGTCGATCGTGCCGAAGCTCTCGGTGCCGGCGTTGCAGAGCTGGTGGCCCTCGTCGACGATGCAGTGACCGCCGGCGTCGATCAAGAGCTGCTGCGGGCCGAACCCGGCGTTGAGCGCCGCGGTCGCGGTCACGATCTTGAACGTCGAGCCCGGGGCGTAGAGCCCCTGCGTGGCCCGGTTCAGGAGCGGCGCGCCGCCCTTCGCGGTGAGCCGGGAGAAGTTCTCGTCGACCCTGGTCGGATCGAAGCTCGGCGAGGAGTACATCGCCACCACCCGGCCCGTGCTCGGCTCCATCGCCACCACGGCCCCGGTCAGGCCCTGGCCCTCGAGCCCCTGCTGCGCGGCCTTCTGGGCGGGCACGGAGAGGCTGGTGATGACGTTGTCGCCCGTGACGGTCTCGCCCTGCAGCGTCGAGCCGATGTTCGAGATGACGGTGGCGAGGTCGGAGTTCGACGCCGTCAGGTACGGGTTCTCGGCCAGCTCGAGGGCGGTGCGGCCGTCGCCGACCGTGTTGTAGCCGACGGCGTGCGCGAACAGCGGCCCAAACGGATAGCGGCGGGTGTAGAGCGTCAGCCCGTTGCGATGCACCGCCTTGTTGCGGGCGAGGACCGTGTGCCCGTTGGCGGCCAGGATCAGCCCGCGCCGGATCTGCAGCTGGCGGTAGACGAGCCGGGCGTTGTCGCGGCGGTCGGCCAGCGACGAGGCGGCCCAGATCTGCCAGTAGGCGGTCATCGTGATCAGAAGGGCGATCCCGATCGCGGCCAGCCGGAAGAGCGTGTTGATCTGGCGGTTCACGTCGTCCGCCGCGTCGCGGCCCGGTCGGAGACCATCAGGAGCAGCGCCAGGACGAGGAAGTTGGACACGATCGACGACCCGCCGTAGCTCACGAACGGAAGCGTCACGCCGGTCAGGGGGATCAGCCGGGTGATGCCGCCGACGATCAGGAACGCCTGCAGCGTGAACGAGAAGGTGAGCCCGCAGGCGAGCAGCTTCGAGAAGCTGTCGTCGGCGAGCGTCGCGATCTTGAAGCCGCGGTAGGCGAACAGCAGGTAGATCAGGAGCAGCCCGGCCGCCCCGGCGAGGCCGGTCTCGTCGGACCAGGCGGCGTAGATGCCGTCGGTCTGGACGGCCGGGATGATCGTCTGGCCGTGGCCGATCACCTGCAGGCTGCGGCCGAGCCCGGTGCCGAAGACGCCGCCGTCGGCGATGGATTCGACCGACTGCACCACCTGGTAGCCGGTCGTATGCGCGTGCGACCAGGGATCGATCCAGATCGAGAAGCGCTCGCGCACGTGCGGGATCGCCTTGTAGACGAACAGCGAGCCGACCGCGAACGTGGCCAGGCCGAGCACCGTGTACAGATGCCGGCCGGTGGCGACGTAGATCATCGCCAGGAAGATCCCGAACAGGAGCAGCGCTGAGCCGAGGTCGTTCATGACGGCCAGGACGCCGAGCGAGATCGCCGCCATCAGCGCGAGCGGGCCGAGATGGCGGGCCGCGGGGATGTCGACCCCGAGCACCCGCCGGCGTGCGTACGTCAGCACCTCGCGGTTCTCGCGCAGGTACCCGGCCAGCGAGATGACCAGCAGGAGCTTCACGAACTCGCCGGGCTGCACCTGCACGCCGCCGATGCGGATCCACAGGCGGGCGCCGTTCACCGTCGTCCCGGCGACCATGGTGAACAGGAGCAGGCCGACGGCAACGGTTGCGAGCGAGTACTTGTACGCCTCCAGGCGGCGGTGGTCGCCCAGCAGGAAGATCAGCCCGAGGAAGCCGATCAACCCGATGACGATCCAGACCGACTGGTCGCGGGCGAGCGTCGGCTGGAGCCGGTAGATCTCGGTCAGCCCGAGCCCGGAGAGGAGCGCCGCGAGCGGGAGCAGCCACGGATCGGCGTTCGGCAGCCCCGCGCGCACGCCGACATGGGCGACGGCGAACAGGGCCAGGAAGACGCCGGCGTAGACGAGCGAGGTGCTCGAGATCTGGTTCTGGCGGGCGGTGTAGACCGACGCGAATCCGATCGCGGTCAGCATCCCCACGAGTACGAGGTTCACGAGCTCGCGCAGGCGGACCGACCTCACGGGCTCGCCACCTCGTACGGGTGCAGCGTCGACATCGCGCCGGAGTCGCTGCGCAGGGTGTGGTCGAAGAGCGTCTTTCGCTGCCTCGGCGTCAGCGTCGCGTAGCTGACCGTGGACTCGAAGACGACGTGATAGAGGTGGACGCCGAACGGCAGGTCGACGGGGATCCCCTGGTAGACGGCGACCCGGCCGGTGGCCGTGTCCGCGCCGATGAAGTGGCTCTCGCGCAGGCCGACGACGGCCGCCACGGCCAGCACGACCGCGAGCACACCGGCGCCGATGAACGCGACGATCGTGCGCGCGCGCGGGCCTCCACCGTCGTCCCTGTCGTCGTCGAGCCCGGCGGGCAGGATGTGGGTGCGGCCGGCGTCGGCCTGCTCGGCGTCGGCCTGGGCGGCGGCCTCGCCGACGCGGAACACGATCGCGGTGACGTTGTCCTCGCCACCGCCCGCGAGCGCCGCCCGGACGAGCTCGCGCGCGACCGTCGCGGCCGGCCCGCCGCCGGCGAGGATGTCCGCGATCGTCGCCTCGGGCACCATGGTGTTCAGGCCGTCGCTGCAGAGCAGGAACACGTCGCCGTCCTGCGCCTGCACGGCGAACGTGTCCACCTCGACCGACTCGTCCGTCCCCAGCGCCCGGGTGATCACGCTGCGCTGGGGGTGGCGCTCGGCGTCGGTCTCGGACAGCTCACCTTTGCGCACCAGCTCGCCGACGAGCGAGTGGTCGTCGGAGAGCCGCTGCAGGCTGCCGTCGCGCAGCAGGTAGGCGCGGCTGTCGCCGACGTGGGCGAAGGCGATGGCGCCGGCGTCGTCCATGAACGCCGCGGTGACCGTCGTCCCCATCCCGGCCGCGTCCGGGTCGGAGCGCGACCGCTCGAGGATGCGGCGGTTGGCCGTGCGGATGGTCTCGCGCAGCATGTCCGTGGGCGAGTCGCCGATCAGGTCCGCCTGGGCGAAGGCCTCGGCGCACATGCGCGACGCGATCTCGCCCGCCTGCGCGCCGCCCATGCCGTCGGCGACCATGAACAGGGGCGAGCGCATCAGGTATGAGTCCTCGTTCGAGCGGCGGACGTTCCCGGTCTGGGTGACGCCGGCCGAGTCGACGATCCGAAGGCTCATGCGTCGGCCCGGTACGTGAGCTGGGTCTGGCCGATGGTGACGACGTCGCCGGCGACGAGGCGGCGGACGCCCACGAGGCGGTCGCCGTTCACGTAGGTGCCGTTGGTCGACCGCAGGTCCTCGATGATGTCGCCGTCCTGGGCGCGGCCGAAGCGGGCATGGCGGCCCGAGGCATACCCGTCCGCGCCGAGCGGGATGTCGAGGCCGGTGTCCCGGCCCGCGACCAGGTCGCGGCCGATCTCGATGCTCGATCCGGCCTCGAGCTCGGGGCTCTGGACGACCACGAGCCGGCCGGCCGACCGGGCCGGCTCGGACCTGGCGGGCTTCACCGGGCGCAGCACCATGCTCTCCTGGCCGACGGTCATGTCGCGCGAGGCGACCCGGATCACGCGCCAGATGAAGAGGTACAGGAGGACGACGAAGCCCACCTGGAGGAGCAGCAGGAGCTGCTTAACCAAGGCGACGCTCGAACGTGAGCCTGGTGGTGCCCACGCCGATCACGTCTCCGTTCATGAGCGACGTCTCGCCCACCCGCTGGCCGTTCACCTCGGTGCCGTTGGTCGACCCCAGGTCGACCAGCGAGAAGCCCTCGCCCATGCGGCGGATCTCGGCGTGGCGGCGCGACACGTTGGGGTCGTCGACGACGACGTCGCACCCGCTGGAGCGGCCGATGACCGTGACGCCCTGGTCGAGCGACAGATCGCGGCCGTCCCACAGGAGCATCGCGCGCTCTCGCGGCGGCGGCGGCGCCGGTTCGGGCTCCGGTTCCGGCTCCGGCTCGGGCTCGGGCTCCGGCGCGTAGACCATGGTCGCGCCGGTCAGCGGCGCGTCGGGGATCGGCGGCATCACCGGCGGCACGACCGGGGGCACGTCGAGCGGCGGCACCGGCGCCGGGGGCACCTCGGGCACGGCGACCGTCGCGGACGGGCCGGGCTGGTCGCCCGCGCCGTCCTCGGCGCCGACGGCGATGCCGAACATCCCGACGGTCAGGTCTGGCTCGGACTCGAGCGTGACGACGGGGCGAGTCGCGGTGCTGTAGCCCTCGCGGCGGGCGTGCTCGATCAGGTACTCCGCGAGCTCGTTGCACATCTCCGACTCGTAGGCCGCGAACTGCTCGCGGTCGGCCGGGTTCAGGTAGACGGTGTACGTGTTCGGGACGTAGACCCGATGGATCGAGATCGTGCGGTGGTCGTCCATCTCCTTGGCCAGCTTGCGGGCCAGCTCGACGGGTTGCACCGACGATCGGAACGTGCGACCGAAGAGGCCTTCGACAAGGCCCCCGATCCTCCGTTCGATGTCGCGGAAAACGCTCACGGTGGGCAGCCGAGACGGGAGTGCTCGGGTCAGCCGCCGCGCTCGGAATGTGGTCCGGCGACTGCCCAGACGGCGGGGATTATACCTGTGAGGACTGCCGCGATCCCCGCACCGAGGCCCCCCACGCCGGTCGCGAGCAGCTGCGGGATCGCGATGGCTGCGAGCCCGAAACCGAGTCCCCAGAGAGTCACCGCCTGCACCCGCCGCTCGGCCCACCAGGCGAAC
Source organism: uncultured Actinomycetes bacterium (assembly GCA_963746115.1). GTDB lineage: Bacteria > Actinomycetota > Thermoleophilia > Gaiellales > JAICJC01 > JAICJC01. Next base: position 274,377 of record CAVVAA010000002.1, on the reverse strand, counting down.
GGCAGCAGCACGGCGAACGCCACCATGGCGATGCCCGTCGCGACCAGCGCGGGGTCGCGGTCGAGCACGTGCAGGAAGGCGAAGGGGCTGTTCGCGCCGGCCAGCTGCGCGGACAGATGCGCGGTCGCCCATCCCCCGCACACCGCTGCGACGATCGCGCCCGCGGCAGCCTCGGCCGCCCGCCGCCCTCGTGTCGGCGCGGTCGCGGCGACGAGGACGATTGCCGTCCCCATCCCCACGAGCGCCAGCGGGACGGCGGCGAGCGGCGCCAGGCAGCGGCGGCCCGAGTTACGACGTGACGACCAGATCCAGGCGGCGGCGAGCCCGATCCACAGGAGCCCGGCCGCCTGGGCGAAGTTCCAGAAGGCGGGCACGGCGATGACCGCGCCCGCGGTTACCGCCGCAAGCGGGCGCCGCCACGCCAGCGCGCCCAGGAGCACTGCCAGCGGGATCGTCCACGAAGGGGGGTACATCGGGAACGCGGTCAGCGTGTAGGCGAGTGCAAGGCCGGCCAGGAGCGCGGACGCGGCCGGTGCCGCCCGGTCGCGCAGCCCCTCGAACGGGATCGCGACGCGGCGCCGCGCAGGTGCCGCCTCGGGTGCGTACCCCGGTGCCTGCGCCACGGACGGTGCGGCGATCGCCGCCAGCAGCTGGTCGCGCAGCCCCGCGGCGTCCGGCCGGCGGTTGGGATCGGGATGCATCGCGCGCTCGAGCGCGCGGGAGAGGTCGCGGGGGAGGTCGGGCCGCAGCCGGTGCAGCGGCGCAGCCTTCTGGCTCTGGTTGTCGAGCAGCTCGCCCAGGCTGCGGGCGCGGTAGGGGTTGCGCCCGGTCAGGGTGGCGTACAGCGTCAGCCCGGCCGACCACACGTCGGTTGCGCCGGTGGCGCGGCGGCCGGAGGCCTGCTCGGGCGCCATGTAGGACAGCGTGCCGAGGAGCCGCTCGTCGACGGTGGGCTCGCGTGCATCCTCGTCGCGGGCGATCCCGAAGTCGGTCAGATGCACGGCGCCGTCGTTCGAGACCAGGATGTTCGCCGGCTTGACATCGCGATGGATCACCCCGCGCTCGTGTGCGTGCGCGAGGGCGTCACAGACGGCGGCGATCGCGCGCACGGCCTGCTCGTCGGAGAGGCCGCTGCGGTCGAACCGCTCGCCGACCACCAGCTGGGAGATCAGGTAGGCGTGGTCGTCGTCGTGGGCGACCCCGACCACCTCGTGGATGTTGGGGTGGTCGAGCTTCTGCGCGGTGCGGGCCTCGCGGTCGGCGCGGGGGGCCAGGCCCTCGCCGCGGCTGAACACCTTCACCGCCACGGCCTCGCCGGACGCGCTGTCGTGGCCGGTGTAGACCGAGCCGAACCCACCCTTGCCGAGCACGTCCGCCAGCCGGTAGCGGCCGGCGACGATTCGGCCTTCGAGGCTCGCGGGGTCGGTTGCGGGAGCCGGCTGCGCCACGGGGCACAGATTGGCGGGAACTGCCTGGATTCCTCCAATTCCGCATCCGGACACGGTGGTAGGGTCCGCATGTGCCTCCTGACGACTTCTTCGACGACGACTGGGAGGAGCCGAGCAGAACCCAGGACACCGCCATCGGCCGCCCTGCCGGCGACGGCGAGGAGCGGACGCGAGGCGGTGCCCCGCAGCCCGAGCAGGGCGCCGGCACGCGCCAGCCGCGTCCGGCCCCGCGGCGGCGACCCGCGCGGGGCGCCCGGCGTGGGCCGCAGATGCCGAACATGCCGAAGATGCCGAAGATCCCGGGTCTTTCCGGCGGCGGCACGGCGTCTCTACCCGCGCTCGAGTATCGCCGCCTGGCCGGCCTCGCGGTCGGCATCCTGGCGGTCATCGTCGTGCTGGTGCTGCTGGCGCGCAGCTGCTCGGGGTCGTCCGCCAAGAGCTCGAATGAGAACTACGTCAACGATCTGACCGAGAAGGTGCTCAAGCCGTCGGACAACGTCGCGCAGGCGTTCCACGGGACGCTCGAGCTGCGCGCCGCGAGCCTCGCCCAGCTGCAGGGGCGCATCGACGCGGAGCTCAAGAGCATGCAGCAGGTGCGTTCGGCGGCAGCGGCGCTCAAGCCGACCAAGCAGCTCGAGCCCTATCAGCCCGCACTGCTGCAGACGCTCCAGCTGCGGGTCACCGGCCTGAGCTGCTTCTCGCAGAACCTCGCGACGGCCTGGAAGCTGCGCACGCCGCTCGCGTCCGGCCAGCAGCTCTACCAGTGCATGGGCCAGCTGCTCTCGTCCGACTACGTCTACGCCGACTTCTTCGCCGACGGCGCCAACGGCGCGCTCAAGGAGCTCGGCGCAGCCGGCGTGCCCACGTCGCAGTTCCTGCGCACGTCCGACCTCGACCTGGTGACGCCGATCGGGATCGGGCAGGCGATACAGGCGCTCCACCCGGGTGCGGTGAAGGGCCTTCATGGCACCCAGGTCGTATCCGTCGTCGCCTCTCCGCAAACCAAGACGCTCGAGCCGGGGCCGCGGAACACGGTCGTCGGCAACAGCCAGCTCGTGTTCGTGGCGACCATCAAGAACAGCGGCAACTTCACCGAGGTGGGCGTGAACGTCCAGCTGAAGCTGAAGCGCGCGAACGGCAGCGGCAAGCCGATCGTCAAGAAGGCGGTGATCTCCCGCATCGCCAAGGGCGCGAGCGCGCCTGTGCGGTTCCCGGGGCTGTTCGCATCGCCGCAGACGTCGCCCGTCTATTCGGCGCCGTACACCCTCACCGTCACCTCGGAGAAAGTGCCGGGTGAGCACAACACGAGCAACAACGTCGCCAGCTACACCGTGTTCTTCACCCTGTCGTGACGACCGCCGCCGAGGCACGTGACATCGCCATCGGCGCGGCGGCCGCGTCCGCGGTGCTGCTGCTCTGCGTGATCTACCTCGCCGTCACGCTGCGGCGGATGCGCAGGTCGCAGCGGCTGATCGTCGGCACCGACAGCCACGACCTGGTCGAGTACGCGATGTCGCTGCTCGCGCGCGTCGAGCATGTCGAGGGCCGCGCCGAGGCGATGGAGGCGGCTGCGGCGGCCGTCGGGAAGCGGGTCGACCGGTGCCTCGAGCGGCGTGCGATGCTGCGGTACGATGCGATCGAGGGTGCGGGCGGCAGGCAGTCGGTCACGATCGCCCTGATGGATGCCTCCCGGTCGGGCCTGATCCTGTCGGCCATTCAGGGGCGTGACTATGCCCGCATCTACGTCAAGGAGATCCGTGACGGGCTCAGCGACGTCGAGCTCTCGCCGGAGGAGATGCGCGCGCTGGAGCAGGCGACCACGTCCTGAGGGCGCCCGGTGAGCGATGTCGTCGTGCGGGAGGGAGGTGCCGACGACGGCCCGGCCCTGCGCCGGCTGCTCGCCGAGGCGATGGGCGAGCCGGATGCCGACGCGTCTGCGGTCGACCCGGACGATGCGGGCGACGTCGTGTTCGTGGCGGAGCTGGGCGGCCATCCGGCCGGCTACGCCGCCGCCCGTGTGGACGGGACAGTGCTCGTCGTCGACCGGGTGATGGTCGCCCCCGCCGACCGCGGCCGACACGTCGGCCACCGCCTCCTGGACTGGCTCGAGGGCTACGGCGTCAGCCGGGGGCTCATGCGCGTGCGGATCGCCGTCGAGAACGAGAACCGGGCCGCGCGGGATTTTTACGCCCGGCGTGGGTATGCGGAGTGCGCCGAGGGCGTCGAGCGCGACCTGCCGCACGCCTGACCCGATCCTGTACCGTCCGCGCCATGGCCAAGATCCGATTGATCCCGCAGACGCGCGAGTTCTACACGCTGTTCGACCGCGCCGCCCAGAACCTCGTTGCGACGGCGCAGCTGCTGCTCGACCTGATGGAGCACTACCCCGACCGGCGTGACGTGGTCGACCAGATCAAGGACCGCGAGCACGAGGGAGACGCGGTCACACACGAGATCGTCCAGCTCGTGAACAAGACGTTCGTCACGCCGATCGATGGCGAGGACATCTACGACCTGGCGACGGCGCTCGACGACGTCTGCGACTACATGGATCAGGTGGCCGACGAGCTCAACCTGTACGGCGTCGACGAGGTGCCGCCCGAGGCGATCGAGCAGGCCGGCGTGATCCTGAAGGCCGTCGGCAAGCTCGCCGACGCGATCAACCGGCTGGAAGGCCTGCGCGACGTGAGCGATCTGCTGGTCGAGATCCACACGCTCGAGGACGACGGCGATCGGATCGTCCGCGCCGCGATCGCCCGCCTCTTCCGGGACGGCCACGATCCGCTGGTGGTCATCCGCTGGAAGGACATCCACGAGCACCTCGAGCAGGCGGTCGACAGCTGCGAGCGGTCGGCCCACGTGCTCGAGAGCATCTACCTGAAGAACCGTTGAGCGACGCCGCCCTGGTCGTCATCGTCGCGATCGCGATCGCCTTCGACTTCACGAACGGCTTCCACGACACGGCGAACGCCGTGGCGACGTCGGTGTCGACCCGGGCGCTCTCGCCGCGGACGGCGGTGCTGATCGCGGCAGTGATGAACTTCGTCGGCGCGTTCAGCTCGACCAAGGTGGCGAAGACGGTCGGCGGCGGCCTGATCAACACCTCGCCGGGCTTCGTGACCGCCCACCTGCTCTTCGCCGCGCTGGCCGGGGCGATCGTCTGGAACCTCCTCACCTGGCGGCTCGGCCTGCCGTCGTCGTCGACGCACGCCCTGATCGGCGGCCTCCTGGGCGCGGCGCTGGCCCGCGGGGGCTCGGACCCGGTCGACTGGTCGAACCTCTGGCACAAGACGATCGTGCCCGGCATCGCCAGCCCGATCATCGGCTTCCTGCTCGCCGGCTTCCTCATGGTGCTGATCCTGTGGGCGTTCCGGCGCGTGCGGCCGGCGCCGCTCAACCGCGGCTTCCGCGTCCTCCAGATCGCGTCGGGCAGCTTCCTGGCCTTCGCACACGGCACGAACGACGCCCAGAAGACGATGGGCGTGATCGCGCTCGCGCTGTACGCGGCCGGCCACTCGAGCTCGCCGACGGACATCCCCGACTGGGTGATCGCGTCGGCGGCCGTGTCGATGGCGCTCGGCACCTACATCGGCGGCTGGCGGATCATGCGCACGATGGGGACGCGCATCTTCAAGCTGCGCCCGCCGCAGGGCTTCGCCGCTCAGGCGACGGCGAGCTCGGTGCTCTACTCGGTCGCCACGCGGTACGGGTTCCCGGTCTCGACGACGCACGTGATCTCGGGCTCGGTGATGGGCGCCGGAGCGACGACCCGCATGTCGGCTGTGCGCTGGGGGGTGGCGGGGGACATGGTCGTCGCCTGGATGCTCACGATCCCGGCCGCTGCGATCGTCGCCGCCGGTCTCTACGGTCTGCTCAGCCTCGTCTTCTGATCCGCCCGGACCTCCAGAAAGTGGGAGAACGGAATACCGCGTTGCGGGGATGTGCCGGACCGCACACGCCGGTTAGGCTCTCGGCTCATGGGCGATGTGGGCACCTCCTTGACTGTTGCGCTGGCCGCTGCGCGGCATGAGGCGATCGACGGGGAGACGACCGAGGGCGACGCGACCGCATGCCGGGTGCTCGGCGAGCTCCTCGGGCTCGACGCCGCGTGGATCCTGGCCGCGTCGGGACCGCCCGCCATCGTCCTCGCCCGGTGGGAGCGCCAGGGCCTGCGGCCGCACCGGTTGGGCGCGGCTCGAATTGCCTCGATCCTGGCCGAGTGCCCCGAGGGCTGCACCGGCTGGCGGGATGGCCGCTACGCCGTCGTCGTCGCCCCGATCGAGGTCGGCGGTGAGCGGGTCGGGACGCTGGTGGGGTCGGTGCGCTCCGCCCACGAGTTCTCCGCCAAGGAGCTGGGTGCCGCCGAGCTGATCGCAGCCGGGGCCGCCGCCGGCTTCGGGGCGCCCGCGGCCCCGCCTCCGGCGCGGCCGAACGGCGCCGCGATGCGCCCGCTCGAGCATCTCGAGATGCTGCACTCGCTGTCGGTGCGGCTGGCCCGGGCGCGCAGCGACCGTGAGGTCGGCCAGGCGGTCGTGACCGAGCTGACGACGCTGATCGACCATCATGCCTGCCGCTTCTACCTGCTGGCAGACTCCGGCGACGTCGTCGTGCCGGTCTCCCACGAGGGCGTCATCGCCGAGTACGAGGACGACCGCACGGCCGACCTCGTCTGCCGTGTCGGCGAGGGCGTCGCCGGCCGCGCGGTGGTGGATGCCCGCGCCCGCCGGATCCCTGACGCCTCGATCGACGACTACGCCATCGACGTGCCCGGCAGCGACCCGATCGACGAGTCGATGATCGTGGCGCCGATGCTCTCCGACGGCGAGCCGATCGGCGCGATCGTGCTCTCCAAGCTGGGCCTCGACCAGTTCGACGACACCGACCTGCACGTGCTCGAGGTCGTGGCCGGCAAGGCCGCCGCGGCCTGCGAGAACGTGCGCCTGTACGCGGGCATGCGCGAGGCGGCGGAGGTCTCCGAGGCGCTGCTCGACCTGGGGGCGGCCCTCGCGCTCCAGGGCAGCGTCGACGCCGTCGCCGAGATGCTCGCGCGGGCCGTCGACCGGCTGGTCGAGTCGGCCGCGATCTCGGTGTGGATGCGCTCCGGCACCGACATGACGCTCGCCGCCCACGCCGGCTACACGCCGGCCGAGGTGCGGCGGCTGACCGAGGCCGGCATCACCGTCGAGGACGACCTCTTCGCCGGGAACCTCGACTCACGCGCGCTCACGGTGTGCCCGCCCGCGGGGGCCGGCGCGCTTGCCGCCCACCTGGACGCCGTCGCGCCGGGCACGACCTTCGCGGTCGTCCCGGTCGGTGAGCGGGCCGCGAACCGGGCCGCGATCGTGGTGCAGCGCGGAGGCCGCCGGGGCGCCCCCGACCGCCGCGACGAGACGATGCTGCTCGGGATCGCCGACCAGGCTCTGCTGGCGATGGTCAACCGCGCGCTCTACGCAGAGCTCGAGGAGTCGTTCCTGGCGACCGTGGCGGCGCTCGGCACGGCGCTCGGGACGAAGGATGAGTACACGAGCGACCACGCGCAGGCGCTCGTCGGCCTGACGACGGGTGTCGCGCGGCGGTTGGCGGTGGCCGGCTCCGAGCTGCGCGACATCACGGTCGCCGCGGCGCTCCACGACGTGGGCAAGATCGGCGTCCCGGCGGCGATCCTGACGAAGCCCGGGCCGCTCACCGTGGAGGAGTGGGCCGTGATGCGCCGCCACCCGGAGCTCGGTGCGAAGATCATGGAGCCGGTGCCGGCGCTCGACGGCGCCCGCAGGCTCGTCGTCGCCTGTCACGAGCACTGGGACGGCAGCGGCTACCCGCACGGCCTCGCGGCCGCCGAGATCCCGATCGGCTCCCGCATCATCCTCGCCTGCGACGCCTTCCACGCGATGACGTCCGACCGCGTCTACCGGGCGGCGATGCCCGTTGCCGACGCTGTCGCGGAGCTGCGCCGGTGTGCGGGCACGCACTTCGATCCCGAGGTCGCGGCCGCGCTCATCGACGTCGTCTCCGAGCCCGCGTAACGCCCACCACTAGCATCCCCGGATGGACGTGCGCCGGGTGCCGGCCGACGCCGAGGCCGCGCGGCTGCTGATGGCCGAGTACATGGACGAGATCGAGCGCCGCCTGGGTGCCCCGTTCGACCACGCCCGGTACCCCGATCCCGCCCCGGCCGAGCTCGAGCCGCCGCGGGGCCTCCTGCTCGTGGCCTTCGACGGCGACGACCCGGTAGCGTGCGGGGCGGTGCGCGTCATCGGCCCGGGCATCGCCGAGATCAAGCGCATGTACGTCGCTCCGCGGGCGCGTGGGCGCGGCCTGGGACGGACGCTGCTCGGCGCGCTCGAGCGCGGCGCCGTCGAGCTCGGCTGCCGCACCGCGAGGCTCGACACGATGGCGGCGATGGCCGAGGCGGGCGCGCTCTATCGCAGTGCCGGCTACGAGCCGATCGCCGACTACAACGGCAACCCGCTCGCGACGGACTGGATGGAGCGCGCCCTGCCGGGTTCCTAGGCGGTCGTCTCGAACCGCCCCTGGCGATGGGCCTCGCGGACGTGCTTGCGGCCTTCCCGCGAGAGCATCGTCTGCACGATCGCGACGCCGCCGCGGTGCACCCGCACCTCGGAGTCGCGCATCTCGCCGACGAGCGTGATCCTGCGGCCGTCCGGAGCGGCGGTGCCGGTCCAGTCCTTCACCCGGCCGCGGCCGACCCGGCGCAGATCGTCCGAGTCGACGGTCGCGCCGTCGGGGACGAGCAGCTTGAGGGCCGAGCGGTTGAGGTCGAGCGCGATCTCGATCTCGCCGTCGGGGATCTCGGGCAGCAGGAGGTCGAGCACGACGCTCGAGCTCGACGCCCGGACGTCGTACCGGCGGGCGGTTGTCCAGGGGCCGGTGCGGCGGATCGAGTCGTTGTGCGCGCGGATGGTCTCGGTGGTCATCTGGGTGGTCTCCCTTCGTGAGCTCCGCATAGTAACCTTGATACTAGTTCGTGTCAAACTAGATCCGATCGAACCACTATGATCCGGTCATCCATGCCCGCTCGCACGCCCGCCTCCCCCCTCGCCCTGGCGGTGCTCAGCCTGCTCGAGGTCGGCCCCCTCCACCCCTACGGGCTCCAGCGCCTGCTCCGGCTTTGGGGCAAGGACGCGGTCGTGAACGTGGGGCAGCGTGCCAGCCTCTACAAGACGATCCAGCGGCTCCAGCGGGCGGGCCTGATCGCGGTGCGGCACACCGAGCGCGACCAGCGCTTCCCGGAGCGGACCGTCTACGAGCTCACCGACGAGGGCCGCCGTCAGGGCCGCGAGTGGCTGGACGACATGCTGGCGACGCCCCGCAACGAGTTCCCCCGGTTCCCGGCAGCGCTCTCGTTCGCGATGCTGCTCGGGCCGGGCGACCTGCTCGCGCTGCTCGAGCGACGCTCGGAGGCGCTGCGCGAGCGGCTGGCCGAGCTCGACCGCGAGCTCGGCGAGTACGCCCACCTGCCGCGGGTGACGCTGATCGAGTCCGAGTACCAGCGCGCCGTGGTCAACGCCGAGCTCACCTGGGTGGACGCGGTCGCCGCCGACCTGCGCTCCGGCGAGCTCACGTGGAGCCACGAGGAGCTCGCGAGCCTCGCCTCCGCGGACCTGAGCTGATGATTGGTTCCACGCCGCCGTGATGTCCGGCGGTTGCGCTTCGCAACCGCAGCCCCACGACGACGGCAGCCCTGACGTCCAGGCGCGCGGGGGCGTGGAATCACTCATCTAACTCGCCTCGGCCGCGTTGCGCTCCCACTCGCGGTAGAGGTAGGCGATCTCCTCCTGCAGCCGCTGGTGCTCGCGGCCGTCGTCGACGAGCGCCGAGTCGTCGGCGTACCCGTCCGGCTGGGAGAGGCGCGCCTCGATCGCGCCGAGGCGCTCCTCGGCCGCCGCGATCTCGCCCTCCAGCCGGCGCGCCTCCCGCGCCGCCCGCTGCGACGGGCGCCGCGCCGGCCGGCTCGCCGGCCCGGGCTTGCGTGCCTTCACGGGCGCGGCGGGCTTCGCCTTCGCCGGCTTCGCAGCGGCGGCGGCCGGCTCGCGCGGCCGGGCCGCCTCGGTGGCGCGGGCGTAGTCGCCGAACGCGCCCTCCCTGGCGACGAGACGGCCATCCTCGATGGCGAGCGTCCGCGTGGCGAGGGCCTCGATCAGCGCGCGGTCGTGCGAGACCAGGAGGAGCGTCCCCGGAAAGCCCAGGAGCGCATCCTCGAGCGCCTCGCGGCTCTCGATGTCCAGGTGGTTCGTCGGCTCGTCGAGCACGAGGAAGTTCGCGCCCGACACGACCGTGCGCGCGAGGGCCAGGCGGCGGCGCTCGCCGCCGGAGAGCGCCGCGACGGGCTTTTCGACGTCCTCGCCCGAGAACAGGAACAGCCCGAGCAGGTCGCGCGCCGCCGGCCCGGTCAGCCCCGTCCCCGACGTGATCGCGTCGACCGCGCGGTAGGCATCGGGCAGCTCGAGCGACTGCTGGGAGTAGTACCCCGGCTCCGTGCCATGTCCGAGCCTGACCTTGCCCGCGGCCGCCTCCCTCTGGCCGAGAAGCGTCTCGAGCAGCGTCGTCTTGCCCGCGCCGTTGGGGCCGATCAACGCCACTCGCTGGCCGCGCTCGATCGCGAAATCCGCGCCCGCGATCAGCGTGCGGCCCGCCACCGCCACGTCGAGCCCCTCGGCCTCCACGACGATGCGGCCGCTGCGCTTGGGCGGCGGAAAGCGGAACCCGAGCGTGCGCTGGGTCGTCGGCCTGTCGACGCGCTCGATCCGGGCCATCGCCTTCAGCTTGCTCTGCGCCTGGCGCGACTTCGTCCCGTACCGGAAGCGGTCGACGAACCGCTGCAGGTGGGCCAGCTCCTCCTGCTGGCGCTCGAACGCGTCTGCCTGGGCGGAGAGCCGCTCGGCCTTGAGCCGGCGCCAGTGCGAGTAGCCGCCCTTGTCGAAACGGCCCTTGCCGCGGTCGATCTCGAGCACGCCGTTCGCGACGGCCTCCAGAAACCAGCGGTCATGCGAGACGAAGACGACGCCCGCATCCAGCCCGTCCAGGTGCTCCTCGAGCCACTCGATCGCGTCGGTGTCCAGGTGGTTCGTGGGCTCGTCCAGCAGGAGCAGCTGCGGCTCCGCGGCCAGGGCGCGCGTGAGCGAGGCCCGGGTGAGCTCGCCGCCCGAGAACGTTCGCAGCTGACGGTCGAGGTCGGCCGGCGTGAAGCCGAGCCCGCGCGACACCGCCTCGAGCCGGGCTCGCCACGCGTAGCCGCCGGCGCGCTCGAACGCGCGCTGGGCCGAGTCGTAGCGGCCCATCACGGCGGCGCCGGTCTCGCCCGCGGCCATCCGCCGCTCGAGCTCGGCGAGCTCCGCCTCGAGCCGGCGAGCGTCGGCCGCGCCCGCCCCCACGTACTCGCCCAGCGTCACCTCGGCCGCGAGCGGCGGGCGCTGATCGTGCAGCGCCACCCGGGTACCGGCGGGCAGCGAGATCTCGCCCCTGTCGGGCTCGAGCTCGCCGGCCAGGATGCGCAGGAGCGTGGTCTTGCCGGCACCGTTTCGCCCCACCAGCGCGACCCGGTCGCGGGGGCGGACGATGGCGGAAACATCGGAGAGGATCTCGTCCGCTCCGAAGGACAGCGCGACGCTCGAGAGGTGCAGGGTCACTCCCGTATCATGACCGCGATGATCGGGCTCTTCCCCACCTGCCTGGGCGATGCCGTGCATCCCCGGGTGGTGCGGGACGCGGCCCGGGTGCTGCGCGCGGCGGGGGTCGAGCCGGCGTCGATTCCGGGCGCGACGTGCTGCGGACAGCCCGCCTGGAACGGAGGCTTCGTGGCCGACGCGCGCCGGGTCGCCCGGCGCACGCTCCGCGCCGTCGCCGACCTCGACGCCGTCGTCGTGCCGTCCGGCTCGTGCGCGGCGATGATGCGCCTGCACTGGCCGCAGCTCTTCGCCGGCGACCGCGACTCGGCCCTGGCTGCGCACGTCGCCCCGCGGGTGTTCGAGCTCTCGCAGTACGTGGTCGAGGAGTTGCGCGCGGCATCGATCGGGTCGCCGACGGGCCGGGCGGTGGCCTACCACGACTCCTGCCACATGCTGCGCGAGCTGCGCCTGCACGATCCGCCCCGGCAGCTGCTGCGGGCGGTGGCCGAGCTGCACGAGCTGCCGCGCAGCGACCGCTGCTGCGGCTTCGGCGGCGCCTTCGCCGTCCGCTACCCGGACGTCTCGACGGCGATGGCCGACGACAAGCTGGCGACGGCGCGGGCCGCCGGCGCCGAGACCGTCGTCAGCGCCGACCCCGGCTGCATCATGCACATCGAGGGCCGGGCGGCCCGTACCGGCGCCCCGGTCAGCGTGGTTCACCTGGCCAGCGTGCTGGCGGACGCGCTGTGAGCGGATTCGCGCGCCGGTCGGCGGCGGCGCTGGCCGATCCGGTGCGGCACGAGAACGTGCGCCGCTTCTCCGAGCGCGCGCACGACAACCGCACCGCGTCGGTCGAGCGGGTCGACTTCGCGGCGCTGCGGGCCGAGGGCGAGCGCATCCGGTCACAGTCCGTCGCCGACATGCCGGCCCTGATCGACGCATTTCAGGCCAACCTGGAGCGGGCCGGGGCGATCGTCCACCGCGCGCCGACGGGCGCCGACGCGGCCGCCTACGTGACCGAGGTGGTGCTCCGCCACGGCCGCGAGGTGGTGAAGGGCAAGTCGATGGCGTCCGAGGAGATCGGCCTCAACGAGCGGCTGGCCGCGGCCGGCGTGGACGTCGTCGAGACCGACCTCGGCGAGTTCATCGTGCAGACGGCGGGTGAGCCGCCCGAGCACATCATCATCCCGGCGATCCACAAGAGCCGCGACGACGTCCGCCGGCTCTTCGAGCCGCTGGCCGGGCATCCGATCGGCGACGAGCCGGCCGACCTGACCGACTTCGCCCGCGCCCACCTGCGCGAGCGCTTCCTGCGCGCGCCGGTGGGGATCACGGGCGTCAACTTCGGCGTCGCCGAGACCGGGACGGTCGTGCTGGTCGAGAACGAGGGCAACGGGCGCATGTGCTCGGGCGTGCCGCGCGTGCACATCGCGGTGATGGGGATGGAACGGGTCGTGCCCCGCCTGGCCGACCTGGCAACGCTCCTGCCGCTCCTGATCCGGTCGGGCACCGGCCAGAAGATCACCTCGTACGTGTCGATGATCGGCGGCCCCCGCCGTGACGACGAGGCCGACGGGCCGGACGAGCTGCACGTCGTGATCCTCGACAACGGCCGCTCGCGCGTGCGCGAGACGCCGTATGCGAGCGTCCTGCGCTGTATCCGCTGCGGCGCCTGCCAGAACGTGTGCCCGGTCTACCGCCACGTCGGCGGGACCGCATATGGATGGGTGTACGGCGGGCCAATCGGCGCCGTGCTCTCGCCGCTCCTACATCCGCAGGGCGGCCTCGACGAGCTGTCCCAGGCGTCGTCGCTGTGTGCCGCCTGCGACGACGTCTGCCCGGTGCGGATTCCGCTCCACGACCTGCTCCTGGGCCTGCGCCGCGACCGCGCGCAGACATCGGCGGGCGGCATGGAGAAGCTGGCGTTCCGGCTCTGGAGCGTGGCCTGGAGCCGGCCCTGGCTCTACCGGCTCTCGACCCGCGCCGCCCGCCGCCTGAATATCCGGGGTCAGACCCCGTTCATGCATCTGCCGGTCATCGGCCGATGGGCACGGACGCGCGACGTCGTGGTGAAGCGGTGATCGAGCAGTTCACCGCAGAGCTCGAGGCGCTCGGCGGGCACGTCCACCACGGGCGGGACGCCCTCGACGGGCTGCGCGGCGAGGGCGTCTCGGTGACGACGTGCCTGGCCCTGATCGCCGACACCGGCACCGCCGTCGTCTCGGCCCGGCTCTCGGGCGGTCGCCGGCCCGGCCTGGTCGACCCGGTGCACGTGATCGAGGCCCGCGCCGACCAGCTCGTCCCCGACCTCGCGGCCGCCCTCGAGCGCATCGGCCCCGAGCTGGCCCGGGCCTCGGCCGTCACCCTCGTCACCGGCCCCAGCCGCACCGCCGACATCGAGCAGACGCTGATCCGCGGCGTGCACGGCCCGAAGGACGTCCACGTGGTATTCGTCGGTTGAGCGCGACGGAGTTCCTGTACCTGTCCCAGGAGGACGTCGTCGCCGCCGGCGGCACGGACATGGCGGCGATGGTGGACGTGATCGAGCGCGCCTTCGCCGTCAAGGCGGCGGGCGACGTGCGGATGCCACCCAAGGTGATGATCACCTGGGCGGACGAGCCGGGCACCGAGGAGCTGCACGGCCGGATCATGGCCATGCCCGCCTACATCGGCGGCGAGTTCGACGTCGCCGGGCTCAAGTGGATCCCGAGCGTTCCGGACAATCCGTCCCGGAACGGCCTGCCGCGGGCAAACGCGCTCGTGCTCCTGACCGACCGCGCGACCGGCCTCCCGCTGGCGGTGATGGACGGGACGGTGGTCTCGGCAATGCGGACGGGCGCCGTCACAGGCGTCGCGCTGCGCCATCTGGCCGACCCCGGAACCGAGGTCGCCTGTCTGCTGGGTGCGGGTGTCCTGGCCCACACCCAGCTGGCTGCGCTGCGCGTCGTCCTGCCCGGGCTGCGCGAGGTGCGCGCCTTCGACCCGGACATGGAGCGGTGCCGGCGGTTCTGCGACCGTGCCGCCGCCCAGGGCGGCCCGGACGTCCGTCCCGCGGCGTCCGCCGAGGAGGCGGTGCGCGGAGCCGGGGTCGTCGTTCCGGCGACGATGGCGGTCGAGCCCAGCTTCGCCGCGGAGTGGATCGCCGCCGGGCGCGACGGTGGTGCTCGTGTCGAGCCTGGACGGCCCGCTCGACCTGCCGGCGGTCACCGACCTCCTGGTGGTGGACGACTGGGAGCACGAGTCGACCCACGCCGGCCGCTACGCCCAGCGCCTGGTCGCGGCCGGGCTCATCCCCGCCGACGGATCCCGGGCCGTGGAGCTCGCCGACGTCGTCGCCGGACGCCACCCCGGGCGCACGGCCGCCGGCGAGCGGATCGTCGTCACGCCCGTCGGCCTGGCGATGGACGACGTGGCCGCCGCCTGGCACGTGCTCGCGGGCGCTCGCTCCCGTGGCCTGGGCACGCCGCTGCGGCTGCGGACCGGCCCACCGGTGTGGGAGTGATCCGGACGGTGGTTCCCTTTGCCCCCGTCCCAACGCTCCCATAAGATGTCGCCGGTGTCGGCGTTTGCGAAAGTCGGGATCTGCGCGCTGCTCGTGGGCGCGATCGGCGCGGTTGCCGCGGCGTGGTGGCTCCCCGACTGGATCCCGCCCGCGGCCGGCGTCGAGGCCCACCGCGTCGACACGCTCTACCTGTGGCTCCTCGCCGTGAGCGCCATCATCTTCGCCGTGGTGATCGGGTTCCTCGGGTACTCGATGTGGACGTTTCGCGCCCGGCCCGGCGACATGTCGGACGGGGCGCCGATCCACGGCCACACCGGGCTCGAGATCATCTGGACCGTGATCCCGATCATCATCGTGCTCGGCTTCGCCGTCGCCGCCACGATCGTGCTCAACCGCAACGAAAACCTGCATAAGGGCCACATGGTGGTGAACGTGACCGGCAAGCAGTTCGCGTGGTCCTTCACCTTCCCCAAGCGCGGCCACCTGCACACCGGCATCCTGGCCCTCCCCGCCGGGCGCCAGGTCGAGTTTCGCCTGCACGCGCCGCCGACGGACGTCATCCACAGCTTCAAGATCCCGGCGCTCCGCATCGGCGAGGACGTCGTCCCGGGCACGCCCACAACCGTCGACGCCACCCCGACCCGGGTCGGCACCTACGTGATCGTGTGCGCGGAGCTGTGCGGCATCGGCCACAGCCAGATGCGCAACATCCTGGTCGTCATGAAGCCCGCCGCCTGGAATCGCTGGCTGGCCCAGCAGAAGAAGCTTGCCAAGGCGCCGCCGCCGTCGCCCTCGGGAGGGACGACCGACGCGGCCGCGACGTTCAAGTCGGCCGGCTGCAGCGGCTGCCACACCTTCAAGCCCGCCGGCTCCGCCGGCACCGTCGGCCCCGACCTCGACGACCTGGCCGCGTCGGCCGCCAAATTCGGACAGGGCGAGACCCCCTCCCAGTACGTGCGCGAGTCGATTGTCGACCCGGGTAAGGTGGTCGTCAGCGGGTACCAGAACGGAGTCATGCCCACCACGTTCGGCACCTCACTGACACCCGCGCAGATCAACGCGCTCGTGTCCTACCTTCTGAAAGGCGGCGGCTGATGGTTGCACATGCCTCCGAGCTTCACGGCCACGAACTCCACGCAGAAGGGCACGGAGGCGGGCCGAAACGGAGCGTGTGGCTGCGCGGTAGCTGGGTGCGGGCGTTCTGGGTCTCCGCGCTGATGGGGCTCGGTGCCGCGAGCGCCGTCATGCTGATCCGCCACGCGACCGGCCGAACCCCCGCCTACGACGAAGGCGTGGTGGACACCTTCCTGCTCGCGTTCGCCGGCCTTGGCTTCACCATCGGGATCGGCTGCTGGGACTACTGGTGGGGCTACCTGATCGGCAACCCCACGCCGGCCCACGAGGACCACTCCAACCACGGCGCGTACTCGTGGCGGGACTACTTCAAGGTCAACACCGACCACAAGGTGATCGGCGTCCAGTACCTGGTGACGACGTTCATCTTCTTCATCATCGGCGGCATGCTCGCCGAGGGCGTGCGCGCCGAGCTGGCGACGCCGGGCCTGCAGTACTTCTCGCCGGCCACCTACAACGCCCTCTTCTCGGTGCACGCGGCGCTGATGATCTTCCTGTTCGTCATCCCCGCGTTCGCCGGGCTCGGGAACTTCGTGATTCCGATCATGCTGGGCGCGCAGGACATGGCCTTCCCGCGCCTGAACGCGCTCTCGTTCTGGATGCTGCCGGTGGCGGGCATGTGCATGGTGTCGTCGTTCCTGGTCGGGCCGTTCGACGCCGGCTGGACGAACTACGCCAGCCTGTCGGTGCACGGGCCCCCCGGCCAGACCTTCTGGGTCATGGGCGTCCAGTTCGCCGGTGCGTCGTCGATCGCGACGGCCGTCAACTTCCTCGTCACCATCGTGACCATGCGGGCGCCGGGCATGAGCTTCTGGCGGATGCCGCTGCTCGTCTGGGCCAACCTGGCGACGTCGACGCTGGTGGTGCTCGGCACGCCGTTCATCGCGGGCGCCCAGTTCCAGGTGCTGTTCGACCGGATCATGGGCATGCACTTCTTCGATCCGACGCACGGCGGCAACATCATCGTGTACCAGCACGTGTTCTGGTTCTACTCGCACCCGGCCGTGTACATCATGATGCTGCCCGGGTTCGGGATCATCTCCGAGGTGCTCGCGATCCACTCGCGCAAGCCGATCTTCGGCTACAAGCTGATCGCGATCTCGACGGTGGCGATCGGCGTGCTCGGCTTCACGGTGTGGGCGCACCACATGTTCACGTCGGGGATGGCGCCGTGGCTGCGGGTGCCCATGATGTTCACCACCATGGCGATCGCCGTGCCGACCGGGATCAAGATCTTCTCCTGGGTGGCGACGCTGTGGCGGGGGGTGATCCACCTGACGACGCCCATGCTTTTCGCCTGCGGCTTCCTCTTCACGTTCGTGATCGGCGGCCTGTCGGGCATCTTCCTGGCCGTCATCCCGGTGGACATCAACCTGACCGACACCTACTTCGTCGTCGCCCACATCCACTACGTGCTCTTCGGCGGTTCGGTCTTCACGATCTACGCCGGCATCTACCACTGGTATCCGAAGATGACCGGGAAGATGTACGACGAGAGCCTCGGCAAGCTGCACTTCTGGCTCACGTTCATCTTCTTCAACGCGACCTTCATGCCCATGCACTGGCTGGGGATGGAGGGGATGATGCGGCGGGTCGCGGACTACCCGCAGAAGTGGGCCGACCTGAACTTCATCATCTCGATCTTCGCGTTCGTGCTCGGGGCCTCCACGCTCGTGTTCCTCTACAACATGGCGTACAGCTGGTGGAAGGGCCCCCCGGCGCCGGCCAACCCGTGGCGTGCGCTCACGCTCGAGTGGCAGGTCACGTCCCCGCCGCCGATCTTCAACTTCGACGAGCCGCCGCAGATCGTGGGCAGCCCCTACGCCTACGGCGTCCCCGGCGCCCGCCACGCCATCGTCACGGTGCACGTGCCGCCCGCGCCGGAGGAGATCCCCGTGCCGGTCGCGCTGGCCCAGGCCACGCCCACTCAGAGGGAGGCGATCATGAGCGCGCTGAAGCACATCCTGGTGGTCGCCAACCAGACGGTCGCGGGAGAGCGCCTGATCGCCGCCGTGCGCAGCCGGGCAGCGAACGACCCCGTCCGGGTGACCGTCATCTGCCCGCAGAACGACCCGTCCGACTCGTGG
This sequence comes from uncultured Actinomycetes bacterium, assembly GCA_963746115.1. Taxonomy (GTDB): domain Bacteria; phylum Actinomycetota; class Thermoleophilia; order Gaiellales; family JAICJC01; genus JAICJC01. The sequence continues at coordinate 256,580 of CAVVAA010000002.1, read as the reverse complement.
GTCGTCGACGAGGCCGCCGTTGCGGCCGCGACCCGGTCGCGGCTCGACGCCACGCTGGCCGCCCTGCGGGCGGCCGGCATCGAGGCCACCGGATACGTCGTCGACCGCGACCCGTTCACGGCCGTGCTCGACGTCGTCGAGTCCGACCCGCCCGCCGAGATCATCGTCTCGACGCTCCCGCACACGCGATCGGGCTGGATGCGGCGTGACCTGATCGAGCGGCTGCGCGACCGCACGCACCTGCCGGTCGAGCACGTGGTCGTGGACGAGCCGTCGGAGTCCACGACCGCGTGAGCAACGCTCGCCATCCGACTGGAGTCGCCGCGTGAGCGCACACGCGGCCACGATCGACGGGCACGGGAACGGCGGCGAGGCCGCCCCCGTCTCGGCGTACCACGACAGCCTGCTGCGATCCCCGCTCTTCCTCGGGATGATCATGTTCCTGGGGTCGGAGATCATGCTGTTCGGCTCCTTCTTCACGGTGTTCTTCTACCTGCGCTTCACGCACAGCCCGTGGCCGCCGACCGGCATCGATGTGCCCAAGACGCCGACGGGCATCAACACCACGATCCTGATCTCCTCGTCGTTCACGATGCACTGGGCGCTCGTGTCCATCAAGCGCAACCGCCGCTTCGGCCTCATCTGCGGCCTGGCGCTGACGCTCATGCTCGGCCTCACGTTCCTGGCCCTGCAGGTACACGAGTACCTGCATCTCGGCTTCACGCCGTCGACCGACGCCTACACATCGGGGTTCTTCTCGCTCACGGGCCTGCACGGCTTCCACGTGTTCGTGGGCGCGACGCTGCTCACGATCGCCCTCACCCGCTCGATCCGCGGCCACTACTCCGCCGGCGAGCACATCGGCCTCGAGGTGACCGGCCTCTACTGGCACTTCGTCGATGTCGTCTGGATCGTGCTCTACACCGTCGTCTACCTCCTCTAGTGCTCCGTCCCCTGCAAGATTCCGGCGTGCGTCCCGGGCCGTGGCTCCGCCTGACGGCGGTGGGCGCGTCCGTGGCCACGGCCCTCGTCGTGGCCAGCGGCGCGCTGCATCTGGGTGGCGCCCACCGCGCGCTCGCCCTCGTCGCCCTTGCGCCGATGCTGGCGATGGCCCTGGCGGCATGGTTCGCCCATCCGCACCTGCGCCGTCTGTGGATCGCCGCTCTCGCGCTCCTCCTGATCGAGATCGCCCTGGGCGGCGTGGTCGCGCTGGCCTCGGCCAGCCCGGCCCTGCACTGGCTCCACGTCGGCGTGGCCGCGCTGGCGCTGGCCGCGGCGGTGGCGGGCACCGCGGCGACGCTGCGGGGCGAGCCGGTACCCGCGGCGCCGTGGCGCGACTACCTGACGCTGACCAAGCCGCGGGTGATGTCGCTGCTCCTGTGGACGGGGGCCTGCGGCATGTTCGTCGGCGAGCAGGGCGTGCCGCCGGCCGGGAAGTTCGCCGCCGCGATGATCGGACTCGCCCTCGCCTGCGGCGGCGCCAGCGCCCTCAACCACCTGCTCGACCGCGACATCGACCAGGAGATGACGCGGACGGCCGCCCGGCCGGTGGCCTCGGGCCGCGTGGCCGCGCCGCGGGCGCTCGAGTTCGGGCTCGCCCTCTCGGCCGGGTCGTTCGTGCTCCTGTCGACACTCGTGAACCCGCTGACGGCGGCGGTGGCCCTGGCCGGGAACCTGTTCTACGTGCTCGTCTACACCCACTGGCTGAAGCGCTCGACCGTCCAGAACATCGTCATCGGCGGCGCCGCCGGCGCCGTGCCGCCGCTCGTCGGGTGGGCCGCCGCGACCGGGCGCCTCTCGGTCGGCGCGCTCGTGCTCTTCGTGATCGTGTTCGTGTGGACGCCGCCGCACTTCTGGGCGCTGGCCATGCTGATCAAGCGCGACTACGCCGCGGCCGGGGTGCCGATGCTGCCCGTCGTGCGCGGCGACCGCGCGGCCGCCCGCCAGATCCTGCTCTACTCGCTGGGGCTGGTCGCGGTGACCGCGCTGCCCGCGGTCGCCGGCATCACCGGGCCGCTCTACCTCGCAGTCGCGGCCGCCGCGGGCGCCTGGTTCGTGTGGCTCGCCTGGCGGCTCGAGCGCGACCCTGTGCCGCGGCGGGCCGGGGCGCTCTTCCACTATTCGATGGTGTACCTGGCCGTGCTGTTCGTCGCCATGGCCGCCGCCGCGGCCTAGCGGGGCGTCGGGCGACGTTGCCTGCGCGCATGACGCCCGACCCGGCGCCGGTCGAGTTCTACGACGAGCTGGCCGACGAGTACCACCTCATCTTCGCCGACTGGGAGGCGACGATTGCCTGGCAGGCAGGCGTGATCACCGGCTTGCTGCGCGACCTCGGCCTGACCGCGGGCGCGGTGCTGGACGCGTCCTGCGGCATCGGCACGCAGGCCATCGGCCTGGCGCGAGCCGGCTTCTCGGTGACCGCGACCGACATCAGCCGGGCGTCGGTCGAGCGCTGCGCGCGTGAGGCGTCGGCACGCGGGCTCACCATGACCACCGGAGTGGCGGACCTTCGCGTGCTCGACGTTGACGGCCGCGGCAGCTTCGACGCGGCATTGTCGTTCGACAACGCGCTCTCACACCTGCTCGATGACGCGGACCTGAACGCCGGGTGTGCCGCCCTGCGACGCGTTCTGCGTCCCGGCGGGGTGCTGCTGGCATCGATCCGCGACTACGACGAGGTGGTGGGCCGGCGACCTTCCGGCGACCTGCCTCGCCGGTACGCCGGCAACGACGGCGAGCGCATCGTCTTCCAGGTCTGGGACTGGGTATCCGACGACCGCTACACCCTCCGCCACTTCATCATGGACGGCAACCCCGGCCGCTGGAGGGTCACCGAGCGGAGGACGACCTGCCGTGCGCTTCTCCGTGCCGTTCTTTCGGCCGCGTTGGGTCGGGCCGGCTTCGACGACGTCGTGTGGCAGATGCCGCAGGAGACGGGCTTCTACCAGCCCATCGTCGCCGCGCGCGCCGCACCTGCGTCCTGACTTACTCGGCCAGGTTGCGGTACTCGTTGACGGCGTCGCGGATCCACTGCGCGCCGAAGATCACCGTCACCATGACGCCGAGCGACACGAGCGCGAGCCGCCAGATGCGCGCATCTGGCACGAGCCCCGCCAGCATGAGCGCGATCCCGATCGAGGTCGCGAAGGGGAGCGCCGACGGCGCCGGCAGGTGGAAGCCGCCGCTGGTGTTGTCCTGATCAGCCATAGCGCACCAGCACTCCGATGAGCAGGGTGGCGGCGAACAGCAGCGCGGCGAAGATCGCCAGCTTGAGGGCGAGGACGAGGTTGCGCTGTGCGGTGGGCTTGTCGAGCATCGGGGTCAGTCTCCGGCGGCCGCAGCGGCCGCGTCACGGCGCAGATCGTAAAGCGGCCGCTCGCTGCGGATCGGCGGCAGGTCGTCGAAGTTGTGCGGCGGCGGCGGTGAGCTCGTGTACCACTCGAGGCTGTTCGCGCCCCAGGGATCGGCGGGCGCGAGCCGGCCCGCCCGCAACGAGTGGAGGCAGTTCCAGAGCACCATCAGGATGCCGGTGGCGAGCACGAACGCGCCGATCGTCGAGATCAGGTTGGCCGTGTCCCAGGCGTTGTTCGTGTACGTGCTGACGCGGCGGGGCATGCCCGAGAGGCCGAGGTCGTGCATGGGGAAGAACGTCATGTTGAACCCGACGAAGATGATCCAGAAGGCCCGGATCGCGAGCGCCCGGTCGAGCATCCGCCCGCTCATCTTCGGGTACCAGAAGTGGACGCCGCCGAGCACCGCGAACACGGGCACCGTGCCGAGCACGTAGTGGAAGTGGGCGACCACGAAGTAGCTGTCGGTCACGTACAGGTCGATCGGGAAGGCCGCCAGGAAGATGCCCGAGAGCCCGCCGATCATGAAGAGCCCGATGAAGGCGACGGCGTACAGCATCGGCGGCTCGAACCGGATCCGGCCCATCCACATCGTGCCGATCCAGTTGAAGATCTTGACGCCCGTGGGGACGCCGATCGCCATCGAGGCGAGCATGAACCAGATCTGCAGCGGCGTCGAGAAACCGACCGCGAACATGTGGTGGCCCCACACCAGGAACCCGAGGAACGCGATCGCGACGATCGAGTAGACGAGCGCCTTGTAGCCGAAGAGCGGCTTGCGCGAGAACACCGGGATGATCTCCGAGATCATGCCGAACCCGGGCAGCGCCATCACGTAGACGACGGGGTGCGAGTAGAACCAGAACAGGTGCTGGTAGAGGATCGGCCCGTGGGTGGCGGGCTGGTAGAAGCTCGTGCCGTAGTTGCGGTCGAGCAGCAGCATCGTCAGCGCCCCCGCCAGCACCGGGCCGGCGATCACGATCATCACGGCGTAGATGTCGATCGCCCAGGTGAAGAGCGGCATGCGCGTGAGCCGCATCCCCGGCGCGCGCATGTTGTGGATCGTGCAGATGAAGTTGATCGCGCCGAGCAGCGAGGAGATGCCGAGGATGTGCAGGCCGACGATCCACAGGTCGAGGCCGTGCCCGGGCGAGATGACCGAGAGCGGCGGATAGGCCGTCCAGCCCGCGTCGGCGGCGCCCCCGCCCCACACGAAGCTCGAGTACATCACGAGGCCGCCGAAGAGGAGCAGCCAGAACGAGGCGGCGTTCAGGCGCGGGAAGGCCATGTCGCGGGCGCCGATCTGGAGCGGCACCAGGTAGTTGCCGAAGGCGGCCATGACCGGCACGACGAACAGGAAGATCATCGTCGTGCCGTGCATCGTGAACAGGCGGTCGTAGGACTCCGCCGACACCACCTGGTTGTTCGCGTGCTCGAGCTGGAGCCGGATCGCGAGCGCCATCAGCCCGCCCACCGCGAAGAAGAAGAAGGTGGTGTAGAGGTACATGATCCCGATCCGCTTGTGGTCGACCGTGGTCACCCACGACCACAGGCCGGAGGCGGGCCGGGCGGTGCCGGGGTGCGGGGCGGCGGAGGCTTCGGTCACCATCGGGTCATGTCCTCTGGAGCTTCGCGGCGTAGGCGTTCCAGTCCGGCCGCGAGACCACCTTCACCGTGATGGTCATCGTGGCGTGGCCGAGGCCGCAGAACTCCGCGCACTGGCCCGTGAACGTGCCGGTGTGGTCTGCCTGGAACCAGGTCGTGTTGGTCTGCCCGGGGATGGCGTCGATCTTCGGGCCGAGCGCCGGCACCCACCAGTCGTGGTTGACGTCGATCGAGCGCACCTCGAGCTTGACGGGCGTGTCCACCGGCACGACCAGGGTGCTCGGCGTGCTCGGCCCCCTGCCGATGGCGCCCGAGTTCGCGCCGTAGAGGTACGAGAATGTGAACTGCTGCGCCTTCACGTTGACGACCATCGCGTTCGACGGCGCGTCCTTCACGGCGCCGACGTGGTCGAGCGTGTAGGCCGAGAGCGCCGCCAGCACGAGCACCGGTGCGAGCGTCCAGGCCAGCTCGAGCCGGGTGGAGCCGTGCACCTGGGGCGGCTCGGTATCCGGCTCGCCGGGGCGGACGCGAAAGCGCAGCGCCGAGTAGAGCAGCCAGCCGCCGACGAGCACGAAGATCGTGACGGTGACACCGAGGACAGCCCGATAGACGTCGTCCATCGCGTCTGACGCCGGCCCCACCGGGTGCTGGAACGTGGCCGTGTCGGCCGCCGCGGGCGTCGCCCCGAGTGCAAGCAACGTGACCGCCGTGAACGCGGCCAGGACGAGCGGGCGCTGTCGGGGCATGGGCACCTTCACGGGACGCGGCGCATTCTACAAGTGATTCCGGCCTGTCCGGCCGGACAATCATCTACTTCTCTGTCGGCGGCTGCGGCGCTCGCGTCCCGGGCGGACGCGGGTCGGGCTTCGCACGTGGCGGCGTCGCCCCCTCGCTGAAGGCAGCGCCCAGGCCCGCCACGGCTCCCATCGCGTCGGCGGCCCCGGTCGGCAGCAGCAGGAGCTTGTTCGCGTCGCCGGCGGCGACGGCGGGCAGCGCCTCGAGGTACTTGTATCCGAGCATGTCGGCCGGGGCGATCCCGGCCGACTGCACCGTCGCGAAGATCTTGCCGAGCGCCTCGGCCTCGCCCTCGGCCCGAAGCGCCCGGGCCTCCTTCTCGCCCGTGGCCCGCAGGACGTTCGACTGCTGGTCTGCCTCGGCGTTCAGGATCGCGGCCGCGCGCAGGCCCTCGGCGCGCAGGATCGCCGCCTGCTTCTCGCCCTCCGCCATCAGGATCGCGGCGCGCTTGGCCCGGTCGGCCCGCATCTGCTGCTCCATCGCCTCCTGGATCGTGCGCGGCGGGTCGATGCTCTTGAGCTCGACGCGCGTCACCCGGACGCCCCACTTCTCCGTGGCCTCGTCCAGCACGAAGCGCAGCTGCGAGTTGATCTGGTCGCGGCTCGTCAGCGTCTCCTCGAGCGTCATCGACCCGACCACGTTTCGCAGGGTCGTCACGGCGAGCTGCTCCATCGCCTGCAGCATGTTCGCCACCTCGTAGGTGGCCTTCACGGCGTCGGTGACCTGGTAGTAGACGACCGTGTCGACCCCGATCGTGACGTTGTCCTGCGTGATCACGGGCTGGGGCGGGAAAGCCTGCACCGTCTCCTTCATGTCCACCGTCACCCGGATGCGGTCGAGCATCGGCACGAGCAGGTGCACGCCCGGGCCGAGCGTGCGCTGGTAGCGGCCCATCCTCTGGACGACGCCGACGGTGCTCTGCTGCACGACGCGCACCGCCCGTCCCACGACGACGAGTGCGAGCAGCACCACTGCAAGGACTGCGATCAGCTCAACCATCCTTCGGCTCTCCCGGATCGAGCGCGGAATCGCCGCGCGGCGACGGTGCAGGGATCACCAGGGCGGTGACCCCTTCGATCTTCACGACCTCGACGCGGCTGCCGATCGGGATGGGCTCCTCGTCGTAGTAGCTGCGGGCCGTCCACGTCTCACCGCCGACCTTGACCTGGCCGGGCTCGAGCTCGGCGATCGCGCGGGTGACGACTCCGATCTTGCCCTGCATCGCGTCGACGCCGGTGCGGATCGTCAGGGCGCCGCCGGCGGCGCGCTTGAGCGCGGGTCGCGTCAGCGTCAGGCTCCCGACCGAGATCGCCGCGAAGGCGAGCAGCTGGATGGGCAAGCCCAGGCCGATGGCGGCGATGGCTGCCGCCGCGATGGCTGCCAGCCCGAAGTAGATGGCGACGAATGCGGATGTGGTCGCTTCGGCGATCAGCAGCACGACCGCAACCACCACCCACACCACCCATGCTTCCATACCAGTCAACAGTAGTGCGCAATACTGCGCTCTGTCCATGGAGCTCGAGCAGATCACCACGGGTGCCGCGCTCGGCCCGCTGCTCGACCAGGCGCGGGCCGAAGGCACCTGCGCAGTCGACACGGAGTTCGTCTGGGAGCGCACCTACGCGCCCGCGCTCTGTCTGGTGCAGCTCGCGACCGCCGAACGGCTGGCGGTCATCGACCCGCTCGCCGGCGCTCCGCTCGATCCGGTCGCCGAGCTCATGGCCGATCCCGCCGTCGAGAAGGTGATGCACGCACCGTCGGGCGATCTGGCCGCCTTCGTGCTCCACAACGACGTGCGCCCCCGGAATGTGTTCGACACGCAGGTGGCGGCCGGCTTCGCCGGGTACGGCGGCTCGCCGTCGCTGGAGCGCCTGCTCGAGCAGGCGGTGGGCGTCCGCCTCCGCCACGACGAGGGGTTCACGGACTGGTCGCGGCGGCCGCTCACGCCCGTGCAGATCGAGTACGCGGCCGACGACGTGCGTCATCTCCTCGCCGCCGCCGAGGCCCTGCGAGCGCGGCTGGCCGACCAGGGCCGGCAGGCGTGGGTGGACGAGGAGATGCAGCAGCGCTACGGCGAGGGCGCGACGCTCGTGCAGGACCCCGAGCTGGCCTGGCGCCGGGTGAGCGGCCGCGGCCGGCTGCGAGGCGAGCAGGTGTCCGCCCTGGCGGCGGCCGCCGCGTGGCGCGAGCGCGAGGCCCGCCGCCGCGACCTGCCCGCGTCGTGGCTGATCAAGGACGCGACCATGATCGAGATCGCGCGCCGGCGCCCGCGCACGCCCCGCGACGCCGAGTCGATCCGCGGGCTCCAGCTGCGCAAGGGCGCACAGCTCGACGGCCTCCTCGCCGCCGTGGCTGCGGCCGGGCCGCCGCCGACGGGGGCGTCCGAAGGCGATCTGCCCGGCGAGGTGCGGCGGCGGGTGCGGGTGGTGCTTCCGCTCGCGAGCGCCGTCCTCCAGGCCCGCTGTGCCGAGGCCGGCGTGGCGTCGGAGCTGGTCGCCACCCGGGCCGAGCTCGAGGCCCTGATCGCCGGCCAGGCGATGGGCGCCGACGGCGGCCAACCGCTGCTCTCGGGCTGGCGGCGCGAGCTGGCCGGCGAGTCGCTGCTGCGCCTGCTGCGGGGTGAGATCACCCTCCGTGTCCTGCCCCGTGCGCCCCACGTCGCCGAGCAGGCGGGGTGAAGAGGGCGTAAACGTTTCCGCCTGCGGGCCGTGCCCGCGGGGGTCGTCGCTACCCTATCCGGCAGTGGTCGGCGCGTCGGTAGCGGGGCCGCTGGTCTCGGTACTGGCGGTCGTCTTGGTGGTGGCGGGAGCGGGCAAGCTGCGCGCGCCGGCCGCGGCCGCCGACGCCCTGCGCTCGGCCGGGCTGCCCGCCGGAGCGCTCCCGGCACGCCTCGTCGGGGCGGCCGAGGCGGCAACCGGCGTCCTCGTCCTCGCGGCCCCCTCACGGCCCGCCCTGGTGCTGATGGCGGCGCTCTACGCCGTCCTGGGCGTGTTTGCGCTGCGGTTGCTGCTCGCCGCCGAGCCGGCCGAGTCGTGCGGATGCTTCGGCGCCGACGCTCCCCCGTCGCCGCTCCATGCGGCCTTCGACGCCGGCGCGGTCGTCGTCGCCCTCGCGGCCGCGATCGACCCGCCGCTCGGCCTGCCCGAGCTGGCCGCGCGCGCCCCGGTCGCGGGCGTCGCCCTCGTGGCCGGCTGCTGTGCCGCCGCCTACGCGGTCACGCTCGTCCTCGGCCATCTGCCGCAGGCCGCGGCGGCCTATCGCCCGCGCAGGAGCGCCGCGTGACCGACCGGCTTGTCTCAACCGCCTCGCGGCTGCTCGAGCGGCGCACGTCGCGTCGCGGCATCCTCGTGCGCGTCGCCATCGGCGGCTCTGCGCTGGCGGTGGCGCCGCTGCGCTATCTGCTCCGACCGGGGAGCGCCGAGGCGGTCGTCACCTGTCGCGACTGCCGCCCGGGCGCGCTCTGCTGCGACGGCTGGACCGAATTCTGCTGCACCATCACCGGCGGGTCGAACACCTGCCCGCCGTACACGTTCATGGGCGGCTGGTGGAAGTGCACCAACTACCGCGGCACGAAGCTCTGCGGCTCCGAGGGCGTGCGCTACTACATCGACTGCAACCGGCTGCCGGGGCAGTCCTGCCCGCACGGCTGCTCCTGCGCGGAGGGCCTGTGCCAGCACCGATCGACCTGCTGCAACGTCTTCCGCTACGGCCAGTGCAACACGCACATCGGCAAGGTGACCGAGGTCGTCTGCCGCATGATCACGTGCCAGAACCCGGGCCGCCTGTTCCCGGGCCAGTGCTCCCGCCACGTCCTCGTCGACGACCGCACCTGCGGCCACGAGGCGGCCTGCCTGGTGAAGGGCGCGGCCGCTCCGCCCTACACCGGCCTGCGCGCGGGCGGCGGTGCGCTGTGACGGCCGTCGTCACCGTCGAGACCCTCCTGCTCGTGCTGCTCGTCCTGCTGGTCGGCGGGCTCCTGCGCAGCCACGCCGAGATCCTGCGCCGCCTGGACGAGCTCCAGCCGGGCGGGACGGCGACCGCCGCCCCGGCACGCACCTCGACGGCCGCGCACGACGTCTCCGGCGTGACGCTCGCGGGCGACGCGATGCACGTCGGCGTGACCCGGCCGGGGGCGGCGACGCTGCTCGCCTTCCTGACGTCGGGGTGCAGCACCTGCGCCGGCTTCTGGGAGGCGTTCGCCGACCCGCGCACCCGGCTGCCCGAGGGCGTCGGCCTGGTGGTCGTCACCAAGGACGGGAGCCATGAGAGCCAGGCCCGGCTGCGGGAGCTGGCGCCGTCCGGTGTGCGCGTGGTCATGTCGAGCCGCGCGTGGGTCGACTACGACGTCCCGGCGAGCCCGTACTTCGTGCACGTCGACGGTCGGGGCGAGCTGGCCGGCGAGGGCACGGCGCAGCGCTTCGACCAGGTGGTGTCGCTGCTCACGGATGCCGTCGACGACGCCGGCGGCGAGGGCTCCGCCGAGCGCGCCCTGCGGGTCGAGCGCGAGCTGGCCGCGGCCGGCATCGGCCCCGACCACCCCAGCCTCCGTCCTGCGTCGGTACGGCATGGTGACGGCGCCGGCTGAGCTCGCAGTGGCGGTGCCGCTCGCGGTCGTCGCCGGGCTGCGCTCGCTGTGGTCGCCCTGAGGGGAGTCGATGCTCGGGAGCATCACTCCGCTCGGTGAGCGGAGCCGGGGAAGGCGATGGGGCGTCACGGTCACGGCCTTCACGCTGGCCGCGGCAGCCGCCGGGGCGGGCGCCGGTGCGATCCTCGGCGCGGCCGGCGGCCTCGCCGGCATGTCGGCGACGACGCGGATGGGCCTTCTCGGCGCAGCCGTGGCGGTCGCGATCGCGGTCGACCTCGTCCCCGGGCTGCGGCCCCCCGGCCCGCACCGGCAGGTGAACGAGGCCTGGCTGCACCGCTACCGCGGCTGGGTCTACGGGGCCGGATTCGGCTTCCAGCTCGGGCTCGGCGTCACCACGATCGTCTCGACCGCAGCCGTGTACGCGACCGGCGCCGCGGCGTTCCTGGCCGGATCGGCGGCGGCCGGCGCCGCCGTGGGCGCCGCCTTCGGCCTCGCCCGGGCGGCCACGCTGCTCACCGCCGGCGGCGTGCACGAGCCGCGCTCGCTCGCAACCCTCGACCGGCGCCTGCGCGCCTGGGAGCGCCCGGCCCGGGTCGCCGCGCTCCTGGCCGAGGCGGCGCTGATCGCGCTGGCGGTGGCGGTGGCATGAGGCTCGCGGCCCACGGCATCGCGCTCGACCTCCCGCCCGGCTGGGACGGGCGCATCTGGACGCGGTCGGGCGGCGGCCCGGTCGTGCACGCCGCCAACGTCGCCCTGCCCGCGACCGACGGCGACTTCGCGACCCGCGCCACCGAGGCGCTCCCGGCCGACGGCGTGGTGGTCGTGCTGGTCGACTACGGGCCCGCCGACGCCGGCACCCCGCTCTTCGCGGCGCCCGCCCCGGGCCGGATCGACCCGGCCGAACTCTCCCCGTCGACCCTGCTCCAGCGCCGCCGCGGGCAGCGCGGCCTGCAGCGGTTCTTCACGACCGCCGGGAGGGCGATGTGCCTCTACGTCGTTGTGGGCTCGGCGGCGCACGCGTCCGACCTCGCGGCCGGTGTCAGCCAGGTGCTGGGCACGCTTCGCGTGGACACGCCGGCCGGCTGATCACTGGTAGGTGAACTGGTCGGCGGCCGAGGTCGCAGACGTCCCCCGCGACGTCGAGACGACGACGTCGACCGTGCCCGTGCCGGCCGGGCTCGTCGCGGTGATCGACGTGGACGAGGTGACGACCACGTGCGTCGCTGCGGCCGGGCCGAACCGGACCTTCGCGCCGGCCACGAACCCCCGCCCCGTGATGATCACCGCGGTGCCGCCGGCCGACGGGCCCTGCGCCGGGGAGACGCCGGTGACCGCCGTCGCCTTGACCGGCTGCCAGTCGGGGATCTCGTTCCCGCGCAGCCCGGTCAGGACGGTCGCCGCGCCACCGCCGGCCGGCATCACGTCGATGGTCTGGCCCGCCGACGTGGCCCGCGCGAACAGGATCCGGTTGCCGTCCGGCGACCAGGCCGGCTGGAACTCCGCCGCCGAGTCGGTGGTCAGCCGGTGGAGCGCGCGTGACCCCACGGTGATCGTCCAGACGTCGAACGACCCCGAGCGGTTGCTGGCGAACGCGATCCGCGACCCGTCCGGCGACCAGGCCGGCTGCACGTTCCGGGCCCCGCCGCTCGTGAGCACGGTGATCGTCCCGCCCCCGGACGGCACGACGCAGATCTGGTAATGGCCGTTTCGGGGCGCGTCGAATGCGAGGCGATTGCCGTCCGGCGACCAGACCGGGAGGCTGTCGACGCCGGCGCGGTGCGTCACCTGCACCAGGTGCCCGGACCCGTTCGCGTTCGTGGTGTAGATCTCCCAGTCGCCGGTGCGGTTGCTGGCGAAGGCCAGGGTGCGGCCGTCGGGCGACCAGCTGGGGAAGGCGTCCTTGCCCGGGCTCCTGGTGATCCGGCGCAGGTCGCGCCCGGCGCTGTTCATCGTGTAGATGTCGTAGTTGCCGCGGCGGTCGCTCGTGAAGGCGATGCGGGCCCCGTCCGGCGAGAACGACGGCGCGAAGTCGTCGGCCGCGCTCGTGGTCAGCCGCACCGCCGGGCTGCCCTTGGCCGGCCGCTTGACGTAGATGTCCCAGTTGCCGGCGCGGTGGCGGTCGAAGGCGATCATCCCGTTCCCGTGCAGGGGCGCGCCCGCCGCGGGCACGGCCGCGAGCAGCGAGACGACGAGCCCTGCCGCCACACCCCGGATCGTTGCTCGCATCATCGCGTCCTTCACCTTGCCCGCCCGCCTCGCGCTTCCTGGTGAGCCAATCGTAAACATTTCCCGCCGGGCTCAGCCTCGCCGGCCCTACTGCCGATCATGCGGAACGTGCCCCGGAGCAGGCTTCTTCCGTCCCGGGTCTGGGCCCTTGTCAGCATCGCCGTCGTCGGCGTCTGCGTGGCCGGCCCGGCTCCCACTCAGGCCGATGTCCGGTCGGGCTCCGCGCTCGACTCGGCCGGCCTGGCCTCGCCGCCCCGGTCGCTGCTCTCGCATGCGACGAGCCCGTCGGCCGCCTGCCGGGCCGGACTACGCCGGAGCCCTGTGGGAGCCGGCGAGCCCGCTGAACTACACCGTCGCCGACCGGCCGCTGACGAGCCCGATCACCCGGCTCGTGATCCACGTGGCCGAGGGCAGCTGGGCCTCGACCTACACCTGGTTTCGCAATCCCCGCGCCGAGGCGTCCGCGCACTACGTCGTCTCCTCGACCGGTCGCGTGGCGCAGATGGTGCCCGACCGCGACATCGCCTGGCACGCCGGCAACTGGACCTACAACGAGAGCTCGATCGGCATCGAGCATGCCGGGTTCACCAACGTCACCCGCTTCCCCGACGCCGAGTACCGCGGCTCGGCCAGGCTGGCCGCCTGGCTGGCCGATACCTACCTGATCACGCCCGACCGCACGCACGTGATCGGGCACTACCAGGTGCCGGACCCGAACCATCCCGGGGAATGGGGCGGCGTCGACCACCACACGGATCCCGGCCGCACCTGGAACTGGCCCCGGTACATGGCGTACCTGCGCTCGGACGCGCAGGACACCTACCAGCGGATCGTCGACAACGCCGACCCCTCGGGCGTGCGCTACGACGCGTCCGTCTGGCACGTCGCCAGCACGCAGTCCGGCCGCTACGGGGCGAACTACCTGGCCGCGGCGCCGCACAGGCCGGCGAGCCCCGTGCAGTTCCGGGTGTCCGTGCCCGCGACCGACCGCTACGACCTGCTCATGCGCTGGCCGTGCGGGCCCGACTCGGCGAAGGCCGGCGTGGGCGTCACGACCACCCGCGGCCTGCGCACCGCGACGGTCGACGAGGCCCGCGGCTGCGGCAAGTTCCAGTATGTCGGCAGCTATAACCTGGCCGCAGGCTCGGGCTGGCGGCTGCAGGTGAGCTCGGCCTCGAGCGCCCGCGGGACGATCGTCGCCGACGCGTTCAAGCTCGTCGAGCAGTCCGATCCGGCGCCGCCGGCCGCGCCGTCGGTGACCACGAACCCCGCCGAGACGGCGATCGGGATCTCCTGGACGCGCGGGAGCGACAACATCGCCGTCGGCGGCTACCGCGTCGTGGTCGACTCGAGGCTCCGCTACCAGGGCACGAGCCGGACGTTCGCCGTCACGGGGCTCGCCTGTGACAGCGTCCACACCGTGTCGGTGCGGGCGCTCGACATGGTCTCGAACCTCTCACCCAAGGCGCCCGTCTGGGTGCGGACCGACCCCTGCCCGCCGGCGCCGACCGGCCTCGTTGCGACGCCGGCCCGCAACTCGGTCGCCCTGCACTGGACGGCTCCGGCCGCGGGCCTCACCTACCGCGTGTTCGTGAACGGCCGGCTCGTCCGCACCACCCCGGCGACGACCTGGACGGTCGGCTCGCTCCACTGCGCCGTCACCCGCACGTTCTCGGTCGAGAGCGTCGATGCGACCGGCAGCGTCTCCGCCCCGGCCGCGGCCGACGCCACGACGCTGTCCTGCTAGAGACGATTGATCCCGCGCGCCCGCGCGCCTGGACGTCAGGCGGCTAGCGGGGGTGTGGTTCGTGGGTGGGACTGCGGCTGCGAACCGTCGCATCGCTGCGTCCTCGGTCGCGCCCATATTTCAGCCCAATATGAGCGCTCCCTGCGTCCTTGCGCTGCTCGATTCGCAGCCGCCCAGGACATCACGGGAGTGCGGAATCAATCATCTATCGCTCACGGCACCCGCAGGAGCCGGAACGTGCGCGCACCCAGGCGGCAGCTCCCGGCGGGCACGAGGCCGGATTGGCCCAGGGCTGCGTGCGGCCTCGCAACCACCCACGTGACGCCGGGCGGGAGCGTCCCCCGTCCAAGCAGCGCCAGGTAGCGGGCGTGCCGCTCCTGCTGGGTCGGCGTCCGCTGCAGCCAGGTGCGGAACCGCACCTTGGCGTGGACGATCTTCAGGAACACGGACGAGGCGGCGCTGTGCGAGAACAGGTTCAGGGCGAGCGCGTCAGCGGTGGGCTCGCGCACGGCCACCGCGGTGAGCGACTTCGCCGGCGGAAGCTGGGTGCAGGAGAGCTGGCGGGGGTAGGCGTGGTGGACCGCCGCCGCCGTCGCGAGCACCGTCGAGGGCACCGCGACCGCGGCCACCGCCACTGCCACCGCGATCCCGCCGGCGCGGGCGGGGCCGCCGGCCAGCTCCACCAGGCGCTGGGCCGCAACCCCCGCGGGGACGGCGAGCGCCAGGACGAGAAACGGCAGGTAGCGCGACCAGCGTAGGAGCGCCGGCGTCCCCAGCACCTCGGCGCCGTGGCCCAGGAGCGCGCCGCCGCCGCAGGCGACGGCCGGCACGGCGACGATCAGCGCGACGGCGAGCGCGGACATCCCCTCCGGCCTGCGGACGATCGCGAGCGCGCCGGCGGCGCCCAGCGGCAGGACGATCCCGAGCGCCACGATCGTCTGGCCGGGCGAGGGCAGCACCGGGGCGATGTGCGTGATCGAGACGAACCCGCCGTAGCGGTGATAGTCGAGCGCGAGTGGCACGAGCCATACCGCCGCGACGGCGGCGCCGGCGAGGACGGTGCGCCAGACGGCGAGGTCGCGGGCCGCGAGGGCGAGCACGACCGCCCAGGCGACACAGAACCCGCCCGCGAGCGGGCTGATGAGGAACGTGAAGCCGATCGCCGCGCCCGCCGCCCACAGCGCCTCGGGGCGGCCCTTGGCCAGCCCGCGCAGCATGAGCCACACCGCGAGCGGCGCCAGGCACGTGCCCAGCTCGCGCGGGATCAGCGGCGGGACGTTGCCGAGCGACGGCACGAGCACGTTCGAGAGAACGAGGTCGCCGTGATATGGGCCGAGATTCACGCCGTTGGGGTGCAGCGCAGCCGCCGGGCTGTGCTGCCAGATCCAGCCGAACCCCGCTGCGGCGGTGAACAGGGCCGCCGCCCAGGTTGCGGCGGCGCGCGGCGCCCCCAGCTCGCGTGCGAGCAGCCACATCGCCAGCCACCCGGCGGCCACGCCGCCGACGTCGAGGGCGAGGATGGCCGCGTTCAGGTCGCCCGGAAGCGTCCCCAGGAGCCAGGCGCCGATCGAGTGGTACAGCCACGGATACGAGTTCGGCTCCCCCGCGTACACCCCACCCGGCGCCGGGATGCCGGCGGCCAGCTGGCGGATCCAGCCCTGGTGCCAGAGCATGTCCTCGTGCGAGGGCCACAGGCGCGGCGTCGCCGCCAGGAAGCCCGGGTAGGTGACGACGGCGGTGGTCGCCGCGGCGACGGCGAGCGGCCAGGCCGACACCCGCCCCGGCCAGAGCGACGGCCGCCGCCACGCGACCAGTGCCACGACCAGCACTGCGGCGATCCCCCGCAGCGCCCACGGACGGCCGAGCAGGCCGAGGCCGGCGGGCCCCTGCAGCATGGTCAGCCAGGCCAGGCCGATGGCGGCCAGGATCCCGTAGGCGAGCC
This sequence comes from uncultured Actinomycetes bacterium, assembly GCA_963746115.1. Taxonomy (GTDB): domain Bacteria; phylum Actinomycetota; class Thermoleophilia; order Gaiellales; family JAICJC01; genus JAICJC01. The sequence continues at coordinate 240,330 of CAVVAA010000002.1, read as the reverse complement.
GCTCCGGCGCGGGTGAGCCGGGGGAGATGGCGGAGCCGCACACCCACACGGCCGCGGCCGTCACGGCCAGCGTCACCAGCGCAGACGCGATCACGTGGCGGGCCGCATTCGGCCTGCGATTGTACCGAGTACCATGGCCGCGGGGCTCACGGCCCCGCGGGGCCCTCGTAGCTCAGGGGATAGAGCGCGGCTCTCCTAAGGCCGGCGTCGCAGGTTCGAATCCTGCCGAGGGCATCGGGTTTTCGGCGCCGCGTCACCCCGGCCGGCCAGGCCCCGGGGAGTACACTCCGACGGGCCATGGCAATGCCGACGCCTGCCGAGAAGGGCGGCCCGGGCGGCGACCTCGCGCCGACCGCACGCGGGATCCTGACGTCGGCCGCCCGCACGTTCGCCGACCGAGGGTCGGCGGTCAGCATGACCGAGATCGCGGCCCGATCCGGCGTCGGCCGCGCGACCCTCTACCGTCACTTCCCCACCCGCGAGGCGCTCCTGGAGGAGCTCCAGCGGGTGGCGGTCGAGAGCGTCGGCGAGCATCTCCGCGCCGCCGACCTGACGGCGCTCCCCGGCCCCGAAGCCCTCGACCGGGCTGTCCGCGTCGTGCTCTCGGTCGGCCACGAGTACGCGGTCGTGATCCGCGAGCAGGTGCCGGTGCCGCGCGGCGTCGCCGACCGGCTCGTGCGCGACCCGATCCGGGAGATGCTGGACCGGGGGCGGTCGGAGGGGCTCCTGCGCCGCGACTGCTCGCTCGAGTGGCTCGAGGACATGTTCGTCGGCCTCGTGCAGGCCGGGCTCCAGCAGATCGTCCGCCGCGGGGCCGGCCTCGACGCGACGGCGCGGGCCGTCGTCTCGGCCTACCTGGAGGGCGCGGGTGAGCGGCATGCCTGAGCGGGCCGGAGTCCGTCTGCCGTCGCCGCCGGGCCGAAGCGCCCCGATCGAGCTCTGCACCTGCTGCGGCGAGCCGCTCGCGGCCGGCACAGACGTGTGCCCCAGGTGCAACACCGACGTGCGCGGCGGCGCCCGATCACAGGCCGCCAGGGGGTCGCTCCTCCTGGGCCTGCTCGGCCTGGCCGTGCTGCCCATCGTGTTCTCGATCCCGGCGATCGTGTTGGCGGTCAAGGCCCGGCGCGAGATCGCCCGGACGCCCGGCCTGCATGGCAGCGACGCGGCCGGCTGGGGGCTCGCGACGGGCATCATCGGCACGGTGCTCGGGATCCTCCTGATCCTGACGGTCGTGCTCGGCGTCGCCGCTCCCAGGTAGCCTCGCCCCGCGGGAGTGTTATGGTCGTCGCGTGACGCGGCCGAGACTCGCGTGGATCGAGTCGGGTTCCCGCCTGGAGTACGCATGGGTGGCGTTCGCGGTGCTGAACCTGGCCGCCATGCTCGCGATCATCGAGATCCGGTACGGCCAGGGCTGGGAGACCGTCCCATTCCACTTCATCTACGTGTCGTTCACGATCCTGTACGGCTTCCGTGCGTGGCGGGGGCGGGCCACCCTGCTCGGGATCCTCTTTGTCACCATCACGACGGGCGCGGCCACGGCCTTCGGCATCTACCGCAACTGGGAGGAGCCGCCGGAGATCACCGAGGTGCCGCTCATGTCGCTGATGTTCGTGGCGATGGTCTACCACGTGCATCGCCGCCAGCAGGCCCAGGCCGTGGCCGAGGCGCTCGCCGCCGAGCGCGAGCGCGACGTCGAGCGCAAGTCGGAGTTCCTGTCCGACGCGTCGCACGAGCTCCTCACCCCGATCACGATCGGCCGTGGCCACATCGAGCTCATGCTCCGCAACGGTCACCCCGAGCCGGCCGAGCTGGACGAGACGTGCCAGGTCGTCCTGGGCGAGCTCGGACGCATGGAGCGCGTGATCAAGCCGCCTGCTCCTGCTGGAGTCGGCAGGCGGGGCGGCGCCCGGCGCACGACGAGTCGGACCGACGCCGCGGCCCTCCTGGCGCAAACCTTCCAGCGCTGGCGGGGCACGGCCGACCGCGACTGGCGGCTGGGCGACGCTTCCCCCGGGCACGCTCGCCGTCGATTCGCGATCAGCTCACGCTCGCACTCGACGCGCTGGTCGAGAACGCCGTCCAGCACACGGAGGCAGGGCGGGCTGATCGAGATCGGCGCGGTCGCCGAGTCCCGGGCCCTGCGGATCCGCGTCCGCGACGGCGGCGACGGGATTCCCGAGGCCGCGCTCCCGCGCGTGTTCGACCGCTTCTACCGTGTGGACGGCGGCCGTAACCGTCGTCACGGCGGAGCCGGCCTCGGCCTCGCGATCGTGAAGGCGATCGCCGAGGCGCACGGCGGCAGCGTGTCGGTCCACAGCCGTCCCGGCGCGGGCAGCATGTTCGAGCTGCGCCTGCCCGGCCTGCGGCTCAGCAGGGGACGAGCCGGTACCCGCCGCCGCGGACGGTCTCGATCATCGCCTCGGTCTCGAGCTTGCGCCGCAGCCGGGCGACGTAGACGTCGACGACGTTCGACCGCGGGTCGAACTGGTAGTCCCAGACGGCGTTCAGGATCCGCTCCCGTGACACGACCTCCTCCGGCGTCCGCAGCAGGTACTCGAGCAGCGCGCACTCACGCTCCGAGAGCTGGACGCGACCGCCGTCGCGGCGGCATGATCCGGCGGTTACGCGCGTCGAGCTCGAGCATCCGCGTGCCGGGCTGCGGCCGGCCGGCCGGAGCCCGGCGGCGCAGGCAGACGCGCACGCGGGCGAGGAGCTCGTCGAACGAGAAGGGCTTGGCCAGGTAGTCGCTCGCGCCCGCGTCGAGCGCCGCGACCTTGGTCGCGACGCCGTTCTGGGCGGAGAGCACGAGCACGGGCAGGGGCGGGTCCGCCGCGATCGCGCGGGCGCAGCACGGCGAAGCCGTCGAGACCCGGCAGCATCAGGTCGAGCATCACGAGGTCCCAATCGCGGGCGCCGAGCTCGGCCACCGCCTCGTCGCCGCTCGCCGCGACGGCAGTCACGTACCCCTCAGCCCGGAGCCCTCGACTGACGAAGCGTCGCGATGAGCGGCTCGTCCTCGACCAGCAGAATCCGCACGACACCGCAAGCATACGCCCGCCTTCCCGGCCCGGACATGACAGGGACATGACATGCGCTTGACGCCGCCCGGAGCCGGATCGACCATTCCTGCCGCTCGATCCGAGGGAGGGCTCGATCAGTCGGACCACGAGGATCCTATGCGCGCTCGGCGGCACCGTTGTGGTGGCCGCCCTCGTCGCCTGGTACGTGGTCGGCTACGTCGATCTCCCTTCCGCCGACGGTCCCGCAGGCGAGCGCGGCCGGGGGTCACGAACATCACCGTCCAGACCGTCGCGTCCTACGGCCACGCCCCGCATCCCGACTGGGTGTCCTACCTCGTCAAGAACGAGCAGGGCCACTGGGTGCACAGCACGATCTGGAAGGTGCCGGCGCACTCCCTCGTGCGCGTGACCGTCTACCAGTACGACGGCGACAGCGGGCTGCGAAACCCGTTCCTCGGCCAGCCGCGCGGCGTCGTCGGCGGCACGATGACGGTCAACGGGAAGCCGCTCCACGTCCTCGACCCGGACGACGCATCGCACACGTTCACGATCCCCGACCTCGGCGTCAGCGTGCCGCTCAAGGGCGTCGCCGACGACGCCCCCAACCAGTGCGCCGTCACGCCGTGCACGCTGGCGCAGGCCCACAACACGATCATCTTCGAGTTCCGCACCGGCAAGCCGGGCCTGCATCGCTGGCAGTGCTTCGTGCCGTGCGCCGCCGGGTGGATCTACGGGCTGCGGCGGGCCAATGCAGACCGTCGGTTGGATGGACGGGTTCCTCAAGGTCGTCTGAGCGATGGACGATCGTTCCCATCTCATCCGGGCGGCGATCGATCTGGGTCGTGCGTGGCCGTCGTCGCCGACCTCGTGGTCGGCTTCCTGCTCGCGCCGCACATGCCGCCCGGCCGGATTCTCGAACTCGGCGTCCGACCAGACCGACATCAACAACGTCCTTGCCGCTGATCCTCACGCCGATCGGCGTCGGCGTGCTGACGTTCTTCGTCTACGCGGTGGTGTCGTTCCGCCAGCCGCCCGGCCCCATACAGGACGGCCCGCCCGTCCGGGGCCACTCGGCGCCTGCAGGTGGGCTGGGTCGGCGTCACCGCGACGATCGTGATCGTGCTCGCGATCGTCGGTACGATCCAGCTCGTCGAGGCACCCGAACAGCCGCGCCGGGGCCGGCGCGGGCGGCGGCCAGGGAGCGACGCCGATCTCGAGCCCGAGCGGGAACCCGCTGCAGGTGCAGGTGATCGCCCAGCAGTGGCAGTTCACCTACCGCTATCCCGCAGTACGGCGGCGTCGAGACGTTCTCGCTGGCGCTTCCGGTCGACCGCACGGTCGAGTTCCACGTCACGTCGCTCGACGTGATCCACTCGTTCTGGGCCTACCAGCTCGGCGTCAAGGCGGACGCGGTGCCCGGCGCCGACAACATCGCGTTCACGACGCCCGAAGCACGTGGGCCTGTTCGAGATCCGCTGCGCCGAGCTGTGCGGCCTGTGGCACGGCTACATGTCTGCCCGCGGGCACGTGCTCTCGCCGGCCGGTTCGAGGCGCTGGATCGCACACGCGCAGGGGCTGAACGCGTCCGTCGACGCACTACCTGCCGAAGTACGCCAAGGTCTACTACCCCAACCTCTCGGGAGGGGCGGATGAGCGCACCGGAGACACCCACGGCCGCCCGGGCGCCGGAGCCGTCCGGCCGCAACGGCCTGCTCGACGTTCAACGTCATCTGGGGCATTGTCGGGCTCGTCGTCGGCTACGCGATCGGCCTCTGGATCGGCCACCGGATGGGCTCGCGCTTCGACTGGGTGGCCGACATCGACTACAACGACATCGCCGTCCTCCTGGGCTACGTCGCTGGGCACGGTCGGGCTACCTGGCCGGCCTGGGCATCCTCAACCACCCGATCGCGCGCCTCTTCGGACGCTCCGGCGGCGACGTGGCCAAGGAGCGAACCGGGCTGGGCGCGGTACCTGCGGGCGAGCACCGACCACAAGGTGATCGGCATCCAGTACCTGATCGGGATCGGCGATGTTCTTCTTCATCGGCGGCGTGAACGCCATGCTGATCCGCACCGAGCTCCTGCACCCGAACTCGCCCACGTTCTCGCCCGGCCAGTACCTGACGATCGTCGGCCTGCACGGCGCGATGATGATCATGATGGTCTCGAGCATCATCCTGGGGCCGTTCGGGCACTACTTCGTGCCGATCATGATCGGCAGCCGGCGGATGGCCTTCCCGCGGCTCGAGGCGCTCTCGTTCTGGCTGCTGCCGCTGGCCGGCGTGATCCTCGTGAGCACGATCGCCTACGGCGGCTTCCCCACCGGCTGGACCGGCTACCCGACGCTCGGGAGCCAGGCCGACGTCGGCATGGACGGCTACCTGTTCGCGTTCGCGCTGGTCGGCGTCGGCATGATCCTGAACGCGCTGAACATGCTCGTCACGGTGTTCAACCACCGCGCGCCCGGCATGACCTGGTCGCGGCTGCCGATCTTCGTCTGGAGCATGCTGACGACGTCGGTGCTGATGCTGCTCGGGCCGCCGATGCTGCTCGCCGCGGTGTTCATGCAGGTGCTCGACCGCACGTCGGGGACGACCTTCTTCTCGGCGCCGACCGGCGGGAGCCCCTTCCTGTGGGAGAACCTGTTCTGGTTCTTCGGCCACCCCGAGGTCTACATCCTCGCCCTGCCGGGCTTCGGGATCGTGCTCGAGATCCTGCCGGTCTTCGCCCGCAAGCCGCTCTGGGGCTACCGGCTGGCCGTGTCGGGCATGCTCGGCGTCACGCTGCTCTCGTTCATGGTGTGGCAGCACCACCTGTTCGTGAGCGGCATCAACTCCAGCCTGCGCCCGTTCTACATGCTGACGACGGAGCTGATCTCGGTGCCGACCGGCTTCATCTTCCTCGTCGGGATCGCGACGCTCTGGCGGGCCCGGATCCGCTACACGGTGCCGATGCTGTTCGCGCTCGCGTTCTTCGTCAACTTCCTCATCGGCGGGCTCTCCGGCGTGTACCTGTCCGACGTCCCGAGCGACGTCACGCCTGCACGGCAGCTTCTTCGTGATGGCCCACTTCCACTACACGATCATGGGCGGCCTGGTCTTCGCGTTCTTCGCCGGCATCTACTACTGGCTGCCGAAGATGGCGGGCGTGGAGCTGAACGAGACGCTCGGCAAGATCCACTTCTGGACGACGTTCGTCTTCTTCAACTCGACGTTCCTGCCGCTGTTCGCCGTCGGCATGCTGGGCATGCCGCGCCGCACCGCCACCTACGCGCCGCACCTGCAGTTCCTGAACGACTGGGTGTCGATCTCGGCGTTCCTCCTCGGCGGGTCGATGCTCGTGTTCCTGGCGAACTTCGTCTGGTCGCTCGTCGTCGCCCGGGTGCCTGCGGCGCCCAACCCGTGGATGGCCCGCTCGCTCGAATGGCAGCTCCCGACCCCCGTCCCGGCCTGGAACTTCGACCGCCCGGTGCGGATCCTGGCGGGGCCGTACGAGTACGGCGACCCCTCGGCGCCGCCGGTGGTGGAGCTGGGGCCGCCCGTCGTCCCCTCGGCGGGGGACTGACCGATGGCCGAGCTCAGCCCAGGCGCCGCCGAGACCGCCCAGCTCGAGGCCCGCAATCAGTCGGTTGCGGGACGGCTCTTCGTCGCCGCAGACGCGTTCCTCTTCCTGGGCTTCGTGTTCGCGTACCTCTACCTGCGGGCGCTCGACAACAACGGCATGTGGAACCCGCCCGGGCAGAACCCCTCGGGCACGATGGGGCTGGCCGTCCTCGTGCTCGTGTGCGTCACTGCTGCGCTCGTCCAGGTCGGTGCCGGCCGCCTGGCCTCCGCCGGTGCGGCCGCGTTCCGCGCCCCCGCCGTGGCCGCGCTCGCTGTCGGTCTCGTTGCGACCGTGCTGGCCGGGTCGCAGGTGTTCCGGCCCGGCTTCTCGCCCAGCCACGCGGGCGCGCTCGGGAGCGTCTTCGTCGGGTTCATCGCCGTGTACCTCGTCCACCTGCTCGGCGGCCTCTACTGGCTCGAGACGCAGACGGTGCAGCCGCCAGGCGAGGGGCTTCGGGCCACCGTGCCGCCCTGCGTGCTCTACTGGTGGTTCCTGGCCGTGGTGCTCGCGATCTTCTCCGGCCTCTTCTACCTGGCCTAGAGGGGAGCATCCATGCATCTGATCGCCCTGGCCACGAACGACTCCTCCGCGGGCGGTTGGATGACGCTCGTGATCCCCCTCGGGTTCCTCGCCATCGTGCTCGTGTGCGCGTGGACGATGCGCCACCGGGTGCCCTAGGAGTCCTCGGTCAACCCCCCGAACGCGAGGAGGCCGCGAGATCGTCGCGGCCTCCTCGACCGACCCCATCCGCCGGCCCTGTGAGGGTGGGCTCCTTCAGCCTGCCGGCGAACGCACAATCGGTCCGGCCGACGCGACGGAGGGTGGTCGCCTCGGCCCGCAAATGGTAGCGGACGCAACTGCTGTTGACACGGGCCGGTCATCCTGAGTACGTCTTCGGTCAATCAGCCAGCGGCTTCCGGTAGAACACCCGGGCAAACCCGTCCTGCATCCCCCGGCCGGTCTCGGTGAATCCCAGCGCGGGGTAGAAGCGCAGGTTCTCGGTCATCCGCTCGTTCGTGTAGAGCACGACCTCGGCGAGCCCCGCGGCGCGCGCGTGGTCATCCGCGAACGCCATCAGCGCCCGCCCCAGGCCCGCGCCCTGCCGGTCGGGCGCGACGGCGACGTTCTCGACGAGGAGCGCGGGCGGCTGGGGCCGCAGCACGAGGACACCGGAGACGCCCTCGCCCTCCCGGATCACCCAGACCTCGCCGGCGGCGATCAGGGCGTCATAGTCGGCCGTCATCGGCGCCGGCTCGCGGCCGATGCGCTCGATGTAGCGGCCGTACGCGGCGCGGACGCACTCGGCCACGGCGCGGGCGTCGCCGGGGACTGCCGGGACGATCTGCGACATTGCGGGGCGATCCTAGTGGGTCGTCAGGCAACGTTCGCCGGGTTCCGGCGGCTGCAACCCGTCGCATCGCGGCGTCCTCGGTCGCGCCGATACGACCAGGTATCGGCGCTCCCTGCGTCCTTGCGCTGCTCGGGTTTCGCTCGCCGTCGACACCACCGACGTCACCTGACGACCCACTAGATGGTCGATCGCCAACCGGCGCTATGGTGCTTCGGCCGGAGACCCTGACGCCGTGGATCGGAGAGCAGCATGCAACTCGGAATGATCGGCCTGGGCCGGATGGGTGCCAATCTCACCCGCCGGCTGATGCGCGACGGGCACCAGATGGTGGTGTGGAACCGGGACCCCGCCCCGACCGCGACGCTCGCCGCCGAGGGCGCGGTCGGCGCCGAGTCCCCCGCCGACCTGGTCGCCAAGCTCGAGCGGCCCCGGGCGGTCTGGATCATGGTGCCGGCGGCGGTGACCGGGAAGGTCGTGAGCGACGTCGCGGAGCTGCTCGACGAGGGCGACACGATCATCGACGGCGGCAACTCCTACTACCGCGACGACGTTGCCCGGGCGGCCGAGCTCGGCCTCAAGGGCATCCACTACGTCGACGTCGGCACGTCGGGCGGTGTGTTCGGGCTCGAGCGCGGCTACTGCCTCATGATCGGGGGCGAGGACGAGGTCGTGGAGCGGCTCGACCCGATCTTCGCCACCATCGCTCCCGGCGTCGAGGCCGCCGAGCGAACGCCGGGCCGCACGGGCGAGCCGGCGAGGTCCGAGCAGGGGTACCTGCACTGCGGCGGCAACGGCGCCGGCCACTTCGTGAAGATGGTCCACAACGGCATCGAGTACGGAATCATGGCCGCCTACGCCGAGGGCCTGGACATCCTCCGCAACGCCGACATCGGCCTGCGCGACCGCGTGGACGATGCCGAGACCGCCCCGCTCGACCACCCCGAGTTCTACCGCTACACGATCGACACGGCCGACGTCGCCGAGGTGTGGCGGCGCGGCAGCGTCGTCGGCTCCTGGCTGCTCGACCTGACGGCCGCGGCCCTGCACGAGTCAGCCGACCTCGAGGAGTACTCGGGCCGCGTGTCCGACTCGGGCGAGGGCCGGTGGACGTCGATCGCGGCGATCGAGGAGGGGATCCCGGCCTACGTGCTCACGGCCGCCGTCTACGAGCGGTTCAGCTCCCGCGGTGAGGGGACGTACGCCAACCGCGTGCTCTCGGCCATGCGCAAGCAGTTCGGCGGGCACATCGAGACGCACGCTGGAGGCTGAGCGAACGTGGCAAGCTACATGTGAGACCACACCGAGAATTCGCCTGCACGGGCGAGAAGAGAGGAGTCCCATGGCCATCGCACCCGCATCGGACATCGCCCAGATCGAATCGATCCTCGGCGACGACGCAGAGTCGCTCCTCGAGCACACCTGCAGCACCATCTCGAGCGAGCGCCTGTACCTCCCCGGCCCGGACTTCGTCGATCGCGTCGTCGCCATGTCCGACCGGCCGACGCCGGTGCTGCGGTCGCTGCAGACGCTCTACTCCAACGGCCGGCTGGCCGGCACGGGGTACCTCTCGATCCTCCCGGTCGACCAGGGCATCGAGCACTCCGCCGGTGCCTCCTTCGCCAAGAACCCCGACTACTTCGACCCGGCCCGGATCGTCGAGCTCGCGATCGAGGGCGGCTGCAATGCCGTCGCCACCACGCTCGGCGCGCTCGGCGCCACCGCCCGCCGCTACGCGCACCGGATCCCGTTCCTGCTCAAGCTGAACCACAACGAGTTCCTGTCCTACCCGAACGCGTACGACCAGATCATGTTCGGCTCGGTGCGCCAGGCCCGCGAGCAGGGCTGCGTCGCCGTCGGCGCGACGATCTACTTCGGCTCCCCCGAGTCGAAGCGCCAGATCCAGGAGGTGTCGGTGGCGTTCGCGGCCGCGCACGAGCTGGGCATGGCGACCGTGCTCTGGTGCTACCTGCGCAACTCCGCGTTCTCCCCGAAGGACGGCGGGCCCGACTACCACCTGGCCGCAGACCTGACCACGCAGGCCAACCACCTGGGCGTCACCATCGAGGCCGACATCATCAAGCAGAAGGCGCCCGAGACCGCCGCGCCCGGGTTCCTCGACCTCAAGTTCGGGAAGACCGACAAGCGCGTGTACTCCGAGCTTCTGACCGACCACCCGATCGACATGACCCGCTACCAGGTGGCCGGGTGCTACATGGGCCGCGCCGGCCTGATCAACTCGGGCGGGGCGTCCGGCGCGAGCGACCTCCACGACGCCGTCTACACCGCGGTCGTGAACAAGCGCGCCGGCGGCATGGGCATGATCAGCGGCCGCAAGGCCTTCCAGCGGCCGATGTCCGAGGGCGTCGAGCTGCTCCATGCGATCCAGGACGTCTACCTCTCGGACGAAGTGACCATCGCCTGAACCGCTTCTTCTCCAAAACTCAACAATTCTTCACCAAAAGGGGTATACAGGCGAACGAATAAGGTGACGAATGGTCATACACGCACGCTACAATAGGGGTATGACCAATATGTTTCCGATCTATTCAGAGCGCCAGCTCTCCCGTTCTCGCCCTGAGACAGAGCACGAGTACTTCATGCGGGCCGCGCGGAACATGCGCGACCAGCGCCGCCGCGAGCGGCGTCAGCGCGTGATCGCCCGGATCACCGGGCGACCGCACGGGAAGTCGGCGTAGAAGCGGCGATCGCCCCCGGCCTCGCCGGGGGCGGCCCGCTCACATCCGCTCGAAGCTGCGGAACCGCTCCCAGTCGGTGACTGCCGCCTCGAACGAGCGCTGCTCGGTGCGCGCGTAGTGCAGGTAATGGTCGACGACGTCGTCGCCGAAGCCCTTCCGCGCGATCTGCGAGCCCTCGAGCAGCGCAATCGACTCATGCAGGCTGCCCGGCAGGCGCGGCTTGCCCTCGGCGTCGTACGCATTCCCCGGGTAGGCCGGCTCCAGCGCGAGCTCGTTGTCGATGCCGTGCAGGCCGGCGGCGATCATGGCCGCAAAGGCGAGGTAGGGGTTCACGTCGGCGCCGGCGATCCGGCTCTCCACGCGCAGGCCCTGGCCGTGTCCGACCACGCGGAAGCCGCACGTGCGGTTGTCGACGCCCCAGACGAGCGTCGTCGGCGCGAACGAGCCCCAGGCGTAGCGCTTGTACGAGTTCACGTTGGGGGCGAAGAAGTAGGCCAGCTCCCGGGTGGCGGCGAGCTGCCCGGCGATGAAGTGCTCGAAGATCGTGCTGCGGCCGTGGCCGCCCTCGCCGGGTGACAGGCTGCCGGAGTCGTCCCACAGGCTCACGTGGATGTGGCACGAGTTGCCCTCGCGCTCGTCGTACTTGGCCATGAACGAGAGCGCGCATCCGTGCAGGTACGCGATCTCCTTGGCGCCGTTCTTGTAGACCGAGTGGTTGTCGGCCATCGAGAGCGCGTCGGAGTAGCGGAAGTTGACCTCGTGCTGTCCGAAGTTGCACTCGCCCTTCGAGTCCTCGACCCGGATGCCCGCGCCCGCCATCCCCAGGCGGATCGGGCGGAGCACGTCCTCGACCATGGTCGTGCCCAGGATCGAGTAGTCCACGTTGTAGGCGTTCGCGGTGACGAGGTCGTGGTAGCGCTTGGCCCGGGCCTGGTCGTAGCTGTCGCGGAAGAGCATGAACTCGAGCTCCGAGCCGACGTTCGCGCGCCAGCCGCGCTCGGCCAGCCGGTCGAGCTGGCGGCGCAGGATCTGGCGCGGCGAGGCCGCCACCGGGCTCCCGTCCTCCCATTCGAGGTCGGCGACGACCAGCGCCGTCCGCTCGAGCCACGGCACCCGCCGCAGCGTCGCCAGGTCGGGGCGGAACACGAAGTCGCCGTAGCCGGTCTCCCATGAGGACATGGCGAACCCCTGGACCGTGTTCATCTCCACGTCGACGGCGAGCAGGTAGTTGCACCCCTCCGCCCCGTGGCCGGCCACCTCGTCGACGAAGAAGGGCGCGTGCAGCCGCTTCCCCGACAGCCGCCCCTGCATGTCCGTCATGACGATCAGCACCGTGTCGATCGCGCCGGACTCGACGTCACCCCGCAGCTCGTCGAGCGAAAGCGGCATGGGCTATTCATATACTCCAAGAGGGATGGATCGCAAGCGTCCGGTGATCGGGATCAGCGCCTACGACGTGCCCGTGACGTTCGGGCAGTGGCGCGACTTCCAGAGCGTGCTCGCGCCGGCGGGGTACAGCCGGTCGGTGACGGCGGCGGGCGGGCTCCCGGTGGTGATCCCGCCGGTCGACGGCTCGACCGAGCTGCTCGACCTGCTCGACGGCGTCGTCTTCACGGGCGGCTCCGACCTGAACCCGGCGACGTACGGACAGGATCCGCACCCCGAGAGCACCGGATTCCACGACGGCCGCGACCGGGCCGAGCTGGCGCTGATGCGCGAGGCGATCCGGCGCGACATGCCCGTGCTCGGCATCTGCCGGGGCATGCAGCTCCTGAACGTCGCGCTCGGCGGCGACCTCGTCCAGCACCTTGGCAGCGACACCCATAAGGGACCGCCGGGGACGTACACCTTCCACGACGTGACGGTCACGCCGGGGACGCGCCTGGCCGAGGTGCTCGGCGCCGGCACCCGCACGCACTCGTGCCACCACCAGGCGCCTGACCGGCTCGGCGAGGGGCTGCGTCCGAGCGCGCAGGCAGAGGACGGCACGGTCGAGGGGATCGAGCAGCCGAACGCCCGCTTTGTGATCGGCGTCCTGTGGCACCCGGAGGAGGACGAGGTGGGCGGCGCGCCGCTCTTCCGCGAGCTGGTGGCGCAGGCGACCACCTACCGGGTGGCGGCGGCGTGAGCGCGACGGTCGAGGGCCTCGTCATCGGCGGCGACCGGGTGGCCGCGGCCGAGGGGGAGACCTTCGACGTCACGAACCCGGCCACGGGGGCCCGGCTTGCCAGCGTCGCCTCGGCCGGCGTCGAGGACATCGACCGGGCCGTCGCCGCCGCGACCGCTGCCTACGAGAGGTGGGGCTCGCTCTCGCCCGTCACCCGCGGCCGCCACATGCATCGTTTCGCGGCGCTCGTCGAGGAGCACGCCGAGGAGCTGGCGCTGCTCGAGTGCCGCAACGTCGGCATGCCGATCGGCGACGCCCGCGGCCAGCTCGGGATGATCGTCGACGTGATCCGCTACTACGCGGGCGCCGTCGACAAGTTCTTCGGGCACACCGTCCCGGTCGAGCGCGACGGCGTCGCCCTGACGTTTCGGGAGCCGATCGGCGTTGTCGGCCTGATCACGCCGTGGAACTTCCCGCTCAACATCGCCAACTGGAAGATCGCGCCGGCGCTCGCCGCCGGGAACACCGTCGTGCTGAAGCCGGCGTCGCTGACGCCGCTCTCGGTGCTCCGCTACGCCGAGCTCGCCGTCGAGGCCGGCATCCCGGCGGGGGCGCTGAACGTCGTCCCCGGCCCGGGCGCCACGGTCGGGAACGCGCTGGTCGGCCATCCCGGCGTCGGCAAGATCGGCTTCACCGGCTCGACCGAGGTCGGCGCCGGGATCGCCCGCCGGGCGGCGGACGGCATCAAGCGGGTGACGCTGGAGCTGGGCGGGAAGTCGGCGTGCGTCGTCTTCGCGGACGCCGACCTGGAGAAGGTCGGCCGGCTGGCGCCCTACGGCGTGTTCGAGAACTGCGGGCAGGACTGCTGCGCCCGCTCGCGCCTGATCGTCCAGGAGTCGGTCGCCGACGAGGTGGTCGAGCGCTACTCCGAGACGGCCCGGAACCTGCGCATCGGGATGCCGGAGAGCCCGGAGACCGAGATCGGGCCGCTGATCTCATCGGGCCAGCGGGAGACGGTCGAGCGCTACGTGGCGATCGGCCTCGACGAGGGCGCCCGGCTGGTCACGGGCGGCGAGCGCCCCGACGGCGACCTCTCCGCCGGGTTCTTCTACCGGCCGACGGTGCTCGCGGGCGTGCGCAACGACATGACCGTCGCGCGGGAGGAGATCTTCGGCCCGGTGGTCTCGGTGATCACGTTCCGCGACGAGCCCGACGCCGTGCGGATCGCGAACGACACGCCGTACGGGCTGTCCGGGTCGCTGTGGACGCGCGACGGCGCCCGCCAGCTGCGCGTCGCCCGCGCGCTTCGCACCGGCGTTCTGGGCGTGAACACGAACTCGTCCGTCTTCGTGCAGACCCCGTTCGGCGGCTACAAGCAGTCCGGCATCGGCAAGGAGCTCGGCATGGAGGCGCTCGCCCACAACACCGAGCTGAAGAGCGTCTTCATCTCGACGGAGTAGCGCGCCTGCCGCTCAGGCGACGGTGGCCGAGCGGATGGCGTCGATCAGCTCGTCGAGCCCGACGCCCTTCTTGAGGCAGTTGGCGGCGCCCGCGTTCAGGGCGGCGTCGATCATCTGCGGCTCGTCGTAGGCCGAGAGCACGACCACCGGCATCGCCCAGTCGGCGGCCGCGATCTGCTCGGTCGCCTCGATCCCGTCGACGTTGGGCATGCGCATGTCCATCACGACCACGTCGGGCAGCATCCGCTCGGCGACGGTGATCGCCTCGGCGCCGTCCGAGGCCTCGCCGACGACGGTCATCCCCGCCTCCTCGAGCGCGTCGCGCAGCACCCCGCGCAGGAGGGCGTTGTCCTCGGCGATCAGGATGCGGATGCCGTTGGCCTCCATTGCGCAGAAGAGTACCCGGATGGGGTCAACTTGTGTACATCCGCCCGGAGACGGTTTAGAGGTAAAGCCGATCGGTTGCGGCCTCTGCGCTGGCCGCTGCCTCGGGTGGCGGTGCCCCCTGCGCTCGCCAGAGCACGTAGGCAGCGGTGAAGCAGTCGCCCGCGCCCGTCGGGTCGGCGTAGTCCCCCGCGCCCGTGCCGGGGACGTGGACGAGTCCTGCGGCCGTCGCCGTGACGACTCCCTCGCCGCCCATCGTCACGCACACCTCGGGCGCGCCCAGCCCGAGCAGGGCGTCGGCGTCGAGCCGTTCCCCGGCGGCGGCGACCGCCTCGCGGTGGTTGAGCTTCAGGATGGCGACGCCCGCGATCGACTCGGGCGGGAACGGGCGCAGCCGCACCGGGCCGGGCTCCGCGCCGCGCGCCGGCCCCTGCCCGTCCAGGCACAGCCGGTGCCCGGCGCCGGCGAGCACGGCGATCGTCTCCGCGGGGAAGTCGGAGGCGCCCTGCGACCCCAGGTGCAGCCAGTCGCACCCGGCCACTGCGGGCAGCACGAAGGCGCGCGCGTCGTCCGGCGAGAACGGCAGGCCGAAGCGGGCGAGCACCTGACGCGTCCCTTGGCGATGGTCGAGGCGCGAGTCGTAGGCGGGCCCGCCGGGGACGACGACGGCGTCGCCGGGATCGGCGCCGCGCGTCACGACGACGCACTCCGCGCCCGCCGCCTCGAGCGCCCGGCGGGCGTACAGCGGCGAGCCGCCCAGCCGCCGGCTCTCGCCGCCGTCGGCGTCGACGACGGTGTCGATCACGGTGTGGCCGACGAGGCCGATGGTCACCGCGTCGACGCGCCCGCCACCGGCAGCTCCAGCCGGACGGCCGACCACCGGCCGGGGCTCGCGTCGAGCGTGATGGCCGCGCCGATCTGGGCCGCCCGCTCCTGCATCATCCGGATGCCGATGCCGCTCCCGGGAGCCGCCGGCAGCGTGCCGCCGGCATCCTCGACGGCGAGCGAGATGTGGCCCTCCTCGTGCTCGAGGCTGATCGACACCGGCGAGCGGCCGTGGCGGGCGGCGTTGATGGCGGCCTCGCGGGCGATCTGGAAGATGGCCGTGTCGCGCTCGACGTCCGTATCCCAGCTCGACGAGGGCCGGGTGAAGCTCGCGTCGACGCCGTACTCCTCGTGCACCGTCTCCGCCAGTGACCCGAGCGCCTGGATCAGGCCCTGCTGCTCCATCACGACGGGGTGCAGGCGGGCGACGGTGCGGCGCAGGTCGTCCGCCGCTCCCGATGCCACGTCCTCCAGCCGCTCGAGCACCTCGGTGGCCCGGTCGACGTCGCCCGTGCGGACGGCGTCGGCGATGACGTCGCACATCAGCCGCACGGCGGTCATCGTCTGCTGGGGGCCGTCGTGCAGCCGCATCGCCAGCGCCGCCCGTTCGTCGTCGAGCGTGCGCAGCATCGTGTCGAAGAGCTCGCGCTGCTCGCGGCTGCGCTCCGCCAGCGCGTGCGTCGTTCGCAGGGCGCGGTCGATCGCGAACCAGGCCACGGCGACGGCAGACAGCATGAGGACGCCGTGCAGCCAGTCCGACGACGTGAGCACGACCAGGGCCACCACTGCCGCAGCCGCGGCGGCGGCGACGCCCGCCGTGACGAGTCGCTCAGTCGATGAACTCATAGCGGAGCGCGAGCGCCACCGCCTGAGTGCGGGTGTCGGCTTCCAGCTTGGTCATCGCGTTGCGGACGTGCGTGCGCACGGTCTCCGGGCTGATGAACAGCCGCTGGGCGATCTCCGGGTTCGAGTACCCGTTGGCGAGCAGCCCGAGGATCTCGCGCTCGCGGCCCGACAGGGCCGGCAGCCGCTCCGTCGCCTTCGGCGCGACCAGCTCGGAGGCGAGCGTCGGGTCGACGTACGCGCCGCCCTCGGCCACGCGCTTCACCGCGCGCACGATGTCGTCCGGCGGCGCGTCCTTGAGCACGTAGCCCCGGGCGCCGCAGTCGAGCCCTTCGGCCAGGAGGCCGCGCTCGCCGTGCGCCGTGTAGAGGATCACCGCGATGTCGGGGTGCGCGGCGATGATCTTGCGCGTCGCCTCGAACCCGTCCATGCCGTCCATGCGGACGTCCATGACGATCACGTCGGGGCGGCGCTTGTCGGCCATCTCCACGGCGCCGTCGCCGGAGCCGCTCTCGCCGATGACCGAGATCTCCCGGTCGCGCGTCAGGATCATCTTCACCCCTTCGCGGACAGCGGCATGGTCATCGACGACGAGGCAGCGAACCTGGCTGCGATCGGCGGACTTCCCGTTGCCGGTGTCGCTGGCGCCCATGACCTCGGGAATCATTGCACTTCGGGACGAAAAAAGGAAACTCGTTCCCGAATACAATGGCCGCATGTCGACCGCGCGGCGCACGGCGCTGGTCTCGCTCGTCGCAGCCGTCGTCCTCGTCGTGGTGAAGGCAGTGGTCGGGTTCGCCAGCGGGAGCCTCGGCGTGCTCGCCGAAGCTGCGCACTCCGGCATCGATGCGGTGGCCGCCGTGCTCACGCTCTACGCCGTGGGCGTCGCGGAACGGCCGCCGGATCGCGAACACCCCTACGGCCACGGCAAGGCCCAGCACCTGGCCGCGCTGGGCGAGGCTGCATTCCTCGCCGGCGCAGCGATCTGGATCGCCATCGAGGCCGTCGTGCGCCTGCGCAACGACAGCTCGCCGGTCGACCCCCGCCCCTACGTCTTCGCCGTGATCCTGTTCGTGCTCGCGGTCGACGCCAGCCGGGCGACGCTATCGCTGAAGCAGGGCCGGCGGGAGCGTAACGCCGCGCTGATCGCGAACGCCTGGCACTTCGGCAGCGACTTCGTCGGCACCCTGGCCGTCCTCGTCGGCCTCGCCCTGGCCGCGGCGGGCGTCCCCGGCGGCGACTCGGTGGCCGCGATCTTCGTCGCCGTGATCGTGCTGGTCGCCGCCGTCAGGCTGGCGGCGGGCAACGTCGGCGTGCTGATGGACCGGGCGCCGCTGGGCCTGGCGGGCATCGTCGAGCAGGCCGTGCGAGGGGTGGCCGGCGTCGTCGACGTGCGCTCGGTGCGCGTGCGCGAGGCGGGTGGAGAGAGCTTCGCCGACGTCGTCATCGGCGTCTCCCGGCTCGACGGGCTCGAGAAGATGCACGACACCTCGGACCGGGTCGAGCAGGCGGTGCGCGACTCGCTCGGCCGCGCCCAGGTGCAGGTGCACGTCGAGCCGGCCGCTCTCGCGGAGGAGCGCCCCAACGAGCGCGTCTCGGCCGCGGCGCTGCGGGTCCCCGGCGTGGTGGAGGCGCACAACATCACGGTGCTCGAGGACGCCGCCGGCCGCGCCGTCACGCTGCATGTGCGCCTGCCGGAGGACGCGACCCTGCGCCAGGCCGCCGAGGCGCTCGAGCGGCTGAAGCGCGAGATCCTGGCCGAGGTCGGGATCGCCCGCGTCTACGCCCACGTCGAGCCGTCGGCGCCCGACGCCCAGCCCGCGCACGACGTGAGCGCCACCGAGCCCGAGGTGCGCGACCGCGCGGCGGCGGCCGTCCGATCGGTGGCCGGGACGACCGGCGAGGTCGTGGTCTACCGGCAGGGCCGGCGCCTGCTCGTCGTCACCTCGCTCGCAGCGGACCCCGGCATCACGGTGCGCGAGGGGCATGCGCTTGCGAGCCGGATCGAGGACGCCGTGCGCGAGGAGCTCGCGGCCGTCGACGACGTCATCGTCGAGGTCCACTGAGCGGCGGCGACGGCGAAGAGAGGGCCGCCGGGGCCCCATGGCAGGTGGGGTGGGGCCCCGGCGAATCGCGCCCGAAGGCGCGAATTTTGGCTATCCGCTCTGCGCCCCCAGCGTGACGGGGACGGTCATCCGCTTCCCCTTGCGGATGATCCCGAGCGTGACGCGGGCGCCGGGCTTCATGCCGGAAACCGCCTCAGCCAGATCTGAGAAGTGCACGATCTTGTGGCCGTTGATCGAGACGATCACGTCGCCGCCGACGGTGAGGGTGCGCCCGTCGATCGTCGCCGTGGCCGAGCCTCCGCGGAGGCCGGCGTGAGCCGCCGGCGAGCCCGGCCGCACGTCGCCGACGAGGACGCCGCTTGCGACGGGCAGGTTGAGCACGCGGGCGAGCGAGGCCGTCACCTGCGTCCCGGCGATGCCGAGGTAGGTGTGGACGGCGCGGCCGCTGCGGATGATCTGGCGGGCGACCGAGCGGGCGGTGTCGATCGGCACGGCGAACCCGATGCCGATGTTGCCGCTCGTCGGGTTGTTCGTCCCGGTCAGGATCTGGTTGGTGATCCCGACGACCTGCCCGAACCGGTCGATCAGCGGGCCGCCGGAGTTGCCGTGATTGATGGCGGCGTCGGTCTGGATCGCGTTGTAGATCTTGTAGCCGGGCTTGAGCGAGTTGATCTGGCGCGCCTTCGCCGAGACGATCCCCTCGGTGATGCTGCGGTACTCGCCGAGCGGGTTGCCGATCGCGACCACCGGGTCGCCGACCTGCACCGAGCGCACGCTCCCCAGCGGGAGCGGGTCGAGCTGCGAGCTCGGGGCCGTCGGCACGTCCAGGACGGCGACGTCGTCGATCCGGTCGACGCCGAGGACGTCGGCCTTGTAGGTGCCGCCTCGGCGGAAGCCGACCGTGACCGTGCGGGCGCCGGCGACGACGTGCGCGTTCGTGAGGATGTGGCCGCGGCGGTCGATCACGAATCCCGAGCCGAGCGCACGGGTGCGCTCGGTCTGGTGGGGCGCGAACGGGTCGAGCGGATCGCTGATCGTGTGCACGGTGGTCGCGTTCACGACGACGACGCCGGCCGCGTCGTGGCGGTAGATCTGGGCGGCGTTCAGCGAGTCGGTGGTCGACGAGACGTTGACCGGGGCCTGCACCGCAGCGACGCGGCGGATGGTGGTCGTCGTCGAGGCGCCGCCGACGCCGGCTCGCCCGAGCGCGACGGCGCTTGCGCCCCCCACCGCCGCGGCCGCGACCACGAGCACCCCCTGTCGCACGTAGGCCGTCATCACTCCCCGAGTTGTACGCCCGCCGAATTGGCCGGGTATTTGGCAGCTACCGGGTGGGGGCGGCGCGGGCCGCCTGGGCCTCGAACCGGCCCGCGATCCAGGCCAGAAGCGCGACGAGCGCGAGCGCGGCCAGATGCTCGAGGAGGATGCGCATTGAGCCCACGGCGGCCGAGCCGGCGCTCCAGTCGTCCGCCAGGTGGGCGAGCACGGCGATCGTGCCCACCACGCCGACCACGCCCGGCCAGACCCGGGCCGAGCCGCCCTCGAGCCACTGGGCCACCCGCCCGGCCGCGAGCACGGCCGCGAGGATGGCGGCGAGGCCGATGCCGTGCCCGAACGCCGACGACTGGCGGTCGGCGCTGGATGGATGCTGCTGCCAGACGTAGGCCAGATGGGCCAGGACGACGACCACCGCGGGTACGGCCGCGGCGGCCGCGTAGGTGCGCACTGTTGCGGCCCGCATCGGCGGTTATGGTAGCGGCGCGATGCGCGTACGCCTGATCGTCAACGCGGCCGCGACGGGAGTGCGTGGCCCGGTGCTGGACGCGGTCATCGCAGCTCTTCGGGATGCCGCCGAGCTGGAGGTGGTGACGACCGAGTACGCCGGCCACGCCACCGAGCTGGCGGCGGCGGCGACCGAGGACGCGGTGGTCGGCCTCGGCGGCGACGGCACCTACAACGAGATCGCGAACGGCCTGCGGCCCGGGGCCCTGATGGGCGTCCTGCCGGCCGGCGCGTCGTCCGTGTTCGCCCGCCACCTCGGCTTCGCGACCGACCCCGCGGTCGCCGCCCGCGAGATGGCCCAGGCGCTCCGGGCCGGGTCGAACCGGGCCATCGGCCTCGGCGCCGCCGACGGACGCATGTTCACGTTTGCGGCCGGGCTGGGACTCGACGCCGAGGCGACCGCTGTCGTCGACCGCGTCCGGCACGAGCGGCCGGGCAACGAGCGGCCGGGCGACCTCCAGGTGCTCGCGACCGCGCTCCGCATCCTGCGCGCCGAGGGGTTCGCGCTGCACGAGCGCATGACCCTCGTCACGGTCGACGGCGTCTCGCACCGGTGCTCGTACGTGGCCGTCGCCAACCAGAACCCGTACACCTTCCTCGGCCCCATCCCCGTGCGGGCGGCGCCGCGGGCCGACTTCGAGCACGGCCTCGACGCGGTCTTCACCCGCGAGCTGCGCACGCGCCAGCTGTGGCGCCTGCCCGTCTACGCGCTGATCTGGCCCCGCCACGCCCGCCACGGCAGCCGCAGTGTCGGCTACCTGCACGACCTGCACGCGTTCACCGTCGAGTGCGACGAGCCGACCGCGTTCCAGATCGACGGCGAGTACGTGGGTCACGTCGAGCGGGTGGAGTTCGCCTACCGGCCGGATGCGATCCGGGTCGTCGTGCCGGCGCCGTAGCGCCGCCGGCCCGTGATTATCATTCGCCGGCCATGGATCATCTGATCGCCATCAGCCAGGGCCTCGGGCTGGCGGCCGCGGCCGGGCTGCTGTCCGCCGCGCCGCTCGCGCTTGCGGCCAGCGCCGCCACCCGGGGGTGGCTGGAGTCGCCGATCGGCATCGCCGACGACGCGGCCGTCGTGGCCGTCTGCTGGGCGCTCGTCGCGATCGAGCTCGTCGCGGACGCCGTCTGGCCCGGTGCCCAGGCCGGGGCACGGCTCGGCCGCCGGATCGTCGCCGGCGGGCTCGGTGTTCGAGCTCGCCGCAGGCGGCGACATCCCCTACATCGGACTCGTCGTGGGCGCGGTCGTCGCCGGCGGGGTCGGCCTGGCGATGCGGCGGCTGCGCGCGGGCGCGGTCAAGGCGGGCGGCGACCTTCGCGGAACGGCGCTCGTCGAGGACGGTGCCGGGCTGGGCGCCGCGGCCGTGGCGCTGATCCCGTTCGTGGGCTACCTGATGACCATCGCCGCGGGCTGGCTCCTCCTGCGCCAGCGCCGCCGCGAGGATCAGAAGTTCCGCGGGCTGCGCGTGCTGCGATGACCGGCCGCACCGAGGAAGAAGCTGATCCTGGCGGTGGTGGACGGCCTCGGCCCGGAGCTGCTCGACCGGGCGATCGCCGCCGGCCGCGCGCCGACCATGGCGAAGCTCGCCGCCGCCGGCGACCGCCGCGACGACTGCGTCTCGACCTTCCCGTCGCTCACCCCGGTCTGCCTGGCGGCGCTCCTCACGGGCGAGCATCCAGTCGGGATCGCACATCCCCGGGATGACCTGGTACCACCGCGGCGAGCGCCGCCTGGTCGAGTACGGCTCGTCGTTCGCGGCCACCCTGGCGGAGGGCACCCGCCAGATGGTCGACGACATCCTCGTCAACATGAACCTGGTGCATCTGTCGCAGCGGGCCACCACGATCTTCGAGTTGCTGGAGGACGCGGGCTACGTGACGGCGGGCGTCAACACCTACGTGTGCCGCGGGCGCGTCCGCCACCCGATCACCCGGCCGGTCGCCCGCAGCCTGGCCCGCCGCATCGGCATCGTCGATGCCGTCTACGGCCCCCGCCGCTACTTCCTGGGCGAGCTGTTCTTCACCGACCTGACCGGCGCCCCGCGCAACTTCGGCGGCGGCATCGACCGGCACGGCGGCGCCGTCGGCCGCTGGCTCGTCACCCGGGACGGGTTCGACTTCCTCTTCTTCTACCTCTACGAGACCGACGCCGCCCAGCACCGGGCCGGCGATGTGATGGGCGCCGTCGAGGTGGCCGACGGAGGGCTGGGGTTGCTGGTCGAGGCCGCCGGCGGGCTCGACCGGTTCCTCGACCGCTACTCCGTGATCGTCGTCGCCGACCACTCCCAGAGCCCGGTGCTCCAGGCCGCCGACGCCGCCGCGCCGCTCGCCGGGGCGGCGCTCTTCCAGTCCAGCCGCCGCTCCGACCCCGACCGCTGCGAGCTGGCCGTGACCGCCTCGAACCGGGTGGCGATGGTCTACCGGCTCGGCCGCGCCCGGGAGTCGAACGGCCGGATCGCGCAGCGGATGCTCGAGCAGCCGGCCGCCGAGCTCGCGATGCATTCCGGCGACGGCTGGATGCACGTGCTCCGCGGCGGCGGCGAGCTGCGCTTCCGCCGCGGCCCCGGCGAGGCCGACGCGCGCGGCAACCGCTTCACCGTCGAGGGCGACGCCGACCTGCTGCACCCGCAGCTGCACCCGAACGCGCTCGAGCGGATCGAGGGCGCGCTCGCCTGCCCGACCGCGGGCGAGGTGATCGTGTCGGCGGCGCCGGGCTGGGAGTTCGCCGACTCGGGTGGCGCCCACCACGTCGGCGGCGGCAGCCACGGCTCGCTCCGGGCCGAGGATTCGATCGTGCCGCTGATCACGGCCGGGTTCGAGGGCGGCCCGCCGCTCGGCCGGCCTGCCGTCGATCACCGACATGGCGCCGCTCGCCGCCCGCCACTTCGGTGTGGCGCGGCCTGTGCGCCAGGCGGCGTCCGCGCTCGCGGGCGTCCGATAGCATCCGCCGGATATGGAGGAGGCCCGAGTCGAGTCCGCCGCGGTCCGCGCCCGGGGACATGCGCACAGGATTCAACCTCGCCGTCCGCCATCCCGCCAACTGGATGCAGGTGCTGCGCTACTGCGCCGTCGGCGCGACGGGCTACGTCGTGAACCTGGCCGCGTTCCTCATCGCCGATCGGCGCATGCCCTACACGCTCGCCTTCGTGCTCGCGTTCGTGCTGGCCGCCACCAGCAACTTCGTGTGGAACCGGGTGTGGACGTTCCGGGTCAGACACGGTGTGCCCCACCACCAGTACGTACGCTTCCTGACCGTCAGCGCGATGGCGCTCTGCCTCGACCTGGTTGTGCTGCGGGCGCTGGTGGAGGCGGGCGGGATGGCCAAGGTGACCGCCGCGGCGATCGCCATCCTGGTCGCGACGCCGGTCAGCTTCCTTGGCAACAAGCTCTGGACGTTTCAGTAGCGCCGCGGTCGCGGCTGTGGTGGCGCTGCTCGTGGCCGCCGCCGCGGCCCAGGCCGCCGCGCACCTGACCCGCCACCAGGCGATCACCGTCGCCCAGGCGGAGCCGCAGGCCGCGTCGCTGCAGCTCAAGAACCCCGGCTCCCACTGGGACGCCCAGTACGACGCAAAGACGCACAGCTGGGTCGTGCTGCTCGAGCCGCACGGCGCCCAGAACATCCTCGCTGCCTTCACGATCGACGACCGCAACGCCGAGGTCACGCATGTGCGGGTCGTGTCCCGCGTTGGCCCACCCCGCCTCACCTCCGTGCAGGCGGCGATCATCGCCTTCCGCCAGCCCAAGATCCGGTCGTGGCTCGCCCAGTACTCGAACGTCAGCCATACCTCGACGCTCGGCGACCACCGCGTCTGGACCGTCGACTACTACGCCGACGGCGACCAGGTCGCCGAGGTGCACATCGCCGACTACACGGAGGATCCGTACGAGGTGTGGACCGGCCCCCAGGTGGCCTGGCAGCTCGCCCGCGGCCAGGCGTCGGCCTACGGGCGCAAGGCCAACGCCGCCTACGTGCTGTGGCCGCTGTGCGCCCTCTTCCTGGCCGGCCTGATCGACTGGCGCCGGCCGTTCTCGATGCGGACGCTCGACCTGGCAGTCGTGCTCTCGTTCGTCGCCTCGCTGTGGGAGTTCAACAAGGGCAACGTGTTCTGGTCGACCCCGCTGATCTACCCGCCGATGATCTACCTGATCGCGCGCATGGTGTGGATCGGCTGGCGGCGCACGCCGCGGACGTTCGCGATCGGCGACCGCCACCTGCTCGTCCTGGTCGGGCTCATCTTCGCGCTCATGGGGTTCCGCCTGGGCCTGAACAACCAGGACTCGAACGTGATCGACGTCGGCTACGCCGGCGTCGCCGGCGCCTCGCGGCTCATGCACGGCGTCCTGCCCTACGGGCACATGCCGAACCGCAACGGCAAGCCGTGCGGGGGCCGGTACTTCAACGGCGACCCGATCGGATACATCCAGACCGACGGCCGCTGCGAATCGCCGATCGAGAGCGGCGACACGTACGGCCCGGCCGTGTACGTGGCCTACGTGCCCGCCGTGGCGGCGATGGGCTGGAGCGGCAAGTGGGACCGCCTGCCGGCCGCGCACGTGGCCGCCTCGGCGTTCGACATCCTGGCGGTGGTGGGGCTCTTCGTGGCCGGCTGGCGGCTGGGCTCACGCCGGCTCGGCGTCGCCCTCGCGTTCGCCTGGGCGGCCAACCCGTTCACCCTCTACTCGCTGAACATGAACTCGAACGACGCCCTCGTGGGGGCGCTGCTGGCGTGGACGTTCGCCCTGCTCGCGATCCCCGCCGCCCGCGGGGCGATGCTCGCCGCGGCCGCCCTCACGAAGTTCGCACCCCTCGCGATCGTGCCCCTGTTCGCCTCGCTGCGGAACCGGATGGCGACGTTCGTCGGCTTCGTCGTCGCCGCGATGCTGCTGCTCTCGATGCTCGCCCTCGACTCCGACGGCATCTCGCTCTTCTGGCACCGCACGATCGACTACCAGCTCGGCCGGGTCACGCCGATGTCGATCTGGACGCTCGGCCTCTACCACCCCGGCTGGTGGGATCTGCGGCTGCCGCAGCATGCCTTCCAGATCGCAGTCGTCCTCGGCATCGTCGCGCTGGCGCTGTTCCCCCGCCGCCGCGCCAAGGACGCCGCCGCGGTGGCGGCGTACTCCGCCGCCGTCGTGATTGCCGCCCAGATGGCGGCGAGCTACTGGTTCTACCCCTACATCTGCTGGTGGCTGCCGGTCGTCATGATCGCGCTGCTGGTGCCCCGGCCGAGCCCGAGCCGGATCCCGTCCCGGAGCCGCTGCCGCTGCCGGAGCCGTTCGCGGCCGGGTAGGGTCCCTACTCGGCGATGCGGATCGCCTCGATCGAGGAGGCGCGGCCGTCGCCGTCGCACTCGATCACGACGCCCTCCAGGCGCACGCCGCCGTCGGCGGGCTCGAACCGCACGGGCATCTGGGTCGTGAAGCGGCGCAGGATCAGGTCGGTGCGCACGCCGATCACGGAGTCGTGCGGGCCGGTCATGCCGGCGTCGGTGATGTAGGCGGTGCCGCCGGAGAGGATGTGGGAGTCACTCGTCTGCACGTGGGTGTGCGTGCCGATCACGGCCGTCACCTGGCCCGCCAGGAACCGGCCCATCGCCACCTTCTCGCTGGTCGCCTCGGCGTGGAAGTCGACCAGGACGAGCGCGGCCTCCTCGTGCGCCTCGCGGACGAGGTCCTCGGCCACTGCGAACGGGCTCACGGCCGGGTCGAGGAAGAGCTTGCCCGAGCAGGTTGATGACGGCCACCGGCGTCCCGTCCGCGGCCTTGGCGACGCACCAGCCCCTGCCCGGGGCGGTG
The DNA here is from genome assembly GCA_963746115.1 of uncultured Actinomycetes bacterium. GTDB lineage: Bacteria > Actinomycetota > Thermoleophilia > Gaiellales > JAICJC01 > JAICJC01. The sequence goes on along the minus strand of CAVVAA010000002.1, from coordinate 214,392 downwards.
CTTGGGTAGTTGGCGGGGCGGACGATGCGCGCGTCCATGCCCAGGTACTCGTACACCTCGCGCTGGCGGAAGGCGTGGTTCCCGAGCGTGATCACGTCGACTCCCGCCCCGTGCAGGCGGCGGGCGAGCCGGCTGGTGATGCCGGTGCCGTCGGCGAGGTTCTCGCCGTTCGCCACGACGAAGCCGATGTCGCGCTCCGCCCGCAGTCGCGGCACGTGCTGCTCGATGACGCGACGCCCCGGAGTCGCGAAGGCGTCGGCGATGAAGAGGATTTTCACGTGCCTGCTAGCGCTTCTTGGGGACGGGAAGCCGTGACGTTGTGGCGAGTCCTCTTGCGCCAGAGCACCAGGCTCGGTGGCTCCTCACGTTAAAGGAACACGCCGTTCGTGGCCGGCGCCGGCCCGACCTCGATGTGGACGTGGTTGCCCGCGTCCGAGGTGTACTTGGCCAGCTCCTGCGTGAGCACCTTGGAGAGGTCGACGACGTGCCGAGCTTTGTCTTGGCCGCCGAGACGGACGTCCCCACCACGATCCCCTGTGCCGTGGCGAGGTTCGTCATCGTGACCACGTCGGCCGGCGTCGACGTCGGCTGGATCTCGATCACGCTCCCGTGGCCGCGGCCGTCGATCACGTATGGGCGGATGCTGACCACCTTGCCGTCGACCGGCGAGTAGACGTCGGTGCCCGCCACGGCGCCGACGTCCACCGAGCCGGTGCTCGGCCCCTGGCCGGCGTCGTCGACGTAGTAGGAGGGGCCGCCCCCGCCGTCGGGAGCGCCGGTGAGCGCCTTGGCGATCGTGTTCAGGATCCCGGCGTTGCGCTGGGAGCCGAGCGGGACGAGCGGGACGACGTGCGAGGTGCCGACGCCGTGGTAGACGATCGCCGTGATCCGGCGGTGCGTGATCGGCACGTCGAGCACGAGGTTCCCCGGGGCGGTGGCCAGGCCGAGCGGCGCAGGCGGCGCGTTGGGGGCCATCTGCGAGGAGGGCACCACGCTCGCGATCGCCGCCGGCGAGTTGGACGACGAGCCCGACCGCAGAGCGGTCGCAACGATCGTCACGACAATCAGCAGCACAACCGCGAGCGCAACCCTGCGGCGGGTGCGGCGATGGTCGGCGCGACGACGCGGATACCGGCGACGGTGCCTCGAGGTCACGCACGCCAGGGTAGCGGATCCAGCCCCTGTAGCGGGCGTCCAGGCGGAGCCCTCCGCCCGGCCCGGCGGCGAGGAATGGCCTGGATCCGCGGCTGTTACGATGGCCGCAATGCCTGCTAACGGCCCGGGGAACCTTGTGATCCCGCGGTGGATCCAGCTCGTGGGCCTGCCGCTCGTCGTGGTGGGCGCATGGCTGTTCGTGTCGGCCGTGAACGGGGCGGTGTTCGTGTTCGTGGTCGCGGCCCTGATCGCGATCCTCCTGAACCCGATCGTGCGCGCCTTCTGCGCGGTGCGCATCCCGCGCGGGCTGTCCGTGCTCCTCGTCTACGTGTGCTTCGCCGTCGCGATCGGCGGGATCAGCGTGATCGCCGGGACGGTCATCGCCCGCGAGGTGCAGTCGGTCGCCAACCAGGTGAACGACCAGTTCCGCGAGGACTCCCACGGCGTCACGCCCGCCGACCGCAAGCTGAACGACCTCCAGCGCTGGATCAACGACTCGAGCCCGGTCAAGGTGAACGTGCTGAAGCCCGGGCGAGCGGCTGCTGCACCACGTCGATGTCTCCCATCTGCAGCAGCTACTCGGGCCGGGCGGTGTCGGTCGTCCAGTCGCTCGTGATCACGGTGTTCGAGAGCCTCTTCAACCTCGTGCTCGTCATCGTGATCTCGGTCTACATGCTGCTCGACGCCCCGCGCCTGTCCCGCTTCCTGCGCCGCGTGTTCCCGGGGTCAGATCCCGACGACGACCTGGTGACCCGGGTCGAGCGGGCGCTGCTCGCGTACATCCGCGGCCAGACGATGGTGTCGCTCGCCGTGGGCATCTCGGTCGGCGTCGGCCTCGAGATCCTGGGGGTGACCGGGGTGTTCCCGGCCGGCTCGACCTACGCGCTCGTCTTCGCCGGATGGGCGGCGGTCGTCGAGATCATCCCCTACCTGGGGCCGTGGCTGGGCGCCCTCGCGCCGCTCGCCGTCGCCGCGACCGAGTCGGGGACCGCCGTCATCGGCGTCGCGATCCTCTTCCTCTTCATCCACCAGATCGAGGGCCACGTCATCGTGCCCAAGCTGATGGGCGGCGCGGTCAAGGTGCACCCGCTGGTGGTGATCTTCGCCCTGCTCGCGGCGAGCGAGCTCTACGGCCTCGCGGGCGTGCTCCTGGCGATGCCGCTCGTCGCGATCGGCCGCGAGGTCGCCGCGTTCCTGCTCGAGCGGATCAGCCTCGAGCCGTGGCGCGAGCGGCGCCGATCCCCGTCGCAGGTCGAGATCGAGCCGGGCGGGGACGAGCCCGAGCCGGAGCGGCCGCCGCCCGTGACGGCCCGGGACTAGATCGGGGCGGTCGTGGTTCGACGGGGCCAGGTCGGCGGCCTGCTCGAACGCGTCCATCGCCGCCTCGGTGCGCCCGGCCCGGCGCAGGAACTTCCCGTACCAGCGGTACGCCCGCCCGAGCTCGCAGTGCCAGCCGTTCTGGCGCTTGCAGCGCGTCGATCGCCGTCGTGTAGGCGTTCTCGGCCCGGTCGGGGCGGCCGGTCTCGTCGTAGCTGCGGGCGAGCACGAGATAGCTCTCGCCGAGCTGGCCGGGGACGGACAGGTTGCCCAGGAGCTCGATCGCCTCCCGGGCCAGGTCGCCGGCCCCGTCCGGATCGCCCTGCTGGAGCGCGCGCCGTGCCTCCTCGACGCGCACGAAGCCCTCGTCCATGTTGCTCATGCGGTCGCCGTAGGCCCGCCGGGCGGCGGCCAGCTCGCGCCCGGCCTCGTCGGCCTGGCCGTCGTCGAGGAGCACGTGCGCGAGCAGGAGGTGGGCGTTTGCCTGCTCCCACTCGTTGCCGGTCTCGTCCGCGACCGCGAGGCCGCGGCGGGCGTACTCGACGGCGAGCGGCGTCTGGCCGGTCACGGCGTAGAGCCGCGAGAGCGCCCGGTAGGCGGTCGAGCGGGTGGCGCGGTCGATCTCCTCGGCATCCTCGCGCAGCGCCTCCGTGAGCACGGCGGTGGCGTGCCCGTAGTCGCCCTGTCGGCGTACGCGTAGCTCAGGTAGACCGTGTAGCCGACCATCTTGGCCGCGTCGACGCTCCGGGCGGTCGCGCATCCCCGCCAGACACCGCTCCAGGATCTCGATCGACCGCGGCAGGTTCGTGCCCTCGCCGTGCAGCCGGGCCAGCTCGCGGTAGAGCTCGAAGCGCTCGTCCGGGTCGGCGTCGGCCGCCTGCTCGAGCGCCTGCTCGAGCAGCTCGACGGCGCGCTCGAACCGGCCTCTGCGCGAGGCGATCAGGCCCAGGCCCTCGAGCGCGCGGGAGCCGGCGTCGCGGTCGTCGAGGGCCTCGGCGGAGCGCAGCGTGCGCAGCAACAGCTCCTCGGCCTCGTCGAGGCGGTCGAGCGCGACCAGCATCATCGCCTCGGACACCTGCCGGCGTCGGAACTGCGGCGGGGTCGTCGATGTCCGTCAATGTCCGCCCGGCGGGGGGAGCCTCAGATGTCGGAGGGCAGCCTGATGTCCGCCGTCGGCAGCGGCGCCAGGGCGTCCTGGTTCGACGGCGCGAGGTCGGCGGCCAGCTCGAAGGCCTCCAGCGCGGCCTCGGCCCGGCCCAGCCGCTTCAGAAACTTGCCGTAGTGGCGGTAGGCCCGCGCCAGGGCAGGGGCGCTGTCCGGCTGGCGCTGGAGGGAGGCGATGGCTGCCGAATACGCGGCGTCGGCCCGCTCCAGCTCGCCGAGCTCGTCCTGCACCCGTGCGAGCACGAGGTGGGCCTCGCCGACGCGCCCGTCGGCGGCCGCGCCCTCGAGCACGGCAACCGCCTCGGTCGCGTGGCGAACCGCCTCCTCGCCCCGGCCAGTCTGCAGTGCGTGGCGGGCCTCCTCGACCAGGAGCCGCCCGCGCTCGACGGGGGCCGCCGCCGGCCCGAACACCTCGCGGGCCGCACGCAGGTGGATGCCCGCCTCGTTGGTGTCGCCCTGATCGAGCAGCCGCTGCGCGTAGGTGAGGTGGGCCTCGCCCAGGGCGCGGTTGTCGTCGGCCAGCTCGTACAGCGCGAGCGCGCGGTCGGAGAAGCGGATCGCCTGGTCGAGCGCGCCGGTCGCGGCGTGGCTGCGCGAGATCGCATACTGGCTGGCCGCCCGCGACGCCAGGTCGACGCCCTGGGCGCGGTTGGCCAGCGCGTCGGCGAGCGCGCTCGCCGAGCGGGCGAAGGCACCGGCCTCGGCGTAGGCCTCGCTCAGCCACAGCGAGTAGCGCACGAGCTTTGCCTGGTCGGCGGCGCCGTCGCGCTCGAGCCGGGCGATGCAGTCCTGGAGCAGCGCGAGCGCCCGGGCCACGTCGCCCGAGTGGCGGTAGATCTCCTGCAGGCGGCCGTAGAGCTGCACCCGCTGGGCCGGATCCGGCGGCGTCCCGACCTCGAGCGCCTGCTCCAGCAGGCGGCGGGCCTCACGGTCGTCGCCGCGCTCTGCCGCGAGCACGCCGAGGCCCTCGCAGGCCTCGCTCATGCGCTCGCCGTCGCCGTTCACCTCGGCCTCGCGCAGCACGCCGCGGAGCAGTTCCTCGGACTCCTCGAGCCGGCCCATGCGCCCGAGCACCATCGCGTCGAGCAGCTCCAGCGAGCGCGGCCGCTGCTGCGGCGCGGTCTCGCCGGTGAGCTCCTCGGTGCTGACGCCGAGTCGGCGGGCGATCTCCATGAGGACGCGCGGGCTGGGGCGGCGATCGCCGGCCTCGATCCTGGCCAGGTAGCTGTACGAGCACCCCTCGAACGAGAGGTCGCGCTGGGTCATCCCGCGCTTGCGGCGCAGGTGGCGGACGCGGGCGCCGAGCTTGCGCAGCGCCTCGTTGGAGTACTCGCCCTCGTGAATCTGCGAGACGTCCATGTCTTGACCTTCGCCAGACTCCAACCAGTCCATTCTTGGCAATCCTACTGCACCGGCCAGGATGCGGCAAGCGCGAGACGGTGCGGGGATACACTCATCGCATGCCGTTTCCGACCACCCGCCTGCGCCGGCTGAGGCGAACTTCCGGCATCCGGCAGATGGTGCGCGAGACGCGCCTGACGCCGGCGGATCTGATCCAGCCGCTCTTCGTGCGGCACGGCGGCGGCGAGTCGACGCCGATCGACTCGATGCCCGGGCAGAGCCATCACGGCATCGACGGGCTCGTCGAGACGGCCGTCGACGTGCACGCGGCGGGCGTCCCGGCCGTGCTCCTGTTCGGCCTTCCGGCACGCAAGGACGAGGCCGGCAGCGAGGCCTACGACCCGGAGGGGATCGTCCAGCTGGGCGTGCGCGCGATCAAGGCGGAGGTGCCCTCCCTGACCGTCATCACCGACGTGTGCCTGTGTCAGTACACCTCCCACGGCCACTGCGGCGTCCTGCGCGACGGGGTCGTCGAGAACGACCTCACGCTGGAGCTCCTGGCCGACACCGCCCTCTCCCACGCCGCCGCCGGCGCCGACATGGTCGCGCCGTCCGACATGATGGACGGCCGGGTCGCGGCGATCCGCTCCTCGCTCGACAACGAGGGCCTGACCGACACCGCCATCATGGCCTACAGCGCGAAGTTCGCCTCGGCGTTCTACGGCCCGTTCCGCGACGCTGCGCATTCGACGCCGTCCGAGGGCGATCGCAAGGGCTACCAGATGGATCCGGGCAACGGCAACGAGGCCGTGCGCGAGGCCCTGCTCGACATCGACGAGGGCGCCGACGTCGTCATGGTCAAGCCGGCGTTGCCCTACCTCGACATCCTCCGCCGGCTGCGGTCGGAGACCCTCGTGCCGCTCGCGGCGTATCAGGTGAGCGGCGAATACGCCATGCTCGAGGCCGCCGCCGCCCGCGGCCTCGTCGACCGCCGGGCCGCCGCCCTGGAGGCGATCACGGGCATTCGCCGGGCCGGGGCCGATCTGGTGATCACGTATTACGCCGCCGAGGCGGCGGGGTGGCTGTCTTAACGGAGACGCAGTCGGCGCGGCTGTTCGACGAGGCCCGCCGGCGCATGCCCGGTGGCGTCTCGAGCCCGGTGCGGGCGATGCGCTCGGTCGGCCGCGACCACCCGCTGTTCCTGGCCCGCGGGGCCGGCGGCGAGGTGTGGGACGTCGACGGCAACCGCTACGTCGACTGGGTGCAGTCGTGGGGGCCCCTCATCGCGGGCCATGCCCACCCCGATGTGATCGCCGCCGTCACGGCGGCGGCGGAGAAGGGCACGTCGTTCGGGGCACCGACCGAGCTCGAGCTGGAGCTGGCCCGGGAGGTGTGCGCGGCCGTGCCGTCGCTGGAGCAGGTGCGGTTCGTCTCCTCCGGCACCGAGGCGGTCATGAGCGCGGTGCGCCTGGCCCGCGCGCACACCGCGCGGACGAAGATCGTCAAGTTCGCGGGTGGCTACCACGGCCACGCCGACGCGCTGCTGGCCCAGGCCGGGTCCGGCCTTGCGACGCTCGGCATCCCCTCCAGCCCTGGCGTCCCGGCGGCCGTGGCCGCCGACACGCTCGTCTGCGGATACAACGACCTGGACGGCGTGCGGGCCGTGGCCGAGCGCCACGGCGACGATCTGGCGGCGGTCATCGTGGAGCCGGTCGCGGGCAACATGGGCGTCGTGCCACCCCAGCCGGGCTTCCTCGAGGGCCTGCGCACCGTCTGCAACGGGACCGGAGCGCTGCTCGTGATGGACGAGGTCATCACCGGCTTCCGGGTGGGCTACGGCGGCGGCCAGGAGCGGCTCGCGGTCCGCGCCGACCTGACGTGCCTGGGGAAGATCGTCGGCGGAGGGCTGCCGGCCGCGGCGTTCGGCGGCAGCTCCGCGATCATGGGCCGGCTGGCGCCCGAAGGCGACGTCTACCAGGCCGGCACGCTGTCCGGGAACCCGCTCGCGATGGCTGCGGGTCTGGCGACGCTCGCGCTCCTGCGCGCGCCCGGCGCATATGACCGGCTCGAGCTGACGTCGGCGGCGCTCGAGGCCGGCCTGCGCGGGCCGGGCGTCACGGTGAATCGCGTCGGTGCGATGCTGACCGCGTTCTTCCACCCGGGGCCGGTGCGGTCGTTCGCCGAGGCCGCCGCGAGCGACACCGTCCGCTTCGCCCGCTTCCACGCGCACATGCTCGCCCACGGGATCTACCTTGCGCCGTCGCAGTTCGAAGCGCTCATGCCCTCGCTCGCCCACACGCCGGAGCAGGTCGAGCGCACGGCGGCGGCCGCGGCGGAGTTCGCAGGGTGAGCGTGCTTGCCGAGGTGGCCGACCGGGCCGCCGCCGAGAGCCCGCTCTGGGCGGGCGCGATCCTGCCGAGCGCGCGGTCCGGGCAGGCGCGCTTCGCCGGGCGCTGCCCCGACCAGCACCTGCTCGGCGTCGAGATGATCTACGAGGGCTACCTGCTCCACTACGGCCGCTCGCGGCTCTTCTCCCAGGCCGACGCCGACCTCGCCCTGCTCACCGGCGATTACCTGTACGCGGCCGGCCTGCGTGAGATCTGCGCGACGGGCGACCTCGGCGCGGTGGAGGCGCTCGCGACGCTGATCTCGCGCTGCGCCCGCAACCAGGGCGACGGCAGGGGCGCCGACGACGCCGCGCTCTGGGACGAGACGGTCGCAGGCCTGCGCTAGCCGGGCTTGGGGACAGTCCCGGTTTTCCGGGGACTGTCCCCGGTTCTCACCGGGTCACGGGGTCCAGCGGTCGCCGACCGGCGTGACCAGCAGCTCGTGCGTCCAGGCGCTTCGGCCCTGCTCGTGCAGGTACTGCACGGCCTTCGCGAGCTCCACGGGGTCGATCTTGTCGCCGCCGGCGTCGTCGCCGGGCGTCCCGAACGACCCGTCGCAGACGAGCAGGACGGCGTGGACGCCCTGCGGCTTCAGCTCGTTCGCGGCCGCCTGGCTGAGGGCGCGGGTCGCGGCGGCGCCGGCCGCCCACGGCGCCCGGCCGGGAAGGGCCCTGCGGGCCGATCCGCCCGTGACCTGGACGAGGGTGCCGGCGCCGCGCTCGGCGAGGGCGGCGCCGCAGGTGCGGTAAAAGGCGAACACCTCCGGCAGCAGCTGCTCCAGGTACGGCGCCATCGCGTCGTCGTCGGTCGTCGTCAGGTCGCCCCCGCCGAAGCGGCCCTTGGGCGAGACGGCGTTCACCGCCAGGTCGAAGGGCGCAGCGTCCGCGACCACCTCGCGCATGCGCTCGGCATCGGTCAGGTCGGCGACGACGCCGGTGCCGGGGAACGCGCTCGCGGTCTCCTGCGAGCGGGCCACCCCCACGGCCTCCCATCCCTGCGGGATCAGATGCTCGGCGATCGCGCGGCCGAGGCCGCGGGCGCCGAAGACGAGCAGTCGAGGCATCGCCCGAGTTTAGATGATTGATTCCACGCCCCCGCGCGCCTGGACGTCAGGCTGCTAGGGGGGGTTTGGTCGCTGGTGGGGCTGCGGCTGCGAACCGTCGCATCGCTTCGTCCTCGGTCGCGCCCATATTTCGGTTCAATATGAACGCTCCCTGCGTCCTTGCGCTGCTCGGTTCGCAGCCGCCCAGGACATCACCGGGGCGGGGAATCAATCATCCATCGAGTCACGTGCCGCGGGCGAGGCGCGTCACGAGCACCATCGCCGCCGCCGTTGCGACCAGGCCGACCGCGGTGATGGCGATGCCGCCCGTCCCCGCGTTCGAGACGAGCAGGAGCGCCCACCCCGCCGCCGCCCCGGCGGCGGCGAGCAGGAGGATCGTGGCCGCCCGGCGCTGGACGATGGCGGGGTCGACGGCCGCCGGCCGGGCAAGCTCGACCGCCCACTGCCCGACCTCCGCGGCCGTGACGAGGCCTGCTGCCACGAGCGGCGCACCGGGGTCGGTCGGGCCGGCGCCGAGGCCGAGGGCGGCCGCGTATGCGAGGGCGGCGATCGCGATCGCCCAGACGACGCCGGCCTCCCAGCGGGCCAGCACGGCGACGGCGAGCCCGACGCTGGCGGCCGCCGCAGCCACCGTCACGCCCGTCCGGCTTTGGCCCGCGACGACGGTCGCCGTGTGGGCGGCGACGGCGGCCGAGGCCAACCAGGCGACGGCGAGCGCCGTCAGATGCGCACGGTTCGGGCGTATCGCCGCACCTCCCGGATCTGGGCCAGCACCTCGTCGACGGGCCGGTCGCCGCGCCACTCCACCACGGGCACGCCCATCGCGCGGTAGCGCGATCCGAGCTGCTCGCGCTGTAGCCGCCACATCCTCCAGGCCAGGTCGCCCAGGTCGCCTCGTGGCCGGCTCACGAACGACAGCGGCGAGACGTCGATGACTGCCAGGTCGACCCCGCGGGCCCGCAGGTCGACCAGCGCCGTGCGAATCCGGGCATCGCCGAGCGGGGAGAGCGCGAGCACGAGCGCGTTCGGCGGCAGCGTGCGCGCCGGGATCACGGCCACGTCGCGCCAGGCGTAGCTGGCGACGACCTGCGTGTCGATCAGCGAGTCGAGGATGCGGTAGGCCTGGGTCGTCCCGCTCGACGGCAGCACCCAGCGCAGGACGCCGCCGAAGCCGACGATCCCGACCCGGTCGCGCGTGCGCAGGTAGGCCCGGGTGAGCGCGGCGGCGGCCCGCACGGTGAGGTCGATCGTGCCGCCGGTGCCGTCGCGCGTGTCGGTGAACGAGTCGAGGAACAGCACCACGTCCGCGTTGCGCTCGGGGTGGTACTCGTTCACGTGCAGGCGGTTGCGGCGCGCGCTCACCCGCCAGTTCACCTGGCGCAGGCGGTCGCCGGGGACGTGCGGGCGCAGGTCGGCGAACTCGAGCCCCTCCCCGCGGATGCGGGTGACGTAGTTGCCGGCGCCCACGTGGGTGGCCGCCGGCCGCGGCAGCGCGCGCACGGTCTCCGGCCGCGGGTACACGCGCACGCGCACCCCCGGCTCGACCGTCTGCTCGAACCCGATCAGCCCCAGCGGCCCGGGCGCGCGCAGCAGCATGCCTCCGGCCAGGTATCCCCCCCAGCGGCGGCACTCGAGCTCGACCGGCACCTCCGCCGGCTCGCCGGCGTCCAGCCGCAGCACCCGGGTCGGCACGGCCGCGCGCAGCCCCGTCGGCGCATGCGTGTCGACGGCGATCCGGCCGAGTGGCTCGGGCGACGTCAGCGTTGGGCGCAGCGCGATCTCGTCGCCCTCGGTCGTGCGCACCTCGTCCTCGCCGAGCTCGACGGTGACCGACGGCGGCACCGTGGCGGCCAGGCCGATCGCGAGCAGCAGGCCGAACGGCGCCGCCACCGCGACGAGCTCGGGCCGATGCAGGGCGAGGGCGGCCCAGACGAGCGCCGCCACCATGAGGGCATAGCCGCGCAGCTTCGCGGCCGGGACGCGCGTCACGGCGCCGGAGTCGACGCGGCCTTCGCGGCCGGGGTCGGCACCGCCTCGAGCACCTCGCGGACGATGTCGTCGCCGGAGATCCGCCGCACCCACAGCTCCGGCCGCAGGGTCAGGCGGTGGCCGAGCGCCGGGACGGCGATCGCCTTCACGTCGTCGGGGGAGACGAAGTCGCGGCCGTCGAGCACGGCGCGGCAGCGGGCGAGCTTGAGCAGCGCGAGCGTGCCCCTGGGGCTGGCGCCGACCTGCACCTGTCCGTGGCTGCGGGTGGCGGTGACCAGATCGACCATGTACAGGCCGACGCTGCGGTCCACGTGCACGGTCTCGATCGTGCGCTGCATCCCGATCAGCTCGTCGCGGGTGCACACGGGCTCGAGGGTGATCTCGTCGGCGCGCCGCTGCATGCGCCGGTCGAGCACTTCCCACTCGTCCTCGCGGCCCGGGTAGCCGATCGCGATCCGCATCAGGAAACGGTCGAGCTGGGCCTCGGGGAGGGGGTAGGTGCCCTCGTACTCGATCGGGTTCTGGGTGGCGACGACGAGAAACGGCGACTCCAGCAACCGCGTCTCGCCCTCGATCGTCACCTGCCGCTCGCCCATCGCCTCGAGCAGCGCCGACTGCGTCTTCGGTGGGGCGCGGTTGATCTCGTCGGCCAGGAGCAGGTTCGTGAACACCGGCCCGGGCCGGAACTCGAACGTCGCGTCGGACTGGCGGTAGATCGACGACCCGGTCACATCCGACGGCATCAGGTCGGGCGTGAACTGGACGCGTGCGAACCCGATGTCGAGCACCTGGGCGAACGACCGCGCGACGAGGGTCTTGGCCAGGCCGGGGAAGTCCTCGAGCAGGACGTGGCCGTCGGCGAGGATCCCCATCAGCACCATCTCGAGGGGCTCCCGCTTGCCGATCACGGCCCGCTCCATCTGGGTCAGCACGGTCTGGCAGCGGGCGCAGGTGTCCTCGACGGTCGGCGTGCTCATTCCGGGGCCCCGATCCGCTCGAGCGACTCGACCACGGCTCGCAGCCGCGCCGGCGCGATCCCGCGCGAGCGCCGGTCGACCGGCCGGGGCCGGTCAGGGCGGACGAGCTCCCAGAGCTCCGGGCCGACGGCCGCCGCAGCGGCTTCGGGGTCGCCGTCGAGGCGCACGCCGGTGTGGTCGGCGAGGCGCTGCCGGGCGATGTCGGCCACCAGCGGCCGGAGCCGCATGTGCTCGTCGTCGGCGCTCGACACCGACAGGGCGAGCAGGCGGTCGACGGCAGCCAGGTCGGGTGTCGAGCGCGGGGCGCTGCGGCGGCGCAGACGCGCGCCGCGGGCCGCGCGGGCCCGTCTCGGGGCCGGGCGCAGCGGCCGCGCCGGCCGGGGGACGAGGGCGAGCACGGCGACGCCGCCCACCGCCAGGAGGATGCCTTCTGCGAGGGTCACTCGCCGGCTCCCTGCTCGTCCTCGAGCTCCTCGACCGCCGCGATCGCCCGTCCGCGCATCTCCTCGTCGACCGGGCGGTGGCTGAACCGGGCCCACTGGAAGAGCGCGGTCAGCCGGTGCACGGCGGCGACGCGGTGGTGGCCCTCGAGCGTGACGCGTCCGAGGTACTCCATCGGCGCCTCGTGGGCGCCGCGAGGCAGCCCGTCGCGGGCCATCAGTCGCTCCATCGCCGCATATGCCGCGATCACCGCCCGGCGCGGGTTGCGCTCGCGCCGGAGCCTCGCGACCTCCGGCTCGGTCGGCTCCTCCACCCACATCGGTGCGGCTGCGAGCTGGACGGCGCCGCGCGACGCCCGGTACCGCATTGCCAGGAACGCCGCCGCCGCGAGCAGCACGATCCAGATCAGGACGACCGCCGTCCAGTCGCTGCTCGTGATCGTCGGCTGCACCGGGCCGGTCCGGTGCAGCCCCGGCGCGCCGGCATTCCCGCTCGGAGCCCCGGAGAAGAGGCCTTGCAGGTGCAGGAAGGCGAACGGCCGGTGGCCGGTGCGGAACGAGTAGGCGAAGTACGCGATGAGGATCAGGAACCCGATCGCGGTGTACCGGCGCGAGCGCTTCATGCGCTTGATCGCCTCGGGGTCGCGCTCGCGCATGCGGTAGATGTGGGCGTACACGAAGAGGGCGGCGCCCAGGACGGCCAGGATCGGCGTCAGGACGACGACGGCCACGATCAGCGCGTGGTGCCCGGCGCTCGTGGCGGCGTCGGCCCCGGGCGGTGCCGTCGAGCCGGTGCCGTCGCCGCGCGTCGCGATCGCGGCCACCGCCAGGAGCACGACCATGGCCGCCGCCGCTGCCGCGGCCCGCACCTGCACGCGCGGTGCGCCGTTTTCGGGAGAGGGTCGCATCTGCAACGTTTGGGACGCTACCAGCCGCCGTCCGGTTAGACTCGCGCGGCCATGGCCTTCGACGATCTGCGTGACTGGGTCGACCATCTGCGCCGTGAGGGCGAGCTGGTCGAGGTCACGGCCGAGGTCGACTCGCACCTCGAGATCGCCGAGATCACCGACCGGGTGACGAAGGCCGGCGGCCCGGCGCTGCTCTTCACGAACGTGCGCGGCTCGCGCATGCCGCTCCTGATCAACCAGTTCGGGACGGAGCGGCGGATGTGCATGGCGTTCGGGGTCGAGCACCTGGACGACCTGGGGCAGCGCGTCACCGATGTGCTCGAGATGCAGCCGCCCGAGGGCCTGGTCGACAAGGTGCGGGCGCTGCAGAAGCTGAAGTCGCTGGCCGACTCCCGGCCCAAGTCGGTCTCGCACGGGCCCTGCCAGGAGGTCGTGCTCGACCCGCCCAGCCTGGAGTCGCTGCCGGTGATGACCTGCTGGCCCGGCGACGGCGGCCCGTTCATCACGCTCCCGGCCGTGATCACGAAGGACCCGCGCTCGGGCACCCGCAACGTGGGCATGTACCGCGTGCAGGTGTTCGACGCGACGACCACTGCGATGCACTGGCAGATCCACAAGGACGCCGCCGCCGACTGGCGCGGGATGGGCGAGCGCATGGACGTCGCGATCGTCCTCGGGATCGATCCGGTCACGGCGTACACCGCGTCCGCGCCGCTGCCGAAGCACATCGACGAGCTGATGCTCTCGGGCTTCCTCCGGGGCAAGCCGGTCGAGCTCGTGCGCTGCAAGACGGTCGACCTCGAGGTGCCGGCGCGGGCCGAGATCGTGATCGAGGGCTACATCGCGAAGGGGGAGCTGCGCGACGAGGGCCCCTTCGGCGACCACACCGGCTACTACACGCCGCGCGAGCCCTTCCCGGTCGTGCACGTCACCGCGGTCACCACGCGCCGCGACCCGATCTACCCCTCGATCATCGTCGGCGTGCCGCCGCAGGAGGACGCCTGGCTGGGCAAGGCGACCGAGCGGCTGTTCCTGCCGGCGGTGCGGATGACGATGCCGGAGGTGGTCGACTACGACCTCCCGGTCGAGGGCGCCTTCCACAACCTCTGCATCGTCGCGATCCGCAAGGCCTACCCCGGCCACGCCCGCAAGGTGATGCACGCGATCTGGGGCACCGGCCTCCTGTCGCTGACGAAGGGGGTCGTCGTGGTGGACGCCGACGTCGACGTCCACGACTACGCCCAGGTGATGTGGCAGGTCGGCGCGAACGTCGATCCGGCCCGCGACGTCGTGCTCGCGGACGGGCCGCTCGACCATCTCGACCACGCCCCGACGCTGCAGTTCCACGGCGGCAAGCTCGGCATCGACGCGACGGCGAAGGGGCCGGCGGACGGCTACGAGCGCGGCTGGCCGGAGCGGATCCGGATGAGCGACGACGTGCGCGAGCGTGTCACAAGCCGCTGGTCCGACTACGGCATCGAGCTGCCCGGCGGGGCGGCCGGCGACGGCCCGCAGACGGGGAAAATGCGCCGTTTCGCACGTTCTGGCCGTGGTGGCGGATGACGGATACACTCCGCCGGGTGCGAGGGTACAATCGCCGCCCGGACGACCTATGAGGAGGACGCGAGGTGGCTGATGCGACGCGGGGCGAGTTCCTCTCGCTGACGACGGTCGGGCTTGGCGCCATGATCGGCGGCGTCATCGGCGTCCCCGCGACCGCCTACCTCCTCGCTCCGGTGACGAAGGAGGCCACCTTCGAGCCCGCGTTCCTCGGCTCGCTCGACAAGTTCCAGAGCGAGCAGGGCTTCAACCCGACGGCGTCGACGTACGTCGAGGACTCGGAGAACGCGGCCACGAGCAGCGGGCTCGCCTTCGTCCACTACACGGGCAACAAGAACCCCGACTGGCATGCCGAGGACGCGATGTTCGTCGTCTTCTCGAACCGGTGCATGCATCTCGGGTGCCCGATCGCGGCGACGAGCCTCGGGTTCGCGTGTCCGTGCCACGGCGGCCAGTACGACCGGAACGGCAACCGCACCGCGGGCCCCCCGATCCGCTCGCTCGACCGCTTCCAGTGGGAGCTCCGCAACGACTCGGAGCTGTGGATCACCCAGCGCTGGAGCACGAACATCTACGGCAACGAGGTGCACTACTACCCGGTGAAGATGCCCGGCCAGCCGACGCATATGCCGGGGCCGACCTGGCTCCCGAACGTCCTCTACCCGCACGTCACCTACACCCACGGGCCTGTCCCCGGCCCGGTGCCGCTGCCGAAGGCCTAGCCGATGCCCATCCCCGCACCCGATCCCAAGCAGGTCGCCCTCCAGGCGGAGGACTGGATCGAGTACCGCACCGGCTTCGCCACGCTCGTGCGCAAGTTCCTGTTCCGCAAGGTGCCGCCGACGGGGTGGATGCATACGCTCGGGAGCTCGCTGCTCACGGTCTTCATCCTGCAGGCGGTGACCGGGAGCCTGCTCGCGATGACGTACGACCCGTCGCCGAACGGTGCCTACCAGTCGATCCGCTACATCACCGACGTGCAGACGCTGGGCTGGCTGCTGCGCGGCATGCACAAGTGGGGCGCCTCGATGATGGTGATCCTGCTCTTCCTGCACATGGGCCGGGTCTTCTTCTACGGGGCGTACAAGTACCCGCGCGAGCTGACCTGGTTGACCGGGTCGCTGATCTTCATCCTGACGATGATGATGGGCCTCACGGGCTACCTGCTCGTGTGGGACGAGCGCGCCTACTGGGCGTCGGTGGTGGCCGTGAACATCAACGGCACGGCGCCGGTCCTGGGACCGTTCATCTCCAAGTTCCTGTTGGCCGGGCCGGTATTCGGCGCCCAGACCATATCCAGGTTCTACGGACTGCACATGCTGCTGATACCTGGGGCCATAGGTGCGCTCATTTTCGTGCACCTCTGGCTGGTCGTGAAGCTCGGCGTCACCCCGTGGCCCAGCCGGCCGCTGCCTGAGCCCGAGCCGCACGCGGCTCCCTCGGCGCACGCGCGCCTGCCCGAGACGGTGGCCGGCGAATGAGTCCCCGCAAGGTCATCAACCGGCGCGTCCGGTACGAGACGGAGCACGCACACGAGGTCCACGAGGGCCACCCGTTCTTCCCCTACGCGATGTTCCACGACACCGTCGTGAACCTGATCATCGTGCTGATGATCGTGGCCATGGCGGTGGTCTGGCACGCGACCGCCGGACCGATCAACGCCGCCCATCCCACGGGGCAAAACGGCCTTCTGGGTCCGCTCTACGAGCTCAAGGCGAACCCCGCGGTGCAGCAGACCGAGCCCCGGCCGGAGTGGTACTTCCTGTTCCTGTTCGAGCTCCTGCGCATCTTCAAGACGCCGGCCGAGCTGATCCTGGCGACGATCATCATCCCGACGATCTGGATGGTGCTCCTGATCTCCTGGCCGTTCCTCGACCGCGGCCGCGACCGGCGCCTGTCCCGGCGGCCCTGGGGCGTCGCGGTCGGGCTCTGCGTGCCGGCGGTGCTGATCGCGCTCACGATCGCCGGCTCGATCGCGCCGGGCGTTGCGAGCGGGTCGAACGTCACGGCCGTTCCGGCGATCAACGCACTGCCGGGCGCGGCGCTCATCACCACGGCCGGCTGCACCAGCTGCCACAACTTCGGCGCGGGCGGCGGCTCCGTGGGTGCGGACCTGACGCATGGCTCGGCCATGTTCGGTGACGACCAGGCCCAGATCCAGGCCTGGCTCGCCGGCGGCGCGAACAAGGCGACCCACGTCATGCCGGACTACACGAGCCTCGGCTCGCTGCAGATCGCACAGATCGCGCAGGTCGTCGCGTCGCTGCAGGGCGGGCAGCCCGTTCCGCTGCAGAAGTAGTCTGCCGCTGTGCAGGTGATGCTCGGACTCACGGGCGCGTCCGGCGCGCCGTATGCCGCCCGCGTCCTCGAGGCGCTGGTCGAGGCCGGGGCCGCGATCGGCGTGGTCGCCTCGCGGGCAGGCCGGCAGGTGATCGCGCTCGAGTGCTACGGCGACCGCGGCATGGACCCGGATGGGGCGCTCGAGCGGTTCGTGACCGACCACGGCGGCGCGGACGTCCGCGTGTTCGCCGAGTCGGACTACTCGGCGCCGTACGCGTCGGGAAGCGCGCACACCGATGCCGTGATCGTGTGCCCATGCTCGATGGCGAGCGTCGGCAGCATCGCCGCCGGCATCGAGTCGAACCTGATCCACCGGGCGGCGGCCGTGCAGCTGAAGGAGGGCCGCCGGCTCGTCGTCGTCCCGCGGGAGACGCCGCTCTCGGAGATCCACCTCGAGAACCTGCTGCGGCTGCGACGGGCGGGCGCCGCGGTCGTCCCGGCGATGCCCGGGTTCTACCACCTGCCCGAATCCGTCTCCGACATGGTCGACTTCGTCGCGAGCCGGATCCTGGCGGCCGCCGGAGTCGACCTCGCCCTGATCCCGTCCTGGGGGTCGCGATGACGCTCCCGCCCGACCAGGTGCGGGCGATGTTCGACCGCATCTCGCCCGCGTACGACCGCATGAACAGGATCATGAGCGTGGGCATGGACGGGAGCTGGCGCGCCGTCGCCGTGCGCGCGAGCGGCGTGGCGCCCGGCGATGCGGCGCTCGACGTCTGCTGCGGCACCGGCGACCTGGCCATCGAGCTCCTCGACGCCGTCTCGACGCGCGGCCGCGTCGTCGGCCTGGACTTCTCGCAGGCGATGCTCGACGCCGCCGGCCGCAAGAGCTCGCAGGTGGAGTGGGTGCGTGGCGACGCGCTCGCGCTGCCCTTCGCCGACGGCGAGTTCGCCGCCGCCACCATCGGCTTCGGGATGCGCAACCTGGCCGACCCGCTGCGCGGGTTCGCCGAGCTCGGCCGCGTCGTCCGCCCCGGCGGGCGGGTGGTCTGCCTCGAGCTGACCGACCCGCCGGCCTGGGCGGCCCCGTTCGCGCGGCTCTGGACCGACCGGGCGGTGCCGTTGCTGGGACGCCTCGTCGCCCGCGAGACCGACGCCTATCGGTACCTGCCCGCATCGGTGCACCGCTTCCCGCCGCCGACGAGCTGGCCGCGATCATGAGCCGGGCCGGTCTGGGCCGCGTGCGCTACCGCCGGCTCTCGGCCGGCGCGGTGGCGGTACATGTTGGTACGGTCCCGGCATGACAGCGGGCGCCGTCGCCGAGGTGCTGCACGTCCCGGGCCTCGCGGCCTACGTGGACGCGGTCGAGGCGGCGCTCGAGGAGGCGGTCGGCTGGGCCGGCGAGACGGCCGTGACCGGCGCGGGCGCCGAGACGCTGCGCTCGGGGGGCAAGCGCCTGCGGCCGATGCTCGTGTACCTGTCGGCGCCCGTCGGTGGCCGCGGTGGCCGGGGCCTCGTCGCGGCCGGCTGCGCGGTCGAGCTCGTGCACATGGCGACGCTCGTCCACGACGACCAGCTCGACGCCGCGCCGCTGCGGCGCGGCCGTCCCACCGTCTGGGCCGCCCGCGGCCCGGCGGCGGCCCGGGCGACGGGCGACTACCTGTTCGCGCGGGCGTTCGCCGAGCTCTGCGCGACGGGCGACATGCAGGCGGTCTCGACCCTCTCCGATGCGTGCCTCTCGCTGGCCCGCGGCGAGATTCTCCAGCGCGCCCAGACCGGAGACCCGGCGACGACGCCCGACCAGTACCTCGAGCGGTGCCGCCTCAAGACCGGGCGGCTGTTCGCGGCCGCCGCGATGCTGGGGGCGCGCTTCGGCGGCCTGCCCGACGACGACGTGGCCCGTCTCGGCGAGTTCGCCACGGCGCTCGGCCTGGCGTTCCAGATCGCCGACGACATCCTCGACTGCGACGGGCGTCCCGACACCACCGGCAAGCCGCTCGGCACGGATCTCCTGGACGGCACGGTCACCCTGCCGCTGATCCTCGGCGCAGGCCGCGATCCGGCCGTGGCCGGCGTGATCGCCCGCGGCGCGGCGCGCGAGGACGTGCTGCCGACGCTCGCCCGTGTCGCCCGCGCCGGAGCTGTGCGTGACGCCCGCGTCGAGGCCGAGCGCCACGCCGATGAGGCGCTCGCACACCTGGCGGCGCTCGACGGGGGCCTCGACACCACGGCGCTCGCAGCCGTCGTCCGCGGCGCGGTCGACCGCAACGCCTAGGCCGAGCCGGCGCCCTCCCGCTTCGCCCACCGCGCCCAGGCCTCGACCGCCGCGGGCGTGCGCAGCCGCACGAGCTCGACGTGGCCGAGCTCGGGGCGCGCCAGCAGCTCCGGCAGCTTGCGGCGCTGGGCGACGTGCTTGCGGATCGCGTAGACGAACAGCGAGTCCCAGCCCACGAACGCCGCCCGCCACGACTCACGTGTTGCCGTTCCAGAGCTCCTCCTGCGTGCGGATGCGAGGGATCGTCCGCCTCCACAGCCGCCCCAGGCAGACCCGCAGCGGCAGGTCGAGCCAGACGACGGTGTCGGCGTGCTCCATGACGTACGTGCCCAGCTTGCGGCGGTAGTCGGAGTCGAGCACCCACGCCGGCGCTCTCGACCGTCGGGCGCAGCAGCTCGCGCAGCTCGGCGTCGCCCGTCTCGCTCCACCCGGGGCCGTGCACCAGCGAATCCGTCTCCACGAACGGCACGTCCAGCGCCGCCGCGACCCTGCGCGCGAGCGTCGTCTTGCCCGAGCCGCTGATCCCCTGGAAGACGATCCGCCGGCCCACGGCCGCGCATCGTATCGGCAAGGGCCGCGCCGCCGTTACCCGTTCGTGACCTGGATGCCCTAGCCTGGGACCGTGGGCCTCCGCTTCGCCTCTCGTAGCGCGGTCGTCGCCGCTGCGGCCGCAGTTGTCGCGATCGCCGCGACGGCCGGGCCGGTCTCAACCACCGCCGCCGCCTCGCCCGCGGCTGCGACCGTCGCACAGCCGACCCTGCGGCTCGTCGACGCCGCCGACACACCCGGCAAGCTCGACCTGCGCTCCGTGCGCCTGACCCAGTCCGGCGGCTCGCTCGAGCTCACGTTCCGGGTGAACCGGCCGTTCGCCGTCTCCGAGCTCTCCGGGACCGCCGACCGGATCGTGTGCCTCGACCTCGTCCCCCGCGGCCACCCGGCCAAGGGCCAGCGCGTCTGCGTGATCGGCCGCGGCGGCCGCCACGCGCTCTACCGCCTCCCGCTCGCACCGGGCGGGCCGCGACCGCGCTTCGTCGCCGCCCGCGTCCAGCACATCCGGCGCGGGGCGAAGGTCACGTTCAGCTATGCGCGCATCGGCCTTCGCCCCGAGCGTCTCGACTGGTCGGCGACGAGCACCTGGAAGGGCCGGGACGCCTGCCGCCGGCTCTGCCGCGATCGCGTTCCCGACCGCGGTCGGGCCGGGTGGGGCATCGACCCGTACACGCTCGACGGCTGCACCGCGGCGGGGCCGTCGCAGCGCTTCGGCGGATCGACGGCGGGGCGGATGGTCGCGCTCACGTTCGACGACGGCCCGTCGATCTACACCCCGCAGGTGCTCGCGGTCCTGAACCACTACCGCGTCCACGCCACCTTCTTCGAGATCGGCGAGCAGGTCGGGGCGCTGGCGGCGACCTCGCGCGCCGTGATCGGTGACGGCGATGTCATCGGCGACCACACCTGGTCACACCCCGACCTGAACGCGGCCAACACCGCCGCCCAGATCCGTCCCACCCAGGCCGCGATTCACCGTGCCACCGGCTTCCGACCCTGTCTGCTGCGGCCCCCGTACGGCACCGCCCCGCCCGCCGTGGTCGGGATCGCCCGCTCGCTGGGGCTGCTGACGATCCAGTGGGACGTCGACCCGGCGGACTGGTCGCGGCCCGGCGCCGGCGTGATCGCGCAGCGCGTGCTTTCGGCGGCGCACCCGGGGGCGATCGTGATCATGCACGACGGCGGGGGCGATCGCAGCGAGACGGTCGAGGCGCTCCGGACGATCGTGCCGGCGCTGCTCGGTCGCGGGTATCACCTGGTGACGGTGCCGCAGCTGCTCGGGTTGCGCCCCGCCTACGCCTATCGCCGGTAGACTCCGCCTCGCCGATGGCCCTCGCCGCCCATCTCGACACCCTCGCGCCGGTGCGCGAGAAGATCCTCGCCGGCGAGCGGCTCGACTTCGATGACGGGGTCACGCTGCTCGAGTCGGAAGACCTGCTCGCCCTGGGCGAGCTCGCCGACACGGCCCGCCGGCTGCGGGGCGGCGGCGACGAGGTCTACTTCATCAACAACCTCTACCTGAACCACACGAACGTGTGCCGGGTGAAGTGCAAGTTCTGCGCGTTCGCGCGCACGGGCCGCCAGGAGGGCGCGTACACGTGGGACATCGCCGACCTCGTGGCGCACGCCGTCGAGGTGCACGGCCGCGAGTCCTACGACGAGATCCACATGGTCGGGGGCGAGCACCCGCACATCGGCTACGACTACTACCCCGACGTCACGCGCGCGCTCCACGAGGCGCTGCCGGACGTCCACCTGAAGCTCTTCACCGCGTCCGAGATCCACCACATGACCAAGCTCTCGGGCAAGACGCATGCGGAGGTGCTGGCCGACCTCAAGGCCGCGGGCCTGGGGTCGCTCCCCGGCGGCGGGGCCGAGGTGTTCGCCGACCGCGTGCGCCGGCTGGTGGCGCCGGGCAAGGAGCATCCCGACAACTGGATCTCCACCCATCGCTCGGCCCACGGGATGGGGATCCCGACCCACTGCACCATGCTCTACGGGCATGTCGAGACCTACGAGGAGCGGGTCGACCACTGGCTGCGGCTGCGCGACCTGCAGGACGAGACGGGCGGGTTCCTGGCGTTCATCCCGCTGCCGTTCCACCCCGAGAACACGGTCTTCCAGCGCCGCGGCTGGCGCTTCTCGACCGGCAACGACGATCTCAAGATGATCGCCGTCTCGCGGCTCATGCTCGACAACATCCCGAACATCAAGGCCTACTGGATCATGATCTCGACGCCGCTCGCGCAGATCGCCCTGCACTTCGGCGCGAACGACATCCAGGGCACCGTGATGGAGGAGCAGATCGCCCATGCCGCCGGCGCGGTGACGCCGCAGGAGGAGCGGATCGCCGACCTGGCGGCGCTCATCCGCGAGGCCGGCCGCGTCCCCGTCCAGCGCGACACGCTGTACAACCCGTTGAGGACGTTCTGATCCGGCTCGGGCGGATCTCGTACGCCAACATGGCGCCGGCGTTCTACGACCTCGGCGGCGTCGACGTCGAGCAGGTCACCGGCGTTCCCACCCAGCTCAACCGGATGCTCATCGACGGGGAGATCGACGTCGCCCCGATCTCGTCGATCGAGTACGCCCGCAACGCCGACCGGCTGACGCTGTTGCCCCGGCTGTGCGTTTCGTCCGAGGGCGCCGTCGACTCGATCCAGCTGATCACGCGCAAGCCGCTCGAGCAGGTGCGCAGCGTCGCCGTGACGCCGGAGAGCGCGACGTCGGTGGTGCTGACGAAGGTGCTGCTCGGCGACGTCGAGCTCGTGCCGCTCGACCGGCCGGCGGACGCCCGGATGCTCATCGGCGACGCCGCACTGCGAAGCGCGTTCGAGGATCCGACTCCACATCACGACCTGGGCCGGCTGTGGCAGGAGCGCACCGGCCTGCCGATGGTCTTCGCCGTCTGGGCGTGCCGTGAGGGCGTCGGCGAGGGGCTGGCGGAGCTCGAGCGCGCCCACCTGCGCTCCCTGGCCCTCGCCCGGTCCGAGCCCGAGCACCTGGCCCGCCGCGCCTCCGAGCAGTACGGCTGGCCGGCCGGGTTCCTGGCCCGCTACTTCGAGAAGCTGCGCTACCACTTCGGCCCCCGCGAGCAGCTGGGGATGATGCGCTTCTTCGAGCTCGCCCACCTCGCCGGTGAGCTCGCCGCGGTGCCGGAGCTGCGCTTCGCGGACACCCAGCCCGTCGGCGTCTAGCGGGGACCCCGCGTGTCCGCGGCTGACGCCGTCGCCGCCCTCGTCCTCGTCCCGCTCGCCGTGTGGCTGCTGGGAGCGTGCATCGTGCCGGCTTCCGGCCCGGCGGAGCGGATCGCCGCGGGCGTGCTCGCGGCCCTCGGCCTCGCCTGGCTGACGATGCTCCAGGCCCCGCTCGGGGTCGGACTGCTCGGCCACCGGGTGGCGCTCGACGTCGCTTTCGCCGCCGGCCTCGCCGGCCTCCTTGCCTGGCGGCGGCCCGATCTGCGCCCCGGCCGCATCCACCTCGGCGCCGTGGCGGCGCTGGTCGTGCCCGCCGCCGTCGTGCTCGCCCCCGGGGTCGTCCACCCGCCCAACCTGATCCGCAGCTCCGACAGCCTGTGGCACGAGGGCTGGACGCACCAGCTCGTCGGCGGCGCGCCCGACCCGGGCGGGCCCTACGCGGGCATCCCCAACGCCTATCCCTGGCTGTTCCATGCGCTCGCGGCCTGGTCGACCCAGCTCCTGCCCGGCGGCGTCCTGACCGGCTTTCTGGCGATGCAGGTGCTGGCGCTCCTCGCGGCCGGGGCCGGCATGTGGCTGGTCTCCCGCGCGCTCGGCCTGCGGGAGGACGCGGCCGCCTGGGCCGTCCTGCTCGGCGTCGGCGCGGGCGGGGTGGGCTGGCTGTGGCAGCGCTCGCCTGCGGCAGTCACGTTCCTGAAGGACGGCCTCGGCGCCTACCACGGCGACTTCGTGCTCCCGAACGCCATGTCGACGGGCATGGGGAACCTGCCGCCGATCCTGCCCCGCGAGGTGGCCCTCGCGCTGGTGCCGCTGGTCGTCTGGGCGGCCGTGCGGTCCGCGTCCGGCCGCTCGCTGGGCTGGGCGCTCATCGCCGGCTACGCGCTTGGCCTGGCGTTCCTGCTCGGGCCGGACGACGGCGGCGTCGCCCTGGCCGTCGTCCTTGCACTGGCGCTTGCATGGCGCACGGTCCGGCCCCTGGCGGCGCTCGTCTCGGCGGCGGCGGTCGTCGCGGTGTGGGGCATCCCGCTCGCGCTGCACTACCACGAGCTGGGCGGGTTCCGGTCGATCACGACGCACGAGCCCGTCGACCCGACCGCCGGGCAGGCGGCCGTCGCGCTCGGCCTCCTGCCGCTGCTCGCCATCCCCGGGGCCGTGAGCCTCGCCCGGCGCCCGGATGCGGACAGGCGCTCGCTGGCCGCCTGGGCCGGCGTCGTCGTGGCCGTGAACGCGGTCGCGATCGCGATCGGCTCGGGCCACGTGCTGCTCGGCACGCCGGCGCTCCTGCGCTGGCTGCGGTACCTGCCGTTCCTCGCGCTCGTGCTCGCCGTGCCGGCGGGGGAGGGGGCCGCGGCGCTCGTCCGCGCCGTGCCGGGCCGGCGGGCGCTCGCCGTTGCTGGGGCGTCCGTCGTCCTCGTCGCCGGCGTGCTCGGCTCGACCGTGCTCGCGGCGGCGGCGATCTGGCACCGGCCCTCCGACCCGGGCCTGGCCTGCGCGGGTGCGCTCGATCTCGGCCCCCACGACGTCGTCGCCGTCGTCGCCCGCCCGACCTGGGTGAAGACCGACGTCGGCTTCTGGCTCTTCACCGACACCGGCGCCCGGTCGCTCTACCTGGGGAACGGCAAGGCCCGGGTGCGCTACCGCCGCTATCCGGCCGGCGTGGCCCACCCGCGTTCGCGCCAGGCCGAGCTCGATGCGATGCGGCACGGCGCGGCGCCCCCGGCGGGCGTGACGTGGGTGATCTCGAACCTGCCCCGCGCCGATCTCGCCCCCGGTCTCGCCCGGGTTTCGGCATGCGAGTGGCGCCGCACGGTGCCGCTCATCCTCTACCGGGTGGGCGGGGGCGGGTGAGCGGCGGCCGCGGGTCGGGTACGCTTGCTCCTGCCGTGGCCGCAGTCGCCGAGACATCCGCAACCAGGGCCGTGCTCGAACGGGCCCTCTCCGGCGAGCGCATCAGCGATGAGGATGCCGGCACGCTCCTGCGCTCGCGCGACCTCGTGGCCGTCGG
The DNA here is from genome assembly GCA_963746115.1 of uncultured Actinomycetes bacterium. Lineage (GTDB taxonomy): Bacteria > Actinomycetota > Thermoleophilia > Gaiellales > JAICJC01 > JAICJC01. The sequence goes on along the minus strand of CAVVAA010000002.1, from coordinate 189,785 downwards.
CCGGGCGGCGAACGAGCTCCGCAACCGGGCCACCGAGCCGGGCGTCGTCACGTTCATCGTCGATCGCAACCTGAACTACTCGAACGTCTGCTACACCGACTGCTCGTTCTGCGCCTTCTACCGCCGCCCCGGCGACACCCGCGAGGGCTACACGCTGCCGCGGGCGGTGATCTACAAGAAGATCGAGGAGACACTCGATCTGGGCGGGACGGCGCTGCTCATGCAGGGAGGCCACAACCCGGATCTCGGCCTCGACTGGTACGAGGACCTGTTCCGGTCGATCAAGGCCCGCTACCCGATCCACCTGCACGCGCTCTCGCCGAGCGAGATCCAGCACATCGGCCGCAAGGCCCGGCTGACGCCGTCCGAGACGCTGGCGCGGCTGCGCGATGCCGGCCTCGACTCGCTGCCCGGCGGCGGGGCCGAGATCCTCGTCGACCGCGTGCGCAAGATCATCTCGCCGAAGAAGACGACGTCCGACGAGTGGCTGCAGATCATGCGGTCCGCCCACCGGCTGGGGATGAGCACCACCGCGACCATGATGTGGGGCCACGTCGAGACGCTCGAGGAGCGGGTCGAGCACATGCGCCGCATCCGCGAGCTCCAGGACGAGATGCACGGGTTCCGCGCGTTCATCTCGTGGACGTACCAGCCCGACCACACCGCGCTCGCGCCGCAGGTCACGTGGACGCCGACGAGCTTCGACTACCTGCTGATGCAGGCGGTCAGCCGGATCTACCTCGACAACGTGGACCACATCCAGTCGTCGTGGGTGACGCAGGGCATGAAGATCGGCCAGGTCGCGCTGGCGTTCGGCGCCGACGACATGGGCTCGATCATGATCGAGGAGAACGTCGTCTCGGCGGCCGGCACGACCCACCGGGCGTCGACCGAGGACTTCGTCCACACGATCACCAATGCGGGCTACCGCGCCCGCCAGCGAGACACGCTCTACCGCACCGTCGCCGCTCACTAGATGAAGGTGACCGTCACCGGCACCTGCCCGGCGCCGCCCGAGGTGGTGTGGGAGTGGATCGCCGACCCGCACAGGCATCTGCGCATGCTTCCGGACGTGGTGCGTGAGGGCCGCGTGCTCGAGAACGGCGACATCGCCTGCCAGCTCGTCGCGATGGGTCGATGCGAGCAGATGGTCGTTCGCGTCGTCGAGTCCGACCCGCCGCGGCGGCTGGTGGAGCGCAGGGTCGACGGCAACCGCGAGGGCACCTCCGTGTTCGAGCTCGAGCGCGAGGGCGACCGCGCGACCCGGGTCACCCTCACGTCCGACGTCGAGGTGCCCCGGCTGCTCGCGGCCGTGGCGGCGGGGCCGGTGCGAACCGCCCTCACGACCCAGCTCCGCAACCTGGCGGCCCTGGTCGCGGCGGGCGAGTAGCGCCGCCGGCGCCGCGTGCGACGCCTGCTCAGGCATCGGGACGCACGCCTCCTCGTGGTGGGGCAGACGCTGTCGGTGTTCGGCGATCGGGCGATGTTCCTCGCCCTGGGCGTGTGGGTGAAGGAGCTCACCGGCTCGAGCGCCGCGGCCGGCCTCGTCTTCTTCGCCTACTCGCTCCCCGGCCTCGTCTCGCCGCTCTTCGGCGTGGTCGTCGACCGGGTGCGGGCGCGGCCGCTCATGATCGGCCTGAACCTGACCGGTGCCGCCGTGCTCGCGCCGCTTCTGGGCGTCGAGGGCCGCGGACAGCTGTGGCTGATCTACCTGGTGACGCTCGTCTACGGGGCCGTGGGCTGGCTGTTCTACTCGGCCCAGTCGGCCTACCTGACCCGGCTCCTGCCGGCCGACCTGCTGGGCGACGCGAACGCGGCGCTGCAGGTGACCGGGGAGGGCATGCGCCTGTTCGCGCCCCTGGTCGGTGCGGGGCTCTTCGCCGCGTTCGGAGGGCCCACGGTGGCCGCCCTGGACGCGGCCACCTTCGTCGTCGCCGCGCTCGCGCTCGCCGCTGTGCGCCACCGCGAGCCGCGACCGGTCCCGTCCGAGCACCACCTGCGCGCCCAGGTTGCGGCCGGGGCCCGCCACATCGCCGCCTCGCCGGGTCTGCGCCGCATCGTGACGGCGACCGCGGTCGTCATGCTCGTGGTCGGGTTCACCGAGACGCTCGTCTTCTCGGTGATCCAGCACGGCCTGCACCGCTCGCCGGCCTTCTTCGGCGTGCTCAGCTCGGCCCAGGGCCTGGGCGCCGTGGCCGGAGGCGTCGTCGCCGGCTGGATGCTCCGCCGCCACGGCGACGGCCGCGTCATGGGGCTCGGCATGCTGCTCTTCGCGGCCGGGGCCGCGTCGATGCTTGTCCCCCACGTTGGCGTCGTCCTGGTCGGCTTCGCCGTCGCCGGGTGCGGCGTGTCGTGGGCGGTCGTCGGCTACGTCACCGCGATCCAGCTGCGCACGCCGGCGCCGCTCCAGGGGCGCGTGAGCTCGGCGGCCGACGTGCTCGTCGGCGTCCCCCAGACGGTCTCGATCGCACTCGGGGCGGCGCTGGTCGGCGTCGTCGACTACCGGGCGCTGATCGTCTCCATGTCGGCGGTCACCGTGGCCTGCGGCATCTACCTCGCGACGGCGCATTTGCCGCCTCCAAGAGACGGGCTCGTGCCCGCGACGGACGCTCGGTAACCTCTCGCGGATGCAATCGCTCACCCACCACCTGCAGACGTTCATCGCCAACCACGGCCTGGAGGCGGTGTTCGTGCTCATGGTGCTCGAGAGCGCCTGCATCCCGGTGCCGAGCGAGGTGACGATGATCTACGCCGGCTACCTGGTCTCGCAGGGCAGCATGAGCTTCGTCGCCGCGGTCATCGTGGGCACGTTGGGGAACCTGGTCGGTTCGTGGATCGCCTGGGCGGCCGGCGCCTACGGCGTGGACGCGTGGCTCATGCGCACCGAGCACAACCGCCGCCGGGTCGCCTCGGCGCACGGCTGGTTCGAGCGCTACGGCACGCCGACGGTGTTCTTCGCCCGTCTGCTCCCCGTCGTGCGCACCTTCATCTCGCTCCCGGCGGGTGTGGCCCGGATGCCGCTCGCTGCGCTTCTCCGTGCTGACCGTCCTCGGGACGCTGCCGTGGTGCATCATGCTGGTCGCGGTCGGCGACGTCGCCGGGCGCAACTGGGAGTCGTGGCACCGCCGCTTCGGCTATCTGGACTACGTCGTCGTGGTCGCCGCGATCGCCGTCGTGGCCTGGCTGGTACTGCGTCAGCGCCGCCAGGCCCAGCACTAGAGTGGCTCGAATGCCGGTCCCTCTGATGGACATCCGCGGGCAGTACGCCGATCTCCTCGATGACGTCAAGCGCAGCGTGTGCGAGGTGATCGACTCCGGTCGCTTCATCCTCGGCCCGAACATGCGCGCCCTCGAGGAGGAGGTCGCGGCGGCCTCGGGTGCCTGCCACGCCGTGGCAGTCGCCAACGGAACGGACGCGCTCGTCCTCAGCCTCGAGGCGCTCGGCATCGGCGCGGGCGACGAGGTCATCACGACGGCCTACACGTTCTACGCCACCGCCGAGGCCATCGCCCGGGTGGGGGCGACGCCGGTGTTCGCCGACATCGAGCCGGGCACGTTCAACCTCGACCCGCAGGCCGCCGAGGCGGCGGTCACTGAGCGCACGCGCGCCATCGTGGCCGTGCACGTGTTCGGCGGGCCGGCCGAGATGCCGGGCCTGCGCGAGGTGGCAAGCCGCCACGGGCTGGCCGTGATCGAGGACGCCGCCCAGGCGTTCGGCGCGACGCTCAACGGCCGCAGCGCCGGCAGCTTCGGCGACCTGGCCACGTTCTCGTTCTTCCCCACCAAGAACTTCCCCGCCTTCGGCGACGCCGGCATGGTGGTCTCCGGGAGCGCCGACCTGGCCGACCGCGTGCGGCTCCTGCGCTTCCACGGCTCGCGCGAGAAGCGCCGGTTCGAGCTCGTCGGCACGAACTCGCGCATGGACGAGATCCAGGCCGCCGTCCTGCGCCGCTTCCTGCCCGAGGTGGCAGGCTGGAACGCCGCCCGCCGGGCCGCCGCCGAGCGCTACCGCGCGCTCGGGCTCGGCGATCTCGTCGGGCTCCCGGCCAAGGCGCCCGGGGCCGAGCACGTCTACCACCTCTACGTCGTGCGCGCCGCCGGCCCGCGATGAGCTCGCCCGCGCCCTGTCCGCGGCCGGGATCGGCTGCCGGGCCTACTACGACATCCCGCTCCACCTCCAGCCGGTGTTCGCCCACCTCGGATACCGTCGCGGCGACCTGCCGGAGACCGAGCGGGCCGCCGACGAGGGCCTGGCGCTGCCGATCTTCCCGACGCTCGACGAGGCGGCCCAGACCGAGGTCGTCGCGGCGGTGCGCGCGGCCGCGCTGGCCGCCGCGTAGCCTCCCGGCCGCCCGTGCGCGTCTGGGTCGACCTCACGAACTCGCCCCACGCGGTCATCTTCGCCCCGCTCGTGCGGCGGATGCAGGCCCGCGGCGACGACGTGTCGGTGACCGCGCGGGCGTACGCGCAGACGCTCGAGCTGCTCGAGCTGCACGGCATCGAGCACACGGTCATCGGCCACCACGGGGGCGGATCGCGCGCCGGCAAGGCCCGCGCGGCCGGCGACCGGGTGCGGGCGATGATCGCGTTCGGCAGGCGGGGCCGGTTCGACGTTGCGATCGCCCACGGCTCCACCGACCTGCCCATGGCCTGCCGGCTCCTGCGCGTCCCCAACACGACCATGTTCGACTACGAGTACGCCACCCTCCAGCACTCGCTCAACTGCCGTCTGGCCAACCGGGTGCTCGTGCCCGACGCCATCCCGCCGGGGCGGCTGCGTCGGTTCGGCGCCCGCCCGCCCCGCCTTGTCCGCTACCCGGGCCTCAAGGAGGAGTACTACCTGGCCGGGTTCGAGCCCGACCCGGAGGTGCCGCGGTCGCTGGGCATGGACGGGAGCCGGATCGGCGTCGTCCTGCGGCCGCCCGCCGACGTCGCCCTCTACCACCGCTTCGAAAACCCGCTCTTCGACGCCGTCCTCGAGCGGGTCGGCCGCCGCGACGACGTCATCTCGGTCGTGCTGCCGCGCACGCCGGAGCAGGGCGAGCGCATCCGGGCGCTGCGCCTGCCGGCGGTGGTCGTCCCCGAGCATGCGGTCGACGGCGGCAGCCTCCTCGCCGGCGCTGACCTGGTGGTGAGCGCGGGCGGGACGATGAACCGCGAGGCGGTCGTTCTGGGGACGCCCGTCTACACCACCTTCGCCGGCCGCCTGGGCGGCGTGGACGAGCGACTGGTGGCCGAGGGCCGGCTGCGGCCGCTGGCCTCGGCGGACGACCTCGTCGTCGAGCGCAAGTCCGCGGCCGCGGCCGAGCGCCGCCGCCGCGATCCCGATCACCTGCTCGCGCTGGCCCTGACGGGCCTCGCCAGGTAGGGGACAGTCCCCGGACGGGGACTGTCCCCAATGGGCGCCAGGCACCCTTATGCTGACTGATAAGCTCATCTGATATGGATCTGCGTCAGCTGCAGACGTTCGTCGAGGTTGTGGAGCGGGGGTCGTTCTCGGCCGCCGCGGACGCGCTGGGCGTGACCCAGCCCGCCGTGAGCCAGCAGATCCAGACGCTCGAGCGGATGCTGGGCGAGCCGCTGATCGACCGTTCGGGCCGCCGGGCGGCGCCGACCGACCGGGGCGAGGTGCTCCATCGCTACGCCCTGCGCATGCTGGCCCTACGCGACGAGCTCGCCCGCGAGCTCGCCCAGGACTCGGACCAGCCGACCGGTCACCTGATCGTGGGCGCGTCGACTGGGCCCGGCGAGCACGTGCTGCCACAGCTTCTCGGCGGCTTCCGGGCCGCGCACCCGCACGTCGAGGTGACGCTTCGGGTCGACGCGACCGGCTCGGTGATCGACCGCGTCCTCGACCGCGACCTCGAGCTGGGCGTCGTCGGCGCCCGCCGCAGCCACCGCGCGCTCGAGTTCGAGCCGTTCCTGCGCGACCGGGTCGTGCTGGCCGTTCCCGCCGGGCACCGGTTCGCCGGCCGACCCGTGACCCTGGACGAGCTCGTCGCCGAGCCCCAGGTGGTGATGCAGCCCGGGGCCGGCATCCGCAGCGTGATCGAGGACGAGCTGCGCGAGGCCGGCGTCCGGGTGCGCGACCTGAACATCGCGATGGAGGCCGGCCTCCAGGAGTCGGCCAAGTCCGCGGTGGAGGCCGGCTACGGCGTCTGCTTCTTCTCCTCCCTCGCCGTCCAGAAGGAGCTGCGCCTGGGGACGCTCGCGACGGCTGAGGTGGCGGGGCTCGACCCCGTGCGGGACTTCTACTCGGTACGCCTGGCGACGCGAAGCCGGCGGCGGCTCACGGACGCCTTCCTGCTGTGGTGCCGTGAGCGGCTGGCCGCCGACTTCGCGCCTGTGCTCCCGTAGAGATCAGCCGACCGGCGGAACCCGCAGATCGCCGCGGTTGGCGCGGCAGCTCTGCGCCACGCCGGTCGGGTCGCCGGCCGCCGCCAGCTTGTAGGCGTGCTTCACGTAGGCCAGGCCGCCGTCGGATGCGTAGATCTCGAACGGGGGCTTCGTCCCGGCGGGCGGCGCCACGTTCTCGGGCGAGCCCGGAGGGGCGACCACGATGTGGTGGCGGACGATGTCGGTCAGGGCGGCCTGCGCGGTTCGCCCGGCCTGCGTGTCTCCCGCCCGGATGGCCTCCGTCCAGTAGCACTCCCACGCCACCTGGGCGATGCCGACGGCCATGCCGCCCGGCTCGTTGCGGGAGGTGATCGAGTTCGGGGGCAGCGTGCGATACGGCCACGCCATCCCGGGCGGCAGCCGCAGATCGTGGGTGGCCTCGCGGTAGAGCCGGCGCCACTCGCGCGGCTTCTGCACGAGCGAGTTGTCGGTGTGCCAGCCGAGCAGGCCGGTGCCCACCGCAAGCGCGGTTCCGGCGGTCAGTGCGACCACCAGGCCGACGGCGGCGATGAGCACGAGCTTGCGCCGGCGGCGGGGCGGACGGGCGCCGGCGCCCGTGGGCGGCGCGGCGACGATGCGGTCGAAGAGGGCCTCGCGGTCGGCCTCGATCGGGACGGACGCGGGCCGGGCGGTGCGGAGGCGATCCATGGCAGTCATGTGGACTTCACCTCGAGGGTGTCGGGGGTGTTCGGGAGCCCGTGGGCGGCGAGCGACCGCGCGAAGCGGCGCCGCGCGCGCAGCAGGCGGACGCGGAAGGCGACCGGCGCGATGCCGAGCGCCTTCGCGGCCTGGGTCGGCGTCAGGTCGTCCCAGGCCACGAGGAGGAGCGCCTCGCGGTCGCGGTCATGGAGCTCCCGCAGGGCGCACGTCACGGCCGGGTCGGTGCTCTCCACGGCCGGCGCGGCCTCCGGCCGGGCGAGCGCCCGGTCGGCCTGCGAGCGGCGGGTGTTGCGGCGCCGCTCGGCCATGAGCAGGTTCCGGGCCGTGACGAAGAGCCACGGCCGCGGGTCGTCGGCGGGGACGCGGTCGAGTCGCCGCCAGGCGATCGCCATCGTCTCGGCCGCGATCGCCTCCGGGTCGGAGCTGCCGCGGCGGGCCGCGTAGTCGGCGACCGGCTGCAGGTGCGCGAAGACGCGGCGGAAGCGCGCCTCCGGGCTGTCGTTGGGGTGTTGTTCGGCGTTCACACCCCTACCTGTCGGGAGGGCCGCCGGGCGTTACACGTCAGCCGGACTTGCCGCGCCAGTCGTCGAGGTCGGTCCAGAAGCTCGATCGCAGCGCGTCGCCGAGCCGCGCGTCGGTGTGGGCGGAGTTGAAGACGTTGTACGCCGTGTCGGCGCACACGTCGAGCTCGCTCAGCCGCACCGCGCCGAGGGCAAGCACGATGTCGTGGGGAAGCTGGAGCTCGTCGGCCGTGTAGTGCTTGAAGTGCAGGTCGGGCGCACGGTCGAGCAGCTCCGGCCAATCGGGACAGGTGCGCATCGACATCGGGGAAGTCTATGCCTGGGCGCGCCGGGGGCGCACGCTGAGGCCCTCCCAGGCCAGAGCGAGGCCAACGCCCACGATCAGCCCGACCATGGCGGCGATGATCAGCGAGCTGCGCCGCGTCGCCGCGCTGACCTGGTGGCCGACGGCGCGGGAGATGAACTGCGACGACTCGATGTCCTTCGTGGCCACCAGGGCGACCTGGTCGTTCGTCAGGTTGAGCGTCAGCGTCCCGATCTGGTCGGCGGCGCTCGAGAGGTCGCTCACGAAGGGCGACGACGCCGCGACCTTGTCGAGCGGCGCGGCCGACGACTCGTCGATGGCGTTGAGGTTCGCGTGCGCCCGCTTCTGCACCTCGAGCAGCGTGCCCATCTGGAACTTCTCGGCCTTGATGCGACCGGCGATCAGGCCGGTCTTGAGTGTCGTGTAGCGGTTCGCGTAGGTGATCAGCGACTGGGCCAGGCTGTTCGTGGCCGTCTGCACCTTCGCCCGCGTCCACGGCCCCTCCACGTTGATCGTGATCGTCGGCGGGCCCCCGCCCGTCGCCGCCTTGCCCGCGCCGGCCGAGCCGGTGGGCGTCGACGACAGCACGCTCACGTGCTTGCGCAGGCTGCGATGGTCGATGCCGGCCGCCTTGGCGGCGGCGGCGATCTGTTGCGGTGCGGTGACGTACTGGATCGAGATCGCCGGGTTCGAGAGCGGCGTCGACGTCAGCACGGACGCGCCGCCCGGCGTGAACGGCTGGCCGAGGTACACGGACGCCGTCGCGGCGGACTGCTTCGTCGCGCCGCTCACGCCGTGGAGGAACACCAGCGCCACCGCCGCAACGACGGAGAGAACGACCACGTACCAGCGCCTCGCGACACGCCGGAAGTATTCGGTCACCCGCACCTCGCCGGCGGGCTGCGGGGGCGGGGATGTGGACACGGACGGGTAGTCTAGTCAGCCCCATTGGAGCAAGCTTTGGTCAGCCGTCCCCTCCGCGTGGCGCTTGTCGACCCGTCCGGATACTCGCGCCCGTACGATCACGAGCTCGCCCGTGCCCTCGCCGGGCGCGGCCACGAGGTGACCCTGTGGACGTCCGCGTTCATGCACGGAGCGGCCCCCGCCCAGGCCGGGTACGCGGTACGCGAGCACTTCTACCGGCGCAGCAACCGCCTCGATGTGAGCGCCCGCCTGCGGCCCGTTGCAAAGGCGGCGGAGCACCTCGACGACCTGCGCCGCCTGGGCGCGCGCCTGCGTCGCGAGCGGCCCGACGTCGTCCATGTGCAGTGGTGCGTCCTGCGGCCGGTCGAGCGCCGCTTCTATCGCCGTCTGCACGCCTCGGGGACCCCGGTCGTTTTCACGGCGCACGATCCCGTGCCGAACGTCGGCGGCGCCGCCCGCAGGCGCTCGGTCGCGGCCACGGCGCGGGCCTTCGCCCGGGTGATCTGCCACAGCGACTGGGGCCGCCGCGCCCTGGTCGAGCAGTGCGGGGTCGACCAGGCGCGGGTACGCGTGATCCCCCACGGCGTGTTCGTCTACCTGACGGAGCTCGAGCGGGTCGCCCCGCCCGTCGACCCCGGCGGCCCGCTGGCCGTCGCGCCGGGCCTGATCCGGCCGTACAAGGGCACCGACGTCCTGCTCGCGGCCTGGCCCGAGGTGCGCCGCGAGGTCCCCGATGCGACGCTGCTCGTCGCCGGCCGGCCGATGATGGACACCGCGTCGCTCGCAGACCGGCCAGCCCGGGGTGGTGTTCCTGCCCCGCTACCTCTCCGACGCCGAGCTCGCCGCCGCCCTGCGCCGAGCCGACGCCGTCGTCCTGCCCTATCGCCGCATCGACAACTCGGGGGTGCTCGCCGCGGCGCTCGCCTTTGCCGCGCCGCTCGTGATGAGCGACGTCGGCGGGTTCGGCGAGCTGCACCGCAAGGACGGCGTCGGCGAGCTGGTGCAGCCCGGCGACGCGCCCGGCCTGGCGGCCGCCCTGGTGCGAGTCCTCGGGGATCCCGGCCTGCGCGCCGTCCTGCGCGAACGCAGCGCCGCCGCTGCGGAGGGCCCGCTCAGCTGGCCGGCGATCGCCGAGCGCACCGAAGCGGTCTACCGTGAGCTGGTTAGGTGAGGCGTGAGCCGGCGGCCTTGTCCCACGTGGCGGGGACTCCGCGGCGGAGGTAGCCGACGAGCGCGATCACGGTCGCGAGCGTCACCAGCAGGTAGTAGTGGAGGACGCGCAGCACGCGCACCCGGCCGCGCAGGAGCATCGACACACCGACGAGGGCGAGCCCGATCAGCTGGGCGGCCAGGACGACCGCGTACACGGTCGCGTGGGGCGCGAGCGCGGCGCTGGTCACGAGCAGCACCACGTGCAGCGGCCCGCTCCAGTAGCGCAGCAGCCGGTGGGAGACGATCTCGACCCAGTACACGGGGCCGAGCCGGCGCAGGCCGAACATGCGCCCGCGGAACAGGATCAGCCAGCAGTGCTCGAACATGCGCACCTTGCGCCGGAACTCGTCCTCGATGTCCGTCGTCATGGGCTCCGTCGCCCGCGCGGAAGGCTCGTACACCGCCCGGTAGCCGTTCTGCACCATCAGGTAGGGGAAGCTCAGGTCGTGGCCGAAGCGGGGGTCGACATCGCGGTAGGCCTCCCGCCGGACGGCGTAGATCGCGCCGTTTGACCCGGTCATCGAGTGGGCTCGCGACTCGCGCGTGCGCAGCCACATCTCGTAGCGCCAGTAGAGCCCCTCCTGGTTGGTGCCGCCGCCGGGGTTGACGAGGCGGACGTCCCCGCAGGCCATGCCCACGGCGGGATCGGCGAACGGCCGCACCAGCCGGCGCAGGGCGTCCGCCGCCCACAGCACGTTCGCGTCGCCGAAGGCCACGATCTCGCCCTCGGTCTCGGCCACAGCCCGATCCTGGGCCGCCACCTTGCCGCCCCGCCGGCACTGGATCAGGCGAACACCGCGGTCGGCGAACCCGGCCACGAGGGCATGGGTCGCGTCGGTCGAGTCGTCCGACGTGACGACGATCTCGAGCCGGTCGGCCGGGTAGTCCAGCGCGAGGGCGTTCTCGAGCTTGGCGACGATCACGTCCTCCTCGTTGTACGCGGGGATGATCAGGCTGACGTGCGGGAAAATGTCGGCCGCCGCCACCGGCCGCGGCCGGGCGCGGGCCCATGCGGCGATGGCGAGCGGGTAGAGCAGATGCGTCCAGACGAGCGCGGCCAGGCTCGCCCAGAACATGATCTCGAGGACGAGGATCATCGCGCCTTCCCCGCCGAGATCGCCGCCGCGGGCGCCCGTGCGCGCGCGCGTGCCGGCGCGAACATGGCCGCGCCGGAGACGGCGAGCAGCGCGAGCGCGAAGAAGTAGTCGAAGGTCATCGTCAGGTAGAACAGGTTCGCCGCGGCGGTGGCGACGAGCGCGGCCAGGAGCCCGTACCCGAGCCGCGAGATGTCCGCGTCGCCCGAGTGGCGGATGGCGGCCGCGCTGGCGAGCAGGTAGGCGAAGTAGGCGAGGTACAGGGCCATGCCGACCAACCCCGTCTCGACCAGGATCGCGATCCAGGCGCTGTGCGGGCCGAAGTCGGTGCGCCCGGTGACGAACTGGTAGAAGACGGCGAAGGTGTTGAAGCCCATCCCGAAGAGCGGGTGCGGGTCGAGCGCGGGCGGGACGAGCTGGTAGAACTGGAGGTGGGTCTGGGTGCTGCCGCCGTGGAGCTGCGTGCGAGCGGCGATCACGGCGCGGAGGAAGTGCGACGACGCGTAGACGACGGCGAAGGCCGCAACGATGCCGCCGACGCCGATGCCGATCGTCCGTGCCCGCGGCAGGTGGCCGCGCAGCGCCGGCACCAGCACGAGCAGGCCGGCGGCGTCGCCGAGCGCCGCCGAGCGGGAGAGCGTGAGCACCTGCACGATGAACAGGAAGAGCAGCAGCAGGCCGACGCGGCGGCGGCCCGGGCGGTCGCCCAGGTAGTAGGGCAGCAGCAACATCAGCGGGACGCACAGCATCACGCCGAGGTGGTTGGGATCGCCGGTGAGCGCGTTGATCCGGTACACGTTCTGCGAGCCGGAAACGGTGCCGAAGACGTTGATGCCGCCGACGCCGCCCTGACCCGCGGTCAGCGGCCCGACCACCAACCGGTCGAGGTTGATCCCGGCCGCGACGGCCAGGCCGAGCTGGATCACCCCGTAGACGGCGTTGACCACGAGCCCGGCCGTGAACGCGTAGATCGCCCGCATGTAGAGCGCCCGTCCCCGCCGCGCGAGGTGGGCAACGCCGAGGATCAGGTAGGCGAAGTGGATCGCCCACGCGCCGATGCCCTTCAGCCAGTACGCGAGCGCCTGCTTGTCCTGGAGGTCGAAGTAGCCCGCCAGGTAGACCGCGGCGAAGGCGAGCATGAAGCCGGCAAGCGTGATCGCCGCCGGGTGCAGGAGCAGGTCGCGGCGGCGGACGCGGTCGACCACGAACGCGACTACGAACGCGGTGGCGAGGAGGTTCGTCCATGTGAGCGTCAGGTCGGACGTCTCCCAGCGGATCTTCTCGAAGGTCAGCACCGAGAGGGTGAGGAGCAGCAGCCAGTCGAGCTTCGTGAGCTTCATCCGGCCGCCGCCCGCAGCACGTCGGCGAGCTCCCGGGCCCGCTCGCGCCGCGACATCGACTCGGCCAGCCCGGCGGGCAGCTCGACGTCGGGCAGGCCGCCGTTCCGGCGCCGGTCGACGAGAGCCTCGAGGGCGCGGGACTGGGCGCCGGGATCGTCCGGATCGGCGACCTCGCCGGCGCCCGCCGACCCGACCAGCGCGGCGGCGACGCCGTTGGGCGGCACGGCGGCCAGGATCGGCCGCCGGGCGGCGAGATACTCGTACACCTTGCCCGAGATCACCGTGTCGCCGCGGCCGCCGGCGTGCGGGATCAGCAGCAGCAGCGCGTCGGCGCCGCGCTGGGCGGCGATCGCGTCGCGGTAGGGCAGGAATCCGGTCTCCTCCCAGGCGTCGTCGATCCCGAGATCGCGCGCCCAGGCCAGGTCGGACTCGCGCATGTCGCCGACGAAACGCACGAGCACCTGCCCGCGCAGGTCGGGGCGGCGTTGCAGCAGGTCGCGTACCGCGGTCAGGAACGGCCGCGGCGTGCGCTCGCCGAAGAACGCCCCGGTGTGGACGATCGTGAACCGGTCGGCCGGGGTGTGGTCGAGGCCGGCGAAGTCGGAGAGATCGACGCCGTGGCCGATGACGTGGGTCTTCGCGGCGGCGCCCGGGTCGAGGCCGGCGAGCTCGGCGGCGATCGCATCGGTGACCGCGACGAGCGCGGTGGCGCGGTGAGCCACGGTGCGGGCCATGCGCCGCTCGACCGCCCGCTTGGCGCGCACGCCGCGGCGCTCGTACTGGCGGTGGGGGTGGGCCAGCCAGGAGTCGCGCAGGTCGGCGACCCACGGCTTCGAGGTGGCGGTCGCGACGGCTGCGCCGATCAGGTGCACCGAGGTCGGTGGCGAGGTGGTCATGATCGCGTCGATCCGGCGCCGCCGCACGATGCGGACGGCGGCTGGAACAGCCGTCGCCGCCCAGGGCAGGGCCTTGTCGGGGACGAGCATGCGCTCGTAGGCGTAGCGGGCGTGCACCCCCGCCCGGCGCAGGCCGTGCGCCCCTCGCAGCGCCTCGCCCCGAAACGACGAGCGCGGGCCGAGGAAGCGGGCCCGGTGCACGGTCGTTCGGGCGGGGATGGCGTCGAGGAGCGGCTCGTCCAGCGCGAACCACTTCGGGTCGCTGGGCGCGAGCACGTCGACGTCGACCCCGAGGTCGGGGAGGTCGCGGCAGAACTTGAGCGTTCGCTGGACGCCGCCACCGCCCGCCGGGGGGAAGTAGAACGCGATCAGGAGGAGGCGCACGGAACCGCCAGTGTAGTGAGCGCCTGCTCCGACCCGGCGCGGGACGGCCCCGATACGATCGCGCAGATGAGCGGCGGATTGGACGGCGAGGGGCTCCCGGTCGGATTCAGGGTCGTCGGGGCGGTCACCCCGTTCGAGCGCCGCGTCGAGAAGATGGTGCGGCGGATCCCGGCCGGGCGGGTGGCCAGCTACGGCCGTGTGGCCGAGTGGGTCGGCCGGCCGGAGGCGCCCAGAGCCGTGGGGCGGGTGATGGCCAACTGCGACGCCGCCCTGCCCTGGCACCGGGTGGTCACGGCCGCCGGCCGGCTCGTCCCCAACCACGAGGCGGAGCACGCCGAGCGGCTGCGCGCGGAGGGTGTGCGCGTCGAGGCGGGGCACGTCGCGTCCCCATCCCCTGGTGGTCCGGGCCACGGCGCGGGGAGGCTAGGGATGGTGCTGGCCCGGTCGCTGACCCGGCCGCGAACTCGGCCGTACCGCGTGCCAGGCACCGGCGCGGCCGCCGGCGCGCTACGACTCGAAGATCGTCCGTCGCGCTGGTGCCGGCACGTCGGAGGCGGTGGCGCCTGCGGCGCGCATGCGATGAGCTCGTCGTCGCGCCGGTTCCAGGCGCCTCGGAGGCCGGGATGGTGCCTGGCTCCGCGCAGCGGTGCCGGCACCGGTCCGGCTGACCTCGGCCTGGAACCGTCGCGGCCCTAAATGAACCAGCGGTAGACCTCGAAGACCTCGGCCAGGTCGCGTCCGCCCTCGATGCCGCGCGTGCGGGCGACGTTGCGCACGTACTCCTCGTTCGCGTAGTTGCGGTGGGCCTGGCTGCGGTAGCACATGAGCGCGGCCACCTTGCGGTCGAGCTGGGCCTGGTCGAGCTCCACGTAGGCCTGCTGGCGGAAGTTGAAGCAGTTCCACGGGATCTCGTAGCCGAGCAGCGTCGTGCGCTTGAACGCGCGCATGCTCTCGCGGGCCACGGTCTCGTGATCCTGGTGGATGTCGCCCAGCGACGGCGTCAGCACGAGGTCGGGGCGCAGGTCGGTGTTGAGCGCGACCAGGATCTCCAGGATGTCCTGGCGGAAGCTCGGGAACGTGCGCACCTCGAAGTCGTGGACGGTCAGGTGCGACTCGGGGATCCCGAGCGTCGAGGTGGCCGCCCGCACCTCGTGGACGAGCGTGTCGGACGGAAACCCGGCCGGAAGCGACCGGGACGCCGTCGAGAACGCCACGTAGCGCACCTCGGCGCCCGCGTCGATCAGACGCGCGATCGTCCCGCCGCAGCCGAACTCGCCGTCGTCCGTGTGCGGCGCGAGCACGAGCACGTTGCGTCCGGCGGCGATCATGGCCGCGGATTCTGTCACGCCGGCAGGCGGAAGCTCCCCGCCGCGACCGGCGCCGACCGGTTGCCCGCCCGATCGACCGCCACGAGCGTGACCGTGACCGGGGCGCCTGCGAGCTTCGTGCGGCGGAAGTGGACGCGTCCGCCGTGGCCGCGGAAGAGCGCGGCGCGGCCCGCGTCCGCCCCGGTCCCCGTGGCCCGCACGAGCAGGATCGCCGGCTCGCTCGTGCTGTAGCGAATCGGCTGCGTGCCGCGCGGGCTGAGCAGCGTGACGGTCGGCGGGGTCAGGTCGAGCTCGATCGGGTCGGGGATCGTGATCGTCCGGCCCAGCGAGAGCAGGTGCACGCGCAGGTGGTACGTGCCCTGCGGCGCCTGCGCCCCCGCGTCGGTGCGGCCGTCCCAGCGCATCACGACCGGGCCGCGGGGCAGGCGCCGCCCGGCCGCGGGCGTGAGCTGCTCGACCGTCGCGCCGGACGGATTCACGATCGCAAGCGCCACCCGGCCAGCCTTGCGCAGGCGGAAGCGCAAGAGGGCCGAGTGCGACCGGCAGCGGGTGTGCGGGTGCACCGGGGTGCAGGTCGTCGAGAAGTACTTCTGGAGGTGTGTCGCGCCGACCGGCGAGCGCTCGAGCTTCAGCTGCTCGGCACGCAGAAACGCCAGCCCGGATGCGGCGAGCATGGCGGCGATGACGATGATGCCGGTGCGGCGGCTGGGCACGACGGCGGATTGTACGGCGGCGCGATTGGCGCGAACGCGGAAGGGCCGCCCCCGGTTGCCCGGGGACGGCCCCTTGCCCGCTCCGCGCTTAGAAGGCGCCCAGGAGCTTCAGGCCGGAGAGGGCCAGAACGCTCGCGATGCTGCCGCGCAGCGCCTTCTCGGGCAGCCGGGCCGTGAAGTGCGAGCCGATCAGGATGCCCGGGATCGAGCCGATCAGGATCGTGCCGACGTAGCCGAAGTCCGGCGTGCCCCAGATGATCGTGCCGGCGGCGGCCGCGATCGTGACCATCATCGCGTGCAGCAGGTCGGTGCCCACGACCTTGCGCGCGGTCAGCGGGAAGACCGTGACGAGCGCCATGCCGAAGAACACGCCCGAGCCGACCGAGGTCAGGCCGAGGATGAAGCCGAACACGGCGCCGATCGTGACGGCGATGATCTTGTGGTTGCGGGTCAGCTCCCCGTCCTGCGGCAGCTTCGACGTGTCCCACAGGCCGCGGATCGTCACGAACGTGCGGATTGCCACGGCGATGCCGACGGCGACGAGCGTGTAGCCGATCACCTCCGGCAGCCACGCGTCGATGTTCGCGTCGAACAGGTTGTACAGCGAGTAGGTGCCCAGGAACGCGGCCGGCACGCTGCCGGTCGCCATCCACAGCGCCAGCTCGCGGTTCACGTTCTTGAGCTGGTGATGGCGCGCCGCGCCAAACGTCTTCGTAACCGCCGCGTACACCAGGTCGGTGCCCACGGCCGTGCCCGCCGGGATCCCGAAGAAGGTGATCAGGATCGGCGTCATCAGGGAGCCGGCGCCCATACCGGTCAACCCCACGAGCAGGCCCACTGTGAGCCCGGCAAGTACCAGTCCAACGTTCATCCTGCCCCACTTCCCCTCTCGGTCATTACCACTATCTCGACCAATATAACCGAAGTAGTGGGGAATGCAATCAAGATGTGTGCGGATCCCCCGTCTGGGTGGGGAGATGGTCGATCGATGAGCCCTTCCCGGACCACACAAAACCCGCCAGAAGGGGTCAGACCCCTTCTGGCGGGCTCACAGCGTGGCGTCAGGCCGAGCGGTACGCCTCGATCAGCACGCGCGCCACCTCGGGCCGGCTGAACTCCGACGGCGGCTCGATGCCCTGACCCAGCATCTCGCGCACCTTCGTGCCGGACAGGTGGACATGATCCTCGGAAGGATGCGGGCACGTCTTGGCGGAGCCCATGTTCCCGCACGTCCTGCAGAAGAACGTGTGGTCGAAGAACATCGGCTGGATGCCGAGCTCGTCCCGCTCGAAGCTGTCGAAGATCAGGTGCGCGTCGTAGGTGCCGTAGTAGTTGCCCACGCCGGCGTGATCGCGGCCCACGATGAAGTGCGAGCAGCCGTAGTTCTTGCGGCAGATCGCGTGCCAGACGGCCTCGCGCGGCCCGGCGTAGCGCATGGCCGCAGGGAATGCCGACAGGAGCGTGCGATCGGCCGGGTAGTACTTCTCGAGCAGCACCCGGTAGCAGCGCACGCGCACCTCGGCGGGGACGTCGTCGCCCTTGGTCTTGCCGACCAGCGGGTGCAGGAGCAGCCCGTCGACGGTCTCGAGCGCGCACTTCTGGATGTACTCGTGCGCCCGGTGGACCGGGTTCCGGGTCTGGAAGCCGACAACCCGGCTCCAGCCCCGCTCGGCGAACGCCGCCCGCGTCTGGGCGGGGTCGACGTGCAGCTCGGGGAACTCCGACTCGGGGCGGGCGAACACCGTCACCTGGCCGCCGACGAGGACGCTGCCCTCGGCGTACACCTGGGCCACGCCCGGATGGGCGTCGTCGGTGGTGCGGAAGACCTTCGCGGCCTCCTCCATGCGGTCGGCCTCGAACACGTCGGCCACGTCGATGACGGCGAGGAGCTCGCCGCCGTGGCCCTCGAGGGCCAGCCGGTCGGCCGTCGGCCGCTCCGGCACCGACAGCGTCACGGGCAGCGCCCACGGCAGGCCGTTCTCGAGGTGCATGTCGGAGACGACGCGGTCGTAGTCGGCCTGCACCATGAACCCGGTCAGCGGCGAGAGCGCGCCCGACGCGATCATGTCGAGGTCGGCCGTCTGCTTCTCGCTCATGTGGACGCGGGGCAGGCTCTGGGCCTCCTCGCGCAGCGCCGCGGCCGCGGCGCCGGTCACCGTGCGGTCGATCAGCTCGCCGCCGTGCGGGGCGATCAGCCCGGCGCCGCTCGTGCGTGCGGTCTGCGACGACATCAGGCGACAGCCTCTTCGAGCACAGGGGGGATGATGTTCAGCCGCTCGAGCTCGGAGATGACGAACGCCGCGGACTCCTCGGGCGTGCGGCCCTCGGTCTCGACGACGATCTCGGCCTCGGCCGGCGCCTCGTACGGGTCGCTGACGCCGGTGAACTCCTTGATCTCGCCGGAGAACGCCTTGGCGTAGAGGCCCTTCACGTCGCGCCGTGCGCACTCCTCGAGCGACGTCGCCACGTACACCTCGACGAAGTTGCCCACCTGGCCGACCATGTCGCGGACCATGCCGCGGGTCTCGGAGTAGGGGGAGATGGCGGCGACGATGACGCCGGCGCCGTGGCGGGTCAGAAGCTTCGAGACGAAGCCGATCCGCAGGATGTTCGCGTCGCGGTCCTCGCGGGAGAAGCCGAGGCCCTTGCTGAGATGCGTGCGGACGACGTCACCGTCCAGGTGGTCGACCAGGACGCCGCGCCGCTCGATCTCAGGCCCGATGATCCGGGCGATGGTCGTCTTGCCGGAACCGGACAACCCGGTGAACCAGAGGGTGAAGCCTTGAGTGTTCTCGTGCACGCTGCTCGTTCCTTTCCAGGAGTCGTAACTCGTCTTGTATCAGTAGCGGCTCAGCGGCCGTGCAGGCCGCACTCGATCTTGCCCGTGCCCCGCCAGCGTCCTGCCCGCTCGTCGGCGTGAGAGCCGTTCACCGCCGTCGTGCACGGCACACACCCGATCGACGGATACCCGTGGTCATGCAGGGTGTTGTAGGGAATGCCGTGCCTCCAGATATAGCGCCACACGTCGCGACTTGTCCAGTCGGCAAGTGGCTGCACCTTGACGACGCCGCGACGGTCGTCCACCTCGATCTTGCGTGCGTTTTGGCGAGTTGTCGACTGCTCGCGGCGAATTCCCGTGATCCAGGCGTCCATTCCCTGCAGCGCCTGCTCGAGCGGCGCGACCTTGCGCATCCCGCAGCACGCGTCGGGATCCCGCTCCCAGAGCCGGTCGCCGTGGGCGGCGGCCTGCTGCTCGACGGTCAGCTCCGGCTCGATCCGCTCGAACTTGATCGGATAGCGGGCGATCAGGCGCTCCCGCGTGTCGTAGGTCTCCGGGAAGAGCAGGCCCGTGTCGAACTCCACCACCCGCAGCTGCGGCGCCACCTCCGAGAGCATGTGGACGAGCACCGAGCTCTGCTTCTGCCACGAGCAGGTGAGCACGGCGCGCTCGCCGAAGCGCTCGGCGGTCCACCGCACCACGTCCTCGGCCGAGCGCGACTCGAACTCGTCGGCGAGGCTGGCCGCCTCGTCGACGGAGATGGGCAGCACGGCGCTCATGCTCGGGGGACGGGCAGGTCTCGCAGGAGCAGGTCGGCCATGGTGTCGGACCGCAGCCCGAGGCGCAGGGTCTCGAGCGGGATGACCTCTTCGGGCGGGATGTTGCCGAGGTTCACCTCAGGCCCGAGGTGGCGGATGAACCAGGCCTGCTGGTCCTTCTGCGGCGCCTCGAAGAGCAGGTTGTCGAGCGGCACCTCGTGCACGATCTCGTCGATCAGGCCGGACCGCACCTCGCCGCTGCCGCGGAAGATGCCGGCGGTGCCGCCCTCGCGGGCCTCGGTGATGACCTTGGCCGCCCCCGCCTCGAGCTCCTCCTTGATCCAGGCCACCCACTGGTAGGGGGCGAAGACGCACTCGGAGTCCTTGGAGCCGACCTCGGAGAGGACGACGAACTCCTCGGCCAGCGACGAGATCAGCTCGAGCTTGGAGTCGCGCTCGATCTGGATCGTCCCGTCCGAGACCTCGACGTGGGTGAAGCCGAAGCTCTGCGTCCAGCGCTTGAACTCGTCGACGCGCCCGCGGGCGATGGCCGCCTCGAGCAGCGTCCCGCCGCACATGACGGGGATCGCGGCCGCCTGGTAGGTGCGGATCTTGTCGCCGAGGTTGCGCGTCACGTACGACGTGCCCCAGCCCATCTTGACGATGTCGACGTAGTCGCCGGCGGTGTCGATCAACCCCTGCACCTCGTTCAGGCTCATGCCCTTGTCGATCACGTGCGTCCAGCCCCGCTCGCGCGGCTTGGGAGGGCGCATCGGCAGTCCCAAAAACTCCTCGACCATGGTCTATAACCTCGCGTAGATGGACTCGTCGAGCCGCTTTCGCGCCTCGACCTGGACGTTCTCGTAGAGGCTCTCGCCGTGGCTGTCCATGCCGACGATGAGCGGGCCGAAGTCGCGGACGCGGAAGCGCCACAGGCACTCCGGCATCAGATCCTCCCACTCGACCTGGGCGATGGCCTCGATCTGCGTCGTCTCCAGGGCCGCGGCCCCGCCCACGATGGCGAGGTAGACGCCGCCGTGCTCGCGCAGCGGCTCGAGCGCCTCCGGCAGGAGGCCGCCCTTGCCCATGATCGCCCGGGCGCCGTGGTCGCGGATCAGGCCCTCGGTGAAGCGGCTCATGCGGGCCGACGTGGTCGTCCCGATGCACATCGGCTCGTAGGAGCCGTCCGCGAGCTTGCGCACGTTCGGGGCGGTGTGCAGGAGCGCGGCGCCGCGCAGCGAGAACGGCGGCTCCTGGCCCTGGTCGAAGATCCGGATCTGGGTCGCGTCGCGGATCCCGATCACCTCGCCCTGGATGGTGACGGTGTCGCCTGCGCGCAGCGCCCGCACGGTTGCCTCGTCGGTCGGGAAGGGGATCTCGTGGTGGGACATGATCTAGGCCTCGCGGTCGTAGTCGATCGCGCCTGCCGCGGAGATGTGGGCGCTGGCCCGGCGGGCCGCCCAGCACTGGTAGTTCACCGCGACGGGGTTCAGGGTGATGTGGGTGTGGGCCTGCTCGACGTGGACGGCGAGCACGGTGGTGTCGCCGCCGAGGCCCATGGGGCCGACGCCCGTGTCGTTCAGGAGCCCGAAGAGGTCGGTCTCGAGCGCGGCCACGTCGGGGTCGGCGTTCTGCGTCCCCACCGGCCGGGCGATCGCCTCCTTGGCGAGGTGCATGGCCAGGTCGGCCGAGCCGCCGATGCCGACGCCGACGATGCCCGGCGGGCACGGCTTGCCGCCGGCGCCGACGATCGAGTCCAGCACGAAGCGCTTGATCGCCTTCACGCCGTCTGCCGGCACGAGCATCTTCAGGAAGCTCATGTTCTCGGAGCCGGAGCCCTTCGGCACGCACTTCACGTCGAGGCCGTCCCAGTCGGGCACGAACTCCCAGTGGATGTGGGGGATGCGGTGGCCGGTGTTGTCGCCGGTCGCCTTCCGGGTCAGGGTGTGGACGGTGTTCGAGCGCAGCGGGTGCTCGAGCGTCGCCCGGCGGGTGCCCTCACGCAGCGCGATCTCGATCTGGGCCGGGTGCAGCGGGAAGCGCTCGCCGACGCGGACGTAGAAGACGGCGATGCCGGTGTCCTGGCAGACCAGGTTGCCGTTCTTGTCGGCGACCGATACGTTGGTGTTGATGGTCTCCAGGATGCGGCGTCCCACCTTGTGGGTCTCGCGGCCCATGGCGTCGCGCAGCGCGTCGCGCAGATCCTGGGGGATGTCCTTCAGCGCCCACACGTACAGGTAGGCGGCGGCGTCCTCGACGGCTGTCGCGAGGTCGGTGGCGGCGATCGTGCTCATGCGGCCGCCGCCCGTCCCGCGCGCCGCCCGAAGACGACGCAGTCGAGGAGCGAGTTCCCCATCATGCGGTTGCGGCCGTGGACGCCGCCCGAGATCTCGCCGGCCGCGAAGAGGCCGGTGACGGTCGTCTGGCCGTGGCGGTCGATGCGCAGGCCGCCGTTCTGGTAGTGCAGGACGGGGTACGTCAGGATCGGCTCGCCCAGCGGGTCGACGCCGGCGGCGCGGTAGCGTCGCAGCATGGTCGGGATCACCTCTCCGGCGATTTCGGGGTCGATGGCGGTCGTGTCCAGGTGCACGGCCGGGCGCCCGTCGGGCGTCACCAGGCCGCGGCCCTCCTCGCACTCGCGCACGATCGCCGCGGCGACGGTGTCGCGCGGGGCGAGCTCGTCGCAGAAGCGCTCGCCGGCGGCGTTTCGCAGCGTGGCGCCGTAGCTGCGGCACGTCTCCGGGATCGAGAAGCCCTGGAGCGGCGGCGGCCATGCGCCGCCGGTGGGATGGTGCTGGAGCGCGTCGTAGTCGCGCACCTCGGCGCCGAGCGCGCGGGCGACCGTCGTCGCCTCGCCGGTCGAGCCGGGCTGGTTCGTCGTCAGGATGCCGGCGTCGCGCGCCTCGGCGTAGCAGCGCCCGCCGGCGGCCAGGACGACGGCTCCGGCGTCAAGCCGGTGGTCGTCGCCGCCGCGCCGCAG
Source organism: uncultured Actinomycetes bacterium (assembly GCA_963746115.1). Lineage (GTDB taxonomy): Bacteria > Actinomycetota > Thermoleophilia > Gaiellales > JAICJC01 > JAICJC01. The sequence goes on along the minus strand of CAVVAA010000002.1, from coordinate 167,496 downwards.
CCGGGCCTCGAAGTGGCCGTTCGGGCGCTCGAGGCCGACGAGGGCGGTGTGGTCGTGGATGGCGATGCCGCGCCGGTCGAGCTCGGCGCGCAGCGACTTCGCGATGACGTGGCCGGTGCGGTCGCCCACCTGCAGGAGCCGCGGGATGCTCGAGCCGCCGCAGCGGGCCAGCCGGTAGCCGCCGCCGTCGCGGGAGAACTCGACGCCGATCGACTCGAGCCAGGCGATCGCCTCCGGCGCCTCGGACGTGAGCACGGAGACGAGCTCCGGATCGGCGGTGCCGTGCGAGGACTCGAGCACGTCCTGGGCGTGGCGCTCGGGCGAGTCGTCGGGATGCACGGCCGCCTGGATGCCCCCGTGGGCCATGCCCGTGTTGCACGAGGCGCGCGAGCCCTTCGTCACGAGCGCGACCTGAGCGCCCGCCTCGGCGGCCGCCCATGCGGCGGCCAGACCGGCGCCGCCGCTGCCGATCACGAGCACGTCCGCACGCCCGGGGAGATCGCTCACAGGGAGGATCGTACCCAAGCCGTTCTAATCTGAAAAATAAGACCGGCTTATATCGGACAGCTCTGCCGGATCGGCCGGTGCCGTGCCCGGCGTCCACGGCAGCACCAGCGGGTCGCCGTCGTAGCGGGGGATCACGTGGACGTGGTAGTGGAAGACCGTCTGCCAGGCCGCCGCGCCGTTCGACTGCATGATGGTGACGCCGTCCGCGCCCAGCCCACGCACGGCGGCGCCCGCGAGCCGCTTGGCGGCCGCCGCCGCCGCCGCCAGGTCGTCCCCGGACACCTCGTGGATGTCGGCCGCATGCGCCCGCGGGATCACGAGCGCATGGCCGCGGGTGGCGGGGAAGATGTCCATGATCGCGACCACGCGATCGTCCTCGTAGACCCGCGTGGCGGGCAGCTCGCCGGCCACGATCTTGCAGAACAGGCAGTCGTCCATCGTGCGTATTCCAGCACACGAGCCGAACAGCGGGGACAGTCCCCGATGGTCGGGGACTGTCCCCATTCCGCGTATCCTCCTCGCGTGGCCGCCGCGCCCGACGTGACCGTCTCGATCGTCTCCAGCGGGGACGTCGAGCTGCTGCGTGCGTGCCTGGACTCCATTCCGGCGGCCGCCCGGGGCAGCGCCGTCGAGACGATCGTCGTCGACAACGCGGTCGGGATCGCCGGTGCGGTCGCCGAGTCGCACCCCGGCGTGACCGTGATCGCCGGCGACCTGCGGCGGGGGTTCGGCGCGAACCACAACCTCGTCTGCACCCAGGCCAGGGGCCGGCTCGTCTTCATCCTGAACGACGACACCGAGCTCGACCCGGGCTGCATCGACGCCTTGAGGAGCTTCATGGACCAGAACGGCGCCGTGGCGGCGGCCGGGCCCCGGCTCCGCCATGCCGACGGGCGCCAGCAGCCGTCGGCCTTCCACTTTCCCACACCCGGCCGGGTCGCCCTGACGACGCTCACGCTCCAGCGGGCGGGCTGGATCATGTCCGCAGGCGAGCGCATCCGCCGGGTGGACTGGATCCACGGGGCCGCCATGATGGTGCGCCGCGACGCGCTCGAGGGCGTGGGCGGGCTCGACGAGGGCTTCTACATGTACCTCGAGGACGTCGACCTGTGCCGGCGCCTGCGCGACCGCGGCTGGGAGGTCGCGTTCTTCCCGCGGGCCGGGCTCGTCCACCACGAGAACTCCTCGACCGCCGCCGTGCCGCTGCGGCGGGTCTACCAGCACGCGCGCAGCCGCGGCATCTACGCCCGCAAACACCACGGGCCGGGCGGTGAGCGGGCCGTGCAGGCCCTGACGGCGGCCGCGTTCCTGGCCCGGGCGGGGCTGGCGCGGGTGCTGCCCGGCTACGACGGCGCCGATGCCGATCGCTTCCGCGCCCATGCCCAGGCCGCGCTCGACCCGTACGCCGAGCCCGCGATCGAGGAGGCGGCAGAGGAGCACAACCGCGGGGCGATGGCGTGAGCGGGCGCGTGCTCGTGACCGGCGGGCTCGGCTTCATCGGCTCGGCCTTCGTGCGCGCGCTCGCGGGCGACGGGCAGTCCGTGCTGAACGTCGACGCCGACACCTATGCGGGCGACGCACGCCGCCTCGCCGATCTCGACGCCGGGCGCGTGGAGACGGTGCGGATGGACGTGGCCGACCCGGCGCTGGCCGAGCGTGGTGCGGGCCGAGCGGCCGCCGCTCCTCGTCCACTTCGCCGCCGAGACCCACGTCACCCGCAGCGAGGAGGCGGGCGAGACCTTCTTCCGCACGAACGTGGACGGCACTCGCAGCGTGCTCGACGCCGCCCTCGCCGCCGGCGTCGAGCGGGTCGTCCACATCTCCACGGACGAGGTGTACGGCCCCTGTCCCGCCGAGCCGTTCCGGGAGGACCAGAAGCTGCCCGGCGAGGGCCTGGCGACGAGCGCGTACGCCCGCTCGAAGGCGCTCGCCGACGATCTCGCCCGCTCCTACGCCGACCGGCTGGCCGTGGTGATCGCCCGGCCGACGAACTGCATCGGGCCGTGGCAGCATCCGGAGAAGGCGGTCCCGCGCTGGGCCACCCGCGCGCTGCGGGGCGAGCGGCTGCCGGTATGGGGCGACGGCGGCCAGATCCGCGACTGGATGTTCGTCGCCGATGCGGTCTCCGGGCTGCGTGCCCTGGCCGAGCGGGGCGAGCCGGGGACGGCGTACAACCTGGGGCCGGCCGGCGAGGCGGTGCCCAACGTCGAGATCGCGCGGATGGTGGCGCGGGCCGCCGGCGCCGGCGACGACGCCGTCTACCTGAGCGCGTACGACCGCCCCCAGCACGACCGCCGCTATGCCGTCTCCACCGCGCGGGTCGCGGCGCTGGGCTGGGCGGCGACCCACAACGTCGCCGAGGCCGTCGCCGAGACGGTCGCGTGGTACCGCGACCACGCCGACTGGTGGCAGACGCTCGTCCCCGAGGCGGAGCGGCTCTATGCCGACTGAGCTCGTCCCGAGCCCGATCGACGGCGTCCGCATCTGGCGGCCGCAGGTGCACGGCGACGCCCGCGGCCGCTTCGTGGAGGTCTTCCGGGCGGCGGCGCTGCCCGAGGCGATGGCGCAGTCGAACCACTCGCGCTCCTCCAGCGGCGTGCTGCGCGGCCTGCACTTCCACCGCCACCAGGCCGACCTCTGGTACCTGGTCTCCGGCCGCGCCCAGGTGGCCCTCGCCGACCTGCGCGCCGGCGCCGGCGTCCCCGTCACCCACTCCTTCGTGCTCGACGGCGACACCCCCACCGCGGTCTATGTGCCCGCCGGCGTCGCCCACGGCTATCTCTCGCTCACCGAGATCAACCTGATCTACTGGGTGACGCGCGAGTACGACCCCGACGACGAGGGCGGCGTCGCATGGGACGACCCCACCCTCGCGATCGACTGGGAGCTGGACGGGCCCCCGGTCCTAAGCGAGCGCGACGCCCAAAACCCGCGCCTGCAGTGGGATCTGATCCCCGCGTTCTCGTAACCGGGGCGGGCGGCCAGGTCGGCCGCGCCCTGCGCGCGCACCTGCCGGGCGCGGTCTACCTCGACCGCGCGGCGCTCGACGTGCGCGATCCCGTCGCCGTGCGCGCCACCTTCGGCCCGGGCGACGTCGTCGTCCACGCCGCTGCCATGACCGACGTCGACGGCTGCGAGCGCGACCCCGCGGCCGCGTTTGCCGCCAACGCGGACGCCGCCCGCGATGTGGCGGGCACCGGCGCCCGCGTCGTCCACCTCTCCACCGACTACGTGTTCGACGGCCGCTCCGGGGCCGCCTACGCCGAGGGCGATCCCACCGGGCCCGGTCTCGGTCTACGGGCGCTCGAAGCTCGAGGGTGAGCGGGCCGTGCTCGCCCGGCCGGGCGAACCTCGTCGTGCGCACGTCGTGGGTGTACGGCGACGGGCGCAACTTCTTCCGCGCGATCCTCGCCGCCGAGCGGGCCGGCCGGACGCTGCGGGTGGTCGACGACCAGCACGGGCGGCCGACCGCCGCCGAAGACCTGGCCCGGGCGCTCGCGCACCTCGTCTCGCTGGACGTCTCCGGCATCGTGCATGTGACCGGCGACGGCGAGCCGTGCACGTGGGCCGACCTGGCCGAGCTCGCGGTCGGCCACCCGGTCGAGCGGATCTCGACCGAAGAGTTCGGGGCTCCGGCTCCGCGGCCGCGCTCGAGCGTCCTCGCCCTCGACCGGGCGCGCGCGCTCGGCGTGCCTCTGGCAGACTGGCACGACTCGGTGAGACGCTACCTGGAGGGCGAGCGGTGAAGGGAGTCGTGCTGGCGGGCGGCCTGGGGACGCGCCTGGGCCCGATGACGGATGTCGTGAACAAGCACGTTCTCGACCTGTTCGACGAGCCGATGATCCACTTCCCGATCCGGACGCTGGCGAGGGCGGGGGTGACCGACCTCGTGGTCGTCGTCGGCCGCCACGGCGACCAGGTACGGACGCTGCTCGGCGACGGCAGCGCCCTGGGCGTCTCAATCGCCTATGCCCACCAGGACGGCGAGGCGGGGATCGCCGACGCCCTCGCGCAGGCCCGCGGCCAGGTCGGGGAGGGGCCGGTGTGCGTGATCCTGGGCGACCAGGTGTACCAGGACGACCTGGCACCGTACGTCGAGGCCTTCCGCAGCCGCCCTGCGGGTGCGCGCATCCTGCTGAAGCAGGTCGAGGACGCCCGCCGCTTCGGCGTCGCAACCGTCGCCGGCGACCGGGTGACGGCCATCGAGGAGAAGCCGGCGAAGCCGCGGACCGACCTGGCCGTCACCGGCTGCTACATGTACGACGGCCGGGTCTTCGACATCGTCTCCACGCTCGAGCCGTCGGCTCGCGGCGAGCTCGAGATCACCGACGTGAACAACGCCTACATCGCCTCCGGCGAGATGGCGTTCGACGTCCTGCCGGGCTGGTGGGCCGACGCCGGCACCCACGCCAGCAAGCTGAAGGCGTCGATCCTCGTCGCGCTCACGCGCGGCGTGACCTTCCACGCCTGACGAGGCGTGGTGCGAGAGCGGCTCATGGCCAGCTGGAGGGAGATGACCCGAAACGGTGTGCGGTTGGCCTGCCGTGACTTCGGCGGCGCCGGTCCGTCGGCACTCCTGCTGCACGGCCTTGCGGGGCACGCTGACGAGTGGGCGCAGACGGCGTCGTGGCTGACCGCACGGTGCCGGGTCGTCGCCCTCGACGCCCGCGGGCACGGCCGCAGCGAACGGTTCCCGGCCGACGTCTCGCGTGATGCAGTGGTCGCCGATGCCGTCTTCGTGGTGGAGCAGCTCGGACTCCAGCCGGTCGTCGTCGTGGGGCAGTCGGTCGGCGGCCTGACCGCGCTGTCGCTCGCGGCCCGTCGGCCCGAGCTCGTGCGGGGCCTCGTGCTCGTCGATGCGAGCCCCTCCGGCGGCGAAGGGGTGGAAGAGGCAGTCAGCGCGACGGCCGGGGCGTTGCGGGAGTGGCCGGCGTCGTTCGGTTCGCGCTCGGACGCGTACGTGTTCTTCGCGGAGCGGTTCGGCGCTGGTCTCGCGGCCGAGGCGTGGACGAGTGGGCTGGAGCGCGTCGACAATGGCTGGCAGCCGCGATTCGACGTTGAGGTGATGGCGCAGACGTTGCGCGAGGCCGTCTCCGTCCCGAGCTGGGAGGAGTGGGAAGGCATCACGTGTCCGACACTGCTCGTTCGAGCCGGAGACGGCATGGTCGAGCCCGAGACCGCCAGGCAGATGACCGAACGTCTCGCAACGGCGCAGCTGGTCGAGATCGCCGATGCTGCGCACGATGTGCACCTCGACCGACCCGATGAGTGGCGGGACGCGCTGACCGGCTCTCTCGACTCACTTGACGGCCAGATGGCCTCGCGCGGGATTGACTACTGCCAGCCGACCTGCACCGGCCCGGCGATCCGGCCGAGGTCGGCCAGGACGCGGTAGATCCGCAGCGGGAACGACGCCTCGCTGAATCGTGGCGTCCGCGCCTCGACGACGCGGACGTGGCCCGACGCGTCCCGCAGCGCCACGGCGATCCGGTGCCCGCCCGGCGCCGCCGCGAGCCCCGCCACCTGCCCGGGCGCGCTGGTCACGTCGGCGCCGCCGGCGAGGCCGACGACGAGGCGGACGATCGAGCTGCCCGAGCCGACCAGGAGCTGGCCGGGCCGCAGCCACGCCAGCTTGGGCATGCCCGCGCCGCCGCCCTGGAAGCAGGTGCTGTGGCTCGGGTGCAGCGTGTCCGTGACCTGCACGTGGCCGGCCCGATCGGCGATCGCGAGCATGCCGCCGAACGGGGCGAAGGCGATGTCGGCCGGCCGGCCCAGCCCGCACCGGCGCGCGAGCGCCGACGTCCCCCCGTCGATCACGCTGTGCACCATGACCGTGCCGTCCGCGCGGACGTAGGCGAACGCGAGCGAGTCCCACCGCCACGTCGGTGCGCCGCCGTCCGTGCGCGCGGCGACCAGGAACGCGTGGCGGCCGTTCCCGTACATGTCGTAGAGCCGGTCGCCCTCGTCGGTGCGCACGACGTAGGCGATCCGGATCCCGGCCGGCGCCCACGCTGCGGCGATCGGCTCGCCGGGCACGCGGCGGGTGAACGCGATGTGCCCGTCGGAGGCTGCGACGGCCACCAGGACGCGCCCTGAGCCCTCGAGCAGGTTGATCGCCCCGGGGCTGACGGCGAGGGCCGAGAGCGGCTTGGCCCGCACCCGTGCGCCGGAGCTCGTCGCGAGCCAGGCCCGGCCGCCGCCGGTCGCCGAGAACGCGATCGCTCCGCGGGGGAGCACGATCGCCGGGTGGTGCGCGCCGGCCGGCGGCGAGGCCGGGTGGGGATGGTGCGATTCGCCCACGAGCGGCAGTCCGCCTCCGGTGGCGGCCAGCGTCACGCCGCCGAACACGAACGCGACCGCGCAGGCTGCGGCGATCAGGACGAGCGGCCGCCGCGGCCGCCCGCGCGCCGGGGGCGGCAGAGCGGCGAGCGCCGCCGCGCGGGCCCGGTCGGTCACGTCCGCGCCGGGGTGCAGGTCGCCGAGCGTGCGCTCGAGCCGTTCCTCAAGCTCGTCCGGCATCTCGCTCCCGTTCGTTCCGGCGCAGGTCGTCGAGCGCCCGGGCCAGGCGCGAGTGCACCGTCCCCACCGGCAGGCCCAGCAGGTCGGCGATGGCGGCCGGCGAGTAGCCGAGCCCGTAGCGGAGGACGAGCACGACCCGCCGCTGTGGCGACAGGCCGGCGACGGCGGCGAGCAGCTCGCGGTCCTCGCCCGCCCGGTCGCGCCATTCGCCCTCGATGCGGTCGAGCGCCTCCGATCCGATCAGGCGCCGCTCGCTGCGCAGCAGGTCGAGCGAGCGGTTGACCACGATCCGGTGCAGCCAGGGGCCGAACGGCCTGCGCCGGTCAAACCGCCCGAGCGCCGCGAACGCGCGCTCGAAGGCGTCCTGGGCGACGTCGTCGGCCATGTCGCGTCGCCCGGTGACCGCCCGCGCCACCTTCCACGCGCCCGGCCAGTGGCGGACGAAGAGTTCGGCGGCAGCGTCGCGCGAGCCCTGACGGGCCCGCACCACAAGCTCACCGTCGCTGAGCGTGCGCATCGTGAACGGCTCCTTGCATCACACCGTACTACGCGGGCAGGGGCCGTTCCCGTCCCGGGCCGGGCGAATCAGACCCTGCGGGTCACGTACGTGTCGGTGCGGTAGGGCAGCTGCAGCGGCCGGGGCAGGTCGGCCACGAGCGCGCGGATCTCGCCGAAGAGGCGCTCGCGGTCGGCGTCGTCCAGGGTGGCGATGTAGCTCGTCGAGCCGATCCGATCGACGAGCTCCTCGGTGTCGAGCTCCTGCACGAGCCCGAAGGTGTGCTCCTCGAGCGGCTCGAAGAGCCGCGTCCCCGTGAAGGCTTCGCGCCAGGGCGAGCGTCCGTACTGGGGCTCGCCGCGGCGGTGGCCGCCGACGAGCGTGTGCATCGCCTCCACCCAGGGGACGGACGTGTCGAACGTGTTCCAGATCAGGGCGAGCCCGCCGCCCGGACGCAGCGCGCGGTGGATCTCGGCCACGGCCCGCCCTGCGTCGAACCAGTGGAAGGCCTGCGCGACCGTGATCGCATCGACCGCCCCGTCCTCGACAGGGATCGACTCGGCGGTGCCCTCGAGCACCCGCGCTCCCGGCACCGCCTTTTCGAGCACGCGCCGCATGCCCTCGACGGGCTCGACGGCGATGATCGTCGCGCCGGTCGTGGCCAGCATCCGGGTCAGCTTGCCCGTGCCGGCCGCCAGGTCGAGCACCGTGACGCCCTCGCCCAGGCGGAACTGGGCCGCGAGGTGCGCGACCGCGTTCGCCGGGTAGGCGGGTCGTCCGCGCTCGTACGCGTCTGCGGCGCGGCCGAAGCCGGCCGCCGCGGTGGGGTGGGTCGCGGCCATCGGCACCGCACCCTACCGCCCCCCGGGCGGCGTGCGCTACGCGCCGGCGCCGGGCGTGGTGCGCTCGTCGTGCGAGTCGCTGGACTGCGCCATCGTGGCGAGCACGGCGAGCCGGGCCCGCTCCGAGCCGGCCACCGAGGTGACCTCGCACCCGACGCGGCGGCGGCCGTAGTGGGCCGAGGCGATGTGCAGCACCCGCACGCGCAGGCGCACGAGCCGGCGGTCGATCGTCGGCATGACCGACAGCAGATCGCCCGGGGCGAGCGGCTGGTCGGTGACAAACGCGAGCCCGTCGGCGGAGAGGTCGGTCAGATGGGCGTCGAATTCGGCATCAGCCCCCACCTTGCGCGAGTAGAGCACGCCCACGAGCGCGAGGTCGCTCATCCGTGCCCGCGGCGACGTGCGGCGGCCGCTGCGGCGGCGGAGGCGCTCGACGGTCAGGTGGAGCGTCGCGGCGTGCTCGGACTCGTAGAAGAGCTCCGAGACGCGCAGGTCGATGTCGTGGCCGGCGCCGTGCTCGTCCCGCTCCCGCAGGCGCAGGCGCAGGCCGACGCGCACGCCGGCGAGCGGCGCCAGGGCGTGGATCGTGTCGGCGTCGTGGCCGGTGATCTCGAGCGTGATGGCGCCGCCGTCCTCCGAAAGGACGTCGAGCCGGGTCGGAAGCTGCGACAACACCGAGACGGCCGTCTCGAGCATCCTCTGGGGGTTCATCCTCGCCACGGCCCCGTTATCGGCCGGGCGGAGCGGAATTGTGAGCGAGCGGGCCAGTAGTATCGGTCGCATAGTCAATACGGGAGGGGAATGCGCGTGGCCGTCGTCGAGGAGAAGCGCGAGCCGTTCATCCGCCAGGACGGCAAGGACAAGGTCACCGGGCTCGGCCGCTACACGGCCGATCTCGCCAGGACGGGCATGCTGCAGGCCCGCTTCCGCTACGCCGACCACGCCCACGCGCGTGTCCTGCGGATCGATACGAGCCGTGCCCGGGCGCTCGCCGGTGTCTTCGCCGTCCTCACCCAGGACGACGTGCCCGACGTCCGCTACGGCGGCTTCGTCGAGGACCGCACGCTGTTCGCCCGTGACGTCGTCCGCTTCGAGGGCGAGATCGTCGCGGCCGTCGCCGCCCTCACCGAGGAGATCGCCGAGCGCGCCGTCGAGCTGATCGAGGTCGAGTACGAGCCGCTCCCGGTCGTGACCGACCCCGAGCGGGCGCTCGAGGCCGGGGCGACCCTGGTCCACGCCGGCTGGGAGGGCTACGCGGCCAACGAGGACGTCGTCCGGGCGGGCAACGACTGCTCCCACTCGACGATCGGCAAGGGCGACGTCGATGCCGCGATGGCGGAGGCCGACGTGGTCGTGAAGGAGCGCTACGTGGCCGACATGTCGCACGCCGTGCCGATCGAGCCGCGGGCGATCGTCGCGGAGTGGCAGGGCGACAAGGTCACGGTCTGGACGTCGACCCAGGTGCCGTTCATCGCCCGCTCCGGCGTCGCGACCACGCTGCAGATGTCCGAGTCCGACGTCCGCGTCATCGTGCCGCACCTCGGCGGCGGCTTCGGCGGCAAGTGCGAGTTCCACTTCGAGGCCCACGTGGCGGCGCTGGCGCGGGCGGCGCGACGGCCCGTGCGGCTCGTCTTCACCCGCCGCGAGGAGTTCGTCGCCCCCGACCACCGCCGCGAGGGCCAGGTGATCGAGCTCGAGACCGGCGTCATGAAGGACGGGACGCTCGTCGGCCGCCGCGCCCGGCTCGTGCTCGACAACGGCGCCTACGCCGCCGAGGCCCCGTTCTTCTCCCAGATGGCCGCGATGATGGCCGTCGGCCCGTACCGCGTCCCTCATGTCTTCGTCGACGCCCACCTGGCCTACACCAACACCACCCCGTCGGGCTCGGTACGCGCCCCGACGGCGCCGCAGGCCTGCTGGGCGCTCGAGCAGCACATGGACGCGGTCGCAGAGCGGATCGGGCTCGACCCGGTCGAGCTGCGGCGGCGCAACATCGTTCACGAGGGCGACGAGACGGCGACGCGGCAGGTGTTCACGCCCATCGCCGCCGCGGAGACGCTCGAGCGGGCGGTCGAGATGATCGGCTACGGCCGCGAGCTCGGCCCGACGAGGCGATCGGCGTCGCCTGCGGCTGGTGGCCGTCATTCGCGATGCCGTCGGGCGCCTACGTGAAGCTGAACGGCGACGGCTCCGGCACGATCGTCACCGGCGCCCAGGAGTGCGGCACGGGCTCGGTGATGGCGCTGCCGCTGCTGGCCGCGGAGGTGCTGGGGATGCGGCCCGAGCACTTCACGATCGTCTACCAGGACACCGACGCCGGCCCGTGGGACGCGGGCGCATCGGGCTCGCAGACGACGTTCAACAACGGCCGCGCCGTGGTCGAGGCGGCGATCGACGTGCGCGACCAGCTGCTCGAGCTGGCCGAGGAGGAGCTCGAGGCGGCCCGGGCCGACCTCGAGCTGGTCGACGGGCGCGTGCGGGTGAAGGGCTCGCCCGCCACCGGCGTCGACATCACCGAGCTGGCCGAGAAGGCCGCCGGCGACAAGCTCCTGCTCGGGCGGGGCTCCGGATCGCCTCCGGCGATGCCGGACTGCGACGCCTCCGGCTGCATCGGCCGCCTCGGGATGGAGTCGTTCCTCGCGCCGACGTTCATCACGCACGCGGTGCGCTGCAAGGTCGACCGCGCCACCGGCGTCGTGCGCGTGCTCGAGGTCGCAGCGGCGCACGACTCCGGGACGGTGATCAACCGGATGGGCGCCGACGGCCAGGTCGAGGGCGGCGTCGTGATGGGCATCGGCATGGCCCTCTCGGAGGGCACGCAGCTCTCCGCCGACGGCCGCCAGCGGAACCCGCACCTGCTCGACTACAAGCTGCAGACCGCCTCCGACGTGCCGTCGATCCAGGTCGACTGGGTCGGCGCCCCCGACCCGAACGGGCGGCCCGAACGGCGCGAAGGGGGTCGGAGAGCCGCCGTGCGTGCCGACGCCGGGCGCGGTCGCGAACGCGATCGCGAAGGTGGTCGGGCGGGTGCACAGCCTGCCGATGACGCCGGAGCGCGTGTGGGAGGCGATGCAGCGATGAGCGCGACCTACACGGCCGCTGCGACCCTGGCCGAGGCGCTCGCCGCGCTGGCGGGCGGTGCGCGGCCGGTGGCCGGCGGCACCGACCTCGTCGTCGGCGCCCGGCAGGGCAAGGCGCCGCTGCCCGGTGCGCTCGTCGCGATCCACGGACTCGCCGAGCTGCGCGGGATCGCCGAGGCGGCCGGAGGCGGCCTGCGCATCGGCGCGCTCGCGAGCCACGCCGACCTCGTCGCGCACCCGGTCGTGCGGGCGGCCTACACGGCGCTCGCCGACGCCTCGGCGATCGTCGGCAGCCACGCGACCCGCCACATCGGCACGATCGGCGGCAACGTCATGAACGCCTCGCCGGCGATGGAGACCGGCGGCCCGCTGATCTGCCTCGGCGCCGAGGCGATCCTGGCCTCCGAGGCCGGCGAGCGCCGGGTCGCCGTCGAGAGCCTCCTCACCGGGCCGGGCCGCACGGTCGCCCGCCCGGACGAGCTGCTCGTCGCGATCGAGCTGCCCGCGCCGCCGCCCGGCACCGGCAGCTGCTACGTCCGGCTCGAGTACCGCCGCCAGATGGAGATCGCGGTCGTCGGCGCGACGTGCGTCGTGACGCTCGACGGCGCCCGGATCGCGACGGCGCGGATCGCGATCACCGCCCTCACGCCGCGCATCGTGCGCGTGCCCGAGGCCGAGGCGGCGCTCGCCGGCAGCGACGGCGGCGCGGACGCCGTGCACGCGGCAGGCGCCGCGGCCGCGGCCGCCGCCGAGCCCGATCTCCGACGTGCGCGCCTCGGCCGACTACCGCCGGGCGATGGCCGCGGTGATCGCCCGGCGGGCGGTCGCCGCCGCGGTCGCCCGCGCCCGCGGGTCGAGCGACTCGGTGCCCATCCCCGCCAGCCCGGCGCTGCACGGCGCAGAAGCTAGAAGGAGCACGCCATGCGATACGACGCCGTCCTGAACGTGAACGGCACCGACTACCCGGTCGAGATCGAGCCCGCACCGGAGCCTGCTCTCGGTCGTGCGCACCGAGCTCGGCCTGACCGGCAGCAAGGAGGGCTGCGACGACTCCGAGTGCGGCGCCTGCATGATGCTGCTCGACGGCCGGCCGGTGAACTCGTGCTCCTACCTCGCGCTGCAGGCGGAGGGACGCAGCATCGTGACCGTCGAGGGGCTCGCCGAGCGAGCGGCGAGCTGCACCCGCTCCAGCGCCCGTTCCTCGAGCCAGGGCGGCGTGCAGTGCGGCTTCTGCACGCCGGGGATGCTGATCTCGGCGACGGCGCTCCTCGACCAGAACCCCGATCCCGAGCGAGGACGAGATCCGGATCGCGCTCTCGGGCAACCTCTGCCGCTGCACCGGCTACCAGGGCATCGTCCGGGCCGTGCAGGCCGCGGCCGAGGAGATGGCGGCGGGCTAGCCTAGCCCGTTACCAGCGCACGACCCAGTCGGCCGTCCACACGCAGGCGCCGGCGTGGCCGAGGAAGTGCCCGCAGGCGCGGCTGATGCCGACGCGGGTGAAGCTCGGCGTGAGCAGGATCGCGCGGTGCTCCGGGCTTGCCATCCACGCCCGGACGGTGCTCACGGGGCCGGCCAGCGTCCCCGTGCCCCAGGCGAGCGTCTCGCCGCCGTACCACGAGTAGCCGGTGACGAACCCGCTGCGCACGATCCGGTCCTTGACCGTCTGGCCGGACGGGCTCGTGTGCGCGAAGTAGTCGCGGATGATCATGTCGTCCGAGTGGCGCAGGGCGACCGCGTGCAGCAGCGACGATCCGCCGCACGGGCCCGAGCCCGTACTTCACCGCGAATGGTGTTGATCGCGACGCGAAGCGCGGCGCGCGGTGTGAGCGTCTGCGCGGCGGCAGTTCCTGCCCCGACCGTCCCTGCCAGGACGATCGCGAGGACTACTACCACGAGACCCCTTCGTGGAACCCCCATGCCGCTCATCCTCGGGGTTACGGGCGGGTCCGTGCGACCCCGAATTGGCGCGACGGCCCTCCTCGTTTTGGCGTATTTCTGGCGCGGCCCGGACTACCCCGAACCGGGGGTCAGTCGGCGAAGAGCTGCGCCGGCTCGCGCGGCCGGGCCAGGAAGTAGCCCTGGCCCAGCGTGGCCCCGAGCCCCCGCAGCGTCTCGAGCTCGGCCTCGGTCTCGATGCCTTCGGCGATCACCGTCGCCGACACCTCGCGTGCGAACGTGAGCAGCGAGCTGGCGAGCGCCCGCCGGTCGGCGTCGGTATCGATGTCGCGGGTGAGCGTCATATCGAGCTTGATGTAGTCCGGCCGCAGGCGCAGGATGTGGCGCAGGCTGGCGTAGCCGGCGCCGGCGTCGTCGACGGCGATCCGGCAGCCGGCCGCGCGCAGCGCGTGCAAACTGGTGACGAGCGCCTCGTAGTCGGCCACCTCGGAGTGCTCGGTCACCTCGAGGACGAGCCGGCGGGCGGGCGCGGCGGCGAGCATCTCGCACAGGGTGCGCTCGCCCGAGCAGCTCGGGCGACGCATTCACCGACAGGAACGTGTCGCCGGGGAGGACTGCCCAGGCTGCCCATCCCGGTGGCGACCGCCGTCAGCTCGAGCTCGGCCCGCAGGCCGACGGTGGCCGCGTCCGTGAACCAGTCCGGCACCTGCCGCGTCGAGTGGTTGGGGAACCGCGCCAGCGCCTCGTAGCCGACGGGCTCGAGCCGCTCGAGGTCGAAGATCGGCTGGAGGGCGCTTGTGAGCGCGCAGCGGTCGATCACGCCGCGGATCTCGCGCCGCAGCCGGCCGCGCTCGGCAGCCGTACGCTGGCTCTCTCGGCGCTGGCCCGAGAGCTCGGCCACCATTCCGCTGATGGCCTCGCCGGAGAGCGTGGTCGTGCCCCGGGCGGCGCCCTCGAGAGCTGCGATCAGCTCACTCGGCGGCGCGCCCTTGACGACGTACCCGCTCGCCCCCGCGCGCAGCATCGCCAGCACGAGGGTGGTGTCGTGGTAGGCCGAATGGGCGACCACGTGCGTCTGCGGCGAGCGCGACCGGATCGCCCGCGCCGCCGACACGCCGCCGCCCGGCATGCGCACATCGAGGAGGGCGACATCGGGCAGCGTCTCGGCCGCCCGCTCCGCCGCCTCGTCGGCGTCCACAGCCGTTGCCGTCACCTCGAAGCCGTCGTGGGCGCGGATCAGGTCGACGACCATCCGCAGGAGCGGCGGTTCGTCGTCGGCGATCAGGACGCGGATGCTCACGTGGCCTCGTTCCAGGTGCAGGCGCAACCGACCACCCTGCGCCATGCCGCGGCCGTCGAGCGACGCCCTGCCGACCGCTTCATGCCCAGTTTGGTGCGGCTAGATGCCCGAGGGTGAATGGAGCCTAGCCCAAGTGCGGCTGGGGGCAAACTCCCCGTCCGGGAGCGGACGGCGCGCGACTCGATCATCTAGGATCGGCCGGCGATGAGCCGCCGCCCCGACACCCCCGCCGCCGTCGTGACCGGCGCGGCCGGCGCGATCGGCGCCGCGGTCGCCGCCCGGCTTGCGCACGACGGGTTTGTGGTCGCCGGAGCCGACGTGACGGACGGGGCCGACCACCGCTGCGACGTCCGCTCGGAGGCCGACGTCCTGCGGCTGCGCGACGAGGTGACGGCCCGGCACGTCGCTCCGTGGCTGCTCGTGAACGTCGCCGGCGTGTTCTTCGAGCACCGCATCACCGAGCTCGCCGAGGACGACTGGGACCTCATCCTGGACACGAATCTGAAGGGGACGTTCCTCACCTGCAAGACGTTCCTGCCCGCGATGATCGCCTCCGGCTCGGGCTGCATCGTCAACATCGCGTCGACGGCCGGTATCCGCGGCGGTCACACACGCGCCGCCTACTGCGCCGCCAAGGCCGGCGTCGTCAACCTCACCCGCAGCCTCGCCCTCGACCACGGCGGCGACGGCGTCCGCGTCTGCTGCGTGTGCCCCGGCCTGATCGACACGCCGATGGCCGACTGGATCACGTCGCGGCCCGACGCGCTCCGCGAGTTCGAGGCCGAGGTGCCCGCGCGCCGGATCGGCACCGTGGACGACATCGCCGGCGCGGTGTCGTTCCTGGCGTCGGATGCCGCCTCCTACGCCCACGGCAGCGTGCTCGTCGTGGATGGCGGCGTCACCGCGTAACTTCTCCGCTGTCCGGGTATCGGCGGACGGGGACCACCGGGTCGACGCCGCTTCACCGGATTTTGACGGGTCCTTTACCGAACAGATTCCCCATCTGGACGAGTCTCCGGTCGGGCCGCCGGTCCCGGTGGCCGAAGCACCGGACGAGGGGGATACATGAGACTGCATCGACCATCGCGGCGGGTCGCGGCGGCGGCCGCCATCCTGCTGATGGGGGCGGTGCTCGGCGCGGGTAGCGCGTCGGCACAACCGCGGCCGCATGCCGCGGCGTCCACCGCGACACCGATCAAGCATGTGATCGTGATCGTGGGCGAGAACCACACGTTCGACAACATCTTCGCCACGTACACGCCGCGGCACGGGCAGAAGGTGCGAGATCTCCTAACGGAGGGGATCGTCACCGCAAACGGCCAGCCCGGGAAGCATGTGAAGCAGGCCCGGCAGTGGACGGCGACCGACACCTCGGCGGACGGCTACACGACCGCCCCGAAGCTGGTCGCGCCGTACGCGACGCTTCCGCAGCCGAACACCACGTACATCGACCCGCGCTGCGACGGCGGTCAGAGCATGAACCAGCCCGACGCGCGCTTCCCGGCGGCGCTTCCGAACGCGCCGTACCAGATCACGAAATACGTGCCGTACGACCAGATCCACGGGGCCTTCAAGGCATGCGACAACGGCGCCTACGTCGGCGACCCCCTGCACCGGTTCTACCAGATGAACCAGCAGACGAACCAGAACCAGAACAAGCTCTTCGTGTGGACGGCCGACACCGCCGGCGACTCCAACGGCGCGCCCCCGGCCGACACCGACCAGGGCGCCGTGTCGATGGGCTACTACAACGTCCAGCGCGGCGACGCGCCGGTGTTCGACTACCTGGCGAAGCACTTCTCGATGTCCGACAACTACCACCAGGCGGTGATGGGCGGAACCGGCACGAACCACGTCGCCCTCGGCAGCGGCCTGGCTGCCTCGTACGAGAACGCAGCGGGTCAACCGCTGACGCCGCCGGCGAACCAGATCGAGAACCCCAACGCCCAGCCCGGGTCGAACAACTTCTACACCCAGGACGGCTACGCGGGCGGGACGTACTCCAAGTGCTCCGACCCGTCGCAGCCGGGCGTCGCCGCGGTCATCGGCTACCTGCATGCCAACTGGCCCGACGCCTCGTCGGCGTGCGCGCCGGGCACGTACTACATGCTGAACAACTACAACCCGGGCTACCTCGCCAACGGCACCAAGGACCCGGGCCCGTTCGCGGTCCCGCCGCAGAGCCCGAAGACGTTTCCGACCATCGGGGACGAGCTGAACACGCATCGCATCAGCTGGGGCTACTTCGGCCAGGGCTGGAACGGGGGCGACCCCAACCTCGAGCAGTACTGCAACATCTGCAACCCGTTCCAGTACGCGACGTCGATCATGACCGACGCCGGGCAGCGCAAGACGCACCTGCACGGCCTCTCGCTGTTCCAGGCCGAGGCCAGGGCCGGCACGCTGCCGGCCGTCTCGATCGTGAAGCCCGAGGGCACGTTCGACGGCCACGCCGGCTACTCGACGCTCGCGGCGTTCGAGGCGTTCGCGAGCACCGTGATCGGCGACGTGGCGAACAACCCGAAGATGTGGAAGTCGACGGCCATCTTCCTGACGATGGACGAGGGCGGCGGCTACTACGACTCGGGGTACATCGAGCCGACGAGCTTCTTCGGCGACGGCACCCGGATCCCGATGATGGCGATCTCGCCGTTCGTGAAGCCCGGGCAGATCGACCACACGTACACCGACCACGTTTCCGTGCTCAAGTTCATCGAGGCCAACTGGCACCTGAGCCCGCTCTCGGCCCACAGCCTCGACAACCTGCCGAACCCGATCACCGGGTCGAACCCGTACGTTCCGAAGAACGGGCCGGCGATCGGCAACCTGATGTCCCTGTTCGACTTCCACCGCTCGGCGGGTGAGATCGCCGCCGAACGGGCGGAGCTGGTGGGGCTGTCCGAGCGCTACACGATGCGGCCGTTCGCGCATGCGACGGTGACCGCGGCGGATTCGGACGACCTCGACTGACTCGAGCTCCGACGGGGGCGCCTGCCCGGCTCGGGCGGCGCCCCCGTCGCGCTGCCGCGGCTGCTGACGCCTACCGCGTGGCATATGATCGCGCGCAGCGTGGGGGGCGACGGGTGAGACCGCGTTGAGCGTGCCGGGCATCGGGCCGCGGTTCCGGTCGCCGAAGACCCGCGCCGTGGCGGTCGCCTGCATCATCGTCGCCGAACTCGCGATCGCGCTCCCGTTCCTCGCGGTCTCCCCGTCCAGCGTGCGCGGTGTGCCCGGGCCGCTGCTCGTGCTGCTCGGGGTCGCGGCGGCGTTCGTGATGGGTCCGCGTATCGGCGCGGCGCTGACGGCGATCGCCGCGCTGCTCGCGGTCGCGATCGTCGGCGAGAATGCCTACGCCGAACCGCTCCTCTGGATCCCCGTCGCCGTGGGCGTCGGGATCGTCGGCGACCGTGTCCGCCGCGGCGACGATCTCCGCCGCGCGCTTCTGGCGGAGCTGCGCCAGGGGCTCATCAGCGTCTCGCGCGATCCGCAGGTCGGCCCGTACCGCATCGTCAGCCGCTACGTCCCCGCCGAGGAGGCGCAGGTGCTCGCCGGGGACTTCTTCGGCGTCATCCGCGAGCCCGGCGGCGCGGTCGCGGTAATGGTCGGGGACGTCGCCGGCCACGGGCCGGGCGCCGCCGCCGTCGCCACGCGCCTGCGCGCCTCGTGGCGCGGCCTGGCCAGCGCCGGCGTGCCCGCCCAGGCCGCCGTCCAGGTCCTGAACGAGACGCTCATCGCCGAGCGCCGGCGGGCGTCGCTGCCGGTGCTCTTTGCGACGCTGTGCCTGGCGTCGATCGAGGCCGACGGGTCGAGCGCGCGCTTCGTGCTCGCCGGCCACCCGCCGCCGATCCTGGTCGCACCCGGCGGTGTCGACGAGTACGCGCTCCGCACCGACCCGGCCATCGGCATCGCAGAACAGCCCGAGTGGACGGCACACGAGGTCGAGCTTCCGGCCGCGCCCTGGTCGCTCGTCTTCTACACCGACGGCCTCGTCGAGGGGCGGGAGTCGCCGGCGGGGCCACGCCCGTTCGGGAGCGCGCGCCTGCTCCCGCTGCTGGCGGCGCACGGACCCGCGCTGGGCGAAGGGGATGTCGACGACGTCCTCGCCGCCGTCGCCGCAGCGAACGGCGAGCCGGTGAGCGACGACATCGTCATCGTCGCCGTGTCACCGGCCTGACCGCCGCACGCATGTGGGACGCGGCTAGATTTCCGGGTCCGGCCCGAGGGGAGGTTCGGTGGCGCAGGGTGATCCCGGCAGCATCCGGGTCGAACGCGAAGGATCCGCTCCGTGGGTGCTCGAGCTCCACGGCGAGCACGACCTTTCGACGGTTGAGGCGATCCATGCCCAGCTGGCTCCGATCGCAGACCGCGGCGAGGCGGCCGTCGTCGACCTCTCGCAGGTGACCTTCATCGACTCGGCCGTCCTGACCGAGCTCGTCGTGTCGCGGCGCGGAGAGGACGGCGCCCGCCTTGCCCTGGTCGCCCCGCCGGGCGGGTTCCCGGCCCGGGTACTCGACCTGCTCCAGCTCGACCGGGTCATCGCGGTGTACGAGAGCCGCGACGAGGCGCTGGCCTCGTTCGAGCCCGCGGCCTAGCGCGCTTCGCCGGGGTGAGCGTTCAGACCGACTGGCGCTCGAGCTCGCGGACGCGCACGGAGAGCGTCTCGAGCAGCGCGACCGCGATCGACGGCTCGCTGCGCAGCAGCTTCCCGAAGGGCGCCGCCGAGATCCGCAGGGCCACGAGCTCGGTCTCGGCCATCACGGTGGCCGACCGTGGCCGCTTGTCGAGCAGCGCCATCTCGCCGAAGAACTCGCCCGGACGCAGCTTCGCCGGCCGCGCCCCCCGGCGCACGACCGTCGCCCGGCCGTCGAGGATGACGAAGAACGTGTGGCCGGGCGAGCCCTCGCGCACGACGGCCGCACCGGCGTCGAACCGCACGGGCATCACCAGCTTCGCCACCTTGCGCAGGTGCCGGTCGGAGAGGTCCGCGAACAGCGGCACCCGTCGCAGGGCCGGCAGCGACACGCGCGGCAGGTCGCGAGGCGACGCCGAGGCGATCTCCGCCAGCCCGTCCGCCACCAGCAATCCGCCCGGTCTCGTCCCCATGCACCCTCCCGCGGTCGGCTCGATGATATCGGCGGGGCCGCGATCGTGGCACGATGCCCGGTATGGCAGACGTCGTCGTCTTCATTCCGGCATGGAACGAGGAGGGGAATCTCCCCGCCGTGCTGGACGAGGTCCACACCGAGCTGCCGGATGCAGACGTCCTGGTGGTGGACGACGGATCGACGGATGCGACCGGCGAGGTGGCGCGCGCCCGCGGTGCGCACGTGCTCGCGTTTCCGGAGAACCGCGGCCTGCGGGCGGGGATCGCCGCCGGCTACGGGTACGCGCACGAGCACAGCTACGCCGTATGCGGCCGGGTCGACGCCGACGGCCAGCACCCGGTGGCCGAGCTGCGCCGCCTGATCGCCGAGGTGCAGGCGGGCCGCTGCGACGTGGCCGTCGGGTCGCGGTACCTGGCCGGCGCCGACCACGCGCCCCACCGCTACCGGCTCGAGGGGGCGCGCCGCTTCGGCACCGCCGTCGCCCGCCGGGCGGTCGGGGTCGTCCTGCGGCGTCCCTTCCACGACCCGATGAGCGGGATGTGGGCGGTGGGGGCGGCGGCCACCGAGCTGCTCTCGCGGCCCTACACGAGCGGCGCGCCCGAGGTGGAGGCGCTCGTGCGGGTGACCGAGGCGGGCCTGCTGCTGGAGGAGGTCCCCGTCGAGATGCGGCCTCGCGCCGGCGGCGAGTCGAAGCTGCAGGGGCGCAAGGCGGTCGGCCTCGTCGTGACCGTTGCGGGGACGCTGATCGTGGGCTGGGGGCTGCTGAGGAGGCGCCGGTGAGCTGGGCGATCGTCGTGCCCGGCAGCGGCCGGACGGGCGCTGACGGGGCCTACCGGATCGGTCCGCGGGCGATCGAAGGTGTGCGGGCCGCCGCGCAGCTGGCGGAGCGGCGCAGGCCCAGGGTCGTGGTCTTCACGGGATGGTCACCGATGCTCGGCGAGCCGAGCGAGGCCGACCAGATGCTGGCGGCGTGGGACGGCCCGGACGACGTCGAGCTGCTCGCCGAGACCAGCGCGACCATCACGGCCGAGAACATGTCCCGGGTGCTTCCGCTGCTGGTGGAGCGCGGCGTGCGCGAGGTCACGATCGTCTGCGGGTCGCTCCACCTGGCCCGCGTTCGCTTCTACTTCGGCGGCGTCTATCCGCGGCACGGCATCCGCTGCACCTACGTGCGCACGCGCCAGGCGCCGACGCCTCCGGCGCTCGTCCACGAGCTCGTCGCGGTCGCGCTGATGCGTCGCCAGCGGCGGCACGCGGTCGCCGAGCTCGGCGACCTACAGGTGGCCGGTCAGATAGAGCCGGATGCCGTGGGCGATGCCCCAGGCCGAGAGGTGCCGGAAGGCGCGTGACTCGAGCTTCGCGGCGTTCCCCGGGCTGCGCATGTTCCCGGTCTCGATGAAGATCTTGGGGACGTGCGAGAGGTTCGTGCCGCCGTAGGCGTCCGAGCGCAGGTAGCCGCTCGTGTACAGGTTGGAGATCCTCATCCCCGTCGTCTTCCCGTAGGCCTTGAGCATCGCGGCGCCGAGGCGCACGTCGTGGGCGATCCGGCGCGGCCCGAGTCCCACGTTCGGGAGCGGCCGGCTGGGCACGATCACGTAGAACCCGTGCACCGACGAGGCGGCACCGTCGGCGTGGATCGACACCGCGGCGTCGGCGTGGATCTGGTTTCCGAGCGCGGCCCGGCGGGTGATGCACGGCCCCCACGGCCGCGTGTTCACGTGTGTCATGACGACGGTCGCGCCCATGTCCCGCAGGATCTTGACCACGTGCAGGCCGACGGCCAGGGTGTACTGCGCCTCCGGATAGCCCGAGTTGGTGGCGGTGCCGGTCGTATCGCATGGCTTCGTGGCGCCGGGGATGCCGTAGAACACGGGCCGGTTGATCTCGGCCGGGTGCAGGCGGTTGCGGACGTTGTGGCCGGGGTCGATCAGGATGACCTTCCCGGCCAGCGACTTGACCGAGGCCGGCGCCGGCGTGCGTGCCGGCCCCGCCCCTGCGGTTGCCGGTGCGAACAGCACGGCGGCCGCGAGGAGGGCTGAGACCCCGAATAGGCGACAATGGGCGATGCGGGGATGGTACGAGCTAGGGCAGCGGGCCGCGCAGGAACACGTCGACGGTGCCGTTCGTGTCGCCGGGGACGACCGAACCGCCCGCGGAGGCAAACGCCGCCCACTGCCCGTCGCCGGAGATCTGGCCTCCGCTCCAGGTGAACGGGTCGGTCGCCGTGCCGGCTCCGATCTGCGCGCCGCTGGACGACAGGTCGAGGCGGCTCGCCGTGCCCGTCCCCACGGTGAGCGCGAACAGGTCGGGCGCCGCGTTCGTGTCGCCGGACACGAGCGTGTCGGAGTACGAGATCACCGACACCTCCCCGCCGTCGTCGGTGATCCCCGTCGGGACCGTGTCGCTCGTGCCGGGCGTGATCTGCGTGATTCCCGCACGCGTCCACAGGATCGCCGCGAGCGGGCCGGCGCCGTGGCTCGTGACGCAGCTGAACACGGCCTTGCTCCCGTCCGGCGTGAAGAGCACCGGGCCGCTGCAGCAGCCGTAGCCGTCCGAGTACCCGTACGAGAAGTTGCGCCCGGTGACGCGGTCGTGGATGACGGCGGAGCAGACGCCGAGCTTCTCGCCGACGGCGTCCCACGCGACCATCCGGCCGTTCGCCGACATCCCCGCCGCCTGGACGTCGCGCACGCCGGCATGCCGCGCGATCCGGGTCGTTGTCCCGAGCGCGCGGTCGCGGACGAACGTCCGCTCGCCCTCCGACGGGATCTCGGCTGAGAACAGGACATCGCGGCCGTTCCCCGACACCGAGACGCCCGTGCTCGCCCCATGGAACTGGCCGCCGGCGGGAGGGACGCTGACCCGGCGCGTGATTCCGAGCGTCCGGTCGCGGATGAAGACGTCGGCGACGCCGTTCGTATCGCGGGCGACAGAGAGGTTCGAGGCCCGGGACGTGAAGACGACGTAGCGGCCGTTCGGCGAGATGGCGTCCGCGGTACTGGCGCCGTCCCCCTGCCGGCCGGATGACGAGACGCTCACCCGCCGGGTCGTGTTCGCCTGGGTGTCGCGGACAAACGCGTCGGACACGCCGTTGGTGTCGCCGGCGACGAGGCCCGACGCGGGCGAGGTCATGAGCACGAAGCGGCCGTCATCCGAGATGCCCGGGACGGCCAGCGTGACGGCCCGGTGCACCTGAGCGGCGGACGTCGAGACGCTGATCCGGGTCGTGGTCGTCGGCGCCGCGGCCGCCGGCGAGGCGGAGAGGGTGGCGAGGAGGGCGAGCGCCGCGGTCGGCACGATGAGCGTCAGCCGAGCCGGTCTCGAACCCATCGTGCCTGCTTCCGTCGAGTGTTGCCGAGGTCTTGCCAACAGTAACTCGGGGATGGTCATGAGGACACCCCCAACGAGCGTCGGGGCATCCACTTGACATATATAGCGCGTGGATATATCGTTCCGAGGTATGGAACCAGGCGCGGCCACATGGGCGGTGTTGGGGCTGATCGCGGAGAAGCCTCGGAGCGGCTACGACGTGAAGCGCATCGTCGACAGGTCGATCCGTCATTTCTGGGCGGCCAGCTACGGTCAGATCTATCCCGAGCTCAAGCGCCTCGAGCAGGCGGGCTGGATCACAGGCGACGATGTACCCCGAGGCGGGCGCGCACGCAGGATCTTCCGGATCACTCCCGCCGGCAGCGAGGCCCTCGGCGAGTGGCTGACCGGGTCATCCACACGCGTCGAGCTCCGCGACGAGTCGCTCTTGCGCCTGTTCTTCTCGGACATGTCGCCCCGCGAGCAGGCGCTCGGTCTGCTCGCGGCGCGGCGCGAGGGGTACCGCCAGATGCTGGAGTATTTGCGCAGCCTCGACGACGGCACCGGGCCGGATCCGCCGTTCGTCGACCTCGTCTACCGCTGGGGCCTCGACTACTGCGAGTGGGGGATGGAATGGTGCGACCGACAGGAACGCCGGTTGCGTCAGGCGGCGTGACGGCGCTCCCGGAGCCGTCCTGGCGGTTCCTGCTCGCCAGAGGTCTGCCGACGTTCGCGTTGGAGGGCTTCGTCCCGGTGGCCGTCTTCTACGGGGTCTGGCGGACGGGTGGCCTCGTGCCCGCGATCGTCGCATCGTCGGCGACAACCGGGCTGATCGTGCTGTGGCAGCAGCGCCGTGGCCACGATGTCGCCCTCGCAGCGGTCACCGGGGTGTTCATCGCCATCCAGTCGCTCGTGGGGATCGCCGCGCATAGCGCCACCGTCTACCTGGCGCAGTCGGTTCTGGTGACCACCTGCTGGGGCGCCGCGTACCTGGTGTCCGCGGCGATCCGGCGCCCGTTGATCGGCGCCTTCGCCCGCGCGTGGTACCCGTTCCCGGCGGAGTTCCGGGCAAGCGCTGCCTACCGTCACGAATTCGGCATGCAGTCGGTCGTGTGGGGCGTCTACTGCCTGTCGGCTGCCGCGCTGCGGCTCGTTGCCCTGCTCACAAGCGGCGTGGGCGCCTTCGTGGTCGTGTCATTCGCGATCGGCACGCCACTGCCGCTCGCACTCGTGCTCTGGAGCCTCTGGCATGCCAGGCGGGCATTCCGCGAAGCGCTCACCACCGCCTAGGGCAGCGGGTCGCAGCAATTCGTTCAGTATACTGAACGCATGGAATCGCTTGGTGGGGTTCTCAGGAACCGCCGGCTCGCGCTCGGACTGTCGCTACGACATGTCGCACGGGCGGCGGGCATCTCTCCGAGCTACCTCGTCGCGCTCGAACAGGGCCGGAATCCGACCACCGGCAGGCCGCCGATGCCCTCGCCGCGTGTCATCGCGGCGCTCGGTGGCGCGCTGGGCATCGCGCGTTCGGCGATCCTCGAGCTCGCCGCGGCACCGCCGTCGAGCTCGCCGCATGTGCTTCTCTACCAGGCGGGCGCGAGGACACAGTCCCCGGCCGAGGCTGGACGGCTCCTGTTCGGGGATGCCGTGGACGGTTGGGTCGAGGTCGTGGGTCCCGATGCCCCGGAGGAAGACCCTGCGGACGACATTCTCCTTCGCGTGGTCGGGCCCCTCGGAAGTCGACCGGCGGGTCGGCACGCATACGCGCCGGAGCGCGCGCTCGCCGCACTGGAAGCGCTCCTGGCCGACCATCGAGACGTCGTCAGCACGCCGCGCCTGGGACTGATCTTCGGGGCGGCGTCGAGATCCCGAGGGCGCGGCAGCGACCTGTGCACGCTCCTTGGCAGCGAAGCGACCTGGGAATCCGACGTCGCGAGCCTCTGTCGCCGCGTGCTCGGCATCGAGCCGGTCGCCAACATCTGCGTGTACCGAGAGGCGGATCTCCGGCGCCGGGCGCGCGAATCAGATCCCCTCACGAGCGGGCTCAAGCTCATCCGAGCTCATCCTGTCGTGGCCGCTCAGTGCTCCCCCAACGGTGTCGTCACCGGCCCTGCCGCCATCGAGACGATGCTCGTCGGCCTCGCGCCCCCGGAGACCGAGGCCGACACGTGGAAGGAGCTCGCAGGCGCGGCCGCGATCGGCCTTGTCAGCGACACCGCCGTACTGCCCGCCGGCAGCCAGCTGTGAGCACCCCGCCGACGATCGTCCGCAGACCACGGGGGGCGCGCCAGCTGGATCGTCGTCGGCTTGCGGGCGCCACGATGATCGTCGGGACGAGCGCAAGCATCCAGGTCGCCGCTGCGCTTGCCCACGACCTCTTCGGGACGCTCGGGCCGGCGGGCACGTCGGCGCTCCGGTTCCTCCTGGGTGCGGGCATCCTTTTCGCGGCCGTCCGGCCCCGCGTCCGCGGCCGGGACGGCCAGACCTGGCGGGCCATCGCGCGCTACGGGATCTCCCTGGCCGTGCTCAACCTCACGTTCTTCGAGGCCATCGAACGGATCCCACTCGGGATCGCGGTCACGTTCGCATTCCTTGCGCCGCTTGCCATGGCCGTCGCCGGATCGAGGCGCCGGCGGGACATCGGGTTCGCACTCCTTGCCGGCGCCGGCGTCGTCTTGCTGGGCGGCGTCAGCCGTCCAGGCTCGAGCGTGGGAATCCTGTTCGCCCTCGCCTCCGGCGCAGCATGGGCGAGCGTCGCCTATGCCGGCCGGACGGTGGGCGAACGCACGTCGCGTCTGGACGGGCTCGCGCTCGCCCTTCCGATCGCCGCCGCAGTCACGCTGCCGTTTGGAGTCGCTCGCTTCGGGGCGCTCGACGCGCGTGGGCTTGGTCTCGGGATCGTGATCGCCGTCGGAGGTCTGATCCTGCCGTTCGCCCTCGAGCTCGAGGGCTTGCGTCGCCTCGAGCCTCGGGTCGTCGCGGTCATCTACAGCCTGGACCCGCAATCGCGGCCGTTGTGGGGCTCATCGGATTGGGGCAGACGCTGACGGGCACGCAGGCTCTGGGCATGGCCGCGGTAATCCTCGCGAGCCTCGGCGCCGTCTGGAGCTCCGGACGGCGCCCAGGTGAAGTCGCGGTCCTCTCGGAGTCTGGGACTTGACCAGTGGTTGCTCCGTGCGGTGTCGGGGAACTGCTCCACCTGATGCGGGTCAGCGTTGCCGTCACCAGCTTCGCGTGGGATGGCCAGGATGCCATCCCCGGGGAGTTGCGTGCTCTCGTGCAGGCCGCGGAGGGCGCCGGTGTCGACACGGTGTGGTTGTCCGATCATCTGCTGCAGGCGGATCCGAGCGCGCCACCGGACAGTGCGATGCTCGAGGCGTACACGACCCTCGGCTACATCGCCGCCGCCACGGAGCGCGTGCGGCTCGGCACGATGGTGTCGGCCGTCGACCTACCGGCCGGCGGCGCTGCTGATCAAGGCGGTGACGACGCTCGATGTCCTGAGCGGCGGCCGGGCCTGGCTCGGCATCGGGGCCGGTTACCTCGAGCAGGAGGCCCGCGAGCTCGCCCTGCCGTTGCCGCCGGTCGCCGAGCGCTTCGACTACCTCGAGGACACCCTCCGCCTCGCGTGCCAGATGTGGGCAGGCGAAGACGCGCCGTTCGCCGGCCGGCGACTGCGGCTCGAGCGCGCATTCGCCCGGCCGCTTCCCGTCCAGCGACCGCACCCGCCCATCCTCGTCGGCGGCAGCGGCGAGCGAAGGACGCTGCGCCTGGTCGCCCAGTACGCGGACGCCTGCAACCTGTTCGACATCCCGGATGGCGGCAAGACGATCCGCCGCAAGTTGGAGGTGCTGCGCCGCCATTGCGACGACGTTGGCCGCCCGTTCGACGAGATTGAGAAGACGCTCAGCACGCGCCTCGGCGCGGACGAGAGCACGGAGGCGTTCGCCGAGCGCTGCGCCGCGCTCACCGACGTCGGCATCAACCACCTCGTCCTGCACGCGGCAGGCGAATGGACAGGGGATGCCGTCGACCAGCTCAGCGAGCACATCCTCGCCGTCGCATAGTCGGGGTGTCGCAAAGGAATCGATGGCACGCGGTCCGGCCGAAGGTGCATGGTTATCACCAGGCTTGTCCGCTGCCGGAGCCAGAAACCGTACTTCGGCGAGATGGGAACTACCGCGCGGCCACGCGGCGCCCGATGAAGTCGCGGATGCAGGCCAGGTAGAGCTCCGCCTCCTTCTCGTAAATCGTCATGTGGCTCGCGTTCCCAAAGACCACGAACTCGTTGTCGGTGATCCCGTCGGCCAAGGTGCGGCTGCACCGCTTGGGTGAGAGCTCGTCATACCAGCCGCACAGGATCAGGGCCGGCACGTCGATCTCGCCGAGTCGATGGGAGATGTCGTAGAAGGCTTGAGGCCCGGTTCCCTTGAACTCGTGCGGTCCCCACAACGCGTAGGCGGGGCCGGCGTCGGACATGAGCGGGGCCATGAGCTCCTGGAACTCGCGCCGCGATCGCTCGGGCGTGTACGGGCTCGACCGGCGCAGGTGGCGCGAGTTCAGCTCGAGCACGGCGTCCAGATACTCGGGGGCTTCGAGATCGTCCTTGTGCTCATGCTCGAGCATGAGCGCGTGCATGTCCTTGCCCAGCTCCATGCGGTGCTCGGAGATATCGAGGAGGTAGTCCTTCCCGTCCGCGTACGTGTTCGAGAGGATCAGCGCGTTCACGTTCTCGGGGTGGTCGAGGGTGTAGGCGAGCGCCAGCATCCCGCCCCACGACTGCCCGTAGAGCGTGACGACGCCCAGGTCGAGCGTCGATCGCACCGTCTCGACCTCGGTGATGAAGCGGGGCACCTGCCACAGCGACGGGTCGTCGGGGCGGTCGGAGTCGCCGCCGCCGAGCTGGTCGTAGAGGACGAGGCGGAAGTCGTCGCCGACGACCTCGGCGAGACGGTTCAGGTATCGCGAGCTCACGCCCGGCCCGCCGTGGAGGCCGAGCAGTGTCTGGCTGCCGGTGCCAAACACCCGGTAGGCGATCTTATGGCCCAGCTCGACCTCGATCCGGCCCTCGTCCGAGAGCGGAGCAGGCTGTCGCGCGGCTCCAG
The DNA here is from genome assembly GCA_963746115.1 of uncultured Actinomycetes bacterium. GTDB lineage: Bacteria > Actinomycetota > Thermoleophilia > Gaiellales > JAICJC01 > JAICJC01. The sequence continues at coordinate 139,336 of CAVVAA010000002.1, read as the reverse complement.
CGGGACTCGTGTTCATGTGGCTAACCTCCGATGTGGTCTGCGCGCGCTGCCGGTCAGTCGCCGAGCTCGCGCCTCCTGCGGATCACGAACTCCTCCAACTCCTTCCGGACAGCGTCGTCGAGCTCTGGCGGCTCGTACGCGTCGAGCTCGGCTCTCCAGATCTCCGCCGCGCGCAGCGCTGCATCCTTGCCGCCATTCCTCGTCCACCGCTCGAAGTTCTCGCTCGACGAGAGCAGCGGGCGGTAAAAGCACTCGCGGAAGCGCTCCAGCGTGTGCGCGGCGCCGAGGAAGTGCCCGCCGTGGCCAACCTCCAGATGGGCGTCGAACGCTAGCGAGGCCTCGTCGACCGCGAACGGTGTGAACTCGCGCTCGAGCGTGCGCAGGATCTCGACGTCGACGATCATCTTCTCGTAACACGTCACCAGCCCGGACTCCAGCCAGCCAGCGGTGTGCATCACGAGGTTCGCGCCCGACATGAAGGCTGGCAGCATCGTGTTCAGCCCCTCGTAGGCCGCCTGGGCGTCTGGGGTCTGGCTCGACGTCAGCGCTCCGCCGCCGGCTCGCCACGGAAGGCCGTAGCGGCGGGCGATCTGCCCGGTGCAGAACAGGCCCAGGGCTGACTCGGGACCGCCGAAGTTCGGCGCGCCCGATTGCATGTTCGTGGTCGAGAGGAAGGAGCCAAGAAGCACGGGTGCGCCGGGGCGCAGGAGCTCGATGAGCGCGATCCCGGCGAATGCCTCGGCGGACTGCTGGGCGATCGCGGCGGGGATCGTCACCGGTGACATGGCTCCCATGAGCAGGAACGGCGTCACGATAACCGGCTGCGCAGCTCCCGCGTAGGCGTGCAGCGCTCCCAGCATCCGCTCGTCGTAGCGCAACGGCGAGTTCACGTTCACGATCGCGAACATCACGGGCGCGCGCTCGATCTCGGGGCGGCCGCCGAAAAGGATCTCGGCCATGCGGATGCTGTCTGCGGCGTTTTCGCCGGACGTTACCGAGCCGAAGAATGGCTTATCCGAGAGCGTCTGGAGCGCATACGTCATGTCGAGGTGGCGCGAGTCGAGGGGGAGGTCGTTCGGCTCGCAGATCACACCACCCGGCGTGTCGAGCTCGTCGAACCGCTGAACGAGCATCACGAGTCGCTTGAAGTCGTCATATGTTGCGTCACGACGGATGTCCCCTTCACGGATGAACGGCGGCCCATACACCGCCGCAAACGTCATCGCGTCTCCACCGATGTGCAGCGACCGACCGGCTCCGCGAGCCTGAACCTCGAACTCAGGCGGGGCCTTGGCGAGCTGCTCCACGACGAACTCAGGGTCGAGCTTGACAACCGAGCCCTCGACGCGCTGGCCCGCCGCGCGGAAGGCCTCGAGGCTCTCGGCGAGGCCGAACTCGATCCCGATCTCGGACACGATCCGGCGCCAGCCACGGTCGAGCACCTCGAGCGATTCGGGATCGAGGATCTCGTATCGTGGCATGTGATTGCGGAACACGCTCGGCGGCGATCATATAGGCTCTGGCGGTGAATTCCCCGCCGCTCTGGCACGACGCCGACGCTCCCGAGTGGGTTCCGGAGCGGCAGCGGGAGACCGATGCGTTCTTTGCCGCCCGGTCTGACCTGGCTCAGGTGCGGATTCAGGTGGCGGCCGGGGCGATGCGCGCGAAGCGGTCGCTCCCTGCGACGATCGAGGGTCGGCGCTTCTCGATTCTCCAGACCGACCTCACCGCCTCGCCTGCCGTGGCCGTGCGCGACCCGGACGGCGCGTCGGAGCGAGTCATCGTCGATGTGCACGCGCTTTCGACCCTCGAAGCTCCGTGGCTCGACTGGTGGTATCCGTCACCCAACGGACGCTACGTTGCGTTCGGCGTTTCCGCACACGCGTCCGAGCAGAGCGTCCTACACGTCGTCGACGTCGATACGGGCAGGTTGCTCAACGAGCGGATCCCCGATACGTCGTTTGGAGTCGTTGCGTGGCTCCCGGATTCGTCGGGGTTCTACTACAACCGCAGCCTCGAATCCGACCTCGTGGATCCACGGAAGTCAATCTTCCTTCACGTGCTGGGGGAGGACCCGCGCGCGCAGCCCGAAGCTGCGACGACGGCCGCAGACGAGGAGTACGCGTATCCGCAGCTGTCGGAGGACGGCCGCTGGCTCGCCGCCGTGTCCGGAGATGTTGAGCCGCGTCCCGATTCGATTCGAGACCTGCACTCGGATGGCGGATGGCGGCCGTTCTTGCACGGCTTCGCCGGAACGTTCGTCGGTGTGTTCGACGATGAGACGTATGTCTGTGTCACGACCGACCGTGCGCCGCGGGGCCGCGTCGTCGCGATCCCCATCGCGACCGCGGCCGACCGCGAGACGTGGCGAGAGCTCGTCTCCGAGGGCGAGGGCGCCATGCGCCAGGTTTCGCTGCGGGATGGCCGGCTCGTCGTGGTCGATGTGGTGGACTCGTCCGCGCGAATCCGGGTCTTCACGGCGGAAGGCAGCCATGAGGACACGGTCCCTCTCGCGGTCGGGACAGCGCTTGTCCCGAGTGCCGTCCACGGCCACGCCATGATGGAGGCGCTCGTTCAGCACGAGGGCGACCGGTTGCGCTTCCTCGTGTCGAGCTTCGTCTCCCCTCCCGCTGAAGCCTGGTACGACCTCGGGGCCCGCAGGCTGGAGATCGTGGATCCCGCGCCGCCTGCGGACATCGAGATCACGTCCGCGCTCGTACGACTCCGCGCGGAGGACGGCCGCACCACCTCGTACTGGATCGTGCATCGTGACGACGGCGACCGCCCTCGGCCGGCGCTCATCTATGGATACGGCGGGTGGAACTTGGCCTTCGGCCTGCCTGGATACCTGGGCGAGCTGCTGCCGTTCGTGGAGCGCGGCGGTGCGGTCGTGCTGCCCCACCTGCGCGGGGACGGGACGTACGGGGAGTCGTTCTGGCATGAGGGCCGGTTGGGGCAGAAGCAACGCACCTTCGACGACGCGGCCCTCGTCGCGACTCACATCATCGAGTCTGGTGCGGCCGCTCCGGGCGCGATCGGGCTGGTCGGTGCGAGCAACGGCGGCCTGCTCGCCGCCGCAGCCCTCACCCAGCACCCCGGCCTGTTTCGCGCGGTCGCCCCCCTCGTGCCGCTGGCCGACATGCTCGAATACACCCGCGAGCCGTATCCTGCCGAATTCCGCAGCGAGTACGGCGATCCTTCGGATCCGGCCATGCGAGCCGCACTGGCGGCGTACTCCCCCCTCCACGCGGTCGCACCGGGTACGGCGTACCCGGCGGTGCTCGTCGTCTGTGGCGACCACGACATCCGCTGTCCGGCGTGGCACGGCATGCGACTCGTCGCGGCGCTGCGAAAGGCAACGACTTCCGACTACCCGATCCTGTTCCACGTCCAGCCCCACTCGGGGCATATGACCGCTCAGGGCATCTCGGCGCCCGAGTGGATGGCGTTTCTCGTATCCGAGCTCGGGCTATAGCAGCCTGCGGGGCACCGAGCGCGTCCACTCGCGAGAGTGATGCGTCACCCCGTTCACGTCCACGCGCAGTTCGAGCAGCACGTGGAAATGGCTCGGGGTGGCCTGGATCGTCACCTCCGACAACGCCTCGGTGACGCCGCTCGGCCTGCGTATCGTGCTGCGATGACGTCCCCGGGCGCTGGCGCCGGCCGGATCATCTGCGTCGACCTCGGACGCCAGCTCGTACTCCCGCGAAACCACGGTCGTCGGGGTGATCCGAACGCTGGACCGCTCGGCGAACTGGACCCGCGATCGGCGGGTGAGCGCGTCGTGCACGACTTCCCACACAGGCGGATCGGCCCGCAGGGAGTGCCGCTCGAGCTCCATCGGCGACGGCTTGAACGCGGGCGGCTCGGCGCTCCCCCTCGCCGGCACCGTCGGCAGGATCAGCCGTGACGGGCGGGATCCGCCCCGGTGCACCGTGTTCGTCGCGGGCTGGGGCGTCGGCCAAACGTTCGGCCAGTCCGCGCTCGCGACGGCCAGCCGGATGCGGTGGCCGGCTGCGAACCGCCATGCGGTGCAGTCGATGTCGATCTCGAATTCGTACACCTCGCCGGGTGTGAGCGGGCTCGGATCGGTCATCGACTCGCGCCGGGTCGCGTTCAGCATGCCCTTCGAGACCAGGTGCGACGAGCCGTCGGGCCCGACGTCGCTCACGCTGACTGCGAAGCCGATGACGCTCGCCGTCGACGCGGCGTGCAGGACGACCTGCGGTCGTCCGACGATGTGCACGGGCTCCTCGAGCGGCTCCGTCGTGTAGACCAGCGAGAACGCCTCGTCCAGACGCTGATCCATGGGCTGCCCGAACTGGAGGCCGCCTGACCAGAGCCCCGCCGTGACGCCGACGCTGGCGACGTACTCGAAGCGGTCCTCGCCGCCGGAGTCCGGCTCCGCGTCGAGTCCGCCGCCGGCCGTCGGGAACAGCGTCAGATCGCCCGCCTGCGGGGGAGGCCACGACGACTCCGCCCGCCATTCGCCGGCAGCCTCGAGCCGGTCGGCAGTCGGGGCGTTCATAGTGCTGCATGTAGATCACGACCGGCGGCTCTTGCATGATGCCGGTGTCGCGGCCCTTGCACCAATGATCGAGCCAGCGCACGACCTCGTGCAGGTGGTCGATCCGCGGGCCGGGCACTGCGACATCGGGCACCGCGTGGTTCCACGGCCCCACGATCAGCTTGCGCGGGACCTGTAGCGCCTGGTAGAGCCGCAGCGGCGGGTTCGGGTATCCGTCGCGCCAGCCGCCGATCATGAACACCGGGCAGACGATGCGGTCGGCGATGCTCTCCCACGGAGCCGTTGCGCCAGTACTCGCCATCGGTCTGGTGCTCGAGCCACTTCAGGAGATACGGCTCGTTCCGCTCCAGATGCTCGCTCCCAGACGGCCGCCCAGTCGTCGGACCACTCGGGGTACGGCGGCATCGCGTTGTACGCGATCATGAAGTTTCCGTAGTGGGACACGTCGTAGTACTGGCGCAGGTGTCCGCCGCGGTAGTGACAGTCGTCAGTGTAGCGGTCGTCGGTGAAGTACATCGGGATGATCGACCGCAGGTGAGGCGGCTGGTGCGTCGCCACCTGCAGGGACGTGAACCCGCCGTACGAGATGCCCATCATGTTCACGTTTCCGTCGCAGAACTCCTGGGCACCGAGCCATTCGATCGCGTCGTACCCGTCGAGCTGCTCCTCGATCACGTACTCGTCCTTGGCGATGCCCTCGGACGCACCGGTGCCGCGGATGTCCACGCGGGCAACGATGTAGCCGTTCTGGGGTAGGTAAGAGTAGAACCGCTGCCCGGGTGGGACCTCATCCTTGCGATACGGGATGTACTCCATCACCACCGGGAGCGGGCCGGCAGCATCTTCGGGTACGTACAGGTCCGCGGCGAGGCGTACCCTGTCGCGCATTGGGATACGAACGTTCTTCAGCACACGCACGCCGGGTGCATACTTCATCGTCGGACCTCCTCGAGGGTGTTCGCTGCAGCGTGATCGCGGATCGAGACGCCCGCGGACTCCTCCACGAGGCGTGTCACCGCGAGCTCTCCCGCCGAGCCGCCGAACCGCTGGAGCGCCTCCTCGAAGCGCGCCGCCGCCGGCCCGAGGCTGGCGATCGAGAGGCCCTGGGCGGTGGCCATCTCCGCGACGAGCCCGAGATCCTTGCAGCACAGGGCGAGGGTGAACGAGCCATCCTCGTCGTCGCGGAGGATGTTTCGCAGGTCGTGATCTGCCGCCCAGCTACCCCCCGCGCTCGCGCGCACGACCCCTCCCAGCACTCCGGGCGCGAGCCCCTCGTGGACGCCCACGGCAAGGGCCTCGGCGAGCGCGACCACGTTGACGAACCAGAGCATGTTGGTCAGGAGCTTGGCTGCCGACCCCGTTCCCGTCGGGCCGGTGTGAACGATCGTTCCGAGCGGCGCGAGCAGCGGGCGTGCGCGGTCGACGACATGCGGGTCACCTCCTGCCATGATGGTCAGGCGCCCGGCTCGAGCGCCGTCCGCCGCACCGGTCACCGGCGCATCGAGCACGTCGACGTTCCGGGGCGCGCCGGCCGCAGAGAGGTCGCGGGCGAGGCCGGGCGAGATCGTGCTCAGGTTCACGACCAGTCCGCCCTCTGGCAGGGTGGATGCGAGGCCGTCGCTCCCGAGCACCACGTCCGACACCTCCGCCGGACCGGGAAGCGAGAGCGCTACCACGTCGGTAAAACGCGCGAGCTCGAGTGGGGAGTCGAAGGCGAGGGCGCCCGCGGATCTGGCGGCGGCGCGCCCTTCCGGCCGGCGATCGTACACGCCGAGCTTGAATCCGGCGGAGACAAGGTTCGCGGCCACTCCGGCTCCCATGCTGCCGAGCCCGATGAGGCCGACGCGCCCATCCATGGGTGCTATATAACCACATCGTGCAGCGAGCCGTGAACAATGTGCGCTCGACCGCACACGTGTGGATCCCGCTGTCCGACGGATGCCGACTGGCTGCTCGCGTGTGGGTTCCGGAAGACGCAATGCGGAACCCGGTTCCGGCGATCCTGGAGTACATCCCGTACCGCAAGAATGACGCCACCGTGGAGCGGGACGCGCAGATCCATCCGTACTTCGCGCGGCACGGGTACGCATCGGTGCGCGTCGACATCCGCGGAAGCGGCGACTCGGACGGCCTCCTCCGGGACGAGTACCTTCCCCAGGAGCTCGACGATGCCGTCGAGGTGCTCGCCTGGCTGGAGCGGCAGCCATGGTGCTCGGGGGCGGTCGGGATGATCGGGAAGTCGTGGGGCGGGTTCAACAGCCTCCAGGTCGCGGCGCTGGGCCCCCCGCAGTTGCGGGCGGTGATCAGCGTCTGCTCGACCGACGATCGGTACCGCGACGACGTCCACTACATCGGTGGCTGCGTGCTCGCCTCGGACATGCTGTCCTGGGCGTCGACGATGCTGGCGTACAACGCCCGACCGCCCGACCCGTGGGTCGTCGGCGACGGATGGCGGGAGGCCTGGCTCGAGCGGCTCTCGGAGACCCCCCGCTTCATCGATGCGTGGCTCTCCCACCAGCGCCGGGACGATTTCTGGAGGCACGGGTCAGTGTGCGAGGACTACGACGCGATCGGGTGTCCCGTCTACATGGTCGGCGGCTGGGCGGACGCATACACCGACGCGATCCTGCGCTTTCTCGCCGGATACCGGGGCCCACGCAAGGGGCTCATCGGCCCGTGGCCCCACGCCTACCCCCACGACGCCGTTCCGGGGCCGGCGATCGGGTTCCTGCAGGAATGCATTCGCTGGTGGGATCACTGGCTGCGCGGCGAATCGACGGGGATCATGGACGAACCGATGCTGCGGGCCTGGATGCAGGAGCCGGTCGAGCCCCGGCCGTTTCACGCCGTCCGTCCGGGGCGGTGGGTATCGGAGTCCGAGTGGCCGGCCACGGCGACCGCGCCCACCCGTCTGTTTCTGGGCTGGGACGGGCTCACGCCGAGTCCGGGCGCCCCCGGCGACCGCACCGTCGTCGCGGACGAGACGGCCGGCACAGACGCCGGCAGCTGGATCGGATGGGGCCGGCCGACCGACGGCCCGGCGGATCAGCGCCGGGAGGACGCGGTTGCGCTCTCGTTTGATTCGGAGCCCCTCGAGGACGGCTTCGAGATCCTCGGCGTGCCCGTCGTCTCGCTGCGGCTGACCGCCGACCGGCCGCGGGCCGTCGTATGCATCCGCCTGTGCGACGTCCGCGAGGACGGCACGTCGCTGCTCGTCTCGCGCGGGTTCCTCAACCTCACGCATCGGGCCGGCCACGAGGCGCCCGTCGACCTGGCGCCGGGAGCGTACGAGCAGGTCCGGGTCGAACTGAAGGCGGCCGCCCACGGCTTCCGGGCCGGACACCGGCTCCGCGTCGCCGTCTCGCCGGCGTACTGGCCCTGGATATGGCCCTCGCCGTTCACGGTGACGCTGCGGGTTGCGTGCGGCGAGGCAAGCACGCTCGACCTGCCTGTGCGACCGCCGCGGGAGGCGGATCGGGACCTGCCCGAGTTCGGCCCCGCCGAGAGCGCCCCAACCCTCGATGTCATTCCGCTTCCCTCGCCTCCCAGCAGGCGGGAGCTCCGGATCGACGTCGCGTCGGGCCGCCGCGAGATCGTGAGCGACTTCGACTTCTTCGGGGCGCGGCGGCTCGCGGACGGGCTCGAATATCGAGAGTCCGCCCAGGACCGGTTCTCGATCACGCCTGGCGACCCGCTCTCCGCACAGGCGAGCAGCCGGTGGCGTGTCGACATCGGCCGGGACGGGTGGCGGACGCGGATCGAGACCGTGAGCACGATGACGGCCTCCGCCGACGCGTTCGCCGTATCGAACCTCGTCGACGCGTTCGAGGGCGATCACCGAGTGTTCTCGCGGGCGACGACGTCCGTCATTCCGCGCGACGGCGTCTAGAAGACGATCACCGACCTGGCGGGTGAGCCGGGGCTGTCGAGTGAGGCGAGCGCGCCATTGACGTCGTCGAGCGAGCATTGGGTCACGAGCCGGTCGAGCTCGAGCCGGCCGCTGCGGTAGAGGTCGATCAGGAGTGGTACGTCGCGGAACGGACGCGTCGATCCGTACCATGACCCGCGCACGATCCGCTCCCCGAGCGTCATGCTGAGCGGATCGATAGCCACTCGTGCGTCGGGCGGAGCCATCCCTACCAGGACGGCCTGTCCGCCGACGCCGGTAAGGCCGAGGGCCAGCTCGATGGTCTCCGGCCGGCCGACGGCTTCGAAGCAGTGGTCGACGCCGCCGGCGGCGAGTGCGTGCACCGATCCGTGGATATCCCCCTCGGCGGTCGCGTCGACCGTGTCCGTTGCACCGAGCTCGCGTGCCAGGGCGAGCTTCGCTGGATCCCGGTCGACCGCGATGATCCGCCCTGCACAGGCGATCGCCGCCCCCTGGACGACGTTGAGCCCGACTCCTCCGCAGCCGACCACCGCCACCGTCTCCCCCGCGGACACGCCGGCCGTGTTCAGGACAGCCCCGACGCCGGTCATCACGGCGCAGCCGATGAGCGCCAGCCGGGTCAGGTCGAGGTCGGGGTCCACCGGGATCACGGTCTGGGAAGGCACGACCGTGCGCTCCGCGAAGGATGACGTTGTGTAGTGCTTCACCGGCGTGCCGTCGCGGCGCCGCATCCGGATCGTCCCGTCCGGCATCGTGCCGGCGTCGATCCACCCCAGGTTGGAGCAGCGGGCGGGCTGTCCGCTCGCGCACCACCGGCAGCGGCCGCAGTAGGGCAGCCACGTGAGCACCACGTGGTCGCCCGGCCGGACATGCTCGACGCCCGGCCCCGTGCGCTCGACGACTCCGGCGCCCTCGTGTCCGAGCACGACGGGTGTGGGGGGCGGGTGCACGCCCTGCTGATTGTGCAGGTCGGAATGGCAGACGCCACTCGCCACCAGCCTGACGAGCACCTCGCCCGCGCGCGGGTCGTCCAACTCGAGATCAGCGATCTCGAGCGGCTCGCCGATCCGTTCGAGTACGGCCGCCCGCATGGCTACGCGCCCTCGCCGAGCGCCGATTGGACTCGCCCCAGGGCCGTGCCCGCGACCGGACGTCCATCCTTCATCACCAGCCACCGCCGGGCCGGATCGCACAACACGGACACATCCTCCAGGGGGTCGCCTTCGACCACGAGGATGTCCGCCGTCTTTCCCGCGGCGATCGTTCCGGTCTCGTCGCTGATGCCGCATGCGTCTGCGGCGATCCGGGTGCCGGCGGCGATCGCGTCGGCGTTCGAAAGCCCGGCATTGACGAGGTGCACCAACTCGCGGGCGTTCGCGCCGTGGGGGCCCGCGTCCGCGCCCATGGCGATCGCGACGCCGGCGCTCTGGGCCGCGGCCACCGTTCGCCGCGCGGCCTCGCCGAGGCGTGCGGCGCGCTCCTGCATCCACGGGGCGAACCCGCCGGACGGATCGGCGACTGCGTCGAACACGCACAGGGTGGGAACGAGCACGATCCGCCGTTCGGCCATCGCGGCCAGGGCGTCGGGGACCGATGAAGCCCATGTCGCCGTGCTCGAGAGTGTCCACCCCCAGGGCGACGGACTGCGCGATCCCGTCGGCGCCCTCGGCGTGCGAGGCGACCCGATAGCCCTGCCGATGCGCCTCGTCTACGAGCGCGGCCAGCTCGTCGTCTCCGAGCTGGGCCGGGCCCACGTCCTCGCCCGGCACCGTCAGCGCACCCGTCGTCATGACCTTGATCAGGTCGGCCCCCTGCCGGATCTGCTCGCGCACCGCCTTGCGGATCTCGGCGGGTCCGTCCGCCTCGCGGTACATGCCCGCGAAGGCGGCCGCCCCGGGAGACGTTGCAGACACGATCTGCCCGCAGAGCACTATGCGCGGGCCCGTGCAATGCCCGGCCGCGATCGCGTCCCGCAGGTCGAACACCTCGCGCCCGTAGCTGCCGAGGTCACGGACCGTGGTTATGCCGCCGTCCAGCATGTCCCGTGCGGCGCGCGCCAGGGCGTACGGCCGCAATCCCGGCGCGATCGCCGAGCACAGATGGACATGTGCGTCGATCAGTCCGGGCATGATCGTGCGGCCGCCGACGTCGATCTCCACAACCCCGCGGGCCCCGCCGGTGAGTCCGGCGGAGATCCGGCCGGCGTCGATCACGATCTCGGCATTCGCGAGCGGGCTTCCGCCGCCCCCGTCGATCAGCCGCGCATTTCGCAGGACGACGGTGCTCATCCGCCCCGCTTCGCGATCCATCCGGCATCGAGCGGCAGCGCGTGCCCGGTCACGAGCCGGGAGCCGCTCGCAGCGAGCCACAGGACGCCCTCGGCGACGTCACCGAAGTCCGGCTGCCCGCCGTCCTCGAACAGATTCTCCTTCCCGGACGCCGCGTCGAACTCCTCCCAGGTGGAGTTCGGCTTCCCGGTCACCTGATCCCAGTATTCGTGCGTCTCGGAGCCGCCGGTACGGGCGGCGCTGCGGTCGGTCATCTGGGTCGGGCAAACGGCGTTCACGTTGATGCCGTAGGGGCCGAGCTCGATCGCCAGCGACTTCATGTAGCCGATCACGCCGAACTTCGACGCGTTGTAGTGGGCGTAGTTCGCCTCGGCCCGCAGCCCGTCCCGCGACGATGTGATCACGATCTTGCCCGACCGCCTCTCGATCATATGGGGCACGAGGTACTTGGTAGCCAGCCAGACCCCCTTGAGGTTCACCCCGAGCACGGTGTCCCATTCGTCCTCGGTCAGCTCCCAGGATCGCGCGAGCGAGAACACGCCGGCGTTGGCGCAGAGGATGTCGACGTGCCCGAGGCCGGCGATGGCCTCGGCGGCCATCCGTTCGCAGTCACCGCTGTTCGTGACGTCTGCCTCGATGGTGACGGCGGTGCGGCCGAGCGCCTCGACCTCCTCGCGCGTTCGCTGCAGGCGCTGGCGGTCGGACATACCGTGGATATGCTCGGACGGGAGCTCGCGGGCGATGTCGGCGATGGCGACGTCGGCTCCGTGGCGGGCGAGGAGGAGCGCGATCGCCCGCCCGAACCCCCGCGCGCCGCCCGTGATCAGCGCCGTCTTGCCAGTCAGGTCGTTCATCTCGTCTCGGCCCTTTCCTGGATGGTGTCGGCCGCCCGCACCTTGCGCCAGAAGTGGCAGGCGACCTCGTGCTGCGGCTCGATCTCCTCGAGCTCGGGCTCCTCCTCCCGCGACCGCGGCTCTGCAAAGGCGCAGCGTGTGTGGAACCGACATCCGGGCGGAGGGTTCTTCGGGCTCGGGATCTCCCCTGGCAGCAGGATCAGCTCGTCGCTCGCGCTCTGACGTGGATCCGGCTCGGGCACGGCCGAGAGGAGCGCGCGGGTGTACGGGTGGGCGGGGCGGTCGAAGATCGCCTCGCTCGTGCCGACCTCGACGATACGGCCGAGGTACATGACTGCGATCCTGTCCGCCACGTAGCCGAGCGTGTTGAGGTTGTGGGTGATGATGAGGTACGTGAGCCCGAGCTCGCGACCCAGGTCCTTCATCAGATTGAGGACGCTCGATGCGGCCGAGACGTCGAGGCCGGACGTCGGCTCGTCGGCGACGATGAAGCTCGGCCGCAGCGCGAGCGCACGGGCGATGCCGACTCGCCGAGCCTGTCCGCCAGACAACTCGTGCGGGAAGCGGGAGGCCTGCTCCCGCGAGAGGCCGACCATTTCCAGCAGCTCCGTCACGGAGTAGCGAGCGTTCTTCGGCGTGTTGTTGATGACGTACGGCTCGGTGAGGAGGTAGGAGACGCGGAGACGCGGGCTCAGGCTCGAGTACGGATCCTGAAACACCATCTGGGCGTTGCTGCGCATCGCCCGCCATTCGCGCCCCCGGATGCGGGTGACGTCCGTGTCGGCGAAGGTGATCGAGCCGGCCGAAGGCGGGACGAGGTTCAGGATCGTCCGGCCGAGAGTCGTCTTCCCTGAGCCCGACTCGCCCACCAGCCCGAGCACCTCGCCCCTACGGATGTCGAGGTCGACGCGCTCCACGGCCTGGACGACGCCGGCCTGTTGGCGCATCACCCGCCCGGCCGCGGACCGCCGCTCGTGGAAGTGGGTCGAGACGCCGCGCAGGCGGACGAGCACGTCGGCATTGGCGGGGGCGCTCATCCGCGGCCGATCCCGGCTCCATCTGCTTCGGTGCCGCCGGCATCCGAGAGGCCCGTGTGGCCCGACTCAGGGTCGTAGGCGAGGCAGCGCGCTGCGTGCGTTTCGGCCGCGATCATGTCCGGCGCGTGGTCGACGCAGACGGGCTGCGCGTACGGGCAGCGGTCGCGGAACGAGCACCCCGACGGTAGTGCCGAGAGGCTCGGGACGCGGCCGGCGATCGAGGCGAGGCGCTCGCCGCGGCGGTCCCGGGACGGGATCGACGCGAGCAGGGCGCGGGTGTACGGGTGCCGGGGGCGGTCATAGACGTCCTTGACGTCGCCGCTCTCGACGACCTGGCCGCAGTACATGACGACGACACGGTCGCAGAGCTGCGCGACCAGTCCGAGATCGTGGGAGATGAAGAGAATGGCCGTCCCGTGCTGGCGCCGGAGCCGTGAGAGCAGGCTCAGGATCTGGGCCTGCAGGGTCACGTCGAGCGCGGACGTGGGCTCGTCGGCTATCAGCATCGCGGGCTCGAGCAGGAGCGCGGCCGCGATCATAATCCGCTGGCGCATGCCGCCCGAGAACTGGTGGGGGTAGTCGGAGAGGCGGTCACCAGGGTCGGGGATGCCGACGTCGGCGAGCGCGGCCTCGGTGCGGCGGCGCACGCTTTCGCGGCCGCCGCCCTCGGCGCCAGGGTGCGCACGCACCGCATCTCGAAGCTGTGCCCAGACCGTGAACGTGGGGTTCAGGCTCGTGAGTGGATCCTGAAAGATCATGGAGATCTCCGCGCCGCGAAGGCGCCGGACCTCCTCGACGGACATCCGTGCGATGTCGCGACCCCGATAGCGCATGCTTCCACCCACGATCTCGCCGTTCGGCGGCAGGAGCCGCAGGATGGTGGCGCTGAGGGTTGACTTGCCACATCCCGACTCACCCACGATCCCGACGATCTCGGCCTCGTCGAGCGTCAGCCCCACCTCTCGGAGGGCCGGCAGCGCGCCGCCCTCGGCGTGGTAGACGACGTCCAGGCGGGCTACGTCGAGCAGCGGCTCGCTCACGCGCGCTGCCACCGCCGGACCCGCGACAGCTTCGGATCGACCACGTCGCGGAGCGTCTCGCCGAGCATTGTGAACCCGAGCGTCGCGAGCATGAGCGCGGCGCTGGCGTCGATGATGCCCCACGGCGACAGCACCACGTTCTGGAATCCGTCGGCGAGGATCACGCCCCATGAAGGCGTCGGTGGCTGGACGCCCAGGCCGAGGAACGACAGTCCCGCTTCGGTCGCGATCGCCGACGGGATATCCATCGCCATCAGGATCACCAGCGGGGCGATGATGTTCGGGAGGATGTGCACCAATACGACCCGGCCGACGCCCGCACCGAGCGAGCGCTCCGCCTCCACCCACTGGTTCTCCTTCGCCGCAAGCACCATCGCCCGCGAGACCCGCGCGTAGTTGGGGGTGAACGCCACGGCGATCACGATGATGACGTTTCGCAGCGACGGGCCGAGGAGCGAGAGCAGCGCGAGCGCGAGGATCACGGCCGGGAAGGCCTGTAGCGAGTCCATGAGCACGATGAGGACGCTGTCGAGCGTCCCGCCCGCATAGCCGGCGGCGACTCCAAGGATCAGTCCGGCGAGGAGCGCGGCTCCCACCGCCGGGATCGAGACCTCCAACGCGATCCGGGTGCCGAAGATCACTCGCGAGAGCAGGTCCCTGTCCGAGCTCGTCGGTTCCCAGCCAGTGCGCCGAGCTCGGCCCCTGCAGGCGATCGACGATGTTCTGGGCGTACGGGTTGTACGGGGCGAACACCGACGGGAAGATGGCCAGGAGCGCCATCCCGCCCACGATCACGAGGCCGGCGGCGCCCTTCTGGCGGCGGGCAACCTCTCGCAGCACGGCCGCGATGCCGGCCAGCCTGCCCCGACCGGCCCAGCGCTCGCCCGCGTCGGATGTCGCCGTCGCCACGCTACCGGCTCCCGCCGCCCTCGACGCGTATCCGGGGGTCGAACAGGCGGTACGAGAGGTCGGCGATCAGGTTCGCGAACACGCACAGGACGGCGATGACGAGCACGCCGCCGCGGACGATGGGGTAATTCCGGGTCTCGATCGCGTCGAAGATGAGCGTCCCCAGGCCGGGGCGGGCGAAGATGACCTCGACGAAGATCGTGCCGCCGATCAGGTTTCCGAGACCGACGCCGAGCACCGCGATCGTTGGGATGACGGCGTTTCGCAGCCCGTACTTGTAGTAGATCAGCCTCTGCCTGAGCCCGAACGCCCGGGCGGTGCGGATGTAGTTCGACTCGAGCACCTCGAGCATGCTTGCCCGGACGAGCCGAGCGATGTAGCCGACCCAGCCCGCCGCCAGGGCGACGGCGGGGAGGATCAGATGCCGCACATAGTCGACCGGGTCACCGGTGTTGCCGATCCCGATCGCTGGGAACGCGCGCAGGCGCACGGAGAACACCACCAGAAGGAGCAGCCCGGCCACGTACGGCGGGATCGTGATGAGCGCGACCGAGATGACGCCGGTGATCCGGTCGACCCAGCTCCCCGGGTGCGTCGAGGCGATGACGCCGAGCGGCACGCCGATCAGGACGGCGATCGCCAGGCTCGTCAGCGCGAGGATGAGCGTCTGCGGGAGCGCGCCCCTGATGAGAGTCGTCACCGGCACCTGCGACACGAAGTCGATCCCGAGGTTGCCCTCGAGGGCCTGTCGGATGAAGTCGTAGACCTGTGTCGGCACAGGCTTGTCGAGCTCCATCTGCTTGCGGACGATCGCCGCGAGCTCGGGGCTCGCGCGCGGCCCCATGATCGTCTTCACGGGGTCGCCCGGGATCAGATGGACGAGCAGGCCGAGAAACGTCATGACCAGCACGATCACGACGAGCGACATCGCCAGACGTCGGATCAGATACAGAACCACGCCGGCGTCCAGCTCAGGCGGTGATCACGTCGTTCCGAAGTCCCAGAGCAGCAGCGTCCCGTCGGGCCGGATCGACGGCTTCACGTACTTCTTCCCGCCGAACAGGTCAGTCTGGTACGCGACCCAGACGATCGACGCCGAGGCATCCCAGATCTCCTGCATCTGGACGTAGAGCTTCGTCCGCTCTGCCACGTCGAACGTCTTGGTTGCCTTCGCGTAATTCGCCTCGAATGTGGGGTCGGTCCATTCGGTCCAGTTCCACTGTCCGATCTGGGCCTTCGTGAACCACACGATCGACCACGACGGATCCGGCTCCGTGATATATCCGGAGTACACCAGCTGCCGGTTCGGCCCGCCGCCGCCTGCGCCGGGGATGGCGTAGAACGTCGCCGAGTCCTGCGGCTGGATGTGCACGGTGATCCCGATGTCCGCGAGGTTCTGCTGGATCACCTGCGCCGCGGTCTCGTCGGCCTGTGCATTCACGAGGTTGAGCTTCAGGTCGAGCCCGCCGCTCATGCCGGCCTTCTTCAGGTACGCCTTCGCCTGCCCGACGTCCCGGTTGTACACCGGCGCGTCCGGCCAGTACCCGATCTTCATCCCCTTGGGGATGATCGCGTTCGCACGTGCCCATTTCCCGTTGTATGCCGCCTGGATGATCCCGGGCACGTCGATCGCCGCCCGGATCGCCTTTCGCAGGTCGAGGTTCTGCAGGTGCGGGTCCTTGACGTTGAGCGAGATGAACTGATAGCCGAAGGTCGGCGACTCCACGGTGTTCAGGCCCGCGCCCTGGAGTTGGGCCACGTAGGGCGTTCCGACCTCGCCGTAGTCGAGGTCCCCCGCCTGCATCGCGTTCGCAGCGGAGTTGTCACCGACAATTGGCTGGATCACGATCTCGTTGAACGTCGGGGGTGATGCGTACGCGGAGTTCGCACCGCCATAGCCCGCGAACTTCTTCAGCACCGTTCGTTGCTGCGGCACCCATTCGACGAACTGGTACGGGCCCGTCCCGATCGGCTGCGTCGCAAACTTCTTCCCGAGAGAGAGGATCGCCTTCTTCGAGAGCACCTTGCCGCTCATAACGGGCAGCGTGCTGGTGAGCAGAGGCGCGTAGAGCGACTTGAGGACGATCGTGCCTCCGAGCTTGCCGTCGGTCTTGACCTCCTTGAGCGCCGCCCAGTCGCCCTGGTAGACCGCGTGCAGGTTCGGCTTCGTGAGCCCGGCGATGCGCTCGAACGAGTACTTCACGTCTTCGGACGTGACCTCGCCGTAGCCGCCGTGGAACGGAATCCCAGGCTTCAGCTTGAAGCGGTAGCTGAGGTGATCGGCGGCCGGCTCGAACTCCTCGGCGAGTGTGTTCACGAGGTCGAACGTCCCAGGCTTGTAGCTGACGAGGCCCTCCATCAGGCAGTCGGCGATCTCGCCATCCTGGAGCGCGGGCCAGTACGCGGGGTCGAGGTTTGCCATGTCGACCGAGAACCGCACGCCCAGTGACTTGGTCGCGCCGGCCGGCACCGGCGCTGCGCCGGAGCCGCCGCCCGAGGCAGACCCGCCGGAGCCACCGCAGGCAGCGAGCAGCGCCGAGGCCGTAGGCAGCGAGAGGCCGAGCGCGGCCGCCCGTCGGAGGAACTGCGCCCTGGAGACTCGCCCGCTGGCGACGCCGTCCATGAGGTCGTCGATCCCTGGAAACCGAGCCATCCCTACTCTCCTCTCGCCGGGTTCGACCGCCCGATCGTCGCGAGGGCCGTACGTCCCGCGCCGGCGCACCCGATGCGAATGGTGCGAACGAAGATCGCACGATGGTACTCCCCGCCTCTGGCGGATTCAAGGGCCGCGCGGGGCCTGCTCACGTCCGCAGGTCGAGCTGGGCTCCGATCCGGCGGCCAGTCTGCGCGAGCTCGCGGCCGACGCCGTCGAGCACCGGCTCGGGTAGTCGAAAGGACGGACCCGATACGCTGATCACGGCCACGGGCCGGTCGCCGACCCAGATACCCGACGAGACCGCGTGCAGCCCTTCCTCGAGCTCGTCGAGCGTCACGGAGTACCCGCGCTCGCGCGTCCGCTCCAGCTCCAGCCGGAGGGCGCTTGGGGTGGTGATCGTCGCGTGTGTCATTGGCTCCAGGCGGGCCTCGGCCAGATAGGCCTCGAGCTCCGGTTGGGGGAGGAACGCGAGGTGGTACTTCCCAGCCGATGTGCAATGCCACGGCAGCGGCCGGTCGAGCCAGTTGACGCCGACCAGGGGAACCGCGTCGACCTGGTCGATGCATACGACCGTCCCGGCCCGGGTCGCGACGCTCAGGTTCACAGTCTCGCGGGTGTCGGTCGCGATCTTCTCGAGCGACGGGCGCGCCGCCCGGATGAGGATCGCGTGGTCGGTCTTGCCGGCGGCCATGCGCACGAGCGCGTATCCGATGGCGTACCGCTGGCTGACATCGTCGCGCTCGACGAGGCCGTGGTACTCGAGGGTCGAGAGCAGCCTCCATGCCGTGCTGCGGTTGAGGCTGCACGACGCCGCGAGCTCGGCCACCGACAGCGGGTGGCGGCTCAGCGACAGGGCGTTCATAAGCATGATTGACCGGTCGACAGACTGGATCCGGCGGCGATCCTGCGCTCTGGCTGGCCTGGAGGGCATGGGGACGGACACTCGCCGGGGCCCTACGCCGATTCGGCTGCTCGCGCGGTCTCGTCGGACCAGGTCTTCGACGGGAAGCTCACGAATCCGGGGGAGTAGTCGAACGTGTCGACGACGAACTCGACGACGGCCGGAGTGCCGTTCGTGGTGACGTCGAGCGCCGTCTCGAGCGCGGGGCTGACCCCGTCCGGCTCCGTGACCCGCTGCCCATGGCAGCGATGTGCTCGCGCGAGCTCCACGAAGTCCGGCTGCGCCTCGAAGTCGACGGCGATGTAGCGCCCCGTGGGGCGTTGGCGCCACTTCGACCAACCCAGGCTGTTCGTATTCAGCACGACCCAGGTCACGGGCGCTCCGTGCTGCACGGCGGTGGAGAGCTCCTGCGGCATCATCTGGAAAGCGCCGTCGCCCGCGACGCAGACGACCTTCTTGTCCGGCCGCGCCAGCTTTGCTCCGACCGCCGCCGTCACACCCCCGCCCATGCACGTCTGCTCTCCCGGCGTCACCACATCGCCAGCGTCGAGCACGCGGTAGTACGGGTGATAGTACGTCCAGACATCCTGTCCGCCGTTCTCGTTGACGAGAATTGTGTCGTTGCCGTAGATCCGGTTCAACTCGTGGACGATGCGCTTCGATCTCAGGGGCACCTCGATCGCGGCGGCACATTCACGGTCGACCTCGACCAGGAACTGATCCTTGACGCAGATCGCATTCCCCGCTGTCTTGTCACGCTCCCCACGTCGTCCGGGATCCTCGGCGAGTAGGTCGTGAAGTGCCTCGAGGCACAGCCGCGCGTCTCCCAGGACCGCGGCGTCGGGGACCCAGTTGCGGCCGATCTCGAACGGGTCGAGGTCGATCTGCACGAGCCGAGCGGCGTCGGGGAAGATCCTCCAGTCGCCTGACTGGAAGCCCTCCATGCGCGATCCGACCGTGACCAGGAGGTCGGCGCCGTTATAGACGTCGCGGCCCGGGCGTGTCCTGAAGAGGCCGGTCAGGCCGAACGCGAGCTCGTGATCCTCGCGGATCGCGCCACGGCCCGACACGGTCGTCATCACGGGGATCCTCTCGCGCTCGGCGAGCGCCTCGAGCTGCGGGCCCGCTCCCGACGCGACCACCCCTCCTCCGGCGACGATCACCGGGCGCTCCGAGGCCCGCAAGAGTTCCGCCGCGGCGGCCACGAGTGTGGGATCCGGCGCCGAGCGCAGTGGCCCCGGCACGCGGCGGTAGGGCTCCATCTCTGCATGCGCGAGGCCGACGTCGGCAGGGATCTCGACGTACACCGGGCCTGGCTTTCCGCCCCGGGCGACCGCGAACGCTCGCCGCATGGCCCACGGGATGCGCTCGGGCCGCTCCACCCGCGTGCTCCACTTCGTGACCGGGCCCGCGGTACCGACGCCGTCGTGCTCCTGGAACGCCCCCATCCCGAGATAGGCCCCCGGCGTGCCCGTGGCGATGCACAGCACCGGCTGGCAGGCCGAGTACGCCTCGAGGAGCGCCGAGATCGTGTTCGCCATCCCAGGGCCGGGGCTGGCATGGCAGACAGCGACGGCTCCGAGCAGGCGGGCCTCCGCCATCGCCATGAACCCGCCCGATCCCTCGTGCCGGACAAGGATCGGCCGGATCTCCGGGGCGTCGTACAGGGCGTCGTACAGGTGCCGCGGGTCACCGGGGAGTCCGTACACGCGCGGCACCCGCTCGGCACGAAGCGCCTCAACGACGGCCTCCCAGCCGGTCTTCCGCTCCACCGAGCCCCTCCTTCGTCCGGCAGGTCGGCCCAACCCATCGACCGAGTGCACAATGGGCATCGAGATCGTACAATCTGCACGCCTACCTGCCAAACCTTGAGACCGCTTGGCGCCAATACGTACGAGGACGAAGCGACCTACCGCGCAACGAGGTTGCCGGTCGCGCTCGCGAGCACCCTGATCCCGGACGCGTATACCGAGCCGGCGTTCTTCGAGCTCGAACGGGACCGGGTGTTCGGGACGTCGTGGGTCGCAGTGGCGATCGCGGACGCCGTGGCGAACCCGGGTGACGCCGTCGTGACCCGCGTTGGCGACCAGCCGATCATCGTCACGCGCAACCGCGAGGGCGAGCTGCGCGGCTTTCACAACGTCTGCCGGCACAGGGGTGCCGCCCTCCTGGACGAGGGAGCATGTCGGATCGACCGTCACATCCGGTGTCCGTACCACAGCTGGGCGTACGACCTCGACGGGCGCCTGCTCGGCACGCCGCTCTTCACCCCCGAGTCGGAGATACCGGACGACCAGCGCGGCATCTTCGACATGGAGGATGTCGCCGGCTTCGACCGCGAGGATCACGGGCTCCACCCGGTGCACGTCGCCCGCTGGGGCTGCCTGATCTTCGCCAGCCTTGAGACGGACCCCGACCCGCTCGAGTCCCAGCTCGGCGACCTCCCGTCCCGGCTCGCCGGTTACGGGCTCGACGGATGGAGCAGCGCGCGTACAGCCCGCTATGAGATCGGCGCGAACTACAAGCTGATCGCCGAGAACTTCATGGAGTACTACCACCTGCCATGGGTGCACCCGGGCCTTGTGAAGGTCTCTCCGATGAAGGCACATCACCGTTGGCAGGGCTCCGGGATGTATACCGGGATGTGCACGTATCCGATCGCGGCCAACACCGAGGCCGGCGGCTGGAAGGGCCTCGAGCCGATGCCGGGCCTATCGCGGGCCGACAGCCAGAGCGCGCGATTCATGTGGATCTTCCCCAACGTCGCGCTCAACGTGCTTCCGAACCACCTGTTCGTCATGCTGGCCCGCCCGGAGGGGCCCGACCGGACGGTTGAAGACGTCTACCTGCTGACGTATCGAGGGGCCGCGAAGGGCGAGGCATACGACGCCTCGGTCGACCAACTCGCAGATTTCTGGGATCAGGTCAACCGTGAGGACATCGCGATCGTGGAGCGCGTCCAGCGAGGGCTCAGGAGCCGTGCGTACACCGGCGGTCGGATGTGCTACCGGTTCGAGGAACCCCTGCACCGGTTCCAGAACATGGTGATCGACCGGATGGTCGGGATTCGGCGGGTGCCCGACGGAGACGACGTCATCCAGCAGCCGATGTTCCGGGCATGACCGACCGGGCCGAGGTCGTCGTCGTCGGCGGGGGGATCGCCGGCCTCTCCGCCGCCTGGGAGCTGCGCGACCGCGACGTGGTCGTGCTCGAGGCCGAGACGCGCATCGGCGGCCGGCTCATGTCCGAGCCGCGCGAGCCCTACTGGCTGAACTTCGGCGGCCACGTACTCGCGGGGGAGGACTCGGCCACGGGCCGCCTTCTCAACGCAACTGGAGTCCAGGCTGTCCCCGTCCCGGGCGTCCTGACCGCGCTTGCGATGAACGGGCGCGTGCTCTCGAGCGGCCGCGTCGAGACCTACCCGCTGCGGTTGCCGCTCACGCGGGCCGACCGCCTGGCTCTCGTGCGGGTGGGCGCGAAGGTGCGCCTGGCCGTGGCCCAGTACGGCCGTGTCGCCCGCCGCCGGCCGGGCGAGACCGACGCGTCCCGGCTCGCGCGCGTGCTCGCCTATCGGGATGACCGCACCTTCGCCGACTTCCTCGGCCCGGTTCCGGCGGAGGTTGACGCAATCTTCCGGCCCACGATCCAGCGCTCGTCGGGCGAGCCCGAGCAGGTCGCTGCGGGTTACGGGATCGGCTACTTCCAGCTCGTCTGGGATCGCGAGGGGGACTCACGCGCAACGTCCTCGGCGGATCCGCGCGCCTGCCCGAAGCCATCACGGACGCACTCGGCGACCGCGTTCGTACGGGCAGCCCGGTCGAGCGGGTGGTCCCGACGGGAGACGGTGTGACGGTGCATGGCGATGCCGGCAGGATCGACGCCCAATACGCCGTCGTCGCGGCGCCGGCGTTCGCGGCGCGGGAGATGATCGCCGGCCTGCCCTCCGATACCGCCGCCGCTCTTGGCAGGATCGCGTACGGGCCGTACGTGGTCGGCGCGTTCCTCACGGACGAGCCAGGCCCGATGCCCTACGACCACATCTACGCGCTCGCGACGCCGAAGCGGTCGTTCAACATGCTCTTCAACACCGCCTGCGTGACCCGAACCGGCGGCGCGCGTGCGCCCGGAGGCACGCTCATGGTCTACTCCGCCGCCAGCCTGGCCGAGGCGCTCGCGGAGCGCGGCGACGACGAGGTAGCCCGGATCTACTCCGACGACGTGGGGGAGATATTTCGCGAGGTCGGGTCGCACATCCGCGAGGTGCAGATCCGGCGCTGGCCGTACGGCTTGCCGCATCCGCGCCCGGGTCGACACCTCCTCCAGCCGGCGCTCAACCGACCG
This sequence comes from uncultured Actinomycetes bacterium, assembly GCA_963746115.1. Classification (GTDB taxonomy): domain Bacteria; phylum Actinomycetota; class Thermoleophilia; order Gaiellales; family JAICJC01; genus JAICJC01. Next base: position 116,893 of record CAVVAA010000002.1, on the reverse strand, counting down.
CTCGGAAACGTCTTTCTCGCCGGCGACTATCTCGGGACGACCTACGTCGAAACGGCGGTCTCGACAGGGACGGCGGCCGCGCACGAGATCCGCAGACGGCTGCGCGGCAACGCCGGGTGACGTGCGGCTCGCCGTCGTCACGGACGAGATCGGGGAGGATCTCCGCGCGGCGCTCGACGTCTGCGACGACCTCGGGGTGGCGAGCGTGGAGCTGCGATCGGTCGATGGCAAGAACGTCGTCGATCATCCGGCCGAGTCGCTGGATCGGATCCGGGCGCTCCTCGCCGAGCGTCGCATACGCGTTTGCGCGATCGCGTCGCCGTTCCTTAAGTGCAACCCCAATGAGATCGAGGATCACCGGCGGATCTTCGAGCGGTCGCTGGACGTCGCCCGGTTCCTCGGTGCCCCGCTGGTGCGGACGTTCTCGTTCTGGCGCGTGGCCGATCCGCCCGGCGTCCGCGCACAACTGTGCGGCGTCCTGCGGGAGGCCGGGCGGGCCGCGGCCGGCGCGGGGCTGCGCCTCGTCCTCGAAAACGAGTACGACTGCAACGTGGCCACGAGCGCGGAGGCTGCCGACATCCTGCGGGATCTCGCTCCGCGGGAGCTCGGCCTCATTTGGGATCCGGCGAACGCGGCCAGGTTCCGGCCCGAAGAATTTCGCGGTCTCGGAGGCTACGACGCGATTCGCGACCGGGTCGCCCACGTCCACCTCAAGGACGTCGACCCGCGCCCGGCGTGGGTCAGGATCGGGCGTGGGATCGTCGACCACGCCGCGCTCCTTGCCGCGCTCAGCCGGGACGGCTACTCCGGATGCATTTCGATCGAGACCCACTACACCGTAGATGGGAGCGCTGAGAAGGCGACACGGGAGTGCGTCCGCGCACTGCGGGCGACCGCGGATCGTGCCGGCGTCCGCCTCATGCTCTGACTACGTCTGCCCGCGCCGCCGGGCGGCGATCCGCTCGACTCGGCCGCTGAGGCGACCTTGAAGTGTCGGTCCGAGGCTGTAGGTGTCGTTCGGCGGTGTCCCCGAGTTTGTCGCCGCACATCATCAGCTGTGCGGCGAGGTGGCGTCAACGAGAACGACGTCAACGAAAGCGGCCGGCGGTGCGGGAGTCGACCGACGGGGTGTCAAACCGGCTGTGGCCGAGGCGCAAAGACGTTCGAAGCTCGCCGGCCCGGGCGCGAGTCCGAGCGGGCGGGGTCAGATGCGGGTGATGGCTGCCCGCCAGGCGTGTACGCCGGCCGGGTCGAGGGTGACGTCAAACGTCGCGGCCTGGATCGAGTCGACCTGCCATCCGCGCGCGAAGCTCGCCCTGATCTCCTGCTGGCTGACCCGCCGCGGCCCCCAGTCGCCCGGCTGGCGATCGCTGAAACACAGCATGTAGTAGCTCGCCCCGGGCGTGGTCACGCCCGCCAAACTCTCGACGAACCGCGCCCGGTCATGATCGTCGAATACATGGAACAGCCCGCTGTCCAACACCGTGTCGGACCGCTCATCCAGCGCCGTCAGGTCAAGGGCGTTCCACACCAAGAACCGAGCGGCGAGCCGGCGATCACGGGCCTTGGCCTCGGCGATGGCGATCGCCGCAGGGGCCGCGTCGATCCCGGTCACATCCAACCCGCGGGCGGCGGCCATAAGGGCGTGCTCGCCTGTCCCACAGCCCACATCCAGAATTCGGCCCTTGAGCGCGCCCGCGTCAGCCAATTCGAGGAATGCCGGCTGGGGACGCCCGATGTCCCACGGCGGCGCGCCGGCGTACATGGCGTCGAAATCCTCCGGGCTCCTCCGAGCCCGGAAACCAGGTGCCGGCTCAGCATCCATGACGCGGATCATGCACCAAACCAACGCGCCGTACCTCGCCGGCGTGGATACCCGCGCGGATGTCGGTCTCACAGCGCAGCCGGAAGCGACGGAGGCCCGCCTGATGGCGGGCCCCCGGAGTGGAACGTGGTGTCGTGCGGCGCTGTTACAGGTTCTTGCACTCTCCGCGCTTGTGGCCGGCGACGATATTTGGCGAGCCGCCGGAGTCACCGATCTGGGCGCCGGGAACGTTATTGAAGCACGACAGGTTTCCGCCGACGACGTTGGTGACGATCTCGTTCGCATCGGGATCACCGAAGCGGTTCCCGATCACCGTGACGTTGCCGCCGACCTGGGTTCGGATCAACCCGAACCAGCATGTGTGCACTCCGCGCACCACGACGTTCCCGCCGACCGTGCTGTCGTGGACCGTCGCGAAGAACGGGCCGCCGACCAACCCCGTGGAGGAGCAGTCCATCGACCGGCCGCCGCCGATGATGGAGACGTTCCCGCCCACGTGCTCCTGTTCGATGACGACCGCCCAGGCACCGTTGCCGGTGAGGTTCCCGCCGATGTGGTCGTTCGACTCGGTCGGGCAGCCGACCTCGTCGTTGCAGCCCAATCCGGCGATGCCGTCGTTTCGCACCGACAGGTTGCCGTCGACGTTGAACGTCCCGGTGGTGAGGGTGTTCAGGAAGGCGTGTCCGCGCACGACCACGTTGCCCTTCACATGGGCCGTGCCCTTGGCCGTCAACGTGCACGTCCCCGCGACCGTCAACGACCTATACGTCCCGGCCTTGATCGTCCCACCCCGACAGGTCACATGACCGAAATGCGTACTTGCACCCGCCGCGCCGGCCGTGCCGGCCGACACCAGCAGCAGGCCAAGAATCAGCCCACCAACCCCCATCCTTCGAAGCAACCCCATCTCTCACTCCTCTCATCGCGGTCCCCCACCCGCGCCGCGAGTGTCGCCAAGACTCGAGCCTCTGGCTTCACCCGTTACGGATGAGGCCGTGCTCGCCGGCCGGCGGAACCAAAGAGACTCGGAGTCTTCGAACGCAGATCTGCACATCCGCGGGCAACGCCTGAACAGCCGGCGGGCTACCCCTTCCTCGGAATCTCGCGAACTGGCCGAGACGAGAACGTCGACACCCCGCGCTCTCCCGACGGGTACAGATCACCCCAATGGAACGGAGGGCCGGACCGCTCGCCCCGCCCTCCGTTCCTTCGCCTCGATTCGCCTAGCGACCGATGACAGTGGGGCGTCTAAAGGTCAATTCACACATCATCAGCCGCAGCCAGAGTTGTCGCCGCAGTCGCGGCAGGTGTAGCACGCGCCGGTGCGCACCTTGCGGCCGCCGCACTTGGCGCACTCGACGGCATCCTCCCAGGCGTTGAAGAGCGCGCGCTGGCCGGGGCCGGGGCCGGCGGCTGCCTGCGGGGCCGGTTCGTCGGCCGCCGCGACGTGCGCGTGGGCGTTGCCGTTTGCGAGCTGCTCCCGCGCCGCCGCGTTCATGATGCCGAGCTCGGCCTGCGTCTCGGCCTCGAGGAAGCGCTTGCCCATCCACCGGAAGATGTAGTCGGGGATCGACTTGGCGATACGGATGTCGGGGTCGTTGGTGATCCCGGACGGCTCGAAGCGCATGTGGGCGAACTTGCTCACGAACACCTCGAGCGGCACGCCGTACTGCATGCCGACCGAGACGGCGATCATGAACGCGTTCATCAGGCCGGCGAGGGTGGTGCCCTCCTTGGCGATGTCGACGAAGATGTCGCCGGGGTCGCCCTCCGGGAAGAGGCCGACGTGGATGTAGCCCTCGTACTCGCCGACCTGGAACTTGCGGCCGATCTCCTGGCGCTCGATCGGCATCACCCGGCGGGTGGGCTTGGCGGCGATCAGCTCGGGCTGCGAGCTCTTCGTCTGCAGCGGCTGGGCCACCTTGCATCCGTCGCGGTAGATCGCGATCGCCTTCACGCCGAGCTTCCACGCGTCCATGTACAGCTGGGCGACGTCGTCGACGGTGACCTCGGTCGGCAGGTTGACCGTCTTCGAGATCGCGCCGGAGACGAACGGCTGCACCGCCGCCATCATGTTCACGTGGCCCATGTGATGGATGGCGCGGTCGCCGACCGCGACGTCGAACACGGACATGTGCTCGCCGCGGAACCCGGGTGCGCCGACCACGGTGTTGTGCTCGTTCACGAAGGCGACGATCTGGTCGACCTCGTGCGGCGCGTAGCCCAGCTTCTCCAGCGCCGTCGGCACGGTCTGGTTGACGATCGTGATGTCGCCGCCGCCGACGAGCCGCTTCGACTTCACCAGCGAGAAGTCGGGCTCGATGCCGGTCGTGTCGCAGTCCATCATGAAGCTGATCGTGCCGGTGGGCGCGATCACGACAGCCTGAGCGTTGCGGTAGCCGTGCTCCTCGCCCCGCGCGAGCGCGTCGTCCCATGCGCCGCGGGCCGCCGTCACCATGTCGGCCGGCACCAGCGAGGAGTCGATGTTCCCGACGGCGGCGCGGTGCTTGCGGATCACCCGCAGCATCGCGTCGGAGTTGCCGGCGTACTCGTCGAAGGCGCCCACGCGCGCGGCCATGTCGGCCGACTTGCGGTAGGCGCGCCCGGTCATGATCGCCGAGATGGCGGCTGCGTAGGCGCGGCCCTCCTCGGAGTCGTACGCGAGCCCGCGCGCCATCAGCAGGGCGCCCAGGTTCGCGAAGCCGAGGCCGAGCTGGCGCATGGCCCGCGCGTTCTGCGTGATCTCCTCGGTGGGGTAGCTGGAGTTCCCGACCAGGATCTCCTGGGCCATGAAGATGATGTCGACGGCCCGCTCGAACCGCTCGACCTGGAACTCGCCCGTCTCGCGGTCGCGGAACTTCATCAGGTTCAGGCTGGCGAGGTTGCATGCCGAGTTGTCGACGTGCAGGTACTCCGAGCACGGGTTCGAGGCGTTGATGCGCCCCGACGCCGGGCAGGTGTGCCAGTCGTTCATCGTCGTGTCGTAGTGCATGCCGGGATCGGCGCACTTCCACGCGGCCTCGGCGATCTGGTGCATCAGGTCGCGGGCGCGCACGGTCCTCACGACCGAGCCGTCGGTGCGGGCGGTGAGCTCCCAGTCGGCGTCGTCGTTGACGGCGCGCATGAACTCGTCGGTCACGCGCACCGAGTTGTTCGCGTTCTGGTACTGGATCGACGCCCAGTCGGGGGAGTCGAGGCTCATGTCGTAGCCGGCCGCCTGCAGCACGCGGGCCTTCTCCTCCTCGTGCTGCTTGCACCAGATGAACTCCTCGATGTCCGGGTGGTCGACGTTCAGGACGACCATCTTGGCCGCCCGGCGCGTCTTGCCGCCCGACTTGATCGTGCCGGCCGAGGCGTCGGCGCCGCGCATGAAGGAGACCGGCCCGGAGGCGTAGCCGCCCTTGGCCAGCTGCTCCTGGGAGGAGCGCAGCTTGCTCAGGTTGATGCCCGACCCGGAGCCGCCGCGGAAGACCAGGCCCTCCTTGCGGATCCAGTCGAGGATCGACTCCATGTTGTCCTCGACCGAGAGGATGAAGCAGGCGCTGCACTGCGGGTTCTCCTCGAATCCGACGTTGAACCACACCGGCGAGTTGAACGCGACCATCTGATGCAGCAGCAGGTGCGTGAGCTCGGCCCGGAAGGTCTCGGCCTCCTCGCCATCGGCGAAGTAGCCGTCCTTCGTGCCCCAGGCGGTGATCGTGTCGGCCACCCGGCCGATCATCTGGCGCACGGAGTGCTCGCGCTCGGGCGAGTGGAGCTTCCCGCGGAAGTACTTCTGCGCGACGATGTTCGTGGCCGTCTGGCTCCAGAACTTGGGGAACTCGACGTCGCGCTGCTCGAACGACGGGCCGTCCTTGCCCGGGATGAGCGCCGTGCGCGTCTCCCACTCGACCGCGTCGAACGGCTCGGTCCCGGCCTCCGTGAAGTAACGGGGCACGCCGATGTGGACACCCTCCCTGCCTTCCAGCACCGAGTTCCTCGTCTGCTTCACGGTCGTTGCCATGCCCGTCGCCTCCTCATCAGTCGAAGTTTACCGAACACCTGTTCGTTTGGCCACCCGCTTGGCGGGCTTCTTGCGGCCCTCGAGCAGCGCCAGCTCGCGCTCGAACTCGTCCACGTCCTGGAAGTCGCGGTACACCGACGCGAACCGTACGTAGGCGACCCGGTCGAGATCCCGGAGGACGCGAAGGGCCTCCTCGCCGATCCGGCGGGCCTCGACCTCGTCGCCGACGCCGTTGCGCAGGCCGGCCTCGATGCGCACGGCCGCCTGCTCGATGTCTGCGAGCGGCACCGGCCGCTTCACGCAGGCGCGTGTGAGGCCGGCCATGAGCTTCGCGCGGTCGAACGGCTGGCGGGTGCCGTCGCGCTTGACCACATGCAGAGAAGCCTGCTCCACGCGCTCGAACGTGGTCATGCGCTGGCCGCACAGGAGGCACTCGCGCCGCCGCCGGATGGCGCCTTTGCCCGCCACGCGGGTGTCGACGACCTTGGTCTCTCCGTGCTCGCAATAGGGACAGTTCATGCGTGTCTCTCTCCCGCTCCCGTTTCTACATCTCGTGGGTGATCTCCTGCCGAACCCCTACATCTAGTAGGAACGACCGGTCGGGGCGAGGTATTCTCGTCGATGGGCCGGACGGACCCCGAACCTCGCTCGAGGAGCGGGATCGGGCCTAACGGGCGATCGAGCGGAGGGTCTCGGCGAGGCCGTCGCCGAGCGGCGTCCGAGCCCGCCAGCCCAGCTCGCGCTCGGCCAGCGAGGGGTCGAGCGCACTCCGCGCCAGCTCGCCCAGCCGCGCCGGCCGGAGCTCCGGAGCGACGTCCGTGCCGGCCGCGCGCTGGCACTCGGCCAGGAGGTCGTTCACGCTCGTCTCGGTCGCCGTGCCGATGTTGAACACGGCGTGCCCGCCGCCGTAGCCGAACGCGGCCAGGTTGGCCGCGACGACGTCGCCGACGTAGACGTAGTCGCGCGTCTGGCTGCCGTCGCCGAACACGAGCGGCGTCTCTCCCGCCGTCAGCTTGCCGAAGAAGATCGCGACCACGCCGGCCTCGCCGTGCGGGTCCTGGCGGGGCCCGTAGACGTTCCCGTAGCGGAGGATGACGTGGCGCGTGCCGTAGAGGCGGTTGTAGAGCTCGACGTAGTGCTCGCCGCAGAGCTTGGCCACGCCGTAGGGCGCCATCGCCGCGCATGGCGTGGTCTCCGGCGAGGGGATCACCTCGACCTCCCCGTAGATCGCGCCGCCGGTCGACGAGAACACCACCCTGGCGTCGCAGAGGCGGGCCGCCTCGAGCACCTCGGCCGTGCCGCGCACGTTCACATCGGCGTCGCGGCCCGGATCCTCGATCGAGACGCGCACGTCGGCCTGGGCGGCGAGGTGGAAGATCGCCTGGGGGCGCAGGTCGGACACGAGCGCGCGCAGCGCGGCCGCGTCGCGGATGTCGATCTGGTGCAGCTCGGCGCCGGAAGGCACACGCGCGCGCTTCCCGGAGGAGAGGTCGTCGACGACGGTCACCCGGTCGCCGCGGGCGAGCAGGGCGTCTGCGACGTGGGAGCCGATGAAGCCGGCGCCGCCGGTGACGATCGCGGTGATGGCCATGGCGGCGGAGCTTACCGGGCGACCTGCGGGGCGCCGTCAGCGAGGTCGTGACCCCAGCGCCTGCACGAGCGCGCTGTGTGCCATCACGACGCCGGGACTGACCTGGAGCATCGCGAGATAGCGGCGGCCGAACGGCGTGCGGGCGTCCGGAGGCGCCACCAGCGCGCGCACGCGCGCGAGCAGGGACCGGGCGGTGTCCGCCGTGGTCTCGTCGTCCTCCGCTTCCAGGACCTCGTCGATCGCGACGACGAGCTCGGAGAGCGGGCGCAGCCAGGCGAGCCGGAAGCTCTGAGAGGCGATCTGCAGGAACTCGGCGCCGGTGAGACGGCCGCCGTATCGCTCGAGGTCGACGCGCTCGGCCTCGAGCAGCTGCCGGTGCAGGTCGAGCAGGCGAGGGCGCAGTGCGGGCAGATCCTCGGCGATGCCCGCATTGTCGCGGGCGCCTCGTCCGCGGGAGCCGTGCGCGGTTTCGGGGCGTATGGTTGTCGCTCATTTCACCGCGAGCGTGAGGAGGTGTCGCGAATGGCAGACGTCGCTTCCTACAGCCTGCTGTTCTACGGCGGCCCGCAGGGGTACCAGACGAACCGTGCGCAGATCCAGCTCAGCGCTGCGGATGGCCAGACACTGGCCTGGATCCGCTTCAACGACCCGGACATGGCCTTCGAGAACGACTACGAGGACGACGGGATCATCCGCATGCATCTGCCCTCCGCCATGTTCCACAACGTCCTGGACGTCCTGCGCAACGAGGAGTCGATCGAGATCTACTTCGTCGGCGGCCAGGCGTTCCTGGGCACGATCAGCGAGCCCGTGGGCGAGGAGTAGGAGGCAGCGCCCCGGAGCTCAGGCGGCCTGGGTCGCCGCGGGCTCGTCCTCGCGCTGCACCTCGACCGTGTTGTCCGGCGTCAGCACGAGGCGGCCGCGGAAGGGCCCCTTGCGGTCCTTGAAGTCCATCCAGTCGGAGGCGCCCTGCTCGATCACCTGGCGGGCCTCGTCGGCCGTGATGGCGCGGCCCTTGGTGGACTTCCAGATGACGAAGCCGCAGCCCGGCTCCTTACGGCTCTTCCACGACGAGCACCCGTAGGCGCGGCTGTTCTCGCGGATCTCGCCGCCGCACTTCGGGCAGGTCGCGATCGTCTCGCGTGGGCCGGCGGGCGCGTCGAGGCGGGTGCCGTCGTCGGCGATCAGCTGCACCTGGTTGCCCTCGGTCAGCACGAGCCGGCCGCGGCTCGGGCGCGTCTTGAACCCGTCCAGCAGCTCGGTCTGGCCGTGCTCGAGCAGGTCGCGGGCCTCGCCCGGGCTGATCGAGCGACCCTTCTGCTGCTTCCAGATGACGAAGCCGCAGCCGGGCTCCTCCTTGCTCTTCCACGATGAGCAGCCGTATGCCGCCCGGTTCTCGCGGATGACGCCGTCGCCGTTCGGGCACGGCCCGATCTCGGCCCGCTGGGCGCGCACCTCCTCGGCGGTCAGGTTGCGGAAGTAGTCGACGACCTCGGTCGTGAACTTGCGGATGTCGTCCATGAACCGGTCGCGCGGCTCCTGGCCGCGCTCGATCGCCGACAACCGCTGCTCCCACTGGCCGGTCAGCTCGGCCGAGGTGAGCGCGTGGTCGTGCAGGAGCCCGATCGCCTGGCGGCCCTTGGCGGTCGCGCGCAGCGACCGGCCGAGGCGCTCGATGTAGCCCACGCGGAGGAGCTTCTCGATCGTCTCTGCGCGGGTGGCGGGCGTGCCCAGGCCGGCGTCCTTCATCGCCTGGCGCACCTCCTCGTCCTCGATCTGCTTCCCGGCCGTCTCCATGTCGCGCAGGAGCGAGGCCTCGGAGTAGCGGGCGGGCGGCTTGGTCTGCTTCTCGAGCACCTCCGCCTTCTCGCACGTGCCCCGTTCGCCGTCGTCGACCTTCGGCAGCACCTGGCGGGGCTCGTCCTCGTCGCCCTGCGGCTCCTCTGCGGCGGCCTCCTCGCCGAACGCGGCGCCGCGCCAGCCGGCCTCGATCAGCCGCCGGCCGCGGGTGCGGAAGCGGTGCTCGGCGGCCACGGTGATGATCTCGGTGTCCTCGAACTTCGCCTCCGGGTGGAACACGGCCAGGAAACGGCGCACGACCAGCTCGTAGATGCGGGCGTCGTCGCCGGTGAGCTCCTTCGTCGGCAGCTCGCCGGTCGGGATGATCGCGTGGTGGTCGTCGACCTTGGCGTCGGCCACGACCCGGGCCAGCGGCAGCACGTCCAGGCCGGCGACGTACTGGGCCGCGGCGCCGGCGAACGGGAGCCCGGTCAGGCCGCGGGCGATGCCCTTGAGGCCGCCGACCTGGTCGGACGGCAGGAACTGCGAGCGCGTCCGCGGGTAGGTGATGACGGCGCCGGCCGACGAGCCCTCGTAGAGCCGCTGGGCCGACTGGAGCGTGCGCGAGGCGGACATGCCGAAGCGGCTGTTGGCGTCGCGCTGGAGGGTCGTCAGATCGTAGAGGAGCGGCGGACGGGTCTTGCGCTCGGTGCGCTTGACCGACTCGACGGTCGCGGGCGCGCCGCCCGCTGCCGCGGCGACCGCCTCCGCCCGCTCCCGCTCGGACGTGCGGTCCTCCTTGCCCTCGAACCAGCGCCCGGTGTAGGCGCGGGGGCCGTCGAGCCCGAAGCGGGCGTCGACCTGGAAGTACGTCTCCGGCTCGAACGCGTCGATCTCGAGGTCGCGGCGGACGATCAGGGCGAGCGTCGGCGTCTGCACCCGGCCGATCGAGACGACACCACCGAGCGCGCGGCCGCGCACCGTCGCGGCGCGGGTCGCGTTCATGCCCACCAGCCAGTCGGCCTCGGAGCGCGACCGGGCGGCCGCCTCGAGGTTCGCCATCTCGTCGCCGTCGCGCAGGTGCTCGAAGCCCTCGCCGATCGCCGCCCGCGTCATGGACGACACCCACAGCCGCCGCACCGGCTTGCTGCACCTTGGCCAGCGTCGAGGATGTAGGCGAAGATCAGCTCGCCCTCGCGGCCGGCGTCGCAGCCGTTCACGATCTCGTCGACGTCGGCCCGCTTCATCAGCCGCTTGATGACGTCGAGCTGCTTCCTGCCGCGCGCGTCCGGCCGCAGCTTGAACGTGTCCGGGAGGACGGGCAGCGTCTTGATCGACCACCGCTTGAGGCTCTCGTCGTAGTCCTCCGGCTCGGCCAGCTCGACCAGGTGGCCGATCGCCCACGAAACGATCTGGTCCTCCGACTCGAGGTAGCCCTCGTGCTTCTGGAAGCCGCCGCCGAGCGCTCGGGCATAGTCCTGCCCGACCGACGGCTTCTCCGCGATGATCAACGTCTTGCCCATAGCGGCGGGAGGGTAGCACCCGCCCAGAAGGGTCCAAAGTGTGTCGTCAGGTGATGTTGCAGCCGCCGGAGCCCGGCGAACTTGCCTGACGACACACTTAGATCCAGCCCTTGCGGCGGTAGTAGGTGAGCTGGATGAGGGTGGTCACGATGATGAGGCCCCACGACCAGGCGTAGCCGAAGCGCCAGTGGAGCTCGGGGCTGCCGTGGACGTTCTGGCCGTAGAGGCCGACGATGAACGTCGGCACGAGCAGCACGGAGGCGACCACGGTCAGCCGTTTCATGACCTCGTTCTGGTCGTTCGCGATCTTGGCCTGGTGGTAGTCGCGCACGCTGGCGACGAGGTCGCGGGCCAGGTCGAGGCCCTCGCTCGCCCGCAGGAGCTTGTCGTAGGCGTCGCCGAAGCGCAGCTCGAGGTCGCGGGAGAAGAGCTCCTCGCCCTCGGTGTCGATGCGGTTGTCGATCACGCGGCGGGCGGCGTCGCGGGTCGGCGCGAGCGTCTGGCGCACGTGCAGGAGCTTGTGGCGCAGGTCGGAGAGGCGCGAGCGCACCTGCTCCGACGGCCACTCCTCGACGTGGTCCTCGAGGTCGTCGATGTGCGTGTCGAGCGTGTCCACGAGGTCGAGGAACGCCTCGGCCACCTCGTCGACCAGGCGATAGGCGATCATCCCGGGCGCCTCCTCGCCCTTGGTCGAGACCTCGCGGATCACCGACGCGTCGAACAGCGGTCTTCCCGCGGGGGACTTGCGCACGGTGACCACCGTGCCGTGCGTCAGCACCAGATCGATCTCCTGGTACCAGAGCTCGTGCGTCTCGTGGTCGACGTGCGGCAGCAGCAGAAGCCCGAACACGTAGTCGATGTGCGCCTCGAAGGTCGGCCGGGGCTCGTCGTCGTGGTGGGCCGGCGCCAGCAGGAGATCGAGCGCGCGGTCGTGGAGGGGGACCCCTGCGGCCCGCTCCAGCGCCTCCCGATCGGGATTTTCGAGATCGTGCCAGGCGCAGCCGGCCATCCACGCGGAGCGTACTCGCGGACGCGGCCGGAGCGTCAAATCATCTAGCCTTGCGTTCGTGGACGGCATGCACGACCTGGGCGGCCGGCAGGGCTTCGGGCGTGTGGAGGCGGAGGCCGACGAGCCGCCCTTCCACGAGCCGTGGGAGGGGCGCGTGCACGGCATGTCCGAGACCGCCGACGTCGGCCCGGGGTTCCGGCACGCGATCGAGCGGATGGGCGCGACCGCCTACCTCGAGACGTCCTACTACGAGCACTGGCTCGAGTCGATCGAGACGCGCGGGATCGAGCACGGATTCTTTACGCGCGAGGAGCTGGCTGCGGCCGCCGGGCGGATCGGCGCCGGCGAGCCCGTGCCGCAGCGCTCCGATCCCGAGGCCGCGCGCGAGGCCCGGGCGATGCTGCGTCCGCGGCCGAAGTCCACCTTCACCGCGCCGCCGCCGCGCCACGGCGTGGGCGAGCGGGTCACGGTCGTCCGCGTCCTGCCATCCGGGCACACCCGCTGCCCGGGATACCTGCGCGGGGCCCAGGGCGTCGTCGAGCGGGTGCACGCGCCCATGCCCCTCCTGGACGTCTTCGAGTCGCAGGACGGGGTCGTGCGGCCGGAGGCCTGGTACACGGTCGCGTTCCCCGCGGACGCCCTGTGGCAGCTCGAGCGTCCCGGCCACACCGTCCTCGTCGATCTGTGGGAGAGCCACCTGGAGGCCACATGACCGAGCAACACCGCCACGCCCGTCCCAAGTCGCCGCAGGAGCTTCGCGCGGCGGCCCTCGAGACCGTCCTCATCGAGAAGGGGCTGGCCTCGACCGACGCGATCGACGCGGTCGTCGACGCCTTCGAGCACGAGATCGGCCCGCAGAACGGCGCCCGCATGGTCGCTCGCGCCTGGGTCGACCCGGGCTACCGCGAGCGGCTCCTGCGCGACGCGGCCGGAGCCGCCGCCGAGCTCGGCTACGGGGGCAGCGAGGGCGACCACATGCGCGCCGTCGAGAACACCCCGGAGGTGCACAACGTGATCGTGTGCACGCTCTGCTCCTGCTACCCGTGGCCGGTGCTCGGGATCCCGCCGGTCTGGTACAAGAGCCCGCCCTACCGCGCCCGGGTCGTGCGCGAGCCGCGGGCCGTGCTCTCGGAGTTCGGGCTCGAGCTCGACGAGGACATCGAGGTGCGGGTGTGGGACTCGAGCGCCGAGCTGCGCTACATCGTCCTGCCGATGCGGCCCGAGGGGACGGAGGGCATGAGCGAGGATGAGCTGGCCGAGCTCGTCACCCGCGACTGCATGATCGGCGTCGCCGTCCCGCGCGTGGGGGCGGCCGCATGACCCCCGAGCGCCCCGACGACCAGCCGTTCACCGAGCCGTGGCAGGCGCGCGCATTCGCGATGGCGGTGGTCGCCGCCGAACGCATGGACGTGCCCTGGGACGAGTTCCGCGACCGGCTGAAGGCCGCGATCGCCGAGCGCCCCGGCCAGCCCTACTACGAGTCGTGGATGGACGCGCTCGAGGCGCTCGTCTCACGGCGAGAAGCGGGGACTGTCCCCGCGGGGGGAGGGTCCCCATCGCCGCGGCCCCGCCCGTGACGAAGGCGCAACGGCGGTCGGTAGCATTTCGGGTGTGTTCATCTCGTTCGAGGGCCTCGACGGCTGCGGCAAGACCACCCAGGCGGCCCTGCTCGCCGAGGCCGCCGCTGCGGCGGGCCGCGAGGTCGTCCCCGTGCGCGAGCCCGGCGGCACCGCCCCCGGCGAGCGCGTCCGCGCCGTCCTGCTCGATCCCGCCCTGCGCATCGAGCCGTGGGCCGAGGCGCTGCTCTACGCGGCGGCCCGTGCCCAGCTCGTGGAGGAGGTCATCCGGCCGGCGCTCGAGCGGGGCGCGACCGTCATCGCCGACCGCTTCGTCGACTCCTCGCTCGCCTACCAGGGCTGTGCCCGCGGGCTCGGGGTCGACGAGGTGCTCGAGGTGAACCGGGTCGCGACCCGCGGGCTCCTGCCCGACCGCACCGTGCTCCTCGTCATCGGCGCAGGCCAGGCCGCCGGAAGGCGGGGCGAGCCCGACCGGATCGAGGCCGAGGGGGCCGACTTCCACAGGCGCGTCGCCGACGGCTTCGCCGACGCCGCCCGCCGGTTCCCGGAACGCATCGCGGTCGTCGACGCGTCGGGGACACGCGATCAGGTGGCCGAGCGCGTGCGCGCGGCGGTGGGGCTGTGAGCGCCTTCGCCGGACTGCCGGAGCAGCCGCGGGCCCTGCGCCTGCTCGAGGCCGCCGTCCCCGGGCCCGCTCACGCCTATCTCTTCGCCGGGCCGTCCGGGTCGGGCAAGCGCCGCTATGCCGACCGGTTCGCGGCCGCCCTGCTCGGCTGCTCGCCGCACCGGATCGAGACGCGCACCCATCCCGACCTCTTCGTGCTGGAGCCGGAGGGGCAGGGCATCCTGATGGAGGGCGCGCGCCGCCTGCGCCGCGACCTGCACCTGCGCCCGTTCGAGGCCGACCGGCGTGTGTACCTGATCCTGGACGCCCATCTGCTGCGGGACGAGTCGGCGAACGCGCTCCTGAAGTCGCTCGAGGAACCACCGGAGTACGGCGTGCTCGTGCTGGTGTCCGACCACGCCGAGCGGATGCTGCCGACGATCCGCTCGCGGCTCCAGGCCATCGAGTTCCGCCGCTACCCGACGGCCGTTCTCGAGGCGGCGACCGGCGACCCGCTTGCCGCCCGCGCGGCGCTCGGCGACCTCGCCCGCGCCACGTCGCTCGCCACCGATCCGGCAGCGGCGGAGCGGCGCCGGCTCTACCTCGAGCTCGCGCAGGGTGTCTGCACCGACTCCGCGTTCGACCCGTCCCGTGCCGGCGCCCTCGTGCTCGAGGCGTCCAACCAGCGGGCCAAGGCGGAGGCCCAGGCGGTCGCCGGGGAGCGAGACTCAAGGCTCGAGTCGGTGGACGACCCGAAGGACGAGAAGGCGCTGCGCAAGCGCTACGAGGACCGGGCCAAGCGCGAGGCGCGCCGGGCCGAGTGGGACGAGCTGCGACTGGCCGTCGACACCATCGCGCTCTGGTATCACGACGTGCTCGCGGCGGCTCTGGGAGCCGAAGAGGCGGTGGTAAACTCGGACATGGCCGAGGGGCTCGCAGATGCCACGTCGCGAGGCGGCGCGGGCCATGCCGCCCGGGCCCTGGACACGGTCGGCGACGTGCGCCGCTCGCTCGAGCTGAACGTCCACCCGGTGCTCGCCATCGAGGCGCTCTTCCACCGCCTCGCCGAGCTGCGCGAGTCCACTCCTCAGGGGGTCTGAATGGCGACGGTCGTCGGCGTCGTGTTCCAGCCGGGCGGCAAGGTGTACTCGTTCGACCCGGGCGGCCTCGAGCTGCGCTGGGACGAGCGCGTCATCTGCCAGACGTCGCGTGGGCGCGAGTACGGCCGGGTCGTGCAGACGCCACACGAGATGCCCGACGAGGAGCTGACCGGCCCGCTCAAGCGCGTCGTGCGCCGGGCCGGCCCCGCCGACGACGAGCAGGTGAAGAAGAACCGGGTCGAGGCCAAGCGGGGGATGCTCCTCTTCCGCGAGCTGGCCGGCCGCCACGGGCTCGAGCTGAAGCCGATCGCGGCCGAGCTCGTGTTCGACCAGGGCCGCATCGCCTTCTCGTTCTCGTCCGAGGAGCGCCCTGACACCCGCGCGCTCCAGGCCGACCTGGCGGCGCGGCTCAAGCGACGGGTCGAGGTGCGCCAGGTCGGGCCGCGCGAGCAGGGCCGCCTGTGCGGGGAGGTGGGCCTGTGCGGCACGGGGAAACTCTGCAGCGCCCGCTACCCCTGCCACGACCAGCCCATCACCCTGAAAATGGCCAAGGAGCAGGATCTGCCGATGAACCCAGGCCGCATCACTGGCTTGTGCGGGCGGCTACGCTGTTGTTTGGCGTTCGAGCACCCGGTGTACCGCTCGTTCCGTGACCGGGCGCCGGCCGTGGGGCGGACGGTGGCGACACCCAATGGGAGGGGGATCGTCCGTAGCTACGAAGTGCTGAAGGACGCGTGCGTGGTCGAACTGGACGGAAGGACGATGGTGGAGATCAGCCTGGATCAGATGGTCGAGGTGGCGGGATGAGCGACGTCGCCTTCTGGGGCCCCGGCGACGACCCGGCGCTCGCCGGGTTCAAGGACGCATTGCGCACCGAGTGGCTGAGGCGCGGCTACGAGTTCGTCGAGGGCACCGATCCGAGCGCAACGTGCGTGTTCAACTTCGTGAACCCGGACGATCCCAAGCCGTTCCGGCGCCGCCAGCGCTCGACCTACGTGATCGCCGTGCATACCGTGCGCGACGTCCCGGCCGACGTGCTGCGGCACGAGTACCCGATGCTCGTGCGCGCGCTCGCCAACCTGGCCATGCTGGTCGTCCCCGGCGACGCCTGCTACTTCGTGACGCCCGAGCAGGGCGTCTACTCCGTTCCTGACCCCGGCGACCTCGACGAGTGGGCCCACGCGCTCTTCGACCGCATCGAGCCGCTTGCGACCGTCGCGGCTCGTCATCGACAACCGCTTCGACACCGACCTCGAGCCCGAGCTGTGGGACGGCGACGAGCTGACCGAGGAGCTGCACCGGGCCGGGCAGCGGCTCGACAAGCTCGGCCTCCTGCCGGCGCCCTTCCCGCTCGAGGACCTCGTCGGCCCCGACGACCTGCGCTGGATCAAGCTGGTCTACGGGATCGGCGGGCTCTCCTACGGCAACATGTCGGTGCGCAAGGACGAGCTCCGCTACTGGATGTCGGCGTCTGGCGTGGACAAGTCGAACCTGCGTGAGATCGGACGCGACGTCCTGATGGTGAAGGACTTCGACGCCGAGGCCGGTCAGATGATCCTGTCGGTGCCGCCCGGGATCGAGCCCCGCCGGGCCTCCGTCGACGCCATCGAGCACTGGATGATCTACCGCGAGCATCCCGAGGTCGGCGCGATCGTGCACGTGCACGCGTGGATCCCCGGCGTGCCGGCGACCGAGTTCAATTACCCGTGCGGCACGGCCGAGCTGGCCGGCGCTGTCGCCGACATCATCCGCCAGGCGCCCGAGCCCGGCCGCTGCGTGGTCGGCCTGAAGAACCACGGCCTGACGATCACCGGTCCGTCGCTCGACGACATCTTCGAGCGCATCGAGCCGGTGATCGAGGTGCAGGTCCCGATGATCGCCTAGGCAGGCGGGTCTGCGGGCGGGGTAGGTGCCAGCGTGCCCGCCTTCGCCCGGGCGGCGATCTCGCTCGACTCGTGCAGGATCGTCCCGTCCTCGAACTCGATGAACGGCACCTTGCGCTGACCCGTCATCGCCTCGACCTCGGGTCGCCTGAAGCGCAGGCCTGAGTGCAGCACGAGCTCGTACTCGACGCCGGCCTCGTCGAGCGCCTTCTGCGCCCGCCAGCACGGGTGCCCTCCGAGCTTGACCCACATGTTGCTGCAGCGGTGGAACTTGATGGCCATGGTCGTCTCCCCCTGTTCGCTCAGTGCCGGTGGTAGCCGTCGGCGCGCAGCCACTCGGCGGTGTCGCGGATCGTGTCCGCGATGGGTCGCACGGCGAAGCCCAGCTCCGAGTGCGCCTTGGCGGCGGTGAAGTACCACCAGTGGCTGCTCGACGCGAGCTCCTGGTCGTCCAGCGGCAGCGGCAGCCGCAGCGCCGATCCGGCCCGCAGCACCGGCCGCAGGACGCCGGCCGAGAGCTGCATCTGGCGCCGGCGCACCCCCGTCACCGAGCCGACGAGCGCGAAGAAGTCGCGGTGGCTGAGGTTGCCGTCGTCGTTCGTCAGGATGTAGCGCTCGCCGGAGCGGCCGTGCTCCTCGGCCTGCAGGTGGCCGGTGACGACGTCGCGGGCGTCGACGTAGGAGAGCCCGCCCACGACGGTGAAGCGCAGCCGGCCGCGCAGGTACTCCTCGACCGGCCAGGACGACACCCGGTGGATGTCCCCCGGCCCGATCACGAAGCCCGGGTTCGTGACGACGACGTCGAGGCCGTTCGCGGCCGCCTCGAGGGCCGCCTGCTCGCCGGCGGCCTTGCTGCGGCCGTAGCGGAAGTCCGCCGCGACCGTCGTCGCCGTCGATCAGCCACGCCCCCTCGTCGCGGGGATGGCCGGGGCCGCCGGCCGGGCCGACGGTCGCCACGGACGACGTGAACACCACCCGCTCGACGCCCGCCTTCGCGCACGCCGCGAGCACGTTGCGGGCACCGTCGACGTTCACGGCACGGAGCCTGGGCTCGTCGGAGGCGCGGTGCCCGACCACGCCCGCCATGTGGAAGACGCGGGTGACGCCGTCGAGTGCGACCTCGAGCGAGGCCGCGTCGAGGACGTCGCCCTCGACGGTCTCTGCGCCCGTGCCGTCCAGGCGGGCCGCGGCCTGCGGGGAGCGCACGAGCGCCCGTACCTCCCGGTCGCGGCGGCGCAGCTCGCGGACGAGCTCGGCTCCGAGGTAGCCGGTCGCTCCGGTGACCAGGGTCCGCATCGCGGGCAGACTACCCGCGGCGGGGCGCCGCTGCCCGGACGGTAGACTGCGGCACCGGGCCGACGTAGCTCAGCTGGCAGAGCACCGCTCTCGTAAAGCGGGGGTCGAGGGTTCGAGTCCCTCCGTCGGCTCTTTATGCGGCGGCTGCCTCGGAGTGCGTCGCATCTGCCCCGCGACGCGCGATCAGCTTTCCGAGCTCCCAGAGGATGAACAGCACCAGGGCGGGGAGGGCTCCGATCAGCCATTGCCGGCCGGTGAGGGCCTGAGTGCCCAGGAGGGAAGTCAGTGCGCCGCCCCTGGCGATCATCAGCGCGAGGGCGACCTCCACCAGCAGGGTGACGTTCACGGCCTTGTTGTCGAACGTCTCGGTGTGCAGAACCGATCCCGTCTGGTCGCGGCATTCGAGGGCTGCGACCACCAGCATCAGCGAGAACCCGACCAGGCCCATCGTGCTACCGATTCCGATGTCGTCGTACTCGTTCTTTCCGAGGACGATCACGAGGTCGATCGCACCGGACATGAAGAGACCGGCCAACCCGACGGTCAGGATCACTGGGCGGGACATGATCGAGTCGGTGCGGGGGCGGGGTTTACGCGCCATCAGCCCTGGCGTCTCCATGTCAAGGCCGAGCGCGATGCCGAACGGCGCGGTGATCAGGAAGTTGATCCACAGAATCTGGACGGCCGAGAAGGGTTGTCCGTCGGCGATGTTGAGCAAGCTCGCCAACAAAAACGTGACCACGTAGGTGACCAGTGCCACGAGCATGAACCGGATGTACTTCAGCATGTTGTCGTAGAGCTTGCGCCCCTCGGAGACGGCACGCACGATCGTCGCGAAGTTGTCGTCGGTGAGGATCATCTTGCCTGCATTCTTGGCGACCTCCGTGCCCGTGCCCATCGCGATGCCGATGTCGGCGGCCTTGATGGCCGGGGCGTCGTTGACGCCGTCGCCGGTCATGGCGACCACATCGCCTTTCTTGCGCAGCGTGTCCACCATCAGCACCTTGTGCTCGGGGGCCACCCGACCGACGACGCCGATCTCGTCGATGCGGTCGAGCCGCTCCTTCTCGGAAAGCGCTGCAAAGTCGGCCCCGAGGATCGCTTCACCGGGTATGCCGAGCTGCGTCGCGATCGCGGCGCCCGTGACGACGTCGTCGCCGGTCACCATCCGTACGCGGATGTTGGCGTTCTGGGCGTTTCTGACCGCGTCCTTGGACTCCGCTCGGGGCGGATCGATCATCCCGACCATCGCGGTCATCTGGAGATCCGTGATCAGCGATAGCAGGTCGCCGTCGGGGTCGAAGTCCGCCGGGTCGATATCCCGGGTGGCGGCCACCATTATCCGCAGTCCCTTGCCGCCGAGGCGCTCCATCTCCTGGGCGGATCGAGCGTTCTCCTCGTCGCCCCACGGCACGCTTCTCCCGTTGGCAAGGGCGGAAGCAGCCCGCCCGATCACCGCCGGTCCGGCACCCTTCACGAATCCTCGCACAACTGCGTTTCCGGATTCGTCCCTGGCATCAGCGAAGACGGCCATGAGCTTGTACGTGGGGTCGAACGGCAGGGTCGCACGCCGCGGATGGGCAGCCTGCGTGCCTCCGACGTCGAGCCTGGCCTTGTTGCCCAGGACAAGCAGGGCGCCCTCGGTCGGATCGCCGACGACCTTGCCGTCGACGAGCTTGGCGTCGTTGGCGATCAGGAAGGGCAGGATCGCCTTCTCGATCGTGTTGGTGTTCCCGGCGGTGTGGAGGACGTCGCCCTCGAGGCCATAGCCCATCCCGGTGACCTCGTAACGGTCAGTCGGGTCGATCACCTCGACGACCGTGACCTGATTCAGGGTGAGTGTGCCCGTCTTGTCCGAGTTGATCGCCGAGGTCGAGCCCAGAGTCTCGACCGAGGCAAGGCTTTTGACGACGGCGCCGTGCGCGGCGAGGTTCGTGGATCCGGCCGAGAGGATCACCTGCAGGACGGTGGGCATGGCCATCGGCACCGCGGCCAGGGCCAGGGCGATCGCCGTCGTGAAAATGACCGTTGTCGATTGGTCGCGTGAGATCCCGAGCGCGAACATGATCGCGATCGTCAAGCCCGCCGCGCCCGCGATCCACAGCGTCAACGTGTCCAGCTGCGCACTCATGGGAGTCTTCAGGGTGGGCGTCGATTTCAGCATCCCGGAGATGTTCCCGACCTCGGTGGCGGCCCCCGTCCCGGTGACGATCATCACGCCGCTTCCATGCGTGACGGGGGAGTTCATGAACGCCATGTTCGACTGGTCTCCGACGCCAGGGCTCTCGCCGGTAATGACCTCGGCATCCTTCGACGCGGGGACGCTCTCGCCGGTCAGCCCGGACTCGTCGATCTGAAGAGATGCAGCCTGGATGATCCGGCCGTCGGCGCACACATCGTCACCGGCCGTGAGCAGGACCACGTCGCCCACCACGACCTGGTCGGCATCGACTTTGACCTCCGCCCCGTCCCGGCGGACGCGAGCGGATGCTTTGAGCATCGACTGCAGGGCGTTCATGGCGCTCTCCGCCTTGCCCTGCTGACGCATCCCCCCGAGCGCGTTGAGCGCCGTGATCGCCAGCACAACGACGCCCGTGGGAATCTGTCCGATCAGCATCGAGGCGACGGCCGCTGCGACGAGGATGATCTGCATGTAGCTCCTGTATTGAGCCAGGAACTGCCTCCAGCCGGGCACCGTGGCCTCGGCCGGAAGCGCGTTGGGACCGTTCTTCTCCAGCAAGTCGGCGGCCTCGGCCGCGGACAGGCCCTGGACGGGGTCGACGTGCAATCTTTCGGCCACCTCGTCCGGCGACAGCGCATACCATCTGGCCGCGCCGGCGATGCTCTCGACAGGCGCCGCGGAGCGGTCGGTCATCGTTGCGCTCTCCTCCCCTTCGAGGCTTTCCCGCGGTGCTCCTCCAGTGCTTCACGAGAAGATCGTCGGGATGTTGGGTCGCGACGATTCCGGCTCGACGTACCCGTGGTGGCTCGGCGGCTTCGGCATCTTCACGTCTACGGTCGGCCGCGGCTCGTAAGGTATCTGGCTGAGGAGATGCGAAATGATGTTGAGCCGGCCGCGCTTCTTATCGTCGTTGTCCACGATGTACCACGGCGCCCATCCCGTGCTGGTGGTAACGACCATTGCGTCGCGAGCCCGGAGGTAGTCGTAGCGGCGGCGGTAGGACTTCAGATCCGTGGGCGAGAGCTTCCAGATCTTGCGCGGGTCATCGATCCGGCTTTCGAGTCGCCGCGTCTGCTCGGCACGGCTGACATTCAAGAAATACTTGATCAGGATGATCCCGTCGTGGACCATCGCCTGTTCGACCAGCGGAACCAACTGAAGGAACCGCTCGGTCTCCTCCGGAGTGCAATAGCCCATCACCGGCTCGACGCCGGCGCGGTTGTACCAGCTGCGGTCGAATATCACAACTTCACCTGCCGCCGGGAAGTGCGATACATATCGCTGGATGTACATCTGCGACCTCACCCGCTCGTCGGGGGCCGGCAGGGCAATATGCTTGAACACACGAGGGTTCGTCCGCTCGGTGATCCGCCGAATCGTGCCGCCCTTGCCCGCACTGTCCACGCCCTCAAACACGACACAGACCTTGGCGCCAGTCGCCTTGACCCATTCCTGCATGGCCACGAGCTCGCCCTGAAGGACTCTCATCTCCCGTTCGTACTGTTTACGCTTCATCTTCCCGGGAGGACTCGCCTCGGCCTCGTCCGACACCGTCGACGGATCCGGCGCGTGGTGATCCTTCGTGTTCTTCGCCTTCCTGTTCTTCGTTTTACTCATCTCTGATACCTCCGACCGCATCGGTGATCGCACGATGTTAGCGCGTGGGCACCACCGTGCTGGAGTCTTCCGGGCGGACGCGAAACCGTTCGACCCAGGTGCATGAGACGATGTGGTGGTGACGCCAGCGGAGAACCAGCGCAGGGGCATCCGCCATTTCCTCCCGATCCTGGGGTGGCTGCCCGGCTACGACCGTGCCTGGCTTCGTGGGGACGTGGCCGCGGGCGTCGCGGTGACCGCGCTGATCGTGCCGAAGAACCTGGGGTACGCGGGGATCGCCGGCGTGCCGCTGCAGAACGGGTTGTACGCGGCAGCCGCCGGGGCGATCATCTACGCGCTGTTCTGCACCTCGCGCCAGATCTCGACCGGCCCGAGTTCGTCGCTGGCCGCGGTCGCCGGTGGCGCGGTGCTCCTGACCGGACTGGGCGGTCACCAGGCCGCGCAGCTGGTGGCGGCGATCACCCTGGTGGCGGGAGTCTTGTTCCTGCTGCTCGCCGTCTTTCGGATGGGATGGATTGCCCGGTTCTTGTCCAAGCCGGTGATCACGGGCTTCCTGGCAGGGGCGGCGGTGGATGTGGTGATCGGCGAGCTGCCCAAGCTGACGGGGACGTCGGCTGACGGCGTGAACGCGTGGCGGGAGTTCGCCTCGTGGATCGGTTCGCTTGGCGATGTGCACGGGACGACGGTTGTGGTCGGTCTCGTGTCGCTGGGCGTGATTCTCGCCGTACGGTTCCGCGCGCCCGCGGTTCCGGGGGCATTGGTGTTGGTGGCCGGTGGCATCCTCGCCTCCTATGTGTTCGACCTCGGCGCGCACGGCGTCGAGCTGGTCGGGCACGTGCCGCGGGGTCTGCCAACGCCGCAGCTGCCGAGCATCGACGTGTTCCGCGAGCAGTACCCCACCATCGGTGTCGCAGCGGGCGCCCTGCTTCTGATCGGGTTCTCGCAGACGGCCGGCGACGCCCGCGCATTTGCCACCCGCCACCACTACCGGATCGACGTCGACCAGGAGTCGGTCGCGCAGGGCATGGCCAACATGGGCGCCGGCGTGTTCCAGGGGATGCCGGTCTCGACCAGTCTCTCTGCCAGCTCGCTGAACGAGTCTGCCGGCGCGCGGACGCCGGTCGCATCGCTGATCACGGGCGCACTCGTCCTGGCCACGCTGATCGTGCTCGCGCCGCTGTTCTCCAAGCTGCCAAAGCCCGTGCTGGCTGCCGTGATCATCGACGCGGTGGTGTTCGGGATGATCGACCTGCCGGAGCTGCGCCGCTTGCGCCGCGTCACCCGGTTCGACTTCTGGATTGCCATTGCCGCCGTCGTCGGCGTGCTGTCGGTCGGTGTCCTGGCCGGCGTCGTGATCGGCGTGGTGCTCTCGCTCGGCTGGCTTATCTACGTCGCCACGAGTCCGCCGATGCCACTGCTCGGGCGGGAGGCCGGGACGCAGGTGTTCCGCGACCTCGACGAGAACCCCGGCGACGAGACGCCCCCTGGGATCGTGGTGGTGCGGCTCGACAGCGGCCTCTTCTTCGCAACCGCCCAGGCCCTCGACGACCGCATCCGTGCCCTCACCGAGGAGGGCCCGGAACCGCTTCGCGGAGTCGTGCTCGACCTCGAGGCAGTCCCCTTCATCGACTCGCAGGGAGCCGAACAGCTCTCGCAGATCGACGAGCTCGTCGAGGCCAGGGGAGCGACGCTCCACCTCGCCCGAGTGAAGCCACCCGTGCTGGCCGTGCTCACGCGAGACGGCCTCATCGACCGGATCGGAACCGACCACCTCCACGGCAACATCCACCGCGCCGTCGAAGCCCTGCTCACTGCCGATGCCTCCACACGAGACGGATGAGCCCTACGCTGGTCGCGGTGGGTCCGCGGCGGTCGGCGGCCGTCGCCACCGGTGTGCGCCCGCGGGGATGCTCTCCATCGCGGGCATCGCATCGAACGGATGCGACGAGAACCACGACGCGTAGCGGCCGGCGAGTGGCGCTGCCGTGAGGCCGTGGGCGAGGACCGACAGCCCGACGGTGGCATATGTGGTGAGCAGGATCGTGCTCGCGTGCGGGAGGTCGGCTTCCTGGACGACGATCAGCGCGAACACGATCGATGCCAGCCCTCGCGGCCCGAACCAGCCCAGGAAGGCGACTGTCTGGCGGCGTGCGCCGGTGCCCAGCATCGCGATCGAGACCGGTGCCATGCGGACGACGGTCAGGCTTGCGGCGGCGTAGATCGCGATTCGCCAGGTGAGGCCGTCAAGCGCGGGCCAGAGCAGCACCGCTCCGAAAACGAGCAGGGTGGTCCCGTTGAGGAGCTCACCGAGCTCGTCGGTGAGGTGCGTCACCTCAGCGTCGCCCGATGGCCCGCGCACGGCGCCGAACGTCATGCCGGCGACGAACGCTGCGATGAAACCGGAGCCGCCGAGTGGCGCTGCGACTCCGTAGGCGAGTGCGGCGCCCGCGACCGGCGCGATCTGGAGCCATGACGGTTCAATGGTTCGGCGTTTGCCGGCGTAGGCGAGCGCCGTCGCCAAGACGACACCTGCGAGAGCGCCCGCGGCGATGCCGAATCCGATTTCCTCGACCACCAGCCGAACCGCGTGGCTCGCGCCAGCCTCGCCGGCGTCCGCCTCGGCGATCGCCAGCACGATGAAAAGCAACGGCACGCATATCCCGTCGTTCAGGCCGCTCTCGACGTTGAGACCCTGGCGGATCCGGGAGGGCAGCCGGGGCTCCGTGACCACGGCCTGGCCAAGCGCCGCGTCGGTCGGGGCGAGCACCACCGCCAGGACCACGGCCTCGGGGACCGAGAGCACACCGAACAGCTCCGCGCCGATGACTGCCCCGAAGGCGATCGTCAACGGGAGGCCGATGCCAAGCAGGCGCGCGGGCACCGCGTACTCCCGCCGGAGCGTCCGCAGATCGATGCGCGACGCGTCCGCGAACAACACCATGGTCAGAGTCGCCTCGGCCAGAACCTTCACCGCCTCGCCCGTTGCCGACGGGTGCACGACATCGAGAGCCTGCCCCCCAACCACGAGCCCGACCCCGACGAAGATGATCGCGGCCGTGATCGGGGTGCCGTCGACACGGCGAGACACGACACCGAAGCCGATCAACGACAGCGCCACAACCGCGAGACTCCACTGCATCCCCCGACCCTATCCCTCTGGCGGGATGCGGGCAGAGTCACACCGCTCGCTCGATCGCGCTTGGAGGAATTGCGGCGGTCGGGTGCAGTGGGTGAAACGCAGTGGGCTCGCGTGAGTGCCCCGACCGCCGCGGCCGCTTCCTACCCGCGCGCGAACGGGGCTAAACATCCGTCCGAATTCGGCCGGAACTGGTAGCCTCTTTGCATGAACGTTCATGCAAAACGCGGCGCCCTCCAGCGGATCGACGTCGACGATGCCGGCCGGTTCAACGTCTCGAACGCCGCCCGCTTCGCCCGCCGGCTGTGCGCGTGCCCGATCTGCGCCCGCCCCGAGCCGCGCATCTACCGCTCGTCGCTGCGGTCGGTGACGCTCCAGTGCAGCCGCTGCGGGCTGCAGTGGACGATCACCTGGTACATGCTCGCCCGTGCCTTCGAGCGGGAGGTGGCGCCCCAGCTGAGCGTCGACGCGGCCGCCGTCACGACCGCCGTCCTGAACGTCCTCGGCGAGCACGAGGCCCGCGGCCGAAAACGGGACTCGCGCCCGCCCCGTTGACATCGCGGGCGGGGGCTGTAGCTTGGAAATGTCTGGAGGATGGTGGGTGTATGGCTGGCACGCCTCGGCACCGGCTGGTGACAGTCTTCTTGGGTTCGGCGCTCCTGTGGCTCGCCATGGGCGGCGTCGCCGCGGCCCAGAGCCCGCAGGCGTCCCTCACCCCGCGCGCCTCCCACCTCGGCGTGGTCGTGACGACAGACGAGGTGTTCGTCAGCTGGCAGCGGCTCCAGGCTCCGGGGAAGGTGGTCGTCCGCCGCGGCGAGCCCGGCTGCCCGCGCACGATCGACGAGGGCATCACGGCCGGCGAGGTCTCGCCCCTCCACGTGATCGACCGGTCGGTCAAGGCCGGCGCGGCCTACTGCTACAGCGTCTTCCTGCGCGACCCTTCCGGCATCGCCACCCGCGAGGCTGTGACCGGCGTGGTCAACGTGCCCGACACGTCCAACGTCCCCCCGGCGCAGGCGCCTCCGCCGCTTTCGGCGCCCACCATCGCCCACACGAAGCTCGACCCGGTGCTCGTGCGCCGGCTCGAGGTGGGGGCGCTCGCCGCCGTGGCCGCGGCGCTGCTCACGCTCGTCCTGCTCGCCGGCGGCCGCCGTGTGGCCCACGGGCGCATGGTGCTGCGGCCGACCGCGCGCGAGTCGATCGTCGGCCGCAACTCGGGCGCCCTCGTCGTCCCCGCCATGATCCTGCTCGGCTGGATCGGCGTCGTGATCGGGTTCGTGATCCTGCGATGAGCGACGACGCCCTCACCCGCGGTCTCACCGGACGGCGGCTGTCGCGCCGCCGGCTCCTCGGCCGCGCCGGGCTGGCGGCCGGCGCCTTCGCCGCCGCGCCGCTTCTGGCCGCGTGCGGGGAGGTGACCTCGCGCGTCGCCGCGCCGGTCGGGAGCACCGACTGGTGGCGCGGGCAGCACGACACGGGGCAGCTCATGTTCGCGAACTGGCCGCTCTACATCGACTACACGAACTGGCTGAAGGACCGCCCGAGCCTGAACGGGTTCTCGCGCCACACCGGCATCGAGGTCACCTACGAGGAGGTCATCGAGGGCAACGAGCCGTTCTTCCAGAAGATCGCGCCGCGGCTCCAGGCCGGGCAGCCGCTCGGCTACGACCTGATCGTGCTCACGAACGGCTGGCAGACGAGCCAGCTGATCGGCAACGACTGGCTCGTGCCGCTCGACCACTCGATGCTGCCGAACTTCGCGAGCTACGCGGCGTCGATCGCGAAGAACCCGAACTACGACCCGGGCAACCGCTTCACGATCCCGTGGCAGTCCGGCTTCACCGGGATCGCCTACAACGCCAACCGCATCGGCCGCGAGATCACGAGCGTCCGCGACCTGTGGGACCCCGCGTTCCGCGGCCGGGTGGGGATGATGAGCGACAACACCGACCTCGGCTCGGCCGGGCTGCTCTACCTCGGCATCGACCCGGCCACCTCGACCGCCTCCGACTGGGAGCAGGCGGCCGGCGCACTCCGCAAGCAGCGCGGGCTCGTGCCGGGGCTACTACGACCAGCGCTACATCGACGCGCTCGAGCGCGGCGACACCTGGATCAGCCAGGCCTGGTCGGGCGACATCTTCCAGGCGAACGCCTCCGGCCACCCCGAGCTCAGGTTCGTGGTGCCCGAGGAGGGCGTCATGCACTGGACCGACAACATGATGATCCCGAGGAACGCCCGGAATCCGCTGAGCGCGATGGCGTGGATGAACTACTACTACCAGCCGCGCGTCGCGGCGATGGTGGCCGACTGGGTCGAGTACATCACGCCGGTGCCGGGCGCCCAGGCGATCCTCGAGAAGTCCGACCCCGCGGTCGGGCGCAGCTCGCTCGTGTTCCCGACGCCGGCGATGGCCGCCCACGCGCGCAACTACCCGACGTTCTCGACCCGGGCCCGGTTCGACGCCTGGAACGGGAACTTCGACCCGATCATCAAGTCCTGACCACGAGATCCAGGAGCGCCTCGCGGCGGTCTCGACTACGCTGACTTTGTCGTGAGCCTGGCCGAACCGCATATCCGCCAGAGCCCGAACAGGACGTTCGCCGTGCTCGGCACGGGCGCGATGGCCTACGTGCTCCTGCAGTCGCTCGTCGTACCCGCGCTCCCGACCCTGCAGGCGCGCGCTGCACACGTCGCAGAGCACCGTCTCGTGGATCTTCACCGCGTACCTTCTGAGCGCGTCGGTGGCGACCCCGGTGCTCGGACGGCTCGGCGACATGTTCGGCAAGGAGCGCATGCTCGTCATCGTGCTCGCTGCGCTCACCGCCGGCTCGCTCATCGCAGCGCTCACGAGCTCGATCGGCGTCATGATCGCGGCCCGCGTGCTCCAGGGTCTGGGCGGCGCAGTCTTCCCGCTCGCGTTCGGCATCATCCGCGACGAGTTCCCGCGCGAGCGCGTCGCCGGCGCGATCGGCGGCATCTCGACCCTGCTCGGCGTCGGCGCCGGCCTCGGGATCGTGCTCGCCGGGCCGATCGTCGACCACCTGAGCTACCACTGGCTGTTCTGGATCCCGCTGGTGATGACGGCGATCGCGACCGTGGCGACGTTCTTCTTCGTGCCCGAGTCGCCCGTGAAGACGCCCGGGACGGTGAACTTCCGGCGGCGGGGCTCCTCTCCGGATGGCTCGATCGCCCTGCTGCTCGGGGTGAGCGAGGGGGCGGACTGGGGCTGGTCGTCGCCGCGGATCGTCGGCCTGTTCGTCGCGGCCGTCGTCCTGTTCGTGGCGTGGGTCACCGTCGAGTTGCGCTCCGAGGTGCCGCTCGTCGACTGCCGCCTGATGCGCACGCCCGTCGTCTGGTGGACGAACGTCTCCGCGTTCCTGTTCGGCTTCGGGATGTACTCGATGATGGTGGTGCTGCCCGAGTTCATGGAGGTGCCGAAGGCGGCCGGCTACGGCTTCGCCGCCTCGGTGACCGGTGCCGGCCTGGCGCTGCTGCCGGCGACCGCGGCGATGATCGTCGTCGGGCTGTCGATCGGGCGGATCACGGCCGCTGTCGGCTCCAAGCTGCCGCTGATCCTGGGCGGCTTCATCGGCGGCGGCGCGTTCGTGTTCCTCGCGATCGCGCACACCCAGGAGTGGCAGGTGTACGTGTGCATGGCGTTTGCCGGCGTCGGCATGGGGCTCGCGTTCTCGGCGATGACGAACCTGATCGTCGACGCCGTGCCGAGCACCCAGACGGGCGTCGCGACCGGCATGAACGCGAACATCCGCACGGTCGGCGGGGCGATCGGGAGCCAGGTCGTGACGAGCGTGATCGTCGCCGGCGTCGCGGCGGGCGCCCTGCCGCACGAGCGCGGCTACGTGCTGAGCTTCCTCGTGCTCGCGACGGGGATGATCCTGGCGGGCGTCGCGGCGATGTTCGTGCCGAGCGGTCACCGGCGGATCGCCATGTCCGCCGCCGCCGAGACGGCGGCCCCGGTCGCCGAGCGGGTTTAGAGAACCCCGTCAGGCTCGCGGTGGATCGACACCGCGAGCATGACGAGCCCGATGCCGGCCAGGTCGAGCGCCGTCGGGATCTGCTGCAGGACGACGACGCCGACGACCACCGCGCAGGCGGGTAGCAGCGAGACGAAGAGCGCGTACGTGGCCCGGGCCAGGCGCGCCATTGCCAGCTGGTCGCACACGTACGGGATCACCGACGACGACACACCGACCCCGATCCCTGCCAGCACCGCGACCGGGTCGGACAGCGCGTGCGCGGCGTCCGCGAACCCGATCGGGAACACGAACACGAGCGCACACAGCATGGCGGCGGCGAGGCCGTCGATGCCGCCCAGCGCGGGCGCCCGGGCGATGCGGTGGGCGAGGACGATGTAGAGCGTGAAAAGCGCGGCGTTTGCGAGCGCGAAGGCGACCCCGGCGGCTCCGCCGGCGATCTGGACGTGCGTCAGCAGGTAGACGCCTGCGGCGGCGCCAGCGACGGCGAGCCAGTTGCGGCCCGTGCGGGCGCCTGCCAGCGCGAGCGCGATCGGCCCGAGGAACTCGATCGCCGCCACGGTCGCGAGCGGCAGGCGGTCGATGGCGAGGTAGAAGCACGCGTTCATGCCGGCGAACACGGCGCCCAGGCCGGCCACGAGCAGGCGCGTGCGCGTGTCGATCTCGCGCAGCCGCCGCCAGGGCCGTCGCCACAGGCCGAGCACGACGGCGGCCGAGGCGATCCGCATCCAGGCGACCCCGAGCACGTCGACGCGGGCGAAGAGGAGGACGGCGAACGACGGGCCCAGGTAGTGGAAGACGGCGCTGCCGGCGAAGTAGGCCTGCGGGGGCAGGGTCCGTGCGGCCAGGCGTCTCGGGGCGAGCGGCGAGCATCGGTCCGAGTGTAGGTCGCATCCGGCGATCGCGAAATACATGATCGATGGGATTCGGCTAGGATCGTCGGCATGAACGACGGAGTATCACGTGTTCAGACGAACAATCAACAGGTTCTCAACCAGATCGACCGTCGCATCCTCACCGAGCTCTCCGCCGACGGGCGGATGTCGCTGGCCGAGCTCGGCCGGCGGGTGAGCCTCTCACCTCCGGCCGTGGCCGAGCGGGTGCGGCCGGCTGGAGCGGGCCGGCGTCATCACCGGCTACCACGCCGCCATCGACCCGCGGGCGCTCGGCTACCAGCTCGACGGCGATCGTCCGCGTGAAGCCGGCCGCCCGCCAGCTGCCCCGGATTCCCGAGCTGGCGGCGCAGATCCCTCAGATCAGCGAGTGCCTCCGGATCACGGGCGAGGACTGCTTCTTCCTGAAGGTGCACCTGCGCTCGATCGACGAGCTCAGCCCGCTGCTCGACCGCTTCCTGCGCTACGGATCGACGACCACGTCGATCGTGAACGACGCGCCGATCCCCGGCCGGCAGCTCCCGGTCGACTGACGGTCAGCGCCCGGTCGCGGCGACCGGCCGCGGCGTCCCCGGCGGCTCGGCCCGGAGGGTCGAGAGCGCGACGGCGGAAGCCGCCAGCGCGACGGCGGCGGCGACGACGTACGCCGGGTGGATCGCGTCGGTGTAGGCGAGCGCGTAGGACTCGTGCTCCTGCAGCCCGGGCATGCGCCCGTTCACCACCGAGCCGAGCACGGCGATGCCCATCACCAGGCCGACGTTGCGGGCCGAGCTCGCCATCGCGGCGGCGACGCCTGCCTGCTGGCGGGGCAGCGTTGCGACGGCGACCGTGCTCACCGGCGCGTTGATGAGCCCGTAGCCGATGCCGACCAGCAGGGCGGGCGCGAGGATCTGCCACAGCGGCGCGTCCGGCTCGGGAAAGGCGAGCAGCAGCGTGCCGACGGCGAGGACGAACGTCCCGGCGAAGAGCACGCCGCGGGCGCCGCGGGTGGCGACCAGCCGGCCCGAGATCGGCCCTCCGGCGAGCACGGGCAGCGCACCGGGAAGCATGACGATGCCCGCCTCGAGCGCGCTCAGCCCGCGCACCTGCTGGAGGTAGAGCGCGGTGAAGTAGACGAAACCGGAGTAGGCGAAGAACGCCGCCACCGTGATGAAGATCGCGCCGGAGAACTGGCGGTCGCGGAAGACGTGCAGGTCGATCAGCGGCTCGTGCACCCGTAGCTCGACGGCGGCGAAGACGGCGGTCAGGACGACGTCGGCGGCGAGCACGAGCACGATCCGGGGCGAGCCCCAGCCGTAGCGGGGCGCCTCGATGAGGGCGTAGGTGAGGCTCGAGAGCAGGACGATCGCGAGCAGCTGGCCGCGGATATCGAGGCCGCGCCTGACCTCGCTGCGCGACCGCGGCACGACCCGGATCGCGATCGCGAGCGCGACCAGGCCGGCGATGGCGTTCACGACGAACACGGCCCGCCAGCCCATCCAGTCCGAGACGGCGCCGCCGACGATCGGCCCGGCGCCGAGCCCGAGCCCGGATGCCACGCCCCAGATCCCGATCGCCCGGGCCCGCTCGCGGGGGTCGCGGTAGAGGTTCGCGACGATCGACAGGCTGGTCGGCGTGAGCGCGGTGCCGCCGACCGCCTGGACGACGCGGAAGGCGATCAGCCAGCCCGCCCCGGGTGCGACCGCGCACAGGAGCGCGCCGCCCGCGAAGACGGTGTAGCCGGTGCAGAGCGCCCGCTTGCGCCCGAACCGGTCGGCGAAGAACCCTGCCGAGAGGAGCAGGCTCGCGCCGACCAGGTTGTATGCGTCGATCACCCACTCGAGCTCGTCCGGCTGGGCGTTCAGCGAGCGCTGGATGTCCGGCAGCGCCACCGTCACGACCGTGACGTTCAGGGTCACCAGGAACACGCCCATGGTCAGCGCCAGCAGGGTGATCAGTGGCGGCGGCGGTGGATCGCCGGCGCCGGTCGCGGAGGGGCGGGCGTCCATCCGGAATACATACCCGGCGCGTCTCCAGACGGGCGGCGGCTGCATAACCGGTGCCAGGCACCGGATATCGAGGGCGGTAAGATCGGCGCATGCATTCCTCCTACGCGCTCTCCTCCGAAGACTTCTCCGTCGAGCGGAACGGCGCCTCGGAGCCGCTCTCCGCGCTGTGGCCCAACGGCTGGCAGCCCGACGACCGGCTGGGCGTCCTGCTCGCGAACCCGATGGACGCCGTCGGCTGCTCGAACCTGATCTGCGGCACGATCACGCTCTTCTACGACCACCTGCGCGCCCTGCGCGGCACGGGCAACTTCTTCCGCTACTCCGACGTGTACCTGTTCGGCGTCGGCTGCGAGCCGGGCGACTTCAACCAGCTCGACGTGTGGCCGCTGCACAAGTTCGTCTCGATCCTGCAGCCGACCGCCGAGGCTGTCATCGAGGCCGTGAACGACCGTCGCATCACCCTGCTCGCGCTGCCGGAGACGGGCGCGCGCTGCAGCGGCGAGGTCGTGCTCTCGACCTGGAACACGTTCCTCGACCAGGTGCGCGCCGTCGTGCTCTACTCGTCGCGCACCGGTCGCGCCCGCGACGCCGACGTGCACGCTCGTCGGGAACAAGGTCGTCGAGAGCTACGTCGAGCAGGCGATCTTCTCGACACCCGGGCTCGACGCCGGCTACCAGACGCGACTGCGCCGCCTCCGCCGAAACATCGACCGCGACGAGAAGCAGTCCGTCGAGACCTACCGCACCGTCACCGGCCCCGCCCAGGTGCGCGGCCTCGTCGGCGTCACGCAGGTGCTGCCTCCGGGCCACCAGGAGCTCACCCGCCGGGCGACGCCGACGGTGATCATGCCCGTCGAGGTGCCGATGCCGCCGATCGAGGCGATGGCCGCGCCGCTCGACCTCGGCGCCGGCGCGACGCTCGAGATCTCCGAGCCGCCGCCTCCGGAGCCGTCCACCGAGGGGCTGCTCAAGACCGCGTTCGACCGCGTTCAGCGGCGGATGCGGGGCGACTTCGCCGAGTGGGAGGGCTGGGACTGGATCAGCGACTTCGGCGACCCGATCGCCGAGCACCACACGGTGCGCGAGTCGGTCGGGATCTGGGACGAGAGCCCGCTACGGAAGTGGTTCTTCAAGGGCGCCGACTCGCTGCGTGCCGCCGACCGCATCTTCACCTCCGACATGGCCGCGCTCGACGTCGGCCAGTGCCGCTACGGCCCGTTCTGCGACGAGCAGGGCCAGATGCTCGGCGACGGCGTCGTCTACCGCGGCAAGACCGCCGACGACGTCATGGTGGTGACGGCGCTCGACACCGACCTCGACCACTTCCTGCGCGTGACGGGCGACCTCGACGTCGAGATCACCGAGCACACCTTCGAGATCCCGCACCTGCAGGTGCAGGGGCCGCGCTCGCGCGAGCTACTCGCGGGCCTCACCGACGCCGACGTCGAGTCGCTGCGCTACTTCCGCTTCTTCCCCGAGCCCGTCACGGTGGCGGGCGTCGAGGACTGCTGGGTGTCGCGCACCGGCTACTCGGGCGAGATCGGCTACGAGGTCTTCTGCCCCGCGGCCGGCGCGGAGCGGCTGTGGCAGGGCCTGCTCGACGCCGGCGCACATCTGGGGATCCGCCCGTACGGCCTCGCCGCCGTCGAGTCGCTGCGGATCGAGGCCGGGCTGATCTTCCTCGGCTACGACTACTTCCAGGGCGTGACGAGCCCGTTCCACGTGAACCTCGACCGGATGATCAAGCTCGAGAAGGCCGACTTCGTGGGGCGTGACGCGCTCGTCCGCGAGCACGAGGCGGGCATCACGCACCGGATGGTCACGCTGTTGATCGCCGGGGAGGAAGCGCCGGAGTACAACACGCCGGTCACGCGCAACGGCCGCCACGTCGGCAAGCTCACGTCGCCGTCGGCCGGGCGCTCGCCCACCGTCGAGCGGCTGATCGCGATGGCGTGCATCGAGGCCGATCTGGCCGTGCCGCAGACGCAGGTCGAGGTGACCCTCGGCGACGGCCGCTCCGTGCCGGCGATCGTCGACAGCTACCCGATCTACGACCCGGAGAAGACGCGGCCCAGAGCGTAGCCTCGGCGCCCGTCGGGATCCTGGCCGAGGGCTGGGACGGGCTCCGCGTGGCGGACGAGCTGCAGCGGCTGATGCCGCGCGAGGACGTCGTGCTGCTCGCCGACCACGCCTACGCGCCGTACGCCCGCCGCCCCGGCGCGGTGGTCTGCGACCGGGTGACCCACATGGTCGAGGCGCTCCGGCGCGAGTACGGGTGCAAGCTCGTCGTCCTCGCCTCCGTGCAGGCGACGCTCGACTCGGCCGGCGCGGTGGGCGCCGTCGGCATGACGCTCGCCCCCGCCGTCGCCCGCGCCGCCGCGGCCGCCGGGGGCACCATCGGCGTGTGGGTCGAGCCGGGCAGCGTCCGCGGCCCGCAGCTGCGCGCGGAGCTGCGCCGCGCCCGCCTGCGCGGCCTGCCCGTCGAGACGGCGGACGAGGCCCAGGTCGGCCCCGCCGAGCTGGCCCAGATCGCCGCGATGCGCGCCCGCGGAGCGCTGCGCCGCAGCGGCCTCGCAGCGGTGCGCAAGCGGGCCGGGAGGCGCACCCTGGTCAGCACCGCCCCGGCCTCGGCGCCGCCGCGGGCGGCGTCCTGACCTGCGGATATCCTCGCGACATGCCGACCCAGCAGGTGCTGTACGCCGATCTGGCCGAGCGCAGCTTCGACCCGGAGCTCAGCTGGGCCGAGCACGAGCTGCCCGAGCGCCTGCGCACGAAGCACGTGCACCGGCTGCACCCCTACCTGGGGAAGTTCGTCCCCCAGCTCGTCGAGCGGTTCCTGATCCGCCACTTCCGGCCGGGCCAGCGCATCCTCGACCCGTTCGCGGGCAGCGGCACCACGCTCGTCGAGTGCACGACCTTCGGGGCGAACAGCGTCGGCGTGGACGTGTCGGCGTTCAACGTCCTGCTCTCCGCGGTGAAGACCGCCCGCTACGACCCGGCCGCCGTCGAGCGCGACCTGCTCGCCGTGCTCCAGGCGGCCGAGGACGCGGCCGGCGATCCCGGCGGCGTCCCGCCCGGCGACTACCTGCGCGCCTGGTATCACCCGGACGCGCTGGCGCAGCTGCTGCGCTACCGCGACGCGGTCTGCGGCCGAGCGGAGCACGCCGACCTCGCCCGCGTGGTGCTCAGCCGCGCCGCCCGATCGGCCCGGCTGACGACGCACTTCGAGCTCGACTTCCCCCGCGCCCCCCAGACCGGCCCCTACCAGTGCCGCAAGCACTCCCGCACCTGCGCGCCGACGGCGGAGGCCGCCAAGTTCCTGCGCCGCTACACGTTCGACACGATCCGGCGGGTGCGCGAGTACGCCGATCTGCGGGCCGACGTCCGCGCGGAGGTGCTCCACGCCGACGCCCGCTGCGCCGACTACGGCCTGCGCCTCGACGGTCTCATCACCTCGCCGCCGTACCCGGGCCGGATCGACTACCACGAGCAGCACCGCTACGCCTTCGAGCTGCTCGGGCTCGACGAGCGCCGCGCCGAGGAGATCGGCGCGCCCTGGCGGGGGACGGGCCGCGCGGCGATCGACGCCTACGTGGACGACATGACGGCCGTCTTCGCGAACGCGCGCCGGTTCCTCGTACCCGGCGCCGCCGTCGTGCTCGTCGTCGACGATTCCCGCGAGCTCTTCGGGACGATCCTCGCGGGCGCAGGCCTGCGCATCCGCGACCAGCGCCTGCGCCATGTCAACCGCCGCACCGGCCGGCGGGCGGGCGAGTTCTACGAGCAGGTCATCCTCGCAGCCGCCTGAACGGGTCCTCGATTCATTCCGCTGGTTGCTCAGCGACGGATTCGCGGCGCCCGCCGCCGCAGCCGCGGACGGCGCAGCGCGGGACGGCGCATTCGCTCGCGGCGCGGCTCCGGCCGCGTCCGGCCCGTCTCGACCGGGCGGGAGCGCCGCGGCGAGATCACGACCGGCTCGGGCATGTGCCGAAGCGCCGGCAGCAGCATGAGCGTGGCGACGACGGTGATGACCGCCGCGGCCAGGTAGACGCCCTGGGCGCCGAGCCAGGTGACGAGCGGCGCCCCGAGCGCGAACGAGAGGCCCATCGCCCCGAGCACGATCGCGTCGAGCGCGGCCGAGACCCGCGAGCGGATCCGGTCGGGCGTGCGCCGCTGGAGCACGTTCTGCGCCGCGACCGTGCCGAACGAGTCGAAGACGCCGGCGATCAGCATCCCCAGGAGCACCGGCCAGAAGATCGGGGTCAGCCCGACGATTGCGAAGCCGGTCGCGATCGCGGCGCTGCCGCCGACCACGGCCGCCTGCTCGAACCGGCGGAGGAGACGCGCGCCCAGGATCGCGCCTGCGACCCCGCCGCCGTCCCAGAAGACCGAGATGAGGCCGTAGCCGACGGAGCCGACCTTGAAGTGGTGGGCGAGCACGACCTCGGCGACGATCACCGGGCCGACGCCGACCATGATCAGCGCCCACGCGAGCGTCAGCCGTCGCATCCAGCGATCGGCCATGAGCTGGCGGAAGCCGTCCATGCGGCCGCCGACCTCTTCGGTCCGATCCGAGTGGAACGGCGCCTGGATTCCCACCATGAGCAGGGCAGAGACGGCCATCATCAGCGCGGAGACCGCGAACACGCCCTGCGCAGACGTGACGGCCAGCAGCGCGCCGCCGATGCCGGGGCCGAGCATGTAGCCGGCGCTCTTGAACGCGCCCGAAAGGCTGTTCGCGCGGGCCAGCTCCTCGTCGGCGACCAGGTTGGGCACGGCGCCCTGGACGGCCGCGGTGAGCGCGCCCTGGGTGCAGCCGGCGGCGACCATGACGAAGATCGTGGCCAGCACGTCGCCGCGCCAGACGAGCAGCGCGCAGACCGCGAAGCCGATGGCGGCCAGCGCGGCGGAGATCATGATGACGACGCGGCGGTCGTAGCGGTCGCCGGCGTGCCCGGTCCACGGCGACACGGCGGTTGCTGCGCCGAAGATCGCGAGCATCGCGCCGGACAGCCACCACGCGGACGAGGTGGCCGAGTAGAGCGCCCAGATCAGCGCCGTCAGCGCCGCGCCGCGGCCGGCATACGACAGCCCCTGGCTGATCGCCAGGCGGCGGACTGCGGAGTTTGTGGCATGCGAATTGCGCGTCATCGAAAGAGACCAGGTCGGAGGTTCATCAGGGTGCCGTCGCCACTCTGGCGCGCGGCTGCACGCGTGGCGGGCCCGTGCCTAAGGATAGCCGTTCGGCAGATCCGGCCGCCGGCTTGAGTCGGCGGCGCCCCACGGCGGCGGACGGTGTGATAGCATTTAACATTGTTAGCGTCTATGACATGGAACCTCGTGGTGGGAGGCGTGGGATGACGACACAGATCGCAAAGCGGATCTGCGTGACCGGAGCGAGCGGCCAGGCAGGTCGAGCAGTGGTGCATGAGCTCCTCGAGCATGGCTACGACGTGGCCGCGACCGATCTCGTGGCAACCCGAGATGATCTCGAGGCGGGCATGCTCAGGGCAGACCTGACGGACTACGGACAGGCGCTCCAGGCGCTCGAGGGCACCGACGCGGTGGTTCATCTGGCCAACATTCCGGCGCCCGGCCTGTCCACGCCCGCGGTCACGTTCAACACCAACGTGGCGATGAACTTCAATGTCTTCCACGCGGCGGCGAGGCTGGGTCTGCGGAGGGTCGTCTGGGCGTCGAGCGAGACGACGCTCGGCCTGCCGTTCGGCGTCGGCTCGAACGAGATGCCGTCCATGGAAGCTCAGGGCGCCGCGCCGCGCTACGCACCGGTGGACGAGGATCATTACCCGGTGACAACGACGACGTATGCGCTCTCGAAGGTCGCCAGCGAGACCGTCGCGGGCCAGATCGCGACGTGGTCGGGGATCCCGTTTGTCGCCCTGCGCTTCTCGAACATCTTCGCCTCCGACGAGTACCGGGAACTCCCCTCGATCTGGGCTGACCCGCACGCCCGCAAGTGGAATCTGTGGGGATACGTCGATGCGCGCGATGTCGCGGCGGCCTGCCGCCTGGCGCTCGAGGCGCCGGTAGAAGCCATCGCCGGCAGCCCGAGCTTCATCATCGCCGCGGCGGACACCGTGATGAATCGCCCGTCGTCGGCGCTCATCGACGAGGTCTTTCCGGGCGTTCCGCTGACCCGCGAGCTCGAGGAGTTCGAGTCGTTGCTCGCAAGCGATCGTTCCCGGACGGCGATCGGCTACGAGCCGCAGCACTCCTGGCGCGATCACATCTCGGCGTCGTGAGCCCAGCGAGAGGCGCGTCGGATACGCCGGCCAAGCCGTACCATCACGGCGACCTGAGGGCGGCGCTGATCGACGGCGCCGTGGAGCTCATCGCCGAACGGGGAGTACGGGGCTTCTCGCTCGCTGAGCTGAGCCGCCGCCTCGGGGTGAGCGTGGCCGCCCCGTACCGGCACTTCGGCAATCGGGATGAGCTCCTCGCCGCCGTCGCCGTGCGGGCGCTGCACGCGTTCGCGGAGGCGCTGGCGGCGCAATCGCCCGAGACGGATCTGCCGGAGCAGAGGCTGGCGGCGATGGCCGCCGGCTACGTGCGGTTCGCCGCGGAGCAGCCGGCCCTGTTCGGTGTCGTCTTCGACGTCGGCCTCGACAAGAAGACGCGCCACCCGGAGCTGCGGCAGGCGTACGAGCATGTCGAAGGCATGCTCGAGGCCTGCGTTGCCGAGCTCTGCCCTCGAGATCCACCTGCCGCCGAGGAGCTTGCCGACGCGATCGAGGCCACGGCACACGGATATGCCGCACTGCTCACGGATCAACCAGGATCGCCTGACCGCGCCGACATCGACCGCGCCGCCGAACAGGCCGCGCGGGCGACCCGGGCGCTGATCCAGGGCCGAGCGGCCCTCCGGGTCTCCGGTCTCTGAATCTCCCCCGCCCGGGGGTTGACGCGGCGGCAGGCACCTGGAAACTGGAATCAGGTTTCCGCCGCCGCGAGGCGGCAGCGACGAGGAGAACGACATGGGCACAAACATCCGCACCCGCCTTACCGGCCGCCACACCGACGGCATGCCGGGCCCGACGCTGACCGAGCGCGACGTGGAGTCTGCGCTGGGCCGCCTCGCGGCCTACGACGACGACCGGCCCGATGACCGGCGCCGTCCGCCCAGCTCCATCCCGGTGCTGCGTCGCCGCGCCGGGCTCTGGAAACGCTAGAGCGTCTCCGGCGGGCGCGGACGCGGCCGCCGGTCGGGCCGGAAGATGTTGTCGGCGGGCGTAAGGTCGCCCGCCAGCAGATCCCCCAGCCGGCGGCTGCCCGCGGGCGAGAGCATGATCCCGTGGCCCGAGTAGCCCGTGTTCACGTGCAGGCCGGCGATGCGGGTCTCGCCGATCAGCGGCCAGTGGTCGGGGGTCATCGTGTACTGGCCGGCCTGCACGATCCAGTGGGCGGCGTTGCGCTCCCACACGTCGGCCCAGAACGGCGCGGTCCCGGCGACGGCAGTCGGGCTGGCCGGATCGAGGAGCTCGAACGCGAAACCGGGGTCGGCGGGCACGGCGTCGGTGGGCTCCGACGGGGGAGTGGCCGGGTCGGTGAAGAGCAGCCACGCGCCGCGCAGGGCCGGCCGCCAGTGCGCCCCGGAGTCCTCGTCGATCGTCATGGGGGCGCCCGCCGGCACCTGGGGGACGTCCGGCATGACCAGCTTGTGCCGGCGCACGGTCTCGATCGGCAGCTCGACGCCCGCCCAGGCGGCGACGCCGCCTGAGAGCGGCCCGCACGCGATCACGGCCCGCTCGGCCGCGATCACCCCGAGCGACGTCCGCACGCCCCGAAGCCGTCCGCCTGCGATGTCGAACCCCTCGGCGCGGCAGCCGGTGAGGACCCTGGCGCCCGACGCGCTTCGCGAGCCCCATCGTCACCGCGCGCGTGTCGATGAACCCGTCGCCGGCCCGGAAGCGGGCCTGGACGACGTCGGCGGAGACGTACGGGAACCGCCGCCGCACCTCGTCGCCGTCGAGGAGCTCGATATCGGCTATCCCCCACCCGTGCTGGCGGGCGACGAGCGCCCGCTGCTCGGCCGCGCGCTCGGGCGACCGCGGTCAGCCACAGGTAGCCCTGGGCGCGGATCGAGGGGTCGTAGTCGCGCTGGCCGGTGATGTCGGCGAAGTTCTGGAAGAGCGCGACCGTCTCCTCGACCAGCCGCAGCTCCTCCTCGGTCGAGAACTGGAGCCGGAAGGCGCCGGTCGACACGGGCGTGGTCAGCGTGCACAGCGCCGGGCGGGCCTCGATGAGCACCGAGCTGATGCCGGCGCGGGCGGCGTAGAACGCGGTCGCGGCGCCGACGATGCCCCCGCCGATCACCACGAGCTCCGCCGTGCGGGGCGGGGTGTCCACGCGTGTGATCCTACCCTGGCGGCTCCGGGTAGGATCTGCCGCAGATGGCCGCCGATGCTCCTCTCCGCTTCAGTGACGCCGCTTCGCGACGGCGGCGCCCGCGTCGACGAGGACGCGATCGAGCCGCTGGCGCGGTTCCTGGTCGACGGTGGTGTCGACGGCATCTTCGCGCTCGGCACGACGGGCGAGGGCGTGCTGCTCGGGATGGAGGAGCGAAAGACGGTCGCGCAGCGATTCCGCGAAGCCCGGGCCGGGAAGCTGATCGTGCACTGCGGCGCCCAGAGCACCGCCGACACGGCCGCGCTCGCCGCCCACGCCGCCGGGATCGGCGCCGACGGCGTCGCCGTCATCCCGCCGCCGTACTACCCGCTGGGCGACGACGCGCTCGTCGAGCACTTCGTCGCGGCCGCCTCCGCCTGCGCGCCGACGCCGTTCTATCTGTACGCGTTTGCCGCGCGCAGCGGCTATCCGCTGCCCATCGCCGTGGTCGAGCGCGTCCGCGAGCGGACCGAGAACGTGGCCGGGCTGAAGGTGTCGGAGGCGCCGTTCGACCGTGTCGAGCCGTACCTGGGGCTGGGGCTGCCGGTGTACGTCGGCGCCGAGAAGCTGATCCCGAAGGCGCTCGCGGCCGGGGCGGCCGGTGCCGTCTCCGGCCTCGCTTCGGCGTTCCCCGAGACCGTGGCCGAGGTGGTCGCAAGCCCGGACGCGGCCGGCGCCGAGCGCCTCGAGGCCCTGCGAGGAGCGATCGAGCGCTTCCCGTTCCAGAGCGCGCTCAAGGCGGCGCTGCGCGCCCGCGGCGTCCCGATCGAGATCGACGTGCGCGCCCCGCTCCCCGCCCTGCGGCCAGACCAGGTCTCCGAGGTAGGCACGCTCGTGGCCGCGCCGCGGGCCGCCGCACCGGCCCGGTGACCTCCGCGGCCGAGGGGCCGCGGCCGTATCGCGACCGCGCCGACGCCGGCGTCCGCCTCGCCGAGCACCTGGGGGCGTACGCGGACCGTCCCGGCGTCGTCGTGCTCGGGCTCCCGCGCGGCGGCGTGCCGGTCGCAGCCGAGGTCGCCTGCGCGCTGCGTGCGCCCCTCGACGTGTTCTGCGTCCGCAAGCTGGGCGTGCCCGGCGACGAGGAGCTGGCGATGGGGGCGATCGCGACGGGCGGCGTCGTGGTCGTGAACG
The DNA here is from genome assembly GCA_963746115.1 of uncultured Actinomycetes bacterium. GTDB lineage: Bacteria > Actinomycetota > Thermoleophilia > Gaiellales > JAICJC01 > JAICJC01. The sequence continues at coordinate 75,354 of CAVVAA010000002.1, read as the reverse complement.
ACCGGGTCATCTCGGAGCTCGGCGTGTCCGCGCGGGCGCTGGCGGACGTCGCCGCCACGGAGCGGGCCGAGCTCGAGCGGCGCGAGCGCGCCTACCGCGGCGATCGTCCGGCCGTGCCGCTCGCCGGCCGCACCGTGATCCTCGTCGACGATGGCCTGGCCACCGGCGCGAGCATGCGCGCGGCCGTCCGGGCGGTACGCGCGGCAGGCCCGGGCCGCGTCGTCGTTGCCGTGCCGGTGGCGGCGGCGGAGACCTGCCGGTCGCTCGAGACCGACGCCGACGAGGTGGTGTGCGCGCTCGCCCCGGAGGGGTTTCGGTCGGTCGGCGGGTGGTACGAGGACTTCTCGGCGACGAGCGACGACGAGGTCCGGCGTTGCTTAACGTCATAATGTAAATCCTGCTTGACGGCCCCCACGCGCGCGTGTATGCTCTCGGCTCAGTAGGTTCTGGCTCTGCGACCCGAAGGGAGGGCGAAGATGAAGAAGACCACGGATATCATCCTCGCGCCCGCGGCGTCCCCCGAGCCGGTCGGTTGTGGATCTGCGAGCCTCTTCGGCTCGCATCCTGCCTGAGTCCCAGCCGCTCACTTCGCTCCATGTGACGCCGTAGGACGCCCGTTCTTTGGGCGTTCAGCGACGGGCTCGAGGACTTCTCCGTTACGTAACCACCCAGAAGGGAGGCCGCTGCATGCGTGCATGTTTCGTTATGTCACAGACGCACCGTTTGAAAGGAGGTGAAACACCATGATCGGAATCCACCCACAGGTCCGGATCGAGCTCTCGCGCAGCTTCCGCTGCCCGGAGGTCGGGCCGGTGGCCGAGCACCGCGCCGAGGCCGTCCAGCCCCGTCCGCGCCGGCTTCGGCCCGCCTCGGTCGCGCGGCGCGTCGTGCCCCGGCTCCGTCCCCAGCAGTCGCGTCCATGACCCGTGAACGCGCACCCCCGGCCCCGCGGCGGGCGGCACCCGTCGGTGTCGCCCGGCCGCCGGGCCGTTGCCCGGCGGTACACTCGGCCCATGGCCGACCAGCCCGAACGCACGCCGGCGCCCGGGCACCATCACCGCGGGTTCCGGGTCGAGGGAGTGCCGGAGCCCAAGCATCCGCCGAAGCCCCCGCCGCGGATGCCGGGCGGGCGCCGCTTCTGGCTCGTGCTGCTCGCGCTGCTCGTGGCCAACTACGTCATCGCCGGACTGGTCTCGAACAACCCGTCGCGCGAGTCGGTGCCCTACAGCTACTTCCGCGAGCAGGTCGCGGACGGCAACGTCTCCGAGGTGACGTCAACCGGGGACACGATCCAGGGCAGCTTCAAGCAGGCCGCCAAGCCGCCGGACACGAGCGGGAAGGCGTCGACCCGCTTCCAGACCGAGCGGCCCGCCTTCGCCGACGACTCCCTCCTCGGCCTGCTCGAGCGCGAGCACGTCGTCATCAACGCGCACCCGATCGAGACGTCGACGCCCCTGTGGCAGCAGATCCTGATCGGCTTCGGGCCGACGCTTCTGATCGTGGGCCTCTTCGTGCTCATCTTCCGCCGCGCCCAACGTGCGGGCGCCGGAGGTGCGCTCGGCGGCTTCGGTCGCTCCCGCGCCCAGCTGTACGAGCCGGACGAGGCCGCGAAGCGGGTGACGTTCGAGGACGTCGCCGGTATCGACGAGGCCGAGGAGGAGCTGGTCGAGGTGGTCGACTTCCTGCGCAACCCGGAGCGGTACACGCGCCTGGGGGCGACGGTGCCGAAGGGCGTGCTCCTGTCCGGGCTGCCCGGGACCGGCAAGACGCTGCTCGCCCGGGCCGTCGCCGGCGAGGCGGCGGTGCCGTTCTTCTCGATCTCCGCGTCCGAGTTCATCGAGGCGATCGTAGGCGTCGGCGCGAGCCGGGTGCGCGACCTGTTCGCCCAGGCCAAGGCGACGGCGCCGGCCATCGTCTTCATCGACGAGCTCGACGCGATCGGGCGCTCCCGGGGCGGGTCGACCACGATCGGCGGCCACGACGAGCGCGAGCAGACGCTGAACCAGATCCTGACCGAGATGGACGGCTTCTCCGGCACCGAGGGCGTGATCGTGATCGCGTCGACGAACCGCCCCGAGGTGCTCGACCCGGCCCTGCTGCGGCCGGGCCGGTTCGACCGCCGCGTCACCGTGAACCCCCCCGACCAGAACGGACGGCGGCTGATCCTCGAGGTGCACACACGGGCCGTCCCGCTGGCGGAGGACGTCGAGCTCGATGCGCTCGCCTCCTCGACGCCGGGGATGGTCGGCGCCGACCTGCGCAACCTCGTGAACGAGGCCGCGCTGACCGCGGCCAGGAGGTCGCACGAGAAGGTGCAGATGAGCGACTTCACCGACTCGCTCGAGCGGATCGTGCTCGGGGCCGAGCGGCGGATCGTGCTCTCGGCCGAGGAGCGCGAGCGCACCGCCTACCACGAGTCGGGGCACGCGCTGCTGGGGATGCTTCAGCCCGGCGCCGACCCGGTGCGCAAGATCTCGATCATCCCCCGCGGCCGCGCGCTCGGCGTGACGTTCCAGAGCCCGGCGGCGGATCGCTACGGCTACACCGCCGACTACCTGCGCGGGCGGCTGGTGGGGTCGCTCGGCGGCCGGGCCGCCGAGCAGCTGATCTACGGCGACATGACGACGGGAGCCGAGTCCGATCTCGAGCAGGCCACCCGGATCGCCCGCCAGATGGCCGGGAGGTGGGGCATGTCGGAGCGCATCGGCCCGGTGTCGGTGCTGCCCGGGCCGAACGACGAGCCCACGCTCTTCCCCGGCGCCGGCGACGCCTCCGAGCACACCCGCGAGCTCGTGGACGAGGAGGTGCGGCGGATCCTGGAGGAGTGCGAGCGGACCGCGCTCGCCCAGCTCGAGGCCCACCGCGACCAGCTCGAGGCGCTCGCCCGGGCCCTGCTCGAGCACGAGACGCTGGACGAGGCCGACGCCTACCGCGTTGCCGGCATCGAGCGGGCGCCGGTGCCCGACCCGACGCCCGCCGCCTCCGCCTGAATAGCACGGGGTCAGACCCCGGCTATTCACGGGCGTCGTAGCGCCAGAAGGCGGGCAGCGCGAGCGCCGCGATCGCGACGCCGGCGACGCAGAGCACGCCGCCGGAGACGATCGACGCGCGCAGCCCCGCCAGCGAGGCGACGACGCCCGACTCGACGTTGCCGAGCAGCGGCCCGGTCGAGTAGCTGACCTGCTCGATCCCCGCCAGCCGGCCGCGCAGATGGTCGGGGATCGTCTGGTTCCAGATCGTCGTCGCGGAAGATGCCCGAGACCATGTCCGCGCCGCCCGCGACGACGAGGCCGAGCAGCGCCAGCGCCGATGTTCGGGGCGATCCCGAAGCACGACGATGCCGGCGCCCCAGCCCGCGGCGGCGACGCACACCGCGGCGCCGTGGCGGCGGACGTGGGCCGTCCAGCCGCTCGTCACCGTCGCGACCAGGGAACCGACGGCCGGCGCGGCGTAGAGCAGCCCGAGCACCCCGGCGCCGCCCAGATGGGTGGCCGCGGCCGGGAAGAGCGCCATCGGCATGCCGAAGAACATCGCCACGATGTCGACGACGTACGTGCCCATCAGCTCCTGGCGCGAGCCGGCGTAGCGCACGCCCTCGGCGATCCGGCGCAGGCTCGGCGGCTCGGCCTCGGGCGGCGGCGGCACCGCCCGCATCATCCGCAGCGCCGCCAGCGAGACGACGAAGGTGGCGGTATCGACGGCGTACGTCGCCGGCAGGCCCGTCGTCGCGACGAGCACGCCGCCGACGGCAGGGCCGGCGATCTGCGCGATCGTGATCCGAAAGGACGTGAGCGCCCCGGCGGCCATCAGCTCGTCGCGCTCGACCAGCCGGGGTGTCAGCGCGTCGAGCGACGGCCGCTGCAGCCCGTCCAGCGTCGACAGCACGACTGACATCGCGAAGAGCACCCACAGGTGCGGGTGCGGGAGCAGGGCGTTTCCGACCAGCACGAGCGAGCCGGCCGCGAACGAGAGCTCCGTGAGCTGCATCAGCCGCCGCCGGTCGAACGCGTCGGCGAGCGCGCCGCCGACGAACGCCGCCGCCAGCAGCGGCACCAGCTCGGCGAGCCCCAGCAGCCCGACGACGAGCGAGGAGCCGGTCAGGTGGTAGGCCTGGTAGGGCAGCGCGACGTAGGTGATCATCGAGCCGAAGAACGAGACGCCCTGGCCGATCAAGAGCAGGCGGAAGTCGCGCCGCCGCCGCAACGGCCCGAAGTCGATCGTCGCCAGGCGCAGCAGCCGGCGCGCGCCGGACGGACGCGATCGGCGGCCCGGGCCCGAGCCGCTCGGCCTCGGACTCGCGCGCGTCGCGCCCGGGGCGTTCATGCAGGCGGGCGGCCGAGCAGCTCGCAGAAGCGGGCGACGCCGACGTTCCCGCCGGAGATGACCACGCCGACGTTGGCGCCGGGCGCGCGCGATCCGGCCCGCGAGCAGGGCGGCGAGCGCGGACGCGCCGCTCGGCTCGGCGACGAGCTTCATGCGGTCGAACAGGAACGCCATCGCGGCGAGGATGTCGGCGTCGGCGACGAGCTCGATCGCGTCCACCAGGCGCGCGGTTCACGTCGAACGTGAGCCGGCCGGGGATGTCGGCCTGCTGGCCGTCGGCGATCGTGCGCGGCGTCTCGATCCGCACCCGCTCCCCCGCCGCCAGCGACCGGCGGGTGTCGTCGCCGGCCTCGGGCTCGACGCCGACCACGCGCACGCCCGGGCGCAGCGCCTTTGCGGCTGTCGCGCAGCCGGCGATCAGTCCGCCGCCGCCGACCGGGACGAGCAGGAGGTCGAGGTCGGGCACCTCGTCGAGGAGCTCGAGCGCGGCCGTGCCCTGGCCGGCCATCACCGCCGGATGTTCGTACGGCGGCACGAGCGTCGAGGCCGCGCTCCCCGGCCAGCGCCGCGCCGAGCGCCTCGCGGTCCTCGGTGTAGCGGTCATAGGTCACGACCTCGGCGCCGTAGCCCCGGGTCGCCTCGAGCTTGGCCACGGGCGTGTCGGCGGGCATGAGGATCGTCGCGCTCGACCCGAGCATGCCGGCGGCGATCGCGACGGCCTGGGCGTGGTTGCCCGACGAGTAGGCGACGACGCCGCGGCGGCGGGCGTCCTCCGGCAGCGTCGAGATCATGCTGTAGGCGCCGCGGAACTTGAACGCTCCGCCGCGCTGCAGGCACTCCGCCTTCAGGTGCACGCTCGCGCCGGCCCGGGCGTCGAGGGTGCGCGACCGCAGCACCGGCGTGCGGTGGGCGACGCCGTTCAGGCGGGCGGCGGCCGCGTGGACGTCGTCGAGCGTGATCACGCGTAGTGCAGCCCCTCGGCCCCGTCCTCATCGACGGCCTGATCGCAGGTGGGGCAGTACCAGCGCACCTCGAAGCGGGGTCCCGCAGGCCGAGTGGCGGGCCGGCTCGTGGCCGCCGTGGCGCGCGCCCCACTCGCTCAGCAGGCGCACGGCGCCCGCCAGCTCGCGGCCGTCGTCGGTCAGCTCGTACGTCGAGCGCGGCGGCCGGTGCGAGTAGGGGCGGGCGACGACGAGCCCGTCCCGCTCGAGGCTGCGCAGCCGGTCGGTGAGGATGTTGGGGGCGATCCCCGGCAGCCGCTCGACGAGCTCGCCGAAGCGGCGCGGGCTCTCCAGGAGCGCCTCGACCACCGGGAGCGTCCACCGGTCGCCGACCCGGCCCATGGCCTCGGCGAGCGGCGACCCATGTTGGGAGCCGTCCATGCGCCCATCGTATCGGGGTTGCGGATGGTCGCAGCGAGGAGTAACTTGCAAATTGCTATTCACTACTGAGAGGAAGCGTACAGGGCATGGATGTACTCGAGGAGCTGCAGCAGGCGACCGCGACGGCGGCCGCGAAGGTTGAGCCGGCGGTGGTCGGTCTGAGGTTTGGCTGGCGCCCGGCGTCGGGCGTCGTGATCGGACCCGACCGGGTGCTGACATGCGCCCACGCCGTCCGCCGCGACGACGTGACGGCCGTGTTCGCCGACGGGCGGACGGCCAAGGGCCGGCCCGCGGCGGTGGACGCGGCGGGCGACGTGGCCGTGATCGCCGTCGAGACGGGCGACGCCCCGGCGATCGAGTGGCGGGAAGAGCCCGCCGCCCTGGGGACGCCGGTGTTCGCGCTTGCCCGCCTGGGTGACGGCGGCCTGCGCGCCACCTCTGGCGCCGTCTCCGCCGTCGGGCGCTCGTTCCGGGGCCCGCGCGGGCGCCGGATCGCCGGGTCGATCGAGCACACGGCGGCGGTCGCTCGCGGCTCGGCCGGAGGCCCGCTCGTCGATGCGGCCGGCCGGCTGGTCGGCCTGAGCTCCGTGCGGCTCGACGGCGGCCTCGTGCTCGCGCTTGCCGCCGACGCCGACCTGCGCACGCGCGCCGACGCCCTCGCCCGGGGCGAGGCACCGCTGGGGCGTACTCTCGGGGTGGGCGTCGTCTCTGCCCGGGCCGCCCGGCGGATGCGGCGCGCGGTGGGCCTGGCCGAGCGGGACGGCCTGCTCGTACGCGAGGTTCAGGCGGGCGGGCCTGCGGCCGCGGCCGGCGTCGAGCCGGGCGATCTGATCGTCGCTGCCGGCGGCCGTCCGGTCGCCTCGATCGACGACCTGCATGCTGCCCTCGACAGCGCCGGCAACGCCCCGATCGCCCTCGGCCTCGTCCGGGGCGAGTCCGACCGCGAGGCGCTCGTGACAGCGGTGGAGGGCTGAGTGGTGGACGAGCCCTTTAGCCCCCAGCTGCCCTCCGAGGACGAGGCGCTCGACGCCTACTCCCGCGTCGTCACGACCGTGGCGGAGCGGCTGGCGCCGTCGGTCGCGAACCTGCGCGTGCGCCGCGGCCGCCGCGGCCGGGAGGCCGTTGGCGGCGGCAGCGCCGTCGTGCTGCGCGAGGACGGCTTCCTGCTCACCTGCGCGCACGTCGTCGGCGCCGACGACGCCCGCGGCCGGGCCGCCTTCATCGACGGCGCGGAGCCGGCATTCGAGGTCGTCGGCCGCGACCCGCTGACCGACCTGGCGCTGATCCGCGTCGACGCCGCCGGCCTCGACCCCGCGGAGATGGGCGAGGCCGGCCGTCTGCGGGTCGGGCAGCTCGTGGTCGCGATCGGCAACCCCCACGGCCTGGGCGGGACCGTGACCGCCGGCGTCGTCTCGGCGCTCGGGCGGTCGCTGCCCGCCCGCAGCGGCCGGACGCAGCGCTCGATCCCGGACGTGATCCAGACCGACGCCGCGCTCAACCCCGGCAACTCCGGCGGCGCGCTGGCCGACAGCCGCGGTCGCGTCGTCGGCATCAACACGGCGCTCGCCGGCGTCGGCCTCGGCCTGGCGGTGCCCATCAACGCCGCCACCCGCCGGATCGTCTCCGAGCTGATGACGACGGGCCGGGTGCGGCGGGCGTTCGTCGGCATCGCCGGGGGCGATCGTCCGCTGCCCCCCGCCGTGCGGATGCAGGTCGGACGCCCCTCGGGCGTCGAGGTGATCGGGGTCGATCCCGACGGGCCGGCCGCGGCCGCCGGCGTGCGGCCGGAGGATCTGATCGTGGCCGTCGACGGCCGGCCGGTCGAGCGGATGGACGATCTCCTGCGGCTGATGGGCGGCGACGCCGTGGGCATCGCGGTGACGCTCGGCATCGTCCGGGCCGGGAACCCGATCGAGGTCGCGCTCGTGCCGGCGGAGCTGGCGGCCTGAGTAAGGATTTGATTGGAGCGGCCCTCAAACAGGGCCGTTCGCGGCTATGGTGGGTGGCGGAAGGGGAGTAGCCCACCAACCTGCTGCGTCGTCAATACGGCCTTCCGGCCCGGCGCAGCCGGCCCTCACGGGCGGGTGAGACCTTCGGTTTCGGACAACCGAAGGAGGATCCATGGCAGATTGGTGGCAGTGGGCAGTGCTGGCAGGCGCGGCCGCTGCGCTCCTTGCGCTCGACCTCGGCGTCCTGCGGCCTCGCTCGCTGCGGGCCGCCGCGGTCATCAGCGCCTGGTGGCTCGTGGCCGGCGTCGGCTTCGCCGGCGTCGTCTGGGCGTGGCAGGGCCCTGGACCGGCCGGCGAGTACCTGGCCGGCTACGCCATCGAGCGCAGCCTCTCGCTCGACAACGTGTTCGTGTTCGTGGTCGCCCTGGCGGCGTTCGCCGTCCCCGCCGAGGTGCGGCCGTGGGCTGTCGCCTGGGCGATCGGAGCCGCGCTCGCGCTGCGGGCCGTGTTCATCCTGGCCGGCTCGGCGCTGCTCGGTGCCGCCGAATGGACGGCGTATCTGTTCGCGGCGTTCCTGATCGTCACGGGGCTCAAGCTGGTGAAGGGCGCGCCGTCGGCCGCCGACCCGTCGCAGAGCCGGCTCGTGCGGGCGCTCGGCCGGGTCGTCCCGACGGTGCCGGGCTATGCCGGCCGGCGGGTCGTCGTGCGTCGCGGGCGGCGGCTGTACGCCACCCCCCTCGTCGCGGTGCTGGTCGTGCTGGCCGCGACCGACGTCGCGTTCGCCGCCGATTCGATCCCGTCCATCTTCGCCGTCACGCGCGACCCGCTGATCGTGTTCGCCGCCAACGTGATGGCGCTCGTGGGCCTGCCGTCGCTCTTCGTCCTGCTCGAGGGCATGCGCGACCGGTTCGTCCACCTCAACCTCGGCCTCGCCGCCGTCCTCGTCCTCACCGGGATCGAGATGGCGACGGCCGAGCTCTACCACCCGCCGGCCGCTGCGACGCTCATCGTCGTCGTCGTGCTGATCGGCGCATCGGTGCTCGCGTCTCCGCGCCCCGACGGGGCCGCCGCCGCGCCGACCCAACGCTCGAGGAGGAGCCATGCTGACCTGGTCTGATATCCGCGCGATCGACTCCATCTCCGACCCGCTCGGAGTCGTGTCGGTGTTCGTCGACCGCCCCGACCACGCCGCCGGGCGGCTGGTGCGGGCGGTCGCGCTCGCCGGGGAGCTGCGCCGCCTCGAGCAGGAGGTGCACGACGGGGCGCTCGCAGCCGCCTACCGCGACTGCCTGCCCCGCATCCGCCCGGCGCTCGCGCGCATGCTGGACGGGAAGACGCCGGGCCGGGCGCTGTTCGCGCCGCTCTCGACGGAGGAGGTGTTCGAGATCGGGGTCGGCCTGCCCGTGGGCGTGACCGCCGCGCTCGAGCAGACGGCGTACGTGCGGCCGCTCGTGGCCGCGTTCGACGAGGGCCGTCCGGCCGGCGTGATGGTGGCCGGGGTCGCGTCCGTCCAGCTCTTCCAGTGGCAGATGGGCGCCGTCGAGGAGGTCGGCGAGTACCGCTTCACCGGAGCCTCCGCAGCCTGGCGGCGGGGCGGTGCGCCGCTGGCCGCCGGCCTGGCCGGCGAGGTGCGCGACATCGCCGCCGAACGGGCCTGGCGGCGCGTGCTCGTCGCCGGCGACAGCCGCCTGGCCCACACGCTCGCCCGCAACGCGGCCCCGGACGCGTGCGAGGTGGCGCTGGTGACGCGGCCGGTGGACGGCCTGCCGCCGCGCGGCCTGGCGGCGATGGTCGGGTTCGACCTGCACGCGGCCCAGCGCCGCTACGAGCGCCGGCTGGTCGTGCGGGTGCTCGACGCTGCGATGTCGGATCGCACCGCGGTGCTCGGGGCCGGCCGCACGCTCGAGGCGCTCGAGTTCCGCCGCGTCGATCACCTGCTCCTCGACGGCGAGCGCGATTACCGCTGGTCGGGCGCGCTGTCCGGGGGCGCGAACGGGTGGCCGCGGCGCGACCCGGCGGAGGCGCTGATCGAGCTGGCACTGCACTCGGGCGCGGACATCACGCCGCTCGAGGGCTCGTCGCGATCGCTGCTCACCGAGAGCGACGGCGTCGCGGCGGTGCTGCGCGCATGAGCTCGGCGGAGGCGCTGCTCGAGAGCCTCGGGAACGGCCTCGGGCCGTGGTCGTACGCGCTCGTGGGCGGGCTCGCGTTCCTGGAGACGAGCGCGTTTGTCGGCCTGATCGCGCCGGGCGAGCTGGCCGTCGTCCTGGGTGGCGTCCTGGCGGGCAGGGGGCAGATGCAGTTTCCCCTCCTGCTCGCCGTCGTCTGGGCGGCGGCCGTCGCCGGCGACGGCTGCGGCTTCGTGCTCGGGCGCAGGCTGGGCGGGCCGTTCCTCGTCCGACACGGCGCGCGCGTCGGCGCCACGCCGGCCCGCCTGGAGTACGTGGAGCGGTTCTTCGCCCGCCACGGGGCCAAGGCGATCGTCGTCGGCCGCTTCGTCGGGATCGTGCGGGCGATGGGCCCGTTCACGGCCGGCGCGTCGGGGATGCGCCCGGGCCGCTTCGTCGCCGCCGACGTGGTCGGGGCAGGCCTCTGGGCGGCCACGTTCACCGGCCTCGGCTACCTCTTTGCCCACAGCGTCGGAGCGCTCGTCGAGGCCCTCCACCGAGCACAGCTCGCCGCCGGCATCGCCCTGGCCGCGGCCCTCGTCGTCGTGGTGGTCGTGCGCCGGCGCCGGGTGCGTGCTTGACACTGAAGTTTGTGACTGCTAACTTCCCTGCATGGCGACGGTGAAGCGAGAGGACGGACGGTCGGCCCGGATGCCGGCGGCCGAGCGGCGCGAGGCGATCCTCGAGGCGGCGATGGCGGAGTTCGCCCTCGGCGGCCTGCATGGCACGGCGACCGAGGACATCGCCCGCCGGGCCGGCATCACCCAGCCCTACGTGTTCCGCCTCTTCGGGACGAAGAAGGCGCTCTACCTGGAGACCATCGAGCGCTGCTTCGACCGCGTCCAGCGCGCGTTCGAGGTCGCCGCCGCCGCGGCCGAGCCCAGCGAGAAGCTGCAGGCGATGGCCAGGGCATACGGCCCGCTCCTGCTCGACCGCTCGCTCCTGCTCGGCCAGATGCACAGCTACGCCGACTGCTCCGATCCCGACGTCCAGGCTGTCGTTCGCCGGCGCTACGGGGAGCTTTGGGAGTGGGTCGAGCGCGCGTCCGGCGCCGCGCCCCGAGGAGGTGCGGGAGTTCTTCTCGAAGGGCATGCTCCTGAACGTGATCGCGGCGATCGATCTCCGCGGGCTGAGCGATCCCTGGGTGGTGGAGTGCCTGGGCGAGCTCGGTCTCGACGACTGACCACCCCTTTTTTCATCTGCGAACTACGTAAGCACTAACTACTAAGGAAGGATGGAAACGTGACAATCGAACGACACAGAACGCTCTGGACGTTCGCGATCACGAGCCTCGCGCTCTTCATGACGACGCTCGACAACCTGGTCGTGACGATGGCCCTGCCCACGATCCAGCGCGACCTGCACGCGTCCATCTCCGGCCTGGAGTGGACCGTGAACGCCTACACGCTCACCTTCGCGGTGCTGCTCCTGATGGGCGCCGCGCTCGGTGACAGGTTCGGCCGCAAGCGCATGTTCCTGATCGGGATGGCGATCTTCACCGTGGGCTCCGCCGCGGCGGCGCTGGCGCCGTCGATCGGCGCGCTGATCGCGGCCCGGGCCGTCCAGGGCGTCGGCGGCGCGATCGTGACCCCGCTCACCCTGACCCTGCTGACCGAGGCCGTCCCGCGCGAGCGGCGCGGCCTTGCGCTCGGCGCCTGGGGCGGCATCAGCGGCCTCGGCGTCGCGCTCGGCCCGCTCGTCGGAGGCGCGGTCGTCGAGGGCATCTCGTGGCAGTGGATCTTCTGGCTCAACGTCCCGCTCGGCCTGATCGTCCTGCCAATGGGGCTGGCGCGGCTGCGCGAGAGCCGGGGCCCGTCCATGCGGCTCGACCTGCCCGGCGTGGCGCTCGTGACCGCGGGCGCCTTCGGTCTCGTGTGGGGCCTCGTGCGGGCCAACTCGCAGGGCTGGACGAGCCCCGAGATCGTGGCGTCACTCGCCGTCGGGGCGTCCCTGCTCGCCGGCTTCGTGGCCTGGGAGCTGCGGACGCGGGAGCCGATGCTGCCGATGCGCCTGTTCCGCAACCGGGCCTTCTCGGCCGCCAACGGCGCGTCCCTCCTGATGTTCTTCGGGATGTTCGGGTCGATCTTCCTGCTCAGCCAGTACCTGCAGAACGTGCAGGGCTACTCGCCGCTCGCGGCCGGCGTCCGCACGCTGCCGTGGACGGGCATGCCGATGATCGTCGCCCCGATCGCGGGCGCGCTCACCGACCGCATCGGCGGCAAGGTGCTGCTGGTGCTCGGCCTGACGCTGCAGGCGATCGCCCTCGCCTGGATGGCGATCGTGATCTCGCCGGACGTCCCCTACATCGACATGGTGGCGCCGTTCGCCCTCGCCGGCATCGGCATGGGGCTCTTCTTCGCCCCGATTGCGACCGTCGTGATGAGCTCGGTGCGGCTGGTCGAGGCCGGCCAGGCCTCCGGCGCCAACAATGCCATCCGCGAGCTGGGCGGCGTGTTCGGAGTCGCGGTGCTGGCGTCGATCTTCGCCCACCAGGGCGGATACGGATCGCCCGATCTCTTCACCGACGGCATCGTGCCGGCGCTGTGGGTCGGGGCCGTGGTCGTGGGCGCCGGTGTCGTTGCCGCGCTGCTCCTGCCCGCGCGCAGCGGTGCGCGGGCCGAGGCCGAGGTGGCGATCGATCCGGAGCCCGTCGCCGCCTGATCCGATCGTGGCGGGGCCGGCGTCCTTCGGGGCGCCGGCCCCAGCCCGTCAGGGCAACGGCTGGACGTGCGTCACGAGCGTCCCGTCCGTGACCAGGTGGAGCGCGTAGGCCGGCGGCTCGTCCAGCACCCGGAGCTCGGCATCGGCGCGCAGGTCGAGGCGGATCGCGACGTCCGCGCTCGGGCAGCTGAACGCCGGGCGGCCGCCGCACGTCGAGTACATCGATCGGTGCACGTGCCCGGCGATCACGCGCAGCACGTTCGGCGCACGGTCGAGGACGACGGCGAGCTCTGCCAGCGAATCCGGCTCCAGGCCGATCTCGTCCATCTCGGCGATGCCCGTGACGAGCGGCGGGTGGTGCATCGCGACGACCGTTGGCGTCTCGCGGTCGGCCGCAAGCGCCGCGTCGAGCCAGTCGATCCGGTCGGCGCAAAGCCGGCCGCCGTCCTCGCCGGGGATGATCGTGTCGCACACCAGCAGTCGCAGCCGGCCGACGGTCGCCTCGTACTGCAGGAAGTCGCCGGGCCCGGTCGTCACACCGGGAAGCACCGCGTCCTTGAGCGGCGCTCGTGCGTCGTGGTTCCCCGGCAGCGGGTAGACCGGCATCGGTAGCGGCGCGAGCAGCTCGCGTACGCGGGTGTACTGAGCCGGTTCGCCATCCTGAGTGAGGTCGCCGGAGACGACGACGGCGTCCGGCGTCGGGTCGAGATCGGCGAGTGCGGCCACGACCCGCTCGACACGGCGAGCCGGATCGGCATGGCCGACCGCTGCGCCGATGTGCAGGTCGCTGATCTGCGCGAGGAGGATGCGGTCGTCGGTCGTCAGCGCACGGGAGCCTACCGTCCGGATCCGCAATCAAGGCTCAGTCAGCCCGGCGTCTCCGCGACGAACACGGTCGCGGCCCCGCGCGCGACGAGCCGGCCCATCCCCTCGGGCAGCCGGGCGGCCAGCTCGGCCCGGTCGAGCGTCTCCAGGTAGGCCGCGGCGGCCTCGCGGTCGGGGAAGACGGCGGTGACGTCGACGTCGTGCCGCTCCACCCGGGCGAACCGGCGTCCGAGCACCCCGGCCCCGTTCTCGCCGGTGAAGGTGGAGTCGCGCCGCTCGCCGCCGACGAGCTCGTACAGCTCGCGCAGCGACTCGCGGCCGTTGGTGATCGCCACGAGCCGGCCGCCGGGCCGAAGCACGCGGGCGAGCTCGGCGATGCCCCGGTCGAGGTCGGGCACGTGGTAGAGCATCCAGGCGGCGACGGCGCAGTCGAAGTCCGCATCCGGGAACGGCAGCTCCTGGACGTCCCCGATGACTGCGTGGACGCCGCGGGCCTGGGTGGTGCGCACCATCTCCGCCGAGGCGTCGAGTGCCACGACGTCGCACGCGAGCTCATCGAGGCAGCGGGCGGCGAAGGCGCCCGTCCCGCAGCCGACCTCGAGCAGGCGTCCCGGCGCGGCCGCTGCGAGGAGCGCGAGGGCGACGTCCTGGGGCGTGCGACCGTCGGCGCCGGGCTGCCACACGGAGATGCGCGTCTCGAGCCGCCCGGGAGAGCGGTACTGGCCGCGAACGAACTCCTCGTCGTCCAACCGCACGAGCCCAGGCTACCCCGTCGCGAGCCGGGCCGGGAGCTCCCCGAGCGAGTCGATGCGGATGTCCGCCCGCTCGGCGTCGGGAAGATCGGCGTGCAGGTGCCCCCACGGCCCGCGCCGGATGTGGACCGCGACCATCCCGGCCGCCCGCGCGGGCAGGACGTCGTTGTCGACCCGGTCGCCGACGTAGGCGATCCGATGAGGCTCGATCCCGGCGAGCCGCGCGATCGCCGCGAAGAACTCCGGCGCGGGCTTCGCGATGCCCAGCCCCGCCGACGACGCGACCAGCTCGACGCCGCAGCTCGCGCGCAGGAACCGCTCCACCTCGACTCCGGTGTTCCCGGCGGCGCCGATCACGAGGCCCATGTCCCGCAGGGCGGCGATGCAGGGCAGCGCGTCGGAATAGAGGTCTCCCGGCCGAAGCTCGTCGGGGACGCCCGCATCGCCCCTTGCCCGCCGCTCCGCCGCGAGATCGAAGCCCGGCTTCACGATGCGGAGCGCCTCGATGTGATCCTGGCCGCGGGCGATGGTCGCGCCGAGGACGGCGGCGAGCGTCAGCTCCGAGACCCCCAGCCAGCGGGCCCACTCGGACCACGACCGCGACTCGTCGAGCAGCGTCTCGCCGACGTCGAAGACGACGGCCCGTATCCGCCCCTGAACTGCGCGGGCGGCTACCCCGAGCTCGCCTCCTCGAGCGCTCGGCGGGTGAGCACGCGGGCCAGATGTCTGCGGTAGTCCGCCGACCCGGCGGAGTCGGCGGGCGGGTCGAGACCCTCCGCAGCGAGCTCCGCCGCCTCCGCCACGTTCGCGCCCGAGAACGCCCGCTCGGTCGCCTCGGCGCGCACCGGGGTCGGGCCGACGCCGGTGAGCGCGATCCGCGCGGAGCTCCCGTCCACCACGGCCGCGACGCCGACGATCGCCCAGTCCTGAGACCGGCGGTTGAACTTGACGTACGCCCCCTTCGGCGCCTTGGGCACGCGCACGCCGGTCAGGATCTCGTCCGGGCGCAGCGACGTCGTCAGAAAGCCGAGGAACAGGTCGCTCGCGGCGATGGTGCGCATCCCGTCCGGGCCCTCGGCCGACACCTCGCCATCGAGGGCGAGCAGCACGGTTGGCAGGTCGCCGTGGGGATCGGCCTGGGCCAGCGACCCGCCGATCGTGCCTCGGTTGCGTACCTGCATGTCGCCGATGCTGGCGGCCGCCTGCGCCAGGACAGGGCAGGCGGAGCGCACAAGATCGGAATTCGCGACCTCGGCGTGGCGGGTGAGCGCGCCGATCACGATGTGCGAGCCCACGTCGGAGATGCCGCGCAGGCTGGAGATGCCGCCGATGTCGATCAGCGCCTCGGGCGCCGCCAGACGCAGCTTCATCATCGGCAGGAGCGAGTGCCCGCCGGCGAGGATGCGGGCGCCGTCGCCGTGCGTGCGCAGGAGGCCGGCCGCGTCGGCCACGGACTCGGGCCGCTCGTATGCGAATGCGCGCGGGATCATGCCGCGCCTCCCTTCTGGATCGCGTTCCAGACCGTCTCCGGGTGGAGCGGCATGTCGAGGTCGCGGACGCCGAGTGCATCGCACACGGCACCGACCACCGCGGGCGTGGACGCGATTGTGCCCGCCTCGCCGATCCCCTTCACTCCCAGCGGGTTCGTTGGCGACGGCGTGACGGTGCGGTGCGTCTCGATGTGGGGGACGTCGGCAGCCGACGGCACGAGGTAGTCGACCAGCGTCCCGGTCACGAGTTGGCCACCCGAGTCGTACTCGGCGACCTCGTAGAGGGCCTGACCGATGCCGTGCACGACGCCGCCGTGCACCTGGCCGTCGACGATCATCGGGTTGATCACGATGCCGCAGTCGTCCACGGCGATATAGCCCGTGATCTCGACCTTGCCGGTGTCGCGGTCGACCTCGACCTCGCACCCATGCGCGCCGAACGGGAACACGCAGTTGGGCGGGTCGAAGAAGACCGTCTCGTCCAGGCCGGGCGTCACGCCCTCGGGCATCCCGAACGCCTGCCAGGCGCGGAAGGCCACCTCCTGGATCGTCGTGCGCTTGTCCGGGCTGCCCTTGACCGTGAAGGCGCCGTCGGAGAACTCGACGTCGTCGGGCGCCGCCTCGAGCATCTGGGCGGCGACGAGCTTCGCCTTGTCGCGCACCTTCGTCGCCGCCAGGTGCACCGCCGTGCCGCCGACGGCCACACTGCGGCTGCCGTACGTGCCGAGCCCGTAGGGGGCGAACGCCGTGTCGCCGTGGATCACCTCGACGTCGTCGAAGGGCACGCCGAGCTCCGTCTCGATGATCTGCGACCACGAGGTCGCGTGGCCCTGTCCGTGCGGCGACGTGCCGGTGATGACGGTGATCTTGCCGGTCGGGTGCATGCGGACGGTGGAGCTCTCCCACCCGCCCGGCGTCAGCCCGAGCACGTTCCGGGCGACGTCCGACGGGACGAAGCCGCACACCTCGACCCACGTCGAGAGGCCGCGGCCGAGCAGCTTGCCGCGCGCGGCCGCCTCCTTCCGCCGTCGCTCGAAGGTCTCCTTGTCGTCGGAGAGCTCGAGCAGCCTGTCGAGCGTCTTCTCGTAGTCGCCGGAGTCGTACTGAAGGCCGATCGCGGTCGTGAACGGGAACTCCTGCGGGAAGTTGCGCCGCCGGATCTCGGTGCGGCTCATCCCGAGCTCCTTCGCCAGCATGTCCATCATGCGCTCGATGGCGTGAGTGGCCTCCGGACGGCCGGCGCCGCGCAGGGCGTCGGTCGGCACCGTGTTCGTGTAGACGTTCGTCACCTTCACGTCGACCTCGGGGATTGCGTATGCACCGGGCGACATCAGGAACGTCAGCTGCGAGATCAGCGGCGTCAGCATCTGCAGGTATGAGCCGTAGTCCTGGACGTAGCGGGCGCGCAGGCCGAGCACCTTCCCGTCCTTCGTGGCCGCGAGCGCCATGTGGGCGTCCTGCGCGCGGCCGTGGCAGGTGGCGAGCATCGCCTCGGAGCGCTCTTCGATCCACTTCACAGGCGCGCCCACATGGCGCGAAGCGGCTGCCGCGATGAACTCCTCGGCGTACGTGTTCAGCTTCGCGCCGAAGCCGCCGCCGACGTCGGGCGCGATCGCCCGCACCTTGGCCTCGCTCACCCCGCACACGATCGCGAGGAACGTGCGCAGGAAGTGCGGCACCTGGGTCGAGCTGTAGACGACCAGGTCGTCGCTTGCGACGTTCCAGTCGGCGATCACGCCGCGCGTCTCGATCGGGACGTGGATAAGGCGCTGGTTTCGGATCGTGGCCTCGCAGACCACCTCGGCCTTCGCGAACGCCTCGTCGACGCCGTCGGTCTTGTGGGCGAGCACGAGCCCGATGTTCGAGTCGAGCTCCTCGTGCACCTTCGGCGCGCCGTCGGCCAGGGCCGCCTCGACGTTCAGCGCCGCGGGCAGCTCGGAGTAGCCCACGTCGACGGCGTCGGCCGCATCGCGGGCGGCATAGCGGTCGGCGGCGATCACGACGGCGATCGGCTCGCCGACGTGCCGGACTCGTCCTTTCGCGAGTGGCGGCCGCGTCGGATGCACCATGTCGCCGGTGGGGTTCGAGGCGCACGGGACGCCGGCGGCGAACTCCAGGTCGTCTCCGGTCAGCACCGCCGTGACGCCCGGCATGGCCGCCGCGGCGGCCGTGTCGATCCCGGTGATGTCGGCGTGCGGGAACTGGCTGCGGACGATCGCCATGTGCAGCATCCCCGGCAGCTTCACGTCGTCGACGTAGCGGCCGCGGCCGGTGAGGAACTTGCGGTCCTCCTTGCGCAGCGCCGCGACGCCTATGCCTTTCGCGTGCTCGGCCGTCGTCGCCATCAGACCGCCACCCCCGATGCGGCGCGGACGGCCGCGACGATGTTCTCGTAGCCGGTGCAGCGGCACAGGTTGCCTTCGAGTCCGTGCCGGATCTCCTCGTCGGTCGGCGCCGGGTTCGCCTCGAGCAGCTTGATCGCGGTCATCACCATGCCGGGCGTGCAGTAGCCGCACTGGAGCGCCGTGGTTCTCATGGAACGCCCGCTGCATCGGGTGCAGGTCACCGTTGTCGGAGATGCCCTCGATGGTCGTGACCTCGCTGCCGTCCGCCTGGACGGCCAGCACCGTGCACGACTTCACCGCCTCGCCGTCCAGCCAGACCGTGCACGCCCCGCAGTTGGACGTGTCGCAGCCGACATGGGTGCCCGTCAGGTTCAGGTGCTCACGCAGCAGGTGGACGAGCAGCGTCCGCGGCTCGACCTCGGCCGTCCGTGGCACCCCGTTGACGGTGATGGTGACGGCGCTCTTCATCGAGCCCTCCTCCGACGTCGGGGATGCGCACTTGCATAGGCAGGTCTATCGCAGCACGACACGGACCACAAGTCGGCGGCCGCGGCGCCCAGGTCGGCGCCTGTAAGGGTTTCGTATGGAACACGCCCGCGCCGTTGACCCCGAGCCCGGCCGTGATTATCCAGAGAGGGAAGGCGCCGCGCCGCCCTGACGGGGGTCATCGGGCGGCGGGGCCGGAACAGGAGGATCGCACGTGATCGTCGATCGCATCGGAGCAGCGGAAAGGAACGCGGACGCACGGCAGGCTGCAAAGCACGCCGAGACCGCGCTCCGACGGATGGGGCCGTCCGCTGCAACGGGGGAGCGTTCGTCGG
The DNA here is from genome assembly GCA_963746115.1 of uncultured Actinomycetes bacterium. Taxonomy (GTDB): domain Bacteria; phylum Actinomycetota; class Thermoleophilia; order Gaiellales; family JAICJC01; genus JAICJC01. The sequence continues at coordinate 56,638 of CAVVAA010000002.1, read as the reverse complement.
ATCGCGATCAGCGGCGCTTCGAGGTCATGCTCGTGCGCCGGATCGTCTCAGGCTGACTATGGGGGAAGCCGGGCGCGCCTGTTCGCCTACAGGTGGAATGCCTTGGGAAGGCCGCGAGCATTGCGGGCCTTCCCAAGGTACCGCCTGATCCCGAGCATCTTCTCGACCCCGCGCAGCAGCGAGTAGTGCGTGAGCAGCCGGTGGCGCACCGCGTGGACGGGCGTGTACCGGGAGAGCACGATCAGCGGCACGATGTTCCTGCCGCCGCCACCGCCCTCGTCGAACGTCAGCAGCACCGCCGTGTGCCCGTGCCGATAGGTCGGGCTTCTGACGATCATCGGGATCCAGCGCGAGAGCCACAGGTCGCCTCGCGCGAGCGAGCAGTCGTGCATGTCGTTGCACAGGTTCGGCGTCACGAACATGAGCGCCGGCGCGTGCCCGGAGTGCAGCGCGAAGTGCAGCCGCCCGCTGCGAAGGCGTCCGAGCGAGCGCACGTGCCGGCCGCACGCGTGGATCCGCCGGTAGTAGACGGCCGGGACGTGCCGGGCCGCGTACAGCCCCCGGGTGCCGCGGTAGCACGGCGTCGGCATCGACTCGGCGTAGCTGCGCCAGCGCAGCCCGTGCCGGCTCGCCTGGGAGAACAGGTTCGGGCCGTGCACCGGGCACTGGGCCGGATTGCAGTCGGAGCGGATGCCGTGGGTGCTCCCGCTCGTCATCGCCAGGTAGTTCGGAAGGCTCGGGTGGGTGATGGCGTGGTAGTCGGTGGCCCGGCCGCAGCGGTTGGCAAGCCCGGTCATGAACGGCGCCCGCCCGATCACCTGCGACGAGGAGCGGTTCTCCATCACGATGATGATCACGTGGCGGATGACCGGCCTCGCGTGCACCGCCTGCCCGCAGGCCGAGGGCACGATGGCGGCGCTCGCCGTCGACGGCCAGGCTGCGGCCGTCGCGATCACGGCCAGCGCTCCCGCCAGAGCTGCGCGTCTCCTCATCGGAGCGTGAAGCTATCGGCCCCGATCGAGGTGGCTCTGAGGGCCGGGTAAGGATCCGGTAAGGGTCAGGCCGGGGCGACCTCGGAGGTGCAGTACGCGCACCGCCTGGCTGCGATTGCGATCTCGCTCAGGCACTCGGGGCAGGCTCGCGTCGTCGGCGACTCGGTCGGCCCGCCCGCCGCCCGCCGCGCCTCGAGGACGTTCAGCGGCTTCACGACGAAGAAGAAGATCGCCGCCGCGATGCTCAGAAACGCGATGACGGCGTTCAGGAAGTCGCCGTAGAGAAACGTGCTCTTGTTGATGGTGAAGTTCAGGTTGCTGAAGTCCGGCTTGCCGAAGATGGCCGCGATCAGGGGCGTGATGATGTCGGCGACGAAGGCGGTGACGACCGCGCCGAAGGCAACGCCGATGACCACCGCGACTGCCAGGTCGACCACGTTTCCGCGCATGATGAACTGCTTGAACTCACGCAACATGGCTGTTCCCCCTTGCTGGGATTCCCGGTCGATCGGGGAGGGTATCCGACGCTTATGATGGCCGCGAATGGACGGCCGGGTCGTGATCCTGGGGGGCGGCTCGACGGGCGAGGCGGCGGCGGGCGCGCTGCGGAAGCTCGAGCCCGAGACGCCGATGACCCTGGTCGAGGAGGGGCTCGTCGGCGGCGAATGCTCGTACTACGCCTGCATGCCCTCGAAGGCCCTGCTGCGCCCGCCCGAGGCGATCGCCGCGGCCCGGCTGGTGCCGGGAGCGGCCGAGGCGGTCACCGGCACGATCGACGTCGAGCGGGCGTTCTGGCACCGCGACCAGGTGACCAGCAGCCTCGACGACTCGAGCCAGGAGGAGTGGCTGGCAGACCGCGACATCGAGCTCGTGCGCGGGCACGCCCGGGTCGCCGGGCCGGGTGTCGTCGAGGTCGGCGGCCGCACGATCGAGTTCGAGCGCATCCTGGTTGCGACCGGCTCGGTGCCGACGATTCCGCCGATCCCGGGGCTCGCGGAGGTGGAAGCCTGGACGAACCGTGAGGCGACCTCGACCCACGAGGTGCCGGACCGGATGATCGTGATCGGCGCCGGCCCGGTCGGCTGCGAGCTGGCTCAGGCGTTCGGCCGGATGGGTGCGACCGTCACCCTCGTCGACGGCGCCGACCGGCTGCTGCCGCGCGACCATCCCGACGCCGGGAAGCTGATCGCGGACGTCTTCGAGGGCGAGGGAATCGGACTGCGGCTGGGCGCGAAGATCGAGCGGGTCGAGCCGGGCGTGCGGATGCACCTCGGTGGGGGCGAGACGATCGCGGCCGACCGCGTCCTGGTGGCGACCGGCCGGCGGGCGAACGTCGAGGGGCTCGGCCTGGAGACGCTGGGCGTCACGATCTCGAAGCGCGGCGTCGAGGTGGACCAGCGCCTGCGCGCCGCCGAGAACGTGTGGGCGGCGGGCGACGTGACCGGGATCGCGATGTTCACCCATGTCGGCAAGTACCAGGCCCGGCTCGCGGCCGCCGACATGGCCGGGCGCGAGGCACGCGCCGACTACCGGGCGATCCCGGCGGTCACGTTCACCGACCCGCAGGTCGCGTCGGTCGGCGACACGTCGGGCGAGGGTACCGTCGTCGGGGAGCGCGGCTCGGTGGCGCGCCTCTCGACCTACGAGCGGCCGAAGCGGCCGGGGTTCCTCAAGGTGTTCGCCGATCCGGTGCGGCGGGTGCTGGTCGGCGCGGTTGCAGTCGGGCCGGAGGTGGGCGAGTGGCTGGGGCAGATCACGCTCGCCATCCGGGCGGAGGTGCCGGTCGACGTCGTGCTCGACACGATCCAGCCCTACCCGACGTTCTCGGAGGCGATCCAGTTCGCCGTCCGCGACCTGGGTCTGTGAGGTGCGTGGCACCGCGACGCGGTGCCAGGCACCGGTGAATCAGGCCACCGAGATGCGGAAGGCGGCGGTGTAGGACTCGCCCGGGCGCACGATCTGCAGGCCGTCGCCACTCGCGAGGGCGTTCGTCGGCGCCGTCATCGGCTCGTACGCGATCAGGTCGTGGCCGGCCGGTGCGTACACCTGGGCGAACTCGTAGCCCTCGAGGAGCTCGACGGCCAGCGTCCGGCCGCCGCCGGCGAGGGTGAACCGCGGCGCCGCGCCGAGGTCGGTGTAGCCGTCGTCGAACGTGCGCTCGCCGAGCGGCCCGGGTGCGACCGTCACCGGCTCCCGGTCGCCGGTGGGGATGCTGCGCTCGTCGAGCACGAGCCGTGTGCGGGCGGGGATGTCGATCGTCCACTCGGCTCGCGGGACGCCGGGCAGGCTCAGGTAGGGGTGGTAGCCGAAGGAGACGGGGCAGGGGCGGCGGCCGTGCGCGCGCAGGGTCGTGCGGATCTCGAGCCCGTCGGCGGCGAGGGAGGCGACCACCGTGAGCGTGTGCGGATGCGGGAACACATCGAGCACCGCCGGATTGTCGTGCGTGTCGAACTCGGCCCGGACCGACCGCGGCGATTGCTCGGTCACCTGGAACGGCAGCGCCCCCGGCAGCACGCCCGTGGATCGGCAGCCCGTGCTCGTCGTGATGGACGAGGTCCGACGCCGGCAGGGGCCGGGCGAGCCGGTTCGCCCACGGGTGCAGGAGCGGGATCCCGAACGTCGCGCCGCGCTCGCGGTAGGCGTCCGCGCCGGCGCGGAGCGCGAGCAGCTCGACCCCCTCGCGCGCGAGCGAGCAGCCCACCATCGCGAGCTCGGGGATGAACGCCGCTCGCAGGCCCCCGGCCGCGAGCGTCACCTCCGCGTCGTTCACTCCTCCGGCACCTGGACGAGCTCGACGGTGGCCCCGTCCGGGTCGGTCATGTAGACAACGATGCATCCCGCCCAGTGACGGCCCGCCTCGGGCCCGAGCGGCTGCGGCTTCGACCGGGCCGGGACGCCGGCCTTCACGAGCCGCCGGTGGGTGGCGACGATGTCGTCCACCTGGAAGGCGATGTGGCTGCCGGCGTGATCCGGCGATGCGTTCCCGTCGCGGTTCTCGATCAGCTCGAGGACGCGCCCGTCGCCGAGGTCGAGATCCGCGATCCGCACGTGCTGCGCCGCCTCGCCGGACACGGCCGTGAACGTCTCGGCCGCGGCGTCCACCTGCTCGCGCACGGGCACGCCCAGCAGGTCGCGGTAGAAGTGCAGCGACCGGTCGAGGTCGGCGACGGTCAGGCTGGCGTGGTGCAGGCCGGTGACGGTCATCGCAGCCGCGCCGGGATCGCATCGCGGATGAACACCTCTTCGACCGTCTCGGCCCGTTTCACCACCTCGGCCTCGGAGCCGTGCACGAGCACGGTGGCCGGACGGGGCAGGCCGTTGAAGTTCGAGGCGCAGGCGTCCTGGTAGGCGCCCGTGTCCAGGAACGCGAGCACGTCGCCCGCTGCCAGCGCAGGCAGGCGTGCCTCCGGCGCGATCACGTCGAACCCGCACGACATCCCCACCACGTCGGCGTCGAGCTCCGCCTCGGCGTCGGCCCGCGACGCCGCCAGCACGCCGAAGCGGGCGTGCTCGATCAGGAGGTCGGCCATGAACATCTCGGTCGTGTCCGTCTCCACCCACGACCACTCGAACGGGCGGGTCTGCCGCTTCGTGTTGCGCACCGTCGTGAGGTGGATCCCCGCGTCGGCGTAGAGCGCCCGCCCCGGCTCGGCCTCGAGCCGGACGCCGCGCGTGTCGACGCCGGCCTCGGCCAGTCCGGCGCGGAGCGCACCGGTGAGGGCCTCGGCGATCGTCTCGATCGCCGGCGCGGCCCCGTGGCCGGTCGGGTCGCGCGGCGCCGGGTAACCGCCGCCGACATCGATCTCTTCGGGGCGCCAGCCGGCGAGCGCCCGGCAGAGGTCGCCGATCGCGGCCGCGAAGCTCGCACCCATGCCCGCCCACACGGCCGGGTCGGTGCTGTGCCGGCCGAGATGGGCCATCACGCCGACGAGCTCGACGCCGTCGGCCTCGAGTGCGGCCCGCCCGACCGCCGCCGCGTCCTCGAGCGCGATCCCGGGCTTGTAGCGCTGGGCAGAGTCGCGCACCGACCGGCCCGGGTCGAGCTGGGACGGCTGGTCGAGGCCGTCGTAGTCCGGCCGCAGCCGCAGGCGCACCCGCGCCGTCCGGCCCGTCTCCCGCGCGGCCGCGGCGACGAGGTCGAGCTCGCCCGGGCTGTCGAGCGTCACCCTTGCGCCGGCGGCGACGGCGCGGCGGACGAGCTCCGCGTCCTTCACCGAGCCGTTGACCGAGACGAGCTCCGGGGCTGTCCCCGCAGTCAGGACGGCGTGGAGCTCGCCCGGCCCGAAGGTGTCGGCGCCGAGGCCCTCGGAGTTCAGAACCGCCCGCAGCGCGAGCGACAGGTTGGCCTTGAGCGACGGCAGGAGCGCCGTCGGCCCGTCGGGCCAGGCGGCCGCGAACGCCGCCCCGATCCGGCGTGCGTTGCGGCGCAGCTGGTCCTCCGAGACGACGTAGAGCGGCGTGCCGTACCGGCGGGCCAGCTCGACGGCGTCGCAGTCCTCGACCCACAGGTGCCCCTCCCGGATCGAGAGGCAGTCGTCGATGCGGACGGCGAGGGTCACTGGAGGACAGTATCGACGTCGGGGTCCTCGAATGCGAGCCACGCTCCGTAGTGCGTGCACGTTCGTGCGGCCGCCTCGGCGCCCAGCCGGAGCGCCGTCTCGAGAGACCCGCCCGCGACGAGGGTCGAGATGCAGGCGGCGATGTAGGCGTCGCCCGCTCCCAGGGTGTCGACGACCGACACGGGGACGGGCGGTTGGTGGTGGACGCGGCCCGAGAGGGCCAGGCTGCCGTGCCGGCCGCGGGTGACGACCGCGCTCGCGGCGCCGGCGGCGACGGCGCTCTCGGCCAGCCGCATCGCCTCGCCGGGGTTTACGCCGGGCGCCGAGAGGAACGCGACCTCGAGGTGCGGGCAGAGCGCGGCCATCCGCTCAGGCGAGGACGCGTGCGAGAAGTCGTAGGACAGCCGCGCGCCCGCCCGGCGCATGCCGATGAAGCCGTCCACCCCGCCCGCGAGCCCCGCGCCGTGCACCCACGCGCGGTTGCCGAGGTCGGCGACGGTTGCGGAATCCGGGCGGTACGTGCCGCTCTCGCCGAGCACCTCGCTCTCGAAGACGCGGTCGCCGTCGGGGGTCAGCCGGATGGTGGTGGCGCCCGTGGCGCCTGGGCCCACCTGGACATGGGCAATGTCGATCCCCCAGCGCTGCGCGGCCGCGAGCACCGCTCTGCCGGCGGCGTCCGACCCGACGGCCCCGGCGTAGGCGACGTCGTGGCCGAGGTCACGCAGGCCCACCGCGACGTTGAGGGCGTTCCCGCCCACGAACTCGCGGTCGAGCGGCGGCAGGTAGCGGTCGAGGCAGTTGTCCCCCATCGCCGCGACCGCTCTCGCCGCCACTCGATGCTCGAGCTGGACCATGACCGACAACGCTATCCTGGCGGCCGAGCCGCGGGCCCTCTGCCGCCGACTGGCGGCTGGCTAAGGTTTCGCGGCCATGCGGCGCCCCTTCCTGCTCTTCTACCTGCTCATCTTCCTCGACGAGGTGGCGCTGCTCTCGATCGTCCCGCTCGTGCCGGCCTACACGCGGGCCTACAACCTGTCGGACGTGCGCGCCGGTGCGCTGCTCTCGGTGTCCAGCCTCGCGATCGTCGTCGCGTCGGTGCCGGCCGGGCGGCTGAGCGATCGCTTCGGGGCGCGCATCGTCACGCTGGTCGCGTCCGCCATCGCCGCGGCGGCGATGCTGGGGAGCGCGGTCGCCCCGAACTTCATCGCGCTCCTGGCGGCGCGGGCCGCGTTCGGCGTCGGCTCGGGGACGATCTGGTCGGCGGGGATCTCCTGGCTGAGCGACTCGGCCGCGGAGGAGAGCCGCGACCGCGCCCTCGCCCTCGTCGTGACGACGGCGGGCGTGGGGTCGATGATCGGCCCCGTGTTCGCCGGCCTCCTCGCCGACCACGTCGCCCGCGGCGCGGTGTTCGCCGTCGCCGGCGTGCCGATGATCGCCCTCGTCGTCGCGCTCGCGCTCAGCGATCCCGGCACGCGGTTGCGCCACGGCCACCAGCCGCTGGCCGAGATCGCCGCCGGCATGCGCGCCTCGCCGCTCCTGGCCGGCGCGATCGCGATCATGCTGCTCGGCGGGGTCGGCGACGGCGTCGTGAACCTGGTCGCGCCGCTCCAGCTGGGCGACCAGGGCCTGTCCTCCGGCGAGATCGGCGCGGTGTTCTCGATCGCCTCCACGATCTTCATCGCCTCGAGCGCCGCCGTGGCCCGGGTCGGGCGGCGCGCCGTCTCGCTGCACCTGGCGGGGCTGATGGCGGCGCTCCAGGCGGTCTCGCTGATCCCGGTGCTCGCGTCGGGCGCGGTGGCGCCGGTGGTCTCGACCGTGCTCGTGCGCTCCGTCTCGGTGGGGCCGCCATACGCGATGGCGTTCCCGCTCGGCGCCCTGGGGGCGGCCCGGCTCGGCTTCGGGACGGGGACCGTGAACGGCCTCATGGGTGTCGTCTGGGGGGCGGCGAACTTCGTCGGACCGCTCGCCGCCGGCGTCGTGATCGCCGGCCCGGGCGACCGCGCCGCCTACGCGCTCCTGGGCGTCTGGTGCCTCCTGATCGCGCTCGTCCTGGTGCGCGCCGGCCGGCGCGAGGATGCCGCTGCCACGGCGGCAGCCGCCGCGCCGTGAGCGCCGATCCGCGATAGTCCCCGGCCATGGATCTCGCCCTCACCGAGGCCCAGCGCGAGCTGCGCGAGCGGGCCGCCCGCTACGTCGACACCGTCCTCATCCCGCTCGAGGAGGGGGCCGAGCGCGCCGGCGGCCGCCTGCCGGACGACGCGATCGCCCGCGTCAAGGATGCGGCCCGGGAGGCGCGCCTGACCGGCGGAAACCACGCGGTCGAGCACGGCGGGCAGGGCTGGTCGGCGTTCGAGCAGGTGCTCGTGCAGGAGGAGCTCGGCCGCAACACGAACGGCGTGTGGTGGCACATGGGCGGCGGGTACAACGTGCTCTCACGCGGCACGCCGGAGCAGATCGCCGCCTACCTCGTGCCGACGCTGCGAGGCGAGCGCGCCGACGCCTACGCGGTCACCGAGGGCGGCGCGGGGTCTGACCCCGGAGGGATCGCCGCGACCGCCGAGCGCACCGCCGGCGGCTGGCGGATCCGGGGTGAGAAGTGGTTCGTCACCTCGGGCGACGTCTCCGACTTCGACATCCTGATGGTGAACGTCGTGGACGGCGACGCCCGCCTGCCGACGCTCTTTCTGGTCGACCGCGACCGGCCCGGGATCGACGTCGTCGACGATCCCCCGTTCACGCACTCGTACCCCCACGGCCATCCGACCGTGCGCTACGACTGCGAGGTCGCCGCCGACGCCGTGCTCGGGGGCGAGGAGATGATCGGCCGCGGGGGCGAGCTCCAGAACGAGTGGTTCATCGAGGAGCGGATCCACATCGCCGCCCGCTGCGTCGGCGCCATGCGCAGGCTGCTGGACGAGGCCGTTGCCTGGGCGATCGGCCGCGAGCAGTTCGGGCAGCGCATCTACGACTTCCAGGGCATCAGCTTCCCGCTGGCCGACTCGGCCGCCGACTGCGCCGCGGCTCGCCTGCTCACCTACCAGGTGGCCCAGCTCGTCGACGACGACGCCGATCCCAAGCTCGTCCATGGGCGGGCGGCGATGGCGAAGCTGTTCGCCTCCGAGGCGGCCTGGCGCTGTGCCGACCGATGCGTCCAGGTGCTGGGCGGGCGCGGGTACATGCGCACGTTTGCCGCCGAGCGCTTCCTGCGCGAGCTGCGCGTCGACCGCATCTGGGAGGGCACGAGCGAGATCCAGCGCCTGATCGTCGCCCGCGGCCTCGAGAAGCGCGGCGTCGAGCGCATGCTCGACATCCACGGCTAGCCGTCCTTCGGCGACGGCTGCGCCCGACGACCGCGGGCTGTGATCGAATTGGGGGCGTGAGCGATTCGCGCCGGATCGAGGTCAGAAGCGTCGTCGACCAGGTGTACGTCGCCGTGCGCGAGCGCATCCTCACCGGCGAGCTCCCTCGCGGCGCCCGCCTGCGCCAGGAGGAGCTCGCCGCCGAGCTCGGCGTGAGCCGCACCCCGCTGCGCGAGGCGCTGCGGCGCCTGGCCAGCGAGGGCCTGGTCGAGTTCAACCCCAACCGCGGCGCCACCGTCTCGCGCGACGACGTCGCCAACCTCTGGCATGCATGGGCGGCACGGGTGGCAATCGAGCCCGGCGCCGCCCGCCTGGCGGCCCGGGTGCGCGACCCGGAGGCGGTGCCCGGGCTACGCGCCCTGATCGGCGAGCAGCGCGCCGGCGTCGACCGCGGCGGCGACACCTACGCCGCGAACCGCGACTTCCACCTCGCGCTCGTCGCCGCGTCGGGCAACCCGCACCTCGTCCGCTTCGCCGAGACCCTGTGGGTGCCCCGGATCGCCCGCCGCATCTACACGCTCCAGGCGGTCGACCCACGCCGGGTGCTGGTCTGGGCGGACGACCACGACCGTATCGTCGACGCGATCGCCGCGGGCGACGGCGACCTGGCCGCGGGGCTCACCCGCGAGCACATCTCGGCGTCGCCCCCGCCGAGCGGCGACCCCGGCGGGGCCGCGCTCTCAGGCGAGCTCGATCGGGAGCTCGAAGGCGACCACCGTGCCGGACCCGGGGGCGGAGCGGACGTCGATGCTCCCCCCGGCCAGGTGTAGCCGCTCGCGCATCGTGTCGAGGCCCATGCGGCGCTGGCGGCGGCTGCGCTCGAGCGCAGCGTCGACGTCGAACCCGCGCCCATCGTCGGTGACACGGCCGTGCAGGCACCCGTCCCGCGTCTCGATCTCGATGGCGACGGCGCTTGCGCGTGCGTGCTTGCGCACGTTCACGATCGCCTCGCGGACGGTGCGGTAGGCCAGCTCCTCTGCCACGTAGGGGTAGCGCTCGGGCGCCACCGAGACCGAGGTCACGACTGCGGCCTCCTCGGCCAGCTGGTCGGCCAGGTCGGCCAGCGCCCCGGCGAGGCCCTCTTCGTGGAGGCTCGTCGGCCGCAGCTCGAACATGAGCCGGCGGGTGCGGTCTGTGGCGGCGGCCAGCGTTCGCCGGGCCGCGCCGACGACCGTCGACATGCGCTCGCTCTCCGCCGTCTCGGCGACCTGGCCCAGCCGGTCGAGCGCGAGCAGGCAGGCCGTGAGCACCTGTACGGTGTCGTCGTGGAGCTCGGCCGCCAGGCGCCGCCGCTCCTGCTCCTCGGCCCGGAGCAGGCGCTCGATCGCGTGCCGGCGCTCCCGCTCGCTGCGGCGGACGCTCTCCTCGAGCCGGCGGCAGCGCTCGCGCAGGCGGGCCGCCTCGAGCCGGCCGATGCCGTCGCCGAGGGCCGCGAGCGGGTCGGCGCCCGCCGTTTCGTCAACGCGGGATGCCACTCGCTACGGGGTCTCCGCCACGCCGCGGTCAACGGCTCCGAGCCCGTTCCAGAGTGCCTCCAGCGCCGCCTCGAGGTTCCCCGAGCGCTGCTCGACGAGCGCGAGCACCTGGTTCGCCTCCGCGACGTAGTGCGGCGCGGCGGTGTGCTCCAGGAGCTCGATCGCGCTGCGACACAGGAACCTGGCCTCCTCGAGCTCGCCGTCGTGCAGCGCCGCCCGCGCCAGGACGAGCGTCGCGCTGCCCGCGACGCCCGGCTCGGTGGCGGCCGTTTCAGCGAGCGCCCGGCGGGCGGCCTCCCGCGCTCCCTCGACATCCCCGGCGATCAGCGCCGCCCGGCCGCGGTCCGCGCTCAGCGTTGCCAGCTCCGGCGCCGCCCCCGCGTCGCGCATGAGCTCGCCTGCCCGCTCCAGATGGGCGTCGGCCTCGGCCGGCCGGCGCTGGTCGACGAGGATGCCGCCCAGGACGGCGTGCGCGCGTCCCAGCAGCAACGTATGTTCGGTCGCTTCGAGCTGGACGACGACCTCGCCCATGTACCGCTCCGCCAGCCGCAGCCGGCCCTGCTCGGCGTAGGTGCGCGCCATCGCCCAGGCAAGGCGGGTGCGTGCGATCGGGTCGGAGATCGACTCCTCGACCTCGAGGACGTCCGCCAGAACGGCCTCCGCATCGGCGAACCGGCCCTGATCCGTGTATGCGCTGGCCAGGTAGACCCCGAAACGGATCACGCCGCGGGCGTCGACCGGCGGCTTGCGCGTCTCCTCGAAGGCGGCTCGCAGCACCGAGATCGCTCGGGAGAGGTCGCCCACGCCGGCGTACGCCCGCCCCAGCGACTCGTACAGGCCGGGACGCAGACGCGCGGTCGCGGTCGGCTCGAGCTCGCGTGCCTGCTCGAAGAGGCTGACGGCCCGCTCGTCCTCGCGCTGGTCGATGGCCAGCTGCCCCAGGCCCTCGATCGCCCGGCTGAGGGCGTGCATGTCGCCGCAGGCCCGGGCCTCGTCGGCGAGCGCCTCGAGCGTCTCGGATGCGTCGTCCGCCCCCATGCGTACGGCCATCTCGGCCAAACCGATGCGGGCCGGGAGGATCGTCCCCCCGGCGGCTCGGCCCGCCAGCTCGGCGGTCGTGACACCGAGCCGGCGGGCCAGCTCCGCCAGGATGCGCGGCGACGGTACCCGCTCCCCGGCCTCGATCCGGCAGATGTACGCCGGAGAGCACCCCGGGAACGCGAGCTGCTTCATCGACAAACCGCGCTCGGCTCGCACCGTACGCAGCCGCCGACCCAGCGAAGACGGGTCGTCGACGTGCGTCGGTGCAGGGCGGCCCACGGCTCACAGCATACTCTGCAAGGGCAGTTCTGTCGATGGCAATTGACGAAACGCGCCAGCATCGGTACCGTGTGCGCTCCGCCCGGGGTCCCATGCGAACAAGGAGCGCCGAAGATGTACGCCGGCAGGCTCTGGCCGTAAGTCATTAGAACGTCCGGCGCCCGCGGTCGCATGACCTGCGGGGCGCGACGAGACCTGGAGCCGCGGCGGGCAGGCCGCGGCTCAGGGCTCGAAGGCGACCGGGTTCCGGAGCGTTCCCACGCCGTCCACCCAGACGTCGACGACGTCGCCGTCCCGGAGGTAGCGTGGAGGGGTGCGGGAGTCGCCCACCCCGCCCGGGGTACCGGTGGCGATCACGTCGCCCGCCTCGAGCGTCATCCCGGCCGAGGCGTACACGATCAGCTCCACGATCGAGAAGATCAGGTTGCGCGTGTTCGAGCTCTGGAGCACCTCGCCGGACACGGTCGCCCGGACGTCGATCGCGGCCAGGTCGACGCCGTCGGCGCTTGCGACGCACGGCCCCATCGGCGCGAACGTGTCGAAGCTCTTGCCGAGCGTGAACTGGCGCAGCGGTGTCTCCAGCTGGGCGCGGCGGCCGGAGACGTCATTCATCGCCGAGATGCCGCCGACCGCGGCCCGGGCGGCATCGGCATCGGCGCGGTACGTGCGCCTGCCGATCACGACGGCGACCTCGGCCTCGTAGTCCGGCCGCGTCTCCTCCCGGGGGACGACGATGGTGTCGTCGTGGCCGACCATTGCCGAGGGCCACTTCGCGAACAGGACCGGCACCTTCGGGATGTCGAGCTGCGACTCCTCCGCGTGGTCGCGGTAATTCAGGCCGATGCCGATCAGCTTCCGGGGGACGCTCGGGTGCAGCAGCCGTGTTCCGGCGGCGGCGACCTGCGGCCCGGAAGCTCCCGCCACGAGCTCCCACGCCTCGGGCGAGGCGTCGAACCCGATCGCGGGGGCGGGGCCTGCGTCGACGATCGTGTCGTCCTCGAGGCGGCCGAGGCGGGCGGCGCCGTCGGCGCCGGCGTAGCGGACGGCCCTCATCGCCCCTGCTCCGTCCGCAGCACCTTGAGCGCGTTGATCGCGCGCGGGATGCCGGTGTAGGGGGCCGTCTGCAGGATCGCCTCCTCGATGTCCGTGTCGGAGACGTCGATCGCGCGCAGCGCCTCGATGTGGGCCGCGACCTGGGGGTCGGAGCTGCCGAGCCCGGTGAGCAGCGCGAGGATGATCAGCTCACGTTCGCGGGCCGTGAGCCCGCCGCGGCTGTGGACGTCGCCGAAGACCCAGTCCACCAGCCAGCCCGCCATCGGCTCGCCCATCCGCTCCAGAAACGCGCCGCCGCCGGGATGGTCGCCCAGCTCGGCGAGCCGGGCCATTCCGCGCTCGTGGCGCTCCGCCTGGTCCATCATCGCGGTCCTCCTTGACCCTCTCCGGGCCACCGGATACTGTATCCAATCGTGGCCGACCCCCGTGTGCGCGTGGACGTTACCGGATCTCCACAGTGGGGCGCCCTGCGGGGCGATCGGGTGCTCCTGGACGGCGGCGGCGAGCTCGCGGCGGCCGATGCGACCTTCCTCGCTCCGGTCGAGCCGACCAAGATCATCGCCACGCATCTCACCTACCGGAGCCGCGTCGAGGAGTACGGTGCCAGGGTGCCGGCCGAGCCGTCGTACTTCATGAAGCCGCCGTCGACGCTGAACGGGCACCGAGGTCTCCTGCGCCGCCCCCGCGGCGCTCGCTTCCTGAACTACGAGGGCGAGGTGGCGGCCGTCATCGGCCGGCCCATGCACGGGGTGCCGGAGTCCGAGGCGCTCGGCTACGTGGCGGGCTATGCGCCGGCGAACGACGTCGGGCTGCACGACTTCCGCCACGCCGACCGCGGCTCCATGCTGCGCGTGAAGGGCCAGGACGGCTTCTGCCCCATCGGCCCCGGCCTGACCGCCGCCGCCGACTTCGACCCGACCGACTTCCGCCTTCGCACCCTCCTGAACGGCGAGGTCGTGCAGGACGGGACCGCCGCCGACCTGATCTGGCCGATCGCCTACCTGCTCGCCGACCTGAGCCGCCTGATCACGCTCGAGCCGGGCGACGTCGTCCTCACCGGCACGCCGGCCAACTCGCGACCGATGGAGCCGGGCGACACGGTCGCCGTGGAGGTGTCCGGGCTCGGCCGCCTCGAGAACCGCGTCGTGGACTGGGACGTCGACCTGTCGGGGCCGGGCGAGCAGCCACAGGTGTCGGCGCAGACGCTGCACGTGGCGACGGCCATGCCCGAGGACGAGGCCGAGCGCGCGGTGGCCGCCGGGGAGACGACGTGAGCGCCGCGCCGGAGCCCGCCGGCGTCGCGGCCCGCACCGGCCGGCAGTTCCTCGACGGCCTGCGCGGCGACGCCCGCGAGCTGTGGCTGAACGGCGTCAAGATCACCCACCCGCTCGACCACGACGACCTGCACGGCGCGGCGCTCTCGCTCGCCCGCGTCTACGACCTCCAGCATCAGCACGCCGACGAGATGCTGGCGCCGTCGCCGGCGGACGGCCGCCTCGTCAACGTGACCCACCTGATCCCGCGCTCGCGCGAGGACCTCGAGCGGCGGCGGCGCGCGATCGAGATCGTGGCGGCGCTCTCGGGCGGGACGATGGGGCGCACGCCTGACTACCTGAACGTGACCTTCGCCTGCTTCGCCGGCCGCTCGGACGTGTGGGCGCGGCGCGGCAACGAGGCGGGAGCGGCCAACCTGGTCGCCTACCAGGGGGAGATGCGCGACCGCGACCTCTCGACGACCCACTCGATCATGAACCCGCAGGTCGACCGCAGCAAGCCCGAGGCCGAGCAGGCCGCCGGCGAGGTGGCCCTGCACAAGATCGGCGAGACCGAGAGCCACATCACGGTGCGGGGCGCCCGGATGCTGGCGACGCTGGCGCCGTTCGCCGACGAGCTCACGATCTACCCGGGCTCGGACATCCGCCCCCAGGACGGTCGCTACGCGCTCTCGTTCGCGATCCCGATGGGGACGCCCGGCCTCAAGTTCATCTGCCGCGACTCCTACTCGAAGCCGCGCTCGCACGTCGACTTCCCGCTCTCGTCCCGCTTCGACGAGATGGACGCCGTGGCGATCTTCGACGATGTCGAGGTGCCGAAGTCGCGCGTGTTCCTCGACGGCGACACCGAGGGCTACTCCGAGGTCATCACCGACACGGGCTGGCGCGGCCACATCATGCACCAGGCGTTCACGCGCGCCTACGTGAAGCTCTCGTTCGCCTTCGGGCTCGGCCACATGATCGCGAACACGACCGGCGTCGGCCGCTTCGACCACATCCAGGAGAAGCTCGGCCAGATGTGGAACATGTGCGAGCTCACCCGCTCGGCGATCGTCTCGGCCGAGGCCGGCTCGGCGCTCGACGACGGCGGGGTCTGGTATCCGGACGACCGCCCGTTCCTGGCCCTGCGCGGCGAGATGCCGAAGTGGCTCCCGTACTGCAACGAGCTGCTGCAGCTGATCGGCGGCGGCGGGTTCATGTGCACGCCCTCGGAGGCGGATATGAAGGGGCCGATGGCGGACGCGATCGCGACCTTCTACCAGGCCGCGGGCGCCGACGCGGAGCGGCGCATCCGCCTGTTCCGGCTGGCGTGGGACTACATCGGCTCCGATCTGGGCGGCCGCGGCGAGCTCTACGAGCGCTTCTACCTGTCCGACTCGTGGCGGATGACGGCGCTCGCGTACAAGATCGCCGACAAGAGCTTCGCCGAGTCCCTGGTCGAGCAGTTCCTGCAGGACTAGCCTGCGGGTGATGACGACGCCGTCCGGATACTCGCTGCCGCTCTCGCCGCGCGGCACCGCATCGCTCGTGCCGGCCCCGCCCTGGCACTACGTGGGCGACTTCCTGGTCATCGAGTACTGGGCCGACCCGGACGCCGTGGCGGCCGTCCTGCCGCCCGGGCTCGAGCCGCACGCCGACCCGGGCCGGTGCGCCGCCCTGTTCGTCGACTGGCAGTCGTGCTCGGACTCGGGCGACGAGCTGCTCGAGCCGGCGCGGGGGCAGTACAAGGAGTTCTTCATCGTCGTGAACGCGATGCTCGACGGCGAGGCCGTCACGACCTGTCCGTACATCTGGGTCGACAAGGACTTCGCGCTCGCGCGCGGGTGGATCCAGGGGTTCCCCAAGAAGCTCGCCCAGATCGACATGACGCGGGCGTTCGGGCTCGACTGCCGCGCCGAGGGCCGCACGTTCGCCGGGACGGTCTCGGCGAACGGCCACCGCGTGGCGCAGGGGACGGTGACGCCGGAGCGGGTCGCCGAGGCCGGCCCGACGCACAACGATCCGCCGCTCATCAACCGCCGCCACTTCCCGCGGCTGGCCGCCGGCCGCCACGGCGACCCGGCCGTGAACGAGCTCGTCCGCGCGAAGAGCCGCGACCGCTCGATCTCCGCCATCCACGAGGGGCCGGCCACGCTCGAGCTGTTCCCGGCGCCGGCCGAGGAGCACGCCGCTCTCGCGCCCGTGCGCATGGGCAAGGGCTTCCGGTTCCAGTTCGCCTACACGGTGGACGACCTCGAGACGGTGCGGGAGCTATGAGCACGGTCGCCGGCGTCGACGTCTCGCCCGAGCACTTCATCGGCGGCGAACGGGTGGCGTCGGACGCAGCGCTTCGAGGACCGCTCGCCGATCGACGGCGCGCTGCTCGCCGAGGTCGCCCGCGGCGGCGAGCGCGAGGTCGACCTGGCCGTCCGCGCTGCCGCAGGCGCGTTCCCGGAGTGGGCGGCGCTCGGACCGGCCGGCCGCGCGCCCTACCTGCACCGGCTCGCGGATCTGATCGATGCGAACATCGACCGGCTCGCGACCGTCGAGTGCCTCGACATGGCCATGCTCGAGCGCTCGCTGCGGGCGCGCGTGATCGGCCGGGGCGCCCGCAACTACCGCAGCTACGCCGACCTGGCGGCCGGGTACGAGGAGCGGGTCTGGTCGAGCAACGGCACCGCCAACCGCGTGATCCGCATGCCGTCCGGCCCGGCGGCGGTGATCACGCCGTGGAACGCCCCGTTCATGCTCTCGACGTGGAAGACCGCCCCGGCCCTCGCGGCCGGGTGCACGGTCATTCTGAAGCCGGCCGAGTGGTCGCCGCTGTCCTGCTCGCTGCTCGCCGATCTCGCCGGCGAGGCGGGCCTGCCCGGCGGGCGTCTTCAACGTCGTCCAGGGGATCGGCGAGGAGGCCGGCGCGGCCCTCGTCTCCCACCCCGGCGTCCGCCGGGTGAGCTTCACCGGCTCGCCGGAGACCGGGCGCCTGATCGGCACCGCCGCCGCCGGCAACCTGGTCCCGTTCACCGCCGAGCTGGGCGGGAAGGGGCCGCTGATCGTGTTCGAGGACGCCGACGTCGAGGCGGCGGCGAAGAAGGCGGCCGGCCAGTACGACGACGCCGGCCAGGTCTGCCTGGCGGGCACGCGCCTGCTCGTCGCCGAGGCGATCAGAGCCGACTTCCTCGAGCGCTTCCACCGCCACACCGACGCGCACGTGCTGGGCGACCCGCGCGCCGACGCGACCACCGTCTCGCCGCTGATCCACCCCGACCACCTGGCTCGCGTCGAGGGGTTCGTCGAGCGGGCCCGCGCGCACGGCGACACCGTCGTCCGCGGCGGCCGCCGGGCCGACCTGGGCGGCCTCTACTACGAGCCGACGCTGATCGAGCCGCGCGGGAACGACTCCGAGGTCGTCCAGCGCGAGGTGTTCGGGCCGGTGCTGACGTTCCAGACGTTCGCCTCCGAGGCCGAGGCGATCGAGCTCGCGAACTCGACCCGGTACGGGCTCTCGGCCATCGTCTACACGGGCTCGCACGAGCGTGCGGAGCGGGTCGGCCGCGCCGTGCGGGCCGGCACGGTGTGGGTGAACACGTTCCTCGTCCGCGACCTGACGGCGCCGTTCGGCGGGATGGGGATCTCGGGCATCGGCCGCGAGGGCGGCGACTACGCGCTCGACTTCTACTCCGACCTGAAGACGCTCCAGATCGTCGAGGGCTCCACGGGATGAGCGCGCCCGCCGTCGTCGATTTCGAGAACGACGCCTTCACGGAGGGCATCCCGCACGAGCTGTTCCGCTGGCTGCGCGACAACGACCCGGTGCGCTGGTACGAGTGGCCGCACGGGCGCGGCTACTGGGCCGTCACCCGCCACGACGACCTGGTCGCGGTGCACAAGGACACGGCCACCTTCTCGTCCGAGACCGGCGCGACGGCGCTCGAGGATCTGGAGCAGGACGCGATCGAGGCGCGCAAGTCGATGCTCGACACCGACCCGCCCCGCCACACCCGCCTGCGTGCGCTCGTGAACCGCGGGTTCACGCCCGCGCGCCGTGGCGGCGTACACCGATCTCCTGCGCGAGCTGACGGGCCAGATCCTCGACCGGGCGCTGCCGATGGGGGAGTTCGACTTCGTCGACGACGTCGCCGCCGTCCTGCCGATCCGCGTGCTGTGCGAGATCCTGGGTGTGCCGCTCGAGGACAACGGCAAGCTGATCGAGTGGGGCGACGCCATGATCGGCTCGACCGATCCCGACCTCTCGGACATCTCCTACGAGCACCCGTCGAGCGAGCAGTACCGGCTCCTGCCGTTCCGAAGCCCGGTTGCGCTCGAGCTCTACCGCTATGGCCACGCCCTCGCCGCCGAGCGGCGCAAGGACCCGCGCGACGACATCGTCACCAAGCTGGTCGAGGCCGAGATCGACGGTGAGCGGCTGACCGAGCAGGAGTTCGACGCGATGTTCCTGCTGCTCGTCGTCGCCGGCAACGAGACAACCCGCCAGGCGATCGCGCACGGCATGCAGGCGTTCATGGACTTCCCGGAGGAGCTGGAGCGGCTGCGCGCCGACCCGGCCCTGATGACACCCGCCGTCGAGGAGATCATCCGCTGGGCGACGCCGGTGCTGCACTTCCGCCGCACCGCCACCCGGGACGTGGAGCTGCGGGGAGCCGAGATCAGGGAGGGTGACAAGGTCGTCACCTGGTATGCGTCGGCGAACTTCGACGAGCGGGTGTTCGACGACCCGCTCCGCTTCGATGTCGGCCGCAAGCCCGAACGACCACGTCAGCTTCGGCCGCGGCGGCCCGCACTTCTGCCTGGGCGCGCATCTGGCGAAGCTCGAGGTCAGGATCATGTTCGAGGAGCTGCTCCCGCGGATCGCCTCGATCGAGCCGGCCGGCCCGCCCCGGCGCATTCGCACCAACTTCACCAACGCCCTCAAGGCGATGCCCGTGCGCGTCGCCGCGGCATGAAAGGATCCCCGCGTGGCCGATAGCACCCTGAGCGCGCTCGAGCAGCGCGGCGTCCGCACCGTCCGGGTCACGTACCCCGACCTGCACGGCATCTCGCGGGGGAAGGACTACCCGCTCTCGCACCTCGCCCACGTGATCGGCGACGGCGGCACGTACTGCGAGGCGATCATGACCGTCGACCTGCGCCACAACGTCGTGGCCGGGCCGGAGCACGGCTTTCAGGACATCCTCGCCCGCCCCGATCTCGAGACGCTCGTGCCCGTGCCGTGGGAGCCCGACACCGCGTGGTGCCTGGCCGACCTCTTCCGCATGGACGGCTCGACGTACGAGGTCGATCCCCGGGCGGCGCTGCGGCGCGCCATCGAGGGCTACGCCGACCTGGGCGTGTCGCCGATCATCGGCCCGGAGCTCGAGTTCTACCTGTGCGTCCCCGACCCGGCCGCGCAGCACGGCTACCGCCGCTACGTCGACAACCCGAGCCACGTCTACACGGTCGGCCACGTCGCCGATCCGCGCGGCGTGCTGCGGACGATGCTGCAGACCTGCGTCGACATGGGCCTCGGCGCGATCGCGGCCAACCACGAGTACGGCCGCAGCCAGTTCGAGATCAACCTCACCCACGGCCCGGCGCTCGACGCCGCCGACCGGTCCTTCCGCTTCAAGTCGGTGGTGAAGGACCTGGCCGCGCGCGAGGGGCTCCTGGCGACGTTCATCGGCAAGCCCTGGAACGACGACGAGGGCTCGGGCTTCCACCTGCACATCTCTCTCGCGGACAAGGACGGGAACAACGCGCTGAACGGCGACGGCGAGGACGGCCTCTCGCCGATGGCGCGGCACCTGATCGGGGGGCTGCTCGAACACGGGCCGGGGCTGATGGCCTTCTTCAACCCGACCACGAACGCCTACCGGCGCCTGCATCCCGAGGCGCTCGTGCCGACGCTCGTGAGCTGGGGCCACGACAACCGCCTGACGCTGGCCCGCGTGCCCCGCGAGCGCGGCGGCGCCACCCGGGTCGAGTTCCGGGTCGGCGACGGCGCCGCCAACCCGTATCTGGCGATCGCGGCGGCGCTCTTCGCCGGCCTCGACGGTATCAAGCGCGAGCTCGAGCCGCCGCCGCCGGCCGAGGGCCTGATCTACGAGCTGCCCGAGGCCGAGACGATGACGCCGCTCCCGACCACCTTCGAGGCGGCGCTCGACGCGCTCGAGGCCGACACCGCCCTGACCGAGGCGATGGGCCCCGAGCTCGTGCGCGTCTTCCGGGTGATCAAGGACGCCGAGCTGGCGCGCGCCCGCCAGACGGTGACCGACTGGGAGTTCGCCGAGTACACCCACCACCTCTGAGTGGAACCGGGGACAGTCCCCGGACGGGGACTGTCCCCATCACCAACCCGAGCCGACGATGCCGATGACGCGGCCGCTGGGGACGAGCGCGTCCTCGTCCAGGCCGCCGAACGCCCCCCGGTGGAAGATGAGCGGCTCGCCGCCTGAGCCCTCGAAGTCGACGACCTCGCCGACCAGGAGGTCGTGGTCGCCGGCGACGTGGGTGCCGATGACCTCGCAGCGCAGGATCGCGAGGGCATGCATGACGGCGACGTAGCCGGCCGGGTCGACGATCGTGTGGCCGGGCGGGAACGGGGCGCCGGGCTTGGCGAACGCGAGCGCGACGTCGCGCTGGCGCCGGTGCAGGACGTTCACCGCGTAGTGCCCGCTGCGGCGCACCACCTCGAGCGTGCGCGTGCCGTGGGCCAGCGAGACGAGCACCAGCAGCGGGTCGAGCGAGACCGACGTGAACGAGTTCAGCGTCATGCCGGCGTGGGTGTCGCCCACGCGGCTCGTGACGACCGTGACCCCGGTCGCGAAGGCGCCCACGACCTCGCGGAAATCGAGCCGGAGCCGGGGGTCGTGTTCCACGGGGGCGACCATATGCCAGCCCCCTCCAGGGCGCAAACGGTGCCTGGCACCGTCGGGGTGCCAGGCACCTGTCGCAGTCGCATTGCCGCTTGGGCAATGATCCGAGCCATGCCGCCCACCGGACGACCCGCCGAGCGGCGCCTGGCCGCGGTCGAGCGGGCGCTGCGCGTCCTCGATGCGTTCCTGCAGGTGCGCGGCGACGCCGGGACGACCGAGCTCGCCCGCCTGACCGGGATCAACGCGAGCACCGTATCGCGCACCCTCTCGACGCTCGTCGACGCGGGCTATGTCGAGCACCTCCCGGACACCGGCCGCTACCGGCTCGGCACCCACCTGCTCGCCCTCTCGAACCACGTCCTCGCCGGGCTCGACCTGCGCGCGCTGGCCCGGCCGCACCTGGAAGCGCTCGAGGCGGAGGTGGGCGAGACGGCGACGCTGTCGCTGCCCTCCGATCCCGACGCGATCACCGTCGATTTCATCGCCAGCCGCGCGACCGTCGCGTCCATCGCGCGGGTCGGCCGCGCGAGCGTCGCCCACGCGACGGCGACGGGGAAGGTGATGCTCGCCTTCGCAGGTGCGCCGGCCCGCGCGGGCCGGCTGGAGCGGTTCACCGATCGCACCGATCGTCGACCCGGACGAGCTCCGGCGCGTCGTCGACTCGGTGCGGGAGCAGGGCTGGGCGCGCGCGATCGGCGAGCGCGAGGAGCATCTGAACGCCATCGCGGCGCCCGTGCTCGGCGCCCGCGGCGACCTGGTCGCGATCCTCGGCCTTCAGGGCCCCGACACCCGCTTCGACGAGCAGGCGCAGGACGCCGCCGCTCTCGTGCTCGTGCGAAGCGCGGTGGCGCTCTCCGGGGAGCTTGGCTATCATGGGCCCGGAGTTTGGAAATAGCTTTGCCGCATCGGCAATAACCAGGAAGGATCACGATGGCCGACCTCCCCGACCGCGTCAAGTACCTCGTCATCGGCGCCGGCGTGCACGGCCTCTCCACCGCCTGGCACCTGGCCAAGGAGCAGCGGGCGCGGGGGGAGGAGCCGGACGTCGTGATCGTCGACAAGACCGGCATCGGCGCCGGCGCCTCCGGCATCGCCTGCGGGGTCGTCCGCAACAACTACTTCCAGCCGGCGATGTCCGAGCTCATGGCCGCGAACGTCGAGGTGTGGGAGCAGGATCCCGCGGGTTTCAGCTACCACCCGGTCGGCTACATGGCCCTCGGCTCCGGCGGCCAGGTGGCCGACCTGACCGCCGTCCACGAGCGCCAGCAGCGCATCGGCTACCCGTCGGAGCTCGTCGTCGGCGCCGACGAGGTGCGCCGCCACATGCGGGAGATGTTCCCGGACTGGCGCGCGCAGGGCGTCGAGGTGTGCCTGCACGAGGAGAAGGGCGGCTACGCCAACAACATGGCGTCGATGCAGGGCCTGGCGAAGAAGGCCCAGGAGGCCGGGGCGCGCCTCATGACCGGAGTCGTCGTCACCGGCTTCGACATGGACGCCTCCGGTGCCGTGAAGACGGTGCACACCGACCAGGGCGACATCGCCGTCGAACAGGTCGTCGTCGGCGTCGGCCCGTGGGTCGCCACGCTGTGGGAGATGCTCGGCCTGTCCGACCGCATCGACGTGCGCACGCCCGAGGGCGACGTCCACGCCGACCAGCCCATGTGGACGTACTGGTACCTCCAGGAGGGCGAGATCTCGGTCGACCCGAAGCTGCTCTCGCTGCCCGACGGGTCGATGCCGCCGGTGCTGCACGTCGACTCCGACGCCCCGCTCTACGCCGACGACGGCACGCTGATCACCGACGAGCTCTGGGGCAACTACTTCAAGCAGGACCTGCACGGCGTGCAGGGCGGCGCTGCGCCGATCATCGTCGGGAACGAGTTCGAGGTCGACCCCTATCCGACCGCGAGCGTCGATCCGAGCTTTGCCGACATGTGGTGCGCGTCGCTCTCCCACTGCATGGAGCGGTTCGAGGGCAAGCGGGGGACATACAAGAACGTGCGCTCGGGCGGGGTCGGCTGCTTCACCGCCGACAGCTTCCCGATCTTCGACTACATGCGCCCGAACGTCTACGTGATCGCCGACTCGAACCACGGCTACAAGATGATCGGCGTCGGCCGCGAGGTGGCCCAGGTGATGACCGGCGGCCACTCGAGCGTGCTCTACCCGTTCCGGTACGAGCGCTTCGCGACCGGCGACCTGCACCCGGTGTCGAACAGTCCCTACCCCTGGAGCTAGCGGTACGGCCGCCAAACCGCTGATCGGTGTCTCGGCCGGGTTCCACGGCTACGGCGACTACGCCGGGGTCGGCTACCAGCGCGCGCTGGTGATGGCCGGGGCGGTGCCGATGGTGTTCTCGCGCGTCCCGGGCGGGCTGGACGACCAGCTCGACCGGGTCGACGGGGTGATGCTGGCGGCCGGGCACGACATCGACCCGGGCCGCTACGGTCAGCAGCCGCACGCGCTGCTCGGGACGGTCGATGCCGCCCGCGACCGCTTCGAGATCGACCTGGTCGAGCGAGCCGTCGATCGCGGACTGCCGATCATCGGCACCTGCCGGGGCATGCAGATGCTGAACGTCGCGCTCGGCGGGACGATGGTGCAGGACCTGAGCCTGGTCGAGGCGTGGCGGTCGCACCCCTCCGACCCGACCGGCCGCTACTGGCGCCGGTTCCAGGAGGCGACCATGGCCGACCTGCCGGCCCCCGAGCATCCCCGCCACTCGATCGCGCCCGTCCCCGGGTCGCGTCTGCACGACCTGCTCGGCGACGAGGTCTCTGTCGACAGCTTCCACCACCAGGCGGTGGATGAGGTCGGCTCGGGGCTGATCGTCTCCGCTCGCGCCGCCGACGGGGTGATCGAGGCGATCGAGATGCCGGGGCGGTTCGTGCTCGGGATGCAGTGCGAGCTGCACGAGGAGTGGCGGGTCGAGCCGCGCGTCCAGCTCGTCGTCGAGGCGTTCGTCGCCGCGGCGGGCGAGCGCGTCACGGTCTAGCGGCCGGCCGGCCGCGGGCGTGCGCGGCCAGGATGACGGCGCCGGCACCCGCGGCGGCGAGGGCGGTGCGGGCCTCTCCGAGCACGAGCGCCGCGATCGGTGCCGTCGCGATGCCGACCAGGCCGGCGGCCGTGAACGCCCGGGTGGCGAGGCCACACACCACGGCGACGGCGAGCGCGACCGCGGCGACCTGCGGGTCGAGCACGAGCATCCCGCCGAGGGCCGGGCCGAGGCCGCGGCCGCCCCGGAACCCGAGCTGCGCCGGTGCCACGTGACCGAGCACGACCGCCACCAGCGCGGCCGCGGCCGCGTCTCCACCGGCGACGGCCTCTGCCAGGGCGACGGCGACGGCGCCCTTGGCCACGTCGGCGGCCAGCGTCGCGGCCGCCGCAGGGAGGCCGGCGCGGCGGCCGACGTTGCGCGCGCCGCTCGATCCGGTGGCGTGGCGGCGCACGTCCTCGCCGGTCAGGATGCGCACGACGTAGTAGCCGGTGGCGAGACAGCCGATCGCGTACGCCGCGACGATCGGCGAGGACGGCGCTCACGAGAGGGCGAGCGCGACGACGCCCACGCACACGAGCACCGCCCCGATCGCGCGCTCGCGGGTGACGTGCTCGTGCAGGTAGACGGCGGCGAGGCCGGTGGCCATGACGACGCTCGTCTCGCGCACCGCGGCGACGGACGCGGCCGGCGCGAGCCGCAGGGCGGCCAGCACGAGCCCGTACGCCCCGAACATCGCCAGGCCGGCCGCCGCCGACCAGCGCGAGAATCCGCGCCGGATCACGCCCGGGCCGCGGACGGCCGAGAGCGCGGCCGCGTAGACGATGCCCTGGGTGGCCAGCACCACCTCGAAGTACGGGATCGTCGCTGCATGCTGGAGGCCGCTCTTGTCGACGACCGTGTAGAAGGCGATCGTGGCGGCGATGCAGACGGCCATCGCCGTCGCGACGGCGTCGCCGCGCCGGCCGACGCCGCGGACGAGCAGCACGCCGGCCGCCACGGCGACGACGCCCGCCGCCTCGGCCGCCGACGGCTCGGCGGACGTCGCCACCGCCGCCGCGACCAGCACGAGGACAGGAGCCAGGCCGCGCGCGATCGGGTAGACGAGCGACATCTCCGACCGCCGGTAGGCCGCGGCCAGCAGCGCGAAGTAGACCAGCTCGGCGGCGGCCGACGCCGCCATGTACGGGCATCGCCGACTGTCGCACCTCCCAGGTCAGCGCGGCGACCGGTGCGAACACCACGACCGCGAAGAGGACGGCAGCGGCGCCGGCGCCCTCCGGGTCGCCGGCCCGGGCGATGAGCACGTTCCAGCCGGCGTGCAGCGCCGCGGCGGCCAGTGCGAGCGCGAGGGCGTCGGCGGGCACCCGGCGTGAGCTAGCGGGCGAGCGCCAGGATCGCGTTCACGTGCCGGGTCGACCGCCGCACGCGTCATCCTCCCGGCCGGGCAGCTCGACGGCGAAGGACGACCCCCGGGCGAAGTGGTGGTTCTGCCACCGCGAGGCGGTGCCGCCGGGGTTCGGGCTCAGGAACAGGCGCAGCCCGACCATGTGCGCGTAGCGACGGGCCGCGGCGGTGCTGCGGCCCCAGGCCCAGACGAGCCGCTCGTGCTGGTGGTACCAGACCGAGAGCGTCGGCCGCACGCGCTCGATCAGCCGGCGGGCGGCGCGCGTCTCCGGCTCCGAGAACGGGCGCGGGCCGGAGTAGTACGTGCTCCACGGCACGCCGTGGTGCGTCCACCCGGCGCGGAAGTTGCGGTTCAGGTCGACGCCGTGGCCGTTCTGACGCGTGTCGGCGGCGCGGCCGTCGGGGTTCAGCGTCGGCACGAGCCACATGTCGAACATCCGCGGCGGCCGCATCAGCCGCAGGCGCCGGATCGACCGCGATGCCGGCGCACTCGTTGCCATGGATGCAGCCGACGACGAGCACGCGCCGCGGCGCCTGGGGCGCGCCCGACTCCGTGGCCATGATCGCGCGGCCGCCCGCAGACGTGCCGATCTGCTGGGTGACGTGCACCGACGGCCCGTAGGGACCGATGCCGATCAGCGGCAGGACGGCGAGCAGCGCGGGGAGGGCGGGCATCGGGCCCATCGTACGCGCTCCGCCTCTAGGCAGCCGTTGCCTCTCGGCGTTGGGCTCTTTCCAACACCGAGACGGTTCCGCTCGCCGATTCGGCCCCGTAGTGGAGGGGCGCGCCCGCTGATCTATTCGGCGACAGCGAACGCGCGCACCGGAAACGTGCCCATGCCCTCGATCGGCGGCGGCACGGCGTAGAAGCGGGCGCCGTCGGGCACGTGCCGCAAGGCCGGTCATGTGCTCGACGATCGGGATGCCGGCGCCGAGCAGCACGGTGTGTACGGGGCGCTCGCCGTCGGCGACCGAGTCGATGTTGAGGCCGTCGATGCCGACCAGCGCCGCCCCGGCGTCGCGCAGCGCCTCGGCCGCGGCGCGGGTGAGGAACGGGTGGCCGCCCGACAGGTACGCGTCGCTCCCCCAGTGCCGGTCCCAGCCGGTCTGGACGAGCACGGCCCGGCCGCGCACGTCGAGCCCGGCGAACGCCTCGGCGCCGATCGCCGCCCCGTCGTCGGGCTCGGGCCGCACGACCAGCACCGGCCTCCCCGCCAGCGGCCACAGCGGCTGGTGGGCCAGGTCGTCCCCGTCCGCGTAGCGGTGAAACGGCGTGTCGACGTACGTGCCGGTGTTCGAGACGAGCTCGATCTTGCCGATCTGGAACTCCGTCCCGGGCGCGTAGCGCGCGCGGCTCTCCTCGCGGGAGAGGAAGTCGCACACGACCGGGCCGGGCAGCCCGGGATAGGTCGTCATGCCGTCGCGGACGGCATGCGCAAGCTCGTACAGCGCCGGTGACGCGTCCGGCGTCAGTGCAGCGGGGCCTCCCAGCCCTCCAGCACCGGCGCCTTCCAGTCCGTCCCCACCGTGGCCGAGTCGGGCACCCACGAGCCCAGCTCGGGCTGCGGGAACTTGCAGTGCTTTGCCTTCAGCTGGATGCCGTAGGAGTTCCCCGACTGGAGGTGCTTGATGAGCACCTTGCGGGCGATCTCGTTCTCACGCCCCTCCGGGATCGGGAAGTAGATGCGCAGGAACGAGTTCGAGTAGCGGTCGAACACCGCCGGGACGCCCTCCTCGCCGAGCAGCTCGACGTCCTCCAGCCAGTTGATATCGGCGCCCGGTGTGGCGGCCTGCAGGTCGACGTCCTCGATCAGGGAGATGTCCTCCTGATAGGGGAAGCGCTTGCCGGCCAGCGTCTCGGCGTCGATCTGGACGTGTCGTTCTTCGCTCATCGCTACTCCCCCGCCGCCTCGAGCGGGCGGCCGACGTGGGTCATGGCCTCCTCCTCATGCTTCTTCTCGAGCAGGCGGCGGATCTCGGACAGCGTCTCGCGCTCGGTCACGCCCGGGATGTAGTCGGTGCCGGCGAGCGGCACCTTCGCCATCGCGGCGGCCTCGACCGTGAGCGCGCACAGATCCTCGGGCTCGAGGCTGTGGATGTTCGTCTTGCCGCACGCGCGCGCGAGCATCTGCACCTCGAGCGTGAGCGTGTGCAGGAAGTTGTAGACGCGCTCGGCGGCGTCGTCGACGATCAGGCGCTTGCGCAGCTCGGGATCCTGGGTGGTGATGCCGACTGGGCAGCGGCCCGTGTGGCAGTGGTAGCACTCGCCCGCTGGCACGCCGATCGTGCCCTCGTAGTCGGTGACGCCCGGGATCTCCTTGTTGCAGTTGAGCGCCATCAGGGCGGAGTGGCCGATCGCGACGGCCTTCGCGCCGAGTGCGATGCACTTGGCGATGTCGCCGCCGTTTCGGATCCCGCCCGCGACGACGAGGTCGATCTCGTCGGCCAGGCCGACGTCCTCGAGCGCCCTGCGAGCCTCGGGAATGGCCGCCATCAGCGGGATGCCCGTCTCCTCGGAGGCGATGTGCGGGCCGGCGCCGGTGCCGCCCTCTGCGCCGTCCAGGTAGATGATGTCGGGGCCGCACTTGGCCGCCATGCGCACGTCGTCGTAGACGCGCGCCGCGCCCAGCTTGAGCTGGATCGGGATCTGGTAGTCGGTCGCCTCGCGCACCTCCTGCACCTTCAGCGAGAGGTCGTCGGGGCCGAGCCAGTCGGGATGGCGGGCCGGCGAGCGCTGGTCGATCCCGGCCGGCAGCGAGCGCATCTCCGCCACCTGCTCGGTCACCTTCTGGCCCATCAGGTGGCCGCCGAGGCCGACCTTGCAGCCCTGGCCGATGAAGAACTCGCACGCGTCGGCGAGCATCAGGTGGTGCGGGTTGAACCCGTACCGGCTCTGGATGCACTGGTAGTACCACTTCGTCGACAGGTCGCGCTCGGGCGGGATCATGCCGCCCTCGCCGGAGCAGGTGGCGCTGCCCGCCATCGAGGCGCCCTTCGCGAGCGCCATCTTGGCCTCGAGCGAGAGCGCGCCGAAGCTCATGCCGGTGATGTAGACGGGGATGTCGAGCTCGATCGGCTTCTTGGCGAAGCGGGCGCCGAGCACGGTCTTCGTCTCGCACTTCTCGCGGTAGCCCTCGATCACGAACCGGGTCAGCGTGCCCGGCATGAACATGAGCTCGTCCCAGTGCGGGATCGGCTTGAACATCGAGAAGCCGCGCATGCGGTAGCGGCCGAGCTCGGCCTTCACGTGGATGTCGTTCATCACCTCGGGCGTGAAGATGGAGCTGCGCCCGAGCACGTTGCGCTTGGAGGATGTCTTGTCCTGCGCCACTAGAGCACCAGCTTTCGCTCGGACGGTTCCAAATTGTCGTAGTTGTAGAGCTTCTTCCCGCAGACGAACTTCTGGAACTCCGGCGGAGAGCCGAGGTCGTAGATGCGGAACTTGCGCTCGATGAACTCGGTGTCGGCGTCGGTCCACTCGCCGGGCACGCAGTCGACGCCGAGCGACTTGACCTTGCCGCCGATATAGAAGATGCCGTCGTACATCGAGTCGCCCAGGCCCGGGCCGACGTCGCCGCAGATGATCTGGCGGCCGCGCTGCATCATGAAGCCGTTCATCGAGCCGGCGCTGCCGAGGGTGAGGATCGTGCCGCCCTTCTGGTCGATGCCGCTGCGGGCGCCGACGCGGCCCTTGACCACGAGGTCGCCGCCACGGATGGCCGCGCCGGTCAGCGAGCCGGCGTTCCCCTCGATGACGACCACGCCCGACATCATGTTCTCGCAGGCCGACCAGCCCACGCGGCCGGTGATGTGCACCTCTGGCCCGTCGATCATGCCGCAGCCGAAGTAGCCCAGGCTGCCCTCGAACGTGATCTTGCAGCGGGTGAGGATGCCCACGCCGATCGAGTGCTTCGAGCCGGGGTTCTTCACCGTCACGTCGGTGATGCCCTGCTCGTACAGCAGCCAGCGCAGCTCGAGGTTGATCTGGCGCGTGGTCAGGTCGCGCGCGTCGAACACCGCCCGCTCGCCGTCCACCTCGGACACCTTGGGGATCTCGGCGTCCGGCTCCGACAGCCCGCGGGCGTCGTAGGAGATCTGGCGCTCGCCTACCGCGTCCATACCAGCACCTCACCCTCGTAGGGGTCGTATGTGTCGATCTCGTGGTCGATGATGGCCCGGATCGCGATCTCCTCCGACGCCAGCGCGACCAGGTCGTCGCTCTCGTACAGCACGAGCGGCTTGGCGGCCATCTCGTCCTTGGCGACGCCGAGCGCGTCCTTGGTCACGCAGATGTACGTGAAGACGCCGTCCAGGTCTTCCATGCTGGCGCGCATCGCCTCCTCGAGCGACATGCCCTCGCCCATCTTCTCGGCCAGGTAGACGGCGATGATCTCGGAGTCGCACTCCGACTGGAACCGGTGCCCGGACCGCTCCAGCCGCCGCTTCCACTGGAAGTAGTTCGTGAGCTGGCCGTTGTGCACGACGGCGACGTCGGCGAACGGGTAGGCCCAGTAGGGGTGGGCGCCCGAGATGTCCACGTCCGACTCGGTCGCCATGCGCACGTGTCCGATGGCGTGGGTGCCGGTGAAGTCGGCCAGGTCGTACTGGTCGGCCACCGTCTCGGCGTCCCCCAGGTCCTTCACGATCTCGAGCGAGTGGCCCAGCGACAGCACCTCGCAGCCGGGCACGTCCTCGAGGTAGTCGGCGAGCTGCTTGAGGTCGCCGGAATAGGTCAGCACCGCTCGCAGCGCGTAGTCGGTCTCGTCCTCGACGGACTCGATCGTTGCGCCCAGCTCGCGCATGCGCGCCTCGACCTCGGCCCGGTGGCGCTGGAGCCGTTCGGCGAACTCGAAGTCGCGTGGGTCGTTGGCGTCGGCCAGCTTGTACCGGACGAGGACCGGCTTTGATGCAGGCCCGAAGAGGGCGTAGCCGGTCGAGTCAGGGCCGCGGTGCTTCATCGACTGGAGCATGCGGGTCATGTCACGGCCGATGTCCTGCGCGCCGTCCCGATAGATGATTCCTGCAATTCCGCACATACGGTGAGCCTTTCGCGCTTGAGCGGCGATTCCGCTTGGTGAGCGAGGTTGCGGGGGAAATGCTACCCGTGGCCCGGGGAGCCTCCAATGTCCGATCGAACATACTTCATTCCGGCCGGTGGAACGCGGTTGTCCCGTGCACCGCCCGCAGGAAGCGGCCGTCGAGGGGCAGCTCGAAGCGCAGCCGCTCCGGGCTCCAGTCCGGCTTGCCCAGCCGGTACCCGCCTTCTGGGAGCGGCGTGAGCGGCTCGGCCACCCCCCAGACGACGGCCACCGGCCGGCTCGCGACCGTGGCGACGCGCAGCGTCGTCGCCCACGGGTTGTGCGAGCGGTAGAGGCCGCAGATCGGGCGGAGCTCTTCGGGCGGCTCGGCGTCGAGGGCGACCGAGGCGGCCGGATCGTCGAGGCCCGTCAGCTCGGGTTCGGGAGGTTCGTCGCCCACCGCGAGGCGCAGCGCGAGCTCGACAAGCAGCTTCGCCCCCGTCTTGCCGTTCACGACCGCTGCCGCGCAGATACCGGCCTCGACGTCGCACCAGAGATGGGCGCGGTACCCGACGGTGCTGCCGCTGTGGCCGACCCAGCGGCGCCCGCCGACCGTCCTTGACATGACCCCGTAGCCGTACCAGCCGTCGTCCGGGTCCTCGACCACGGGCGTCGCCATTCGCTCGGCGACCGCGTCGCCTGCCAGGAAGCTGCGCCCGTAGGCGGCCAGATCCTCAACGGTCGCGCACACGCTGCCGTCGCCGCCGTTGTACTCGACCCAGGTCGCCGCGGCGAGCGGGTCGCCGAGCCGCCATGGAGTGGCCTCGTCGTAGGCCTCGTGGCCGACCGCGAGGCGGGGCCGCACCTCGATGGTCGTGAGCGGCTCGGTGTTCGCGAGCCCGAGCGGCCCGATGATCTCGCGCCGATACGTCTCGGCGAACGGCTCGCCGGTCAGCCGCTCGAGCAGGCAGCCGAGCGCCTGGTAGCCGGCGTTCGAGTACCAGAAGCCCGAGCCGGCCGGCGCCCGGGCCGTGTCGGCCAGCGCCAGCACCTCGGTCGCCGGACTGGGCGGGTCGCCCAGGCTGCAGATGATGCCGCCGGTGTGGCTGAGGAGGTGGTGGACGGTGATGCCGTCGAACGGGAACCACGGCAGCACCGTCCGCATCTCGGCGTCGAGGTCGAGCCGGCCCGCCTGCCACTGCCGCAGCAGGCACGGCGGCCGTGAACGACTTCGAGATCGAGCCGATCTCGAACAGCGTGTGCTCGTCGACCGGCCGCCCGGCGGCCGGGTCGGCGTGCCCGTAGTGCCCGGCCCAGAGGATGCGCTCGCCGTCGGCGACGGCGACCGCCGCGCCGGGCGTCGCCCCCGCCGCGATCAGCCTCGCGGCGAGGGCATCGACGCACCGGAAGGGGTCAGACCCCTTTTGGTGCACTACGGGAGGACATCGAGGTACTCCTTCACGTCCCAGTCGGACACCTCGCCGCAGTACCGCTCCCACTCGTCGCGCTTTCGATCGCGGGGGGAGCAGGCTCCCCCCGCGGGCCCCCCACGTTCTTGCCGGGGGCTACGGGAGGACATCGAGGTACTCCTTCACGTCCCAGTCGGACACCTCGCCGCAGTACCGCTCCCACTCGTCGCGCTTGTAGTGCTCGAAGACGCGCAGCATCTCGCCGGGCATGGCCGACTTCACGAGCTCGTCCTCGTCCAGCGCCTGGAGGGCCTCGCCGAGGGTCATCGGCACGCGCCGCACCTGCTTGCCGGCGGCGATGGCCTCGTAGATGTTGCCCTCCTCGGGATCGCCCGGATCGAGCTTGCGGTTGATGCCGTCCTCCATCGCGATGGAGAGCGCGCCGAGGCCGAGATACGGGTTCACGGCCGCGTCGACCGAGCGGTACTCGAACCGGTCGGGCGAGGAGACGCGCAGGGCGGTCGTGCGGTTCTGGTAGCCCCAGTCGGCGAACACCGGCGCCCAGAAGCCCTGCTCCCAGAACCTCCGGTAGGAGTTGACCGTCGGCGCAGTGATGCACGTCAGCGCGCGCAGGTGCTCGAGGATGCCGCCGATCGCGTTCAGGCCGAGCTGCGACGGCATGCGCGGGTTGTCGCCCTCGGGCAGGAACAGGTTCTCGTCGCCCTTCCACAGCGACAGGTTCGTGTGGCACCCGTTCGCCGACACGCCCATGAACGGCTTCGGCATGAAGCAGGGGAAGGCGCCCAGCTCGCGCCCGACCGCCTTGCACACCTGCCGGAACGTGGTCAGGTTGTCGGCGGTGAGCTCGGCCCGGTCGAAGCCGAAGTTCAGCTCGACCTGCCCGGGGGCGTCCTCGTGGTCGCCCTGGATCATGTCGAGGCCGAGCGCGCCGGCGTACTCGATCACCTTGTGGATGATCGGCTGGAGCTCGGAGAACTGGTCGATGTGGTAGCAGTAGGGCTTGGTCTTGCCCTCGACCGACGGGGTGCCGTCCGGGTTCAGCTTGAGCCACATCATCTCGGGCTCCATGCCGGCGCGCAGGTGCATGCCGGTGCGGGCCTCGAGGTCGGCCTGGATGCGGCGCAGGTTGCCGCGGCAATCCGAGGTGAGGAAGGCGCCGGGGCCGTCGAGGTCCTCGCGGTTGCGGAAGCAGGTGCACCAGACGCGCGCGACCTTGCGGTCCCACGGGAGCACCGCGAACGTCTCCGGCTCGGGGATCCCGACCAGCTCCCAGGCCTCGGGCCCGTAGCCGATGTAGTCGCCGTGGCGGTCGACGAACAGGTTGGCCGTCGAGCCGTACACGAGCTGGAACCCCTTCTGGGCCATGGTCTCCCAGTGGTTGGCGGGCACGCCCTTGCCCATGATCCGGCCCGTG
Organism: uncultured Actinomycetes bacterium; assembly: GCA_963746115.1. GTDB lineage: Bacteria > Actinomycetota > Thermoleophilia > Gaiellales > JAICJC01 > JAICJC01. The sequence goes on along the minus strand of CAVVAA010000002.1, from coordinate 23,491 downwards.
ACCGAGACGAACTGGTAGTAGATGTAGGTGATGCCCTCGGCGTCGATGCGGCGGCGGACGTCCGCCACCTGCTCCGCCCGCCCCGGGGCCTCGACGAACTGGTCGAGGTCGCTCACGGATCCCTCCTTGGTCGTTCGCCGCCCGCCTGCGGCGTCGGCTCGCTTCTTGGCAGAGCGCAGGCTACGTGGCCCGCGACCGCGGTACAAGTGGCAGGTGACGACACTCTTTCGCCCGGGGGAGAGTCCGCCCCTGCCCCCGGGTCAGTTCTCGATCGGGGTCTCGGAGCGGTTGCCCCACTCGTTCCACGAGCCGTCGTAGACGGCCGCGTCGGGGCCGCCGGCGAGCGCGAGCGCGTTCGCAACGGCCGTCGCCGAGACGCCGCCGTTGCAGTAGACGACCACCGGCCGGTCGATCCGCGCGACGTCGACGCCGGCATCGGCGAAGGCCCCGCGCAGCTCGTCCGGTGACCGGAACGGGCCGTCGCCGGCGAGCAGCTCGCGGTAGGGCACGTTGACCGCGCCGGGGATGTGGCCGTGGCGGCGGGCGTGGCTCTCGATCCCCGCGTACTCGTCGTGCGGCCGGGCGTCGAGCACGAGCACGTCGCGCTCGAGCGCGGCCTTCATCTCGGCGAGCGTCCACAGCGTGGCCCGGCGGGCGGCCGTGCGGTACGGCGGATCGGCGGGCACCGGCGGCTCGTCCCCCTCGCGCAGCTCGAGCCCCGCCGCCGTCCAGGCGCGCAGGCCGCCGTCGAGCACGTGGGCGCGGGCGTGGCCGTAGGTGCGCAGCGCCCACACCACCCGTCCCGCGAGAACGTTGCGGTAGTCGTCGTAGGCCACCACCGTCGCGTCGTTCGTGATCCCGAGGCGGGTGGCGTCTGCCGCGAACGCGTCAGGTGGCGCGAGCTGCACGGGGACGGGGTCGTCCCGGTCGGTGAAGTCGCTGCGCCAGTCACAGAAGACGGCCCCGGGGATGTGTCCGGCCCGATACGCGTCGGGGTCGGCCTGGTAGCGCGGCTCCTGCGCGAGCACCCGCCCGCGGACGTCGAGGATGCGCGCGTCGCCCAGGTGCGCCTGCAGCCACTGCGGGGTGACGAGGACGTCGCTTGGCATGCGAGGCATGGTAGGTAGGGTGGCGGCGGATGGGGGTCGATGATCGCTTCTGGGATCACATCGGCGAGGCCGAGGCGCGGGCCGTGCTCGGGCCGGACGCCGAGATCCTGGCCCGCCATCGCCGCTGGCTCTTCGCCGTCGCCCGCTGCCGGACTCCCGCGGGCGACGTGTACCTGAAGCGGCAGCCGCCGATGGGCCGCGCCCGATCCCAGATCGAGTGGCAGCACCGGCTCACGAACCACCTCGCCGATCGGGGCGTGCCGGCGGCGCGGGCGCTCGGCCTGGTGGAGCGGGAGGGGCTCTGGTACGAGCTGCATGCGCCCGCCGCCGGCGAGGACATCTACGACGGCGCCGACAGCTGGGACCCCTTCGCCTGCGACGCCCACGTCGTGTCGGCCGGGCAGATGCTGGCCCGGCTGCACGCCGCCGGGGCGGACTTCCCCGACCCCACGCCCCAGCCGCAGGCGGGCTTCGTCGTCCAGCTCGGTGCGGCGGCAGACGACCCGGTAACTGCCGTCGAGCGGATGGCGGCGCAGCGCCCCGCGGTGGCGGAGCATCTGGAAGGCCGTGGCTGGAAGCCCGCGGTGGCGGCGGCCTACGCCGAGCCCTTCGCCCGCCTGCGCCCGCACCTCGGCGCGCTCCCGCCGCGCCCGCTGCACGGCGACTGGCAGACGAACAACCTCCTCTTCACGGGCGACGACGTCGCCGGGATCATCGACTTCCACCAGGCCGACTACGCGCCCCGCGTGCTCGACCTGGCCGTCGCCGTCGAGCGCAACTGCTTCTTCTGGAACCGGATCTCGGCCGGCGACGACGGCGCGTTCGACCTACGCCAGGCCGAGCTCCTCGTCAGAAGCTACGCCGCCGAGACGCCGCTCGAGCCGGCCGAGCGGGAGGCGTTCGCGGATGTCCTCGCCGTGTGCCAGTTCGAGTACGGGATCTCGTTCCTCGACTATTACCGGGGCGTCGAGCGCGACCGCGAGAAGGCAGACTGGGCCTGGGACACCTTCGTGCTCGGCCACGCCCTGTGGTGGCGCACGCCCGCCGGGCGGGCGGCTGCGGCGGCGATCCGGGAGTGGCGGTGAGCGACCAGGACGATGCTTCATGCGTAAAGGTCGATGCGTCGTTCTGAGGTTCAACTAGCGTCGGCCGAGACCAGGGGAACGACCAGGGATTCCCCCGGGGGCGATGGGGCGTCCGAGCAGCCACACTGATCCCTCACACACGAGACCAGGAGGGCCACCATGAGCAGCACCGAGACTCGCAACCAGGGCGAGACCGCGACTCGCAGCGCCGGGACGGTCGACCTGAAGCTCGAGGTCGTCGTCATCCCCGTCGCCGACGTCGATCGCGCCAAGGAGTTCTACGCCGGCCTGGGCTGGAGGCTCGACGCCGACTTCCCGTTCGACAACGGCTTCCGGGTCGTCCAGCTCACGCCGCCGGGCTCGGGAACGTCCGTGCAGTTCGGTTCGAACATGACGACGGCCGGGCCCGGCTCGGCCCAGGGCCTCTACCTGATCGTCTCGGACATCGAGGCTGCCCGCGCCGACCTTGCCGCCAGGGGCGCGAAGGTGAGCGGTGTGTTCCACGCCGGGGCGCCGGGCGCGCAGTTCCAGCCTGACGGCGCCGGTCGCGTCGACGGCCCCGATCCCGGGCACGGCAGCTACTCGTCGTTCGCCACGTTCCACGATCCGGACGGCAACGGCTGGCTGCTCCAGGAGATCACGGCGCGGCTCCCCGGGCGCATCGACGCGGCCGAGACGGCGTTTGCGTCGGCGGCGGAGCTGGCGGAGGCGCTCAAGCGTGCTGCAGCGGCGCACGGCGAGCACGAGAAGCGCACGGGCGAGGCGGACCCCGACTGGCCGGCCTGGTACGCCGACTACATGGTCAAGGAGCAGGCCGGGGAGGAGCTGCCGCGATGAGCAGCGACTACGACGTGATCGTCATCGGCGCGGGCTCGCCCGGCGAGCACTGCGCCGGCGCCCTGGCCGCGGGTGGCCTGAGGGTCGCGGTCGTGGAGCGCGAGCTGGTCGGGAGGCGAGTGCTCGTACTGGGCCTGTATCCCCTCGAAGACGCTTCTGCGCCCCGGCGAGGCGGTACGGGCTGCCCGTGACGCCACGGCCACCGCGGAGGTCGATGTCGAGGCGGCGCTCGCCTGGCGCGACTTCATGGTCTCGAAGTACTCCGACGCCGGCCAGGTGCGGTGGCTGGCCAACACCGGGATCGACCTGCTGCGGGGCACCGGCCGGCTCGCGGGACCGGGCGCCGTCGAGGTGGACGGCGTCCGCCACACGGCCGAGCACATCGTCGTCGCGACCGGCGCCGACCCGTTCATCCCGCCGGTCCCGGGCCTGACGCGAGATCGACGGGCTCTGGACCAACCGCGAGGTGACCGGGATGAAGGCCGTGCCGCGGCGGATGCTCGTGCTCGGCGGCGGCCCGGTCGGCGTCGAGATGGCGCAGGCCGTCCGCCGTCTCGGCGGCGAGGTGGCACTGGTCGAAGGCGGTGACCACGTGCTTCCACGGGAGCCCGCGCCGCTCGGGGAGGCGCTCGGCGACGTGCTGCGCCGCGAGGGCATCGAGCTGGCGCTGGGTGTCCACGCCTCTGCGGCGCGGCACGACGGCGCGGACTACGTGCTCGAGCTGGACGACGGTCGCGAGCTGCGCGGCGACCGCCTGCTGATCGCCACCGGGCGGCGCCCTCGTGTCGAGGGCATCGGCCTGGAGACGGTCGGTATCGAGGCCGACGGGCACGGCATCCCGGTCGACGGCACGCTGCGGGCGGCCGAGCGGGTGTGGGCGCTCGGGGACGTCACCGGCATCTGGCCGCTTACCCACGTCGGCAAGTACCAGGGCGAGGTTGTCGCGGACAACATCCTCGGCGAGCCGCGCGAGGCGAACTACGACGCGGTGCCGCGCGTTGTCTACACCGACCCGCAGGCGGCATCGGTGGGGGCGGCGGAGGCCCCGTTCAGCTCCACCGTGCCGGTGTCGGGGATCGCCAAGACCGAGACCTACACGCGCGCGTACGCCGACTCGAACGGCTTCCTCACGCTGCTCAGCGACGGCGACCGGCTGACCGGTGCCTACGCGCTCGGCCCGGAGGCGGGCGAGTGGCTGCAGCAGGCCACCCTCGCGATCCGCGCCCGCGTGCCGCTCGGGGTGCTGCGCGACACGATCCAGCCGTTTCCCACGTTCTCGGAGATCTTCGTCGGCGGGCTCGAGTCGCTTCGCCGTGAGATCGCGGCCGGGGTTCGGGTCAGCGCCTGAGCCGGCCGGCGGCGAGCCCTGCCAGCCCGACGGCGAGAACGACGAGCGAGACGATCGCGAGGATGGCGCCGGCGACAGCCGATGCGAACTCGGCCAGCCAGAGCGCCGCGAGCAGGCCGGCGACGCCGGCCAGCGCGACGGTGGCGGCGCGCCCGCGCACCTGGACGGCCGCGAACGCGGCCGCCGCGGTCATCGCGATCACGGTCAGCGAGTCGACCGAGATCACGCCGCCCCGCTCGGCAGATCGGCGCCGATCAGCCGCGTCAGCGGCCGCGCCTTCACGAGCGACTCCTCCACCTCCGCGGCCGGGTCGGAGTCCCACACGATGCCGCCGCCGACCCACAGGTGCAGCTCGCCCTCGGCCACGGCAAGCGTGCGGATCGTGAGCCCGAGGTCGAGGTCGCCGTTCGGGTGGACGACCCCGAGCGCCCCCATCGACGCACCCCGCCCGACCGGCTCAAGGCGGGCGATGTGGTCGATGGCGGCCAGCTTCGGCGCGCCGGTCACCGAGCCGCCGGGGAAGGTGGCCCGCAGGAGCTCCGCCAGTCCGACGTCCGGCCGCAGCCGCCCCTCGACGGTCGAGACCATGTGCCGCACCCCGGCCATCGGCCGCTCGGTCAGAAACTCCGCGACCCGGACGCTGCCCGGCCGGCAGACGCGCCCGAGGTCGTTGCGCTCGAGATCGACGATCATGACGTGCTCGGCCCGGTCCTTGGGGCTGTCGGCGATCGGCTCGGTCGACCCCGCGGGGCGCGTGCCCTTGATCGGCATCGTCCAGGCCCGCTCGCCGCGCGTCTGCAGGAACAGCTCGGGCGTCGCCGAGACGATCGACCAGCCGTCGCCGTGGAGCGCGTGCGCCCACGCGGCGTCAAGCGGCTGAAGCGCCGCCTCGAGCGCCCGCGGCGAGCCGTCGAACGGCGCCCGCAGGTGCTGGACGAGGTTGACCTGGTAGACGTCGCCCCGACCGATCGCCGCGCGCGCCTGCGCGATCGCGGCCGCATGCTCGGCGGGGGTCCAGGTGGGCGCGAACGCCTCCGCCCGGAAGGAGCCGGCCGCGGGCGCGGGCTCGTCGGCAGGGCGCACGCGGCACGCCGCAACGGGCAGCGGGCACGGCTCCGGCGGCTGCGGGGCGTGCACGCCGGCAAGGCTCGCCGCCAGGCCGTATCCGAGGTAGAGGTCGGCGAGCATGCCGGCCGGCGGGTCGGCCGTCCCGAACCCGTGCCCTTGCAGGAAGCGCTCGACCTGCGCGAACGGGTCGTCCACCGCCGAGTCGAGCACCAGCCAGGGGTGGCTTGCGCGCGGGGTGAGGGTGCCGGCGGCGATGGCGTATCGTAGGCCGGGTGGACGCTCTCGAGGTCTCGAATCCGCCCACCGCGGACGACCTGGCCCAGATCGCGGAGCGCGTCCCCGACCTGCGCGGCTACCCGTTGCGCGCGGAGCCGCTGCTCGGCGGGCTGACGAACCTGAACTACCGCATCCACGGCGCTCCGGAGGAGTACGTCCTGCGCGTGACCGGCGAGGCCGAGATGCTCGGCGCCGACCGCGAGGCCGAATACGCCGCCACCGTGATGGCGGGCGGGCTCGGCATCGGCCCGCAGGTGCTCGCCTATTTGCGGCCCGAGAAGATCCTGATCACGCGGTTCGTCGAGGGCCACCTGGTGCCGCCCGAGCAGATGCGCACGACGGCGATGCTGGGACGGGTGGCGTCCACCCTGCGGCGCCTGCACGAAGGCCCGGCCATCGACGCGTCCTTCTCCGCCTTCGGGATCGTCGAGACGTACCGCGAGAACGCGCGCTGGCTCGGCGTCGAGCTCCCCGAGGCGTTCGCGTGGTCGTGGGAGCGGGCCGAGGAGATGCGGGCGGCGCTCGCGGCCGACCCGCCGCCGCTCTGCCTTTGCCACAACGATCTCCTGAACGCGAACTTCCTGCTCGAGGGCAGCCGGCTCCTGATCGTCGACTGGGAGTACTCCGGCATGGGTGACCCGTTCTTCGACCTGGCCAACTTCTCGACCAATCACGACCTGACCGAGGACGACGACCGCACCCTTCTGCGCGCCTATCTCGGCCGCGTGCGCGAGCGCGACTTCGCCCGCATCCGGCTCATGCGGATCATGTCCGACTTCCGTGAGGCGATGTGGGGTGTCGTCCAGCAGGGGCTGCGGACGACCGACGCCGACTACGTCGCCTACGCCGACCGGTTCTTCGCCCGGCTGCGCGACCGCGCCTCCGACCCCCGCTACCCAAGCTGGATCGAGGCCCTCCGGCCTTGACCGGTCTAGACCAGTTGTGCGAGGCTCCCCGCCCGTGAGGGACGAGGCGCAGGCGGTCGTGATCGGCGGCGGGGTCGGCGGGACGAGCATCCTCTACCACCTGGCCCGGCTCGGCTGGAAGGACGTCGTCCTCGTCGAGCAGTACGGCCTCACCCACGGCTCCACCTGGCACTCCGCCGGCCTCGTCGGCCAGCTCCGCTCCACGATCAGCCTGACGAAGATGATGCAGTACTCCGTCGGGCTCTACGCCGACCTGGCCCGCGAGACCGGCAAGGACCCGGGCTGGCACCAGCTCGGCGGGCTGCGGCTGGCGTCGTCACGCGAGCGGTACGAGGAGATCCAGCGCCAGGCCGGCTGGGCGAAGAGCTTCGGGCTCGACATGGAGCTCGTCTCGCCGGCCGAGGCGCAGGAGATGTTCCCGCCGATGTCGACCGACGGCGTCGTCGCGGCCGCGTTCATCCCGCTCGACGGCTACCTCGACCCCAGCCAGCTCACGTTCGCGCTCGCCGACGGCGCCCGCCTCCGCGGGGCGGACATCGAGCAGCGCACGAGGGTCACCGGCATCAACCTGCGGGAGGGGCGCGTGCACGAGGTCGTGACCGACAAGGGCACGATCCGCACGGACGTCGTCGTGAATGCGGGCGGCATGTACGCGCCCCAGATCGCACGCATGGTGGGCGTCACCGTCCCGATCATCACCTACGGCCACGAGTTCCTCGTCACCGAGGCGTTCCAGCCGGCGCTCCCCCCGCTGCCGACGCTGCGCGACCCCGACCGCCTGATCTACTTCCGCACCGAGGTCGGCGGCCTGATCATGGGCGGCTACGAGCGCAACCCGGCGCCGTGGGCGCTCGACGGCGTGCCCGACGGGTTCGAGGCCCAGCTCCTGCCCGAGGACTGGCCCCGGTTCGAGCCGCTCCTCGAGGCCGCGGTCGAGCGGGTGCCGGCGATGGAGACGGCGGAGGTGCGGAAGCTCTACAACGGCCCCGAGGCGTTCACGCCGGACGGCGAGTTCATCCTCGGCGAGTCGGCGGTGCCCGGGTTCTGGGTCGCCGCCGGGTTCTGTGCCCATGGCCTCGCGGGCGCCGGCGGGATGGGGTGGCAGGTGGCCGAGTGGATCGTGAACGGCGAGCCGAGCCTCGACCTGTGGCACATGGACAGCCGCCGCTTCGGGCGCCAGTACACGAGCCAGGCGTACACCCTGGCCCGGGCGACCGAGGTCTACTCGACCTACTACGACATCAAGTACCCCAACCACGAGCGTACGGCGGGCCGGCCGCTGCGGCTCTCGCCGGCGTACGGGCGTCTGGGCGAGCTGGGCGCGAGCTTCGGCGAGAAGTCCGGCTGGGAGCGTGCGAACTGGTTCGAGCCGAACGCAGCGCTCGGCGATGAGGGCCTGCGCCCGCGCGGGTGGGCGGGCCAGAACTGGTCGCCGGCCATCCATGCCGAGGCGGTCGCCACCCGGGAGCGGGCCGGGCTCTTCGACGAGACCTCATTCGCCAAGATCGAGGTGTCAGGGCCGGGGGCGGCGGCGTTCCTGCAGCGGCTGTGCGCGAACGACGTCGACCGGGCGGTCGGGAGTGTCACCTACACCCAGATGCTGAACAGCCGCGGTGGGATCGAGTGCGACTTCACGGTCACTCGTCTGGCCGAGCGCCGGTTCCGGATCGTCACCGGCACGGCGTTCGGCAACCACGACCTGGGCTGGATCCGGCGGCATATGCCGGCGGACGGCTCGGTCGACGTCGCGGATGTGACCTCGGCCTACTCGTGTCTGGGGCTGTGGGGGCCGCGGGCGCGCGACATCCTCCAGCCGCTGACGAAGGCCGATCTCTCGACTGCAGGCCTGGCCTACATGCGGGCGGCCGAGATCGCCGTCGGCAACATCCCCTGCCTGGCGGTCCGCGTCACCTACGTCGGCGAGCTCGGGTGGGAGCTCTACTGCCCCTCCGAGTACGGCGCCGCCCTGTGGGACGCGATCTGGGAGTCCGGCTCAAATCACGGCATGCTGGCCGCCGGCTACCGCGCGATCGACGCCCTCCGCGTCGAGAAGGGCTACCGGGTCTGGGGCGCCGACATCACCCCCGAGGACACGCCCGACGAGGCAGGGCTCGGGTTCGCGGTGAAGCCCGACAAGGGCGTCGACTTCATCGGCCGCGACGCCCTGCTCCGCGCCCGCGACGAGGCGCCCGGCCGTCGGCTCGCCTGCCTCGCCCTGGACGATCCGGCCGCGGTCACCCTCGGCTCGGAGCCGGTGCGGCTCGGCGGCGAGCTGGTGGGGAGGGTGACGAGCGGCGGCTACGGGTTCGCCGTCTCGCGCTCGCTCGCCTACGCCTACCTGCCGGCCGACGCCGCCGCCGAAGGCACCGCGGTCGACGTCGAGGTCTTCGGCGACCGCGTGGACGCCGAGGTGGTCCCCGAGCCGGTCTGGGACCCGCGCGGCGAGCGGATCCGAGCGTAGACTCCGCGCATGCTCGGCTGGGTGCTGGCGATCCTGGGGCTGGGTGCCCTCCTCGCGGGAGTCGCGGCCGTCGTGATCGGCGGCCTCTTGCTCGGCCCGCTGCTCGTGTGGCTGTCCTGGAACGTGCTGGGCCTGGCCCACGCCGTCGGTGCGGGCGAGCTGGGGTTCTGGGGGCTCGTCCTGACGGCGCTCTTCCTGGCCGTCGGCCTCGCCGGCCGGATACTGATCGTGGGCATCGTCTTCCTGATCGATCCGGACTGGCTGCACCGGTCGGCGACCCTGCACTGGCCCGCGCCGACCCTGCGCAACTTCGTCGCGATCTGCCTGCTCCTCGTGGTCGCGAGCGTCTCGGCACACCCCCAGGGCGGCAACGGCAGGGGCTGGAGGCAGGAGACGGCGGCATAGCCGCGTAGCCATGCGGGCGTCGGCTGGCTACGCTTGCCAGCATGCGCTGCCACTCCTGCGGGACCGAGAACGAGGAAGGGCGTAAGTTCTGCGGCGAGTGTGGCGCGCCCCTGGCGATCACGTGCGCCGCGTGCGGCACGAGCAACTCGCCGGGCGCCAAGTTCTGCGGCGAGTGCGGGGCGACGCTCGCCGCCTCTGCAGACCCCCGGGCGCCGGCGCCCGAGCCCGTGGCAGAGCGCCGGCTCGTCTCGGTGCTCTTCGCCGACCTGGTCGGGTTCACGACGGTGTCGGAGGCGCGCGATGCCGAGGACGTGCGCGAGCTGCTCTCGCGCTACTTCGACACGTGCCGGACGCTGATCGCCCGCTACGGCGGGACGGTGGAGAAGTTCATCGGCGACGCCGTCATGGCGGTGTGGGGTGCGCCGGTCGCGATGGAGGACGACGCCGAGCGGGCCGTGCGGGCGGCGATCGACCTGGCCGCGGCGGTCGAGGCGCTCGGGGCGGAGGTCGGGACGGACGGCCTGCGGGCGCGGGTCGGCGTGCTGACGGGCGAGGCTGCGGTCACGATCGGCGCCCAGGCCGAGGGCATGGTGGCCGGCGACCTGGTCAACACCGCCTCACGCATCCAGTCGGTGGCCGAGCCCGGCACGGTGCTCGTGGGCGAGTCGACGAAGCGGGCGACGGAGGCCGCCGTGGTCTACGAGGACGCCGGCGTCCGCGAGCTGAAGGGCAAGCTCGAGGCCGTGCCGGTGTGGCGGGCGGTGCGCGTGATCGGCGGCATCGGCGGCGCGCAGCGCACGACCGGGCTCGAGGCGCCGTTCGTCGGCCGCGACCGTGAGCTGCGCGTGATCAAGGAGCTCTTCCATGCGTCGGCCGGTGAGTCCAAGGCGCACCTTGTCTCGGTGCTGGCCGTCGCCGGCACCGGCAAGTCGCGCCTCTCGTGGGAGTTCTTCAAGTACATCGACGGCCTGGCGGAGGACGTGCGCTGGCACCGCGGCCGCTGCCTCCCCTACGGCGAGGGGGTCACGTTCTGGGCGCTCGCGGAGATGGTGCGCACGCGCGCCCAGATCGTCGAGGGCGAGGACACCGATTCGCAGCGGGTGAAGCTGCACGCCGCCGTCGAGGAATCGATGGCCGACCCGGACGAGCGCCGCTTCGTCGAGCCTCGGCTCGCCCACCTGCTCGGGCTGGAGGAGCACGCCCAGTGGGAGCGCGAGAACCTCTTCAGCGCGTGGCGGCTCTTCTACGAGCGGCTCGCCGACGAGATGCCGACGGTGCTCGTGTTCGAGGACATGGAGTGGGCCGACGCGGCGCTGCTCGACTTCATCGAGCACCTGGTCGACTGGTCGCGCAGCCATCCCCTGTTCGTCATCGTGCTCGCCCGGCCGGAGCTGACCGAGCGGCGGCCGACATGGGGCGCGGGCAAGCGCAACTCGAGCTCCCTTTACCTGGAGCCGCTGGCCACGATCGAGATGGACACCCTCCTCTCCGGGCTCGTGCCCGGGCTGCCGGACGAGCTGCGCTCGCGCATTCGCGAGCGGGCCGAGGGCATGCCGCTCTACGCCGTCGAGACGGTGCGGATGCTGCTCGACCGCGGGCTCGTGGTCGAGCAGGGGAGCTCGTATATCCCAGCAGGCCCGATCGAGACGCTGGAGGTGCCCGAGACGCTCCAGGCACTCGTCACCGCTCGGCTCGACGGGCTCGGGAGCGAGGAGCGGCGCCTGCTCCAGTCGGCGGCGGTGCTCGGGAAGACGTTCACCGTGGAGGCGCTGGCGACGCTCGTCGGGCGCGACCCGGAGGAGGTCGCACCGGCCCTCGCGGCGCTCGCCCGCAAGGAGATGCTGTCGCTCTCCGCCGACCCGCTCTCGCCGGAGCGGGGCCAGTACGGCTTCCTCCAGGACATGGTCCGGCGGGTGGCCTACGACATGCTCTCCAAGCACGAGCGGCGGGCGCGGCACCTGGCGGCGGCGGCGATGGACGAGGGTGAGGACGAGCTGGCCGAGGTCGTCGCCGGCCACTACCTGGCGGCAGCTCGCGCCGATCCCGACGCCGTCGACGCCGGCGAGATCTCGCGCCGGGCCGTGGCCGCGCTGCGCCAGGCCGGCCAGCGGGCAGCTTCCCTCGCGGCGACGCTCGAGGCCCAGCGCTACTACGAGCAGGCGGCGGCGCTCGTCGACGACCCGTTGGAGCAGGCCGACCTGCTGGAGCACGCCGGGATCATGGCCCAGCGCGGCGGGCGCTCGGACGAGGCCCGGCGGCACTACGAGCGTGGGGTCGAGCTGTACGAGGAGCAGGGGGCGACCCACCCGGCCGCGCGGGTGTCGGCGCGGCTGGGGGAGGTCATGTGGGACACGGGCCGGCTGCGCGAGGCGCTTGACAAGATGGACGCGGCGCTCGAGCTCCTGACGGTGGAGGAGCCCGACGCCGACCTCGCCGCGCTCGCGGCGCAGGTGGGCCGGTTCAAGCTCTTCGCGGGCGAGCCGGACGTGGCCCTCGAGCGCACCGAGACGGCACTCGAGCTGGCCGAGGCGCTCGGGCTGCCCGAGGTGCTCTCCCAGGCGATCAACACGAAGGCGATGCTGCTCTCGAACCGGGGTCGTGTCGGCGAGGCGGGCGCGCTCGTGCGTTACGCCCTCGACGTCGCGCTCGAGCACGACATCCCCTCCGCCGCGCTACGCGGGTACAACAACATCGCCGACCTCGACGCGCGCGCCGACCGCTACGAGCAGGCGGCCGCCGGCTACCGCGACGGGCTCGCGCTCGCCCGCCGGGTCGGCAGCCGTCAGCTGGAGCTGATGTTCGTCTCGCAGACGTATCCGCTCTACGCGCTCGGGCACTGGGACGAGGCGCTCGCCGGGGCGGCCCAGGTGCCCGAGGAGGTGTTCTCGCAGTCGCGCTTCCCGTTCGTGTGCTTCCTGGGCAACAGCGTGTCGATCCACTGCCACCGCGGCGAGCTCGACGAGGCCGAGGAGCTCATTCGCCGCTACGCCGTGCTGCGCGACTCGGCGGACATCAGCGAGCGCACGAGCCACGCCTGGCCGGAGTCGCGGCTGCGCCTGGCCCAGGGGAACACCGCGGAGGCGCTGCGGCTGGCGGAATCGTCGTGGAACGCCCGGGAAGCGGCGGGTGGCAGCTCAGAGTCGGTGAAGGAGTCGTTCCCGATCGCGGTCGAGGCGGCGCTCCTCCTGGGCGAGCGCGCGCGTGCGGACGACCTGCTGGCAGGGGTCGAGTCGGCCGGCCACGGCGTGGCGCAATCCGTCCGGGCGCAGGCGACCCGGTTCCGGGCGCGCATGGCCGTGGACGCCGGCGACCACGAGCGCGGTGACCGTCTGTTCCGGGGCGCGGCCGCCCTCATGCGGGAGCTGGCGACGCCTTTCCCGATGGCGGTCACGACGCTCGAGCACGCCGAGATGCTGGTCGCGTCCGGCGACGCCGCTGCCGCCGAGCCGATGCTCGCCGAGGCGCGGGCCGTGTTCGAGCGGCTGCAGGCGGCGTCGTGGCTCGAGCGGGCGGATCGAGTCGCAGCCAGCGCCGGCGACCGCATCGCGAGCTAGCTCGATTTGCCCCCAGAACACGGTCGGGACGGGCGGCGCCCGGGCGGGCCGGCCACCCGGAAGTCCGGGCGGCGCTTCCGCGCCGGGCGAGCCGCGTCCGTCCCTGTCTGCGACCGCAGGGGAGACATTACGCCTCGGTAGTTAAGGCCAGGGGGCGGAAACGTAACGGTGTGGTAACGGCCGCGGGCCGCGCCGCCTCAGGCAGCGGGGGCGAGCTCGCGCCGCGTCAGCGTCTGGTCGCGTCGCTGGCCGATCCCGACCATCGTCACCGGCACGCCCACCCGGGCCTCGACGAAGTCGAGATAGGCCTGCGCCGCCTCCGGGAGCTCCGCGAAGGCGGTCACGCCCGAGATGTCGGCGCCCCATCCCGGCAGCTCCTCGTAGACCGGCTCGGCGTGGTGGAAGTCGGTCTGGTGGGCGGGGAAGTCGGTCGACTCCGAGCCGTCGGGGAGGCGGTAACGGGTGCAGACCGGGATGCGGTCGAACATCGAGAGGACGTCGAGCTTCGTGACCGCGAGCTCGGTCAGCCCGTTCAGCCGGGCGGCGAAGCGCAGGCCGACGACGTCGAGCCAGCCGCAGCGGCGGTCGCGCCCGGTCACCGTGCCGTACTCGCCGCCGCGCTCCCGCAGCTGCGCGCCGCGGTCGGCGTCGGCCTCGCTCGGGAAGGGACCGGCGCCGACCCGGGTCAGGTAGGCCTTGGTGACGCCGAGCACCGCGGAGATCCGGGTCGGCCCGACGCCGAGCCCCACGCACGCCCCGCCCGCCACCGGGTTCGACGAGGTCACGAACGGATAGGTGCCGTTGTCGATGTCGAGCAGCGTCCCCTGGGCGCCCTCGCAGAGCACGAACCGGCCGTCCTCGAGGGCGCGGTGGACGAGCAGCGACGTGTCGGCGATGAACGGGCGGATGCGGGCGGCGTAGCCGAGCATCGCCACCGTCACCTCCTCCTTGTCCAGCGGCCGGTGGTGGTGGAGCTTGCGCAGCTCGACGTTCTTCACCGAGAGCGCCGTCTGGATCTTCAGGCGCAGGATCTTCTCGTCGAGCACGTCCTGGACGCGGATGCCGACGCGCAGCGCCTTGTCGGCGTAGGCGGGGCCGATGCCGCGCCGGGTCGTCCCGATCTGGAGGCGGCCCAGCTGGAGCTCGGAGTCGGCGTCGATGATCCGGTGCCACGGCATGATCAGGTGCGCGTTCCCGCTGATCCGCAGGCCGGAGACGTCCACGCCCCGCGCGATCAGCCCGTCGAGCTCCTCGATCAGGACCTCAGGGTCGATGACGCACCCGTTCCCGAGCACGCACTTCGTGCCCGGGTAGAGGATGCCGCTCGGGACGAGCCGCAGCTTGTACGTCTCGGATCCGATGACGAGCGTGTGCCCGGCGTTGTTCCCGCCCTGGTAGCGGGCGACCACGTCGGCGCGCTCGGCCAGCAGGTCGACGATCTTGCCCTTGCCCTCATCGCCCCACTGGGCGCCCACGACCACCTTGAGCATTCGGCTGCCTCCGGCGTATCAGGACCGGGTCGGGCCAGGTTGTCGAATCGGGTGTAGCGGCCGACGTAGGAGAGCTTGACCGTGTCGAGCGGGCCGTTGCGGTGCTTCGCCAGGATGATCTCGGCCGTGCCCTTGTCCTCGCTCTGGTCGTTGTAGTAATCGTCACGATAGACGAACATCACGAGGTCGGCGTCCTGCTCGATCGACCCGGACTCGCGCAGGTCGGAGAGCACGGGGCGCTTGTCGCCGCGCGCCTCGACGGCGCGGGAGAGCTGGGAGATCGCGATCACGGGGACGTCGAGGTCGCGCCCGATCAGCTTGAGCGCGCGCGAGATCTGGGAGATCTCCTGCACCCGGTTTTCGACCCGTGCGGTGCCGCCCATGAGCTGGAGGTAGTCGACGATCACGAGGCCGAGCTCGCCCTTGAGGCGCGACTTCAGGCGCCTGCTCTTGGCCTTGATCTCGATCGGCGTCACGCCGGCGGTGTCGTCGACGTAGATCGGCGCGTCATAGAGCTTGCTGGATGCGGTGGTCAGCTTCTCCCAGTCGCCCTTGTCGAGCGACCCGCGGCGCAGGCGCTTGGAGTCGACCTTGCCCTCGGCGCACATGAGCCGCGTGGTCACCTCCTCGCGCGACATCTCGAGCGAGAAGATGGCGACGGGCGTGCGCTCGCGCACGCCGACGTGGGCGGCGATGTTGAGCGCGAGCGAGGTCTTGCCCATGCCCGGGCGGGCGGCGAGCACGATCAGGTTCGAGTCCTGGAAGCCGGCGGTGAGGTCGTCCAGCTGACGGAAGCCGCTCGCGACACCGGTCAGGTCGCGGTCGTTGTCGGCAAGCTGTGTCAGGCGGTCGAACGACTGGCGCAGCAGGGTCTCCATGTGCTCGAAGTCGCCGGTGATGCGCTGGTCGGCGATCCCGAACACGATCTGCTCGGCCCGGTCGACGAGCTCCGGCGGCTCGCCGATGCGCTCGTACCCGAGCGAGGCGATCTCGGTGCCGGCGCGGATCAGCCCGCGGTACGTGGCCGTGTCGCGGACGATCTGGGCGTAGTGGCGCGCGTTCGCCACCGCCGGCACGGTCGACGCCAGCGTGTGCACGACCGCCTTGCCGCCGACCTCGTCGAGCAGCCCCCGGTTCGAGAGCGCGTTCGTCAGCGTGATCGTGTCGACGTTCTCGCCCCGGCCGTACATCTCCAGGATGGTCTGGTAGATGGTCGCGTGCGAGCGGCGGTAGAAGTCCTCCGGCTGCAGCAGCTCGGAGACGATCGCAACCGCGTTGCCGGACACGAGCATCGCCCCCAGCACCGACTCCTCGGCGTCGAGATCCTGCGGTGGGACCGTCGGCTCGTGGGAGGTGACCGACATCCGGGTGGCTAGAAGTCGCCCTCGAGATCGGACGGCTCGGCCTCAAAGGCCTCGACGCCGCCCTCCTCGTCGGCCCCGCCGGGCACCACCATCACCTTCAGCATCGCGCGCACGTCGCCGTACACGGTCATCGTCACCTTGTGGCTGCCGAGCGTCTTGATGGGCTCGTCGAGATCGACCTTGCGCCGGTCGATCCGGATCTTGCGCGCCTTCCAGACGGCGTCGGAGATGTCGGTCGACGTGACCGAGCCGTACAGCTTGTCCTCCATGCCGGCCCGCCGCTTGATCGTGAGCACGGTGCGGTTGAGGACGTGGGCCATGTCGCGGGCCTGCTCATCGCTCTGCGCCTCGTGCCGCGCGCGCTGATCGGCCTGGCGCTGCACCTCGGCGACGCGCGCGTCGGTCGCACGCCTCGGCCAGCTTGCGCGGGGCCAGGTAGTTGCGCAGGTGGCCGGCGGCGACCTGGACGACGTCGCCCTTGCGGCCCAGCTTCTCGACGTCCTGCAGCAGGATCGCCTGTTGTGCTCTTCGTGCCATGTTCGTCCCTCTCGGCCTCGGGCGGCCGTGGCCGCCGTCGGATGGTCGCATTCCCTGGGCGCGGTTACCAGCCCGGCGGCCGCGGATCGCGCCGCTACGAGCGCGGAAACCGTCTAGTTGACGGCGTAGGGCAGCAGCGCCATCTCGCGCGCCCGCTTGATCGCCACCGCCACCTGGCGCTGGTGGCGCCGACAGGCGCCGGAGATCCGCCGCGACCGGATCTTGCCCTTCTCCGACATGTAGCGGCGCAGCTGGTTGTAGTTCTTGTAGTCGATCTCCTCGACCTTGTCCTTGCAGAAGTAGCAGGACTTGCGCCGGGTGGACGCGCCTGCCGCCGCGCCCCGCTTGGGGCCGCGGGCCTGGCTTGGGCTTCGATGCCATTCGGATTCCTTGCTAGAAGGGGATGTCGTCGTCGGAGGCCGCGGCGCCGGTGAACGCTCGACCGGATCGGGCTTGAGCTCGGCGGTCTGCGCGGAAGCCGCGCGCCGGCCGCCGCCCTCGTTGTCGCCGCGCGAGCCCAGGAACTGGACCGTGTCGGCCACGACCTCGACCTTGGAGCGCTTGGAGCCGTCCTGCGACTCCCACTCGCTCCACTCGAGCCGGCCGTCGACCGCCACCGGGCGGCCCTTGCTCAGGTAGTTGGCGCAGTTCTCGCCCTGCGCGCCCCAGACCTTGATGTCGAAGTAGTTGGGCTTCTCGGTCCACTCGCCGCTCGACTGGTCCTTGTAGCGGCGGTTCACGGCCAGCCGCAGCTTGCACACGCTGGTGCCGCTGGGCAGCGTGGACAGCTCGGGATCGGCGGTCAGATTGCCGGTCAGGATGACGCGGTTGATGTTTGCCACTTGGTGTTCCTCCTCTGCCTACCATTGCGAACGTGTGTTCGGCATATGATAGGCGGGCGATCGGACGGTGATCAGGCGCGGCGCCTCCGCCGGCTCGGCATCGGCTCGGCGGCGCCGCTGCCGCGCGGCTGCGGCCGCGCTGACGGCCATGTGGCGCATCACGCCGTCGGTGATGGCGAGCACGCGGGTCGCCTCGTGCAGCGCCTCGGCGCGGCGCTCGAACGTGAGCACGTAGTACCACGCGTCGCCCATGTGGTTGATCTCGTAGGCCAGCTTGCGCTTGCCCCACGGCTCGACCGCGCCCCAGTGCCGCCGCGCTCGGTGACGGTCGCCTTGATGCGCTCGATGATCTCGCGCGTGTCGCTCCTCGGCCACCTCGGGCTCGATCATCAGCATGATCTCGTATGGGTTGATCCTGATCACCTCCTCTGGACTCGTGCGGCCCCGGCGTGCCGGCCGGACATGCGCCGCCACTCGGCGCCGCGATCAGGAGTGCGGCGCCACCCCGGAGCAGGAAGCTCCTCGGTTCAGGGGCCGAGTATACTCGTGCGCCGTGCGGAGGCTGGGCTGGTTCTTAGTGGGGGCAGCGGGGCAACCGGGGCGCTGGTAGCGGCGCCGGGGGTGTACGAGCGGCTGCGCGCGGCCGTCGGCGGCGGGCGATGTCTGGAACGAGTTCGAGCCCGATCCGGACATCGGCTGACGCGCCGCCGCGCGAGCCGGAGCCGCCGTCTACGCCGAGGCCGCGCCCGAGCCGGCCGCCGAGCCCGCGCCGGAAGCGGCCGCGGAGCCTGCGCCCGAGGCCGAGCCTGAGCCCGCGGTGGAGCCGGAACCCGTCGCCGAGACCGAGGCCGTCGTCGAGGCGGAGCCCGAGCCCGAGGCCGCCGTGGAGCCGGAGCCCGAGACGGAGGCGCCGCCGGAGCAGAGCGGCACCTACGAGACCGTCGTCTGGCCCGTGCCCAGCGCCCCGGCGGCCGGAGGCACGAGGCCGCTCCCGCCGAGGACGAGGCGGACGACGACACAGCCGAGATCGCCTCGGTGCCGCTGACGCCGCGCTCCCCCGCCCGATGACACCGGCGACCGACCTGCGCTCGCGCATCGAGGCGAGCCGCGAGCGGCTGCGCCGCAAGGCTCAGGGCGGCGGCGACGAGGACGAGCCCGCCGCCGACGAGCCCGCCGCCCGACGAGCCCGACCCGGGCGCCTAGCTCGAAAGCTCCGCCTGCTCGCCGGGCGCGAGCGAGCACAGGTCGGTCGGTGAGGCCGGCCGCCGCGAACGTCGCTCTCGAGGTCGGCCGGCGACGACGTGAAGTGGGCCCAGCCCTCCTGGTGGATCGGGACGATCGTCGCCGGCGCCAGGATCGCGGCCGCCTCGGCGGCGCGCTCCGCGTCGAGTGTGATCAGCGTCTCGCCCCAGCGCTCGGGGACGCGCGCGCCGCCGGCGAACAGGAGCGCGGCGTCGAAGGGGCCGTGCTCGGTCGCGATCTCGCGCACGACGTCGACCGAGGCGTTGTCGCCGCTCACATAGATCACCGGCAGGTCGTCGCCGCGCAGGACGAAGCCGATCACGGGGCCGTTGCGCTCGAACATCTCGGGCGAGCCGTGCTCGGCCGGCACCGCTGTGATCTGAATGCCGCCCTCGGGCCCGTCCAGGTCGGCGGTCTGGTCCGGTTCGAGGCCGACCGCATTGCCGCCGAGGCGCTCGGACCCGGCCAGGGTCGTGAGGACGCTCCCGGCCCGCGTCAGGAAGTCGCGGCCGGCGTCGTCGAGGTTGTCGGGATGATGGTCGTGGGAGAGCAGCACCAGCTCGACCGGCGGGAGCTCGTCGGGAGCGATCGCCGGGCCGGTGAGCTTGTGCAGGACGATCGACGACCCCGGACGGGGGTGGTCGCCGGGCGGATCGAAGGTGGGGTCGGTCAGGATGTGCAGGCCGCCGTAGGAGAGCAGAGCGGTTGGCCCGCCGATCGGCTGGACGGTCGTGGTCGTGGGTTCGGTCATGCCCCTGTCGATACCATGGCGGGGCGCGGATTACACGCGCGCCCTGGAGTGGCACGGGCCCGGTGGCCCATCCGGTCTTCAAAACCGGCAGGCCGATGTAGCCCATCGGTTGGTAGGTTCGACTCCTGCGCCGCTCCGCTCGCGAAACCCGCATGGTTGCGCGCTGTGCTGCAAGTCGACCGACCGGTAGGGTGGCAGTTCTCGCACTGCGTGCACCTCGAGGACACCGTTGCTCGCGTCGAACGGACTGGGTCTGTGAAGACCGCTCCGAAACCGCGAGCGGCCGGGGTGGTTGCACTCCAGCTTGCGAGAAGGCGGAGGGCGTCGGCGGAGCTGGAGCTGGTTCGGCGGTGAAGATGGCGAGGCGGAGGCCGTCGGCGGGGAGTGGCATGACTTCGTAGTTGAGTTCGAGGTCGCCGACGCGCGACAAGCGCGATCGTGCCTGCGTCGAGTCCAACCACGCGTCTTCGGTCGCCTTTCCGGTGTTGCGGGATCACCGCTCGTCGACCGCGAGTTCGCGAGCAGGCTCGGGCGGACGCGGAGCGCGGTCCGGGTACCTGCAAATACCGCGTTTCGGGACCGCGTCGTTGTCCATTCTGTCGGTATCTCCGGAACGGCTCCGTGTGAGGCGCGTCCGCGGCGTCGCCACTGGTCGGCCGCCCGGAGGAGAGAGTGTTTGCCCGCGCCAAGACTGGAGAGGCTGCACGCTGGAGCGCTGCTGCCGGCTGCCGAGGCCATGGGCATCCCCAGGGCGGAACCGCACACGCCCGTCGATCGCGGGAACGGTCAGCGTTCGTCAGCGGCAAGTTCATAGGCAGGCTCTCCGCGGACGTGTAGCGCGGTGCGTGTCCATTGCGGCATCCACCAGTTGGCGTCGCCGAGCAGGCGCATCAGCGCTGGCACGAGCAGGGCGCGGATGAGGGTCGCGTCGAGGATGATGCCGGCTGCGAGGCCGATTGCGAGGGGCTTGAACTCGTAGCCGGGACCGGTCGAGAGGACGAGGAAGGCGAACATGAGGACGAGCGCGCCGCTGGTGACGAGCTTTCCTGTGCGGGCGAGCCCGAGCTCGATCGCCTTTTCGGTGGAGCCCGTCTCGTCGTAGGCCTCGCGCATGCGGCCGATCATGAAGACCTCGTAGTCCATCGAGAGGCCGTAGAGGAAGGCGAAGATCATCAGCGGGATCCAGGCGAGCACGGATCCGCTCGCTGGGATGTCCCAGAGCTGGGAGCCGTGCCCCTGCTGGAAGACGAGCACGACGACGCCGAAGGTCGCCGCGAGGGAGATGAGGTTGAGCACGACGGCCTTGAGCGCGAGCACGATCGAGCGAAACGCGCGTGCGAGCAGGATCAGCGTCAGGACCAGTAGCAGAGCGAGCACGTAGGGGAAGCTGCGGAAGAGCGCATGGATGAAGTCGCGGTCCACTGCCGTCACCCCGGTGAGCGTGCCGTTCGTGCCCTTCAGCCTGTCGTGTGCGCGGTCGACAGTCGCCTGAATGCCGGGTGCTGAGCCGTCGATAGCGGGGAACGCCTCGACCAGCGAGCTCGAGCCCCGGCTCCACGCTGGGGGCGCGGTCGCTCCGACGATGCCCGGAACCGTTCGCAGCTTGGCGGCGATCCGTTGGGCGTCGCCGCTGCGCTCGACCAGCACGTCGAGCGGCTTCATCACGCCCGGGCTGATGTGCGCGTCGGCGAGCATCTGGCGGCCGGCGATCGCGGTGCCGGTGCCGGGGAAGTTCTTGAGCTGCGGCTCGTTGGGGTTCAGCTGCGTTCCGAAGCCCGCAAGCAGCGTGGCGATTGCAAGGCCGGTCGCTGCGACCGGGAGCGGGCGGCGAACCACGAAGCGCGCCCAGCGGCCCCAGGCTCCGTGCTCGGGATGGCCGCGGTCAACGAAGCGACGCGGTATGACGCGAAGACTGTTGACGCGCTCTCCAAGCACGGCCAGGAGCGCAGGTAGCAGCGTCAGCGACGCGAGCACCGAGACGGCGGGGATCAGCATGCCGGCGACGCCCATCGAGCGGACGAGCGGCAGCGGCACTGCGATCAGCGCGAGCAGTCCGATCGCGACCGTCGAGCCCGACACGATCACGGAGCGCCCCGCGTGGGTGACCGTCTCGACGAGCGCCGCGTCGACGTCCGCGCCGTCTCGCAGCTCCTCGCGGAAGCGGAAGATCATGACCAGCGCGTAGTCGATCGCGACGCCGAGGCCGACCAGCGCGATCAGGAACTGGACGATGATCGAGACGTCGGTCACGTACGTCAGCGCCCACACGAGCGTGAACGTGTTGAGAATCGCAGCCATCGCGACGACCACCGGCATCAGCACGGCCGGCAGCGTCCCGAAGACGAACAGCAGGATCACAAGCGCGCCCAGCGCTCCGATCACAGCCTCAACCAGCAGGCTGGGACCGCCGCTCGAGCCATCGGCGCTCGCCTCGTCGAGCGGGAGGTGGCCGGTGACGTTCACGGTGATCCCGGCCGGCAGGCCTGCCGCGGCCGCGGCCCGCATCTTCACGGCACCGCTCTTCGTGGCGACGGTGGCCGGACCCGGCGGATAGACCTCGGCGAAGGTGGTGTGCCGGTCGCGCGAGACGTACATCGCGTCGCCGGTTGTGAAGTACGAGCTTACGAGGGCGCCGGGCATGGTGGCGGCGGCTCGCCGCGTCGCGCGCTCGATCGCCCTGCTCTTCGTCGCGTCACCAGCCGCATGGAAGACGACGACGTTCGGTGCGCGTGCGCCGGCGCCGAACGCATCCAGCGTCCGCTGGCTCGCCTCGTAGGCGGGGCCGCCAGGGATCGCGAGGCCCTGGTACCAGCGGTTGGAGACCTCTCCGGCAGCGAAAGCGCCGAAGAGCGTGAGAACCGCCCAGGCGCCGATCACGGCCCAGCGGTGCTGGTTTGTCAGATGTGCGAAGCGGGCGAGCATGGGACTCTCCTGTCGGCAGTCGTCGAAATCCGTCACGGGGGAGGATCCACTGCGACGCCCGCGTCGGCATCGATCCCTCGGCGTATCGTCGACGCGACCAAAGTCGCCGATGCACACCGACCTTCGACGTCGACCGAGCACCATGGGACGAGTCACGATGAGAGCGAGAACGGCCGCGCCGGGCACCCTCGCGGGCGCGTCGCCGGCTTCGGCGTGGCCGCGGTGAGCGGCCGGCTCAGTTCTCGGCTTCGCGGACGAGCAGCGCGATCTGAACGCGGTTATCCACTTCCAGCTTCGTCAACAGCCGAGACACATGGGCCTTCACGGTGGCCGTGCTCATGTAGAGCTCCCCGGCGATGTCGGCGTTCGCAAGCCCACGGCCGACCGCCAGGGCCACCTCCCGCTCGCGCCCGCTGAGCAGCGCCATCTTCTCGCGCGCGTCCTCGTAGCGGGCCGCGGTGTCCGAGTCGCCCGCGACGAGGGCGACCAGCCGTCGAGCGATGGTCGGCGAGAGCATGCTTTCCCCCGCGCCCACAAGCTCGATCGCGCGGACGATCTCACCAGGCGGCGTATCTTTGACCAGGAAGCCGGCCGCGCCCGCACGCAGCGCCCGCAACACGAGCTCGTCCTCCTCGAACGTCGTCAGCATGAGCACCGCCGGCGGCCTCGGCTGGCTTCGTAGCAACCGCGTGGCGGCGATGCCATCCAGCTGCGGCATACGGATGTCCATGAGAACGACGTCCGTGTGGTACCTGTCGATCGCCGCCAGGACACCGCGGCCGTCGGCTACCTCGCCGACCACGTCGATCCCCGCGGCTCCGGCGAGCATGAGCTGCAGGCCCGAACGGACAAGCGCGTCGTCATCGACGATCAGGACGCGGATCGACTCACTCACGGCGCCCACGGCAGCGTGGCCCGCACGACGAACCGACCGGCCGGATCCTCGCCGTGCTCGAGCGAGCCGCCCGCGAGCGCCACGCGCTCTGCGAGACCGACCAGCCCCAGGCCTGCACCGGGCAGCCGTTCGTCGTCGAGGAGCTCAGACGCGCGACCGCTGACGACCTCGAGCACCAGTGGCGGCCCCGGGTCGAGGCGGACGGTGACCGGCGCGCCGCGGGCATGCTTGCGCGCATTCGTCAGAGCCTCCTGAAGGACACGGAAGGCAGTGCGTCCAACAGCAGACGGAACGACGTCCGTTGCGGCACGCTCCTCCCAGCGCACATCCATCCCCGCCGCCCGCGACTCCTCGAGGAGGGCCGGGATCTGCGCCAGCG
>CAVVAA010000001.1:0-1153115 GCA_963746115.1 uncultured Actinomycetes bacterium | reverse complement strand
GGCGGTGGCCATGTGGGCATTGTGCCGAACGCCCGGGACGGCGCGGGCCGATTACCAAATTCTGGGCAGGGCAAGATGGCCGCTTGCGGGGATGGCTGCGATCCCCCGGGATCGGCATGATCGCGCGGATGCCCGTCGACCCGGATTTCCGGCGGCCGGCCCTGGTTCGACCGGATCGTCCGCGGGACCATGGAGCCGGACCCTGTACGCCTGCACGGCGCGATCGTCGCTGCCCTGGAGCTCTACGGCCGTGACGATGCCCTGCGCGAGGTGTTCGTTCCGGCGCTCCGGCAGATCCGGGTCGAGCACGGCCGGGCTGCCCGCGACCGCGCCTCGGCCGCCATCCGCGACCAGCTCGGGCCGCGCGGCTACCAGTCGCCTTCGGCGTAGTAGCGCCGCCACAGCGGGTCGGTGCCGCTGCGAACCCGCTCGGTCTCCTCGGGGGAGAGCTGGGACGTCCACGCCCGCACCTGCGACGCGCTTGCCCGCCGGATCGAGTCGGCCCGCCGGGCGTCGCCCGTGTTCGATGCGGACGACGTCTCTCGCACGAGCCGCTCGACGGGCGCCGTCCACTCGAGGCCGAGGCCGGCGTAGAGCTCGCGGTAGCGCTCGACGGGCCTGGCAGCGACGTCCTCGTGGCGGAGGTAGATCCAATCGGGGTGGCGCTCCTGGAGCGTCGCGACGGCGCCGTAGAGCACGTTCCAGAGCAGGATCGCCTCGTCCAGGATGTCCGGCCGGCGGGCGGCGGCGGCCCGCAGCTCCGCCTCGTGCGGCGCCAGGTAGTCGCGCATGAGGAGCGGCTGGTCGAGGAAGTCGCCGAACCGGTGGCGCCAGCTGCGGCGGCGGATGCTGACCGCGAACGCAGCCGGGTGGCGGATCATGACGACGACCCGCATGTCGAATGTCTGCGCCAGCCACTCCGACGAGAAGAGCGCGATCGGGTCCTTCACGAGCGCCGTCGCCCGCCGCCGCCGGTCGCGGGCGAACCGGCCCCAGTCGCGGGCCATCCGGGCCGCGTCCTTGGGGCTGCGCAGGCTGCGCAGCTCGGCGCCGGGCCGGTAGCGGAACCCCAGTGCCGCGGTTATCGGCTCGACGTACGGGCCGCCGTTCTCGGCGCACAGGTACTCGAAGTAGCGGGGGAAGCGCACCGGGAAGGTGCCCGGCCGGTGGCGGGGGTTGAAGGGCTCCCACAGATAGCCGAGCCGGGGGCTCGTCGATGCGGCCAGCACCCGCCCCACCCAGGTCGTCCCCGACCGGTGCGCACCGGTGACGAGGATCGGCCGCTCAGCTCGGGTCAATGTTCCTGCCGGTCGCGGCCAGCTCCGCCGCCGACACCGGGGGGCAGGAGCGGATCGGCGCAGTCCAGCGCGGCAGCGGGTGCGAGAACTGGAACGCGTTGCGGATCGAGTTCGCCTGATGCTCGCGCCGGCTGAGGATGGGCATGCCGAAGTCCTCGTCGATGAACTTCAGCACCGACGTGAAGTCGTACGTCGTGTGGTCGATGCCGTGCTTCGCCCAGGGCGAGATGATGAGCATGGGCACGCGGACGCCGAGCCCGAACCGGTCCGGCTGCGGAGGCGCGACGTGGTCGTAGAAGCCGCCCCACTCGTCCCAGGTGAGCACGATGGCCGTGTGGCGCCAGTCCGGCAGGCGCATGATCCGGTTGATCAGGTCGGCGGTCCAGTTCTCGCCCTCGCACAGCGAGGCGCCGCCCGGGTGGTCGCTGCGCGTGTACGGCGGGACGATCCAGGTGACCGCGGCCAGGTAGTTCTGGTCGAGGTCGCCCGGCGGCCATCCGAGCGGGAAGACGTGGCGGGCGTAGCTCGCGCTCTCCCGGATCGGCTTGACCGCGTCGTAGGCGACCCAGCCGTAGCCGTGGCCGTTCTCGGGCGGCCCGTACTCGCTCCACGGGATGCGGCGGCGGTCGAGCTGGGCGCCGATCGAGTCGATCGGAAAGCACGGCCGCACGTGGACGAGCTCGCCGTGGCGGATCACGGGCACCGTCAGGTTCACCGGGCCGTCGCAGCCCCAGTTCTCGACGCCGAAGTTGGGGCCGTCGACCGAGCCGGCGGCGTCGGCTGCCACCGTGTAGAGGTGGTTGGGGAAGCTGGACGTGTCGCCGGACGAGAACGTGTGGTCGAGCAGCTCGTAGCGCTTCGCCCAGCCCCAGTAGTCCGGCGTCTGGCCGGGGAAGGCTGTCGAGTAGGCGAGCATCGTCTTCTTGCCGTCCTTGTCCGGCACGGCCGAGAACCCGTTCATCGCGCCGCCGGCGATATCGGTCACCGCGGCGTGGTGGTTGTGCTGGAGGTCGGTCTGCACGTCCTGGAGCCGCCGCAGCGGAACGACGCGGCCGTCGGCGGTGCGCCCGGTGCGCGTCCCGTCGCCGCCGGGGAAGAGGCCGAACAGGTTGTCGTAGGAGCGGTTCTCCTTGACGATGAAGACGATGTGGCGGATGGGCGTGCGGGCGCCGTGGATGACGGCGGGGCGGCGGTCGGGGCCTTTCCCGACGGTCGCCACGACGAGCCCGGGCTCGACCGAGCTGCGGCCCACGATCAGGACGGCGACCAGGGCGGCCGCGGCCAGGATCCTCCATGCGATCCGCTGCACGCCGGGGGACGCTACCGGGCGCGGCGGCCGAGCGCGTCGGCGAGGCCGGCGCACAGGTGCGGCAGGGCGTCCGCGTCGGCCGACGCGTGATGGGGATTGAGCTCGGTCACGGTCAGCGCCTGCGCCCGCCCGTCGGCCATGATCTCGGCGAGCGCGGCGAGCGCCGCGTCGAGCGGCACGCCGATGTTGCGGCCCGTGTTCTCGGACAGCGGCGCGTCGATGAAGTCGACCACGTCCACGTCGAAATGGACGAGGACCCGCGTACATCCGCCGGGCAGGGCCGCGACCGCCGCGACGGCCGCGGCCGCGGGGTCCGCCCGGAGCGCCTCCGCCGGAACGCAGGTCACCCCGAGGCGGCGGATCATCTCGCGCTCCCATGCCGTGGCCTGGCTGTCCTCGTGGCCGAGGACGACGATGCTCGCCGGGTCGAGGAGCGGCGTGCGCGGTCCAGCGTCGCGCAGTGCCGGCCGGGAGCCGTCGACGCCCAGCATGTGCGCGACGCCCATCCAGTCGAGGGCGCCGTCGGGGACGCTCGCGGGGACGTTCAGGTCGGCGTGCATGTCCATGTAGACGACCCCGGTCTCGCCGCCCGCGACGACGCTCCCTGCCACGCTGCCGACGCCGACGGTGCAGTCGCCGCCCAGTACGAGCGCGAACGCGCCGCTTCGGAGCACGGGGGCGACGGCATCGCGCACCCGTGCGACGGTCGCTGCGACCTCGGCCAGGTTCTGGGCCGCCCGGTCGGTGCGGTCGGGCCGCCACCGGAACCCAGGCAGGTCGCCGGCGTCACGCACTCCTCCGGCGTCAGACCCCAGCAGCTCGAGCAGTCCCGCCGCCCGCAGCGCCGTGGGCGCCTCCTCCTGCCCGGGGGCGTACGCGCCGGCGCTCGACGGCACGCCAACCACCGACACGATCGCGCTCATGCCTCACTGTAGTGCCGGCTCCGCCGGAGGCTCAGTGCAGGTGCAGGTTCGCGCCCAGAAGGACGATCGGCCAGAGCACGACGGCCAGGGCGGCCGACGCGACCGGGCGGATGGCGTGCAGGTGGCGGAAATAGTGGTGCGACTGCGCCACGAGCACGCCGACGACGAGGAACGCGATCAGAAACGCGCTGCGCATGAAGCCGAACATTGGTGTCTCCTCTCCGCGGCGTGAAGAGAGATCCACGGGCCGGCGGCGCAAAGCTGCACGCCGCCGGCCCGGGCCGCCGCAATGGCTAGAGGGCGCTCCCGCGACTCCCGAAGAGACCGCGGCCGAGGAACCCGGCGACGAGCGCCACCACGAGTGCGATCAAGAGCACCCAGAAGGCGATCTTGATCGCGCCCCAGACCCCGAACAGGATCAGGGCGAGGATGAGAAGTATGAGCAACCACATGGCTGCCTAGGTACCCGAACGCGCCCGGCCCGAAACCGGGCGCGTCAGGACGCGGCCGGCTCGGCGCCTTCCGCGGGCTCCATCGTCTCCGCCCACGTGCGCTCGAGCGCCTGCAGCAGGATGTCGCTCGGCTGGGCGCCGGAGACGGCGTAGCGGCGGTTCAGCACGAAGAAGGGGACGCCGGTGATCCCGATGGCGGCGGCCTCGCGCTCGTCGCCGCGCACCTCGTCGGCGAAGCTCCCGTCGGCGAGCGCGGCCCTGGCGGTCTCGGCGTCGAGGCCCACGTCGGCCGCGAGCTCGACCAGGGTGTCGGCGTCGGTCAGCGTGCGGCCCTCGGTGAAGTAGGCCCGCAGGAGCCGCTCCTTGGCCTGCGGCTGGAGGCCGGCGGCGCGGGCGGCGTGCAGCACGCGGTGGGCGTCGAAGGTGTTCCCGAGCTGGGCCAGGTCGGGGCGGTACACGAGGCCCGCCTCGGTCGCGAGGGCGGTCATCTGCGCGTCGCGCTCGGCCGCCTGCTCGGCGGTCATCCCGTAGCGGGAGAGGAGCATGGCGCGCCGGCTCTCGGCGACCTTCGGCGCGTCGGGCTCGAGCTCGAAGCTGCGCCAGACGAGGTCGACCCGGTCGGCGTGCTCGAAGCGCTCGAGCGCACCCTCGAGCCGGCGCTTGCCCAGGTAGCACCACGGGCACACGATGTCCGACCACACCTCGACCAGCATGCGGTCGCTCACAGCCGGGTCAGGCGGCGCCGCGCTCGCCGTAGCGGGCGGCCGCGCGCTCCCGGGCCCGTGCGATCTCGAGGGCGCGGTTACGCGGCGGGGCGTTCGTGACGAGCTCGTCCAGCAGCTGCGCGGACGCCGCGGTGACGGCCTCGACGGCGCGGGCGAACGCCGCGTCGTTCACCTTCGCCGGCTTGGTCATCCCGCTGATCTTGCGCACGTACTGGAGCGACGCGTCCCGGATGTCCTGCTCCGTCGTCGGGGGGTCGTAATTGTGAAGTGGGCGGATTGATCGGCACATATGCGCACTGTACCCCTGCCCCTCGTATGATCGCGCGATGGCAGAGGAGGGGTTCGTCTGGACGGTGTCGGGGACGCCCGACCGCGCCCGCCCTGGGACGGTGCTGCGCGACGTGATGGTGGAGATGCGCGACGGCCTGTCGCTCGCCACCGACGTGTACCTGCCCGACGCGGAGCGGCCGTTCCCGGCCGTGGTGATCCGGCTGCCCTACGGAAAGACCGTCGAGTACTGCGGCATCCCGGACATCGCGGCGCACTGGAATCGCAAGGGCTACGCGTTCGTCGGCCAGGACTGCCGCGGCACGTACGGCTCGGAGGGCGTCTTCGATCCCGCCCACCCCACCAGCGAGGCCGAGGACGGCCACGACACCGTGGCCTGGATCGCCGACCAGCCGTGGTCGTCGGGGAAGGTGGCGCTGACGGGTGAGTCCTACTACTCGGTGACGAGCTTCGCCGCCGCGTCGATGCCGCACCCGGCGCTCGCGTGCATCGCCCCCGGCGACTTCCCGGTCGACCGCTACGACGGCACCTACCGCAACGGCTGCCTGCGGCTCGCCGCCGAGGCGCTGTGGGCGATCTGGTGGGTCGACCCGCTCAACCATCCCGTCCCCGGCGAGCCGCTTCCGAACGTCGACGTGTGGCACCTGCCGACCCTCGGCATGGCCGCCGCCGCCGGCCTCGGGAACCACTACTTCTCGGAGATCGTCGGCCACTGCCTGCCCGGCTCGCGCTACTGGGAGGTGCGCTGCCGGCGCGAGGCCCACGACGCGATCGACATCCCGATCCTGCACTGGTGCGGCTGGTTCGACAACTACACGGGCCAGCAGCTGCGCGACTGGAAGCGCTATCGACAGCTCGACCGCTCCGGGGGCCGCAACTACCTCATGATCGGGCCGTGGAGCCACGAGGGCCCGCCGGGGCCGGCCGAGCGGGTCGGCATCCTGCCGGTGCGGGAGGACGGCACCCACCGCTGGGATCGGCTGCAGCGGTTCTACGACCGCTACCTGATGGGGATCGACAACGGGTTCGAGTCAGAGCCGCTCGTGAGCTACTTCGTCATGGGCGCAGACGAGTGGCGCACGGCGGACACGTGGCCGCCGCCGGGCAGCGACACGCGGGCCTGGTACCTGCACGGGGCCGGCGCCTCGGCGGAGGGGGGAAGCCTGGACGGCGCCGCGCCGGGAGCGGAGCCCGCGGACGCCTACGCGTACGACCCCGCCGACCCGGTCGCGTGGACGCTGGGCACGAACCCGTGGACGTTCGGCCTGAACATCGGCGACCGCCGCCCGATCGAGGCCCGGGCCGACGTGCTCGTCTACACGAGCGAGCCCTTCGCCGAGCCGGTCGAGATCGTCGGCGATCTGCGGGCGCTGTTGCACGTCGCCACCGACGCCGTGGACACCGATTTCACGATGGCGCTCGTCGACGTCTTCCCCGACGGCGCCGCGAACCTGATCCAGGACGGGATCCAGCGGATGAGCCTGCGCGAGCCGGAGCGGGGCCGGCAGCTGCTCGAGCCCGGCCGCGTGTACGCGGTCGACATCGACCTGTGGGCGACGGCATACCGGCTGGGGGCGGGCCACCGGCTGCGGGTGGAGGTGTCCTCGAGCGAGTTCGATCGCTACGATCGGAACCTGAACACGGCCGAGCTGCCGGGGAGGGGCAGCGAGATGGTGGTCGCCCACCAGACCGTCTTCCACGATGCGGCCCGGCCGTCGCACGTTTTGGTTCCCATGCGCCCCGTGCGCGAGGAAGGAGATCCGTGAAGCTCAGCGCCCGCAACCGGCTGGACGGCACCATCGTCAAGATCACCCGCGGCGAGGCGATCGCGAACGTCGTCCTCGACGTCGGCGGCCAGCGGATCGTCGCGTCGATCACGGTCGAGGCGGTCGACGAGCTCGGCCTGAAGGAGGGCTCGAGCGCGACCGCCGTCATCAAGGCCTCGGACGTGATGATCGGGATCGACGCGTAGCGCCTCGCGCCCGCGGCGGCCGGCGGCGTCAGTCGCTGCTGCGCGGGTGGCAGGTGCCGGGTGCCCAGTTCCAGACGCCGAGCACACCGGCCGGCGGCGTGACGGCGCACGTGAAGTTGTCGTTGCCGGGAATGCCGGCGTCCCACGCCTTCCACGGCCCGGAGCCCGTCCGCCGGAACACCAGGTAGGCGCCGTCGTCCTGATTTCCGATCTGGGCCTTCTGGGAGCTCTTGCCGGGGATGAGCGCGGCCCCGGCCCAGTGGTCGCCGGTGGCCGGGTCGAGCGCGTAGTAGGTCTCGCCCTTGACGAGGCCGGTGTAGTCCGACACGGGCAGCTGGTGGAGGGCGGCACCGGCGGCGAGGAGCTGGGTCCGGATGGCGTTCGTCACGACCAGGTTCTGGGCTCCGGACGCGGTGGTCTGGCCCGAGACGGCGGTCGAGGCCGCGCTCGAGCCGGTGGCGTTCTGCGTGACCGTGACGGTGTTCGTCACCGTCGCCGCGGAGCCTGATGACCCCGAGCCGCCGCATCCAGACAGGGCGAGCGTGGCGGCGATGACGAGCAGCGGCGTGTGGCGCTCTGCGATGCGCACGATCGGCCGGAGACGATAACGCGCGGGCGGCCCCGGCGCATGCGCCGTCTTCCAGTCTGGTTGTAAACGGTAATTGAGAGTGTTGTGAGAATCTCTTGGAAGCATGTGGAAGCCGGCCCCGATTGTCGATGATCGCCAGATGCAACGAACCAAGAAGCTCACAGTGCTCATCGCGGTCCTCGGACTGGGGGCGGGCACCCTCGCCGCCCAGGCCTCGGCCGCAACCCCGCCGCCCGTGTCGGCGCGGTTCCCGCAGCGGATCTTCTACCGGCAGTTCCAGCTGCCGCTTCGGCCGCACACCTGGACGCTCTACAACGGCGTCCCCGGCTGCTGCCCGCAGTCGCTGTGGTCGCCCTCCCACGTGGTGTCGAAGGCCGGCGCGCTGCGCATCCAGACGTACAAGGACCCGCGCTACGGCGGCCGCTGGGTGTCCGGCGGCACGTCGATGGCGCGCCTCGTCAGCCAGACGTACGGCCGCTGGGTCGTCCGGTTCCGCATGAACCGCGGCAAGGGCGTCGGCATGGACGTCGCCCTGCGCCCCAACGGCGGCGGCACGGTCGTCGACTGGATCGAGGAGTCGTCCGACAAGGGCGCCGCCCGCCGGATCGAGACGGCGACGCTCCACTACGGCAGCACGCGCGTGCACGCCCGCGTGTCCGCCGACTTCACGAAGTGGCACACGATGACGCTCGCGTGGGTGCCCGGCCAGATCACGGTCCGCCTCGACGGCCGGCTGTGGGCGAACTACAAGAGCCACATCCCGTCGACGCCGATGCACCTGGTCATGCAGACGAACGTCGGCTCGAACGGCTTCACCGGCGTGATGCCGGACTCGACCACGCCGCGGAAGGTCGCGCTGCAGATCGACTACGTGGCGGTCTACCGGTACCGCCACTAGGTACCGCGAGCTCTACCGAGGGGTCGACGCCGCCGGCCGGGAGGGAACGTCCTCCCGGCCGGCGGACGTTTCTCACGGACCGCCCGCCTCGCCGCGCGACCGCCGCGACGACATCTGCACGAGCCGGGGCTTTCGGTGCTCGACCTGCAGCGTCGTGTGATGGATGTGGTAGCGGTCGTCGAGCACCTGCTCGAGCTGCTCGCGGATCCCGTGGCAGTCGGCGTCGTGCTCGACCAGGATGTGGGCGGAGAGGGAGGGGAAGCCGGACGTCACCTCCCACACATGCAGGTCGTGCACCTCGACGACGCCGGGATGGCCGGCGAGCGCCGTCCCGATCTCCTCGACGTCCATCCCCTCCGGCGCGGCCTCGAGGAAGATGCGGCCGCTGGCCTTGAGCAGACCGTAGGCTGCGCGCAGCATGAGCGCGGCGACGAACAGCGACGCGATCGGGTCGGCGCGCTCGAAGCCGGTGGTGAGGATCACGACCGCGGCGATGGCCGTGCCGATGAACGCGTAGAGGTCGGTGAGGATGTGCTGATAGCTGCCCTCGACGTTCAGGCTGTCGCGGTTGGCCTTCGCCAGCACCCATGTCGCGAGCAGGTTGACGCCCACGCCGATCACGGCGACCGCCAGGATCAGCCCGGCCTCGACGGACGGCGGCGAGTACAGGCGGCGCACGGCCTCGATCACGATCAGGACGGCCAGGGTGAGCAGGGTGGCCCCGTTGAACTGCGCGGCCAGGATCTCGGCCCGGCGGTAGCCGTAGGTGAGCGACCCCTTCGCCGGGCGGGTGGCGAGCGACGCCGCCCACAGCGAGAGCCCGATCGCAACGGCGTCGGTCAGCATGTGGGCCGCGTCCGAGACGAGCGCCAGCGAGTCGGCGACCAGGCCGGCCGCGATCTCGACCACCATGAGCCCCAGAATCAGGCCGAGCGCGATCGCGAGCTGGCGCCGGTTGGCGTCGGCGGAGACGGCGTGGGAATGGCCGCCGTGGCCGTGATGGTGGGCGTTGCCGTGGCTCATCGGTTCGAGCCCTGTGAGGATATCGGCCCGGCGCGGAGTCTCACGAACCGCGCCGCCGCGGCGTTCTTCATCTGATGAGTGCGCTCGACGAGGCTCCGGTGGTCGTGCCCGTGC
Organism: uncultured Actinomycetes bacterium; assembly: GCA_963746115.1. Taxonomy (GTDB): domain Bacteria; phylum Actinomycetota; class Thermoleophilia; order Gaiellales; family JAICJC01; genus JAICJC01. Next base: position 1,143,524 of record CAVVAA010000001.1, on the reverse strand, counting down.
AGCGCGACGTGCCTGCGCTGGCCGCCGGGCTCGTCACGGTGGCCGCGTGGGGCTCGGCGTTCGTCGGCATCCGCGCGGCCGGGCATGCGCTCTCGCCCGGGTCGATCGCGCTCGGCCGCCTGCTGGTGAGCTGCGCCCTCCTCGGCGCCGTCGCGCTCGTGCGCCGCGACCCGCTGCCGGCCCGCCGCGACCTGTGGCAGATCGCCGCCTACGGCGTCCTCTGGCTCGGCCTCTACAGCGTCGCGCTGAACGCGGCGGAGCGGCAGGTCGACGCCGGGACGGCGGCGATGCTCGTGAACACGGGGCCGATCCTGATCGCGATCATGGCCGGGATGTTCCTGGGCGAGGGCTTCCCGCCCGGCCTCTTCACCGGGTGCGCGGTCGCGTTCGCCGGGTGCGTGACGATCGGGTTCGCCACCGCGGAGTCGGCGTCGCGCGGGAGCCTCGGCATCCTCCTGTGCATCGTCGCGGCGTTCGCGTACGCCTCGGCGGTGGTGGTGCAAAAGCCGGTGCTCGCGCGCGTCTCGCCCTTCCAGGTCACGTGGCTGGGGTGTGCGGCGGCGACGGTGGTGTGCCTGCCGTTCGCGCCGGGGCTCGTCTCCCAGGCCGCGGACTCCGGCGCGGGCCCGATCGCGTGGACGATCTACCTCGGGGCCGTGCCGACGGCGCTCGGCTTCGCCACCTGGTCGTTCGCCCTCGGGCGGACGAGCGCCGGCCGGATGGGCTCGATCACCTACCTGGCCCCGGTCGTCGCGATCCTGCTCGGGTGGGCCGTCCTGAGCGAGCGGCCGCCGTGGCTGGCCGCGGCGGGCGGTGTCCTCTGCCTCGTCGGGGTCTCCCTGGCGCGCCGGCGTTGACCGGCTAGCGGCGGTTGCCAAGCTCGCGGAGCGCCGCCTCGAGCGCGTCGACGCAGGCGGCGACGTCGTCGGGGGAGCTCGACTCGGCCGGGGAGTGGCTGATGCCGCCGTTTCGGCTGCGCACGAAGAGCATCGCGACGGGGACGCCGGCCCGGGCGAGCACCTGCGCGTCGTGGCCGGCGCCGGACGGCAGAGACGGGGCGCCCGCGGCCGCCCGCCCCAGGACGTCACGCAGGCCCGCGTCGCAGGCGACCGGGTCGATGCGCATGCTCACGTCGAGCTGGGCCTCGCAGCCGTGCGCCGCGGCGGCCGTGTCCGCGGCTTCCCGGATCGCTCCCTCGAGGGCGGCCAGGCGGTCGGCATCCGGCGCGCGGGCGTCGACGCGCACGGTCGTTCGCCGGGCGATGACGTTCGTCGCCCCCGGCTCCACCGCGATGGCCGACCCGACGGTTGCCACGGCATCGTCGATCCGCCCGGCCGCGGCGGCGGCAGCGACCTGGAAGGCCGCCGCGCACAGGGCCGCGTCGCGGCGGCTCCCCATCGGGGTCGTGCCGGCATGGCCGGCAGCGCCGGCGAAGATCGCGCGCAGCTCGAGGATGCCGACGATCGAGGTGACGACACCGAGCGCGGCGTCGCGCCCGGCGAGCACCGGGCCCTGCTCGATGTGCGCCTCGACGAACGCGGCCGGCGCCGGAACGAGCCAGCCGCCGCCGGGTGCGAACGGGTGGCCGCCCGCGGCGAGGGCCTCGCGCACGGTGATCCCCTCGGGGTCGGCGTTCTCGAGGCCGGCCGCGTCGAGCTGGCCGCTCACCGCCCGGCTGCCGAGGAAGCCGTCGCCGAAGCGCCAGCCCTCCTCGTCGCGGAACGCGACCACCGTCACGGTGCGCGCCCCCGGATCCAGCCGCGACACGGCCTCGAGGGCCGCCACGACGCCGAGCGCGCCGTCGAAGCGGCCGCCGCGCGGCACGGAGTCGAGGTGCGAGCCGCACCAGATCTCGGCCATGCCCGGCTCGCGACCGGGCAGGCGGCCGTACAGGTTGCCGATCGCGTCCGTGCCCGTCTCGAGACCGGCCTCGCGCATCCACCCGGCGACCAGCGCGTGGGCCGCGTCCTCGTGCTCGGAGAGCGCCGGCCGGTTGGCGCCCTCGCCGCCGCCGATCCGGTAGAGCGCGTCCAGCCGCTCCTCGACCCGCGCGGCCGTCACCGCAGGATCGTCGCCGGGGGCGCGAACGAGCGCACCTTGGACGTCGAGAGGCCGAGCGAGAGCAGCGACTCCGAGTGGGCGACGGCGGCCGGCACGGCCTCGACGACCGGGACGTGCAGCCGCCGTTCCAGCTCGGCCCGGATCGAGACCATGGCGCCGCAGCCCATGCACAGCACCTCCGCGCCGGCGGCGATCGCCCGTGCCCCGGCCGCCTCGATCCGGTCGAGCGCCCCCGCCGGGTCGTCGTCCAGCTCGAGCACCTCGGCCTCGCTCGGCTCGACTGCGGCGCAGCGCGCCTCGATCCCGTAGTGGCGCAGCAGGTCCCACGTCGCCGGGGTGGCCCGGTCGACCGTCGAGACGATGCCGAACCGGTGCCCGAGCGACATTGCCAGCAGGAAGCTCGCCTCGGCGATGCCGACGACGGGCGCCTCCGTCAGCTCGCGGGCGGCATAGAGCCCGGGGTCGCCGAAGCAGGCAACGATCGCGGCGTCGAACGTGCCCGCCCGCTCGGACACGAGCCTGGCCACGGCCGCGGCGGCGATGGTCTCGTCGTACCAGCCGTCGATAAAGGGGACGCTGCCCTCGACCGTGGCCGCCTCGATCTCGGTGCCCGGCCGGGCGGCCGCCCGGGCGGCGTCGGCCATGCCGTCGGTCATCGAGACGGTGGCATTGGGGTTCACGAGCAGGATGCGCGCGCTCATGCCGGCGCCGCCTCGAGTGCCCCTCGCTGTGCCGGGATGAACCGCCCCGACCCGGGCACTGCCGCCTCCGCCGCGCCGTCCCGGAAGACCGTCGTCCCGCGCACGAGCGTCTGCACCACCCGGCCGGTCACCTCGCGGCCCTCGAACGGCGTCCACTTGTGGGTGTGGTGCAGGTCGGCGCCCCGGATCGTCCACGTCCTGGCCGGGTCGACCAGCGCCAGGTCGGCGTCGGCCCCGATCGCGACTGTCCCCTTGCGCGGCGCGAGCTGCCACAGCGCGGCCGGCGTCGTCGCCGTCCAGCGGGCGATGTCGTCCCAGCCGAACCCGCGGGCACGGGCCTCGGTGACCACGACCGGCACGAACGTCTCGATGCCGGGCAGGCCGTTCGGCGCCGCGAAGATGTCGTCGGCGCCGCGGGTGCGGCTCTCGTACGTGAACGCGCAGTGGTCTGTGGTGATGCAGTCGATCGTGCCGTCGGCGAGGCGCTCCCACAGGTGCTCTACGTCGGCGCGGGAGCGGATCGGCGGAGCGCAGCGTGCGAACGGCCCCAGCCGCGCGAGGTCGTCGTGGTCGAGCGCGAGGTACTGCGGGCAGGTCTCGCACGTGACCCGCAGGCCGCGCGCCTTCGCCCGGGCGACCGCGTCTGCGGCGCCGCCGCAGCTCAGGTGGACGATGTGCACCCACGCGCCGGCCGCCTCGGCGAGGACGATCGCGCGGCTGACCGCCTCGACCTCGACAACCGGCGGGCGCGAGTCGTGGTGGGCGAGCGGGTCCGTGCGGCCCTCGGCCTGCACCCGCGCAAGCCCCGCCTCGAGCAGCGTGTCGCTCTCGGCGTGCACGCCCAGCATCAGGCCGGTCGGTGCGAGGTGGGTGAGCGCGGCCAGCAGGCGGTCGTCATCGACGCCGGGGAAGCTCGGGTCGGAGTTGCACATGAAGGCCTTCAGCCCGGCCGCGCCGGCTGCGATCTGCTCGTCGATCTGCCCGGCCGTGGTGGACTGGACGACGCCGCCCCAGAGCGCGAAGTCCACCACGGCGCCGGGCCCGGCCAGGGCCCGCTTGCGCTCGAAGGTGGCGCCGTCGACCGTCGGCGGCCGGGCCTGCGGCATCTCGACGACGGTGGTGACCCCGCCTGCCGCCGCGCCCCGGCCGCCGGCCTCGAAGCCCTCGTGCTCGTCCGGGTCGGGATCGAACAGGTCGGGATCGTCCTGGATGAAGTGGGTGTGGGCGTCGACCACCCCCGGCAGGACGACGAGGCCGGTCGCGTCGATCAGCTCCGCGCCGGCCCGGTCGGCGGCGCCGGGCGCGGCCAGCTCGGCCACGACGCCGTCGGCGATCACGACCTCGATCGGGCCGGTCCCCGCCGCGGTCACGACCTGCCCTCCGTGAACGATGATCCTGGACTCGCCGACTGCCATGTGCCCCTCCGTCGTCGTCATTGGTCGAGATGCGGCGACAGGACCTCCTGGAGGCCGTCGCCGACGAGGTTTGCCGCCAGCACGGCGACGAAGATCGCGAACCCGGGGAACGTCACGTACCACCACTGGGTGAGGTAGTAGTCGCGCCCGACGGCGATCATCGAGCCCCACTCCGGCGTCGGCGCCTGGGCGCCGAGCCCGATGAACGAGAGCGCGGCGAGCGTGAGGATCGCGTAGCCGAGGTCGAGGCTCATCTGGACGATGATCGGCGTGGTGCAGTTCGGGAGGATGTGGCGGAAGACGATGCGCGCGCGGCTCGCGCCGGCCAGGCGCGCGGCCGAGACGAACGTCTCGTTGCGCAGCTGCAGCACCTGCCCGCGCACGAGGCGGGCGTACCACGGCCACCACACGATGGCGGTCGCGAGCGTCGCGTTCACGAGGCTCGGTCCGAGCGCCGCGGCGACGCACATGGCCAGGATCAGCGCCGGGAAGGCGAGGAACATGTCGGTGACCCGCATCAGCACCTCGTCGAGGAGCCCGCCCGCGTACCCGGCCACGAGTCCGACGACCGTGCCCACGCTGGCCGCGATCGCGAGGATCACGACCCCGGCGGTGAGGCTGTAGCGGGCGCCGTAGAGGACGCGGCTGAAGAGGTCGCGGCCGACGTCGTCGGTGCCGAACAGGTGGTGCGAGCTGGGCGGCAGGAACTTCGCCGCCGCGTCGAAGCCGTCCGGGTTGTAGGGCGCGATCAGCGGGGCGAAGACGGCGCCGAGCACGAGCAGCGCGAGCAGGAAGAGCCCGAGCGCGCTGAGCGGGTTTCGTATCAGCCGGCCCAGGATCGCCGTGGTCCCGCGCAGCCTCCGGCGCACGTCGTCGGCGGGCCCGGGGACGTCGGGGACCGGCGCCATCTCGGCGGGCGGGACGAGGCTCACGCCCCCGCCTCCTGGGCGTCGGCGATGCGCGGGTCGAGCAGGAGGTAGGCGACGTCGACGAGCAGGTTCACGATCACGTACGTGACCGAGATCAAAAGCGTCACGCCCATGATCGCCGCGAAATCGAGATTGGAGATCGCGTTCACGGCGTAGAGGCCGATGCCGGGCCACGAGAAGACGACCTCGACGAGGATGCTCCCGGCCAGCAGCGTCCCCACCTGGAGCCCGAACACGGTGGTGACCGGAATGATCGCGTTCGGCATGATGTGGCGCCGCACGACGAGCGATCGCGAGATGCCCTTGGCGACGCTCGCGCGCACGTGGTCGCTCGATCCGACGTCGATGACCGACGCCCGGGTCATGCGGGTGATGACGGCCATGCTCCCCGCCGCGAGCGTCACGGCGGGCAGGATGAGGTGGCTGAGCGAGGAGCGCAGCGCCACCATGTCGCCGCTCCAGATCGCGTCGATCACGTAGAAGCCGGTGGCATGCGTCGGCGGGAGCAGCGCCGGGTCGATGCGACCGCCCACCGGCAGGATGTTCAGCCGCTGGTAGAAGATGATCTGGAGGATGATCCCGAGCCAGAACACGGGCATCGACACCGCCGCGATCGAGAACAGGCGGCTGGCGTGGTCGGGGAGCCGCCCGCGCCGCAGGCCGCCGAGCACGCCCAGCGGGATGCCCGCGACCACGACGATCAGCATCGCGGCGAACGTGAGCTCGACGGTCGCGGGGAAGAACTGGCGCAGGTCCTCCGACACCGGCCGGCGGGTGGTGATCGACTCGCCGAGGTTCCCGTGCAGCAGGTCGCCCATGTAGGTGACGTACTGCTGCACGAGCGGCTGGTCGTAGCCGTACCGGTGCCGGAGGACCTGCACCTGCTCCGCCGTCGCGTGGGGGCCCGCCTGCAGCCGGGCGGGATCCCCGGGCACGACGTGCGTCACCGCGAACGTGACGACGCTCATGCCGAGGAGCACGATCGGCAGGGAGATCAGGCGTCGGAGGAGGAGCCGCCCCATGGTTCGCTCAGGCGCTCAGCCTGTACGGGTCGACGGAGTTGATGTACATGCCGTTGAACTCGAACCCCTGCAGCTTGGGGCTCATCGGCAGCAGGTAGTTCACGTCGCTCAGGAAGATGTACGGGGCGTCCTCCACGACGATCCGCTGCGCCTGCGCGTAGAGCTGCATGCGCTTCGCCTCGTCCGGCTCGGAGGTGGCCTTGTCGAGGACGGTGTCGAACTGCGGGTTCGAGTAGTAGGTGAAGTTGTAGCCCGCCGATCCCTGGGCCGAGGTGGCAAAGAGCGTCCACAGGAAGTCGAACGGCGTCGCCAGCGACGGCCACCAGACGACCCCGTACGCCTCGTTCGCCGTCGCCTTGTTCGAGAGCGTGCCGACCCACGTCGACGGCGACAGCTCCTGGATCGAGACCGTGATCCCGAGGTCCTTCATGTTCGACTGGAACTGCTCGCCCAGCGGGCGCTTCCAGTAGTAGCCCGTCTCGTAGATGAACTTGAGCGAGAATCCGCCGCCGTCGAAGCCCGCGGCGGTCAGCATCTTCCGGGCCCGGTCGGGGTCGTAGCTGTACTGCGGGAGCGACCCGTCCCAGCCGGGGAAGATCTTCGGCAGGGGGCCGCGGGCCTGGCTGGCGGTGCCGTTCAGGACGTTGTTGACCCACGTGTCGTAGTCGAAGCCGTACGAGATGGCCTGGCGCACGGCCTTGTTCGACGTCGGGCCGGTGCGGCACGGCAGGCCCAGGTAGTAGACGTTGAAGCTCGGGTCGTCGGTCACCGTCACGCTCTTCTCGGAGCGCATCGAGTAGACGACGTCGTCGGGCAGGTAGAGCGCGATCTGGCTCTGGCCGCGCTCGAGCTCGAGCCGGCCGCTGGACGGGTCGGACACGTACTGCACGAGGATCCGCTCGAAGTGGGCGCCCTTCCAGCCGGCCCAGTACTTCTCGTTGCGCGCGAACGACGCCTGCTGGTTCAGCTGGTAGTCCGTGAGCGTGTACGGGCCGGTACCGACCATGTTCGACCGCAGCCACGACTGGGCCCAGTCCTTGCCCTTGTGGTCGGTGAGCGCCTTGGCCGAGATCATGTAGAGGCCGTAGAGGCTCGCGAAGCCGTAGAGCAGGCCGTCCGAGAAGCCGGACAGGTTGACGACGACGGTGTGGTCGTCGGGCGTCTCGACGCTCTTCACCGTCGAGAGGGCGTAGGCGATGCCCTGCTTGACGGCGATCTGGCGCTCGATGTTCAGCTTGACGGCGGCGGCGTCGAGGGCGGTGCCGTCGGTGAAGCTGACGCCGGGCTGCAGGTGGAAGACGAGGGTGTTCTTGGCGTTGTCGAGCTCGTAGGCCTTGGCCAGGCGCGGCTCGACGTCGATCGTGGAGCCCTTGAACTGGAGCAGCGGCTCGTACACGCACCGCCACAGGAGCGGCGACTGGCCGTCGAGCGAGACGCCCGGGTCGAGCGTTACCGGGGTCGCGCCCGACGTCATGGTGAGCACCTTGGCCGCGGACGTGCTCGACCCGCCGCCCGCGTTTGCGTTCGAGCCGCCGCAGGCGGCGGCGATGGCGGAGATGCCGCTGATCGAGAGGCCGGCGGCGCCGGCCCGGGCGAGGGCGTCGCGCCTGCTCATCGGCCGGCGCAGCAGGTCGTCGATGAGGCCGGCCCGGTCGGGGGCGGCGGGGCTTGTGCGGGGGTCGTTCACGCGTGTCCTCCTGGGGGTGGCGGGGCGGGGCGCGCGCCGGCGACGCGGTCGTGGAAATGGCAGCGGACGGTGCCGCCGCCGGCTGCCGGAACCGGCGGCGGGTCGGTCGTGACGCAGATCTCGGGGTCGTCGAGGCTCTCCCGCAGCCAGCAGCGGGTGTGAAAGAGGCAGCCGGTCGGCGGCGCGGCCGGGCTGGGCGGGTCGCCGCGCAGCACGATCCGCTCCCGGGCCGCCTCGACGGCGGGGTCCGGCACCGGAGCGGCGGAGAGGAGTGCGACGGTGTAGGGGTGCGCCGGCCGGTCGAGCACGCGCCGGGCCGGCCCGACCTCGCACATCCGGCCCAGGTACATCACCGCGATCTCCTCCGCCACCTGCCGCACGGCGCCGAGGTCGTGGCTGATGAAGAGCGATGTCAGCTCGAGGTCGCGCTGGATCTCGGCGAGGAGCTCGAGCACCTGGGCCTGAATCGAGACGTCGAGGGCGCTCGTCGGCTCGTCGGCGACGAGCAGGTCGGGGTCGAGCGCGAGCGCCCGGGCGATGCCGACGCGCTGGCGCTGGCCGCCGGAGAGCTGCGACGGGTAGCGGCGCTCGGCGGTCCGGGAGAGGCCCACCCGGTCGAGCAGGTCGTGCACGCGTGCCGACCGCTCCGGGCGCGTGCCGCGTCCGTGGATCCGCAGCGGCTCCTCGATCCAGTCGTGGACGTCGATGCGCGGGTTCAGGCTGGAGTACGGGTCCTGGAAGATCATCCCGATGCGGCGCCGCCACGGGCGCAGGCCGCGTTCGTCGAGCGGCGCGATGTCGCAGCCGTCGAACTCGATCGCGCCGCTCGTCGGCTTCAGCAGGCGCACGACCGCCTTGCCGAGCGTGCTCTTTCCGCAGCCGGACTCGCCGACGAGCCCGAGCGTGCGGCCGCGCCCGATCTCGAGGTCGACGCCGTCGACCGCGCGAACGTTCGTGTGCCGGCGCGTGTAATGGACGCGCAGGTCGCGCACCGAGAGCAGGGGGGCGGCCGTGCTCACGCGCCCGCCCCCGCCGCGGCCCGCAGCGGCCGGCCCGCCTCCGCCTCGGGGGCGGTCACCGGGTTGTGGCAGGCGAAGTGCTGGTCGGGGCGGCCGGCCTCTGCCACGAGCTGCGGCTCCTCGGTCGAGCAGCGGTCGAGCCGCCAGGCGCACCGCGGCGCGAACGGGCAGCCGGGCGGGAGCGCGGTCGGGTCCGGCGGCTGGCCGGGAATGGCCGCGAGCGTGCCCGCCGCGTCGCGGTCGGGCCGGGCGATCGAGCGCAGGAGGCCCACGGTGTAGGGGTGCCGCGGGCGGGCGAAGATGTCGGCCACCGCGCCGGACTCGACGATCCGGCCCGCGTACATCACGTTCACCCGCTGGGCCGTCGCCGCGACGACGCCGAGGTCGTGGGTGATCAGGATGAGGGCGGTGCCGGACTCGCGGGTGAGCGTCCGCATCACCTCGAGCACCTGGGCCTGGATGGTCACGTCGAGCGCGGTCGTGGGCTCGTCTGCGATCAGGAGCTTCGGCTTGAGCGCGAGGGCGATCGCGATCATCACCCGCTGGCACATGCCGCCGCTCAGGCGGTGCGGGTAGCTTTGGAGCACGCGTGCCGGGTCGGGGATGCCGACGTCGGCGAGCAGGTCGGCCGCACGCCTGCGGGCCGCGGCGCGGGTGATCGACTCGTGGGCCTGGAGCGCCTCGGTGATCTGCTTCGAGATGCGCACGACCGGGTTCAGGCTCGACGTCGGGTTCTGGAAGACGATCGCGACGTCGCGGCCGCGGCGGCGGCGCAGCTCCGCCTCCCGCAGCCCGAGCAGCTCGACCCCGTCGAGGGCGAGCCGCGACGCGGTCACCTCGGTGTGTCTGCCGGGCAGGAGCCCCATGAGCGCGAGGCTCGTCACGCTCTTGCCGGAGCCCGACTCGCCGACGAGGCCGACCGTCTCGCCGGCGTCGACGGTGAAGCTGACGCCGTTCACGGCGGGGACGACGCCGGCGCGGGTGCGGAAGCGCACGGCCAGGTTCTCGACCTCGAGCAGGGCCATCAGCCGGGCTCCGGTTCCAGGGCCGGCGGCTCGAGCGCGCGCCGGGCGACGTCGTCGGGGAGGCCGATCGCTCCCAGCGCCGCGACGAGCGTCCTGCGGGCGTCGTCCCAGTCGCGGGTCACGAGCGCGCGCAGGCCGAGGCCGTCGCCGAGCCGGGCGAGGATCAACGCCTCCTGCTCGTCGGGGAGCCGGGGCGAGACGAGGCCGGCCGCGTGCCAGCGGGTGAGGGTCTCGATGACGAGCGCCTCCCAGCGCCGGTCGGTGCCGACGAGCAGGTCGGCCAGGCCCTGGTCGCCCGCCGCGGTGCCGACGAAGTTCAGCCACAGCCGCCACTCGCCGTGCCGCTCGGGGGCGTACGGGACGGCCACCGAGACGAAGCGGCAGACGCTCTCCGCGGCCGTCGGGGCGTCACGGATCTCCCGCTCGACGCGGTCGAGCCAGGTGCGCATCGTCCACTCGAAGCAGGCCGAGATCAGCTCCGACTTGTCGGCGAAGTAGTGGGTGAGGACGCCGGTCGTGAAGCTGCCCTCGCGGGCGATGCGGCGCAGCGACGTCGCCTCGAGGCCGTCGCGCATGATCACGCGCCGTGCGTGCTCGAGCACCTCCTCACGGCGCGAGCCGACACTTCTCATCGGGGGCTCCGGGCGGGACATGACAACTGTTATGACGACGCTACCGAACGCGTCCGCGGGGTGTCAAGCGCGATCATCCAGGCATGCAGGGCTGGCCCACGCCGGAGGACGCCGCGCTCGAGACGATGCCGCGCGCGATCACACACGTGGTCGAGACGCGGTACAAGTCCGGCGGCGACGCCGCGTACGTCCTGCTCGCGATCGAGGCGCGGCCACCCGGCTTCTACCTGGACGAGAACCTGTGCGAGCGCGAGGCCGACGGGGGCTGGTGGGCGACCATGAGCGCGGGCGGCGGCTTCACAGACCGGACGCTCGACGACCTGCGCGCGAATCCGCCCCCGCAGGGCATCTACGACGGCTTCGACCACGCCGGGTGGTGAGGTCTCGGGCCGGGTGCCTGGCTCCGCGGAGCGGTGCCTGGCACCGGTCGTCGTCCTGACGTCGGCGTCGAGCTCCGCCTACCGGTGCCAGGCACCGGGCGAGTGCGCTTCAGCACCGGTAAAGTTGCGTCGCCATGACATCAGGCATCGTTGGCCGCGAAGCGCAGCTGCTCGAGGTCGAGGGGTTCCTCGAGGCCGCCGCGGCGGGATTTGCGGCAGTTTTCGTCGAGGCGGCCCGGATCCCGTGCGACCGTCTCCTCGAGGCGGCGTGCTCGCCGTGGCCCATGGAACCCGACAGGAGGCAATGATGAGCGAACGCAAGAGGATGTCGAGGTGGACGGCGGCGCTGATCGCCGGGCTCGGCATCGCGGTGACGCTGACGGTCGCGGCGTGCGGAGGGAGCGGCGGCGGGTCGTCCTCGACGACGAACACGACGACATCCACCGCCGTCTCGACCCCGACGACGACGCAGGCGACCACGACGGAGACGACGCAGACCACGTCGTCGGGCAGCGATCTCTCCGGAAAGTGGACCGGGACGTACAGCGGCACCTTCTCCGGCACCTTCGTCCTCAACTGGAACCAGTCCGGATCGGCCCTGACCGGGACGATCAAGCTGTCGACCGCCGGCACCACGAACGTGAACGGGACCGTGGACGGCAGCTCGATCAAGTTCGGCACCGTCGGCGGAACCGCGATCCACTACACGGGATCGGTCTCGGGCGACTCGATGTCGGGCAGCTATTCGACCGCGGCGGGCGACGGAACCTGGAGCGCGCACAAGGCGTGACGGCGCCACTCGCTTTCCGGCAGCGCCGCCAATCGCCACGGATGTGTCACGGCCGACGTTCGGGGTCTGACCCCGGTCGGGTCGGTTCGTCGCCTACCGGTGCCAGGCACCAGCGGAACGCAGGCTGCGGGTGCCTGGCTTCGCGCAGCGGTGCCTGGCACCGGTCGCCCCGGCCATCAGCTTCGGGCTTCGCATGCCTGCGCCGGGCACCCGCCGATGCGGGCGTTAGCCGTCGTCATCGGGCTCCCAGAGCTCGATTGGATTGCCCTCCGGATCGTGGATGCGGGCGAAGCGACCGACGCCGGGCGCGTCCCAGTCGGGATCGGTCGTGACCTCGATGCCGGCCGCGGCGAGCGCCGCCAGCATGGCGTCGAGGCCCTCGACGCGAAGGTTCAGCATCCACTGGCGGTCCGCCGCGAAGTAGTCGCTGTCCGAGGGAAAGGGCGCGAAGACGCTCGGGCCCGCCGCCGTCTCCCACACGCCGTGCTCGCCGGTGCCGACGCCCAGATGCTCCGCATACCAGGCACGCAACGCTTCAGGGTCCGCCGCCCGGAACACGAACCCGCCGATCCCGACGACGCCCATGACGCCTCTCCTCAATACTCGTTCGTGAACGCGAAGTAGGAGCCGCGGATGGTCCCGGCCAGCCTCGACTTCTGGCGCGCGAACTTGAACTTCGGGGCGAGCGCGTCGGCGACGGGCGACGACTCCAGGCCGACGGTCGACACCGTCTTGAAATCCACGGCATGGGACATGAGTGGTACGGAGCGTACCGGGATCGAACCGGTGACCCCCACGAGCTGAACCTAGCCGTACTTCTCGTGCTGCGGGAGGCCGTCGGTGATGTCGAACCAGGGCGCCTTGGAGGTCGCGAAGATGTGCTCCGACGGGCGCACCGTCGGCGCGTCGACCAGCGAGCCCAGTGCCACGTGTACGTACTCGCCGTCTCGGACGACCGAGAAGAGCAGCGATCCGCAGACGCTGCAGCGCGTGTCGTGCAGCGTGTCGGTGCCGTACACGAAGAGCCCGTCCGCGCCGCGGCGAAGGTCGAGCTTCCCGCGTTCGATCCCGGCGAACGCCTTGAACGCCGAGCCGGTCGCCGCCCGGCAGCGCGAGCAGTGACAGTTCGCCGCGTAGAGAAACTCGTCCGCGACGGCGTACTCGACCGCGCCACATTCGCATCGCCCGGTAAGCATCCGGCTCCCCATCACGGCGGAAGGCTACCGCCGACGCATCGCGTCGGCACAAAGTGGCCAAGCGTGCCCACGGGGCCAATTGCGTGTCGTCGCCTCTCCGGCCCGAGACCGTAATCCCAGTCCCTGGAGAGGGTTTGCGAGAGGTGGAGCGTACCGGGATCGAACCGGTGACCCCCAGCTTGCAAAGCTGGTGCTCTCCCAGCTGAGCTAACGCCCCGCGGGCGGAAGGATACCCGGCGCATGCCGCGGGCGGGCGGCGGGAATGGAGCCGGCAGGCCCGTGCCAGCCTCTGCCTCCTCATTGCGTCGGCGCTATACCCTATACTCAGCCGCCGTGCCCGCCGTCCTCCGACGTGTCCGGCGTCAGGCGGTTCTGCCGATCGCGTGCGCCGCGCTCGCGGCCCTTCTGGTCGTGGTGCTCCTGACCTTCGTGCCGCTGTCCGGCGACGCGCCTTCCCACCTGTTCCAGACCTGGCTCTACCGCCACGACGGCTTCCAGCTCTGGAACAACCTGTGGTACGCCGGGCGGTACGAGTTCGTCAGCTACAGCGTCCTCTACTACCCGCTCGCCGCGCACATCGGCGAGCTGCCGTTGCTGGCGGTCGCGGCGGCGACGCTGGCCGGGTCCTTCGCCGTCCTGTCGCGGCGGGAGTGGGGGCAGGCGGCGCGGGGGCCGGCGATCGCGTTCACCTGCACGACGACGTTCGTCCTGATCGTCTCCGGGTCGTACCCGTTCACCGCCGGCGCGGCCTGCGCGACGGTCGCGATCCTGGCGCTCCAGCGCCGTCGCCGAGCCCTCTTCTGCGTCGCGGTCGTCGCGACGCTCGGCTTCTCGCCGCTCGCGTTCGCCGTCCTGCTCGCGCTGCTCGCCGGGCTCCTGCTCGGCCATCCCCAGCCGATCGACGCGGCCCGCCGCCACTGGACGGCTCTTGCAATCGTCGTCGTCGCCCTGCTCGCGGGCGTGGTGCTGCAGCGCGCGTTCCCAAGCGGCGGGATCTACCCGTACAACGTCACCGACGCTCTGGTCGTCGTGCTCTTCTCGCTCGCCGGCCTCTACGTGACGGGGAAGAGCCCGCGCGCCCGTTCGCTGCGCATGCTCTTCGTCGCGTACCTGATCCTGAACCTGTTCGCGTTCCTGTTCAAGAGCCCGGTCGGCTCGAACGCGACCCGTCTCTTCGCCGTCGCCGGCGCGCCGCTGCTGTGGCTCGCGGCGAACGTCAGCCGCCAGCGCTCGCAGGTGATCGTGCTCCCGCTCCTGGCTGCAACCGCGGCGCTCCAGGTGGGGCCGTGGATCCGCGACGCCTACTCCGCCTGGGGCAACCCGGCGGCGTCGGCCACCTACTGGCGGCCGGCGATCGACTACCTGCGTGCCCGCGGCGACGACCAGCACCGGGTCGAGGCGGTCGCGACGTGGGGGCACTGGGAGGCGTACTACCTGGCGCGGGCCGGCTTTCCGCTCGCCCGCGGCTGGTTCCGGCAGGACGACTTCCCCGAGAACCGGGTGCTCTACGACCACCACCTGACGGCGGCGACGTACGACCACTGGCTGCGGGTGCTCGGGGTGCGCTACGTCGTCCTGCCCGACACCACCCTCGACTACAGCTCGGCGGCCGAAGCGCGCCTCCTGCGCTCGGGCGACTCGGGCCTGCAGCTCGTCTGGAGGTCGGAGCACCTCCAGATCTTCGAGCTGCCGGCCGCCGCGCCGATCGTGTCGGCGCCGCCCGGCGATCGGGCGGCGACGCTGATCCGGCTCGGTCACGAGGGCATCACCTTCCTGGCGCCGGATGCCGGCCGCTATCTGATCCGCGTGCGCTACAGCCCGTACTGGCAGCCGCACGCGCCCGACGCCTGCGTCGCCCGCGGGCCGGACGGCATGACCGACGTCACGACGGCCTATCCGGGTGTCGTCGACCTCACCCTGGCGCCCTCGCTCGACACGGTCGCCGACGCGATGACGAGCAGCCGGCCGAACTGCTGAGCCCGGCCGCGGGCCTCCGCGGTTTGCACCGACGCGGTAGAATGGCTGGCCCGCGTCGAGGACGGAATGCCGAGCACGGTCGAGGACACCGCGAGTTGCGCGCTTTGCCGCCGCCACCTTCTGGTGGGCGAGCCCGCGCGCCTGTACCAGGATCCCCAGTCCAAGCGGTTCGCGAAGGTCTGCCCGCTCTGCTACGAGCGCGCTGACCGCCGCGGCTGGCGGGCCGAGGGCCGGCCGATCGTGGCCGTCCACGCCAACCCGCCGTCCGACCACCTGCTGCGCGAGCGCGAGTCCCTGATCGACCGGCTGCGCGGCCAGCTGCAGTCGGTCGAGTTCGACCTCGACCGGGTGCGATCCGCCCTCGCGAAGGCCGAGCAGCAGGCGGCCGAGCTGCGGGGCATCAAGCGTGAGCTGAAGGACCTCCAGGGCGAGGTGCGAAAGCACGAGCGGGAGGTGCGCTCGCTCCAGGACGAGAAGCGTCGCGCCGACGAGCGCGCCGCCCAGGCCGAGGCCGCGCACAAGTCCGAGATCGCCCGCCACCACGCCGCCGCCGCGGCCCTCGACGAGCGGGCGGCCGAGATGGCCCGGTTCGCGCAGGTGCAGGGGCAGCTCGAGCAGGAGCTCGCGTCCCAGCGGGCGCGCTATACCGAGCTGGCCGAGGCCCGGCGTAAGGAGTCCGACGCCCGCCACGTCCGCCGCCTGGCGCTCGAGGCGTTCAACCGCTCCGAGCACGTCGAGCGCGTCGTCGCCATCTCCCGCAGCCTGGGCGATCCGATCGTGAACGTCCACTGCGACGGCCTCGAGCTCCCGCGCCCGGTCAAGGTCACGATCATGTGGGACATCTCCTGGTACGAGTACATCGTCCGGCTCGACCTGCTCGAGCGGTCGGTGACCGTCGAGGAGACACGCCGCGGCGACGACCCGCGCGAGCTCCCCGCCGCACAGCTCGAGCCGAACGGCGTCCTGCGGGCCGACCGGATCGTGCTCGCGATGCAGGCCTACGGCGTCGGGCCGAGCGCGGCCACCGGCCGCTAGTCCCTTACCGCTTCCGTTTCCGCTTCGCCTGGCTCGGGCCCGCGCCGGACTTGGCCGCTGGTCCGGGCTTCGGCTTTGCCGACCCCGTCGGCGGCGTCGTCCACACGGCCTTGCCGGTCTGCGCCCGGATCACGGCGAGGAGCGCATCCTCGTCCGACGTGCGCAGGAACTCGGCCGCCGTCGGATCGACGTCGGAGAGCGTGATCGCGAGCAGCTCGCCGCGGCGGCCGTACTCGGCCACCGCCTGGGACGAGAGCGTGCGGGTGCGGGCCGTGCGACCCTCGCGCAGGCGCACGAAGCCGGATCGCGACTCGGGGTCGTAGCGGACGTTCAGCATGCGCGCACCTTACAGATCGGCCGGCCAGGCCGAGGGCGGCGCGCGGCGCTCGTTCAGGGCAACCCACCACCGGATCGTGAGCAGCCCGAACACGAACCCGCCGATATGGGCGTAATAGGCGACGCCGCCGCCCGCGCTCCCCACCTGCACCGCCCCGGCGGCGTACACCTGGAGCACGATCCAGCCGATCAGGAAGAGCACGGCGGGCAGCGGGAAGAAGAAGATCGGCGGGATGTAGGTGATCACCGCCGCCCGCGGATAGAGGACGAGGTAGCCGCCCAGCACCGCCGCGATCGCCCCCGACGCCCCGATGTTGGGAACGTCCGATCCCGGCCCGGTCAGGAACTGGAGGGCGGCGGCCGCGAGCCCGCCGAGCAGGTAGAAGAGCAGGAAGCGGCGCCGCCCCACCCGATCCTCGATGTTGTTCCCGAAGATCCACAGGAAGAGCATGTTCCCGAGCACGTGCTCCCAGCTCCCGTGCATGAACATCGCCGTGAGGACGCTCGCGAGGACGGGCACATGGTGGACGTGGGCGTAGACCGGCCGGTTGTCCTCGTACCCGAGCAGCACCGAGTCGTCGCCGTGCGGGCACGTCTCCCGCACCTCGCACGGGACGAAGCCGAACTCGGCGGTGACGGCGGTGAACCCGGATACGGGCAGCCGCACGCCCAGGTTCGTCGGGAGCCGCTCGCTGGGCGCGTGCTCTGCCCAGATGAAGATCGCCAGGTTGGCGACGATCAGCGCCAGCGTCAGGATCGGGAGGCGCTTGGTGGGGACGTTGTCCTTGAGCGGGATCATCCCGGCCGGTACAGGGCGGCGACCGCATCCGGTCGCGAAGCCCTGGCGGCGGCGATGCGCTCCTCGGCCAGCCGGTCGGCGGCGAGCGTGAGGGGCGATGCCGTCCCGGTGCGAGCGCTCGTAGACCGCCGTGAGGGTGGCGGCGATGCGCTCGACGCTCACCCGGGCACGGTCGGCGTCGTAGGGGCGGCCGAGCTCCTCGGCGATGTTGATGACCCCTCCGGCGTTGATCACGAAGTCGGGCGCGTAGACGATGCTGCGGCTGTGGAGGGCGTCTCCCATCGAGCTGTCCAGCAGCTGGTTGTTGGCCGCGCCCGCGACCACGCGGCAGCGCAGCTCGCCGACCGTCTCGGGCCGGATGACGGCGCCGAGCGCGCACGGCGCGAACACGTCGCAGTCCTGGCGGTGGACCTGGTCGGGCGGGCAGGCGGACGCGCCGAGCACGACGAGCTCCTCGACCCGCTCCGGGTAGATGTCGGCCACGGTGACCTCGGCGCCGGCGGCGAGCAGGTGGCGAACGAGGCCCGCGCCGACATGTCCTGCGCCCTGCACGGCCACGCGCGCGCCGCGCAGGTCGTCGCCCAGCCCCGCCTCGGCGGCGGCCGCCCGCATCCCGCAGAAGACGCCCCATGCGGTCATCGGCGAGGGATCGCCGGAGCCACCCCGGCTGACCGGAAGGCCGGTGATGTGGTCGGTCTCGAGCGCGACGATCTCGGCGTCGTCGGTGCTCGTGCCCACGTCCTCGGCCGCCAGGTAGCGGCCGCCGAGCGAGTCGATGAAACGGCCCAGCGCCCGGAAGAGGAGCGGCGTCTTGTCGGTGTGGGGATCGCCCAGCACCACGGTCTTGCCGCCGCCCAGGTCGAGCCCCGCGACGGCGTTCTTGTAGGTCATCCCCCGCGAGAGCCGCAGGACGTCGGTGAGGGCGGCGTCGTCGGAGTCGTAGCGCCACATCCGGATCCCGCCGAGCGCCGGGCCGAGCGTGGTGTCGTGGACGGCGATGATCGCCCGCAGCCCCGCCTCGGGCTCGTGGCACACGACCACCTGCTCGTGCTCGTGGAAGAGCTGCACGAGCGGCGAGTATATCCACGCACCTCGCGGGGGCTGTCCCCTCGCGCCCGGCCGGCGCCGCGCTCAGGCGGCGTGCAAGCGCTGCCAGATCTCGGCCCGCTTTTGCATCCCGGTGGGGGTGACCGCCGAGAGCTCGTAGCGGCCGACGACCGCGGGGTCGAGCGCCGCCAGCGGGTCGTTCCGCACCGCGGTTGGAAGCAGCCGGGCCGCCGCACGCTCGGGGGCCGGCAGAAGGGATGCGGTCCATGCCCGGGCGGCGGCGCGGGGGGCGAGCTGGGAGTCGACCCACTGCACCGCCGTGGCCGGGTGGCGGCCCGCGACCGGCATCACCCAGCCGTCGATCCACATCTCGGAGCGGCCCTGCGGAAGGACGAAGGCCGTGTCGACCGCCCGGAGCGGCTGCTGCCGGACGCGGGCGAAGTCGGCGCTCGTCCCCATCGCCAGCACGAGCTCGCCGCGCCCGAAGCGGACGACGGGGTCGGCGCTGAACGTGTTCACGTCCGGCCGGGCGGCGAGCAGCAGTGCCTGCGCCCGCTGGAGTGTCGAGTCGTCGTCGGTGTTCGTGTCCTCGTCGAGGGCGGCGAGCGCCGCCGCGGTCGGCTGGATCGGCCCGGGCAGGAGCGAGATCCCCTGCTGGGCGTAGCGGTGCACGAGGTCGAAGAAGTCGTCCCAGCCCGTCGCCTTCCCCTTCACGACGCCGCGGCGGTAGCCGAATCCGTAGACGCCGTAGCGGGCCGGCGCCGACCACCGGTTCTTGCGGTCGTAGTCGAGGTCGAGATAGGAGGGGTCGACCAGGCCGAGGTTGGGGATGCGGTCGTGGTCGAGCCCGCGCAGCAGGCCGAGGTCGCCGAGCACGGTCGACGTCGTCCTGGCGGGCGAGGACGACGTCGGCCGGGTAGCCGGATGCGAGCAGTGGAGATCAGATCGGGCCCCGCCGGCCCGGCGTGGATCTCGACGTCGACGGACCGTGCCTGCGCGAAGGCGAGCCGGTTCGCCGCCGGCACCGCGCCGGCCGGCGCGAGCACGCGCAGCGGCCCGGTGAGGCGGGCCGCACCGCGGGTGGGCGGTCTCGGGCGGCGGCGCCGACGAGCCCCCGCCGACGCAGCCCGGAGCGGCGAGCACCGTCCCGGCCGCGACCAGCAGCCGCCGCCTCGTGATCCCCCGCCGGGCCACGCTCAGCCGAGGCCGAGCATCGATCCCAGTCCGCCGCCGTCGCTGGGATCGACGACGCGGCTGCGCCGCAGCACGATCACGGTCACGAGCACGAACACCGCGGTCACGAGCAGCATGAGCGTCGCGAGCGCGTTCACCGCCGGCGTGATGCCGAAGCGGACAGCCGAGTAGAGCACGATCGGCCACGTGTTGGTGGTGCCGTTCGTGAACGTCGGCAGCACGTAGTCGTCGAACGAGAAC
Source organism: uncultured Actinomycetes bacterium (assembly GCA_963746115.1). Lineage (GTDB taxonomy): Bacteria > Actinomycetota > Thermoleophilia > Gaiellales > JAICJC01 > JAICJC01. Next base: position 1,124,039 of record CAVVAA010000001.1, on the reverse strand, counting down.
GTGAAGCACAGGAGCGCGGCGGCGACCACCGCCGGCATCAGCCGCGGGAACGTCACCTGGCGGAACGTCGAGACGGGCCCCGACCCGAGGTCGTAGGCGGCCTCCTCCAGCTTGTCGCCCATACCGACGAAGCGGGCGCGGATGATGAGCATCGCGAGCGACGCGTTGAACACGATCTGGCCGAGCAGGATGGTGCTGCGGCCGAGCGGGGGGAAGAGCCCGAAGTTCTGGCGGGCCTGCACGAAAAAGATCAGCGACGCCACCGCGATCACGATCTCGGGCACGACGAGGGTCAGGTAGACGAGGATGTCGAACGGGATGCGCCAGCGCCGCTTCATCCGCGCGAGCGCGAGAGCGGCTCCGAGACCGAGGACCGTCGCGATGATCGCCGCCTCGGCGGCGATGCCCAGGCTGGTCTTGATCGCCGGGATGTACGTCGAGTCGTTCAGGCCCTCCTTGAACCAGCAGGTCGTGAAGCCGTTCCAGACGGCGATGTTGCCGATCTGGACCGGCGACATGTTGCAGTAGTTCGAGCCGTGGTACGTGGCGATCGACGTCGCGGACGGCTTGTTGAACGCGAAGATCACGACGACGGCGATCGGCAGGTAGAGGAACGCGAACACGACCATCGCCCAGGCGGTGAAGCCGCGCTTCGCGGTGAAGATCCGGCGCCTACGCACCGAACTGCTCCTCCTTCGTGGCGAACAGGATGTACACGACGACGAAGATCGAGAGCGCCGCCATGAGCGAGATCGAGAGCGCCGACCCGAACGGCCAGTTCTGCGCGCTCTGGAACGTGTCGCCGATCGCGTTTCCGACGAACTCGAAGTTCCCGCCGCCGAGGATGTTCGGGATGATGTACTCGCCCGACATCGGGATGAAGACGAGCAGTGCGCCGGTGACGACGCCCGGAAGTGTCAGCCGCAGCGTCACCTCCCAGAACGCCTTGAACGGCCGTGCGCCGAGGTCGGTCGCCGCCTCCACCAGCGTCCAGTCCATCCGCTCGAGCGACGCGAACACCGGCAGGATGAACAGCGGCAGGTAGTTGTAGACCAGCCCGATCCCGACGGCCTTCCAGGTGTAGAGCGCGTTGAAGCCGAGGTCCTTCGCCAGGTACCCGTTGGGGTCGAGGATGATCTTGAGCGCGTACGTGCGGATCAGGAACGACGTCCAGAACGGCACGACCAGCAGCAGCAGCGCGAGCATCTTGTACGTCGAGAGGTACCGCGCCATCCAGTAGCAGACCGGGTAGCCGATCGCGATCGTGAGCAGCGACCCGCCGCTCGCCATGAGCAGCGTGTGCCAGAAGACCGTGATGTAGAAGCTCGAGAAGACCTGGTGGAACTGGGACAGGTCGAACGCGTACGTCACGCTGCCGAACCCGGACTGGATCGAGACCGAGAAGACGGCCAGGATGGCCATCGGCCCCAGGAAGAAGATCGCGTAGTAGAACAGCGACGGCAGCGTCAGCCAGGTCGGGTAGCGCGGGGCGAAGCCCCGCCCCCGGCGACGCCCGGTCTCTCCCGCGACCGTCGCGACCGCGGCCATCCCCGGATCTCGGCCCCCAGTGGCCACCTACGCCGCCTTGAACTCCCCGTAGATCTGGGTGCGCTTGTTCACGACCGTCGGGCTCACGTTCAGGATGTACTTGTAGTTGTCCGTGTACTTCGCCGGCACGTTGAACAGCGGGTCGTTCTTGAGCGACGCCGGCATCTCGTCGAGCGCGGCCGGGATCGGGATCGGGTAGTTGTGGTAGTTCATCTCGGCGACCGCCGTGGCCGGCTCGAGCAGCCAGTTGATCCAGGCGTGCGCGGCGACGGGATCGGGCGCGGTGGCCGGGATGCACCAGTTGTCGGCCCACACCTCCGACATCTCCGTCGGGATGACCGGGGTGATGTCGCCCTCCTTCTTGCGGGCCTGATAGATGCGGCGGACGTCGCCGTTCCAGCCCTGGCTGAGGATGATCTTGCCGGCGATGGCGTCGTTGATGTAGCCCGACGAGTCGATCGTCGTCACGCCCTTGCGGATGTTGAGGAGGAACTTCTTCACCTTCGAGAAGTCCGAGTCCTTGTCGGTGTTCGGGTCGAGGCCGAGGGCCATGAGCCCCAGCGGAACGACCTCCTCCGCGCCGTCCAGGACGTTCGTGCGGCCCTTGCTGACGTACTTGGGCAGGAGGTTGTAGAAGTCGAGCATCGTCTTCGGGTGATCCGTGACGACGGTGTTCATGAAGAAGAACATCGTGATGCCGTAGTCCTTGATCACGTGGAACTGTCCCGTGGGGTCATACGACGGCTTCAGGAACTTCGGGTCGAGGTTCTTCAGGTTGGGCAGGAGCTTCTGGTCGAGCGCCATGAGCGAGTTCTGGGTGATGAGCTGGGCGACGGCGTTCTGGCTGGGAACGATGATGTCGTAGCCGGTGCCGCCGGCGGAGAGCTTGGCAAGCAGCTCGTCGTTCGACGAGTAGAAGGTCTCGCTCACCTGGGTGCCGGGGTGGGCGGCCTTGAACTTCGAGAACGTGCTCGCCGCGTCGTACTCGGACCAGTTGTAGATGACGAGCTTGTTCTCCATCGGCTTCCCGGCCAGGGTGTTGCCGCCGCCTGCCGGGGCGCTGCTGCCGCCGCCACCGCCGCCTCCGCCCGCGTTCGTGGAGCCGCCGCATGCCGCGGCGATCAGCCCCAGCGCGCCCAGCCCGAGCAGCTCGCGCCGGGACAGGCCCGACCGCTCGCCGGCGTCGCGATAGAGCTGGCGGTGCAGGTAGTCCAGCTTCGGCTTCGCGCTCACCGGCGCCAGGATGTTCAGCGTCTCGCGGGGCTCATCGGTCACGGCGTCTCCTTCGGATCGTCTGCTGCGGGGGCGTCGCCGAGCAGGAGCGGCGCGGCCTCGTCCCAGGTGATGGCGACCTGGTCGCCGGGGTTGATCGTGTCCAGAGCGGGGTCGGCGCTCGTGCGCTGCTCGCGCACGATCACGTCGCTCCCGCTGGCAAGCCGGGCGACGATCTGGACCTGGTCGCCGAGGTACATCTTTGTGACGACTTCGGCGGGCGCGGAGTTGGCGGTGCCCTGGCCGGGGCCGGGATGAGCGGTCATGCGCTCGGGGCGGATGCCGACGCGCACGCGGTCGCCGCGGGTCGCATTGCCGCGCCCGCGGACGACGACGCTCGAGCCCGCGTCGACCGCGAACCCGCCGTCGGCGGCCTCGGCCACCTGGCCGTCGATGAAGTTCATGTCGCCGATGAAGTCGGCTACGAACGGCGTCAGCGGCCGGTCGTAGATGGCGCGCGGCTCATCGAGCTGCTCGATCACGCCGTTCGACATCACCGCGACCCGGTCGGACATCGAGAGCGCCTCCTCCTGGTCGTGGGTCACGTAGACGAACGTGATCCCGACCTGGTCCTGGATGCGCTTGAGCTCGATCTGCATCTCCTTGCGCAGCTTCAGGTCGAGCGCGCCCAGGGGCTCGTCGAGGAGCAGCACACGCGGGTTCATGACCAGCGCCCGGGCGAGGGCCACGCGCTGCTGCTGGCCGCCGGAGAGCATCGACGGGCGGTGCGCGTCGCGGCCGACCAGGCGGACGAGCTCGAGCGCCTCCCCCGCCTTCTGGTGGCGCTCCTTCTTCGACACGCGGCGCTGCTTGAGGCCGTAGGAGACGTTGTCGAGGATCGACATGTGCGGGAAGAGCGCGTACTGCTGGAAGACGGTGTTCACGTCGCGCTTGTACGGCGGGACCCCGCTCACATCGCGGCCGCCGATCAGGAGCTCGCCCTCGTCCGGCTGCTCGAACCCGGCGATCATCCGCAGGGAGGTGGTCTTGCCGCAGCCGGACGGGCCGAGCAGCGACAGGAACTCGCCCTTGTGGACGCGCAGGTTGACGGCGTTCACCGCCGTCAGTGACCCGAACCGCTTCGTGACCGCGCGGAACTCGACGTCGACTTCGCCGTCAGAGCTGAACGCTGTGGTGGCGTGGTCCGCGGACACTTGCGTCATACCGGGGTCAAGGGTATATCGTTGCATTTCCGACTGTCAACTGCGAAGTTCGCACCTGAATCGGGGTTCGGGCAGGTATCTCGCATGAGCGCTCCCGCCGTCAAGCTCGATCCGGTCAACCGCCGGATCATCGAGATCCTCCAGCGCGAGGGCCGCAGCCCCTATACCGCGATGGCGCGTGAGCTTGGCATATCCGAGGCCGCGGTGCGCGCGCGGGTGCAGCGGCTGACCGACGCGGGCGTGCTCGATGTGGTCGCCGTCACCAACCCGCTCAAGCTCGGCTTCGACGTGATGGCGCTGGTCGGCGTCCAGGCGAACAGCGATCTCGGCCACGTCGCCGACGTCGTCTCGGAGTGGCCGGAGACGAGCTACGTCGTCATCACGTCGGGCAGCTACGACCTGCTGGTCGAGATCGTCTGCGAGCACAACCGCCATCTCCTCGACGTGGTGCAGCGGCTGCGCGAGATCGACGGCGTGAAGTCGACCGAGACGTTCATGTACCTCGACATGGTCAAGATGACCTACGCCTGGGGGACGCGATAGCCGCGGAGCGCCCGACCAGCTCACCCCGCTCGGGAGGCCTCGGCATCGCCGCCGGCCTGCTCGGCGCGCTCGTCGCCGTCGGCGCGGCCGCGGTCGGCATCACCTCCCAGGGCGGGCAGCTGCTCGCGTTCCTGGCGGCGATCCTGGCGCTGGTCGCGCTCGCGCTCGGCTTCATCGCCTTCACCGTCGCCCGCCTGGGCGGCGCAAACCGCCTGCCCGGCCTGGCGGCCATGGCGCTCGCGGTGGCCGTGATCGCCGGCCTGATCGTCGCCGCCGTCTCCTGAATATACGGGGTCAGACCCCGGTTATTCACGCCGGAGGCGGTCGGCCAGGCGATCGTCGCCGATCGCCTCGAGATGGGCGATCGCGCCGGCGACGTCGAGTGCGGCGTCCGGCGGCGGCGCGGCGGGCGCGCGCGAGTCCATCGTGGCGATGCGCTTGAACAGCGGCAGGTTCGGATCGCCTACGGCCTCGGCCTGGCGCGGGCGCAGCTCGCCGGCGTGGGCGACGATCGCGTCCAGGTCGGGATAGCGGCCGAGCAGCTCCGCCGCGCCCTTGGCGCCGATCCCGCGCGCGCCGGGGAGGCGGTCGGACGGGTCGCCGCGCAGCGCGATGAAGTCCGGCACCTGCTCCGGGCGCACGCCGTAGCGCTCGACAACCTCCTCCGGACCGATCCGGTCAGGGGCGTAGGCGCCCGAGCGGGGCGCGAGCACGGTGACCGCCTCGGTGACCAGCTGGTAGGCGTCCCTGTCCGAGGTGACCACGAGGGCCGTGCCGCCGGCCTCCCGCTCGCCGCCCGCGGCCGCCGCCAGCAGATCGTCGGCCTCGTAGCCGCCCGCCTTCGCGGCCGCGAACCCGAACGCCTCGACCAGGCCGGGCAGGCGGTCGAGCTGCTCGACGATCTCGGGGTCGAACTCGCGGCCGGACTGGTACTCGGGCCAAAGCTTGCGCCGGTACGTCGGCACCGCGAGCGTGTCCCAGCAGGCCAGCACGGCCCGCGGCCGCTCGGTCCGCACGAGCGCGAGCAGCATCACGGCGAACCCGTGCATCGCGTTGATCGGGCGGCCCCCGGCGCCGCGGAGGGGCCGCGAGCCGTGGTAGGCGCGGTGGGCGAGCGAGTCGCCGTCGATCAGGAGCAGGGGGCGTCCGGAGGCCACGGGCGGCGACGGTATACGATCGGCCGGTGCATCGCCTCAGCGTGCGGACCGAGCGTCGCGAACAGATGGTCGACATCACCGACGCCGTCGCGGGCGCCGTCTCCGAGCTCGGCGTCGCCGACGGCGCGGTGCTCGTGCATGTGCCCCACACGACGGCCGCGGTAACCGTGAACGAGGGCTACGACCCGGACGTCGCGGCCGACGTCCTCCGCCACCTGGCGGCGATGGTGCCCGTCTCGCCGGCGTTCGCGCACGCCGAGGGCAACAGCGACTCGCACATCAAGGCGATCCTGGTCGGCTCCGCCCACCCGATCGCGGTCGAGGGCGGCCTGCCCGCGCTCGGGCGCTGGCAGCGGGTGTTCCTGTGCGAGTTCGACGGCCCGCGCACGCGCGAGGTGTGGGTGACGCCGCTTCGGGCGTGATCCCGTCGCTGCACCTCCTCCACGGTGACGTGGGCGTCCGCGCCGATCTGGAGCACGACCTGCGCCGCCGGTTCGGGGCCGACTACGACATCCGTTCCCACGCCGGCGCCGACGCGGCGCTCACGGCCTTGCGCAGAGACGCGGACGAGGGCAGGCGCGTCGCGATCGTCTTCAGCGACGAGAGCCCGGCGGGCGGGAGCGCCGAGCTCCTGGCCGTCGTCCACGAGCTGCACCCGCTCGCGCGGCGCGTGCTCCTGATCGGGCGGGGCGAGTGGAGCAAGGAGCATCCGGCCGTCGCCGCGATGCGCACCGGCCAGGTCGATTCCTACATCTTCGTGCCGTGGGGCCTGCGGGAGCGGTGGCTGTACCTCTCCGTCAGCGAGATCCTGGCCGACTGGGAGGCGTCCCAGCCGACGCCGTTCGAGGCCGCCCGGATCATCGGCGAGGCGTACGAGGCGCGCGCTCACAGCCTGCGCGACGTCTTCTCCCGCATCGGCGTGCCGTTCCGGTTCATCGCGGCCGGGTCGGAAGAGGGCCGCGCCCTGCGGGCTGAGCTGGGGGCGGAGGACGCGCGCCTGCCGTTGGTCGCGTTCCGGACCGGGACGGTGCTCTCCGACCCGTCGCTCGAGCGGGTCGCCAGGGCGCTCGGGTTCGCGACCGAGCCCGATCCCGGCGTCTGCGACGTCGTCATCGTCGGCGCCGGCCCGGCCGGCCTGGCGGCGGCGGTCTATGCGGCCTCCGAGGGCCTGCGGACGACGGTGATCGAGCCGTCCGTGCCGGGTGGGCAGGCGGGGACGAGCTCCCGGATCCGCAACTACCTCGGCTTCCCGAACGGGCTCTCCGGCCGCGACCTGGCCAACCGGGCGCTCGAGCAGGCGTGGTTCTTCGGCGCCCGCTTCGTGCTCGCCAGGCGCGCCGTCGCGCTCGAGTCCGCGGCCGGAGAGCATGTCGTCCGGCTCGAGGGCGGGGCGGAGGTGCGGGCGCGTGCCGTCGTGATCGCGACGGGCGTCACGTGGCACACGCTGGAAGCTCCCTCGCTGGCGGGGCTGCTCGGCGCCGGGGTCTACTACGGCGCCGCCGCGTTCGACACGGCGGCCGCCGGCGCGGCTGCCTACGTGGTCGGCGGCGGGAACTCGGCCGGCCAGGCCGCGGTGCACCTGGCCCGCTCGGCCGCGTCGGTGACGCTCGTCGTCCGCGGTGACCGGCTGGGGGCGAGCATGTCCGACTACCTCGTGCGTGAGCTGGCCGAGGCGCCGAACATCCAGGTCCGGCTCGGCACCGAGGTCGTCGCCGGGGCCGGCTCCGGCCGGCTCGAGCGGATCACCCTGCGCGATCGCGGGAGCGAGACCACCGAGGACGTTTCCGCAGACGCGCTCTACGTCATGATCGGCGCCCGGCCGCAGACGGGCTGGCTCGACGGCGCCGTCGAGCGCGGCCGGCAGGGATACGTCCTCACCGGGCGCGATGTCGCGTCGGACTCATGGCCGCTCGAGCGCCCGCCCATGCTCATGGAGACGAGCGCGCCGGGCGTCTTCGCGGCCGGCGACGTGCGCCACGGGTCGGTCAGGCGTGTCGCCTCCGCGGTCGGCGGAGGAAGCATCGCGGTGCAGCTCGTGCACCTGCGGCTCGCCGAGCTTCGCTAGCGAACGATGCTGGCGGCAGCTGCGGCCAGGACGGCCAGGGCCGCGGCGACGGCGAGCAGCGAGTTCACGACGCGCATCGACCCGTGCTGGATCGTGGCGACGCGGACGCGGTTGCGGGGGGAGGGGGAGGGCATGTCCGCCAGGATCGGCCATCGACCCGTGTGCTCGCATCACCCTCTTGTGGTAAATCGGCGGATCGGGCGCTAGTCGCCCTTTGCTCCCGGTGGCTCGCCGATCTGCGTGCGGGGTCGCACGGCCCCGAACCCGTAGCGCACGAAGCGCACGATGAGCACCGCGGCGCCGCCGAGCGCCGTGATCGTGCCGACCGCGAAGAACGCGAGGCCGAGGGCGATCGCCTCCGGGCGGGTGGCGTAGCCGTGCAGGAAGTAGACGAACACCGCCTCGCGCACGCCGATCCCGTTCAGCGAGACGGGCAGCGCCAGCGCGGCGAACACGACCGGCCCGGCGAGCAGCAGCACGGAGTCGGGCACTTCGAGGCCGAGCGCCCGCGCGAGCATCCAGATCACGCCGACCCGCGCCGCCTGCACGAGCAGCGCCAGCAGCCCCACGGCAACCAGCGTGCCGCGATGCGCGCGGTAGGCGTGGAGGGCCTCGTAGAAGCGCCCGCCCACCGCCAGGCGTCGCCCCGCCGCGCGCGGCTCGAGCCAGCGGGCGACGGCGCCGCGCAGGCGGCTCGAGAAGAGCAGCAGCAGCACGACCGCGGCGGCGGCCCCGAACGCCGCCTCCGCCGCGATCACGCCCGGCCGCCGCCCGCCGCCGCTCACGAGGACGGCGACGATCGCGAGGACGACCAGGGAGACCAGGCCGACCAGCCGGTCGATCAGGACGGACGCGACCGCCTCGGGGGCGTCGCCCGTGCGCCGGCCGAGCTCGACCACACGTACGGCGTCGCCCCCGATGGCGGCCGGCAGGAACTGGCCGGCGAAGAGGGCCACGAAGTACGTGCGGGTCAGCCAGCCGAGCGGGACCGACACGTGCTTCGCCTCGAGCAGCAGCTGCCAGCGCAGGGCCATCACCGGCACGGTGGCCAGGCTGACGACGACGGCCGGCAGGAACCAGGCGAGGTCGGTACCCCGCAGCGTCTTCGCCACCTCGTGCAGCCCCGCCCACCGCAGGAGCAGGCCGAGCACCACCGCCGAGACCACCGCCTCCACCGCGACCCGGGTGCGGCGGTCGATCTTCACGGCGAGGAGGCGGCGTGCACCTTGCGCACGGCCACGACGGCGTCGTCGATGTCGGCGTCGGAATGCGCCGCCGCGAGCGGCAGCGAGAGCACCTGCGCGCCGGCGAGCTCCGTCACCGGCAGCGGCGGCATGGCCAGGTTCTCGCGGTACCAGGTGAGCGTGTGCACGGGCAGGAAGTGCAGGCCCGTGGCGATGTTCTCGGCCATCAGCGCCGCGGCGTAGACGTCGCGGTCGGCGCCGGCGAGGGCGGGGTCGATCCGCACGACATAGAGGTGATGGGCGTGGCGGCCGTAGTCGGGCCGGCCGATTGGCTCGATCCCGGCGAGCGGCGCGAGGCCGGCGTCGTAGCGGGCGACGAGCTCGGTCCGGTGGGCGTGGAACGCCTCCAGCCGGTCGAGCTTCGGCAGCGCCGCGGCCGCCTGCAGGTCGGCCAGGTTGGCCTTGAACCCGGGCTCGACGACGTCGTAGTGGCCGAGCGTGTGCGTCCGTGCCCGCTTCCACGGGTCGCGGGTGATCCCGTGTGCGCGCAGGAGCCGCAGCCGATCGGCCGCCTCGGACGAGGAGGTCGTGACGATGCCGCCCTCGCCCCCGGCGAGGCTCTTCGTCGCGTAGAGCGAGAAGCAGGTGAAGTCGCCGATCGCGCCGACCCGGCGGCCGCGCACATCCGCCTCGACGGCGTGGGCGGCGTCCTCCACCACGCGCAGGCCGTGGGCCGTGGCGATCTCGCAGAGCGCGTCCATGTCGCAGGGTCCGCCGGCGAAGTGCACCGGCATGAGCGCCCGTGTGCGCGGCGTGATCGCCCGTCGGACGGCGTCGGGATCGATGTCGAGCGTATCCGGGTCGACGTCGGCGAACGCCGGTGTCGCGCCCGTGTGCAGGATCGCGTTCACGGTCGCGGGCCACGTGAAGGAGCTCGTGATGACCTCGTCGCCGGGGCCGACCCCGGCGACGATCAGGGACAGGTGCAGGGCCTCGGTGCACGACGACGTGGCCACGGCGTGGGGGACGCCGGTGCGGGCGGCGAAGCGCTCCTCGAGCTCGGCCGTGCGCGGGCCGGACGTGAGCCAGCCGGAGCGGAGCGTGGCCACCACCGACGCGATCTCCTCGTCGCCGATCACGGGCGGCGAGAAGTCGAGCATCGTCGAGCGCGCGGGCGTCCCGCCGTCGAGGGCGAGCCGGGTGTCGGTCGAGCCGGTCATCGCACCTCGAACCTGACGGCGTCGACGGCGTCGGCCGCGCGCCGCAGTGCCCCGGCGCGGTCGGGGCCGGTCGCGAGCACGTAGCCGGCCCGGTCGGTGGCGATGCGAAGCGGCCCGTAGACGTGGCCCGGCCGGTCGAAGAAGCGGACATCGGGCGGCCCGGTCGCCGTCACGAGCTCGCCCGGCGGCGCGGCCAGGAACTCGATCACCGCGGCGCCGTTGGGCTGCGGCTCGAGCGATTCCGCGGCGACCCGCTCGCCGACCGCCGCCAGCACCGCCGCCGCCGCCAGGTCGACGCCGGCCGCGGTGCGGCAGATCTCGGAATCGTGCCCGCCGCCCAGGCGGGCGGCGACCTCGACGACCCGGGGGCCGTCGTTGCCCAGGATCAGCTGGATGTAGCTCGGCCCCGCCCCGATGCCCACCGCCGCGACCGCGGCCTCGGCGACGCCGGCCGCCCGCTCGGCCCCGGTCGCGGCCGCCGGGTAGATGTGTCGACGGGCGACTCCGGGGACGCCCTCGAAGTGGATCCGGTCGGTCACCGTCACCGGCATGAAGCGGTCGTCGACCGAGAACGCGTTCACGGTCACCTCGGGGCCGGGCACGAACTCCTCGTAGAGCACCCGGCCGCTGCGGGAGCCGCGGCGGGCGCGGTCGGCGGCGGCGTCGAGCCCGTCCGGGTCGCGGATGATGGACATGGCCCGCTGGCCCTGGCGGTCGGCCGCCTTGACGACGCACGGGTACGACGGCGGCGCGTCGGTCGACCAGCGCGGCTGCGGGACGCCGGCGGCGGCCAGGCGCGTGCGCTGGGCGATCTTGTCCGTGCAGGTCACCGCCACCGCCGCCGGGATGGGGTGGGGGATGCGCAGGACCTCGGCCGTCTCCGCGGCGATGCGGACGGGCCAGTCGGTGCCGGGTGCGATCAGTCCGTCGGCGTCCCTGGCCGCGCGGCGGACGCCCTCGCCGTCCTCGGTGGAGACGGGGACGTCGGCATACCGGGGGTCGGAATCGCACACGACCGTGCGCATACCGAGCGCGCGGGCCGCATCGATCGCGTGCCGCTGCGCGGGGCCGCCGCCGAGCACCACCAGTGTCGGGGGGCGCGTCAGACGGCCTGCGCCGTCTGCTCCGAGGCCAGGACGGCCTGCCACCATTCCGGATTCTCGCGGTACCAGCGGATGGTGCGCTCGAGCCCGTCTGCGAACGGAATCTGCGAACGCCATCCCAGCAGCCGCGCTGCCTTGTCGGTCGAGCCGATGTGGCGATCGACCTGCCCCGGGCGATCGGTCACGTGCCGCTTCAGCGACACCGGCTTGCCCAGGATGTCCAGGATCATGTCGGCGATCTGCTCGACGGTCTCGTCGATGCCGGTGGCGACGTTGATCGTCTCGCCGACGATCGCCTCGAGCGGCACCTCGCACGCGGCCGTGATCGCCTCGGCGGTGTCGAACACATGCAGCCAGTCGCGGCTGGCGTGGCCGTTGCCGTGGATCGTGAGCGGGCGGTCGCAGAGGGCCTGGATGATGAAGCGGGGGATGACCTTCTCGGGGTGCTGGTACGGCCCGTAGTTGTTGAACGGGCGGATGACCGTGACCGGCAGGTCGTAGGTGCACCAGTACGAGTAGGCCAGCCGGTCGCCGCCCGCCTTCGTGCCCGCATAGGGGGAGCGCGGGTTGAGCGGGTGGTCCTCGTCCATGGGCTCGCCGACCGCGGTGCCGTACACCTCCGACGAGGAGATCAGGATGAACCGCTCCACCGGGTTCTTGCGCATCGCGTCGAGCAGCACCTGCGTGCCGACGACGTTCGTCGTGACGAATTCGGCGCCCCCCTCGTCGATCGACTTCGAGACGTGCGACTCGGCGGCGGCGTTCACGATCACGTCGACGCCCTCGAGCGCGGCGGTCACGTCGGCCACGTCGCGGATGTCGCCGTGGATGAAGCGCAGGCGCTCGTGCTCGTTCACGTCGGCCAGGTTCGCCATGTTGCCCGCGTAGGTGAGCGCGTCCATCGTGACGACGTCGTGCGGCGTCTCGTGCAGCAGATAGCGGATCATGTTCGACGAGATGAAGCCGGCCCCGCCGGTCACCAGTATCCGTTTCACCGTGTCTCCCCCATCCGGCCTATCCGAGCTCTCGTTCGATGTAGTACAGCGGTCGGCCTTCGACGTCGCGCTGGATCCTTTGCAGATTCTCGCCCACCACGGCCATCAGGAACCCCTGCAAACCGAGGACGAACAGGACGAGGCCTCCCAGAAGCAGCGGGCCCGGGAAGTTGTTGTGACGGATCCAGTACACGACTCCCCAGAGTCCCACTCCGAGCGACGTAAGGATACCGAGCACGCCCAGGATCGTCCCCAGCCACTGCACGAGCTGGGCCCAGAACCCGGTCAGGACATGCAGCGCCAGCTTGATCAGGCTGATCACGCCGTAGCGGCTGCGATCGGCCCGGGCGCGGTGATCGAGGTCGACCTCGGTGACACGCGCCCCGGTCGAGCAGACGAGCGCCTTCGTGAACTTCTGGCGGCCGATCCGGTGCATGACCGGCTCGAGCGCGTCGCGCCGGTAGGCGTTGAACGCGCAGCCGAAGTCGGTCACACGGGCGCCGGTCAGGCGGGCGAGCAGGCGGTTGATCATCATCGACGGCACCCGCCGCACCAGCATCGGATCGCGTCGTGTCACCCGCCGGCCGCTGGCGACGTCGGCCCCGGCGTCGACGGCCGCGACCAGGCGGGGAATGTCCGCGGGCTGGTTCTGGAGGTCGCCGTCCATGGTGACGACGATGTCGCCCCGGGCGCGCGCGATGCCGGCGTGCATGGCCGGGTGCTGGCCGAAGTTGCGCTTGAACGAGACGACGCGCACGCGCGGGTCGGCGGCGTGCAGCCGCTCCAGGATGGCGAACGTGTCGTCGGTCGACCCGTCGTCCACGAAGATCAGCTCGGCCGCGATGCCGGCGGCATCGAGCGTCGCGGCGATGCCGTCGTAGAGCGGCTCGAGCGTGGCCTGCTCGTTCAGCACCGGCACGACCACCGTCACGTCCGGCGTGGCGGCCGCGGCCGGTTCGGCGGGGCCGGCCAGCACGGGGTCAGAAGCCATGCGGGAAAGGGTACCGGGTGGGGGCGGCGTGACACGCAGGTGACCATCGCCACGATCGGCGGCAGCGCCGCCGCCCCGGCGGCCGGTAACGGATAATGCCGCGCCGATGCTGACTCGCGACGGTGCAGGCCGGATCCTGCGCGCCCGCTGGCCGCCGCTCGTGGCGCTGGCCGCCACCCTGGCGTATGCCGTCGTCGTGATCGGGTTCGGGCTCGACTTCCGCCCGCTGCACAACGACGAGGGCGTCACCCTGGGGGTCGCGTCGCGGCCCTCGGCGATCGACGTCCTGCGGGTGGCGGTTGAAACCCGTCACGGCCCGCCGCTGCACTACCTGCTCGTCCACGCCTCGCTGGTCTGGCGCTACGACATCCTGGGCCTGCGCCTGCCGTCCGCGGTGCTCGGCATCGTCGCGGTGGCCGTCAGCTACGGGTTCGGGCGCGAGCTGGTGGGCCGGGCCGGTGGTGCGGTCGTCGCCGTCGTCACCGCCTCGTCGCCGATCACGATCCACCTCGGTCAGTTCGCGCGCGGCTACACCGCCATGATCGCGGCGGCGTACGCGAGCGCGTGGCTGATGCTGGTGCTCATCCGCACCGGGAAGGCGCGCTGGGTCGGGCCGTACGCGGTCACGGCCCTGCTGCTCGTATCCGCGCACCCGTTCGGGCTCTTCGCCCTCTTCTCGGAGCTCGTGCTGATGGCCATCTTCGCCGCAGTGCGCCTGCGCCACGGCCTGGGCGGGCAGCGCCGGCTGGCCGCCGCGGTGGTGGCGGCGCTCGTGCTCGGAGGGCTCGCGCTCCTGCTCCTGCGGCACCTGTACGCGCCCCTGCAGGGCAAGTACGGCGTCGGCTCGGGGACGTCCGTCATCAAGCTCGACTCGCAGCGGTTCTGGGAGCGGTTCGGCGACTCCGTGTCCGGCTCGGCGCACGTCGGCTTCGCCGTCGTGCTGGCCGTCGCCACCGTGCTCGGCGTGGCCGCGCTTGCGATCCGCAACCGGCGGGCGGCGATCTTCGCGGCGGTGTGGCTGGTGCTCCCGCTGCTGCTCCTCTCCGTCCTCACCGCGTCGTCGCGCGACTTCGCCCCGGAGCGGCACCTGTCGTTCCTGCTGCCCGGGTACGCGGTGGCGATCGCCGGGTTCGCGCTCGAGTTGCGCGCCCGTGCCGGCGACCGGTTCGGCGCGCTGGTCGCCGCCGCGGCCGTCGCGCTGCTCTTGGCGCCGGGGTGGGTCGCAGACCACAACGAGCTCGCGGACTTCAACGCCGACCTGCGCGATGCGAGCCTCTACATGGCCGATCGGTTCGGCCCCGACGACGTGCTGGCGACGACGGCCGGGACGCTCTCCCAGGCCGAGGATCCGCGCCTCGTCGGCGCGTATGCCGTTCTGGCCGCGCCGAGCTCCTCTCCACTCGCGTCCTGGCAGCACGCCGGCCCGGTCCGCGGCTGCAAGCTCGTCCACCGGATCGGCCAGCGCGGCGGGCCGGTGGGCACGCTGTGGCTCGTGATGTCGGTGCCCCATCCGCGGCCGGTCGCCCAGGCGCTGCGGACGGCGGGAGCGGACGTACGCGGATTCGGCTCGTTCCTGGTCGCGTCGGCGATCCCGCGGCAGCCGACGGTGCTCTCCGCGCTCCTCACCGCGCACTACCTGTTCCACACGGCGGTCGAGGCCGACCCGTCGGCCTACGACGTGCGCCGGATGGTGCGCCTGTACCGCCACGCCGCCGCGCTCGAGGCGGCCGGTGAATGCTCATGAGGACAACGCAGCCTCCGCCTCGGTCGTGAGGACCGCGAAGTCGAGCTCGACCCCGGCGACCTCCCGCAGCAGCGCCTCGGCCCGCAGCGACTGGCCGAGCGCCCACATGTCGCGCAGGAGGGCGCCCGCCCCGGGCTCGCCGAACCAGGCCCGGCCGAACCGTGTGCGGAGGTGGTCGCTCAGCTGGGCGTCGAACGCCCACGCCCGCAGGTAGGACGTGCAGTAGAAGCCCTCGTCGACGTCCTCGAGGTAGTCGGTCTCGGGGTAGGGGACGCCGACGGCGGCCGACAGCAGCTCGGCGTAGCGCGCCGGCAGCCGCTCGCGGCTCGCGCCCGCGGCGTGCAGCTCGAGCTCGTACGCCAGCTTGGCCGCATAGCGGCGCACGAGGAACAGCTTGTAGAGGGCGGAGAAGCGCGGGTATTCCGGAGCCTCGTCCGCCATGCGGGCGCGGCGCCAGGCCGGATCGGCGAGCAGGTGCTCGAACAGGAAGGCGAAGCCCTCGGTGACCGCGTTGTCGCCCAGCAGCCGGTCCTCGGCCGGGAGCTCGGCCGGCATCCCGGCGAAGTGCTCGGCGTGCCCGGCCTCGTGGAACAGCGCCCGGTAGTCGTCCTGGCCGCCCTGCGGCAGCATCACGAGGACGACGCGCCCGGGCACGCGGATCGGCGCGCAGAACGCCCGTGGCCGCTTGCCCGGCCGTGCCTCGACGTCGAGCTCGACGTTCGCCTGCGCGTCGAGGTCGATGCCGAGCCCCGTCAGCGTCTCCCGCAGCGCGGGCAGGGCGCGGTCTGTGGGGAAGGCCGCGTCGAGCTCGGGCGCCCGCCACATCCGGGCGAGGTCGGGCGGCCGCGCGTCGGCCAGCGGTACGCCGGTCCGCCGGCGCAGCTCCGCGTCAATGGTCCGCCGATAGAGGTCGTCGGTCTCCGCGAGGAACGCCTCGGTCGATCGGTGCAGGCCGCGGGGGTCGGACCCGAAACGCTCGTAGAGCTCGAGCGTCGAGCCGGCCCCGAGGTCGCCGACGAGCTCGCGGACGCGCGCGTCGGCCCGCTCGTGGAGCGGGTTCATGTGCTCCGCCGTGACGGCGCAGCGGGCGGTGTAGAGCCGGCGGCGGCGGTCGCGGTCGGGCTCGTTCAGGAGGCGCGGCGTCACGTCGCGGTAGGGCACCTCCTCGCCGTCCACCGGCACGACCAGCGTCGCCTCGGCATTCGCAATCTCCTCGCTCAGGTGCTTCGTGCCGTCCCCCATGTAGGCCTCGCAGGCGAACCGGTGAAGCTCGACCGGCGCGCCGGACTGAAGCGCCCGGGCCTGGTCGAGGGTCGTCAGGTCTGCGTAACGCTCGTAGACGGCCGCGATCTCGTAGGTCGGCTTGCGGCCCGCGGCGTGCAGGTAGTGCTCCTCCATCACGGCGGCGGTCATCTCCTCGAGGCGAGTGCGGTAGGTGTTGACGGGGAGCGGCACGGGCGGCCATAGACTAGTTAGGGCATGGGAGCGGTCGCGCGTGGTGAGGAGATCGAGCTCCGGGTCGACCGGCTGGCGTACGGGGGCCGCGGCGTCGCCCGGCACGGCGAGCTGGTCGTCTTCGTGGCCCGCGGGCTCCCCGGCGACCGCGTCCGCGCCCGTGTCACGAAGTTCAAGCGCCGCTACGCCGAGGCCCAGACGATCGAGCTGCTCGAGCCCGGCCCGGGGCGGGTCGAGCCGCGCTGCGCCCACTTCGGCGTGTGCGGCGGCTGCGCCTGGCAGGACCTCGACTACGCCGAGCAGGTGCGGCACAAGCACGCCCAGGTGGCCGACGCGCTCCAGCGGATCGGCGGCTTCGACGACATCGCGCCCGAGCCGATGATCGCGGCCGAGGGGCTGTACGGCTACCGCAACAAGGTCGAATACTCGTGGTCGCAGACGCCCGACGGGCCGCGGCTCGGCTACCACCGCCTCGGCCGCTGGGACCGCCTGATCGCCGTCGACCACTGCCACATCGCATCCGACGCGTCGAACGACGTCCGCCGTGCGTTCGAGCGGTGGGCAGCGGAGCTCGGTCTGCCCGCGTACGACCAGCGCAGCGGCGAGGGCTACCTGCGCCACCTGGTCGTCCGCGAGGGCGGCGGCACCGGCGAGCTGCTGGCGATGCTCGTGACCGCGCCGGGCGAGGTGCCGGGCGGCGAGCGGCTGGCCGCGCTCGTGCCGGACGCAGTCGTCGGCATCGTCCACGCCGTGAACCCTGGTGTCGCCGAGGTCTCCATGGGCCTGGAGCAGACCCTGCTCCACGGCCGCGACCGCTTCGCCGAGCGCATCGGCGGGCTCGAGTTCGCGGTCACGGCGGGCGCGTTCATGCAGACGAACACCGTCATGGCCGAGCGGCTCTACGCCCTCGCGATCGAGCTCGCCGATCTGCGGCCTGCCGACGTGGTCTGGGACCTCTATTGCGGCGCCGGGGCGATCGGCCTGCTGGCCGCGGCGCATGCGACCGAGGTGTACGGCATCGAGATCTCGGAGGAGTCGATCGCGGGCGCGCGGGAGAACGCCGCCCGCAACGGAATCGGGAACGCCGAGTTCGTGGTGGGGGACGTGGCGAAGAGCGTCCGCCCCCTGCTCGAGCGGGTGCCCCGGCCCGACGTGGTCTTCGTCGACCCGCCCCGGTCGGGACTGACCCCGAAGGCGGTGCGGCGCGTCCTCGAGCTCGCGCCCGAGCGGCTCGTCTACGTGTCGTGCAACCCGACGACGTTCGCGCCGAACGCGCGCCAGCTCGTCGACGGCGGCTACGCGCTCGAGGTCGTGCGGCCGCTCGACATGTTCCCGCACACGCCCCACATCGAGTGCGTCGCCCGCCTGCGCCGGGCCGAGGGGTAACGCAACCGGTGCCAGGCACCGGTACGAGCCCGTCCTAGCCGCAGAAGTCGCGGGCGACCGTCTCGAGCACGTCGGCGCAGGCGGCCACCGAGGCCAGGTCGACCCACTCCTCGGTGGCGTGGGCGCCCGCGCCGCCGGGCCCGAAGACGACCGTTGAGATGCCGGCGGCGGAGAACACCGCCGCGTCCATCCAGGCCGCGTGCCCGACCACGGGCGGCTGGTGCCCGAGCACGTCCGCCGCGTGCCGCCGCAGCGCGCGCACGATGGTGACGTCGGGATCCACCTCGAAGGGCGCCCGCTCGAAAGTGGTGCGCACCTGCGCCTTGCCCGCGAGCGCCCGCACCTGCGCCTCGACCAGGTCGCGCGTCTCGCCCGGGATTGTGCGCCGCTCGAGCCCGAGCGTGCACCGGTCCGGGTAGCTCGAGAGCTCCCGCCCGCCCTGGATCAGCGAGGCGTGCACGGAGCCCGGCCCGAGCAGCGGGTGGCTGCGACCCGCGGCGAGGGCTGCGGCCAGGCGCTCGACCCCGACGAGGACGCCGCCCATCGCGGCGATCGCGTCGACGCCGAGGTCGGGGCGCGAGCCGTGCGCGGCCACGCCCTCGGTCTCGACCTCGAGCCACAGGAAGCCCTTGTGGGCCACGCACACCTCGAGCCCCGTCGGCTCGGTGACGATGGCCGCGTCGGCCCAGACGTCGGCGGCGACCGCCTCGGCGCCGATGCTCGCGTACTCCTCGTCGCACACCGCCGCCACGATCACGTCGCCGCGGAGGTCCGCCCTGGCGGCACGCGCCCCGGCGAGCATGATCGCGGCCAGCCCGCCCTTCATATCGAACCCGCCGCGCCCGTACAGGCGGCCCTCCTCGATCCGGGGTGAGAAGGGATCGGCCATGCCCTCGACGCCGACGACGTCCAAGTGCGCGTTCAGCAGCAGGTCGCGGCCGCCGCCGCTCCCCGCCGCCCGGGCGACGACGTTCGGGCGGCCCGGCGCGGCCTCGCGCACCGACGCATCCAGCCCGGCGGCCTCGAGCCAGCGGGCCACGAACGCCGCGATCTCCGCCTCGCCGGCCCCGCCGGGGACCAGGTCGGGGTTGATCGAGTCGATCGCGACGAGCTGTGAGACGAGCTCGGCTACCTCGTCCACGCGTGCGCGAGCTCGATCGAGGGCAGGCCGGGGTCGGGCGCCAGCTCGGGGTGGAGCAGGAAGGCGAGCTGCTCGACGCCTTCGGCCAGCCGCGGCGCCGGACGCGAGTAGTGGGCGTTCGCGTCGACCGCGACGGCGCGGCAGGGGAACTCCATCGCCGCCGCCTCGGTCGCGATACGGGCCGCGTCGAACCCGCACGCCGCCGCGACGATGATCTCCGGTCGAGCGGCGAAGACCTCGTCCCAGGTCGTGGGGAACGAGGGCCGGCCGGCGCCTCCCAGCACGTCCGCGCCGCCGGCGGCCGCGACCATCTCGGGCAGCCAGTGCCCGGCCGCGAACGGCGGGTCGAGCCACTCGGCGACGAACACGGAGACGGGCGCCGCGCCTGCGACGGCTGCGGCGGTCGCCGCGATCCGCCCCTCCATCTCGGCCGCCACCGCGTCGCCGCGCTCCGGCACCCCGAGGCGGCGGGCGACGATTCGTACCGACTCGGCCACCTCGGTAAGCGTGCGCGGGTCGAGCGCGAGCACCTCCGCGTCGAGGCTGCGCACGCGGGTCACGTCCTCGCTCGAGACGGCGCAGACGTGGCACAGGTCCTGCGTGATGACGAGGTCGGGCGCGAGCTCGCGGATCAGCGCGTCGTCCAGCGCGTACAGGGACCGCCCGTCGAGGACGGCTTCGCGCACGGCGGCGTCGATGTCGCGGCTCCCCAGCTCGTCCGAGTCGATGCGGGCGGCGGTGACGACGGGCAGCGCCGCGACGCCGGCCGGGTGGTCGCATTCGGCCGAGCGACCGACCAGGAGCTCGGCGCAGCCGAGCGCGCCGACGATCTCGGTGGCGCTGGGGAGGAGGGAGCAGACGCGCAGGCGGTCAGCGTATCGCAGCCAGGAACCAGGGCACGTTCAGCGAGCCGAGTCCTGTGACCGGGTCCCATCCCGGCCCGGCGGAGAGCGAGCTGTCCCGGTCGAGCGAGCGCAGCCGGGTCACGATCGACCCGTCGGGTGCGAGCGCGTTTCGCAGCACGGCGAGCGTGCCATGGCCGCCGGTGACGTCGTTCAGCGCCTGCGTCCCCCGCAGCCGGTACAGGGCGGGGTTGATGAAGCCGTGCGGACGGCCGCTGTGCTGGTCGGCGAGCGCCATGACGCCCGCGACGAGCGGCGCGGACAGGCTGGTGCCGCCGATCCACGAGTCGATGATGCGGCGGTGGCCGTTCGGCAGGACGTACGTCTGGGCGAACGTCACGCCGGTCTGGGGATCGGCGTCCATCGCCAGATCGGGCTCCGTCCGCCGCGGCGTCCCCTTCCAGGTCGCCTCGGCGAGCGGCACGGCTCCGGCCTGGTAGAACGGCATCGGGAACACGTGGCTGGGGCCGCCGCCGGATCCGTACATGAAGTCGCCCGGCGCCTTGGGGGCCCAGCCTCGCGCCGTTCCAGTCGGTCGTCGTCGTCCCCCAGCCGGCCTCCCACTGATAGCCGCCGGTGCGCGAGATCGCGAGGCTGGTGCCGCCGACCGACGTGACCCATGGGCTCGAGTCGGGGAAGCCCGCCGAGATACGCCCGGCCGCGAGCCGGTTGTCGCCGTCGTCGCCGGAGGCGAAGTAGACGCCGATGCCCTCGGCGGCCGCCTGCTGGAACACCGCGTTCATGGCCAGGATCTCGCCCCGCGGGGCGAGCGACTCGGGCAGCCCCCAGCTGTTCGAGACGATGTTCGCGAGGTGCCGGTCGACGACCTCGTTCACGGCCTGGTCGAGCCCGCCGGCGTCGTTGGCCGCGCCGACGTAGACGATCCTCGCGCCCGGGGCGACGGCGTGGGCCCACTCGACGTCGAGCGCCTGCTCGATGTACCAGCTCTGCGTCTCGGCCGGATCCTGGGGGATGCGGCGGGTGCCCGGTGCCGTCACCTGGCGGTAGTTCCACGGCCCGAGCCGCGGCAGCCCGAACTCGCGCGAGAAGCTGTTCGCGTCGTCGCGGATGGTGGGGGAGAAGAAGGCGCCGGTGATCGCGATGGTCTGGCCGCGGCCGTCCAGGCCGGCCCAGCGGAGCCGGTCGATCCCGTAGGCGGAGTCGATCTGGGCCGGCGTGTACCCGCAGATCAGCCAGGGCAGCGGCGTGCCCGGCGCGTACGGGTTCGGGAAGGCGGCCGAGGTGTGCTCGCCCCAGTAGCGCGAGCACGGGCCGACGGACGTGCCCGCGGGCGGCGGCGGCGCCGGCGAGCGATGCTCGGGGGTCGCGAGCGTGAGCGATCCGTCGAGGCCCGTGATCGCGCGGACGTCCGCCGAGATCCCCGCGGGCACCGCCGGATCGGCATCGGGAGCACGCACGGTGCGCCCGTCGATCCGGTACAGGTTCTCGTGGACGTCGAACGTGTGCTCGACCTGATCGACGGTGCCGGACGCGGTGACGAAGAGCCGGTTGCGGGGCACGTCGACGATGGCGAACCCGGAGTCGGCGAGCCAGGTGCGGACGGCGGCGACCTGTGCCCGCGACGGCGAGTAGCGGGCCCGGAACCCGGCCGGCGTCATCCAGCGCGAGTATGCCGGCGAGCCCGGGTTGTACAGGCCGGTCAGCGTCGCGTCGAGGCCGGCCGGGTCGCGCCAGCCGAGCCACACCGAGAACGCCATCTGGTCGTCGCCGGCCGCCGGGCGGGCGAGGTTGGCCGGCTTCGCCCAGGCCGGCTGCGTGTCAGCGACCGTCGTGCGGCCGGCCGCGCTCGCCGGAGCGGCGGCCCACGCCGTCGCGAGGCCGCACGCGGCCAGGGCAAGGAGTGTCCGGAGCGGCCGCGAGCGCATGGTTCATGGATCGGCATGTCACGGCCCGGCTCCGCTCTCCCGTTCGGGTGAGCTGCGTCTCCCCCGCGTGCGCTCGAGCAGGAGGTCGGCGTTCGCGCCCAGGAAGGCGAGCGAGAGCAGCGGCAGGGCGGGGAGGGCCGTGTCGAGCACGTAGGAGAGCGCCATGGTCGCGCCCAGCGATGCGGTCGTCGCGATCCACGTCGCGCGCACACGTAGGCCCATGCGCACGGACGCCGCGGCGAACAGGGCGAAGAACACGAAGTCGCTCGCGCCGATCTGGGCGACGGCGTAGGTGCCCGGCGGGTGGAAGGCGAGGGTGAACGCCCCCAGCACCTGCTGGTGGTGCAGGACGATGGCGTGCGTCGGGCCCGCCGCGACGCTGTAGGCGTCGACCGCGGCGATGAGGACGGCGATGGCGACGATCTCGGCCGGCGTCTGCAGGAGGCCGGCGAGGGCGATGCCGATGCACGCCGCCGCGACCAGCTTGGCGAGGGTCGCCGGCGTCCCCTCCAGGCCGGCGGCGATCAGCGCCGCCGTGAGCGCCGCGGCCGCGACCGCGACCGCGATCAGCCGCGGCGCCGCCGCCCGGGTGGGGGCGATCACCGCGACGAACAGCGTCGCGAGCGGGAAGGACACGAGGGCGAGGGCGGCGATCTGGACGCCCCGGCTGGGCGCGGGCAGGTGCGGCGCAGCCAGGTTCACCGCCCCCAGCGCTGCCAGGCAGGCGGCGGCGCGGAGGATCATGCGCCCAGGTACCGCGCGGCGATCGGCGTCTCGCGCACGACGCCGTCGGCGAGCTCCACCCGGTAGGCGCCGGCGCCCGCCCGCGAGCTGACCGCCTCCACCAGCTCGGTGCCGGCGAAGTGGAGGCCGCAGAAGTCGTCCGCCGCGATCCCGGCCGGCAGCCCGGCGGTGATCTCGCGGTGGTAGGTCGGCCGCCGCTGGGCCTCGCCGTCGTAGTGCGGGCAGTTGCTCCCGCGGAGGATGCCGAGGCCGTCGTGCAGGCCCCGAAGAGGGCCGTACGAGTCGGTGATGCCGGCCTCGAACCAGCACAGCGAGCCCGCGCTCATGCCGCACAGGACGACGCCGCCTGCCACGCATCGCGCAGGGCGGCGTCGACGCCGTGCGCCCGCCACACGGCGAGCATGTTCACGGTGTTGCCGCCGCCGACATAGATCACGTCCTGGGCGAGCAGGTGGGCGCGCAGGTCCCGCTCGTCGCGCCAGAACAGGTTCAGGTGGGTCGCCCGGGCCCGCTCGGGCGGGAACGCCCGGTGGAAGGCGGCGATGCCGCCCGGCTCGTCGCCTGTCGCCGTCCCCAGGTAGCAGACGCGCGGCGGGTCGGCGCCCGCCAGGCCGAGCGCGTAGTCGTCGAGGAGCGAGTCGCCGTCGTGCAGGAACCCCCCGCCCCCCATCGCCACGATGTGCCGGTCGCTCATCGCGCCGAAGTATGCATCGGAAGGGTGCCTGGCACCGCGACGCGGTACCAGGCACCGGTCATTCATCAGTACGGCGGGAGGTTCTCGTACCAGGTGCCGAGCACCTTGAACGCGTCCCAGAATGCCTGCTTGGCGCCCGCGTCGTCGAGGCAGCGGTCGATGTCGGGCACCGCCAGCGTCTCGATCGTCGGGGTGAAGCGGGCGATCGTGCCGATCTCGCCCTCGCACGGCACCGACAGCGGGAACGCGATCGAGTCGAGGAACTCGCGGGCCTCGCCGCCGAGCGTGACCACGATGCGCGGCTGGGTGATGTGGACCTCGCGGGTGAGCCAGCTCCGCGCCTCGGCCAGATCCTCACCGGCCGGGTCGATGGCGGCCTTCAGGCACGTCGTCCCGTACAGCATCAGCGGGTCGATCCGCAGCCGCTGGAGGCTCTTCAGGATCGCCTGGCCGGCGCGCCCGAAGAACGCGACGCCCTCCTGTACCTCCGCCGGCATCGGCCGGTGCTTCACGAGCATGATGTCGGCCAGGGGATGGCCGGTGCCCAGCACCGGCGCTGCTCCGGGATGGCGCTCGCCGAGCCACTCGGCGATGTCGTGGCCGAGAGCGTTCGTCTCGTCGATCGCCTTGGCCTGGTAGCGCTCGTAGATCTCGTCGTCGGCCACGGTCACCCACCGCCCTATTCGGCGGTCGCCTCCCGAAGCCTGCGCCCCTATCTGGCCACGCTTTGCACCCACTTGAGCCCCTGAAGATACAACAGGCTCTTCGGCCGCCGCAGGATCTCCGACTGGCGCATGGCGAGCAGGAACTCCTCGGGGCCGTCGAATGCGGGGATGCGGTTGATCGCCGTGCCGATGCCGGGGAGGACGTGGGCGTCCGACCCGGCGGCCTGGATCAGGTTGTATTTCGTCGCGAATCGCAGCGCGTCGTCGTTGAAGCTGTCGAAGAGCAGGCGCGAGTTGTAGACCTCGAGGATGTCGATCTGGTCGAGGTGGCGCAGCAGTGTCGCCGCGTCCGGGATCGTGTGCAGGCGATCGAACGGGTGCGGCATGTAGACCAGGCCGCCCTGCTCCTGGATGGCCGCGATCGTCTCGCCCATGTCCAGGCCGGGCTCGATCCGCTCGTTCAGGAAGAGCCCGATCACCTCGCCCTGCGCCGTCTTCACCTCCTCGCCGACGATCACCGTGATCGGCTTTCCGAGCGCTGCCGCGGCCTGCGCGCCCGACACCTCGTTGTGGTCGGTGATCGCGATCGCACCGAGGCCCTGGGCGATGCAGTGGTCGACGAGCGCCTCGGGGTCGGTCGCGCAGTCGTAGGAGTGGCTCGTGTGCATGTGCAGGTCGGCCGAGATCGTCTCCCGGTCGCGCAGCGGCGGGCGGCGCCCGGTCCGCCGGCGGGAGCCGAGGTTGCGCGTAGATCCCCTCGATCCGCTCGGCGACGGCGGCGAACGACCGCTCGCCGGCGGCCCTGCGCCCCTCCTCGGCCTGACGCGCGCGCAGGTCGGCGTCGTCGAGCAGCCGGGCGGCCGCTGCCGCCGCCAGGGCGGGCTGGTCGATCGCGAACCCGAGGCCGGGCGCCCCCAGCTCGAGCGACCCCTCCGCGAGCGGGGCCACCACGGCGCAGCCGCAGGCGCGCGCCTCCCAGGCCAGCGATGGGTCGCCGCCCTCGCTGGCGACGAACACGTCGGCGCCGGCCAGGACCGCCGCGCGGCCGTCGGCGTCCTCGGGGCTGGTCGCGTGGACGCGACCGCGGGCCTGGGCCGGGACGAACGGCCGCAGCGGCCGGCGGCTGCGCCGGTTCCACAGGAGCACGAGCTCGAGTCCGGGCGTCGCGGCGACCAGCTTGACGAGCGCGCGCAGGACGGCGCGGCCCTCGCCGTGCCACTCGACCGCGATCGTCGTGCCGTCCTTGTCGCCGGGCGCGAACACCGCGCCGATGCCCTCGGGGATGATCGTGTAGTCGCCCGGGTAGACCTCGGCCGCCTGCTCGGCGGCCTCCGGAGAGGTGGCGAGCAGCGCGTCGATGCGTGCCCGGTAGCGCTCGAGCGTGCCCGAGCGGACGGGGTAGTGCAGAGCCCTGTCGGGTGCGTGGAAGGTGGCGACGGTCAGGCCCGGCGAGTGGCGCAGCGCCGAGGTGGCGACGCCGGGCAGGATCGGCTCGAACGCGTGGACGATGTCGAACCCGCCCTGGCCCACGGCCAGCGCGACGTTCGCGCGGGCGCCGACCGGGATGCCCGCGCCCCGCCGCCTGCCGCGCTGGCGCAGCGGCACCGCCGGCGCGACGGCCACCTGGAGCGGCTCGCCGTCGAGCGCGATCAGCGCCTCGTCATCGCCGCCGTCGAGTGCCCGCAGCCGCCGCCGGCCGCTGCGCAGCGCCCGCGTCGAGGAGCTCGGTGCGAGCACCGTGACGCGGTGGCCGCGGGCGGCCAGTGCCGTGGCGACCCCGCGCACGTGCTCGGCGACCGGATGGGCGCCGGCGAGCGCGAACGGGGACGCCAGGCACAGCTTCAGCTGGTTCACCGCCGTGAGACCGGTCAGGCCTTGGCCGAGGCCTTCTTGGCCTGCTTCTGGCCGTGCTTCTTGATGAACGCCTCGACCTGGTCGCGGCACTCGTCGTCGTGGTGCTGGAACGGCGGCGACTTCATGAAGTAGGCGCTCGGCCACTCCAGCGCGCCGGCGAGGCCGTTGTCGAGCCCCAGCTTGGCGCAGCGGACGGCGTCGATGACGATGCCGGCCGAATTGGGCGAGTCGACGACCTCGAGCTTGAGCTCGATGTTCAGGGGCACGTCGCCGAAGCTCCTGCCCTCCATGCGGATGTAGGCCCACTTGCGGTCGTCGAGCCACTGCACGTAGTCGCTCGGGCCGATGTGCACGTTGCGGGCGCCGATGTCGTAGTCGAGCTGCGACGTGACCGCGTTCGTCTTCGAGATCTTCTTCGACTCGAGCCGCTCCCGCTCCAGCATGTTCATGAAGTCGGTGTTGCCGCCGACGTTCAGCTGGTGGGTGCGCTCGAGGCGCACGCCGCGGTCGGCGAAGAGCCGCGTGAGCTGGCGGTGCACGATGGTCGCGCCCACCTGGGACTTGATGTCGTCGCCGACGATCGGCAGCCCCTGCTGCTCGAAGCGGCGCCGCCAGTACGGCTCGCGGGCGATGAAGACGGGCACGCAGTTCACGAACGCGCACCCGGCCTGAAGCACCTGCTCGACGTACCACTTGGTGGCCTGCTCGGAGCCGACCGGCAGGTACGAGACGACGACGTCGGTCTGCGTGTCCTTCAGCACCTGGACGACGTCGGCCGTCTCGCCCGGCGCCTTCTTGATGACGGTCGAGAGGTACTTGCCGATGCCGTCGTGGGTCATGCCGCGCTGGACGGGGACGCCCAGCTCGGGCACGTCGCTGAAGCGGACGGTGTTGTTCTGGCCGCGGCCGATGGCCTCGGCGAGATCGTGGCCGACCTTGTCGGAGTCGACGTCGAACGCCGCCGAGAACTCGATGTCGGAGATGTGGTAGCCGCCGAGATCGGTGTGCATCAGCCCGGGCACGAACTCGTCCGGCTTCGCGTCGCGGTAGTAGTGGACGCCCTGGACGAGCGCCGAGGCGCAGTTGCCGACGCCGATGACGGCGACGCGCACCTTGCCCGTGGCCTTCCGGTGTCCATTGGAGTTGCCGTTGGTGGTGGCCGTTTCGGCCATGCCTAATCCCCCCCGTCGAGTTGCTTGCGTACGTGATTGACCCGCTGGACCACGGTGAACGCCGTGAGCGCCGCCAGCAGGTACATGGCATAGGGCAGCGAGCCGCGGCCCGCGAAGGGCAGCGCGATCGCGACGAGCACGATCCGCTCGGCCCGGCCCATCAGCCCGACGGCGCCGCTGAGACCGAGGGCCTCCGCCTTGGCGCGCGTGTAGCTGACGAGGAACGAGCCGACCAGGGCGACGAACACGCTCGCAAGCGCGGCCACGTGGCCCTGCCTGGACAGCACGAGGGCGATCGCGCCGAGCACGAAGCCCTCCGAGATGCGGTCGGTGGTCGAGTCGAGGAAGCTGCCGAACTGGGTCAGCTTGCCGTGCGACCGCGCGAGCGCGCCGTCCAGGATGTCGAGGATGCTGCCCGTGACGAATGCGACCGTCGCCCAGACGAAGTGCTCCTCGTAGATGAGGACGCCGGCGACGGCGTTCAGCGAGAGGCCGGCGACGGTGACCTGGTTGGGCGTGAACGGCAGCGAGCGGAAACGCGCCATCAGCGCCATGCCGAGGCCGCGGCCGCCGTTCGTGTAGCCGGTCTTGATTCGGGCGAGCGTCGTGCTCATCCCTCGCACTATACCACGGAGGCTATCTTGCGGTGACCGGTGTCCCGGACCGCTTCGGCGCCTCGAGCCGCATCCGCACCCGGGTGGCGTGCGGCAGGGTGGGGCGGAAGCGCTCGATCAGCCAGGCAGAGCCGAGGGCGACGCAGGCGAGCACGCCGCCCAGGACGGCGTCCGTCCAGAAGTGGTTGCCCGTCGCCACGATCGAGAACACGATCAGGACGGGATAGAACAGCCAGGTGAAGCCGAGCGCGCGGTGCCGGACGAGGAAGAAGCAGGTGACGCCGATGATGAGCGAGTAGCAGGTGTGGATGCTCGGCACCGCCGCGAACGGGTTCGCCAGGGCGGCGACCGGACCGGAGTAGTTCGAGATCGACGCGTACCGGTCGAGCGTGTCGGTGAAGCCGAGGTCGGTCAGCATCCGCGGCGGCGCCGTCGGGAACACCGTGAACCCGATCAGGGCGATCGCGTCGGCCACGAACACCGCGTTGCGGATGAAGTAGTAATGCTGGTTCCGGCGCAGGTAGAGCCAGAACATGAACGCCACCGTGATGACGAAGTGGGCGTGGAAGTAGGTGAAGTCGGCGATGTCGAGCGCCCAGTGGCGATGGAGCACCCAGCGCTGCACGTCGAGCTCCGTGAAGATGCCCAGCGATCGCTCCAGCGAGACGACGTCGCGGGCGTGCGAGAACGCCGGCAGGACGCTCCCCTCGGACAGCCCGCGGGTGAGCTCGTAGGCGATGTCGACGAGGGCGAACAGGAACAGCTGCAGCAGGAAATCGCCCCACCCCTTGGGCAGGAATGCGCGTATCCGCCCGCGCAGCCGCAGGCGCGAACTGGTTCCCGTGGCGTCCATGGGACCGTTCATGATATCGCAGGCCGCGGTCGTTCCATGCGAGTAGGAACGCCCAGGCAGCCGCGTCCATTCCCGGTCCGGGACGGAATCAGCCGCCGATGTATGACATCTCGACCCGCGGCGACTCCGCCGTCTCGGCCGTGCGCAGCTCGGAGTAGCGGTCGCCGCGGCGGCGCCAGATGCGGCCGATGAGGGCCTCGAGGTCGGCGTCGGACGCGCCGGACCGGAGCGGCCCGCGCAGGTCGCGGCCGACGTTCGCGAAGAGGCACGTGTAGAGGCGGCCGTCCGCGGACAGGCGGGCGCGGGTGCAGTCGCGGCAGAACGGCTGGGTGACGGATGCGATGACGCCGATCTCACCGCTGCCGTCGCTGTAGCGGTAGCGGTTTGCCACCTCGCCCCGGTAGGCGGCCTCGACGGGCTCGAGCGGCCACTCGGCGCCGATCGCGGCCACCATCTCGGCCGCGGGGACGACGTCGTCCAGCCGCCAGCCGTTGCTGGCGCCGACGTCCATGTACTCGATCAGGCGCAGGACGTGGCCGCTGCCGCGGAAGTGTTCGGCCATCTCGAGGATGCTGCTGTCGTTCAGCCCCCGCTTCACGACCATGTTCACCTTGACCGGCCCGAGCCCGGCGGCCGCCGCCGCCTCGATGCCCTCGAGCACGTCGGCCACGGGGGCATCGACATCGTTGACCGCCCCGAACACGTCGTCGTCCAGCGAGTCGAGGCTGACAGTGACGCGGTGCAGGCCGGCGTCGGCGAGCGCCTGCGCCCGCCGCGCCAGGAGCACGCCGTTCGTGGTCATCGCGATGTCCTCGATGCCGGGCACGGCCGCGAGCATGGCGACGAGGTGGTCGAGGTCGCGGCGCAGGAGCGGCTCGCCTCCGGTCAGCCGCAGCTTGCGCACGCCCGCCCCCGCGAACAGGCGCGCCAGCCGCTCGATCTCCTCGAACGACAGGATCTGGGAGCGGCGCAGGAACTCGAAGTTGTGGCCGAAAACCTCCTTCGGCATGCAGTACACGCAGCGGAAGTTGCACCGGTCGGTGACCGAGATGCGCAGGTCGTGCAGCGGCCGGGCGAGGGTGTCGGTGACGCGGTCCACCTATGCAGCGTACCCGTCTCTACCCTTCCCGACACCATGATCGACCGCATACTCGACCGGCTCCGGGAGCGCTACGGGCCGCCGCCGGTGCATAGGCGTCTGCCACCCCTGGACGAGCTCGTCCTCACGATCCTGTCCCAGAACACGAGCGACGTGAACTGCGAGCGGGCCTACTCGAGCCTGCGGGCGCGTTACCCGGAATGGGCGGACGTGCGCGACGCCGACACGGCCGAGCTCGAGGGGGTGCTGCGGCCCGGCGGCCTGGCCGCGCAGAAGGCGCCGCGCATCCAGGCCGTCCTGCGTGAGCTCTCCGAGGCCGGCCCGCCACGGCTCGACTGGGCGGCAGAGCTCGAGCCGGCCGAGGCGATGGCCCGGCTCGAGGCGCTGCCGGGCGTCGGCCCGAAGACCGCGAGCTGCGTCCTTCTGTTCAGCCTCGACGTCCCGGTGATGCCGGTCGACACGCACGTCGGCCGGGTCGCGCGCCGGCTGGGGCTGATCCCCGACCGGATGGCGGACGGGCCGGCGCACGCCGCCCTGACCGAGC
This sequence comes from uncultured Actinomycetes bacterium, assembly GCA_963746115.1. Lineage (GTDB taxonomy): Bacteria > Actinomycetota > Thermoleophilia > Gaiellales > JAICJC01 > JAICJC01. Next base: position 1,094,045 of record CAVVAA010000001.1, on the reverse strand, counting down.
TCGTCCCCGCCGCGCGCATGCTCGAGGCGCACCTGCTCCTGATCGCCCACGGCCGCCGCACATGCCACGCCCGCCGTCCGCGCTGCGGCGAGTGCCCGCTGCTCGACCTGTGCCCGTTCGGCCGGTCGTCGACGGCCGCCGCCGCGCCTCCGCCCTGAGCGGTCACAGTTCCCGCTCGTGGCGGGTCAAAGGGGTGAGACCAACGCGAGAGGAGAACACCATGCGAGTCTTCATCGCCGGGGCGAGTGGCGCGATCGGAACCCGGCTCGTCCCCCAGCTCGTCGAGCGCGGCCACGACGTGGTCGGCACCTACCGGTCGCCGGGCAGGGACGCGCACCTGCGGGCGCTCGGAGCCGAGCCCGTCGCTCTCGACCTGCTCGACGCGGAGGCCGTGCTCGAGGCCGTGCGCGCGGCGGAGCCCGACGCGATCGTCCACGAGGCGACCGCACTTGCGGACCAGCGGTTCTCCCGCAACTTCAACCGCATGTTCGCCGCCACCAACCGCCTGCGGAACGAGGGCACCGACGCGCTCCTGGCAGCCGCCTGGGACGTCGGTGTGCGGCACTTCGTCGCCCAGAGCTTCGCCAGCTACCGGTACGCCCGCGTCGGTGGGCCCGTGAAGACCGAGGACGATCCGCTCGACCTCGACCCGCCCGCGTCCATGCGGGAGACGACCGCGGCGATGCGCCATCTCGAGGAGGCGGTGACGGCCTTCGGCGGGATCGCGCTGCGCTACGGCGGGTTCTATGGCGATCCCAGCGACGGGCTGCTCGACCCGGTGCGGAAGGGCCGGTTCCCGATCGTCGGCGACGGCGGCGGGATGTTCTCGTTCGTCCACCTGGACGACGCAGCCGCGGCGACCGTGCTCGCGATCGAGCGCGGCGAGCCCGGGATCTACAACGTCTGCGACGACGAGCCCGCGCCCGTGCGCGAGTGGCTGCCCGTCATGGCGAGCGCGCTCGGCGCCAGGCCGCCCCGGCATGTGCCCCCGCTGCTGGCGCGGATTGTCGCCGGCCGCGCGGCCGTCCTCCTGGGCACCGAGGCCCGCGGCGCCTCGAACGCGAAGGCGCGGCGCGAGCTCGGCTGGGAGCTCCGCTACCCGAGCTGGCGGCAGGGGTTCCGCGCGATCTACGCCGCGCCGGCGCGGGACCTGCCGCGGGTCGGAGTCGCCCGCCCGCATCCCAGCCGCTGAGCCGGGCTCAAACCACGCGCGCGGGTGGGGTCTGACCCCGCCCGCAGCGCGTGTTGCCGGGCTCTGCCAAACTTGCTATAACTCGACGTAGATTTGCTTCGTGGAATCAACTAAAGGAGTAGCAAGCGTATGGCAAGAGTGATTGGCATCGACCTGGGCACGACGAACTCGTGCATGGCGGTGATGGAGGGCGGCGAGCCCACCGTCATCCCCAACGCCGAGGGCGGTCGCACGACCCCGTCGGTCGTCGCCTTCACCAAGGACGGGCAGCGTCTGGTCGGCACGCCGGCCAAGCGGCAGGCGGTGACGAACCCCAAGAACACGATCTTCTCGATCAAGCGCTTCATGGGCCGCAAGGCCTCGGAGGTCTCCGAGGAGCAGAAGATCGTGCCCTACGAGGTCGCGGCGGGCCCGAACGGCGACGCCCGCGTCAAGGCCGGCGACAAGGTCGTTCCGCCGCCGGAGATCTCGGCGATGATCCTGCAGAAGCTGAAGGCCGACGCCGAGGCCTACCTGGGCGAGACGGTGAGCGAGGCCGTGATCACCGTCCCGGCCTACTTCAACGACGCCCAGCGCAACGCCACCAAGGACGCCGGCAAGATCGCCGGCCTCGAGGTGCTGCGCATCATCAACGAGCCGACGGCGGCCTCGCTCGCCTACGGCCTCGACAAGGAGGACGACCAGACGATCCTCGTCTTCGACCTCGGCGGCGGCACGTTCGACGTGTCGGTGCTGGAGCTCGGCGAGGGCGTGTTCGAGGTCAAGGCGACGTCCGGCGACAACCACCTGGGCGGCGACAACTTCGACAAGGCGATCGTCGACTGGCTCGTGGCCGAGTTCAAGCGCGACCAGGGCATCGACCTGAGCAAGGATCCGATGGCGCTGCAGCGGCTGAACGAGGCCGCCGAGAAGGCCAAGATCGAGCTCTCGACGACGCAGTCGACGAACATCAACCTGCCGTTCATCACGGCCGACGCCGACGGGCCGAAGCACCTCGACACGACGCTCACCCGGGCGAAGCTGACCGAGCTCGACCGGCGACCTGATCGAGCGCACGGTCGGCCCGACCAAGCAGGCGCTGGCGGACGCCGGCCTGAAGGCGTCCGACATCAACGAGGTCATCCTGGTCGGCGGCATGACCCGCATGCCGGCCGTGCAGGAGAAGGTCAAGGACCTGATCGGCAAGGAGCCGCACCGCGGCGTCAACCCGGACGAGGTCGTCGCCATCGGCGCCGCCATCCAGGCCGGCGTGCTGAAGGGCGAGGTCAAGGACGTGCTGCTGCTCGACGTGACCCCGCTGTCGCTGGGCATCGAGACCAAGGGCGGCGTGTTCACCAAGCTGATCGAGCGCAACACGACCATCCCGACCCGCAAGTCGGAGATCTTCTCCACCGCGGAGGACGGACAGCCGTCCGTCGAGATCCACGTGCTGCAGGGCGAGCGCGAGATGGCCGTCTACAACAAGACGCTGGGCAAGTTCCAGCTCGTCGGCATCCCGCCGGCGCCGCGCGGCGTGCCGCAGATCGAGGTCACGTTCGACATCGACGCCAACGGCATCATGCACGTGTCGGCCAAGGACCTCGGCTCGGGCAACGAGCAGAAGATCCAGATCCAGGGCGGCTCGGGCCTCTCCGACAGCGAGGTCGACCAGATGGTGCGCGACGCCGAGTCGCACGCCGAGGACGACCGCCGCATGAAGGAGCTGGCCGAGGCCCGCAACACGGCCGAGCAGGTCGCCTACTCGACCGAGAAGTCCCTCAAGGAGCACGAGGACCGGCTCGACGAGGAGACGAAGACCGACATCCGCTCGAAGCTCGAGGCGGTGCGGCAGGCGCTCGAGGGCGACGACGCCGGCGAGATCCGGTCGCGGCTCGAGGCGCTGCGCGAGGCCTCGTTCAAGCTCGGCGAGGTCGTCTACCAGCAGGCCCAGCAGGCTCAGCAGAGCACGGCGGCGGCGACGGCTGCCGCGACGGAACCGACGAGTCCGGCGACGAGGAGATCGTCGACGCCGAGGTGGTCGACGAGAGCGGTGACCGGGCGTGACCGCAGATCCACGCAAGAGCGCGCCGGCCCCCGAGGCCGACGAGTCCGTCGGCGACGACGCGGCCGGCGCGCTCGAGTCGGAGCTCGACGAGGCGCGGCGCAGGGCGGACGAGTACCTGAACGACCTGCGCCGCGTCGCGGCCGACTTCGACAACTACCGCAAGCGCGTGGCGCGCGACTCCGAGGCCCAGGTCCAGCGGGCGTCGGAGTCGATCGTGTCCGAGCTCCTGCCCGTGCTCGACAACCTCGAGCGGGCGGTCGACGCCTCCGAGCATCACGAGGAGGCGCAGGTGGCCGAGGGCGTCGCCCGCGTGCGCCAGCAGCTGGCCGACATCCTGCACCGGCGCGGCCTCGAGGAGATCGAGGCGGCGCCGGGCGAGCCGTTCGACCCGCACGTGCACGAGGCCCTGAGCCATCAGCCCTCCGAGCATCCCGAGGGCGTGATCGCGGCCGTGTGGCAGCGCGGCTACCGCCTGGGCGACCGGATCGTGCGCGCCGCCCGCGTCGTCGTCTCGAGCGGCCCCGCGACGGGCGGAGGGCGAGGAGTAGCGGGTGGCGGACTACTACGAGACGCTCGGCGTCCCCAAGGGCGCGAGCGCCGACGAGATCAAGAAGGCCTACCGCAAGCTCGCCCGCCGCTACCACCCCGACGCCAACCCCGGCGACGCCGCGGCGGAGGAGCGCTTCAAGGCGATCGGCGAGGCGCACGACACGCTCTCCGATCCCGACCGGCGCAAGCAGTACGACAGCTTCGGGCGCACGTTCCGGCCGGGCCAGGGCCCGGGGCCGGACGGCGGCTTCCAGGGCTTCGACTTCGGCGGCGCCGGCGCCGGCTTCGACCTCGGCGACCTCTTCGGCGGCCTCTTCAACCGCGGCGGCCGCGGGCGGCCCGTCCGCCGGCCCCCGCCGCGGCGGCGACGTCGAGGCTCAGGTCAGCCTGTCGTTCGAGGACGCCCTGCGCGGCGTCACCGTGAAGGTGCCGGTCGACAAGGCCAACGCCTGCCCGACCTGCCACGGCTCCGGCGCGGCGGCGGGGACGTCGCCGACGATCTGCCCGGTCTGCAAGGGCCGCGGCGTGACATCCGAGAGCCAGGGGTTCTTCTCGATCAACCAGCCCTGCACCCGCTGCGGCGGCGCGGGCACCGTGATCGAGAACCCCTGCCCGACCTGCCACGGCTCGGGCCGCGTGCGCTCGACCAAGACCTACCAGGTGCGGATCCCTGCGGGCGTCCGCGACGGCACCCGCATCAAGGTGAAGGGCAAGGGCGAGGCCGCCCCGCGCGGCGGCGAGCCGGGCGACCTCTTCGTGGTCACCCGCGTGACCGCGAGCCCGCTCTTCACGCGCAACGGCGACGACCTGGTCATCGACGTCCCCGTCACCTTCGCGGAGGCAGCGATCGGCGAGCAGGTCGAGCTGCCGACGCCGGACGGCACGACGGTGCGCGTCAAGATCCCGTCCGGCTCGACCGACGGGAAGACGCTGCGCGTGAAGGGCCGCGGCGCTCCCCGCCTGAACGGCGGCGGCCAGGGCGACCTGCTCGCGCGCCTGCGCATCGCGGTGCCCTCGAAGCTGTCGAAGCAGGAGCGCGAGGCGCTCGAACGCCTCCAGGAGATCCAGCAGGCCAACCACGGCGATCCCCGCCAGAAGCTGTTCGCGGAGAAGGCCGCCGGGTGATCATGCGGCCTCCCGACGATCATCCTCGCTACTCGATCTCCGTCGCGGCCGAGCTGGCCGGGATGCATCCGCAGACGCTGCGCGCGTACGAGGCGAGGGGCCTCGTGCGACCCCGCCGCACCCCCGGCGGCACCCGCCGCTACTCCGACCGCGACGTCGAGCGCCTGCGCAAGATCGGCGCGCTGACCGGCGAGCTCGGCCTGAACCTGGCCGGCGTTACTCGCGTGCTCGACCTCGAGGACGCGATGGAGGCGCTCGTCCGCTGAGGTCACCGCGCTGCGCGCCCAGATCGACGCCGCCGCCGAGGAGTCCCGGCGCGCCGTCGACCGCCTGCATCGCAGCTACCGCCGCGACCTCGTCGTCTACCAAACCCCGAAAGCACCGGTGCCATGGACTTTCAAAAGCTGACCATCAAGGCCCAGGAGGCCTTTGCATCCGCCCAGGGGGACGCGATCTCCCGGGGCAACCCCGAGCTCACGCCCGACCACCTGCTGGCGGCACTGCTCGACCAGGAGGGCGGCGTCGCGTCGCGCATCCTGGAGAAGTCGGGCACGAACCCCGGCGAGGTGCGTGCCGCCGCCGAGTACGCGGCTGCAGTCGCTCCCGCGGATCGAGGGCGCGCAGCAGTCGCCGACGGCGAGCCGCGCCCTGCGCGAGGCACTCGAGCGCTCGTTCTCCGAGGCCGAGGCGCTCAAGGACGAGTACGTCGCCGTCGAGCACTTCCTGCTCGCGCTCGCCGACACCGCCGGCCTCGACCGGGCGGCGATCATGCGCGCGATCACGGAGGTGCGCGGTGGCCAGCGTGTGTCCTCGCCCGACGCCGAGGGCACCTACGAGGCTCTGCGCAAGTTCGGCCGCGACCTGACCGAGCTGGCCGAGCGCGGCAAGCTCGACCCGGTCATCGGCCGGGACGAGGAGGTGCGTCGCGTCATCCAGGTGCTCAGCCGGCGCACGAAGAACAACCCCGTGCTGATCGGCGAGCCCGGCGTGGGCAAGACCGCCATCGTCGAGGGCCTCGCCCAGCGCATCACCTCAGGCGACGTGCCCGAGGGGCTGCGCGACCGGCGCGTGTGGGCGCTCGACGTGGGCTCGCTGCTCGCGGGCTCGAAGTACCGCGGCGAGTTCGAGGAGCGGATGAAGGCCGTGCTGGCCGAGATCAGCGCCTCCGAGGGCCAGATCATCCTGTTCATCGACGAGCTGCACACGATCGTCGGCGCCGGCGCCGCGGAGGGCGCCGTCGACGCCGCCAACATGCTGAAGCCGATGCTCGCCCGCGGCGAGCTGCGCGCGATCGGCGCGACGACGCTCGACGAGTACCGCAAGCACATCGAGAAGGACGCCGCGCTCGAGCGCCGCTTCCAGCCGGTGGTGGTGGGCGAGCCGAGCGTCGCCGACACCATCGCGATCCTGCGCGGGCTGAAGGAGCGCTACGAGGTGCACCACGGCGTGCGCATCTCCGACGACGCGATCGTCGCGGCGGCGATGCTGGCCGACCGCTACATCAGCGACCGCTTCATGCCCGACAAGGCGATCGACCTGGTCGACGAGGCCGCGTCGCGCCTGAAGATCGAGATCGACTCGATGCCCGTCGAGATCGACACGGTCCGCCGCCGCATCGTCCAGCTCGAGATCGAGCAGGCGGCGATGACGAAGGAGACCTCCGAGGCCGCCGTCGAGCGGCGCGAGGCGATCGCCGAGGAGCTCGCCAACCTGCGCGAGGAGCTGCACGGCATGGAGGCCGAGTGGATGGCCGAGAAGGAGTCGATCGAGCGCGTCCGCGGCCTCAAGGAGGAGATCGAGGCGATCCGCGGCGAGGCCGAGCGGGCTCAGCGCGACGGCGACTACCAGCGTGCCGGTGAGCTCACCTACGGCCGCCTGCCCGAGCTCGAGCGCGACCTCGAGGCCGCCGCCGCGAAGCTCGACGAGCAGCAGGCAGGCTCGGGCATGCTGAAGGAGGAGGTCGTCGGCCGAGAACGTCGCCGAGGTGGTGGCGAGCTGGACCGGCATCCCCGTCCACAGCCTGCTCGAGGGCGAGATGGAGAAGCTCGTGCACATGGAGGGCCGCCTGCACCAGCGGGTCGTCGGCCAGGACGAGGCGGTGACGGCCGTCGCGAACGCGATCCGGCGCTCGCGCGCCGGCCTGGGCGACCCCGACCGGCCGATCGGCTCGTTCATCTTCCTCGGCCCGACCGGGGTGGGGAAGACCGAGCTCGCCAAGGCGCTCGCGGAGTTCCTGTTCGACTCCGAGCGGGCGATGATCCGCATCGACATGTCCGAGTACATGGAGAAGCACTCGGTCTCGCGGCTCGTCGGCGCGCCGCCGGGCTACGTCGGCTACGACGAGGGCGGCCAGCTGACCGAGGCCGTGCGCCGGCGGCCGTACTCGGTCGTGCTGCTCGACGAGATCGAGAAGGCCCATCCCGACGTGTTCAACATCCTGCTGCAGCTGCTCGACGACGGCCGCCTCACCGACGGCCAGGGACGCACGGTCGACTTTCGCAACACGATCGTCATCATGACCTCGAACGTCGGCTCCGAGTTCATCTACCGCGGCGGCGACGAGGCGCTCGTGCGCGAGCGCGTCGACGAGGCGCTGCGGGAGACGTTCCGGCCCGAGTTTCTGAACCGCGTCGACGAGGTCGTCATCTTCCAGCGCCTGTCCCGGGAGCAGCTGACCGACATCGTCGAGCTGCAGGCCGGCGGGCTGCGGGCAGCGGCTGGGCGGCCGCCGGATCGAGCTCGAGCTGACCGACGAGGCCAAGCGCGTCCTGGTCGAGCACGGCTACGACCCCGCCTACGGCGCCCGCCCGCTGAAGCGCACCGTGCAGCGCGAGCTGGAGAACCCGCTCGCGATGATGGTGCTCCAGGGCGAGGTCGGCGAGGGCGACACGGTCGTCGTCGACGCCGACGGCGACCAGCTCGAGATCGCCGTCCGGCGCTCGGCGGCCGCGGTCGCGTGAGCGACGCCCGCAAGACGCAGACGCCGATGTCCGACCTGTTCGCGTCGGCCGTGCACCGGTTCGGCTCCGTCTGGGCCGACCTCGTGGTCGGGTCGGTTGCCGCCCTCGTCGCGGCGACGGTGCCGGTCGCCCTCGTCCGGGCGACGGGCGGCACCCGCCCACAGACCGTCCTGGTCGCGTTCTTCGCCTATGCGATCGCCTACTTCTGCCTGCTCGGCTGGGTCGTGCTGCGCGGGCTGCCCGAGCCGGCCCCGCGGCGGCGGGTGGTGTGGACGTACATGACCGCCGTGCTGATCGGCACCCTGTGCGGCGCGATCACGCTCGTGTTCTCGACCTACGCCGTGATCGTGCTGCCGCTCTTCCTCTTCGCCGTCCCGGCGATCGCCGCGGGCGACGTCGGACCCGCCGGCGCGCTCACCCACTCGGCCGCGCCTCGCGGTGCGCAACTTCTCCCGCACCTGGCTCGTGTGGCTGATCATGGTGCTGTTCTCGGCGCCGGTCGTGCTGGCGATGCTCCTGATCGTCTCGGCGTTCGCCGACAACACCACCTCGACGGTCATCGGGCTGGCGCTGGCCGCGCCGATCGTGTGGCCGTTCTCGGCGCTCTTCCTGCGCGCGCTCTACGGCGACCTGACGGGCCGTGCCGTCGTCGCGCCGCAGGACCGCACCGCCTAGCGACAATCCGGGACTGTCCCCGCCCGGGACAGTCCCTCACATGGACGTCCGGTGCGGACCGGCCTCCAACCCGGCGTTGCTAGCGTCCGCCGGATGCGGCGCCGCACCCTACTCGCGATCGGCGCGGCCGTGCTCGTCCTTCTCGTCGTCGGTGCGGCCGCCGCCTACTGGGTCGTCAACCGCCGCACCGCGGACGTGCACAACGGGGACAAGCTCCCCTTCACGCTCACGACCGACCCGACGACGACCGCCCCGTCGTCGTCGACGCACACGACGCAGCGCCAGCGGGCCCTGGGGCCGTCGTGGCCGGTGTACGGGCTCTCGGACGCCCGCACCCGCGACGCGTCCGCCCTGACCGGCATCCATCCGCCCTACCACGTCCAGTGGAGCGCGCCGGTCGGCTTCCTCGAATACCCCCCCGTGTATGCGAAGGGCGTGGTCTACCTGTATGCGAACGGCGGGTTCGTGAGCGCCCGCAACGTCTTCACCGGCAAGCGCCTGTGGTCGCGCAGTCTGCTCCCCAAGAACAGCCCACTCCTGGGCCAGGGGTCGCCCGCCATCCATGCCGGCGTCCTCTACCTGGGCGCTCGCGACGGCCATATCTACGCGCTCTCGGCCAAGACGGGCAAGACGATCTGGAACACGAACGTCGGCGCCACGATGGAGTCGTCGCCGGCGTTCGACTCGCGCTTCCTGTACATGGCCGACCAGAACGGCGTCGTGCGCGCGCTCTACCTCGGGAACGGCCACGTAGCCTGGTCGTTCCACGCCGGCGGCCCCGTCAAGCAGGGCCCTGCCGTCGTCGGCGGCCGCGTGTACTTCGGCGACTATGGCGGTGCGATGTACTGCCTGCAGGCGTCCGACGGGCACCAGATCTGGCGCAGCACGACCGACGGGCTCTCCTCCGGCCTGCGGTCGGGCAACTTCTTCTCGACCCCGGCCGTCGCCTACGGCCGCGTCTACATCGGGAACACCGACGACAAGGTGTACTCGTTCGTCGCCGCCACCGGCCAGGTGGCGTGGACGTACACGATGCCGGACTGGGCGTACGGCTCGCCGGCGGTGTCGAACGGGCGGGTCTACGTCACGAGTTTCAACGGCACCTTCGCGGCGCTGAACGCCCGCACCGGCGCCGTGCTCTGGTCGCACGACCTGCCCTACGGCACGCTGGCCTCGCCGGTGGTCATCGGCAAGTACGTGTACGTTGCTGATCTCGGGCCCAAGACCGGAAAAGGGCGCGTCCTGGCCTACAACCCGATCAGCGGACGTCTGGAGTGGCAGTTCATCGACGGCAAGTACGCGACGCCGATCGCCGCGGCGGGGCGCCTCGTCGTCGCCGGCGCCACGCACGTGTACGTGCTGCGGCCGCTCAGATGATTGATTCCGAATTCGTCGCGCGCCTGGACGCACGACGGCAGGTGGTGAAGCGTCACGCAGGTGGGGCTGCGGCTGCGAACCGTCGCATCGCGGCGTCCTCGGTCGCGCCCATATTTCGGCCCAATATGAACGCTCCCTGCGTCCTTGCGCTGCTCGGTTCGCACCCCGGAGGCGACCTGCGTGATCGCAGATCGCCTCCGACCGGTGCAAGCCCCTTGGGCTTGCGCCTTGGACATCACGCGAATCCGGAATCAATCATCTCGATGAGCTCCTGTGAATAGCGAGGCCATCGCGGCCGTCGTGGCCGCGGCCGGTCTGGGGGTCCTGCTCGTCGTCCGTGACCCGGTCGCGCGCCGCGCCGGCGCCGTCCTCTGGGTCGCCGGGACGGCCGTGCTGGCCGTGCGGCTGCTGCACTCGTCCATCGACCGGGCCGGGACGCTCCTCTCTGACCATCCGGTCTTCGTGCTGCCCGCGGCCGTGGTCGCCGTGGCCTGCCTGGTCGCGGCCGCGGTCGCCTTCCACCGCTGGCCGTGGGCGTTCGCCGTGGCCTGCGTGCTGGCCGCGCCTGTCCGGATCCCCCTTCATTTCGGCTCGCAGGACGCGAAGCTGCTCCTGCCGCTGTACGGCGTTCTCGCCGCGGGCGCGCTGTGCACGCTCTACGACGTCGCCCGCGCCCGCGAGCCGGAGCTTCCGCCACGGGGACTGGCGACGCCGCTCGCGGCCTTCGTCGCGTTCTCCGCGCTGTCGCTGACCTGGACGGTCGACCTGCACCAGGGCGCGGTGACGATGCTCTTCTTCTACCTGCCGTTCGCGTTCATGGCGATGCGGATCGGCCAGCTCGGCTGGAGCCCGGGCGGGCTGCGGGCGACCTTCGCGGCCCAGGCGGCGCTGGCGGTGGTCTTCGCGGCGGTCGCGCTCGGCCAGGAGGCGACGCACCGGATCTTCTGGAACCCGAGCATCGAGGTCTCGAACGCCTACCGCTCGTTCTTCCGGGTCAACTCGCTCTTCTGGGACGCCAGCGTGTACGGCCGCTTCATGGCCGTCACCCTCGTCCTCTGCGTCGGCGTCGCCGTCTACCGCGGCGTGACGCTGCCCCTGGGTGCGGCGATGGCGTTCATGTTCGCCGGCCTCTACTTCACCTACTCGCAGTCGAGCTACTTCGCGGTTGCGGCCGGCGTGCTCGCGGTGGGGACGGGCCTGTGGTCGCGGCGGGTCACGATCGCCCTCGTCGCGGTCGGCGCCGCCGGGCTGCTCGCGGTCGTTGCCGTCGCGCTGCGCGGGAACTCCGCCAACCGGGTGTCGGACGAGCGCTCCCACCTGATCCGGCTGGGCTGGCGCGTCATCCGCCACCATCCGCTGCTCGGCGCGGGCCTGAGCGGCCTGCCGAAGGCGGCCGTCGCGGGCACCGCCCACCCGTTCCGGGTGAAGGGCGCCGCGTCGCACACGACGCCGGTGACCGTCGCCGCCGAGCTCGGCCCGATCGGGTTCCTGCTCTACGTGTGGGTGCTGGGGGCGATCACCGCCGCCGGTGCCCGCATCCGCGGTGCGGGCGCGGTGCCGCGAGTGCTGCTCGCCGCCCTGGTCGCGATCTTCGCGAGCTCGCTCTTCTACGACTCGTTCTTCGAGGACCCGACCATGTGGCTCCTGGTCGGGTTCCTGGCCGGGACGACGATGGCGGCAGCGGGGACGGCGCGCACGCCGGCGAGCGCGTGAACCCCGGCACGATCGCGATCGCCTCCGGGCTCGTGCTGGTGCCCGGCCTCGGGGCGACGCTTGCGGCCTACCCGCCGCGGCGGGTCGGGCCCGTCACCCGGCTCGCGCTCATGTTCGGCTTCGGCTACGCCGTGGTCGGGATCACGGCCGTCGCGCTCGTGATCGTCCACGCGCTCCAGCCGGCGACGTTCTTCCCCCTGCTTGCGGCCGTCACCGCCGGCCTGTGGATCTTCGGCCTGCGCCGCGGCGGGGCGCGCGAGCACCTGGCCGCCCTGCGGGAGGAGGTTGCCTCCGACCGGTGGGCGCTCGCGGCGGGGGCGATCGTGTTCGTCGCCATCGCGATCGTGCGCCTGCGCAGCTCGCCGCTCCTCAACTTCGAGATGTTCGGGCCGTGGCGCTACTGGGCCGACGGCCTCGAGATCGCCGATGCCGGGCGCGTCCCCGCGGAGACCCTGCAGTGGGGGACGACGTGGACGCCCACCGTCTCGAAGGTCGTGCTGAACAGCTACCACGCCGCCCTCTCCTACGCGATCGGGCGGGCGCCGCTACCGGCGATGGGAGCGCTCCTGTGGCTCGCCTCGACCGGCCTCGCCGCGGGCCTGTGGGCGCTCGGCCGCGAGCTCGGCCTGCGCCGCCTGGCCCCGCTCCTGCCGCTCCTCACGCTGGTGGTGCTCGACGACGAGCTGCATCGCAACCTCGACGTGTACACGGCCGAGAACGTCGGCCGCATGGTCGCCGTGTGCGCGCTCGTGCTGGGGGTGCGGGCGCTGCGCGACCGGGACGGCTGGATGGAGCCGCTGCTGGCTGCGGTGCTCTTCGGCGCCGGCTTCGCCACGCACGGTGTGCCGGTGGTGGCGCTGATGGTCGCCATGGGCTGGTACGCGGTCGCCCGGGGTCTGCTCGACCGGGCGTGGCGCGAGATCCTGACGCGGCTCGTCGTCGTCGCGGCGGCCGCCGTCGCCCTGACGGTCGCGCTCCTGCTCGCGTCGGGCGGCTCGATCGGCTTCCAGGGGGCGTCCGGGAACAGCTCGTACGCCTCGTTCGGCCACGGGGTCGACCCGACGGCCTCGCTCCTCGCCGGCACGGTCCGCCATTCGCCCACCGACCACGGCCACTGGTACGTGCGGCCGGAGGCGATCATGGACGACTTCACCGAGAGCGCGACGACGCTCAAGGACGCCCCGACCTGGCTCGTCTGGCTGCTCCCGATCGGGGTGTGCGCCGCGGCAGTCGTCGTCCTGCGCCGGTTCCCGAGCGAGCTCGCGCCGCTGGGCGTGGTCGCGGCCGGGACGGCGGCGACGCTGCTCGCCGTCGCGTTCGTCTTCTCCTATCGCTACCGCACCCAGATCCCCGGCCGGTTCGGGATCGACCGCGAGTTCGACTACGTCCCGCTCGTGCTCGTCCTGGCGGCGCTCGGCCTGGCCGAGGCCGCGCTCGTGCGGCTCCGGGCCGTGCGCAGGTGGATCCCGGTCGCGGTGCTCGCGGCGGTCGTGGTCGTCCCCGCCGTGGCCGTCGCCGCCACCGCCGGCCCGGCCCGGCAGGGCTGGGAGCAGAACGGGCGCGATTCGGTGGCCGTGCTCGACTGGGTGGACGAGCACGCCCCCTGCGGAGCGCGGATCCTGCCCGACCGGGTGACGCTGGGGACGTTCGCGGCGGCCACCGGCCGCGTCAGCGTGGTGGAGGGGATGGGGCCGTACCTGCGGCCGGAGATGCTCCACAGCGTCCTCGGGCTCGTGCTGCGTGCGCACCGCTTCTTCGAGGACCCGGCCGGCGGCGCGGCCATGCTTCATCGCCTCGGCGTGGACGAGGTGCTGGTGGTGAAGGGCGTGCGCCTCGGGAGCATGGTGGGCACGCTCGAGTCGGGCGTCGATCCGGCCGCGTTCCGGTCCGTGCCGTACCTGCACCTGATCCACTCGAGCCCCCTGCTCGACGTCTACGAGGTGCGCGGCGCGGCCGGCGAGCGCTTCCCCGACCCGGAGACGATGGCCGGCTTCCACTGCGAGCGCGGCGCCGTCCCGGGGGGCTAGAACCACGCCTCTAGGGCCGGCTCAGGCGTAGTACGCGGCGGCGATGTCGGCCGCCAGGCCGGCGTTGTCGACCAGCAGCCGCCGGTTGGCGACCAGCGAGCGGCCGTCGGTGGCCGCGTGCAGCCGGGCGAGCACCCACGGCGTGACGGCCGGCCCGGCGATCCCGGCCGCCTCGGCCTGGGCGAGCGTCTCCTCGACCAGGAACTCGGTCTCGTCGGGCGGCAGCGCCACCTCCTCGGCGACGGGCTGCACCACCAGCAGCCCGGTGCGGCGGGCGAAGCCCCAGTGCGCCGCGGCAGCCGCGGCCACGGTTTCGGCATCATCGGCGCGGTCGGCCAGGACGTGGGAGCTCTCGGTCACGTAGAAGAGCGGGAAGGTGTCGGTGCCGAAGCCGATGACGGGCACGCCCCGCGTCTCGAGGAGCTCGAGCGTCGCCGGGATGTCGAGCAGCGACTTCGCCCCCGAGCAGACGACGCACACCTCGGTGCGGCCGATCTCCGTCAGGTCGGCCGAGACGTCGAGCGTGCGCGCCCACCCGCGGTGGACGCCGCCGATCCCGCCGGTGGCCATGAAGTGGATCCCCGCCATCGCGCACACCGCCAGGGTGCCGGCCACCGTGGTCGCGCCGCTCTGGCCGGAGACGGCGCAGGTGGCCAGGTCGCGCCCGCCGACCTTGCGCACGTCCTCATCGTGGGCGAGCCGGTCGAGCGCGGCGTCGTCCAGGCCGACGCGGACGGCGCCGTCGAGGATGGCGATCGTCGCCGGCACCGCGCCCGACTCGCGCACGCGCAGCTGCGCCTCGCGGGCGGCGTCGGGGCCGATCTCCGGCGGCAGGCCCTGAGCGATCACGGACGACTCGAGCGCGACGACCGGCTGGGAGCGGATCAGGGCCCGCTCCACCTCGGCGGTCATCTCCATCAGCCCGGACGGGTGCGGAGGCGTCACGCGGTGCCCGGCGCGTATTCCTGCAACATGGTGCAGATGCTACACTCGGAACTGTGTCAAGCGTCGACTCGGGGATCGCCGCGCCGGTCACCTGCGCCAATCATCCGAAGGTCGAGACCGGCGTGTCCTGCTCGAGCTGCGGCAAGCCGATCTGCCCGGATTGCATGGTGCCGGCGCCGGTGGGGATCAAGTGCCGCGACTGCGCGCGCCAGCCGCGCTCGGCGCGCGTCACGCTGCACGCCGACAAGGCGGTGCGGGCCGTCCTCGTGGCCCTGGGGGCGGGCACGGCGATGGGCGTCATCCTCGCCTACGCCGGCGGCTTCGGCGTCGGGTTCTTCACGTTCATCCTGGCGTACTTCGTCGGGATCGCGGCCGGGCGGGCGACCCTGTGGGGAGCCGGCTACCACCGCGGAGGGCCGACCGCCTGGATCGCGGCGGGCGGGGCCGCCTGGGCGTACATCATCGCCGGTGTGGTGATCGCGGCGTCGATCGGCGGCAGCCCCCGCGCCTACGTCCAGGTGCTCGGGCTCCTGATCGCCGCGTTCATCGCCCACCGCGAGGTCTCGTGAGCGACGCCCGCTCCGGTCGCCGCCGCGTCCGTCGCGGCGTGGTGCGGCCGTTCGTCGTCGGCAGCCTCGTCGGAGCCGCCGCCGCGGTCGTCGCGCCGCGGCTGCGCCGCGGGCGCGGCCCGGGGCCCACGGCGCGGCCCGTCTCGGGGCTCGAGGCCTTCGAAGGCGCGCCCTGCTGGCAGGACGACCGCGATCGCACCTCCGCATCCGGCGAATAGCGCCATCGGTAGATGATTGATTCCACGCCGCCGTGATGTCCTGGGCGGCTGCGAACCGAGCAGCGCAAGGGACGCAGCGAGCGTTCATATTGGGGCGAAGTATGGGCGCGACCGAGAAGCGGTCAAGGGCAGTGCCCTTGACCGCGGTCTTGGGCGTCTGCGATGCGTGGAATCAATCATCTAAACTCGCCGCCGTGCCCCGGGCGCTCGTCACCGGTGGCGCCGGGTTCATCGGCTCGGCGCTGGTTCGCGCGCTCGCAGCAGCGGGCTACGACGTGCGCGTCCTGGACGACCTCTCCTCGGGGAGCCCGGGCAACCTCGAGGGCACCGACGCCGAGCTCCTCACGGGCGACGTTCGCGACCTGGACCTGGTCATGGGCGCGGCCCGTGGCTGTGACGTCGTCTTCCACCTGGCGGCGGGGGCGGGCGTGGTGGAGTCGATCTCCGATCCTCTGACCAACTTCGACCAGAACGCGCGCGGCACGCTGACGGCACTCGAGGCGGCCCGCCGGGCCGACGTGCCCCGGCTCGTGTTCTCATCGTCGAATGCGCCGCTGGGCGAGAACGCCTATCCCGCGAGCGAGGACAAGCCGATCGCGCCGCTCTCGCCCTACGGCGCGTCCAAGGCGACCGGCGAGGCCTACTGCTCGGCCTTCCACGGCGCGTACGGGATGGACGCCGTGGTGGTGCGCTTCTCGAATGCGTACGGGCCGCGGTCGGCCCACAAGGGCAACGTCATCCCCCTCTTCATCCGCCGCCTGCGGGCGGGCGAGGACCTCGTCCTCTTCGGCGACGGCAGGCAGACGCGCGACTTCGTGTTCTGCGAGGACCTCGCCGCCGGGCTGGTCGCCGCCGCGACGACGCCCGGCGTCGGCGGGCAGATCTTCCAGCTCGCGAGCGGGGTCGAGACCAGCCTCGCCCGCCTGATCGACCTGATCGGCACAACGGCCGGCATGACGCCGCGGGTGCGCCGCGAGCCTCCCCGCCAGGGCGAGATCCAGCGCAACTACTCGCTGATCGAGAAGGCCCGGGCGACGCTCGGCTACGCCCCGCAGGTCCCGCTCGAGGACGGCCTGCGGCGTACGTGGGACTGGTTTGCGTCAACCTGAATACACGGGGTCAGACCCGTGTATTCATCTCAGCCAGGCGCGCACGAGCGCGTTCGCGAACCCCATGCCGTAGCGGAAGTGCGGCGGCTTCTTGGACGTGCCCGAGAGCCGGGTCGAGACGGTCACCGGCACCTCGATCGTGTGCAGGTGCTTCTTCGACGCCTCGACGATGAACTCAGAGTTGTGGAACTGGTCCTGGCGGAACTCGAGGCCGCGCAGCGACTCGGTGCGCACCGCCCGGTAGCCGCAGGCCGGGTCGGTCACCCGGCTCCAGGTGAGGATCGAGAGCAGCTGGGCGAACATGCGGATGCCCATCTCCCGGGCGGCGTGCGACGGGTCGGCCTCCCCCAGGACGCGGGAGCCGTTCACCACGTCGGCCTCGCCGTCGGCGATCGGCTGGACGAGCCGGGAGAGCTCCGACGGCTGGTGCTGGCCGTCGGCGTCCATCGTGACGACGATCTCGGCGCCGGTCGCGAGGGCGAGCCGGTAGCCGGTGCGAAGCGCCGCCCCCTGGCCGCGGTTCAGCGGCAGGCGGACGGCCGCCGCCCCCGCCGCGCGGGCGCGGTCGGTGGTCGCGTCGGCCGAGCCGTCGTCGACGACGATCGCATGCAGCGGGTAGCCGCACACGATGCCCGGCAGCGAGCCGAGCACGTGGTCGATGTTGTCCGCCTCGTTGTAGGCGGGGACGACGACGGCGACACCGCCGGCGAACTGCTCCGGATGGCCGGTGGCGCGGAACTGCTCCAGGGCCAGGTTCTCGATCAGGCGGGTGAGGTCGCGGCGCGACTTCTCGCCCCGTCCCGCCAGCGAGAACGCGAACAGGTAGAGCACGCCCACGGCGAGCACCGTGGCGCCCATGATCTGGTGGCCGCCGCCCTTGCGGAACGAGAGCTCGTCGAACGTCCACTGAAGCGCGTCCGGCTCGAGCGAGAAGATCAGGAGCGGCAGCGTGAAGACGGCCAGCCGCACGAGCAGGTCGCCGTTGCCGATCCTGCCGCGGCGGTAGGCGTAGATCGTGAGCGCCGCGAACACGAGCGCGGCCGCGAGGCCCGCTGTGCGAAGCGGCGTCACGGGCGCGCCTCCATCACGAGGCCGGCTGGCCCACCGGCGGCGCGGGCCGCCACTGGGTGCTCGGCGCGATGACGTCGGAGATGACGCGGTCGCGGTAGCGCTGGATCACGCCGAGCGTGGACTCGATCAGGTTCTCCGACAGCAGCGTCGGCTGCAGCCCGAGCGACGGCAGCTTCGTGTGCACGGGGTTGTAGTAGTGCTCCTCCGCCTCGAAGCGCGGGTTCTGGAGGTTGTCGACCGTGACCGTGATTCCCAGCTCGGCGCCGGCGTGCTTGACCTTCTCGGCCAGCTCGGCGACGGTGAACGTCTCGGTGAACTGGTTGAACACGCGGTACTCACCGGCGCCGGCCGGGGACTCGGCCGTCAGCTCGACGCACTGGAGCGTGTCGACGATGTTCAGGAACCCACGCGTCTGGCCGCCAACGCCGTAGACGGTCAGCGGGCGGCCGACGACGGCCTGGACGCAGAAGCGGTTGAGCGCCGTGCCGAAGGCCTCGTCGTAGTCGAAGCGGGTCAGCAGCCGCTCGTCGAGCTTGGCCTCCGGCGTCTCGATCCCGTAGACGACGCCCTGGTTCAGGTCGGTCGCGCGCAGGCCCCAGACCCGGCAGGCGAAGTGGATGTTGTGGCTGTCGTGCACCTTCGAGAGGTGGTACAGCGACCCCGGCATCTTCGGGAACGGCAGCACGTCGGTGCGGCCGTTGTGGGTGATCTCGATGAAGCCCTCTTCGATGTCGATGTTCGGGGTGCCGTACTCGCCCATCGTCCCGAGCTTGATCAGGTGCGCGTTCGGCGCGTGGTCGCGCATCGCCCACAGGAGCTTCAGCGACCCGACGACGTTGTTCTGCTGCGTCGTCACGGCGTGGTCGACGCTGCGCATCGACCAGGGCGCGCTCGGCTGCTCGCCGTAGTGGATGATCGTGTCCGGCTGGAAGTCGACCACCACATCGGCGGCGAGGGTGTCCTCGGCCAGGTCGCCGACGTACGACGTGATCCGCTTGCCGGAGACCTCGCGCCACGCCTCGATGCGCTCGTCGAGCGACACGATCGGCGTCAGCGAATCGCCGCCCATCTCCTCGACCCAGCGCCTGCGGGCGAAGTTGTCGACGACCGCGACCTCGTGGCCCTTGCCCGAGAATCGCATTGCAGTCGGCCAGCCCAGGTAGCCGTCCCCGCCGAGGATCAAGACTCGCATACGCGTCACTCCGTACGTTCGTGGTGAAATCGTGCGGCCCCTCCGACCGCGGGGGGTAACGATAGCCGGAATGCTATCTGGGGTGGCCGATAGCGGTCGCCGTCACCGTTAGCATCTCGCCCGTGCATGCGCGCAGGCTCGAGCTGGCCGCCGTCGCCGCCATGGCCGCCGGCCTTCTCCTCGCCCGCGGGCTGGGCGTCGCCGCCATCGCCGTGTGGTTCGCATTCGCACTCGTTCTGCTGGTGCCGGGGTGGCTGGCTCTGCGGGCGCTCGAGCTCGAGGGAGACCTGGGCCGGGCGGGCTGCGCGCCCGTGGCGGCGGCGCTCGGGCTGGTCGCGTGGGGGCCGCCGCTCGCCCTCGCCTACCTGATCGGCCTGCCGCTCGGTTTCGTGATCGGCGCCGTCGCGTGCGAGATCGGCGGCGCTTGCGATCTGCCTGCGGCGCCCGCCGGCGCTGCCCTCGGCCGGCGCCTGGGAGCTGGGCGCGGGGTCAGTCGCCGTCGCGGCGTTCGCCTACCTGGGCTGGCGCCTGTCGCTGCCGGTGGTCGGCGACGGCCTGTTCCACGTGGGGCTCATGCGCAAGCTGGAGAACGTCTCGTCGATCTCGTTCGGGAGCGTCTCGCCGTTCCTGCACGGGCCCGCCAATGCGGGCTACGCGTTCCCGATCATGCACGCGGCGCTGGCGTCGGTCGCGCGCCTGGCCGGCACCGACCCGGTGACGGCGTTCCGCGACGTGCAGCCGCTGTGCGCCGGCCTTGCGATCGTCTCGGCCTACGCGCTGGGCAAGGCCCTCACCGGGCGGCGCGGGATCGGCGTCCTCGCCGCCGTGTTCGTGGCCTGGGACCTGTGCTCGCTCCTGAACGGTCTCGTCATCCAGATCAACCAGCCGGCGCCGTTCTCGGTGTGGGTGCTGACCCCGGCCGTGCTGATCCTGTTCCTGCTCGAGATCGGCCGGGTGCGCCGGGCCGCGCCGGCGACGGCGGCCGCGTTCGTGTCGATCGCGCTGGTGCACCCGACCTACGCCATCCCGGCGCTGGTGCTGGCGGCCGGCCTCCTGGCCGGGGCGTGGCTCGCCGGCGGGCGGCAGGTGCGCACGCCCGCGCTCACTTTGGCGGGCGGCACGGCCCTGATCGGGGCGATCTCGCTCTGGATCTACGTCATCGCCATCCGCGGCGGCCACCGCCATCCGGTGCTCTCCCACGCCGACGAGTTCGTGCTCCACGGCCGCCGGGCGCTCTTCATGTACCCGTGGGCGCCGGTCTTCGGCCGCGGATACGTGCTCGCGGCGATCCTGCTCCTGCGTCGTGATCGCCCGCTACCGCCGGCTGCTGCCGCTGGCGGCGGCGAGCGTCGCCCTGCTCCTCCTGCTGCTCGTACCGGGCGTCAACACCGCCGTGATCGCGGCGGTGGGGATGGGGCAGTTCCACCGCTTCTGGCAGCCGCTCACCTGGCCGGTCGTCGCGGCCGCGGGCGCATGCATCGTGGCGGCGGCGCTGGGGCGGTGGACGTGGCCGGTCGCGATCGCCCTCGCCCTCGGGCTGCACCAGGTGCGCGGCGTCGACTGGGTGTGGCAGACGCCGACGAGCGTGCTCGTCGTCGCCGCGCTCCTCGCCGTCCCGCTGGCCCTCTGGAAGCCGTCTCGGTACACGCCCGCCCTCTCCGTGTCACCCGCTGCGGTCGCACTGGTGGTCGCGCTGCTCGGGCCGTGGGTGTGGCACTGGGGCCCGATCGTGCGCGACGCCGCCGAGGCCGGGCCGTACCGCCCGGAGCCGTCGTTCGAGACGGTGCGGATCACGCCCGGCGTGGTGCACGCATTCCGCCACCTGCCGGGGCCCGCGCCCGTGGTCCTCGGCGACCCGCAGCGCCTGTTCGAGCTCTTCGCGTTCGCCGACATCCGCGCCGCGGTCCTGCCGGAGGCGCGCACGCGGGCCGTGCCGAAGCTCGACGAGGCCTCGCGCAACCACCTCGGCCAGGCCTTCTTCTCGCTCGAGACCACGAACCGCCGCCGGAACGAGATCCTGCGCCGCCTGCACGCGTCCTACGTGCTCCTCGACCTGCGCAACCAGCCGCCCGACGTCCTGCGCCGCATCATCGCCGACCCCGCGCTCGCATTCGTCTACCGCGACCCGGCCGACGTGCCGGATCACCTGGGCCGGTTCGAGATCCTGCGCGTGAAGGACGCGACGGACGCGCGCTCCGCCGCCGGCAGCCCGGCAGGCAGCAGCACGGCATAGGCGATGGCCCCGGCGACCGTCGTCGCCGCGGCGACGAGCCACCACGGATGGGCGTCGGTCGCGGCCCGTGCCGCCCAGGCGGCGGCCGCGCAGCCGGCGGCCGGGACGGCGAGCCGCGCATAGTCGGCATCGAACGGCTGGATGCCGACACGGCGGGAGACCTGCGCCAGCCGCACGAGGTTGACCGCGATGAGCGCCACGGCCGCCGCTGCGGCGGCGCCCGTCGGCCCCTCCGCGGCGGCCAGCGGGATCGCGAGCGCGAACAGGACGGCCGCGGCGAGCAGGTTGTCGGCCAGGTCGAGGCCGGTGAACCCGGCCATCACGAGCACGAAGGCGACGCCGCCTGTGGCCACGTTCACGGTCTGCCCGACGAGCATGATCCGCAGCGGTGTCGAGCCGATCGCGTAGCCCGGCCCGAAGGCCTCGAGCGCCTGCGGGGCGGCGACGAAGAGGACGATCGCGAGCGGCAGCGTCGCGGCCAGCGCCCAGCGGGTGGCGCGCTTGAAGAGGGCGTCGAGGCGCTCCCGCTCGCCGCGCGCGTGCAGGTCGGCCGCGAACGGCGAGAAGACCAGGTTCACCGACGTGAGGAAGAGCAGGATCAGCTGCGAGATCCGGGCCGCGGCGGCGTACGCGTCCAGGCTGCGGCCGGAGGCGTAGTGGGCGAGCACGAACAGGTCGCCCCAGAAGAGCGCCTGGGCCAGCAGCGCCGACGGCGCCCGCGGAGCCCCGTAGCGCAGGACGGCGGAGATCTCGGCCCGCGTCGCCGCGCGGCCGTCCGGCCAGACCGCCAGCCGCCGCCACATCGCCCAGGCGGCGACCAGGCCGCCCAGCCACGACAGGTCGTACGCCGCGATCGCGGCGTTCGTCGCGCCGCCGAAGGCGATCGCGACGGCGGCGAGGGCGATCCACGCCACGGGCTGCCCGATCCAGAACACCCACAGCGTCGGGCCCATCCGCTTCAGGCCCCGGGTCGCGCCCAGGAAGACGTTGGCGGTCGCGATCAGCGGCAGCGCCGCGGCGCCGATGGCGATCGCCTCGGCCCGGTCGCCCGCGAGGGGCGACAGCGCCGCCACCACCGCGCCGAGCACGACGCCGGCGGCGAGCGCGACGGCGGCGCAGCGGTCGACGAGGCTGCGCAGGTGAGACATCTCGCCGGAGCCGGCGCCGATCGCGACCGCCCGCACGGACGCCAGGTCCATGCCGAAGCGGGCGCCGGCCGCCGCCACGAACGCGAACTGGACGGCGATGGTGACGACGGCGAGGCCGCCGTTCGGGAGCGAGCGCCCCAGCAGGAGCTGCACGCCGAACGCGGCCAGGACGCCGGCCGCGAGGCCGATCACGTTCGCCCCCGTCCCCGCCAGGAGCGTGCGCTCGTCCGTCACGCCGTCGCCGGCCACCGTCGCTCCGCGGTGTGCAGGGCCGCTACTCGAGGTAGCCCAGCCCGCGCAGGCGCTCCTCGACCTCGCGCTGCTCCTGGTCGGAGAACACCGCCGCCGCCTCCTCCTCCGGGGCGGCCGACCAGGTGGCGTCGGGCTCGACGCCGGCCGCCCGTGAGATGAGGGCGGCGAAGTCGGTGAGCGAGATCTCGGAGCCGTTTGCCGGCCCGGCGCCCGGGCCGGCGGCGACGTACACGCCCTCCGGACGGTGGTCGCCCGAGAGCCAGTCGGCCTGCTCCACCATCTGCCGGGCGTGGGTGAGCGAGTAGCGCGGCGCGGCCTCGAGCAGCAGGTCGGGCGCCCGGTCGAGGTAGGGCCCCTCGAGCACCTGCTCCCGGGGCACCGCCCGCCGGATCGGGTGCGCGCCCGTGGCCGGGTCGGCGAAGCCCTCGAGCGCGGCGGCCAGCTCGGCCCGGGCCGCCTCGTAGTCCTCCGGCGCGACCGCCCCCTCAGGCTCGCGGCCGTGCAGCGCGAGCGACACGCCCTCGCCGGTCGAGACGACGCTCGTGTAGGCCCGCGTCCGCGTCCAGTCGATGGGCGCCGTCGGCACGGCCACCTTGCCGTGCAGGCCCAGCTTGTCGTAGGCCACCCGGGCGATCGACCTCACCCGGCCCCAGGCGAGCAGCCCGACCAGCGCCGAGCCGCGGCCCTGGTGCAGGTAGCCGAGGTGCTCGAGGACGCGGTTCATGTTGAGCGCCCGGGTGCAGGGCTGGTGGCCGTGGTCGGACATGACAACCACCGTGTCGGACTCGTCGGTGCGCTCGACGAGCGTCCCCAGCTCGCGGTCGAGCAGGCGGTACACGTCGCGGACGCGCTCGGCGACGGGGGTCGCCGCAACGCGGGCGTGGTCGGGGTGGCCGGGATGGACGTACTCGAGCAGGCAGTGCTGGATCCGATCGGGCGAGACGAACACCGCACAGGCGACGTCCCACGGCTGCTCGTCCATCAGCCGGCGGACGGCCTCGGCCCGCGCCGTCGTCACCTTCTCCACGTCGGCGACGAGGTCGAGCGGCCGGTTGCGGAACGTCGTCCACGAGCCGCCGTTGATGGGCCAGCCCAGGTCGGGACCGGCCTCCGCCGGGTGCGAGAAGACGGCCTTCGGCGGGATGACGCCGCCCGAGATGACGACGCCGCGGATCGGGATCGGCGGGTAGGTCAGCGGGACGTTCACGAGCAGCACCGTGCGGCCGGCGTCCGACAGCCGCTGCGGCCAGGTCGGCGCCAGGATCGACCGCGACGAGACCGGCATCCGCCGCGTCTGGCCGGGCCGGTGCTCGAGGATGTCGAAGACGCCGTGCCCTGCGGGATCGACCCCGGTCAGGAACGACGGCCAGGCGGCCCACGAGTGCGACGGGACCACCGATCGGGCCACGCCGCGCGCGCCGCGCTCCGCCAGCGCCGCCAGGTTGGGCAGATCGCCGGCGGCGAGCAGCGGGTCGAGGATTTCCCAGTCGGCGCCGTCCCAGCCGACCACGAGCACACGGTTCGCCATGGGCGGGCAGGATACCGGCGCCGTTGCGCGCAGGGCACCGGCGCCGCCGCGCCGGACGCATACTTCGCCGGGATGAGCGCCTCCGTCCTGCCCGACTCTGCGGCCGTCGCGGGCGGCCGGCTGGCCGTCGGCGGCGTCCCGCTCGGCGACCTCGCCGCCCGGCACGGCACCCCGCTGCTCGTCTACGACGAGGCCACGCTGCGGGGCCGGGCGCGGACGTATCGCGAGGGCCTCTCCGCCTACCCCGGCCCGGCCCGGATCGCGTTCGCCTGCAAGGCGCAGACGACCGTCGCCGTGCTGCAAGTGCTGCTGGACGAGGGGCTGGGCATGGACGTCGCCTCCGAGGGCGAGCTCGCGTTCGCGGTCGCGGCCGGGACGCCCGGCGAGCGCCTGATCGTCCATGGCAACAACAAGTCCGACGCCGACCTCTCGGCGGCGCTCGCCGCGGGGGCGGCCCTGGTCGTCGCCGACCACGACCGCGAGCTCGACCAGATCGAGCGTCTGGCCGCCGCCGCCGGCCGCGTCCAGCCGGTGCTCGTGCGCGTGAACCCGGCCATCGCCGCGGACACGCACCGCAAGATCGCGACGGGCCATGCGGCGTCGAAGTTCGGGCTTGCGCCGGACGAGGCTGCGGCCGCGCTGCGCCGCGCTGCCGGCCTCGAGCACGTCCGCCCGATGGGCCTGCACGTCCACCTCGGCTCCCAGATCGGGTCGGTCGACACCTACCTCGAGGCGGCCGCCTGGCTGGCGGCGTTCATCGATCGCGAGGACCTGGGCGGGCTGCCGCTCCTCGACCTGGGCGGCGGGCTCGCCATCGCATACACCGACGGCGACCGGGCGCCGGACGTGGGCGCGGCGGTCGCGGCGACGGCGGCGGGGGTCGCCGAGCAGCTCCGGGGCCGCGGCCTGCCCCTGCCGGAGCTGATCCTCGAGCCCGGCCGCTCGATCGCCGGCCCGGCGGGCGTCACGCTCTACACGGTCGGCGCGGTGAAGCGCACGGCCGCCGGGGTGACCTACGCCGCGGTCGACGGCGGGATGGCCGACAACCCGCGGCCGGCGATGTACGGCGCCCGCTACCAGGCCTTCGCCGTCGACCGGGCCGGGGAGGCGGCGACGCACACCTACGCGATCGCGGGCAAGCACTGCGAGTCCGGCGACGTCCTGATCGAGGCTGCGGAGCTGCCCGAGCTGCGCCCCGGCGACGTGCTCGCCCTCGCTGCCACGGGCGCCTACACATCCACCATGGCGTCGACCTACAACGGCCTGCCCCGTCCCGCGGCGGTGATGGTGGCCGCCGGCGGGGAGCACACCGTGGTCGTCCGCGAGACCGTCGCCGACCTGCTCGCGCGGGAAACCTACGACGCGTAGCGCAAGAGGCCGACGTGGTTCGCCTTGGCGATCGCCTTGGCGTCGTTGAAGCGGTAGACGAGCAGGTAGCCCGTCTCCTTCTGCGGCGTCGGGTAGACGAGCGTGCCCGTGACCGACTTGCCGGCCGGGATCGGCATCCCGAGCAGGTTTTTGGGGACGTCCGCGACGGCGGCCGCCAGGTAGGGGCTTCCGGCCGCGTTCCGCAGCCAGATCTGGGTCAGCCCCACGCGCTCCGGCTTCTGGGTCATGTTCGTGACGGTGAGCGTCACGAGGCCGTACGTGGTCGTGCCGGGCGGCTTGAACCCGACCTTGACGGACGGCTTCCAGACGACGCTCTGCACCTTGACGGCGATGTCGTCGAGGCGCAGAACGGCCCCGAGCGGGGCAACCGTATAGACGCGGCCGTCGGTGTAGGTGACCGTGCCCGATGTCGGCAGGGTCGCCACCCGCTTCGGCCCCGACGAGGCCGCGCTCGAGCCGCCACCGCCGCCGGAGGAGCACCCGGCCAGGCACGCCGCGACGACGACGAGCGCGACTGCTCGCCTCACGCTTCCTGGTCCTCGGCCTGCGTTTGCAGCTCCGCCACCGACAGCCCTTCCATCGAGAGGAACACGAACCCGACGCCGACCCCCAGCAGGGCCTCGATCAGCTGGAGGCCGATCGAGAACGTCAGGGCCAGATTGGCGGGCACACCGTACAGGAGCGTCAGGCTCGTGGCGGTCGCGCCCTGGAAGACGCCGAGGTTGCCCGGCGTGATGGGGAAGAGCTGCACCAGGTTGGACGCCAGGAAGACCACGGCGGCGACCCCGAGGCTCTTGTGGACGTCGTACGCCGCGAGCGTCAGGTAGATGCCGGCCATCTGCGTGAGCCAGCTCGACGTGGCCGTGACGAGGCCGAGCGCGAGCAGGCGCGGACGACGGAAGATGGCCTGGCCGCGGCGCAGTCCCTGCACGGTCGACGTGAAGCTGATGCCGAGCAGGTGCCACCAGCGCTCGACGTAGTCGTCGGTCGGTGCGTTCCGCCGGCGCAGGCGGCCCCAGACCTCGATCCCCGCGGCCACGAGCCCGATGAAGATCACGACGCCCGAGAGCACGGCCAGCAGGTTCACCGCCGCTCGCGGCACGGGGACGTAGACCACGACGCCGACCAGCACGGCGACGAGCGTCGCGCCCGAGAGCAGCTGCTCCGTCACCAGCGTGCCGACGACGGGCGGGACGGCGATGGGGTGGCCGCGCGCGGCCAGCCGGCGCCGGACGACCGACACGCGGGCGACCTCGCCGAGGCGGGCGAAGAGCACCGTGTTCAGGAGGAAGCCGATGAAGATCGCCGGCACGACGTCGCGCATCCGGGCGTCCACGGGCTCCTCGCCCTCCACGACCGGCATCGCATCGAACGCGGCCTTCCAGGTGAGCGCCTTGAATCCGACCGAGAACAGGTTCGCGACCAGCGCCGCGAGCACGTAGAGCGGGTTCGCCCGGGTGAAGACGTCGGCGACGACCTGGAGGTCGAACTTGCGCGACAGCGCGAAGACGATCGCCACCGCGATCGCCGTGAACGCCGCCGCGCGGGGCACCGTGTTGCGCTTCGGCCGCAGCTCCTCGGCCAGCTCGGAGACGGTCACGGGCTCGAGGCCGCGCTCCCGGGCGGTCTGCAGGATCTGGGGCAGGGCCTCGACGGTCTGCGAGCGGTCGCCGCCCTCGCCGGAGCCGTCGCCGTCGTGCAGGAGCACGATCGCGCCCGGCTCGAGCACGCCGGCGCAGCGGTCGACGATCACCTCGACGCCCGGCCGGGCGGTGTCGAAGATCGAGCCGGTCCAGCCGACGATGCGATAGCCCAGCCGCCGCGCCACCGGGGCGAGGAACGGGCCGCGGTATCCGTGAGGCGCCCGGAACAGCCGCGCCACCGAGGCGCCCACCGCGTCCGAGACGGCCTCCTCGGCCGCCCGGAACTGGTGCGCGATCGCGGCCGGCCCGGCGAACGTGAGCAGCGAGTGGTCGTCGCCGTGGCTGGCCAGCTCGTGGCCCTCGGCCACGATCCGGCGGGCGATATCGGGATGCGCGCGCACGTGGCGGCCGAGCACGAAGAACGTGCACGTCGCGCCGGCGCTCCGGAGGGCGTCGAGCACCGCGGGCGTGTGCTCGAGGCTGGGGCCGTCGTCGAACGTGATCGCGACCTTGGGCGACGGCGACGTGCCTCGGCCGATCACCCGCCCGAACAGGCGGGCGTTCGGGGTGAACGCCGACCATGCCACGAACAGGAGCAGCAGCAGCGCCACGCCCTCCACGATGTCGCCGGCGACGCCCCCGATGGCCTGCCCGATCACGGCCGTGACCGCGATCCACAGCGCCCCCAGGATTACGAAGCGAGTGATGACTTCGCGCTTGCCCATACCGGTTGCTCGCCGGCGAGGAGGTCGGCGTAGTAGGTCTCGAGCGTCGCCGCCACCCGCGGCCATGCGTAGGTCTCGAGCGCGGTGCGGCGCCCCTCAGCGCCCATCCGCGCGCGCAGGCCGGGATCGTCGAGCAGCCTGCGCAGGGCGGCGGCGTGCAGCTCGGCGGAGTCGCCGGGATGCACCAGGAACCCCTGCCGGCCGTCCTCCATCAGAAGCTGGAAGCCGCTGATCCGGCTCGCGACGACGGGGCGCCCACAGCTCATGGCCTCGAGCAGCACCATGCCGAACGATGCCCGGTTGCACGGCGTGCAGAACACGGATCCCGACGTGAGGTAGTTGGGGCGGCTGCGGTTCAGGCGCCCGGCGAAGTGCACGAACGGCGCCAGCTCCTCGCCCACCTGGCGGCGGTAGAGCTTGCGCAGCGGGCCGTCGCCGATGACGACGAGCCGCACCTGGTCGCCGCGCTCGCCGTGGAGCAGGCGGAAGGCTTCGATCATCGTGTCGAGGCCGTTCCGGGGGTCGAAGCGGCCGCAGAAGACGATGTTCTGGTGGTCGCCCATGACCTCGGCGACCGGCTCGGCGTCGGGGGTGAAGTGGTCGGCGTTGATCCCGTTCGGGATCACGTCGTAGGCGTACGGGTAGTACGGCGCGAGCGAGCCGATGCAGGCCTCGCTGACGCAGATGCGGCCGTCGAGGCGCTCGATCCAGGGGCGCGTCCACTCGGCCAGGATGTCCATGCCGGTCGTCTGCGGGAACACGCTGTGGAAGGTGGCGACGCAGATCGTCTCGTCCGGGCACTGGTCGATCGCCCAGGCCGGGAACGGCGGGTTGTAGGGGGCGTGCACGTGCACGACGTCGAACCCGCGCTCGCGGAAGAAGGCCCGCAGCTGCTGGCCCAGACGGGGGCCGTAGGTGTGCAGCGTCTGGGCGTTGTTGCCCCAGTAGGGGACGAAGAGCGGGATGGCGACGCCCATGCGCACGATCTCGAAGTTCGGCTCCGGCACGGGGAGCGCGTCGTCGGAGACCGGCGGCGTCCGCAGCAGGTGGCCGGTGACGACGGTGACCTCGTGGCCGCGGTTCGCGAGCTCGCGGGCCTGGCCGTCGACGTGCTCGGTGATGCCCCCGAGCGACGGGTAGTAGAAGTCCGTCACGATCGCGATTCGCACGGGGCTGATGCTACAGAAGGGATGTTGACTGGCACTCTCGCCCCGAGTGTGCCAAAGGCGCTCGGTTTCACGTCGGTCGCGCGCGGTATACTTGGTTTGCATGCCGATCTACGAGTACCGATGCACGAACGGGCACAGGTTCGAGGTGCTGCAGAGGATTGCCGATGACCCGCTGACCGAGTGCCAGGAGTGCGGTGCTCCGGCGACCCGGGTGCTGCACCCGGTCGCGATCCACTTCAAGGGGTCGGGCTTCTACTCGACCGACTACGGCCGCGGCAAGAAGTCCGCCGCCGCAGAGCGATCGGAGTCCTCGTCCTCGAGCGACGGCAAGTCGTCGGACTCAAAGTCGTCCGACTCCAAGCCGTCCGAGTCGGGCAAGAGCGAGACCAAGAAGGCCGCCGAGGGCTGAGCGGTGCGCCCGCGGCCATGGCTGGCGGCGCCCGCCGTCGTGGCCCTCGCCGCAGGGTGTTTCGGCAGCGGCTCGGCGGCGCACCCGACGTTGACGGAGAAGCAGGCGCTCCGCCAGGCCCGGGCCGACGGATTCACACAGGTGGGCCGGGAGCCCCTGTCGTCCTGGTACTGCGACGGCAAGGAAGTGGAGTTTGGCACGCCGCAGACCACCGGCAAGTACGCGTCCTACGAGCGCCCCTCGTACATCTTCGAGTTCAGCGACGAGCGCATCCCGCCGACGGGGGACGACACGGCACGCATGGGGGCATTCGTCGTCGTGTTCCGGGACGCCGCAACCGCCAGGCGCTGCGCTCGTTCCGCCCTCTACGCGACGGATCACGTGCCGGTTCACGCCCTTCACCGGCCGGACGCGGCTGATCCCGCACAGGATGGTCAGCCCGGTCACGATGCAGACCAACATGCACCAGCCCAAGGCCGGCGCGACCGTCTACCACCACGACGGGGAGTACGACACGTACATCGCCCGCGGCCGCGTCCTCGCGGAAGG
This sequence comes from uncultured Actinomycetes bacterium, assembly GCA_963746115.1. Taxonomy (GTDB): domain Bacteria; phylum Actinomycetota; class Thermoleophilia; order Gaiellales; family JAICJC01; genus JAICJC01. The sequence goes on along the minus strand of CAVVAA010000001.1, from coordinate 1,064,234 downwards.
GCTGGCGTACACCGGGCCGACGTCGCGCATCGTCGAGGCCGACCTGGCGCGCATCGCCTCCGAGATCGCCGGCTGACTCGCAACCCGACCGGTGTCTGGCACCGGGACGGTGCCAGACACCCCTACGCCTAGTGCACCGTGCAGCCCGGCGCGAACAGCTGGGTCGGCGGCGCCGGCTGGGGGGCCTGCTTGCCGAGGAACATGCCGATCACCGCGGCGTTCTGCTCGCTCGGCTGGAGCACGTCCTGGCCGCCGATCGAGGCGGGCGTCCCGCCCAGGTGGCACTCGAGCGTGCGCGACGCCCGGAACTTGATCCAGCCCATCGCCAGCAGCTCCGGCGCCGACAGGTCGGTCGCAAGCGGCTTGGCCAGGTCGCGGCCGATCGAGGGCAGGTGGAAGATCGACGACGGGGTCACGAGCTGGCGCATCAGCGCCTGCGTGACCCGCTGCTGGCGCTCCGTGCGGGTGATGTCGCTGTCGCGCGGGTTGGTGGTGTGGCGGATGCGGGCGTAGGCCAGCGCGTGGCGGCCGTCGAGGTGGATCGTGCCCTTGGCGAAGTGCCAGATCAGCCCGTCGAACGGCTGCGAGGAGACCACCTTGTACGGGTTGTAGATCGTGACGCCGCCGAGCGAGTCGATCAGGTCCTTGAAGCCGGTGAAGTCGACCAGCACCATGTGGTTCACCTTCAGGCCGGTGAACCTGTCGACCGTGTGGATCAGGAGCGGCGGCCCGCCGAAGGCGAACGACGCGTTGATCTTGTCCGTCCCGTGGCCGGGGATCGCCACGTCCAGATCGCGCGGGATCGAGAGCATCGAGATCAGGTGGTGGGAGGGATCGGTGCGGACGAGCAGGATCGAGTCCGACCGCGCTCCGCTGATCGCGTTCGCCCCGCGGCTGTCGGAGCCCATGATCAGGCTGATCTGGGGGCTCGTGAGGATGTTCCCGGCCGGCTGCAATGCGGCCGTGGTGGCCTTGTTCAGGCGCTTGTTCGCGTTCGCGATCTCGTTCGAGAAGCTGCGGTACCCGAGGTAGAGCCAGCCGGCGAAGAGCAGGAAGCAGACCGGGATCCCGATCGCGAGGATGCGTTTCCAGCGCCGGCGCAGGAAGCTGCGCGGCGGCTGCCCGCCGGGGGCCGCCACCGGGCGGCCCGGCAGCGCGTCGGGGCCGCGGAAGCCCGGCCGCGGCATCCCCTCCGGCGTGCGCGGCCGTGGCGGAGCGGCCGTCCCCGAGCCGCCGCCACCGAAGTTGAAGCGGGCCGAGTCGGGGTCGTCGCGCCCGGCTCGGCCGCCCCGGTACGTGCGGTACGGCTTGGTCGGCTTGGAGTCGGCCACGACGCTTTAATGGTACTCGCGGTGGCCGAATCCTCCCCCGACCCGGCGCGCTGGTCGTGTGCCCGACGCCGATCGGGAACCTCTCCGACGTGACGCTGCGGCTGCTCGACGAGCTGCGCTCCGCGGACGTGGTCGCCTGCGAGGACACGCGCCGCACCCGGATCCTGCTCGAGCGGCACGGGATCTCGGTGCCGCTGCTCTCCGTGCACGAGCACAACGAGGCCGCCCGGGCAGGCGAGGTGGTCGAGCGCGTCCGCGCCGGCGAGCGGGTGGCGCTCGCGACCGACGCGGGCATGCCGGCCGTCTCCGACCCCGGCGCCCGGATCGTCGCCGCCGTGGCGGACGCGGGGCTACCGGTGACGGTGCTGCCGGGGCCGTCGGCGGTGACGGCCGCCGTGGCGGCGTCGGGGCTCGGCGGGGGCGGGTTCGTGTTCGCCGGCTTCCTGCCCCGGCCGGCGTCGAAGGCGGCCGCCGAGGTGCGCCGTCTCGACGCGTCCGGGCTGCCCGTGGTCGCGTTCGAGTCGCCGAAGCGGCTGCCGGCGACGCTCGCGGCGCTGGCCGAGGCCCAGCCCGACCGGCGCGCCGCCGTCTGCCGCGAGCTCTCGAAGCTGCACGAGCAGGTCGAGCGCGGCCGCCTGGCCGACCTGGCGCAGGCGTTCGCCGCGCCGCCGAAGGGCGAGGTCACGCTCGTCCTCGCTGCCACAGGCGCGACCCGCCGCCGACGTCCCCGAGGACGCGCTCGCCGAGCTCGCCGCCGCCGTCGGTGCGCGCCGGGCCGCCGCGATCGCCTCGCAGCTGACCGGCGTGCCCCGGAACCGGCTCTACAGGGTGGTTACGAAGCCCTGACGACGTCGCCCGAGAGCTCGACCCGGCAGGTGCTGCACACCTGACGGCCGTGGAACTCGTCAAGGCTGCCGGTGCGTCCGCAGAAGACGCACGCGTCGTGCGGCTTCGAGAGGACGATCGTCTCGCCCCGCACGCTGATCTCGAGCGGATCGCGAACATCGATGCCGAATCGGCGCCTGATCTCGACCGGGATGACGATCCGGCCGAGCTCGTCGACCCTGCGCACCACGCCCCCTGCCCGCGCGGATGCCGCTCTGCCGCGTGCACCCGCGGAATGCCTGATAACGCTCATAGTGACCCTCGCCATCTCGTTAGGATGGAGCCCACGTCTGAGCATAGATGGCTTCCTGCCAATTTGCCAGAGGGCGGGCACGATATGCCGTTTTCCCTTACAACTCCCATCTATTACGTCAACTCGGACCCGCACCTCGGGCATGCGTACACGACGGTTGCGGCCGACGCGCTCGCCCGGCATCACCGTCAGCGCGGCGAGGACGTCTTCTTCCTGACCGGCACCGACGAGCACGGCGCCAAGGTGGCCCAGGCCGCCGCCGAGGCCGGCCTCTCGCCCAAGGAATTCTGCGATCGCGTCTCGGCCCGCTTCCGCGACCTGGTGCACCGGCTCGAGGCCTCGAACGACTTCTTCATCCGCACCACCGACCCCGAGCACGAGCGGCGGGTGCAGGACTTCATGGTGCGCCTGCGCGACGCCGGTCACCTGTACGAGGACACCTACTCCGGCCTCTATTGCACGGGGTGCGAGCAGTTCTACTCCGAGGACGAGCTGGAGCAGCCGGGCAACATCTGCCCGCTGCACAAGCGCCCGGTCGAGCGGCTGGAGGAGGAGAACACGTTCTTCCGCCTGTCCGCGTTCCGGTCGCAGCTGCTCGAGCTGTACGACCGCGACCGCGAGTACGTCATGCCCCGCGCCCGCTACAACGAGGCCCGCTCGTTCATCGAGTCGGGCCTGTCCGACTTCTCGGTCAGCCGCGCGACGGTGAGCTGGGGCGTGCCCCTGCCCTGGAAGCCCGAGCAGACGGTCTACGTGTGGGTGGACGCGCTCCTGAACTACCACACCGCCCTCGAGTACGGCCTCGGCCGCGACGTCTCCGCGACGTTCTGGCCGTCGATGCACCTGCTGGGCAAGGACATCCTCCGCCTGCACTGCGTGTCCTGGCCGGCCCTGCTCATCGCCGCCGGGTACGAGCCGCCGCGGCGGCTGTTCGTGCACGGCTACCTGACGAGCGGCGACCAGAAGATGTCCAAGTCGCTCGGCAACGTGATCGACCCGCTGGCGGTGATCGACGAGCTCGGCGCCGACGCCCTGCGCTTCTACCTGCTGCGCGAGGTGCAGTGGGGCCAGGACGGGAGCGTCACCCGGGACGGCCTCGATCGCCGCTACGCGTCCGAGCTCGCGAACGACCTCGGCAACCTCGTCTCGCGGGCGACCGCGATGATCGTGCGCTACCGCGACGGCGTCGTCCCCGAGGGCCGGTGCGAGCTCGAGCCGATCGACGCGGCCGTGCGCGAGCGCTTCGAGGCCCTCGACCTGACCGGTGCGCTGGACGTGATCTGGGGGCTCGTCCGGGCCGCCAACCGCTACGTCGAGGAGCGCCAGCCGTGGGTGCTCGCCCGCAGCCAGGCCGCCGCCGACCAGGCGCTGCTCGACACGACGCTGTACACGCTCGCAGACGCGGTGCGCTCGCTGGCGGTGCTGCTGCACCCGTTCATCCCCGCGTCCTCGGCGCGGATGCTGGAGGCCGTCGGCGACCCCGGCGCCGTCGCCTGGGAGCGGGCCGGGGTGGGGCTCCTGCCGGCCGGCATCGCGGTCGCCCAGCCGCCGCCGCTCTTCCCCCGGGCGTGATCGACACCCACGCGCACCTCGACCTCTGCGAGGGGCCGGCCGAGGATCTCGTGGACGCCGCCGCCGCGGCCGGCGTGGGCCGCATCCTCACGGTCGGCCGCGAGCAGGCCCTCGAGCTCGCCGCCCGCTTCGCCTCGGTGTGGGCGATCGTCGGCATTCATCCGCACGAGGCCGCCGAGGCGGGCGACGTCGGCGCCCTGCGGCCGCTGCTGGCCCATCCCCGCGCCGTCGCCGTGGGGGAGTGCGGCCTCGACTTCTACCGCGACTACGCCCCCCGGGCCGATCAGCTGCGCGTCTTCGAGGCCCAGATCGGGCTCGCGAACGAGACCGGCCTGCCGCTCGTGATCCACACCCGCGCCGCCGACGCCGACACGTTCGCGATGCTCGAGGCGGCCGAGGTGGCGGTCGTCCTGCACTGCTTCAGCTCGGTCGACCGCCTCGACGAGGCGATCGAGCGCGGCTACCACTGCTCGTTCGCGGGCAACGTCGCCTTCCCCAGGGCGGACGACCTGCGGGCAGCGGCCGCGCGCGTGCCCGACGACCGCATCCTGGCCGAGACCGACTGCCCCTACCTGGCCCCGCCGCCCCATCGCGGTCGCCCCAACCAGCCGGCCTACGCCGCCATCACCCTGGGCGTCCTCGCGCGCGAGCGCGGCGTGTCCGAGGCGGCGCTCGGAGAGCAGATCGACCGCAACGCCGACCGCCTCTTCGGCCTGTGACCCGGCAGGTATCGCTGCGGCGCCTGGCCGAGTTCGGCATCTCGCCCGACCGCGACCTCGGCCAGAATTTCCTGATCGACTCGAACGTGCTCGAGGTCGCCGGCCGCCTGCTCGCCATCGAGCCCGACGACGTGGTGTGCGAGGTCGGCGCGGGCCTGGGCGTGCTCACGCTGTGGCTGGCTCAGCGGGCGGCGCTCGTGCATGCGATCGAGATCGACCGCCGCCTCGCGCCCGCGCTCGAGGAGACCCTGCGCGGCGTCGAGAACGTCAACCTCGTCTACGCCGACGTGCTCGACATCGATCTGGCCGACCTCGCCCCGCCGCCGCGGGCGATGGTCGCGAACCTGCCCTACGGGGTGGCGACGCCGGTCGTGATCCGGGCGCTGCCCGTGATCGAGCGCTTCTGCGTGATGGTGCAGCGCGAGATCGGCGAGCGCCTCTTCGCCGTGCCGGGGACGAAGGCCTACGGCGCGGTGTCGGTGCTCGTCCAGCTCGCGTGCGAGCGCACCGGCGCCCGGTCGGTATCGCGCACCGTGTTCGTGCCCCAGCCGAACGTCGACTCGATGCTGGTCGCGTTCCGCCGCCGGCCCGGGTTCGTCGCCGGGCCGGACTGGGCATGGGTCGGCACCGTGGTCCACGGCGCGTTCGCCCACCGGCGAAAGACGCTTGCCAACTCGCTGCGGCTGGCCGGCCTGCCGGCGCCGCCGGCCGAGATCGCCGACCTGCGCGCCGAGCAGTTGCCTCCCGAGCGGTTCGGCCAGCTCGCCGCGGAGCTGCGGCGATGATCCTGCGTGCGCCGGCGAAGGTGAACCTGTGCCTGCGGGTGGGGCCGCTGCGGCCGGACGGCTACCACCGGCTGACGACGCTCTTCCAGGCGATCGACCGCTACGACGAGCTGGAGCTCTCCGATGCGGCCGAGACGACCGTCGAGGGGTTCCCCGGCGATACGCTCGTGACCGGGGCGCTGGCCGCCCTCGGCGAGACCCGGCGGGTGCGGCTGACGAAGCGGATCCCGGTCGCCGCCGGCCTGGGCGGTGGGTCGTCGGACGCCGCCGCGGTCCTGCGGGCACTGCGCGGCGAGCGCGACCCGAACGAGCTGCACGCCATCGCCCGCGCCCTCGGGGCCGACGTGCCGTTCTTCCTCACCGGGGCCGAGACGGGCTTCGGCACCGGGCGCGGCGACCGCATCCAGCCGCTGCCCGACTTTCCCCGCGGGCACGCGTTCGTGCTCGTCCCCTCCGACGAGGGCCTCTCCGCCGGCGAGGTGTTCGCGGCCGGCGAGCCGAACCCGATCTTCCGGGCCGCCGAGGGCGACCTCGTGCGGGCGATGCACACCGTCCGCCGGGTCGAGGACGTCGCGGCGCTCATGGCGAACGACCTCGAGCCGGCGGTGCTGCGGCTGCGACCGGAGGTGGCCGGCGCGCTGGCCGCGCTGCGGCAGGAGGGGGCGCTTGCGGCCATCGTCTCAGGGTCGGGGCCGACGGCGTTCGGCGTCTTCCGGCACCGCGATGAGGCCGAGGCCGCGGTGGCCATGATCCCCGGGTCATTTGCGGCCTCTCCGGTATGATTTTCGGCATGTCCAATTGGAACGTCTCCGGGGACGCGCTCACGATCGAGCCGCGCGAGCGCCGCTCCCCGACCCGCTGGCTCCACCAGCACAGCCTGCGCATCGCCGTCGTCCTCGGCCTGACCGAGGCGGTTTTCGCGTGGGCGACCGGCCATCGCCTGCTCCTGACCCTGATCGGGGTCGTCACGGTGCTCGTCTACCTGAACGTGCGCCACCGCCTGCCGGAGGTGATCCGGCGGCCGCTCTGGATCGTCGTCATGGCCCAGGCGATCGGCGGCCTCGTACTGCCGCTGATCTACGTCGGGCTGGCGATGTTCTTCATCGTCGGCTCGCTGCTCCTCGTCGTCCTGGTGCTGGTGATGCTGGGCGACCGCATGCGCAAGTAGCGGGGCCGTGGCGAAGCGCCGAAGCGACGATGCCAGCGCGCTCCTCGACCGCGCGCGGGAGGAGGCCGGTGGCCTCCACGCGGACTACGTCGGCACGGAGCACCTGCTGCTCGCGCTGCTCTCCGACGGCGGGCCCGCCGGCCGGGCGCTCGAGGCACTCGGCGTGAGCGCCGACGATGTGCGCGAGCGGGCTGCGGGCGTCCGCCCGCCGGCCGGGCCGGTCGCGGGCCGGAAGGGGCTGACCGCCCGGTCGGAGCGGGTGCTCGAGCTGGCCGAGGAGCTGGCGGAGGAGCGCGGTGCCCGGCAGCCGGATTCGCGGGACGTCCTGATCGCGCTCGTGCGCGGCGACGGCGGCCCCGGCGCCCGCATCCTCCGCGACCTCGGCGTCTCGGCCGACCGGGTCGAGGACACGCTCGACGAGCTGACGACCTAGCGGCCCCGAACCGCGGCCGCTCGGTATACTCGCACGGCCCGGCAGGCGCGCCCAGTGGGGCGTGGCCAAGTGGTAAGGCAACGGGTTTTGGTCCCGTGATCCCTGGTTCGAATCCAGGCGCCCCAGCTCCAAGCACCGACCGCCCACAGCACCGACATGACCACCCCGCCGCTTGCATGCGTCATCCTGGCCGCCGGCCGGGGAACGCGGATGAAGTCGGCGACGCCCAAGCTGCTCCACCGGGCGTGCGGCCGTCCGGTGCTGGCGTGGGGGCTCGCCGCGGTGGCCGAGCTCCAGCCCGACCGCACCATCGTGGTCGTCGGGCCCGACAGCGACGACGTGCGGGCCATCCTGCCCGACGGCGTCGAGGCGGTCACCCAGGCCCAGCCGCTGGGGACGGGCGACGCCGCCCGCAGCGCGCGGGCCGCCCTGGAGGGCTTTGCCGGCGACGTCGTCGTCATGAACGGCGACCATCCCCTCACCGACCCGGCCAGCCTGCGCGACCTCGCGGCCGCGCGGGCGCAGGCGGGGGCGGCCGCCGCGGTGCTGACCTTCACGCGCACCGCCGCCATCGGCGCCGATTTCGGGCGCGTCGTCCGCGCGCCCGACGGGAGCGTCGAGCGCATCGTCGAGCTGCGCGACACGTCCCCCGACGAGCGGGCGGTCACCGAGGTCAGCTCAGGGCTGTATGTCTTCCGCACGGACCTGCTGTGGCCGGCGCTCGAACGGCTCTCGACGGCGAACGACCAGGGCGAGCTCTACCTGACCGACGCGGTGGGCCTGCTCGTGGGCGACGGCCACACCGTCGCCGGCCACCTGCACGACGACCCCACGGTGGCCCTCGGGATCAACACGCGCGCCGACCTCGCCGCGGCGTCGGTGCTCCTCCGCGACCGCATCAACCTCGTCCACATGCTGGCGGGTGTGACGATCGTTGACCCGGCGTCGACCTGGATCGAGCCCACGGTGACGCTCGCGCCGGACGCAACCATCGAGCCGTTCACCGTCCTGCGCGGCGCCACCCGCGTCGAGGCGGGCGCGACGGTCGGCCCGCACGCCGTCGTGATCGACGCCCGCATCGGCCCGGGCGCGAGCGTGGGGCCGTTCTGCTACCTGCGCCCGGGCGCCGAGCTGGCCGACGACGCAAAGGCGGGGACGTTCGTCGAGATCAAGAACTCGCAGCTCGCCGCAGGGGTGAAGGTGCCGCACCTGTCGTACATCGGCGATGCCTCCATCGGCGAGGGGACGAACATCGGCGCGGGCGGGATCACCGCCAACTACGATGGTCGAGTCAAGCAGCGGACCACGATCGGCAAGGATGTCCACACCAGCTGCGACAATGTCTTCGTCGCACCCGTGACGATTGGAGACGGCGCGTGGACAGCGGCGGGATCGGTGATCACCGAGGACGTTCCCCCCGACGCGCTCGCCGTTGCCCGTGCCCACCAGAAGAACATCGAGGGATATGGACGACGAAAGCGCGGTTAGTCTCGAAACCCCCCTGCCGCTCTTCCCGGCGACCGGCATGTCGGTGGCCTCGATGAGCGCGGCCGAGCACGCGAGCTGGATGGAGCGGGCGCCGCACAAGCGGCTCATGCTCTTCAGCGGCCGCTCGAACAAGGCCCTCGGCGAGGCGATCGCCGCGCGGATCGGCATCGAGCTCGGCGACGTGCTGCTCAAGACCTTCACGAACGGCGAGGTCTACGTCCGCTACCAGGAGTCGATCCGCGGCGCCGACATGTTCATCGTGCAGTCGTGCTCGTCGCCGACGAACGACTCGCTGATGGAGCTCCTGATCATGGCCCAGGCGGCACGGCTGGCGTCGGCCAAGCGGATCACCGCCGTCATGCCGTGGTACCCGTACGGCCGCCAGGACAAGAAGAGCATGCCCCGCGAGCCCATCACGGCGAAGCTCGTCGCCGACATGCTGGCCGCGGCGGGCGTCGACCGGGTGCTGACGATGGACCTGCACGCCGGCCAGCTGCAGGGCTTCTTCGACGGCGCCGTCGACCACATGACCGCCGCGCCGATGCTCGCCGGCCACTTCAACGACCTGCTCGACGTCGATCCGGAGGACGTCGTCGTCGTCTCGGCCGACGCGGGCCGCGTGAAGCTGGCCAAGAAGTTCGCGGAGATGCTGGGCGGACAGCTCGCGCTGATCACCAAGGAGCGGCCCGGGCACCAGGAGGCCGAGGTCACGAACGTGATCGGCCGCGTGCGCGGGAAGGTCTGCATCCTCCTCGACGACATGATCGACACGGCCGGGACGCTGTGCGCGGGAGGTGTCTCGCTGATGGAGGAGGGCGCGACGCGCGTCTTCGCCTGCGCCACCCACCCCGTCTTCTCCGGGCCCGGCGCTCGAGCGGCTCGAGAAGAGCGTGTTCGAGAAGGTGGTCGTGACGGACACGATCCCGATCAACCCGCTGCACCGCCCGGACAAGGTGCAGGTGCTGTCGGTGGCGCCAATTCTGGCTGATACCATCTGCAACGTCTTCAACGACGATTCCGTGTCGGGGCTGTTCCACGGCGGGAATCAGCTGTTCTGACGGAAACCGGGGACTGTCCCCACGGAAACGACGGTGGTGAGGGCGGGATGGAGCGAGTGAAACTGGCGGCGCGCCTGCGTGAGGGGCGCGGCACGAAGGACGCGAAGGCGCTGCGCCTGGCCGGCGACGTCCCCGGCGTGATCTATTCCGCGACCTCGGAGACCGAGTCGATCGTCGTCAGCGTCCGCGACCTGCGCCACGCGCTCTCGGAGGCTGGTGTGCACTCGGTGTTCGACGTCAGCATCGACGGGAAGACCGACCGTCCGGTCCTGATCAAGGAGTTCCAGCTCGACCCGGTGCGCGACCGCGTCATCCACGTCGACCTGCACGAGATCCGGCTCGACCAGAAGATCAACACCTCCATCCCGGTCCACATCGAGGGCCACGCCGAAGGCGTGAACATGGGCGGCGCGCTCAGCCAGCCCACCCACGAGGTCCACGTGGAGGCGCTCCCCGCCGACCTGGTCGAGGCGATCACGGTCGATGTGTCGGAGCTCGAGATCGGCCAGTCGATCCGGCTCTCAGACGTGACGCCCCCGAACGGGGTCACGTTCACCGACGACCTCGAAGGCACCATCCTCGCGACGATCGCGGCGCCGGTGTCCGAGGAGGAGCTCAAGACCGAGTCCGAGCTCGAGGCGGAGGCCGAGGCGGAGGCCGAGGCCGCGGCGGCAGCGGAGGCCGGCGAGGCCGGCGAGGAGGGTGGCACCGAGGGCGGGGAGGGCGAGCCAGCCCCGGCCGAGGAGCCGAGCTCCGAGTAGGCGGCGCGCGGGGTGCGCCTCGGACGGCGCGACTTCGGCCCGTCGCTGGACCTTCTCGTTGTCGGGCTCGGCAACCCGGGCCCGGAGTACGCCGCAACCCGGCACAACCTCGGGTTCATGGTCACCGACCGGCTGGCCGGCGAGTGGTCGCTGGGCTGGAAGAGCAAGTTCTCGGGCCGGGTGGCCGAGGGCCGCGACGGCGATGCCCGGCTCGCGCTGCTCCAGCCGCAGACCTACATGAACCTGTCCGGCCGCAGCGTCGCGGCGGCGATGCGGTTCTACAAGCTCGAGCCGGACGCGCTGATCGTGGTGCACGACGAGATCGACCTCGAGCTCGGCGACGTGCGGGCGAAGTCGGGCGGCGGGCTCGCCGGCCACAACGGCCTGCGCTCGCTGCGCGACACGCTCGGCACCGCCGACTTCGTGCGGGTGCGGATCGGCGTGGGCCGGCCGGAGCGGGGCGAGCGCCAGCCGGTGGCCGACTGGCTGCTGCGGCCGTTCCCGGCCGGCGTCGACGTGGAGGAGCTCGTCACCCGGGGCGCGGACTGCACCCGGGTCGTCATCCGCGACGGCGTCGACGAGGCCATGCGCCGCTTCAACGGGGCAGGCCCGATCTAGATGGTGATCCTGCCGCCGTTTCACGGGCCGTGCCGGGCGGGTATGGTGCCCGCATGAGCAACGGGACAAAGGTCGGGCTGTGGTTCGTCCGCAAGCATCCGCGCGCGGCGGCGCGCGTCGGCTGGACGGTCGCGCGGCATCCGAAGCGGACGGCGACCGCCGTCAAGATCGGCCGCGCCGCGCCGGGCGTCGCCCGCAAGGCGCGGGCGGCGAAGGACGATCCCCGGGTACGGAGTCAGGTCGACGAGACTCGCGACGCGCTCAGCTCCGCGCGATCGCGGCTACGCCGGTCGGACGACCTGGCCGCCGCCGTGACCGACGAGAAGCTCTGGGCCGAGCTGCGCCGGGCGGCCGCGGCGATGGCCGCCGGTTACGCGGCGGCGCAGTCGCCCAAGCCGAAGCCTCGCCGCCGTCTGCGCAAGCTCGTCGTCACGCTCGGCGTGATCGGCGCCGGCGCGTACGCCGGCTACCGGGCAACGCGCGGGGCCGGCGACCAGCCGCACTGAACGGCGAGAACCGGGGACAGTCCCCGGATGGGGACAGTCCCCATCGCCAGCCTGCGTCGGTGCTAGGCGATCAGGCGGATGCGCGGGCCCTTGCCGGGAGCGGCAGGGGCGGCCACGACGTCGGGCACGCGCTTGTCGAGGCGCGACTCGAATGCCTGGCGCATCTCCTCGCCGCGCATGTGGGCGCCGTTTGCGATCCGCCAGCACGCGAGCTTGGAGTCGAGGCGGCGGACGCCCTCGGGCGGGTCGTACAGGTGCGCCCGCACCTGGTACTCGCTCATTCCCCTTGTTGCCGTCCGCATTGCGGCCGCAAGCGTATCGAGAACGGCGGACGGAGTAAAGCCCCTACCGTCAACAAACGGACGGGATTCAGGCGATCTCGGGCAGAGCGCGGAAGATCTCGCGGGCCGACGCGTACGCCCAGTCGAGCCGGCGCAGCTCCATCCGCTCGTTGGGCGAGTGGATGTTGTCGTCGTCCGTGCCGAACCCGGACAGGATCGTCGGGATCCCGCGCCCCGCGAAGGCCGCCGCGACCGGGATCGTGCCGCCGGAGCGCACCGCGAGCGGGCGCACACCCGTCGCCCGCTCGATCGCGTCGAAGCCGAGCCGCAGGACCGGCTGCTCGGGGTCCATCCATGCGGGCTGCGCCGGCGGCCACATCTCGACGTCGAGCGTCGCGCCGGCCGGGCAGGCCTCGCGCAGCGTCCGCTCGAAGAGCGCCGACATCGCCTCGGCGTCCTGGCCCGGCGCCAGCCGCAGGGAGACCGACGCGCGCGCCTCCTGCTGGATGCTGGTCTTGTGCAGGTCGGGGTCGCCCGCGCCGACGGAGTGCACCGTGAGCGACGGCCGGGCGCCGGTGCGCTCGTAGAACTCGCTCCCGGCGGCCGGGTCGGCGGGAATCGCGCCGGCTTCGCGCAGGAGCGCATCTCCATCGGGGAGCTGGGTCCACGCCGACCGCTCCGAGTCGGTCACGGGCGCGATGCCGGCGGAGAACGCCTCGGGCAGGTCGATCAGCCTCGCGAGAACGCGGTGCAGGTCGTGAACGGCGTTCGCCGCCGCCCCGCCGTACATCCCGGAGTGCAGCTCACGGCGGCCGGTGCGGAGCCGGAGCTGGGCGCCGGCGAGGCCGCGCAGGCCCGTGGTGATCGCGGGGCGCTGCCCGTCCACCATGCCGCCGTCGAAGATCACCGCCGCGCCGAAGTCTCCTTCGACCGTCGCCAGGTGGTGGATGACGGAGTGGCCGCCGATCTCCTCCTCGCCGTCGGCGAGCACGCGCACGTTCACGCCCAGCTCGCCGGCCGCCGCCAGATCGAGGGCGGCGCGCAGGACGGCGAAGAAGTTGCCCTTGTCGTCGGTCACGCCGCGGCCGTGGATCCAGCCGTCGCGCACCTCCGGCTCGAACGGGTCGCTGTCCCACAGGTCGCGCGGCCCGGGGGCCTGCACGTCGTAGTGACCGTAGGCGATGACGGTCGGCGCGCCCGCCCGCGAGGCCGGGATGAGGCCGTCGACCAGCGGGTTGCCGTGCTCGGCGGTGACGGTGGCGTCGCCGCCGATCAGGTCGGCGATCCAGGCGGCCGCAGCGCGCAGCTGGTCGGGATGGGCGCCGTCGCTCGAGACCGACTCGATCCGCAGCAGCTCGTACAGCTGTGCCAGGAAGGCGTCAGTCGTGGCGCTGGGTGTGCTTGCCACGGGCGATGTCGATCAGCGTCAAGACCCCGAGCAGCGCCGGGATCGAGAACGCGATGAAGAAGATCGTCGTGAGCGTCCAGTCGTGGCCGGTCGGCTTGCCCTCGTTATCGGCAGCCGCCGCGACCGCGGCGACGGGCAGTGCGAGCATCAGGGCGAAGACGTACAGCGAGACGATCAGGCGGCGCACCGAAAGACCTCCGTCGGCAGGGCGGCACGGAGCCTACCATGCCAGTGTGGACGGCTTGGAGCAGCAGGTGGACGGCCCCCTCGCCGGGGCCGAGCTGGCCCTTGCCTACCTGCTCGGCGACGAGTCATTTGCCGCCTACGCCCGCCGCACCGCGGCCGGGATCACGCGGGCGCGCGTGTCCGAACCGATCCTGCCGGCGCTCGTCGCCGCGCTCTGGCACTCGCGCGACGGCGCCGAGCCGCGGGCGCTCGCGGTCGTCTGCGCGGACGACGACGACGCCCGCTCGCTGGCCGAGTCTGCGGCGGCATTCCTGCCGCCTGACACGGCCGCGTTCCTGCCATCCCGCGGCGTCGGGTGGGGGAGCGGCCTCGACCCCGCGCCTCACCTCGTCGGCGAGCGCCACCGCGCGCTGCACGCGCTCGCCCGTGGCGGCCTCGTCGCCGTCTCGGCCGACGCCCTGATCGAGCGGGTCGACCCGCCCGACCGCCGCCCGGCCCCGGTGGAGCTGCGGCTGGGCGAGGAGCTCCCGTTCGACGACCTGGTCTCGTCGCTCGCGGAGGCCGGCTACGAGCGCGCCGACTCCGTCGACGAGCGCGGTCAGTTCTCGGTCCGGGGCGGCCTCGTCGACGTCTTCCCGACCACGGGCCGCGAGCCCGTCCGGGTCGAGTTCTTCGGCGACCAGATCGAACGGCTTTCCGCCTTCTCCGCCTTCACCCAGCGGTCGCTGCGCGACTGCGACCACGTCCTGATCCACCCGGCGGCGGAGTACCGGGCCGACCCCGAGCACTCGGGCTGGGGGCAGGAGGACGGCGATGGGCCGTTCGTCCCGCCCGGGCTCGTGCCCCTCGGCCCCGAGCTCGTCGCCGGCGCGGCCGTGCTCGCCTGGAACCCCGCCGACCTCGTGTCGGAGATCGAGGGCGCGCACGCCGAGGCGGCCGAGCTGCTGCGCGACCCCGCGGCCCGCGGACGCGGCTACGTGCAGCTCGACGCGGTCACCGACCTCGTCGAGTCGGTGCCGGCGCTCGAGGAGATGCCGCTCGGCCAGCCGTTCCAGTTCGAGGCGCAGCGGCCCGCGCTCGCGTCGACCGGGATCGCCGAGGCCGAGAACGAGCTGCGCGCGCTGGTTCGGGCCGGCTACCGGGTGCTCGTCTGCTTCGCCCACCTCGGCGAGGCGCGGCGCACGCACATGGCCCTCCGCCGGATCACGGCGGACGTGCCCGCCCCGGGCGGGCGCGGCCCCGACGAGGCGGGCGTCGCGTTCGTCGTCTCGCCGCTGCGGCACGGCTTCGTCTCGCCGGCGCAGCGCGTCGCCGTGCTGCCGGCCGCCCAGCTCCTGCGCCGCCGCGGCGCCCGCGGCCCGGCCCGGTTCGGGCGGGCGCTCTCGACGGTCGCCGACCTGCGCACCGGCGACTACGTCGTGCACGAGGACCACGGCGTCGGCCGGTTCGTCCGCTTCGACACGAAGGAGGTGGGCGGGGTCGTCCGCGACTACCTCTACCTCGAGTTCCGCGGCGACGACCGCCTCTACGTGCCGCACGACCAGCTCGCGAAGGTCAGCCGCTACGTCGGCGCCGACGGCCGCGCCCCGGCGCTCGCGAGGCTCGGCGGGAAGGCGTGGAGCACGCTCAAGAGCCGCGCCCGGGTCGCCGTGCGCGAGCTGGCCGGGGAGCTGCTCGCGCTGTACGCCCGCCGCCAGACGGCGACCCGGCAGCCGGTCGGGTCGGACGACGAGTGGATGGCGCGGCTCGAGGCGTCGTTCCCGTTCGACGAGACCGACGACCAGGGGGTCGCCATCGACGCCGTGAAGCAGGACCTCGAGGCGCCGCAGCCGATGGACCGGCTCGTCTGCGGAGACGTCGGCTTCGGCAAGACCGAGGTTGCGGTGCGGGCGGCGTTCAAGGTCGCCTCGGCCGGCCGCCAGGTGCTGATGCTCGTCCCGACGACGATCCTCGCCCAGCAGCACGCGGCGACCTTGCGCGAGCGCTTCCGCGACTTCCCCGTGCGGGTCGAGATGGTGTCGCGGTTCCGTGCTCCGGCCGAAGTGAAGAAGGTGCTGGCCGAGTTCGCGCGCCGGCAAGGTCGACGTCCTGGTCGGCACCCACCGCGTGCTCTCGCGCGACGTCGTGCCCCAGAACCTCGGCCTCGTCGTGCTCGACGAGGAGCAGCGGTTCGGCGTCGCCCAGAAGGAGCTCCTGCGCCAGCTGCGGCTCGAGGTCGACGTGCTCGCCATGTCGGCGACGCCGATCCCGCGGACGCTGCACATGAGCCTCTCCGGCCTGCGCGACATCAGCGTGATCACGACGCCGCCGCGCGGCCGCCACCCGATCAAGACGCACGTCGGCGAGTTCGACGAGGAGCTGATCGCGGCGGCGCTGCGGCGCGAGCACGCCCGCGGCGGCCAGTCCTTCTACCTGCACAACCGCGTCGAGACGATCGACGACGTCGCCGAGCGGGTGCGGCGGTGGGTGCCGGAGCTGCGCGTGGGCGTCGCTCACGGCCAGATGGCCGAGCGTGCTCTCGAGGGTGTGATGATGCAGTTCCTGCGCGGCGAGTTCGACGTGCTCGTCTCGACGACGATCATCGAGTCCGGCCTCGACATCCCGCAGGCGAACACGCTCGTCGTCGAGCGGGCCGACACGCTCGGGCTGGCCCAGCTCTACCAGATCCGCGGTCGCGTCGGCCGCTCCGAGGAGGTGGCCCACGCGTTCCTCTTCTACCCCGACCGGCGCGAGCTCTCCGAGGAGGCCCGCCACCGCCTCTCGACGCTGGCCGACTACACCGAGCTCGGCTCCGGCTACCGGATCGCGATGCGCGACCTCGAGCTGCGCGGTGCCGGCAACCTGCTCGGCGACGAGCAGTCCGGGCACGTCGCCGCGGTCGGCTTCGAGCTCTACTGCGAGCTCCTGGCCGAGGCCGTCGCCGAGCTGCAGGGCGCGCCGCCCGTGGCCGCGAAGCCCGTGCGCGTCGAGGCCCAGGTGGATGCCTACGTGCCGGCGAGCTACGTGCCGCTCGAGGCGGTCAAGATCGATCTGCACCGGCGGGTCGCCCTGGCCGTCGACCGCTCCGAGCTGCGCGAGATCGAGGCGGAGCTCGCCGACCGCTTCGGGCCGCTCCCCGAGCCGGTCGCGAACCTGCTCGCGATCCAGGAGCTGCGGCTCGTCGCCGCCGAGATGGGCATGGCCGTCGCGACGCTGCGCGGCGGCACGTTCAGCGTCGGCCCGGTCGCCCTCGGGTCGGCCGAGATGCGCGCGCTGCGCGAGCGCTTCCCGGCCGTCCGCTACACCGTCGCCACCCGCGAGCTCAGCCTGCGGCCGGTCGTCCAGCCGCCGGCGACCCGGCCGGGGGTCCACCAGGGGCTGGAATTGCTCGATGCTATAATCGATATCCGCCGCGAGATCGCGGCGTAGTTCGTTGATGGGCCGAACACCTTGGATCATTTGCCTGGCCGCCGTGGCGGCGCTCGCGGCCGCCTGTGGCGGTTCGTCGTCGTCATCCTCGAGCTCGGCCAACCTCGGGTCCGACGACGTCGCTGTCGTCGGCCAGAACCACATCACGAAGCAGCAGCTCGACCACCAGATCACGCTCGAGCTGGCCGCGATGGCGGTCAAGAAGCAGAAGATCCCCAAGGTCGGCACGACCAGCTACACGAGCACGGTCGTCCAGCCGGTCCTCGCGTACCTGGTGCAGAACGCCCAGGTGCACGACATCGCCAAGGATCTCTCGGTGTCCGTCACGCCGAAGCAGATCCAGGACCAGGTCACGAAGGCCATCCAGCAGTTCTACGGCGGCGACCAGGCCAAGTACCACGCCGACCTCAAGAAGTACAAGCTGACCGATGCCGACATCGCCCAGCAGTTCGAGCTCACGCTGCTCGAGCAGAAGATCGAGGCGAAGCTGCGCGGCCAGGTGAAGGTCACCGACAAGGACGTCGAGGACTACTACAAGTCGCACCAGCAGCTCTACGAGACGAGCGCGGACTCGCGCACGGTCGACTACGTGCTGCTCCCGACCAAGGCGGCCGCCGAGCAGGCGCACGCGGCGCTCGCGTCCGGCAAGAGCTTCGCCGACGTCGCCGCGGGGGCGATCGACGACACCTCCGCCCATGAGCCTTTCACCTTCAGCAAGGGCACCGGTGACGTCGCCTTCCAGAACGCGACCTTCAGCCTGAAGACGGATCAGCTCTCCGGGCTGGTCAAGGTCGACCCGGCCTACGCGAAGACCTCGCTCGCCGGGAAGTGCCATCCGGCGTGCTACTTCATCATCCGGCCGACGGGCGAGACCGTGAAGGCGGGGACGACGAAGTCGTTCGCAGGCGTCAAGGACCAGATCCGCACGCAGCTCCTGCAGACGCGCCAGTCGGCGCACATCGCGGGGGTCGTGAAGAAGCTCGAGGCCGAGCAGAAGAAGCAGACGAAGTACGCCCCCGGCTACGCGCCGCCGAAGACGCAGACGCCGTCGACGGACTCGGGCAGCGGCACGGCCACGGCGCCCACGACCTGACGCCGAGGAACCGGGGCTCGTGGCCACGCTGATCGCTCTCGGACCGGGCGATCCCGAGCTGATCCCGCTCGCATCCTGGCGGGCGCTCGAGGCGGCCGGACCGGTCGCCCTGCCCGAGGACGAGCCGCTGCGCGCATGGCTCGGCAGCCACGGCATCGCCGTCGACCCGGACGCACCTGTGGCGGCCGCGTCGGGCGAGCGGCTGCGGCGCCTGCTCGCGCTGCGTAGCTGGGACGAGACGGTGCCCTCGGGGCCGGTGCTGCAGACGCTCCTTCTGGCCGACGCGCTGGTCGCGATGCAGCGCCTGACCGAGCGGCTGCGCCGCGACTGCCCGTGGGATCGCGAGCAGACGGTGGGCACGATCGTCCCGCACACGATCGAGGAGGCCTACGAGGTGGCCGAGGCGGCCGGCAGCGGCACGGGCGCCAAGCTGGTGGACGAGCTGGGCGACCTGCTGTTCCAGACGTTCTTCCTCGCGCTCCTGTGCGAGGAGCAGGGCGACGGCGACCTGGCCGCCGTGGCGACGGGCATCACCACGAAGCTGATCCGCCGCCACCCGCATGTGTTCGGCGAGCGGGAGGCCGAGACGGCGGGGGCCGTGCGCGCGAACTGGGAGCAGATCAAGCGCGATCAGGAGGGCCGAACCGGCATCTTCCACGACGTCCCCGGGGTGCTGCCGGCGCTGCTCCACGCCCGCAAGATCCAGCGCCGGGCGTCTGCCGTCGGCTTCGACTGGCACGCCTGGGACGGCGCGTGGGGCGACCTGGCCGACGAGCTCCGCGAGCTGCGGGCCGCGCTCGACGCCGCGCCCGCCCCGCGGGCCGAGCATGCCCCCGACCCGGAGGTCGTGCACGAGCTCGGCGACCTGCTCTTCGCCGCGACGAACGTCGCCCGGCTTGCGAACGTCGATCCCGAGCTCGCGCTGCGGGCGGCCGCCGGCCGCTTCCGCGACCGGGTCGAGACGGCCGAGCGCCTGGCCGCGGAGGCGGGGGAGGACTGGGCCGGGCTCGACCTGGAGGCGCAGGACGCCTGGTACCGGCGCGCGAAGGCGGCGCTCAGCGGGACCCCCACACATGAATAAACGGGGTCAGACCCCGTTTATTCACGGGCTAGTATCCCGCCCCGAATGAGCGCCATCGTCTCCGTCACCGGCCGGGAGATCCTCGACTCGCGCGGCAACCCGACCGTCGAGGTCGACGTCGTGCTCGAGTCGGGCGCCGGCGGCCGCGCGGCGGTGCCGTCCGGCGCGTCGACCGGCGCGCACGAGGCGGTCGAGCTGCGCGACGGCGATCCGGCCCGCTACGGCGGCAAGGGCGTGCTGCAGGCGGTCGGGCACGTGAACTCCGCGATCGCCGCGACGCTCCAGGGGATCGACGCCACCGACCAGCGGCTGGTCGACTCCTTCCTGATCGAGCTCGACGGCTCCGACAACAAGGCCCACATCGGGGCGAACGCGATCCTCGGCACCTCGCTCGCGACGGCGAAGGCGGCGGCGGCCGAGGCCGGCCTCTCGCTCTACCGCTACGTCGGCGGCGCCGGCGCCCACATCCTGCCCGTCCCGATGATGAACGTCCTGAACGGCGGCGTGCACGCGGACAACAGCGTCGACATGCAGGAGTTCATGGTCGTGCCGGTCGGGGCGGACTCGTTCGCCGAAGCGCTGCGGATCGGCTCCGAGACCTACCACGCGCTGAAGGCGCTCCTCAAGAGCCGCGGCCTGGAGACGAACGTCGGTGACGAGGGCGGGTTCGCGCCGAACCTGAGCTCGAACGAGGAGGCGATCGCGGTCATCATGGAGGCGGCCGAGAACGCCGGCCACCGCGGCGCCGTCATGATCGCGATCGACCCGGCGGCGACCGAGCTCTATCGCGACGGCGCCTACCACCTGACCGGAGAGGGCCGGACGCTGCGGGCGGGGGAGATGGTCGATCTCTACGACGACCTCGCCACCCGGTACCCGATCGTGTCGATCGAGGACGGCCTGGCCGAGGACGACTGGGACGGATGGGCGCACCTGACGGAGCGGCTCGGCGATCGCCTCCAGCTCGTCGGGGACGACATCTTCGTCACCAACACGAGCCGTATCCGCGAGGGCATCCGCATGCGGATCGGGAACGCCGTGCTCATGAAGCTGAACCAGATCGGCACGCTCTCGGAGACGCTCGACGCGATCCGGCTCGCGACGTCGGCGGCCTATGCGAGCGTCATCTCCCACCGCTCGGGCGAGACCGAGGACACGACGATCGCCGACCTCGTGGTCGCCACGGGGTGTGGGCAGATCAAGACCGGCGCGCCCGCGCGCAGCGACCGCGTGGCCAAGTACAACCAGCTCGTCCGTATCGAGGAGGAGCTGGGCGCGTCCGCGCGCTACCCCGGCCGCGCGGCGTTCGCCGCCCTCGCCGCCGCGTCGTCGCCGGCGCGGTGACCGACCCCCGGCCGCGCCGGACCAAGATCGTGTGCACGATCGGGCCGGCATCGTCCGATCCGGACACGATCGAGCAGCTCGCGTGGTCGGGCATGGACGCCGCCCGGCTGAACTTCTCCCACGGCGACCACGAGATGCACCGCGAGGCGCTCGCCGCGGTGCGCCGCGCCCAGGCCCTGATCGGCCGCCCGCTCGCCGTGATCGCCGACCTGCAGGGGCCGAAGATCCGGATCGGGCGGATCGGCGAGCCGCGCTCGGTGAGCCCCGGCGACACGCTCGTCCTCACCGCGCCCGGCCAGGGTGCCCCGGGCGATCTCGACGTGACCTACGCGGGTATCGCCGAGACCGTCTCGCCCGGCCGCGAGGTGCTGATCAACGACGGCATGGTGCGGGCGCGGGTCGCGTCGGTGGAGGGTGCGCGTGTGGTCACCCGGGTCGAGGTGGGCGGGCTGATCTCGTCCGGCAAGGGCGTGAACCTGCCCGGCACGTACCTGCCGATCCCGTCCCTGACCGACAAGGATGAGTCCGACCTCGACTTCGCGCTCGGGATCGGCGCCGACTACATCGCGCTCTCGTTCGTGCGCACGGCCGCCGACGTGGAGAAGCTGCGCGAGCGGATCGACGCCGCGCGGGTCGCACGCGCGGATCGTGGCCAAGATCGAGAAGGCCGAGGCGATCGAGAACCTCGACGACATCGTCGCCGTCAGCGATGCGGTGATGGTGGCGCGCGGCGACCTGGGGGTCGAGATCGGCGCCGCCGACGTCCCCCTCGTCCAGAAGCTCATCATCCGCACCGGCCGCGACGCCGGCCGGGCCGTGATCACGGCGACGCAGATGCTCGAGTCGATGATCCACCAGCCGGAGCCGACCCGGGCCGAGGCGTCGGACGTTGCCAACGCGGTGCTCGACGGGACGTCGGCGCTGATGCTCTCCGGCGAGACCGCCGTGGGCGCCTACCCGCTCGAGGCGGTGGCGACGATGAACCGGATCGCGCGCGCCGTCGAGCCGTCGCTGGTCTACCACGACCCCGGCCGCCGCCGCGAGGGCGACATGGGCACCATCCTGGCCCACGCGGTGTGCGATGTCGCCGAGGACCTGGACGCGACGGTGATCGCCTGCCCGACCCAGTCGGGCTCGACGGCGCGCAACGTGTCCATGTTCCGGCCCCGGCGCCCGATCGTGGCCGCGAGCCCCGACCCGGTGGTGCTGCAGCAGCTCGCGCTCGAATGGGCGGTCGTGCCGATCGTGATCGAGAGCGCGACGTCGACCGAGGATCTGTGGCGGCGCACGGTCGATGCGATCCGCGCGAGCGGGCTGGCCGGGACCGGGCAGCGGGTGGTGCTGTCCGGCGGCACCCGGCTGAACCGTCCCGGCACGACGGATCACATCGTCGTGCGCACGATCGAGTAGGAGTCCGGGGACGAGCGTCGAACCCACGCCGCGTGGCACGGACGCGCACGCGGACCTTTCGACGTGGCCTGACGACGGGCCGCCTCGTCGCCGCCGGGGTGCTCGTCCTCATCGCCGCCCTCTACGTCGGGCCGCTGCAGAAGGAGCTCCACCTGCGCAGCGAGCTCGCCTCCGGCCGCAACCGCGTCGCCGTCCTCGACAGGCAGAACCGGCGGCTGCACGACGTCGAGGCCTCGCTGCACACGCGGGCCGAGATCGTGCGCTCCGCGCGCGCGTGTGGCTGGATCTTCCCCGGCGAGCAGGCGTACGTGGTGAAGGGCCTGACGGCCCGCTCCTGCCGGTGACGGCAGTACCCTGACCGGATCGACGACCAGGCAGCCATCGCCCGCCAGCTCGGCCGGACCCCCCGCGGTGAGGTGACCGTCGCGGTGCGCTGCCCATACGGGCGCCCGGCGGTGATCGCGCAGCCGGCGTACCTCGACGACGGCAGCCCGTTCCCGACCACCTACTACCTGAGCTGTCCCCATGCCGTCGCCCGCATCGACGCGCTCGAGGCCGCGGGCGGCGTCGACCGCTACGAGCGGCTGGTTGTGAGCGACGCGGGCGCGATGGAGGAATACCGCGCCGGTGCCGCCCGCCAGCGGGAGCTGCGCCGGCCGGGGACGGCGATGGCCGACGGCGGCGCCAGCCTGCGTCTCGGCATCGCCGGGACGAGCCGGGAGGGCGCCGTCAAGTGCCTCCACGCCCACGCGGCGTTCGCCCTCGCCGAGCCGGGCTATGCGCTCGGTCGCCGCATCCTGGCCGAGGCGGCGCCGCTCTATCCGGACGCGGAGTGCTGCACGGCGTGACCACGGCGGTCGATCTCGCCATGGTGGAATGGGCGGAGGGGGTGCGGCGGCTCGCGGCGCTCGAACTGACGGCGCGCCGCCGTGCGGTGGTCGAGAGGGTGGCCGCCGAGCTCGAGGCCGAGATCGTCCGCCGGATCGGCCAGACGTTCGACCTGGCCGCGCTCGCCGCCCTGTACGCCACCAGCGAGTGGTGGTGTCTCGACGTGGCCCAGCGGGTCACGCCGGAGCCGTGGGCATACGACCTGTCGGCCGTCCAGCCGGCCGCCTTCGCCCGCATCGCCCGCAGCGCGACGGACTACCGCGGCCCGTGAATGAACGGGGTCAGACCCCGTGTATTCATTCCCGGTCGTCGGGGCGGATCACGATCTGGTCGGCGTCGACGCGGACGAGCAGCGCCCGCCGGCCCGACCAGTGCTCGGCGAACACCGGGTCGTCGCGCACCGCGCCGTCGAGCCAGAAGCCGTAGCCCTCGTCGCCGTGGTCGAGCACGGCCTCGTAGCCGGTCGCCTGCTTGCGGCCGCGACCGCCACGGCGGCGGCGGCGCCTGCCCGGTCCCTCATCGCCGGCCGCGTCGTCCGCGGGGACGACAGCGACGGGCGCGTCGGGCAGCGGGCCGCTGAGGGGAGCGACGCCGCCGGTCGCCTTCTTGGACCGCCTTCGCCGCGTCTTCGTCGCCGGCTCCTCCGGCGGCGCGTCGGGCGGGATCACCGGCGGCGGCACCGACGCACCGCGGCCCTCGGCCGCGTCGCGCCGGAGGATTCCATGCTGCGACCGGAACGCCGAGATGCTGGCCGGGGTGGAATTCAGCGTGTGGGCGATCCAGATATCGGTGCGCCCCTGCTCCACCCACTGGCGGATCTCCTCGAGGTACGGCTTGAGTGTCGCCTTCTGCGTCGGCACGGCGGGCAGCATATCGGCCGCGGCGGAGGCCGAACCGGCGGACCGGCGCGAGACGGAGCCGTCTCTCATGTTAATTTCATGTTGAGCAGGCGGCTCCGGAGCGGCTACCCTACAGTCTCCAAGCGAGGAGCGCCCAGTGGAGTCGACGCTGAACCAGGAGGGCCTCGCCGCCGACGCCGAATGGATTGCGGGGGCGAGAGCAAAGGGCGAGTTCCGGTGCGGGGGTTGCGGGTACGGCGTGACGGTGTACCGGTCACTTCCGGTATGTCCGATGTGTCACGGGACCGAGTGGGAACGGGTGCCGTGGAGACCGTACACGCGAGTCGTCTCACCTATGAACGACTAGATCGCCCTGCGGCGGTCGACGGCCGGAAGGCCGCCGGCCGCCCCGGGCAGGGGCGTCATCTACAGTTCGGCCGTGCGGAGAGGCGCGAGACTCGCTCTGCAAGCGGCCGCCGTCGCGTTGCTCGCCGCCCTGATCGGGCTCTTCGCTCGCAGCCTGCTGCAGGGGTCGACCACCGTCTCGGCGGAGCTGAACGACGGCCAGCGCCCCGACGCGCCGAACTTCCGCCTGCCGCAGCTGGACGGCCGCGGCGACATCGCGCTTCACAGCCTCCGGGGTAAGGTCGTGCTGCTCAACTTCTGGGCGTCGTGGTGCCCGCCCTGCCAGCAGGAGGCGCCGCTGTTCAACCAGATCCAGGACACCTACGGCCGCCGCGGCGTCGCCGTCGTCGGCGTCGACTCGCAGGACTTCGCGAGCGACGCACGCGCGTTCGCCCACCGCCTGCACGTGAGCTACACCCTCGTCCGCGACTCGTCGAACGACGTCACCAACCGCTGGGGCGTCACGAGCGGTTTCCCGGTGACGTTCGTGATCGACCGCTCGGGGGCGGTGCAGAAGATGTTCTCGACCCAGGTCGACGGCGAGATGCTGCAGTCGGCGCTGCGGCCGCTGCTGCGGCCGGGGGCGGCATGAGGCGCACCGGGATCGCCGCCGCGCTCGCGCTGCTCGCCCTGCTCGCCTTCCCGGCGGTCGCCGAGGCGTGCAACGGCTGGAGCGAGCCGGACATGGAGACGCAGCTCATGTGCCCGACCTGCCACCAGGTGCTCGCGTACTCCCAGTCGACGATCGCCGACAACATCCGCGCCCATCTCCACCAGTGGTGTGCGGCCGGGTGGACGTCCGGCCAGGTGAAGAGCCGGCTGATCGCCCAGTTCGGGCCGGAGATCCAGGCGTCGCCGCCGAAGCACGGGTTCGACCTGCTGGCGTGGGTGATCCCGGGCGCGGCCCTGCTCGCAGGGGCGATCGTGGCCGCGGCGCTGGCGCTGCGCTGGCGCGGCCGCCGCGGCCCGCCGCCGCCTCCCCCGGTCGAGCCCGGGCTCTCCGCCCGGATCGACGCCGACATGGCGGGATTCGAGTGAGAGAGGCCGCCGTCGCGTTCTCGGCCGGCCTGCTGTCGTTCGCGACGCCGTGCGTGCTGCCGCTCGTTCCCGCATACCTGGGCGCGATCGGCGCCCGCTCGACAGATCCCCGCCGCGCGCTCCAGGCCTCGATCCCGTTCGTGCTCGGCTTCTCGATCGTGTTCATCGCCCTCGGCGCGGGAGCCGGGCTCGCCGGCGGGGCGCTGACCGACCACCGCGCCGAGCTGATCAAGCTGTCCGGGATCCTCATCGTCGCGATGGGCCTCCTCATGCTCGGGCTGATCCCGATCCCGGCGCTCGACCGCACGCTCGCGCCGGGCCTCGAGGGCGCGCACGCGTCGGGATCGTCGATGCTGCTGGGCGGGGCGTTCGGGCTTGCCTGGACGCCGTGCATCGGCCCCGTGCTCGGCTCGATCCTGACGCTGGCCGCGACGGGCGCGACCGCCGTCCGCGGGGCCGCGCTCCTGGCCGCCTACGCCGCCGGCCTCGCGGTGCCGTTCCTGCTCGCGGGGGTCGCGCTCGGGCGGGTCATGTCGACGGCCCGGATCGTCCGCGACCGCTACACCCTGGTGCGCGCGCTCTCCGGAGCGGTGCTGATCGCCGCCGGGCTGCTCGTGTTCTTCGACAAGACCTACCTCGTGAACGCCTGGGTGGGCCAGTTCACCTCGTGATGGCCGTCGTCGCCCTCGCCGATGTCGACCTCTTCTTCCGGGCCAAGATCGAGGCGATGCTGACCGCGACGGGGCACCGGTTGGCGGCAGCGGGCGAGCCGGCCGACGTCGTCGTCGCAGATGTGAACCGCTGCGACCCGGCGGCCGTCGTCGCCGCAGCCGGAGAGGTGCCCGTGCTGGGCTTCGGCCGGCACACGGACGCCGCGCTCCTGCGCTCGGCACGGGCTGCGGGGTTCGCGAAGGTGGTGCCCAGGTCGGTGCTGGCGGGGCGGTTGGGTGACCTGATCGCCGACCTGGTTGGATAAGCTTCGGCTTCGTTTCGGGAGTTCCAGGAGGGGCGCTTGACGTACATCATCGCGGAGCCGTGCATCGACCTGAAGGACAAGTCGTGCATCGACGTGTGCCCGGTCGACTGCATCCACGAGTTCGCCCGGATGCTCGTGATCGACCCTGAGGAGTGCATCGACTGCGGCGCCTGTGAGCCGGAGTGCCCGGTCGAGGCGATCTACCCCGAGGACGCGCTGCCGGACAAGTGGGAGCCGTTCATCAAGATCAACTACGCCTATCCCGACGGCGAGACGATCGACAAGCTCACGAACGAGGTCAAGCCGCCCGAATGAGCGGCGAGCGCGACCGCCCCCGCCCCGACGAGCCGCCCGCCGCCGAGGCGGACGCTGCGGACGCGCGGACGGGCAGGACGAGGCGTACTCCGAGGACGAGGAGGCCGCCGTGGCCGCCCGGCTCGAGGATCTCGGGTACATCTAGGCGATGGCCTCGCCACGCGTGTGCGTGATCGGGCTCGACGGCACGCCCGCGAGCTATCTGCGCCGCCGCATCGCCGACGGCTTCCTGCCCCACCTGGCGGAGCTGTCCCGGCAGGGGACGCTGATGTCGGCGCGGGCGCCGCTTCCGCCGATCTCGTCGGTCTCGTGGGCGAGCGCGTCGACGGGCGTGAACCCCGGCCGCCACGGCGTCTTCGGCTTCGTCGAGCGCAAGCCCGGCTCGTGGGACCTGACGTTCACGAACGTCTTCACGATCGCCGAGCCACAGGTGTGGGCGCGCGCGGCGGAGGCCGGGATGCGCTCGGTCGTCGTCAACATCCCCGGCACCTACCCGGCCCAGCCGAACGGGACCGGGGTACTCGTCTCGGGCTTCGTCTCGCCGACACTCGAGCGTTCGGTGCAGCCGCCGTCGCTGATCCCGTTCCTGCAGGAGCGCGACTACCTGATCGACGTCGACCTCGGCCTGGGCCACAAGGATCTGGACGCCTTCTGCGAGCAGCTCTTCGCCCACCACGCCGCCCGCACGCGCGTCCTCGTCGATCTGCTCGACGGCGAGGCGTGCGACCTCTTCTACGTCGCGTTCACCGGCACCGACCGGCTGCACCACTTCCTGTGGGAGCAGATGGAGCGGGGGGAGGAGCCGTGGGCCACGCGGTTCCACGACTACTACGCGGCCGTCGACGCGTCGGTGGGCGAGCTCGTCTCGCGCCTGCCGGACGACTGCCGCCTGATCCTGCTCTCCGACCACGGCTTCTGCCGCCTCGACCATGAGGTGTTCGTGAACCGCTGGCTCGAGCGGGACGGCTGGATCGCGCTCGAGGAGCCGGCGAAGTCGATCGCGTCGGTCATCCCGGGTCGCACGCGCGCCTACTGCATGGATCCCGGCCGCCTCTACCTGAACCTGGCCGGGCGCGAGCCCGGCGGGATCGTCGCAGCCGAAGAGTACGAGAGCGTGCGCGACGAGCTGCGGCGCTGGGCCGAGGCGCTGCCCTTCGTCAAGCGGGTGGCGACGCGCGAGGAGGCCTTCTCGGGCCCGCACGCAGACCACGCGCCCGACCTCGTGCTGGTGTCGGAGAACGGGTGGGATCTGAAGGGCGCGGTGCGCACCGCCGACCTCCAGGGCAAGGGCCGGCTCACCGGGATGCACACGCAGGACGACGCATTCGTGCTCGTGCGCGGCGCGCATCCCGAGGGCGAGGCGGACGTGCAGGACGTCGCCGCGACGGCGCTCGACGGGCTCGGCCTCGACGCCTCGGGCGTCGATGGCCGCGTCCTGCGGTAGTGGCGCTGGTCGCCGAGCTGCCGTGGTCGCAGCCGGGCTGGCGGGCGCGGGCGCAGGCCTGGATCGAGGCGGAGGTCGAGCGCCGGGGGATGTCCCCCAAGGGCGCCGCCTGCGAGGTGAAGATCCGGCCGTGGTCGGCCGTGCTGCGCCAGCCGACCGGCGCCGGCGATGTGTACTTCAAGGCGAACCTGCCGGCGCTCGCGAACGAGCCCGAGCTGACCCGGCGCCTGCACCGGATCTGCCCCGAGCACGTGCTCGCCGGTGCTGGCCGACGAGCCCGGGGAGGGGTGGATGCTCCAGGCCGACGGAGGCCCGACGATGCGCAGCTGCCTGGACGGAAGCGACGATCTCGACCGCTGGGAGCGGATGCTCGGGGTCTATGCGGACGTGCAGCTGCGGGCGGCCGGCCACGTCGAGGAGCTGCTCGGGGCGAGGGCCCCCGATCGGCGCCTGCCGGGGCTACGGCGGCTGTTCGACGAGCTGGTCTCGTCCGCGGAGCACGCGCATCTACGCCATCTGGCCGGCAAGGTGGACGAGCTCGCCGCAGAGCTCGACTCCTACGGGCTCCCGGCGACGATCGACCACTCCGACCTGCACGCGGGGAACGTGCTCGCCCCCGGCGACCGCTACGTCATCTTCGACTGGCACGAGGCGGCCGTTACCCACCCCTTCTTCAGCATGCTCGTCGCGACACGGTGGCTGGCGCACAACCACGGCGTGGAGCCGGGCAGCGCGGATGACCGGAGGCTGCGCGACGCCTACCTCGAGCCGTGGACGGCGTACGGTCCGCGCACGGAGCTGCGGGCCGCCCTCGACCTGGCCCTGCGGGTGGGGCCGCTGACGCGCGCGCTGGGGTGGATGCGCGTGCTCGGGGGCCTGCCGGCGACCGCCGCGGGCGAGTGGGCCGGCTACGTGTCCGGATGGCTGGACGACCTGGGAACGGAGCTCGACCGCCCGTGAGCGCCTGGACGTTCACCCCGATGACCCAGGTCGAGGCCGAGGTGATCGCGGGCTGGCACTATCCCGGCGAGTACGCGTTCTACGACGCCGACTGGATCCCCGAGGGGATGGGGGAGCTGCTCGACCCCGCCCAGCGGGGCGATCGAGTACCACTCGGCCTGGAACGCGGAGGGCGAGCTCGAGGGCTTCGCCCAGCTCTCGCCGCTCGAGGGAGGCGCCACCGAGATCGGGCTCGGCCTGCGCCCCGACCTCACCGGCCGCGGCCTGGGCCAGGTGTTCACCGATGCCGTGATCGACCTGGCCCGCCGCCGCGGCGCGGGGCGGATCACGCTCGCGGTGGCGACGTTCAACGCCCGCGCGATCCGCGTCTACGAGCGCTGCGGCTTCGTCGAGACGGGTCGCCACGTGCGCAACCTCGGCGGCCGCGACTGGGAGTTCGCCGACATGGAGCTGCGGTAGGGGGACTGCCGCATTCGGGGACAGTCCCCGATGTTCCTACGCGCGCAGCTCCGGCAGATCCATCCTCTCGAGCCGGAGCTACCCGAGGCGGGTGTGGTCCACGCCGTAGACCGCTTCGGCGTGTGTGAAGCCGTCGCCGTACTTCGCCTCCAGTCGCTGGATGAGCCGCTCGCGGGAGAACGGCCATTCGGCGAGGTACTGCTTCGCCGCCCTGACCGCCTGCTCATTCCAGTTCACCGAGACGTGATCGACGGCATAGACGGCATCCGCCGCGGGATAGCCCTCGCCGTACTCGGATGAGAGCTGCTGAATCAGGCCCGAGCGGCTGAACGCGGACATGGACAGGTACTTCTCGGCTGACTGGACGGCGTTCGCCTGCGAGACCGTCATCTCGAATGCGCGCTCAGCGGCAGCGCGCGGATTGTCGGCTGGCATTGCCGCACCTCGACACGATGGAGTAGGGAGGGTCGTCGGTCGTCATCTGATGTCCTATAGCTCTTGTGCTATAGAGGGTAGTTGGGCAGAGTAAGACCGGCCTAAGAACTCGGCGTCCCGTCGCGCGCCGCTCCAGGAGGAGGTCGCGGGCTGCCCGTAAGCATGGGGCCTCGAGGGGCGACGCATAGAATCACCTGATGCCGCTCCAGCTCGTCCTCGGCCCGGCCAACTGCGGCAAGATCGCACTCCTGCTCGACCGGTTCCTGGAGGCGGCGGACGCCGACGCCGACCCGTTCCTGATCGTCCCCAACCGCCCCGATGTCGAGGCCGTCGAGCGCGAGCTGGTGCGGCGGCGGGGCGTGCTCGTCGGCGGCCGGATCGGGACGTTCGACGACCTGTTCGAGGAGGTGCTCGGCCGCTGCCGCGAGGCCCGGCCACTCGTCGGCGACGTCCAGCGGCGCCTGCTCCTGGCCGACGTAGTCGGGCGGACGCCGCTGCACGCGCTCGCCGCGTCCGCCCGCTTCTCCGGCTTCGAGGACGCCGTCGGCGCGCTCGCCGACGAGCTCTCGGCCGCCATGGCCGAGCCGACGCCAGCCGCCGATTCGGCCCGGGCGCAGGAGCTCTCCGCCCTCGTGGCCGCCTACCGCACCGCCGTGGACGGCATCGGCATGCATGACCGCCCCGGCCGCCGCGCGCTTGCCGCCGGGCTGCTCGAGGGGCGCCTGGACGCCTGGGACGCGCGGCCGGTGCTCGCCTACGGCTTCGAGGACATGACCCGCGCGCAGGTGCGTGCCCTGCGTGCGCTCGCGGCTCGCTGCCAGGTGACCGTCTCGCTGCCGTACGAGGTCGGCCGGCCCGCCTACGCGGCCGTCCGGCCGCTGGTCGACGCGCTCTCGGCCGGCGCCGAGCTCGAGGAGCTCCCGCCCGCGGCCCACCACGATTCGGCGGCGCTCGTCCACCTCGGCCACGACGCTCTTCTCCGACCGTCCGCCGCCGCCCGCGCCCGATGCGGAGGGCGCCGTCGCCCTGCTCGAGGCCTGCGGGCGCCGCGGGGTGGCTGAACAGGTCGCGGCCGAGGTCGCCACGCTCGCCCGCGCCGGCCTGGCACTGGACGAGATCGGCGTCATCGTGCCGTCCGTGAGCGGTCACCGCGCGGCGATCGAGGCCGCCTTTGCCGCCGTCGGCGTGCCGGTCTCGATGGAGGTGCGCGTCCCGCTCGACCGCACCGCGTTCGGGGTGGCGCTGCTGGGGGCGCTGCGGTTCGCCTGGATGGGCGGCGAGCGGCCGGAGCTGTTCGCGTTCCTGCGCAGCCCGTTCTCGGGCATGCCGCGCCGGAGGGTGGACTACCTGGAGGGACGCCTGCGCGGCCGCGGCGTCATCGGCCACGACGAGGTGATCGCGGCCGCGGCCGAGCTGTCCGGCGGCGAGGCGTTCCCGGCACTCGACCGGCTCGCGGCGGAAGCCGATCCGGTGGCAGGGATGGCCGCGCTCGCCCGCGACATGGTGCGCGCCTCGCGCTCGCTCGGGGCGAAGTTCGTCCCCGAGCACGCCCGCGCCGAGGTACGCGCCGCCCGGGCCGTGCTCGAGGCCGTCGACGAGATCCGGGCGCTCGGCCGGCCGGTCGAGCGCGAGCAGGTGCTCGAGGCGGTGCAGCGGCTGCGGGTGCGCACGGGCGCCGAGGCGGAGCCGGGGCGCGTGTCGGTGCTCGACCTGCGCCGGGCGCGCACGCGCCGGTTCCAGGTCGCGTTCGTGCTCGGGCTGGAGGAGGGGTCGCTCCCCGGCGGCGGGGCGGAGCGGCGGGTGCTCGACGCCGCTGCCGCCGCCGAGCTCGGCGTGGATGGCCCGGATCCGGCCGAGCTGGAGCGCCACCTGTTCACGATCGCCTGCACCCGGCCGTGGCGGACGCTCTACCTGGCCCGCCAGGCCGCCACCGACGACGGCCGCCCGCTCGAGCCGTCGCCGTTCTGGGCCGAGGTGGTGCGCGTGCTCGGCCCGCAGTCGGCGGGGCTCGTCCGCCGTCGCGGCCTCGCGGACGTGAGCTGGCCGCTCGCGGCCGCGCCGAGCGACCGGGAGCGGCTGCGCGCGCTCGCCCGCGGGCTGCGCACCGATCCGGACTGGGCCACGGACGTCGGTGCCATGATGGGGTGGGAGCGCAAGCTCCGCCGCGCCGCCCTCGCCACCCGGCACCCGACCCAGGTGCGCGACCCCGAGCTGCTCGCCGAGCTGGCGGCCGGCGAGCGGTTCTCGGTCACCGAGCTCGAGCGCTACGGGGACTGCTCGTCGATGTGGTTCGTCGACCGGGTGCTCTCGCCGCGCGAGATCGACTTCGAGCTTGACGCCCGCATGCGCGGGTCGATCGCCCACGCCACCCTGGCCCGCTTCTTCACGCTGCTCCCCGCCGAGATCGGCCTCGACCGGCTGACCGAGGACGACCTGCCCGCCGCCTACCCGCTCATGCGCCGCTGCCTGGCCGAGGCGCTCGGCGGCCAGCGCGTGCCAGACTCGGTGGCCGGCAAGGAGCTCGGACGCGCGCTCGAGCGCGACCTGGACGCGTTCCTGCGCGCCGAGGCCGACCTCGCCCTCCCGCTCGTGCCGCGCCGCTTCGAGGTGCGCTTCGGCGGGCCGATGGCGGCGCCGGGGCTGAAGGACGGGCTGCGCATCGGCGACTTCGCCGTCTCCGGCCAGATCGACCGCATCGACATGGATCCCGGCATGTCGCCGCGCGGGCTCGTGTGGGACTACAAGTCGGGCGCGAGCGCGCACTCGGCCGGCGAGATGGAGCGCGAGGGCCGGCTGCAGATCCCGCTCTACATCCTCGCGCTGCGCGATCTGCTCGGCGTCGAGCCGCTGGGCGGCATGTACCGCGCCCTGGCGGGCAAGCGGGCGGCCCGCGGGCTCGTGCTGGCGGGCGAGATCGAGGCGGAGGGCATCGCCGCGCGGGACAAGCTCGGCGCCGAGGACTTCTGGGCCCAGGTGCAGCGCGCCACCGAGGTGGCCGCGACGGCGGTCGCCGGCATGCGCGCCGGCCGCGTTCGCCACGACCCCCGCACGGGCGAGTGCCCGGGCTGGTGCACGCTGCACACGATCTGCCGGGTGCCGCGGCCGTGAGCGGCGACCGCTGGAACCCGGAGCAGCGCGCGGCGGTCGACCGGCGCGGGCACGTCTTCGTCGCCGCGGGCGCCGGCACCGGCAAGACGGCCGTCCTGGTGGAGCGCGTGCTGGCCCAGGTGCTCGGCGGCACGCCGATCGACCGGCGTGCTCGCGATCACGTTCACCGACCGGGCCGCGTCGGAGCTGCGCCGGAGGGTGCGGGAGGGCCTCGAGCTCGCGGGCGAGATGGAGCGGGCACGGGCGATCGACACCGCCTGGATCTCGACCATCCACCGCTTCTGCCTGCGCATCCTGCGCGCGAACGCCTTCGAGGCCGGCCTCGATCCCCGCTTCGCGGTTGCCGACGAGGTGGGCGCGCGGCTGCTGCGTTCCGAGGCGTTCGACATCGCGCTCGAGCGCTTCCTGGCCGAGGCGCCGCCCGACGACGGCGGCCGCCGCCTCGATCTGCTCGCCGCCTACACCCGCCGCCGGCTGCGCGAGACCCTCTCGGAGGTGCACGAGCAGCTGCGCAGCGCCGGCCGCCCACTCGAGCTGCGCCCGCACCGCACACCCGACCTGGCGGGCGCGGTGGAGGCGGCGCGGCCGGCCGTGGCCGGCATCGCCCACGAGCGGGCCGAGGCGCTCGCCGCCGTCCTCGCGGCGCCGCTCGATCCGGCGGTCCTGGCCGACCTCTCCGCCTACCGGCTTCGCAACACGTCCGGCCGCCAGGAGTACAACGCCGCCCGCGAGGCGGTCGAGGAGGCGGCTCGCGACACCGCGGCCGTCGCCGACCTCGGGCTGCTCGAGGAGCTCCTGCGGCTGCTCGACACCGCCTACGCCGAGCGCAAGGACGGCCGCAGCCTGGTCGACTTCACCGACCTCGAGCTGCGCACTCGCGCCCTGCTCCAGGCCCGCCCCGACCTCGCGGAGAGCTACCGCGAGCGGTTCGCGTGCGTGCTCGTCGACGAGTTCCAGGACACGAACCGGCTCCAGTCCGAGCTGATCGACCTCGTGGCCGGCGGCGAGCTCTTCCTGGTCGGCGACGAGTTCCAGAGCATCTACCGCTTCCGCCACGCCGACGTGGCCGTCTACCGCGAGCGGCGGCGGCAGGCCGGCGACGGCGTGATCGCCCTGCGCCGCAACTACCGGTCCCGGCCGCACGTGCTGGACGCCGTGAACGAGAGCTACCGGCGCGAGTTCCCCGACCGGTACCAGCCGCTGCTGGCGGAGGGGGCGTTCGACGGCGGCGGCGCCGGCCGGCGGGCGGGTCGACCTGCTCCTGACCGACAAGGCCGGGTTCCGCACCGCCGGGCACAGCTGGCGCGAGGCGGAGGCGGGCGTCCTGGCCGGCCGCATCGCCGAGCTCGTCGACGCGGGCGAGTGCCGGCCGGGCCAGATCGTGCTCCTTTTCGAGGCGGGCACCGATGCCGCCCGCTACGAGGCGGCGCTGCGGGAGCGCAACCTGGCCACCGTCCGCGCCACCGGCCGCGGCTACTACGCCCAGCAGCAGGTGTCCGACGTGCTCGCCTACCTGCGCCTGATCCGCAACCGCTACGACGACTTCGCGCTCCTGACCGTGCTCGCCTCGCCGCTCGTCGGCGTATCGAATGACGGCCTCTGGCACATCCGCCGGGCGGCGGTGCGCAGGCCGATCTTCACCGCTCTCGAGCGGGACGAGCCGCCGCCGGGCCTCGCCGCCGACGAGCGCCGGCTGGTGCTCGCCTTCGGGCAGCGGTTCGCCCGCCTCGTGCGGGCCTCGTCCGAGGTGTCGCTCGAGCGCCTTTGCGACCTGATCGTCGCCGAGCACGACTACGACCTGGCCTGCCTGGCGATGCCGGACGGCGACCGCCGCATCGCCAACCTGCGCAAGCTCGGCCGGCTCGCGGCCGAGTTCGAGGCCGTGCGCGGGCCCGACCTGGAGGCGTTCGTGCGTTTCTGCGACGAGCAGGCCGCGCTGCAGGTGCGCGAGGGGGAGGCGGCGACCGCCGAGGAGGGCCGCGACGCGATCGTGCTCATGACGGTGCACGCCGCCAAGGGGCTCGAGTTCGACGTCGTCGCGCTGGCCGACTCCGGCCGCGAGCGGATCGCCCGGGCGACGCGCGACATCCTGGTCGCGGCGGGCGGCGGGATCGCGCTGCGCGCCGCCGACCCCGCCACGGGCCTGCTCGGCCCGGCGCTCGGCTACCAGGAGGTCGCCGCGGCGGAGCGGGCCGCGGAGGGCGAAGAGGCGCGCCGCCTGCAGTACGTGGCCATGACGCGGGCCCGCCACCACCTGATCGTGAGCGGCGCGTTCGAGCCCGGCGAGGAGACGGCGATCGCGCACCTCTGCGGCGTGCTCGGCGTCGACCTCGACTCCGACCCCGAAGTGGACGCCGGCGACGCCCGCCTGCGCGTGCGCGTCGAGCGCCCCGCCGAACCGGACGAGGAGCCGGCGAACGGGGCGGTGGCCATCCCCGCACCGGTCACCGCGACTCACCCGGTCGGCGAGCAGCTCGCGCTCTTCGGCGAGGGCGGGCGCACGGTCGAGGCGCTGCCGGCGCTGGCGGCGATCCCCGCCGCGCCGCCGGTGCCGCTGCGGCGGCTGAGCTACAGCGCTCTCTCGCTCTACCGGCGCTGCGGCTACCGCTACTTCGCCCAGCGCGTCCTGGGCCTCCCGGAGCCGGAGCGGGCGGTCGCCGAGGGCGGCGGTCTCGACCCGCTTGAGCTTGGAGACGCCGTCCATCTCGAGCTCGAGCGGGCCGACGGACGCTGGCGCGACCGCTACCCGCACGCGAGCCCGGAGAACGAGGAGCGGATCGGCGGTTTCGTCGCCGCCTGGAGCGCGTCGCCGCTGCGGGGGCGGGTGGAGGAGCTGACCGACGCCCGCCACGAGGTGGGGTTCGCCTTCGAGGTCGACGGGGTGCTGCTGCGCGGCCGGTTCGACCTCTACGGGCACCTCGGTGACGGCACCGTGCTGATCGTCGACTTCAAGACGAACCGGCTCGGCGAGCGCACCGCCCAGGACGTGATGGACGGCGCGTACGCCGAGCAGGTGAAGACGTATGCGCTGGCGGCGCTGCGCTCCGGCGCGCCCGCGACCGAGATCGCCTACGCCTTCCTGGAGGACGCCGAGGCGGTCGCCGTGCGGCGGTTCTCGGCCGCCGATGTGCCGGACCTCGAGGCCGAGCTGCGCACGGCGATCGACGCGATCAGGGCGGGCCGCTTCCCGGCCCGCCCGGGGCCGCACTGCCAGGAGTGCCCGGCGCTCGACCTGCTCTGCGCCGGCCCCGCCCTGGAGTGGGAGGGGTGAACGCCGAGCGCCGCCGCAGGGCGGCCGAGATCCTCGACCGGCTGGCCGCGGAGCACCCGGACGCCTCGATTGCGCTGCACTGGTCGACGCCGCTCGAGCTGCTGGTGGCGACGATCCTCTCGGCCCAGTCGACGGACGTCGGCGTGAACAAGGTCACCGAGACGCTGTTTCGCCGGTTCCGCACGCCGGAGGACTACCTGGCGGTGCCGGTCGGCGACCTGGAGCAGCTGATCAAGCCCACCGGCTTCTTCCGCCAGAAGACCGCCGCGATCCGCGGCTGCTGCGCGGCCATCCTGGAGCGCTACGACGGCGAGGTGCCGCGCACCACGGCCGAGCTCGTGAAGCTGCCCGGCGTCGGCCGGAAGACCGCGGCGGTGGTGGCGTCGAACGCGTTCGGCGCGACCGAGGGGATCGCCGTCGACACGCACGTGCGCCGGCTCTCGAAGCGGCTCGGGCTGACGCGGCACACCGACCCCGTCAAGATCGAGCGGGTGCTGATGCAGCTCTACCCACGCTCGCGCTGGCTGCAGGTCTCGGACGTCCTGATCTTCCACGGCCGCCGCGTCTGCCACGCCCGCGCGCCCCGGTGCGAGGAGTGCGCCGTGAACGACCTGTGCCCCTCGGCCTTCCGGGTCGGTCGGGCGAGCGCGCGGCGACCCTCCGCGGCGAAGCGGGGTCAGACCCCGGTTCGGCGCCGGGGCTGATCCGGCACGCTCTTGTGACACGCCGGGCGTAGACCCGTGACGGGGCGGCGGGGATGATTCCCGCATGCCCCGGATCGAGCTCGAGCTCTACGCAGACCGCCTCGCCCGGCACTCCGAGCGCCTCCGCGACGATGTCGACGGCGCCCGGCTGCGCCTGGTCTGGGAAGAGCTCGAGGGCCGCGTGCGTGCCGAGCTCGGCGCGCACGACGCGGCCGTGCTCGAGGCTCTCGGGGTGCTCGTCGCGGTCGATGCCGCCGGCGAGAGGCGGCTGCTCGAGCGCAGGCTGCGTCAGCTGCAGGCGCTGGAGCGGCTGCAGTCGCTCGTCGAGCGCGAGCTCACCGAGGCGCGGTCAGGATGACTCGGGCTGTGAGTGGCCGTTCATCTCCGGCGCGAGCGACGCCAGCAGGCCGCCGTCCTCGTCGTAGGCCGGGAACAGGTCCACGCGCACCCGTTTCTGGCGGCCGGAGTGGTGGCGCAGCGTCACGTGCTGGTCGAGCTTGCGGACGCCCCATTCCAGGACGACCGGGATCGGGTCGGACCCCTCGGCGAAGCCCGCGAAGCCGAACGCGTCGCCCAGTGGCTTTCCCATCAGCTCGCGCTCGGAGTAGCCGGTCAGCTCGAACACGCCGCGGCCGCAGGAGAGCACGCGGCCCTCCTGGTCGCAGGTGACCATCCCGGCCCCGGCAGGGGGGAAGAAGTCCTCGAGGAGCTCGAACAGATATCCGAACCCGCACTTGTCGCAGCCGACGGGCTGGTGGGTCAGGCCGGCCTTGCCGTCGTCGTCGAGCGCGCGGGTCGTGCAATTGGGACAGATAAAGAATCGCATACGGGTTGCAATGTACCGAAGCGCCACGTGCGAACATGTGGCATGCAATCCCACGCAAATCGCCCTCGCACGCTGGCCGGGCGGCCGCCGGCGGAGCTCGAGGGGCTTTTCGCCCGCGGCGTCCCGCCGGACCCGCCGCTCGACGGCCGCTACGACGGCGCGCTGCTCCACCTGACGCTCGGCCCCGGGGCCGACCTGGCTCTGCAGAGCCTGCTGGGCCTGTGGCTGCCGTGGCTCGGCAAGCGCTTCGACGCCGCCGCCGCGACCGGCGAGAACGTGTTCGACATGAGCGCCTACCGGGCCGGCGAACGGCTGACGCCGGCGCCCTATCGGGCCTGGTGGCCGGAGGACGACTCGAGCTACCGCGCCCTTCGGTTCCGCACGTCCGTGGCCGCCGGCCGGCTCGACCCCGGCGTCGAGGTGCTGCGGATCGACTACGACCTGCCGGAGAACCCGCCGCTGCTGCGCCGCATCGTCGACGAGCTGGTCGCGGTGCAGGCCGGCGTCTATCTGGGCCAGGCGATCCTGCCCCGGGGGGACGGCGGCAGGCGCCTGGCCTGGTTCACGCTGGAGTAGCGGCCGTCTCGGGCGGGTCCTCGGTGTGGGCCAGCCAGCGCTCGGCGTCGAGCGCCGCCATACAGCCCATCCCCGCCGCGGTGACGGCCTGGCGATACACGTGGTCGACGACGTCGCCGGCCGCGAAGACGCCCTCGACGTTCGTCTCCGTCGAGCCGTCACGGGTGACCAGATAGCCGGCCTCGTCCATGTCGAGGACACCGGAGAAGAGGGCCGTCGTCGGGTCATGGCCGATCGCGACGAAGAGGCCGTCGGCCTCCATCTCGCGCTCCTCGCCCGTGACCGTGTCGGCCAGCTTCACGCCCTTGACCTGGCCGTGGTCGGTGCCGAGTACCTCGCTGACGACGGCGTTCGTGACGAAGTCGATGTTGTCCTTCGCGCGCGCCCGGTCGGCCATGATCGGGGAGGCGCGGAACTCGTCGCGGCGGTGCACCAGGGTGACCCTGGTCGCGAACTTGGCCAGGAACGTCGCCTCCTCCATGGCCGAGTCGCCTCCGCCGACGACGACCACGTTCTTCGCGCGGAAGAAGGCGGCGTCACACACGGCGCAGTAGCTCACGCCGCGGCCCTGGAGGGTGACCTCGCTCTGGAGGCCGAGCTGGCGTGCGGTCGCGCCCGTCGCGACGATCACCGAGCGGGCCCGGTGCTCCTCGTCGCCCACGTAGACCTTGAGCGGATGCTCGGAGAAGTCGACGCGGGTGACGTCGTCGGCACGAAGCTCCGCGCCGAAGCGCTCCGCCTGGGCGCGCATCGTCTGCATGAGCTCCGGGCCGAGGATGCCGTCACGGAAGCCGGGATAGTTCTCGACGTCGGAGGTGATCATCAGCTGTCCGCCGTAGGCGAACCCCTCGAACACGAGCGGGTTCAGATTCGCCCGCGCGGCGTACAGCGCCGCGGTGTAGCCTGCCGGCCCGCCGCCGATGATGATGACCTCGCGGATGTCGTTCGTCATGTGTCTCCTTCAGGATCTCCAGGAGCCCCTTCGGACCCCTCATCTAGGTTAACGATCGAGACGCGAAAAGATTCCTGGCAGCGCTCGCACCAGCGGCTGCCGTCGGCCATCCGGTTGCCGAAGAACGACCCCAGCGGCTGACCGCAGAACGGGCAGAAGCGCGGCTCGGCGGCGGCCTCGGAGACGTCGCTCATGATTCCACCAGCCAGGCGCCGGCCAGGATCGCCGCCAGGGTGAGTACGAGCATGAGCGCGGAGGCCGCGATGCGGGCGTTCCGGCCGCGCACGTAGGCATGCCCGCCCAGCAGGACCACGATCGCGACCAGCAGCCCCTCCTTCAGCCCGACGACGCCCGGATGGGCCTTGGCCGAGCTCTCGTGGCGGGCCAGCGCGACCCCGCTCGCGGCGATCATCAGAAGCGCGGTCGCGCCGACGATCGCGAGGCTCCGCCCGGCCTTGCGCACGACCTCGCGCACCTGCTCGGCGGGCAGCTGACGCCGCAGCGCCGGCACGAGCACGAGCAGCGTGACCTGCATCCCCAGCCAGATCGCGGCGCCGGCGACATGCACGAACCGCACGAGCGTCCATGTCCACATGCCCGGCCAATATAGGCGGTGTTCGGGATGTGGGGCCGTCGCTATCATGCGACCGAATGGGCAAGGCCAAGAAGCAGCTCACGAACGAGCGTCGCGCGCGGCGGCTCGGGACGGGCGAGGGCATCGCGCCGAGCAAGCCCAAGGGCGGCGGCATGCCCGGGTGGGCCTTCATGGTCAGCGGGGCGGTCCTGCTCGCGGCGGTCATCATCGCCGCGGCGTTCGTCGTCACCCGCGGCTCGAGCTCCGCCGGCGCGCAGACGTCGTCGGTCATTCAGGACCGGCTGACCCACTCCAAGATCGACTTCGTCGCCGAGGGCACGTGGCCGCCGAATTACGACAACCTCACCACCGCGCTCCAGAAGCTGGGGCTCTCGCCGGCGAACGAGGTGAACCCGGTCGTCCACTACCACTGGCACATCACCGTCTACGTGGGCGGCCACAAGATCGTGGTGCCGCGCAACATCGGCCTGCAGAACCCGCCGGAGATGTCGTCCGAGATCCATACGCACTCTGTGGCGGTCGACAAGCATTCCGGCATCATCCACGTCGAGTCGCCGGACGCGAAGTTCCGCGCCACCATCCTCCAGCTCTTCGACGTCTGGGGCGTCTACGCGAGCGACAAGTGCCTCGGCGGGTACTGCGACGGCGTGAAGGTGTACGTGAACGGCAAGCTCTCCCCGCAGGGGCTGCAGACGAAGCCCGGCGAGCACGACGCCGTGACCGTCGTTGCCGGCAACCTGCCCCCCGGCGTGAAGCCCGACACGAAGTTCACCGGCTTCACCCCCGGCGAGTAGCCGCCGGGCTACGGCGTCTCGTCGTCGGCGAACAGGTCGACGGCGCCCATCCTGCCGACCTTGGGCACGAGCTCGAGCTCGCCCGGATAGCTGTAGTAGAGCCGTCTCGGGGTGCCCGCGGCCATGTAGGGGCGGTCGAGCTCGACGATGACGCTGCGCCCGGCGACGTGCTTCACCGTGCCGTGCTCATCCCGTCTCGGGCTGTTCCGGCCCACGATCCGCACCCGGTCGCCGGCCGCCACCGTCGGCGGGGCGGAGCGAACCTTGTACGTCGGCTGGTCGGGGCGCTTGCGCAAGTGCACGGCGGGCGGATTGTAGGGCGGCGATCGGCGATTCGGCCCGGATGGCGTCGCGGCTGTATGCGAGCGCAGCCGCGGCCAGGGCACCGCCGATCAGGAACCCGCCGGCGATGTCGCTCGGCACGTGCAGCCCGCCCAGCTCGAGCACGGCGGTCACGTAGGCGACCCAGGCGAGTGCCAGGGGAAGGAACCGCGGCCACAGCGATACGACCATCGCGGCGACGATCACCGACCGGGTGGTGTGTCCGCTCGGGTACGTCCCGGTGATGGTGACGCCGAACACGGTCGAGGGTGGGCTGTAGGCGATCTGGGGGATGACGAGCTTGCCCGTCACCTCGACGACCAGCCCGGCGACAAGGGCGACAATCCAGATCCCGCCGGCCCGCCACGGGCTCCCGCGGCGCCGGAGCAGGATCGTGGCCCCTGCCGCCAGCAGGAGCGCGGAGATGGTGTCCGCGGGCGCGAACGCGAGCGCGCCGAGGCTCTCGGCGAAGGAGCGATGGCCGCGGAGGATCGGCTTGATCGCGTTCTCCGGCTCCGACGGGGCGATCGTCCCCGCCACGGAGTCGGGCGCGAACGGCTGGAGATGGTGGATCGCGTAGCGGTCGACGGGCCGCAGGGCGTCCGCCGCGACCGCGGCCGTGAGGACGGCGAACGCGGCGACGAGGACGAGCGCGAGGCGCATCCGCGCACCCTACGCGGTCGTCCCGGAGGCCTCGCCGGTGGCAGAAGCGCTGGAGGCCGCCCGGGATCAGGTGTACCGTCGCGGGTGACCCTGTGGCGGAACTGGCAGACGCACCGGGCTTAAACCCCGGAGGCCCACCCGGGCCGTGTGGGTTCGAGTCCCACCAGGGTCAATCCCACCAACACGACACCCACGCCAAACACCGCAAGACCCACTGGCCCCGCGCTCTAGCCTCGCCCAGGGGTCTTAGTGGGTTAGGTGGTGTGTCCCCCAGTCGGGCGCGACCTCGCCGGAAGTTGGCGAGTGGGTGATCTCGTGTTGGTTGCTTCCGTCCGCGTTCATCACCCATAGGTGGGGAACGCCTCCGGGGGGCAGGCCGCGGGCAAACGCGATCTTGCGGCCATCGGGTGAGTAGGTCGCGTAGAAGTCGTTCTGCCCGGTGGGCCCACCGGTGAGCATGCGGACGTCGGAGCCGTCGCGGCGGATCGTGAAGACCACACCGTCGCCCGCGTCGACGTTGGTGTTGGACACGATCCGGCGTCCGTCCGGCGACCAGTCACTGTCGGCGGCGTGGAGCCGAAGCGGCGTCAAACGATGACGATGGCTGCCGTCTGCACGCACCAGGTAGAGGGCGGGTGCGCCGGTCTGCGGGAAGGTGGAAAAGACGATCCAGCGACCGTCGGGCGAGTACTTGGGAACCTGCTCGTCGACGGCGCTGTGGGTGATGCGGTGAATGGGGCCACCGTCCGCGCCCATCGTGTAGACGTTGAAGGGCGGGTTTCCGGTGGGACTGTGGGCGAACACGATGCGGCTGCCGTCTGGCGACCAGGATGGCTGCCCGGTGAACCCCGCGAGGTGGGTGATCTGGTCGATGTCGCTGCCGTCGGCGTGCATGGTGTACACCTGCCACGCCCCGGTGCGGTCGCTGTCGAAGACGATTTCACGCCCGTTCGGCGACCAGTCAGACCAGAGCGATAGATGCTTCGTCGACGTGTGCGTGAGTTGATCGCGGTGGCTGCCGTCAGGATTGACGCGCGCGATCTGGGGGCTGCCACTGCTGTCGTTGGTAAACGAGATCTGCCCGTTTTGACCCGGAAACGCGGCGTGCGCTTGCCCAGCAAGCACTGCCGCTCCCACGAACACGACTGCCACCGCCAGCAAGCGCCTGACACGGCGAATGCGACCCGTACTCATAATGCCTCCCCTGCCGTGGAGTCCCCGAGACAACATTGTCACTATCGTCACGGACTCCGTCGACACTACCACACCGAAGGCCGGCCTGCGTGCCCATCTGGTATATGCACATCACTGTTGTGTTCGGCGACAGGTCATGCGTATCTCGGAGCCTGTCTTCGAGCGGCAGATGTTGCGGCTAGAACTGGAACAGCTCGTGCACCTGAAGTGTCTCAGGTGGCCCGCTGAGTTGGATGCCGACCTGCTTCAGTACGGGTAGGAGCCGCTCGTCATTGAAGGCGCGCTGCTGATCCGCGCTCGCCCAGACTTCGCTCACCCGGAGACTGCCCTCCTCGCCGAACAGGACATGAAGCTCAAGTCCCGCAGGCGGAAACTCGCCCTGTTCCAGCAGACCGCCCGCCTCATCGTACTGCCGGCGGGTCATACCCACTTCTTGGTACCTGACCAAAACGCTCACGGCATCTCTCCTTTGCTGGAGGCAGGGCCGGGCCAACGGTACCACTCCGATGCGGTGAAAACGCTGTGAAGGTGTGGGGAATACGTCGCGCGTTTCCCACAAATCGCACCATCTCGCGTCTACGATCGGATCGTGTAGCGAGAGTCCAGTTGAGGTGGTGGGGAAGTGGGAACGAGGTTTCGTGTCCAGCAGCGTCGCGGTTGGTTGCGAATCCCTATTCGCCAGCAGCGGCGGTGCGCGTCGTCAGCGACGCCGAGTCGGCGCTCGAGATGAGGACGGGCCGTGTTGCTG
The DNA here is from genome assembly GCA_963746115.1 of uncultured Actinomycetes bacterium. Lineage (GTDB taxonomy): Bacteria > Actinomycetota > Thermoleophilia > Gaiellales > JAICJC01 > JAICJC01. Next base: position 1,020,935 of record CAVVAA010000001.1, on the reverse strand, counting down.
GCACCGCCTTGGGGGTTGAGGGGTCGCCGGCCGTCGTCAACCGGCTGGCGACCCCGTCTTTGGTCTAGCTGCGTCCCCCGAGGCCGGCGATCATGCGCCTCGCACGAATTCGGCACTCGCGACCGCCGCGGGCGTCAGTAGCCGTAGCCCCCGCCGCTCGACGTCGACGCCGGCGTCGTGACGGCGCTCGCGGAGGTCGTCGCCGCCTGCCACGTCCCGACGTCCTTGAACCCGTTCCCGGCGGCGCTGCCGGGCTTGTGGTCGTCGGCGAACGTGTACAGCGGCAGACCGCGATACGTGACCTGCATGGGACCGCCGCCGGGCCGGCGGATCGTGCCGAGCGAACCGACCGGGTCGCCCTGCAGGCCGCCGCTCGGGGCGATCAGGGGATGCCAGAGCTTCACGCACGACTTCGTGCACACGAAGCGGCCGTTGCGCTCCGCGGACAGCGAGTAGAGCGTCAGGCCGCGCTGGTTGACGAGCACGGTCGTGCCGAGCGACGTGTTCTGTGCGGTCCTGACGGGGCCGGCCGCGCTGCTGCTGCCTCCGGTGCTCGCCGATGACCCACATGCCGCCGCTAGGATGAGTGACGTCGCCATCAGCGCCGCCGCTCCGCGTGTTCCGATTCGATTTCGCACGTTTCCGTTCCTCTCCGAGTTGGACTCTTTGAAGAGACCTACCGGGTGGAAGCGGCCGCGGGATTGTGACCGCGCCCCCAATCCGCTCGGCCGGAGATCCGGAACGCGCGCAACGCGCGGCCGGAGCCCGGCGCAATGCCGGCCTCCGGCCGCGGTGTCCACTCCCGGCTAGCGCCGGGTGGTGTCGTGCTCGGGCTCGGACTCGCGGGCGTCGCTGTCGACGTCCGGGTCGAGCTCGTCGGCGCGCCGCTTGAGAGCGTCCGCCTCCTCGCGCTGTCGATCCGCATCCGCCTGGCGCTCCTGCGCCGCCAGATGCTGCTGCTTGGCGTGGGCCGCCTGCTCGTCGGCGGCCGCGCGCTCGCGGTCGGCGGCGAGCGCCTGTGACTCCGCCTCACGGCGGTGCTCGTCGGCCGCGATCCGCTTCTGGTCGATCCGGCGCGCCTGCGCCTTGCGAGCCAGAGCAACCACGATCGCGAGGATCACGATCACGGCGACGACGATGATGATGATTGCAGTTGTGCTCATGCATCAACCCGTTCCCGGGCGGTCCGAGCCTGAAACGCCGGATACACCGACACTACGTATATCGTGATACGATGAAGACCGGGCCGCGGCGGCTACGGCCGGGCGGCCGCCAGGACGGCGCCGTGCAGGATGTCGCGCTCCGAGACGGTCACGACGTCGGCGCCCGCCGCCCTGACGATCGCCGACAGGATCACGGCGCCGGCGACGATCGTCGGCGCCCGCTGCGGCATCAGCCCGCGCACCAGCCGGCGCTGCTCGATCGGGAGGGCGGCGAGCTCGGCCAGCAGCCGCTCCACGGCCTCGGCGGCCAGGCGGTGGCCGTCGATGACCTCGGGCAGCTCGACCTCGAGCCCCATGTCGATCGTGGCGAGTGTCGTCACCGTGCCTGCCACTCCGACGAGGCCGCGGGCGGCGCCGGTCAGCCTCCGCGGCAGGGCGGCGTCGGCCTCGGCCCGGAGCGCATCCAGCTGCGCCGGGGTCGGCGGATCGGCGTGCAGGTGCCGCTCGGACATGCGCACGCAGCCGATGTCGAGGCTGGCCCGGTCGGTGACGCCGGCGCGCCCGCCCAGGATGAGCTCGGTCGATCCACCGCCGATGTCGCAGATCAGCGCCGACTCCGCCACGGCCTCGCGCGAGCACACGCCGCGATAGGTCATCTCCGCCTCGTCCTCGCCGGTCAGGAGCCGGGTCTCGAATCCGTGACGCGCGACCGTATCGTCGAGGAACGCGCGGCCGTTCTCGGCGTCGCGGACGGCGCTCGTGGCGACGGCGAGGACGGCGTCTGCCTCGAGCTCGGCGGCGCGGGCGGCGTAGCGCTCGAGCACGGCGTCGACCCGGGCGATCGCCTCGTCGGAGAGGCGGTGCTCGGCGTCGACCCGGTCGCCCAGGCGGGTGATCTCGAGCAGGCGCTCGGCCTCGGCGATCCCGCCCTCGTCGGAGACGTCGGCGACCAGGAGGCGGGTCGAGTTCGTGCCGATGTCGACGGCGCCGACCCGGCGGGTCATCGGCGCACGATGCGCCGGAGCGCGAGCAGCACCGACGTCGCGGTGCTCACGGAGTCTGTGAGCACGCGAAGGCCTGCCATCGAGTGCTCGAGGCGCTCGAGCGCCGCGGTCATCGCGACCATCTTCTCGTTCAGCTCGGCCGTGCGCTGCTCGAGCGGGCCGACCCCGTCGGCTTCGAGTGTGGCGATGCGGCCCTGGAGCGTCGCCTGGGCCGCCCGCACCCGCCGGAACGTGCGCAGGCCGTGCACGGACGCGTAGACGAGGCACCCGCCGACCGCCACGGCCCAGATGATGATCGCGACCAGCAGCATCGCCTGATCTTAGGGCATCTGCTAGAATCTCGGCCCTCGACGCGGGGTGGAGCAGTCCGGTAGCTCGTCGGGCTCATAACCCGAAGGTCGCAGGTTCGAATCCTGCCCCCGCTACCTAAAAAGGCCCGCATTTGCGGGCCTTTTTCTTCGAGTGGGCGCTTGCGGTTCGTGCTCCCGCGGAACGAGATCGTCGAGGTCAACGCACTTCACGGCCGCCAACGAGGTTAGGCTCGGCGCCTGAAGGGCCTCGGAGCAATGCCTGAGCGGCTTCCCGGTCCTCCTCGTCTTGGAGGCTATCTGCCACCACGGGCAGCAGCCGAGTCAAGGTGGCTGCGAGGACATGCCGCTCTTCAGGGCTTAGCGGCCCGTTTTCGAGCCGCTCATGCACCTCCCGAGACGCAGCGTCCAGACGCCGGATCATTTCCCCGCGACTCATCCTGTGCTCCCCCATCCTGCCTCCCTTTTGAAGCAAGAGCCACATGATACTAGCGCCGCCGCCTGCAGGCCAGGGATTGGAGTCCAGTCGATCCACCTAGGGCTATCGGCGGCGCAAGATATGAAAGATGGGGCCGACCTGCCCGAGTCCGGGGTGTGGCCGTGTCGCCTGGTACAACGGGACCGAGGAACAGCGCGTTGCCGGATCGGCGGTGTCCGGAGGCTAGGCGGCGCGGCGGTTGCGGGTGGAGTAGAGGCCGGGGATGTCGTGTGCTGGGACGGCGGGGCTGAAGAGGAAGCCCTGTCCCCAGGGGCAGCCGTGGTTGAGGAGGAAGGCGCGCTGTTCCTCGGTCTCGACGCCTTCGGCGAGTGGTTGGAGGCCGAGGTTGAGGGCGAGCTGGACGATCGCGGTGACGAGGATGGCGGCGCCGTCGTCGGAAGGCAGGCCGGTGATGAAGCTGCGGTCGATCTTGAGTGTCGTCACGCTGAGCTGGGACAGGCGGGACAGCGACGAGTGACCGGTACCGAAATCGTCGATCGCCAGGCGCAGCCCGCGGTGATGAAGCTCGGCGAGGACCGGCTCGATGTGTCCATCGGCTGCGACGGCCGACTCCGTCAGCTCCACCATGAGCCGGTCGGGGGTGAGCCCGAACGACTCCAGCGTCCCCATCAGGTGGCGCATCGCGGTGGGTCGCCACATCGGCGGCGGCATGTTCACCGAGACGTAAAGATCGAGGCCCTCGCGGCGCCAACCGGCGGCCTGTCGACACGCCTGGTCGAGCACCCACTCCGAAAGCGGGACCATCAGACCGGCGCGCTCGGCCAGCGGCAGGAAGTCGCTGGGTGGCACGAGTCCCCGTTGGGGATCCTGCCACCGGATCAGAGCCTCGGCGCCGACCAGCGACCCGTCTTCGAGGTCGACCAGCGGCTGATAGTGCAGCACCATCTCGTCGCGGTCAAGCGCAGTTCGCAACCGGGCGAGCATCGAGAGCCTCGCGCTTCCCTTCCGGCTCTGACCGGCGGGCTGGCGACCATCCCGCGCCGCCAGCTTGGCCTCGTACATGGCGATGTCGGCGTCGCGGAGCATCGCCTCGGCATCGGTCGCCTCGGAGGGATAGACGCTGACACCGATACTCGCGGAGACGGCGAGTTCCGTCTCGACATCCGCGTTTCTGAGCCTGATCGGCGCGGTCAACGCACTCCGGACTTCTCCGATGACGGTGTCTGCCGATCGCCTGATCTCGCCGGCGTCCGGCCCCGCATCGCGGATCAGGATCAGGAACTCGTCGCCGCCAAGGCGCGCGACCACGTCGGACGCCCGCACCGCCCCGCGCAGTCGCTCGGCGACTTCGCACAGAACCTGATCACCAGCGGCGTGGCCGTGGCTGTCGTTCACGAGCTTGAAGTCGTTCAGGTCCCGCAAACAACACCGCGACCGCGCCACCGCTGCGATCGGCACTGCGCAGGGCGACGTCGAGATGCTCCTGGAACAACAGGCGGTTGGGAAGATCGGTCAGAGGATCGTGGTAGGCCAAGTGCTCGACCCTCGCCTGCGCCCGCGCCAACTCCTCGGCCGCTCGCCGCCGCTCGCTGACGTCGGCCACGATCCCATCGACGTAGACCACGCCCGCCTCGATCCGGGGCCGGGCCCGCTCCCACACCCACCGGGTGACCCCGTCGTAACCGACGAGCCGAAACTCAACCTCGGCGGGCTCGCCTCGCTGGCATGTCCTACCGAACTCGGCGTACGCGGCCTGATCATCCGGATGCACGGCGGCCTCCCAAGCCTCCTCCTCATCGACACCCTCCGGCAACGACCCGAGCAAGCTCTCCAGTCCCGCACCTATGAACGCCGTGCACACGTACGAACCGTCCGCGGCATACCGCATCTCGTAGATATGGATGGCCGTCGTCCCCGCAACGCGGCGCAGCACGTCGCTGGTCGCGATCGCCTCCGCCAGCGCCTGTTCACCGTGAGTTGGACCGTCCGCCGCCATCATCCTCATCATCGGCGGCGGTTCAGATTCCTGAATCCCACAGAGCCGCGTGAGTTTCCACTGTCACCCAGCGGGTGCCGTGCGGGATACTCACGTCCAGATGCCGCTCGTCTGCTACCTCGCCCACTGTCTGCTGAACGCCAACGCCAAGGTCGATGAGGGCGCACGCTGCCCGGGCGTATCCATGCCCGTGCTTTCGCTGCTGCGCGAGCACGGCGCGACCATCCGCCAGATGCCGTGCCCGGAGCTGGGGTTCGGCGGCACCCGCCGCTTCTGGGCGGTGCGCGAGCAGTACGACACGCCGGCCTACCGCGCGCACTGCCGGCGGCTGGCAGAGCCTGTCGCGGCACAGGTGCGGGCCGATCTGGCCGCCGGCGCGCGGGTTGTCATCATCGGCATCGACGGCAGCCCGAGCATGGGCGTCGAGCTGACCGCCGCGGACGACAGCTGGGGCGGCCGTCCCGACAAGCCGCGCGACGAGGACTACCCCGTGACGCCCGGCACCGGCCTCTTCACGGAGACCCTGATCGGGCTGTTGGGCGGGGACGTCGAGGCCGTGCATGCGGTCGGCATCGGCCAGGACCTCTTCGACTACGACGAGCGGCGCGAGCTGGCGAAGCTGGGTGGGATCCTCGCAGGGGAGGGTGAGCCCGGTGCGCGGTGACGGGCGCTCCCGGCGAGTCGCCGTGGTGCCCGACGCCTATCTGAACCCGGACGGCCGTGACGACGACCAGCTCGCCACGCTGGCCGAAGCCGGCTGGGGGGTCGTCGCGTTACCCCGGCGGGGGCTGCCTCCGGATGTCGAGCAGGCTGTGCTGAGGGGCATCGCCGATCAGCTGGCAGCCTTCCTCGACGGCGGCTACGAGGTGGCAGTGGCCGAGCCGGACGACCCGATCGCGGCGCGTCTGAACGATCTGCTGGCCGCCGAGGGCCGCCGTCTCGATCCATTCCCACCTGAGGTAGCGTGATGGCATGAGCGGTCGTGAAGGCGGATGTGCCTGCGGAGCGGTTCGCTACCGGCTGACGTCGGATCCGCTCTTCGTCCACTGCTGCCACTGCCTGAACTGCCAGCGCCAGACCGGAAGCGCCTTCGTGATCAACGTGCTGATCGAGGCCGACCGCGTCGAGCTGCTCGCGGGTGCCCCGCAGGCGGTGGACGTCCCGCGCGACGACGGCAGCGCGCAGCAGATCTTCCGCTGCCCCGCGTGTCAGGTGGCGGTCTTCAGCACCTACTCGCGGCCGGAGGTCCGGTTCGTCAGGGCGGGGACGCTTGACCGGCCCGCGGACATCGCGCCGGACGTCCACATCTTCACGCGCTCGAAGGTCGGTTGGGTTGTCCTGCCGGATTCCGTGCCGGCGTTCGAGGTCTACTACGACCAGGGCGCGCTCTGGCCGGAGGCGAGCATCGAGCGGCTGAAGGCGGCGTTCGCCGCCGAGCGTCCGTAGCCTCGCCGCCTCGCTACACTGACCGCATGACGATCGAGCACCGCTGCGTGAGCGACCTCCGGCCGGTTTCGGCCGTCGTTCCGCTGCCTCCGCTCGTGCACGTCCCGGCGTAGGCGCTTCCGCCGCTCTCGGCCGAAGCGCCGCGATCAGCTGCCAACGTCGGTATACGTCCGTCAAGGAGGTCGGCATGAGCGCCGCCCGCTTACCACAGCAGTCACAGGACTTCCCCGCCTGGTACGGCCAGGTGGTGCGTCGCGCGGGGCTGGCCGAGAACTCGGCCGTCCGCGGGGCCATGGTGATCAAGCCGTACGGCTATGCGATCTGGGAGGCGATCCAGCGCGAGCTGGACGCGCGGATCAAGGCCACCGGGCACGAGAACGTCTACTTCCCGGTGCTCGTGCCGGCGTCCGTCCTCGCGCAGGAGGGCGAGCTCATCGAGGGCTTCGCCCCCGAGGTCGCCCTCGTGACCGAGGCGGGAGGGAAGGTGCTGGACGAGCCGCTCGCCGTCAGGCCGACGTCCGAGGCGACGATCTGGGCCGCCTACGCCCGCTGGATCGAGTCGTACCGCGATCTGCCCCTGCTCTACAACCAGTGGGCGAACGCGGTGCGGTGGGAGCTGCGGCCGCGGATCCTCCTGCGCACCAGCGAGTTCCTCTGGCAGGAGGGCCATACCGCCCACGAGACCGAGAGCGAGGCGATCGCCGAGGTGCTGACGATCCTGCACGAGGTCTACGCCGACGTGCTCGAGAACGTCCTGGCGATCCCGGTGCTGCGTGGCCGCAAGAGCGAGAGCGAGCGCTTCCCCGGTGCGGTCGAGACCTACGCGCTGGAGGCGCTGATGCGCGACGGAAAGGCGCTGCAGGCCGCAACCTCGCACTATCTCGGCCAGGGCTTCGCCCGCGCGTTCGACGTGAGGTTCACCGGGCGCGACGGAACCGAGCAGTATCCGTACGCGACCTCGTGGGGTGCGACCACCCGCCTGGTGGGCGGCGTGGTGATGGCACACGGCGACGACACCGGGCTACGTCTCCCGCCCGCCGTCGCGCCGCATCAGGTGGTGATCGTCCCGATCGTGCGTGAGCGGGATCGGCCGGACGTCCTGGCCCAGGCCGCTGCCGTCGCGGACGAGCTGCGGACTGCGGGCCTGCGCGTCCGGCTCGACGACCGCGAGGAGCACCGCCCCGGGTTCAAGTTCCACGAATGGGAGCTTCGCGGCGTGCCCTGCCGGGTCGAGATCGGCGCGCGCGACCTTGCCGCGGGCTCGGTCACCGTGGCCCGCCGTGACACCGGCGCCAGGGCGGCGATCGCGTTGACGGGGCTCGGCGACGAGCTGCGAACGCTGCTCGACGACATGCAGGGGTCGATGTTCGACGCGGCCCTCGAAGACCAGCGCCGGCGGACGGCTCGCCCGGAGAGCTATGCCGAGATGATCGACTACCTGCGCGCGGCGAGCGGGTTCGCACGGGCCGGGTGGTGCGGCGAGGCCGAGTGCGAGGCCCGGGTCAAACGCGACAGCGCGGCGACGATCCGCTGCCTCCCGCTCGACGCGGAGACCAGGCCGTCGGATCGATGCATCTGCTGCGGCCGGCCCGCCCGATCCGCCGCCGTCTGGGCCCAGGCGTACTGATCTGGCCCAGCAGCTCCCACCGATATCTCAATCTCAAGTAGAGATTGAGACTTGCCAAAGCGGCTCCCGGAGGAACGGCGCCCCCGAGAGCGAAACGCTGGGGGACAGAAGGAGGATCGGATGAGCACAGCCGCCCCAACGCGCGCGCCGCCGCGGCCGACGCGGCCCGCGATTCGGCGATCGCGACGGCCGGCATCGCCTCCGCCCACTCGCTGGCGGGGTCGGGATCGAAGCGGATCGAGGAGATCTTCGCGGCGATCACGGACGCGATCTCGCGGTCGGGATCGGGCGCGTCCGCGGCCACGCCGTAGGGGCCGGTCAGCCGATCAGGCCCTCGTTGGCGTGGCTGCCGATCGCCTCGGCCACCAGCTTGTGGCAGTCGGCGCTGAAGGCCGCCGCCAGCCGGCGGGCGGCCGTGAAGACGTCCCGCTCGGCCGTCTCTGGGCCGTAGATCTCGAACGCCGCCACGATGCCTCCGTGCATGCGCACCATGTCGTGCTCGACAGCGCCGCGCACGATCCGCCGCACCAGCGCGGCGGGCGAGAACTCGAACTCGATGAGACGACGGGGCACGGGCATCGCTCCAAGTGATCGGCCGGCCCGAGCCGATTCCGCATCACGGCCGGCGTGAGCCGGCATCCTCGAAATCGGCGAACCCGGTATGCCCCGGATGGGCGTTTTCCCCCATTGTCGGGTGCGGCGCGCGTGCTCTAGCCTCGCCGTGCCGCCACACCGACCCTCAGCGGACGGGCGGCCTGGACATCGAAGGCCGCCGGAGGCTGACCACCCCTCGGCGGCCTTCAACGTTCGTGGTGATTCCCAGCGGGCATACCCGTCGACCGACGCGGTAGTTGTGGCGCTGCGGCGGCACAGATAGCGTCTCGGTCGGGCGTCGTCAGGCTCTTCCTCTCCTGAAGCTGGCTGCTGCCTCGCCGACGCGCCTTTGGGGAAGGATGGGAGGCCGTCGCACATCCACCCACACGCGGATGTGCCGGCGGCCTCCCAGCCGCCCGCGACGGCGTCAGGGGCGGGTCGCCTCGTCGGCGATGTCCCGGGCGGCCGCGTCGACGGCATCCGGCCCGCCCTCGGCCTCGAGCTCGCGGGTGCTCATGATGCGGACGCCGGTCGGCGTGCGCCCGCGCGCGTCGGCCAGGTTCTGGTAGGCGGCGGCGGCCAGGGACGCGGCCAGGCGGCGGTCCTCGGCCACGGCGACCGCAACCCAGCGCCGCCCTCCGGGGTATCGCACCTGGACGTAGAAGTCCTCGGTCATACGCCGCCCACCGTCCTTCACGGGCCGTCCCTGGCCCGCGGGTCCAGCGTAGACCCGCCCGCGGAGCGCGGCAACTCTCCGGCGTGCGGCTTACAACCCTGCCCGGCCCCACGCGCCGACGACGGTCGGCGGAAGGAACACGGCGTCGGTCGTCCGCAGCTCCTGCGCGATCCGCTCCTCCAGCGTCTCGAGGCCGAGCTGCTCCGCCGTCGCAATGCCGGCCGCGGTGATGGCGGGGGCCAGGCTGCGCACGACCGCGGCCAGGAGGCGCGGACCGGCGGGATCATCCGGCGCCAGGTAGCCGGCGACGCCGAACGTGGCGATGTCGCGCAGGCCCGCGGCAGCCAGGATCCGGGCCAGCCGGGCGCCGATCGTCGGATCGGCCCCCGCGTAGCGGAAGGCGTCCATGACCCAGCCCGCGGCGCGGGTTACGAGCGGGCCCGGCGGGTGCGTGCGGGCGCCGCCGATGTCGAAGTCGATGCAGACCACGAGTCCATCCGGGTGCAGGCCGGCCGCGTGGTGGCGGACGACGGCGACCGGGTCTGCGGCATGGAAGAGGAGCAGCCGCTCCACCACGGCGTCGAACGGCTCGTCGTCGCGCCATGTGGTCACATCTCCCTCGACGAAGCGGACGTTCGCGAGGCCATGCTCGTCGGCCCGGCGCCGCGCCACCCCGAGCGCCGCAGCGGCCTGATCGACGCCGACGACGGCGCCGGACGGGCCGACCATCTCCGCCAGCATGAGCGCCACGTGGCCGGGGCCGGTGCCCAGATCGAGCACGCGCATCCCGGGCCGGACCCCCGCCGCGCGGAGGATCAACCGGGTGGCGGGGGCGATCGCCGCGGCCTGGTGGTCGAGCCGCTCGAGCTCGTGCGGGTCGCTGCCGAGGACATAGCGCGGGCCGGCGTCTGCCATCGGCTCCAACGGTATCGCGTGGGGCTAGACTCGGTTCAGGATGACCAGGCGTGGACGTCGCCGCCGGCGGTCGCTCGCGATCGGCGCGGCCTTCCTCCTCATCGAGACGATCGGCCTCCGGCGCAAGACCGGGCGCATGGCGGGCAGCCGTCATCGTCCGCTGCCGCGCGGGCCACCTCTTCACGACGATCTGGATCCCCGGCGCGTCGCTCAAGTCGCTGCGGCTGGGGTGGTGGCGGTTCCAGCGCTGCCCCGTGGGCCGGCACTGGACGCTGGTGACGCCGGTGCGGGAGTCGGACCTCGGGGAGGACGAACGCGCTGCCGCCCGCCAGATCCGCGACGCCCGCGTTCCCTGAGGCATAGGAGCCTCTCGGCGACGAGCAGCGTCCGCGCCGAGGACGAGGTGGCGCACCGGGTCTACTGGAACGGCACGACCGCGAACGGCAGGACGATCGTCCCGAGGGCGATCGCGTTGCCGGCGATGGCGAACGCGATCGCCCCACGGGGTCCCGGATGCCTCCTCCGAGCAGCCCGAGCTGCGATCACGAGGCCCGCGATCGCCGTCACGACGCCCACGGCGCCCGCCATGAGCCCGAGCGAGGCGAGCGTCTCGTTCATCCCGAGCACGTTGCCCGGGATGGCTGCGAACAGGAGCGCCCACCCGACCGGGATCAGCGTCCACGAGAGACACGCGAACACGAGCGGGCCGGGGAACCGTGCGACAGCGGGTGCGTGATGTGGCTGGGACATGCACGCCAGTGTGGGGTGCCGCCCGCGCTACGGCATCGGGGATATCCCGCTCGCGTGCCTGCCCGCCAGCTCGGCCCGGTTGCGGATGCCGAGCTTGCGGAAGATCCGCGACAGGTGCGCCTCGACGGTCTTCTCGCTGATCCAGAGCGCGGCCGCGATCTCCTTGTTCATCTTGCCCTCGGCGGCGAGGCTTGCGACCTCGAGCTCGGCCGGCGTCAGCTCGTCGCGGCGGGCGGCCTCCTTGCGCAGCACCTTGCCGCTGCGAGCGAGCGCCGACGTCGCCTGGTCCTCCCACGGTACGGCGCCGAGCCGTTCGAACTCGGATCTGGCGGCCTCGAGCATGCGCCGCGACTCGACCCGGGCGCCGGCGCGGCGGAGCGCGTCGCCCCAGGCGAGGGCCGTGCGCCCCTTCGCGAACGAGTCGGCGGTCTCGGAATGGAGCTCCCACGCCCGCTGGAACCGGGGCGAGCCGTCGTCGCTCACGAGCGCCTGCGCGCGCTCGGCGAGCGCGAGCGCGGAGTCGCGTCCCGAGCGGGTCGCCGCGGCCTGCAGCGAGGCCGCCTCGGCGGTCGCCTCCTCCGCCCGACCGCAGCGCACGAGCGCCTCGACCAGGTCGGCGCCGACGACCGGATGCGTGGTCGCGTCCGCGATCTCGCACTCGCGCTTGATCGCGAGGGCCGCCCCGAGCGCGGCGGCGGCGGCCTCGGCGTCCCCGGCCGCGAGCGCGTGCAGGCCGCGGCACGCGTGCACGCACATGCGCTGGTACGGGAGGTTGAGACGCTCGGAGAGCGACTCCTGGTGGGTCAGCATCTCGTCGTCGAGCCGCCCCTGGGCGGCGCCGAGCCACGTGAGGATGCTGAGTCCCCAGCACTCGTCGTTCGCGCGGCCGAGTTGGCGGGAGAGCCGCACGGCCCGCTGGCAGTCGGCCTGGGCGCCCTCCCATGCGCCGGTGAACCGGCGCAGCCACGCACGGCTGATGAGCGGGTAGGTGAGCGCGCCCGGCGCGGCCTGCTCGCACTCGTCGATCACGTCGTCGAGCGCCGCGGCGGCCCGCTCGATGCGCTCGGCGAACGCGAGCGTCATGCACAGGTACGAGCGCAGCTGCAGGTCCGACGTGACCGCGGGCGTGCGGGCGGCCTCGTCGGCGGCCGCCTCGATGTCGCGCTCCGCCCCGACGGCATCGCCGAGGAAGACGAGCGAGGCCGCCCGGGCGATCCGCGCCGCCAGGCCGAGCGCGTCTCCGGGCGGCGCGAGGTCGAGCGCGCGGCCGGCGGCGGCGAGCGCCTGCTGCGGGCGCCCGGCCCGGATCGACGGGTCGACCGACTCGATGAAGAGCGTGGCGGCGGCGACCGGGTCGGCGGCCTCCAGCCGGTCGGCCATGCGCAGGAGCCGCGCGCTCGCCGTCAGCGTCGAGCTCGAGCGGGCTTCGATCCGGCCGCGGAGGAGCTCGACGCGGGCGACGTCGGCCGGCGTGCGGCACTCCGGCTCGACCTCGTCGAGGATCGCGTAGGCCGCGTCGGCGCGCCCGCTCACGTGCGCCGCCTCGGCCGCCAGGAGCATCCGCCGGCGCCGCTCGGCCGGGTCGGCGCTCAGGCTGCCCGCGCGCTGGTACCACTCGATGGTCGCCACCGCGCCGCCGCGCAGACCGACGTCCGAGGCGAGCCGCTCGACCGCGGCGGCGAGCGCCTCGTCGGGCTCCACGGCGGCCGCCGCCCGATGGCCGACCCGCTCCCACTCGAGCTCCGGCTCGACGCATGCGGCGGCGAGCGCCTCGTGCGCCCGGCGACGGTCGGGGCCCGTCGCGGCGGCCTGGACGGCGGTGCGGATCAGCGGGTGGCGGAAGCGGATCCGGCCCGACTCGACCCGGACGAGGCCGGCCTGCTCCGCCGGCGCGAACGCCTCGTCCGAGAGTCCCTGGGCCGCGAGCGCCCGCCCGATCACGGCCGCCCCCTCCGACCCGCAGGTCGCCAGCAGGAGCAGCCCCGCCCGGCACGGCCCGGGCAGCGTCTCGACCATCGCGGCGTAGGCCTCCTCGAGCGTCGATCGGCCCGGCTCGAACCGGCCGTCGGCGAAGGTCGCGAGCTCGACCAGGGCCAGGGGGTTCCCAGCGGCGTCGCGCACGGCCGCCTCGAGCCCCGTCGGCGTGAGCCCGCGCCGCTCGAGCAGGTCGCGCGACTGGCTGGCGGTGAGCGGGCGCGGCTGCAGCGACGGGATCCCGGCGTGGCCGGGCGTGCGGGTCGCGATCAGCAGCGCGATCGGGTCGGCGCCGATGCGGCGGGCGGCGAAGCCGATCGCCTCCGCCGAGGCTGCGTCGAGCCAGTGGGCGTCGTCGACGAGCGCGAGCAGCGGGCGGTCGGCGGCCGACGCGCAAAGCAGGTTGAAGCCGCCGACAAGCACCGCCAGCCGGTCGGCGGGGCGGGGCGGGCCGATCGCAAGCGCGCTCTCGAGCGCCTCCGCCTGGCGCTCCGGCAGCGCGCCGATCGACTCGACGAGCGGCGTCAGCAGGTCGACGAGGGCCGCGAACGGCACCGCGGTCTCGCTCTGCACGCCGCGCGCGTGCACGATCCGCATCTCGCCGGCCCGCCCGGCGGCGTAGTCGAGCAGCGAGGTCTTGCCGATGCCGGGCTCGCCGCAGATCGCGAGCGTGCCGCCGCGGCCTGCCCGCGCCTCCTCGAGCAGCCGGTCGACGCCTGTGCACTCCTCCACCCTGCCCACCAGCATGGGCGCAGATTGTACAGATTGTTGCGTGTGTCGCCCAGGACGAGTTTCCCCAAAGACGCAGGGGTATCCCCGACGCCCGGCCCTCGCGGCCGCTCCTAGGTTGAGCCGGCCTCGCGGCAACCGTCACGAGGGAACGGAAGGGAAGGCACCATGACCCAGGAATGCACACACAGAAACCCCGCGTGGTGGTTCGTCGCGGCCTTCGGCGTCATCGTCGCCGTGGCGCTGGCCGTGCCCGGCATGGCGCGGGCGTCCACGATCTCGGACCCGAACGACGTGCACGGGAAGCTGGACATCGCAAGCGTCACCCAGGAGCACGCGGCGATCGGGCCGGTCGTCCACACGATCACGACCTACGGGAGCTGGCGCAGCCGGGTGCTCGGCGGGCAGCACTACTCGTACTTCGTGTTCGAGATCGACACCGCCGGCAACGCCCGGCCGGAGCGGTACGCACTGGTGTACCGCGACCACGGCGTCCTACGCGTCGCCGTGGTCACCCGCCGCGGGCGGCTGCTCGGCTTCGGCTCGGCGACTCGCCCGAACCTGCGGTCGGTGCGCGTCTCGATCCCGCGCAAGCTGCTCGCCGAACCGGGTGGGTACCGCTGGAAGCTGTTCTCGGTCTATGTCGCGCCCGGCGCCTGCCGGACGGGGTGCCTCGACCGGGCGCCAAACAGCGGTCAGGTGCTCCACGACATCACCGCCCCGACGTTGAGCTTCCCGGCACCCGGACCGCCGGCCTCGACGACGACGGCCATCCATTTCGCCGTCTCCGACAGGGGCCACTCCGGCCTGGACAGCTGGACACTGCAGGGCCGCAACGTCGGCGAAACCACGTGGACCGACGTGGCCAGCGGCCCGACCAGCGGCAACCAGACCGTGTCGGTGAACGGGGCGGAGGGTGACCGACGCGAGTTCCAGGTCGTCGCCCGCGACCGCGCCGGCAACGTCACCACGAGCAAGATCCGGCGGATCACGTTTCCGTTCGACGACGGCAACGCCGGCATGACGTATGCCGGCACCTGGGCGACCAGCGGGGCCGACGCGCTCGACTACCTGGGCACCCTGCACACGTCGAGCGACGCGACCACGCCCGCGACCGTGTCCTACTCGTTCCAGGGCGCCTCGGTGGCGATCATCGCCCGCGGCTCGTGCGGTACCGCGTCGGTCGCGATCGACGGCGTGGCCGCGGGGCCCGTCGCGCAGCTGTGTGGCGGCGAGCACCGCGCGGTGGTCTTCACGGCGCCCGTCGACCCGGCGGCGTCGCACGTTCTCACCCTGACCGTCACGGGCGGGACGTTCGGCTTCGACGGCATCGTCGTGCGGTAGTGATGTCGTCGCGAGGGGGCGGCGGCGGCCGAAAGGCGGACGCCGCCCCCTCCGGCTAGAGTCCGTCTCGTGAATGGGCGTGGTGGCGGATTACGACCGCCGTCGGCTGCGCTCCCGGGCGATTTCTCCGAGACGGTGCAAGCCGTGGCAATCGCCCGTGCGAGTGACGCGGTGATGGTCGAGGTGAGCGACGGGTTCTGCGAGCTCGTCGGCTTGCCGCGCGAGCAGATACTCGGCCGGACGGCCGCCGATCTCGGGATCAGCGATCGCGCCCGCCTCGACTGGCTGATCGACCGCTTCCCGGAGCGCGGCCGCAGCCACCGCCAGCAACGGGTGTTCGAGACGCCGGAGGGGCCGCGTCTGGCAGAGCTCGACATCCACGGGATCGAGCTTGCCGGGGAGCGGATGATCGTCTCCGTGATCAGCCCCGTCCCGGTCGACGAGCCGCACGGCGATGCGGGCGTGCTCGCGGCAGTGCTCGATGCCGCTCCGCTGGGGATGGTGCTCTACGACCGCGAGCTGCGGATCGTGCGCGTGAACCGCGCGGTCGAGCGCATCGGGACGATCCGGTCGGAGCACGTCGGCATGCGGCTGCTGGACGCCATCCCCGGCGTCAGCCCCGCGATCGTCGCGGCCGTCGAGCAGGTGCTCGCGGGTGGCGAGCCGGTGGTGGGGATGGAGTCGAACGGCGTCGACGGCCGCACCTATCTCCTGACGATGTTCCCGGTGCGAAACGCCGTCGACGAGGTCGAGCAGGTCGGCTGCATGTTCCTCGACGTGTCCGACCGCCTCTCCGTGGAGCGGGCGCTCGCGGTGAGCGAGCAGCGCCGGCGCGAGATCCTGGCCAGCATGCTCCAGGCCGAGGAGGTCGAGCGCAGCCGCATCGCCACGGAGCTCCACGACGACACCGTCCAGGTGATGGCGGCGTCGCTGATGGCGCTCGACCGGGCGGCGCTCGTCGCCACCAAGGCGGGCAACGAGCGGCTGGCGTCGGCGCTCGGGCTCGCCCGGGCGACGCTCGAGGAGGCGACCGACCGGACACGGCGGCTCATGTTCGAGCTGCGCCCGGCCGTCCTCCACGACCATGGGCTCGTCGCGGCGATGCGGCTGCTCGCGGGCCAGATCGCCCAGGAGGTCGGGGCGACGAGTCAGGTGGTGGGGCCCGACAGCCGTTACGACCTGGCGGTGGAGGAGCTCGTCTACCGCTCGGCCCAGGAGGCGCTCGCGAACGTGCGCAAGCACGCCCGGCCGGGCACGATCACCGTCCGCATCGCCGAGCGGGCGGGAATGCTCGAGAGCGAGGTCGCCGACGACGGCTGCGGGTTCGATCCCGAGGACGTGCGGTCGCGCCCCGGCGCCGCCCTGCACCTCGGGCTGGACAGCATGGTCGAGCGGGTGCGCGCCGCCGGCGGCGAGGTCACGATCCACTCCGAGCCGGGCGCCGGGACGCGGGTGCGCTTCGCCGTCCCGACCAGGATCGACCCTCCGAGCGGCTAGGACGCCACCGAAAGGGTGGGGGCGGCTCCCCCGGATGCGGGGCGTTCGGCTACGGCGTTTTGCGGGCACGTTTGTCGTGTTCCCGCCGATTACCAGGGTATGAGCGCCGAGCGCACCCCACCGCCGATCCTCGCCTACGAGACCCAGGCCCGCTATGGGCCGGGCGAGGCGTGGATCACCCTCGACGTGAGCGTGTCGCACGCGCTTGCGGTCGACGAGGCATTCTTCCGCCGGGATCCGTGGGGGCGCAAGCCGACCGAGGTGCGGGTGCGCTCGATCGTGCAGCAGCCCGGGTCCGCCTAGGCGGGCGTCACGGCCGCGGGCGCCGCGCTCGCCTACGCTGGATCGCGTGCGGCGCCGTGTCGACTTGTGGGTCCTGGGGACGGCGCTCGCGGCGTCGTTCGCCACGGGCGTCCTCGGCCTGTGGGTGAGCGAGCGCCACGCGGGGCTCGTCGTGTGGGCGCACGGCGCCGCCGGGATGGCGGTGATCGCGCTCGTGTGGTCGAAGCTCGGCGTGATCCGGCGCGGCCTGCGCCGGCGCTGGCCGCACGTCGGCGGGTCGCTCGCGGGGGCGGTCTGCGCCGTCGGCCTCCTGGGGTTCGGGGTGGCGCATTCGGCCGGCGTGCGCGACGTCGGCCCGCTGACCGCGCTCGGCTGGCACATCGCGTTCGCCCTTGCGCTCGGGCCGCTCGTCGTCCTGCACTTGGCGACGCGGCCGATCCGGCTTCGGCGCGGCGACCTGACCCGGGCGGCGTTCCTGCGGCTGGCCGCGTTCACCGCGGCCGGCATCGCGGCGAAGCTCGTGTTCGACCGGACGCTGGGCGCGCGCCGGGCGGCGACCGGATCGCTCGAGCAGCCCCTGCCGGCGCCGACCGTCTGGCTCGATGACCCGACGCCGCAGATCGACCCGGCGGCGTGGCGCGTCGACGTCGGCGGCCGCCGGCTCGGCCTCGCCGACCTCGCCCGGCTGCCGCAGCACGAATGGACGTGCACGCTCGACTGCACGAGCGGCTGGTACGCGCGCAACCGCTGGCGGGGCGTGCTCATCTCCGATCTGCCGCTCGCCCTGCCCGCCGGGACCGGCAGCCTCGAGGTGCGCTCGGCGACGGGCTACGCGCGCCGGTTCGACCTTGGGAGCGTCTCCGGCCTGATGCTGGCCACCCACCTGGACGGCGCCCCGCTCGACCCAGGAAACGGCGCGCCTGCCCGCCTGGTCGCGTCGGGCCGGCGCGGGTTCTGGTGGGTGAAGTGGGTCACCTCGGTGCGCCCGAGCGGCGGGCCGCCGTGGTGGCAACCGCCTTTCCCGCTGTAGGGGTCTACGATTTCGCCATGACCCCCGACGAGCTCGAGGCGGCGGCGGTTCGCGCCTTCGACGAGGCGCTCGACCACATGGGCGCCGACGTCTGCATCTGGTCGGTCGACCTCGCGATCGACGGCATCGCTTCGGACCTCGGGGCCGATCCAGGCGACGAGGCCCGGGTGCGCGTGCTCCTCCGCGACCGCTTCGGCCTGGCGGTCGATCCCGCCGACCGGGCCGCGACCCGGTAGCATCGCGCGGATGAGCGACGAGCCTTCTCCCGATATCGACGACTGGGCGCGCGCGCACGGCTTCACGCCGTCGAGCGACCAGATCGGCGGCACGACGCAGCTGCTCCAGCTCGGCATGCTGGACACGACGGACTCCGCCTACCGCGGCGCGGTCGACGGCCACGAGGCCGTCCTCGCCGAGTTCTCGGTCGGCTCGCCGGACTGGTCGGGGGCGTTCGGCGGGTGGAACGTCGACTCGGCCGGCTTCACCGTGTTCCTCGTGTTCGTCGACGCGTCGGCCTGGCCGCGGCTGACCGTGCACCCGAGCCGCTTCTCACGATCACGGCTGGGCGCGTCGCCTGATCCGCTCCGACCACCGCGTGCACACGTCGTCCGCGCGCATGGACGAGCGCTACCGCGTGGTCGCCTCGCGGCACATCCCCGACGACCGGCTCGAGGCCGTCTTCACCCCGGAGCTGGTCGAGTGGTGGGTGTCGCAGGAGCCCGAGGTGCTCCTGGACATCGAGGATCACGGCGGGGAGGGCGGGTTCCTCACCGTCGCCCGGATGGGCATGGGCATCGGCGACGAGGCGCTGTCGACCCTCCAGGCCCAGACGGCGCACCTGCTCTCGGCGTTCTTCCCGGACTGAGAACCGGGGTCAGACCCCGCCCGGAAAGCGTCACACCTTCGTCACGGCCGCCGTTCGGGGTCAGACCCCGGTGTGGCGAGGGCGGTCTCGAGCGGGGTCAGGTCGGCCAGCGGGGGCTCGCCTTCGCGGCGGCGCGGGGCGTGGGCGCGCACCAGCTCGTAGGCGCGGCGCGTGCCCTGGCCGAGCTCACCGGCGCGCCCGCGCAGGTCGACCGCCTGGGCGGCCAGGTAGAGCTCGACGGCGGCGACGTAGCGGCCGAGCCGGGTCATCTCCTCCACGCGGCGGGCGGCGACCGGCGTGGGGATGACGCGGTCCTCGATGCCCTCGGCCGTCGAGGAGGTGGAGAGGTCGAGCGTCGCCGGCATGGCCAGCAGCCGGGCCTCGGCCGCGGCGGCGTTTGCGCCGTAGACGACGATGCCGAGCCCGTCCTGGCTGGTCGCGTCGTCGTCGCGCAGGCCCGTGGGAAGGCCGCTGAAGGCGGCGTGGACGAGCTTGTTCGCCCGCTCGCAGGACGCCGTGACGACGTGGGCGAGCGCGAGCCGCACGTAGTCCAGCGTGACCCCGTACGGCACCGAGTCGAAGTTGCCGGTCGAGAGGGCGCGGCCGTCGGGCGTGATGCACGGGTTGTCGTGCGACGACGTCAGCTCGGCCTCGACGATCGCCCGGGAGTGGTCGAGGGCGGTGCGGGCGGCGGCGTGGGTCTGGGGCACGACCCGCATCGTCAGCGGATCCTGGAGGTGGCGGTGCAGGGTGCCCGACAGCAGGCTGCCCCCGGCCAGCAGCGCCTGGAGCCGCGCGATCGCCTCCGGGATGCCCGGCACCGGGCGGGCGTCAGCGACGGCCGGGTCGAGCGCCTGCACGTTCCCGAGCATGCCCTCGAACGTGAGCGCCGCCGCCTGGTCGAAGCGGTCGAGCAGCGTGTCGACGCCGACGAGCGCCAGCGCCGACCAGCCGAGCGAGAAGCCGTTCGAGTTCACGAAGGCGAGCGCCTCCTTGGCCGTGGGCTCCCACGGGACGAGGCCGAGCCGGCCGAGCTCGCTCGCCCAGTCGCCGTCGCCGGTGAGCGCGGCCGCGAGGTCTGCCAGCGGGCCGAGGTCGGACTGGCCCAGCGACCCCGTCGTGCGCACCCGCGGCACGAGCCCGGCGTTCAGGGCGTCGGTCAGGTGGTCGGCCAGCTCGACGCGTACGCCCGAGCGGCCGCGGGCGAACCCGGCCACCTGCGCGAGCATCACCGCCCGCACGACCGGCTCGGCGACGTCGGGGCCGGTGCCCGTGCGGTGCGAGAGCAGCATCAGCCGGTTGAACGCGAGCTGCTCGCCGCCGCCGACGGCGACGCGCTTGAGCGCGCCGACGCCCGTCGTCAGGCCGTACACGCGCTCGCCCCGGGCCAGCAGCCCGTCGGTCACGTCGCGCGCCGCCGAGATCCGCGCCCGGGCGGCGTCCGCCAGACGCACCGGGCGGCCGCGCAGGGCGACGTCGGCGACGTCCTCGAGCGCGAGGCTCGCGTCGAGCAGGAGCGGCTCGGTCACGACGCCCGGAAGAACGGCTCGCCGAGCGCCCCCTCGCGGCACGTCGACGCCGAGGCCGGGCGCCGACGGCGCCGCCATCCGCCCGCCGGCGTGGCCGGGGAGGCCGTCGCCGTTCGCGACGGTGACCCAGTCGGTGAAGTCGACGGTGTGCAGCCGGTGAGGCTCGGGGGTGGAGAGCGAGAGGTGGAGCATGGCGGCGGTGTCGATCGTAGCCCCGCCCGTGTCCTCGACGGTGACGGTCATGCCGAGCTCGACCGCGACGTCGCGGAGCGTCGCGGCGCGGGTGACGCCGCCGACGCGGGCGATCTTGATCGTGACGCCGTCGGCGATGCCCTCGCGCCCGGCCCGGACGAGCGCCGGCAGCGCGTCGATCGACTCGTCCAGGATGAGCGGGTGGGGGCAGTGCGGCCGCAGCGCCGCGCACTCCTCGAGCGTCGCGCACGGCTGCTCGAGCGTGTAGGCGTGGCCGGCGGTGGCGAGCAGGAAGCGGCGGGCGGAGGCGGTCGTCCAGCCGCCGTTCGCGTCGGCGAAGAGCACGACGTCGGGGCCGACGGCGTCGCGGACGGCCGCCAGCCGCTGGGCGTCCGTGTGCGGATCGCCGCCGACCTTCACCTGCAGCCGCCGGTAGCCGTCGGACGCGTAGCGGCGGGCGAGCGCGGCCGTGGCCTCGCGGCTCGGCCGGCGGCAGCGAGCGGTACAGGTCGACCGCCTCGCCGAAGCGGCCGCCGAGGGCCTCGCAGAGCGGCTGCCCGCGGAAGCGGGCGGCCGCGTCCCAGCAGGCCATGTCGAGCGCCGACTTCACGTAGGGCTGGCCGCGCATCGCCGAGTCCATCCGCCGCACCAGCCGGCGCGGCTGGCACGGGTCTGCGCCGAGCACGCTGGGCGCGAGGTCGGCGATCCCGGCTCGTGCCCCGGACGCGAACGCGTCGGCGTAGAAGGCGCCCAGCGGCGCCATCTCACCCCAGCCGGTGACGCCCTCGTCCGTGTCGACGGCGACGATCAGCGAGTCGAACCCCTCGGCCGATCCGCCCGCCGTCGAGTACGTGCCGTCGGCGAACGGCTGCAGCTGCCGGTAGGCCCGGACGGCGGTGATCCTCAATCGCCGAGCTCCGCGCGGCGGCGGGCCGCGTAGGCCTCGAGCTCCGCCTGCAGGTCGGCGTCGATCGGAGGAGGCTCGTACGCGGCGAGCGTCGTCCCGCCAGATCTCGCCCGCCCGCTCGGTCGCGTCGCGCCCGCCCTTCGACTTCCACCGCTCGAAGTTCTCCGTCGAGGACAGCAGCGGCCGGTAGAAGCAGGTGCGGAACCGCTCCAGCGTGTGCGCCGCCCCCAGGAAGTGGCCGCCGTGCCCGACCTCCTGGTGCGCGCCGTAGGCGAGGCTGGCCTCGTCGATCTCGAGCGGCGTGAACTCCTCCTGCAGCATCCGCAGCATCTCGATGTCGACGATGAACTTCTCGTAGCACGCGACCAGCCCGGACTCGAGCCAGCCGGCCGCGTGCTCGACGAAGTTCGCGCCCGCCAGGAACGCGGGCAGCATGGTGTTCAGGCCCTCGTAGGCGGCCTGGGCGTCAGCGGTCTGGCTGGACGTGAGGAAGCCGCCGCCGGCGCGCCACGGGAGGCCGAGCCGGCGCGCCATCTGGCCCGAGCACAGAAGGCCCATCGCCGACTCCGGGCCGCCGAACCCGGGCGAGCCGGACTGCATGTCGGTGTGGGAGAGGAACGACCCCAGGACGACCGGCGCGCCGGGGCGCACGGCCTGGGTGAGGGCGAGGCCGGCCAGGGCCTCCGCGGTCTGCTGGACGAGCGACCCCGGCACCGAGGCGGGCGACATCGCGCCCATGAGCAGGAAGGGCGTGATGACGACGGCCTGGCCGGCGGCCGCGTAGACGATCATCGCCTCGATCATGCGCGTGTCGTAGCGCATCGGCGAGTTGGCGTTGACGACGCCGAACACGCGCACCGGCCCGTCCTCGGGGCCGCCGAACAGGATGTCGGTCATCGCGATCGTGTCGCGGGCGGCGCCCTCCGTGATGACCGCGCCCATGTACGGCTTGTCGGTGAGCGTCTGCACCGCGAGCAGCATGTCGAGGTGGCGCGAGTCGAGCGGCCGATCGCCCGGCTCGCAGCAGAGGCCGCCCGGCGTGTCCAGCTGGTCGTAGGCCTGGCTCAGGCGGCACAGGTTCTCGAAGTCGGCCATCGTCGCCTCGCGCCGCTCCTCGCCCTCGCGCACGAACGGCGGCCCCTGGGTGGGCGAGAACACCATGTGCCGGCCGCCCATGCGCACGGTGCGCGCGGGGTTGCGGGCGACGAGGTCGAACTCGCTCGGCGCGCTCGCGACGCACTCGAGCACCCAGTCGGGGTCGAAGCGCACCACCGAGCCCTCGACCCGCTGGCCGGCGGCGCGGAAGCGCTCGAGCGACTCGTCGTGCAGGAACTCGACGCCGACGTCGGAGAGCAGCCGCCGCCAGCCCCGCTCGAGCACCGCCATCGCGTCCTCGGAGAGGATGTCGTAGCGGGGCATGTCGTTTCGGAACACGGCTCAGCCGTCTTTGCCCGCGGCTGGGATGGTGACGCTGAAGACCGTGTTGCCGGGCCGCGAGCGCACCGCGATCCCACCCCGGTGGCCGATGATGATGCGGCGGGCGATGTCGAGCCCGAGCCCGGTGCCGTCGCCGACCTGTTTCGTGGTGTAGAACGGGTCGAAGATGCGCGGCTGCACGTCGGCCGGGATGCCGGGGCCGTCGTCGCCGATCTCGACGAGGACGTCGTCGCCGACGCTGCGGGTGGTGATCGTGATCGTGCCGCGGCCCTCGATCGCGTCGAGCGCGTTCGTCAGCAGGTTCGTCCACACCTGGTTCAGCTCCGAGCCGTGCACGGTGACGGGCGGGAGCGTGCGGTCGTAGACGCGCTCGACCTTCACGGGCTCGTGCTTGATGCGGTACTTGAGCATGGTCAGGGTGCTGTCGAGCCCGGCATGGACGTCGACGTCCTCGACGGCGGCCCGGTCCATGTGCGTGTAGTCCTTGATCGCCGCCACGAGCTCGGAGATCCGTGCCGTCGACTCGTGCAGCTCGCCGACGAGCGTGTGGGCGGTGAGCGAGGCCGCCACCCACTCGAGCGCCGCGCCGGTCGCCGGTCCCGCTGCGGTCTGCACCTGCTCGAGCCAGTCCTCGTCGAGGGCCGCGCGCGCCAGCGGTTCGGCCAGCCGCCAGCCCTCCTGGCCCATGTCGTCCAGCAGCTCGGCCAGCCGGTCCTCGCGGTCGGCCGCGGCGACGTCGCCCTCACCGTCGCCGGCGCGCGCGATCGCGACCTGCTGGAGCCCCACGAGCGTTGCGGCCTCCTCGCGCTCCATCCCGCTCGAGACGAAGTGGTGGACCGTGTCCTGCAGGGTGGCGAGCGCGTCGCCCAGCTCGCTCGCGGTGCGGCGGGCGGCCGCGGCCGGATTGTTCAGCTCGTGGGCGAGGCCGGCCGAGAGCGTGCCGAGCGCCGCCAGCTTCTCCTGCTGGCGCACGAGCGCGTCGGCGGCCTGGGCGATCGGCGCGATCAGGCGCAGCGCCGTGTTCATCGCGGTCGGGGCGTCGTGCAGGAAGGCCCGGAACGTCGGAATGTCCCACGTCAGGAGCTCCACCTCGGTGACGGCCCGGCCGCTCGCGACCGGCGGGTCGCCCGTGAGCACGTTGGAGGCGCCCGCGTAGGTCGGCCCCTCGCGCTGGCTCAGGATCACGTCGACGCCGTTGATGCAGCGCGACCACTCGATCCGGCCGCTGACGACGACGGAGAAGCGCTCGAGCGCCTTGCCCTCGGTGAAGAGGTCGTCGCCGATTGCGAGGCGGTCGGGGACGGCCCTGGGCGGCGAAGTCCTCGAGCACCGGCCGCTCGACGCCCTCGAAGAGGTCGAGCTCCTCGAGCACCTCGAGCGCGTCGCTCATACGGCCGCAGCCAGGTACTCGTGCACGAAGTGCACGGCCATCGACCCCTCGCCGACGGCCGACGCGACCCGCTTCATCGACTCGCTGCGCACGTCGCCGGCGACGAAGACGCCGGGCATGCTCGTCTCGAGCAGGTACGGGTCGCGGTCGAGCCGCCAGCGCGGGCGCACCTCCTCGCGCAGCACCTCGGCGCCGGCAAGGACGAACCCGCGCGGGTCACGGGCCACGCCGCCGGGCAGCCAGTCGGTCTGGGGGCGGGCGCCGATGAAGACGAACATGGCCGCGAGGGCGACGTCCTCGGTGTCGCCGGTCGCGGTGTCGCGGATGGTGATCCGCTCGAGCGACGCGTCGCCGTGCGCCGCCACCACCTCGCCGTGGAGGCGGACGTCGATGTTCGGGGTGGCCTCGATGGTGTCGATCAGATAGCGCGACATGCTCTTCGCGAGGCTCGCGCCGCGGTAGACGATCGTCACCCGCTGGGCGTAGCCGGCGAAGTAGATCGCCGCCTGCCCGGCCGAGTTCGCGCCGCCGACGACCACGACGTGCTCGTCGCGGCAGGAGACGCCCTCGCTGCGGGAGCCGCCGTAGTAGACGCCGCGGCCGGACAGCTCCTCGATCCCCGGCGCCTCCAGGCGGCGGTAGTCGACGCCGGTCGAGATGATGATCGCCTTCGCGCCCAGCTGCTCGTGCCCCGCGAGCTGGACGAGCCGGGCCGGCCCGCGCTCGTCGATCGCGGTCACCTCCTGGACGGTCAAGAGCTCGGCGCCGAAGCGCTGCGCCTGCGCCGTCGCCCTCCGGGCCAGGTCGGCGCCCGAGAGGCCGACCGGGAAGCCGAGGTAGTTCTCGATCCGCGAGCTCTGGCCGGCCTGGCCGCCGGGCGCCTCCCGCTCGATGAGGGCCGTGCGCAGGCCCTCCGACGCCCCGTACACCGCCGCCGCCAGCCCGGCCGGGCCGCCGCCGACGATGACGAGGTCGTAGAACTCGAGCTCGGCCCGCCGGCGCACGCCGGAGCGCTCGGCCAGCTCCGACACCGTCGGCCCCTGCAGCACGCCGCCGTCGGGGAAGAGCACGAGCGGCAGCGCAGCCTCGCCGTCGGCCGCGGCCAGCAGCCGGCGGCCCTCGTCGTCGCGCTCGACGTCGAGCCAGCGGTACGGCACCTGGTTGCGGGCCAGGAAGTCGCGGGCGTCGTGCGACTCGCGCGACCAGCGGTGCCCGACCACCTGGATGCGGTCGGCGTCGGCGGGCGCGTCCGCCCGCCACGCGTCGAGGAGGTCGTCGACGACCGGGTAGAGCTGCTCGTCGGGCGGGTCCCAGGGCTTCAGCAGGTAGTGGTCGAGCGAGACGCGGTTGATGGCGTCGATCGCGGCCTGGGTGTCGGCGTAGGCGGTCAGGAGCACGCGCTTCGCCTCCGGCGCGAGCCGCATCGCCTCCTCCAGGAACTCGACGCCGGACATCTCCGGCATGCGCTGGTCGGCCAGCAGGAGGGCGATCTTCGCGCCGCGCAGCTTCGACTCGCGCACGGCCGTCAGGGCGTCCTCGCCGCTCTCGGCGCGCAGGACGCGGTAGTCGCGGCCGTACCGCCGGCGCAGGTCGCGCTCGACCGCCCGCGCCACCGAGGGCTCGTCGTCCACGGCCAGCAGCACCGGCCGGGCACCGTCGGGGCTGCCCGCCTGGCTGCTCGTCACGCCCCTGCCGCCGGCGGAGACACCGTGAATGCCACCTCGTCCACGTAGCACCAGAACCAGTCCTCACCCGGCTCGGCCGAGCGGATCACCGGATGGTCCGTGGCGTGGACGTGCGCCGTGGCGTGCCGGTTCGGCGACGAGTCGCAGCAGCCGATGTGGCCGCAGGTGGCGCACATCCGCAGATGCAGCCAGCGGGCGCCCATCGCGAGGCACTCCTCGCACCCCGCGATCTCTTCTGGCAGCTCGGTGCGCTCGATCCGATCTGTGTGCGTGCAGGCCTCGGCCATCGCTCCCCCTCGGTGTCGCCTGGAACCGGAAGAGGAAGCCTATATCCGCGCCGGCGTCAGTCCAGGCGGAAGTGCGAGACGAGCCGCTCGAGGCTCTGGGCCGTCGCGGCCAGCTGCTGCGAGGAGGCGCTGATCTGCTGCACCGCGGCGTTGGTCTGCTCGGCCGAGGCGGACACCTGCTCGGTTGCGGCCGACGACTGCTCGGCGACGGTCGCGACCTCGGACGAGGCCACCGCGATCCGCTCGATGCGGTGCGACATGTCCTCGACGGCGACGCCGATCTGGCCGAACGCGACGCGGGTCTCGGCGACGATCGCGGCGCCCTCCTCGCTGCGGGTGGCGCCCTCGGTGACGGCGCCGACGGTGCGCTTGGTCTCGACCTGGATCTCGCCGACCAGGGCGGCGATCTGCTCGGCCGCGCGGCGCGACTCCTCGGCCAGCTTGCGCACCTCCTCGGCGACGACGGCGAAGCCGCGGCCCTGCTCGCCGGCGCGGGCGGCCTCGATGGCCGCGTTCAGCGCCAGCAGGTTGGTCTGGCCGGCGATGGCGGTGATGGTCTCGACGATGCCGCCGATGCGGTCGGAGCGGGTGGCGAGCTCGCCGATCGCCTCGACGACCTCGGCGGACGAGCGCTTGACGACGCCCATCGCGTCGGTCGCCTGCTCGGCTGCGCCGATGCCCTCGGTGGCGACGTTGCTCGCCTGCTCGGCGGCGCCGGCGGACTCGGAGGCCAGGTCGCGCGTGGTCTGCACCATCTGTACCTGGCGCTCGGCGCCCTCGGCCACCTCCTGGACGGCACGCGTGATCTCGTCCACGGCCCGGCTGGTCTCGCTCGACGTCGCGGTCAGCTCCTGCGAGGCGGCGCTCATCTCGGTCGCCGCCGTGGTCACCTGGGAGATGATGCCGCGCAGGGCCTCGATCATCTCGGCGACGGCAGCGCCGAGCACGTCGTGGTCGGACTTGGGCTCGACGGTCACGGTCAGGTCGCCCTGGGCGACGCGGGTGACCGAGTCGGCCATCTCCTGCAGGTAGCGGACCATGTTCTGGAAGGCGCGGGACGTCTCGCCGATCTCGTCGCGGCTCGTGCTCTCGACGTCCTGGTCGAGATCGCCCGCGGAGATGCCCTCGGCGGCGCGGAGGATGCGCCGGGTGCCGCCGGCGATCCGGCGCGTGAGGACGACGGCGAGGGCGGTCGCGACCGCAACCTCGACGAGCGCGAACAGGACGACGGCCCAGCGGACGGTGGTGGCGGTGGAGTCGGCCGAGGAGGCGAGCTGCCGCTCGGACGCGCGCAGGGAGCTCTGGTAGGTGCCAAGCGCTGCGACGATCCCGTCGCTGGCCTCGTCGGCCCGGCTGTTCATGAGCGCGACGGCCTGGGCCTGATGGCCGGCGGAGAGGAGCGCGAACATCTTCGTGTCGACGGCGTCGGCCGTGGCGACCGCGGCGTCGATCCTGGGCATGGCGGCCCGACCGGCGTCGTCGGTGGCGAGGGCGTCGAGCTTGCGCAGGTCGGCCATGAACGCGGCGTGGTCGCCCATGAAGTCGTCGCGGGCGGACTGGGTGCCGTCGAAGACCGCGCGCGTCTGGGAGAAGTGCATGTCGCCGGCGGCGGCGCGGACGTCGTCGACCGCGATCAGGCGCGGGGTCACCGAGTGGTCGATCCGCTGGGAGGCGGATGTCGTCTGCGAGAGCCCCCAGCTGGCAAGGCCGCACAGGCCGAGCAGGAGGACCACGACGAGGCCGAAGCTCGCTCCGAGCTTCGATCCGATCGTTCCGGTGAGTCGCGACATGCGCACGGCACACCGGGTGATCGGCCGCGGGACGGCCGGGATTAGGCCTGCGGCGCCCAATCTCGGACGGGCGCGCATACTCCCGATCGGCCATGCCGACACACCCCCGCCAGCACCTGATCTTCGACGCGGACGACACCCTGTGGGAGAACAACATCGTGTTCGAGGGCGTGATCGCCGACTTCATCGCGTGGCTCGACCATCCCGGGATGACCGCCGGGCAGGTGCGCGACGTGATGGACCGCATCGAGCGCCACCACGCCGCCGAGTACGGCTACGGCACGAAGGTGTTCGAGCTCACCCTGGAGGCGACCGTGCGGCGGCTGCACGACGGGCACCTGACGCGGGCCGACCAGGAGCAGATCGCGATGCTGATGGGGCGCCTGCGCTGGGACCGGCTGGACATCATCGACGGCGTGCCCGAGACGCTGGCCGAGCTGCGCCGCCGCCACGACCTGCTGCTCCTGACCAAGGGCGACCAGGAGGAGCAGGTGCGAAAGATCGAGCGTTCGGGCCTGGCCGAGCTCTTCCGGCGCACGCTCGTCACGCCCGAGAAGACCGAGGCGACCTACCGCGGCGTCGTCGCCGACGAGCGGCTCGATCCCGCCCGCACGTGGATGATCGGGAACTCGCCCCGGTCGGACATCCTGCCGGCGGTCGCCGCCGGCCTGCGGGCCGTCTTCATCGCCCACCCGCACACGTGGCACCTGGAGGTCGTCGCCCTGCCGGACGACGCCCGCATCCTGCGCGCGGACACCTTCCGCGAGCTGCTGGAGCTGTTCTGACGCCAGGCTCTCCACCGGCTGCGGGCACCGTTCCCAGGACTGCTCCAGTCGCGACCAGCGTCGACTGGTCGGACACGGTGTCGTGGGACAGTCCCTCAGGGACTGTCCCGGCACCGATCGTGGGCTCGCTAGTAGCGGTAGTGGTCGGGCTTGTAGGGCCCGTCCTCGGGCACGCCGATGTAGGCGGCCTGGTCGGGGCGCAGGCGGGTCAGCTTCACCCCGAGCGCGTCGAGGTGCAGCCGCGCCACCTTCTCGTCCAGGTGCTTCGGCAGCGTGTAGACCTGCCGCTCGTAGGCGTCGGCCTTCGTATGCAGCTCCATCTGGGCGATCACCTGGTTCGTGAACGAGTTGGACATGACGAAGCTCGGATGCCCCGTCGCGTTGCCGAGGTTCAGCAGCCGGCCCTCGGAGAGCACGATGACCGAGTGGCCGTCCGGGAAGGCCCACTCGTCCACCTGCGGCTTCACGTTGATCCGGCGGATGCCGGACACCGCGCCCAGCCCGGCGACGTCGATCTCGTTGTCGAAGTGGCCGATGTTCCCGACGATCGCCTGGTGCTTCATCCGGGCCATGTGATCGGCCGTGATGATGTCGCGGTTGCCGGTCGCGCTGATGAAGATGTCCGCCGTCTCGACGACCTCGTCGAGCGTCGTCACCTGGTAGCCGTGCATGGCGGCCTGGAGGGCGCAGATCGGGTCGATCTCGGTCACGATCACGCGCGCGCCCTGGCCGCGCAGCGACTCGGCGCAGCCCTTGCCGACGTCGCCGTAGCCGCAGATGACCGCGACCTTGCCGCCGATCATCACGTCGGTGGCCCGGTTGATGCCGTCGATCAGCGAGTGGCGGCAGCCGTAGAGGTTGTCGAACTTCGACTTCGTGACCGAGTCGTTCACGTTGATGGCGGGGAACAGGAGCTGGCCGGCGAGCTGCATCTGGTAGAGCCGATGGACGCCGGTCGTCGTCTCCTCGGTGACGCCGCGGATGCCCGCGGCGATGGTCGTCCAGCGCTGGCGATCCTCCTCGAGCGACCGCTCGAGCAGCCGCAGGACCATCGCGCATCTCCTCGGAGTCGGCCGACTCCGAAGACGGGACGGCGCCGGCGCGCTCGTACTCCGACGCCGCGGTGGACGAGCAGCGTGGCGTCGCCGCCGTCGTCGAGGATCAGGTTGGGGCCGCCGTCGGGCCAGGCAAGCGCCCGCTCGGTGCACCACCAGTACTCCTCGAGCGTCTCGCCCTTCCAGGCGAAGACGGGCACGCCGCGCGGGTTCTCCGGCGTGCCGTCGGGGCCGACCGCGACCGCGGCGGCGGCGTGATCCTGGGTCGAGAAGATGTTGCACGACGCCCAGCGCACCTGTCGCGCCGAGGGCGACCAGCGTCTCGATCAGGACCGCGGTCTGGATGGTCATGTGCAGCGAGCCGGTGATGCGCGCGCCGCGCAGCGGCTGCGACTGGCCGAACTCGCGCCGGGTCGCCATCAGGCCGGGCATCTCGTGCTCGGCGAGCTGGATCTCCTTGCGGCCGAACGCGGCCAGGCTGAGGTCGGCGACCTTGAAGTCGGCGCCGGTGGGGACAGTCGTCGTGTTCATCGATGCTCCAGGTGGGTCGGTTGCGGGGGCCTGCGGCCGGGCCGGCTCATGCCGAGACGGCGGCGGCGGCAGGGGCGCCCAGGCCGGCGGCGGCGCGCAGGGCGTCGGCGCGGTCGGTGCGCTCCCAGGTGAAGTCGGGGTCGTCGCGGCCGAAGTGGCCGTAGGCGGCGGTCTTCTGGTAGATCGGCCGGTGCAGGCGAGAGCTCCTCGCGGAAGGCGCCCGGGCGCAGGTCGAAGTGCTCGGCGACGAGCTCGGCGATGCGGCCGCGGCCGATCTTCTCGGTGCCGAACGTCTCGACCATCACCGACACCGGGTGGGCGACGCCGATCGCGTAGGCGACCTGGACCTCGGCGCGGTCGGCGAGGCCGGCGGCGACGACGTTCTTGGCCACCCAGCGGGCGGCGTAGGCGGCCGAGCGGTCGACCTTCGACGGGTCCTTGCCGCTGAACGCGCCGCCGCCGTGGCGGGCCATGCCGCCGTAGGTGTCGACGATGATCTTGCGGCCCGGTCAGGCCGCAGTCGCCCATCGGGCCGCCGATCACGAACCGGCCGGTCGGGTTGACCAGGAAGTTGCGCGCGCAGCGGCCCTCGTCGTAGAGGTCGGCCGGCAGCACCGGCTCGACGACGTGCTCCCACAGGTCGGGCTTGATCTGCGTCTCGCAGTCGACGCCGTCGGCGTGCTGGGTCGAGATCAGGAGCTTCTCGATCGCGACCGGCCGGCCGTCGCGGTAGCGGACGGTCACCTGGGTCTTGCCGTCCGGGCGCAGGTAGGGCACGACCCCGTCCTTGCGCACCTCCGCCAGCCGCTGGGCGACCCGGTGGGCGAGCGAGATCGGCATCGGCATCAGCTCGGGCGTCTCGTTGGTCGCGTAGCCGAACATCATGCCCTGGTCGCCGGCCCCGGCCAGGTCGAGCTCGTCGTCGTCGGTCACGTCGGTGCGCATCTCGTAGGCGCGGTCGACGCCCTGGGCGATGTCGGGCGACTGCTTGTCGATCGCGTTCATCACCGCGCACGTGTTGCAGTCGAAGCCGTAGAGGGCGTTGTCGTAGCCGATCCGGCGCACCGTCTCGCGGGCGACCTCGTGCACGTCGACGTAGCGCGGTGGTCGAGATCTCGCCGGACACGACGACGAGGCCCGTGTTCACGAGCGTCTCGCACGCGACGCGGCCGTACGGATCGTCGGCCAGGACGGCGTCGAGGACGCCGTCGGAGATCTGGTCGGCGATCTTGTCCGGGTGACCCTCGGTCACCGACTCGGACGTGAAGAGGTACTCGTTATCGGCTGCGGTCATGCCGGTGGAGCCTCGCTTTCTGCGTCCCGCGTGACCTCGATCAGGTACGCGACGATGACGTTCTGGTCGCCCAGCCGGATGTGGTATGCGTCCGACAGCTGCTCCACCCGGTGGATCTGCTGCTCCTTGTCCTGGAACAGCTCGTTGAATTCGAAGAACCCGAAGTCTACGACCCTGGAGGCGAAACCCGCTCGGTCGAGCAGCGCGGCCGTCCGCCGCTGGCCGATGATCGAGAGCTGCATCAGGTACGCGACGCCGTTCGTCGGCCAGGGCTTCCGGCAGCATCGCGATCAGGTGGTCGATCAGGTTGCGGCCCCAGTAGTCGAGCGGCCGGTGGGTCGACGCGCCGTCGAACGGGTCGACCGGCGTCTGGTAGAGGCTCGCGACGATCACGTCGTAGCGCTCCTCCGGCACCCACGGGAAGAGGTCGACCGGCGCCGCGGTGACGCGGTCGGCGACGCCGTTTCGGAACGCGTTCGTGAGCGTGTTCTGGGCGGCGCGGGGGTCGACGTCGATCGCGTGGACGTGGGCGGCGCCGTTGCGGGCCAGCTGCACCGTCTGCAGGCCCGTCCCGCAGCCCACGTCGAGGCAGCGGGCGCCGCGGCCGATGCCCTCGCGGAACAGGTACTTCCACACCAGGTAGCTGCCCTGGGTGGGGACGAAGACGCCCGGCTCGCACAGGATGTCGGGGAAGTCGAGCGGGTAGAGCGACGAGCCGCGCGCGTCCGTCCACGGGCCCGGCCGCGTGCCGGCGGGCGCGTCGCCGCCGTCGTCCTCGGCCGCGATGCCGCGCCGGCGGGCGTGGCCGGGCGCGGTGCCGGCCAGAGCCTCGCGGGCGGCCGCGAGGTGCTCGGGGCCGACGCCGCAGCAGCCGCCGACGATCTGCGCGCCCTCCTCGCGCCAGGCCAGGGCCATGCGGGCGTACTCGGCGCCGTCGACTCCCGCCTCGGTGCGCCAGCCCGCGGTCGAGAGGTAGCCGAGGTTGGGGTAGGCGCCGAGCGGGAGGTCGGTGAAGTCCCGCATCCACGAGATCATCCCGGCCACGTGGTCGGGCGGGATGCAGTTGATCAGGAGCGCCGAGACGCCCATCTGCTCGAACCGGCGCGCCGCCCGGCCGAATGAGTCGCCCTCGGGGCCGCCCCAGTGCTCGCCGTAGACGCCGCAGACGCCGCTGCGGCAGCGGCGGAAGCTGAGCCACACCGGGATCCCGGTGCCCAGCAGGCGCTCGACCGTGTCGTACGTCTGCGGCCGCACGAGCGAGAGCGTCTCGAGGAGCACGATGTCGGGCGGGTCCTCCTCGAACACGCGCGCGAGCAGCCGGATCGTCTCGGCGCCCTCGGGCGTGTCCACGTCGCCGTTCATGCTGAACGCGACCGCGCACTCGTCGGCGCGGCCGCCCTCGGCCGCCGCCTGGCGGGCGAGCTCCACGCCGCGGCGGGCGACGTCCATCCAGTGCACCGGCCGGTCGGCCTCCCACAGCTGGGGCCGCTCGTCGCGCAGCGCGGTGGGGAGGCCCCACGTGTCCGTCGAGATCACGTCGCAGCCGACGTCGACGTAGCGGCGGTGGACGCGCAGCACGTCGTCGGGCGAGCGCACGAGCGCGCCCGTGCCCCACAGCCGCTCCTGCAGGTCGGGCCGGTCGCCGACCACCTCCGCGAGCTCCGTCGCCGTGCCGCCGTCGAGGACGACGCACCGCTCGCCCTCGATCAGCTCGATAATGCGCGCATGCCTGCTCAAGGTCGGCGGAATGGTAGGGGACCAACGGGTCGTGGGCGGCCGTGACCGGGCCGCTGCCGATCGACTGGGACGGGCGGGAGTTCTCCGAGCTGCGCCCGGGCATCCGTGGCTCGACGATCGTCTCCGCCGACCTGACCGTGTCGATGTACCGCTACGCCGCCGGGTCGCGGTGGGAGCAGCACGAGCACCCGGAGGACCAGCTCACGGCCGTCCTCTCCGGCGAGATCGTGTTCCGCTCGGGCGGGGCGGAGCTGCGCCTGGGGCCCGGGCAGCAGCTGCTGATCCCCGGCGGCGTCCCGCACTCCGCCGAGGCCGGCCCGGCCGAGGTGGTGACGCTCAACGTGTGGCCGCCGCGTGAGCGACCCTGACAGGTGCCAGGCACCGCTCCGGTGCCAGGCACCCTTTACCATTGCAGGATGGCTGCCGTGTCCGAGGTGCCGTACTTCGACGTGTCCGACCCCGACTTCTCGGTGTCGTCGGCCGCGGTGCTCGAGGCGCGTGAGCGGAGCTGGTACGCGCGGACGAACTTCGGCATCGCCGTCCTTCGCTACGAGCAGACGAGCGCGCTGCTGAAGGACCGGCGCCTGCGCCAGGGCAGCTTCGCCTGGCCCGAGCAGCACGGCATCACCGAGGGGCTGCTGCACCGGTGGTGGTCGCTGCTCATGCTGAGCGCCGAGGGCGACGACCACCGCCGCCTGCGCCGCCTCGCCAACCCCGCGTTCTCGCGTGGCCTGATGGAGGAGATGGTGCCCGGCTTCCGCGTCCTGGCGGGGGAGCTCATCGACGCCTTCGCCGAGCGGGGCCGGTGCGAGTTCGTGTCGGAGTTCGCCGAGCCCTACTCGGCCCGCGTCCTCTGCCGCCTCGTCGGGCTCGACGAGTCCCGCTGGCGCGACCTCTCGCACTGGTCGACGGACATCGGGCTCGCCTTCGGGGTCACCATCGCCCGCGACCGCGACCGCATCGAAGCGGGCCTGCGCAACATGTACGGCCTCGCCGACGAGCTGATCGGCGAGCGCCGCCGGACGCCCGGCGCCGACGTGATCTCGGCGCTCGTCGCCGCCCACGACGGCGATGGCCGGCTGTCCCACGAGGAGCTCGCGGCGATGATCACCCTGATCGTGTTCGGGGGCATGGACACGACCAAGAATCAGCTCGGGCTGGCGATGCAGCTCTTCGTCGACCACCCCGGCCAGTGGGAGCTGCTCGCCCGGCAGCCGGAGCTCGCGCCGGGCGCCGTCGAGGAGGTGATCCGCTGGAACCCGACGGTCGTCTGGACGACGCGGCGGGCGATGGAGGACGTGACCGTCGAGGGCCTCGATATCCCGGCGGGGACGACGCTGCATCTCCTCAGCCCGCCCGCGAACACCGATCCGCTCGCCGTCGGCGACGGGCCGTTCGACATCACGGTCGAGCGGCGCGCCCACTTCGGCTTCGGCGGCGGCGCCCACCACTGCCTCGGGCACTGGCTGGCCCGCATCGACATGCGCGAGGCGCTCCCGATCCTGGCCCGGCGCCTGCGCCGCCCGCGGCTCGAGGGCGCCCCCGTGCTGCGGCCCGTGAGCGGCGTCACCGGCCCGGTGGAGCTCCCGATCACCTTCGACCCTGGAGAGCACGCATGAGAGTCACCGTCGACGAGCAGACCTGCGACCACCACGGGCAGTGCATGATCGCGTGCCCGGAGGTCTTCAACCTGGTCGCGCCCGACAAGCTCGAGTACGTCGCCGAGCCCGACGAGAGCCTGCGCGACTGCGTCGAGGAGGCCGAGGCGGCCTGCCCGACGCTCTCCATCCTGATCGAGGACTGAGGCTCCGGGGGACCCCAAACCACCGGATTGCGGTATGGCGGCTCGGGGCGGGGCCGGCCGAGGATGACCGCATGCGGCGCACGATGCTCCTCGTCCTCGCACTGGCAGCGGCGGCCGGCATGGCCGCCGCGCCCCGCGCGCAGGCCGGATCGATCACGCCGAGCTCGGGCGTCTACCTGGGCGCCTTCGCCAACGAGACCGGCGGGATCGCGACGCTCGAGGCCGACATCGGCCGCCACCTCGCGCTCGACCGCACCTACATGCCGTGGACGTTCACGCACTGGGCCCAGCGGATCGCGCCGGACGTCGCCGCCGGCCGCATGCCCGAGCTGGCCTGGTCGGCCGCGCCGACGACGACCGCCGCGGCGATCGCCTCCGGCTCGCAGGACACGCTCATCACCGCCGCCGCACGGGCGCTGCGCGACACGGGCGCCGAGGTCATGCTCGTGCCGTGGTACGAGTTCGACCAGCCCCGCGGCCACAGGCGCTTCATCGGCGGCCCGAAGAAGGTCATCGCCGCCTGGCGTCACATGGTCGGCCTCTTCCGCGCGGCCGGCGCGACCAACGTCCACTTCGTGTGGACGCCGATGGCCTACGACTTCGGCGCGCACGCCAAGGTGGACGCGCGCACGTTCTACCCCGGAAACGCCTACGTGCACTGGATCGGTGCCGATGCCTACAACCTGCCCGGCGCGCCGTTCCGCACCCAGGGCCAGCTGCTCGACCCGGCAGTGGCGTTCGCGACCGCCCATCACAAGCCGTTCATCGTCGGGGAGACCGCCAGCCTCGCGTCCGTCGCAGCCACGCCCGCCTGGATCGAGGCCTACGGCCCGTGGGCCGCGCTGCACCCCGCCGTGAAGGCCGTCAACTTCTTCGACTCGATCTCCCCCAAGGGCAACGACTTTCGCCTGATCGCCTATCCCGCGCTCCTGACCGCGTTCACGAACCTGGGTCAGGAGGCGAACATGGGCGCGATGCCCTGACGGCGGCGCCGCGGGCGTGCAAAGCTCCTGCGGCCGGATGATCTGCCTGCTCCCCAACTGCTGCTTCCTCTCGGAGACGTCGCGGATGCTCGAGATCCACCGTGCCCTGTGTGAGCGCGGCGCCGACGTCCGCATCGCGACGCACGGCGGCACCTACGAGTGGGTGCTGCGCGAGGCCGGCGTCGACTACGACCTGCTCGGCGACGGGCTCTCGCCGGAGCGCTGCGCCGAGTTCGTGCGCTCGGTCCCCGGCGTCGGCCCGCCCGACAGCTCGCAGTGGACCGACGCCGAGATCCGCTCCTTCGCCGCCGCCGAGGCGGAGCACCTGCGCGCGATCGGCGCCCGGGCGGTCGTCACCGGCTGGACGCTCACGGCCCTGCTCTCGAGCCGCCTGGCCGGCATCCCGCTGGTGACGGAGCACGCCGGCTCGTGGGTGCCGCCGATGTACGAGCGCGGCCTGCTGCCGCTCCCGTTCTTCCCCCTCGGCATCCCGTTCGAGCGATGGCTGCCGCGGGCGCTGCGGCGGCGGATGTTCAACGCGCGGGTCACGAGCCTGACCGCGTACACGGGCGGGTTCGCACGCGTCGCCGCCGAGCTCGGCGTCGAGGGCGTGCCCAGCTTCCCGGCGCTCCTGCTCGGCGACCTCACGCTCGTCACCGACGTGCCCGAGCTGCTCGGGATCACGGCGACCGCCGTCGACGGCTGGCGCCCGCGCGATCCGGCGCCGTACCGGAGCGGCACGCGCCTCAAGCTCGTCGGCCCGATCTTCGCCCACCTCGACGTGCCGCTCCCGGAGCGGGTCGAACGGCTCCTCGCCGGCCCGCGGCCGATCGTCTACGTCGCGATCACGTCGAGCGAGCCGGGCCTGGTGCGGGCCGCCGTCGGCGCGCTGCGCCCGCTGGGGGCGCGGATCCTCGTCGCCGGCACCGTGCACGACCTGGCCGGGCTCGAGGACGACCAGGTGGCGGTCGAGGGCGTCCTGCCCAGCCACCTGATCATGCCGCGCGTCGACGTGGCGGTGATCGCGGGCGGCCAGGGCAGCGTCCAGACCGCGCTGGCCGCGGGCATCCCCTTCGTGGGGCTGCCGCTGCAGCCGGAGCAGCACCTGAACGTCGCCCTCGCCGAGCGCGCCGGCGCGGCCAGGGTGGTGGCGCCGCCGCTGGCGGGCACACCCGAGCTGACGGCGCGGGCACGCGAGCTCCTGACGGTGCCGCGCTATCGGGTCAGCGCCGAGCGGCTGCGCGACGCCTTCGCCCGGGCCGACGGCCCCGGCCGGGCCGCCGACGCCATCATCGCCGCCGCGTCAGGAGTGGCCGTCCATCCAGGTTGAGGCGTCGACCAGGTAGTCCGGCGGCCGGTCGGCCCGGATCTGGGTGAGCGCCCGGATCTCGTCCGCCCGGTAGAGCCGCGCCCGGCCGGTGCCGCGGCGGTACGAGCGCAGCCGCCCGCGCGAGGCGTACGCGTACAGCGTCTCCCGCTTCACACCGAGCGCCGTGGCGGCCTCGGCGGCGGTCAGATACTCGACTCCCTCCACCATCACGGGCATGCCGACCAGTGTACGGAACCCCGCCGCGGGCCATCTGATGATCATGTAGAATCAATGTATGTCTATACAAATCAATGAAACGAATGCACCCAACCGCCACCGCGACGCCTACCCCGTCGGCGCCGCGCCGCGGCTGGCGGCCGGCGGCGCGATCGACTCCCATGCGCTGCGAATCACCGACACCACCTTCCGCGACGGCCAGCAGGCCGGCGAGCCGTTCCCGCTCGCTGCGGCGGTCGCGCTTCACGCGGTGCTGGCCCGGCTCGACGCCGGCACCGGCCGCATCGCCCAGACCGAGCTCTTCCTCTACTCCGACCGCGACCGGGCCCTGCTCGACGCGATCCGGGCGACGGGCGCACCGGCGCCGGAGCCGACGGCCTGGATCCGCGCCGACCCCCGCGACCTCGGCCTCGTCCGCGCCGCCGGCGTCGCCGAGACCGGCATCCTCTGCTCGGCATCCGACCACCACATCTACGGGAAGCTGCGGTGGACGCGGCGCGAGGCCTTCGACCGCTACGTCGACCTCGTCCGCGCCGTGATCGACGCCGGCATCCGCCCGCGCGTCCACCTCGAGGACGTGACCCGGGCCGATCTGGACGGCTTCGTCCTCCCGCTCGCAAGCGCGCTCGCCGACCTGGGACGGGAGCGTGGGGTGCCCGTCAAGCTGCGCCTGTGCGACACGCTCGGGCTCGGGCTCCCGTGGCGCGAGGCGGCGCTGCCGCGGAGCGTGCCGCGGCTCGTCGAGACGCTCACCCGCTCGGCCGGCGTCGCGGGCGAGCAGCTCGAGTGGCACGGCCACGACGATCTCGGCAAGGTGCACGCGAACGCGACCGCCGCCTGGCTCGCCGGCTGCGCCGCGGTCAACGGGACGCTCGGCGGGATCGGCGAGCGGACCGGCAACGAGCCGATCGAGCTCGCCGCCGTCGAGCTGGCAGGGATCGATCCCGCCTGCGGGCTCGACCTGGCCGCACTGGGCGACCTTCCGGCGGCGCTCGAGGCGGCCGGCGCGCGCGTGTCGCCGCGGCGTCCCGTGATCGGCGCCGACGCCTTCCTCACCCGCGCGGGCGTGCACATCGACGGCCTGCTGAAGGACCCCGAGATCTACCTGCCGTTCGACCCGTCCCTGGTCGGGCGCAGCGCCGACGTGGCGCTGAACGACCGCTCCGGCGCGGCCGGCGTCGCGTGGGTGCTCGGCAGGGACAAGCACGACCGCGTGGTGGAGGAGGTCGCGGCCCGCATCGCGGCCGCCTACGCGGGCGGCCGCACGACGGACATCTCGCCGGCCGAGGTGCGCGAGCTCGCGGAGAGCATCGCGGCTCCGGCGGCCGCACCCGGCTGACGCTCGTGCACAGCGGGTTCGTGGACGACCGGTCGAAGGGCGGCTACGACGTCGGCTGGGCGGCGTTCCTGGCGAGCTTCAAGCGCATGCTCGAGCTCGAGGGCCGCTGGCGGCCGGTGCAGAGCGTGGAGCCGGCGCCGATTGCCTGACGCGGACCATCTAGACTCGGCCGGGATGGCGGACTGGGTCACCATCTCGTCGCTTGCGACCGCGGGCGGGACGCTCGTGCTGGCCGTGGCGACGTTCTCGTCGGTGAGGTCGTCGAACCGCTCCGCGCGGCTGGCCGAGCGGTCGCTCATGGCCGGCGTCCGGCCCGTGCTGCTGCCGTCCCAGCTCGAGGATCCGTCGATCAAGGTCGGGTTCGTCGACAACCGCTGGCTGTACGTGCCGGGAGGCGGGGGTGCGACCGAGGTCACGGCCGAGGCGGTGTACCTGGCGATGTCCCTGCGCAACGTCGGCAACGGGATCGCCGTGCTGCACGGGTGGAAGTTCTGGCCCGAGCGCCAGACCGGCTCGGTCGACAAGCCGGCGCTCGAGGAGTTCCACCGCCTCACGCGCGACATCTACATCCCGGTCGGCCAGGTCGGGTTCTGGCAGGGCGTGTTCCGCGATGTCGCGACCGACGAGTTCCGGGCCGCCGCCGACGCCGTCGCGGCCCGCGTGGCGTTGACGATCGACGTGCTCTACGGCGATCACGAGGGTGGCCAGCGGGCCATCACCCGGTTCGGCATGAGCCCGCGCCAGGGCGACGACGGCACCTGGATCGTGTCCGCCGCCCGGCACTGGAATCTCGACCGCGAGGATCCGCGGTAGCGGTTAAAGGCCACAGCGCAGGCTGCCGATACGTGCCTGGTGGCAACGACGACCGAGCGCTGACCGATGGGCCTTCCCGTCTGGGTGACCGTGGTGATCAGCCGCCTCGTGGGCGGCTTCGTGACCGGCTTCCTGGGCGTCGCCGTGTTCGCGACCGTCCTGATCACGAACCCGGCCGGGCCGACGCCGGCGCCGCAGTCGTCGCTCGTCACCTTCTCGATCGTGGTGACGCTCGTGAGCACCGTGGTGATCGGCCTCGTCATGACCGGGCTCCTGCCCGCGCTCTCGGGCTGCCGGGTCAGCGTCGGCACCGCCATCCTCGCGTCGTTCGCGGGTCAGATGGTGCCGTTCATCGGCGGTGCGCTGCTCACACACGCGCTGCTGTCCTCGCGGCAGGGCGCGGCCTCGCTGACGCTCATGACGACCGCGACGCCGCTCGTCGGCCTTGGGCTGAGCGTCCTCGGGATCGTCGTC
The DNA here is from genome assembly GCA_963746115.1 of uncultured Actinomycetes bacterium. Taxonomy (GTDB): domain Bacteria; phylum Actinomycetota; class Thermoleophilia; order Gaiellales; family JAICJC01; genus JAICJC01. The sequence goes on along the minus strand of CAVVAA010000001.1, from coordinate 980,718 downwards.
ACGGCGTGGATGGTGCAGTCGTCCGCGGGCGGACGCGACTCGGGCCGCGGCCCGCGCTACGACCTCTACAGCCGCGCCCGCCAGACGAGCCTCGACGAGCCGCCCCAGCTCTGAGCGAGGCCGGGCGTACACTGCCTTCGTGAGCGTCCCCGCCCGCGCCGGCACCGTCACCCGCACCCGCCTGACCGCGGTCGAGCTCGGCGACGGCCGCCGCCGCACCGCGGACGCGCTGGCCACCGAGGAGCCCCTGGAGATCCGGGTCGACTCCCCCGGCATGGAGCAGCGCCGGGTCGCGGTGACGATGCGGACGCCGGGGCACGACTTCGAGCTCGCGGCCGGGTTCCTCTTCACCGAGGGCATCGTCGCCGCCCAGGGCGACGTCAGCCATGTGCGCTACTGCGACGTCCCCCGCGAGGAGCAGCAGTACAACGTGGTGACGGTCGACCTGCGCCGCCCGTACGACCCGGAGCTGCTCCAGCGCAACTTCTACACGACGTCCAGCTGCGGTGTCTGCGGCAAGGCCTCGCTCGACTCGATCTCGGTGCGGTGCGCGCCGGTGGCCGAAGGGCCCGAGGTGCCCGAGTCGGTCGTCGTCGCGCTTCCCGACCGGCTGCGAGAGGCCCAGCGGGTGTTCGACCGCACGGGCGGCCTGCACGCCGCGGGCCTGTTCGACACCGCCGGCACGCTGCTCGAGCTGCGCGAGGACGTCGGCCGCCACAACGCCGTCGACAAGCTGGCGGGCCGGGCCCTGCTCGCCGGGGAGCTGCCGCTGTCGGAGCGCGTGCTGATGGTCTCGGGCCGGCTCAGCTTCGAGATCGTCCAGAAGGCGGCCGTGGCCGGCATCCCGATCGTGTGCGCCGTCTCGGCGCCCTCCAGCCTCGCCGTCGACGCCGGCCGCCGCTTCGGCATGACGCTGGTCGGCTTCCTGCGCGGCAGCCGCTTCAACATCTACACCCACCCCGAGCGGATCGCGTCCGGCTAGCCGACCCTCGCGCCGCGACACCGTTACGTGGTGGATGACCCCGCCAGAAGGGGTCTGACCCCAGTCGACACCGCTACTTGCGGCTCTGGACGTGCTGGAAGCCGAACCGGCCCTTGATGCAGAGGTTGCCGCTCGTGACGTCGTGGTCGAGGGGTGAGGTGACCTTGACGATCGTGTTGTCCTGGACGTGCAGCGTCAGGTTGCAGCCGACGCCGCAGTAGGGGCAGATCGTGTCGGTCTGCGTCTGGTTCGACTCGTCCCAGGTGCCGGCGGCGCGGTGGTCGTGCTCGCTCTTGAACATCAGCGCGCCGGTCGGGCAGACGGCGATGCAGTTCCCGCAGTAGACGCAGGCCGATCCGGGCAGCGGCACGGCGAACTCGGTGGCGATGCGGGCGTCGAACCCGCGCCCGGCGACCGCGATCGCGAACGTGTTCTGCCAGTCGCTGCCGCAGCCCTCGACGCACTTGTAGCAGAGGATGCACTTCGAGTAGTCGCGCACGTAGAGCTCGTTGTCGACCTTCACCGGCTGGGCGACCGTGGCCGCCGTCTGCCCGTCGCCGGGATGGTGGTGGCCGGCCTGGGCGTGGTCGCGCTCGCCCGCCTCGGCCGGCGGCGCCGGCGGGCCGTACCGCTCCGGCCTCGCGCCGTACTCGCCCATCCACTCTCCGGCCCTCGCGGTGGTGGAGAGGTCGACCGAGGAGCCGAGGAATTCGAGCACCATCTTGCGGGCATGGCGGACGCGCTCGGACGCCGTCTTGATCTTCATGCCGTCCTCGACCTTGCGCGCGCAGGAGGGGACGAGCACCCGCGAGCCCTCGACCTCGACCATGCAGACGCGGCACGCATTCACCGGCGTGAGCGTCTCGCCGAAGCAGAGCGTGGGGATGTCGAGGCCGGAACGGCGGCAGGCGTCGAGGATCGTCTCGCCCTCGCGGGCGCGCACCGCCTCGCCGTCGATCTCGAGCTCGACCGAGCGTCGCAGGGTGACCGGGACGGCGCTCATGCGGCCCCCGCCGCCGCGAAGGGCCGAAGCGCCCGGATGGCCGACTCGATGGCGTTCGCGGCCGTCTGGCCCAGTCCGCAGATCGACGCGTCGCGCATGCCGCGGGCGATCTCGTCCAGCAGGGCGATCTCGTCGTCGACCGAGCCGCGCGGGCGGCCGTCCGCCAGTCGCAGGAGGGCCTCCTGCTGGCGCACGGTGCCGACCCGGCAGGGGACGCACTGGCCGCACGACTCGTCGCGGAAGAAGCCGGCGATGCGCAGCAGCACCGGCACGAGCGGGACGGTCTCGTCGAAGACCATGATCACACCCGAGCCGAGGGTGACGCCCGCCGCCCGGGTGGCCTCGAACGAGAGCTCCAGGTCGAGCATGTCCGGGCCGACGAACGCGCCCGCCGCGCCGCCGAGCAGCACCGCCCGCAGCTCGTGCCCGGCGCTGACGCCGCCCGCCATCTCGAGCACCTCGCGCAGCGTGATGCCGAAGGGCGCCTCGTACAGCCCCGGCCGTTCCACGCAGCCGGAGAGGCAGAAGAGGCGCATGCCGGTCGAGCTCTCGGTTCCGCGCCCGGCGAACGCGCCCCCGCCTTCGAGGACGATGTCGAGCACGTTCACGAGCGTCTCGACGTTGTTGATGACCGTCGGCTTCTGGAACAGGCCCGCGTCGACCGGGAAGGGCGGCTTGTTGCGCGGCTCGCCGCGGAAGCCCTCGATCGAGTTGAAGAGGGCGGTCTCCTCGCCGCAGATGTAGGCGCCGGCGCCCTTGCGCAGCTCGATGTCGAAGCGGATCCCCTGGCCCATGATGTCCTCACCGAGGAAGCCGTGCCGGCGCGCGAGGGTGACCGCATTTACGAGCCGCTCCCACGCGAGCGGATACTCGCCGCGCAGGTACACGTAGCCGTACTCGGAGCCGGTCGCGAAGGCCGCGATCGTCATCGCCTCGATGACGCTGAACGGGTCGTGCTCGAACACGAAGCGGTCCTTGAACGTGCCCGGCTCGGACTCGTCCGCGTTGCAGATCAGGTAGTGCGGCCGCACCGGCTGGCGGGCGACGGCCTCCCATTTGCGGCCCGTCGGGAAGGCGGCGCCGCCGCGGCCAAGGAGCTTCGAGTCGGACACCTCGCGGATCACGCCCATGGGGCCGAGCGCGAACGCGCGCCGCAATGCGTCGTACCCGCCGTGGGAGCGGTAGCTGTCGAGGCTCTCCGGGTCGATGACGCCGAAGCGGCGCATGAGCCGCAGGCCGGAGCCGCCCTGCTGGGCGACCGGCTCGGGCACCATCCGCTCGGGCAGCTTGCCGGCCAGGGCGGAGGCAACGTCGGCGGCGGTCGCGGGGGCGATCGAGCGCTCGGAGGGATCCTCGCCCGCCTCGGTCAGGAGTACCGCCGGCGCGCGCTCGCACAGGCCCAGGCACGGGCTCTCGAGCCAGATCGCATGGCCGTTCCCGGGGTGCTCGCCGGCCGGCCCGACCGTGCGCTCGAGGTCGGCGACGAGCTCGCCGCTCCCGCGGCACATGCAGGCGATGTCCGTGCAGACGTGGGCGACGATGGGCGGGCGCGGCTCGAGCGCGAAGAGCGCGTAGAAGCTGGCCACCCCGTAGGCCTCCGCGGGCGGGATGGTCAGCCGGCGGCACACGTAGCCGAGCGCGCCCGGGCTGATCCAGCCGACGCGAGCCTGCACCGCGTGCAGGGTCGGCAGCAGCAGATGGCGCTGGCTGCGGGCGGCGTGGCCGCTCCGGGCGAAGTGCCCGTCCGCCTCGGACCGCGCAGCGCCGACCCAGGCCGAGTCGGGCGCGCCGAGCACGGCGTCGACCGCCTGGCGCTCGACCGCGGTCGCCGTCTGATCCTGGATCCGAAGGTCCACTACCTGGCGGGCAGCGCCACCCGGCCCGGGGCCGCGTCGGATTGGGGCAGGGGCAGCTTCTCGACCCGGATCGCGCTCGCCTTGAACTCGGCGGTGCCCGACTTGGGGTCGGTGGCCTCGATCGTGAGGACGTTCGTCTGCACCTGATCGGGGAAGTGCAGCGTCATGAACGCCAGGCCGGGGCGCAGCGTCGGGTCGACCCGCACCGGCGCGACGACCGACCCCCGCCGCGACGAGATCTGGACGCGCTCGCCCTCCTCGACGCCGAGCTGCTCGCAGTCCTCCGGCGAGAGGTCGAGCGTCTCCGGCCGCCGCAGCGGCGACGTGTAGGCGGCGGTCTGGACGCCCGTGTTGTACGAGTCGAGCCGCCGCCCGGTGGTGAGCCGGATGGGGAACTCGTCGGTCAGCCGGTCGACGGGGAGCTCGTGCTCGCAGACGAAGAACGGCGCCGGCGGGCCGGAGATCGGGTTCTCCCACAGCCGCCCGTGCAGGAAGGGTGCGCCCGGGTCGTCCTCGCTCACGCACGGCCACTGGATCCCGCCCAGCTCCTCCAGGCGGGCGTAGCTCATGCCGGTGTGCATCGGCGAGAGGCTGCGCAGCTCGTTCCAGGCGTCCTCGGCCGAGGCGTACTTCCAGTCGTGTCCGAGCCGGCGGGCGATGTCGCAGATGATCTCGATGTCGTCGCGCGCGCCCTCGGGCGGCTCGAGCGCCTTGCGCACGCGCTGCACCCGCCGTTCGCTGTTCGTGACCGTGCCCTCGGCCTCGCACCAGCTCGCCGAGGCCGGCAGGACGACGTCGGCCATCTGGGCGGTGCGGGTGAGGAAGATGTCCTGGACGACCAGGTGTTCGAGGCCCTCGAGCAGCTCGTGCGTGTGCTTGGCGTCGGCCTCGGACTGGGCCGGGTTCTCGCCGATGACGTAGAGCCGCCGTCAGCTCGCCGCGCTCCATTGCCGCGAACATCTGGGTCAGGTGCCAGCCGTACTTCGGCACGATCTCGACGCCCCACGCCTTGCCGAACCGCTCCCGGGCCTCGGCGTCGCGCTCGAGGTCCTGGAAGCCGGGCAGCTTGTTCGGGATGGCGCCCATGTCGCCGCCGCCCTGGACGTTGTTCTGCCCGCGCAGCGGGTTCAGGCCGGAGCCGTAGCGGCCGACGTGGCCGCACAGCAGCGCGAGATTGATCAGGGCGAAGACGTTGTCGACGGCGTTGTGGTGCTCGGTGATCCCGAGCGTCCAGCACAGGATCGCGCGGTCGGAGCGCGCGTACGTGAGCGCCAGCTCGCGGATCACGTCGGCGGGGACGCCGGTCTCGCGCTCGCCGCGCTCGAGCGTCCACTCCTCGACCGACGCCGCGAACTCCTCGAACCCGGTCGTGGCCCGGTCGATGAACTCGCGGTTGTGCAGGCCGGCGTGGATGATCTCGCGCGCGACCGTGTTGGCGAGGGCGATGTCGGTGCCGACGTCGATGCCGAGCCAGCCGTCGGCCCACTGGGCCGAGACGGTGCGCCGGGGGTCGACGACGAACAGGCGCGCGCCGTTGTGCACGGCCTTCAGGACGTGGTGGAAGAAGATCGGGTGCGTCTCCCGGGCGTTCGATCCCCACAGGATGATGACGTCCGTCTCCTCGACCTCACGGTAGGAGCTCGTCCCGCCGCCCGCTCCGAACACTGTCGCCAGACCGACGACGCTGGGAGCGTGTCAAGTGCGGTTGCAGCTGTCGATGTTGTTCGTGCCGACGGCCACCCGGGCGAACTTCTGCGCGACGAAGTTGACCTCGTTCGTGGCCTTCGAGCACGAGAAGATCCCGAGCGCGTTCGGTCCGCCGGCCGCAACCGCCGAGCTGATGCCCGCAGCGGCCCGGTCGAGCGCCTCGTCCCACGTGGCCGGCCGCAGCATGTCGTTCTCACGCACCAGCGGCTCCGTGAGCCTGGTCAGGTTCCTTGCCATCCCGATCACCTCCCTTCGAAACGTCTACCCCAAATCGTAGCCCGATGCACCGATACCGGGCGATGGCCGAGCGCCCATACGCACGGGCGCAGGTGTGTCAGGACCCGCGCCGTCCCGTGCGGATCACGATCGTGCGTCCCCAGCGGTCGCCCAGCCGCTGGTTGCGTGGCGACGACCACACCATGATCGCCGCCACGATGGGCGTGATCAGGAAGCAGTCGATGAACCGCGCCAGCGTCCGCAGGAAGACGGCCCGGCTGCTGAGCGGGCTGCCGTCGAGCATCGCCACGCGCAGGCCGACGAGGCGTTTGCCGACCGTCGATCCCCAGGCGCTCTCGAGGCCGCCGAAGTAGACCATCGCCGCGAGGGCGATGACGAGGCTCGCACCCGTGTTCGGATCGGTGAGGAGCTGGTTCTCGGAGGTCTGCTTCACGCCTCCTGCGACCGCCCACACCGTGACGATTATCAGGGCCAGGAAGGCCCAGTCGATGACGAAGGCCACCGCCCGCGGGCCGACGCCGACGGGGGCGCGGTCAAACATTTCGCGAGTCTACCGGCGGGCGGTTGGCGGCTCCTGGAGAGCCGTCCCGGCCGCCTCGAGCTCGGCCAGGAGCGCCCAGAACGGCGAGCCCGCCGGGGGGATCCGCGGCGGACGCCGGCGGTGCTGGCGCAGCTGCGCCCAGATCACGTAGGAGCGCAGCCGCCGCCCGGCGCTGCGGCGGGCGTGGTCGGACAGCGGCACGATCGCGTTCGCGAGCGCCCACCGCCACGCCGCCGCCTCCTTCTCGAGCCGCGTGCCAGAGCGGCCGGGACCGAGCAGGTGGCCCAGCTCGTGCAGCGCGACCGCGTAGGTGACCTGGCTCCGGATCGGCGGGATGCGGATGCCGGGCCGGCGCCGCCCGGCCGGGCCGCGCCGGTAGGCGAGCCCGCGCCCGCCGCTGCGCCGCTCGACCCCGTGGGCGTCGCACAGGTGCTGGACGTGGGCGTCGAGGTCGGCGACGGAGGGACGGGCGGCCATCCCGGGGACGCTAACCGAGGCGGCGGCTAATACGGATCTGCGTGCAGGAACTCGGCCTGGAGCATGTCGCCCGCCTGGATGAGCGCCTGGAACGGCACCTCGAACTCGTCGGCGTCGAGGTCCTTCAGGAGCACGGTGTGGCGGAGGATCACCGTCCCGTCCATGAGCCCGAGCGCGCCGACGGGCATGCCCATGTTGCGGATGAGGGCTTCGCGCGCGGGCAGGTGCGCCTCGTCGCAGACCGGCGTCCAGATGACCGCGTACTCGATGCCGGCGGCGACTTTGCCCGCGACGACGACATTCTGCTGTCGTCCGTTGCCGAGGGTGAAGAGCAGCCGGAGCGTGCCGTCGGGAGCCTCGCTCATGATCGGATACCGCGACTTGATGTACTGCTGCAAGTCGTACCACGTCGCCATGACCTCTCCTTCCGTTCGCGATTCAGTGTCCGAGCTGGTCGAGCAGCTGCTGCAGGTCCTTGCCGGAGATCTCGTCGACGCTGAGGGAGCCGCCGCCCGGGAACGTGAGCTTGACGCCCCTGATCGGGCGGCCGCGGATGGTGTCGACCACCTTGTCCACCGCCGGCGCCAGCGCGGTCGCCATCTGCATGCCGATGGTGACCGTGTTCGCATCGACGCTCCGCGAGGTCAGGACGTCCGCCCGCTCGACGTCGCCGAGCTCTCGCAGGGCCTGGACGAGGTCGTCGCGCTCGTGTTCGGGGACGTCAGCCGGTAGCTCGATCGCCAGCCTCTCGCTCATCGGTGGGCCTCCTCCGGTTCGGGGGTGGTTGCAGGCTCGCGCGGGAAGCCGACGAGATACCAGTTCGCCCAGTACACGTCGTCCTCGTCGGCGACCGTCGAGAGCGCCGAATGCAGCGCATCGGCCGTCTCGGCCCCGGCACGGACGCCGGCGTGAAGCTGTGGCATCAGCCGGGCGGTGACCTCGTCGTTTGCCTTCCACAGGCTGACGAGGATCGTCCGCGCGCCGGCGTGCAGCAGCGGCATGGTCAGCCCGAGCCACTCGTCGCCGGTCGCCTCGACGTCGGCAAGGCGGGTTCCGAGGCCGCCGAGATCGCACGCCGACAGGCAGACGAGCTCCGCCCGGAGGCGCAGGGCGAAGAGCTCGGACATCCGCAGCCCGCTTCGGCCCAGCCGTAGCGCCGCGTCGAGTGGGCGATCCGCCTCGAACTCGCCATGGCACGCCACCTGCAGGACGTGGTACTTCCCCCAGGTCGCGGCCGTCTCGATGTCGACGACGGCCTCGCGGTCGAGCAGGCAGAGGTCGACCGGGACGTCGGGGGAGCCGCTCCAGTCGTCGGCCAGGCGTTCGAGCTCCTGGACGACGCCGGTGAGCGGCGGGTCGCCGAATCCGTTCTGTTCGCATCCGAGCAGGAGGACACCGGTCGCGTCGGACGCCGTGCGCCCGAGGGCGAGCATCGCGAGGCTGGGCAGGTACTGCACGCTCGGCCCGCCCAGCGGCCCAAGCGGCCCGGGGGCGGCGGCGTGGATCGGAACCCCGCGAAGCGGCCCGTGCGGGCTCACGAGCAGCCTCTCGCCGGGCGCGAGCCGCTCCAGCACGTCGGCCGGCAGGATCAGCCGGCGGAGCTCCGCCGGGATCACGGGGCCGTGGAAGAAGAGGTCGGCGTCGCCGGCAGCGCGGAGGGTCGATTGGGACGAGCGCAGCTGCTCGACCTGCTCGGCCGTCCAGCGTTCGTGCCGGTGATAGGGCGGTTCGCCGGCTCGCAGGAGGAACATGTGGAGCTCCAGGTCTCCGAGCCAGAACATCGAGAGCGCCGACCACCCTGGAGGCAACGCATCCAGAGCGCGTTGCGGATCGAAGGGCGGTGGAGTCTGCGCTGCCGCCCATCGGGGGTGCTCGCGCATGATGCGCGCGAAGAGCTCGTCGCGGTCGGTCACGACCGCCAGGTACTCGGCGTCGTGCTCGTCCCGCCCGCCGTGGGCGCGTGCCGCCTGGAGCTCGTCCAGGCGGCTCTCGAGTGCCCGCAGGCGCGCCAGGTCCGGGGCGCCGACGCCGTCGAACAGCGGGATGTCGGCGTTCGCCAGGAGCTGGCAGAGGTAGAAGCTCTTCGAGCGTTCGGCCACCTCCACCGCCCGCCATACGCCCTCGGCGCTTCCGCCCGCGAGCGCGACGGCGAACAGGTGCTGGTAGTAGGCGCCCTTGTCGGCGAGGAAGCGCTGCTCGTCATGCAGGCTGCGGAAGCTCCGGAACGAGGTCTCCAGGATGGCCAGCGAGGTCTGGGCATGCGCCCACGCCTCGTCGAACAACCCTTGGCCTGCCCGGAGCCGCGCCATATGCCGTTCCGCATCCGCTTGCAGATCCGGAGGCCCGACGCTTGAGAAGAACTCGACCGCCCGCTGGAGCCAGGACTCGCCCTCGCTCAGGCGGTCGAGCTCCAGCAACGACACGCCGGTGCGCAGCGCGGCCGCGGCGGCGCCCTGCACCCACCCCTCGCCCTCGAGGGTCGTCGAGAGCTCGGCGTACGCCGTCGCCGCCTCCTCCCACGACCCGGTCCGGTAGGCACGGTTGGCCGCGGTTTCCCGCACCCACCACGCGTCCGCGGGCTCCGAGTCGAGCATCGGACCGGCCGCTGACGGGTCGTGCTGGGGCGCCCCCGGGGTCAGGCGCAATTGCCCGCGTATGACTTCGATGCTCGTGCGCAGGCTGGTCGAAGCCATTCCCCCCATCGAGGGCAGGAGCGCCTCACACGCATCCAGGTCGGCGCCGGCGTCGTTCCAGCGATTGAGGACGCGGCGCACGGTCGCGCGATTGATCAACGCGACCCCGAGCTCATATGCCGCGGTCGGTTCGGCTGAGACCTGCAACGCGGGGATGACGTCGGTCAGATCCCGTTCGGCGTCGAGTAATCGGCCACGCTCGAAGTCGAGCATCGCCCGCTCCCGGCGCAGAGCGAGCCGCTCGACGCTCATCACTCCGAGCCCTCGAGCGCCTCCGCCGCCTGCAGCCAGCGGTCGGCCGAGTCGAGGTCGCGCATCTTGGTCGCCACGGAGGCGAGCCCGCGATAGCTGCGCACCTCGAGCACCCGAACGTCGAGTTGCTCCGCGCGGGCCAGGCACTCCTGGAAGATCGCAAGCGCGGTCTGGTTGTCCCCGGAGGTGAGCGCGGCGGTCGCGTCCATCTCGCGGCGCGTCCACTCCTGAAAGAGGACATAGAACTGCGTCTTGCGGTCGAGTGCCTCGAACGGGAACGGCATCGCCGAAAGCGTCACGGGGGCGAGCGGCCAGCGCAGCTCGTACAGGCCCCCATCGGGCCGGTAGTGATCCTCGATGTTCAGCGGTGCGGGACCCGGGGTCGCGCCGAAGTCGGCCAGCTTGGCGAGAACGCGCTCGACCCGCGGGTCTCCCGGCGGGAGCGCCATGATCTCATCGATCAAACCCTGGTCGATCTCCTTGGACTCGAGCATGCGCTCAAGCCGGTGTTCCAAGTCGTCCACCGTGCTCACCACCCTCATGCTCCGCGCAAGAGGCACCTGCCACGTGGCGCCCGCGAGTGGCGAGTATCCCACGGCGGTCGCCGGTCCGCAACACACGCATTCGGCATCGCCGCGAGGAGCTCGGAGGGGCTCCCCGAGCGTAGTATGGCCGTCCTGATGCCCGACCATTCGCCCAGAGCCCGCGATCTCGGGATCGTCATCGGCGACCTTCCGCCCGGCCCGGCGAACGCGATCACCGACGTCGCCGGCGTACGCGTCGGCCACACGACGCTGATCTCCGGCGACGGCGCGCTCCGTGTCGGAGCGGGGCCGGTGCGCACCGGCGTCACCGTGATCGTCCCCGGCTCGGACGACCCCTGGGGAGAGCCGGCCGCCGCGGGGGCGCACCGGTTGAACGGCAACGGCGAGCTGACCGGGCTCGAGTGGGTGCGCGAGTCCGGCCTGCTCACGACCTGCATCGGCCTCACGAACACGCACTCCGTCGGCGTCGTGCGCGACACGCTGATCGCGGCCGCGACGACCGACCGCCCGCCGGGCGAGATCCGCTGGTACCTGCCCGTCGTGGGCGAGACCTACGACGGCGACATGAGCGACATCAACGGCATGCACGTGAAGCCCGAGCACGTCCGCGCGGCGCTGGCGTCGGCCGCGCCCGGCCCGGTCGAGGAGGGCGGCGTCGGCAGCGGCACCGGCATGGTCTGCCACGGGTTCAAGGGCGGGATCGGGACGTCGTCGCGCGTCGTCGGCGGCCACACGGTGGGCGTCCTCGTGCAGGCCAACCATGGCACGCGCGAGCGGCTGATGGTGGGCGGCGTGCCGGTCGGGCGGGCGATCGGCGCCGACGAGGTGCCCGACCCGCGCGGCGCCGGGCCGGCGGGTGGCGGCTCGATCATCGTCATCGTCGCGACCGACGCGCCGCTCCTGCCCGGCCAGTGCACCCGGCTCGCGCAGCGTGCGGCGCTCGGGGTCGGTCGTACGGGCGGCGCCGGCGAGAACGGGAGCGGCGATCTGATGCTCGCGTTCGCGACCGGAAATCGCGGCCTACGCATGCTGGCCGACTCGCTCGAGCACGAGACCGCCCCCGTCGCCCTGCGGGCGGTGCCCGCAGCAGCGCTCGACGGGCTGTTCTACGCCGCGATCGAGGCGACCGAGGAGGCGATCGTGAACGCGCTCGTCGCCGGCCGGACGATGGTCGGCTGCAACGGCACGACCGCCCACGGCATCCCGCACGACCGCCTCGCACAGCTGGTGGCGGACCCGCCAAAAGGGGTCTGACCCCGCCTGGCGGGCGTCAGGCCGGGTCGGCCTCGGCCTCGACCGTCTCGGCCTCGGCGACCACTTCCGGGACGTGCGCCGGCGGGGGCGCCGTCCAGGCGAAGTGGCAGGCGGCCAGATGGCCCCCGCCGCCGGCCGCGAGCACCGGGTCGTCGGTGTGGCAGACGTCCTGTGCCAGCGGGCAGCGGGTGTGGAAGCGGCAGCCGCTGGGGAGGTTGATCGGGCTCGGCGGGTCGCCCTCCATCGCGGCGGCCTCGGACACGCGGCCCGGCACGAGGCGCGGCACGGCTTTCAGCAGCCCCTGCGTGTAGGGGTGACGCGGGTTCGAGAAGAGCTCCTCGGTCGGCGCGGTCTCGACGATGCGCCCGAGGTACATCACCGCCACCCGGTCGCAGACGTGCCGCACCACGGCCATGTTGTGGGCGATGAAGAGGATGGTCAGGCCGAGCTTGGCGCGCAGCTCCTCGAGCAGGTTGAGGACGGTCGCCTGGACGGACACGTCGAGGGCGGACACGGGCTCGTCGGCCACCAGCAGCTCGGGCTCGAGCGCGAGCGCGCGGGCGATCGACACGCGCTGGCGCTGTCCGCCCGAGAAGTTGCGCGGATGGGAGTCGAGCGCCCGTGGCGGCAGGCCGACCAGTTCGATCAGCTCGCGGCAGCGGGCGTCGACCCCCGCTTTCGGCACCATCTTGTGCACCCGCAGGAGCTCGGACAGCACCTGGCGCACCGTCATGCGCGGGTTGAGCGACGAGTACGGGTCCTGGAACACGATCTGCATCCGCCGCCGCTGTGCGCGCGTCCGCCGGGCCGTCAGCGGCTCGCCGGCGTAGCGCACCTCGCCCGCCGTGGGCGTATACAGCCCGACGATGCAGCGGCCGAGCGTCGACTTGCCGCAGCCGGACTCGCCCACGAGGCCGAGCGCCTCACCGCGGGCGATCTCGAGGTCGACGCCGTCGACCGCCCTCAGCACCTCGGCCGGGATCCTGCGTGTGCGCCGCACGAGCGAGTCGGCGATGACGAAGTTCATGTGCACGCCGTGCACCTCGAGCAGTGGGGCGTCAGGCACGGGCGATCACCGGATTCGCGGTCACGTCCTGCGCACAGGCGTCGTCGTGGATACAGGCGGTCGCCCGCCCAGGGGCCAGCCGCCGCAGCGGGAAGTCTCCCTCGAGGCAGTCTTCCCGCGCGAAGCCGCACCGCGGCTGGAACGGGCACCCCGTCGGCGGCGCCACCAGGTCGGGCGGCTGGCCGGGGATGGAGTCGAGCGACTGGCGCACGACGTCGAACCTGGGCACGGAGCGCAGCAACCCGAGCGTGTACGGGTGGCGGGGCGCGTAGAACACCTCGTCGACGGTGCCCGTCTCGACCACCTGCCCGGCGTACATGACCGCGATCCGCTCGCACGTCTCGGCTATCACCGCCAGGTCGTGCGTGACGAAGACCACGCTCACCCCGAGGTCGCGGCGCATCGCGCTCAGGAGCTTCAGGATCTGATCCTGAATCGTCACGTCGAGCGCCGTCGTCGGCTCGTCGCACAGGATCAGCTGCGGCTCGCAGGCGAGCGCGATCGCGATCATCACCCGCTGGCGCATGCCGCCCGAGAGCTCGTGCGGGTAGGCCTGCGCCCGCCGGGCCGGGTCGGGGATCCCCACCTTGCGCATCAGGTCGAGCGCCGTCTTGCGCGCTTGCGAGCGGCTCTGGCCGAGGTGCACCCTGGGGCCCTCGGCGATCTGGTCGCCGACGCGCATGACGGGGTTGAGCGCCGTCATCGGCTCCTGAAAGATGATCCCGATGCGCGCCCCGCGCACGTCACGCAGCAGCTTGGGATCGGCCATCGCCAGGTCCTTGCCTTCGAACAGGATCTCGCCGCTGGTGATGTGCCCCGGCTGGGGCAAGAGGCCGAGGATGGCGCGCAGGGTCATGCTCTTGCCGCAGCCCGACTCGCCGACGAGCCCGAGCGCCTGGCCGGCCTCGACCTTGAATGAGGCACCGTGGACGGCGTGCACCGTCCCGCGCGTGAGCGGGATCTCGACCTGAAGGTCGCGCACCTCGAGGATTGGCGCGTCGCTCATTCCGGCCGTAGCAGGTCGGCCAGCCCGTCACCGATCAGCGACAGCCCCAGAGCGGTGATCACGACCACCACGCCGGGGATCGTCGACAGCTCCCACTTCGTCGTCAGGAACGCCTGGCCGTCGGCGATCATGCCGCCCCAGTCCGGGATCGGCGGCTGGATGCCGAGGCCGAGGTAGCCGAGCGTGACGATGGCGAGGATGTCGAGCACGATGTCGGACATCGCGTAGACGATGGCCTGCGTGATCACGTTGGGCAGGAGGTGGCGGACGATGATGCGCCGATCGCGGAAGCCGGCCGCCCGGGCGGCCAGCACGTACTCCTGGCGTTTGGCCACCAGGACCTCGCCTCTGATAATCCGGGCGTAGGACACCCATCCGACGAACGTGATCGCGATGTAGATGCTGCGCGCGCCCGGCCCCAGGGCGAACACCAGCGCGATCACGAGGACGTAGAACGGGATCGCCACCATGACGTCGACGAGCCGCATGATCGCCGTGTCGTAGAAGCGGCCGTAGTAGCCGGAGATGCAGCCGAGTGTCGTGCCGATGAGGAACGGCAGAAGGACGGCCAGGAACGCGACCCGCAGGTCGACGCGGCCGCCGTAGAGGATGCGCGAGAACAGGTCGCGGCCGAGCTGATCGGTGCCGAGCAGGTGCTTCGACGACGGGCTCGCGAGGATGTTGTTCAGATCCTGTTGGGTCGGGCTCTGGCTGGTGAGGACGGGCGCGAGCAGGCACATCGACACGATCGTCCCCAGGATGAGCACTCCGGCCACGAACGACGGCGTGCGATACCAGCGGCGGCGGAACCCGCCCCGGTGCTCGGCGACCTCGTCGACGGCGGCTTCGGCGACGGCGATGGCCATCAGTCGAACCTCACGCGCGGGTCGAGGAGCGAGTGGAGCACGTCGGTGGTCAGGTACACCAGCACGACCATGATGCCGAAGACGAGCGTGACTCCCTGCACGACCGGGAAGTCACGCTGGAAGATCGAGTTCAGCATGAGCTGGCCGATCCCCGGCAGGGCGAAGACCTGCTCGATGACGACCGTTGCTCCGACCAGGAACGCGATGTTCACGCCCAGGACGGCCACGGTGGAGACGACGGCATTTCGCAGCGCGTGGCGGGCGAGCACGCGCCGCTCGGAGAGCCCCTTCGAGCGGGCCGTCGTGACGTAGTCGGACTCGAGCACCTGGAGCAGGCTTGCGCGTAGCGAGCGGATCAGGAGCGGAGAGATGCCGAGCGCGACCGTGAGCGCCGGCAGGAACATCGAGTGCAGGTGCCCTACCACGCCGTTCCCGTAGCCGCCGACCGGGAAGAGCCGGCCGAGGTGGAGTCCGAACGCCAGCAGGAGCATGATCCCGAGCCAGAACGGCGGGAACCCGAGGCCGACCAGCGGCACCGCACGGACGGCCTGATCGGCCGCGCGGTCCTTTCGCGTCGCCGCGAGCGTCGCCAGCGGCAGCGCGATGATGATCGAGAGCGCCGTGCCGTAGCCGATCAGCCACAGGGTCACCGGCAGCCGGCCGGTGATCAGCGACGCCGTGGACACCCGGTAGAAGAGCGATGTGCCCAGGTTGCCGTGGAGCACGCGCTTGAGATACAGCCAGTACTGCTCGGGCACCGATCGGTCGAGGCCCCACTCGCGGTGCAGGGCGGCGACGCGCCCGGGGGTGGCGTGCACGCCCAGCATCGTCCGGGCGGGATCGCCCGGGACGAGATGGATCATGAAGAACACGATCAGGGTGACGCCGAACAGCACTGGGATTGCCTGCACGAGCCTACGCAGGATGTATGCGAACCGGTCCACCGTGGTTTCCGGATGCCCTCAGATGCCGGCTAGTGGGACAACCAGACGTCCTCCATGTGGAAGTTGCCGGTCGGGTAGACGAGGAAGCCGTGCAGCTTGTCCGTGTAGGCGTACCTGTACGGCGAGTAGTACATGAACACCATGAACGCGTCCTTGGCCGCCTGGGCCTGGATCTTGCTGTAGAGGGCCTGCCGGCCGCTCGCCGAGAACGTCTTCTCCGCCTGATGCGTCCACTTGATCACGTCGGGATTGTTGTAGTCCGTGTAGAACGACTTCGCGCCCGCGTTCGGATCAACCGCGAACGTCACCAGCTCGTCCGGGTCGGCGATGTCCATGGTCCAGTAGCTCAGGCCGAGCTGGTATTTGAACTCCTGCTCGTCCTGGAACTCGATGCTGGGATCGACCGGCTTGAGGGTGACCTTGATGCCGATCTTGGCCAGCTCCTGCTGGTAGATCTGGGCGACCGACTTCTCGTCGGCGACGCCCGCCCCGACCAGCATCTCCACGTTGAAGCCCTTCGGGAACTTGGACTGGGCCATCTCCTGCTTGGCCTGTGCCAGGTTGTACTGCAGGCCGGGCGAGTGCGGGTCGTAGAACGGCACCTGCGGCGGCATGAACGAGTTGGCCGGAATGCCGTGGCCAAACAGGACCGACTTGATGATGGCGTTTCGGTCGATCGCCAGGCTGATCGCGCGGCGAACGTGCACGTCGGCCAGCGGCGCAAAGCGCTCGTTCATCATCGTGTAGTCGGTGCGCGTCGACGGGAAGAGGGTCATCGTGATCCCGGGCGTGCTCTTGAGCGTGTTCACCGTCTGCCAGTCCGGGAACTGGTCGATCTGCTCCTGCCCGCCCTGCAGCTGCAGCTGGCGGGTGTTGGTGTCGGTCACCGTCAGGAACGTGATCTGGTCGAGATAGGGCTTGCCCTTCTGCCAGTAGTGGGGGTTGCGCTTGAGCACGATCTCCTGGCCGTGCGTCCAGTGGCCCCACATGAACGGCCCGGTGCCGATCGGGTGGCTGTAGAACTCCTTGGCCGTCTCGCCGCCGTAGTTGTTCGGGACGATGCCGTTGGCGAAGAGCGCGATGTCGGCAAGGAACGGCGCCCACGGGTACTTCGTGTCGATGACGACCGTCTCCGGGTTGGGCGCCTTGATGTCCTTGATCGCCGAGTTGAGGTACCCCCAGCCCTGCGAGCCCGTCTTCGTGGTCTGGTCGATCGAGAACTTGACGTCGGCCGACGTCATCTTCTTGCCGTTCGAGAACTCGACCCCCGGCCGCAGGTGGAAGGTGTACGTCTTCTTGTCGGGCGAGAGGGTGACGGACTTCGCGAGCCACGGCTTGACGCTCTTGCCGTCGGCGCTGACGGTGTAGAGCGGCTCCATGATCTGCTCGAGCACCCAGATCGACTGGTTGTCGAAGACGTTCTCCTTGTCCATCGACTGGGGCTCCGCCGACCAGCCGATGGTGATGCTGCCGCCGTGCTGCGGCGCGCCTGCGCTGCTGCCGGACCCGCCTCCGCTGCTACCTCCGCCTGATCCACCGCAGCCTGCGGCCACGGCGACGGCACAGACGACGAGCAGCAGAGCTGAGATTCGGGTCTTCATGCGACGCTCCTTGCGCAGGGGGGCGCAAGTATCCCATGTGGCGCGGATGCCGTCTATGTGGTGAAACGATGAAGGCGGTCGGGCGCCGCGGTAGGATCGGACAATGCGCTATGCCGTCATCGGGGCGGGTGCGATCGGCGGCACGGTTGCCGCCGGTCTGATCCGGGACGGTCACGACGTGCTCCTCTGCGACGCGGACGCCGAGCACGTCGCGGCGATCAATTCGGACGGCCTGCGCATCGAGGGCCCGGTCGAGCAGCTGACCGTCGCTGCCACCGCCGTCACGCCGGACGCGCTCCCCGACGGCCTGGGCGCCGTCCTGCTCGCCGTGAAGGCCCACCACACGGCCGGCGCGGTCGCGCAGGTCGCGCCCCGGCTCACGCCCGACGGGTTCGTCGTCTCGCTCCAGAACGGCTTCAACGAGGACGTGATCGCCGTGCGGTCGGTCGTGAGCGCGTCGTGGGCGCGTTCGTGAACTTCGGCGCCGACGTGGTCGGGCCCGGGCGGATCCTGCGCGGGAACCGGGCCGCGTTCTGGATCGGCGAGCCCGACGGCGCCGACACTCCGCGCGTCCGCAGCCTGGTCGCCGACATCGCCGACGCCCGCCAGACCGCCAACATCCACGGGTTCCTGTGGTCGAAGGAGGCCTACGGCGCGATCCTGTTCGCGACGGCCGTCTCCGACCTCTCGATCGCGGACGCGCTCGCCGAGTCGCGCTACCGGCCGCTCTACCTCGCCCTCGCGCGCGAGGTGCTCTCGGCCGCGACCGCCGATCCGGAGCCGTTCGACGGCTTCGACCCCGCCGATCTGGAGGGGTCGATCGACCGGCTGGTGGAGTTCAACCGCGGGTCGGCGAAGACGCACTCGGGCATCTACCGCGACCTGGCGGTGCGGCACCGCAAGACGGAGGTCGACGCGATGCTCGAGGTGCTCGACGGCCCGCTCGTGGGCCACACCGCCGCGCTCATCCATGCCATCGAGGACGGCCGCCGCGTGTGCGAGCGGGCGAACCTCGAGCTGCTCGCCGCCTACGAGCGGCTGGAGCGGGTGGGACGGCCGCTGAACGCCGTCATCGCCACGATCGAGGCACCCTCCCGGGCCGCCGCAGGGCCGCTCCACGGCCAACCGATCGCCATCAAGGACAACATCGACGTCGCCGGCCAGGTCACGACCAACGCCTCGACGGTCGGCGTGCCGCCCGCGGCCGCGGCCGACGCCGAGATCGTGGCGCGCGTGCGCGCGGCCGGGGGAGACGTCTTCTGCAAGACGAACCTGCTCGAGTACGGCGCCGGCAGCGTCAACCCGGCCTACGGGATGACGTACAACCCGCGCAACCCCGGGCGCACCTCCGGCGGCTCGTCCAGCGGGTCGGCGGCCCTCGTCGGCGCCGGCGTCTGCGAGGCGGCCGTCGGCACCGACAGCGGCGGCTCGATCCGCGTCCCCGCCTCCTACTGCGGCATCGTCGGCGTGAAGCCGACGACGGGCTCCGTGCCCGCGACGGGCCTGTTCCCGCTCTCGCGCACGTGCGACGGGATCGGCCCGCTGGCGACGACCGTCGCCGGCGCGGCCCGGCTCCTCGAGGTGCTCCAGGCCCGGCCGTGCCCGATCGAGCGCGTCGGCCGCCTCCGGATCGGCGTCGTCCGCAGCCAGCTCGACGACCCGGACATCCGCCCGCTGGTGCGGGCGCGCGTGTCCGAGGCGATCGCGGCCCTCGCCGGCCTCGGCCACGAGCTCGTCGAGATCGAGATCCCGGAGCTCGGCGGTGGCCGACGACGCGCTCGGCACGATCGTGCTGCGCGAGGCGTGGGACGTGCACGCCGAGATGTACAAGGCCGAGGGCGAGCGATACGGGTTGGGAACGCGGGCGCTGCTCGACCTGGCCTCGCGCATCACCGAGCCCGAGTACCGCGAGGCGCTCGCCGACGCCGACCGGGTCACGGCCGGGTTCGCGCGCGCGTTCGCGGAGGCCGACCTCCTGGCCGGGCCGACGATGGCCTACGTGGCGCCGCCCGAGGATCCGCCCTTCGGCACGCCGGACGGTGACGTCGAGGCCCGTTTCACCGGGCCGTGCAACCTGGCCCGGATCCCGGCCGTGACGCTCCCGTGCGGCCTGGCCGAGGACGATCTGCCCGCCGGCCTGCAGCTCATGTCGGTGGCCGACACCGAGCCGCTCCTGCTCTCGGTGGCGGCGGGATATGAGGAGGTGGCGCCGCGATGAGGATGCACGACTGCACGTGGATGCAGATCGAGGAGTACCTGCGGGGAGACGACCGCATCGTCCTGCCGCTGGGGTCGACCGAGCAGCACGCATACCTGTCGCTCGGGGTCGACGCCATCCTGTCGGAGCGGGTCGCGGTCGAGGCGGCGGAGCCGCTCGGCGTGCCGGTGCTGCCCTCCCTGCCGTACGGCCTGACGCCCTACTTCGCGGCGTATCCGGGCAGCCCGACGCTGACGGTCCACACCTATGTCGCGGTGGTGCGCGAGCTGCTCGAGTCGCTGCACGACCAGGGCTTCCGCCGCTTCGTGGTCGTGAACGGCCACGGCGGCAACTCGCCGGCCTCCGGCATCGGCCCCGAGCTCATGCGGGCGCGGCCCGGCTGCCAGGTCATCTTCCACAGCTGGTGGAACGGCCCGCGGGTCTGGCCCGTGGTGCAGTCGATCGACCCCGACGCGTCGCACGCCTCGTGGCTCGAGAGGTTTCCCTGGACGGAGGTCGATGGCGTCGAGATCCCCGAGGGGCACAAGCAGCCGGTGCGACGCGGGCCGCTTGCGCGTCTCCGATCCTGCCGGCGTGCGCGAGCTGCTCGGCGACGGCTCCTACGGCGGCGACTACGGCCGCCCCGACGCCGACTGGCAGGCGGTGTGGCAGGCCGGGGTCGAGGAGGTGCGCGACCTGATCGCGTCCGGCTGGCGGTAGGCGTGGGCTGGCTCCCCGACGGCTTCGAGACGCCGCAGCGGCTCGACCTTCCGACCGGCCACCATCTGCGCCCGATCCGCGCAGAGGACGTCGACATCGACTACCCGGCCGTGATGGGCTCGCGGGCGTCGCTCTGGGCGCGGTACGGCGGGCCGTGGGGCTGGCCGCCCGAGACGATGACCTACGAGCAGGATCGCGACGACCTCGCCAGGCACGAGACCGAGATCGCGGCGCAGGAGACCTTCAACTTCGCGGTGCTCGACGCGGGCGAGACGGAGCTCCTGGGCTGCGTCTACATCGACCCGCCGGAGGAGGGCTGCCCGCCCGGCACGGACGCGCTCGTGTCCTTCTGGCTGGTCGACGCCGCGGCGGGCACGGATCTCGAGCGCGCGCTGGCCGACGCCGTGCCGCGGTGGCTGGCGGAGACGTGGCGCTTCCGGGCGGTCCACTACTCACCCTGAGTGATGGGTCGCAGCAGGTGCCTGGCACCGGTGTGCCGCTAGAGCGGCCTGATGCCGGCGCCCAGGCCGAGCAGGAGGCCGTCGTCGGCGACCGCCGGGCTGGACGTGATGAAGAGCGGGACGCCCGCCTCGGGCGCCTCGATCGCCTCGAGCTCGTCGCCGTAGGGGTCGAGCACGGCGCCGAGCCGCCCGCCCGCCGGCACCTCGTCGCCCACGCGCACGGACGGCTGCCACCAGCCGGCCTCGCGGCAGCGCAGCCAGATGAAACGGTCGACCGTGTGGAGCGGCTTCGGCGGGGGCTCGACCGCGCCGTCGAGCATTCCCAGCTGTCGCATGACGTTGCGACAGCCCTGCACATGGGCGGCCACGGCGTCGGCCTCGAGCAGGCCGCAGCCGCCGACCTCGGCGGTGATCCCGGGCACTCCGGCGTCGGCGGCGGCCGCGCTCGTCGTCCCTGCGATCGGCGCCCCCTCGCGCTCGGTGCGCACGACGTAGGGGAGACCGAAGGCGACCGCCATCGCCCGCGCCGCCTCCTCGACGGGCGAGCCGTCGTAGAGCGCGAACGGCTCGAGCGCCTCGACGAGGTCGCCGCCGTGGAGGTCGATGAGGGCGTCGGCGGGCGCGATCACGTCGGCGTGGACGTGGTGGGCGAGCTGGTCGGAGTACGTCCCGCCGAGGTCGCCGGGAAAGCAGCGGTTCAGGTTCTTGCGGTCGGCCGGCGAGACGAACGGCGTCCGCTGACGGTAGGACTCCAGGTTCACGATCGGCACGGCGGTCACCCGCCCGCGCAGCCCGGCCGGGTCGAGTCCGCGCATGAGCTCGACCACGGCGGCGATCGACGAGTACTCGCAGCCGTGGACCCCGGCGATGATTGCCAGGTGCGGGCCGTCGTCGGTGCCGCGGGCCTCGAAGCAGGGCCACTCGAGATGGCGCAGCGCCGGCGAGTCGAAACGGAGCTGGCGCCGGGAGATCGTCCCCGGCCCCGCGCTCACCCCTCGACGCCCCGGGTGAGGGCGACGATGGTGACGAACGTGCGGTAGAGCTGGAGCGGGTCGTCGTCCCTGACCTCGTATCGACCGCGCGGATGAGCGCACGACGCCTCGGATCGCCGTCGCCGCCTCGGCCATGTCGGCCGTGAGGAACGTGATGTCGAGCGTCGCGGGCAGGTCGATCCGGGGCGGCCCGATCTCGGCCAGGCGCTCGAGCGCCGCCCGCGCGCCCGCCCGGATCAGCTCGCACGCCTTGCGCGGGTGCAGGCTCTCGGCGGCGAAGCGGCTCACGGAGCGCTTGACGACCACGGCCTCGATCGCCGGCGCGAACATGCGCGCCTCGTCGGCGGTCGCCTGGTCGCCCGTGATCAGGGCGACCGGCACGCCGTGGTGGAGCGCGACGAGGGCGTTCAGGGCGCTCTCGCCGACGATCGTCCCGTTCAGCTTGACCTCCCAGATCGCGCTCGGGTTGTACGTGTGGGCCAGGATGGCGCGCTCATGCCCGATCGAGCCGTGGTAGGCGATGAAGAAGGCGGCATCGAAGCTCTCGTCGAGCCCCTCCATCATGTAGAGCGGCTTGTACCGGCCCGACAGGTACGACGCCTCGCCGTGCACGGCCGCCGGGGGCAGGTTCGCCATCGTCGCGTGGGCGTCGTTCACGAGGAACGCCGCCGCTCCGGCCTCCGCCGCGCCGTCGATGGCCGCGTTCACCTCGGCCAGCAGCAGCCGCCGCCCGACCTCGTACTCCGGGCTCGGGCCGAGCACCTGGCCCCAGTCGACGATCCCGGCCGTGCCCTCGATGTCGGTCGACAGGTAGACCTTGGCGGCACTCACTCGCGCTCCTCCCCGACGCGGGCCACCGCGTCCATCTCGACCAGCATGCCCTCGAACAGGAACCCGCCCGCCACGATCGCCGTCGACGCCGGGTACGGCGGGGCGAAGAGCTCGCCGCGGACGCGTTTGAACGCGTCGTAGTCCGACGCGCGGGCGAGGTAGACGGTCATCTTGACGATCGTGCGCAGCGACGCGCCCTCGGCTTCGAGCACCGCGGCGACGTTCGCGAACGCCTGCCGGATCTGGGCCTCGGCGTCGGCCGGTTCGACGACGGCGCCGTCGGGGCCGAACCCGCCCTGGCCCGCCGTGAACACGAGCTCGCCGTCGGCGACCACGGACTGCGAGTACTGGTACTCGGCCGCAAACGGGAACGGGTTGCGTCCGGCGCGATTCACGGCCGCGGATACTACAAGGGTGGACGAGCGCGGGCGGATCCCCGATCTGGACGCGCTCCAGCGTGCCCTGCGGCCGTGCCGCAGGTGCGTGGCAGCCGGCATCCGGGTCGAATCGATGCCGGTCGTGAGCGGGAGCCGCGACGCCGACGCGATCCTGGTCGGCCAGGCCCCCGGGATCCGCGAGGCCGACAACCTGACGCCCTTCAGCGGGCCGGCAGGGCGGCGGCTGCGGGCGTGGCTCGAGCCCGCCGGGCTGGGGGACGAGGAGTCGTTCTACGGCCGCCTCTACGTGGCGGCGGTCGTGCGCTGCTTCCCCGGGAAGCGGGCGGGCGGCGGCGACGTGCGGCCGTCCGGGGCGATGGTCGCCGAGTGCGTGCCGTGGCTGCGGCGCGAGCTCGAGCTCGTGCCCGCCCCGGTCGTCCTCTCCGTCGGCACCCTGGCGCTCGAGGAGCTCGCGCCCGGTGTCAGGTTGGACGACGCCGTCGGCGCCGAGCTCACGCTGCCCGACGGCCGGCCTCTGCTCGCGCTCCCGCACCCGTCGGGGGCGAGCACCTGGCCGCACCGCCCGGGCAACGCCGACCGGCTGGACCGGGCACTACGGATGGTGGCCGAGCGGCTGGGAGGCGGGCGGTAGGGGTCGTTTGGGCGGCGGTGTGGGGCCGAGTGGCGTGTGTGGGCGGCGCCAAGTGGCACATGCGGTGCGCGCCAAGTGGCGCGTGCCGGGGGCGCCGAGTGGCACATGCGGTGCGCGCCAAGTGGCGCGTGTGGGGCAGCGCCAAGTGGCGCAGCGGTGCGCAAGTGGCGCGAGACTGGCGCCGAGTGGCACATGCGGTGCGCGCCAAGTGGCGCGAGAGACTGGCGCCGAGTGGCGCGTGTGGGCGGCGACGCCAAGTGGCACATGCAAACCGCGCCAAGTGGCGCGTGCCGGGGGCGCCGAGTGGCACATACTGACCGCGCCAAATGGCACATGCAAAGCGCGCCAAGTGGCGCGTCCCAGCAGCCCCGCCCCGCGCCCCGCCTACCCCTCCGCCTCCGGAGGCTGGACGACGTGCTCGCGCTCGGCGTCGGCCCAGCCCTCCGCGCGGACAACCTCGAGCAGCGCGCGGACGCAGTTGGGGTCGAACTGGGTGCCGGAGCAGCGCTCGATCTCGGCGACGGCCTCGTCATGGCGCAGGGCCTTGCGGTAGACGCGGTCCTCGGTCATCGCGTGGAAGGCGTCGCAGACGCCGATCACGCGGGAGCCGAGGGGAATGCCGTCGGCGGCGAGGCCGTCGGGGTAGCCGGCGCCGTCGAAGCGCTCGTGGCTCGCCCGCACGAGCGGCACGAGCTCGGCGAAGTGGGGGACGGGCTCGAGGATGCGGGCGCCGATCTGGGGGTGGCGCTGCATGACGGTGGCCTCGTCGGCGGTGAGCGGGCCGGGCTTGCGCAGGATCGACTCGGGGATCCCGATCTTGCCGATGTCGTGCAGGAGCGCGCCGAGCCGGATGAGGCGCGCATCGGCCGGCGCGATCCGCAGCTGGTCGCACACCGCCCCGGCCAGGTCGGCGATCTCGATGGCGTGGTCGTTCGTGTAGGCGTCCTTGGCCTCGAGCGCCGCCGCCAGGGCGCCCAGGGTGGCGAAGTAGGCCTGCTCCAGCCGCTCGCCCATGCGCTTCTGCTCGACGACCTTGCCCGCCTCCGCGGCGAGCGCCCGGCACAGCCGCACCTCGACGCCGCCGAACGACCGTGTCCGGGTGTCGTAGATCTCGATCAGCGCGTACGGCTCGTCCTCGACCGTGAGCGCGAACATGAGCAGCGAGCGGAAGCCGAGCTGCGAGACCCGCCGGGCCTCCACCCGGTCGGCGTCGGCCTCGTCGACGCGGACGACGACCGCGACGCCCAGCTCGATCGCCTCGGCCGTGCGCGGATAGTCCTCGAGCAGGTACTCCTCTGCGGCGTCGTCCCAGGCGTGCGGTGGCCGGGCGTAGCCCGCCAGGTCACGCACCGCCGAGGCGTCCATGTCGATCGACGACACCATGCACGCCTTCGCGTCGACGAGCTCGCACAGGCTGCGCGCGAGCACGGCGAGCATCTCGGCGACGTCGTCATGCGTGAAGAGCGCCTGGGCGGCTTCGAACACGCCGAGCGCCGGCTCGAGGTGCTCGGCGGCGATCCGCGCGACCGGCGGCTCGAACGGGGGTCTCTCGCCACGGGGTGGCATCCGGTTCAAGTTCGCTCCGCTTCGAGGGGTTCCCTCCATCGGGAGGGCGCTGTTCCTGCTCGGTTCCCGGATTCGGCCCAACGCACGCCCGCCCGACAGGGTACGCGACCGGCCGCATTGAATCGCCCCACGGGCGCCGGTATGGTCGCGCGGCAACTCGACCAGTGGGGGTCAGATGGCGTCCGTCGATACGAGCGTGCACGAGACAGGGGACAAGGGTCTGCGCGCGGGCGCGCTCGGCTTCATCTCGAGCGTCGTCATCGGCGTCGCCTCGACCGCCCCGGGCTACAGCCTGGCCGCGAGCCTCGGTCTGGTCACGATCGTCGTCGGCCTGCAGGCCCCGGCGATCATGCTGCTCGCGTTCGTGCCGATGCTGTTCATCGCATCGTCCTACTACTACCTGAACCGGGCGGACCCGGACTGCGGCACGACGTTCGCGTGGGTGACCCGGGCGATGGGGCCGCATCTGGGCTGGATGGGCGGCTGGGGGATCATCGCCGCCGATGTGATCGTGATGGCCAACCTGGCCCAGATCGCGGGCCAGTACACCTTCTACCTCTTCGGCGCCGACAGCCTCGCGAACAGCAAGTGGTGGTCGCTCGCCCTCGGCGTGCTCTGGATCGTCGTGATGACATGGATCTGCTACGTCGGCATCGAGGCGTCCGCCAAGACGCAGTGGTTCCTGCTGGGCGCCGAGGTGATCATCCTCGGCCTCTTCGCCGTCGTCGCGCTGGCGAAGGTGTACTTCCAGAGCCCGGCGGGCTCGATCGAACCGTCGCTCAGCTGGATCAACCCGTTCGACATCAAGAGCACCGGAGCGTTGGCGGATGGGATCATCCTGGCGGTGTTCATCTACTGGGGCTGGGACAGCACCGTGACGGTGAACGAGGAGACCGAGGACTCCACCCAGACACCCGGCAAGGCCGCGCTGTGGGCCACCGTGATCCTCGTGCTCCTGTACGTGGTCGACTCCGTCGCGGCTCAGGCCTACCACGGCGCCTCGTTCCTGAGCAACAACTCCGACGACGTGTTCAGCGCGCTCGGCAACGACGTGCTCGGCTCGCCGTGGGACAAGCTGCTCATCATCGCCGTGCTGACGTCGGCCTCGGCTTCGACCCAGACGACGATCCTGCCGACGGCGCGGACGTCGCTCTCGATGGCCTCCCACGGCGCCATCCCCAAGCGGTTCGCGAACATCCACCCCCGCTACCTGACCCCGTCCACCTCCACGCTCTACATGGGCGTGCTCTCGATCGTCTGGTACGTCGGCCTGACGATCATCAGCGAGTCGATCCTGTTCGCGTCGATCGCCGGCCTGGGCCTGATGATCGCCTTCTACTACGCCCTGACCGGCTATGCCTGCCCGATCTACTACCGCCACCACCTGACGACGAGCATCAAGAACTTCCTCTTCATCGGCGTCTCGCCCATCATCGGCGCGCTGATCCTGACGTGGGCCTTCTACCGCTCCGCCACCGACCTCTACTCCACGAGCGACAACGGCACCTGGTTCGGCATCGGCCAGGCGTTCATCATCGGGATCGGGTTCCTCGCCGTCGGGGTGGTCCTCATGTTCATCTACCAGAGCATCAGGCCCGAGTTCTTCCGCCGCCGCCCGGAGGTGGTCGACGACTACGTCGCCGTGCACGGCGCCGTGCCGGTGCCCTTGCCGGAGGGAGTGGTGGACTGATGGGATCGACGCTCGTCCTCGGCTACGACGGCTCCGAGTGCGCCAAGGCCGCCCTGGCCGTCGCGGTCGAGAGCGCGAAGGCGTACGGCGACCGGATCGTGGTCGCGTTCGGCGCGGGCGTGTACCCGATCGGTGAGGACTCCGACCACAACAGGCTGCTGCACAACATGGGGGCCGACTGGGCCGACGAGGCGCTCGCGGCCATCCGCGCGGCCGGGGTCGACGACGCCGAGACGGCCGTCGTGGACGCCCGCCCGGCCGAGGCGCTGCTCCAGGTGGCGGCCGAGCGCGGCGCGCGCATGATCGTCGTCGGCACCCACGGCGAGCGTCCGCTGACGGGAGCGGTGCTGGGATCGGTGCCGCACAAGCTGCTGCACCTGTCCAAGGTGCCGGTGCTGGTCGTGCCCGTGGCGTCCTGAGCGGCCCCGCCGCGCCTAATCCGTCCGCATAACCGGCCGATCATGGGGTCGAGGTCCGATTTCCCAGGACCCGCCCGACATGACCGATACGCCGTCGCCCCATCTGCCCACCGCGGCCGAAGCCGCAGCCCTGCTCGTGGAAGCATCCGCGATCGACGTCGACACGGACCGGGGCGAGACGATCGAGATCTGGACGATCGGAAACGACGGCGACACGGTCACCGGCAGCGGGCCGCGCCTGGCCGTCGCCGGCGGCATGACCGTGACGTGCCGGCTGTCACACGACGGCCAGCCGATCCAGGTCGACGCCGTGATCGAGGAGGCCGAGTTCCGCTCGCAGGCGCGGGCGTCGCTCGTCCTGCGCGTCGTCGCCGTGGCCACCCACGGCTATCGCCGCCGCACCGAGCGCCTGGCCGTCAGCTCGGCCGCCTCGCTGCGGGCGGTCATCTGCGACCGGGTCGTGCCCGACGAGGTCATCCCGGTGACGCTGACCGACCTGAGCGACGCCGGCTGCGCGATGAACCTGACCGACGACCGCCTGCGCGAGGGCGACCGCATGGCCCTCACGGCCCGGTTCCTCGAGGGCGAGTTCACCGCCGACGTCCGCATCGTCCGCCTCCACTCGCCGAGCACCGACGTGTACACGGCCGGCTGCTACTTCATCAGCGCGCCCGCCGCTGCGCAGACGGTCCTCGAGCGCGTCCTCGCCCGGCTCGCGGGCCACGTCCGGCCTGCGGCCGATCTGGGCGAGCTCCGCGAAAACCTCGGCGAGGCGGCCGTGAATTCCCTCAAGTCGCCGGGGCCGCCTGCCGATGATGCATATTGGACGTTCGCCAAGCGTTCCGCTGCACGCATTCCTCAGGCTCGACGAGTGGTCTGAGCCCACGGCCCGCCGAGGTACTCCGCATGTCCCAGCCCGGAACCGCACCCCCCGCCAAGACCGAAGCTCCCGCCGCCGACCGCCGCAGCCGCCGCAGCCGCGGCCAGGCGATGGTCGAGTTCACGCTGATCCTGCCGCTGCTCCTGCTCCTGATCCTCGGCATCTACCAGTTCGGGCAGACCTACGCGGACTACATCCAGGTGACGAACGCGGCCCGCGACGGCGGCCGCAAGGCGCTCGTCTCGCGCAGCGACGCGTCCGGCGTCGCCGATGTCGTCACGACCGCGAAGAACTCCACCTGGTGGCTCAACAAGAACCAGATCGGCGTCACCGTCTCGCCCAGCCAGCCCTGGACGACCGGCCAGAACGTCACCGTCACGGTCACCTACCCGTACAGCATCAACCTGCTCGGCTTCGTCGTCGCCTCGGGCACCCTCAAGTCGACGACCACCGTCCGGATGGAGTAGTCAGGCCGCCCAGGCGAGCCGCATCCGCTGCGGCCGCCGGAAGGCGAAGCCGCTCGGCTCATCGACCTCCACGAGCTCGATCGCGGGCAGCGCCTCGAGCAGGCGCCCGACGGCGGTCACCGTCTCGAGCCGGGCCAGGTGCGCGCCGAGGCAGTGGTGCTCGCCGAACGAGAAGCTGAGCGCGTGGCGGGCGTTTCCCCGGCCGGGGTCGAACCGCAGCGGGCCGGCGAAGACCGCAGGGTCGCGGTTGGCCGCGATCACCGAGACGCCGACGAACTCGCCCGCGCCGATCGCGACGCCGCCGATCTCGAGCGGGGCCCGCGTCCACCGCTCCATGAAGGCGACCGGCGGGATCATCCGCAGGGCCTCGTCGACGGCGCCGCCGAGCGCCGCGCCGTCGGCCCGCGCCGCCGCGAGCGCGGCGGGGCTGCGCAGGAGCAGCAGCATGGTGTTCATGACCGCGCCCTGGATCGTCTCGATCGCGCCGAACATGATCACGCGCAGCTGCGAGGCGATCTCGGTGTCGGTGAGCCCGGCGGCCGGATCGTTCGCGACCTGCGACGTCAGGGACGCGTCCGGGGCGGTGCGGCAGCGGTCGAGCTCGGCGTGGAGGATGCCGTCGAGATCGGCCCGGGCCGCGTCCGCCAACCGTTGGGGCTCCGGGTTGCCGTCGTAGCTCATCGCGCCGGCGAAGGCGTCGTAGAAGGCGTCGATGCGGCCGCCGTCGCCGAGCGAGAGCCCGAGCATGCGCCCGGCCATGCGGATCGCGAACGGCGCGGCGAAGTCGGCGCCGAGCTCGCACCCCCCGGCGGGCACAACGGCGGCGGTCAGCTCGGCGGCGGCCTCGGTGATCGCGGCCCCGAACAGGTCGCCGGCCTCGCGCATCCGGAACGGCCGCTCGAAGGGCGCCCGCATGCGCGTGTGCTCGCCCGCGTCGGAGGTCAGCATCATCCGCCCGAGCGACGCCCGCACCAGGTTCTGCTCCGCCTCCACGGTGGTCGCGGCGCGCGGGCTGAGCGCCTCGCGCGCCTGCGCGTGGCCTGTCACCAACCAGCCGCCGAGGGCCGGCAGCCACGAGACCGGCTCGGCCTCGCGCAGGCGGTCGAGGGCCGCCTCGCCGCCCGCCTCCTCGAGGTCGGAGAACGCGATTGCCGCTCCCGCCGGGAACCGCTCCCGCCGGGCCGCGTCGGTGCCCGCGTCGACCTCCACCTGTTGCAGCAGAGCCGCCATCGGCCCACCGTACCATCGGGTGGGCGCGCACCAAAAGGGTCTGACCCCGCCTGGTGCTAGCGGCCGACGGCGGCGACCAGCGAGCGGCTGACGCCCATGAGCGAGCGGGCCGCCCGCGACCGCGGATCGTCGGTCACGACCGCCCGGCCGCGGTTGACCGACAGCGGCACCGCCCGGTCGGAC
The DNA here is from genome assembly GCA_963746115.1 of uncultured Actinomycetes bacterium. GTDB lineage: Bacteria > Actinomycetota > Thermoleophilia > Gaiellales > JAICJC01 > JAICJC01. Next base: position 951,023 of record CAVVAA010000001.1, on the reverse strand, counting down.
GGCAGCGCATAGGCGATCTCGCGCCGCAGCGCGGCCTCGATGTCGGCGGTGTCGAGGCCGACGTCGGCGCCGGCGCGGTTCATGACGATGCGGACGTCGGGCAGGTCGAGCTCGAGCAGGTCGAGCGTCTCGAGCGCGATCCGCACGCTGCGCACCGCCGGCACGTCGGGCGCGCCGACCAGGAGGAGGGTGTCGGTGTGGTCGAGGGCGAGGAGCGTGGTGGGCGAGAACGCCGACGCGGCGTCGATGACGACGGCGTCGTAGCCGGCGCGGGCGGTCTCGAGCAGGCGCTCCAGGCGCTCGACGGCGATCAGCTCCTCCTGCTCCGGCCGGGCGGGCGCGGCCAGGACGTCGGCCCCGCTGACGTGGCGGGTGACGGTGCGCGCGAGCGCCTCGGCGCCGATCGGAGCCGGACCCGTGACGAGATCGAGCATCGTCGCCCGCGGCGCGAGCCCGAGGACGAGCGCGCAGTCGCCGGAGTGCAGGTCGAGGTCGACGAGCAGCGTCCGCATCCCGGTCTGGGCGAAGCACACCGCCAGGTTCGAGGCGATCACGGTGCGGCCGGATCCGCCCTTCGTCGAGAAGACGGTGAAGACGTGGCCGCCGCCGGCCGGGCCGTCGCCGAGCGCGGCCGGCGCTCTGCGCGCCCGGGCCGCCCGCGCCTTGGCGGCGGCCATGCCGAGCGACTGGGGCGTCTGCGGCAGGCACAGGACGTCGTCGACGCCGAGGCGGAGCGCCTCCTGGAACCAGCGAATGGGGTGGCGGTCGGCGAGGACGACGACGCCCGGGGCGGCCGGGTCGGCCAGCGCCGCCATCACGTCGGACGGCAGCCCGTCGGCGTCGTGTGGCAGGTACCAGACCAGGACGTCGGGCACCGCCTCGACGACGCGCACCATCCCGGAGCGCTCGAACAGCTCGCGCAGGCCGTGATGATCGCTCATCAGGGCCACGCGGATCAGCTCGGGATGCGGGGGGTGCTCGGGGATGCCGGTCATCGGGCGGCGCTGCGGCCAGGGGAGGGGACGGCCGCGCCTGCACGTTGCGGCCCTACTCACAGTGATAGCGAAGAAAGTGCAGTTTGTCGATCTTGCTATGGCTCATGACGGCGTCGGCGGGTGGACGCGCCGGTAGGCTCCCCGCGCTCGTGCTCCTGTCGCTCCCCAGCCCCGGCGATCCGTACGTCTTCAAGCTCGGCAGCTTCCAGCCGCGCTGGTACGGCGTGATCCTGGTGGTCGCGATCGTGGCCGGCATCTGGATGACCCGGCGCGGGTTCGCCCGCCGCGGGCTCGATCCGGAGCAGGTCCTGCCGATCGCCGTCGCGGCTCTCCTCATGGGGTTCGTGGGCGCCCGGGTCGAGCACGTCCTCACCGACTGGAAGCCGTTCGACGCGATCCCCCAGAACGCGTTCATCATCTGGCGGGGCGGCCTCGGGATCTACGGCGGCGTGATCGGGGGCATGCTCGGAGCGGCGATCGCGTGCCGGGTCATGCGACTGCCGTTCTGGGTGGTCGCCGACTGCGCCGCCCCCGGCGTCGTGCTCGGCCAGGCGATCGGGCGCTTCGCCAACTACGCCGGCCAGGAGCTCTACGGCCATCCCAGCGGCCTGCCATGGGCGATCCGGATCGACAATCCGGTGCCGCCGTACCTGCCCGGGCGGGCCTTCCAGCCGGCGTTCCTGTACGAGGCGCTCTGGGACCTGGTGGTGCTGGCCGTGCTGCTCTGGTTCGCCCGCCGCACCGGCGGCCGCACCCGGCCCGGGACGGTCTTCGCCCTCTACGCGGCCCTCTACGCGGTCGGGCGGCTCGCGATCGAGCGGATCCGCATCGACCACACCACCTACCTGTTCGGGCAGCGGGCCGAGATCTGGGCGTCGCTGGTCGTCGCCGTCCTCGCGGCGAGCGCGTTCGCGCTGCTCTGGCGCCGCCGGGTCCAGATCTAGGGCACGGCCCCCGTCAGACGGCGGCCTGGTCGGCCAGGAGCGTCTCGAGGGCTCGCATGCAGCCGGGGTCGAACTCGTCCCGGCGCTGCCACATGTCGGCCAGCGCCCGTCCGGCGCCGGCGCTCGAGACGTGGCCGCCCGACTCGACGAAGGCCGCCGCGACCGCGATCACGCGCGACTCGATCGGCGCCTCGCGATCCATGTCGTGGGCGGCCAGGAGCCACTCGGCGGCCTCGGCGTCGAGCGCGTTTGCGACCACCTTGGACGCGACCCGGGCGCGCTCGTCGCGGTCTCCGCCGGGCGTCGTGGCGTCGTAGAGGAACGCGGCCAGCCGGACGCGGTCGGTGCGGTCGGGGGAGAGGCCCACCTGGGCGGCGATGTGGCCGGCGTACTCGCTGACGGCCCGCGAGGTGGCCGACTGGCCGCGGGCGGCCTCGAGCGCGCGCATGGTCCGCCCGTAGGTGTCGCGCTCGAGCTGGTTGGCACGCTCCTCGGCGGAGAGCGCCTCGACCACCTCGGAGTCGTACGCCACCGCCCGGCCGCCGCCGCCGCGCCGGGCCCAGTAGAGGGCGCCGGTCGCGAGCCGCACGAGCTCGGCCTGGGTGTCGCCGTCGGCGGGGAAGCCGGCCACGCCTGCCGAGACCGTGGCCCCCTGCGCGGAGGAGGCGAACGCCGCCGCGAGCCGCTCGAGCAGCGCGCGGGCCACCTCGGGCTCCATGCCGGGCAGGACGAGCCCGAACTCGTCGGGGCCGATCCGGGACACGTTGTCGTAGGTGCGCACGCCCGAAGCCAGGCAGCGCGCGGCCGTGCGCAGGAGCTCGTCGCCGGCGGCGTGGCCGCGGCGATCGTTCGCGGCCTGGAACCCGTCGAGGTCGACCATCGCCACCGCGATGGGGACGCCGCCGCGCATGGCGCGGGCCAGCTCGCGGGTGAGCGCGCGCTCGAAGCCGCGGTGGTTGGAGAGGCCGGTGAGCACGTCCTGGGTGCCGGAGCTGTCGCCGGCCCGCTCCCACAGCCGGGCCGACTCGATCGCCTGGGCCGCCAGCACCGCGATCAGGCGGATGCCGGAGAGATCGGCGTAGGCCGGGGCGTGGGTGACGATGCAGCCGACCGTGCGCCGGGCGCTGATCAGGGGCACGAGCCAGCGGTCGCCGATGTGCACCGGCCCCTCGGGCTCGGGCGCGTCGAGCTCGTCGGCGCCCTCGCCGGCGGCGAGGCGCAGGTTGGCGCCGTCGTCGGTGAGCACGTAGGCGGCCGTGGCGACGCCCGAGAGCGATTCGGAGACCGCCTTGCACACGGCCGCCATGACCGCCGGGAGGTCGAGCCCGCTCTCGCACGCCTCGACGAGCGCGTCGACGGGGCTCGTGGACTGCCTTTGCCTACGCCACATCGGCATGGTCGTGAGAGGGGAGCGAGACGCGCAGCTCGGTCCCGGCGCCCGGCACGGAGTCGATCCGCAGCCGTCCACCCAGGATCTGGGCGCGCTCGCGCATCGCCGTCATGCCGTGGTGGGGGAGGCCGTCGGCCGGCGGCGAGACGGCGAAGCCGGTGCCGTCGTCGCGGACGACCACCTCGAAGCCGCTGCCCGGGTCGCCGGAGACGGAGACGGACACGGATCGGGGGGTGGCGTGCTTGACGGCGTTCTGGACGGCCTCGCGCACGATCTGGTACAGGAACACCTGGTCGTCGGCGGGCAGGTCGCCGGCCGCGTCGACGTCAAGCTCGACCGAGACCGCGTGGCCGCGCTCCATCTCGTCGGCGAGCGCCCGGACGGCGACGACGAAGCCCTGGTCGCGCAGCACCCACGGCTCGAGCGCGAAGGAGAGCTCGCGCAGCGACCGGATCACCGAACGCTGCCGCTCCCGGGCCGTCTCGAGCACCCGCAGCGCCGACTCCGTCGAGCCCTCGGCGGCATCCTCGGCCACGGCGTCGAGCATCATCGCGATGCCGGACATGGCCTGCAGCGGCCCGTCGTGCAGGAACAGCGACAGCTTGCGCCGCTCGTCCTGCTCGGCCGACAGGATCCGGCGCGACATCTCGGCCCGCTCGCTCTCGCGCATGCGCGCCTGGGCGAGCAGCGACTCGACGCGCTGGAAGAGCTGGGCGTTCGCGGCGGCGCTGGCGCCGAAGTCGGCCACGAGCACCGCCTGGGCCACCTCGGCCGGCCCGAACGCGGCGTCGCCCTGGAGCCGGAAGAGCACGAGCAGGGCGTGCAGCTCGTCGAGCACGACGAGCGGCACCGCGAGCGCCGCGACCGGGCGCAGGTGGGTCGTGAGCGCGTCTCCGCCAGGCTTCACCGGCCCGGCGGCCGGCGTGCGGCTGGCCGCCGCCGCGGCCAGGAGCGAGTCTGCGCTGGCCGGATCGACGCCGAGGCCCGCGATCGGGCCGAGGGCGATCCCGCGGGCGACGGCCGGGCGCAGATCGCGCCCGTCGGCCGACGGGACGAGGACGACGGTGGCGTCGGGGCGCAGCAGGCGGTGGGCCTGCTCGGCCGTCGCGGCGAGCACGTGCTCAGCGTCGCGCGTCGACGTCATCGCCGCGAGGCTGCCGACCACCTCGTCCAGGAACGCGGCCTGCGACATCAGCTCGCCGCGCAGGCGCCGCTGCCACTCCTCGGACGCCTGCAGGCGGCGGGTGTCGCGCTGGACGGCGTGCGCCGCGAGCGCGCCGACGAGGGCGATCGCGGCGATGCCGGCGACGAGCAGGGCGACGGGGTCGGAGAAGACGCTCGCCGCCAGGGCAAACGCGATCGCCGTCACCGCGACGGACAGCACCGCCAGCCCTCCCACCTGCACGATCCGTACGGGCGCCGCGACTGCGCGGGCCCCGGGATCGGCGGGACTAGTCGATGATGGCCTGTCTGAGGGCGATGGCGACTGCATGCGTACGGGTATCCGCCTCCAGCTTCGAGAGGATATGCCGTACGTGGCTCTTGACGGTCTCCTGGCTGATGAAGAGCTTCGCGGCCACGTCGGCATTCGACATACCGTCGGCCAGGAGCTGCAGGATCTCGCGCTCGCGCGCGGTCAGCATGTTCTCGCGTTCCTTGGTCAGGAACGCGGGCATCAGCGCAGGATCGACGTATCCATCACCGCCGGCGACCTTCTGGATCGCGCGCACCAGCGTCTGGTGCGGCGCCTCCTTCAGGATGTAGCCCTTCGCGCCGGCCTCGAGGCCCCTGGTGAGCAGGCTGCGCTCGCCGTAGGCCGTGAACATGAGCACGTAGGCCTCGGGCACCTCGGTCGAGATCTCGCGGGCGGCCTGGAGGCCGTCGGTGCCGGGCATCCGGACGTCCATGATCACGACGTTCGGGCGGCGGCGCCGGGCCAGCGCCACGGCGGCGCTCCCGTCGGACGCCTCGCCGACGACGCGGATGTTGTCGGTCCGGGACAGCGCCAGGCGCAGACCCTCACGGACGACCTCGTGGTCATCGACAATCAGACAAGTTATCGGCTCGGGCACATGTGCTCCACTCGTCGCATCGGCCAGCTTCGGGTTTAGCGGGTATCGGCAGAAATCGGTGCGGCCGTTAGCACTCGCGTGCCCTGCCGTCCGGTTTCGCCGGTCTGGGGGTGATCCCTGCTGGAGTGAATCGGCAGTTGCGCGTCGCGCTTGAGCGGTTCTTGCCCCTCTCAAAGGCCGTACGACCCCCCGACTATACTTGGCGGGGCTTGAGCGACGACGGTCCGAGTACTCGATGACAACCGCACTCGAGCTGCTGGCGGTGGCAGTGATCGTGGCCGCGAACGGCTTCTTCGTGGCTGCCGAGTACGGGCTCGTGACCGTGCGGCGGACGCGCATGCAGGAGCTGGACGCCCAGGGCAGCCGGCCGGCCAAGCGCGTGCTGCGCCTGCTCGAGCAGCCGCCGCGCTTCATCTCGGCCATCCAGCTCGGCGTCACCCTGTCCAGCCTGAGCCTCGGCGCCATCGGCGAACCGGTCGTCTCACGCTTGCTGGAACGCCCGCTCGACCTGCTCCCGGAGAGCTGGCACACGAGCGTTGCGACGACGATCTCCGTGATCCTCGCGTTCACGATCCTGAGCTACTTCCACGTCGTCATGGGCGAGATCGTGCCGAAGTCGTTCACGCTCCAGTACCCCGAGCGGGTGGCCCTGCTCGCCGCCGGCCCGATCAGCGCCTTCTACGTGATCTTCCGGCCGTTCATCTGGGTGCTCGTGCGCTCGAGCGCGGCCGTCCTGCGCTGGTTCGGGGTGAGCGCCTCGAGCGGGGTGACGCTCGTCCACTCCGAGGAGGAGCTGAAGATGCTCGTCACCGCGAGCCGCGAGAAGGGCGTGCTCGAGGAGGAGGAGCAGGCGATGCTCCACAAGGTCTTCGAGTTCGCGGACAAGGACGCCGTCGACGTGATGGTGCCGCGGCCGGACGTGGTCGCCGTCCCGGTCGACCTGCCCGTGCAGGAGGTGCTGCGGCTCGTGCTCTCGCACCCGTTCACCCGCTACCCCGTGTTCGAGGAGGAGCTGGACGACATCGTGGGGGTGCTGCACGTCCGCGACCTCTTCTCGGCGCTGCACGAGCGCGGCCTCGAGAGCACCGACCTGCGCACGATCCTGCGCGAGGCGATCATGGTGCCCGAGACGAAGCCGCTCGACGAGCTCCTGGCCGAGTTCCAGCGCACGTCCAACCACCTCGCGATCGTCGTCGACGAGTACGGCTCGGTGGAGGGCCTCGTGACGCTCGAGGACCTGCTGGAGGAGATCGTCGGCGAGATCGGCGACGAGTTCGACCTGCCCGACGCGGGCATCCTGCGCATCGGCCGCGGCCGCGTGCGGCTGGTGGGGTCGTTCCCGATCGACGAGTTCAACGAGCGCTTCGGCAAGAGCCTGCCCGTCGACGACTACCACACCATCGGCGGGTTCGTGTTCGGCGAGCTCGGCCGGGTGCCGAAGGTGGGAGACATCGTGGCGTTCGACGGCGCCCGCTTCGAGGTGAGCGCGATCGACGGCCCGCGCATCCGCGAGGTCGACGTGACGCTGACCGCGGTCGCGCCTGCCCCGGCGCGGCCGCCGGCGCAGGCCGGTGAATAAACGGGGTCAGACCCCGTTTATGCAGCCAGGCCGTCGCTCCTTCGGGCCATCTCGACGTCCTTCTCGGTGATGCCGCCGGCGCTGTGGTTCACCCAGCGCAGCGTGACCGTGTTCCACGAGATGGCGATGTCGGGATGGTGGTCGGCCGCGTTGGCGGCCTCGGCGACGCCGTTCACGAACGCCATCGAGCCGTCGAAGTCGCCGCGGTCGTACGACTTCTCGAGCGCGCCGTCGCGCACCTCCCACCCCTGCATCCCCGCGATCTGTGACTGAAGCTCGGATTCGGCGAGCACCGCCATGGCGTCCCTCCCGTTCGGTTTTTGCCGACGCCAGGAGGGTACCCGGGGTATGGTTCCGCATCACCTCGGACGTGAAAGACCTGAACGACATCGATCGAGCGATCGTGGGCGTGCTCCAGGTCGAAGGGCGGTCGACCTTCGCCCAGATCGCTCAGCACGTGGGGCTCTCGCCCGCGGCGGTTCACGAGCGGGTGAAGAAGCTCGAGGCGCGCGGCGTCATCACCGGCTACCGGGCCGTGGTCGACCCGGAGAAGGTGGGGGCCGGCGTGAGCGCGTTCATCCTCGTGACCCAGATCGCCGGCCCCCGCGGCAGCCTCGAGGACGCGTTCGCGGGCATGCCATGGGTCGAGGAGTGCCACCACATCGCCGGCGAGGAGAGCCTGATGCTGAAGGTGCGGGCCGAGTCCACCCGGGCGCTCGAGCACCTGATCTGGGACATCCGCGCGCTCGAGTCGGTCGAGCGGACGAAGACGGTCGTCGTGCTGGCGACGGAGTTCGAGGGCCGCCCGGTGGCGCCTATGGCGAGCGAAGTCACGCTCGGCGAGGCCTCCAGCGGCTAGTTAGCTCCTTCGGGTACTTGCAGGTCCGCGGCCCGGCGCGTATGCCTGGGAAGTGACAGTGATTTCCAGCACGCGCGACGGACGTCGGCGTCGCGAGCGGGGTCACGGACCGCTCCGCGCCGCGAAGGCCCGGCCGCGCCGGAGGGCGCGGCGGCGGGCCCGCTTCGCCGCGCTGCTGGGGCGTCCCGAGGACGCGGGGCTGCGCCGGCTCGCGGCCGCGGCCGCGCGCTCCGAGGCCGCCGCGTGCGACCTGGCGGCCGAGGTCGACCGGGTGTGGCCGCTCCTGCTCGAGACCGACCGCGACCTGCTCCGCTACCACGTGCGGGCGACCGGCGTCGCCCTGACGCTCGAGCGGGCATCACGCTCCCTGCTCGCCCCGCGGCGCGCCCGCGCGGCGGCCGCGATCGGCGAGCTGCGCCTGGGCGAGACGGCGCCCCGGCTCGAGCAGATGCTCCACGACCGCAACCGGTGGGTACGGATCGCCGCCGCGCGGGCGCTCGGCCGTATCGGCTCGCCGTTCGCGGCGGGCGTGTTGCTCGACGCCCTCGAACGGGGGCTCGTGCCGGATCAGCGGCTGGTGGAGGCGCTGGGCGGGGCGTGGGCGGTCGCGCCGCTCCTGCTCGCGTTCCGGGCCCCGCGGACGGTCGCGCTGCGCGTCCCGCTGGCCGACGCCCTGGGCCGCACCGGGTCGCCGGCGGCGGCGGAGGTGCTGGCCGCGGCGATGCCGGCCGCGTCGGTCGAGCTGCGCGTGCGGATCGTGCGCGCCCTGGCGCGGCTGGGCGAGGCCGGGGCGGTGCGCGTCGCGATGTCGGACCCGCACGGGCGGGTGCGGGCGCAGGCCGCCTGGGCGCTCGGGCGGCTGGGAGATCCGGCGGCGTCCGGCCTGCTCGAGGCCGGGATGCTCGACAGCGCGCCGCGGGTGCGGGCGAACTGCGCCGCCGCGCTGCGTCGGCTCGCCGCAACGCCTACCCGGTGACGAGCTCCTCCTCCGTGACCTCCATGTCGCGGATGCGGTAGCCGCGGACGTCGGCCTCGGCGTTTGCGAGCGACACGATCACATAGACGGCGTCCGGCCAGAACGCCTGCTCGGCATCGGTGCGCGACGGGAACGCCGGCGAGCTCGTGTGCGAGTGGTAGATGCCGATCAGGTCGAGGCCGGCATCGTCGATCGCATTCATGATCCGGATCTGGTCGCGCGACTCGATCCGGTAGTAGTACGGGCTCGGCGCGTCCGACTCGGCGGGGAAGAAGCGCTCGACCCGGCCGTCGAGCCCGGCCAGGATCCCGCACGCCTCGTTGGGCAACCCCGCCCGCGCGTGCGCGACGATCTCGTCGCGCACCGCCGCCGGGATCACCACCAGACGCGCTCCTCCATGTCGCGCTCGAGCTCGTCCGGGGCCTTGGTGTAGATGCCGGCCGAGAGGTACTTCGAGCCGCCGTCGGCGAAGACGCACACCACGTTGCCGGACTCCATCTCGCCCGCGACGCGGCGTGCAACCGCGAGCGCGGCGCCGGCGGAGACGCCCGCGAACACGCCCTCGAGGGCGAGCAGGTTGCGCAGCGCAGCGACCGCCTCGCCGTTGGACACGAGCACCTTGCGATCGAGCTCGGCGATGTCCAGGATCGGCGGGGTGTAGCCGTCCTCGAGGCTCCGCAGGCCCATCACCGGGTCGCCCTGGAGCGGCTCGGCCGCGACGATCATCACGTCGGGGTTGGCCTCGCGCAGGCGCCGCGAGCAGCCCATCAGCGTGCCGCCCGTGCCGAGGCCGGCGACGAAGGCGTCGACCTGGCCGTCCGGCACCTGCTCCAGGATCTCGACGGCGGTGCCGCAGTAGTGCGCCGCGGGATTGGCCTCGTTGGCGTACTGGAACGGCATGAACACCGACGGGTCGCGCTCGGCCATCGAGCGGGCCATCGCGACGGCGCCGTTCGAGCCGAGCGGGCCGGGGGAGAAGACGATCTCGGCGCCGTACATGCGCAGGAGCTCGACGCGCTCGGGCGTGGCCGACTCGGGCATGACGGCGGTGACCGGGTAGCCCTTGACCGTGCCGATCATGGCCAGGGCGATCCCCGTGTTCCCGCTCGTCGGCTCGAGGATGCGCCGGCCGGGCTCCAGCTCGCCGGTGGCCTCGGCCGCCTCGACCATCGAGAGCGCGACCCGGTCCTTCATCGATCCGGTCGGGTTCTGCTCCTCGAGCTTCGCGAAGATGCGCACGTCCGCGTTGGGCGACATCCGCGGCAGCTCGATGAGCGGGGTGTTTCCGACGGCGGTGAGCGCGGCGCTGCGGCGGGTCTCGAGACAGCTCATGGCCGCGCACCTCCGGCCATCGCCGGCAGGACGATGACGGTCGATTCCGGCCCGACTGCCGTGTCGAGCCCGCTGCCGAGGCGCACGTCCTCGTTGTTCACGTAGACGTTCACGAAGCGGTTCAGGTCGCCGCCGTCGTCGAACAGGTGCGTGCGGATGGCGGGGAAGCGGCCGGTGAGGTCGTCGAGCACCTCCCGGACCGTCCCGCCGGAGGCGTCCACCTCACGGGCGCCGCCGACGGCCTGGCGCAGGATGGGGGGCATGCGGACGGTGCTCACGTAGCGACGGCCTCCTGCGTTCGCGCGACGGCCCGGCCGGGCAGAGCGCAGAACTGCTCGTAGTCGATGAACTCGATCTCGTGGGGGTCCTTGCTGCAGACCGGGCACTCCGGGTCGCGGTGCATCTTGAGCTCCACGAACTCCATGGACAGCGCGTCGTAGCGCAGCTGGCGCCCGACCAGCGGCTCGCCGATGCCCAGGATGAGCTTCACGGCCTCGGTCGCCTGGAGCGTCCCGATGACGCCGGGGAGCACGCCCAGGACGCCGCCCTCGGCGCACGACGGCGCCAGCTCCGGCGGCGGCGGCTCGGGGTACTGGCAGCGGTAGCAGGGGCCATCGTGCGGCTTGTAGACCGTCACCGAGCCCTCGAACTGGTAGATCGACCCGTGCACGACCGGGATGCCGGCGACGAGGCTGGCGTCGTTCAGGAGGTAGCGGGTGGGGAAGTTGTCGGTGCCGTCCACGATCACGTCATACCCCGTGATCACGTCGAGCACGTTCTCGGACGTGAGCCGGACGCCGTACTTCTTGACGATCACCTCGGGGTTGATGCCGTGGATCGCGATCTCGGCCGAGTCGACCTTGGGCGTTCCCACCCTGTCGACCGTGTGCAGGATCTGGCGCTGGAGGTTGCTCGTGTCGACGACGTCGGCGTCGATGATGCCGAGCGTGCCGACGCCGGCCGCCGCCAGGTAGAGCGCCGCCGGCGAGCCGAGCCCGCCCGCGCCGATCAGGAGCACCTTGGAGTCGAGCAGCCGCAGCTGACCCTCCTCGCCCACCTCGGGGATGAGCACATGGCGGCTGTAGCGCTCGAGCTGCTCGGGGCGGAGGGTGCGCGGCACCTTCCACTCGTGGCCGTTCTCCTTCCAGCCCGAGAAGCCGCCTGCGAGCGAGACCACGTCGGAGTAGCCGAGCTCGGAGAGCGTCTTCGCGGCGTACGCGGAGCGGGTGCCGGACGCGCAGTAGAGGATCACGGGCGCGTCCCGGTCGGGGACGTTCGCCTCGATCCGCGTCTCCAGGTTCCCGCGGGCGATGTGGATCGCGCCGGGGATGAAGCCCTGCTCGTATTCGTCGCGCTCGCGCACGTCGATCAGCACGGGCCGAGGCTCGGCTGCAAGCCGCTCCGCCGCGTCCTGCGCCGTCTCCTCTCTGATCTGCTGCTTGGCCGCAGCCAAGTAATCGCGAGCCGAGACCACCGGCTTCACCTACCCTTTCCCCTCTCAACTTTCACGCGCACCAAGAAGTCTACCAACCGAATGGATCCAAACTTTCCTTCTGAGACGGCTAACGTCGGGCCTCCCGTGCGTATTCCCACCGGCCGCCGCCGGCTCGTCCTGGTGGCCGCGGTGGCGCTGATCGCGGGGTGTGTGGCCGCGGCCGCGGTGATCGCGACACGCGGTGGAGGGGACGGGTCGGACGGCCGGAAGGTGCAGCTGCTCGGCGGCAGCCCGCCGCTCGTGCTCGACCTGCCCGGGGCGGCGCGTGGGCCACGGCAACGCCGCCGTCTACGCGGCCGCGCAGAAGCGACTCCCTGCCGGCGACGTGCGCCTGGCCGTCGCCCGCGCCGTCATGGCCTACGACCCCGCCCATCGGGGCCGGACGGTGGCGGCGCTGGCGCGGCTCCCGCAGCGGAACGCGGCGGTCGTCTTCGCGCTCGGGATGGCCGAGCTCTGGGCCGGACAGCCGAAGACCGCCGAGGCGACGCTGGAGCGCGTGAAGCAGCTCGACCCGTACGGCTACTACGGGACGAACGCCGACAACGTCCTGACGCTCGGACGCGAGGTGGGGGGCTATCCGCTGTACTTCCCGCCGTCGGCTCCGCACAGGTCGGTGAGGGCGCTGCGGGCCGCCGTCGCCGCGCACCCGTCCAGCGCCGCGGCCTGGCTCGCCCTGGCCGAGCGGCTGGAGCGCAGCGACCGGCTGGCGGCGCAGAACGCTGCGCGCAAGGCGGTCGCGCTCGATCCGAACAGCGTCTCGACCCAGGTCGCCGCCGCCGTGCTCGGATTCGACAAGGAGCGGCCGATGGACTCGCTCCAGAAGCTGATGACGCTGAGCACGCAGCCGGGGGTGCAGCAGAACCCCGAGGTGCGGTTCCACCTCGGCCTGCTCTTCTTCTGGCTCAGGGACAGTCAGGACGCCGCCGGCCAGTTCCGCCAGGTGGTGCAGGACGCCCCCGGCAGCGGCTACGCCCAGGTCGCCCACGTGTTCGAGAGCTGCATCGACAACAAGGCGGAGTGCACCCGCCTCGCGAAGGGCGGCTAGGAAATCGGGGACAGTCCCCGGCCGGGGACTGTCCCCTGCGCTACCAGGGTGGGGCGCCGTGCACCCAGCGGCCGGCGATCATCGTCGCCACCACCTGCGCCTGCGAGATCCGGTCGGGGTGCTCGACGATGTCGGTGTCGAGCACGACCAGGTCGGCCGCGTAGCCGGGGAGGAGCAGGCCGCGGCGGCGGTGCTCGCCGACGGCATGGGCGGCGCCGGCGGTGAACCCGACGACCGCGTCGGCGACGGCGAGGCGCTGGGCCGGATACCACGGCTCGCGCTCGTCGGCGGTGCGATGGACGGCGGCCGCGATGCCGGCGAGCGGATCGAGGTCGGCCACGGGCGCGTCGGAGCCGAACGCCATGCGGGCGTCGGCGTCGAGCAGGTCGCGCCAGCGGTACGCGGACGCCGCCCGCGCCCCCCACGTGCGGTCGGCGAGGTCGCGATCGTCCATCGCGTGGATGGGCTGCACCGAGGCGGTCACGCCGAGCGCGGCGAAGCGCGGCAGGTCGGCGTCGTCGACGCACTGGGCATGCTCGATGCGCGGCGCCACCGGCACGGCCTCCCACGCCTCCCGCGACGCCTCGAGCCCGTCGAGCGCCGCGCGCACGGCGCCGTCGCCGATCGCGTGCACGGCCACGGCGAGGCCCGACCCGGCCGCGTCGCGGGCGATGCCGGCCAGCTCTTCCGGCGTCACGAGCGCATCGCCCGAGCCGTCGAGCATCCACGCCGTCCCCGAGCCGAGGGCGCCGTCCATGAACACCTTCACCGGCCCGACCCGCACGAGGTCGGAGCCGAACCCGGTGCGCAGCTCGAGCGCCGTCGCCGCGGCGAGCATCTCGACCGGCACCGCCATGTGCACCCGCAGCCTCAGCCGCCGGTCGGCGTCGAGCCGCTGCCACAGCCCGCGGCCGCCGGGGCGCTGGAAGTCGTGCACGCAGACGACGCCGCGCGCGTTCGCCTCGGCGACGCCTGCCCGCACCGCCCGCGAGCACTCGAGCGGATCCGGCGGCGGCACCGGGAACGTGAAGGCGTCGCGCTCGTGCAGGACGCCGGTTCCGCCCGCGGCGCCGGCGGTCGCAAGCGCGGCGGAGTTCAGCCAGAGCGTGTGACCGTCCTGCGACCACAGCGCCGCCGGTCGCTCGCCGGTCACGGCGTCGAGGTCGGCCGCGGTCGCCGGGCCGTCCGGCCAGCGCACGGGCTCCCAGCCGCGGCCGCGCAGCCAGCCGTCGCCGGCGGCGGCGTCCGCGACCGCCCGCAGCGCCTCGGCCTTCGACCCGCACCCGCGCAGGTCGATCTGCGTCCGGGCGAGCGACCACTCCTGGAAGTGCACGTGGGCGTCGGTGAACCCGGGCAGGACGCAGCGCCCGTCGAGATCGATCCGCTCGTGCCCGACCGCGTCCGAATCGCCCTCGCGAACGTCGACGCCGCCCGCGATCGCGCCCCCGGCGACGGCGAGCGCGGACACGCGCGGGAGCCGCGGATCCATGGTGTACACGGGCCCGTTTCGCAGGATCATGCGCCGGTTACCATAGGGCACGTGACTCCCGCCGCCGAGATCGAGCGCCGGATCGGGCGCCTGCGGGAGGAGCTCGGACGGGCCGGGCTCGACGCGGCCGTGATCGTCCAGCACGCCGACCTCGCCTACTTCACCGGGACGAACCAGCAGGCGCACCTGATCGTGCCCGCCCACGGCGAGCCGCGGCTGCTCGTCCGTCGCGTCCTCGACCGCGCCCGGCGCGAGTCGCCGCTCGAACGGATCGCCCCGCTGCGATCGCTCTCGGGGCTCCCCGCCGAGCTCGAGGATGCCGGCGCCGGCCCCGCGGCGCGGGTGGGGTTCGAGCTCGACGTGCTCCCCGCGCAGGCATACCTCGGCTACGCGAGGCGCCTGCCGGGGATCGAGCTCGCCGACTGCTCCGCCGCGGTGCGGAGCGTGCGCGCCGTGAAGTCGGCGTGGGATCTGGCCCAGATGGCGGCGGCCTGCGAGCAGGTGCGGCTCGCCTGCGAGGCGGTTCCCGGGCTGATCGGCGTCGGTGTCAGCGAGGCCGAGGTGCAGCTCGAGGTCGAGCGGGAGCTGCGCCGGGCCGGCCACCAGGGCCAGCTCCGGTTCCGCGGCTTCAACCAGGAGATGCACTACGGCCAGGTGCTGGGCGGCCCCAGCGGCGCCGTCCCCGGCTATTCGGACTCGCCGCTGTGCGGCCCCGGCCCGAACCCTGCGATAGGGAAGGGCGCGGGGACGCACGTGCTCGCCCGCGGCGACACTGTCATCGCCGACCTCGTCGGCGGCCACGAGGGCTGGCTCTCCGACCAGACCCGCACCTTCGCCGTGGGGGCGCCGCCCGCCGACATGGCTGCCGCCTACGAGACCGCCGTCGCGATCCTGCGCGCGGTCGAGGAGCGGCTGGCACCGGGCGCGGCGCCGTCGGCCCTCCACGCGCTCTCCGAGGAGATCGCGGCGGGCGCGGGCCTCGAGGAGCACTTCATGGGCGCGGGCGCCGAGCGGGTACGGTTCCTGGGCCACGGCGTGGGGATGGAGATCGACGAGCTGCCGATCCTCGCGCCCGGATTCGACGAGCCGCTCGTGGAGGGAAACGTGGTCGCGATCGAGCCCAAGTTCGTGTTCCCCGGCCGCGGGGCGGTCGGGATCGAGAACATGTACGCCGTGACGGCGACCGGCTTTGCGACGATGACCACCGCGTCCGAGGAGCTGATCTCGCGTGACTGACACGAGCCCGCTGACGCCCCTCTCCGACGACGGCCGGATGCTGGTCGAGGCGGTGCGCACGCTCGCCCGCGAGCGGATCGCGCCGCGCGCGGCCGAGGTCGACCACACGGCGGAGTTCCCGTGGGACGCGGTCGAGCTCCTGCGCGAGAACGACGTCTTCGCGCTGGCCTTCCCCGAGGAGTACGGCGGCACCGGCACGGGCATGCTCACTCACCTCCAGGCGGTCGAGGAGCTGTCCTGGGCCGACGCGACCGTGGGGCTGATCCTGGCCGTGCAGGGCCTGGGCGGGCTGCCGGTCCTGCTCGACGGAACCGAGGAGCAGCGGCAGCGGTACGTGCCGCGCTGGGCGAGCGGCGAGTGGATCGCCGCCTACGCGCTGACCGAGCCCGGGGCGGGCTCCGACGCCGGGGCGCTCACGACCCGGGCCCGCCGCGACGGCGACGGCTGGGTGCTCGACGGCGTCAAGCGCTTCATCACGAACGCGGGCGTCGCTCACACCTACGTCGTGTTCGCCCGGGCCGACGCCGGCATCAGCGCGTTCATGGTCGAGGCCGACGACCCCGGCTTCGCCGTCGGCCGGATCGAGCCGAAGATGGGGATCAAGGGCTCGACGACCGGTGAGCTCCTGCTCGACTCGTGCCGCCTTCCCGGCGACCGCCTGATCGGCGAGGAGGGGGCCGGCTTCCGGCTGGCGATGCGCGTGCTCGACCGTTCGCGGCCCGGCATCGCCGCCCAGGCGCTTGGCATCGGCCAGGCGGCGCTCGACTACGCCGCCCGCTACGCGACGGAGCGCGAGGCGTTCGGGAAGCCGATCGCCGACCAGCAGGGGATCCAGTTCATGCTCGCCGACATGGCGACGGCGCTCGAGGCCGCCCGCGGGCTCGTGCACCGGGTCGGGGCGATGCTCGACGCGGGCGCCGACGGCTCGGAGCTGACGAAGCTCTCGGCGATGTGCAAGCTCGCCGCCTCCGACGCCGCCATGCGCGTCTCGACCGACGCCGTGCAGATCCTGGGCGGCTACGGCTACATCCAGGAGTTTCCGGTCGAGCGGATGATGCGCGACGCGAAGATCACCCAGATCTACGAGGGCACGAACCAGATCCAGCGCGTCGTGATCGCCCGCGAGCTGCTCCGCGCCCTGCGCTAACCCAGGCGGGGGATCTTTTTGACTGGCGACGATTCCGGTGGCAGCATCCGTGTGGGCGATTTTTGCTTTGACCGGAACACACCCTCCTCGTTCCGGCAGGCTGGGCACGGTCTCGCTTGCGATACTGCTCCTTGCGCTGCTGATCCTTCCTGCCTCGGCCGCGGGTGCGAAGCAGCGCGCGCGGCATCTCCCGTTCGGCCAGTGGGTCGCATTCGACGCCGGTGTGGCCGGCTCGTTCGACGCCCAGGGGCTGTTCAAGTTCTCGAGCGAGAAGCGGGTGGTCCTGCGCGTGACCGACGCCTTCTGCCGCGGCGACCGCTACCGCATCCTCGACCACGGCCACCGGCTCGCGATGACGCGAGCCGTGCCGGTCGACACGCTCTGCGCGCAGCTCCCGTTCGCATCCACCGGCCCTGAGGGCTGGAACGACGCCGGCTACAGCCGGGTGCGGGTCGTCCTCGCGCCGGGGCGGCACCGCATCCGCATCCGCTCGCTGCTGAGCCCGTTCGGGTCGAGCACGGGCTTCCTGCGCATCAGCCGCATCGGATAGTCGTTCGGGCGAGATTGCGGGCGCTAGGCTCGCCGGCGTGCATGTGCTGGGCGCGTTCTTCGCCGGCCTGCTGGTGGCCACCGTGACGACTCCGGCCGGGGTCAGCGGCGCCGTGCTGCTGCTGCCGGTCCAGGTCAGCGTCCTCGGCGTGCCCAGCCCCTCGGTCACGCCGACGAATCTGATCTTCAACCTGTTCGCCACGCCCAGCGGCGTGCTCCGCTACCGCCGCCTGCGAGGCGGCTCGGTCGGCTCGCCGCTCGCGATCCGGCTGGTGGCCGGGACGGTGCCCGGCGTCATCGTCGGGGCGGTCATCCGCGTCGAGTGGCTGTCGGGCCAGCAAGCGTTCTACCTCGCCGCTGCCGCGGTACTCGCCACCCTCGGTGCGATGCTCGTCGTCCGCCAACCCACTCCCGGCGATCAGCCGATCAGGCTTGGCGCCGTGCCGCCGATCGCTGCCTGCGTGGGAGTCGTCGGCGGGATCTACGGGATCGGCGGCGGATCCTTCCTGGCGCCGATCCTGATCCTGGGGGGCTACACCGCCTACACGGTGGCGCCCGCCGCGCTGCTCTCAACGCTCGCCGCGTCCATCGTCGGCGTCATCACCTTCATCGTCCTGGCCGTTACCTCGGACGCCTCGACCCACATCGCCCCCGACTGGGGCGTCGGCATCGCCGCGGGCGCGGGCGGCATCATCGGCGCCTACCTCGGCGCGGGCCTGCAATCCCGCATCCCCGAGCCCATGCTGCGGCGGCTGCTCGGCTGGATCGCCCTCGTGATCGCCGCGCGGTATCTGTACCTCGGCGCGGCGAGCTGAACGGGACGCGCGCACCAAAAGGGGTCTGACCCCGCCTGGTGCGTTAGCGCCAGCGCCAGATCTTGATCCAGTCGACCTGCAGGCCGACCTTGGGCGGCGTCGTCGAGTCGGGGTTCGGGCCGGTCTGGCCGTTCGAGCCGACGTGCGTCTGGATGCCGAGGTGCATCGGCACGTTGGGGACGTGGCTGCCCGTGATCTCGGCCCACATATGCCCGTCGAGCACGTAGGCGATCTTGCCCGGGCGCCAGTTGAGCCCGATCGTGTGCCACTGGGTGAAGTCGGCCCGCACCCGGTGGTGGATCTCGAGGTTGCGGGAGCCGTAGTGCAGCGTCGAGGTCTGCCAGCGGCGCCCGCCGACCGCCGACGACTCCTCGGCGAAGTCGATCTCGGGAGGCCATCCCTTCTTCGGCCACAGGAACATGCACATGCCGATTCCGCGGCCCTTCGTGATCCGGAAGCGGACGCGGTAGCGGCCGTAGGTCTGGTTCAGCGATCGCCCCATCGACATGCCCCCCGACACCCAGCTGTTGCCGTAGGCGGGGTCGCGGTAGTTCTGGAGCCGGACCAGCCCGCCGCGGACGACGACGTGCGAGCGCCGCCAGAGCGTGGCGTGGCAGCACCTCGGGGTGCCGTTGTAGCGCGTCCAGATGCTCGTGTTGAGCCCATGGTTGAAGCCCGCGACGAACCGCAGCTTCCAGGCGGCTGAGGCCTGGGAGGGGGCGGCGAGAGCGATCACGACGGCGGCACAGAGGGCGGCCAGGGCGGCGGCGATGCGGGGCACGTATCCAGCTCCTTCCTGTTCGATCCGGGCACGGTGCCCGACCGGCACTGCCCGGGTCAAGGCCCGGAGGAGCCGATTTACCGAGTCCTTACGCGGGTCTCACAAGTCAGTGCGGGTGGAAGCCGGGCGGCGGCGGCCGGCAGTCGCGCAGCATCTCCGCGTGCAGCCGCGTGAGCTCCGCGTGGTAGGCCGGGTTCGCCGCCAGGTTCTGCAGCTCCCACGGATCCGTGCGGGTGTCGTAGAGCTCGTGCGATCCGTCCCCGTACTCCGCGTACATGAAGTTCTGCGCGCGGATGCCGCAGTAGCTCGGGTCGGCGGTCGGCGGGTTCTTGTCCCAGCCCTCGAGCAGGAACCCGCTGCGCCAGTGCACGCGGCCGTGCCCGGGGTGGAGCAGCGGCAGGAAGTCGAGGCCCTCCGTGCCGGGATGGTGCACGTGTGCGAGCGCCGCCCACGTCGGCGCCCAGTCGGTGTTCAGGATCAGGTGGCGGTCGACCCGGGGCGTGCTCGTCCAGGGGTCGTAGCGGACGACCATCGGGATGCGGATCGACTCGTCGTAGGGGGTGCGCTTGACGGCCGCAGGGAAGCGGTGCGATCCCCACTGGACGCCGTTGTCGCTCGCGAAGACGATCATCGTCGAGTGCAGCCGCCCCGTCTCCCGCAGGGCGCCGACGACGTTGCGGACGGCGTTGTCGACCGAGATCAGGCTCTCGTACTGGCGGCGCCGGAACCGGCGGACGAAGTCGAGGCCCTTGCTCCGTAGCACCGGCATGCGCCGCAGCCACGCCGGCTGTGACGCCGTCACGCGGTTGAAGTTCGGCGGGTGGTAGAGCGGCAGGTTCGCGAATGCGCCCAGGTAGCGGTGCTCGGGCGTCGCCGGCAGGTGCGGCGCGTACGGCGCGTAGTAGAGGAAGAGCGGCCGCGACTTCGGCGCCTGGCGGATGAATCTCACCGCCTTGTCGGCGAGCACGTTCGTCGAGTAGGCCGATCTCGGGTAGGTGACGGGGCACTTGTACGCCCCGTCGCACGCGTCGGGGTAGTCGTTCTCGAACAGCTGGAAGCCGTAGTAGTGGAAGCCCCAGTTGAACGCGTCCCAGGTGTCCCAGCCGGGCGGGATGAAGCGCCCGTGGTAGCCGTTCAGGTACTTCCCGACGAGGCCGGTGTGGTAGCCGGCGGCATGCAGCCAGGTGGCGATGGTCGACTGGTCGTCGCCGTAGCGGTGGAAGTCGACCGCCCCGCCGTGCGGCGGCCGGTTCACGTAGATCCCGGTCGTGTGGGAGTAGTTGCCGGTGAGGATCGTCGAGCGGCTGGGGCAGCAGTCGGAGTTGGTGACGAACGCGTTCGTGAACGTGACCCCGTGGTCGACCAGCAGCCGCCGCACCGCCGGCATCGACCAGAGCGTGTCCCAGCGCTGGTCGTCGGTGAGGATGAGGACGATGTTCGGGTGCCGTGGGCCGACGGGCGGCGGAGGCGTGACCGTCGTGGGCCCGGCGGCGGTGCCCCCGGCGGGGTTGGCAGCGCTGCGGTCGACCATCACGACCACGCTCGCTGCGACCACGGCCAGGATCCCGACCGTGGCCGCGACTGCCACGACCAGTCGGATGCCGAGGCGCGTGCCCACCAAAACCCGAGGTTAGGTCGGGCGGATTACGGCTCGATGAGCGCGGGCCGGCGAACGGCCATGATGACGACCGGCAGGCCGTGCGCGACGTCGTCGCGGAGCTTGCCCATCCCCAGCCGCCTGGCGACGCGCAGCGATGCCTCGTTCTCCGGCGCGATCACGGACAGGACGCGGTCGACGTCGAGGTTGCGCCACGCCCACTCGAGCGAGGCGGCCGCCGCCTCGGTGGCGTAGCCGTTGCCCCAGGCGTCGCGGTCGAGCTTCCAGCCCACCTCGACCCCGAACCAGCCCTCCGGGTTCCACAGGCCGGCCCGCCCGATCACGCGGCCGTCGCCGCGCCGCTCGAGCGCCCACTGGCCGTAGCCGCGCAGTCTCCAGTGGCCGATGTGCGCCGCCAGGCTGCGCCAGCTCTGCTCCCGGTCCTGGGGCCCGCCGAGGAAGCGCTGCACCTCGGCGTCGGCGTTCGAGGCGGCGTAGGCGTCGAAGTCGCCCTGAGTCCACCCGCGCATGACGAGCCGCTCGGTCTCGACGACGGGGATCGAATCCATCGCCGCACCCTAGGTGCCTGGCACCGGTGACGTCACGGTGCCTGGCACCGGCGCGGAGTACGCTACGGCTGTGCGGCGGTTTCTCGGACACCACATGGCGACGCTGGCAGTGCTCCTCTGCCTGCAGGCGGCGGCGACGATGCTCGCCGTCCGCCGCGATCCCGTCGACCGCTTCCGGGCGGCGTGCGTGAGCGCGCTCGTGTGGGAGTCGCTGCGGCGGCTCGACCGCCGGCCCGTCCCCCGGCTCAGAGCTCGCTGAACGCCACCAGGTCGGTGCCGCGGCAGGCGTAGCGGAACGTGCGCCCGTCGGAGGTGATCGTGCCGTTCGCATCGCCGGGCGGCGTGACCCAGTCCGTGCCGAACGACGTCCCCGAGCCGCCGCCCCACCAGGCCCGCTCGGACTCGGTGACCGAGCCCGGCGCGCAGCGCACGAGCGGCGGCTGGATGCTCACGATCGAGACGGCCACGAGGCCGGCGCCGAGCGGCACGCCGCACAGGAACGCGAGCGCCCAGCCCCGGCGGCCGCTGCCGCGCAGCGCCGGGACGATGGCGAACGCGCTCACGATCGCCGCGGGGAGCAGCAGCAGGCCGATGCCGAACATGGTCGCGAGCCCGGCCGCGAACAGGCCTGCGACGAGGGCGACCATGATCGCGCCGCGCGGCCGCGGCACGAGCACCATCCCGGCCGCCGCGACGGTCGCGATCACCCCGGCCGCGACGACGGTCACCACGGCGGCCCGGGGGAGCCGGTAGACGTCGTGGCGCGAGTGGGCGATGGTCACGCCCACCCGCACCTCGATCAGGGTGATCAGGGCGGCGGCGAGCACGACGACCGGCAGCCGCCGCCGCCAGCTCCACCCCGCCATGCCCGTGGCGCTCGCTGCCGACACCCCGCGAATCTTAGGCCGGGCCGGTCACGACACCTTGATGACGATCGCGCGCGAGCGGGTCGTGGCCCATGCCCCGCCCCTGCCGAGGTAGCGGAAGCGAAGGTCGAACGTCCCGGCGCCCGTGAACTCGCCGTGGACGGCGAAGCGGCCCTTCTTGCCCACCCGGGCTGAGCTCGAGGTCAGATGCCAGGTGCTCGCGCCGTGGCTGCGCACCTGGAAGCCGATCACGGTTGCCGGGCCGAACGCCGCATGCATGTTCGGGTTGCTCACGCCCGAGACGGTGAAGAGCTTGCCGTGGGCGACGTGGTAGGCGCCGCCCGAGAACGGCAGGTTGGCCGTCGCGGTCAGCTTCGGGGCCACGCTCAGGAGCCGGAACGGCATGGATGCGCCCCGGTGGGCCTGCTCGCCGACGTAGACCGCGTGCCAGATGAAGTTCGAGCGCAGCTGGGTCGGTCGTGAGCGCGATGCTCCAGCCGCCCTTGGGCCCCGTGTGCAGCTTGTAGAGCTTGTAGGCGCCGGAGTTGAGCAGGAAGCCCTCGACCTGGACCGCCCGGTTCCCGAGGGCCTTGTGCGAGGTCGAGTCGGTCAGCCTGCCGGAGAGCCGCGTCCCGTGGGCGGGCGAGATCGTCGCACGCCCTGCGGCTCCGGTCACCCTGCTCGTGTGCGAGAGCGGCGTCCCGCCGGTGTAGGCGGCGAGTGCGGTCGCCATCGTGTTCACGTCGATCGAGCCCATGCCGGTGGCGAGGTCGTAGCCGGCCCGGGCCGCGAACGTCGTGCCGTTGTGGATGCTGTTCGTCCCCGACGTGATGTCGTTGAACATCGTCGGGTCGGCGAACTGGCGGTAGAGGAAGGGGTTCGCAAAGCCCATCCGGCTGCCGCCGTTGGCGCGGCTGAACTCGTTCGCGTCGGCGGTGTAGGCCGCCATCAGCGGCGCCGCGGCCGACGTGCCGCCGAACACCTGCCAGCCGCTGTTTGCCGTCGAGCACTGGCCGACGGTGCAGTGGACGATGTAGCCGGTGTCGGGATCGGCGTTGAACGCGACGTCCGGCACCTCGCGGCAGTAGTGCGTCTTGCCGCGGCACTTCGTCTTGCTGGAGATGCCCTTGCGGATCACGCCCTGGCCCTTCTGCCAGCCCGGCATGGTGAAGATGGCCGAGATGCCCCCGCCACCGCCGCCGGCCGCGACGCCATGGCCGCCCCAGACGGTCTCGTGGTGCGACGTGCTGGGATCGAGCCGGGTGCCGCCGACGCCCGTGGCGTAGGGCTGCGCGGCCGGGTCGTCGACCTCGGGCGCGGTGATCCCGAAGCGGTTGCAGTCGCTCGAGCCGTCGTCGCCCGACGCCGCGTAGAACGAGATCCCGGCGACCGCCAGCAGCTGGAGCTCGCTGTTCGTCGCCGCCGCGTCGGAGCGCAGCTGCTCGAGCTCGCAGATGCCCCAGCTGTCCGAGGCGATGTGGATGCCCATGCCCGGGGCGTTGCGCAGGATCGCGTCGAGCACGGCGGCCATCGAGTCGTCGCCCGGGGCGACGAAGGTGTGGATCGTGCCGATGCCGGGGGCGGCGCTCGCGAGCACCTCCTGGTCGAGCGCGACCTCGTCGCCGCCGCTCGTGCTGTTGTTGCCGCCGTCGACGTTGTTGCGGACGACGGCCACGGATGTGCCGTAGCACGTCTGATAGGTGGCCTGGTCGGAGTTCTGGTAGTCGGAGAATTCGACCAGCGCGACGTTCTCGCCGGTGCCGTCGCTGCCCCCGTCGAGCAGGGTCTGCACGTCGTAGCCGTTCGCTCCCGCGAGGTCGTTCGGCTGCAGGCTGCCGGGGTTCGAGGTCTGGGCCGTGTCGGCGTCGGTGCAGTCGCCGACGGTGAGGTTCGGGTGGGCGTGCTTGCCGCTCACCTTGTGCAGGCCGAGCGGCCGCATCAGCGGCAGCGTGGAGAGCCCGGTCACCGTGATCACCTGCGCGGCCAGCGCGGGCGGCAAGTGGATCGCGCCCGCCGGCGCCCGGTAGGCGGTGCCGTCACCGAGCCGGTAGCGGGCCAGCGAGACGCCGAACGCGCGCTGGGCCTTGGCCACGTTTCCGGCGAACGACATCGTGAGCACGCCTCGCCCGAGCGGCCGGAAGCCGCGGGCGCGCATGTACGCGGCGATCCGCGCCTGCGTGGCGGCGGACGGGTGGAAGAGCCGCTCCATCAGGCTCTGGGGGAGCGCCGTGCCGCCGCTCGAATGCGCCGCCATGTTCCGCAGCAGGCCGGCGTGCGCCGGCCGCAGGACGAGCGAGACGCGCACGGCCGTCGAGGGGACGGCCTTCCCGAGCAGCGCCGAGTGCGCCACCGACGGCTGCACCGACCCGCGCAGCGCCGCGCTCGGCCGGGCCAGGGCCACCCGATGCGTCCCGGCCGCGGCCATCGACGGCGCGGCCGCCAGCAGGGCGACCGCGGCCGCGGGGACGAGCAGCTTCAGGGAAGGACGCACGTGGGCTCCGATCTTCGCAATTTGCGCACCGAGAATACGCGCGGAACCGGAGGATGCAAGCTCCGGTCCCGCGCGCCGTCCTTCGGCTACCCGATCTTGAGCACCCGCGCCGCGCTCTCGGCGGGCCGATGGCCCTGCTCGCCGACGTAGAGCACCTGCCATACGAGCCGTTTCGCGAGCTGCCCGCGCTTGATCGTGACCGCCCAGCTGCCCTTGGCGCCGGTGTGCAGCCGCAACACCTCCTCGCGATTCCCGGACACGCCGAAGAACCAGACGACCCGGCCCGGCAGCACCTTGTGGATGGTGGTGTCGGTGAGCTTGCCCGAGAGCACGGACGGGTGCCCGGCCGTCACCGGGTTGCGGCTCGCGCCCGCGGTGATCTTGGTCAGGTGCACCTTCGTCGCCGTGCGCGAGTACGCGGCCAGGTCGGTCGCCATCTGGTTCACGTCGATCGAGCCCCAGCCCGTCGCCATGTCGTAGCGCGCCGCTGCCCGGTACTTCCCGGCCGGGGTGAGGATGCTGTTGTTGCCGCTCGTGACGTCGTGGAACATCGCCGGGTCGGCGGCCGCCTCGTGGTAGAGGAACGGGTTCGCGAAGCCCATCCGGGTGCCGCCGTTGGCGAGGCTGAACGTGTCGGCGTCGGCCGTGAAGGCCGCCATCAGCGGCGCCGCGGCCGACGTGCCGCCGACGACGTCCCAGATGCCGTCGTTGATGACGTAGCCGGTGTTCGGGTTGGCGTTGAACGCGATGTCCGGCACCTCGCGGCAGTACACGGTCTTGCCGCCGCACTTCGTCTTGCTCGACAGGCCGGCCCGGATCACGCCGGGTCCCACCTGCCACGACGGCTTGCGGAAGATGCTCGAGACGCCGCCGCCCCCGCCGCCGTTGGCCGCGCCGTGCCCGCCCCAGACGCTCTCCGTGAACGGGCCGGTGTGCAGGGTCGTGCCGCCCACGCCGGTGGCGTATGGCTGGCCGGCCGGGTCGTCGACTGCGAGGCCGTTGAACCCCAACCGGTGGCAGTCGGACGCGCCGTCGTCTCCCGACGCAGAGAAGAACGACATGCCCGCCACGGCCATCAGCTGCAGCTCCTGGTTGGTGGCCGCGATCTGATTGAGGGGCTCGAACAGATCGCACAGGCCCCAGCTGTCCGACACGATGTTGATGTGCCGGGTGGTGCGCTGGGCCAGCATGGCGTCGAGCACCGCCGCCTGCGAGGCGGACGGCTTGGCGACGTACGTCCACAGGTGGTCGAGCCCGGTGGCCTGCGAGACAGCGACCTGCTGGTCGAGGTCGACCTCGACCGAGCCGTCGGTGTTACCCGTACCGCCGTTGACGTTCACCCGCGTGTTCGGAACGGTGATGCCGTAGCACGACTTGAAGGCGGCCAGACCGCCCGAGTTCGTCGCCGAGAACTCGACCAGGGCGATCGACTGGCCGGAGCCGTCGTTGCCGGTGTCGAGCAGCGTCTGCGAGTTGTAGGCGCCCGCCGCTGCCAGCTCCTGCGGCTCGAACGGCGCGCCCGCGCCGGCGTTGTTCGATCCGCGTGCAGCCGGTGAGCGCGTTCGGCTGCAGGTGCGTGTGCTTCACGTGCAGTCCGGCGGGGTGCATCAGCGCCTGGGTCGAGAGCCCGTCGACGGAGAGCACGTCGCCGGCGATCGCGGCCGGCAGGTGCAGGGCGCTCGTGGGCGCCCGGAAGGCCTTGCCGTCGGCGCCGCGGTACTGGGCGAGCGACACGCCGAAGGCCTGCTCGGCCTGGGCGGCGTTGCCTGCGAACGACGAGACGAGCACGCCCTGCCCGGCGGGGGTGAAGCCCTGCGAGCGCATGTAGGCGCTCACCTGCGCCCGGGCGGTCGGCGACGGGCGGAAGAGCAGGTTCATCATCCTCGCCGAGAGGCCCGGGCGGGCGCTCGACTGGGCCGCCAGCTGCGCGAGCAGCTTCTGGTGGCTCGGCTTCAGGAAGATCGAGACGTGCACGGACGCGGCCGGCGACGCGTGGCCGACGACCGCGGAGCCCGCCAGCGAGCGCTGGGCCGAACCGGCCAGGGGGGCCATCCGGGGCGATGCGTGCGCGTGATGGGTCTGGGCCTGGGCCGGCTGCGCGGCTGCCACCACGGCAACGGCTCCGGCGAGGGCGAAGAGCTTCAGGGACGCGCTCACATCGTGCTCCAATCTTGGGACGGCGGACGGAGAATACGCGCGATTTCCGACGACGCAAGGGGCGCGTTCGCTACCCGTCGGCGAGCAGGTGCCGACTGACAGCGGCGAGCCCTTCGAGGTCGTGCACGTCGTGGTCGAGCAGGGGTACCTCGACGATCGACTCGACGCCCACCCGGGCCTGCAGGCGCTCGATGTTCGCGCGGTCGCGATCGGCCAGGGACTGGAAGTGGAGCAGGTTCTCGGCCGCCCGCTCGGCGACCTCCTCCGCGACGCCCGCCGCGGCCAGCGCCCGCCGCGCCCGGCCCCGGATGCGGCTGCGCGCGCCGCCGACGTAGCTTCGGTGCACCTTGTTCACGACGACGCCGCCGAACGGCAGGTCGCGCTCGCGCAGCGCCCGCCAGAAGAAGTCGGCCTCGGTCATCGGCTCGGGCAGCGGCACCGTCACGAGCAGGAAGGTCGTCTCGGCCGACGCCAGCAGGCGGGCGACCTGGTCGGCGCGGCGCTGGAAGCCCTCGTACATGCCGTCGAAGCCGGCCAGGAACTCCGAGATATCGGCCAGCAGGGCGGTGCCGGTCAGCCGCTCGACGGCGGCGAACGCCATCCCCGTGCCCGGGAGCGCGCGCAGTCCCAGCCGGCCCGCCCGCATCCCCGGCCGCACCAGCAGCCGCAGCGTCCTGCCGTCCACGAAGCGCGTCACCCGTCCCGGCGCCTCCAGGAAGTCGAGCGCGTGCCGCGACGGCGGCGTGTCGAGCACGATCAGGTCGAAGCGGCCGCTCGCCCACACCTCGTACAGGCGCTCCATCGCCATGTACTCGTGCGACCCCGCCACCGCCCCGGCGAGCTGGCCGTAGATCGGGTTTCGCAGGATCCGCTCGGCCGCCTCGGGCGAGGGCGCCTGCTCGCGCACGAGCGCGTCGAACGTCCGCCGGGCGTCGAGCATCGCCGCGTGCAGGCTGCCCGGGCCGGCCATGCCGTGGGCGGCCAGATCGACCTCGTGCTCGTCGTCGTCGGTCTCGGGCAGGCCGAGCGCGCCGGCCAGGCGGCGGGCCGGGTCGATCGTGAGCACGAGCACGCGCCGGCCGCGCTGGGCCATGCCGGCGGCGAGTGCCGCCGCGGTGGTCGTCTTGCCGACGCCGCCCGCGCCGGCGCAGACCGCGACGTGGACGCCGTCCAGGTGCTCGACCAGGTTCACAGCCCGGCCAGCCTCTCGCCCAGACCGGCGACGGCGGCGGTATCGAGCCGGGGCGCGAACAGGAACGGCAGCTCGGCCAGGCACGGACGCACGCGATCGAGCTGCTCGGCCTCGTCGGCGGTGCGGGCGATCCGCGCGCGGGCCGCCGTCGCGGCCGCCCCGGCGTCGCCGTTTGCCGGGACGGCGGCGAGCGCGTCCGCGTCGCCGGGCTCGAACAGCGGCTCGAAGACCGCGTTCGCGATCACGCCCGCGAGCGGCACGCCCTGGCCGGCGACGTCGGCGATCGCCTCGAGCGTCTCGGTCACCGGCAGCTCCTCGGGCGTCGTCACGAGCACGACGGCGGTGCGCTCGGGGTCCTCCAGTAGCTCGGACACCCACACCGCGCGGGCGTGCACGGGGCCGGTGCGGGTCACGCGCGTGAAGTTGCGCGGTACCTTCAGGAACCCCAGGCCGTGGCCGGTCGCGGGCGCGTCGACGACGACGATGTCGTAGCGGCCGCGGTCGACGAGCTGGCGGATCTTCGCGAGGGTCACCAGCTCGCGCAGGCCCGGCGCCGCCGCCGTGACGTGGCCGAAGGCGCGGTTCGAGACGAGCCGCTCGACCATCGCCCGCACCTTGAGCTGCGAGACGAGGTACTCCTCGAGCGCCTTCTCGGGGTCGATCGAGAACGCGTCCAGGCCGGGGTAGACGGGCGTGGCGTGGTAGCCGATCGGCCCGCCCTGGTCGAACAGGAGCGACATCCGCTCCTGCGAGGCGACCTCGATCAGCAGGGCGCGCAGGCCGCGGCCCGCGGCCGCCATGCCGATCGCCGCCGAGACGGTCGACTTGCCCACGCCGCCCTTGCCCGAGACGATCACCAGCCGCCGCGCGTAGAGCGACATGCGCCGAGCATACCCCGGCCGAAATCGGGGTCAGACCCCGAACGGCGGCCGTGACAGAGTCGTGACGCATCTTGCGTGGGGTCTGACCCCGGGTCTCTGCTCGAGAATCGGGACTGTCCCCGGGATCGGGGACAGTCCCCAACACGAGCGCGTCGTACCTCGTCGGCCCGCTCGACCCACCCTCGGCTGAGACCGGGAGTCCCCACCCACGCGTACGCTTCTCCCATGGCCGAGACGACCGATCCGCTGCGCCAGGCCGAGGCCCGCGACTACCAGCGCCGCCGGCGCCGGATCGGCCTGGCCTCGAACGTCGTCGACCTGGCGGCGCTGGTCGCGATCGTGGCGGTGACCGGGACCATCGGCGGGGCCTGGGCGCTCGTCCTGCTCGTCGCCGGCCTCTTCCTGCTCGGCCTGCCGTTCGGGCTCGCCGGCTACCGGCTCTCGCGCGCCCACGGCCTCTCCCGCCAGACGACCGGCGGCTGGCTGGCCGACCGGCTCAAGGGCGCGGGCATCGGCCTCGTGCTGGGCGCGGCCGCCGCCGCGGGGCTGCTCGGCATCCAGCGTGCCGCCGGCGACTGGTGGCCGCTCCCGGCATGGATCGCGATCGTCGCCTTCAGCGCCGTCCTGGCGGCGCTCTGGCCGGTCCTGCTGCTGCCGATCTTCCTGCGCAGCGAGCCGATGGCGGCCGGAGAGCTGGCCGACGCGCTGTGGGACACCGCCCGGCGGGCGAACGTGCATGTGCGCGACCTGCGCCTGCTGCGGATGGGCGAGAAGACGGCGGCGGCGAACGCGATGGTCGCGGGCCTCGGGCCGACCGTGCGCATCTACGTCTCGGACACGCTCGCGGAGACCGAGGAGGGTGAGGACGACGGCGGCGCCCTTGCGCGCACGCGGGTGGTGCTCGCCCACGAGCTCGGCCACCACGTCCACCGCGACATGTGGCGGCTCATGGCCGTGTCGGCGGCGTCGCTCGCGGCCGGGATGCTCGGCGCGTGGGCCGCGGTGGAGGCGTTCGCGCCCGACGGCGCCGGCCACCTGTCCACGCTGCCCGCTGTCGTCCTCGGCTTCTCGCTCGCCTCGGCGGCCGTCTCGCCGCTCGTCGCGGCGTACTCCCGCCGCCGCGAGCGCGCTGCCGACGCCTACGCCGCCCGCCTCGCGGGCGAGGGCGAGACCTTCGCGCAGGCGATGGAGCGGCTCGTCGCCCGCAACCTGAGCGAGCTGGATCCGCCGCGGCTGTACCACCTGCTCACCTCGTCGCACCCGACGCCGGCCGAGCGGATCGCCGTCGCCCGCGCCGGCGGACGGGTTCCCGGTGCCTGAAAACGCGCGTCGGCGGGCAGGATTACACTTGTTCCAGGCGAACAGCGGCCTGATGCGAAATGCCACACTCCCCAAAACCACCCCTGTCCCAGTCGCGGAAACCACCCCGCGGCTGCGGTCCGTGCCAGGAGCCGAGCCCTTGGGCCAGGTGATCGCCTTCGCGAACCAGAAGGGCGGGGTGGCCAAGACCACCACGACCCTGAACCTCGGCGTCGCGCTCGCAGAGCGCGGCAAGCGCGTGCTCACGGTCGACCTCGACCCCCAGAGCAACCTCACCATGAGCCAGGGCATCGACCCCGAGGAGCTCGAGCGGTCGATGTTCGACGTGCTGGTGCACAAGACGCCGATCGAGGACATCATCCTGAGCCGCGAGATCGACCTGGCCGTGTCGAGCATCGACCTGGCCGGCGCCGAGCTCGCGATGTCGTCGATGATCGGGCGCGAGCGGGCGCTGCAGAAGGCGCTCCTGCCCGTGCGCTCGACCTACGACTACATCCTGATCGACACGCCGCCCTCTCTGGGGCTGCTCACGATCAACGCGCTCACGGCCGCCGACGGCGTGATCGTCCCGGTGCAGTGCGAGTACCTCTCGCTGCGCGGGCTGATCCAGCTCGAGAACACGCTGGCCATGATCCGTGAGAACCTGAACCCCGACGTGCGCATCAAGGGAATCCTGCCGACCATGTTCGACGCCCGCACGCTGCACGCGCGCGAGGCGGTCGAGATCCTGCAGGAGAACTTCGGCACGCTGGTGTTCGACACGCGGATCAAGAAGACGGTTCGCTATGCCGAGGCGCCGGTGAAGGGCACGTCGGTGCTCAAGTACGACTCCAACGGGAACGCGGCCAGGGCGTATCGCGATCTGGCCGGGGAGGTGCTTCGCAATGGCAAAGCGCCATAGCATGCATGACGGCCCGCTGGCGGCGCTGTTCAAGGCGACCGAACGGGCCGAGGCCGCCGCCGAGGCGGCGGACTCCGCGGTCGAGGAGGACACGCAGGTCGGCATGGAAGCGGCCGACCGTCCGCACGTCGTCGACCTGCCCAGCGAGGAGTTCGGCGCGGCGGCGCCCGTGCCGAGGGCGTCCGGCTCGCCCTATCTGGCCGTGATCCGCGTGGTCGGCGTCGGCGGGGGCGGCTGCAACGCCGTCAACCGCATGGTCGACGCGGGCATCGGCGGCGTCGAGTTCATCGCCGTCAACACCGACCTGCAGCAGATGCAGATGTCGGATGCGACCGTCCAGATCCACATCGGCCGCCAGCGCACGCAGGGCCTCGGCTCGGGCGCCGACCCCGAGGTGGGCCGGGAGGCCGCAGAGGATTCCTACGACCGCATCAAGACCGCGCTGCGCGGGTCGGACATGGTGTTCGTCACCGCCGGCGAGGGCGGAGGCACCGGCACCGGTGCCGCGCCGGTCGTCGCCCGGATCGCGCGCGAGGTGGGTGCGCTCACCGTTGCGATCGTCACCTCGCCGTTCGGGTTCGAGGGCAATCGCCGCAACACCCAGGCGACGGCGGGCGTGCGCGCGCTGCGCGAGGCCGCCGACACGCTGATCGTCATCCCCAACGACCGGCTGCTCGAGGTGCTCGAGAAGGGCACGAGCCTGGTCGAGGCGTTCCGCGTCGCCGACGACGTGCTCCGGCAGGGCGTGCAGGGGATCTGCGACCTGATCACCCTGCCCGGGCTCATCAACCTGGACTTCGCCGACGTGCGAACGATCATGTCGGGCGCCGGCAGCGCGATGATGGGGATCGGCATGGCCACGGGCCCGCACCGCGCCAACGAGGCCGCCACCCACGCCATCAAGAGCCCGCTGATCGACCACGAGGTGCGCGGCGCCCGCGGGATCCTGCTCGCCATCTCGGGCGGCAGCGACCTGGCCCTGCACGAGGTGAACGAGGCCGCCGAGGTCGTCCGCGCCGCCGCCGACGACGACACGACCATCATCTTCGGCGCCACCGTCGACGAGCGCCTGGCCGGCCAGCTGTGGGTGACGGTGGTCGCCACCGGTTTCCCGCTCCCCGGCGATGCGCCCAACACGAGACTGCGCCCGCGGCAGGAGCGCGAGCGGGAACGCGAGCGGGTCGAGCCCGCCCCGCGGCCGCCCGCCGACGACTTCACGCTCGAGCCGCCGAGCTTCCTGAACTAGCTGCCGTCAGCCGTCCGCGGTGGGGACTGTCCCCGCGGGGCGGGGACTGTCCCCGCTTGTCGCCAGGGAACCGCAGGCGTTCCCGCGCCGTCTCATAATGTGCGGCGACGGCCCCAGGGCCGCCGCCGACGCGCGAGTCATCCTCCGGACGCATCCGCCGGTCATGACCGTCCGAGTCCGGTAGTGCGCGCTGCGTAGTAGCCGAGCGTGCGGCTGCGCCACGAGCCGATGCCGACGAGGAGCACGACCCGGTCAAGCTGTTCGACGCGGCGCGCGCGGGCGACGCCGTACAGGCGCACGAAGGCAAGCGCCGTCAGCCATCCTCCGAGCCAGCCGTAGAGCTTCGGGTCGCCCCAGGCCCAGGCCACAACGGCGACGACGGCATACAACGCCCCGAACATGTAGATGCTCTCGAACGCGTACCGTCGCCTGGACATCCGGCGGACGCCGTCCGGTGGCGCGGAGGCCTTCGCGAGTCGCGCGGAGCTCGGCATCGTCGACGTGATCCCTTCGAGCAAGATGCCGACCACGATTCCGACCGTGAACGAGATGATGACTCTGGCGGCGCGGTCGCCGGCGAGACTCGCGACCACGAAGCCCGCCGCCGCCACCAGGAAGAGCGCGGCGTCGATTGCCCACTTGGCCACGACGTCGATGGCGGTCATGCGTGGAGCCTACGGGCCGTCGACCCGCCGGGCCACGTGCAGCGCGGCCCCCCAGTGCCGGCGCAGCCCTCCGTCCGCACGCGCGGCCAGGCGCGTCCGCACCTCGGCGTACAGCCGCTCCCGCTGCCACGGCTGCATGGCGATGTTGGCCGAGAACGTCTCGAGCAGGTCGATGTAGCTCTCGGCGTCGTACCGCAGCTCCCAGTCGAACTGGGTCACCGACACCCGGTCGAAGCGGCCGGAGGAGAGGATCTCGTCGCGCGCGTCCGGGAGCTCACGCGGGCGCGGCCACGACGCGGCCCGGCCGGCCCCGATCTCCTCGTAGACGTCCTGCAGGTCGAGGAAGATGGGATCGCCCTCCGCCGGGAGCACGTGGATCGCGGCCCAGAACGCGAGGTGCCCGCCCGGCCGCAGGAGCTCCCAGGCCCGCCGGTAGCGCAGCTCGGGATCGGCCCAGTGCCACGACGTGGCCGCGACCACGGCGTCGAACGTCGCCCCGTCTCGCGGCCGCCACGTCTCGAACGCGGCATGCACCACCTCGACGTCTCCGTAGCCGGCCAGGTTCTCCCGGGCGACGGCGGCCAGTTCCGCGCCCAGCTCGACGCAGGTCAGGCGCAGGCCGCGCTCTGCCAGCGGGCGCGTCGCCTTGCCGGTGGCACAACCCACCTCGACCACGCGGTCGCCCGGGCGCAGCCCGGTCTGGCGAACGAGCGTGTCGAAGAGCGCCTCGGGGTACCCGGGCCGGGCGCGGTCGTAGCGCCCGGCCACCGAGTCGAAGGTCGCCCGCAGGGCCTCACGATCGTCCGCCATGGGCCGGATTGTGCGGCATCCGCCGGCGGACGCCAACCAGACCGGCGCCGGCGAGCAGGACGACCACGCTGCCGATAGCCCAGGCGGCCCTATTCGAGCTCGAGGACGACGGGGCGGCGGGCGCCCGCGCCGAGACGAGCGTGAACGTGTGCGTGTCGATCGCCGCCACGGCCCGCGCGCCCGAGCGGATCACGAGCCGCCCCTCACCGTCCGTCAGCCGGAGCTTCATGGACATCACGTTGCGGTTCGCCATCCCGGGGATGTCGACGCAGTGGGCCGTCCGGCTGCGCGTGTCGAGGGCGTGGACGAACGCGCCGTCCTCGCCGCCCTGGTAGAGCGTGTAGGCCCAGCCGCCGTCGCCGGTCTGGATCCGTGTCGCGGGCAGGCCGTTCATGCGCCACTCGCCGTCCGACTTGTCGGCGATCACGCCCGGGAGCAGGCGCCCGGCGCGGATGTCGTACGCCCGCACGGTGTAGCGGGTGCGACGAGCGGGATGCCGAAGCTGCCGGGGATCGCCTGCGAGTGCAGGGAGGCGCCGCCGGCCTGGCGCAGCTCGGCCACGCGGGTGCCGGCCGGGCTGGGGGCGGTGACGAACCGCTGCGCGTGGCCCTGCCACGACGCGCCCTCGCCGCCGAGCTCCACGCCCGGCGAGGCGCCCACCGCACCCGCGGTGGCAGGGAGCAGAAGTCCCAGTAGCACGGCAGCAGCGGTCCCTATCAGTGCGCGCGTCGTCGTCACGGTGGCCTCCGTTCTTCGCCGTCACCTCCCTATCCGGCGGAGGGCCGCGGATGTCACGCCTCCCCCATTTGCAGCACCTTTGCGGGCACATCTGCCAGGACCTGCCTGTGGAAAACTCTCAAGAAGTCGGTGCCTGCGGTCGATTGCGGGGGGCGAGCCCAGCTGATCCGGGCCTTTACCAAGTCTTTGTCAGCATCGAAAGGGAACCGACATGTTCAGCAATCTGAAGCGGTCGGCCGGCGTCGGGCTCGTCGTCGTCGTCGCGGCCGTGGGCCTCGGCGCCTACGCGTTCACCGCCAGCAACACGGTCGACGCCACCAGCGCCGCCGGCGTTGGCCAGGCCACCATCTCCGGCTACTCGGTGTCGAACGTCTCGTACACCCAGGACGCGACCGACCCGTCGACCTGGTCGGCCGTCGACTTCGACCTCGACAGCAACGCCACGCAGGTGCAGGTCAAGTTCGACGACTCGAACGCCGTCCTGCCGAGCAGCGGCTGGATCGACTGCACCGCCGGCTCGAGCACGATCCAGCACGTGTCGCCGTTCGCAGTCCACTGCGTGCTCCCCGGCGTCGACGCGCACCTCGACACGCTGACGGTCTCAGCCGCCCGCTAGACCGACCCAGCACGAAGCACGGGGCGGCGGGATCCCCTCTCCCGCCGCCCACGTGCGGAGCCTCATGTGACCTTCACCCCCCGCACACCGAGTCACCGCAGGCGCCGCATCGCGGCGCTCGTCGTCGTTCTGGCCGCGCTCGCGGCCGGATGGTTCTTCCTCGCCCCGCCGGCCATCGGTGGGGCGACCTCGTACGTGGTGACCGACGGTGTCAGCATGCACCCGCGGATCCACACCGGCGACCTCGCCCTGGTGCGGCCGGCGGGGACGTATCACGTCGGCGACATCGTGGCGTACCGCAGCCCCTCGCTGCACGTCACCGTCCTCCACCGCATCGTCGCCATCTCACCCGACGGCCGGTACCGGTTCAAGGGCGACAACAACTCGTGGATCGACCCCGGCCAGGTCACCCGCGGCGCGATCGTCGGCCGGATGTGGGTGCTCGTGCCGGGGCTCGGCGGCCGCCTCCAGCAGCTGCACTCGCCGGCCACCGTGGCGATCATGGCCGCGCTCGCGGTCGCGCTCCTCTTCGGCGGGGCCGGCGCGCAGGTACACAGGCGCCGCCGTCGCCGCCGCCCGCAGCCGAAGTGGAAGGACGCGGCGCCGAGGTGGAGCCCGGCGCCCGCTCCCGCGAGGGCTCCGGCCCTGGCAGCGGCCGCGGCACCGTCGTTCGTTCAGCCTCGCCGCGCGACGGCCGGGCCGTCCTACGGCGGGGTCGCAGCCGCGTTTGCCGCCCTGCTTGCGTGCACGGGCCTCACCGCCCTCGCCTGGACGTCCCCGACGAGCCGCCCGGCCCCGTCGGCGGCGAGCTACGTGCAGTCGGGCCAGTTCTCCTACTCGGCGAGCACCATCGCCGGGGCCGTCTACGACAGCGACCGCGTGACGACCGGCCAGCCGATGTTCTCGCGCCTGGTAGGCCCGGTGCGTGTGCGCTTCGACTACGCCCTGCGGGCCGCGCGGCTCGAGGGCGCGGGCGGCACCGCGTCGCTCGCCGCCGTCCTTTCCGCCCAGAACGGGTGGTCGCGGACGGTCAGCCTGGAGGATCCGACGCCGTTCACCGGCCGCCGCGTCACCGTGACCGGAGTCGTGCACCTGCGCCGCCTGCAGCGCCTGCTCGGGCGGGTCGCCGCCGCGACCGCCGTGCCGACCGAGGCATTCACGGTCACGCTGGTGCCGTCGGTCCAGGCCCACGGCACGCTGGCCGGCCGCGCGTTCGACGCCGGCTACGCCCCCCGGCTTCCGTTCACCCTGACTCCCTACGAGCTCGCGCCGGTACTGCCGGTTGCCGCCGCTGCCGCCGGGCCGGCGCGGGCGGGCTCGGCCGGCGTGTTCCACCCCGCGCAGACGTCCTCGTTCACCGCCGCCGGCACGAAGACCGTCACGATCGGACCGGCCCGCCTGCATCTGTCGGCCGCCCTCGCGCGCATCATCGGCCCGGCCGGCCTGCTCGCGGCGGTCGTTGCGGCCGCGCTGGCCGTGATCCGCCTGCGCCGCGACCGCCGCGCCGACGAGCCCACCCGCATCCAGGCCCGCTACGGCGAGGCCATGATCGCGGCCGTCCAGTCGACGCTCACGCGCGGCGGCGACCTGGTCGAGGTCGAGAGCATCGAGGCGCTCGCCCGCCTGGCGGAGCGCTACCAGAGCATCATGATCCACGAGCAGACCGACACCGGCCACGCCTACCTCGTGGCCGACAACGGCACGGTCTACGCCTACTTCGTGCACACGAGCGACCCCGAGCCGGCCGTGCGCGAGCGGCTCGCCCGCGGCGAGGGCCTGCGCCCGGCGCCGCGTCCCGACACCTTCGCCGCGTAGCCGCGGCCTGCTGCGCCCCCGCGCACCGGCGTACGATGCCGGGATGCCCGCCGCAGCCGCAGCCGGCCACGAGCTCACCGCCCGCACCGCCGCGGACGTCCTCGCCGCGGGCGGGAACGCCGTCGACGCGACCGTCGCCGCCGCCGCCATCTCGTGGGCGGCCGAGCCGGGCCTGATCAGCCCCTGCGGCGGGGGGTTCCTGCTGGTGCGGCCGGCGCGGACAGGGAAGCTCCACCTGCTGGACGCGTTCACCGCAATCCCCGGCCACGAGCTTCCGCCCGACCGGAGGCTCGGGACGTTCGACCGCGTCGACGTCCCGTTCGACGAGCAGACGACGCAGGTGTTCCACATCGGCGCGGCCGCGTGCGCCGTCCCCGGGGTGGTCGCCGGCATCGCCGCGGCGCACCTTCGGTTCGGGTCGAAGCCGTGGCGCGACCTGCTCATGCCCGCCGCCGTCGCCGCGAACGACGGGGTCGCCTCCCGGGGCGGCCAGCAGGCGGTGCTCCAGGCGATCCAGGTGGTGCTCACGCACACCGAGGAGGCCCGGGCGGTGTTCGCGCCCGGCGGGCGGTTCGTCCAGGAGGGCGAGCGTGTGCGCCAGCCCGACCTCGCCGGCACCATCGAGCGCCTGGCCGAGCTCGGCCCGCGCGACTTCTACGACGGCGGTCTGGCCGCCGCGATGGTCGACCACCAGGACGAGACCGGCGGGCGGCTGACGATGGCCGACCTGGCCGGCGTACCGGGCGGTGTGGCGGCGGCCGCTGCGGATCCCCTACCACGGCCGGCGCGAGATCTATACGAATCCACCGCCCTCGTCCGGGGGCGTGCTCATCGGCCACATGCTGGCCGTGCTGCGCGGCGTCTCCGAGCCGCTCCCGCCGGGGCGCGCCCGCACGCTGCGCGCCTACGCCGAGGCGATGCGCTCGGCCGCGCGGCTGCGCGACGGCCGCTTCGAACGGCTCCTGCACCGGGGCGGCCTCGCCCGGCACATGCTCTCGGACGAGACGGTCGGCCGCGGCCGGGCGGCGCTCCTCGCGGCCCTCGAGGGCGAGCCGACGCCCGGCGCCGGCGATCCCGTCCGACCGGGGCACGACGCACATCTCGGTCGTCGACGAGGCCGGAAACGCCTGTGCCTTCACGTCGTCGAACGGCTGCCACTCGGGCGTGATCGTGCCCGGCACCGGCCTGCACCTGAACAACATGATGGGCGAGGAGGATCTGGCCGCAGGCCGGGAGATGCCGCCGGGGACGCGGCTGACGAGCATGCAGGCGCCGACGATGGTCGTCGGGCCGGACGGGGTGGAGCTCGTCGTCGGCTCGAGCGGGTCGAACCGGCTGCGCTCCGCGATCACCCAGGTCGCGATCAACGTGATCGACCACGGGATGGGCGCCCGCGAGGCGATCGACCATCCGCGTGTCCACGTCGAGGGCGACCGGCTCGACTGCGAGGGCGGCTTCGACCCCGCCGAGATCGAGAAGCTCGAGCGCTGGGGCGAACGCGTGAACCGGTTCGCCGGGCTCAACCTGTACTTCGGCGGCGCGAACGCCGTGGTCGCCCGCGGGGGCGCGCTCGAGGCCGCCGGCGACCCGCGCCGCAACGGCGCCGGGTTCGTGCTCTAGGAGTCCGCGCCGGGCGGCGCGACCTTGCCGTTCGTGTGCGCCCGGTCGCGGATCTCGGCCGCGGCGGCGAGGTTTTCGAGGCCGCGGGCGAGCAGCTCGACGATGACCATCAGCCGGGCGCGCTCGCTGCGCTCCTCGAGGATGCGCAGCTTCTCGGCCGCCGGGAACTCGACCCGGGCGGCGATGGCGTAGGACACCTGGTCGACGTCGGCCGTGAGGGCGGGGTCGGGCTCGTTCCCGGTCGCCTCGGCCACCTGCTGGTAGAGCGCGAGCGCCGAGGCCGCCTCGCGGGCGGCGTCCTCCTCGGGGTCGGTCACGGGCTCGACCCGCCCCGTGATGTAGGTGCGGCCGCGGGTCAGGCCCAGCACGCGCACCACCTCGCCCCCGCGCACGACCAGGTTCATCCGGCCGTCGTCGAAGCGCTCGGTCACCTCGACGATCTCGGCGGTGCAGCCGACCTCGCGCGCGCCGTCGTCGTCGGCGTACAGGATCGCGAACTCCTGCGCCTCGTGCTCGCAGTCACGGATCAGCCGCTTGTACCGCTCCTCGAAGATGTGGAGCGGCATGAGCTCGCCGGGGACGAGCACCACGGCGAGCGGGAACAGACCGATCTCGCGGGCCGGCATGGCGTTGGTACTCTAGTGGCCCGTGCGCCCCCGACCCGCCCTCGCCGACCTGCGGCCGTACGAGCCGGGAAAACCCGCCGCCGAGGTGCGCCGGGAGCTGGGGCTCGACCGGATCGTCAAGCTGTCCTCGAACGAGGGGCCGTATGGCCCGTTTCCGGCGGCCCTCGAGGCGATCGGGCGGGCGGCGGTCGAGCTCAACCGCTACCCGGAGCGCGGCGGCGAGCTGGCCGAGCGCCTGGCCGCGCGGCACGGGACGACGCCCGACCGGATTGCGATCGGAAACGGCGCCGACGCCATCGTCGGCCTGCTCTCGATGGCCTACCTCGACCCGGGCGACGAGGCGCTCATGGGCTGGCCGTCGTTCCCGAGCTACCGCCTGGACGCGGTCAAGCAGGCGGCGACGCCTGTGACCGTGCCGCTGCGGGGCGGGGCGTACGACCTCGACGCGATGGCCGAGCGGATCGGCCCGCGCACGCGGATCGCCTACGTCTGCAACCCGAACAACCCCACCGGCGGGATGGTGGGCCGATCGGCGCTGCGCGCGTTCCTCGACCGCGTCCCCGAACACGTGCTGGTCGTGGTCGACGAGGCGTATCACGAGTACGTCACCGACCCGGACTACCCGGACGCGATCGCCGAGCACGTGCACGAGCGGCCGAACGTGGCGGTGCTGCGGACGTTCTCGAAGATCTACGGCCTGGCAGGGCTACGGATCGGCTACCTGGTCGGCCCGCCCGCGGTCGTGCGCGAGGCGATGAAGGTGCGAAACCCGTTCGACGTCTCCGAGATCGCCCACGTCGCGGCGCTCGCGAGCCTCGACGACCCGGACGAGGTCGTGCGCCGCCGCGACCTGAACGAGCGCGGCCGGGCGGAGCTGGCGGCGGCGCTTCGGGAGGCGGGGATGGAGCCGCTGCCGGCCGTCGCCAATTTCGTCACCGCCGACGCCGGCGACGGCCGTGCGCTGGCGCGGGCGCTCGAGGCCGAGGGCGTCATCGTCCGCCCGCTGGAGCCGTTCGGGGCGCCGGAGAGCATCCGCGTCACCGTCGGCACGCCCGAGGACAACGCCGCGTTCGCGGCCGCCCTGGCGCGGGCGCTGCAGCCGCGGTGAGCCGCCGACCGACCGACCTGCCCACCCTGGTCGAGGGGGTCAGCAGCGGCGACGTGCGCGCGGTCGCCCGGGCGATCACGCTCGTCGAGAACCGCGACCCGCTGGCATACGAGCTGGTGCGCGAGCTCTACCCGCGCACGGGCAAGGCGGCGATCGTCGGGTTCACCGGGCCGCCGGGCGTGGGGAAGTCGAGCCTGATCGCATGCGTCATCGCCCACCTGCGGTCGGAGGGCACGCGCGTCGGGGTCGTGACCGTCGACCCGTCGAGTCCGTTCTCGCGCGGGGCGCTGCTCGGCGACCGCATCCGCCTCGCCGACCACTTCCTCGACGACGGCGTCTTCATCCGCTCGATGAGCACCCGCGGCCACCTGGGCGGCGTCTCCGAGGCGACGCTGCAGGCGCTGCTCATCCTCGACGCCGCCGGGATGGACGAGCTGCTCCTGGAGACGGTGGGGGTGGGGCAGAGCGAGGTCGAGGTGGCGTCGCTCGCCGACACGGTGCTGCTCGTGCTCCAGCCGGGCTCGGGCGACTCGATCCAGGCGCTCAAGGCCGGCGTCATGGAGATCCCCGATGTCATCGTCATCAACAAGAGCGACCACCCGGCCGCGCGCACGATGCGCTCGGAGATCCGCTCCGTGCTCGCGCTCGACCCGGCCACGTCGCGGCGGGTGCCGATCGTCGAGACCGAGGCGTTCCGCTCCGAAGGCATCGCCGAGCTGTGGGAGGCCGTGCTCGAGCACCGCGCCTACCTGGAGAAGAACGGCGGCCTGGACGCCCGCCGCCGCGAGAGCGTGGAGCACGAGATCGTGGCGGTCGCCGTCGCCCAGGCCCGGCGGCGGCTGTCCGAGGCGATCGAGCACGACCCCGAGCTGCGCCGCCTCCTCGACGACGTGCACGCGCGGCGGCTGGACCCCCTCACCGCGACGCGGGAGATCAGCGAGCGGGTGTTCAAGGGCGAGGGCGGGGAGTAGGCAGAGACACCGGGCGGGCCGCGCGCGGGCCTATGCGTGGCCGGCCTCTCCCCAAGTGACAC
This sequence comes from uncultured Actinomycetes bacterium, assembly GCA_963746115.1. Lineage (GTDB taxonomy): Bacteria > Actinomycetota > Thermoleophilia > Gaiellales > JAICJC01 > JAICJC01. The sequence goes on along the minus strand of CAVVAA010000001.1, from coordinate 910,068 downwards.
ATGGTCGCGGCGCCAAGTGGCGCGTGCGGTTGGCGCCAAGTGCGCGTTCCCGACCGGCGCCGGCGACTGCGCCTACACGCCGTCCGCCGCCGCGGCCGCCGCGGCCTCTACCGCGTACGCGCGCCGGCCCTCGGCGATGATCTCGTCGGCGTAGGCGCGGTTGCGCCAGCCGCCGATCTCGGTGCCGGCGCCGCTCTCGAGGTCCTTGTAGACGTCGAAGAAGTGGGCGATCTCGTCGAGCAGCGACACGCGGATGTCGCCGATGTCGTGGACGCGGCTCCACTTCGGGTCCTTGAAGGGGACACAGAGCACCTTGTCGTCCTCGCCCTTCTCGTCATGCATCTCGAACACGCCGACGGGCTCGACCTTGATGATGCACCCGGGGAACGTCGGCTCCGCGACGAGCACGAGCGCGTCGACCGGGTCGCCGTCGCGGCCCAGCGTGTCCATCAGGAAGCCGTAGTCGGCGGGGTAGACGACACTCGTCCAGAGCGTCCGGTCGAGCACGATCCGGCCGAGGTCGGGATCGAACTCGTACTTGTTCCGGCTCCCCTGCGGGATCTCGACCATCACGTTTAGCGGTTCGTCGGCCATGCTCGGCCAGACAGGGTACCCTTCGCGCCCACCTCGTGGTCACGCTGGACGACATCCGTGCGGCCGCCGACGGCCTCTCCGGTGTCGCCCACCGGACGCCGACCGAGCGCTCCGAGACCTTCACCCGCCTGTGCGGCGGCGAGGTGTGGCTGAAATTCGAGAACCAGCAGCGCACCGGGTCGTTCAAGATCCGGGGCGCGTACACCAAGATCCGGTCGCTCAGCCCGGCCGAGCGGGCGGCCGGCGTCGTCGCCCCGTCGGCGGGGAACCACGCCCAGGCGGTCGCGTTCGCGGCCCGGTCAGCCGGGGTCGATGCGACGGTGTACATGCCCGAGGCCGCGTCGCTCGCCAAGGTGGGCGCGACCGAGGGCTACGGCGCCACGGTGCGACTGGTCGGCGACAGCGTGGAGGGGTCGGTCGAGGCCGCGCGCCGGGCCGTGCAGGACGAGGGCCGCACGCTCGTGCATCCGTTCGACGACGAGGTCGTGATCGCCGGCCAGGGCACGGTCGGCCTCGAGATCCTCGAGGACGTGCCCGACCTGGACACGGTCGTGGTGCCGCTCGGCGGCGGCGGCCTGCTCTCCGGGATCGCCATCGCCATGAAGACGATGCGGCCGGAGGTGCGCGTGATCGGCGTGGAGGCGGCCGGCTGCGCGCCGTACGTCGGCTCGCTCGAGCACGGCACGATCACCCCGGTGCCCCAGACCGAGACGATCGCCGACGGCATCGCGGTGAAGCACCCGGGCGAGATCACCTTCGCGCTGGTCCGCGAGCTCGTCGACGACGTGGTCACCGTGACCGACGCCGAGATCAGCCAGACGATCGTCCAGCTGCTCGAGCGCACCAAGGCGGTGGTCGAGGGTGCCGGCGCCGTCGCCCTCGCAGCCCTGCTCGCGGGCAAGGTGCAGGCCAAGCGGGCGGTGGCGGTGCTCTCGGGCGGGAACATCGATACGCCGCTGCTCATGCAGGTGATCCGCTTCGGCCTCACGAACGCCGGCCGCTACCTGGTGATCCGCACGCGCCTGATCGACCGGCCCGGCCAGCTGATGCACCTGCTGAAGGTGCTCGCCGACGCCCACATCAACATCCTGGTGGTCTCCCACCACCGTGAGAGCGTCGACGTGGCCGTGGCCGAGACGGGAATCGAGCTGATCCTGGAGACGCGCGACGAGGCCCACGCACACTCGGTGGTCGAGCTCGTGCGAAACAGCGGCTACCCCGTCACGCGCATGCACTAGCGAGAAACAGGGGACTGTCCCCGATTCAGCGGGCGATGGTGCGCACGCGCTTCACCAGGGCGCGGTGGTAGGCCGGCCTGAGCGTCGTGTCTGCGGCGCCCAGCATGAGCGCGACAAGGGCCGTGTCGTAGCGCCCGATCGCGTAGCCGACCACGATCAGCGTCGCCGCCGCACCGGCGATCACCACCCGGCCGCGGTTCGTCACCGGCCGCGGCTCGAGCCGCTCTGCGTGCTGCCACACCTCGCCGAAGGACGCGTTCTTGTCCAGCCCGAGCAGCATCCGGATGCCGTCGCGGTTCGCCCGCCGCACCTGGCGCATGCGCACCAGGTAGAAGCCGCCGTAGCCCGCCGCGATCACCGCCGCGGGCGGCCACAGCCGGTCGTGCAGATACGGCGAGAGCAGCGCCAGCGCCGGCGCCGCGAACCCGAGGATGAGTGCCGTCTCGTCGGTCAGCCGCCGCCCGGCACCCGGGGGGAGCATGCGCGAGACGACGGTGGCCAGGAACACGGCGGTGACGAGCACGGCGCCGGCGGCCGTGACGCCGGCCGACGCGCTCACAGACCCAGGCCGCGGGCGATCACCATCCGCTGAACCTCGTTGGTGCCCTCCCCGATCTCGAGCACCTTCTGGTCGCGGTAGAACCGGCTCACCGGGTACTCGTCCATGAACCCGTAGCCCCCGTGGATCTGCACCGCCTCGTTGCACACGCGCCGCGAGAGCTCGCCCGTGTAGAGCTTCGCCATCGCCGCGACCTGGGCGAAGTCGCGGCCGGCGTCCTTCAGCCACGCCGCCTTGTAGACCAGGTGCCGGGCGGCCTCGATCTCTGTGGCCATGTCGGCCAGCTTGAAGGCGACCGCCTGGAACTTCCCGATCTTGCGGCCGAACTGCTCCCGCTCGCCGGGCGTAGGCGAGCGACATCTCGTACGCGCCCTGGGCGGCGCCGAGGCCGAGCGCGGCGACGCTGATGCGGCCGCCGTCGAGGATCTCGAGGAACTGGCGGAAGCCGTGGCCGCGCGGGCCGAGCAGGTTGCCCTCCGGCACCCGGCAGCCGGCGAACGCGAGCTCGCGCGTGTCCGAGGAGCGCCAGCCCATCTTCTTCAGCTGGGCCGACTGCGTGTAGCCGGGCGTGCCGTTCTCGACCACGATGTTCGAGATCTCCTCGTCGCCCGTTCGCGCGGTCACGGTCACGAGCCCCGAGATCTCGGTGCCGGCGTTCGTGATGAACATCTTCGACCCGTCGACGACCCACTCGCCGCCCTCCAGGCGCGCCGTCGTGCGGGTGGCGCCCGCGTCGGAGCCGGCGCCGGACTCGGTCAGGCCGAACGCGGCCAGCCGCTGTCCCGACGCGAGCTGCGGCAGCCAGCGCCGCTTCTGCTCGTCCGTCCCGAACAGGTTGATCGGCTGAGTCCCGAGCGAGGTGTGCGCGGCGACCGTGATCGCGAACGACTGGTCGACGCGCGCGAGCTCCTCGATCGCGATCGCGTAGGCGAGCGTGTCGGCCCCGGCGCCCTCCCACTCGGCCGGGATCGGTATGCCCATGAGCCCGAGCTCCGCCGCCTTTGCGACCAGGTCGAGCGGGAACCGGCCCTCGCGGTCGAGCGCCTCGGCCTGCGGCCCGATCTCCCCCTCCGCGAACTCCCTGACCGTCGTCCGGAACAGGCGATGCTCGTCGGAGAGATCGAAGCTCAGCACAGCGACTGGGCCAGCTCCACCAGGAGCCGGACGCCCCAGCCGGTGCCGCCCTTGGCGAGCCCATCGCCGCGGTCCGTGTCCACGTCGGCGACGCCGGCGATGTCGAGGTGCGCCCAGGGCCCTTCGCCGGCGAACTCCTGCAGGAACCGGGCCGCGAAGCAGGCCCCGCCCTTGCCGGCGGTGGAGGCGTTCATCATGTCGGCCACGTCGGAGCGCATGAACCGCTTGTACGTGTCGTGGAGCGGCATCCGCCATACGTGCTCGCCGCCGAGCTCGCCGGCGACGAAGACACGCTCGACGAACTCGTCGTCGCGGCCGAAGACGCCGGCGTGCCAGTCGCCCAGCGCGACGACCATCGCGCCCGTGAGCGTGGCCAGGTCGACGACGTGCGTCGCCCCCAGGGTGCGGGCGTGGTGGAGGCAGTCGGCGAGGACGAGGCGGCCCTCGGCGTCGGTGTTCGTGATCTCGATCGTCTTGCCGTTCGCCGCGCGGACGACATCGTCGGGACGCATCCCGGTGGCCGAGACCAGGTTCTCGACGGCGCCCACGACGGTCACGACCTCGATCGGCAGCCCCAGCTCGGCGATGGCGGCCGTCGCCTCGAGCACCGCGGCTGCGCCCGACATGTCGAACTTCATCCCGGTCATGCTGCGGGCCGGCTTCAGCGAGAGCCCGCCCGTGTCGAACGTGAGCCCCTTGCCGACCAGGCCGAGCACGACACCCTTGGGCGCCTTCGCCGGCGTGTGGCGCAGCGTGATCAGGGCCGGCTGCGTGCCGCCGGCGGCGGCGACGGCGAGAAAGGCGCCCATCTTCTTCCGCTCCAGGAAGCGGCGGTCGTTCACGGTCGTGGTGACCGTCTTGTGCTCGGCGGCGATCGCGCGGGCGCGCTCGGCGAGCTGCTCCGGCCCCAGGTGGTTGGAGGGCGTGTTCTGGAGGTCGCGGGCCCGGTTCACGGCGGTCGCGACGACACTTGCGCGCGCGGTCTGGCGGCGCTTGCCGCCGAGCAGCGTGACGGTGTCGAGCCGGCTCGGCAGCTCCTCCGCCGGGCCGCTGCGGAACCTGTCGAAGCGGTATTCGCCGAGGGCCGCGCCCTCGACGAGGCAGCGGCTGGCGAGATCGCGGTCGACCGGCACCGAGTCGACGGCGAACGCGACCGTCTTCGCCCGGGCCGTCGTGGCCGCGCGGGCGGCTGCGGCCGCGGCGTGGCGAACGTCGTCGCCGGCGGGCTCCGTGCCCAGGCCCGCGACCGCGACGCGGCGGGCGCGCACGCCGTCGCCGCCGTGGACGAGGGTCACCTGCCCGCGCGTGCCGCGGATCTCGCCGGATTTGATCAGGCCCGCGATGGTGCCGCCGAGCGCCGCGTCGATCTCTGCAGCCACCCCCTCGAGCGTGGGAGGCTTGGATACCGCAACCACCAGCACGTCGGCGCTGGCTCGCAGGGGCGAGGTGTTGGCGGTGGTGATTCGCATCCCGGGCGGATGGCCGGCGGATCGGCCTGGGGCATCCTACCCATCACAACCATGACAGCGACCCGTTGCCCCAACTGCGGCACCCTGCCCCCCGAGGGCGCCCGATTCTGCCCGAGCTGCGGCCGCCCCCTGGGGTTCGGGGACGCGGTCGAGCGCAAGCTTGCGACCGTGCTCTTCGCCGACCTCGCCGGCTCGACCGAGCTTTCGACGGAGATGGACGCGGAGACGCTGCGCGGCCTGCTGGGCGAGGTGTACGACCAGCTCTCCCGGGCGGCCGAGGCCTACGGCGGCACGGTGGAGAAGTTCATCGGCGACGCGGTGATGGCCGTCTTCGGGGTCCCCGTCGCTCACGAGGACGATCCGGAACGGGCGGTGCGGGCGGCGATCGTCATGCGCTCGCGGCTGGCCGGCCTGGCCGAGCGCCGCGGCATGGAGATGGGGCTGCGGATCGGCATCAACACCGGCCTCGTCGTCACCGGGACGAGTCCGGGCCGTGACTTCCTCGTCACCGGCGAGGCCGTGAACCTGGCGGCGCGCCTGCAGCAGGCGGCCGAGCCGGGCGAGATCCTGGTCGGCGAGCGCACCTTCCGGGCCGTCGAGCCGCTGGCGCGCACGGTCGCGCCGCGCTCGCTGCGAGTCAAGGGGCGCGCCGGCCCCGTGACGGCGTACGCCGTCGAGCGGATGGCTCCCGTCGGCTCGTACCGGCGCCGGCGGCGGGCGTTCGGCCCGTTCGTCGGGCGCGAGGCGGAGCTGACGCTCATCCGCTCGCTGGTCGAGCGCGCCGTCGAGCATGCCCGGCCGCACCTGATCACGATCATCGGGGAGCCGGGCATCGGCAAGAGCCGCCTGCTCGAGGAGGCGGTCGTCGAGCTGCAGCGGGCGGACGACCCGCCGGCCGTGTGGGTCGGCCGCTGCCTGCCCTACGGCGAGGCGGGGCCGTACGCCCCGCTCCGCGACGTGCTCCTGCGGGCGGCCACCGTGCGCCCCGAGGACGAGCCGGACGAGGCGATCGCCCGCGTGACGGGGTTCCTGCACGCCCTCGTCCCGGACGCCACCCCGGAGTGGATCGACGAGCTCCTGCGCACGGTGTCGAACCGGCGCCGGGTCGCCCGCGAGCGCGACGAGCTCGAGCGCGAAGCGCAGAGCGGCCACGACGTGTGGCGCCAGCTGCTGCTGGCAATGGCCGACCGGCAGCCGACGCTCGTCGTGGTCGAGGACGCGCACTGGGCCGAGCCGGCGCTGCTCGAGCTCGTCTCCTCCGTGATCCGCAGCGACGCCCGCGTGCCGCTCGTGGTGCTCTGCATCGCCCGCGACGATCTGCTCGTCCGCGATCCCGGCTGGGGCTCGGGCATGCGCGACGAGACGACGGTGACGCTCTCGGCGCTCGGCCCGGAGCAGATGCGCCGCCTGGCGACGGCACTCGGGGGCGAGCATGACGGCGAGGTGGCCCTGGCGGGTGGAAACCCCTTCTTCCTCGAGGAGATCCTGGCGATGACGGACGAGGGCGGCGAACGCGTGCCCGAGACGGTGCAGGGCGTCATCGCCGCCCGGATCGACCTGCTGCCGCCGGACACGAAGCAGGTGCTGCAGCGGGCGGCGGTGATCGGCCGCCGGTTCACCCAGGCCCAGCTGGCCGCGCTCGCGCCCGAGCCCGACCTCGGCCGCACCCTGCGCCGGCTGGCCGAGCGGGGCCTGATGTTCGGCGAGCCGGGCGGGGGGCAGGTGTTCAGGCACGCACTGATCCGCGACGTCGCCTACGAGAGCATCCCCCGGGCGGAGCGCGCGCGCCTGCATTTGGCCCTCGCCCGCTCCCTCGAGGACGACCCGGTCGTGAGCCGGCAGACGCTCGCGAGCCACTACGCCACCGCGGCCGGCCTCGGCGCGGACGAGGCCCGGGCCGACGCGGTGCGGCTGCTCCTGGCGGCCGCGGCCGACGCCCGCGCGATCTACGCGTACGGGCTGGCCCTGCGCCAGGCCGCGCTCGCCCAGACGCTGGCGCAGGGCGATCGCGAGCGCTCGCAGGCGGCCGAGGCGGTCGGCGACGCCCGCTGGATGACCGAGGAGGCGGAGGAGGCGATGCAGGCCTACGGCGAGGCGCTGGAGCACGCCGACGCGGCCGGCGCCGATCCGGGCGACCTGGCCCGCCTGCGCTGGAAGTGGGTCGACATGCCGACGCGGTGGGGCTCGTGGTTCGACGACCTGCCGACGCGCACGACCATCGCCGACACCATCGCCCAGGGACTGATCGAGGCCCGCACCGCCGAGCGGCCGATCGTCGAAGGCCGGCTCCTGGTCGCGAGCGCCCTGAACCGGTGGCGCTACGAGAGCGACGACCCGGTCGCGCTCGAGGAAGGGCTGACCTCGGGCCGGGAGGCGCTCGCGATCGGCGAGCGGCTGCGCCGGCCGACGCTGCGCTCGGCGGCGATGGACGCGATCGCCGTCCTCCTGCTCGCCCTCGGCCGCTACGTCCAGGCGCGGGATCTGGCCGACCGCAGGCTCGCGCTGGCGCTGCCCGAGAGCGGTCGCGAGGAGCGCATGGACGCGTGCTCGCAGGCGGCGCAGACGCGCATGCTGGTCGGCGACTACGCGGGCGCCGTGCGGGCCGGGGAGCAGGCGGGCGAGCCGGGCGCCGACGAGGCGGCGCACTGGCAGGCGCGGCCGGTGCTCGACGTGGCCGAGGCGCTCTTCTACTGGGACCGGTGGGACGCGGCCATGCGCGCCTACGAGCGCTACCTGGCCCTCTACCGGCGCAGCGGCAGCCGCCGGGCGGGGAAGGCCCCGGCCCGGGCGAGCGGCATCGCGGCGGCGATCTACCTGCTCCGCGGCGACCAGGAGCTGGCGGAGGAGCTCGAGCAGCGGCTCGGCTACGTGCCGGTCTCGGAGTTCCACCCGGTCGTCTCGCTGGCGCTGGTCGGCCGGGGGGAGCCCGAGCTCGCGCTCGACCAGGTCCGCCACCTGGCCACGATGCGCCCCAACGCGCTCGCGGTGCGGGCCGAGGCGCTGGCGCTGCTCGGGCGCTGGGATCAGTTCGACTCGGCGCTCGCCGACGCGGTCGCCGCGCCGGGGATCGAGGAGCTGCCGCGGGTGATGGCGCAGCTCGACCGCGCCCGCGGGATCGCCGGCGACGAGGCGGCCCTCGACCGGGCGACGAGGGCGTTCGCCGAGCTGGGCTGCCGGTTCGAGCGCGCCCGCTGCCTGGAGCTCGCCGGCGACCTCGCCGCCGCCCGCGAGGAGTACGAGCGGCTCGGCGCGATCCCCGCCCTCGAGCGGGCCGGCGTCTAGAGCGCACGGTCTATGGTGCGCTCTTCGAGCGACCACGACCGGGGGGCGGAACACGCATGGCGAGCACGACTGCGACGATCGAGACGAGCAAGGGCACCATCGAGCTGGAGCTCTTTCCGGACGACGCCCCCGAGACGGTGGCGAACTTCGAGAAGCTGGCCGGGGAGGGCTTCTACGACGGCCTGATCTTCCATCGCGTGATCCCGGACTTCATGATCCAGGCGGGCTGTCCCGAGGGCACCGGCACCGGCGGTCCCGGCTACAAGTTCGACGACGAGATCAACCAGCACCGCATCGTCCGGGGCACGCTCGCGATGGCCAACGCGGGGCCGAACACGAACGGCAGCCAGTTCTTCATCGTCACGGCGGACGCGACGCCCTGGCTGGACGGCAAGCACACGGCGTTCGGCCAGGTGACGAGCGGTCTGGACGTGGTCGACTCGATCCAGAGCGTCGAGCGCGACGGCCGCGACCGGCCGGTCGAGCCGGTGCTGATGCAGAAGGTGACCGTCAGCTCGGAGTAGCAGCGAGCACGGCGCCGGTGGCGGCGGCGCCGGTGTGCTCGACCCACTCGAGCGGCGTCCCGCGGTAGGTGCGGTCGCGCGTCGCCGGGTCGGCGCCGCGCTCCAGGCCGAGCCGTGCGAACTCGGGCCGGTCCCACTCGACGGCGAGGTGGAGCAGCGTGCCGCCGAACGGCTCGAAGCGGCGGCGGACGAGCGCGGGCGCGCGGTCGAGCATCCAGCGGGCCGACTCGATCCGGTCGGTGACGACGGCGAGCCGCAGCGGGCTCGTGTCGCCGGGCAGCGGCCGGGCGAGCTCGGCCGGGGTCGGGTCGAGAGCGGCGAGCGCGGCGAGGTCGCCGAACCCGATCGCCTCGGCGAGCGCGATCTGGCGCGGCTCCGGCTCGGGGCCGGCCCGATACCACCAGGTCTGGCCCCAGCCGAGCGACTCGAACCCGACCGCGCGGTAGAGCACCTCGCCCTCGCCGGTCGCGTTCAGCGTCGCGTGCGTGCAGCCGCGCTCGGCGGCGATCCGGCAGGCTGCGACCGTGAGCGCGCGGCCGATGCCCTTCCGGCGGTGGGCGGGGGAGACGCCCATCGAGTAGATCCCGGCGACGCCCCGCCACGGGTTCATCGCGGCGTGGCCGGCGATCGCGCCGTCGACCGCGATCGAGACGTGTACGGCGGGCGGCGCGTCGGGATCGCCGCCGTACGGCACGCCCTTTGGGATCGCGACGTGGCCGACGTCGACGGTGTGGCGCGGATCGGGATCGGGCACCCGGGCGAGGTCGAGCGCCATCCAGTGCGGTTGCCAGCCCCATCCGAACCCGCGCGCGACCAGTCGCGTGCCCAGGTCGCGGTCGGGCCTTTCCGTCCAGCAGCTCGCCTCACGCAGGCCGAGCTCGCGGATGCGGGCGACCGCCGACTCGACCTGGCGGCTGCGGGGAAAGGCCAGCGTCGCCGCCCAGCCGTCGACGATCAGGTCGACCCCGCCCGCCCGCTCGACCCGGCCGCCGCCTCTCGCCCGCGCGATCCGCCGGAACCACGACCGGTGATTGGCCGCGGCGGCGCGAATCAGGGCGGCGGAGTCCATGGGCGGAGTGTGGCTCCCGGAGCGCGGCGGGCGCGCCGCTCGGAGCGAGCGGGTCGCCGTTTCGGACTCGGCTGCGTGTGAGCCGTCGGGCCGCGCCATTTGGCGCCGTCAGCATGTGCCACTTGGGCGTGGAGCGTGCGCGCCACTTGGCGCCGACAGCATGTGCCACTTGGTGTCGACCACGCGCACTGCGCGTCGCATGGCCACTTGGCGTCGTCGGCACGCGCCACTTGGCTCGACCACACGCGCCACTTGGGCGCTTGGGGTGCGCGCCACTTGGCGCCGTCAGCATGTGCCACTTGGCGCTGTCCACACCCGGCCGCCCGCCCATGCCCACGCGACCCCGCTACCACCACCCGAGCGTCGCCAGCTCCCCGAGCTCGCGGATGCGCGCGTCGGGGATGACGCCGCGGGAGTCGCCGCCGTCGCGGTCGATCCAGACGCCGCGGAGGCCGGCCTGCTGGGCGCCGGCGATGTCGCGCAGGGGGTTGTCGCCGACCATGACCGCATCGGCAGCGTCGCAGCCGACGGCGTCCAGGGCGACCCGGAAGATGGCGGGGTCGGGCTTGGACGCGCCGACCGCGCCCGACGTGACGACCGCGTCGAAGAGGCCGGTGAGCCCCGAGGCGTCGAGCTTTGCCCGCTGGTGCTCCTCGGTGCCGTTCGTGACCACGGCGAGGCGCATCCGGCCGCGCAGCGATTCGAGCACGGCGACCGCCTCCGGGTACGGCCGGCAGCGGGTGTGGCGGTGCTCGCGGTACGAGCGGGCCAGCCGCTCCGCGAGGTCGCGATCGTTCACGCCGTGATCCGTGAGCGCGTCGTGCCACGCCCCCAGCCGGTAGTCGTCGGCCCACGCCTCCGTCCCGAGCGGGAACGGCGCCCAGAGCGCCTCCCACGAGCTCATGTCGCGCATCCCCGCCGCCGCGGCGTCCGGCGCCTGCCCCCAGCGCGGCCGCGCCCGGGCATGCACCGTTGCGCCCATCCCGGCCGGCGCGCCGTGCGCGGCGGCGCAGTCGTCGACGGCGGCCAGGAAGTCGGCGTAGTCGGCGATGAGGGTGTCGTCGAGGTCGAACAGGAGCGCCCTCACCGGCCCACGAGCCCCCGCATCCACAGGCCGGCCTCGCGCACGGCCTCGAGGTCGACGCCCGTCTCATGGCCGCGCTCGTGCAGGAAGCCGACGAGCGCCTCGGTGGAGAGGTTGCCCGGCGCCCCCGGCGCGAACGGGCAGCCGCCCAGGCCGCCGGCCGACGAGTCGAAGACGCGCACGCCCGCGTCGAGGCCGGCCGCCACGTTCTCGAGCGCCCGTCCGCCGGTGTCGTGCAGATGCAGGGCGATCTCGTCGACCGGCACCGACGCCGCGACGGCAGCGACGACCTCGGGCACCTGCTCCGGCCGGCCGACGCCGATCGTGTCGCCGATCGAGATCTGCCCGCAGCCCAGCCCCCGCAGCGCGGCGGCCACGCCGGCGACGACGGCCGGCTCGACCGCCCCGGAGTAGGGGCACCCGAACGCCGTCGAGACGTAGCCACGCGTCCACATTCCCTCCATGTGCGCGCGCTGCAGCACCGGGGCGAAGGCGAGCAGCGACTCGGCGATCGTCATGCCGATGTTCGCGCGGGTGAACTCGTCCGAGGCCGCCGTGAAGACCGCGATCGCATCGGCGCCCGCCGCGAGCGCACGCTCGAGACCGCGGATGTTCGGCACGAGCACGGGATAGCGGACGCCGGGGCGGCGATGGACGGCGGGCAGCACCTCGTCGGCGTCCGCGAGCTGGGGGACGGCGCGGGGCGAGACGAACGACGTCGCCTCGACCACGGGCAGGCCGGCGTCGGCGAGCCGCTCGATCAGGCGCACCTTGTCCGCGGCCGGGACGACGGCGGCCTCGTTCTGGAGGCCGTCGCGCGGCCCCACCTCGACGACCGTGACCGGGTCGCTCACGGCGCGTCCAGCTCGACGAGCGCCTGGCCCCGTGCCACCATGTCGCCCGCCGCCACGAGCACTGCCGTGACCGTCCCCGCGGCCGGGGCCGAGACCGCGAGCTCCATCTTCATCGCCTCGAGCACGACCAGTGGCGCGCCCGCGGCCACGTCCTGGCCCTCGCGCACGTCGACCCGCAGCACCGTGCCCGGCATCGGTGCGTGCAGCGAGCCGTCCGCCGCCGCGGCCGGCCCCGCATCGGCCTCGTCGGCCACGACGCGGTACTGCCACCCGGCGTAGAGCACGTGCCCGTCCGCGACCTCGACGTGCGGCCGGGGCGGCCCGAACGCGTGCCAGACGTCGTCGCGCCCGGCGGCGAGGGCGGCGGCGCGCACGTCGTCGGGGAGCGGTGGCACGAGCTCGGCGCGCCACTCCCGCGCGACGAAGTCGATCCCGGCGGCGCCGGCGCGGAAGCCCGGCTGGTCGAGCAGCCAGCGCAGGAACCCGAGGTTCGTCTGGACGCCGAGGACGGACGTCTCGGCGAGCGCCGCCGCCATCCGCTCGATGCAGGCGTCGCGGTCCTCGGCGTGGGCGATCACCTTCGCCAGCAGCGGGTCGTAGCGCACGCCGACCTCGTCGCCCTCGCGCACGCCGGCATCCACCCGCACGCCAGGCCACACCGGCAGGCGCAGCCGGGCCAGCCGGCCGGTGGCGGGGACGAAGCCCGCCGCCGGATCCTCGGCGTAAAGGCGGCACTCGAGCGCGTGCCCGCGCAGATCGACGTCGGCCTGCTCGAGCTCGAGCGGCTCCCCGGCGGCGATCTCGAGCTGCGCCCGCACCAGGTCGAGGCCGGCCACCGCCTCGGTCACGGGGTGCTCGACCTGCAGGCGCGCGTTGAGCTCGAGGAAGCACCACGTCCCGTCGTCGCCGACCAGGAACTCGACCGTGCCCGCGCCCACGTAGCCGGCCGCGGCGGCGATCCGAACGGCGGCCGTGCCCAGCGCGGCGCGCTGGTCGGGATCGACGGCGGGGGAGGGGGACTCCTCGACGATCTTCTGGTGCCGCCGCTGCAGCGAGCAGTCGCGCTCGCCGAGATGGATGCACGCGCCGTGGGCGTCGGCGAGCACCTGCACCTCGACGTGCCGGGCGCCGGTCAGCCGCCGCTCGAGGTAGACGCGGTCGTCGCCGAACGCGGCCGCCGCCTCGCGCCTGGCGGAGTCGACGGCGGCGCGGATGCCCGAGATGTCGTCGACCGCCCGCATGCCACGTCCACCGCCGCCGGCGGCCGCCTTGACGAGCAGCGGCGCGCCGAGCGCGCGCGCCTCACGCACGAGGGCGGCGTCGCCGAGGTCGTCGCCGGCGTAGCCCGGCGCGACCGCCACGCCCGCCTCCTCCGCCAGGCGGCGGGCGGCGATCTTGTCGCCCAGCGCCCGCATCGCGGCCGCGGGCGGGCCGACCCAGCGCATGCCGGCGGCCGCGACGGCGTCGGCGAGGTCGGCGTTCTCGGCCAGGTAGCCGTAGCCGGGGTGGACGGCGTCGGCACCGGCCGCCGTCCCGGCAGCCACGACCTCGGGGATGCTCAGGTAGCTCGTGATCGCGGTCGCGCCGTCGGCCAGCTCGACGTGGAGGGCATCGCCATCGGACGGCTCGTAGACCACGTGCGCCTCGATGCCGAGCTCCCTGCACGCGCGGATCACCCGCACCGCGATCTCGCCGCGGTTGGCGATCAGGAGTCGGGCGATTCCGGCGACCATGCCGGCGGTCGCTTGCCCAGAAAGGCGTCCAGCCCCTCGCGGGCCTCGTTGCCGGCCCGCGTCACCGCGAGCCGCTCCGCAAGGTCGGGCAGCCCGATCGACCGGGTCGCATCACGGACGAGCTGCTTCGACGCGGCGATTGCGTCGGGGCCGCAGGCCAGGTAGGCGAGGACGGTGTCGGCGACGGCGTGCTCCAGCTCGGCCGGCGGGCAGACGCGGTGCACGAGCCCGATCGCGAGCGCATGAGCGGCGTCGAACCGCTCGCCGGTGGTGAAGAGGGCGCGGGCGTGGCCGGGCCCGATCGCACGCAGCACGTAGGGCGAGACCGTGGCCGGGATCAGGCCCAGCCGGGCCTCGGTGAACCCGAAGCCGGCGTCGGTGCTCGCCACGGCGACGTCGGCACACGCCACGAGGCCCGCTCCGCCGCCGAGCGCATGGCCGTTCACCTGCGCGATCACGGGGCGGGGGCACGAGTCGAGCGTCTCGAAGAGGTTTCGGGCGACGGCGGCGTCGGCGACGTTCTCGTCGTGGTCGAGGTCGCGGGCGCGCCGCATCCACTCGAGGTCCGCGCCCGCGCAGAAGACCTTGCCTGCGCCCGTGAGCACGATGACACGGGTGCCGTCGTAGGAGAGCGCCGAGATCATCTGCGTCAGCTCGACCATGACCTCGCGGTCGAGCGCATTCCGCGTGTCCGGGCGGTCGAGGGTGATCGTGGCCACGAGGCCGTTCCTGTCGAGCCGGACGCCGCTCACATCCGGAACACCCCGAAGGTCGTGTCCGGCACGGGCCCGCACGCCGCCGCCGCGAGGCCGAGGGCGAGCACCTTGCGCGTGTCGACCGGGTCGATCACGCCGTCGTCCCACAGACGGGCCGTCGAGTAGTAGGGGCTACCCTCACGGTCGTAGGTTTCCAGGATCGGGGCCTCGAAGGCGTCGCGCGCCGCATCGTCCATGTCGCCGCGGACGGTGGAGAGCACCCGGGCCGCCTGGGCGCCGCCCATCACCGAGATGCGCGCGTTCGGCCACATCCACAGCTGCCGCGGCGAGTAGGCGCGGCCGCACATGGCGTAGTTGCCCGCGCCGAACGACCCGCCGATGACGACCGTGAACTTGGGCACCTCCGCACACGCTACCGCGGTCACCAGCTTCGCGCCGTCCTTGGCGATCCCGCCCGCCTCGTACTCGCGCCCGACCATGAACCCGGTGATGTTCTGCAGGAAGACGAGCGGGATCCGCCGGCGCGCGGCCAGCTCGATGAAATGCGCGCCCTTGAGCGCGGATTCGGAGAAGAGGATGCCGTTGTTCGCAAGGATCGCTACCGGGTAGCCCATCAGGTGGGCGAAGCCGCACACCAGCGTATCGCCGTAGAGCGGCTTCCACTCCTGCATCTGCGACCCGTCCACGATCCGGGCGATGACCTCGCGCACCTCGAACGGCCGGCGCAGGTCGGCGCCGACCGCGCCGTGGAGCTCTCCCGGGTCGAGCGCGGGCTCGGCCGGCTCCCGCCGCTGCCACGGCTCCGGCGCCGGATCGCCCAGGTGGCGGACGATCTCGCGGGTGAGGCCGAGCGCGTGCTCGTCGTCGTTCGCGAGATGGTCGACGACGCCGCTTCGGCGGGCGTGCACGTCGGCGCCGCCCAGCTCCTCGGCCGTCACGTCCTCGCCCGTCGCCGCCTTCACGAGCGGCGGCCCGCCCAGGAAGATCGTCCCGGTGCCCTTGACGATCACGGCCTCGTCGCTCATCGCCGGCACGTAGGCCCCGCCCGCGGTGCACGAGCCCATCACGACCGCGATCTGGGGGATGGCGGCCGCCGACATGCGGGCCTGGTTGTAGAAGATGCGGCCGAAGTGGTCGCGGTCGGGGAAGACCTCGGCCTGGAGCGGCAGGAAGGCGCCGCCGGAGTCGGCCAGGTAGATGCAGGGCAGCCGGTTGTGGGCCGCGATCTCCTGCGCCCGCAGGTGCTTCTTCACGGTCATCGGGAAGTAGCTCCCGCCCTTCACCGTCGCGTCGTTGGCGACGATGACGCACGGGCGCCCGACGACCGGGCCGATCCCGGTCACGATCCCGGCGCTCGGGGCCTCGCCGTCGTACATCCCGTGGGCCGCGAGCGGGGACAGCTCGAGGAACGCCGCGCCCGGGTCGACGAGGCGCTCGACCCGCTCGCGCGCGAGCAGCTTCCCGCGGGCGTGGTGGCGCTCGACGGCCTTCTCGCCGCCCCCGGCGCGGGCGCGCTCGAGATGGATCTGGAGCTCGGCGACCAGGCCGCGCATGTGGTCGCGGTTGCGCAGGAACTCGTCGGAGCCGGCGTCGAGGTGGCTGGCGATGCGCGGCACCGGCGCAGACTACCGGCGGCGCTCCCGCGTCAGCTCGACATTTGACAGACGGCATGAGTGATGTCATAGTGACGTCATGGAGACAACACGATTCGTGGATGCCGTGCGGGCCGACCTGGAGTCGGCAGCCGCCGTTGGGGGCCAGACGCTCGTCGAGGCGGCCGGGAGGCTGTCGGCGGCGCTCGACGCGTCGATGCGCCTCGCCCTCCTCGACGCCCTGTCAGAGGCGGCGATGGAGCTCAGCAAACAGCTCGCCACGGGCCGCATCGAGGTGCGGCTGGCGGGCCGCGACGTCGAGCTCACCTACGTCGCCGACGCGCCCACGCCACCCACGGCCGAGGAGGACTCATCGGCCCGCATCACCCTGCGCCTGCCGGAGCGGCTGAAGGCCGACGCCGAGGCCGCCGCCGCCCGCGACGGCGTCTCGACGAACGCCTGGCTCGTCCGCGCCGTCACCGCCGCGGTCGGTCAGCGCCGGGTCGGGAACCGCCTCCGCGGCTACTCGTCCGGATGAGAGGAGAGGTCATGAGCGCCATGTACAACCTGCGGCTGCCCGCGTCCGAGCTCGCCAAGCTCGAGCCGTTCCGCACGCGCGACCACGCCGAGCCGAGCGACGACGTCGTCCGCCTGCCCGCCGCACCCGAGGCCGTTCCCGCCGTCACGGCGCGACGCCGCCGCCCCGCCCACCACCTGTCCGGCTTCGCCCGGGCGTGATTCCGAGGAGACCCCACCATGGCAACCCACCACACCCCGAACGGCATCCGGCTCAAGGTGCGCGTCCTCGCGGGCCGCTGCGAGATCGAGACGGCCGACACGACCGAGACCGTCGTCGAGGCCACGCCGATGAACCGCTCGTCCGCGTCTCGCGAGGCCGCCGACGCGCTGGTCGAGGAGTTGCGCGACCTGCCGGGCGGCGGTCAGGAGCTGGTGGTCGAGGTGCCGAAGCGCAAGCGGCTCGTGCCCGGGTTCGGGGACGCGCAGGTGCTGATCCACATCCGCGGTCCGCACGGTCTGGGCCTGGACGTCTCGACGGCGTCCGCCGACATCGACGTCACCGGCCAGGTCGGCGACGCGGACGTGCGCACCGCGTCGGGCGACGTGCGCGATCGAGACCGTCGACGGGCCGGCCGAGGTGAAGACCGCGAGCGGCGACGTCGCCCTCGGACAGCTGGCCGGAAACGCCGGCGTGAACACGATGTCCGGCGACGTCCGCGTTCGCGAGACCACGACGGCGCTCACCGTCAACACCATGTCCGGCGACGTCCGCGTCCAGCGGGCGACGGGCGGGACGATCCAGCTGCGGAGCATGTCGGGCGACCTGGAGGCCGCCATCGCGCGCGGCGCGACCCTCTACGTCGACGCCACCTCCGCATCCGGGGATGTCCGCTCCGAGCTGCCGGTCACCGGCTCGGCCCCCGACGGCGGTCACGCCGACGTGGAGCTGCGCGCGACGTCGCTGAGCGGCGACATCGTCGTCACTCGGGCCGAGCCGGTCCCCTCGCAGGCGGCGTAGGCCGGACCTGCCGCTCGGCCCCGGGCTCAGCCGGGGCCGAGCGGCAGGCTGACCGTGAAGGTGCTGCCGCGGCCCGGCGTGCTCTCGGCCGAGATGCGGCCGCCGTGGCCGGTGACGAGCTGCTCGGCGATCGAGAGCCCGAGGCCGGCGCCGCCGAACGCGCGGGTGCGGGCGTCGTCGGCGCGGTAGAACCGCTCGAACACGTGCTCGAGCGCGTCCGGGTCGATCCCGATCCCGGTGTCCGACACGGCGACCACCGCAGAGCTGTCGACGCGGTGTGCGTCGACCCGCACCCGGCCGCCCTCCGGCGTGTAGCGCAGGGCGTTGTCGACCAGGATCACGACGAGCTGGCGCAGCTGGTCGGGGTTTCCGCGTACCTCCATGCCGGGTGTCACCTCGACGTCGAGCGCCACCTTGCGATCGCCGGCCAGCGGCCGCATGGCCTGGGCCGACGCGGTGACGAGCTCACCCAGGTCGACGTTGCGCTCGGCCATGCTCCCGGCCTGGTCGCGTGCGAGCGCGAGCAGGGCGTCGACGAGCGATGCCAGCCGGTCGGTCTCGGCCAGGATCTCGGCCGCCTCCTCGCTCTCCGGCTGCTCCTGCTGCAGGAACTCCGCGTTCGCCCGGATCACGGCAAGCGGCGTGCGCAGCTCGTGCGAGGCGTCGGCCACGAACGTCTGCTGGCGGTCGAACGCGGCGGCCACCGGGGCGAGCGATTTCCCGGCCAGGAACCAGCCGCCGATCGCCGCGACGGCGATGCACGCGGCGACGCCGAGCAGCATGTTGCGCAGGAGGCCGTGGAGCGCGTCCTCCTCGGGCTCGAGCGAGCGCGCGACCTGCACGACGAGGCCGGTGCTGGGGAGGCTGACCGAGTAGATGCGCAGGGTGACCCCGCGGCGCTCGATCGTGCGCAGGTCCTTCTGGTGGGCGATCGCGGCCAGCACCGAGGTGCGGTTCGCCGGGGCGCCGGTGCTTCGGCGCGGGCGCCCCGCTGCCGTCGCTCCAGGCGATCTCGTACGAGGTGCCATAGTCGGCCGCCTGCGCGTACGGGACCCCGCGGGCGATCACATTCGCCTGCACGCGGTCGGCCGTCACCTTCAGGCCGTGGTCGACGTTCGTGCGCAGCTGGCGCTCCTCGAGCTGGAAGACCGCCACCCCGAGCGCGAGCAGGAATAGCGCCAGCGCCCCCACGTACCAGGCCGTCAGCCGGATGCGCGTACTCTTGAACACCCTAGATGAGTGATTCCACGCCCCCGCGCGCCTGGACGCCAGGCGGTGACGGGTGTTCGGTGGGTGGTGGGGCTGTGGCTGCGAACCGTCGCATCGCGGCGTCCTCGGTCGCGCCCATATTTCGTCCAATATGAACGCTCCCTGCGTCCTTGCGCTGCTCGGTTCGCAGCCACCCAGGACATCACGGGGGGTGGAGTCACTCATCTACCGACGCTCAGTCGGTGCGGCGGAAGCTGTATCCGAGCCCGCGCACGGTGCGAATGGGATCGTGGTCGGCGCCGGCTCGTTTCAGCTTGCGGCGGACATAGTGCACGTAGATGTCGACGACGTTCGAGGCCGGCTCGAACCCGTCGCCCCAGACCTGCTCGCGCAGTTGGTCGCGGGAGAGCACCACGCCGGGGTTGCGCATCAGATACTCGAGCAGGGCGAGCTCGGTGCCTGTGAGCTCGACCGTTGTCCCGTTCACGCGCAGCTCGCGCGCGGTGGTGTCGAGCTCGAGCGAGCCCGAGCGGAGCAGCTCCGGCTCGACCTTGCCGCGGCGGTGCAGCGCCCGCAGCCTGGCCTGGAGCTCGGCCAGCGAGAACGGCTTCGGCAGGTAGTCGTCGGCGCCGACGTCCAGGCCCTCGATCCGGTCGGCGACGGTGCCCCGCGCGGTCAGCATGATGATCGGGACGGCGTTTCCGTCGTCGCGCAGCCGGCGGCAGACCTCGATCCCCGAGAGCCGCGGCAGCTGCAGGTCGAGCACGAGCGCGTCGTGCGCGCGGGTGCGCGCGACCCGGAGCGCCTCGTCGCCATCGCCGACGATGTCGACGGTGTGGCCGCTCGACTCGATCGATTTGCGCAGGATCCGGGCCAGCGGCCGGTCGTCCTCGACGACGAGGATGTGCATGTGGCAAAGCGTAGCGAGGCGCGATTGGCCGGTTCCAACCCCGCCAAACGGGGTCAGACCCCTTTTGGCGGGCTAGATGATTGATTCCACGCCCCCGCGCGCCTGGACGTCAGGCTGTTAGCGGGGTTTGGTTCGCCGGTGGGGCTGCGGCTGCGAACCGTCGCATCGCGGCGTCCTCGGTCGCGCCCATATTTCCGCCCAATATGAACGCTCCCTGCGTCCTTGCGCTGCTCGGTTCGCAGCCGCCCAGGACATCACGGGGGCGTGGAATCAATCATCTAGCGGCGCGGCCGGCGCCGCGACCGCGGCCGCGATCGAGCCGACGAACGCGGCCAGGGCGTCCGGCCCGCCCGCCTCGGCGACCTCGATCGCCTTCGACCCGATCACGACACCGTCGAGGCCGGCGGCCAGCGCGGCCAGCGCGTGCTCCGGCGCCGAGATGCCGAAGCCGACCAGCAGCGGCAGGTCGGTGTGCGCGCGGACGCGCCGCGCCAGGCCGGCGACCCGGTCGGAGAGGCGGTCGCGGGCGCCGGTGACCCCGGCGACGGAGACGAGATAGATGAAGCCGCCGGCCTGCGCGCAGGCGAGGGCGATGCGGGCGTCGGCCGACGTCGGCGCGAGCAGCGGGACGAGGTCGAGGCCGTGCTCGCGGCAGCCCGCCTGGAGCTCGCCGGCCTCGTCGGCGGGGACGTCGGGCACGATCAGCCCGGAGGCGCCCGCGGCCGCGGCGTCGGCGCAGAAGCGGCGCTCGCCGTAGGCCATCACCGGCGCGGCGTAGGTCATCGGCACGAGCGGCACGTCCACCCGTGCGCGCACGTCGCGGAGCACGTCGAGCGCACGCCTCGTCGTCATCCCGCCGCGCAGCGATCGCTGCCCCGCCCGCTGGACCGTCGGCCCGTCGGCGAGCGGATCGGAGTAGGGGATCCCGATCTCGAGCAGGCCCGCCCCCGCGCCGACGGCGGCCTCCGCCAGGTCGGCGGTGTCCGTGTCGGCCATCAGGTAGATCGACACGACCGGCGGGGAGAGCTTCACCGCGCCTCGACCGCCTCCACGGCGTCGACGTCCTTGTCGCCGCGTCCGGAGAGGCCGACCAGCCACACCTCGCCCGGCCGGGCCGACCGCAGGGCGAGCGCCAGCGCGTGGGACGACTCGAGCGCCGGGATGATCCCCTCGCGCCGGCAGAGCAGATGGAAGGCCGCGAGCGCGTCGGCGTCGGTGACCGGCTCGTAGGAGGCCCGGCCGGAGTCCTTCAGGTAGGAGTGCTCCGGGCCGACGCCGGGGTAGTCGAGGCCGGCCGAGATCGAGTGGCTCTCGAGCACCTGGCCGTCGTCGTCGGCGAGCACGTAGGAGCGTGAGCCGTGCAGGACGGAGACGCGTCCCTTCGAGAGCGTGGCCGCGTGGCCGCGGTCGTCGCCGCCCGCCTCGGCGCCGATCAGGCGCACGTCCTCGTCGGCGATGAACGGATGGAAGAGGCCGATCGCGTTGGAGCCGCCGCCGACGCACGCGCATACGGCGTCCGGCAGCCGCCCCTCGCGCTCGAGAATCTGCGCGCGGGCCTCGCGGCCGATGACCGACTGGAGGTCGCGCACGAGCACCGGATAGGGGTGCGGGCCGGCGGCGGAGCCGATCAGGTAGTGGGTGGTCTCGACGTTC
Source organism: uncultured Actinomycetes bacterium (assembly GCA_963746115.1). GTDB lineage: Bacteria > Actinomycetota > Thermoleophilia > Gaiellales > JAICJC01 > JAICJC01. The sequence goes on along the minus strand of CAVVAA010000001.1, from coordinate 888,911 downwards.
GTGATCCAGTCGCGGATGGCCTCGTTCATCGCGTCCTTGAGCGTGCCCGCGCCCGCGCTCACGGGGATGACCTCCGCGCCGAGCATGTGCATGCGGACGACGTTGGGATGCTGGCGGCGGATGTCCTCCTCGCCCATGTAGACGTGGCACTCGAGCCCGAAGCGGGCGCACACCGTGGCGGCGGCGACCCCGTGCTGGCCGGCCCCCGTCTCGGCAACGATCCGGTGCTTGCCGAGCCGCACCGCGAGCAGCGCCTGGCCGACCGCGTTGTTGATCTTGTGGGCGCCGGTGTGGTTCAGATCCTCGCGCTTCAGCCAGATGCGGGCGCCCACGTCCTGCCCGAGCCGCTCCGCCAGGTAGATCGGCGTCGGCCGGCCGACGTAGTCGCGCGCCAGCCGCTCCACGTCGGCGGCGAAGCCGGGGTCGGCGGTCGCGGCCCGGTAGCCCTCCGCCAGCTCGTCCAGCGCCCCCATCACCGTCTCGGGCACGAACCGCCCGCCATAGGCGCCGAAGCGGCCGCGGTCGTCGGGGAGGCTGCTCACGAGGCCGCCTTCGCGTTGCGGACGAACGCGCGCACGCGGTCGTGGTCCTTCACGCCCGGCGAGACCTCGACGCCGCGCGACGTGTCGACCGCCCATGGGTGGGCGATCGCGATCGCCTCGGCGACGTTGTCCGGATCGAGGCTGCCGCCGAGCATCACCGGCCGGCGCATCCGGGCGGCCCGCTCCCAGTGCTTGTGCAGCGCCTCGGCATCCGGCCGCGAGCCGTACTCGAGGTCGAGCATCACGGGCACCTCGGCGGGGACGCCGGCCGCCGGCTCGCCTCGCACCGCCACGATCGTGTCACGGAAGTCGTCCGGCTCGTCGTATGTCTGCACCAGATCGAACCCGTCGGCGCCGTGGGGACCCTCCCCGGTTCGCCTGGGGACGCTCCCCGGGTCCTCGGTGACGACCGCCACCGTCTTCACGCTCGCCGGGACGCGGGCGGCCAGCGCCTGGGCGCGATCGAGCTCGACGTAGCGGGGCGTGTCGGGGACGAGCACGAAGCCGACCATGTCGGCCCCGGCCGCGACGGCGGCGTCGACGTCCTGCTCCCGCGTCAGACCGCAGATCTTCACGAGCGTCACCGCGTCACCCCCACCAGCTCGGCCAGCAGTCCGGGCGCGCGCATGAGCGCCGTCCCGACCAGCACCGCATCGGCGCCCGCGTCGCGGGCGGCCTCGACGTCGGCGCGCGAGGAGATGCCCGACTCCGCCACCCGCACGACCGAGTCCGGCAGCCCGGAGACGAGCCCGAGCTGGCGCTCGCGGTCGACCGCGAGCGTGTCCAGGTCGCGCGCATTCACGCCGATCACGCGGGCGTCGAGCCCGACCGCCCGCTCGACCTCGGCCGCCGAGTGCGTCTCGACGAGTGCGTCCACCCCCAGCAGCTCGGCCGCCTGCAGCAGCCGCCGGGCCTCGTCGTCGCTCACCATCGCCAGGATGACGAGGATCGCGTCGGCGCCGGCCAGGCGCTGGGCGGCGACCTGCTCCGGGAACACGGTGAAGTCCTTTGCGATCGCCGGCAGGTCGGCGGCCCGGCGGGCCGCGGCCAGGTCGTCGAGGCTGCCCGCGAAGTCGCGCTCGGCGCAGAGCACCGACATCGCCGCGGCGCCGCCCATGGCGTACGCGCGGGCCGTCTCGGCCACGTCGGCGGCCGGCGCGATCGCCCCCTGCGACGGCGACGCCCGCTTGATCTCGGCGATGACCGTGATCGCGGGCCCCGCCGCGAGCGCGTCGGCGAACCCGCGCGCCGGCGGGGGCGCCTCGCGCCGGATGTCGCCGGAGACCCGGGTCAGGTAGCCGCTCATGCCGCCTCCGGCGCGCGGGCGCGGGTGAAGGCCACCAGCTCGTCGAGCTTCGCCAGGGCCGCGCCGGTGTCGATCGTCTCCACGGCGCGCGTCGATCGCATCCTCGAGCTCCGGCACGACGCCGCCGACGACGAGCGCGGCGGCCGCGTTCAGGATGACCGCGTCGCGGCGCGGGCCCCGCTCGCCGTCGAACACGGTCAGGATCACTGCGGCGTTCTGGGCCGGGTCGCCGCCGCAGCGCAGGTCGTCCGGGCTGCCCGGCCCGGGGCCGGTCGAGAGCGGGGACGGATCGAGCGTGTAGGTGCGCACCTCGCCGTCGCGCACCTCGGACACCAGGTTCTCGCCGGTCGGGGTGAGCTCGTCGAGGCCGCCCGCGCCGTGCACGACCATCGCGTGCTCGGCGCCGAGCTTGGCGAGCACGTGCGCGATCGGCTCGACCAGCCCTTCGGCGTAGACGCCGAGCACCTGGCGGCGGGCGCCCGCGGGGTTCGTCGAGCGGGCCGAGCAGGTTGAACACGGTGCGGATGCCGAGCTCCTGCCGCACCGGGCCGACGTGGCGCATGGCCGGATGGTGGGCCTGCGCGAAGAGGAAGCCGAAGCCGACCGTGTCGATGCACTCGGCGACGTCCTCTGGCGGCAGGTCGATGCGCACGCCGAGCGCCTCGAGCACGTCGGCCGAGCCGGTGCGCGACGACATCGCCCGGTTGCCGTGCTTGGCCACCGTCGCCCCGGCCGCCGCGGCGACGAGCGCCGCCGACGTCGAGATGTTGAAGGTGTTCAGCCCGTCGCCGCCCGTGCCGCAGGTGTCGACCAGGTCGGCCCGCGACGGCCGCGCCGGGGTCACGTGCGCGCGCATCGCCCGCGCGCAGCCGGCGATCTCGTCCGGCGTCTCGCCCTTCATCCGCAGGGCCACGACGAACGCCGAGATCTGCGTCGGCGACGCGTTGCCGCTCATCACCTGCATCATGGCGATGTGCGTCTCCTCGGCCGAGAGGTCACGGCCCTCGACCAGCGTCTTGATCGCGTCGGTGATCACGCCCGCCGCTCCTCCATCGCGAGGAAGTTGCCGATCAGCGTGCGCCCGTGCGGCGTCAGCACGGACTCGGGGTGGAACTGTACGCCGTGCACCGCGAACTGCCGGTGGCGCACGCCCATCACCTCGCCGTCGGGCGTCCGCGCCGTCACCTGGAGGTCGGCCGGGATGTCGCCGACCGCCGCGAGCGAGTGGTAGCGGCCGGCCTCGAACGGCGTCGGGATGTCCGCGTAGAGCGGGGAGCCATCGTGGCTCACCTGGTCGGGCTTGCCGTGGACGATGCGGGCGGCGCGGTCGACCGTGCCGCCGTGCATCTCGACGATCACCTGGTGGCCGAGGCAGACGCCGAGGACGGGGATGCGGCCGGTCGAACGGCCGATCAGGTCGGCCGAGACGCCGGCATCGGCGGGCGTGCCGGGCCCGGGGGAGACGACCAGGTGGGTCGCCTCCCAGCGGTCGAAGTCGTCCCCGCCGACCGCGTCGTTTCGCTCCACGCGCACCTCGGCGCCGGCCGTGGCGATGTAGTCCACCAGGTTGTAGGTGAACGAGTCGTAGTTGTCGACGACGAAGACCCGCGGCGCGCTCATCGCCCGTATGCCCCCGTCTCGGCGCGGTCGATGGCAGCGCCCAGCGCCGCCACCTTGTTCATCGCCTCCTGGTACTCCTCGTCCGGGTCGGAGTCCGCCACGATCCCGCACCCGGACTGGAGATAGGCGACGCCGTCGCGCAGCACCATCGTCCGCAGGGCGATGCAGGTGTCCATGTCGCCGCCGAAGCCGAGGTAGCCGACGGCGCCCGCGTAGGCGCCGCGGCGGCGGCCCTCGAGCTCGGAGATGATCTGCATCGCCCGCACCTTCGGGGCACCGGACACGGTGCCGGCGGGGAAGGTCGCCCGCAGCAGATCGACGGCGTCGCGGCCGTGGGCGATCTGCCCGAACACGCGGGAGACGATGTGCATCACGTGCGAGTAGCGCTCGACGTCCATGTAGCGCTCCACCCGCACCGAACCGGGCACGCACACCCGGCCGAGGTCGTTGCGGGCCAGGTCGACCAGCATGACGTGCTCGGCCCGCTCCTTCTCCGACGCCATCAGCTCGGCCGCAAGCGCGTCGTCCTCGGCCACGTCCGTGCCGCGCGGGCGCGTGCCCGCGATCGGCCGCAGCTCGCAGGTGCCGTCGACCCCGAGGCGCACGTGCGTCTCGGGCGAGGAGCCGATCAGCTGGAACCCGCCCATGTCGAGCAGGAACATGTACGGCGAGGGGTTCACGGTGCGGAGCGCCCGGTAGATGGCAAACGACGAGGCCTGGGTGCGCCGGCGCACGCGCTGGGACGGCACGATCTGGAACGCGTCTCCGGCGGCGATGTGAAGCTTCGCCCGCTCGACCGCTGCGACGAAGCCCTCCCGGGTCATCTCCGCGTCGGCGGTTCCCGCCTCGACGGGCGGCGCGGGGGGCGCCGACGCGGCGCCGTCGAGGGCGGCCGCGACCCGCTCGACCTCCGGCCGCGGCCCCGTCACCGTCATCGTGCGGCGGACATGGTCGAACGCGACCGACGTCGAGGCGAGCAGGAAGCGCATCGTCGGCAGCCCGGCGTCGGCGCCGTTTGCGGCCGGGAGCGGCACCGGCTCGAGCTCGGCCACCCAGTCGTAGCTCAGGTAGCCCACGGCGCCGCCGGCGAACGGCGGGCGGCCCGCCCCGGGGCCCGGGCGGCCCGCGGCGAACGCGGCGGCGTCGGCGAGCGAGTCGACGGCGGGCAGGCCCGCGCCGAGGAACGAGTAGCGGCCCACCTGCTCGCCCCGCTCGACCGACTCGAGCAGGAAGGCGGGCGCGCCCAGCGCCTCGCGCAGGCGCAGGTACGCGGCGACCGGCGTGACCAGGTCGGCGGGGAGCTCGCGGGTGTCCAGATCGTCGTTCATGCCAACAAAAAAGCCTCCCGCCGATGGGCGGAGAGGCCGGTTGCGAAGCGCGGATGCCGTGGCGGAGCTAGCGGGCCGCACCTCGCTCGCATCGCCACCACCAGGTTCCGCCGGTCGTCATTTCGGCCCGGACTATGCTGCATCGCCGTCCCCTCGTCAAGTCGGAAAGGATCCCATTTGCCGCGCACCGTCGTCCTCGGCACCGCCCGTACGCCGTTCGCCAAGCTCGGCGGCGGCCTGGCCTCGCTGTCCGCGCCGAGGCTCGGCATCGCCGCCGGGGCGGCCGCGCTCGCGCGCTCGGGCGTCGAGCCCGCCGACGTCGGCTACGTCGTGATGGGCCAGGTGCTCCAGGCCGGGTCCGGGCAGATCCCGTCGCGGCAGGTGTCGGTCGGGGTCGGGCTCGGCCCGACCGTCGGCTCGGAGACGATCAACAAGGTGTGCGCGTCGGGGATGCGCGCCGCGACGCTGGCGGACGTCCTCATCCGCGCCGGCGAGCACGACGTGATCCTCGCGGGCGGCATGGAGAGCATGTCGAACGCGCCGTATCTGCTCGAGAAGGGCCGTTTCGGCTACACGTTCGGCGACGGCACCCTGGTCGACTCGATGACCTCCGACGGGCTCACCTGCACGTTCGACGGGCTGATCATGGCCGAGCAGAACTCCAAGGTGTCGGCCGAGATCGGGATCACCCGCGAGCAGCAGGACGCCTGGGCGCTGCGCAGCCACGAGCGCGCGATCGCGGCCATCGACGCCGGCCGGCTGGCCGACGAGATCACGCCCGTCACGATCCCCGGCCGGCGCGGCGACACGGTCGTGGACACCGATGAGGGGCCGCGCCGCGACACATCCGCGGAGCGGCTGGCCGCGCTCCCGCCGGTCTTCACCAGGGACGGAGCGACGACCGCCGGAAACGCGCCGGGAGTGAACGACGGCGCGGCCGCGCTCGTGCTCGCGTCCGAGGACTGGGCGCGCGACCGCGGCCTCGCGCCGCTCGCCGTGATCCGCTCGTCCGGCTACGTCGCCGACGACTTCGCCTACCTCGTGCGCACGCCGGCGGCCGCGACGAAGCTCGCGCTCGAGAAGGCCGGGATGTCGGTGTCGGACATCGACCTGCTCGAGGTGAACGAGGCCTTCTGCTCGGTCGCCCTGAACACCATCGACCTGCTCGGGATCGACCCCGACCGCGTGAACGTGAACGGCGGCGCGGTCGCGCTCGGCCATCCCATCGGCGCGTCGGGCGCCCGGCTGCTGGGCACGCTCGTGCACGAGCTGCGCCGCCGGGGCGGCGGGATCGGCGTCGCCGCGATCTGCTCCGGCGCCGCCCAGGGCGACGCGACGGTGCTCGAGGTGCTCGCCGCGTGAGCGATCGGATCTGCGTGGTCGGGGCGGGGCAGATGGGGTCCGGCATCGCCCAGGTGGCGGCCGTCGCCGGGTACGACGTGACCCTGGTCGACGTCTCCCGCGACCAGCTCGACCGCGCCCGCGGGGGCATCGAGCGCTCGCTGGCCAAGCTGGTCGAGAAGGGCAACGTCACGGCCGACGACGCCGGGGCGGCCGTCGCCCGGATCACGCCGGCGGCCGAGCCGGTGCAGGCAGACCTCGCCATCGAGGCCGCCACCGAGGACGTCGCGCTCAAGGAGCGCCTCTTCCAGGCGCTCGACGAGGCCGCCGGCGACGGCGCCGTGCTCGCGAGCAACACGAGCTCGATCCCGATCACCCGGCTGGCCGCCGTCACCTCGCGGCCGGACCGGGTCGTCGGCATGCACTTCATGAACCCGGTGCCGCTGATGCCGCTCGTCGAGCTGATCCGCGGGCTCGACACCTCGGACGAGTCCGCGGCGTACGTTCGCGCCGCCGCCGAGCGGATGGGGAAGACCGTCGCGGAGGCCCACGACCACCCCGGGTTCATCTCCAACCGCATCCTCGTGCCAATGATCAACGAGGCCGTCTACTGCCTCATGGAGGGCGTCGGCGACCGCGACTCGATCGACACCGTCATGCGCCTCGGGATGAACCACCCGATGGGGCCGCTGCGGCTCGCGGACCTGATCGGGCTGGACACCTGCCTGGCGATCATGGAGGTGCTCCACCACGGCCTCGGCGATGACAAGTACCGCCCCTGCCCACTTCTGCGAAGCTACGTCCAGGCAGGCCGGCTGGGCCGCAAGAGCGGAAGGGGCTTCTACGACTATGGCAACTGACGCCGTCGCAGCAGGCGCGGAGCTCGACGCGCACTGGTATCAGACGTTCTTCGGCGAGCACTGGCTCACGATCTCGAGCCACAGCCACCCACCCGAGAAGAGTGCGGCAGAGGTCGAGTTCCTCGTCGAGGAGCTGGGGCTGCAGTCGGGCCAGACCGTGCTCGACCTGCCCTGCGGCCACGGTCGCCACAGCGTCGAGTTCGCCCGCCGGGGGCTGCGGGTGGTCGGCGTCGACCTGAACGAGGAGCCGCTCGAGCGGGCCTACTGGGCCGCGCGCGAGGCCGGCGTCCAGGTCGACCTGCGCCGGGTCGACATGCGCGAGATCGAGTTCCGGGAGGAGTTCGACGCCGTCTTCAACCTGTGGACGTCGTTCGGCTACTTCGAGAGCGAGGCGGAGGACCGGCTCGTGCTCGAGCGGGCGCACCGGGCGCTTCGGCCCGGCGGGGCCTTCGTGCTCGAGACCGTCAACCTCTACGCCGTCCTGCGCCGGTTCGAGCCGCGGTCGTGGCACGAGCTCGGCGACGGGCGCATGCTGCTCGAAGACCGCTCGTTCGACCCGTGGACGGGGAAGATGCAGTCGGGCTGGACGCTGGTCGAGCCGACCGGCGAGCGGATCGAGATGGCGTTCGCCACCCGGGCCTACACGCTGGTCGAGCTCGTGCGCATGCTGACGGCGGTCGGATTCGAGGTCGAGCGCGCGTTCGGCGACTACCAGGGCTCGGAGTACGCGATCGACAGCCGGCGGATGATCGTGATCGCCCGCCGTCCCGGCCGGTGAACTTTTTCGCCGCCCCGCCCGACTAACGGGTATGCACGTTCGTACCCCAACCATGTTGGCGCTCGCGCTCGTTGCGGCGCTGGCGCTGCCGGCATGCGGCGCGGCGACCGGCGCCGGCTCGGGGGGCGGCTCGTCCGCGGCCCCGGCCGAGAGGTCGGTGACCGGTGTCGTCGTCCAGTCCGACACCGAGCACACGCAGGGCGGCACCATCCTGCCCGGCATCAAGGTCGGCCTCTACCTGCAGGCCGTCCACGCGGGCGGCCCGATCATGGCCGACCCGCCCCCGCCGATCGCCACCGTCACGACCGACGCGCAGGGTCACTTCCGGTTCGCCGGCCTGCGCCCGGGCAAGCGCTACTTCGTGTTCGCGGTCGGGGCGCACGGCCTCACCATCGGGCACTGGACGACGCCCGGCCATTCCGTGAAGCTGGTCGCCTGCCGCGGCTGCGCCATGCCCCTCTAGGCGTTCGGAGATCCGGGAGCCCTGGCGACCAGGCCGCCGCCCGCCGCCGTCGGCCGGGCCGGAGTCGGCAGCCAGCGCCAGGCGATCGCCGCGCCGCCTGCGCCGGCTGCCGCTGTCATCGCCCAGAGCGCGCCGTAGCCGAGGTTCTCGACGGCGAGCCCGGCCACGGGAGCGACGATCGCCCCGGAGCCGAAGATCACGGTCGACGCGACACCGACGGCGACGCCGGAGCGGGCGGCGCCGGCCAGCTCTCCCACGAGCAGGTAGACGAGGCCGTTGAAGCCGAAGACGCCGAACGCGAGCACCGCGGTCGTCGCGAGCGCGGCGCCGACGCCCGCGTGCAGGGCGGGCAGCATGACGAGCGCCGCCGCGGCGCCGACCACGCCCGTCTCGCGGAGCGTGCGCGCGCGCCTGGTGCCGCCGCCGCGGTCGGCCCGCCGGCCCCAGATCGGCCGCGAGATCCCGGCGACGACGTTCACGAGCGTGAAGCCGATCGCCGCCTGCGAGCGGGTGAGCCCCTCGGCGCGCACGGCCGGGATGTAGTAGGTGATCACCGCCGTCAGGCCGATGATGTAGACGAACGCGACCGTCAGCGCGGGCCGGATCCCGGGCACGCCGAAGACGCTGCGGAGGCCGGTGCGGCCCTCGACGATTCCCTCGGCGCGCGGGTGATCGACGAGCAGGCCGAACGCGACCGACGTCACCGTGACGGCGACGGCGCAGACGACGAGCGCGAGCCTGACGCCGCCCGTGTCCGCGAGGATCGGGAGCATCACCGCGCCGATGGTGCCGCCGAGCGGCACCGCCAGCTGGCGCCAGCCCATGACGGCGCCGCGCCGCTCGGGCGCGAAGGCGCGCATCAGCGCCGACATCCCGGCCACCGGCACCGCCGACCCGCCGATCCCGGCGAGGAGCAGGGCCGCCGCAAAGGCGTACGGGTTTGTCATGCCGGCCGCCACGAAGGTGCCGATCCCGTTCACGACGCCGCCGATCACGAGCACTTCACGCGCGCCCACGCGGTCGACCAGCATGCCTGCCGGGATGAGGGCGATCGCCGAGCCGAGGCTGACCGCGGCGAACACGGCGCCGAACCCGGCCAGCCCCACGTCGAGGCGGTCGCGGATCTGGAGCGCGATCGCCGGCAGCCCGAACGAGATCAGCGAGTAGGCCGCCTGCGACGCGATCGCGAGGACGAGGATGGTGCGCCGCTTGCCGATGGGCGCAGCGTAGGGACTGTCCCCGTCCAGCGGGGACAGTCCCGGGTTGTCGCTACGCGGCCAGCCGGTTGCGCAGGCCGCCGCCGAGGTAGACGCGGCGGGCGACGCGGATGGCGTCGTCGATGCGCTTGCGCAGGCCCATCGCGTTCACGGGCTGCTCGGGGTCGATCATGATCACGGGCGTCGAGTCGAGCTCGTCGCAGGCGGCGAGCGCGACGGTCACCATGGCGATCTCGGCATTGCCGAGCGTCATGTCGACGACGATGACGTCGGGGCGGTGCTCGTCGACGAGCGCGAGCGCCTCGCTGCCGTCGATGGCGACCACGATCTCGTAGTGGCCGGACACCGCCTGCTCGACAAGGCCGAGCGTGACGGGGTCGCGGTCGATGACGAGCACGGTCGCCGTCGCCCCGATGGGGGTCACGTTGGCGAGGTCGGTGTTGAAGCGGTGGTTGAGGCCGTACATGGGAGAGACTTCCTTGGGAGGCAGAAGGGAGGCGGGTGGTTGCCTGGTATTCGGCCGTTTACAACTTCCTCACAAACCCCGATCGGGGGGAACGGCCCCCCGCGTACGGGGGATGCGTCGGATAGTGTCCAGGGGTGCGAATCGACCGCATCTACACCCGCGGGGGCGACGCCGGGCAGACGTCGCTGGGTGACGGCGAACGTGTGTCGAAGAACGATCTGCGCATCTGGGCCTACGGCACCGTGGACGAGACCGGGGCGGCGATCGGCGTCGCGATCGCGACCGGGCTCGACGCCGAGCTGGCCGGGCTTCTGCGACGCATCCAGAACGACCTCTTCGACGTCGGCGCCGACCTGTCCGTGCCGCTCGAGACCGAGCGCGGGCACGGCAAGAGCCGCCTGCGGATCACGGACGCCCACGTCGAGGCGCTCGAGCGGGCCTGCGACGAGCTCGGCCCGCGGCTCGAGCCGCTGACGAGCTTCGTCCTCTCCGGCGGGACGCCGGCGGCGGCCGCGCTCCACCTGGCCCGGACGACGTGCCGGCGGGCCGAGCGCCACGCCGTGGCGCTCACGGAGGCGGAGGCGGTGAACCCGGCGGCGCTCGCCTACCTCAACCGGCTCTCCGACCTGCTCTTCATCGCCGCGCGGCTCGCCAACGACGGCGGCCGCGCCGACGTGCTCTGGCAGCCCGGCGGCTCGGTGGCCGACCAGTGAGCATCCCCGACCGCGCCCGCCTCCCCGAGCAGGCCGCCGAGCCCGAGCGCTCGACCATCTCGGGCATCCCCTACCAGACGCTCTACACGCCGGCCGACGTCGACCTCGACTACGACCGCGACCTGGGCGACCCCGGCCGCTACCCGTACACCCGCGGGGTCTACGAGACGATGTACCGCGGCAAGCCGTGGACGATGCGCCAGTTCGCCGGGTTCGGTACCGCGGAGGAGACGAACCGCCGCTTCCGCTACCTGCTCGACCAGGGCCAGACCGGCCTCTCGACCGCCTTCGACATGCCCACGCTCATGGGCTACGACTCCGACCACACGCGGTCGCTGGGCGAGGTCGGCCGCGAGGGCGTGGCGGTCGACACGCTGGCCGACATGGAGGACCTCTTCGCGGGCATCCCGCTCGACCGCGTCACCACCTCGATGACGGTGAACGCCCCGGCCGCGATCGTCCTCGCCCAGTACGTGTGCGTGGCCGAGCGGCAGGGCATCCCGCCCGAGGCGCTCGGCGGCACGATCCAGGCCGACATCCTCAAGGAGTACATCGCCCAGAAGGAGTGGATCTTCCCCCCCGAGCCGTCGATGCGGCTGATGGTCGACATGATCGAGTGGTGCACCCAGACGCTGCCCCGCTGGCACCCCATCTCGATCTCGGGGTACCACATCCGCGAGGCGGGAGCGACCGCGGCACAGGAGCTCGCGTTCACGCTCGCCGACGGGTTCGCCTACGTGGAGGCGTGCCGGGAGCGGGGGATGGACGTCGACGACTTCGCGCCGCGGCTGTCGTTCTTCTTCAACGCCCACATCGACTTCTTCGAGGAGATCGGGAAGTACCGCGCCGCCCGCCGCATCTGGGCCCGGGAGCTGCGTGAGCGTTACGGCGCGAAGCGCGAGCGCTCGCTCCTCATGCGCTTCCACACCCAGACCGCCGGCGTGTCCCTGACCGCCCAGCAGCCCGAGGTGAACATCGTCCGCACCGCCGTCGAGGCGCTGGCCGCGGTGCTCGGCGGGACACAGTCGCTGCACACGAATTCCTACGACGAGGCGCTCGCGCTCCCCACCGAGGGCGCCGCCCGGCTGGCGCTGCGCACGCAGCAGGTGATCGCGCACGAGACGGGCGTCGTCCACTCGGCCGATCCGCTCGGCGGATCGTGGCTCGTCGAGGCGATGACCGACCGGCTCGAGCGCGAGGCCTACGACTACTTCGAGCGCATCGAGCGGCTCGGGGGCGTCATCGCGGCCCTGAACGAGAACTTCTTCCAGCGCGAGATCGCCGAGGCCTCGTACCGCTACCAGCAGGAGGTCGAGGACGGCCGCCGGCTGGTCGTCGGCGTGAACTCCTACACGTCGGAGGACGATGACCAGGTCGAGATCCTGCGCATCTCGCCCGAGGTGGAGCGGCGCCAGAAGGATCGCCTGAACGCCGTCCGCGGCCGCCGCGACGCCGCCGTCGTCCAGGCCTCGCTCGAGCGGCTTTCGGCCGACGCCGCCACCGACCGCAACGTCATGCCCGCGCTGGTCGAGTGCGCCCGCGCGTACGCAACCGAGGGCGAGATCTGCGACGCTCTCCGGGCCGTGTGGGGCGTCTACCGCGAGACGCCCGTCTTCTGACGCACCCGGGCGGGGATGGGGACTGTCCCCGCCTCGTGGGGACTGTCCCCGATTCGATGGCCGCGCCCAGCGTCTCACGTAGGATGGCGCCGATGGACGCCTTCGAGATCGACGGGCTCGAGGCCGCGCGCTCTGCTGCGGGCCAGCTCTACCACGAGTTCCTGCGCCGCGACTCGATGAGCGTCGGGCTCTACGTGCTGCGCGCCCGCGAGGCGGATCTGCAGACCCCGCACGCGCAGGACGAGCTCTACTACGTCGTCTCCGGGCACGGGCGGATCCGGGTGGAGGAGCACGATCGCCCGGTCGATCCCGGGTCGATCATCTTCGTCCCCGCGGAGGTCGACCACCGCTTCCACTCGATCACGAGCGACCTCTCGATCCTGGTCGTGTTCGCGCCGCCGGAGACGTGAGCGCGTATACACTCGCCCCGCTATGAGTGGGCCCATCCGTGTGGTCGTCGCCAAGCCGGGCCTCGATGGCCACGATCGCGGCGCCAAGATCATCGCCCGGTCGCTGCGCGACGCGGGCATGGAGGTCATCTATACCGGCCTCCACCAGACGCCGGAGCAGATCGTCGCCACCGTTATCCAGGAGGATGCCGACGCGGTCGGCATCTCAATCCTCTCAGGAGCCCACATGACCCTCGTTCCCCGCATTCTCGACCTCCTGCGTGACCAGGGCGCGGGCGACGTCGTCGTCGTGGTCGGCGGCACCATCCCCGGCGAGGACGTTCAGGAGCTGAAGGGCCTGGGCGTGGCGGAGGTGTTCACGCCGGGGGCGCCGACGGCCGCGATCGTCGAGTTCCTGCGTGAGAAGGTCGGGGCGGAAGGATGAGCGGCGCCGGCCTTCGCATCGCCGTCGACGAGCGCGTCGCCACGGTCACGATCGACCGCCCCGACGTCCTGAACGCGCTCAACACCGCCCTGCTCGAGGAGCTGCTGGCGACGCTCACCGACCTCGGCGCCGATCCGGGCGTGGGCGTCGTCGTGCTCACGGGGGAGGGCGAGCGCTCGTTCATCGCCGGCGCGGACATCAAGGAGATGGCGGGCAAGACGCCGCTCGAGGCGCGGGCCTACTCGGAGCTCGGCCAGGAGATCGCCCACAAGCTCGAGACGATGCGCAAGCCGACGATCGCTGCGGTGAACGGCTACGCACTCGGTGGCGGCTGCGAGATGGCGCTCGCCTGCGACGTGCGCCTCGCCTCCGAGAACGCCGAGTTCGGCCAGCCCGAGATCAACCTGGGGATCATCCCGGGCTGGGGCGCGAGCCAGCGCCTCGCCCGGGCCACGAACATCGGCTACGCCAAGGAGCTGATCCTGACCGGCCGCCGGGTGGACGCCGCCGAGGCCCTCGAGCGCGGGCTCGTCCAGCACGTGTACCCGGCCGACGAGCTCATGCCGGCGGCGTGGAGGATGGCCGCCGAGATGGCCTCCAAGAGCCCCGTCGCCCTGTATTACGCCAAGGAGGCGACCAACCGGTCGCTGCACGGCGACATCGGCGGCAACCTCGTCCACGAGGCCGATCTCTACTCGCTCATGTTCTCGACCGACGACGCCCGCGAGGGCATGAACGCCTTCGTGGAGAAGCGGCAGGCGTCGTTCGTCGGCAAGTAGTCTGCGGGCGAAATCGGTTCGAGGAGGGAGCGGGGAGTGAACATCGCAGTCTGCGTCAAGGAGGTGCCGAGCGCGACGTCGCAGCGGCGGCTCGACCCGGGGACGAAGCGGCTCGACCGCTCCGGCGACTCCGAGCCGAACCCGTTCGACGTCCACGCGCTCGAGGAGGCGATCCAGATCCGCGAGCGCGGCGCAGACGTGGGCGAGATCGTCGCCGTCTGCATGGGCCCCGAGTCGGCGCAGCGCGTGCTGACGAAGGCGCTCGCGCTGGGCGCCGACCGCGCCGTGCTCGTCACCGACCCGGCCCTCGCCGGCTCCGACATCGCCGCCACCGCCTACGTGCTCGCCGCCGCCGTCGGCAAGCAGGACGCCGACCTCGTGCTGCTGGGCCAGCAGGCCGCCGACGCCGACTGCTACGTCATGGCGGCCGCCGTCGCCGACCACCTGCGCCGCCCGCTCGTGACCCAGGTGGCCGAGCTGCGCCTGGACGGCGGCTCGGTCAAGGCCAAGCGCCAGGCCGAGCACGGCTACGACCTGATCGAGGCACCGCTGCCCGCGGTCGTGTCGGTGTCCGACGCGATCAACACCCCGCGGCTGCCCTCGATCAAGGCGATCATGGGCGCCAAGCGCAAGCCGCTCGAGACGGTCTCCGCGGCCGACCTCGAGGTCGATACCGCGCGCGTCGGCGGCGACGGCGCCCGCAGCGTGGTGCGCGCGATCTCGCCCCCGCCGCCGAAGTCGGAGGGCCTGCGGATCGAGGACGCCGGCGGCGACTCGGCCGAGAAGGTGGTCGCGTTCCTGAGCGAGAAGGGGCTGATCTAGTGGCGGGTCTCCTGGTCTACGTGCATCACGACGACGGCGAGTTCTCCCCGCAGGGCCTGGGCGTGCTGGCGAAGGCGGCCGGGCTGGGCGGCGAGGTGACGGCGTTCGTGGCCGGCTCCGGCGTCGACGACGGCTGGGCCGGGACGCTGGGCGGCCACGGTGCGGCCAGGGTGCTCGTCGCCGACGACGCGGCGCTCGCGGGCGGGCTTTCGCAGCCGATCGTCGACGCGCTCGCCCCGTCGGCCGGCGAGGCCGATGCCGTGCTCTTCGGCGCCGGCGTCGTCTCCGCCGACGTCGCTGCCGGCCTGGCCGCGCGCCTGGGCGCCGGCATCGCCTGCGAGACGACCGAGATCGCGACCGCCGACGGCGGCATCGTTGCCACCCGTCCGGCCCTCGACGATTCGGTGATGGTCGAGTCGGGCTTCGCGGGCGGGCCGGGCATCGTGCTCGCCCGCGCGAACGCCTTCCCGGCCCGCGAGGACGCCTCCGGGACTGCGCCGGTCGAGCGCGTTGCGGTGAGCATCGAGGACTGGTCGCGCGGTGCGTCCCTGACCGGCCGCGAGGCCGCCGACGGCGGCGGCGTCGACATCACCGAGGCCGACATCCTCGTGTCCGTCGGCCGCGGCATGGGCGGCCCGGAGAACGTGCCGCTGGTCGAGGCGCTCGCGAAGGCCCTCGGCGGCGAGGTGGCCGCGACCCGCGCCGTCGTCGACGCCGGCTGGGTGCCGTACTCGATGCAGGTCGGCCAGACCGGCAAGACCGTCTCGCCGAAGCTCTACATCGCCTGCGGCGTCTCGGGGGCGATCCAGCACAAGGTGGGGATGTCGGGCGCCGGCACGATCATCGCGATCAACAAGGACCAGAACGCGCCGATCTTCGAGTTCGCCGACGTCGGAGTGGTGGGCGACGCGCTCGCGATCCTGCCGAAGCTGACCGACCTCGTCACCGCCCGCAAGGGCTAGGAATCGGGGTCAGACCCCGAACGCCGGGTGTGACGGTCCTGTGCGCCTTCCTGGTCGGGGTCTGACCCCGGTTTCGTGCTCTTCTGCTCGGCCTGCGCCTCGCCCTCGCGCAGCACGATGAGGGCGTTTCGCAGCCGCACCGCGTCGGCCAGGACGTCGCTCATGCGCTGCTCGGGCGGCGCGACCGGGACCGGCCGCCCCAACCGCTCGAACAGCCGCTCCGTGTCGCCCACCGACCAGCGCCGGTCGGAGCCGACCTCGATCGGGATCTCGGCCCGGCGGCGGTCGGCGCCGGCCAGGAACTCGTCCAGGTGGGCGATCAGGGCCTCGATCCTGTGGCGGTCAGACGCCACGGCTACATGTGGGTGTACTCGGGCCCGCTGCCGCCCTCGGGCGGGGTCAGCCGCCCGCCCTTGGCGGTGATGGCCCCGCACTGGACGCAGTTGGACGGGGTGAGCTCGACCTCGACCATCTCGCCGCCCGCATCCCGCAGCTCGTAGACGCCGGCGGGGCACATCGCGACCCAGGTCTGGCCGACCTCGCGGGGCACCCGGGTGCGCACGCGGATGTGGTTCGGCCCGTCGTCGCGGCTGCGGTTGCCCGAGAGGAAGACGCTCGAGAGCTTGTCGAACGTGAGCGAGCCGTCCGGCTGCGGGTAGTCGCGCGGCCCGATCGTCATCGGCGCCTCGGCGTCGCGGTGGGTGCGGAACGAGCCGCCGGGGAACGCGCCGCGGGTCACGTCCATCGCCGAGGCCAGCGCGCCGCCGACGATGAGGCCCTTGTTCAGCGCCTGGCGCATGTTGCGGACCCGGCGCAGGTCGGACCAGATGTGGCTCCTGCGGATGCGGGCGTCGTAGCCGTCGAGCACGCCCGCGGCCGCCGGGTCGGCGCCGGCCTTCAGCTGCTCGTAGATCGCGTCGGCGGCGAGCATGCCGGAGCGCATCGCGTAGTGGATGCCCTTCAGCTTGGGCACGTTCACGAACCCGGCAGCGTCGCCGGTGAGGACGGCGCCCGGGACGGACAGCCGCTCGGGCAGCGCGAGCAGGCCGCCCTCGGGGATCGTCTTCGCGCCCCAGCCGATCCGCTCGCCGCCCTCGAGCAGGGGCCGGATCAGCGGGTGGCACTTGAACTGCTGGAGCAGGTCGTGGACGGAGAGCGAGGCATCGCGGTAGTCGAGCCCGACCACGAGGCCGAGCGCGATCCGGTCGTCGCCCATCGGGTAGATGAAGCTCCCGCCGCTCTCCCCGTACTTCGCCTGCGGCCGCAGCGGCCAGCCGAGCGTGTGGATCACGCGGTCGAGGGGGCGGGGGACGCGCCAGAGCTCCTTCACCCCGAGGCTCCAGATCTGCGGGTTGCGGGACCGCAGCCCGAACGCCTCGAGGAGCGCGCCGGTCAGGTGGCCCTGCGTCCCCTCCGCGAGCACCGTCGCCTTTGCGTGGATCTCGGCGCCGGGCTCGTACGTGCCGAGCGGCTCGCCGTCGCGGCCGAGGCCCTTGTCGCCGGTGACGATGCCGCGCACGGCCCCGTCGCCCACGAGCAGCGTGTGCGCGTCGGTCTCGGGGAGCACCATGACGCCCAGCTCCTCGGCCCGCTCGGCCAGGTGGCGGCCGAGCTGGGCGAGGGAGAAGATCCAGTTGCCCTTGTTGTGGAACGGCGGCGGGGTGGGGATGCGGATGCCGTGGCGCTCGCGCATGAAGTAGACCGACTCGCGCCGGACCGGGCCGTAGCTCGGGAGCTGCTCGAGGGCCACCCCCGGCAGCAGGTCGCGCAGGGCGGACGGGTTCACGACGGCGCCGGAGAGCAGGTGGGCGCCGGCCACCTTGCCCTTGTCGACGAGCGCCACGGGCACCTCGCCCAGCCGCTCGGCGGTGGCCGGGTCCTCGGCCAGGAGCTGCCCGAGCCGGATCGCGCCGGCCAGTCCGGCCGGGCCGCCGCCGACGAAGAGCACACCCACGTCCACGCGTTCGTCCTCGGCCGCCTGCGGCTCCGCCACGAACTCGCGCACCCGCACGGGGGGTGGGTAGTCTGAGGGCCGCCGCGCCACGGGCGGGCATGCTACCGGGGTCTGACCCCGAACGGGCGCCGTGACGTTCTCGGCGCATTTCCGGCGCAGCCCGTGCGAGACAGGTGACACGAGCCGGCCGTATTCTCGCCCCATGGCATTCACCGGCTTCCATCCCAACGCGTTCGGCTTCCTGACAGGCCTCGCCGAGCACAACGACCGCGCCTGGTTCCACGAGCACGAGGCGGAGTACAAGGGCCTCCTGCTCGAGCCTGCACGCGAGCTCGTCGTCGCCCTGGGCGAGCGGCTGGCCGCCGTCGCCCCGGGCATCCACGCCGACCCGCGGGTGAACGGCTCGATCATGCGCGTCGCCCGCGACACCCGCTTCTCGAACGACAAGACCCCGTACAAGACGCACCTCGACCTGTGGTTCTGGGAGGGGTCAGGCCCGACCCGCGAGTGCGCCGGCTACTTCGTCCGGCTCGACCCCGACGCGGTCACGCTCGGCGTCGGCGCGCACCACTTCACGACCGCGGGGCTCGCCGCCTACCGGCGCGCCGTCGACGACGGCGACCGCGGCGCCGAGCTCGACCGGGCCGTGCGCTCCGCGCTGACGGTCGGCGCCCGCTTCGGCCCGGCGCGGTGGAAGCGCGTCCCCGCGCCCTACGCCGCCGACCATCCCCGGGGCGACCTGCTCCGCCACGACGGGCTCGTCGCCGCCACCACCGACCCCATGCCCGCGCAGGCCCTCACCGAGGCGTTCCCCGACTGGTGCGTCGAACGGTGGGCGCCGCTGCGGCCGCTGCAGGCCTGGGTGGCGGCGGTCGCCGCGGAGGCGGCCGGTCTGAGGCGGACGCGGCCCGGCGCGGGCGGGCGACCAGCTCGCCGCCGCAGTTCGGGCAGACGGCCGACATCGCCTCGGTGCAGGCCGGGCAGAAGGTGCACTCGTAGCTGCAGATGCGCGCGTCGCCGCCCGGCGCGAGGGGAGCGTCGCAGCGCTCGCAGCGGGTACGCATCTCCAGCGCCATGCCGGAACGATACGCTCCCGCGCGATGCGCGTCGTCGACCTCCGCTCGGACACCGTCACCCGGCCGACGCCGGCCATGCGCCGCGCGATGGCCGAGGCCGAGGTCGGCGACGACGTCTGGGGGGACGACCCCACCGTGATCGAGCTCGAGGCCGAGGTGGCCCGGATGCTCGGCAAGGAAGCGGCGGTCTACGTCCCGTCGGGGGCGATGGGCAACCTGGTCTCGGTGCGCTCCCACACGCGCGCCGGCGACGAGATCTTCATCCACGAGCTTGCACACATCGTCGTGCACGAGCAGGCGGGGGCCGCCGTGCTCGCAGGCGTCCAGACGCGGATGCTCCCGGGGGACGGCGGCGTGCTCGAGGTGGACGCGATCGGCTCGCGCCTGCGCGACCCGTCCGACGTCCACCACGCCCGCCAGAGCCTGCTCTGCCTGGAGAACACGATCGGCGAGGTCGGCGGCCGCGTCCTCCCGCAGGAGCGGCTGGTCGAGCTGGCCGACTTCGCCCACGCCAGCGGCCTGCGGGTGCACATGGACGGCGCCCGGCTCTGGAACGCGGCGGTGGCCAGCGGGCGAGCGCCGGCCGAGATCGCCGCGCCGGTCGACTCGGCGTCGGTGTGCTTCTCGAAGGGCCTCGGCGCGCCGGTGGGCTCGGCGGTCGTCGGCTCGGCCGAGTTCGTCGCCGTCGCCCGCCGCAACCGCAAGCTCTTCGGCGGCGGGATGCGCCAGGCCGGCATCATCGCCGCCGGTGCGCTCCACGCCCTGCGCAACCACGTCGAGCGGCTGGCGGACGACCACGCGAACGCCCGCCGTCTGGCCGAGGGGCTCCGGTCGACCCGGCTCCTGCGGTTCGATCCGGAGGCCGTCGAGACGAACATCGTGATTGCGAAGACCACCGGTTCTGTGGCGGCTCCCGAGATCGTCTCGGAGCTGGCCGGCGCGGGTGTTCTCAGCGCCGCGCTGGACGACCGGACGGTGCGGTTCGTGACCCATCTGGACGTCGATTCCGAGGCCGTCGACGCGGCGATTTCGGCCGCAGGGCCCGTGCTATCCTGAACCGTATGAAGGCTGACATTCACCCCGACTACGTTGTCTCGCACGTGACATGTTCGTGCGGCAACGAGTTCACCACACGGGCGACGAAGCCCGAGATGCACGTCGAGATCTGCTCGGCCTGCCATCCCTTCTATACCGGCAAGCAGAAGCTGGTCGACACCGGCGGCCGGGTGGAGCGATTCCGTCGCCGCCAGGCCCGTTCGGCAACGTCCGCGTAACGCTTCCGGGCTCACGCTCCGCTCACCCGGTGCCGACAAGGACCGGGTGAGGAACGCGTGTCGTCCGTGAGCGCAAGCGCCAACGTCGGCGGTCAGGCCGTGCTCGAGGGCGTGATGATGCGCAGCCCCGGCTCGTGGGCCGTGACCGTGCGCCGGCCCGACGGCGGGCTGGCCCGCGTGTGCCGGCCGATCTCGAGCGCCGCGTCGCGGCACCGCTGGCTGCGGCTGCCGGTGCTGCGCGGCATGGTCGCGCTGGGCGAGTCGCTCGTGATCGGGTTCCGCGCCCTGGCCGTGTCGGCGTCGTTCGCCGCCGTGGAGGAGGGGGAGGACCCCGACCTCGAGGCGGCGGCCGAGCTCACCCGCGGCCAGATCGCGTTCGCGTTCGTCGTCGCGATCGGGTTCGCGGTCGTGGTCTTCAAGGTCTCGCCGGCGGTCATCACCGACCTGCTGCCGATCCACTCGACCGTCGAGTTCGTGCTGGTCGAGGGGGCGATCCGGGTGGCGCTGCTCGTCGGCTACCTGGCCGCGATCTCGTTCATCCCCGACCTGCGGCGGGTGTTCCAGTACCACGCCGCCGAGCACAAGACGATCAACGCCTACGAGGACGGCGCCGAGCTCGTGCCCGAGCGGGTGCAGACGTACTCCAAGATCCACCTCCGCTGCGGGACGGCGTTCCTGCTGTGGGTGATGGTGATCGCGATCTTCGTGTTCGCCTTCGTCGGCCGGCCCGACTGGCCGACGCTGATCGCGTCCCGCATCCTGCTCCTGCCGGTGATCGCGGGCCTGGCCTACGAGGTGATCCGCTTCGGCGGCCAGCACCCGAACAACCCCGTCGTGCGGACGCTGCTCACGCCGGGCCTGTGGCTGCAGGGGCTGACCACGCGGGAGCCCACCCTCGACCAGGTCGAGGTCTCGATCCAGGCCCTGCAGGACGTGCTCGAGGCCGAGCGGGCCTCCGGCGCGGGTGCGGCGGTCGAGGTGATGGCGTAGGGTTGGCCGCGTGGCCGGCCCCGACTCGCCCGAGCAGCTGAACGCCCTGATCGAGCGCTACAACGACGCCTGGAACCGCCAGGACGTCGAGGCGATCACGTCGATGCACACCGACGACATCGTCTTCCACAACCACACCGCCGGCGAGCGCGTCGAGGGCGCGGCCGCGGTCGGCGAGCACATCGCCGGGATCTTCCGCGGCTGGCCGGGCATGCGCTTCACCGGCCGCAGCCTGTACGTGCGCGACGGCCTCGTCGTCCAGGAGTGGACGGCGACCGGCACCCACGCGGAGAGCGGGAAGACCGCGACGTGGGACGGGATGGACATCCTGCCGACGCGGGACGGCCGCTTCGCGCGCAAGGACGTCTACTCCGACTCCGTGTCGGTCATGCGCCAGCTCGGCCGCCTCTGACCGCGTCACTATCCTTCACCGGTCATGGAACCGCTGGTGGCAGAGATCGAGCGCCGCTTCGCCGAGCTGGAGGCCCAGCTCGGCGACCCGACCGTGCTCGCCGACCAGCGCCGCTACGCCCAGGTCGCCCGCGAGCACAAGCGCCTCTCCGGCGCCGCCGAGCTGGCCCGGCAGTGGCGCGAGCGCACCGCCCAGCTGGCCGACGCGGCCGAGCTCGCCGACGATCCCGACGAGGAGATGCGCGCGTTCGCGCACGAGCAGATCTCGGAGGCCCGGGCCGCCCTCCCGACCCTCGAGGAGGAGATCCGCGTCGCGATGCTCGAGCGCGATCCGGCCGACGACAAGGACGTGATCGTCGAGCTGCGCGCCGGCACCGGCGGCGACGAGGCGGCCATCTTCGCCGGCGACCTCTACCAGATGCTGACCCGCTACGCCCAGCAGCGCGGCTTCAAGACGGACACGCTGGCCGCGTCTGGTGGCGACGCCGGCGGGTACAAGGAGCTCGTGTTCGAGATCAAGGGCGACGGCGCCTACTCGGTGTTCAAGCACGAGAGCGGCGTCCACCGCGTCCAGCGCGTGCCGGCCACCGAGTCGCAGGGCCGCATCCACACGTCGACCGCCACCGTGGCGGTGATGCCCGAGGCCGAGGACGTGGAGCTCCACGTCGACCCGAACGACCTGCGCATCGACGTGTTCCGCGCCGGCGGGCACGGCGGCCAGTCCGTGAACACGACCGACTCGGCCGTGCGGATCACCCACATCCCGACCGACACGGTCGTCACCTGCCAGGACGAGCGCTCGCAGCTGCAGAACAAGGAGCGGGCGATGAAGATCCTGCGCGCCCGCCTCTACGAGGCCGAGCGCGAGCGGGCGGCCCGCGAGGCGGCCGCGACCCGGTCGGCCCAGATCGGCACCGGCGAGCGCTCGGAGAAGATCCGCACGTACAACTACCCGCAGGACCGCGTGACCGACCACCGCATCGGGCTCACCGTCCACGACCTGAACCGCGTCCTGGGCGGCGACCTGGGCGAGTTCTCCGACGCACTCGCTGCCGAGGAGCGGCGCCGCCAGCTGGCCGCGGCGGCGGCCGGGTGAGGCAGCTCGGCGAGGTGCTGCGGCTCTCGGCCGGGTACCTCTCCGAGCACGGGAGCGCAACGCCGCGGCTCGACGCCGAGCTCCTGATCGGGCACGCGCTCGGCCTGCCGCGGATCGAGCTCTACACGAACTTCGACCGCCCGCTGGACGAGCCGGAGCTGGCCGCGTGCCGGGCCCTGCTCGAGCGGCGCGGGCGGCGCGAGCCGGTCGCCTACATCCTGGGCCGGTGGGGGTTCCACGGCCTCGACCTGGCGGTTGACGGGCGCGTGCTCGTACCCAGGCCGGAGACCGAGGTGCTGGTCGAGCGGTGCCTCGCTCTTCTGGCCGGGCGGGAGGCGCCGGCCGTCCTTGACGTCGGCACGGGCTCGGGCGCCATCGCCCTTGCGATCAAGTCGGCCCGCCCCGACGCCGCCGTCACCGCGACCGACGTCTCGGCAGACGCGCTCGCGGTCGCGGGGGCAAACGCGGCCGCGCTCGGGCTCGACGTCGAGCTCGTCGAGGCCGACCTGCTGGCGGGGGTGTCGGGCCGGTTCGCCGTGATCGCGTCGAATCCGCCGTACATCGGCGAGGGGGAGATGGCGGCGCTCGAGCCCGAGGTGGCCGAGTTCGAGCCGCGCCTCGCCACCGTCGCCGGCCCGGCCGGGACCGAGGTGCTGGAGCGGCTGGTCGCCACCGCACCGGACGCGCTCGAGCCGGACGGATGGCTCGTGCTCGAGTGCGGCGCCGGCCAGGCCGACGCCGTTCGCGGCATGATGGCCGCCGCCGGCGCGGCCGAGACCTCCGCCGAGCCCGACCTGGCCGGCATCGAGCGGGTGGTGGCCGGGCGATGGGGGTAGATCCCGCGGAGGCGCTCCAGCGGCGGCGCCCTCGCGATCCTGCCGACCGACACGGTCTACGGGATCGGCTGCGCAGCGAGCGACCGGGACGCATGCGCTGAGCTCTACGCCAGCAAGGCGCGGCCGGCCGGCCAGCCGACGGCGGTCGTGCTCGGCTCGGTCGGGGCGCTGCTGCACGTCCTCCCGGAGCTGGGCGAGCGCGCTGCCGCCCGCTGCCGGCGCGTGCTCCCGGGGGCGGTCACGCTGATCGTCCCGAACCCGGCCCGGCGCTTCGCCCACCTGTGCGGGACGACGCCGGAGCGGATCGGGGTGCGCGTGCCCGTGCTCCCGGCGGCCGTCGCGCGGCTCGCGGACGCGGTCGGCGGCATCGCGCTCACGAGCGCGAACCTGCGCGGTGAGGAGCCACCGGCCCGCCTCGCCGACGTGCCGGCCGAGCTGCGCCGGCTGTGCGCCGTCGAGATCGACGGCGGCGAGCTCGGCGGGACGCCGTCGAGCGTGATCGACGTCACCGGCGCCGAGCCGGTGGTGCTGCGGCGCGGCCCGGACGCCGACTCCGTGCTCGCGGTCCTGGGATAGAGTCGCCGGAGTCGATCCGAGGAGGCGCGCCCGTGGCCACGGCCGAACAGACCTTCGAGCATCTCCGGGCCGCGGGCCTGGACGATCTCGACCCCGATGTCGCCGGTCTGATCGACCGCGAGCTCGGCCGCCAGCGCGACCAGCTCGAGCTGATCGCCTCCGAGAACTTCACGTGGCCCGCGGTGCTCGAAGCGGCCAGCTCGGTGCTCACGAACAAGTACGCCGAGGGCTATCCGGGCAAGCGCTACTACGGCGGCTGCGAGTGGGTGGACGAGATCGAGCAGCTTGCGATCGACCGGGCCAAGGCCTTGTTCGGCGCCGACCACGCCAACGTCCAGCCGCACGCGGGCGGCCCGGCCAACCTGGCGGCCTACTTCGCCATGCTCGAGCCGGGCGACCCGATCCTGGGCCTGCGGCTCGACCACGGCGGGCACCTCACCCACGGCCTCAAGGTGAACTTCTCCGGCCGGCTGTACGACGTCCACTCCTACGGCGTTCGCCGCGAGGACTCCCGCATCGATTTCGAGGAGGTCGAGCGCCTGGCCCACCAGCACCGGCCGCGGCTGATCGTCGCCGGCGCTTCCGCGTATCCACGCGTGATCGACGCCGCCCGCTTCCGCGAGATCGCCGACGATGTCGGCGCGCGGCTCATGGTCGACATGGCCCACTTCTCCGGGCTCGTCGCGGCAGGTCTTCATCCCAACCCGGTCGAGTACGCCGACGTCGTCACGTCGACGACGCACAAGACGCTCGCCGGGCCGAGGGCGGGGCTCGTGCTGTGCCGCGAGGAGCACGCGTCCGCGGTCGACAAGGCCGTGTTCCCCGGGCTCCAGGGCGGGCCGCTGTGCCACATCGTGGCCGCGAAGGCGGTGTGCTTCAAGCTGGCCCGGACCGACGCGTTCCGCGAGTACCAGGGTCGCATCGTCGCGAACGCGAAGGCGCTGGCGGCGACGCTGATGGACGGCGGCCAGCGGCTCCTGACCGACGGCACCGACATCCACCTGCTCCAGATCGACCTGCGGCCGACGCAGTGGACGGGGCGCGACGCCGAGGAGCGCCTGGCCGAGGTCGCGATCACCGTGAACCGCAACACCGTCCCGTTCGACGAGCGCCCGCCCACGATCGCCTCCGGCGTCCGCATCGGCACGCCTGCCGTGACGATGCGGGGCTTCACCGAAGACGACATGCGCGAGGTGGGGGCGATCATCCTCGACGCCCTCGACCCGGCCGCCGACCTCGGTGCGCTGCGGCGGCGGACGGGCGAGCTCCTGGCCGGACGGCCGCTCTACTCGGGATTCCCACATGGCCACGCTTCCTACTGACCGGCTCGTCATCCTCGACCACCCGCTCGTCCAGCACAAGCTGGCGCTGCTGCGCGACGTCGAGACGACGACGAAGGACTTCCGCCACCTGATGGGCGAGCTGGCGGCGTTCCTCTGTTACGAGGCCACGCGCGACCTCGAGCTCGAGGAGTACCGCGTGCGCACGCCGCTCGAGGAGACGCCGGCGCGGCGGGTGTCGGGCAAGAAGCTCGGCGTCGTCGCGGTGCTGCGGGCGGGCCTCGGGATGCTCGACGTCGTGCTCGACCTGATCCCGGTCGCCCGGGTCGGCTTCGTCGGCGTCTACCGCAACGAGGAGACGCTCGAGCCGGTCGAGTACTACTGCAAGCTGCCGAGCGACCTGGCGGAGCGCGACGTGCTCGTGCTCGACCCGATGCTCGCGACGGGCGGCTCGTCGTCGGCGGCGCTCGAGCTGTGCAAGCGCCGCGGCGCGGTGCGCATCAGCCTCCTGTGCGTGGTCGCCGCCCCCGCCGGGATCGAGCGCGTCGCCGCCGACCACCCCGACGTGGCCGTCTACACGGCCGCGGTCGACCGCGAGCTGAACGGCAACGGCTACATCCTGCCCGGCCTGGGCGACGCCGGCGACCGCCTGTTCGGCACCCGCTAAATCGGGAAATCGGGGACTGTCCCCGATTACCGGGGACAGTCCCCATCCTCCACCAGGCTCTGGTAGATCGCCCTCGCCTCGACCCGTGTCCGCGGCGAAGCTGCGGAGAACCCAGGCAACGTCGAGGAACTCGGGCACCGGCTCGAGGCCCGCGCGTCGCCCGGGCGCTCGACCAGGGCCACTCGCGCGGTCGTTCGCAGAGCCCGGCCCGGACAGGGTTGGCCGCGATGTACCGGACGATGGCGAGGACATGGGACTCCGTTCTCGAGCAACTCGGACCAGTACCGCTCCTGGAACAGATGGCCGACACGGTCGTGGCGACGGTTGAACCACTGGGCATAGAGCTGGTTCAGCCGGCGCATCCCGCCACCCGAGGTTGGCCTCGGGCGTCGTGAGGGAGAGGTGGTAGTGGTTGTCCATCAGGCAGTACGCGTAGCAGGCGCCAGCCGAAGCGGTCGACGACGTCGGCCGAGGATGCTCAGGAACCGCAGTCGATCCTCGTCGGTCTGTGAAGATCGCGGCCTTGGCCGTTCCGCGGGCACAGACGTGATAGTGGCCGCCCGCGACCTGCACGCGATTGCTCCGAGCGCACGAATCGAGGCTACGCGCCGGATCTCAACGGCTCCAGTCGGGTCGTGTCACGAGTCTGTGCCGACTTCGGCGAGGGCGGCGTTCGGGGACAGTCCCCGATTTCCGGGGACTGTCCCCGATTGGAGGGGGATCCTCCGCGGGGGCGAAGGGTTACCCTTTCCGCGCAGGCTCGCGCACATGACTGGATCGATCCTCGATTACCAGGCCGCTTCCGTCGGCTTCGTGGTGGCCTTCATGCTCGTGCTGCTGCTCACGCCGGCGGTGTCGCTCGCGGCGTGGCGGGCAGGGCTGCTCGACCATCCGACCGACGAGCGCCGCCTGCACCGCGAGCCGATGCCGCGCCTGGGAGGGATCGCCATCTTCGCCGCCATCGTGATCCCGGCGGCGGCGCTCGGGAACCAGCACGGCTTCTGGGGCGTGATGCTCGGCGCGGCGCTGATGACGATGCTCGGCGCGGTCGACGACATCCGCCCGCTCAACCCGCTCGTGAAGCTCTCCGGCCAGGTGGTGATCGCCGCGCTCACGGTGCACCTCGGGATCGCCATCGACCACGTCACCCTGCCCCTCGTCGGCGTGTTCGACCTCGACTGGCTGCGCTACCCGGTGACGGTGATCTGGATCGTCGCCATCGTGAACATCGTCAACTTCATCGACGGCCTCGACGGGCTCGCCGCCGGGTTCTGCGGCATCGCCGCCGTCACCTTCGCCGTCCTCTCGGCCTCGCTCGGCCGCCTCGACGCCGCCGCCGTCTCGGCCATCCTGGCCGGGGCCGCGCTCGGCTTCCTGCGCTACAACTTCCACCCCGCCACGATCATCATGGGCGACTCGGGCTCGCTGATGATGGGCTACCTGCTGGCGACCATCGCGATCGAGGGCGTGCTGAAGACGGCCGCCGCCGTGTCCCTCGTCTTCCCGCTCGTGATCCTCGCGCTGCCGATCCTCGACACGTCGTTCGTGATCCTGAAGCGGCTGAAGTACCGCCAGCCGATCTACCAGGCCGACCGGTGGCACTTCCACCACCGCTTCTCGAACATCGGGTTCTCCCAGCGGCGCACGGCGCTCACGCTCTACGCCTGGTGCACGGTGCTCTCGGCGTTCGCGCTCGCGATCCGCTTCGTGCCCTCGCACCGGCACGGCTGGAGCTGGGTGTCGCTCGTCATCCTCGGCGGCCTGGCCATCGTCGCCGTGGCGTCGTCGGTGTACGTCGTGTACACGCTCGAGATCCTCAAGCTGCGCCGCCTGCGCGCGCTGCGGGCTGCTCGCAGGCAGCCGGCCGAAGTGACACAAAGTCGCCCCGCCGCCTGACCCGGCCCTGCGGGAAATTCCGCACGGATACGGTATTCTTCGGCCGTCGTGGAAGAACTCATGTTGTCACGAAGTCGAACGTCTGGCATACTTACGCGCGCCTTCTCAACCGTCCGCTCCGACGACAGGATTTCCACGGCAGGGAGACCTGCAGCATCCGGCGCGATGGCCGGAATCACGCTTCTGGCCGCGCTTCTCGTGTGTGTGGGGGCCGGCCTCGGGATCGGGTGGGCGGCGGGCAGTCCGGCCGTCGGCGCGGCCGTCGGAGCGGTGATCGGAATCCCCGCAAGCTTCTACCTCGTCTACCGCACGTATCGAGACCTGTGACCGCCCGAACGACCACCCCGGCGCAACTCTGCGCGCACAACATCGACGCCATCCTGGCGATCGTCGCGCTGCCGGTGTTCGCCGCGACCGGGCTTCCGCTCGAGGGCTGGTTCTGGGCGACCGTGCTCTGGGCGGTCAACCGCTATGCCCAGGCGACACTCGAGCGCCGGGCCGTGCGCATGGGGCCGCTGCGCGGCGTCGGCGTGCTCGGCGCGAGCATGCTCCTGCGGCCGTGGATCGGCATGCTCGTCCTGTTCCTGATCACGCGGCACTCGAGCACACTCCTGATCTCGTCCGTCCTCCTGTTCCTCCTGCTCCTGACCGTCGACATCGTCACGCGCGTGCTGACCCACCGGAACATCGGCAGCGGGCTCGGAGGCACCGTCTAGATGCTGCCGCTCCTCAAGGTCGACTTCAACCCGGTGGCGGAGTTCACCGACTTCGTCCACAACCCGTACGTCAGCCTCCCGCTCGGCCTCGACATCAACAAGGCCGTCGTCTACATGTGGATGGCGGCGATCGCTGACCACCATCCTCGTGCTCGTCGTCGTCCGCCGCGGCCTGAAGCTGCGTCCGGACGGCCGCCAGACCGCCGCCGAGGTCGTGTACGACCTGTGCCGGGAGCAGATCGCGAAGGGAGGGCTGCCGGAGGAGGGAATGCGCATCTGGTTCCCGTACGTCGCCAGCCTCTTCGTCTTCATCTGGATGATGAACCTGATCGGGTTCGTCCCGCTCCCGTTCGGCGACCGCCACTTCGAGCTCTTCGGCCTCAGCATCCCCGAGTTCCAGATCTACGCCGCGACCGCCAACCTGTCGGTGACGCTGGCCCTGACACTCGTGACCTTCTTCGCCACCCACATCGAGGGCATCCGCTACAACGGCCCGGTCAAGTACTTCAAGAGCTGGATGCCGTCGGGCCTGCCGTCGCCGCGGCCGTTCGGCCTGAAGACGCCGGCGGTGCTGATCCTGCTCACGCTGATCGCGGTGATCGAGGTGCTCTCCCAGTTCGTCCGCATCGTCTCGCTCAGTTTCCGACTTTTCTTCAACATGCTGGCCGGCCACCTGGTGATCGCCGTGTTCCTCGGCCTCGCCTCGCTGCTCGGCACGTACTTCATCCTGCCCATCGGCATCCCCATGGGCGTCGCGCTCTACCTGCTCGAGGCGACGCTGATCGCCGGCCTGCAGGCGTTCATCTTCGCCACCCTGTCCGCCATCTACATCGGTGGAGCGATCCACCCCGACCACTAGGAGCCCGAATGGCCCTTGACGGCAATATCCATGACTCCGCCCGCGCACTCGAGCTGGGCCTCGCGACCGGCCTGGGCGCCATCGGCCCGGGCATCGGCGTCGGCTTCATCTTCGGCAAGACGATCGAGGCCGTCGGCCGCCAGCCCGAGATGCGCGGCCAGCTCCAGGGCCTCATGTGGCTCGGCTTCGCCCTGACCGAGGCGATCATCTTCTACGCCCTGGGCATGGCCTTCGTGGCCTACGCCATCGCCTGAGGCTGGAGGCGGCGCGATGATCCTCTACGACTCGACCCTGATCACCCCCACGACGGGGCTGATGATCTGGACGCTGGTCACGTTCGTGATCGTGCTCATCGTCCTGCGCCACTACGCGTACGGGCCGCTCCAGAAGATGATCGACGACCGCCGGAAGGCGATCACGGCCGATCTGGACGCGGCCGAGTCGGCGCGCGGGGAGGCCCAGGCGGCGCTGGCCGAGTACCGCCAGCAGCTGGCCGAGGCCCGCAAGGAGGCGACCAAGATCATCGAGGATGCCCGCCGGGTGGGCGACGAGCGGCGTTCCGCCGCCGTCGCCGAGCTCGAGGCCGAGAAGGCCCGGCTCATGCGCCAGACGCAGGAGGAGATCCAGGCCGAGACGCGGCAGGCGCTGAACTCGATCAAGCGGCAGGTGGCCGACCTGGCCGTCGCGGCGACCGAGAAGGTCGTCCGCGCCCGGCTGGACGAGGCCGAGCAGCGGCGGCTGATCGACGAGGCCCTGGCCGACGTCGACCTGACGATGCTGGTCCCGCCCGCGGCGGAGGGCGAGAAGGCCCCGGGGACGGAGCGCTAGGTGGCCGACCGCGTCGACCCGGCCGGACGCGTCTACGCGAGCGCCCTGCACCAGGCGGCCACGGACGCCGGCCGCGTGCAGGACGTCGACCGCGACCTCGACGGGTTCGTCGCGGCGCTGGGCGAGAACGAGACCGTCCTGCGCGCGCTGGTGAACCCGGGGCTGCCGCGTGACGCCAAGCGGCGCATCCTCGCCCGCATGCTGGAGCAGGCCGACCCGCTGGCGCGCAACGCCGTCCTGGTTCTGGCCGCCCACGGGCGGCTCAGCCTGCTGATCGACATGCAGACGGCCTTCGGCGAGCTCGCGGCCGAGGACGAGCAGATCCTGACGATCGAGGTCACGACCGCGGTCGAGCTCGAGAAGTCAGAGCTCGACGCGCTCGCAAAGCGCATCTCCGAGGCCGTCGGCCGCCACGCCCAGGTGACCGCGAACGTCGACCCGACCCTGATCGGCGGCCTCGTCCTGCGGGCCCGAAACGTGCTCGTGGACGCCTCCGTCAAGCGCCGCCTGGACGACCTTCGGCGCGCCCTCATCCGTACACCATTGCCCGTTGGGAGTGAAGCGTGAAGCTGCGACCAGACGAGATCGCGAACATCCTGAAGACCGAGATCGAGCGCTACGACGTCGAGGCCGAGGTCGAGGAGGTCGGCACCGTCATCCAGCTCGGCGACGGCATCGCCCGCGTCTACGGCCTCGACCGCTGCGTGGCGATGGAGAAGCTCGAGTTCGGGCACGGGGTCACCGGCCTCGCCCTGAACCTCGAGGAGGACAACGTCGCCTGCGTGCTCTTCGGCGAGTGGGATCAGATCAAGGAGGGCGACACCGTCCGCCGCACGGGCGCGGTCATGTCGATCCCGGTCGGCGAGAAGCTGATCGGGCGGGTCGTGAACCCGCTCGGCGAGCCCATCGACGGCGGCCCCGCGATCGAGACCGACGAGTTCCGGCCGATGGAGTTCAAGGCCCCCGGCGTCGTCGACCGCCAGCCGGTGTCCGAGCCGGTGCAGACGGGCATCAAGTCGATCGACTCGATGATCCCGATCGGGCGCGGCCAGCGCGAGCTGATCATCGGCGACCGCACGACCGGCAAGACCGCGATCTGCGTCGACACGATCCTGAACCAGAAGGGCGAGGACCTGGTCTGCATCTACGTCGCCATCGGCCAGAAGGCGTCGACGGTGCGCGCGGTCGAGGCGCAGCTGCGCAAGGCCGGCGCGATGGACTACACGATCATCGTCGCGGCCTCGGCGACCGAGGCGGCGCCGATCAAGTTCATGGCCCCGTATGCCGGCTGCGCCATGGGCGAGCACTTCCTCTACAACGGGAAGCACGCGCTGGTCATGTACGACGACCTCTCCAAGCACGCCGACGCCTACCGGCAGATGTCCCTGCTCGTGCGCCGGCCGCCGGGGCGCGAGGCCTACCCGGGCGACGTCTTCTACCTGCACTCGCGCCTGCTCGAACGGGCGGTGAAGCTCTCGGACGAGCTGGGCGCCGGCTCGCTGACCGCCCTGCCCGTGATCGAGACCCAGGCGGGCGACGTGTCGGCGTACATCCCGACGAACGTCATCTCGATCACCGACGGCCAGATCTTCCTGCAGTCCGACCTCTTCTACTCGGGCGTGCGCCCCGCCATCAACGCCGGCATCTCGGTGTCGCGCGTCGGCGGCGACGCCCAGATCCGGGCGATGAAGAAGGTCGCCGGGACGCCTGCGACTCGACCTGGCGTCCTACCGCGAGCTGGAGGCGTTCTCGCAGTTCGGCTCCGAGCTCGACCAGACCACCCAGAATCAGCTCGCCCGCGGCGAGCGCGTCGTCGCGTCGCTGAACCAGCCCCAGTACTCGCCGTGGCCGGTGGCCGAGCAGGTCGTCGTGATCTGGTCGGTCACGAACGGCTACGTGGACTCGATCCCGGTCGACCAGGTGTCACGGTTCAACGACGAGCTGGTGGAGTCGCTGCGGGCCGAGGGGTCGATCCTGAAGGCCATCGAGGAGTCGAGGGATCTGACCGACGAGACGGTCGAGACCCTGCGCAAGCACCTCGACACCTTCAAGGACAGCTTCTTCGTCGACGAGGGTACGGACGCGGCGGGCACCGCCGCATAGATGGCCACCCAGCAGGACATCGCGCGCCGCATCCGGTCGGTGCGCAACACCGGCACGATCACCAAGGCCATGGAGCTCGTGGCCGCGTCGCGGCTGCGCCGGGCGCAGGCTCGCATCGAGGGCCTGCGGCCGTATGCGGACCGGATGCAGCGGCTGACGGTCGAGGTCGCGGCCGCGACGTCCCGCGCCTACGGCCAGCCGCTGCTGGAGCGGCGCGAGATCAAGAGCGTGGCGGTGCTCGCGCTCACCGCCGACCGCGGCCTCGCCGGCGCGTTCAACGCGAACGTGATCCGGCGGTCGCTCGGCATCGCCTCCGAACATCGCCAGGCCGGCCGCCAGGTGCACTGGCTCGCGGTCGGCCGCAAGGGCGGCTCGTCGCTGCGCTTCCGCGGCCAGGAGATCGACACGTCCTACACCGGCATCACCGACCGCCCCAGGTACGCCGACGCGCGCGCCATCGCCGAGCGGGTCGCCGAGCTCTACATCGAGGGCGAGGTCGATCTGGTCGTCATGGTCTACAACCGGTTCGTGTCCGCCCTCACCCAGCGCATCGAGGCGGTCGACGTGCTGCCGGTGCCCGAGGAGGTGCTGACCGGGGAGGAGCCGGAGCTGATCGAGGGCGCCTACCTGGAGGAGCCGGACCGCTCCGCGATCCTGGCCCACCTGCTGCCGACGTACGTCGAGGTCACCATCTACCGGGCGCTGCTCGAGTCGACCGCGTCGGAGCACGGCTCGCGGATGACGGCGATGGGGAACGCCTCCGAGAACGCCTCCAACCTGATCGACTCGCTGACCCTGGCGATGAACCGCGCCCGCCAGGCCGAGATCACCCAGCAGATCCTCGAGGTGGTCGCGGGCGCCGACGCCCTCGAATAGCGTGGCTACACTTTCTCCAGTGGAACGCGTAGGTCAGCTGTGGGACCGCTCCGTCGTTCGGGCGGTCTTCACGACGGTCTCCGTGATCGTCCTGATCGCCGGACTCGTCATCTTCGTCAGCTCCCGCGACGGCGCCAAGGTTGCCGACGTGCCCGGCTCGGCCCTGGCGACGCCGCCGAGCGCGGAGAAGCTGTACGGCGAGAAGATCACCATGCCGCCGGCGGCGCTCAAGACGGCGCAGAAGTTCATCCAGACCGCCGTTCTGCGCCACGACGTCGCCGCGGCGTGGGCGCTCATCACGCCGCACGTGCGCGGCGGCCTCTCCCGGGCGCAGTGGAACACCGGCGACATCCCGGTCGTCCCGTACCCGAGCGAGAAGTTTGGTGGCGCCAAGTTCAAGATCGACCGCGCCCGCGAGCGCGACATCCTGCTCGAGGTGCTGCTCACGTCGCACAAGCTCGGCGTGGCGCCCATCGACGACTTCCTCGAGCTCGTCCCCAGTGGCGGCCGCTGGCTCGTCCAGAACTTCTCGCCGAGGGGCGTCAACCCGCCAATTCCGGCCGCGCAGCCGTGATTCGTGAGCGCCGCGGTTGCCGAGGCAACCGCATGCGGATATCCTGAGCCTGCCGATGGCGTCCGAACGAAGCACACTCGTCCCCGGGGCAGCTGCTGTCGGCTCCGGCGTCTCGGGCGAGATCGGGGCGGCTGACCCGGACGAGCAGGTCCGCGCCCGAGGCTACTGGGAGCAGGCCTGGCGTCGCTTCAGGCGCGATCGCATCGCCCTCGCCAGCGGGGTCGTGATCATCCTGATCGTGCTCGTGGCCTTCATCGGCGCGCCGCTTGCGGCCGACATCCTCGGCCACGGGCCGAACGACATCAACTCGAACGCGGTCATCAACTTCGCGCCGGCCGGGCCCTGGACGACCGTGAAGAACCAGGACAGCTCGGGTTCGAGCCTCTACATCCTCGGCGCGTCCGACGCGGTGGGCCGCGACGAGTTCCTGCGCCTGCTCTCCGGCGCGCGGGTCTCGCTCGAGGTGGCGATCGTGGCGACCATCCTCGGCGTGTTCATCGGCGTCGTGCTGGGGACGCTGGCCGGGTTCTACGGCGGGCTGATGGACACGGTCGTCTCGCGGATGACCGAGATCGTGATGGCGTTCCCGCTGCTCCTGTTCGCCATCGGCATCGCCGCGACCGTCGGGCCCCGGCTCAACTCCTACACGTTCTTCGGGTTATTCGTGCCCGGGCATCGTCACGCTGATCCTGATCATCAGCGTCTTCTCGTGGTACTACCCGGCCCGGATCGTCCGGGCGCAGGTGCTGTCGCTGCGCGAGAAGGAGTTCGTCGAGGCGGCCCGGATGGTCGGCTGCTCGAACTTCCGCATCATGCGCTCGCATCTGATGCCGCACCTGGTCGGCACGATCATCGTCTACGGCACGCTGACGGTGGCGACGAACATCCTGTTCGAGGCAGCGCTGTCGTACCTGGGCGTGGGCCTGCCGCCCCCGAACGCGAGCTGGGGCAACCTGCTCTCCGACGCGGTCACGTACTACACCGTCGTCCCGTGGCTGATCGTGTGGCCGGGTCTCGCCATCCTGATCACGACGCTCGCGTTCAACCTGCTCGGCGACGGCATGCGCGACGCGATCGACCCGCGCTCGACGCTCTAGCCGGGCCCCTAACTTCCGCGCAGGCGCGGCGTCTAAGCGGTCGTAGCGAGGGGACCGGGCGGAGTACATCCGCGGACCCTGACATCCGACTTGAGGGGTTTCATATGAGACGACCGGGACTGTGGCTTGCGGTGGGGGCGCTCACCGCGGGCATCGTGCTTCTCGGCGCGGCTGGCTGCGGCAGCTCCAGCAGCGGCGGCGGGAGCGTGGGCTCGAGCGTACCGCCCGGCCAGGGCGTGGTGCCGCACGTGAACGGTGGCACGCTGAACACTGCAGCGCACGGCGACATCGACTTCATCGACCCGGCGCTGGCGTACTACCAGACGTCGTGGCAGATCGAGTACGCCACCTGCGTGAAGCTCCTGAACTACCCCGACAAGTCGGGTGACGCCGGCAAGGTCCTGACCCCCGAGGCGGCGTCCGGCATGCCGACCGTCTCCGCGGACGGCAAGACCTACACCTTCACGGTGCCGGCCGGCAAGTACAAGTTCAACACCGGTGAGCCCGTGACGGCCGCGACGTTCCAGCACGCGCTGGAGCGCGACCTGTCGCCGAAGCAGGCGTCGTACTTCGGTGCGACGTTCCTCACCGACATCCAGGGCGCCTCGGGCTACAAGGGTCTCCCGGCCCACGTCTCGGGCATCAAGGTCACGGGCGACCAGCTCGCGATCACGCTGACCGAGAAGGACGCCGGCTTCCTGTCCAAGGTCGCCACGCCCTTCGCCTGCGCGATCCCCAAGGACACCCCGATCAACAGCAAGGGCGTCCAGTCGATCGCCGGCGCCGGCCCGTTCTACATCGCGAACTGGGTGCAGCACCGCTCGATCGTCCTGAAGAAGAACCCCTTCTACAAGGGCCCGAGGCCGCACTACCTGAACGAGATCGACTACAACCAGCTCACGATCGACCAGAACCAGGGCACCCTGGAGCTGAAGAACGGCCAGCTCGACTACTGCCCGGACTGCGTTCCCGGCAGCCAGAACTTCCAGCTGAACCAGGAGTTCGGCCCGGAGGGCACGTCGACGAAGCAGACGAACAACCAGCGCTTCTTCATCACGCCGGCCGCGATCATCTCCTACTTCGCCCTGAATGTGGCTCGGCCGACGTTCAAGAACCCGCTCGTGCGTCAGGCGGTCAACTGGGCGATCGACCGGCCGGCCATCGAGAAGCCGTACGGCTACGGCTACGGGACTCCGGGTGACAAGATCCTGCCGCCCGCCCTCCCGGGGAGCCAGTTCGAGAAGAGCCTGTATCCGGTGACCAGCCCCACCGCCGAGGACATCTCCAAGGCCAAGGCGCTGATCAAGCAGGCAGGGGTGAAGACGCCCCTGACGGCGATCGAGTACTCGACCGCCGGCACGCCGTCGGTGAGTGCCGGCGACGCCGTGCTCCAGTCGAACCTGGCCAAGATCGGGATCACGCTCAAGCCCAAGTACTTCACCCGCGCCCTGCAGTTCCAGAGCGAAGGTGTGAAGGGTGTGGCGATGGACATCGCCAACGAGGGCTGGATCGAGGACTACCCCGACCCGTACGACTTCATGAACATCCTGCTGTCCGGGGAGAACATCCCCAAGACCGGCGGGAACAACTTCGCGTACTACGACGTCCCGAAGTACAACCAGCAGATGGACCATGCCAACACGCTGAGCGGGAACGCGCGGTACGAGGAGTACGGCAACATCGCGACGGACATGATGCAGAACGATCCGCCGTGGGCGCCGTGGCTGTACACGAACAACATCGACTTCTTCGGCCCGAAGGTCGGATGCACGGTCGATACCCCCTCGTACATCATGGATCTGACCACGATGTGCCTGAGGAAGTAGCGAGGCAGTAAACTCGCTGCACTAGCTGCACGCGGGGCGCCGGGGGAACCACCCGGCGCCCCGCCCACCACCTTCGACCACCGGGAGAAACGGCATGGTTCGCTACGTCATCCGGCGCCTGCTCTGGGCGATCGTCCTCTTCATCGCCGTGACGGTGGTCACCTACATGATCTTCTTCCTGATCCCGGTCGACCCGGCGCGGCTCGCGGCCGGGAAGTCGGCGACGCCCGCCGAGGTCAAGGCGGTGGCGCACCGGCTCTACCTCGACCGTCCGGTCTACGAGCAGTACCTGCACTTCCTGGGCCAGCTGGTCTTCCACGGCAGCCTCGGGTACTCGTTCAACGACCGCCAGAGCGTCAACTCCTCGATCTTTGCGGCGGCGCCGGTGACGGCGTCCCTCGTGCTCGGCGGCGCGGTGATGTGGATGCTGATCGCCGTGCCGATCGGCATTCTCTCGGCCCTGAAGCCGCGGTCGCTGGTCGACCGCTTCGCCATGGTCGGCGTGCTGGGCGGCATCTCCGCTCACCCGGTGTGGATCGGCCTCATGGCCTCGTACATCTTCGGGTACAAGCTGAACCTGCTGCCCATCCAGGGCTACTGCAATCTGCGCGGAGGCGCCGAGGGCCAGATCTGCGGCGGGCCGGTGGACTGGTTCACGCACATGCTGATGCCGTGGATCGTCTTCGCCGTGCTCTACGCGGCCATCTACGTGCGGATGATCCGTGCGAACGTGATGGAGACGCTGAACGAGGACTACGTGCGCACGGCCCGCGCCAAGGGCGCTCCCGAGTCGATCGTCATGCGCAGACACGTGCTCCGAAACGCGATGCTGCCCGTCGTGACCATGCTCGGCATGGACATCGCGATCGCGCTGGGAGGCGCGGTCCTCATCGAGGAAGTCTTCGGCCTGCCCGGGCTGGGAAACCTGGCCATCCAGTCGGTCTACCAGTTCGACTTACCGAAGATCGTCGGGGTGACGGTGTTCGCCTCGGTGCTCGTCATCGGCTTCAACCTGCTGGTCGACCTGCTCTACGCATGGATCGATCCTCGGATCCGGCTCGCATAGCGCCGCGTCGGTAGACTGACTCCGTGGCACTCCTCGACGTCCACGACCTCAAGACCCAGTTCCGCACGGACGACGGCATCGTCGGTGCGGTCGACGGCGTCTCGTTCTCGGTCGAGAAGGGCAAGACGCTCGCGATCGTGGGCGAGTCGGGCTGCGGCAAGAGCGTCACCTGCCTGACGATCCTGGGCCTGAACCCGCGGGCGAAGACGATCTCGACGGGCGAGGCGATCTTCAAGGGCCGCAACCTGCTCGAGCTGCCGACGTCGGAGCTGCGCAAGGTACGCGGGAACGAGATCTCGATGATCTTCCAGGACCCGATGACGTCGCTGAACCCGGTGCACTCCATCGGCAAGCAGCTGCGCGAGGCGATCCAGCTGCACAACGACACGACCAAGGCGGGGGCGTCGAAGCGGGCGCTCGAGATGCTGAAGGCCGTCGGCATCCCCCGGGCCGAGCAGCGGCTCGAGGACTACCCGCACCAGTTCTCGGGCGGCATGCGCCAGCGGGTGATGATCGCGATGGCGCTCATCAACAACCCCGACCT
Source organism: uncultured Actinomycetes bacterium (assembly GCA_963746115.1). Lineage (GTDB taxonomy): Bacteria > Actinomycetota > Thermoleophilia > Gaiellales > JAICJC01 > JAICJC01. The sequence continues at coordinate 850,716 of CAVVAA010000001.1, read as the reverse complement.
GCTGATCGCCGACGAGCCGACCACGGCGCTCGACGTCACGACCCAGGCCCAGATCCTGAAGCTGATGAACGACCTGCAGCGCGACTTCGGGAGCGCGATCATCCTGATCACGCACGACCTGGGGGTTGTCGCGGAAGTCGCCGACGAGGTGCTCGTGATGTACGCGGCCAAGCCGGCCGAGCAGGGCACGTACTCCGACATCTTCTACCACGCCCACCACCCGTACACGTGGGGGCTCATGCGGTCGCTGCCGCGGCTGGCGGTCCAGGGCCAGGAGCTGAAGCCGATCGCGGGCTCGCCGCCCTCGCTGCTGCGGCCGCCGCCGGGCTGCCGCTTCCACCTGCGCTGCCCCTACGCGATGGAGGTGTGCCGGTCGACCGAGCCGCCGTTCGAGAGCGTCGAGGGGACGGACGCGCACCGTGCCGCCTGCCACCTCGACGCCGCCACCCAGCGGCGCGAGGCCGAGACGCTCGTGGCCGAGACGATGGCGTCGGTGAGCTGAGGCACGATGGCCGAAGAGCTCCTCGCCGTCGAGAACCTCGAGAAGCACTTCCCGGTCACCCGCGGGATCATCTTCCAGAAGGAGGTCGCGCGCGTGCGGGCGGTCGACGGCGTCTCCTTCACCATCCGGAAGGGCGAGACGCTCGGCGTCGTCGGCGAGTCCGGTTGCGGCAAGTCGACGATGGCCCGCTGCGTGATGCGCCTGCTCGACTCGACCGGCGGCTCGATCGCCTTCGAAGGCCAGGACATCACGAAGCTCAAGGGCTCGGCCCTCATGCGGATGCGGCGCGAGATGATGATGGTGTTCCAGGACCCGTACGCGTCGCTCAACCCCCGCAAGCGGGTCGGGTTCATCATCGGCGAGGCGCTCGATGTCCACAAGATCGGCACGGCGGCCGAGAACAAGCGCCGGGTGCAGGAGCTGCTCGACGTCGTCGGCCTGAACCCGGAGCACTACAACCGCTTCCCGCACGAGTTCTCCGGCGGCCAGCGCCAGCGCATCGGCGTCGCCCGGGCGCTCGCCATCCGGCCCAAGCTGATCGTCTGCGACGAGCCGGTCTCGGCCCTCGACGTGTCCGTGCAGGCGCAGATCCTGAACCTGCTGAAGCGGCTCCAGCGCGAGTTCGACCTCACCTACATGTTCATCGCCCACGACCTGGACGTCGTGCGCCACATCTCCGACCGCGTGGCCGTGATGTACCTGGGCAAGATGGTCGAGGTGGCCGAGGGCGGCGAGCTCTACGACCACCCCCGTCATCCGTACACGGGCGCACTGCTCTCGGCGATCCCGATCCCGAACCCCGACGTCGCCAGGGCCCGCAAGCCGATCGTGCTCGAGGGCGACGTGCCGAGCCCGATCAACCCGCCCAGAGCCTGCCGCTTCCACCCGCGCTGCCCGCGCTTCCAGCCGGGCACGTGCGACGTCGACGAGCCGCAGCTCACGCCGGCCGGCGAGAACGGCCACGTCAAGGCATGCCATTTCCCGCTCGAGACATGGCCGATGGCCGATCTGCGCATGCCCAGCGGGGCCTCGACGAGCTGAGGTCGCGGGCGTGACGCGGGCCGAGCTCTGGACCGGGCTTCGCCGCTTCGTCCAGGTGGCGGTGACGGTGATCGTGGCCACGGCGCTCGTCTCGCTGGCCTTCGGGCTGCTCGTCGGCGACTCGGCGACCCGCTCGCTCTCGGTCGGCTTCTACCTGGCGGCGTGCCTCAGCATCACCCTCGGCGTCTTCTTCGGCATCCGCCCGCCGGTGCGGCAGGAGGGCGACGCCGGCGCGCTCGGCGGGCTCTTCGGCGTGTTCGGGAGTGGGCCGGTCCGGTTCGCGACGAACGACGAGCGCGAGGACTCGCTGGCCAGCTCTGCGGTGTTCGTGGTTCTCGGGTTCGTGCTCGTGCTCTTCGGCCTCCTGTGCGACGGCCGCCATCCGCTGGCCTAACATTCCCGCGGTGGCCACGTCAGAAGGGGTCAGACCGTGTACCTCGGATTCCCCAACCGCAGCGACTGTGACCGTGCCCGCGAGCTCGCCTCGAGGGGCCTCGACGGCGATCTGACCGAGTTCGACGCCTCGGCTCTGCGCACGCACCTGCGCGAGTGCGTGGCGTGCGCGGAGGTGGCGCAGGCGATGGGGGAGATCACCGAGCAGGTGCGAACGGCCGTCCCGATGGAGTCGGCACCGCCGGTGGTCGTCGCCGTCCGGCCGGTCCGGCGCGGGCGGCACAGGCTGGCCGCAACGGCGGTCGCGATCGTCGCCACGGCCGCCGCCGCGGGCGCCGGCGCCGTCGTCGCCTCGCACGGCCACCAGACCTCCGCCGAGACGAGGCCGGCGACCACGCTGGCCGAGCTGGCGCCGCTCGACCACCAGTTCCGCAGCATCCACGAGGGCAAGCTGCTGCTCGTCCTGCCGGCGCCGCGCGTACGCTCGCCGCACGCGCGCAGCTTCCTCGTCTAGCAGGCGTGACCGCCGCCCTGTAACGGCGGGCGCGCGGCGAGTACAGTGTGGGCATGGCACTGATCTCCGCCGTCTCCTCCCGGGCTTGACACGTCGATCACGCCGCCCGGGTGGCGGCGTCCATCGAGGCAGGCCGTATCCGCGCGGAGCTGGGCCCATCCGAGCGCCGCAGGTGGCTCCCGAATCTCTCCCGGCTGATGTCACAATGTCGGCCGGCGTGGCGCCCGATCGCTGGTAGAATCCGGCTTCGCTAGGCCAGAAGCACCCGATCAGGCATCCCTTCCAAGGAGTTACATGTCCCAGAACGGAAAGTCCGCGCGCGTCGGCACCATCGTCGAGATCAAGGGCGTCGTCGTGGACGCGGTCTTCCCGGGCGAGATGCCCTCGATCTACAACGCCCTCGAGATCAAGGTCCCGGCCAGCGCCGGCGAGGAGTCGGAGCGGGTGCTCGTGGCGGAGGTGCAGCAGCACCTGGGCGACGGGCGCATCCGCGCGATCGCGATGGACGCCACCGACGGTCTGTCCCGCGGCCTCGAGGTGACCGACACCGGCGGCCCGATCACGGTGCCCGTCGGCGAGGCGACGCTGGGCCGGATCTTCAACGTGCTCGGCGAGACGATCGACAACGGCGACCCGGTCGCGACCGATGAGCGCTGGCCGATCCACCGCGAGCCGCCGGCGTTCGAGTCGCTCTCACCGACGACCGAGATCTTCGAGACGGGGATCAAGGTGATCGACCTGCTCGCCCCGTACGTGAAGGGCGGCAAGGTCGGCCTGTTCGGCGGCGCCGGCGTGGGCAAGACGGTGCTGATCATGGAGCTGATCAACAACATCGCCCAGGAGCACGGCGGCCTGTCCGTGTTCGCGGGCGTGGGCGAGCGCACCCGCGAGGGCAACGGGCTCTACCTGGAGATGAAGGAGTCCGGGGTCATCAACAAGACGGCGCTCGTCTTCGGGCAGATGAACGAGCCTCCGGGAGCGCGCCTGCGCGTCGGCCTGTCCGGCCTGACGATGGCGGAGTACTTCCGCGATCAGCTGGGGCAGGACGTGCTGCTCTTCATCGACAACATCTTCCGGTTCGTGCAGGCCGGCTCCGAGGTGTCGGCGCTGCTCGGCCGCATGCCGAGCGCCGTGGGCTACCAGCCCACGTTGGCCACCGAGATGGGCCAGCTGCAGGAGCGGATCACGTCCACCTCCAAGGGCTCGATCACGTCGATCCAGGCGATCTACGTCCCCGCCGACGACCTCACCGACCCGGCCCCGGCCGCGTCGTTCGCCCACCTCGACGCGACGACGACGCTCTCGCGCTCGATCGCCGAGCGCGGCATCTACCCGGCCGTCGACCCGCTCGACTCGCGCTCCAACCTGCTCCAGAAGGGCACGGTCTCGGACGAGCACTACGACACCGCGACGAGCGTGCAGGAGGTGCTGCAGCGCTACAAGGACCTCGAGAGCATCATCGCCATCCTGGGCATGGACGAGCTCTCCGACGAGGACAAGGTCGTGGTCGGCCGGGCCCGCAAGGTGCAGCAGTTCCTGGGCCAGCCGTTCCACGTGGCCGAGGTCTTCACCGGCACGCCGGGCAAGTACGTGCGGCTCGAGGACACGATCCGCGGTTTCCAGGAGATCCTCGAGGGCAAGCACGACGAGCTGCCCGAGCAGGCGTTCCGGCTCGTCGGCGGCATCGAGGAGGCCGTCGAGGCGGCCGAGAAGTTCAAGGCGACCGCCTAGCGTGCCCGAGTTCACGCCGTACCCGGTCGAGCTGATCACGCCCGAGGGCATCGCGTTCTCGGGCGACGCCGAGCGCCTGGTCGTGCCGGGCGCCGCGGGCGAGCTGGGGATCCTGGCCGACCATGCGCCGCTGATCTCGCTGCTCGAGCCGGGGGAGACCCGCCTCACCGATGCCGACGGCACGGTGCGCCGCTACGCCACCGACGACGGCTACGTGCAGGTGCGCAAGAACCACGCCCTCGTGCTCGTGGGCGAGGCGGTGCCGGCCGACTCGATCGACGCCTCCGAGGCGGCGAGGCGGCTCGACGAGGCGCGGGCGGCGCTCGAGCGCGCCACCGAAGGCGACGGCGATGTCTTTGCGGCCCGACGTGAGGTTGGCTTCGCCGAGGCGCTCGTCAAGACCGCAGCTGGCTGATATCCGGTTCGGCAGCTAGTCTGGGCGACCGATGGCGTATCCCGTCCACTTCGAGGTCGAGCACCAGGAGCAGTACTCGCGCCTCTCGACGTTCTTCCGCCTCTTCCTGCTCATCCCGCAGCTGATCGTCGTGGTGCTATGGGGGATCGCGGTCGAGGTCGTCGTGTTCCTCGCGTGGTTCGCGATCCTCTTCACCGGCCGCTATCCGCGCGGCTTCTTCAACTTCGTCACAACGTTTCTGTCGTACTCGACGCGGGTCAGCTGCTACGGGTACCTCTTGACGGACAAGTTTCCGCCGTTCAGCGGCGGGTCGCCCGGGGATGGCTATCCCGTCCAGGTGTCGGTCGACTGGCCGGAGAGCCTCTCCCGGCTGACGACGTTCTTTCGCCTGTTCATCGCGATCCCGGCCTACCTGGTGCTGTACGTGCTCCAGCTCCTGGGGCGGCTGCTCGCGTTCTTCGCGTGGTTCGTCGTGCTCATCATGGGACGGCTGCCGAAGGGGCTGTTCGAGGTCATGGAGCTCCCGCAGCGCTACCAGCTGCGCGTCACCGCGTACCTGTTCCTCGTGACCGACACCTATCCATGGTTCCAGGAGGAGACGCTGCCCGACCCGGCGCCGTGGACCGGGCCGCCGGCCGAGGTCTAGCATCCGCGGGTGGCCGGCCACCCGTACCTCGAGCTGATCGAGCGCCGCGCCGTCGTCTTCGACGGCGCGATGGGCACGCAGATCCAGGCGCTGACCTGACCGCCGCCGACTTCGGCGGCGAGCGCCAGCTCGGCAACAACGACCACCTCTCGCTCACGCGGCCGGATGCGATCGAGGCGAATCCACCGCGCCTACCTCGAGGCCGGGGCCGACGTCGTCGAGACGAACAGCTTCCAGGCGTCGCGGATCCGGATGACCGGAGTGGGGGGTGGGCGAGCACACCCGCGAGATCAACCTGTGCGCCGCGCGCATCGCCCGCAAGGCGGCCGACGCGTACTCGACGCCGTCGCGGCCGCGGTTCGTGGCCGGCTCGATCGGCCCGAGCGGGATGCTGCCGTCGAGCGACGACCCGACCCTCTCCGGCATCTCGTTCGCGGGCCTGTCCGAGACCTTCTGCGAGCAGGCCGCGGCCCTGGTCGAGGGCGGCGCCGACCTGCTCATCATCGAGACGCAGCAGGACATCCTCGAGACGCGGGCGGCGATCGACGGCGCCCGGGTGGCCTTCCGCGAGCTCGGCCGGTCGGTGCCGCTGCAGGTGCAGGTGGCGCTCGACGTGACCGGCCGGATGCTGCTCGGCACCGACGTCGGCGCCGTGCTCGCGATCCTGCACGGCATGCGCGCCGACGTGATCGGCGTGAACTGCTCGGTCGGCCCCGAGCACCTGCGCGAGCCGGTGCGGTACCTGTGCCAGCACGCGCCGGGCCCGGTCTCGGTGATCCCGAACGCCGGCCTGCCGCAGAACGTCGACGGCGTCGCCGCGTACCCGCTCGGCCCCGACGACATGGCCCGCGAGCTCGGGCAGTTCGTCTCGGAGCTGGGCGCGCCGGTCGTCGGCGGCTGCTGCGGCAGCACGCCGGAGCACATCGTGGCGCTGTGCGAGGCCGTCGCGGGCGCCGGCCGCGCGCCCCGCCAGGTCGTCTTCGAGCGCTCGCTGGCGAGCGCGATCACGGCGTCGGCGCTCGAGCAGCAGCCCAAGCCGCTGCTGATCGGCGAGCGGGTGAACACGCAGGGCAGCCGCGCATTCAAGCAGGTGATGCTCGACGACGACTACGACGGCGCGCTCGCGATCGCCCGCGACCAGGTCGAGGGCGGCGCACACGCCCTCGACGTGTGCGTGGCGCTGACCGAGCGTGGCGACGAGGCCGACATGATGGCGACGCTCGTGAAGCGGCTGGCGATGGGCGTCGAGATGCCGCTCATGATCGACTCGACCGATGCCGACGTGCTGGCGCGGGCGCTCGAGACCTATCCCGGCCGCGCGCTGATCAACTCCATCAACATGGAGAACGGGCGCGAGCGGATCGACGCCGTCGTGCCGCACGCCGTCCGCCACGGCGCCGCCTGCGTCGCGCTCACGATCGACGAGGACGGCATGGCGAAGACCGCCGAGCGCAAGCTGGCCGTGGCCCGCCGCATCCACGAGCTCTGCGTGGACGAGTTCGGCATGGATCCGGGCGACCTGATCTTCGACACCCTCACGTTCACGCTCGCGACCGGTCAGGAGGAGTTCCGCCGAAGCGCCGTCGAGACGATCGAGGGCATCCGCGCGGTCAAGCGGGAGCTGCCGGGCGTGTGGACGGTGCTGGGCGTCTCGAACGTCTCGTTCGGCCTCGATCCGGCGGCGCGGGCCGTCCTGAACTCCGTGTTCCTGCATCACGCCATCGACGCCGGCCTCGACGCCGCGATCGTGAACCCGACGCACGTGCGCCCGATCTACGAGATCTCCGAGACGGAGCGGGAGCTGGCCGACGACCTGATCTTCGACCGCCGCCCGGACGCGCTCGAGCGCTGCATCGACCACTTCGAGGACGCCGACGTCGTCGCCGCGCCGCAGGAGGACCCGTTCGCCGGCTGACGACGGACGAGCGCCTGCACGCCAAGATCCTGCACCGCACCCGCGAGGGCGTCGAGGACGACATCGACGCGGCCCTCGACGAGCGCGGCGGCCGCGACAACGACCGGGCCGTCGACGTCCTGAACAACGTGCTCCTGCCGGCGATGAAGGACGTCGGCGACCGCTTCGGCGCCGGCGAGCTGATCCTGCCGTTCGTGCTCCAGTCGGCCGAGGTGATGAAGCGGTCGGTGGCCCACCTCGAGCAGTACCTCGACCGGCTCGAGGGCCAGGCCAAGGCCACGGTCGTGCTGGCGACGGTGTTCGGCGACGTGCACGACATCGGCAAGAACCTGGTCGGCACGATCCTCGTCAACAACGGCTACCGGGTTGTCGACCTGGGCCGCCAGGTGCCGCTGAACGTGATCATGGACAGCGCCGTCGCCGAGCGGGCCGACGCGGTCGGGCTGTCGGCGCTGCTCGTGTCGACGTCGCGGCAGATGCCGCTCGCGCTGCACGAGCTCGACCACCGCGGAGTGCACGTTCCTGTGCTCGTCGGCGGGGCGGCGATCAACCGCGCGTTCGGGCGCCGGATCGCGTTCCTGGACGACGGCCGCATGTACGAGCCGGGCGTCTTCTACTGCAAGGACGCGTTCGAGGGCCTCGGGGTCATGGACAGGCTGAGCGACGGGGAGCTGCGCGGTGGGGTGATCGCCGAGCGGCGGGCCGAGGCGGTCGCCGAGCGCGACGCGCCCAAGCCGGTGCCCGCCGCGGAGCCGGCGCCGGCGCGGTCCGGCCGGGACGCGGTGCGCCGCGACCACGCCGTGCCCGAGCCGCCGTTCCTGGGCGCGCGGGCGGTGGAGTCGATCGACCCGGCGTCCGTGTTCGCGCTCATGGACGAGCGGTCGCTGTACAAGCTCTCGTGGGGCGGGAAGGGCGTCCGCGGCGACGAGTGGGAGCGGCTGCTCGCCGACGACTTCCGCCCCCGGCGCGAGCGGATGCAGGCCGAGGCGGTCGCGCAGGGCTGGATCGTCCCCCGGGCGGCGTACGGGTTCTTCCGGGCGGTGGCCGAGGGCGACGACACGGTCGTCCTGGACGACGCCGGGGACGAGCTGGGTCGCTTCGAGTTCCCCCGCCAGGATCGCCACGACCGGCTGTGCATCTCCGACTACCTGCGCGAGGCGGGCGAGGGCAGCGACGTGATCGCCCTCCAGATCGTGACCGCGGGCGCGGAGGCAACGGCCCACGTCGACGCGCTCCAGGCGGCGGGCGAGTACAGCGAGGCGTACTTCGCCCACGGGCTCGCGGTCGAGGCGGCCGAGGGCCTGGCCGAGTACGTCCACCGCCGCCTGCTGGCCGAGCTCGGGCTCGAAGCCGGCCGCGGCCGCCGCTACTCCTGGGGCTACCCGGCCTGCCCCGACCTGGAGCAGCACGAGCTGGTGCTGCAGCTGCTCCCGACCGCCGCCGATCTGGGCATCGAGCTCTCCGCCGCCTACCAGTTCATCCCCGAGCAGTCGACCGCGGCGATCGTGATCCACCATCCCCAGGCCGTCTACTTCTCCGCCCGCCGCGGCATCAGAGCCGGTGAATAAACGGGGTCAGACCCCGTTTATTCACGCGTGCGGTCGCGTCTGATCATCCGCGAGACCGTTGGCTGGCTGACTCCGAGATGCGCGGCGATCTCGGCCTGCGTATAGCCATGGTCATCGCGAGCGCACGCGATGCCGGCACCGGACTCGAGGACGTCGCCGAGCGGCGGTCTGCCTGCGGACGGCGTCCCGGAGGTGACGAACTTGACATAGCGGAGGCGGGCCATGGCCGGATCTGGTCCGAAGAGGGCAAGCACCCCGTCTTCGTGGATCCATTCCTGTCTCGCGCAGACGCCGGCGGTTGCGCCGTGGCTCGACCATCTCCAGAGCTCGGGTCTTGGCGCCAGACCCGCGCGGACAGGATTGAGCGCGATGTAGCGGATCGACTCGAGCAGGTGCTCGTCGCGCCGTACCAGCTCGTCGTGGAATCGGCCCTGGAAGACATGCCCCGTCCGTTCGTGCGCGGCGTTGTACCGGGACGCATAGGTGCCGTTGAGGAACTGCATGCCGCTCGAAAGACCGGCAGCATCGACACGCCCGAGGAGTAGATGGAAGTGATTCGGCATCAGGCAGTAGGCGAGGCAGCTCCATCGCGCCAGCCTTCCGGCCTCGACCATCGTTGCGAGAAAGACTTCGTAGTCTCCATCCGACCCGAAGATCTTGGTGCGCCCGACTCCACGCGCCGTGACGTGGTGGATCGCGCCCGGATACGAGAGACGAGGCGGGCGTGACATGCCCTCACCGTACGGGGCGAATCCGGCTTCCCTCCTGAATAAACGGGGTCTGACCCCGTTTATTCACGGCTCTGCCACAATCGGGGCGTGAGCGGTGTCGACGATCTTGCCCTGGCCGAGCGGCTGATCGGGTTCGACACCTCCACCGAGGAGGGGATCCGGGGCGCCGTCGGGTTCCTGCTCGGGTGGCTCCAGAGCCAGGCGATCCGCCACGAGGTGACCGAGGTGAACGGCCGGCCGGCGGTCGTCGCGACCGTCGGCGAGGGGCCGCGGACGCTCATCCTGAGCGCGCACGTCGACGTCGTCCCCGGCGACGCGGCCCAGTTCTCGCCGCGGCGCGACAACGGCTGCCTCTACGGCCGCGGCGCCTACGACATGAAGGGCGCGCTGGCCGCGATGCTCGGCGCGCTCGTCGACCTCGCGGACGCGCCGGCGCGCCTCGCCGGCATGCGCGTGAAGCTGCTGATCGCCCCGGACGAGGAGTCCGACGTGGGGACGATGAACACGAAAGCGACCGCCCGCCTCGCCGACGCCGGCAACCTGGGCGAGTTCGCGATCTGCGGCGAGCCGACCGACCTGCAGATCGGCGTCCAGGCCAAGGGCGCCCTCGTCGTCCGCTTCGAGGTGCGCGGTCGCGCCGCCCACGGCAGCACCCCATGGCTGGGGGAGAACGCCGTGCTCAAGGCCATCGACCTCTATCGCCGCATCGGCGACCTGCCCTTCGCCTCCGAGCGGTCAGAGCTCTTCGACGGCCCGTCGGTGAGCCTCGGCCGGATCGCCGGCGGCAAGGCCGTGAACGCCGTGCCGGACACCTGCCGCATCGACGTCGACATCCGCCACCTGCCGGCCCAGGATCCGGCCGACGTCATGCGCCAGCTGCGCACGCTGCACCCCGAGCCCGAGCTGCTCTACCAGGTTCCGGCCGCCCAGCTGAACCCCTACCACGACCAGGTGAAGCTGCTGCGCCACGTCGTCCGCAAGCACCGTGAGGGGCGCGCGCTCGGGGTCGGCCGGCATGGCGCGTCCGACGCCGTCCTGTTCCTCGAACGCGGCATCCCGTGCGTCGAATTCGGCCCTACCGGCGCGGGCCACCACGGCCCCGACGAGCACGTCGAGATCGCCTCGCTCGCCACCTACCGGCGCATCCTGGTCGAGTTCGCGCGGGCGCATGGCCGAGCCGCCCGCGGCCTAGCCACCGCACGGGGTCGATCAGACCCGCGGTCTATACTCATCCGGGCCTGCCGGAGCGGGCCCGCGCGTTTTCGCGAAGGTCTCTATGGCAACCCAGACTCCGCCCACAACGCCGCGTGACGGAGGAGGTGGCAGCAGGCCGCCCCGCCCGGGCATGACGGTGTATGGAGGCGGGTCTCCGCCGCGCCGTCCACGCCGCCGTCGGCGCCGCTGGGTGCGGATCGCACTGTGGAGCTTCGGGACGCTGTTCGTCGTCATTGTCGCGGCCGCCGCCGCCCTGTTCTACACGTTCTACGGCGACTACTCGAAGATCACGACCCCGCCGCCGTCATTCCGAAACGCGGAGACGAACATCGACCCGCTGCTGCCCGAGGCGAACGCCCCGGCGATCGCGCTCGTGATCGGCTCCGACCATCGCTACACCGACGGCTCGGCGCCCGCCCGCTCCGACACGCTGATGCTGGTGCGGATCGACCCGCGCACGCACCTCATCTCGTTGCTCTCGCTGCCGCGCGACCTGTGGGTCGACATCCCCGGCTTCGGCCAGGACAAGATCAACGCCGCCTTCTCGGACGGCGGGCCGAAGACGGTGCTCGAGACGGTCAAGCAGGTGACCGGCCTGAAGGTGAACTACCTGATCGGCGTGAACTTCCACAGCTTCACGAGCCTCGTGAACGACATGGGCGGCGTCTACGTCCCCGTCGACCAGGCCTACGTCCACACCCAGGCCGAGAACGAGGCGCTGCCGGAGGGGGAACGCTGGTCGGTGATCAACGTGCTGCCCGGCTACCAGCTTCTGACCGGAAAGAACGCGCTCGCCTTCTCGCGCTTCCGCCACACCGACTCCGACTTCTACCGCAACGCCCGCCAGCAGACCTTCCTGCACGCGTTCGAGCAGAAGGCCTCCCAGCGCTTCCACGGCATCAGCCTGAGCGACCTCGGCGCGATCCGCGACATCATCCACACCATCGCGTCGAACGTCGACATCGCCGGCGCGTCGGGCGGGATCGGCCTGCACACGATGCTGAACTACGCGACGCTGGCCTACTCGAGCAAGCACATCATCGCCTCCCGCCTCCAGGCCGACCACCGGCATGATCGGGGCCGCGTCGGTCGTCGAGGCGACCCCGGAGGCGATCCACCAGGCGGTCTTCGCCTTCACCCACCCGCAGGACGTCCCTTCGCCGGCGAACCAGCTTCCGCACCGCGCCGACCAAGCAGAAGGCGAAGAAGCACAAGTGGGCGCCCGCGGTCGACCCGACGACGGTGTCGCATCTCGGCCCTGAACGGCACGCTCAAGACCGGCGAGGCGGCGTCGACGGCCGAGCAGCTCGCGAAGTTCGGCTACACGACGTCGTCGGGGAACGCGCCCACGCAGAGCTACAACCAGACCTGGGTCTACTACGCGCCCGGCCAGGCGAAGGCCGCCGCCGACGTCGCCCACATCATCGGCGGGAACGCGCCCACCGCCCCGATGCCGTCCACGATCGCGTCGGCCCAGGACGTCGTCGTGGTGGTCGGGAGCGACTTCGGCGGCAAGCTCGCGGTCGCGGCTCCGAAGGCGTCGACGCAAGCGGGCGTACCCGGCGGACATCACCCCCGACGGCCAGGCCTACCTGACCGAGTTCCGGGCGCTGCGCGGCAAGGTCACCTTCCCCGTCCTCTACCCGACCGTCACCCAGAACGACTCCGAGGTGCCGTCGAGCTATCCGATCCGGGCGTACCACATCCCGAACGCCGGCCACCACTGGAGCTCGCTCTACGCCTACTTCGACATGCCCGGCACGCCGGGGCAAGCTGGGGGATCGAGGAGACCCGCTTCACCGACGCACCGATCCTCGCGAACCCGAGCGCCACGCGCAGGATCGGGCCGCGCACGTACCGCTTCTACTTCAACGGCAGCCACATCCACATGATCGCCTTCACCCAGAGCGGCACCGCCTACTGGGTGCAGAACACGCTCCTGGACGACCTCTCGAACGCGGACATGATCGCGATCGCGAAGTCGCTGCGGCCGGTCGGATGAGCGCGGGCGCGAATACGCAGCCGGTCGGCGTGATCGGCGTCGGCTACGTCGGCCTGGTCACGGCGGCGTGCTTCGCCGACCTCGGCCACGACGTCGTCTGCCTCGACGTGAAGCCCGAGCGGATCGACGCCCTGCGCGCCGGCGATGTGCCCATCTACGAGCCGGGCGTCGACCGCCTGCTGGCGCGCAACCGCTCGCGCCTGCGGTTCACGCTCGACCTGGACGATCTGGTGCGGTCGTGCCGGATCGCGTTCGTCTGCGTCGACACGCCCGCCACGCACTCCGGCGACGCCGATCTCTCGCGCGTGCGGGCGGTCGTCGACGGCCTGCCCGAGACCGGCGAGCCTCTGGTGCTGGTGATGAAGAGCACCGTCCCGGTCGGCACGGGGGAGAAGGTGCGCGAAGATCTCGACGCGCGCGGCCTCGAGCGGGTCGGCTACGCCTCCAACCCCGAGTTCCTGCGCGAGGGCCGCGCGATCGCCGACTTCATGGAGCCCGACCGGATCGTGATCGGCGCCTTCAACCCGGCCGACGCCCGTGCCGTGGCCGATCTCTACGCCGACCTGCGCGCTCCCGTGATCAGCACCGACGTGGCCAGCGCCGAGATGATCAAGTACGCGTCGAACGCGTTCCTCGCCACCAAGATCTCGTTCATCAACGAGATCGCAAACGTGTGCGAGGAGGTGGGCGCGGACGTCGGCGTCGTCGCCCAGGGCATGGGGTTCGACGCCCGCATCGGCGTCCACTTCCTGCGGCCGGGCATCGGCTACGGCGGCAGCTGCTTCCCCAAGGACGTGAAGGCGCTCAAGCAGCTTGCCGGCAACTCGGGCTACCACTTCCAGCTGCTCACCTCGGTGATCGAGGTGAACGACCTGCAGAAGCGGCGCGTCGTGGGCAAGCTCGAGCGCCATCTCGGCTCGCTGCGGGGGAGGCGGATCGCGTTGCTCGGGCTGGCATTCAAGGCTGACACCGACGACATGCGCGAGGCGTCGAGCCTCGTGCTCTCGTCGCGGCTCCGGGCCGAGGGCGCGACCGTCGTCGGCTACGACCCGGTGGCGATGCCGAACGCGTCCGCGCTGCTCGGCGGCGACGTCGAGCTGGCCGGGTCGATGCTGGAGGCGGTCACGGGCGCCGACGCGGCGATCATCGTCACGGAGTGGGGGGAGTTCCGCCAGGTGTGCACGCGCGCGGTGCGCGAGGCGATGCGAACGCCGCTCGTCGTCGACGGGCGCAACCTGCTCGACCCGGCCCAGGCCCGCGCCGCCGGGTTCGCCTACGAGTCGGTCGGGCGGCCGTCGGTGCCCGCCGACGTCCCGCGGCCGGCGGCCGACGCCGACATCGCCGCTCGGTGATCGCCGTCGTGCTCGTCGGCGGCGAGGGCACCCGCCTGCGCCCGCTCACCCACACCACCCCGAAGTCGATGCTGCCGATCGCGAACCGTCCCTTCCTCGAGCACCAGGTGGCCCATCTGCGCGCCCACGGCGTCGACCGGATCGTGCTCGCCTGCGGCTACCGGCCCGACGCGATCCGGGCCCACTTCGGCGCCGAGCTCGAGTACGTCGTCGAGCCGGAGCCGCTGGGGACGGGCGGCGCGATCGCCTACGCCGCCCGGACGCTCTCGGAGACATTCGTGGTCGCCAACGGCGACGTCCTCACCGACCTCGACCTCTCCGCGCTCGTGCGGTTCCATCGCGATCGCGATGCACGCATGACGCTCGCACTCCATCCCGTCGACGACCCCAGCCGCTACGGCGTGGTGGTGACGGCCGCGGACGGTGCCGTCACGGCGTTCATCGAGAAGCCGCCGCCGGGCACCGCCCCCGCCGCGACGATCAACGCCGGCACCTACGTCGTCGAGCCGGACGCGCTCGACCTGATCCCGGAGGGGAGGCGCGTGTCGGTCGAGTACGAGGTCTTCCCGCTGCTGGTCGGGGCCGGCCTCTACGCGCAAAGCTCGGAAGGCTACTGGCGCGATATCGGCACGCCCGCGAGCTACCTGGCCGCGAACCTCGAGTGGATGCCTCCGGGCGGCCTGGTCGACCGGTCGGCACGGATCGAGCCGGGCGCGTCCGTGATCGGCTCCGTCGTCGGCCCCCGGTGCCGCGTCGAGGCCGGCGCGACGGTGTCTCGATCGGTGCTCCTCGAGGGCGCGCTTGTGACGGCGGGGCGGACGGTGGAGAATCGCGTGATGGGGAGCGACGGGGAGCCGGTGTGGTAGCGGCCATGGACCCTTCCGGGATGGCGAGCGCGATCGCCGGGATGGCCGACCAGCTGCGCGAGGGCGAGCAGGTCGGGGCCGAGGCCGGCGCCCGGGTGGCGCTCCCGGGCGCGGTCGTCATCGCCGCGATGGGCGGCTCGGCGATGGGCGGCGAGCTCCTGCGCGCCCTCGTCGCCGGCGAGTGCCCCGTCCCGATCACCCGTGTCCGCGGCTTCCGCGTGCCCCACTGGGCCGGGCCGGGGACGCTCGTCATGTGCGTCAGCTACTCGGGCGAGACGCACGAGACGCTCGCCTGCGCCGACCAGGCCCGCCGCCAGGGGGCGAACCTGCTCGTCGTCGGCTCCGGCGGCACGCTGATGGAGCTCGCGCGGGAGTGGGGGGTCGCCTTCGCCGAGGTGCCGGACGCCGTCGCCACCGGCCAGCCGCGCGCGGCGCTGGGCTACCTGTTCGGGGCGATGGCGGGCGCGTTCGGGGCGTGCGGGCTCGCCTCCCGGGGGATCGCCTCGGCGGCCGCAGAGGGCGTGGAGCGGGTCGACGGCGGCCCTGCCCGCGAGCTGGGCGAGCGGCTGGCGCCGACGGTGCCGCTGATCTACGGCGCCGGGCCGATGGGGGCCGTCGCCTACCGCTGGAAGACGCAGCTGAACGAGAACGCCAAGATGCACGCGTTCAGCCATGCGCTGCCCGAGCTCGCGCACAATGAGATCGTCGGCTGGGAGGGTGCGCTGCCGGGACGGTTCGCGGCGGTGTTCCTGTCCGACCCCGGCCAGCCCGACGCGGTGCGCAAGAGCATCGAGGCCACCGCCGACCTGATCGCGGCCAGGGCGGCGCTCGTCGAGATCGTCCAGGCCGCCGGCGATACGCCGGCCGCCGCGTGCGTTCTCCCTGGTCGCGCAGGGAGACTGGGCCAGCTACGGGGCGGCGCTGCGGCGCGGCGTCGATCCGACGCCGGTGCGCAACATCGATGTGCTCAAGCAGGCATTGACGCACTAGCGCACTCGTGCTATATAGCTTGTATGGTATATGACGATCTTCTCCAGCGGCTGTCGGATGCCCTCGAGCGCGGGGAAGTCGATCCCGCCCGGCTCGAGGCGCTCCTCCGGCGGCGTAGGCCCGCCCGCAGGCGGGTGGACATCGCCTTCCTCCTGCGCGCCGCCGGTGCGCTCGTGTGCTTCACAGGCATGGCTCTGCTCTACGGCATCGGCTTCGACGCCTACCCGACCTGGGCGCAGGCGACGACGCCGTTCCTGTTCCCGGCCGCGGCGCTCGCCGCCGCGATCCTCCTCCACCGCCGCAGCCGTCCGGACTGGGAGGTCGAGCTGGCCGGCGCAACGGGCTACGTCGCCTTCGGGCTCGCCTGTGCGACCTCCGCAGTCGTCACCGGCGCCGGGCCGGGCGCGGGCGCCGGGATCAGCCTCGTCGCGGCAGCGATCGTGGTCGGCCTGCACCGGCTGGTGGGCATCGTCCGCCTGACCGGGTGGGGGCTGACGGCCTCGCTGGTCGCGTTCACGGGATTCGCGACCGACTCGGCGGGCCTGCTCACGAGCTCCACCGTGTCGTGGTGGCTCGTCGCCCAGGCCGTGGCTGCCGTGCCGATCGGCGCGTTCCTGCTCCGGCGCGGGTCGTACGCCGGCGGCGAGGCGGCCTGGCGGTCGTCCTCGATGCTCGCGATCGCCGCCGCGGTGGCCGGCATGGCCTCCGCGGGGTTCGGGCACCTCGGCCCGTGGCATGCCCTGCTGACGCTCACCGTTGCGGCGTCGCTCGTCGCAGCCGCGCGCTTCGACCTCGCCAGCCTCCTGTGGACGGGCGCGCTCGGCGCGCTCGTGTGGCTCGCCGCGCTCTCGGCCGTGGTCGGCTCGAGCGCGGGCTGGGCCGTCGCGGTGATCGTGTTCGGCGCCGGCCTGGTCGCGCTCGCGGCCCTCGTCGCCCGCCGGCGCGAGCTGGGCGCCGTGACCCCGGCGATATAGTGGCCCCGGTGATCGCGCCTCCCCGCTCAACCGCGCTCGCGCCCCACCGGATCGCCCGCATCGAGGACGGTGCGGTCGTCCTTCTCGACCAGACGCGGCTCCCCGCCGAGACGGTCGAGGTGCGCCTGGAGACGTGGCAGGAGGTGGCTGACGCCATCCGCGGGATGGTCATTCGCGGCGCGCCCGCCATCGGGATCGCGGCCGCCTACGGTGTCGCCCTGGCGGCGGCGCGGAGCGGGGCGGAGGACGTCGAGACGCTGCGCGACGACGTCGCCCGGGCGTGCGCCGGTCTCGCGCTCACGCGGCCGACGGCCGTCAACCTGACGTGGGCGCTCACGCGGATGCGGGCCCGCTCGGACGCCCCGCACCGCGACCCCGCCGCGCAGCGCGAGGCCCTGCGCCGGGAGGCCGAGGCGCTGCATGCGGAGGAGGTCGCGCGCTGCCACCGGATCGGCGGGCACGGCGCAGAGCTCCTGCGCGCCGGCGCCCAGGTGCTCACCCACTGCAACGCCGGCGCGCTCGCCACGGCGGGATACGGCACGGCGCTCGGGGTGATCCGCTCGGCCCACCGCCGCGATCCGTCCCTGCATGTCTGGGTCGACGAGACCAGGCCGCTGAACCAGGGCGCCCGCCTGACGGCGTGGGAGCTGCGCGAGGAGGGCATCTCGGCCACGCTCGTCACCGACTCGACGGCCGGCTGGCTGATGGCGCAGGGCAAGGTGGACGCCGTCATCACCGGAGCCGACCGGATCGCGCGGAACGGCGACGCCGCCAACAAGATCGGCACGTACACGCTCAGCATCCTGGCGCGCGCCCACAACCTGCCGTTCTACGTGGCCGCTCCGACGTCCACCATCGACGCGAGCATCGCCACAGGCGAGGACATCCCCATCGAGCATCGCCGCCCGGACGAGCTCGGCACCGCCGTCCCGGAGGGCTTCGGGGTCTACAACCCCGCGTTCGACGTCACCCCCGCCGCGAATATCAGCGCGATCATCACCGAACACGGCGTGCGCCGGCCGCCGTACGCGTTCGGATAGCCGGGAGCGGCCGGATCGGGCGGGTACGGTAGCGGGATGAGCGACGACGGCTTCCGTGAGCTGCGGGCGGGACTGGCGGAACACGGCCAGGAGGGCCTGCTGCGGTTCTGGGACGAGCTCGACCCCGCCGGCCGGGAGCGGCTCGAGCGCGACCTGCGCTCGCTCGACCTCGACCTCCTCGACCGGCTGGTGGAGACGCTCGTGCGCGGCCGCGAGGAGCCCGTCGACACCGACGGGATCGATCCCGTCGAGCCCGATCCGGCCCCGTCGGCCGAGGCGATCGCGGAGGGTGAGGACGCGCTCGCCCGCGGTGCCGTCGCGGTCGTGATCGTCGCCGGCGGGCAGGGCACCCGGCTCGGCTTCGACGGCCCCAAGGGCTGCTACCCGATCGGCCCGGTGACCGACCGGTCGCTGTTCCAGATCCACTGCGAGAAGGTCGCCGCCCTCGGCCGCCGGTACGGGCGCACGCCGCCGCTCTACGTCATGACGAGCGACGACAACCACGCCGCCACGGAGAGCTTCCTCGCCGGCCACGGCGGGTTCGGGCTGGAGCACCTGCGGCTCTTCCGCCAGGGGACAATGCCCGCGGTGGACGCCGGCACCGGCGCGGTGCTGCTCGCCGACCGCGACCGGGTCGCGCTCAGCCCGGACGGCCACGGCGGCACCCTGCGGGCGCTGCGCCGTAACGGCTGCCTCGACGAGATGCGCGGGCGCGGGGTCGAGACGATCTTCTACCTCCAGGTCGATAACCCCATGATCGCGATCGCCGACCCCGGCTTCGTCGGCGCCCACCGGCTGGCCGGCGCCGAGGTCTCGTCGAAGGTCGTGCGCAAGACCGACCCGGCCGAGAAGGTCGGCGTCGTGGCGGCCCGCGCCGGCCGCCAGCTCGTGATCGAGTACTCCGACCTGCCCGAGCCGCTGGCCGAGCAGCGCCGCCCCGACGGCGGACTGGCGTTCGCCGCCGGGAGCATTGCGCTGCACGTGTTCTCGCGCGAGTTCGTCGACCGGGTGGCGAGCACGGCCGAGCTGCCCTACCACCGGGCGCTGAAGCGGGTGCCGTACGTGGACGAGCATGGCAGCCGGGTCGATCCGGCCGATCCGAACGCCGTCAAGTTCGAGCAGTTCATCTTCGACACGCTGCCGCTCGCCCGCCGCTCGCTCGTGCTCGAGACCAGCCGCGAGGGCGAGTTCGAGCCGCTGAAGAACGCCGAGGGGCCGTCGTCACCCGACACCGTGCGCCGGCGGCTGAGCGACGCCGCCGCCGAGGTGCTGGAGCGGGCCGGGGCGGTCGTGTTGCGGCGGCCGGACGGCTCCGCCGCCGAGCCGATCGAGCTCGGGCCGCTGGTGGCCGCCGATCCCGCCGAGCTCGCGCGGCGGGTGCCGCCGGGCACGGTCGTCGACGGGCCGTTCACGGTCTCCTGACCGATACGGCGCGCCTCGGCGCACACGTGTGACGCGGCGGCGCGTAGCATCGGAGCGATGCGCATGCTCGACCTGCTCCTGCCCGCCTGCTGCGCGTTGTGCGGCCGCGGCGGCGACCCCGTCTGCCCGGCCTGCGTGCGGGCGCTGCCGCTCCTCGGCGGGCCCGCGTGCGCCCGTTGCGGGAAGCCCACCGTGATGGCGGTCGGTGACTGCCGCGAGTGCCGCGGCCGCCGGCTCGGGTTCGACGCCGCCGTTGCGGCCGTCGCGTTCGAGGGCCGCGGGCGCGACCTGGTGCTGCGATTCAAGGAGGGCGGCCTGCGCGGGCTCGCGCCCACCGCGGCGGGCGTCGTCGCGACCGTGTGCCCGCCGCCGCAGTGCGACGCGCTCACCTGGGTGCCCGGCGACCGCTGGCGGACGCTGCGGCGGGGCTACCACCCGGCCCAGGAGCTGGCGCTCGGGCTGGCCGACCGCTGGGGCGTGCCGGCCCGGCCGCTGCTGGCCGCCGCGCCGGTGCGGCGCCGCCAGCGCGGCCTCGACCACGCCGCCCGGAGGCGCAACGTCCGGGGCGCCTTCCGGGCGAGCTCCGCGCTCGCCGGGGAGCGGATCGCCGTCGTCGACGACGTCTTCACCACGGGGGCGACGCTCTCGGCCTGCGCCGCTGCGCTGCGGACGGGAGGCGCCGGCTCGGTGGCCGCCGTCACCCTGGCCCGGGTCGTCCGGTTCTAGGTGAATCTCGCGGCGAGCGGGTATGTTTCCGGCACTCCTCCGTCCAAAGGAGCCGCAGATGAAGCTGCAGGTTAAGGGCCGGAATGTGGACGTCACCGATGCGCTGTTCGCATATTCGGAGCGCAAGCTGGGCAGGCTTGCACGGCATCTGTCCGACGAGAGCCGGTGCGAGCTCGAGCTCGCAGTCGAGCACAACCCGTCGATCAACGAGAAGCAGGTCGCCGAGGCGACCGTGTGGACGAAGGGGCCGGTGCTGCGGGCCCGGGAGTCGTCCACCGACATGTACGCGTCGATCGACCTCGTGGCCGACAAGCTCGAGCGCCAGGTGAAGCGCTACCGCAACAAGCGCTCCCGCAAGGGGGCGCAGCACATCGCCAGCCACGTCGCGCCGCCGCCCGCCGAGGCGGCCGCGCTGCCGGATGAGGAGGACGCGGTGATCGTCAAGTCGAAGCAGTTCAACATGAAGCCGATGCCTCCCGAGGAGGCGATGCTGCAGCTGGAGCTGATCGGCCACGACTTCTTCGTGTTCGTGAACGCCGACTCCGCCGACGTGAACGTGATCTACAAGCGCCGCGACGGCAACTACGGCCTGATCGAGCCGACTCGCGACGACGGCGGCTGACGCCGGCGCGCCGTCACGGCGCCACGGGATAGCTGAATACGAGATAGAGCGCGAATGCGAGCAGCCCGAGGCTGACGACGATGAGGCCGCGGCGGGCCGTCGGTATCCGGAACCGCTGGCCCATCGCGACCAGGAACAGCACGGTCGCAAAGATGACCGTGGTGCGCACGAAGTCGTCGCCGTGATGCCGGGCCTCCGTTCCCTCCGCGAACACGGCGGACGCTCCCCGTTCGAGCCGCGCCGCCCGCTCCCAGCCGCGGTTGTGGTACTGCGGCATGAAGCTGGGGCCCGGCGGGGCATTGGGATTGGTCAGGCCACCCGCCCTGATCCAGGCGTGGAAGGCGACCGCGTACTCGGGGCTGAACCGGCGCGTGTAGAGCAACGCGAGCTTGTCGTTGCCCTCGGTGCGAGCCTGCAGCCACGCCGAGAAGTTGGTCGAGTCGAACAGGCGCTGCTGGCCGCCGAGCGTCCACGCCTGGTTTGCCTCCGCCCGCTCCCTGGTCGCGGTCGCGTACTCGCGGGCGTTCTCGCCGTCCCACCTGGCGGCCTGGTAGCCGCTCCAGGCCGTTGCGATCGCAACGACCGCGAGGAGGACCGCCTCGATGATCTCGACAATCTTCTCGTGCCGATGCTTGCCGGGTTCCCCCTCGTTGTCCACGTCGAGCGCCTGCTCGTGGAGCGTGAGGGCGATCTCACTGTTGATGTCCTCGGGCATCGCGGGTCAGGCGCGCTGGGCCGCGCCCACGGCCGCCGGCGCAGCCGGCGTCGGCGCGGCCGCCGCGGGCTGCAGGGAGGGCTCGAGCCGCGCCGTGACGACGTGGGACACGACCACCGCGACGATCACGATCGGCATCAGCGCGAGGCCGTCGGCCTGGAGGAACAGGGTTGTGAGCAGCACGGCCGTCAGGGGCAGGCGCAGCATCGCGACGGTCATCGCGCCGATGCCCAGTGCGGCGCCCGCGATCATTGGGAGCCCGGGCAGGTGGGAGAGCGCGATGCCGCCGGCCGCGCCGATGAACATGCCGGGGAAGATGGGCCCGCCCCGGAAGGCGCTCAGCGACAGGCAGTAGGCGAGCGCCTTGCAGGCGACGAGCAGGGCGAGCGCCCCAACCGTCCACCCGGCGGCGTTGTGGATGAGGGGTCCGAGCTCGTCCTGGCCGGAGAAGAGCACCTGGGACGAGCCCTTGTCGGTTCCCTCGGTGAAAACGATCGCGAGCCCTCCGATGGTGAGCCCGAGAAGCGGCATCAGGACGATCCGGCGCGGATCGACGACGGCTTGCAGGGCAAGCGCCAACCGGCGGACGGCGGTCCCGAGTACCGCTGCGGCGACGCCGATGCCGAGCGCCCAGAGGAACTGCGCGAGGTCCGGTGTCGTGAACACCGGAAGGTTTGGAACGGCGAGCGAGAACGTGCCGAACCCGGTCCACGCGTCCAGGCCCACGAAGATGAGGGCGCCCACGCCCGCCGCCAGCAGGCCCGGGATCAGCACCACACCGAGCAGCGGGCCGCCGACGCCCGCCGCCTCCATCAGCAGGAACGCGCCCACCAGGGGAGACCCGAGCAGCGTGCTGACGGCCGCGAAGCTGCCGGCGACGCCGATCACCATGCGGGCGGCCTGGGGTACGTCCCGCCGGGCGAACCGCAGCGACAGGACGCCGAGCCCGGTGCCGATCGCGATCAGGGGCGCCTCCGGGCCGAGCACCGCGCCGAGGCTAAGGGTCGCAAGCGCCGCGCAGAAGATGCCGGGCAGCTCGACCGGGCGGATCGTGCCGGTGTTCAGGCCCTCCGCGGGCTTGTGCCCCCCGATGCCGGGCAGGCGCTCGATGGAGAGTGCCACGAGCAAACCGCACACGGCCAGCAGGGGCAGCGGCCACCACGTCGGCTCGCTGTTGAAGCCGAGATCCCCCGGCAGGCTCGCATAGAAGAAGTGCTGCAGCTCACCGACGACCTTCAGGAAGAAGTAGGCGACGACCGCGACGGGCACCCCAACGGCGGCGCCGAGCACGAGCAGCCCGACGTAGCGCCGGCTCCTGAGCAGCTCGGCCGGATCCATGCCGGCGCCCGGGCCTGCGGGTGCGCCCGAAGCCGTCACGACTGCTCCTCCGGCCCCGCGGCGGCGATGCCCCAACGGCTGGTGAAGGACTCGCCCGGAGCCAGGCGGATCAGCGCCTTCGCCGCTTCGGAAGGCGTTGGGCGGGCACGTCATCGGCTCGACCGCGAGGCTCCGGCGGCGCCACGCCGCGGGCAGCGTGTCGCCGGTGAAGAGCATCAGGTACGGGTAGGACTCGTCCACCCAGAGCACGACCCTGCTGCCCGTCTCGGGATCGCGCAGCTCGACGCGGGCAAGGCCGTCATCGCCGCGCTCGAGGTCGGTGAACGCGTGGTCGAGCCGCGTCGACCCGATCGGACGCGGCCGCGCGGAAGTCGTAGCGGCGTGCCCTCGACCGGCGCCGAGCCGGTCGGGATGCCGCGCTCGTCGGAGTGCAGCACGGTCCGCGCCGGGTACGCGCAGGATCGACCGGTCGTCGATCGTCGCGTCCCGACCGTCAGGTACGGATGCGCGCCGCTCCCGTACGGGCAGGGCTCGGCGCCGATGTTCGTCGCCGTCGGCGGCACGCGCAGGCCCGCGTCGCCGAGAGCGAGTACTCGATCGCGAGCGCGAGCGAGAACGGATAGCCCGGGCTGCGGGTGCAGCACGTGCTCCAGCACGACGCGTCGCCGGCTCGCGCTCGGCGACGCGTCCACGCCGCCCAGCGCACGAGGCCGTGGATCGCGTTGCCGGCTCGCGAGCTCGGTCAGCGCGAGCTGGTGCGTGCGCCCGTCGAACTCGTAGCTGCCGTCCTCGAGCCGGTTCGGCCACGGGATCAGCACCTGGCCGCGGCCGCCGCTCGCACATCTCGTCGGCCGCGTAGCCGTCGAGCACTCGCGGCCGCCCGCCGAGTACGTGCGCAGCCCGCCGCCGACCTCGACGACGACGGCGCGCTGGTCGCCGCACGCGAGCTCGACCTGCTCGTCCGGACGGGGAGAGCGGTCGTCCTCGGCCACGGGCGCGTCGAGTCGCATCCGAGGCAGGTGGTCGCCGACCCGCAGCGCAGTTGGCCATCGCCGTCAGCGCCGGGTTGACCGCGCCGATGCTCGGGAAGACGCTCGTGTCGACGACGTAGAGGTTGTCCAGCTCGTGCGCCCGGCAGTCGGCGTTCAGCACCGACGTCGCCGGGTCGGCGCCGAACCGGCACGTGCCGGCCTGGTGGGCGACGCCGGCCACCGGGATCTCGTTCTTCATGTACGCGAAGCGGTGGAAGCAGGTGGTCGGGTGCATGCTCAGGTGGCCGAGCATCGAGCGCAGCTTGCCGTAGAGCTCCTGCTTCGGCTCGTCGTTGGTCGCCGTGTAGCGCAGCGTGATCTTGCCGTCGCCGTCGACGGTGACGCGGTTCTCCGGCCGCGGCAGGTCCTCGGTCGAGAGCCAGAAGTCGACCGCGTGGCGGGCGACCTCGCTCCAGCGACCACTGCGGCGCGAGCTTCGTCTCGCCCGGCTTCTCGCCGCGGAACATCGGCGCCTGCGACTTGCCGACCATCTGGATGTTGCCCGAGCGGGTAGTCGAGAGTCGTGGCTGCCGAAGTAGAAGTCGTTCAGGCCGAGCGTCTTCTGGAAGATCGTCGGGTTCTCCTCGCGCGAGAGCGCGAGCACGGCCTGGCTGTTGTGGAACATGTAGTTGCGGCCGACCTGGTCGGAGCCGTTGGCGAGCCCGTTCGGGATGCTGGTCGTTCGCCGAGCGCAGCAGCAGCTTGGCCGTGTTGGCCGCGCCGCAGGCGAGCACGACGAGGTCGCCGCGATACGCGCTCCGTCGCGCCGTCGCGCTCGACGACGACCTCGGTGACCGCGGTCCCGGCGGCGTTCGTCTCGAGCCGCGTCGCCGTGCGCGTTGGTCAGCAGCGTGACGTTCGGATGCTCGAGCGCGGGCCGCACGCCGAGCACCTCGGCGTCCGACTTGGCGTGCACGGCGCACGGGAAGCCGTCGCAGTTCTGTGCAGCGGACGCACGCGCTGTACGGCATGTTCGCCTCGTTCAGGCGGATGCCGCAGGGCGCGTGGAACGGGTGGTAGCCCGGTCGCGGCGAGGTCGTCCGAGAGCTGCTGGATGCGCGGCTCGTGCGAGACCGCCGGGAACGGGTACGGGCGCGCTCGCGGGCGGCTCGGTCGGATCCTCGCCGCGGGCGCCGTGCACCTCGTACAGCTGCTCGGCCTGCGTGTAGTACGGCTCCAGCTCGTCGTAGGAGATCGGCCACGCCGGCGAGACGCCGTCGTGGTGGTGCAGCTCGCCGAAGTCCTCGGCGCGCAGCCGGTAGAGCGCCGCGCCGTAGAGCTTGGTCGCGCCGCCGACGAAGTAGTGGATCTGCGGCTGGAACGGCTTGCCCGTCGCCGTCGTACCAGGTGTCCGGCGAGACGTAGCGGTTGTCGACGAACACGTCCTGCGGCCAGCCAGTTCTGCGGCTCGCGCGGCAGCCAGTCGCCGCGCTCGAGCAGCAGGATCCGCTTGCCCGACGGCGCCAGGTGGCGGGCGAGCGTGCCGCCGCCGGCGCCGGTGCCGACGATGATGACGTCGTAGCGACTCCATCAGTCAGCCCTCCAGCATCTCCGGGACGATGATCCGCGCCGCGGCCTCGATCAGCGCGAGGTGCGAGAACGCCTGCGGGAAGTTGCCCAGGTGCCGGCCGGTGTCGGCGTCGAACTCCTCGGCGTAGAGCCCGAGCGGCGAGGCGACCCGCAGCAGCCGCTCCATCAGGTCGCGCGCCTGCTGCAGCTCGCCGACGATCGCGAGCGCCGAGACCAGCCAGAACGAGCAGATCAGGAACGTCCCCTCCTTGCCGCGACAGGCCGTCGTCGGTCTCGTCGGTGCGGTAGCGCAGGACGAAGCCGTCCTCGGTCAGGTCGTTCGGCGATCGCCATCACGCTGGCCTGCAGCCGCTCGTCGTCCGCGGCGGCAGGAAGCCGAAGATCGCCGCCAGCAGCGTCGACGCGTCGAGCGCGTCGGTGTCGTAGTGCTGGCGCAGCACGCCGCTTGTCGTTCAGGCCGTGCTCGAGGATGTCGGCGTGGATCTCCTCGGCGGTGCTGCCCAGCTCGGCTGCGAGCTCCGGATTCGCCGCGGATCTCCGCCAGCTTGGCGGCGCGGTCGAGCGCGACCCAGCACATCAGCTTGGACGAGACGTAGTGCTGGGGCTTGCCGCGGGCCTCCCAGATGCCCTGGTCGGGCTTCCGCCAGACCTTCGTCGCGCACTCGGCCTGGGACTGGACGATCGGCCACAGCCGCCGCGGCAGCCGCTCGCTCCGGCGGGTGTGCAGCAGGATCGAGTCGAGCACCGCGCCGAACACGTCGTTCTGGCGCTGGTCGAAGGCGCCGTTGCCGATCCGCACCGGCCGCGCGCCGGCGTAGCCGGACAGGTCGTCGCGCGTCGACTCCGTCAGGTCGCGGCGGCCGTCGATGCCGTACATGATCTGCAGCGAGCCGTCCTCGGTCGGCTCGAGGTCGGCGACGAACTGCATGAACTCGTCGGCCTCCCAGTCGAGGTTCAGCCAGTGCAGCGCCTGCAGCGTGAACGTCGTGTCGCGCATCCAGGTGTAGCGGTAGTCCCAGTTGCGCTCGCCGCCCGGCGTCTCCGGCAGCGACGTCGTCAGCGCGGCCACCGTCGCGCCGGTGGGCATGTAGGTCAGGCCCTTGATCGCCAGCGCCGACCGCTGGATCGGGTCGCGCCAGCGGTGGTCGGGGATGCGCGCGCGGCCGAGCCAGGTGCGCCAGAAGCGGACGGTGGCCGCGATCCGCGCGTCGGCCTCCTCGACGTCGGCCGGCGCCGCCAGCCCCTCGGCCCAGGACAGCGCGCAGTACGCCCGGTCGCCCGCGGCAAGGACGTGGCGGGCGCGCACGCGGTTGCCCTCGACGCCGAGCGCGAGGTCGGAGCAAGCCGGATCGTCTGGCCGGCGCCGGTGGCGTCGGCGGCGTGCCGGCCGCCGTCGACCAGCGTCCACTCGCGCCGGCTCGCGGCCGTAGTCGAAGACCGGCTCGCAGACCAGCTCGACCTCGACGCTGCCCTCGAGGCACTCGACCGTGCGCACGAGCATGTGGTCGGCGTCGTCGTCGGCCGGCGGCCGCGTGTGCGGCGTGATCTCGTCCTCGTGGTCCCGCGGGCCCATCGTCAGGGCGTCGCGCACGACCACCCAGCCGGTCGGCGTCTTCCAGGTCGTCACGAGGACGTTCGTCCCCGGCTCGTAGATCCGCTCCGTCGGATGGTTGATGCCGAACGGCGCGAACCGGAAGAAGCCGGCCTGGCGGTCGAGCAGGCTGCCGAACACGCTGGGCGAGTCGAAGGCGGGCACGCACAGCCAGTCGATCGCGCCGTCGGGCGCGACCAGCGCGCCCGTGTGGCAGTTGGACAGGAACGCGTACTCGGCGATCGGGCGGGAACGGCGACGGCGCGGCCGCGCTCTGCGGCTGGGCGCTCGGCGGCCTTGCCTTCCGGCGGCCTTGGGTTCTCGGCGGATGTGCTGGTCGCGCTCATGCGGCCATCCACGGGTCGTGCCAGCGGCCGTGGCCGGCGACGAGCTCGTCGGCCTCGGCCGGGCCCCACGATGCCCGGCGCGTACGGGTGCACCGGCGGCGGCGCGTCCAGCAGCGGCTGCATGATCCGCCACGTCTCCTCGACGCCGTCCTGGCGGGTGAACCGGGTGCTGTCGCCGACCATCGCGGCGTGCAGCAGCACCTCGTACGGCGTCGGCGCCCTCGCCTCCCTCCGCGGCGAACTCCATCGTCGAGGTCGATCGCCTCCGGCCCCGCGGCATCCGCGCGGTGGGCGTCGACGATCAGCGTGACGCCCGTCGATGGGGTCGAGCTTGACCACGAGCTGGTTCGGCTCCGGGTCGCGGTCGCCATCACGTCCTGGAACCCGAGCCGCGGCGGGTGCTTGAAGACGAGCCGCAGCTCGGTCTGCGTGACGCGGCAGGTGCTTGCCGGTGCGGATGAAGAACGGCACGCCCGACCAGCGCCAGTTGTCGATGTCCAGCCGCAGCGCGGCATACGTCTCGGTGGTCGAGCCGGCGGCGACGCCGTCGATGTCGAGGTAGCCGTCGTACTGGCCGCGCACGTAGTGGGCCGGGATCGGCCGCCGCGATGGAGCGGAACAGGGCCAGCTTGGCGTCCTTGAGCGTGGCCGGATCACCGCCGGCGGGCGCCTCCATCGCGCGCGCCGCGACCACCTGCATCAGGTGGTTGACGACGACGTCGCGGAGCGCGCCGACCGGGTCGTAGAAGTGGCCGCGGTCCTCGACGCCGAAGCTCTCGGCCATCGTGATCTGCGACGCACTCGACGTAGTTGCGGTTCCAGACCGGCTCGAGCATCGTGTTCGCGAAGCGCAGGTACAGCAGCTCCTCGAGCCCCATCTTGCCGAGGAAGTGGTCGATCCGGTAGAGCTGGGACTCGTCGACGTACTGGTGCAGCTCGGCGGCGAGCGCCCGGGCCGACTCGAGGTCGTGGCCGAACGGCTTCTCGACCACGACCCGGGCCGTCTTCGTGAGGCCGGCCGTCGGACAGCCCCTCGACGACCGTGCCGAACAGGAACGGCGGGATCTCCAGGTAGAAGACCGGGTGCTCGGCGCCCTTGATGGCGTCGCCGACCCGGTCGTAGGTCGACGCGTCGTCGAAGTCGCCCTGGACGTACGAGAGCCGCTCGGCGAAGCGGTCGAACACCTTCGGGTCGACCTGCTCGCCGGTGCCCTCGATCGCACTCGCGCGCGTGCTCGCGGAGGTGCTCGACCGTCCAGTCGTTGACGGCGACGCCGACGATCGGGCAGTCGAGCAGCCCGCGCTGCTCCAGCCGGTAGAGCGACCGGAAGGTCATCACCTTCGCCAGGTCGCCGGTGATCCCGAAGACGACGAAGACGTCGGCGGGCTGCGGTCCCGTCGCGCTGCTCTTGGCCGGCTCGCGCCGTGTGGCCGTGGTGCTCATCGCATGCTCCTCATGTCGAATCGCGTCTCGTTGTCAAGTCGCCGCTCACCGCGGCACCAGTGGCCGGTCGGGGGCGGCATCCTGGTCGCCTTCGCGACGTTCCACCGTGATCCGGCCGGACGCTCGTGCGTGAAGCCCGGCCCATGTCCAGTCGATCATCGCCTTGGCCCGGTCCTCGCCGGTCGACAGCAGCGCGAGGTGCACGGCGCCCCACGCGAGGGATGCGGACTTGCCCTTGATCGTGCGCCCGCGGTGCATCTGGATCACGGCCGAGCCGCGGCCGATCGTGGCCATCGTGCCCTTGTCGTGGTAGCGGAACGGCTTGGTGTCCTTGCCGCCGTCGAGCAGCCGGCGATGTTCTCGCCGGCGTGCTCGCCGGACTGCAGCGCGACCGAGCCGAGCTGGGGCAGCACCTCGTCGGTCTTCGGCGTCCGTGATCCAGGCGATGTCGCCGACCGCGAAGATCTCGGGATGGCCGGGGACGCGCAGGTCGGGCTCGACCGGCGACGCGGTCGCCCCGCTGAAGCTCGACGCCGAGCGCTGTGGCGAGCGGGTTCGCCTGCAGCCCGGCGCCCCACACCAGCGTGTGCGCGGGGATCGACGTGCCCGACTTGCAGCGTCACCCGCGTCGGCGTCGACCGACGCGACGATCTCGCCGAGCATCACCTCGACGCCGCGCTTGGCGAGCGCCTTCTCGCGTGTACGCGCGGATGTCCGGCTTGAACATCGAGAAGAGCTCCGGCCCGGCCTCGACCAGCGTCAGGTGCGCGGCGTCCTGCGGCATGCCGGGATAGTCCTTGGCGAAGTCGCTGCGGTAGAGCTCGGCCAGCGCGCCGACGCTCTCGACGCCGGTCGGGCCGCCGCCGACGACGACGACGTTGAGCGCGCCGTCGTCGACCAGCGCCGGGTCGCGGTCGGCGGCCTCCCAGCGTGCGAGGATGTGCTCCTTGAGCCGCACCGCGTCGGCCAGCGTGTAGAGCGGGAACGCGTGCTCGGCGGCGCCCTCGACGCCGAAGAAGTTGACCTGCGCGCCGAGCGCCAGGACGAGGTGGTCGTAGCGGATCGGCGCCATCTCGTCGAACCGCACCTCGCGCGCCTCGGGGTCGATGCCCGTCACCGTCGCCTGGTGCACCGCGGCGTTCGGCTGGTCGTGGAACAGGTCGCGCAGCGGGTGCCCGACCGCGGCGTCTCGAGCAGGTCGGTGGCGACCTGGTAGAGCAGCGGCTGGAACGTGTGGTAGTCGTGCTGGTCGACCAGCACGACGTCGACGTCGGCGTCCTTCAGCTTGCGGGCCGCGCCGATTCCGGCGAAGCCGCCCCCGAGAATGAGCACGCGGCGGCGCTGACGGTTACCGTGATCGGAAGCTTCTGACATGGTTTCCCCCCGTGTTCACGCTAGCCACCCCCCCGGGGGCGGCCCGTCATCCCATGTGGACGATCCCCGGCGGGGCGGCCGCGCGGCTCATCCGGTTCGGGTGACGCGCGGACGGCCTGCCGCCCGTAGCGTGACCTCCATGAGCTCGGAACCGTCACCGCCACCCCTCTCCACCTCGACCGACGACGACGACGGCGGCCTGGGATTCGCCTTCTGGGCGAAGCTGGCGGGAATCTGCATCGCCGCCGGCGTGGTCGGGGCGATCGTGATGTTCATCTTCTTCCGGGCCGTCTATGCGTGGGGCCTGTTCGGAGGGTTCATCGCGTTCGCGGTGATCCTGCTGGCGGTCGGCTGGCTGTTCGACCGCCGCCAGGCGAACCGCGATCCGCTGGGCTGATCGTCCCGGCGTCGAGCTCCACCATTTCGTCCATGCCGCTCGAGCCCCTCCGTGCGGTGGGTGATGAGGAGCACGGAGCGGTCTCCCGCGGCTGCGAGGACGTCATGCATCAGCGCGGTCGCGGTCGGCTCGTCGAGGTGGGCGGTCGGCTCGTCGAGGACAAGCACTGGAGCGTGTGTCAGCAGGGCGCGGGCGACGGCGATCCGCCGCCGCTGACCGCCCGAGAGCTCGCGTCCCTCCTCACCGACTGGCGTGTCCCAGCCCTCCGGCAGCGATCGCACCCAGTCCCACGCGCCGGCCAGGCGCAGCGCCGTCTCGATCTCCCCCTCCTCGGCGCTCGGGCGGGCGAGCCTGACGTTCTCGAGGATGCTGGTCGAGAACAGGTGCGCATCCTGGCCTGCGACCGTGATCAGCCGGCGGACGTCCTCCTGGCGGTACTCGCGCAGGTCGCGCCCCGCCAGCGTCACCCGCCCCTGTTCCGGATCCAGGAAGCGGATGAGCAAGCTCGCGACGGTGGTCTTGCCGGCCCCGCTCGGGCCGACCAGGGCGACCCGCCGTCCCGGCGCCAACGTGAGGTTCGCGTCGGCGAGCACCAGCCGCTCGCCGGGCGCGTAGCGAGCCGAGACGCCTTCGAGGGCGACCTCGAACCGCCCGTTGGGGGGCGGCGCGGGGTCGTCGGGATCGACCACCGCCGGCGCGCGGCCGGTCAGGTCGAGCAGGCGCCGGCCGGCGGCGAGGGTCGCGGACAGCTCGCGGGCCGCGTTCGGGAGCGGCTGGACGGCCTCGAACGACGCCAGCGCGAGCAGCGCCAGCATGCCGATCGACACCCGGTCGAGCCGGCCGGCACCATGGGCCGTGGCCGCGAGCGCGATGACTCCGGCCACCGTCGCGCCCATCACCAGGAGGCGCAGGCCCTCGCCGAGGCCGTCGGCGAGCGCGGCCCGGCGGGCGAGCCGGACGAGCAGCCGGTCGCGCCCGCGGATGCCGGCGAACCGGTCCTGCTCGCGCCCGTTCGCCACCAGCTCGGGGGCGCCGCGCATGAGCTCGACGAGGTCGGCGGTGAGGTCGGCGCGCGCCGCCGCCTGTCCGCGACCGCTCCGGCGACCGAGCTCCGCGGCCGTTAGCGGCACGACGGTCGCGCCCGTGAGCAGGCCGCACGCGAGCACCAGGCCCGCCTCGGGCAGCACGAGCGCGGCGGCCGCGACCGAGACCGCGCCGGCGGCGAGCGCGACGAGCGGCGGCCCCAGGCCGCGCAGGTAGAGGCCCTGGAGGGCGTCGACGTCGGCGACCATGCGCGCGAGCAGGTCGCCGTCGCGATACCCCTCGAGCCCGGCGGGCGCCAGCGGCTCGATCCGCTCGTAGGCGCGCACGCGCGTCCGGCCGAGGGCCCGGAACGCGAGGTCGTGCGACGCGAGCCGCTCGAGATAGCGCGCGATCGGCCGGGCCAGCCCGAACGCGCGCACGCCGACGATCGCGACAGTCAGCGACAGGATGGGCGGCTGCTCGGCCGCGCGCGAGATCAGATACCCGGCGGTCGCCATGAGGCCGACCCCGAGCAGGATCGTCACGGCACCGAGTACCACGGTCCAGGCGACGAGGAGCGGGGGAGCGCCCGCGAACCGCATGAGCCGGCGGATGGTGAGGGTCATGCGACCTCGCTCTGCGGCAGCTCGGTGGCCTGCCCCCGCTCGAGGACGACGACGCGATCGGCGCGCCCGACCACGCCCGCGTGATGGGCGATCACGAGCACCGTCCGCCCCCGCCGCAGCCGCTCGACCGCGCCGGCGACGATCGCGGCGCTCTCCTCGTCGAGATCCGCGGTCGGCTCGTCGAGGATTACGAGCGGCGCATCCCGCACGAACGCCCGGGCGAGCGCGATGCGCCGCCGCTCGCCGGCGGAGAGCGGCCGCCCGCCATCCCCGACCAGCGTCTCGTATCCGTCCGGAAGCGCCCGCACGAACGCGTCGGCACCGGCCCGGACGGCAGCAACGCGGACGTCCTCGTCGGTCGCCTCGGGGGCGCCGAGCCGGATGTTGTCGGCGACCGTCGCCCGGAACATCGTCGGCCGCTGTGGCACCCACGCGGTCGACGCGCGCCACGCGGCCGGCACGCAGGCGGCCAGGTCGACGCCGCCCACCGTCACGCTCCCCGAGGTCGGCTCGGCGAGGCGCAGGATCAGGCTCGCGACGGTGCTCTTGCCCGCACCGCTCGGCCCCACCAGCGCAACCGTCTCGCCGGGCCGCAGCTCGAGGTCGAGCTCGTCGAGCACTTCGCCGGGCCGGGCCGGGTACGAGAACGACACCCTGGCCAGGCGCACGACCGCGGTCGCAGGCGACGGCGCGACCCGGTCGCCCCCGGGAGCGACGCCGGCCGGCGCGTCCAGCAGCGTCAGGATCCGCTCCGCCGCGGCCATGCCGTCGGCGCTCGCGTGGAACTGCGAGCCGAGCTGGCGCAGCGGGAGGTACAGCTCGGGCGCGACGACAAGCACGGTCAGCCCCGCCTCCAGGCCGAGGCCGCCGTCGACGAGGCGCACGCCCACGCTCACCGCGACCAGCGCGACCCCGAGCGTCGCCGCCAGCTCGAGCACCGACCCCGACAGGAAGCCCACCCGCAGCGTCGCCATCGTCGCCCGCCGGTAGCGGTCGCTGACGTCCGCGATCGACGCCGTCTGGGCGCGGCCGCGGTTGAACGCCCGCAGGGTCGGCAGGCCGCGCATGACGTCCAGGAAGTGCGTCGAGAGCCGGCGCAGCTCCATCCACCGGGCACGGCTGCGCTGCTGGGCGTAGCGGCCGATCAGCCACATGAACACCGGCACGAGCGGCACCGTCGCCAGCAGCAGGAGCGCCGACTCGAGATCGATGACCGCCACCCAGATGAGGACGGCGGGCGGAACGATGCAGGCCAGCGCCAGCTGGGGCAGGTAGCGGCCGAAATACGCGGCCAGGCCGTCGACGCCCTGCACGGCAGCGGTGGCGATCTCGGCCCCCTCGGCGCCGTCGAGCGCGGCCGGATGGCTGCGGAGCCGGCGTTCGACGAGTGCCAGCCGCAGGTCGGAGAGCACGACGGCCGCCGCGCGGCAGCCGGCGACCTCGAAGCCCCATGCGAGCGCGCCCCGGGCCGCAAACACGAGCACCAGCAGCTCCAGGTCGGGGGCGATCGCTCGCAGCGGCGCGCCGGCGAACGCGCGGGCGACGGCGTGGGCGATGAGCGTCGCCCCGGAGAGGACGAGGAGCGCCGTGCCGACGCCGAGGGCGACATCGACGGCCAGGAGGGTGCGCGCGGCGCGCGCGCGACCGAGGAGCCGGGCGTCGACGGGGCGCATGAGCCCGCTCAGCCGGCCTGCGGCTCGCTCGGCCGCTCAGCCGCCGCCGGCGCACCCCTCGCGTTCCTCGGTTCACGCATCTTGCGAACGATCCTTCCGTCCGGCTCCGGGCGTCGGTCAGATCAATGCCACGGGCGGTTCCGGCGGCCGTCCCCCGGATGGGATGAAGTGCTCCCGGCTTCGGGGTTTGCCGTTCATGCGGCCGGGATGACGACAGGCCTCGATCGGCCGGGGAGGATCCCCGCTCGGGCCGGCGGGGATCGGCCGGGAAAGGAGCCGCATCATGAGCAGCATCAACCGCTTTCCGTGGCAGGACGACATCCTGCGCGGCCTGCACACGGGCGACGCCGCCTCGATCGACGACCTGGCGGACGTCGTCACCGCCAAGGGCCACGAGCCCGACGCGCTCAAGGAGCAGATCGCCGAGAACGTCGACCATCTCGTGCATCTTGGCCTGGCGGAGTACGCCGACGGCCGTCCCGGCCCGGGCGCCGGGACGCCCGACAGCGAGCTCTTCGGGCGGGAGGTGCGGCTGACGCCGGCCGGCGTCGAGGCCGCGGCCTCGCTACCCTGACGTAGGCCCGGACGAGGGCCGCCGCTGCGCCGCCAGGTACGCGTGCACGTTCGGTACCATCCCTCTGGATGAGCGTTTTCCAGAAGATCCTCCGCGCCGGCGAGGGCCGGACACTCAAGCGCATGCAGGAGCGCGTGCGCGAGATCAACGCGCTCGAGCCCGAGATCGAGGCGCTCTCCGACGACGCGCTGCGCGCGAAGACCGAGGAGTTCCGCAGCCGGTTCGAAGCCGGCGAGGAGCTCGACGAGCTCCTGCCGGAGGCGTTCGCCTGCGTCCGCGAGGCGTCCAAGCGGACGCTCGGCTTGCGCCACTTCGACGTCCAGCTGATCGGCGGCATGGTGCTGCACGAGGGCCGCATCGCCGAGATGAAGACCGGTGAGGGCAAGACGCTCGTGGCCACGCTGCCGCTCTACCTGAACGCGATCAGCGGTGTGAACGTGAA
Source organism: uncultured Actinomycetes bacterium (assembly GCA_963746115.1). Taxonomy (GTDB): domain Bacteria; phylum Actinomycetota; class Thermoleophilia; order Gaiellales; family JAICJC01; genus JAICJC01. The sequence goes on along the minus strand of CAVVAA010000001.1, from coordinate 815,946 downwards.
CCTCGTCACGGTGAACGACTACCTGGCCAAGCGCGACGCCGAGTGGATGCGGCCGGTGTACGAGGCGCTCGGCGTGAGCGTGGGCGTGATCCAGTCGAACATGCCCGACGACTGGGAGCAGAACAACCGCCGGGCCGCCTACGCCTGCGACATCACCTACGGGACGAACTCCGAGTTCGGGTTCGACTACCTGCGCGACAACATGGCCGCCGAGCTGTCCCAGACGGTGCAGCGGGGGCACTGGTTCGCGATCGTGGACGAGGTCGACTCGATCCTGATCGACGAGGCCCGCACGCCGCTCATCATCTCCGGCCAGCCCGAGCAGGCGGCCGAGACCTACTACGCGTTCGCCCGCGTCGTCCGCGACCTCCAGCCCGGCGACGACTACGAGGTCGACGAGAAATTCCACCAGGCCGCACCGACCGAAGAGGGCGTCACCAAGGTCGAGCAGGCGCTCAAGGTCGAGAACCTGTACGCGCCGGAGAACGGCCAGCTGGTGAATCACCTGATCCAGGCGATCAAGGCGAAGGAGCTCTACAAGCGCGACGACGAGTACGTCGTCGTCGACGACGAGGTGAAGATCGTCGACGAGTTCACCGGCCGCATCATGGAGGGCCGGCGCTGGTCGGAGGGGCTGCACCAGGCCGTCGAGGCCAAGGAGAACGTGAAGATCCAGGAGGAGAACGTGACCGTCGCCACGGTCACGATCCAGAACTACTTCCGCATGTACGAGAAGCTCTCTGGCATGACCGGCACGGCGCTCACCGAGGCGAACGAGTTCCACGACATCTACAAGCTCGAGGTCGTGCCGATCCCGACCCACAGGCCCATGGTCCGCGCCGACCAGAACGACCAGATCTACCGGACGAAGGACGAGAAGTTCGCCGCGGTGGTGGACGACATCGTCGAGCGCCACGCCACCGGCCAGCCGGTGCTGGTGGGCACGATCTCGGTCGAGGTGTCGGAGCACCTCTCGACGCTCCTGGGCCGGCGAGGGGTCCCGCACGAGGTGCTGAACGCGAAGAACCACGAGCGCGAGGCGCTCATCATCGAGAACGCCGGCCTCCCGGGCGCGGTCACCATCGCGACCAACATGGCAGGCCGCGGGGTCGACATCAAGCTCGGCGAGGGCGTCGCCGAACTGGGCGGCCTCTACGTGCTCGGGACAGAGCGGCACGAGTCGCGCCGGATCGACAACCAGCTGCGCGGCCGCTCCGGCCGCCAGGGCGACCCGGGCGAGTCGCGGTTCTATCTCTCGGCGCAGGACGAGGTCATCAGGCTCTTCGCGGGCGAGCGCATCTACAAGATCCTCGACTCGCGGTTCGGCCCGCCGGACGGCGAGCCGATCGAGGCCAAGATGCTGACGAGCCGCATCGAGGGCGCCCAGAAGAAGGTCGAGGAGTTCCACTTCGTCAACCGCAAGAACGTCGTCAAGTACGACGACGTCCTAAACGAGCAGCGCGAGCAGGTGTACGCGACCCGGCGGGAGATCCTCGAGGGCGAGGACCTGCACGAGATGGTCGCGGGCTGGTTCGAGGACGTCGTCGAGGCGGCGGTCGACGCCCACACCGGCGGCGGCGGCTTCGCCGAGGACTGGGACTGGGAGAGCATGTGGGTCTCGCTCCAGTCGATCTACCCGATCCGGATCGGCCTCGAGACGATCGATCGCGAGCACATCACCCGCGAGGAGCTGCTCGACCGCATCTTCGACGACGCGATCTCGTCCTACGAGGCGCGGGAGCAGGAGTGGGGCGAGGAGCTGACCCGCAACCTCGAGCGCTGGGTCGTCCTGCAGGTGCTCGACGTGCGCTGGCGCGAGCACCTGGACAACATGGACTACATGCGCCAGGGCATCGGCCTGCGCGGCTACGCCCAGAAGGACCCGCTGGTCGAGTACCGGGCCGAGGGCGCGGTCATGTTCAACGAGATGGACTTCCTGGTGAAGCAGGAGACCGTGCGGGCGCTGATGCACGTCGAGGTCGCCGTCGAGGACGAGGCCCAGTACGACCATACGCCGCAGAGCACCCAGGAGTACTCCTACGAGCACGACGCCGCCGCGACGCTCGAGGCGCTGGCCGCCGCCGGCGCCGCCCAGAACGGCGAGGTGGAGGAGGGCGAGGCCTTCCCGGTCGTCGAGCAGCGCCACGTCGACCCCGAGCGCGACGTCGGCCGCAACGACCCCTGCTGGTGCGGCTCGGGCAAGAAGTTCAAGAAGTGTCATGGCGCATAGCGGCGCCGCACTGGAGCCCCGCTCGCTGGACGAGCTGCGCGCGGCGGTCGAGGAGATCAGAGCCCAGCTGCACTGGGTTCGTGATTACCTTTGACCCGGATGCACTGAGCGCGCGCAGGGCCGAGCTCGAGGGCGAGACCGTGCAGCCGGGGTTCTGGGACGACCAGCGCCGGGCAGCACGGACGTCGTCTGAGCTGGCGAGAACGCAGCGCAATCTGGACATGTTCGAGCGCCTGCAGGCCGAGACGGGCGAGCTGGACGGAATGCTCGAGATGGCGGCCGAGGATCCCGAGTGGAAGGCCGAGCTCGAGCGCTCACTCGACTCGCTCGCGCGCGACCTGGGCCGGCTCCAGGAGGAGGCCCTCTTCACGGGCGAGTACGACACCGGGCCGGCCGTCGTCGGCGTGCACGCGGGGGCGGGCGGCACCGACAGCCAGGACTGGGCCGAGATGCTCCTGCGCATGTACCTGCGCTGGGCGGAGGCGCGCGGGTTCAAGACCGAGCTGGTCGAGGCGACGCCGGGGGAGGAGGCGGGCCTGAAGAGCGCCACGTTCACCCTGACCGGCGACAACGCCTACGGGATCATGCAGGCCGAGAAGGGTGTCCACCGGCTCGTGCGGCTCTCGCCGTTCGACTCGGCCCACCGCCGCCACACGAGCTTCGCCCAGGTGGAGGTGTCGCCGCTCGTCGACGACGACGTGGACGTCGAGATCGACGAGGCCGACCTGCGCATCGACACGTACCGCTCGCAGGGCGCCGGCGGCCAGCACGTGAACAAGACCGACTCGGCGGTGCGTATCACCCACCTTCCCACCGGGATCGTCGTGCAGTGCCAGAACGAGCGCTCGCAGCTCCAGAACAAGGCCCAGGCGATGCGGATCCTGAAGTCGCGCCTGCTGGAGCGCGAGCACGAGGAGCGCCAGGCGGCGCTCGCCAAGGAGCGCGGCGAGGCCCTGGACATCTCGTTCGGGAGCCAGATCCGCTCCTATGTCCTGCACCCGTACACGATGGTGAACGACCACCGCACGAACCTCAAGATCGGAAACGCCCAGGGGGTGCTCGACGGTGACCTCGACGAGCTGATCCGGGCCGAGCTGCTGCGCCGCGCCGCAGTCGCACCGAAAGGAGGCTGATCCGTTTTGGTGCGGGCAGGACGCGTGGACGGAGTTGGCAAACGCTGGAAACGCGCGACCTGTCGTTTGCACCTGTCCGGCCGCACCGGTACCCTGGTGACGCACTCATCGCCCGCAGCGGCGATCCGAAGCCGCCCATGAACAACGAGATCCGAGTTCACCAGGCCGTCTCCGACGTGCCGCCGCCGGCGTTCGAGCCAAGCGGCGTCCCGGTCAGATCGGCAGTTGCGCCACCGCCGCCGGACGCCCCTCGGGCGGCCGCCCAGGCGATGATCATCTTCGACGGCGTGACCAAGTCCTACCAGGGCGGTGTCGTCGGCCTGGACGACGTTTCCCTGCAGATCGACAAGGGCGAGTTCGTGTTCCTGGTCGGCCCGTCCGGGTCGGGTAAGTCGACGTTCATCAAGCTGCTCCTGAAGGAGCTCGACGTCTCCGCGGGCAACCTGATCGTCGGCGGGCGCTCCCTGCCCAAGCTGAAGCGCTCCCGGGTGCCGATCCTGCGCCGCAACATCGGCTGCGTGTTCCAGGACTTCAAGCTCCTGCCGAACCGCAGCGTCTACCAGAACGTCGCCTACGCGCTGCAGGTGCAGGGCAAGTCGCGGGCCGAGATCCGCAAGAAGGTGCCGGATATCATCGGCCTGGTCGGTCTGGCCGACAAGGGCGACCGCTTCCCGCACGAGCTCTCCGGCGGCGAACAGCAGCGCGTCTCGGTGGCGCGCGCGTTCGTGAACCACCCGCCGCTCCTGATCGCCGACGAGCCCACGGGCAACCTCGACCCGGACACGTCCGTCGGGATCATGCAGCTGCTCTACCGCATCAACCGGGCCGGCACCACCGTCGTGATGGCGACCCACGACCGCGAGATGGTCGACAAGATGCGCCGGCGGGTGATTCAGCTCGAGGACGGGCGCGTCGTCCGCGACGATCGTCGCGGAGGCTACGAGGGTTGAGGTGGCGCTTCTTCTTCTGGGAGGCGCTGGCGTCGATCCGCTCGAACGCCGCGACGACGATGGCGGCGACGGTGACGGTGCTGATCGTCACGTTCCTGCTCGGGATCTTCGTGACCACGGCGTGGTGGGTCTACCACTACGCCGTCGGCGTCCGCAACGAGGTCACGGTCAAGCTCTACCTGCCCGAGTCGTACGCGACGAACGCGGCCCAGCGCGGCGACGTGGCGAACCAGGTGAAGGCTCTGCCGTACCTGAAGGCCTACGAGTACGTGTCGCCGGACAAGGCGCTGACGATGATGTCGAAGTCAGCCCGCGACGCCATCAAGTCGCTGCCGCAGAACCCGCTCCCGCCGGCCTTCTACGTGAAGCTCACCGATGCCAACAAGGCGTCCACGACGGCGGCCGCGGCACAGAAGATCTCGGCGATCCACAACTGCGGGAGCCCGCCCTGCGTGACCTACGGCAAGAAGATCACCGACCGCGTCCTGAACACGCTGAAATACATCCTCTACTTCGTGTTCGGGTTGATGATCCTGCTGGGGATCGCGGCCGTCGTGCTGATCCAGAACACGATCCGGCTCTCGATCTTCTCGCGCCGGCGTGAGATCGAGGTGATGAAGCTCGTGGGAGCGACGAACGCCTTCGTCCGCCTGCCGTTCATGCTCGAGGGGATGCTGACCGGGCTCCTCGGCGCCGTCGGGGCGCTGGGCCTGCTCGCGATCGTCTATGTCGCCCTGAACGGCTACGACCGCGGGCTGACCGACCCGGCCCGGCTGGTGGGCGTTCCGCTCCTGATCGCGATGCTGGCCGCCTTCGGGCTGCTCCTGGGCGCGTTCGGGTCGGGGATCACACTTCGCCGGTTCCTGCGCGTCTGAGTCTCACGGCGCCCGCCACAACGGATACAATCGTCAGTCGGTGAAGGGGCACCGACTACTCGTGCTGGCCGTAGCCGCCGTCGCGCTGATTGCGTCGTTCGCGGTCGGGTTCGAGCTCCAGTCACAGACGCTGACGGAGCCGAAGCCGCCGCCCCGGCCGTCGTCCCTGCGGTCGCAGGTGCTGGACGACCTCGAGGCGTACTACTACCGGGCGCTGCCACGCCGCGCGTACCACGCCCACGACGTCGAGGCGATGCTGCGGACGCTCGGCGACCCGTACACGCGTTACCTGCCCCCGGCGGCCTACACGCAGCTCAAGGCGGCCGAGGCGGGCACGTACCCCGGCGTCGGGCTGGCGCTCCTGCGCGCGCACCGCGGTCTGCTGGTGACGGCCTCGATCCCGGGGCTTCCGGGCCGGGCGGCGGGCATCCGCCCCGGCGACGTGATCACGACGATCGACGGGACGTCGCTCGCGAGCCTCTCGTACCGGCGCGCACTCGACCTGATCGGCGGCCGCGTCGGGTCGGCGATGCACCTCCAGATCATGCGCACCGGTCGCACGGAGCCGATGTCGCTCACCCTCGTGCGCCGCCCGATCACGCTGCCCTATATCGCCAGCCGGGTGATCCATGCGGGCAAGATGAAGGTGTGCGTGATCCGGCTGCTGAGCTTCCCGGCAACGGCCGCGGCCAAGGTGCGCGAGATCGCCGGCCGCGCGAGCCGCAGGCACGAGGCGGTCATCCTCGACTTGCGCGGCAACCCTGGTGGGCTGCTGTCGCAGGCGGTCGCGGTGGTGCGGGTCTTCGCGAAGAAGGGCGTCGTCGTCAGCACGCAGGGCCGTCACGAGCCGGCGCGTGACTTCGTCGCCGACGGCACCGATGTCGGCCCGATGCGGATCGCGGTCCTGATCAACGGCGGCACGGCCAGCGCCGCCGAGGTGGTCGCCGGGGCGCTGCGGGCCGATGCCGGCGCGATCCTGGTCGGCCGGCGCAGCTACGGCAAGGGCACGGTGCAGGCGGTCGAGCCGCTGGCGGGCGGCGGGGCGCTGAAGCTGACCGTGGCCGGGTTCCGCCTCCCGGGCGGGGCCGTGGTGGAGGGGCGCGGCGTCGGTCCCGACATCTACATCATGCCCCGGCCGGGTCCGACCGACCGCGTGCTTGCGGCCGCACTGCGGGCTCTGAGCCGGCGTTGAGCGCGGCGCCGGCGCGGCCGCCGGTCGTCTGCGAGGTGTCGATGCGGGCGCGGGCGGTCGTGGGAGAGCCGTTCTTCGAGCCGGGCCCGCCGCTGACGCTGGGCCGGGTCGGCTCGATCGACGCCGGCGCGGGCGACCTCGTCGCGGTCGAGGTGACCGGCCCCGGTCGCGGCATCGTCGTCGAGCACCTCGGCCTCGTCACCGACGCCTCCGCCGTTGTGCACGGGCTGGCCGTCGAGGCCGGGGTGGCCGCCGCGTGGCCCGCGGACGTCGAGGCCGAGGCGGCCCGGCTTGCCGCCGACCCGGGCGCCGCCGACGGCCGCGTCGATCTGCGCGACGTGCCCACGTTCACGATCGATCCTGCCGACGCCGGTGATCACGACGACGCCCTCTCGGCCGACGGTGAGCGCGTGCTCGTGCACATCGCCGACGTGGCCGCGTTCGTGCCCGAGGGCGGGGCGATCGACCGTGAGGCCGCCCGGCGGGCGACGTCGGTGTACCTGCCCGGGCGGGTCGATCCGATGCTGCCGGCGCAGCTCTCGTCGGGGCTTTGCAGCCTGCTCCCGGGCCGCGATCGGTTCGCCCTCACGGTCGAGATCGGGCCCGGCCCGCTGCGCGCCTATCGCACCGTCATCCGCAGCGACCGAAGTCTCACGTACGACGAGGCCGAGGCGATGCTCGCGTCCGGGGAGGGCCCGCCCGAGCTCGTCGCCGCGCTCGGGCGGCTCGACCGGATCGCCCGCGCGCGGGCCGCCGCCCGGCTCGAGCGTGGCGGCGTCGCGGTCGAGACAGCCGAGCGGTCATTCCGGCTCGAGGGCGGGGCGGTCGTCTCCGGCACCACCCGCCGCTCCGGCCCGGCCCACGTGCTGGTCGAGGAGCTGATGCTGGCCGCCAACGAGGCCGTTGCCGCCGAGCTCGCGGCCGCCGGCGCCGCCGTGCCCTACCGGGTGCACGAGCCGCCCGAGGCGGGCGCCCTGGACGTCCTGGCCGAGCGGCTGGCCGCCCTGCAGGTGCCGACGCCGCCGCAGCCGCCGCGCCCGACCCCCGACCAGGCGGCCCGGTTCGCGGGGCTCGTCAGCCAGTCCGTCGGGCGCTACGTGCGCTCCTCCGGGCGCGGCCGGGCCGCGTTCCCGGCCATGGTGCTGCGCGCGCTGCGCAAGGCCCGCTACGACCCCGCCAACCTGGGCCACGCCGGCCTCGCCAGCCCGGCCTACTGCCACTTCACCTCGCCGATCCGGCGACACCCCGACCTGCTGGTGCACCGCGCGCTCCTGCGCCGGCTGGGCGCGCTCTCGACCGCGCCGCCGGCCCCGTCCGAGGTGGCCGCCGCGGCGGCGCACGACTCGGCCGCCGAGCGCCAGGCGGAGGCCCTCGAGCGGACGGCCGACGACGTGTGCGCCGCGTTCCTGCTCGAGCGGGAGCTGTACGACCGCGGTTGGGACGCGCCGTTCACCGGTGAGGTCGTCGGCGTGATCGACTCCGGGGCGTTCGTCCGCTTCGGGGAGCTCTTCGAGGGTTACCTGCCCGGGCGATCGTGGGCCGGAGAGTTCGTCGACCTCGATCCGCTGGGCGTCGCGCTCGTCGGCCGCCGCAGCGGCCGCCGCCTGCGCCTCGGCGATCCGATCGAGGTGGCGGTCCGGGCCATCGACCGCACCGCCGGGCGGGTGCGGATTCGCGCGATTCATGCGAGCACGAGTAGTGCCACAACCGCGCGCGCCTAGACGTCAGGCTGGGGCGGGGGTAGCGAGTTGGTGCGCGAACCGTCGCATCGCGGCGTCCTCGGTCGCGCCCATATCGGTTCAATGACGCTCCCGCGTCCTGCGCGCTCGGTTCGCAGCCGCCCAGGACATCACGGCGGCGCGGCACCACTCATCTGTGCACAATGCGGGAGATGTCAGTGCGGGGAAGCGGTTTGGGTCACGCGGGGGATCGTGCTCGCGGCCGTCGTCGCGGCCGGAGCCGCCGTCGGCGTCGTGGTCCTGACCGGCGCGGCCGGCACGACGGGCAGTCCGACCCCGCCGAGCCGGTGCCCCAGTTCGCCGCCGCCTGGCACGAGGGCGACTACCGCGGCATGTACGCCCTGATCGCGCCGCGCGACCGCGCGCGCGTGCCGTACACGCGATTCGTCGCCTTCTACAAGGACGCGGCCAAGGTCGCGACCATGCGCGGCCTGCACCAGGTCGGGGAGGCGCAACGGCACGGCGACGTCGTCTCGCTGGTGATGTCCGTGGCGACGCGCATGTTCGGACGCGTCTCGGAGCAGATGTCCGTCCCCGTCGTGCACACCCATCGCGGCAGGCGTGTCTCCTGGACGCGGACGCTGACCTTCCCCGGCCTGGAGCCCGGCGAGCACCTCGCCAGCCACGTCGCCGTCCCGCAGACGCGGGGGAAGATCCTCGACTTCACCGGCAATGTGCTCGCCGAAGGCCCGGCGACGGCCCGCACGTATCCGCAGGGGCCCGCGTTCGGGCTCGTCACCGGCTACGTGAAGGCGCCCGCGCCGGCCGACGTCGCCGCACGCCAGCGGGCCGGCTGGCCGGCGACCGAGCCGTACGGCCAGGGTGGCCTCGAGCGCTCGCTCGACCCGATCCTGGCCGGCTCGCCGCGCTTCCTGCTGCAGGCGGTCTCGGCGAGTGGGGCGAAGCGCGTGGTCGCGGTCAGGGCCGGGGAGAAGCCGCGGGACGTGACGACGACGCTGCGGGTGCCGATCCAGGTCGCGGCGACGAACGCGCTCGGCGGCCGCTACGGCGGGGTCGTCGTGCTCTCGGCGCGCACCGGCGCGGTCGAGGCCGACGCCGGCCTGGGGATGGACGTGCTCCAGCCGCCGGGATCGTCGTTCAAGACGATCACGTCGGCCGCGGCCCTGACGGCCCACAAGACGACGCTCGACACGGTCTACCAGTACGCCCGGTTCGCGCTCCTGAACGGGTGGAAGCTGCACAACTTCCACCACGAGGACTGCGGCGGCTCGCTCGTGCTCGCGTTCGCCGTGAGCTGCAACTCGGTCTTCGGGCCACTGGCGGTTGAGGTCGGCGGGCCGAAGCTGGTGGCCATGGCGAACGCGTTCGGCTTCAACCAGACGCCGTCGATCGCCTACCCCGTCCCCGAGAGCGTCACCCGGCCGGCCAGGGACATGACGAGCCCCCTCGACCTGGGCGTCGCCGGGATCGGCCAGGGCGGCGTCGACGCGACCCCGCTGCAGATGGCGTCCGTGGCGCAGACCATCGGGTCGGGCTGCACGCGCAAGCCGCCGTTCCTGATCCGGCGGCCGCTGGCCGACCGCGAACCGCACGCGCCGACGCACGCCTGCTCGCGCCAGATCGCGGGCGAGGTGACCACGATGATGGAGGCGGTCGTTACCGAGGGCACGGGCCGCAGCGCCGCCATCCCCGGCGTCACCGTTGCCGGGAAGACGGGGACGTCCGAGATCGGCGGCCCCGACATCCCAACCGACGCCTGGTTCATCGCCTTCGCGCCCGTCGGGGCACCCAAGGTGGCCGTCGCCGTGCTGGTGGTGAAGGGCGGCGTCGGCGGCGACGTAGCCGCCCCGATCGCCCGGGCGGTGCTCGAAGCCGCCCTCCAGCAGTAGCTCTGCTACCATGGCCGCCGCCATGCAGCAGCGCACGCGAAACGTCGAGTCGACGCCCCAGGCCATCAGGCTCCTGCGCCACTGCATCGCCCGCGTTCAGGGCTGACCCGGCCCCGGTGACGGGAGAGGTGCGCCCAAAACGGCGCCCTCCCTCGCGCTCTGGCCGTCGTCGTCCGATCCTCCGAGGAACCCATGAACGCTCGCACGCTCGCCGTCTTTCGCCTGTACCAGCTCTTCAACGGCATCATCTTCTCCGGCCCGATCTGGGCCGTGTTCCTGCTCTCGCGCGGGCTCTCGCTGACCCAGTTCGGGATCGTCGAGGCCGTGCTCCACGTCGGCATGCTGATCGCCCAGGTGCCGACCGGCGCGCTCGCCGACGCGCTCGGCCGGCGGCGGCTGCTCGTCGCCGCCGGGTTCTTCACGGCCGTCGCCGAGCTCGGCTACGTCTACGCCCCCGGCTTCGCGCTGATCTGCCTGGCCGGCGGCGTGCACGGCGTCGCCTTCGCCCTGCGGACGGGCGCCGACGAGGCGTACCTGTTCGACTCGCTCGCCCACGACGACGCCCAGGCCCAGTTCCCGAGGATGCTGGGGGGCCTGTGGGCCGTGTTCCAGTTCGCGGGGGCGATCTCGTTCATGGCCGGCGGGCTGATCGCGACGTATTCCCAGCCGCTCGCGTTCTGGCTGACTGCCGGCTGCGCGCTCGCGGCGAGCGCGATCGCGACCCGGCTGCCGGACGACGCCCGTGGCCAGGCCGCGCACGGCGTCCGCGTGGCGGCCCGGGGCCTCTCGGCGTTGCGGCGCTCGCCCCGCCTGGCCACGCTGACCCTGGCGTGGAGCGTCTACTGGGCAGCGGTCACGAGCTGGTGGTTCTACGCGGCCCCGCTCTTCCATGACCGGGGCGCGTCGGATGCGCTCCTCGGCGTCGTGCTGGGCGGCGCGCTGCTCGTCGGCGCCGGGTTCTCGTGGATCGGCGGCCGGATCGGCGAGCGCGTGTCGCTGACGGCGTCCGTCGGGGTGGCAACCCTGGCCGCGGCCGTGGGGCTCGTGGCCGGCGTCGCCGTGCCCGGGCTGGCCGTGCCGGTCGTGCTGTTGATGCTGATCGCGGGCGCGCCCGAGCTCGTCTACGTGACGCTCTCGACCTATCTCCAGCACAACACGCGCTCGGAGTACCGTGCCACCTCGATGTCGATCGCCGAGGGCTGCTTCTCGATCCAGATGCTGTGGCTCTTCCCGCTCACGGGCTACCTGATCCAGCACGAGGGCTACCAGCTCGGGTTCAGCCTGTGCGCGGCCCTGATGGTGGTCGGCGCGGCCCTCTTCATCGCGTCGCAGCGCCTGCGCGGCCTCGAGCCCGCAGGCGAGGCGGCCGCGCCGGCATGAGCCGGGTCGCCGTCGACCACCTGCTGATCGCGACGGCCGACCTGGATGCGGCAGCGGCCGCCGTCGGGCGCCTCGGGCTCCCGGTCGCGGCCGGTGGCCGCCACCCCGGCTGGGGCACCGCCAACCGGATCGTGCCGCTCGGCGATGTCTATCTCGAGCTCGTCGCGGTCGTCGACCCGGTCGCGGCCGCGGCGAGCGTCTTCGGGCAATGGGTGGCCGCGGCGGCGCCGGGGCCGCAGGGGTGGGCCGTCCGCAGCGACGATCTGGACGCGACGGCGGCGCCGGCTGGGGCTCGACGTCCAGCCGGGCTCGCGGGCGGCGGCGGACGGCCGTCTGTTGCGGTGGCGCACGGCGGGCCTCGATCGCGCCGCGGCCGAGCCGGCGCTGCCGTTCTTCATCGCCTGGGATGCGGGCACGCCGCTTCCCGGCGCGGCCGGCGCGCGGATCGAGATCGATCGCGTCGAGCTCCGCGGGGAGGCGTCTCACGTCGCGGATTGGCTCGGCCAGTCCGACCTGCCGTTCTCGATCCGGCCCGGGCCGGCGGCGGTCGAGCGGATCGTCCTGCGCGGAGCGAACGGCCCGATCACGATTGACGCGGCGACCCTGGTGTAGGCTCGCCCCGTGACCTACTCGATCGTCGCGCGCGACGCGGAGACGGGTGAGCTCGGGGCCGCGATCCAGTCAGCGGCGTTCGCGGCGGGCGTGAACACTCTGTGGGTGGAGGCAGGCGTTGGCGCCGTCGCGTCGCAGTCGTTCAGCGACCCGTCGTATGGGCCGATGTGCCTGCTCGCGCTGCGCACGGGCGCGACCGCCGCGGCCGCGCTGGCGGCGGGGACGCGGCGCGACCGCATGTCGCCCTACCGCCAGGTCGGCGTCGTGTCGGCCGCGGGCACGGCGGCCGCGTTCACCGGCTCCGCCTGCGTCTCGGAGGCCGGCCACCTGCACCGCCGCGGCGTCGCGTGCCAGGCGAACATGATGGCGAGCACGGACGTGTGGCCGGCCATGATGGAGGCGTATCTGGCTGCCTCCGGGACGATGGCCGACCGTCTCATGACGGCGCTCGAGGCGGCGCAGGCGGCAGGCGGCGACTGGCGCGGGCAGGAGGCCGGGCGCGTGCTCGTCGTCCGGGGGGAGCCGAGCGGCATGCCCTGGAAGGACGTCATGTGCGACGTGCGCGTCGACAACCATCCCGAACCCGTCGCCGAGCTGCGCCGCCTGGTCGACCGCAGCCAGGCCCTGGGCGCGGCGTGGTCGCCCGACGCCGCGTTGAGCCCTGATGAGGCGGCGGCGGGCGCACGGGAGGCGGGCCTGGAAGAGAGCCACGCCGCCGTCGCCGCCCTCGTGGCCGCCGTCAGGCGCGGCGACGCCGAGTCCGCTCGCGCGATCCTCGACCGCGTCGTCGCCGAGCAGCCGCGCTACCTCGATCTCGCCCGGCGCCTGCCGGGCGTCGCCGACCTGCTCGGGCTCGAGCCGGTGCTGCCCCGCCTGGAGGGCTGGGGCCGCGCGCCGGTCAGCCGGCCCGGCGCAGGTCGCGCAGGATCTCGCGGGCCGCGTTCCGGCCCGGGCCGCCGGTGATGCCGCCGCCCGGGTGGGCGCCGGCGCCGCACAGGTAGAGCCCGCGCACGCCCAGACGGTGGCGGGCGAGCCCGATCACCGGCCGCCAGGCGAAGAACTGGTCGAGCGCCGGCTCGGCGTGGTACAGGTGCCCGCCGGAGAGCCCGTACTCTCGCTCGATCGCAGCCGGCGTTCGCACCTCGGTCGACGTCACCAGGGCGCCGATGCCGGGCGCGACCCGCTCGAGCGCTGCAACGACCCGCTCGCCGACATCGCCGGGGTCGGCGGCATATGGCACCCACTGCGCGAGCACCGTCATGCGGTGGCCGTCCCCCTGGGGCTCGGACAGGGTGGGGATGGTCGCCTCGAGGTAGGGCCGGTCGCTCATGTCGCCGTACTTCCAGGCGTCGAATGCCTGCTCGACCGCGTCGACCCCGGGGGCGACGACGATCCGCCCGTGCAACGCAGCCTCGTCCGCGACCCCGGCGAAGGCCGGCAGCCCCGACAGCGTCAGGTCGACGCGGGCGGTGGCACCGGGTGTGCGGATGTTCCCGGCCCGCCAGCGCAGCCGCGGGCCGGCCGTGACCGGGTCGACCCAGCGCAGAAGCGCGGTCTTGGGATCGACGGCGCAGGCGACAGCCGTCGCCGAGATCCCCTCGCCGGAGGCCAGCTCGACGCCCTCGACACGACCCTCACGGGTGATCACGCGCGCCACCTCCGCGCCGGTGCGGACGTCGGCCCCGGCCGCGCGGGCGGCGCGGACGAGTGCCTGGGTCAGCCCTTCCGGGCCGCCGCGGACGAGCGCGGTCTGGCCCGCGGCGCCGCCGTCGTTCCCGGCCGAGTCGGCGACCAGCACGAGCGCCGTCCCCGCCGACCACGGCCCCATGGCGGTGAACAGGGTGCCGCGGGCCGCGAGCGCCCCGCGGACGCCGTCGTCGGTGAACCATTCGCCAACGAGGTCGGCGACCGCCATCGGCAGAACCCGGGTGAGCTCGCGGGCCGCGCGGGCGCCCAGTCGCCGGTATGCCCGCGCCAGGCGCAGGCCGGCGCCGGCGTCGCCGATCGACGCCCTGTCCAGGCGCGGCGGGACGGACGACTGCACGTCGGCCACGAACCCGGCCAGCTCGCGGACGTGGGCGTCGAAGAGGGGGTAGGCATCGGCGTCTGCCGGGGCCACGGCCCGCAGGCTCTCGGCGGTGCGATCCGCGTCGCCCCAGAACGTGAGCGCGGGCCCGTCCTCGCGCAGCGCGACCATACGCACATCCGGCCGGATCAGCTCGAGGCCGTGGGCGTGCAGGTCGAGGTCCTCGATCACCGCGCGCTGGAGCCGGCCGGCGGTGTGCAGCACCTCGACGATCCCGCCGGCCGTGTCGCGCCGCTCGAGGACGGCGACCCGGTGGCCGGACTGGGCCAGGTAGGCGGCGCAGACGAGGCCGTTGTGGCCGCCGCCGGCGACGATCACGTCATAGTCGGGCACGAACGCCCTTCCTGCCGCCGCGCTCGCGCAGGAGCTCGAGCGCCGCGATCCGGCCCGGTGCGCCCATCAGGCCGCCGCCGGGATGCGCGCCCGAGCCGCACATCCACAGGTCCTCGACGGGCGTGCGGAAGCGCGCCCAGCCCGGCACCGGCCGGTTGAAGAAGAGCTGCTCGAGCGACAGCTCGCCCTGGAAGATGTTGCCCTCGGTGAGGCCGATCCGCCGCTCGATGTCGAGCGGCGTCAGCACCTGGCGGCCGACGATCAGGTCGCGGATGTTCGGCGCCCGCTCGGCGATCGTGTCGATCACCGTGTCGCCGAAGCGCGTCGCGGGCCGCGTCGTCCCACTCGCCGCCGTCGGCCAGGTGGTAGGGCGCGTACTGCACGAAGCAGCTCATGACGTGCTTGCCGGGCGGCGCCATCGCCGGGTCGACCAGCGTCGGGATGATCATGTCGACGTACGGCCGGGCCGAGAAGCGGCCGTACTTGGCGTCGTCGTAGGCCCGCTCCATGTAGTCGACCGAGGGCGAGAAGCTGATCGCGCCGCGCAGGTGCTCGCCGCGGCCGGGCAAGCAGGTGAAGTCCGGCAGTCCGTCGAGGGCCAGGTTGACCTTGCCCGACGACCCGCGGAACTTGTACCGGGCCAGGTCGGCCGTGAACTCGGGGTCGAGCGTGCCCGGCTCGAGCAGGTGCGAGAACGTCACCCGCGGATCGGCGCTCGAGAGCACCGCGCCGGCCTCGATCTCCTCGCCAGAGGTGAGCGTGACGCCGGTCGCGCGGCCGCCGAACACGTCGATGCGGGCCACCTCCGCCTCGGTGCGGATCTCGGCGCCGAGCGACCGCGCGGCCGAGGCGATCGCCAGGCTGACGCCGCCCGTGCCGCCGCGGGGGATGCCCCAGGCCCGGAATGCGCCGTCGATCTCGCCCATGTAGTGGTGCAGGAGCACGTAGGCCGTCCCCGGCGAGCGCACCCCCTGGAACGTGCCGATGATCCCCGACGCCGACATCGTCGCCTTCAGCGGGTCGGTCTCGAACCACTGGTCGAGAAAGTCGGCCGCGCTCATCGTCATCAGCTGGATGAACGCGTCCTTCAGGCGCCGGGGCAGCTCGGCGAAGCTGCGCCCGAGCGTGCGCAGCGGCAGCCACTGGCGCGGGTCGATGCGGCCCTGGTCGGGCGGCACGGCCGACAGGATCGGCTTCACGAACCGGGCCATCTGCGCCATCGCGATGCCGTACTCGTCGTAGGCCTCGGCGTCGCGAGAGCGACCAGCGGCGCAGCTCGCGCAGCGTGCGGCCGTGGTCGTTCGTGCGCCACAGGTAGTCGCCGTCGAGGGGCGTGAACGTGCCGTCGAGCGGCAGGATCTCGAGGCCGTGGCGGGGCAGCTCCAGGTCGCGGACGATCTCGGGCCGCAGCAGCGAGACGACGTAGGAGGCGACGCTGAAGCGGAAGCCGGGCACGATCTCCTCGGTGACCGCCGCGCCGCCGAGCACGTCGCGTCGCTCGAGCACGCACACGCGCATGCCGGCGCGGGCGAGGTACGCGGCCGTGACCAGCCCGTTGTGCCCGCCGCCGACCACGATCGCGTCGTAGCGCTCCGGCATCCGAGCGATGCTAGTGGACACGACCGGTGCCAGGCACCGTAAACTGCCCCGGTGGCCGTCGGCACCCCCTTCCACGAGCGCACCGCGCCGCTGAACCGCAAGCTGGCCTGGGGCGACTGGGCCGGCTACGCCGCGGCGGCCGCATACGCCGACCATCACGACATCGAGTACAACGCGATCCGCCAGGCGGCCGCGCTGATCGACGTCTCGCCGCTCTACAAGTACATCGTCTCCGGGCCGGACGCGCTGCGGCTGGTCGACCGCGTCATCACCCGCGACGCCACCAAGCTCGCGGTCGGCCAGGTGCTGTACACGCCCTGGTGCGACGAGCGCGGCAAGGTGGTCGACGACGGCACGGTCGTCGCGGCTCGACGAGACGACGTTCCGGTGGACGGCGGCCGACCCGTGCTACCGCTGGATGCGGATGAACGCGGGCGGGCTCGACGTCGACGTGCGCGACGTCTCCGAGGAGCTGGGCGCGCTGGCACTGCAGGGCCCGCGCGCCCGGGCGGTGCTCGAGGCAGCGACCGGCGAGGACTGGTCGGACGTGCGCTACTTCCGCCGCCGCGCCGCGACGATCGCGGGGATCGAGCTCGACGTGACCCGCACCGGCTACACCGGCGACCTCGGCTACGAGCTATGGGTCGCCGCCGAGCGTGCGCCCGCCCTCTGGGACGCGCTGATCGCCGCGGGCGACGACCACGGCCTGCGCCCGTCCGGGATCCGGGCGATGGACGTCGCCCGCGTCGAGGCCGGGCTGATCCTGATCGAGGTCGACTACACCAGCGCCCGCCTCGCGCTCACGCCCGAGCACGAGTACTCGCCGTTCGAGATCGGCCTGGGCCGCCTCGTCGACTTCTACAAGGCCGACTTCGTCGGCCGCCGCGCGCTCGCTCGCGAGCACGATGCGGGCGGCCCGCCCGGAAGCTGGCCGGGATCGAGCTGGACTGGCTCGGCATCGAGGAGGCGTTCGCCCGCCACGGCCTCGCGCCGGCGGTGCAGGCGACGGTCAACCGCGAGCCGATCCCGATCTTCTACGCAGGCGGGCAGGTCGGCCGGGCCACGAGCACGTGCTGGTCGCCGACGCTCAAGAAGATGATCGCGCTCGCCTCGCTCGACGCCGGCGTCCGCCCGGATGCGCCGCTCGAGATCGAGTGGTCGGTGGAGGGCGAGCGCGGCCGCGTCGGCGCGACCGAGGTCGAGCTGCCGTTCCTCGACCTGGAACGCCGCCGCGAACCCTAGAGTTCGGGGATGGCCTCCGCCCGAAAGCCCATCGTCGAGAACCGCAAGGCCCGCCACGACTACCACATCCTCGAGCGGGTCGAGGCGGGCATCGCGCTCACCGGCACCGAGGTGAAGTCGCTGCGCGACGGCGGCGGCAACCTGCGCGAGGCCTACGCCCAGCTGCACGACGGCGAGGTCGTTCCTGGTCGGGCGCGAACATCGCGCCGTACCGCCAGGGGAACCTGCAGAACCACGAGCCCACCCGCGAGCGCAAGCTCCTGCTGCACCGGCGCGAGATCGAGCAGCTCGGGCGCAAGGTGGCCGAGCGGGGGATGACGCTCGTGCCGCTCCAGCTCTACTTCGTCGACGGCAAGGTGAAGCTCGAGCTCGGCCTCGCCCGCGGCAAGGAGGGCGTCGACAAGCGCCACGCGATCGCCGACCGCGACGCCAAGCGGCAGATGGATCGCGCGCTGCGCGGGATCGAGCGGCAGCGCCGGTGAGCGTCCGCGCAGGGCGGAGGCGGCCGATGCGGCCGCGATCGCCGCCCTGCTCGCCGAGCTCGGCTACGCGACGGCGCCGGCCGACGTCGGGCAGCGGCTGGCCGAGCTCGAGCGGTCGGGCCGGTCGGCGGCGCTGGTCGCGGTGCACGGCGACGAGGTCGCGGGCGTGCTCACGCTGCACATGGTGCCGGTGCTGCACGAGCCCGGTGACTGGTGCCGGGTGACCGTCCTCGTCGTCGGCGAGGGAGCCCGCCGCCGGGGCCTGGCACGGGCGCTCGTGGCGCGAGGCGGAGGCGATCGCCCGGGATCACCGCTGCGTGCGGATCGAGGTGACGAGCGCGCTTCACCGCGACGGCGCTCACGAGCTTCTATCGGCGGCATGGGCTTCGGCCAGGTCTCGCAGCACTTCCTGAAGCCTTTGGCGGCGTCGCGTGGCTGACGTCGAGGCGTTCTGGCGCCGGTTCGTGGCCGCCACGGGGATCGACGGGCCGCACACGGCCTGGGGCTTCGGCTCGAGCCCGGAGATGGCGACCGACCTCGGCCTGCTCGTGCGCGACGGCCCCAAGCGGGCGACGGCGAGCCTGCGCTCGGAGTACGGCGCCGACGAGCCAATGCCCGCTGCCGGCGACCTCGGCGTCATCCTGGACGGCGACGGCAGGCCCCTGTGCGTCGTCCGCACGACGTCCGCCGAGGTGCGTGCGTTCGGCGACGTCGACGCGGAGTTCGCGTGGACCGAGGGCGAGGGCGACCGCTCGCTGGCATGGTGGCGCGACGCCCACATCCGCTTCTTCGCCGACCAGGGCGCGGCTGTGGACGCCACGACGCCGGTCGTGCTGGAGCGGTTCGAGCTTGTCTGGGACGGCCGCGATGAAGCTTGAGGTGCGCTTCGAGGCGGTGCCGGTCGAGGCCATGCGCGCGTTCCTCGAGCCGCTCGGGTACCGCTTCGACTGGGGGCCGGAGCTGGACGGGATCGGGTTCCACTGGCGCAAGCAGCCGCTGTCGGGCACCGGCGTGCGCGCGACGTACTTCCCGGACGGCGGCGAGGGCCTGCTCACGATCGAGACGGACGGCCAGGCGTCGCCGGCCGACGCGGCGATGCAGGACGTGACCGCTCGGCTCCTGGCGGAGCGGTTCGTGCGGACGTCGGTGTGGTGTGCGACCACCGGGCGGGCGGAGTACGGTGGCGGCCAGCCCGCCGAGCCGCCGGCGCCCGGTGCGGAGCCGCCCGGCCTGGTACTCGTAGTCTCGCCTTGAATTTGCGAAATCTCTGAGTGTTCAGTAATATCTGAACACAATGGATGAAGACGGAATCCAGCGATTCGTCGAGGAGCTCGGCATCCAGATCGAGCGCGACACCGCCGCCCCGCGCATGGTCGGCCGTGTCTTCGCCTGGCTGCTGATCTCCGACCCGCCGGAGCAGAGCGCGGCGGATCTGGCGGAGGCGCTGGATGCCAGCAAGGGGTCGATCAGCACCGCGACCCAGATGCTGGAGCGGTTCGGCTTCATCGAGCGCCTGCGGCTGCGGGGGGAGCGGTTCGACCGCTTCCGGGCGCGGCCGGAGGCGTGGGACGACTTCTTCTGGCGCCTGGAGCAGTTCACGGGGCCGCGACGCGTGCACCGGCTGGGGCTGGATGCGCTCGCCGACGAGCCGCCTGAACGGCGCGCGCGCCTGGAGGAGCTTGATGCGATCTACGCGTGGTGGGAGAAACGCCTCCCGGAGCTGCGCGTCGAGTACCTCCGCGATCGCCGCGAGGCACGCGGGGAAGATGGAAGGACAACATCATGAGTGAACACCACGCGATCGAGATCGAGGACCTGCGCAAGCGCTTCGGCGATGTGCAGGCGCTCGACGGCCTCGATCTGGTCGGAGCCGAGGGCGACGTCCTCGCGCTCCTGGGCCCCAACGGCGCGGGCAAGTCGACGCTCGTCCGCATCCTCTCGACCCTCGTCCGCCCCGATGCGGGCCGGGCACTCGTGCTCGGGCACGACGTCGTCGCCGACCCGTTCACGGTGCGGCGCGAGATCGGCCTGGCCGGCCAGTTTGCCGCCGTCGACGAGCTTCTGACCGGGCGCGAGAACCTGGAGATGATCGGGCGGCTCTACCATCTGGGCCGGGCCGAGACACGCGCCCGGGCGACGGACGTGCTCGAACGCTTCGGGCTCACCGACGCCGGCAACCGCCGCGCGGGCACGTACTCCGGCGGCATGCGCCGCCGGCTCGACCTGGCGGCGACGCTCGTCGGGCGGCCGCGGATCGTCCTCCTCGACGAGCCGAGCGCCGGCCTCGACCCGCGCAGCCGCGTCCTTCTGTGGGACATGGTGCGCGAGCTGCGCGGCGAGGGCACGACCATCCTCCTGACGACGCAGTACCTGGAGGAGGCCGACCATCTCGCCCAGCGGATCGCGGTCATCGACCGTGGCCGCATCGTCGCCGAGGGCACCGCCCGCCAGCTCAAGGAGCGGGTTGGCCGTGACCGCCTGGTCGTGCGGGTCGCCGACCCGTCCCGGCTGGAGGACGCACGTGCCGCGCTGGCCGAGCTGGGGGACGGGGCGCCGCCGGAGCAGGGCGCCCCCGCTGAGCTGACCGTTCCCATGGCGGACGACGGGATTCCTGCCGCCGCCGTCCGGGTGCTCGACCGCGCCGGGGTCGGCATCGCCGGCCTCGAAGTCGTCGCGCCGACGCTCGACGACGTGTTCTTCGGGCTCACCGGCCGGAACGCAGAACCACAGGACCATGAGCTGCAAGAGGTGATGTCATGAACCGCCCAACCCCACGCGAAACGATCTCCGACTCGATGGTGATGGCACAGCGCGAGCTGCTCGCGAGCGCGCGCCGGCCGGCGCTGCTCATCCTCTCGTTCGCCCAGCCGGCGATCATCATCCTGCTGTTCCGGTACGTCTTCGGCGGCGCCATCGCGACGCCGAACGGCAGCTATGTGAACTACCTGGTCCCCGGAATCCTCGTGATGACGGCGATCTTCGGCTCGCTCATCACGGGGATCGGGCTCTCGGAGGACATCTCGAAGGGCATCGTCGACCGGCTGCGGTCGCTGCCGATCGCACGGTCGGCCGTCCTCGTCGGGCGCACGGTCTCCGACACGCTGCGCAACGTCGCCAGCGTCGTCCTGATGCTCGCGGTCGGCTTCCTCATCGGGTTCCGGCCCTCGGGCTCCGTCTGGGAGCTGGTCGCGGCGGTGGCGCTCCTGCTCGCCTTCGCCTACGTGTTCTCGTGGATCGCGGCTGCCATCGCGCTGTTCTTCCGCGATCCCGAGACGGCGCAGAGCGCGGGCATGCTGTGGGTGTTCCCGCTCGTGTTCGCAAGCTCCGCGTTCGTCCCGACGAGCACGATGCCGACGGCGGTGCGCGCGTTCGCCGACGTGAATCCGGTCACCCTGTGCGTCGACGCCGTGCGCGACCTCACGATCGGCGGCGCGGCGACCGCGCCCGTCCTGGGCACGCTCGCCTGGCTGATCGCCCTGCTCGTGGTGTTCGTGCCGCTCTCGGTGTCGCGCTACCTGGCGCTCGAGTAGATCACGCTTCCCGGCCGAGCAGCGCGGGCGCGAGCTCGCGCAGCTCGGCCGGCCCGCATTGCGCCCCGTCTCCCATATCTGTAGGGTTGTTGTCTCATGGCACTCATGTGGGTCAGGAGACAGCATGCCTAGGTACCTCGTGGAGCGGACGTTCACGGTGTCGATCGACGAGATGTCGCCGGTGGGGCGCGACTCGAAGCGGCTCGCCAGGGACGCCTTCACCGGAGTCACGTGGGAGCACAGCCACGTCGTCGTGACCGGCGACGGGACGGTGCGAACGTACTGCGTCTACGACGCCCCGGACGAGGCGGCGATCCACGAGCACGCCATCGCCCTCGGCCGCCACGTCGTGGATGTCGTGTACGAGATCGCGGGCGACGTGACGCCCGACGACTACCCCGACGTCTGACCCGGATCCGGGGCGTCCAGGCTGCGCCTCTGGCCGCGCACGTCCTGGACGTGCCAGCTGGCCTGATAGGCGATCGCGAACTGGCGCGCGACCTCGGCGCGACGCGGCGACCCCTCCGGGATGAGGTCGAGCGCCTCCCGGTACAGCTCGACAGAGTGCTCCTTGGCCCAGCCCCGACCCGCCTGTTCGGCGGCCACCACGAAATGGTCGACCGCGCGGTCGGCATCGCCCGCCTCGCGCCAGTGGCGCGCGAGCTGGGCCGCGGCCTCGCCCGCCTGAGGCATCTCCTCCTCGAGGAACTGCGCGACCCTCCGGTGGCGCTCCCGGCGCTGCGGACGCGTGAGCATGTCGTAGGCCGCGTCGCGGATCAGCACGTGCTTGAACGCGTACTGCTGGTCGCCCTCGATCGCCGACTCCCGGTCGCGCCGGACGAGGTCTCGTCGTTCGAGGGCGGCAAGGATGTCGCCGAGCTGATCGGCATCGTCGATGACCGCATGGAGGGCGCCCCGCCAGAACACCTTGCCGACGACCGCGGCGTCAGTGAGGAGTGAGCGCTCCTCGGCTGGAAGCGAGTCCAGGCGGGCGGTGACGATCCCTCGAATCGTCGTCGGCAGCTTCTCGTTCATGAGCGCGTGCTCGGCTCGCTCCATCGCGACCGCCGCCAGCTGCTCGATGAAGAGCGGGTTGCCCTCTGCCGTCGACGAGACGTGGATCGCAAGGGTCGACTGCGAGTCTCCACCGGGGCTGCCCAGCAGTTCGTCCGCGAGCTGCCGCGACTCGTCGGCGCCGAGCGGCTGCAGCGAGAGCGCGGTATACGCCGGAAGCCCGCCGCCCCATCCCGGCCGCGCGTCGAGCAGCTCCGGCCGTGCGAGGACGAGCAGGACGATCGGCGTGTCCTGCAGGCGCGCGCCCAGCAGCTCGACGAGATCGAGCAGGCTGGGGTCGGCCCAGTGCAGGTCCTCGAACACGAGCATCGTCGGACGATCCTCTGCGACCGCCTCGATGAAGCAGCGCACCGAGAAGAACAGCGTCTCGCGATCGGCCACGGTCTGCTCCGGCTCGAGCCCGAGCAGGATGCCGAGGTGACGGGCGATGGCATCCGGCTCACCCGCACCCAGGCCCGCGACGGTTCGGCCGAGCTTCGCGCGGCCGACCTCGCGCGAGTCGCTCTCGAAGATCCCGGCGAGCTGCATCACCTGGGTGGCGAACGCGCCGTATGCGCTGCTCTCGCGGTAGGGGAGCGACCGGCCCCGCACGACCCGTCCGCCGGCGTCCTTCACTGCGCTCGAGAACTCGACCGAGAGCCGCGTCTTGCCCATGCCGGGGGGACCCAGCACTGTGACGACGTGGGGGGTGGCGGATCCGGCCGCGCGCGCCCAGATCTGGCGCAGGTGCTGCATCTCGCCCTCGCGGCCCACGAGCGGGCGCCGGACGGCGGGCTCGGTCCGGCTTGCGGCCCCGAGCGCGGGTCGGGCGTGAAGGGGCGTCGACTTCCCCTTGGCCGTGATGGAGATCATGTCGCCATACGTGACCGCATCGCGCGTGCATGCGTATGTCTCGAGCCCCGCCAGGATCCCGTCCACAGGCGCGTTCTGCTGCAGGCGTGCCGCCATGTTGACGACGTCCCCCGCCACCATCCCCTCGCCCCGCTCGGGGCGCGCCCCGACCGTCACCAGCGCGTCGCCGGTGTTGACGCCGATCCGCACGTGCAGGTCGAGCGCCTCGTCCGCGCGGTTCAGCTCGTCGATCGACGTCCGCACGGCGAGGGCGGCCCGAACGGCTCGCTCGGGGTCGTCCCCGTAGGCGGTCGGCGCGCCGAAGATGCCAACGACGGCATCGCCGATGAACTTCTCGGTGACTCCGCCGAATGACTCGATGTCGAGCCGCACACGCTCGTGATAGCTGTGCAGGATTGTGCTCAGATCCTCGGGATCGAGCCGTTCCGCCCGCGACGTGAATGCGACGATGTCGACGAACAGCACGGTGACGACGCGCCGCTCGTTCCGCGGCGCGAGCTCGTCACCGCCGATCGCCCGACCGCACGAGAAGCAGAAGCGGGCGGCCGCCGGGTTCTCCTGCGCGCAGGAAGGGCAGGCAACCATTGCCACAAGGGTATCGCCTCCGCAGCGACGTGGATGTTCAGGCGACGAGCAGCGTGGGCGCGAGCTCGCGCAGCTCGGCCAGGACGCGGTCGAGATCGCGGATCACCGGCTGGATGCAGACATGGTCGGCGCCCGCCTCGTGGTGGGCGCCGACGCGTGCGGCGATCGCGTCCGCGTCGCCCCACGCGACCAGCGCGTCGACCAGGCCGTCGCTGCCGCCGTCGGCGAAGTCGGCGTCGCCGAAACCGTCCTCGCGCCAGCTGTTCGTGTAGTTGGGGAGCCGCAGGTAGCCCGCCAGGTGCTCGCGCGCGATCGTCCGCGCCCGGCCGGGGTCGGTCTCGAGGACGACGCCCTGCTCCGGCGCGAGCACGGGGCCGGGGCCGAGGATCGCGCGCGCCCGCGCGGTGTGGGCTGGCGTCACCAGGTAGGGATGAGCGCCGTGGGTGCGGTCGCGGGCGAGCTCGAGCATCCGCCGCCGCAGGGCGGCAAGGACGACGGGAGGGGGGTGGGCCGGGGCGGGGGCGCGATAGTCCGCGGCGTCGAGCGCTTCGAGATATGTCCGCATGGCCGTCACGGGGCGGCCGTAGTCGTGGCCGCGCTGCGCGACGCTCGGGGCGTGGCTGACGCCCAGGCCGACCACGAAGCGGCCGTCGTAGGCCTCGGCGAGCGCGTTTGCGGCGGCGTTGGTCGCGGCGGCATCGCGGGCGTAGATGTTCGCGATCCCGGTCGCGATCGCGATCCGCTCCGTCGCCGCGAGAAGGATGCCGGCGTGGACGAACGCCTCCTTGTTCACCGGCGTCTCGCCGAACCAGAGCGCTGAATAGCCGAGCCGCTCGATCTCGGTCGCCGCCGCGCCCTCCTCCTGGGCCGACCGCAGGCCGAGGAGCGTCAGCCAGACGCCCACGGGGCCGAGCCGCTCCCGGAGCCGATCGCGGTCTGCTGCATCGATGGCCACGCGTTAGATTCGCACGCGGGCATTGCCGTTGGCGAGCAGCTCCGCCCGGGCGGCCTCGCCGAAGTGCAGCCGCCAGGCCGAGAGCTCGCGCTCCTCGGCCTCGAGCAGATCCCACTCCTCGTCGACGTCCTCGCCCTTCTGCACCGCCGCGTAGACGCCGGAGAGGTGGCGCAGGCAGGCCTCCAGCTCCTCGTTCACCCGCACCGCGGCTGTCGACGCCTCGGAGTGGGCTCCGAACGCGGTGTGGATCCGCGGCAGCCGCATCGCCATCTCGTCGTGGCGCTCCATCATGCGGGCGAAGAAGTCGTGGCCGTTGTTGCGCACGCCCTCCCACTTGGCCGCGGTGAGCATGCTCTGCGCGGCCGCCGCGGCGCCGGCGAAGGTGTTGGCCTCGGCGGCCATCTCCTCCTGGTGGTGCTCTTCGAGGTCGAGCTCGCGCTCGCGATGCCGCGCCCACATGAGAATGCCGGCACCGCACGCGCTTCCGGTAAAGCCGCCGACCACAGCGACCGCGAATGTTTCAACCACGCTCAACAGCCCAAAACCCTTGATCTGCCGCCCCTCCGCCCCGGGCCGGCCCTCCAACAGATCCGGTACCATGGTAGCGAACTTCACCTCGGGGGCGACCTGGTCTCGACATGGTCGACTATCGGGGAGAGTTGCAAGCCGAGGTTCCAGGTGGCCTCGTAAAATCCCTGGAAACCGCAAGTGCGGAATCTGATCTCGCACTCGCCGCCTAGGAACTAGGCAGCGCGCCGGCCCCTCCAGCCCGCGGGAGGGACCGCCGGTGTCATGCAGCGGGCTTGCCGGAAGGGGGAACGCCTCCGCCGCCGACCGGGACATCAAAGAGGGGCTAGCTCGAGTGGTGGCCCGTCCGGGGGCAGCCGCCCGGGCGAATCAAAATCCCGGAATACGCTTGTAGACGCTCTCTTCGTGCGATCGTGGACGCGGGTTCGATTCCCGCCGCCTCCATCAATACCTGCTAATTGAGGATTTTCGCGATCGGAATGATTGCGTTCACGGCTCGTCTTCCCCCACCCGGTGAGCGCGCTTCTCCTCGACGGCCCTGAGCGCGTCGCGGAGGTCAGCGAGATCGAGGTGGGCGTAGATGTCCGCCGGCGTCTGGATCGAGAAGCCTGTCGCGCGTCGAGCCCCCGAAGAGACGCTATTCAGCGCGGATGAATCTCCCATGCGAAGAGGCGACCATGGGCATGGACGGGGTGCACCAGGTCGCCTATTAACGCTTCGGCACGAGCGTTCAGCGCCACCTTGGCGCCCGGTCAAACCAGGAACAGGAAGGCTGTTGCCGTCTGCCGCGCGATGAGCAAGGTAGGCGTCGCTGCTAGGCTCGGCTGATGGCGGAGCGGGCCAGGCTGGTCGGCATCAACCACGTCGCGGTCGAGGTGGGCGACGTCGAGCAGGCGCTCGCGCTCTACGGCCGACTGTTCGAATTTGAGATGCGTGGCCGGGTGGCGCACATGGCGTTCGTGGACATGGGCGACCAGTTCATCGCGATCTCCGAGCCGCGTAGCCAGTCGGCCGACGATTCGCGCCACGTCGGCCTCGTCGTGGACGACGTTGCGGCGGCGCGTGCGGCGGTGACACGGGAGGGTCTCGCGATCGTCGGCCAGAGTCGCCGTAGCTTTGACGTCCTAGACCCCTGGGGGAACCGGTTCCAAGTTGTCGGCTACGGCGACATCCAGTTCGACCGGGTGGACGGCGTGAAGCGCAAGCTCGGCATCGAGAAGCTCGGGAAGACTGAGGAGGCCAGGCGGCAGATATCCGAGCGTGGGCTCGACTGAAAGGGCGCGTGCCGCCACCCTTACGCGGGTCACGTGCCCTGGTCCCCGTGAGGTGCGAACCGTAACGCTGGCTCTCTTCTCCAGCGCGAGGCGGTCCCCGCCGGACCGGCTCGTGTTTGGTTGCAACTGGTACATGCCGGGCGACGGATCATCCGCGCAGCCTTGTGTATTCCTGGT
Source organism: uncultured Actinomycetes bacterium (assembly GCA_963746115.1). Taxonomy (GTDB): domain Bacteria; phylum Actinomycetota; class Thermoleophilia; order Gaiellales; family JAICJC01; genus JAICJC01. The sequence continues at coordinate 789,268 of CAVVAA010000001.1, read as the reverse complement.
TGGTCATGAGGCTGTCCTCTGTGGGTGGATGGTGCGGAGGGTCGCTGGAGCCGGCGGGGCGGCGGTGGTCTTGATGACTGGTCCGGGGCCGTCGTAGGTGGGGCCGAACTCGGCCAGGGCCCAGGCGGCGGTTGCGCCCAGCTTCGCGGCCACTCGCTGCACCGGGACGGGGACGACGGGCAGCTGGACGTCGTGGCGGTGGTGGTCGGCGATGGCGGCCAGACGAAGCGGGTGCGGTAGGCCCCGGTGGTTGGTCTTGCCGTCCCGGGCGAGCGCGAACATCGTCTCCAGCAGGCGCTCGAAGTTCAGAGCGGGTCGGATCTCACACAGAAATCTGGCCTGGCCTTCGCCTGCGTTCCAGAACGCGTGTGCCGTGCCGGCTTCCACGACCACGGTCCCACCTGTCGTTGCGACCTGTCGCCCGTGACCGACGCGAAACCCCACGGCGCCGTCGACGATCCAGAACGTCTCCGTCTGGTTCGGATGGACGTGCACCCCGGCGACCGAGCCGCCGGGCTCCAGCGTGACCTCGGCGATGACGACCTCGCCGTCGGAATCCGCCGCGGTTTGCTGGAAGGTCACCGTCTCCCCGGTGACGGGGTTTGCGATCGAGTCCCCTGTTCGAATCATCCGCGCTTCCTCCTGTCGATGGCCCGGATCGCTCGTGGAGCTCTTGCGGGCGTTTCGGGCTGGTAGCGGCGAGGGCGGCGAACTGGTTTTCGGGAGGTGACAGGGTCGGAAACCGATCCAGGGTCTGGTCGGCTAGGAGGGGTAGAGTGCCTCTCGGCTTCCAGACCTCGCCGGCTCGGCTTCGTGCCCAGCGGCCTCAATCTTTGTGGGACTACACCCGACTCTCGGACGCGGATCTGTTGGCGCTGGTCGCCGAGGATCGCGACCAGGTCGCCTTTGAGGAGTTCTTCAGCCGCTACGCGCGGTCCGTCTACTCGTTGATGGTCAGGCAGCTTGGCGACGCCGGATGGGCCGACGATGTCGTCCAGGAGGCGTTCATCTCGGTGTGGCGGTTCGCGCGCACCTACCGTCCCGAGCGCGGCGCGGTGACGGGCTGGCTGTACACGATCGCGCGAAACGCGGGATATGACGCCGCCCGCCGCCGCCAGGCCCAGTGGCTCGTCGACGCACCCGACCGCACCGATCCCTCGCCGACGCCCGAGGATCAGACGGCGGCGAAGTTGGAGGCGTTTCACCTCCACGTGTGCATCGAGCGCCTGCCTCAGAAGGAGCGCGAGATCATCGAGCTCGCATACCTCAAGGGGATGTCGCAGAGCGAGATCGCGACCGAGCTCCAGATGCCCCTGGGGACGGTGAAGACCCGAAACCGTGCTGCGTTGCTGCATCTGGCCGAGATCCTGGAACGGGAGGAGCACCCATGAACGAGCCTGACCTGCAAAGTCTCGAGCGCAGGCTGCGCACCCTCCCGCCGCTCCTGGACGTGCCGCCCAGCCTCGTCACTCCATCCGTCCAAGCGGCCGTCGCAGATCCCGAGTCGCCCGCTCCCATCCAGCGAGCGCCACGCCGCTCACCCCGATGGCAACGCCGCTGGTCGCTCGCGGGCGTCGTCGGGATCGCCGCCGCGGCAGCAGTTGCAGGGACGATCGCCATCACATCCCAGTCCGGCGGGCACGGCGGGTTCCAGCGCATCGCGACGCTCACCGGCGCTGGCAACGCCTCCGGCTACGTCGCGGTCGGACGTGCCGACGGCGCCATCGAACCCGTCGTCGTGTCCGTCAACCATCTCAACCCCGCTCGCGACGGCCAGTACTACGAGATCTGGTTCCAGACCGGAGGCAAACAGGTACCGGGTGTCGCCTTCAACGCCGGCTCCAACGGCGAGGCGGAAGTCCACCTTGCCGCCCCGATCAACACGAAGTGGGTGCGATGCTGGATCACCCGCCAGTCCGTCAGCGACCCCAGCACCTCCACCATCGTCATGCGCGCCACCCGCACCCAAACATCGACCTAGCGGTCTGGTCGAACCACTGGTGCGGCCTCGACCGCGACGAGCAACCCGGGTGTGGCATCGAGCGCCGGCGTCGCCACCGTCAGTACGTCGCTTAGCCGAGGGCGACGAGCGCGCCGAGTGCGTCCCCGTTGAGTCGCAGCGGTGACCAGTTGTCGCCCTGGTCGCGGCTCTCCCAGAGCTGACCGTCGGCGAGGCCGGCGAACAGGCGGCCATTGGTGGCGAGGAGCGCGTAGGGCATCGCCGGTAGCGGCTCGGGCAGGCCGCCCGTGAGTGGCTGCCACAGTTCGCCGTGGCGCTGCCGGTAGATGCGCGCTTGCGGGTCGCGGCGACCGTGCGCGGCGTAGGGGCCGGTGCTCGCCGAGACGTACCAGCAGTCGGAGTCGACGGCGACCGACCAGGTGTAGTGGCGGTCGCGGCCGTCGTCGGCGGGCTGCCAGGTCTCGCCCGCATCGGTGCTGAAGGCGGCGCCGCCGCCGCCGGCTTCGTACGCCCGCCCCGGTGTGTGCGGGTCCCAGGCGAGCGAGTGCACGTCCGGCTGCGCACCGGGACGGTGATCCTGCCAGCTCTGCCCGCCGTCGGGCGAGCGCATCAAGCCGCCGAGCTCGATCCCGACCAGGAGCAGGTCGGCGTCGTGCGGGCTCGGTGCGATCCAGCGCACGTGTGAGGTCCACGGGCGCGGCGGGAAGCTCCAGTTCGGCCGTGAGGGCAGCTCGAGCAGCGCTTCCAGCTCGCTCCAGCTCTCGCCTCGGTCGTCGCTTCGGAACAGACGGCTCGGCTCTGTGCCCGCGTAGACCGCCTCGTCGGCGGCGCTAACGGCGAGCGAGAATACCCCCGGCTCGGGTAGCTTGCAGTCGACCCAGTTTTGACCGCCGTCGACGCTGCGGCGCACACCGCCTTCACGCAGCCCGGCATACACGACGTCGGGGTCGGCCGGGTCGACGGCCAGGCACTGCGCACCGCTCGCCGACAACAACCGCTTGACCGTCCACCCCTCGCCTGGCTCGTCCAGGCGGACGATCCCATCTCCGGTCGCGGCATACAGGCGCACGTCTAACTCATCCTCCGGTAGCGCCACACCGACAGGGGCACGAACACCGCCACGATGCCCACGATCCAGGCGAGCGAACCTGCAAGCGAGCTCGGCACGCCGCCGGTGAGCGCGAAGGTGCGCGCCGCGTCCGCGGTCAGCGTCACCGGCGACGCCTTGGCGATCGGTTGCAGCCAGTCGGGCATGCTCGAGACCGGGACAAAAACGGAGCTGGCGAAGACGAGGGGAAACAGCAGCACGAATCCGGCCGTCTGCGCGGTCTCGGCGCCCCGTACGACCAGCGATACGAAGGCGAAGATCCAGCTGAGGGCGAACCCGAAGGCGGCGACCAGGGCGACGCACGCGAGCGCCGAGATGACGCCGGCCTCGAAACGGAAGCCGACCAGGTAGCCGACGCCGATCATCAAGCCGATGATCAGGACGTTTCGCACGAGGTCGGCGGTCGTTCGCCCGACCAGTACCGCCGATCGGGCCATTGGCATCGAGCGGAAGCGGTCGATCACGCCGCGTCGGAGGTCCTCGGAGAGGCCGACCGCCGTGTTGGACGCGCGGAAAGTCACCGACTGGACGAAGATCCCCGGCAGCAGGTAGTCGACGTAGCTGACTCCCGGCGGCAGCGACTGGCTGACGGCGCCGCCGAAGACGTATACAAAGAGGACGACGAACATGACCGGCTGGATCGTCGAGAAGACCAGCAGGTCGGGCTGGCGCCAGAAGTGGCGAAGGTTCCGCATCGTCACAACAGCGCTGTCGATCAGGCTCGTCTCGGCAGCCCGCGCCGACGGCGCATGAACCCGCGGGCGCGGGCGAGGATGCTCCACGACGGCCTCGTCGGGCACGGCGGCTGCGGGCTGCGGGTTGCCGTTCTCGCTCGGCGCCTGACCGGTTAGCTGCAGGAACACGTCGTCGAGCGTCGGCCCTCGCAGGCCCATGTCGCTGACGCCGATCCCGGCCTGGCGGAGCTCCGCAGCGGCCTCCTCGACCAGGACGAGCCCCTCCCGTGGCGCCGGCAAGGTCAGCCGGTTCGGCCGCCCGTCCTCCTCCGGAGCGCCGCAGCCGACGCGAAGCAGCGCGGCCTCTGCCTCGCGTCGCTGCCCCACGTCGGTCAGCTCCACCTCGAGGATCTGGCCGCCGACGCGGTCCTTGAGCTGGCTGCCCGTCCCTTTCGCGATCACCCGGCCGTGGTCGATCACCGCGATCTCGTCCGCAAGCTGGTCTGCTTCTTCGAGGTACTGCGTCGTCAATAGGATCGTCGTTCCGTCGCGGCGTAGGTCGCGGACGATCTCCCAGATCTCGTTGCGACTGCGGGGATCAAGACCCGTCGTCGGCTCGTCGAGGAACAGCACACGCGGCTGCGTAAGCAGGCTGGACGCCAGGTCGAGTCGCCGTCGCATCCCGCCCGAGTACGTCTTGGCGGTTCGGTCAGCGGCGTCAGCGAGCTCGAAGCGCTCGAGCAGCTCCGACGCTCGGCGGCTGGCCTGCGCACGGGAGAGCCGGAACAGGCGCCCGAACATCTCCAGGTTCTCCCGGCCTGTCAGGAGCTCGTCGACCGCCGCGAACTGACCGGTCAGCGCCAGCAACTCGCGCACGCTCCCCGGCTCGGCGACGACGTCGCGCCCCAGCAGCTCTGCTCGGCCCGCATCCGGCACAAGCAGCGTTGCCAGGATACGGACGAGCGTCGTCTTACCCGCCCCGTTCGGGCCAAGCAGGCCGAACACCATCCCGTCCGGGATCACCAGATCGACGCCGGCAAGCGCCGTGGTCGACCCGAACCGCTTGACCACGCCCGCGACGCGGACCGCGGGTGGCCGGTTGCTCTGCGATTCGTTCGATTCAGGCTGCGACAACGAGGTCAGCCGTTACGGATGCACCCATGACCCGTAGCCTACGTCGGGGCGAATCGACTGCAACACCTGGAACGTGGTGCTCTCGGTTGATCAGCGGCGGATAATCGGCGCGTCGGACCACCCTAGGCCGTTCGGCTCGGCAAACGGCAGCGTTGCGGCTTCTCCCCGCACGGCTTGCATCTATTCGATCGTATGATTGAATAGATGGTGTGAAGGATGGGAGTCGGGATCAGCGCCGGGAGGCGGGCCTGCGGACGCGGGCGCGGTTGACGGACGCTGCGATTGACCTGCTCGCTGAGCGGGGTGAGGGCGGCGTGACGCTACGCGAGGTCACGGATTCCGCCGGGGCGAATATTGCCGCGGTCAGCTACCACTTCGGGTCGCTGCAGGGGCTGTGTGACGCGGCGATTGCGCATGCGCTCGAGCGTTATCTGGACGCGCAGGAGTCGGCGGTGAGATCCCTTGAGCCCGGATCCACGCTGGAGGATGTGGCTGCGGCGTTTTCTCGCCCGATGATCCGCGCGCTCGCCGAAGGAGGTCACGACCTGGACGTCCTGCGCATCGTTTCGCGCGCCGCGATCGACCCCCCGCCGGCCTGGGATCGCTTTGACGCGAGGTTCCAACGGATTCGCGCGATCGTCGTGCGGCGGTTGCGGGACAACGTGCCCGTCGTGAGCGACGGTGAGCTGGCGTTCCGGACGCGCTGCGCGGCCGGCGTCGTCAGCTGGGTCGCCCTTGCGCCGGTGGGGCGTGAACTGCGGGGCAAGCCTCGGAAGCAGATCGAGCGGCGGGTGGTCCCCGTCGTCGCCGGGGTGCTCGCGGGCCCGGCGCCAGGCTGAGGGCAGCCGGCGCAGCGTTCCAAGCAGCCGCCATGGTGGTGTTCATGAATTCAAGCGTTCGCTTGACGAAGAACCGACGTGGTGATACCGTCAAGCGATCGATTGATTGATGAGAATGGAGGTCCAGGAATGAACGTGGCAGTCACAGGTGCAACGGGATTCATCGGGTCTCACGTCATGCAGGATCTGCTGGCGCACGGACACCAGGTGACAGCGCTCGTGCGCGGTGGCGACCAAGCCCACGCGGTCGCTGCGCGTGGCGCCACTCCGGCCGTCGTCGACCTCTACGACCGCGCCGCGGTCGTGAACGTCTTCAGCGGCGCAGACGGCGCGATTCACACCGCAAGTCCCGGCGACGAGACCAGCGCGGACGTGGACGCGGCCGTGGCAGACGCGGCGATCGATGCGCTCGCCGGGACCGGCAAGCCTTACATCCAGATCAGTGGTGCGTGGATCTACGGGAGCAACCGGGGCATCACGGAGGAATCCCCGCTCGATGCGCCGGCGCTGGTGGCATGGAGGGAACCGATCGAGCAGCGAGTGCTGAACGCCGGTGACATGCGCGGCGTCGTAATCGTGTCCGGCACTGCGTACGGGGATGGCGGCGGCGGCGTGCCCGGTGTTCTTCTCGGATCACCCCGAGACGACGCGGGCAACCTGATCATGCTCGGCACCGGCGACCAGCACTGGGCGACGGTCCATGTGGCCGACCTCGCCGACGCATTCCGGCGCGTGCTCGAGAGCGACTCGGCCCGCGGCCGCTACGTGGTCGGAGACGGCCTCGACCGCACGGTGGCCGAGCTGACCCGCGCTGCTGCTGCGGCCGTCGGCGCCCCGGACGCGGTCCCCGGCTCAGACGACGAAGCACGTGCTCGCTTGGGTGACTACTTCGCCGACGTCCTGTTGCTCGACCAGGGCACGACCGCGGCCAGGGCTCGCGCCGAGCTCGGCTGGAAGCCCCGGCATCCCGGTCTCGTGGAGGAGTTCCGGCACGGGAGCTATGCCAGCGCCGTGGCGCACGGTTGACCTGCCAAGGCGAGTGGCTCGTCTGCGCGTAGACCATCGCGGCAGATGCTCCGGACTAAGGACTCGATGGATTCGATTGCGAGACGGCTGGGGCACGATGCCGTCGGACGACCCTCGGAGAGGAGTCAGAGCGACCACCGCAATCATTGGGGCAGGCAACATCGGGAGCGGTCGCACGGGATCTCGCGCGCGGTGACGAGGACGTCGTCGTCGTCGCCGCAAAGCGGCCGTCCCATGCCGACGCGCTCGCTCGGCAGCTCGGGCTGCGCGCCCGGCACCTAACGCAAACCGTGTAGAGCGATCGGAATGGTACGCGGGTTCGATTCCCGCCGCCTCCATCCCCGTATTCAGCCGTCAGCTCGAACGAGCTCCTTCCAGTACCCCTGCGGCGCCTGACCGCGCTCGCAGCTCTGCAGTCACGATTCACCAGAAACCCGCCCCACGAACGACAGGTATTCCGCCTTTCGGAGAGCCCACGAAGGCGCGAGGATGGCGCGATGATCACCCGAGCCCGTCCACGGCAGGTCGTCACCGCTTACATCGCACCATCACGCAATCGCTCCCAGCACACCCGGATGGGCATCTCCTCGCTGCGGCTGGCGCACGACGACCCGAGCGCTACGTGAGCCCCCGAATTCCGACCGCCAGCCGCCCGGACTCTTGCGTGAAGGGAGCGTGATGAACGAGCTTGCTGATCGGACCGAGGTGCTGGTGGTGGGTGCGGGGCCGGTGGGGTTGGCAGTTGCCGCCTCGATCGCCGGGCATGGCCATGACGTGACTGTGGTTGATCGGCAGGCGGCAGGAGCGAATACCTCGCGCGCTGCTGTCGTGCACGCCCGGACCCTCGAGATGCTCGATCGGATCGGTGTCTCGAAGCGACTGGCGGGGCTCGGTATCCAGGCTCGGCAGTTCAGCATCCGTGATGGGGATCGCGAGCTCGTGCCGGTCCGGTTCGACCGTCTCCCGACGGAGTATCCGTACACGCTGATGGTCCCGCAGAACATCACCGAGCAGGTCCTGCTCGACCGCTTTGAGGAACTCGGCGGCAGGTCCACCGCCCGTACGTCGCGACCGGGGTGAGCCAAACCGCCGACTGCTGCCGAGGTCACGCTAGACAGCGGCGACATGATCAAGGCCCAGTATGTCGTTGCGGCCGACGGCATGAACAGCACGATCCGCGATCTGGCCGGACTCGGGCACGACGGCAACGGTGCGCTGTCGCTGTCCTTCGCGCTGGCTGACGTCCGGGTGGAGGGCGGCCTGCCCGCGGACGAGGTCCTGCTGTTCTTCTCCACACCCGGCATGTTGGTCGTGGCGCCGCTCCCGGATGGGTCGTTCCGGCTCGTGGCCGAAGTCGACGATGCGCCGGAGCAGCCGGATGTCGCCTATGCGCAGCGACTGCTCGACACGCGCGGGCCGCGTCGTACCACGACGAGAGTGACCGAAGTGATCTGGGGATCCAGGTTTCGGATCCACGAGCGCGTGGCGGACCGGTACCGGGCCGGGCGGGTACTGCTCGCCGGCGACGCCGCACATACGCACAGCCCTGCAGGTGGCCAAGGCATGAACCTCGGCCTGCGTGATGCTGTGACTCTCGGTGATGCTCTGTCGGTCGCGCTGCGGGAAGGTCGCGAGGACAAGCTCGACGAGTACGCGGCCGACAGTCGTGCCGAGGCCATGCAGGTGGTCGCACTTGCCCACCGGCTCACCCGACTGGCCACTGCCCCACGAGCGGTTCGCCCGCTGCGCAACGTCGGGCTACGCCTCCTCGCACACGTGCCGGCCTTCCGCCGCCGCCTGGCCGAGCAACTCTCCGCCATCGGCCACCGCTGAGGCAGAGGCGGAACGGTTACTGCCGTAGATCATCCTGTCCGCCCAGGTCACTCCGCACCAGGTCAGGGACGTCGGCTGGGTGAGCCTCGCCTTCGTCGCGCGCGGGAATCGTGGCCGCCGCGACGTCAACGACCTTCGCGCTCGGCCTCACGCAAGCCGGCGTCGGCGGCGGCGCGAACAAGCTGATCCCGATCACGTTCATCGTGATCGTGGCCACCGCGCTCGCCCTCCTCCGAGGATTGGCCAAAGCACAGATCATCCCCTTTGGGTGACACACCTCGGAGTGGCCGGCCACAGGCTTCGCCCTTCGTGGTCGTGTCGCATGCTTCCGTGCGGCGAGCCGACCTACCGATCGGCTTGCCGCTTCCTGACGTCGCGTTCGTGAGCGGGCAGGCGCAACCTCGCCCGGACGAGGCAGCGTCCTCCGGTTCGGACTCATGGCCCTGATGCGGTCACGCGGGTTCTGGGTGATCATGCGCTACGCGGCGTTGTTCGGGGCCGTGCTCGCCTTCGCCGCCCTCGCCTTCCTCGGCCTGGTCAGCTGGGGGACAGACCTCTGGTTCACGCTGCCGAAGAACCCGGGGTGGTTGGACGGGAGTCTCTGGTGGGTCGCGGTGACCGGGGGCGCCGGGGTACTCGTGGGTGTGCTGCGGCGCGTGTTTCGCGTCCCGGTCGAGCTCGCGGGCACGGTCAAGGAGCTCGAGGGCCAGCGGGTCGAGCCTTCCACGGTGCCGGGGGCGGTCGCCGTCTCGCTGGTGTCGCTGGCGGGCGGTGCGAGCCTCGGGCCTGAGGATGCGCTGGGGAAGTTGGGGGGCGGGCTGGGAACCTGGGTCTCGGAGCGCCGGAAGCTCGGCGAGGACGTGCGCGCGACGAACACGCTCAGCGGGATGTCCGCGGCGTATGGGGGCCTGTTGTCGTCTCCGATCCTGGCGTCGATTCTCACGCTCGAGATTGCGCGTCCAAAGGCGGCACGCTTCGCCGACACGCTGGTCGCAGGCCTGCTGGCGTCCTCGGTCGCATTCGCGGTGTACTTCCCGATCGCGGGGTCGACGTTCGTGGGCCTCTACGCGGCGCCGTCGTACAAGTACGAGGATTGGCAGCTGCTGGCGGCCGTCCCTCTTGGTCTCGCCGCCGGCGTGCTGGCACTGATCACCGCCGTCACGATCGGGGTCATGAAGAAGCTCACCGCCCCGCTCGCCAGTCGGACGATCCTCTGCCCAACGCTCGGCGGGATCGCGTTCGGGCTCGTCGGTGTGGCGCTGCCGTTGACGCTGTTCACCGGAACCGATCAGCTCACGACCGTGATCCAGGACGGGGCGGCGCTGGGCGCGGGCCTGCTGATCGCCGTCGTGTTCGCGAAGATCCTCGTGTTCGCGTTGTGCGAGGCCACAGGCTTCGTTGGCGGTCCGTTCCTCGTGATGCTGTTCATCGGCGGTACGGCGGGAACCGCGGCGCATGTGCTGGTCCCGGGGCTGCCAGAGGGGCTTGCGTTCACGGCGATGTTCGCCGCCCTCCCCGGTGCGCTCGTCGCCGCACCGTTCTCGCTGATCCTGTTGGGCGCCCTCACGACCCAGATCGGCACGCTGCAGATCGCGCCGGTGGCGATCGCCGTCCTCACCGCCTACCTCGCCGTCTCCGGCTCAGGACTGCTCATGACCCTGGCGAACCGCGCACGCAAGCCCGCCGCCCCAGACGCCCCAAAGACCAGCGGTCTCTAGAACCCATTCCCGGTTCATCCGCATCGGACGATGCGCGTGGTCCGGCAGCGTCGTTGAATTGCCGGTTCGCCGAGGGCAATGGAGAGGGGGATCCAATGGCCACGTCGACGGCAGCGAGGGAGACGCGCCGTAGCGCCGGCAACGGCAACGGCAATGGCCGCGTGGTGGTGGCGTCGGCCTTGCCGGCGGAGGCGACGCCGGATGAGCGTGCCGCGAGGGGTAGGGCTGCGCGATCGCGGGTGAGCCGCTCGGAGCAGGCGGCTTGGCAGGCTCCGCCGGGTCGGGCGGATCCGGTCGAGATTCTGCGGGGGCAGGAGGCGGCGCGGGTGGCGGAGCTCATTCCGATCCGGCATGGGAGGATGCTCGTGTCGCCGTTTACGTTCTATCGGGGTGCGGCGGCGGTGATGGCCGCGGACCTGGCGACCACGGCGCGGGCGGGTCTGCGTGTGCAGCTGTGCGGGGATGCTCATCTTTCGAACTTCGGCGGGTTCGCGTCGCCGGAGCGGGAGCTTCTGTTTGACGTCAACGATTTCGATGAGACGGCGCCGGGGCCGTTTGAGTGGGACGTCAAGCGGCTGGCGGCGAGCATCGAGATCGCTGCTCGCGAACGCGGCTTCAGTGGCCAGAAGCGCCACGTGGCGGTGGTCGCGACGGTCGGCGAGTACCGCGATGCGATGCTGCGGTTTGCCGGGATGCGCGATCTCGATGTCTGGTACGCCAAGCTCGACATGGAGACGCTTGAGGGTGCGCTTCGATCCGTGGGCAAGAAGGACAAGCGGCTCGAGAAGGACGCGGCCAAGGCCCACACCAAGGACAGCATGAAGGCGCTCGGGCGTCTCACCCGCCAGGTGGACGGGTCGCCGCGGATTATCAGCGATCCGCCGCTGATCGTCCCGGTTGGGGATCTCATCGGTGCCGGCGAGACGCGTGACCTGGCAGGCGAGATGCGCAGGCTGATCGACGCATACAAGCGGACGCTGAGCGGCGCCGCGGCACGGCTGATGGACGAGTACGACTACGCCGACATGGCGCGCAAGGTCGTCGGCGTCGGCAGCGTCGGCACGCGCTGTTGGATCATCCTGATGCTGGGGCGGTCACGCAAAGACCCGCTGTTCCTGCAGGTCAAGGAGGCGACCGACTCCGTGCTGGAGCCGTTTGCGGGTAAGAGCCGCTACGCCAACCACGGCCGGCGGGTGGTCGAAGGCCAGTGGCTGATGCAGTCGGCGAGCGACATCATGCTCGGCTGGGTCCGGGCGAAGTGGCTGGAAGGCCCCCAGCGCGACTTCTACGTGCGGCAGCTGTGGGACTGGAAGCGGTCAGCCGACATCGACACCCTCACGCACGGCCAGCTCGTGCGCTACGGGCGGATCTGTGGATGGTCGCTCGCCCTCGGACATGCCCGCTCGGGCGACCCCATCGCGATCGCGGCATACCTCGGCCGCGGCGACGTCTTCGAGCAAGCGCTGGCGACGTTCGCCGACTCCTACGCCGACCAGAACGAGCGTGACTTCGAACGTTTCACCGCCGCCGCCAAGGCCGGCCAGATCAAAGTCGAGTCCGGGGTGTGAGGCGCCTCGCTCAACCGCCGCTCCACGCCTGTTTGGGGCGTGGTGGTGACACGTGCAACAATCAGGTGAGTCTGTCGACGCACCGCGTTTAGCGGGTAGGTGTGCCGGTAGGCCGACGATCAACCGATCGGTGATGGGGAGGGGGCCGCACGCCGTGACTGTCCGGCGGTGGACGAGCGGCGGAAACACCGCGTGACGCAGCGGTCGACGAGACCGGGCGAGCGGGTAGCGGCGTCGTCTCGCTCGAGGTGCGGTGGATCCATCCCGGCCGGCTGCCGGCCATGCTGGCGGAGCGGCTGGAGCCGTTCAGGGACGGCATCGAGGTGCGCCAGGACTCCTACCTCGTTGATCCGGTACTCCCCGACGTCAGCGTCAAGATCCGCGGCGGCGCCCAGCTGGACGTGAAGGCGTTCCGCCACAGCCCCGGCCGGCTGTCGCTTCCCGGCGGCACCCGTGGCCGGCTCGAGCTGTGGGAGAAATGGAGCTTCCCGCTGACCAGCGTCCCCCAACCACTGATCGACACGGCATCCTGGACGCGAGTCGAGAAGGCTCGCAGGCGCCGGTCGTTCGCGCTCGTCGACGGGACGCTGGTGGAACGCGGCCTGGCGGACGCCGCATCACCGGGATCCGCGCTCGAGGTCACCGAGGTCAGCATCGACGGTGCAGACTGGTGGACGCTCGCCCTGGAAGCGGTCGGCCCGCTCCAGACGCTCCACCGTGATCTCCAGGCCACGGCCGTCGCGCTCATCGACGATCGGCTCTCGGCCCGGTTCGGTCTCCACTCCCGCGCCGCCAGTCATACCACCACCAGCTCCGCACTCGACACAAGCGCGATTAACCACAACGTGGGGCTGACCGGCCTCCGGTCACCGCCTCCGCGCAGCGAGCCCCGCTACCGCCATGTGGTGAACCCGGTCATCCCCATCTGGGCACCGCTGAAGCCGGGCCGGCCCGCGCGCCGCTGGGCGGCGGTCGTCGCGTAGCGAGGCCCGTTCAGCTCGATCCAGTCGCCGTAGGCGCGCATGCGGGCGAGGCCGGGGCCCATGTTCTCGAGGGTGACGCCGCCCCGTGCGGTCGCCTCGGTGGTCGCCTCGAAGGTCTGGTCGAACGTCGCGTCGGGGCCGAAGGTGTCCGCCCCGACGCCCAGGATGCCCCGGTGCCGAAACAGCCAGTCGACGGCGGCGCCCGAGAACCCGGGCACGTCGTCGAAGTAGTCGTTCTCGGGCCCCGGTCGGCGCCGGTTGCCGAGCTGGTAGAAGCGGGAGAGCCCGGTGTAGAGGACGACGTATGACCCGGGCGGGATGCGGCCGTGCTCGGACTCGAAGCGGCGCAGGTCGGCGATGCCGACGAAGAAGTCGCCCCCGCGGCGGCGGATCTGGGAGCGCAGGTCGAGCACGACCAGCGGCCGGGGCGTGAAGAACCGCTCCGGGAGGTGAACGAGGCAGCGAGCGCCGACGTGGAAGTGGCACGGCGCCGAGATGTGCGTCCCGGTGTGGGTGCCGAGCGAGGTGATCTGCTCGAGCAAGTAGCCGGACTCCGGCACCGTCGTCCATACGCGCCAGTGAAACGGCGGGTCGCCCGGGAAGAGCGGCGCGCCGGTCGTCAGCGGCTGGCCGAGCCGCACCGGCCGGGCCGTGCGCGGGTCGACGGCCCAGTAGGCGGCGGGGATCCCCGTGCGCCGGGCGAGCTCAGCGGCCCGCCCGCGCGCAAGCGCCGAGAGCCGCGCCGCCGCCGGGCTCTGCTGGGGGAGCAGCCGCTCGGCGGCGACCGCCGTCGTGGCCGCCGCGGCGGCGAGGCCGACCGCCAGGATCCACGTGGCCCTGCGCACGGGCGCGAGTATCCCACGCCCAAGCGATCGGTGCGAGCCGCCGCTCGCACTCGCTGGCGATCCGGGCTTGTATGAGGGTCGGTACGGTCAGATTCGAACTGACGACCCCCGGTTCCCAACGGTTGTGGCGAGACAGATCACCAGCCCGGCCAGCGCCGGTCGCCGGCGCTCATGAGTGGCAACGGAGTACGGCGGGATGAAGAGCACGAACATGGGCGAGGTGAGGGAGTTGAACCACGGCAGCACAGCGCTGCCAGGGACACCACCGCGCGAGCTCACGCCCCGCGAGTTGGAGGTGCTGCGGCTGATGGCAGCGGGCAGATCGAATGCCGAGATCGCCTCGAATCTCGTAATCGGCGAATCGACCGTCAAGACACACGTCGCCCGCGTACTCATGAAGCTCGATGTACGCGACCGGGTGCAGGCCGTCGTGGTGGCGTACGAGGCGGGGGTCGTCACGCCCGGTCGGCGCAGAGCGGGCGGAGATCACTAGGCCTGGAGGAGTCGAAACGTGGGCTCGGTGATCTCGATGACGTTGCCCGAGTTGTCGGTGACGAAGGCCACGCGCTGGCCGATCGCCGCGACGTCGAAGGGCTCGCCGATGACGTTGACGTCACGGGAGCGGAGTTCCTCGAGCGTCGCTTGGAGGTCGGCGACGGCGAAGCAGAGGTGATGCAGGCGCGCCGGGTTCAAGCTGGCGACGATGTCGGTGATTGCCGGTGTCTCGTTGGTGGTCGCGCCGCCGAGGATCTCGAGCTTGACGTCCTCGTGGGTCAGGAACGCGAACGAAAGGTTGTTGACCGAGAAGCGCTGCTCGACGACGAAGTCGAGCTTTTCCGTGTACCACTCGATCGTCGCTTCGACGTCGGTGACCGAGATCCCGATATGGCCGTTCTTGAGTGTGAGAGTCATCGTGCCTCCTCGTATCTGGCATGGCTTGCCGGAGGCCAGTAAAGACGAGCCGTCCCGCAGGCGTAAGAGGCGGGATCAACCTCGGGCACCGCGTTCCTGGTACTGACAGACCCCCTTACGCGCCCGTGCTTGCGGTTATTGTGGGGTATGGCCCGCAAGGCCGAACTTCGCGCGTTTCTTCGCTCCCGGCGCGCGCGGCTGCAACCTGAGGCAGTCGGCCTGCCTGCATCCGGCTACAGGCGGGTTCCGGGCCTACGCCGGGAGGAGCTGGCGATGCTGGCCGGGATGAGCGTCGACTATTACACGCGGCTCGAGCAGGGACGCGACCTGTCGCCGTCGGACTCGGTGCTCGACGCACTCGCCCGCGCGCTCCGGCTCCAAGCGGTCGAACGAGCACACCTCTACGCCCTCGTTCGCTCCTCTCAGTCGACCCCGGCCTCCGACCTCGCGAACCTGCCGACGATACGTCCTGACGTGCGGCGCCTCATCGACTTCCTGAAGACTCCGGCACTCGTCGTCGGGCGCGGCACGTCGGTGCTCGGGTCAAATGCCCTGGCCCGCGCCCTGATCGCCGACTTTGACGCAATGCCTGTCGAGGAGCGTTACTACGCCCACTGGCTGTTCACGAACCCGATGGCACGCCGCGTGTTCGAGGACAGGTGGGAGGGGTACGCCCGCGAGACGGTCGCCGTGCTGCGCCGTGACACCAGCCGTTGGCCGCAGGACACTGTCTTGCAGACCTTCATCGGCCGGCTGTCGATCATCAGCAGCGAGTTCGGCACCTGGTGGTCCCAGCACGACGTCGGGACGCATCACTACGGGAGCAAGCGCTTCAACCATCCGATCGTCGGCGACATCACCGTCTTCCACGAAGCAACTCGGCTCTCCGACGGCGATCAGTATCTCTTCCTCTACTCCGTCGAGCCTGGTTCGCCGTCAGAGGACGCGATGCGCCTTCTCGAATCGTGGGTTGCAACCGAAGCCGAGCTCAAAGACCCTTCGCACGTCGACCACGACGTCGCGAAGCGCCCCTCACCTGAGCAGGCCTGACGATCGAGGCCCTCCGGGGCCGGCCTCGCAGCCTCGCCACGAACCGGCGGGACGCGCTTGTAGGTCAGGCCGGACTTCTCGCCCTCGAGCGCCTTGGTCGCAGCGCCGAACTCCAGGTCCGGCCACGTGATTCCGCGGGGTAGCCGCTAGCGGCCGGCGGCGTCGGACGAACCGTAGGTGGCAGCGGCGTGGTCTCCGCCGAGCCGTTTGCGGAACACGTAATACGTCCAGCCTTGGTAGAGCAGGATCAGCGGCGTGAAGATCGCCGCGGCCACGGTGATCACCTGCAGGGCGTAGTGCCCGGTGGCGGCATTGGAGATCGTCAGGCTGTTGGCGAAGGTTGGATCAGAGACGAGCACCCGCGGGTAGAGCCCGGTGAAGATGGTGGCGACCAGGCCGACGGCGGCCAGTCCTGTGGTCGCGAACGCCCAACCGTCTCGGTCGGTGCGTCCGAGCACGAGTGCGAGTATCAGGACGAGGCCGGTCAGCACCGCGGGGACGGTCGTGGGCAGGATCGCGCGATCGTTGTTGTTGTGTGCGACCAGCACCGTCCAGGTGGCGACGCCGATGCCGAGGATGATGGCAGGCACCGCCAGGCGCCGGGCGGTGCGGGACGCTCGCTCGCGCAGGTCTCCTTCGGTCCTCAGCGTCAGGTACGTCGCGCCGTGCATGGCGAACATCGCCACCACCGCGAGCCCCGCAGATACGGTGTAGAGGCTGAACAGGTCGATGATCCCGCCGGTGAACACGTGTGAGGAGTCGAGCGGCACGCCCTGGACGAGGTTTGCGAGCAGGACGCCCCACAGGAAGGAGGCGCCCACGCTCCCGATCGTGTTCGCCCACAGCCAGGCCCCGCGCCAGCGCGCGCCCGCCTGCTTCTCGCGCCACTCGAACGAGACCACCCGTACGATCAGCAGCACCAGGATCAAGAGCAGCGCCACGTAGAACCCCGAGAACATCGTCGCGTACCAGGCGGGGAATGCTGCGAACGTCGCGCCGGCGGCGACCACCAGCCACACCTCGTTGCCGTCCCACACAGGCCCGATCGACCGGAACATGACGCCGCGTTCGCGCTCGTCGCGCGGAAGCACGGGCAGCAGCATGCCGACACCGAAGTCGAACCCTTCCAGCAGGAAGTAGCCACTCCAGAGAACGCCGATCAAGACAAACCAGAACTCCTCGAGGCCGATGTCAATCACCTCCGAACGACAGAGGCTCCGGCCCGCCCGCCACCTGCGCGCCCGTGCCGGGCCGGCCGACCTGCGGCGGATCCAGCCGGGCGTACCGCCGCATCAGGATGAAGTCGACCACCCCGAGCGTGGCGTACAGGAGCACGAACACGGTCAGGCTGGTCGCAACCGTGGCGGTGCTGAGGCCAGTGGAGACGGCATCGGAGGTCTTCAGCAGGTTCTGCACGATCCACGGTTGGCGCCCCATCTCGGTCAGGATCCAGCCGGCGGTCGCGGCGATGTACGGGAACGACATGGCCGCCACCGCGAGCCACAGGAACCACCGCGTGGTGTGCAGCTTCCGCTTGCGATAGAGCCACGCGCCCACCGCAGCGATCGCGAACATCGCGACCCCAAGCATCGCCATCACCCGCATCGACCAGTACATCAATCTGACGTCCGGCTCGTAGTTGCCTGACCCGTACGACCGCCGTTCATGGTGCTGGAGCTGGTCGAGGCCCTCGACCTTGCCGCCGAATGACCCCGTCGCCATCCATGACAACAGTCTGGGGATCGTGATCGAGAAGCTGGGCGTGGGGTCCTGCGCCGAGAACCCGCCGATCTGAAAGATCGAGAAGCCGCAAGGCTGGCAGGTGCTCCACTGGGCCTCCGAGGCGGCGATCTTCATACCCTGCGCGGTGGTAACCGCCTCGCCGAAGCGGTTGCCGACTGAAAGCTGGATCAGCGTCGCTGGCACCGCCACGATCAGCGCCAGCTTCGCGGCTCGGCCGAACAGTTCGATGTTGCGCCCGCGCAGCAGGTGCCAGCAGCTGATGCCGAGCATCGCCATCGACCCGAAGATCAGGCCGGCGAGGATGACGTGGATCCACGCGATGATTGCGAAGCTGTTCGTCAAGAGCGCCGACACGCTGGTCAGCTGCGCCTTGCCGTCGACCATCCTGTAGCCGACCGGGTGTTGCATCCATGAGTTGGCGACCAGGATCAGATAGGCCGACAGCCATGATGCCAGCGCGACGATCCAGATCGTGGCCAGATGCAGCTTGCGCGGCAGCACGTCCCAGCCGAAGATCCACAGGCCGAGAAAGGTTGCCTCCAGCATGAATGCGGCCAGGCCCTCGATTGCCAGCGGCGCGCCGAACACGCCGCCGACGAAGTTCGAGTAGACCGACCAGCTCATGCCGAACTGGAACTCCTGCACCAGGCCGGTCGCCACGCCGATTGCGAAGTTGATCAGAAGCAGCGTGGCGAAGAAGCGGGTCAGACGAAGCCACGCGTCGTCGTGCGACCGGTACCACAGCGTCTGCATGATCGCCACCATCGGCGCCAGCCCCAGCGTCAGCGGCACGAACAGGAAGTGGTAGATCGACGTGGTCGCGAACTGCAGCCGCGCGAGACCGACTGTCGTGACGAGAACGGTCACGAGCGTCGAAGTGGGCCGAGCCTCGGTGGGTTCTCGTGCGCTGCCACGACGGTCCGCGATGCTAGCCAAGAGCATCGGCGCGTCTTCACCCGCATGGGATGACCTTGGGGGTGCGACGCATCCGCCGACCTCTGGTGGGGCAAGCGTCGGTCGCCGCTTCGGCGTCAGGCGCGCATCGTCACGAGTGCGACGCCGGCGATCACGACGACCAGACCGGCCGTGGCGACCGGGCCGGGGAGATTGCCCTGAACTGCCTCGACGCCGACGGCGACGGCGGGCACGAGGAACGTCCAGGCGAAGACGCGGGCGCTCGTCCAGTGGCTGAGGGCGACGTAGAAGCCGACGTAGGTCACGACCTGGGCGCCGAGCACGAGGAAGATGAGGCTGGCCCAGAGCTCCGGTGACGACCAGACCGTGGGCGTCGGCCGCGCGAGCACCAGGTAGGGCAGCAGCAGGACTCCACCGGCGAGGAACTGGGCGGTGGTCGCGCCGTAGACGTCGAACGGCCGGTCGCGTGTGCTGAGGTAGCGCATGCCCAGGCCGGCGGCCGCCCACCCGAGGGCGCCGCTCAGACAGACGATCACGCCCGCTGCGATGTGCGACCCGGAGGCCCCGTGTTCGGAGGCCACGATGAGGAGGATGCCCGCGAACCCGACCACGAGGCCGCCGACCTGCTTGGAAGTGAGTCGCTCGTCGAGCCATATGCGGGCGAAGAGTGCTGCGAAGAAGGGGGCGCTGTTCAGAAGGACGGAGGCGATGGCGGCTCCGGCCAGGCTGGTGCCCTCGGCGATGCCGGCGAGTGTCAGGACGACGTTGCCGGTACCGATCGCACACGCCCACGCCCAGCCTCGCCATGTGGAGGGGAGGCGGGAGCCGACGAGCGCGAGCACGGGCAGCATGACGATGCCGCCGACCAGGGCGCGACTCGTGGCGATCACCGAGGCGCTGGTCAGGCGCAGAGCGGCGGCGGTCACCGGATAGGCGACGCCGGCGCAAACGACCGCTACACCGAGGACGACGCCGACCCAACTGGCGACCGCTTCTGGGGAGCGTGACCCGAGGAGTTCGCCTCGAGCGCGGTCCGGGCTCGGGTCGTTCACTGCGCCACCCTATCGGGGTCCGGTGGCCGCGGCGGGTACGGCCGACGCTTGTTCAGATCGATGATCTTCGATATATTCAGGACGGTCGATATGAGAGAGGTTGGATGATGAGCGCTGCCGGTGTGGAGGCCGTCGCCTGTTGCGCCGCATTGGCTGCACCCACGCTGTCGGATGAAGAGGCAGCGGCGACGGCGGACGTGTTCCGGGCACTGGCAGACCCGGCGCGCGTTCGGATCGTGAACGTGCTGGCGACGAGCGGCGATCCCGTGTGCGTCTGTGACCTGCTCGCGCCGGTGGGTCTGTCCCAGCCGACCGTGTCGCATCACCTCAAGAAACTGACCGACGCGGGGCTGCTTGAGCGCGAGCAGCGCGGCAAGTGGGCGTACTTCTCGTTGAAGGCGGATGCCGTCGCGAAGCTGGCGGCGGTCGTGGACATGAAGGGAGTGTGCTGCGAGTGACAACCTCGGCTGATGAACTGCGCGAACGGGTGCGGCAGCGATACGCCGAGTCGGCCCGCGCCGTCACGGGAGACTCCGAAGGCGTGCGGCTGTGGCAGCGGCGGCTGCTGTGCCGAGGGCGAAGGCAACCCGGGTGATTTCGGTGAGGCGCTGTATGCCGCCGAGCAACGCGGTGAGCTGCCCGATGCTGCCGTCCTGGCCTCACTCGGGTGCGGCAACCCGACCGCGGTCGCCCATCTGCACGAAGGTGAGACGGTGCTCGACCTGGGCTCGGGCGGCGGCATCGATGTGATCCTGTCGGCCAGGCGGGTCGGGCCAACCGGGATCGCCTACGGCCTGGACATGACCGATGAGATGCTGGCGCTCGCCCAGCAGAACGCTCGCGACGCCGGCGCGACCAACGTCCACTTCCTGAAGGGGCTGATCGAGCAGATCCCGCTCCCCGCTGACTCGGTTGATGTGGTGATCTCAAACTGCGTCATCAACCTTTCGACGGACAAGCCGGCGGTGCTCACAGAGATGGCGCGCGTGCTCAAGCCGGGCGGGCGCATCGGGATCAGCGACATCGTCGCAGAGGACGACCTGACCGCAGACGAGCGCGCCGAGCGGGGAAGCTACGTCGGCTGCATCGCCGGCGCCCTTTCGAAGGGCGAGTATGCCGCTGGGCTCGAGGCGGCCGGGTTCGAGCAGGTCTCGATCGAGTACACCCACCAGGTTGCCGACGGCATGCACGGCGCGATCGTGAAGGCCGTCAAGACCGAGATGCCAGACGCGAAGGGGTTGCCGGTCATCCAGCCGGCGACCGAGGCCGGCTGCTGCTGACCCACCCGGCTCGGGGTGTTAGGCGGTGACGGGCTCCCCGCGGATGAAGGTGTAGGCGAGCGCCGCGAGCGCGGCGCCGGCGATCGGGGCGAGCAGGTAGATCCAGATCGCGTGCAGGTCGCCGGTGACGATCGCGGGGCCGAGCGAACGAGCAGGGTTCATGGACGCGCCTGTGATGGGCCCGCCGAACATGGCATCGAGGCCGACGGTGCCGCCGATGGCGATGGCGGCGGCTTCACCCACGGCGCTGGTGTCGGTGGCGACGGCCATGATCACGAACATCAAGAAGAACGAGAGCACGGCCTCCCACAGAAACGCCTGCGGGTCCGTGCCGGTGGGGTAGGTGGCACCAACGTGGGCGATGTTTCCGAGCGAGCCGCGCAGGATCGCCGCGCCCAGCAGCGCACCCGCGAGCTGGGCGGCCCAGTACGGCAGGATGTGCAGCTTCGGGAAGTGGCGCGTCAGCGCGAATGAGGCGGTCACGGCGGGGTTGAAGTGGGCGCCGGAGATGTGGCCGACGGCATAGATCATGGCCATGATCACCAGGCCGAAGGTGATCGCAACGCCGATGTGGCCGAGCGCGCCGGTCTTTTGGTCGACCATGATCGCGCCGCAGCCGGCGAAGACGAGCGCGAACGTCCCGATCGCCTCGGCGACCAACGACCGCGCCAATGGGAGCGCGCTCAACTGTCGCTGGGGAGGAGCTCGCCGATCAGCTTCTGCACGCGTGTGTCGAGGTCGTCGCGGATCCCCCGCACCGTCTCGACGTCTTGGCCGGCCGGGTCTTGGAGCTCCCAGTCCTCGTAGCGCTTGCCCGGGTAGATCGGGCAGGCATCGCCGCAGCCCATCGTGATCACGGCGTCCGCCGCGGCGACGACCTCGTCCGTCAGCGGCTTGGGGAACTCCTGGGTCATGTCGACGCCGAGCTCTGCCATGGCCTCGACCACAGCCGGGTTGATCCGCTCGCCCGGGTCGCTTCCGGCCGAGCGCACGTGGATGCGCCCGTCCGATCGCAGCTTGACCAACCCGGCTGCCATCTGGCTTCGGCCGGAGTTGTGCACGCACACGAACAGGACTTCGGGCTGCTGCTTGGCGATCAGGCCCTCGATCTGGGCGAGCGCCTTGAGCCGCTCGCGGGCGAAGCGGTGCGCCAGCACGGGCACGAAGATGCTGAGCTTGCTGTCACCGAGTAGGTCGCTTGACTCGGCGATGTAGCGGGCGATCGTCTCCCGCGAAAAGATGCCGGCGAACTCACGCTGCAGCGCCTCCGCGGCGCGTTCCACCTGCGCTCGGGTGACCGGATCCATGATCTGCAAGCCGCTCTGCTCCATGATCTCCTCCGTCATCGACGCCGATCGATGCCGGCATGATGGCACGCCTCATCGATTGCTGTCAATATCGATCTGTGCGAATATGGAGCTGATGAAGGTCGTCGATGTCATCACCGCGTCGTCGTGCCCGCCGCTCCTGGGCGGACCGCTCGATCAAGCCGAAGCCGATCAGCTGGCAAGGGCGCTGCGGACGATCGCCGACCCGGCCCGGCTGCGGCTGTTGAGCCTGATCCAGGCCCAGCCAAACGCCGAGGCATGCGTGTGCCACCTGACCGCGCCGCTTGGCCTCAGCCAGCCCACCGTCAGCCACCACCTGAAGGTGCTGCTCGAGGCCGGGCTGGTGGAGCGTGAGCGTCGTGCCAGCTGGGCCTATTACCGCGTGGTGCCCGAGACGCTGGCGACGCTCAGGGACGTACTCGGCCCGCCCCTGCCGTGAGCCGGATCGTGATCGTTGGCGGAAGCGACGCCGGCACCAGCGCGGCGCTCCGCGCGCACGAGCTCGACCCCGCCAGCACCGTCGACGTCCTTCACCCGCAACGCCAACGATCAAGACTTCCGGACAGCTCTACTGGTCAGCCCACCAGTCGCGCTGGCCTTCGACGTCGTCGCGCGGGGCCTCGCCGAGGTTGGGCGCGCCGATGACGAGGATCTCGAGGCCCTCCGGCCCGGCTTCGTAGCCTCGCCAGGAACCGGGCGGGACGCGCACCGCGTCCCATTCCTTGAGCTCGACGATCTGGTCGTCGACCTTCATCCGCCCGCTCCCGCGCACGACCACGTACACCTCCTCTTGCGTCTTGTGCGTGTGGCCGTACGGAAAGCGGTAGCCGGGCGGGACGCGCTGGTAGGTCAGGCCGGAGTTCTCGAGCTCGAGCGCCTTGGTCGCAGCGCGGAACTCCAGGTCGGGCGCGCCATCGAACACCTGGCCGATGTCCTCGAGATCCTCCTTGATGTTCCTGACCGTGAACGGCACGGCGCAACCCTATGGCACCGTGCCGGACCGTGCCATGTCGAACAGAGGCCCGGCACCGATCTAGAAGCCGAACGCCCCCCGCATGCCGGTGGTTCTGGCGTCGGCCGCGTGGCCGAGGAAGCGATCGAGCCCCAGCAGCCGTTCCGTTGTCTGCAAGAGGGAGTAGTGGCTGAAGAGCAGGCTGCTGCGCGTACCGGGGGCGACGTACTGCGACAGGATGAATGTCGGCAGGTGGCAGCTCTGGTCCTCCAGATGCACGAGCGCAAGGCAGTTCTCCCCCCGCTGGGCTGGGCTCTGGCCGTGCGAGCCCTCGTCCCAGGTGATGAAGATCGCCGTGCGGCCGCGCTGGTATCCGGGGGTGTGCACGATCTGCGGGATCACCCGTGCGAGCCACGTGTCGCCCGCCCGGATCGCGTTTGTGCCGCGGGTGCAGCTCGCGTGCATGTTGTGGCACTGGTCGGGCGTGATGAACGCGTATGACGGCAGCCTATGGGCGGCCACGTCGCGCTTGAACGCGGCCCAGCCGACGTCCCACAGCCGGCATCCGGAACGAATCGACGCGTACGAGATGCCGGGATTGTGGCCCGCCTTGTACGGGGGGGCCGACCGGCGGTCGCAGGGACGCGGCATCGCCTCCTGGTAGACCCGCCACGATTTCCCCGCTCGCCGGACCTGACGGAAGATGTTGGGTGCGTCGATGTAGCCGGCTGGCGTACGGATGCCGCCCGTAGCGGCCATGTAGTTCGGGTGGCTGGGATGGGTGATGCCGCGATAGTTCGTCGCCAGCCCACAGGACCTGGCGAGGTGGTTGAGATACGGGGCGGATGAGCGTCCGACGATGTCGGCGTAGCTCTGGTTCTCATCCATGATCACCACCACGTGCCGGTACGTCTGCGGCGCAGAGCCCGTGCGCCCCCCGCAGAGCTGCTCCGACATCGAGGCGGCGGTCGGCGCCGCTGCGGTCGCGCTGACGCAGGCGGCCACGATCGTCGCAGCTGTCCCCATGGCCAGCCACCTGCGTTCGAACCGTTCGGGTCGCATGCGATCGCCTCCCAGATGTCGCTGCTCCGCCGGGGTGCCGGCGCTCAGCACCCTACCCACGCGGTCGCATCGGTGAACGAGCGGCGCACGATTCTTGCGGTCTGATAACTCGACGCTCACATCGGCGGCGTCGAACCCGCCGATCCTGGTAATTGGAGGCACAGGCCCGCTGCCCCTCTGGCGTCCCGATTCGGCTTGGCGTAAAATCACGCCGAGTCCAGAAGGCTGGCTCGTGTTCGCGGTGGAGGGATGAGCGACCCGCGCTCGCAGGCTCAGGCGACGTCCCTCTGCCCAGGCTTCGGGAGGGAGGATCTGATGTTGTCGAACGCGCCGGGGATCGTCACAGTCGACCGTGTCGGCCCCTCAACCTGGATCGTCGAGCTGCACGGAGAGCACGACATGACGAACAGCGACCGGTTGCGCGCCGAACTCGCCATGATCTTCGCGCAGGGCACCGCGGTCGTCATCGACCTGTCCGCGGCGACGTTCATCGACTCGTCGACCGTGCACGAGCTGGTCGCCGCCCAACATCGCGTCGATGAGGTTCCCAACGAATCCCTCGCGATCGTTGCACCGAAGGACGGGTTCGCCGCTCGGGTGCTCGACCTGCTCCAGGCCCACACCGTGCTCCCGATCTTCGAGACCCGCGCCGACGCGCTGCGGTCTGCCGAATCAGCCTGAATCCGACCCGGCCGGCTACTCCTGCGGGGCCATCACCCGCGGCGCCCGGGCCCGTTGCGCCCAGACCACGCATGCGATCACCGTCAGTGCGACCAGGACGGTCGGCGCCGTCACGTGCTCGCCGAGCAGCAGGGCCGACCACACCAGTGTGAGCAGGGCCTGCAGCTGCTGCACCTGCCCGCCGCGGGCGATCCCGGCCAGTGACAGGCCGCGGTACCACGCGAAGAAGCCGAGGTACATGGACGAGATGCCGAGCAGGGCGAGGGACGCCCACTGGGCGGAGGTCGCGTGGTACCCGCCGGCCGACCACCACAGCAGCGCCGAGATCGGGATCGTCAACGGCAGCGCCAGCACCACCACCCACGAGATGACCTGCCAGCCGGGCATCGCGCGCGTGATGGACGCCCCCTCGACGTAGCACCACGACGAGGCGAGCACCGCGCCGACGACGAGGCCGTCGGCCACGAGGTCGCCGTCGCTGCCGCCTCCGCGTGACAGGGCGAATGCAACCAGCGCGGCCGTGCCCATGCCGGCCGCCGCCCAGAACTGCCAGGTGACGCGCTCGTGGGTGCGAAGGACGGCGATGCAGCGCGGTCGTGAGCGGCATGAAGGCCGCGATGACCGCGACGTGCGCGGAGGTCGTGCGCTGCAGCGCGAGTGCCAGCAGGATCGGCCAGCCGAAGACGGCCCCCAGCATCGTGTAGAGCAGCGGGCGCAGCTGCTGCGCGGGCGGCCGCGGCGCACGCCGCACCGCGAGCAGCCCCGCCGCCACGACCCCTGCGATGACGGCGCGGCCGGTCGCGGTCAGATACGGGCTGAAACCGCCGACCGCCACCTTGGTGAGCGGCACGGAGAACGAGAACATCACCACGCCCGCGAACGCCCAGGCCAGGCCCTCCCGGTGCACCGAGGCGGGCGCGCCGACGGCCCGGGTCGTGGTGGCCTGCATCGGCCAGAGCGTAGCGACGGCCCGGGAACGGGCCGCCGCTACGCGATCAGCATCGCCGCCCTACGTCCAAGAATGCTCGCCCGTCCCTACGCGAGGCTGTCCTCCGGCGCCTTGGCGAGCTCGAACAGGATGATGATCGAGAGCGCGAACACGCAGATCGACCAGAACGGCGATCCGGGGATCGACAGCAGCGCGTCGATCGCGGCGAGGGTGGCGGCGACGATTCCGATCAGTCGCCCGAATCCTCCGCCCTGGAACAGGGATGCCGACGCGAACAGCTCGATCACGCCGACGATCAGGGTGATCCAGCCCCATGTCTTGAGATTGCTGAAGACGTAGTGCGCGTTTGCGGTGAAGAAATCGGAGTTGCCGATCGCGGCGATGCCCCAGATCACGTTCAGGGTGCCTGAGAGCCCGAGCAGCATCGCTGCGAACACCCACCATCCGTTGACTCGTGATTGCATGGGTACAATGTCCCCCCTCTGTAGTGAGTTACACGAACTGGTAACGAACGCCGGCTAGCGGCGACGTGACACGCGGCGCGACGTGCGCCGGGCGACTCTGCGAGATCCCATCATCGGGAACCCTCCTCGTTCGGTGGTGAAACGGTCATCGTCGGCGCGAGATGGGGGCGCCGGACGTCTCGAGCGCGTGCTGCTCCTCGGCCTCCTCGGCCGAGACGAGCCCGATCTCGATCAGGTCGAGCGGGCTGATGAAGCCGTCGCTGAGGCGGAATCCGCCCGCCCTGGCGACCGCGTCGCGCAGCCCGACCGCCCAGTGGTGCTCGATCAGGATGAGCGCGGCGGCCGAGTCGTTGGGGATCTCCTCGAGGACATCCCACGCCTCGTCGTCGGTGAACACGTTCACGCCTTCCTCGGCGGCGGCCTCTGCGCCCGCCAGGGCGCCTGCCTCCATGCCCTCCTCGCCGTCGATGCCGAGGCCGATCAGCGCGCCGATCGTGGTGCCGACCTCGATCGCCTCATCCAGGGACAGGTTGCTCAGATGCGCAACCTCGATCTCACCCGCGGCGTCCTTGTGCACCGCAAGCGCGTCGATCACCTTCACCGTGTCGTTCTCCTTGAGCCGCTCCAGCTCGGCGATGATCTCGCCGTGAAACTCGGGGTGCGTGAAGCCGAGGACGATCAGTTGCACTGGCCCAATAGCCATATCAATCCTCCATCGATCCGGGTCGTATTCGGGTCGGCCGGTCACGGTGACTCGACCCGCGCCGCTCGCGCCACACGGACGCGACAGGACGTGCCTGCGAGTGCAGGCTCGCAAGATCCTCGTGCCGGGGCCTCACCCGCACCGGATGAATTCGTTCTCTGACGGGCTCGTGTCCGCTCCGGGGCGATCCGGTACCATCGCGCGCCCGACCTAGGAGGCGCGAGATGGGTGTTGGAGATCCAATCCTCGTCGGCAACCCGAACCACGGTGATGTCGGGTTCGGTGATGCCACCATCCTTTCGGCCGATCCGCGGAGCGCGCTTGACTGTGTGCTCTACGTCGAGCCGATGAACCACCGTGACGGGAACGCCATCATCGGCCGCAGCTGGGGCGCGACGCCGTCCGGCGGCTGGGCGATCCAGGCGCTGGGGGACATCGTCTGGTCGGACGGCTTGCTGGCGTTCGGGCGCACGGCGATCATGGCCGAGGGAAACCAGTTTGGCGCCATCGTCTCCGGCGACGACGCGGTCACTGCGAACGGGCGCCTGGCCGGCGTGCGTGCCAGTGCGCCCGGCGACGACGGCAACGGCCAGGCGGTGGGCGTCGGGGTCGCCAGCTCCGGCTCGCTGACCGGGGTCGACGCCACCGGCGGGACGACCGGCGTCGCCGGGCGCGGCGCGACGGTCGGCGTGCAGGGCGGGTCGGACAACGGCATCGGCGTTCACGGGGTCTCGCAGGGAGGCACCGGCGTCGCCGCCGAAGGCGCGACCGGCGTCGCCGCCCATGCGAGCGGGACGGCCGTGCAGGCGACGGCCACAGGCGGCGTGGCCAGCTTCGCCGTTTCGGCCGCGGCCGACCAGGGCACGGCGGTGCGGGCGTGGTCCGGCTCCAACCGCGCGGTCGACGCGCGCTCCGAGAAGGGCGACGGCATCTACGTCACGGCCGGGCGCGTGGGCGTTGCGGCATGGTCGGACGAGGCCATCGGCGTGATGGGAAGCGCGACCGGGCCCAACCCGCTGAACGTCGTCCGCGCCGGCGTGCTCGGACAAACCGACACGTATGCCGGCGTGCGCGGCCAGTCCGACTCGGGCAACGGGGTCGAGGCGGTGACGCAGAAGGGCACGGCCCTGCGCGCGCATGCCGACGCCGGCGGCACCGGCGCCTACGTCACGGCGGAGGTCGACCCCGCCACCGGCACGCCCGGGCTGCCGCTGCTCGTCGAGGCGACCCGCACGGGCGTCACCCAGCTGCCGGCCGCGGCCCGGTTCGTCGGCCATGTCGAGATCTCGGGCGATCTGATCGTGGTCGGCGGTGCCAAGTCGGCCGCGGCCGCCATGCCGGACGGCGCGCACCTGCGCGTCTACTGCACGGAGATGCCCGAGGCGTGGATCGAGGACGCCGGCGAGGCCCAGCTGATCGACGGCGTGGGGGAGGTCGCCATCGACGAGCGGCTGGCTGCGATCGCCGACACGGGCGACTACCAGGTGTTCCTCTCGCCGTACGCGCCGGTGCACGCATACGTCGCCCGCCGCGACGCAGGCTCCTTCGAGATCCGGGTTGCCGGCGAGAAGCACCACCGATCCGTCGCGTGCGGCTGGCGGCTGCTCGCCCGCCGCCGCGACGTCACGGCCGAGCGGTTCGCGCCGTTCACCCCGGCCGAGGCGGCTGTGACCGGCACAGGGACCGGGCCGCTCGACCCTGTCGATGTCGAGCACCCGCCGTTCGAGCGCCACCCGCGCCTGCGACGTACCGGCTCCGGTGGGGGCGAGCGCTGCGCCCGAGCAGCCGCGGATGCCGGAGGCCCCGGCGCGCCGGAGGGACTAGAGCAGTCCCGGCTCACGAGCTACTGGTGCCAGGGGCGTGCGTCGGTGGGGACGGTGACGACGATGGTGGCGCGTTTGGCCTCGCTGCTCCCACCCGAGCGCTCGGCCCAGTTCTCCAGGCTGCGCATCCATTCCGGGAGGCCGGCGGGGAGATCGCCCGCAGGGATCTCGACGTCGTCGCCGGACACGAACGCGGTCCCGTAGAGGTGCAGGGCCGTCTGGACATCGGGATGGTGGATCCGCGGGTGGAGCGCCTGGAGGGCGGCGTTCCAGTTGGCGAGCATCTCGCGGACGAGCGTGGCGTAGTCCCCACCTGCCGCGGCCCCGGAGTTGGGCGCGGTCGGGTGCGTGACGTGCCGGTAGGCGATCGCCGAAGTGCCCGCCGGTGCGTGCGGGAGCCACTGGTGGTAGGCCGTGTCGGCCAGGGAGCCCAAAGTGACGATCGCCTCGAGCTGATTGCCGCTGACGATCGCGGTCAGCCACGCCTGGCGGTAGTCGGTGATCGCCTGATCGTTGATGTGCGTGTTGGCGGCGCCCTGGCCGTAGACGCTGTACAGATAGGTGTTGACCATGACGTAGCTTCGGGTGATCCCGAGCTTGGCGAGGAAGCCCTGGGTGCGCTGCCCGGCCTCGCCGACCAGGATCCGGCGGGTGATCGCCTCGTGCTGGGCCGGGTCCTGGCCGATCAGGAGCACGCGGGCGGTGCCGTCCAGGCGGCCGCGGTGGAACAGCGGCCCCCACTCGACCCGGAAGTCGGCGGCGGGGTAGACGCTCTCGTCGGGATAGCTCCGGCACAGGCCCGCCCACGGCTCCTCGCCGTAGCCAGGGTCAAAGTCGGTCGTCATCGGATGCTCCGGTCACCGCCACGTCATGCCCTCCACGACCCGAGGCCGCACCCATGCGTCGCGGCGTCACCTTACGCCGCGCCGCTCTCGCCCGTCAACCGGCCGCTGCCCGGATACCCTTTCGGGATGGGCTCGGGCAGGCAACTCCTTCGCGCGGAGCAGCTGGAGCTGGCCCCTGTCAGGCGCACGAGCTTCAGGATCGTCGTCTGTCGCGCGGCGCCGGAGGGCGCCGAGGTGCTCTTGCGGAGGGCGGGGCAGACCTGGTCGCTCCCGACGGACGCGTGCCGGCTGGCCGAGTTGCCGGAGCAAGGGGCCGGGCGATACCTGCGGGAGGGATGGGGCCTCCACCTGGCGATGGTCGAGCTCGACTGCGGTGAACGCGCCGAAGCGATGTTCGCAGCGGAGGCCGAGGCTGCCGATTCCGGCGTGTTCGTGCCTCTCCGGCCAGGTGAGGACTGGTTCGGCGTGGGCAAGGTCAGAGCGCTTGCCCTCGGCGCCGACGGTGTGCTCATCGAACGCGTCCTTGGCGCGCTCGAGTGAGCGCCGACCGGCCGTTCGACGCCGCCGTCCGCTCCCGCCGCACCCACAAGGTGTTCGGGCGCGAGCCGGTGCCGCGGGAGACCCTCGAGGAGCTGTTCGAGCTGGCCCGGTGGGCGCCGAACCACCATCTGACCCAGCCCTGGCGGTTCCGCGTGGTCGGCCCGCGGGCGCTGGCGGCGCTGAAGGCGGCCACCGACGACGGCGGCGTGAAGCTCGAGCGTGCGCCGACGCTGATCGTCGCGTCGGTCGTCCGCCAGGCCGATCCGGTCGCCGACCAGGAGGATCTGTGTGCGGCGGCCTGCGCGTGCTTCATCGTGCTGACGGCCGCACACGTCCGCGGGCTGGCCGGCTACTGGCGAACGCCGGCCGTGCTGCGCACGGAGGCCGGACTCGCGGCGGTCGGCGTGCCCGCCGGCGAGCGGGTCCTGGGCCTGCTCCACCTCGGCCCTCCGGCACGCGACGCTCCGCCGCCCGAGCGGCTGCCGGCGCGCGAGTTCGTCACGTATCTCGACTAGGCTGGGTGCATCGGCGAACCGGCGTACACGGTCAAGCCGCTCGACGAGTCGACGTGGGCGGCATTCGCCGCCCTGGTGGAGCGCAACAACGGCGTTTTCGGCGGCTGCTGGTGCATGGGCTTCCATCCCGAGGGGGTGGGCAGGGAAACGACCGCCGAGTGCAACCGTGAGCGGAAGCACGAGCGGGTGCGGGCAGGCACGGCACACGCGGCGCTCGTCTTCGACGGCGCGGACTGCCTCGGGTGGTGCCAGTTCGGCGTGCCCGATGAGCTGCCGCGCATCAAGAGCCGGGCGGCATACGAACGGGGTCGCACGAACTCCCCGGACTGGCGGATCGCGTGCTGCTACGTGGGCAAGGGCCACCGGCGCCAGGGCGTGGCCACCGCAGCGCTCACGGGCGCGCTCGAGCTCATCGCAGGCCTGGGCGGCGGGACCGTCGAGGGCTATCCGGAGGACGCCGGCTCGGTGCCGGCCGGTTTTCTCTTCAACGGCGCCCTCTCGACGTACGAGCAGCTCGGCTTCGCCCGCGATCGCAAGATCGGCAAGCACCGCTGGGTCGTGACGCGGGTCGTCGAGCCGGCGTCCTAGGGCCGACTCGATACAATTCCCTTGGACGATCGACGAGGGGTCTTGGAGCGAGGGAATCGTGGCGCAACGCTGGCAGCTGAGGACATGGACGAAGGGCACAGGTGCGACGGTCGAGCCGGTCGGGGCGGCGGATCGGCCCCGCACGCGCGCACGCCCGGGCGGGCTCACAGCCCTGCCCGCAAAGCGGCCGTGGGCGCCGAGTCCCCGGCGTGCGGCGAAGGCCCTTCCCGATCCGCGTATCGAGGGCGACGCTCGTCGCCGGCACGCGCTGGGGTACCTGGACCCGGCGGCGCTCGAACGGCTCGAGGCGCTCGAGGACGCGTTGACCGACGGCGAGCCGACCCCTGCCGGCCGCGTCAGACCAGCGTGACCTCGAGCCCGGCTCCGCGCACGGCCTCCACCTCGGCCGGCGCCGCATCGCTGTCGGTGATCAGCTCGTCGACGTCGCCGAGGCCGCAGATGCGGGCGAACGCGACCTGACCCAGCTTGGAGCTGTCGGCGACCACGACGACGCGGCGGGCGCGCTCGATGAGCGCGTAGTTGGTGTGCGCCTCGACCTCGTGGTGGGTGGTGAGGCCCTCGTCGACCGAGATGCCGTCCACGCCGACGAGCACGAGGTCGAGGTTGAGCGTCGCGAGGGCGCCCTCGGCGAGCGGCCCGACGAGCTCGTAGGACTCGGGCCGGGCCACGCCGCCGGTGACGACGAGCTTCAGGTTCGGCCGCACCGCCAGCTCGGACGCGATGCTGAGCGAGTTCGTGACGACGGTCAGCCGGCGCCGGTCGGTGAGCGCCCGGGCGACCTCGGTCGTCGTCGTGCCGCCCGTCATCCCGATCGCCGCGCCCTCGGCCACGCGCGCCGCCGCGGTCAGCGCGATGCGCGACTTCTGCTCCTGCCGGTCGGCGCTGCGGTAGCGGAGCGGGAGCTCGTAGAGCACGCCGTGGGCGACGGCGCCGCCGTGCGTCCGCGCCAGCAGCCGCTGCCCCTCGAGGAGGGCGAGGTCGCGGCGGATCGTGGCCGCGGAGACCCCCATCGCCTCCACCAGGTCGCCGACGCCGACCGACCCCTGGGTGGAGAGCTGCGTGATGATGTGGTTGAACCGATCGGACTGGCGCATCGCGGCGCATCCTACCCGCCGTTCGCGCCCGTCTTCTGTTTGAATTCTGCGCGTTTCTTGCGTAAAGTCGCCCGATATGAGCGCAACCGTGCACGAGCTGACCAGCCAGCCGACGCTGTGGCGGCATGCTTCCGGGCTCGAGCCGGATCCAGCGCTCCCCGCGCGCGGCATCCGGCTGGCCGTGGTCGGGTGCGGCACGTCGCTCTACATCGCCCAGGCGTACGCACGCTCGCGCGAGGACGCCGGGCACGGCGAGACGGACGCCTTCGCCGCGTCGGAGGTGCCGGCCTCGCGCCCGTATGACGCGGTGCTGGCGCTCTCGCGGTCGGGCACGACGACCGAGGTGCTCGTGGCGCTCGAGCGCCTGCCGGCCGGCTTGCCCACCGTCGCCCTCACGGCGGTCGCCGACAGCCCGCTCGCGGAGGCGGCCGGCGCCGCCGTGGTGCTCGCGTTCGCGGACGAGCGGTCGGTCGTCCAGACGCGTTTCGCGACGACGGCCCTCGTCTACCTGCGCGCGCACCTCGGCATCGACCCCGGGCCGGCCGCGGACGCGGCCGAGGCCGTGCTCGCGGAGCCGCTCCCGGTCGACCCGGCCGCGTTCGACCGCTTCCACTTCCTCGGCTCGGGCTGGACCGTCGGGCTCGCCGCCGAGGCGGCGCTCAAGCTGCGCGAGGCCGGCCGGGCGTGGACCGAGTCCTATCCCGCGATGGAGTACCGGCACGGCCCGATCGCGACGGCCGACGCACGCACGCTCGTCGTCGCATTCGACCCCCTCGACGCCGCCCTCGCAGGCGACATCCGCGCGACCGGGGCGCGCCTGCTCGACGCCGGCCCGCAGCCGCTCGCGACGCTGGTGCTGTGCCAGCGGCTCGCGGTCGACCTCGCCGTCGCCCGCGGCCTCGATCCCGACACCCCCCGCAACCTGACACGATCGGTGGTGCTCACATGAGACGTCGGCTCTTCCTGGCGACCGCGCTCGTCGCGGTGCTCTCCCTGGCGGCGAGCTGCGGCGGCGGCTCGGGATCGACCGGCGGGCGGGTCAACATCGTCCTCTGGCACGGCTACGTCGACACCGAGGGCAAGGCGATGACCGCCGCGGCCGCGCGCTTCAACGCGACCCATCCCAAGATCCACATCACCGTCCAGAACTACGGCAACTCCGACTACGCGCTCAACAAGGTGCTGACGGCGATCCGCGGCGGCAGCTATCCCGACATCGTCTACCTGTACGGCTCGTATGCGGCGAACGTCGCCCGCACGCCGCACGCCGTCGACCTCGCCCCGCTGATCAAGTCCGACCCGTCCATCGACTGGAACGACTTCTGGCCGGCGGAGCGCAAGGCCGTGACCGTGGGGGGCAAGATCATCGGCGTCCCCGCCCTGGTCGACAACCTGGCGCTCGTCTACAACAAGAAGCTCTTCCGCCAGGCCGGGATCCCCTTCCCGACTGCCAGCTGGACGTGGGACGACTTCCGCGCCGCCGCGAAGCGGCTCACGAACCCGGCGGCGAAGCAGTTCGGCTGGGCCTACGTGAACGACGCGAGCGAGGACACCGTGTGGCGCTTCGATGCGCTCCTGTGGCAGGCCGGGGGAGACATCCTGACACCCGACCAGAAGCACGCCGCCTTCGACTCGCCGGCCGGCGTCAAGGCCGCCACGCTGCTGCAGCAGATGGCCACCGTCGACCACTCGGTCTACCTCGACAGCGGCAACGACAACTACACGAACCTGTTCAACTCCGGCAAGATCGGCATGCTCTTCACCGGGCCGTGGGACCTCTCGTCCTTCCCGGACGTCGACTACGGCGTGCAGATCCTGCCCGGCGACCAGAACCACCAGACCATCTCCGGGCCCGACCAGTGGGTCATGCTCGACAACGGCGACGACCGCCGCAACGCGGCCTGGACGTTCCTGAAGTGGTTCACCTCGCCGGCCCAGGCGATGACATGGTCGCTCGCCACCGGTGACCTGCCGATCCGCGCCTCGCAGGTGAAGCAGCCCGACTACCAGACGTACGTGAAGAAGTACAAGGGCATCGCGACGTTCGTCCAGAACGAGCAGAACGCGGTCAAGGCCCGGCCCGTGCTCGTGGACTACAACGAGATCTCGCAGGCGATGGGGCAGGCGATCCAGGCGGTGCTCCTCGGCAAGGCGCAGCCGCAGCAAGCCCTCGCCCAGGCCGCCTCCCAGGTGAATCAGGTGCTGGCGCAGGGAGGGTGAGGCCCGGCCGCCGCATCCTCGGGTCAGAGCACGTCGCCGGCTGGCTGTTCGTCCTGCCGGCGACGGTGCTGATCGTCCTCTTCGGGATCGTCCCGCTCGGGTGGGTGGTGCTGCTCTCGCTCCAGCACAACGACCTGCTGACCGCGCCGACCTGGGCGGGCCTCTCGAACTACCGCGAGCTCGCGCACGACCCGGTGTTCCGGGCCTCCGTGCGCCGCACGATCGTCTACACGGTCCTCTTCGTGCCGATCTCGGTCGGCGGGGCGCTCGCCGTCGCACTGCTCCTGAACTCGGAGATCCGTTTCAACCGGTTCTACCGCACGGCGGTGTTCGTCCCGGTTGCGACGTCGACCGTGGCAACCGGGATCCTCTTCAACTGGCTGCTCGACCCCACCTACGGGATCGCCAACTTCCTGCTGGGCAAGGTCGGCCTGGGGCCGTACGGGTTCTTCCAGGATCCCGATCAGGCGCTCTACGCGATCGTGGCGATGACCGTCTGGGGCTGGCTCGGCTTCGACGTGATCATCTACCTGGCCGCGCTCCAGGGCGTCCCGGCGGACGTACTCGAGGCGGCGGCGCTCGACGGCGCCGGCCGCTGGGCGACGTTCCGGCACGTCGTCCTGCCGCTGCTGTCGCCGGCGACGCTGTTCCTGATCGTGTGGTCGACGATCAACGCGCTCCAGGTGTTCGACGAGATCTACGTGACCACGCGGGGCGGGCCGCTGCAGGCGACGACGGTGATCGTCTACGAGCTCTACAACGAGGCGTTCGCGCTCTTCCATGCCGGCTACGCGGCCGCGATCGCGCTCGTGCTGTTCCTGATCACGCTGGTGTTCTCGGTGATCCAACTGTGGGTGGGGAACCGGCGGGTGCACTACTCGTCATGAGGCTGCGGCTCCCGTTCAGCCCGCGCCACATCGCGCTCGTGCCAATCTCGGCGCTGATGCTGCTGCCGCTCGTGTGGATGTTCGTGACGTCCGTTGAGACGCTTGACCAGACCCGCCACTTCCCGCCGACGCTGATCCCGTCCGGGATCCACTGGAGCAACTACTCCGACGCCTGGAACCAGGCGCCGTTCGGCCGGTTCTTCGTGAACAGCCTGATCGTGACCGGCACGGCCGTCGCCAGCAACCTGCTGTTCTGCAGCCTGGCCGGTTACGCGTTCGCACGGCTGCGCTTCTTCGGCCGCGAGGTGCTCTTCGTCGCGCTCCTGGCGACGCTGATGGTGCCGTTCCAGGTGATCATGATCCCGACCTTCCTGATCGTGCAGCACCTGGGCCTGGTCGACTCGCTGGGCGGCCTGATCGCTCCGAACCTGGTCACGCCGTTCGGCATCTTCCTTCTGCGCCAGTTCTTCCGCACGCTCCCCATCGACCTGGAGGAGGCGGCCCGGATCGACGGCTGCACCCGGCTCGGCGTGCTCTTCCGGATCGTGCTGCCCCTGTCGCTGCCGGCGCTCGCGACGCTCGGGATCGTCACGTTCCTGTGGACGTGGAACGACTTCCTGTGGCCGTTGATCGTCATCACCTCGACCGACCACAGCACGGTGCAGCTCGGCCTCGCGTCGTTCCAGGGCGCCCACGACACGAAGTGGAACCTGCTCATGGCCGGGAACGTCATGGCGCTCGCGCCGATGCTGATCGTCTTCATCGTCGCGCAGCGCTGGTTCGTGCGCTCGCTCGCCTCCACGGGGATCCGGTAGTGTCGCGCGTTGCGTTCGAGGCGGTGACGAAGGCGTTCCCGGGCGGGACGATTGCCGTCGACGCGCTCGACCTGGAGGTGGGCGACGGCGAGCTGATGGTGCTCGTCGGGCCGTCCGGCTGCGGCAAGTCGACGGCCTTGCGGATGATCGCCGGCCTCGAGAAACCGACCTCGGGCACGATCCTGATCGGCGAGCGCGACGTGAACGGGCTCTCGCCGGGCGCCCGCGACATCGCGATGGTGTTCCAGAGCTATGCCCTCTACCCGCACATGTCGGTGCGCCAGAACCTCGCGTTCCCGCTCCAGCGGCGGCGGATGGCGAAGAGCGAGATCGGCCGCCGGGTGGCGGCGATGGCGGACATGCTCGAGCTGGCCAACCTGCTCGGCCGGAAGCCCGGCCAGCTGTCCGGCGGCCAGCGCCAGCGCGTCGCGATGGGGAGGGCGCTGATCCGCGAGCCGGTCGCGTTCCTGCTCGACGAGCCGCTCTCGAACCTCGACGCCAAGCTGCGCACCGAGCTGCGGGCCGAGCTGAAGCGGCTGCATGCGCGCCTCGGCACGACGATGGTCTATGTCACGCACGATCAGATCGAGGCGATGACGCTCGGCGACCGCATCGCGGTCATGAACCGCGGCCGTCTGCAGCAGGTGGGCACGCCCGACGAGATCTACCGCACGCCGTGCAACCTGTTCGTGGCCCGGTTCGTCGGCAGCCCGGCGATGAACATCCTGCCCGGCCCGGTCGTGCGGCGGGGGGCGGACGTGACGGCCGGAGTCCGCCCGGAGGCGATGCAGCGCGCCGCCGACGTGGCGGGCGGCATCACGCTCGAGCTGGTCGCCGAGGTGGTCGAGCCGCTCGGAAGCGACGTGTTCGTCCACGGCCGCGCCGGCGAGGAGGCCGTCGTCGCCCGCCTGCCCGGGAACGTTCACGTCAGCCCCGGCGACCGCGTGCCGCTCGCGATCGACCCCGCCGACCTGCACCTCTTCGACCGCGAGACGGAGCTGCGCCTCCCGGCTGAATAAATGGGGTCAGACCCCGTTTATTCAGGGGCGATGGTGGCCTGGGAGGCGAGGCGCTCGGCGTGGCTGCGGTCGAGGCGGCCGGCGCCGGGCTGAGCGGCGTTGGCGGCACCCGCGCCGAGCGCCGCGCGCAGGGCGTCGGGCCAGTCGGCGCCGCGGTCGAGCGCGACCACCAGGCCGGCCAGGAAGGCGTCGCCGCTCCCGACCGGGTAGGCGCCGTCGGCGTCGAGCCGCCCGGCGAGCGCCTCGCCGGCGGGCGTGACGAGCACGGCGCCCTCGCGCCCGCGGGTGACGATCGCCGATCCGCCCGACCGCTCGTGCAGCGCCCGGGCGGCGGCGACGGCGCCGTCCACCTCGACCGCCGCGGCCGCCTCGGCCTCGTTCAGCTTCACCACGACGGGACCGGCATCGATCCCGGCGGCGCGGCTGTCGAGCGCCGTCCGGGTGAGCGGGACGAGGCCGACGTAGCCGTCGTCCGGCGCGCCCGGCGGCAGAGATCCGGAGATCGTCATCCAGCCCGCCTCCGCCGCGGCCGCGGCCACCACGCCGGCGAATGCCGCCCACTCACCGGTGGACACGGTCAGACCGTGCTCGTAGAACTCGGTCAGCCCTTCGGCCGCGCCGGCGACGGAGAGCGACGAGCGCGTCTCCGCCTCCGCCCATGCCGCGTGCAGCTCGATCCCCTCCTCGCCGAGCTGCTCGGCGATCCAGCGTCCGGCGTGTCCGCCGAGGAGCGCAGCGGCCTGCACCTCGCCGCCGAGCCGGGCGGCCGCCCGGGCGACGTTCAGCCCCTTGCCGCCCGCGACCTGGACGAACTCCGCCGGGCGGTGGATCGCGCCGGGCACGAACCGTTCGACGGCGAAGAGGCGGTCGATCGACGGGTTGGCGGCGACGCAGAGGATCACGCGAGCGCCTCCCGCGCTTCGGCGAGCGTCGGCTGGGCCGCGGTTCCGCCGAGCTCCCGCGTCGAGAGCGCGCCGCAGGCGCAGGCCAGGGCGAGCGCTGCGGGCAGCGGTTTGCCCGCGAGGCGAGCGGCGAGAAAGCCGGCGTCGAAGCTGTCGCCGGCGCCGGTGGCGTCCACGGCCGCCACGCTCGGCGCGGCCGCCTCGATCTCCTTTTCGGGCGTGCGGGCGAGCGCGCCCCGCGCGCCCCGCTTCACCACGACCAGCGGGCACCCGGTCGAGTCGAGGGCCGCGTCCTCGCGCTCGTTCACGAACAGCACGTCGACCGCGGCCGCCAGCCGGGCCAGGAGCGCGGTGTCGCCATCGCCGGGGTCGCCCTGCGGATCGAGCGAGACCGAGAGCCCCGCTTCATGGGCCTCGGCGACCAGCCCCTCGAGGCCCGGCCGCAGCCCGTCCAGCAGATGGAACGAGGCGATATGCAGGTGGCGGGAGGCGCGCACCAGGTCGCGGTCGACGGCGCCCGCGGTGAGCGCCGGGATCGCCCCCGGGGCGGTCAGGATGGCGCGGTCGTCGCCGCGCACGATGGCGACGGTGACGCCAGTCGGGATCGCCGGCTCGACCACGCAGCCGGACACGTCGACGCCCCGGTCGGCGAGGGCGTCCAGCATGAACGTGCCGAGCAGGTCGCGCCCGACCGCCCCTACGAAGGCCGTGTCGAGGCCAAGCCTTGCCGCGCCGCAGGCCGCGATCGCCGCCGACCCACCGACGACCAGCTGCGCAGTCTCGACCAGCTTCTCGCGCTGGCCGAACTCCGGCTCGACGTCGCCGCCGACGAGGAGCAGGTCGGGGTTGCAGTCGCCCACCACGAGCAGGTCGAACGCCATCGCCGCCTACTGTACGAGGGCGAGCAGCTCCGAGAGCCGCCGGCGGCCCTCTCCGGCGAGGAATGCGCGCCGCGCCCCGGCGTCCATGACGACCGACTCCTTCCAGATCGAGCGGCCGGCGATGAACCCGGACGCGCCGCCGGCGAGCGCCTCGCGCAGCTGGGCGACGAACGTGTCGTGGTCGACGCCCGCCGAGAGCAGCGCCCACGGCACGCCGAGCGCGGCGGTCACGGCCTCGCACGCTGCCCGGTCGCCCGGGTACTCGAGCTTGAGGTGGCGGGCGCCGCAGGCCTCGGCCAGCTCGGCCGCGCCCACGATCAGCCCCGCGCGTGCGGCCCCGAACGCGCCCGCGTCCTCGTCGTCCAGCCGGTAGACGAGCGTCTCGACGACGAGCAGGAGGTCGTGAGCGGCGCAGTCGGCGACCGCCGTGCGGATGACGCGGCCGTTCTCACCGTCGGCGTCCTCGCGATCGGGCCGCAGCCGCACGAGCAGCTTGGCCGCGGTGCCGCCGAGGCGGCGCACTCCGCCGGCTCCCACATCGGGGAGGAGCTCTGCCCGCCGCAGGCCGTCTGCGGTGCGAATGGCGCCGCTGCGCTCGAGCGAGACGATCAGGCCGGTGCGGGCGGGGAGGGCGCCTGCATCGATCGCGGCGGGCAGCCCGATCTGCGGATCGAGCAGCAGCGCGGGCGCGTCCGGCGCCAGGGCGCGGACGAGATCGAGCTTCACGTCGAGGAGCGTCGGGTCGTCGGAGGGAAGCCCGGCGTCATCACGGGCGGCCCGGAGCTTCGTGCGCTGGTCGGCCGCGACGACGGCGAGGCGTCCGCCCGCGGTGGAGAGCTGATCGAGCGCGCGGCGTTCGGCAGTCGTGAACACTCTTGATCGTTTCTATCAGATCTGAAACACTTTCGCTCATGACCCGCATCGCATTCGTCGGCGCCGGGAGCGTCGAGTTCACGCGCAACCTGCTCGGCGACCTGCTGACCTTCCCGGAGCTCGCCGACGCCACGATCGCCCTCCACGACATCGACCCGGATCGGCTTGCCACCGCCGAGGGGATGGCGCGGTGGACGAGCTCGCAGCTCGGTGCCGGGGCGACGTTCGAGGCCCACCTCGACCGGCGCGCGGCGCTCGCGGGCTGCGACTTCGTCGTGAACATGATCCAGGTCGGCGGCCACGCTGCCACCCTGATCGACTTCGAGGTGCCGATGCGGCACGGACTGCGGCAGACGATCGGTGACACGCTCGGCGTCGGCGGCATCTTCCGGGCACTGCGCACGATCCCGGTGATGCTCGACATCGCCGCCGACATGGCCGAGCTGTGCCCGGACGCATGGCTCCTCAACTACACGAATCCGATGGCGATGCTGTGCTGGGCCACGTACGCCGGATCGCCGATCCAGCGTGTCGTCGGCCTGTGCCACTCGGTCCAGTGGACGACCCGCGGCCTGGCCGAGCTCGTCGGCGTGCCCTACGAGGAGGTCGACTATCTCGGCGCCGGGGTGAACCACCAGGCCTGGATCCTGCGCTTCCGCCGCAA
This sequence comes from uncultured Actinomycetes bacterium, assembly GCA_963746115.1. GTDB lineage: Bacteria > Actinomycetota > Thermoleophilia > Gaiellales > JAICJC01 > JAICJC01. Next base: position 748,802 of record CAVVAA010000001.1, on the reverse strand, counting down.
CGGCGAGGATCTCTACCCGCTGCTCGACGCGGCGATCGACCGCGATCCGGAGCTGCGGCGGCGGGTGCGGGTCGAGATCTACCGCCGCTTCGGCTACTTCCCGACCGAGTCGAGCGAGCACTCGTCGGAGTACCTGCCGTGGTTCCTGCGTGACGACGCAATGGTCGACCAGTTCCGCGTGCCCGTGGACGAGTACGTCCGCCGGAGCGAGGAGAACCTGCGCCTGTACGACGAGGAGCGGCAGAAGCTGGCGACGGGCGGCGCGTTCGAGATCGAGCGCAGCCTCGAGTACGCCTCGCTGATCGTGCACTCGATCCTCACAGGCGAGCCGCGCGTGATCTACGGCAATGTCGCCAACGAGGGCCTGATCGAGAACCTGCCCCGCGGCGCCTGCGTGGAGGTGCCGTGCCTCGTCGACGGGAACGGCGTCCAGCCGACCGCCGTCGGCGCCCTTCCTCCGCAGCTGGCCGCGCTCAACCGCACGTTCCTGAACGTCTGCGAGCTGACGGTGCGCGCGGCCCTCGAAGGCCGCCGCGACCACGTCGAGCATGCCGCGCTCCTCGATCCCAACGCCGCCGGGACGCTCTCGCCGGAGCGGATCGTGGCGCTCGTCGACGACATGATCGCCGCCCACGGCGACGCGCTCCCGGAGGGGATCCGATGAGGCGCGCCGCTCTCGCCGCCGTCGCCCTCGCCGCGGTCGCCCTCGCCGGCGGTGCGGCCCGGGCCGCGGCGGCCCAGATCCCGCCGCCGGCCGCCCACGGAGCGCTGCGGATCGACGGCAGCCTGCGCGACGGCGGCACAGTCGCCGCGCGCGGCCTGCGCTGGCGGCCGGGGCGGCTGCCTCGCGGCGACCGCCTCCTGAGCTTCGCGGTCGCGACCACGTGGGAGGCGTGCGCCACGCCGTCCGGTCCGTGCGCGCCCGCCGCTGACACGACGGCCACGCCCTTCGCCGCCCGCCGCTACGTTGCCGGCCACGCGGACGTCGGCCGCTACCTCCGGGTCACCGAGACCGCCGCCGAGACGGTCGAGACCGACCCGGCCACGTTCACGTTCCACGTCCTGCGCGCATCGCGCACGTGGACGGCGCTGCGCCCGGTCGCGCCCTACCCTGCCGGCAGGGCGCCGGCCACGGCGTTCGTGAACGGCCTGCCCGAGCGGCGCACCGGGTCGAACAGCGAGCGCTTCCAGCTCGCCGCGCCGCACTTCAACGCGGCCGACGGCGTCCCGGCGCTCGAGTTCCGCGTCGATCGCCGCCCATGGGCAGCGGTGCCGCACGACGGCGTCTTCGGCACGGGGCTGCTCGGGCGCGGCGCCCACCGCGTGCGGGTGCGGGTCTCGAACGGCGCCGGCACGACGACGCGGTCGTTCCGCTGGCGGGTGAGGGCGCTGCCCCCGCCGCAGTCGTGCCGCGGCTGCTGGCGCCCGCCGCATCTCGACGCGACCGGCCACCCGATGCGGTGGGACTGGCAGATCGGGCGGGTCGCACCGCTCGAGCGCACCGGCCGGCGGGCGGTGGACATCTACGACGTCGACGGCTTCCTGACGACGGCGGCCGAGCTCCGCGCGCTCCACACCACCTGGCAGGCGGCCACGCTGCCGCATCCGCGCGCGTTCTGCTACCTCGACCTGGCCTGGGAGGACTACCGGCCCGACGCCACGCCCGGCAAGGGCCGTTTCCCGGCGAAGACGCTCGGGAACGTCTACTTCGGCTTCCCCCAGGAGCGCTGGGTCGACGTGCGCCAGCTGCGCGAGCTGGAGCCGCTGATCGAGGCGCGCATCCGCATGTGCGCGCAGAAGGGGTTCGACGCGGTCGAGCTCGACGACATCGACAGCTACGACCCGCCGTCCACCACCGGCTTCCAGCTCACGCCGGGCGACTGGCAGAACTTCCTCGCGTTCACCGACAACGCCGTCCACCGGGCCGGCATGGCGGTGCTGTGGAAGAACTCCCCGCTCCTGGCCTGGTGGGGCCGCCGCTACGCCGACGGAGCGGTCGTCGAGGAGTGCTATGCCTTCGGGCCCTGCTTCTCGGCCGGGCTGGCCGGGACGAGCGCATATGGCATCACGTGCACCGGCCTCGCAGGGACGAGGCCATGCGGCTGGGATGCCTTCACCAGCCGGGGCAAGTGGGTGGGGGAGGACGAGTACCGCGAGGACGGGCTCGTCTGTGCCCCTGGACAGGCCTGCACAGGCAGGCACGCGTTCTCCGCGTTCTGCCAGGCCGTCTATGCGCCCGCCAATGGGTTCTCGGCGCTGCGCATGACCGACGAGCTGGACGGCACGGTCTTCGAGCCCTGCCCCTCCGGCGTCTGAGCGGACCCTCGGCTCACCCCGTCCTGGGCACCGGGCCGTGGTGGTACGTCACCGCCGGATACACGAGGTCGGCGCTCGCCAGCGGGAGCTGGCCGCTGAGCGGCTGACCGGGCGACTTCACCGGGAAGTACTTCACGTGGTTGTCCTCGATGAGGACGCTCCAGCGCTGCGTGATCCACAGGTTGCCGTCGCCGCGGATCTCCCACTGGAAGCGGTCGAGCGGGCGCACGGCCGGGCCGGCAATACGGGCGCCCTGGGTGTCGAACTGGCTGCCGTGGCAGGGGCAGGAGAACCCGAGCGGGGTCGCCTGCGCCGGGCAGCCGACGTGCGTGCACCGGTTCGAGAAGACGACGAACATCGCGTCCGGCGCCAGCCAGTCGTGGTTCTGGTGGCCGGTGTGGTGGACGTATGCGAGGCCGCTCGAGACGAGCGGCTGCGCCGGGTCCTCCACGTAGGGGGCCGGCGTCGGCGCGAACGCCTTCTCGCCGGTGAACCGCTCGACGGGGCCGAGGGCCACCGGCCGAAACGTCGCCTCCTTGCCCGCCGACGCGAGCGCGTATCCCGCCACCGGCACGGCGATCACCCCGCCGATCGCGGCCCCTACGCCAACCGTCGCCACACCCAGGAGGCTGCGGCGTGTCGTGGTGCTGCTGTCCTTGCCCAACTCGATCATCCCTCTCACTGACGTTCCGTGGTTTCTGTGCCGGTGAGGGATACCGCGCGGATCGAGCGGCGGTTTTTGAGAACCGTTAGTGGGTCGTCAGGTGACGTTGTTGGTGTCGACGGCGAGCGAAACCCGAGCAGCGCAAGGACGCAGGGAGCGCCGATACCGGGTCGTATCGGCGCGACCGAGGACGCAGCGATGCGACGGGTTGCAGCCGCCGGAACCCGGCGAACGTTGCCTGACGACCCACTAGTAGCTGAAGACGGTGGCGCCGTCCCCGATCCACTCCCACAGCGGGGTCGCGCCGCCGATCTCGGCGTGGTCGACCAGGTCTTCCGGTGGGAGCTTGCGGGCGTTGAAGCAGATCGGGCAGACGAGCAGGCGGCCCCCGGCCTCGGCGTACTGCGCCGCGAGCGTCTCGAGCGGCGGGCAGCCGTCGCACGCGACGCCCTCCGCGATCCCGGGCAGCGCGAGCCGCACCGCATCCTTCGTCAGGAACATCGTCACCTGCTTTCCCGCGGTCGCTGCGGCGCCCGCGATCAGGAAGGCGACGGTGACCCGCTCCGGGTCCTCGAGCCCGGTCGCGAGGTTGACGACGACCTTGGCACCGTTTCCGTCCATGGGATCCTCCTCGTGGTTGGTGTCAGCATCGTTGCGCCGCCGGCTGCCGGCTGCATCGGGAAAACGACCCATCTTCGGCCCACGGTCAGTAGCGCCAGCGGTAGGCGTCGGCGAGCTCCTGCTCGCCGAGCGCGCCGTGCGTCTCGCACTCGCGCCGGCGCACTGCGGCGAACGCGCCGTGGAGCACCTCGCCCAGCACGCGCCGGGCCAGGTCGCTGCGCTCGAAGAGCTCCGTTGCGTCGGCGAGCGTCGCCGGCAGCCGCGTGATCCCGCGCTGTGCGAGCTGCTCGGCGGTGAGCCCGGCGGGGTCGTCCTGGGTCGGCTCCGGTGGAGTCAGCCCGCGTTCGACGCCGTCGGCGGCGGCAGCCGCGAGCACTGCCATCGCGAGGTAGGGGTTGGCGCCGCCGTCGCCCACCTTGACCTCGAAATTGGCCGACCGCTCCCGGCTCGTCACGGTGCCCGGGATGAACCGCACGGCCGCCTCGCGGTTCTCGACGCCCCAGCAGGCGTACGCGCCGGCCCACTGGTGCGGCTGCAGGCGCAGGTACGCGGCCGGGCTGGGGGCGAGGACGGCGAGCAGGCCCGGCAGCGCCTCGAGGACGCCCGCCAGCGCCGCTGCGCCGGCGGCCGTCATCCCCGCGGGGCCGTCGCCGCCCTGCATCAGGTTGGCGCCGTCGCGCCACGCGCTCAGGTGGGCGTGGCAGCCGTTGCCGACCGCGCCTGCGATCGCCGTGGGGGCGAAGCTCACGCGCAGGCCGTGGCGGCGGGCGGCGAAGCGCATCTGGGTGCGCATGAAGACGAGGGTGTCGGCGGCCGCCAGCGGGTCGCGGGCGGCAACGGACACCTCGAACTGCCCGGGGGCGTACTCGGGGTGGAACTGCTCGACCTCGACCCCGGACGCCTCCAGCGCCTCGACCAGATCGAGCAGGAAGCCGTCGAGCAGCGCGAGCGCCGTCGTGCTGTAGCCGGGGCCGGTGTGGGCGGGACGACCGGCTTCGTCCAGCAGGGTCGCTTCCACCTCGAAGGTCGCGCGCAGGTCGAGCCCGGCGGCGCGGGCCGCCGCGACGGTCCGCCGCAGGACGCTGCGCTGGCAGGCCGGCAGCGGCTCGAGCTCCTGGGTCATCTGGTCGACCGGCGCCCATGCCCAGCCCGGCGCGGCGGTGAGGATGCGAGCCGCCCCCAGGTCGGGCACGAGCCGCATGTCGCCGCTCGGGTTGTCGAACGGGGCAACGTCGGCGAACAGGTCGTCCGTGCCGGCCGCCGCCCAGATGTAGGCCATGCCGACGCCGTTTGCGGCCACGCGCTCGAGCCGCGCGATCGGCACGGCCTTCACCCGCGTGATGCCGCCGTTGTCCACCATCGTCATCGCGAGCGCGCGCACGCCGGCGGCCTCGAAGCGGTCGCGCGACGGGCGGACGAGGGCGTCGGCCGCCGGTGCGCTCACCCGGCTGCCTCCAGCCCGTGCAGGCGGCGGGCGTTCCCGCCCATCACGTCGGCGCCGATCCTGGCGGCGGCCGTGCGGTTCAGGTGCCGCCGCTCGATCCCGGTCTCGAGCACGCGGGCCAGCGCTTCTCGGGCGAGGTGGGCGGAGAGCCAGATCACCTCCGGCTCGCTGGCCTCGTCTGAGCCGTACATCACCTTCGCCGGCGGCGCGATGCCGAGCAGGATCTCGAGCCGGCTGTCGATCGCGAGGCTGGCCCACGGCGTCGAGAGCGAGGTGTCCAGGTAGACGTGGGGCAGGATCGAGGCGACGAACGCGCCCTCCTCGACCCACGGCCAGCCGGAGTGGATGAGCACGACGGGCTGGCCCATATGGGCGGCGAGCACCGGGAAGAGATCGGACGGGCGGGCGTGCTCGAGGACGATCGCAGGATCGCCGCCGCCGCAGTGGATGTGCACCGGGATCCCGGCGCCGCGGGCCACGGCCAGCGCCCGTCGCAGGAGGGCGTCGCGGACGGGCTTTGCGTGCTCGCGCGTCTCCCGCCAGGCGTCGGCCCGCCAGCGCGTGAAGGCCGCCTCGCATTCGCCCGGGCTCCACTCGGCCACGTCGAGGCCGGTGCGGTAGGCGATCACCGACTTGAACGCGATCGACCCGTCCGCGACCGCGTCCTCGAGCCCCGCGGTGAACGCGTCCGCGAGCTCCGAGTAGGAGCCGGCCGCCTCGCGCACGTCGGTGATGATCGGCTCGATCCGGCACACCCGGTGCACGCGCAGGCCGACCTCGTGGCCGAGGGCGCGGCCGTCGATCCGCGGCAGCGGGTAGCCGTCGTCCATGATCAGGTCGTCGACGGCGGCGTCGGCCCACAGCCGCCGCAGGTAGGAGCGGTGGTCGGCGAGCGCCTCCGTGCGCGCGGCCGCGAGGCCGTCGCGGGTCGGCTCGCAGCCGAGGATCGCGCCCAACCGGTCGGCCATCGCCACCGCGATCGGCGAGGTGTCCGTCGCGAGCTCGAGGATCTCGCGCAGGCCGTCGTCCTCGAGGCCGGAGCTCACGAGGCACATGCCGAGCATCGTGATCCGGTCGAGGAAGCCGCGCTGCGGGGCGGCGGCGACCTCGTCGCTGCGCCAGCCGTGGCAGTGCACGTCGACGACCGACGTCCCCTCGAGCAGGTCTGACACGGCCCCACCTTTCGTCGCGGTTGCGGTCCGGCGCGATCCTCTCACGCCGGGCAGGACCCGATTCTCTACGATCGTAGGGTGTCCGACTGCGTCTTCGAGGAGATCTCCGCCCACGTCGACCGGTACACGCCGGACGACCGCACCGACCGGCCCGCGCTCGGGGCCGTCCGCGGCGAGCGGGGCACGCTGATCGTCGAGGGCGGCGCGTCGGTCGCGCACCTGGGCGCCTTCGCCGCGGAGCTGGGCGCCCGCGGCCGGCCGCCGGTCGTGGCGATCGCGCTCACCCACTGGCACTGGGACCACAGCTTCGGCTCGGCCGCCGTCGCCGCGCCGGTGATCGCGCACACCGACACGGCGGCGGAGCTGGCCGTGCAGGCCGCCTACGACTGGTCGGACGCGGCGCTCGAGGAGCGCGTCCGGGACGGCCGCGAGATCGCCTTCTGCGCGGACCTCCTGCGACTGGAGCTGCCCGACCGGTCAGACCTCGAGATCGTCCTGCCTGCCGAGACGTTCACGGAACGCCGGTCGGTCGACCTCGGCGGCGTCCGCGCGGACATCGTCCACGTCGGCGGCGACCATGCCGCCGACTCGTGCGCGATCCACGTGCCCGGCGACGACGTCCTCTTCCTGGGCGACTGCCTGTACCAGCGCCTGTACGCGCCCGAGCCGATGCTCACGATCGCGGGCGTGCGGGCGCTGATCGACCGGGTCGAGTTGTTCCCCGTCGCGGTCGCCGTCGAAGGCCACAACGACGAGGCGGCCGACACGGCCGGCTTCGCCGCCCGGCTGGCGGAGCTGCGGCGGGCGACCGACCTGGTCGAGGCCGAGGGGCCCGGCGCGGCCGCGCGCGCCGCCGGCGACGAGGACCTGGCCGAGCTGGTCGGGTTCCTGCTCGTGGGCGAGGGACTGGCGTAGAATCGCGCGCGGAGATGGTGCGAGTCCGAGCCCGGCACGTGGCGCTCGTCGCGGCGGTCGCGATCGCCGTGCTCTGCGTGCCGCTCGGCGCCGGGTCGGGCGCGGCCGCGTCTGCGTCGGCGGCGTTCGTGCGGGTGAACCAGGCCGGGTACCCGGCCGGCCAGGCGAAGCGGGCCTACCTGCTCACGGCTGCGGCCGACCCCGGTGCGGCTTTCCGGATCGTGGACGCGTCCGGCCGCGTCGTCCTTGCCGGGCACGCCGGCCCGTCGCTGGGACGCTGGAGCGCGACCTTCCCGGACGTCTACCCGATCGACTTCTCGCGCCTGCGGGCGCCCGGCACGTACCGGATCGTCGTGGCCGGCGGCCCCGGCGTCTCTCCGCCGTTTCGGATCGGATCGGGCGCCGCGCTCGCGCGCGGGCCGATCCGCAACTCGCTCGCCTTCTACCAGGACGAGCGCGACGGCCCGGAGTTCGTCCGCACGCCGCTTCGCACCGCGCCCGGCCACCTGAACGACGAGAACGCAATGACGTATCTCACGCCCCACGTCGACGGCGACGGCAACTTCGCCGGCAGACCTGCATCCGCTGGGCGTGCGCATCGACGCCGCCGGGGGCTGGTGGGACGCCGGCGACTACCTCAAGTTCGTCGAGACGACGTCGTACACCGACGCGGTCCTGCTCTCCGCCGTGCGCGACTTCCCGCACGCGCTGCGCGGTCGCGTGCACGGGCATACCTACACCGCGGAGGCGGCGTTCGGCGTGCGCTGGCTGCTGCGGATGTGGGACGGCCGCACGCGCACGCTCTACTACCAGGTCGGGATCGGCGAAGGCAACGACCGCACGCTCGGCGACCACGACATCTGGCGGCTCCCGCAGGCGGACGACACCTACGGCGGGACGAGCAGCGACGCCCGCTACATCCGCCACCGACCCGTCTTCCGCGCCGGGCCGCCCGGCGCGCCCGTGAGCCCGAACCTGGCCGGGCGCGACGCCGCGGCGTTCGGGCTCTGCTTCCAGGTCTACCGGCGCACACACCCGCGCCTCGCCGCCCGCTGCCTGCGCGCCGGCGAGCACATCTTCGCCCTGGCGGACACGACGCCCGGGCGGCTGCTCACGGTCATCCCGTTCGACTTCTACCCGGAGACGGAGTGGCGCGACGACCTCGAGCTGGGCGCGACCGAGCTCGCCATCGCCACCGCCGAGGGGCATCTGCCGCGCGGCGTCCCGCACAGGCGCTCGCGCTACTACCTGCGGCTGGCCGCGCATTGGGCAGACGCCTACATCCACGGCCCGAACGACGCCGCCGACACGCTCAACCTGTACGACACGAGCGGCCTTGCCCACTACGACCTCGTCCGCGCCATCCGCGCGGCCGGCGACCCGCGTGGGCTCGCGGTCACCCCGGCTGCGCTGGTCGCCGACCTGCGCCGCCAGCTCGACCGGGCCGAGGCGCAGGGCGCGACCGACCCCTTCGGGTTCGGGTTCCCGTGGGCGCAGTACGACACGGCGTCGCACGGCTTCGGCCTTGCGGTCGAGGCGGGGGAGTACGACCAGCTGACGCACGGCGGCCGCTACGAGGCCGAGGCGTCCCGGTGGCTCGGGAACGTGCTCGGCGCGAACGCGTGGGGCGTCGCGCTCGCCGTCGGCGACGGCACCACCTACCCGCACTGCATGCAGCACCAGGTGGCGAACCTGGTCGGGTCGCTCGACGGGGCGCCGCCGATCCTGGCGGGCGCGGTGGTGGAGGGCCCGAACTCGAGCGCGGCGGCAGGCGTCGTTCCACCCATGCGCCTCTGCCCGGGGGACGGCAGCGACCGCTTCCGGCCGTTCGACTCGGCCGCCGTCTTCAAGGACAACGTGCAGTCGTACTCGACCGTCGAGCCGGCCATCGACCTGACTGCGACGAGCCCGCTTGCCTTCGCCCGCGAGGCCGCCGGCAACCGGGCGGCGCCGCTCCGCTAGCGGCTACTGGCGGTAGTGCTCGACCGTGTCGGCGCTGCGGGACTTGGCCTCGTCGGGATCGAGGCCGAACTCGCGCTTCGCCCGCCGCTGCCGCAGCAGGTCCCAGCAGCGGTCGAGGGAAACGCGGATCTCCTCGAGCCGCGCGTGGTCGCCGGCCTCGAGCCGGCCGTGGCCCTCGCGCTCGAAGAGCTCCTGCTCCTCGGCGACCAGCTGGTCGATCCGTCCCAGAACCTGGCTGTCGTCCATCGTGTGCGCTCCTCTCCGCTGCCGCGGCGCCTACCGGCCCCGGGCCTCCTCCTCGGCCACTGTCCGCTCGGCCGCCGGGATCGCCTCGAGCCGCTCGTCGGGGATCGGCTCTCCGCTCTCGATCGACCGGCCGTACGTCCCGTTGCGCAGACGCTCCTCGGCCCGCTCGACCGCGCCGAGCTGTTCACGCAGGTCGTCGCTGCGGCCCTCGTCGAACTCGCTCTGGTAGGTATCCGACGCGTCGTCCGCGATCTCTGTGGTCGACAACTCGTCGCTGGGCTCGAGCGCCGAGCCGCGCAAGGCCTTCTCGATCCGCGCGCGCTCGGCGGCGAGCAGCTCTCCCGCCCGTCGGTCGTCCACCGCTAGCCGACGCTCATCGGTAGCGGTAGACGATCCGGCCGCGGTTCAGATCGTATGCCGACAGCTCCACCTTGACCCGGTCGCCGGGCAGGATCCGAATGCGGTAGCGCCGCATCCGGCCCGCGATGTACCCGGTGGTCTCGTGGCCGTTGTCGAGCTCGATCCGGAAGAGGCCGTTGCGGAGCGACTCGGTGACCTCGCCCTCAACTTCGACCTTCTCTTCCTTGACGCTCATATAGCTCCTCTCAGCCAGCAGGGGTGACATCGGTCGCCTCGGGGCCCTTGTCGCCCTGGCGGGCCTCGTAAGTGACCTTCGCACCCTCGGTCAGGCTCTTGTAGCCCGAGCCGATGATGCCGCTGTGGTGGACGAACAGGTCCTTACCGCCCTCATCGGGCTGGATGAACCCGTAGCCCTTCTGGTCGTTGAACCACTTCACAGTTCCGGTTGCCATGAAACACCTCCCTTCCACTCTCACGAACGAGTCAGGAAGGCAAAGCGCGCAACCGTCGAACGTCCTAAATCGAACGGAATCGTACCAGGCGCCGTCCTGGAGCGCGGAAATTTACGCCATCGGGGGGAGGGCGGACGACGCCGGGTTCGCCGATGTAGCCGGACGATGTCGGCCCACCACGACGAGATCGCTGCCGCCGCCCAGCCAGAGGCGCGCGGCCGGGCGGATGCGCCCGCGGTCGCGAGCGCGCCCGCTGCGGGCGGCGCCCGCCTGGAGCTGCTCGGATTTGACCTTGCGGCCGCATTTCACGAGTCGCCGCTCGGGATCGTGATCCTCGACCGTGAGGGGCGCTGGCAGGAGGCGAACCCGGCCTGGTGCGAGATCCTCGGCCGGCCGCGGGCCGAGCTGCTGGGCCGCCACTTCAACGAGCTGACCCATGCCGACGACCTGGCGCTCGGGATGGAGATGCTGGCGACGCTGCAGGGCGGCGCGCGCTCCGTGCAGGCCGAGAAGCGCTATCTGGACGCCGACGGCAACGTCGTGCATGTCGCCGAGTCGCTCACCGCGCGCCGCGACGACGAGGGCCGCATCGTCCGCTACGTGGCCCACATCCGCGACGCGACCGCGCGCGTCCGGGCCGAGCAGGAGCTGGCCGAGTCCGCCCGGCTGTTCCGCGACGTGCTCGAGAACGTCGACCTGGCCGCGCTCAACATGGACGCGAACGGCACCATCACCTACTGCAACCCCGAGCTGTGCCGCCTGGTGGGCTGGTCGGCGGAGGAGCTGCTCGGCCGCGACTGGTTCGAGATCTGCGTCCCCCGGGACAACGGCGAGGCCCGTGCCCTCCACGGCGAAGGGATTGCGACGGGCCGGATCGAGCGCCATCACGAGGGCCAGATCCTCACCCGCAGCCGCGAGCAGCGCACGATGCGCTGGTCGCACACGCTCGTGACGAGCACCTCGGGCCGCCCGGTGGGCACCACATCGCTCGGCGAGGACATCACCGAGAAGGTGGCGGCGCAGCGCGCGCTCGCCCACCGTGCCACGCACGACGCGCTCACGGGGCTCGCCAACCGCACGCTGATGGACGACCGGCTCGCGCAGGCGGCCGCCGACCCGGCCCGTCCTGTCGCCGTGATCCTGTGCGACCTGGACGGGTTCAAGCGGGTGAACGACCGCCTCGGCCACGCGGCGGGCGACGAGGTGCTGCGGGCGGTCGCGGGCCGGCTGCGCGGCATCTGCCGCGGGCACGACCTCGTGTGCCGGCCGGCCGGCGACGAGTTCGTCATCGTCCTCACGGGAGAGCGCGGCGAGACCGCCCGTCACCTGCGCGCCACCTGCATGCACGTCGCCAGGCGGATCGAGGCGGCGGTGCGCCAGCCCGTCGTCGTCGACGGCGGCCGCGCCCAGGTCGGCGTGTCCGTCGGCATCGCGGCCATGCTCGGGCCCGGCCGGGGCGCGGAGCAGTTGCTGCGCACCGCCGACCGGGCCATGTACCGCCACAAGGGCAGCCGTCCAGCTCCGAGGTAGGCCTACGCCGCCCGGGGGACGGGCCGCGGGAGGATTCCGAGCTGGTGGAGGACGCCGAGGCGGTCGGGCACGCCCCAGTGCTCGACCATGCGCCCGTCGACGACCCGGATCACGTCGAAGACGTCGGCGCGCATCGTCCGTCCCGTCGGCGGGTGGCCCATGAACGGGCCGGCCTGCGTGCCGGTCGCCGTCATTCGCGCCCAGACCGTGTCGCCGGACACGGCGATGTCCTCGATCTGGAGATGGAAGTCGGGGAAGGCCCGCCGCAGCGAGGTGATGACGGCGCGGACGCCCTCGGCGCCGGCGGCGTGGTCGGGGCCGAAGTTCTGGTGCTCCGCGAAATCGGAGGAGGTGACGGCGTCGGCGACGCTCAGGTCGCCGCCGTTGAAGCCCTCCTCGATCAGGCGGCGGAAGAGCCGCTCGGGATCCGACATGCGATACTCCTTTCAACCTTCACAATATTGAATACAGTTAGACTGTATCAAATGAGCAGTGAGGACGAGACACCCAGGCGCGCCTACCGGTCGGAGCGGCGCCGAGAGCAGGCGCAGGAGACGCGCAGGCGCATGCTTGACGCCGCAGGAAGGCTGCTCGCGGAACGCGGCTACGCCGGGACGACCATCGCCGCCATCGCCGGGGAGGCAGGCGTCGCGGTCGAGACGGTGTACGGGGCGTTCAGGAACAAGCGCACGCTGTTCGGCGAGCTCGTGCGGACGTCCGTCCGCGGCGGCGGATCAGCCCCGCCGGCGGCCGACCAGGCGGGCGCCCGGGCGGTGGAGTCCGCGCCGGATCAGGCCGAGCAGGTGCGCCTCTTCGCCGCCGACGTCTCGGCCCGCCTGGAGCGGGTCGGGCCCGTGCTCGAGGCGCTGGCCGCGGCCCCCGACCCTGAGCTCACCGAGCTGCGCGCGAACGTCGACCGCGACCGGCTGGAGGGCATGCGCCGGTTCGTCGCGGCCCTCGAGCGCCGCGGACCGCTTCGTGCGGACGCGGATGCGGCCGCCGAGACGGTCTGGGCGCTGGCGAGCCCGGAGCTGCACGCCCTGCTGCGCAGCCGGCGGGGCTGGCCGGCCGAGCGGTACGCCGAGTGGCTGGCGGAGACGCTCGCGGCGGCGCTGTTGCTCGATCAGGTCACAGAGAAGCCTCACGGACCCGCCAGACGGGGTCAGACCCCTTCTGGCGGGTCCTCGCCGCCGGCACGCAGGCGGTAGCCGACGCCCGTGAGCGTCTCGATCGCGCCGCGCTCGACGCCCTCGGCCTGGAGCTTGTCCCGCAGCCGGCCCATGTTCACGCGCAGAAGGTGCATCTCGTCCGCGTATCCCGGTCCCCAGACGGTGCGCAGGAGCATCTGGTGGGTGAGCGGGCGCCCCCCGGCGACGGCAAGGGCCTTCAGGAGGTCGAACTCCGTCGGCGTCAGCCGCACCTCATCGCCGGAGACGGTCACCATCCGCCGGGGCAGGTCGATCCGCAGCGGCCCGACGTCGATCACGGCCTCGCCGCCCTTCTGGCCGGCCGCGCGGCGCAGGAGGGCGCGGCAGCGGGCGAGCAGCTCGCCCGGCGAGAACGGCTTCGTCACGTAGTCGTCGGCGCCGGCGTCGAGCGCGCGGATCTTGTCCGCCTCCTCGCCGACGGCGGAGATGAGCAGGATCGGCGCGGCCAGCCAGTCGCGCAACTGGCGGCAGACGTCCGCCCCGTCGGCGTCGGGAAGCATCAGGTCGAGGATCACGAGATCGGGCGGCGTGAGCGCCGCTGCGGTCAGGGCCTCGTCGCCGGTCGTCGCGGTCTGCACCTTGTAGCCGGCCTTCGTCAGCGTCACCTCGAGTGCGCGCCGGATCGGGCGCTCGTCGTCGACGACCAGGATGCGCTGCTCGCCGGCGCTCACCGCGCCCTCCTCTCCGGTGCCGGGGCGGCGGGGATCGAGACGGTGAGCGTCGCGCCTGACCCGTCCGCCGGCTCGAGCGTGAGCGTCGCACCGTTGGCCGTCGCCAGCCCCTTGGCGATCGCGAGGCCGAGGCCGGAGCCGGGCTCGCCGCCGCCGCGGCCGCGGTAGAACGGGCGGAAGATGTGCGCGCGATCCGACTCCGGGACACCGGGGCCGTGGTCGGCCACCGCCACGGTCACGCGGCCGCCCCGCGCGGCCGCTGAGATCCGCACCGGCTCGCCCGGGGGCGAGAACTTGGCGGCGTTGTCGATGAGGTTCACGAGCACGCGCTGGAGCTGGGCCGCGTCGACGCGGACGAGCGGCAAGTCGGTCTCGTGCTCCACCTCGGCCTGGACGCCGGCGTTCGCACGCACGTCGGCGACCGCGGCGTCGACGAGGTCGCGCACATCCACCCACTCGGCCGCGGGGACGGCCGCACCCGACTCGAGCCGCGACAGGTCGAGCAGGTTCGTCACGAGCCGGCTCAAGCGCCCGCTCTGCTCCGCGATCGTGTCCACCAGCTCGCGCTCGTCGGTATCGAGCTCGGCGAAGCGCAGGCCCTCGGCCGCCGTCGAGATCGCGGTCAGCGGCGATCGGAAGTCGTGCGAGACCGTGCGCAGGAGCGCGGTCGTGAGCTCGTTCGAGCGCCGCAGGGCCTCGGCCTCGACCTCGTTCGCAAGCCGCTGCTCGCGCTCCTGGCCGAGCAGGATCAGGCCCGCCAGCACGCGTCCGATCCGGGCGGCGTCGGCCGAGTCGGCGACGCCGCCCGGCGCGTCGATCAGGCGCAGCTCGCCCAGCCGGCGGCCGTCGAGCTCGATCGGCACCGTGCGCCCCGCCTTGGCCGAGGACGCAGGGGCACCCAGGTGGATGCCGCCGTCGCGAGCGCCGAGCGCGCGCGCCGCCTGACGGCCGAGCAGGGGCAGCGCCGCCTGCAGCTGCGAGCCGTTCGCGATCAGCGTGGCGAGCCGCTCGCCCAGCTCGGCCTCGGCCGCGCGCCGCGTCGCCTGCTCCGCCTCCGCGCGCTCGCGCGAGGCCAGGTGGCTGGTCACGAGCGCGGTGAAGGCGAACGCGGCCAGCGCCAGCCAGTCGCCGGACGAGCTGATCGTGAGCGTGTGCAGCGGGGCCAGGAAGAAGAAGTTGAACGCGACGGCCGATACCAGGCTGGTGGCGAGCCCGAGCCAGAGCCCGTAGATCGACGAGATCGCGAGCACGGCGACGAGGTAGAAGACGCCGGCGGAGCGGGCGGGGACGGTGGGGGTGAGGAGGGCGACGACGACCGTGCAGGCGGCGACGCTCGCCGCGGCGATGACGGTCGCGGCCGGCTGTGACCGGTACCACTCCCGATGGCCGACCGCCGCCGGCCACGGGATCCGCGCCAACCAGGCCATTCGCGGCGGCTGCTCAGCGCTCATGCGGGGATTCTCGCAGGGAGCGGCGTCGGAGCGGGGCTGGCGTGGTAGATCAGGCCTGGCCGACGACGACGCCCACGAGGACGACGATCGCGCCGCCGAGCGTCACCTGGATCAGCGACCGCGAGAGGGTGACGTCGAGGAACCGCTTGCGCAGGAGGGCGATCACCACGAGCTCGACGCTGACCACGGCGATCGCGACCGGGAGCGCCACGCTCAGCCGGTCGATGATGAACGGCAGCGAGTGGAAGGTACCGCCCAGGAATGTCGCCGCTCCCGTGATCATGCCGCGTGCGGTGGCGTCGCCGCGTCCGCTGATGCTGCCGTCGTCGGAGAGCGCCTCGGAGAGCCCCATGCTGATGCCGGCGCCGAGCGACGCCGCCAGGCCCACGAGGAGGGCCGCGTGCGGCCCCGCCAGGAACGCCGTCGCGAAGATGGGCGCCAGGGTCGAGACCGTGCCGTCGATCAGGCCGATCAGCGCCGGCTGGACGATCTGGAGCAGGCGCTGGCGATCGTCGCGGGACTCCCATGCCTGAATCGGGTTCGCGGTCATCTCCTCATTCTAGCAAGAGAGTTGCAATAAGGTATCCCTAAGTTTTGCTACCATTGTCGAAGATGGATGCGAACATCCTCGATGCCGAGCTGACCGCCGTCCTTCACGGCCGCGGCCAGAGGGTCACGCCGCAGCGGCTGATCCTGCACCGCCTGCTGCGCGCCGGGCACCAGCACCTGACCGCGGAGGAGCTGCTGGGGCGTTCCCGCGCCCAGCTCCCGAACGTCTCGCTGCCGACGGTCTATGCCACCCTCGACCTGTTCGAGCAGCTGGGCGTGATCCGCCGGGTGCCCGGCACGGGGCCCGCGCAGGTGTACGACACCCGCACCGACCGCCACCATCACCTGCGCTGCGTGCGCTGCGGCGGCGTCAGCGACCTGGAGGCGGACATCGACGTGGACGCCGCGACGCGCGCGGCCGAGCGGCAGGGGTTCACTCCCGAGCGCATCGAGGTGGCCGTGAGCGGCGTGTGTGCGGCGTGCGCCGAGCGCGCCACCACAGCCTGAGCGCGTCGCCGGGGCCGCGGTAATCTGAGAACATGCCCAGCCGACGCGTCAGCGACCGCGACTGCTCCCGCGCCCTGTGGCTGCTGGGCCTCTCGGCGCCGGTCACGGCCGACGAGCTGACGGCCGCCTACCGGGCCCGGATCTCGCAGGCGCATCCCGACCGCCACCTCGGCTCGGCCGAGCGCTCCGAGGCGGCGAACACGCTCACCCGCGCGCTGAACGACGCGCGCGCCGTCGTCGCCGGCTGGATCGGTTCGGGCCGGGACTGGCCGACCGCTCCGTTACACGCGGCCAACGGCTCGTCGCGGCCGGCGCCCCGGCCGGCCCGGCCCACCCAGCCGGCCGCACCGGCGCCCGTGTGCCGCCGCACCGGGCTGCGCGCCGGCGACCTCGTGCGCGTGTGGCCCTACGACGGCGACGCCCGCACGGTCGCGGGCACGGTGTTCGCGAGCCGGTACGCCCCGGCCTGGGTGGTGCTCGAGGACGGCTCCGAGGTGCCGGCCGAGCGCGTGCGGCTGGCGTCCTTCGCCTGCCCCGTATGCGGGATCTGCGCCGGCCCGGCCGTCGACCACCCGGTGGTGCGACCCTGCCCCGAGTGCCTCGTCGACCTGCGCCGCCTCGAGCGGCACGCCGCGGAGGCGGGGCGCGTCCGCAGCGCGATCGAGGCCCGCGCGCAGGCCGGCATGGCCGCCGCCGGCGGCCTGGGGGACGAGCGCATGGCCGAGCGCGCCCGCGAGCGGCGTGGCTGGGCGCGGCGGCTACGGTCGGCTCCGGCGGACGACCTGCATGCGGCGCTGATCTCGGCGTTCACGAACGCGTTCGACCGCTGGGCGGCGTAGGCGTCGGGTTCCCGGGGGCGCCGGGATGCGGTGCTAAAATCCGCTCCGGAACGCTAGTTGCAGGAGGCACGATGCAGATCTCAGAGATCATGCAGACGGCCCTGGTGACGAGCCCGCCGGAGGCACGCGTGCTCGAGGTCGCACAGCTGCTCACGCAGCGACGCGTCGGCGCGTGTCTGATCGTTGACGACGGGACGCTCGCCGGGATCTTCACCGAGCGCGACCTCCTGCACGTCGTGGCCGCGGGCGAGGACGTGCGCGAGCGCCGTGTCGCCGACGTGTTGACGCGGGACGTGACGATGGCCCCGCCCGACGCCGATGTCCTCTGGGCCGCCGACACCATGCGCCGCCTGGGCGTTCGCCACCTCCCGGTGGGGGAGGGCGGGCATGCCGTCGGCATCGTGTCGATCCGCGATCTCTATGCCGCCGCCGAGGCCGTGCTCCGGCTCGACCCGCGCGGCGCCGACACCGCCGGCCACATGCTCGCGGCGGCGGACGCTGACCGATGAGCACCGACGAGAGGAGCAGCATGCAGCAACAACACGAGGACCCGGGGTTTGCGATCCGCATTGGCCTGCTGGGCGTGATCGCGTTCATGTCGTGGCCGGTGTGGCTGGCCATCGTGGCCGGGCAGCGCTCGTTCACCTGGGCGGTCGTGTGGTCGGCGGCCGTGCCGCTGCTGCTCACCCTGATGGTGCCGTTCGTCGCCTTCCACGGCGCCGAACATGTCCATCGCGCGTTCACGCGCCTCGAGCACGCGCTGCACATCGACACGTTCGTGCACGACCACATGCCCCACCGCCACGCCTGAGTGTTAAGGGGACTGTCCCCTTAACACTCACACCGCGGTTGCGGAGCCGAGCCGGCCCGCCAGCGTCCGCCCGGCGAGCTCGATCGGCTCCAGGTCGTGCGCGTCCGGCAGGCTGATCAGCATGCCGTCGATGCCGGCCTCGAGGAACGCCTCGACCTGTTCGAGCACCGAGGCGGGGTCGCCCGTGATGAACGATGCGGCCGCCTGCTCTGGTGAGAGGTTCCGGGTCTCGGCGACGCGCGTCGCGTTGCGCTCCGCCTCCGCCTGGGTGGCGGCGATGTTGACCGGGCCGAGCCGCGTCTTCGTGATCTCGGCCGGGTCGCGGCCGATCCGCTCGCAGCACTCCTCGAGGACGTGCACCTTGCGCCGGATCGTCTCGACGTCGCCGAAGAAGTTGCACGCGTCGGCATAGCGGGCGACGAGCGGGATCGTGCGCCGCTCGCCGCTCCCGCCGATCAGGAGCGGCGGCCCGCCGGGGCGCAGCGGCCGGGGGAAGTTGAGGGCGCCCTCGATGCGATGGTGGCTGCCGGCGAAGCTCGGCGCCTCCTCCGTGAACATCGCCCGGCAGATCTGGACGGCGTCCTCGAGGCGCTCGAATCGCTCCCGCAGCGGCGGGAACTCGAAGCCGTAGCCGCGGTGCTCGTCCTCGTTCCAGGCCGCCCCGATGCCGAGGATCGCCCGCCCCGACGAGACGATGTCGAGCGTCGTCACCATCTTCGCGAGCAGGGCGGGGTTGCGGTAGGTCACGCCCGTGACCATCGTCCCGAGCTGCGCGCGGGACGTTCGCGCGGCGATCCCGCACAGCAGCGAGTAGGCCTCGAGCATCGGCTCCGTCCGGGCTCCCACGACCGCGATCTGGTAGAGGTGATCCATCACCCAGATCGAGTCGAACCCGGACCGCTCCGCCGTCCCCCCGATCTGCGCGATCCGTTCGAAGAGCTCTCCGTCGGGCACGCCCGGGTAGGTGAAGCTGTTGATCTGGAGCCCGAACCGGGTCACGGGCTCGCGAGCGCTCGTCGCCATCGCGTCCTCCTCGATTACCTACCGGGTCGGAGTATGCCGCTGCCGGGAGCGGTAGGCGCGCACCTTGTGCCGGCTCCCGCAGACGGCCATGTCGCACCACTGGCCGGAGCGGTTGCGCGACCGGTCGTAGAACGCCCAGCCGCAGTCCGGGTCGACGCACGCCTTCAGCCGCGCCCAGCTGCCGTCCAGCATGGCCGTGCCGGCGGCCGCGAGGACGGCGGCCAGGGCACCGTCGACGCCCGTTCCGCCCGCGCCGCTGCAGCGTCGCGGCGCCGTCGGCGCCCAGCTCGACTCGCACGGGCGCTCGGGCCGATAGCCGGTTGACCAGGGCCACAGCCTCCGGCGCCGGATCGCCGCCCGAGTTCACGCGGAGGAGCGCCCGCAGCGCCTCGCGCAGATCGGTGGCGGTGGCGACATCGCGTTCGCCGGGCCGGGAACCGCGCGCCGCCAGGCCCTGCTCCTGCAACCATTTGTGGAGGCCGTCGCGGTCGGCGAGAAGATCCTGGCCGTCCTCGACGTCCAGGGTATTGACGAACTCCTGCACCACCCGGAGCGATCCCGGGGCAGGGGCACGGCCGTGGTTTTCGGTCATCGCGATCACGGTACCACCGTAGCAGTTTGACTGGTAACGTAACCGGCGTATAATGGTAGACGGTTACACCGCCGACGAGAGGAGGGATCACCATGCATTCCGCCAGCACCTGGCTCGCACTCCGCAATTTCGACTGGGAGGCGCACACCGACCGCGGCCGGCGTGAGGCCGACCGTGCGGTCATGCGACGCGTGATCGATCCCGACGCGCCGATCGACCGCCGCGCCAGCGCGAGGCTCGAGAAGCTGCGCTCGCGGGCCTATCGCACAACGCTGGCCCGCGTCCTGCGCCAGAACCTCGAGCTGGGCGCCAAGCGCTCGCCCATCGCCCCGCCGGTCGCCCGCCTGCTCGCCCGAAACGCGGGCGAGGCGACGCTGATCGCGGCCGGGCTGGAGCACGGCGACCCCGATCCGCGCGCGGTCATCGAGACCGAGCGGCTGCTCGAGGCGCCGGTGCCCTCGCCCGAGCGGCTGGCCTGGATCGTGCGGCTGCTCGCGCCCTCCCGGGCGCCGGCCTGCGACGGGCCCTAGACGGCTGCGGCCGCGGGCGACGCGGCGCTGACCGCCGCGAGCGCGGCGGCCATGCCGGCGGCGACGCGCTCGAGCTCCGCCTGCGAGATCACGTACGGCGGTGAGATCTGGAGCGCGCGCCCGGCGAGTCCGCGCGTGAGCACGCCGTGGTCGCGGCACGCGTGCACGACGCGGTCGACCAGCCCCGGGTCGGCGGCGCGGGCCTCGGCGTCGAGCTCCACGGCGGCGAGCAGGCCGAGCCCTGATCGGATCTCGCTCACGAGCGGCGCCGAGCGCAGCGGTGCGACGGCTGCGGTCAGCACCGGCTCGAGCTCGGCCACGCGCTCCACGAGGCGCTCGCGCGCCATCAGGTCGAGGTTGGCGAGGCCGGCCGCGCAGGCCGTCGGATGGCCCGAGTACGTGAACCCGTGCCGGAAGAGCGTGCCCGGCCGCGTCCAGAACGGCTCCTGGACGCGCTCGCCGGCGATGACCGCGCCAAGGGGCAGGTAGCCCGAGGTGATCGCCTTTGCGCAGATGATCAGGTCGGGCTCGATCCCGAGCCGCTCGCTCCCGAACCAGCGCCCCAGCCGCCCGAAGCCGGTGATCACCTCGTCGGCGATCAGGAGCACGTCGTGGCGGCGGCACAGCTCCTGCACCTCCTGCCAGTAGCCGGCGGGCGGGTGCAGGATGCCGCCGGCGCCGATCACCGGCTCGCCGATGAACGCCGCGATCGTCCCGGCGCGCTCGGCGAACAGTGTCTCGAGCTCGGCCGGGTCGTCGTGCGACACGGACGCGACGTCGGGGATCAGCGTCCCGAACCCCTCGCGGTTCGAGGGGATGCCGGCAAGGCTCGTGCCGTAGGCGTTCATGCCGTGGTAGGCGTGGCGGCGGTGGACGATCACCTGCTTGTCCGGCCGGCCGAGCGCGTGCCAGTAGCGGCGGGCGAGCTTGGCGGCGGTGTCGACCGCCTCCGAGCCGCCGCTCGTGAAGAAGACGGCACCACCCGGGAAGGGCGCCAGTTCCGAGACGCGCTCCGCCAGGTCGAGCGCGGGGCGGTTCGCGATCCGCTCGAAGGTGTCGTAGGCCGCCAGCCGCCGCATCTGCTCGGCGGCGGCGTCGGCGATCTCGGCCCGGCCGTGGCCGGCGGCGCAGTACCACAGGCCGCCGCGGGCATCGATGTACTCGCGGCCCTGCTCGTCCCAGACCACGGCACCCTCGCCACGGGCGATCACGACCTCGGCGTCCTTCACCACCGCCATGTCGGCGAACGGGTGCCAGAGCCGGGTCATCGAGCGGACGATACCAGCGCGTCGAACAGCGGCCGCGCCGGAGCCCGGCACGTCCGCCTCCGGGTGCCAGAGGACGCCGACGCAGAACCGGGCGCCGTCGCGCTCGAGCCCCTCGATCGTCCCGTCGTGGGCGTGCGCCGTGACCGAGAGCCCCTCGCCCACCGCGCCGATCCCCTGGTGGTGGTGCGAGCGGACGTGCGGCCGCTCGCCGACGATCTCGCGCAGCCGCGAGCCCGCCGCCGTCACGACCTCGTGCTCCCCCCAGTTCGCGTCGTCGAGGCGGTGGGGCGCCTGGTCGGTCACGTCCTCCAGGTGCTGCACGAGCGTCCCGCCGCAGGCGACGTTCAGGAGCTGGATGCCGCGGCAGATGCCGAGCACCGGCAGGTCCCGCTCGAGCGCGCCGCGCAACACCCCGAGCTCGGCGCGCGTCGCGGCGATGGTGCTTCGGGCCGGTGCGGGGATGGGGCTCGTGTCCGTACAGGTCGGTTCCGACGTCCTCACCGCCCGCCACGACGAGGCCGTCGAGCAGGTCGAGGATGTCGGCCGGGTCGTCCTCCCAGAGCGGGTCGGGTGGCAGGACGATCGCGCGACCGCCGCCGAGGCGGACGCCCTCGACGTACCCCTGGGCGATGAAGGCAGCATCGAGCGCCCACGCGTCCATGACGGCGTGGCGCCAGTAGCTCGTGATGCCGATCGTCGGCCGGCGCATGCGATCGTGCGCACACACGCCCGGCCGGGGCCCCGATCGCTCCCACTCGATCGGCGCCCCGGCCGGAAACGTGGCTCAGTCGCCCGAGACCGGCTCCAGGCCGGAGTCGAGCGGCACCTCGACGGCCTTCGCCCGCACGTCAGCGGCGAGCAGATAGCCGACGACGCCGACCGCGAGGACAACGGCCAGCGTGCCGAGGGTGAACACCTCGAACCGCAGCCGCGTGACGCCGTACGTCGTCCTCGATGCTGTACGAGTGCCCGGTCAGGCGCTCCAGCGTGCCGGGGAAGATCGCCACCCACGAGCCCAGCAGCATCCAGCCCGTGCACAGGCCGGTGCACAGCCACATGAGCGCCGTTGCCGGACTTGCCGAGCCGGTACGGCCGCGGCACGTGGCCGTGGCTTATGCGCAGCTTGATCGCCGCCGGGAAGATCACCAGGTAGCTCAGCAGTGTGGTCGACGTGGCCAGGTAGAGCACCACCGTGAAGGTGTTGGCCGCGCTGGCCGAGCCGCTCAGCAGGTACACGGCGGCGAGCATGAAGATCGTCGAGGTGATCCCCGACATCACGTTCACGCGCACCGGCGTGCCGAGACGGGCGTGGAACCGGCCGAAGTACCCGGGGAACGCGCCGTCATAGGCCGCGACCGCGAGGATGCGGTCGGAGCCCATCATCCACACGGCGCCGGAGGTGACCAGGGCGAAGATGAACCCGAACACCATCACGTCGGTGAGGAAGTTCTGGGCGCCGCCGTAGACACTGAACGTCGTGTGGACGGCGTCCAGGAAGCCGCCGATGCCGGTGATCTGGCTCGACGGGAGCACCGCCAGGATCCCGAAGACCGGGATCGAGTAGGCGAGCACCGTCACGACCCCGCTCTGGAGCACCGTGACGGGCACGTCGCGCTGCGGGTTCTGCATCTCCTCGGCGGCCCCGTTCTGGAGCTCGAAGCCGACGTAGTTGAAGAGCAGCAGCGGCACCAGGCCGAGGAAGACCACCATCGAGCTCGGGTTGAAGTCGCCGGCCCCGTAGCCGTGCACCCCGTGCTCGATGCCGTAGATCAGGCACGGTGATCGAGAAGAACGCCAGCACGCCGATGCGGATGATTGCGCCGGCGTTGGGGATCCACTTGCCGTGGCGCAGCGACGCGATCGCGACGCCGATCGAGATCCAGATGAACACGACCTTGAAGAGGATGTTCGCCGACCGTGAACCCGGAGCCGATCGCGTGCAGGTTGTCGCTCCACGCGGCGGCGGCGATGAAGCACAGCGACCCGCCTACCCACAACGGGTTCGTGATCCAGTAGAGCACCGACCCGAGCCCGGCCGGCAGCCGGCCCCAGCTCATCTTCATCCACTCGTACGGGCCGCCCTCCTGCGTGAACGCGGCGCCGAGCTCGGCCATGACCAGGGCGTATGGGAAGACGAAGAGCACCGCCAGGATCACGAGCCATGTGAACGTCTGCGCCCCGAACCCGGACACCTGGCCGAGCGTGTCGAGCCCGACCAGCGCGCAGACCGTGAAGAAGAGCATGTCGAACCTGCGCAGGCTCTTGTGCAGATGCCCCTTCTCCTCGAGCGCCATGGCGGTCGTGACCTCGACGTCGACCGCCCTTCCCTCAGATGCACTCATGAGACCCCTTCCCGAAAGACCACGGATCAACGCCAATTTGGACGCTCCGGCGCCGATGAATGTTGCGATTATGGTCGAAAACCGCGGCCGTTGCCTAGGAGAACGTTGGCGGCCTCACACCCGCGCACGCGCACGGTCCTACGGGGCGGCTGGCGCCGCCCCTAGGCCGGGACGCTACGCCGAGGTCGGCAGTGTGAGGTCGGCCAGCGTGGCGGTGCCCAGGACCCGTAAGGCCGGATCGATCGCGGCCATGCGGCCCGCCACGGCCTCCTCGAGGTCGCTCGCAGCCGCGTCGGCCAGCTCGCGGCCCGCGGCGGTCAGCTCGGTGCGGCCGTACGCGCCGTAGCGGACGGCGAACCCGCGCGCGCACAGGCGCAGCGCGATCTGCTTCGCCTGGCTCTGGCTGGCGGCCAGCTGGGCCGCCAGGCGGGTCGTCTCGAGGGGCTCCTCGGAGCGCAGCAACAGCAGCGCGTACAGCTCCATCGGCCGCAGCGCGCACCGGCGGGCTGCCTCGAGCACCGCCCGGTCCAACGCCCTGACCATCCGCAGCCCCGCCGGCACATCGTGGGAGGAGAGGGAGGGGGATCTTCCATCCACGACAGTCAAGCCGGCGCGACTGCGGAGGTCAGGTGATGGTGTTGCCACGGGCGGCATTCTCCGCTTCCTGTAGTAGGGGGATCCTCCCCCTTTTGGGGGAACTTTTTGTCTGAGGTGGAAGCGGTTGCCCGTTTGGTTGACCGGTTCCACTTGGCACTTAACCGGTTATGTCGCGGCGCACGAAATGGATCCAGGCGACGACCAGCGACGCCGCCGCGTACACGAATGACACATAGGCAGCGTGCACGATCGGCGACCAGTCGAGCGGTGTGCGGAAAAGTGTCTCCCAGGCGTCCAGCTGCGCCGTCAACATCCACCGCTGCGCGGCCGGCGAGTCGAGCACGGGGACGATCTGGGTGAGCTGCTCGATGAGCGCCACCATGAGCGTGCCGACAACGGCCGCCGCGCTGTTGCGCGACACCGTCGAGAGCAGGATGCCGACGGCGGCCAGGGCGAGCACCGGCATCGCATAGACCAGGAAGCTGCCGACGACCAGCGCGAGCGCCCGCGACGGAGAGATGACCGTCGAGAAGGTGGGGAGGGGGTCGAAACCGCTCGTGATGCCGCCGGCCACTGTGCCCGCGACACCCATCGCCGCCACCGCCGCGAGGACGTACCCGAACGCTGCCAGGACCTTGGCGGTGAAGATGGCGGTGCGGCTCGTGGAGCGGGTGAGGATCGTCTTCAGCGTCCGGTTGTGATCCTCGGCCGCCACGATGTCTCCAGCGACGAGCGCGGTCACGAGCGGGAACAGGAAGAGGGCCGAGAAGAGCAGCGTCAGCAGCGGCACGGCAAACCCGGACTCGACGGCGAAGCGCAGGAAGAAGGGGATGCCCGAGTCGGTCGGGTCGGGCGGGTGCAGCTCGATCGCCGCCGCGAGCAGCACCGGGGCGGCCGCGGCCGCGCCCAGACCGAGGTAGGTGCGCCGCTGCGCCGCCAGCTTGCGCACCTCCCAGCGCAGCGCCCGGCCGGGTCATGCCCCCACCTCCGGCTCGGTGAGGTCGAAGAAGAGCTCCTCGAGCCCGCCGGCGGGGACGAGGGCGTGGATGCCGATCCCGGCGGCGGCGAGCGCGAGCGTGAGCGCCGCGACGCCCTCGCGGTCGGCCGCGAACGCGATCGCCGGGCCCTCCGCGTGCACGTCGCGGACGCCCGCGGCGGCACGGCAGACCGCGAGCGCCGCGTCGGGGTCGGTGGCCTGGAGCCGGTAGCGGCCGTCGCTTCGGGCGATCAGCTCTGCCAGGCCGCCCTCGTAGCGGACGCGGCCCTCGCGCAGGATCGCAACGCGGTTGCAGAGCGCCTCCACCTCGCCCATGAGGTGGCTCGAGAGCAGCACGGTGATGCCCTCCCCGGCGAGGCGGCGGACGAGCGCCCGCATGTCGCGCATCCCGGCCGGGTCGAGCCCGGTCGTCGGCTCGTCGAGGACGAGCAGCCGGGGCCGCCGCAGGAGCGCCGCCGCCAGGCCCAGACGCTGGCGCATGCCGTGGGAGTAGCCGCGCACGCGGTCGCCGCTCCGCCCCGACAGCTCGACGATGTCGAGCACCTCCGCGACCCGGTCGCCGTCACCGCCGCCGTCGAGATCGGCCAGCAGGTCGAGGTTGGCACGGCCGCTCAGGTAGGGGTAGAAGGCCGGGTCTTCAACGAACCCGGCCACGCCCTCGAGCGCCGAGACGGGATCGAGCACGGGGTCGCGGCCGAAGAGCCGCACCTCGCCGGACGTGGGCTGGATGAGCCCGAGCATCATCCGCAGCGACGTCGTCTTGCCCGCCCCGTTCGGCCCCAGGTAGCCGTAAACATCGCCGGGCTGGACGGTGACGTCGACGCCGGCGACGGCCTCGAGCGTCCCGTACGTCTTGCGCAGGCCCCGGGCGGCGACGGCCGGTACGGCCTCGGCGGCGTCGCTCACAGCCCGCGCGCCACCGCTTCGACGATCGCCCGCGGCATGCTGCCGAGCACGGTGTAGGTCACCCCACCGCGGGCGAAACGGACGACCGCCCCGAGCGGGGTCACGAGCTCACGGCCCTCGCCGCCGCCGACCGAGACCGAGGGCAGGAGCCCCCACAGGCCCCCGCCCGGGTCGCCGCCGCCGGGCTGCTCGAGCACGACGACGGATCCGAACGAGCGGCCGTAGAGCAGGAGCCGGCCCGGCAGCTCGTCCGAGCGGCTGGCCTCGCGGCAGCTCTGCAGCGGCAGGCCGCCCAGCTCCGCGGGAGCGGAGCAGGAGACGGTGGCGCCGAGCGACGGCGGCCCGCCGAAGCGTACGGGCACGGGGTGCATCCCGAACGGCAGCCGCAGCTTGAAGACGGACGGGTCGACGGCGCCGTAGTGGACGTTCGAGAGGGCGAACTCGACGAGCGGCTTGGACTGGCCGCGGCCGTAGACCTCGAGCAGGAGCGGCGTGCCCGTGTCGGCGTCCACCGACAGGGCGACCTTCGAGAGCAGCCCGGGGCTGCCCACCGGCGCCATGTGGACCGTGTACGAGGGCCTGCCGGCGGTCACGCCCGGCACCGGCGCGGAGATCGTGAGCGACGAGCGCGCCCGCCCGAGCAGCTGGGACGCCCCGGCCAGGCCCGTGCGGATACGCCCGAGCGTCGCGATCGACGGCAGGGTGGCCGCGAACGCGGTGCCGTCGGAGGCGTCGTACATGAGGGCGTGGGTGCCCTTGACGACGAGCTGCGTGTCGCCCTGGTCGGTCTGGAACTCCATCCGCAGGCGGCCGTCGGCGTACCACAGGCGGCCGCTCGCGCCGGTCACGAGCGGGAGCGGGCTGCCGCCGCCGCTCGCCTGCGGCACGAGCGATGTCGTCGGCACGAGCGAGTTGGCGTAGCGGAAGTTGGCGGTGATGCCCTCGGGCCCGGTCCCGCCGAGCTCGCGCAGCGTGAGCTCGGGGAGCGTCGCCGGCGCGGGCGGCTTCACTCCGCCGCGGTCGAGGCTCGCGACGGCGTTTGCGGCGACGAAGACGGCCGCGACGGCGACGCCCACCGCGACCAGCGTGGCGGTCGAGGCGGTGCGCACCCACAGGGTCAGCCTCCTCATCTGGGCGGCCAGAATAGCCCCGGACAGCGCGGGGGACATGGGGACAGTCCCCGCGTTGGCGGGGACTGTCCCCTCACGTCCTCAGCGCTTCGCGCCGACCAGTGAGCGGGCGGCCGCCGCGATGTGCGCTCGGTCGATCCCGGCCTGGTCGAGCAGTTGCTCCGGCGTGCCGGACGTCGGCATATCGGTCGGCGCGAGGCTCGTGACCGGCACGTACGCGCCCGCCTCGGCGAACACCTCGAGCACGGCGTCGCGGATGCCGCCCTCGGGCCAGTGGTCCTCGACGACGACGATGCCGCCGGTCGCCTCGGCCGCCTCGGCCAGCGTCGCCCCGTCGATCGGCTTCACCGAGTAGACGTCGATCACGCGCGCCGAGATGCCCTCGCCGGCGAGCGTCTCGGCCGCGGCCAGCGCCTCGTGCAGCGTGATGCCGGCGCCGACCAGCGTGACGTCGTCGGAGTCGGACGAGCGCACGACCCGGGAGCCGCCGATCGGGAACGGCTCGTCGGCCGGGTAGAGCACCGGCAGGCTCTCCCTGGTCGTCCGCATGTACACGATCCCGGACCGGCCGACCATCGCCTCGACGAGCTTCGCCGTCTGGTTCGCGCAGCTCGGGTAGAGCACGGTGCTGCCGTGCACCGCCCGGAACGAGGCCAGGTCCTCGAGCGCCATCTGCGACGGGCCGTCCTCGCCGATCGAGACGCCCGCGTGCGAGCCGGACAGGCGGATGTTCGCCTGGCTCACGGCCGCCATGCGGGTGAAGTCGTACGCGCGGGCGAGGAAGGCCGCGAACGTCGACGCGAACGGCACCCAGCCGCGCACCTGCATGCCGACGGCCGTCGCGACCAGCTGCTGCTCGGCGATGTACATCTCGAAGTAGCGGTCGGGGTGGGCCTTGAGGAACAGCTCGGAGAAGGTCGAGTTGCCGACCTCGCCGTCGAGCGCGACGACGCGCCCGTCGGCGCCGCCGGCCGCCACGAGCGCGTCGCCGTAGGCGCGGCGGGTGGCGACCTTCTCGCCGACCTCCCACGCCGCCGGCTCGGCCCTGGCGGTCGCGAACCGGTTCGCCTGGCCGTTGGCCGCGGGCGCCTGCGGTCGCACCGACCAGGTCGCGCCGGCCGCCCAGCTCCTCGACGGCGGCATCCGGGTCGGCCAGCGGCTTGCCGTGCCAGCCGTTCTTGTTCTCGACCGCGGCGACGCCCTTGCCCTTGAGCGTGCGGGCGACGATCGCGACCGGTTGGCCGTCGGCGGCCGTCGCCTCCGCGTAGGCCTCGTCGATCGCGGCGACGTCGTGGCCGTCGATCTCGATCGCGCGCCAGCCGAAGGCCTCGGCCCGGCGCACGTAGGCGGCGGTGTTCCAGCCGAGCATCGTCTCGCCGCGCTGGCCGAGGCGGTTGACGTCGATGATCGCGATCAGGTTGTCGAGGTTCTCGTGGGCCGCGGCCGCGAAGGCCTCCCACATCGAGCCCTCGGCCATCTCGCTGTCGCCGCAGACCATCCAGACGCGGAACGGCAGCCGGTCGAGCCGCTTGCCCGCGAGCGCGATCCCGACGGAGATCGGCAGCCCCTGGCCCAGCGAGCCGGTGGCGACGTCGACCCAGGGGATGATCGGCGTGGGGTGGCCCTGGAGGCGCGAGCCGAGCTTGCGGAACGTGAGCAGCTCGTCGTCGGTGATCGCCCCGGCGGCCTTGAAGATCGAGTACACGAGCGGGGAGGCGTGGCCCTTCGAGAACACCAGATGGTCGTTCAGCGGGTTCTCGGGGCGGTCGAAGTCGTAGCGCAGGTACTTGGCCAGGAGCACGGCCATGAGGTCGGCCGCGGACATCGATGAGGTCGGGTGGCCGGAGCCGGCTGCGGCGGCCGCGCGGACCGAGTCGACGCGCAGCTGCTGGCCCAGCTCGCGCCACTTCTCCTGCTCGTTCATCGGGGCTCCTCGTCCGGGGGTGATGAATGCCGCGGCGGCGCCCGCCGCAGGCGGCACTGTAGCCGGGTCGTGCCCCTGTCCCCGTCGTGCCTAAACGCCCGGACCAATGAAAACGGGCCCGGGGGAAAGTCCACCCGGGCCCGGAGCGAAGCAGTTCTTACAGAGAGGCGATGACGTTGTTCAGCGTGTTCTTGATCGCGGTGCTCAGGAGACCGAGCGTGACGACGACGGCGATCGTGATCACACCGAGGACGACGGCGTACTCGGCCATGGTCTGACCGGCCTCGTCGCGGACATCGGCGAGAAACTCGTTGATTGGACTCACCTCCCCGAAGGGCTCGATGGGAAAATCTTGTATTCCCATCGTTTCGGCATCCGACGAGGCCTCCCGGATCGCCCATCCGAGGGGTTTCGTACTCCAAAACGGGGAGGCCTACGCGTCGAGCAGCGTCAGGGCGGGGGCGACGGCGCGGATCGCGCCCTCCGTGATCGGGTCGAGCACGAGGATCGCCTCGTCGGCTCCGGCATCCGCCAGACCGCGCAGGTGCGCCGCGAGCGCCCCGGCGTCGCCCGCGACCTCGTCCAGGTCGGCGCGCGCGGGCCGCCCGGCCGCCGCCGGGTCGACCGTCACGAGGACACAGGCGCTGCGGGCGATGTCTCCGGGAGCGCGGCCCGCGCTCTGCGCCGCGGCGTCGATGCGGGCGTTCAGCTCGGCGAACCCGGCGACCGAGTTGCGGTAGCCGTCCCACCAGGTGTTCCACGCGTCGGCGTGGGGAAGCGC
Organism: uncultured Actinomycetes bacterium; assembly: GCA_963746115.1. GTDB lineage: Bacteria > Actinomycetota > Thermoleophilia > Gaiellales > JAICJC01 > JAICJC01. The sequence goes on along the minus strand of CAVVAA010000001.1, from coordinate 718,994 downwards.
GATCCCGAGCATCCGCGGCCCGTTCGAGCCGATCATCAGCGGGATCCGGCGCGCGGGCGGCGGCAGCAGCACGGCGTCCTCCGCCTGCCAGTAGCGGCCGTCCAGAGTCGCCGGCTCGCCGGCGACCAGGCGGCGGATGATCTCGTGCGCCTCCTCGAAGCGGGCCACGCGATGGTCGTAGGGGATGCCGAACGCCGCGAACTCGGCGCGGTTCCACCCGCAGCCGAGGCCGAGCACGAACCGGCCGTCGCTGACCTCGTCGATCGCGGCCGCCATGCGGGCGATCATGCCCGGCGGGTGGAACCCCGTGCAGGCGACCAGCGGCCCCAGCTGCACCCGGCTGGTCGTCGCGGCGAGCGCGCCGAGCAGCGTCCAGACATCCCAGGGCCCCCTGTCGGCCTCGCCCCCGTCGCGGTAGAGCAGGTGGTCGCCGAGCCAGATCGAATCGAACCCGAGCTCCTCGGCGGCCGCCGCCATCGCCCGGTATTCGGGCCAGCGCACGTCGCGCTCGACCTCGGGCAACTGGACTCCGACACGCAGGGGACGGGGCACGGCGTGACTGTACGCGAACCGTTCCAACGCCCGCGTCGGCGCCCGTCAGCCGACCTTCATGCGGATGAGAGGACTTGAACCTCCACGACCTTGCGGTCACACGGACCTGAACCGTGCGCGTCTACCAATTCCGCCACATCCGCGGGAGCGCGAAGTTTACCCGGGAGCGCAGGCGCCGGTGATGAGCTGGGCGATCTCGTCGGCGCCGTAGCCGGCCTCTGCGAGCACCTCGGCCGTGTGCTCGCCGAGCCGCGGCGGCGGTATGCGGGCCGCCAGCCGCCGGCCGTCGACCTGCATCGGCGAGCCGATCAGCCTCAGGGGGCCGGCGGTGGGGTGCTCGACCATCTCGACGGTGTGCGCGGCGGGGCCGTTGAGCGCCTCGGGCACGGAGAGCACGGGGCCCCCGGGGACGCCGGCGCGGTCGAGGACGCCGAGCCAGTGGGCGACCGGCCGCTCGGCGAAGGCCTCCTGCAGCGCGGGCACCAGGCGGTCGCGGTTGACGACGCGCAGGCGGTTCGTGGTCAGGTCGGCATCGTCGGCGAGCTCGTCGAGCCCGGCCTCGCGGCAGAAGCGGGCGAACTGCTCGTCGGTCCCCACCGCGAGGTTCACGTAGCCGTCGGCTGCCCGGAACGTCTCGTAGGGAACGATCGACGGATGCGCGTTCCCCAGGCGCACGGGCTCGATCTCGCCGATCAGCCAGTCGCCGCCGCGGTTCGCGAGCCAGGCCACCTGCGCGTCGAGCAGCGACACCTCGAGCGTCGCGCCCTCTCCCGTCCGCCCGCGCCGCAGCAGCGCCGCCAGGATCGCCGAGCTCGCGAACTGGCCGGCGACGATGTCCGAGATCGCCACCGCGACCTTCATGGGCTCGCCGTCGGGGTCGCCCTGCATGCTCATGATGCCGCCGATCCCCTGCATGACGAAGTCGTAGCCGGGGCGGGCGGCCTCGGGATGCCCGGTCGGGTAGCCGCGGATCGCGCAGTGGACGACGGCCGGGTGCTCGGCCCGCACCGAGGCGGCGTCGAGCCCGAAGCGCTCACCGGCGTGCGGCAGGAAGTTCTCGATCACGACGTCGGCACCGGCCGCCAGGCGGCGGGCGACCGTGGCGCCGTCCGGATGCTTCAGGTCGATCGCGATCGAGCGCTTGTTGCGGTTGACCTGGAGGAAGTAGGCGCTCTCGCCCGAGACGAACGGCGGCCCCCAGTGGCGGCTGCCGTCGCCGCCTCCCGGCCGCTCGACCTTGACCACGTCGGCGCCGAGGTCGGCGAGCATCATGGTGCAGAACGGCCCGGCCAGGATCTGGGTCAGGTCGAGCACCCGGACGTCGGCGAGGGGCAGGTCGGGCACGGCCCGCGATCCTAGAACACGAGGCTCAGTCGAGCTTGGCGAGCTCGGCCAGGGCCCATTCGCGATGCTTGTCCGCCTTCACGTTCACCTTCGCCGCAGCGACGTTCCCGTCGCGGTCGATGACGAACCCCGAGCGGATCAGCCCGACCGACGTCTTGCCGTAGCGCGTCTTCTCGCCCCAGGCGCCGTAGGCCTCGGCGACCGCGTGATCCTCGTCGGCGAGCAGCGGGAACGGGAGCGAGAACTTCGCCTTGAACTTCTGGTGCGACTCGGTCGAGTCGGGGCTGATGCCGAGCACCGTTGCGCCCGCGCGCTCGAACTGGCCCCAGCTGTCGCGGATGCCGCACGCCTGCGTCGTACAGCCGGGCGTGTCGTCCTTGGGATAGAAGTAGACGACGACCGGCCGGCCGCGCAGATCGCTCAGGTGGACGGTGTCGCCGGAGTCCGAGCGGAGGGTGAAGTCCGGGGCGGGTTTTCCGGTCTCGACCATGCCTCGTACGCTAGTCCGTCCGGTCGCGACGGTCGTCCACCAGCGTGGCTGATAGCCTCCCCGGCCATGCCCGTGGTACACGCGACCGTGGGTTCGCTCCTGATCGTGACCAACACGCTGGTGGCGGCCTGGGGCTTCATCGCCTACCGCCGGAACGCCCCTCCAGGGGATCTCTTCCGGCAGGTGCTCGCGCTGGCGCAGACCCTCGTCATCGCCCAGGCGTTCCTCGGGCTCGTACTGATCTCGCAGGGCTACGAGCCGGGCGACCAGCTGCACTTCGTGTACGGCCTGCTACCGCTCCTGTGCGTGGCGTACCCCTATGCTTTGCGGGGTGAGGATGGGCGGCGCAACCTGCTGGTGTTCACGATCGGGTCGGGCCTCGTGGCCGCCCTCGGCGTGCGTGCGTTCATGACCGGGCCGCACTGATGACCAGGGAGTCGGTCCGCGGGATACTGATCGTGGTCGGCATCGCGCTGATCGCCACGGTGTTCTTCAGCGTGTCGACGCGCATCTTCGACATCCTGCTGGGGACGATCGGCCTGATCTTCATCGTCCTCATGTGGTACTTCGGCTACGCCTGGTACCGGTCGAACCGGATGACGATCTCGCTCATGCCCGACCGGCAGCGGCAGGCGCTCTACGCCGGCATGGGCGCCGTCACGATCGCGGCCGGCGCCTACTCGCTCTCGCAGTTCGGGCTGGTCGCGCTGGGAGGGTTCACCCTCCCGCTCGTCCTGGTCGCCCTGGCGGGTGGCTTCGCGATGCTGTGGGCGTGGGAGGAGTCGAAGCGCTACCACCTGTGAGCGGTTAGGCGCGCTCCGACCGCAGCAGCGCCAGCCAGCTTTGGCCCTCGTGGTACAGGGCCGGATTGTTCTCCGGCGTGTAGTAGGTGACCGCGCCGACCGCCTGCGAGAGCGCCCATCCTCGCGCGCGCTCCCAGGTCGCGTCGTCCGTCGGAAGCGCCTCCCGGAACGCGTCGCGGGCCTCGGCGGAGTGCAGCTTCCACGCGACCATCACGTCGCACGCGGGGTCGCCGACGCCCATCGTGCCCCAGTCGATCACGCCGCTGATACGGCCGCTGCGAACGAGCCAGTTGCGCATGTCGAGGTCGCCGTGGTGCCACACGGGCGGGCCGTCCCACGGCGGCGCTGCCAGCGCGCGTTGCCACTCGCCGGCGACGGCGGGATCTCCGTCGAACTTTGTCAGCCAGCCCTGCATCTCGGCATCGCGCTCGGCGAGCGGATTGCCGCGCCCCGGCGGCGCGCCCGCGGGGTCGACCTGCTGCAGCGCCTGGACGAGCGCGGCGAGGTCGCGGGCGGCCTGGATCGCGTCGATCTCGTCTACGGCAACGGTCTCGCCGTCGACCCAGGTGTGGATCTCCCAGAACCACGGGTAGCCGGGGCCAGGGCGGCCTTGCGCGACGGGAACGGGAATCTCGACGGGCACGAGCGGCGCCAGCTTCGGGAGCCAGTCGAGCTCCTTGCTCCCGGGAACCGTCGAGCCGTTGCGGCGCGGGAGCCGCACGGACAGCTCGTCGCCGAGGCGGAAGATGGCGTTGTCGGTGCCGCTCGGCTCGATCCGGCGCAGCGGCAGACCTGTCCACTCGGGGAACTGCGCGGCGACGAGCCGGCGCACGAGCCCCTCGCCGATGTCGAGCTCGTCGACGTGCATGCGGGGCGTCATCCGTCGGTCTCCATGCATGGGACATGCTGCCATCCCGGCAGGCCCGCGGGACGCCGCGTCGGCGAGTGTTCGTAGGGTAGTCAGTGGGACGGCTCATGCGGATGGCGATCGTCGCAGTGACATGCGCCGCAGGCTGCACGTCGAACGGGTCAGGCCAACGGCCGCCGCGACCCGTGACGCCCGATGTGATCCGTGCGCCGGTGTCAATGACCCGGACTCCGAACTGGGTACTGACGGCCTGCGCGACGGCGAGGCAGCTGCACGAGGCGTGCCCAACAATCGTGCCGGCCGCAGCGACGCAGGGCTCGACGTTCTTCCTCGACCTGCCGACCCGGCGAAACCGCGTCTCACTGCTCCAGATCGAGACGGGAGTGGAGTACGGCGGCTTCTCGGAGCGTGCGCACCGGCCACCGATCATGAGCAACGTGGTTCTCGTGGGCGGCGACTTCCTCGACCAGGACAACGCCGCATTCCCCGAGCCCGGCGCCGCGACCACACCCGTTCGCGGCGCGGCCCGAGACGGCATGCGCCGGCGGGCGATCGCGCTCGGTCCCCGCCGGTGGGCCGGCCGCCGCGGTCAACTCTCGCTCACGCCGTCGATTTCCCCACATGCAGGCGAACTGGCCGACCTGACCGTGTTCCGCTGGGCCGACGCCGGCGGTGATCACGCGGTGGGCGTGAACGTGTGGGAGCCGCTGTGGCAGAGCGTCGCCACACTGCACGCGATCGTGGCGCGCCTGCGGCCGGAGCGGGCGCCGCCGGCGCCGCGAATCGTGGAGTCCGTCGACGGGATCCGGATGACGACGACTCCGGAATGGATGCGGGAGCTTTGCTCGACGTCGCCCCTCACACGTCCTGCCTGCCCGGCCCGCCTGCCGCAGGCGGCGACTGGAGTCGCCGCCGCCTCGTCCACCCCGACTCCGCCATACGGCGCCCCCTCGACGATCGTGGTGAGCATCGAGTGGTTCGGAAACGCCCCGCTGCACAACGCGCATCCACCGAGATTCGGGCACGTCGAGGTCAGCGAGGGCCGCTTCCCTGTTGCCCGTCAGTTCGGGGCGCGCCCGCCGTTATCGGCGATGCAGATCCCCGTCGGTCCGGTCGCCGGGCCGATTCCGCTCGGGCACCGGAGTTGGACCGAGCCGGCGGGGTTCCTGGTGTTCGGCGACTGCTTCGGAAACCACCTCTGCTACCGCTGGCGCCGGGGCGGCCATCGCTACCAGGTTGATCTGCACGCCTGGAATCCGCTCACGCACACGGTCGACGTGCTTCACGCCATGGTCGACTCGACGCCCTCCGAGTGACGTCCGTATAGGCGGAGATCCTCAGTCGGTCGCGAGCAGTGCCTGCGCCGCGGCGCCGCCGAGCGAGCGCAGCGCGTCGGGCACCGAGCACGAGATGCACGTGAAGATGGGCGTGTCGCGCTCGGTGTAGCGGCTGGCCTCGGTCTCGCGCAGCCGCATCATCAGGTCGAGGAAGTCGCCGACATAGTCCGTCTCGAAGGCGACCACGAACTCCTGATCGTCGATCCCGTACGAGTACGTCGTGTTGATCTTCACCGTGGGGAACTGGTGCCCGGTGGCGATGTGCTCGTTCATGATCCCCTGCCGGGCCGGCTTGGAGAGCTGGTACCAGGCGCGCGTCTTGACCATCGGGTAGATGAGCAGGTAGCGGGAGTCGGGGTTCCACATGATCCGGCCGCGCTTGTGCATCGAGCGGCCCTCGCCCTTCACGTACTGCGAGCGCCGCGTCATCGACAGATACGCGTACGGCGTCTCGAGGTATGAGCCCATCGCGGTCGACATGATCGCCGTGCCGATCTCCTGGAAGTCCTCGAGCCGCTCGGACACCTTCCACAGCATGAAGTCGGCGTCCGGGCGCAGGCCGGCGACCGTGTAGGAGCGGAGGGCGAAGCGCTCGCCGAACGACTCGATCGTCGCAGCCAGCTCGGCCCGCCCCGACTCCTGCTCCGCCTCCGGCAGCCGCCGCCAGGCCGGGTCGAGCTTGTAGAAGGAGAAGTGGACGAACTGGCGGTCCTCGCCGGCGGAGTTGTTCGGCGTCCCGCCGTTCGAGGTGCTGCCGTCGTCGCTCATCCTGCGTCGATCGTAGCAGGCGATTCCTGACACTCCCGCAACGCCTCGGGCGTTGTTCCGTGACAGCGGCGGGCCCTACCTTGGAGCGCGTGGAACGAGCGCCCCACAGGCAGCGCGGCCAGGCGAGCATCGAGACCGTCGTCCTCCTGCCCGTGCTCGTCGCGCTCACGTTCGCGGTCTGGCAGGCGGCCCTCGCCGGGTGGGCGCTCGTGTCGGCCGAGAGCGCCGCGCGTGCGGCCGCGCGGGCCGCCCTGGCGGGATCGCCGCCCCGTCCGGCGGCGCTGGCGGCGTTGCCAGGCTCCATGCGGTCCGGGGCGACGGTGGACTCGGCCGGAGGGACGGTCACGGTGCGCGTGCGCATCCCGGCGGTGCTGCCGGGGTTCGCCGCCGACGTCTCGGCCTCCGCGGCCGAGGTGCGCTCGTGAACGGCGAGCGCGGCCAGGCGACGATCGAGCTCGTCGCGTTCGCCGGCATCGCCGCGATGGTGGCGGTCGGCCTCCAGGCGGTGCTCGTCGCCTGGGCGGCGCAGGGCCGCGCCCAGGGGATCGCCGACCAGGCCGCGGTGATGGTTGCCGAGGGCCGGCCCGTGCCGGCCGAGCTGCGCCACGACGCCCGGATCCGCGTGCGCGGCCACACCCTCGTGGTGATGCTGCCGGTGCCCCTGGCCGGCGGGCTGGCGGGCACGACCGCGGTCGCCCGGGCGGCGCTCCCGTGAGCGAGCGGGGCCAGATCTCCATCGCCGCCGTCGCGGCGATGGCCGTCGTCCTGCTCGGCGGCGTCCTGGTGGGCTACCTCAGCATGATCGCGGCCGGCGGCGGCCACGCCCAGCGCGCCGCCGACCTCGCCGCCGTTGCGGCGGCCACGCGCCTTGCGAACGACCCCGATGCGGCCGCAACTGATCTGCGCCGTGTCGCCGCCGGTGTCGCCCGCCGCAACGGCGCGCGGCTGGTGTCCTTCGACCTTGTGCGCGACGGGCCGATCCCGCGCGCAGTCGACGTTGGCGTCTCGCTCCCCGTCGACGGCTCGGTGCCCGTCGCCGGGCCGCAATCGGACCAGGTGGACGCCCGCGCGCGTGCCGGCGTCACCTACTCGGCCTCGCTGCCCGCCGATGCGTTCCGCCCGGTCGACCTGCACGGCGGGCGGGGACCGCTGGCCGCCGTCGCGGCGGCCGAGGCGCAGGTGGGGTGGCCGTACGTCTGGGGCGGCGAGAGCCGGGCGGAGGGCGGCTTCGACTGCTCCGGCCTGATCGACTACGCGTACGCGGCGGCGGGCGACCCGCTGCCGGGGCGGCCGACGGCCGCCGACCTGTGGCACGACTCGCGCCCGGTCAGTGCCGACGAGCTCCTGCCGGGCGACCTCGCGTTCGTAGGCACGGGCTCCGGCGCGCCCCACCATGTCGGCATGTACGTCGGCGACGGGGCGGTCGTCGTCGCCCCGCACACCGGCGCGGACGTCCGGTTCGAGCCGCTTGCCGCGGGCGGCTGGGACGGGTTCGGCCGGCTGTTCGCGGGCGGGCCTGTCGCGGAGCCGGCCGATCCGGCGATCGAGGCAGCGGCCCGTGCCCATCAGGTGCCGCCGCACGCGCTCGCAGCCGAGCTGCGCCTCGGGCTGGCTGCCGATCCCGACGCCGCGGCGAGGGCGCTGTCCGCCGCCATGCGCCGCCACCCTGGCGACATGGCGGCGGCCCTCGGCGACGCCCTGGGCGACCGCTCGGCGGCCGCGCTCGTCCTGCGATCGGCGTCCGGGAGCGGGCTCGGCGGATTCTCCGGCGCCGTGCGGCTCCTGCCCCTGATCGCCGCCGCCGTACGGGCCGCCGCGGGCGTCCACGCGGCGCCGCCCCCGGAGGGCGACGGGGCCGAACCCGCCGGCGTGTTCGAGACGGGCGAGAAGGCGCTCGAGCGCGGAGCCGAGCAGGGCGACCACCTCGGCAGCCGCCTCTCGGTCCAGGCGGCGGCCGGGTTCAAGAACCTCTTCCGGTTCGGCCTGACGGCGGGAGCCACGTTCCTGCCCAACTCACACCTGCGCGACCTCTCCACGCTGGCCGGCGCGGCCTGGGACGGAGTCGAGAGCGGTCTCGCGATCGTCCGCGGCGGCGTCGAGCTGGCCGGGCCGTCCTTGTGGGCGACACGGCTGACGGCGCCGCTCGGTTTCGGCTTCAGCGTCCTGTTCGCCTACCAGGCCTGGACGGCGCGGCGGCGCGAGGACCGGATCTGGTACGGGGCCCAGGCGGCGAGCAGCCTGCTGACGTCGGCCGGCGCCGTGACAGCGGGCGCCGACCTGATCACGCTCGGCGCCGGGACGGCGGAGGTGCCGCCGGTCGGCGCCGCACTGATGCTTGCGGGCGTGACCGTGCTCGGGGCGGCCTGCATCTACCGCGAGCGGCGCTGGCTCGCCGCCGGAGCGGGGCGGGCGGCCGGCGCCGCGCTCGACGCCGGACGCTCGCTCGCGGGCGCGCTGAACCCGTTCTAGTTGACGACGATCCTACGCGCTGACGATCGCGGTGGTCGGTGCGACGACCTGCGTGACGGCGCCCGTGTGGACGTCGTAGATGTAGCCCGACACCGGGATCGAGTCGTCGATGAACGGCGAGGCGAGGATGGCCGACACGTCGTCGCGCACGCTCTGCTCAAGGTCGGGAAACGGCAGGAAGTCGACGTGCGAGGCGTCGGCGCCGGTCTCCTCGTGCAGCTTGGCTCGCAGATCGTCGTTCGTGAACGTGAGCATGCCGCAGTCGGTGTGGTGGATGACCGCGAACTCGGTCGTCCCCAGGAGGCGCGACGAGATCACGAGCGACCGCAGCGCGTCGTCCGACGCGCGGCCGCCCGCGTTGCGGATCATGTGGGCGTCGCCGATCTCGAGCCCGAGCGCCTTCTCGGGGTGGATGCGGGCGTCCATGCAGGTGACGATGGCCACCTTCCGGGCCGGGGGCATCGGCTTGTCGCCGTCGTGGAAGCTCTGCTGGAACGCCTGGTTCGCCGTGAGCATGCCCTGAAGCTCTGACACGGTGCCCTCCTCGGTAGATTGGATGCGATCCTAGCAGTCTTGGATCCAAGGCCGCGGGGGCTCGAGGAGGCTGCGACGGTGCGCGGGGCTACGATGGACGGCATGTCCGCCGTTGCCCGCAGCGAGCGCACCCAGCGCCTCGACGCCCAGCTCCGCACCCTCCCCGACCAGCCCGGGGTGTACATGTTCCGTGGCGAGGAGGGGGACGTGCTCTACGTCGGCAAGGCCAAGTCGCTGCGCAAGCGGGTGAGCTCGTACTTCCGCCGCGACCTGCATGCGACGGTGAAGACCGCGGGCCTCGTGGAGCGGATCGAGGAGATCGAGTTCGTCGCGGCCGAGTCCGAGACCGAGGCGCTCCTGCTCGAGCAGAACCTGATCAAGCGCCACCGGCCGGCGTTCAACATCCGCCTGCGCGACGACAAGTCCTACCCGTACATCGCGGTGACGGTCGGCGACGAGTACCCCCGCGTGATGTTCACCCGCGAGCGGCACCGCAAGGGGGTGCTCTACTTCGGCCCCTACGCGAGCGCGAAGAAGGTGCGCGAGACGCTCGACGTCTTGAACCGCGTCTTCCCGTACCGGCCCTGCGAGGGGCCGCAGCCCGGCCGCCGCTCGGGCGTCCCCTGCCTCGACTACCACATCGGCCGTTGCGCGGCCCCGTGTGTGGGCTACATCGGGCCGGATGAGTACGGGGCGGTGATCGACAGCGTGGTCGAGTTCCTGTCCGGGCGGGTGCGGCCGCTGGAGCGGCGGCTCGAGACGGAGATGAAGCGGGCGGCGAAGGAGCACGAGTTCGAGGACGCCGCCCGCTACCGCAACCGGCTGATGGCCGTGCGCCACCTGTCCGAGCGCCAGGTCGCCGACCGCCGCAGCATGGGATCAGCCGACATCCTCGGCATCGCCTGCAGCGGCGACACCGCCAACGTGCAGCTGTTCCACCTGCGCGACGGGCGCCTGTCCGACCGCCACGGCTTCTATCTCGAGAACGCCGCCGAGACCAGCCCGAGTGATGTCCTGTGGGGGTTCGCGCTCGAGTACTACGGCGGCCAGGTGGCGATCCCCGGCCAGGTCGTCGTGCCGAGGTCGTTCGAGGACGCCGACCTGCTCGAGACCTTCCTGGGCGAGCGCCGCGGCGCGAGCGTCGAGGTGCGCACGGCCCAGCGGGGCGAGAAGCGGCGCCTGGCCGACCTCGCCGCGCGCAACGCCGAGCTCGCCCTCGAGCACGACACGCTCATGCGCGAGCGCACCCGCGCCCGCCGGATCGAGGCCCTCGAGGAGCTGCGCGAGGCGCTCAACCTCGAGGTGCTGCCCCTACGCATGGAGTGCTTCGACATCTCCAACCTGGGGACGAGCGACCCGGTCGCCTCGATGGTCGTGTTCGAGGATGCCGTCGCCAAGAAGTCGGACTACCGCAAGTTCGGGATCCGCTACAGCGGTGGGCAGGACGACTTCGCCATGATCGCCGAGGCGGTGGGGCGCCGGTTCGCGCGGATGACGTCGATCGACGCGGACGACTACGACCGCAGCTTCGCCACCGTCCCGAACCTGGTCGTGATCGACGGCGGCAAGGGACAGCTGGCCGCCGCCGTGGACGCGATGGCCGGCTTCGAGCTCCCGCGGGTGGCCGTGATCTCGCTCGCGAAGCGGGAGGAGGAGGTGTTCATCCCCGGCCGCGCGGCACCCATCGTCCTCGACCGCGCCTCGGCCGGCCTGCAGCTGCTGCAGCGGCTGCGCGACGAGGCCCACCGCTTCGCGCTCGGGTTCCACCGCCAGCGCCGCAGCCGCTCCAGCATCGACTCGATCTTCGACAGCCTGCCCGGCGTCGGCCCCGCCCGGCGGAGGCTGCTCATGAAGCGCTTCGAGACCGCCGACGCGCTCGTCAACGCGAGCCGCGACCAGCTCGAGTCCGTCCCCGGGCTGCCGGCCAAGGTCGGCCGCGGGGTGTACGACGCGCTGCATCGCACCGGCTAGGGAACCGGACCGGGGCGGATCGGGTCAAAGGGTGCATGAGACGCGCACTCGCACTCCTGACGACGGCGGTGGCGATCGGCTGGAGCGTCGCCGCGCCCGCGCCGGCCGCCGCCTCGTGCGCCGAGGTCGTGGTGTGGCACGACACCGCGTACTTCCCGTACGCCACGTCGGGGCGCCAGCCGCACCCGGCCCCGGGTGTGCGCCTGCCCGGCGCGGTTGCGCCCGGCTGCAACGACACCGGCGGCGATCCGCCGCCGCCCACGCGGGTGGATGCCCGCGCGATCGCCGGCGTGCCGCCCGGGGTGGCGCTGCGCTTCGGTCACGCCATCCTCGTTGCACCGGGGTACTTCCCCCAGGTGCGAGGGTTTCCGATCCGGTGGAGACGGGTCGACGATGGGACCGCGACGTGCCAGATCTCGGGCGCGCTGACGCTCGCGGGACGCGCGCAGCCGACACCCGGCGTGCTCACCCTCCGGGCGCGCCGGTTGATCGACCTCGTCGTCGATGTCCACACGCGGTTCGCCGGACTCGAGCGAAACGGTCTCCCGTATGTCGGCGATGGCCAGGCGGTGCGGATCGAGGCAGTCCGCTGCGGCGCCAAGATCGTCGCCCGCCGCATCTCCGCAGCCGGGCCGCACGTGCCGGAGACGAGCGCCGAGGACATCCTGGGCGCCGACTGGCGCGGCGGCCCGAGCATCGTCACGTCCACCGAACGCAACCACTGGTGGGCGGCGGGTGGCGCGGCCGTCACGGTCGCCCTGGCCGGCGGCGTGCTGGTCGTGCGGCGACGCCCCCGGGCTTCCCACCGCGGCTAACCTCACCGGGTGCCGCTGATCCCGGATCCGACGGCCGACTCGCCGTCCGCGCACCCACGCCGCCGCGGCCCCCGCGTCGTCTGCCTCGGCGGCGGCACCGGGCTCAGCATGATTCTGCGCGGCCTCAAACGGGTCGCCGACGTGACGGCCGTCGTGACGACGACCGACGACGGCGGATCGAGCGGCCGCCTGCGGCGCGACTTCGGGATGCCGGCGCCGGGCGACCTGCGCAGCTGCCTGGTCGCGCTCGCCGAGGACGAGTCGCTGGTCGGGCAGCTGTTCCAGCACCGGTTCACGACCGGCGAGCTGGCCGGCCACAGCTTCGGCAACCTGTTCCTGGCCGGGCTCACGGACATGTTCGGGAGCTTCGACCGGGCCGTGTCCGAGTCGGCCCGGGTGCTGGCCGTCGCCGGCCGTGTCGTCCCGAGCACCGTCGACATGGTCGAGCTCATCGCCCGGTTCGCGGACGGCCGCGAGGTGCGCGGCGAGACGGCGCTCGCCGCCGACGGCGCCCAGTGCCAGCACGTCCGCCTCGACCCGCTCGACCCGTCGGCGCACCCGCGCGCCCTCCATGCCATCGCCCGCGCCGAGGCGATCGTGATGGGGCCCGGCAGCCTCTTCACGAGCACGCTCCCGCCCCTGCTCGTGCCCGGGATCGCCGAGGCCGTGCGCACCGCCACCGTGCCCCGCATCTACGTGTGCAACCTGCTCCAGCAGCCCGGCGAGACGGACGGCTACCGCGCCTCCGACCACGTCAGCCGCATCGTCGACCATGTCGGGCCGGGGCTGGTCGACACCGTCGTCGTCAGCCGTAACCGGGCCGAGTTCGGGACGCCGGTGCCGGTCGACCGGGGCGGGCTGCGGCGGCTGGGGATGCAGGTGGTCGGCGGCCGCCTGGCCGGAGAGTGGCAGCACGACCCCGACCGGCTCGCCCGTCTGCTCGTGCGCGTCGCACGCCGGCGGCCGCCGGTACCTGCGTGAGCCGCCAGGGATTCGGCGAGGCCGTCCGCCGCGAGCTGACCGAGCGGCCGCCGCGGCGCTCGTGCTGCGCCCGCGCCCTCCTGTGCGGCATCTTCCGCCACGCCGGGACGCTCGAGCTCTCCTCCGGCGAGGTCGCGGTCCGGGCGGAGCTGGCCGACCCGGCGGCGGCCCGGCTGGCCTTTTCGCTCGTGCGCGACCTGGGCGGCGACGGCGGGCTGGCGTCGTTCCGCGAGCCCCGTTTCGCCCGCGGGACGCGTGTCGTTGTGCGCCTGGGCGGCGACCGCAGCCTCCAATTGCTCCACGAGATCGGGCTGCTCTCGACCGCGCTCGTGCCCCTGGACGAGCCGCCCGGGCGACTGCTGCAGCGGCGCTGCTGCCGCGCCGCCTACCTGCGCGGCGCCTTCGTCGGCGCCGGCTCGGTGTCGGGCCCGCGCGCGCCCGGGCATCTGGAGATCCGCGTCGCGGAGCCGGAGGGCGCCCAGTTCGTCCGCCGCGTGGCCCGGACTGACGGCATCGAGCTGCGCGTCGCCGCCCGTCGCGGCCACGCGATCGCCTACACGAAGAGCAAGCCGGCGATCCGCGAGCTGCTCGCGCAGATGGGCGCGCACGACGCCGTCCTCAGCCTGGACGAGGCCGAGGTCATCAGCCGCACGCGCGAGCGGGTGAACCGGGCCACGAACTGCGACGAGGCCAACCTCGTTCGCCAGGGCGCCGCCGCCCGGGCGCAGGCCGAGGCGATCGCGGCGCTCGACATGGACAGCCTCGATGCCGGACTGCGCCAGGTGGCGGCGCTGCGGCTGCGCCATCCCGACCTCTCGCTGGCGGAGCTCGGCCGCCGGGCCCGCCCGCCCCTGCCGAAATCGACGGTGGCGGGGCGAATGCGCCTGCTCACCCGGGGAGCGGCCGGCGCCCGACGATCAGGTGGTTCCAGCTGAACTTGGGCTGGCTGTCGACCCGCTCCCAGCGCGACGCCAGCCACTGCACCGACCGGCAGGTGGCGTCGACGGCGGGCGCCGACCATGGCCGCCGGTAGCGCTGCAGGCCGTAGCTCAGCTCGACCGCGACGGTCGACCAGAGCCCGCCCAGCGGCCGCAGCTCGACCACCTCGAAGCCGGCGGTCTCGAGCAGGTAGCGCAGGCCCTGGGGGGTGTAGCGGTAGAAGTCGCGGGCGTCGTGGACGGGCCAGAAGAGCGGGGTCGTGGCGATGATGTGGCCGCCCGGCTCGAGCAGGCGGAGGCACTCGGCGAGCGCGTCGCCGGGCCGCTCCAGGTGCTCGAGCACCTCGGTGAGGAGCACCGTCTGCGCGCCCGCGTCGGGCAGCGGGATCGAGTAGGCGGTCGCGACGACATCGACGACCTGGCCGCGCTCGTCGCCCTTCTCGACGTGGTCGACGCACACGTGCTCACGGACGTACGGCGCGAAGATCGGCTGCCAGGGCTTGCGGCCGCCGCCGACGTCGATCATCCGCCCGCGGGCGTAGCGCTCGCCCGCGTCGCGCAGGGCGGCCTCGAAGGCGCGGTAGACGAGCCGGTTCTTCGCGCTCTCGTTGGGGTGCCGGAACGGTCCGGCGGAGACGCCGTTCCCGTTCTGATGGCCGGACTCGACGCTCATCTGGCGCGGCACCCTAGCACCGGCCGCGCGCGCCCACGTCGAGGACCCCATCAGGATTCCCTAACAGTTTCCTAAAGAATTCACCCGTTCGGGGGTGGCTCGGAATGGGGGTCCCACCGATCATGGAGAAAGTGTTCGCGGGTGACCGGCATCCCCCGCGCGACGGATCCAGACCCCATCTGACGCTGCCCGATTCTGCCGGTCACCCGCGATGACTCCCCCTCTGGCCCGGCGCCTCGGCGCCGAGCCGAGCGCGTCCGGCGGGCGGGCTCCCGGTCGGTAGTATTTCCCCGATTCCGGGAACCGACGGGGGAGTTCAATGAGCGTACGCGTTGGCATCAACGGGTTTGGGCGCATCGGCCGGAACGTCTTCCGCGCCGCTCGTGAGCGCGGCTCCGGATACGAGATCGTCGCCGTCAACGACCTGATGGAGCCGCCGATCGCGGCCCACCTGCTCCGCTACGACACCGTCCACGGCCGCTTCGCGGGCACCGTCGAGGCGGGGGAGGGCGCGCTGGTCGTCGACGGCACGCGAGGTGCGGGTGCTGTCGGAGCGCGACCCTGCCGACCTGCCGTGGAAGGACATGGGGGTCGAGGTCGTCGTCGAGTCGACCGGCCTCTTCACGAAGCGCGACGCCGCCTCGAAGCATCTCGCCGCCGGCGCCCGCAAGGTGATCATCAGCGCGCCCGCCACCGACCCGGACATCACGATCTGCATCGGCGTGAACGACGACCGCTACAACGCCGGCGAGCACCACATCATCTCCAACGCGTCCTGCACGACGAACTGCCTGGCGCCGCTCGTGAAGGTCCTGCACGAGGCCTTCGGCATCGAGCGCGGGTTCATGACGACGACGCACGCCTACACCCAGGACCAGCAGATCCTGGACGCGGTCCACCGCGACTACCGGCGCGCCCGCGCCGCCGCGGCGAACGTGATCCCGACGTCCACGGGCGCGGCCACGGCGATCGGCCTCGTCATCCCCGAGATGCTCGGCAAGCTCGACGGGATCTCGATGCGCGTCCCGGTGACGGACGGCTCGGTGACCGACCTCATCGCCCAGGTGGGCCGCGAGACGAGCCGCGACGAGGTGAACGAGGCGTTCGCGGCCGCGGCCGACACGGGATCGCTGACCGGCATCCTCCGCTACAGCGAGGACCCGCTCGTCTCGAGCGACATCGTGGGCGAGTCGTACAGCTCGATCTTCGACTCGCCGCTGACGATGGCGAACGGGAACCTGGTCAAGGTCGTCTCCTGGTACGACAACGAGTGGGGCTACTCGTGCCGGGTCGCCGATCTGATCCAGAAGGTGGCGTGAGGACTGTCCGCGACCTGCCCGTCGAGGGCGCGCGGGTGCTCGTGCGCTCAGACCTGAACGTGCCCCTCGACGGCACCCGTATCGCCGACGACTCCCGCATCCGGGCCGCGCTGCCGACGATCCGCTACCTGCGGGAGCGCTCGGCCGACGTGGTCGTGTGCTCGCACCTGGGGCGGCCGGAGGGGAGGCCCGACCCGGCGCTGTCGCTGCGCCCGGTGGCCGCGCGGGTGGCCGAGCTCCTGGGCGAGCCGGTGGCGTTCGCCGACGAGGAGGGGCCGCTGCGCATGCTCGAGAACCTGCGCTTCGACCCCCGCGAGACCCAGAACGACCCGGAGATGGCGGCCGAGCTGGCGGCGCTCGCCGACCTGTACGTGAACGACGCGTTCGGCGCCGCCCATCGCGCCCACGCGTCGACCGAGGCCGTCGCCCATCTCCTGCCGGCCGCCGCCGGGCTCCTGCTCGAGGCCGAGCTGAACGCGTTCCGGCGGCTCCTGGACGCGCCGGAGCACCCCTTCGTCGTCGTGATCGGTGGCGTCAAGGTGGCGGACAAGATCGGCGTCATCGACCGGTTCACCCAGCTGGCCGACGCGATCCTGATCGGCGGGGCGATGGCGTTCACCTTCCTGGCGGCGCAGGGACTGCCGGTCGGGGCGTCGCGGCACGAGGACGCCGACGGCCAGGAGACGGCTCGCCGCGCCCTGGCCGACGCGGCCGATCGCGGCTGCGAGCTCGTGCTGCCGGTCGACGTCGTCGTCGCCGACCGCTTCGCCGCGGATGCCGCGGTGCGGACGGTGGCCGCCGACGCGATCCCGGACGGGTGGATGGGCCTGGACATCGGCCCGGAGACCGTCGCGGACTACGCCGAGCGGCTCCGCGGCGCGCGCACCGTGTTCTGGAACGGGCCGATGGGGGTGTTCGAGCTCGAGCCGTTCGCCCACGGCACGCTGGCGGTGGCCGAGGCCGTGGCCGCGTCCGATGCCGTGTCGGTGGTCGGCGGCGGCGACTCCGTGGCGGCGGTGAACGTGGCCGGCGTGGCCGACCGGATCACGCACGTGTCGACGGGCGGCGGCGCGGCGCTCGAGCTGCTCGAGGGCAAGACGCTGCCCGGCGTGGCCGCGCTCGAGGAGGCGGCGGCGGTATGAGCAGGCGGCCGTTCGTCGCGGGCAACTGGAAGATGCACAAGACGGCGCCCGAGGCGGCCGCCTTCGTCACCGCGTTCGCGGGGGGCCTGCCGCAGGGGGTCGACGTCGCCGTGTGCCCGCCGTTCACGGCGCTCGCCGCGGCGGTCGGGGCGGCGCAGGACACCCCCGTCACCGTCTACGCGCAGAACATGCACCCGGCCGAGGCGGGCGCGTTCACGGGCGAGATCTCCGCGGGGATGCTGCTCGACGCGGGCGTCGACGGGGTGCTGATCGGACACTCCGAGCGGCGTCAGCTCTTCGGCGAGACCGACGAGGGCGTGAACGAGAAGGCGGCGCGCGCGCACGCCGCGGGCCTGCGGGTGATCCTCGCGGTCGGCGAGACCGCAGAGGAGCGGGAGGCGGCGCTGACCGAGATCGTGCTCGAGCGCCAGGTGGGCGCCGGCCTCGCCGGCCTCACACCGGACCAGGTGGCGGCGACGACGATCGCCTACGAGCCCGTGTGGGCGATCGGTACCGGCCTGACGGCCACGCCCGAGATCGCGCAGGCCGCCCACGCCTTCATCCGCGGCCTGGTGGAGGGCCTGCACGGCGTGGGCGAGCGCGTGCGGATCCAGTACGGCGGCAGCGTCAAGCCGGCGAACGCGGGAGAGCTCTTCGCCCAGCCCGATATCGACGGCGGCCTGATCGGCGGCGCGAGCCTCGACCCGGCCGAGCTGGCCGCGATCGCCTCCGCCGCGGCGGGATGACCGAGCCGCTCGTCTGCCTGGTCGTCCTCGACGGGTGGGGGTTGGCGCCGCCGGGGCCGGGCAACGCCGTCGAGCTGGCCGCGACGCCGACGTTCGACAGGCTGTGGGCGGGCTATCCCCACACCCAGCTCGCCGCCTCCGGCCGTGCGGTCGGCCTGCCGGACGGGCAGATGGGGAACTCCGAGGTCGGGCACACGAATCTCGGCGCGGGCCGGGTCGTGCTCCAGGACCTCGTCCGCATCGACGACGACCTCGAGTCCGGTGCCTTCTACGAGAACGCCGTCCTCGTCGACGCGTGCCGCCGCGCCCGCGGGTCGTCCCTGCACCTGCTCGGCCTCGTCTCGGACGGCGGCGTGCACAGCCACGTCCGCCACCTGCGCGGCCTGATCGAGCTCGCCTCCCGTGAGGGGGTCGAGCGGGTGCACGTGCACGCGTTCACCGACGGCAGGGACACCTCGCCGACCGGCGGCGCCGGGTACCTCGAGGGGATCCCCGGCGTCGCGACCGTCTGCGGCCGCTACTACGCGATGGACCGCGACCGCCGCTGGGACCGGATCGAGCGCGCCTACGACGCGATCGTGCACGGCAAGGGCGAACGTGCAGACGATCCGGTGGCGGCGGTGCGTGCGCGGTATGCCGCGGGGGAGACCGACGAGTTCATCCAGCCGATCGTGATCGGCGACCCGGCCGCCGGGCGGATCCGGGCCGGCGACGTCGCGATCTTCTTCAACTTCCGCCCCGACCGCGCCCGCGAGCTCACCCGGGCGCTGGTGGATCCCGGCTTCTCCGAGTTCGAGCGGGGCGCCTCGCCGCCGCTGCCGTTCCTGGTGCAGATGACCGAGTACGCCGACGACATCGACGCGCCGGTCGCGTTCTCCGGTGAGGCGCTTACCGACGTGCTCGCGTCGACGCTCGCGTCCGCCGGCGTGGCGCAGATCCACGCCGCCGAGACCGAGAAGTACGCCCACGTCACCTACTTCTTCGACGGGGGCTCGGAGCACCGGCAGCGCGGGGAGCAGTGGGAGCTCGTCGACTCGCGCCGCGACGTCGCCACCTACGACCGCGCGCCCGAGATGAGCGCCGAGGCCGTCGCGCGAGCCTTCTGCGCCGGTATCGCCGAGCGAGAGGTCCGCTTCGGTCTGGTCAACTTCGCCAATCCGGACATGGTCGGCCACACCGGCGTGATCCCGGCCGCCGTCGCCGCCGTCGAGACTGTCGACGGCTGCCTGGCGCAGGTGGTCGCGGCCGCCGAGGCCCGCGGCGGCCTCTGCCTCGTCACCGCCGACCACGGCAACGCCGAGCTCATGCTGAACGCGGACGGCAGCCCCAACACGGCGCACACGACCAATCCGGTGCCGTTCATCGCGACCCGTGCGGCGCTGCACCTGCGCGACGGAGGCCGGCTCGCGGACGTCGCGCCGACCGTCCTCGAGCTGCTCGGTGTCGAGCGTCCGGCGGCGATGCGGGGCGAGTCGCTGCTCGCATAGCGAACGCCGGTGTGGAGGAGGGTGCGGGTGGACACCGGCACCATGTGGGCGAATGTCTATACTCGACATGGTTCTCGTAACCAACGCTTCACCTCTTGGCCCTTCCGCAGCCTGATCCGAATGTTCTCCGACTCGCCCGCCGCGGCGATGAGCGCGCCTTCGCGCTGATCGTCCGCCAGTACCAGACGCCGCTCTACAACTACATCGCGCGCATCCTGGGGGGCGACCGGGCGCTGGCGGAGGACGTGTGCCAGGAGGTGTTCCTGCGCGTGTACCAGGCGCTACCCGGCTTTGATGGGCGCTGCCAGTTCACGACCTGGCTGTTCCAGGTGGCGAAGCACCGCGTGGTCGACGAGCTGCGGGCCCGCGAGCGCCGCGGCCGGCCGACGATCGAGCTCAGCTCGGCGCCGCAGCTGCACCTGTCGGTGGCGCCGATCGAGCCGATCGAGAGCATGGAGGCGGTGTGGGAGGCGATCGCGGGCTTGAGCCTCGACCTGAAGATGGCGCTGCTCCTGCGCGACGTGGTCGGCCTGAGCTACGCCGAGATCGCCGAGGCGCTCGAGACCACGCTCGCAACGGTCAAGTGGCGGATCTACAAGGCCCGCGAGACCGTCGTTGCCGAGCTCACGCGTGACGGCTTCCACGTCGGCCGCGGCCGGGCCGCTGCCGCCGCCACGCGGCCCGCGTCGGCCGCCGGCGCCTGACCCGGCGCTAGCGCCCCTCTGCCAGCCTCGCTCCGAGCCGCAGCGGCAGGCCCGCGTCGCGGATCGCCGTCTGTGCGGCGCGCACGTCGTAGTCGACGCGGTGCCACTCGGCGGCGCCCTCCTCGGTGTCGAGCGTCATGTACGCGGCCCGGGGGTCGCCGTCGCGCGGCTGGCCCACCGAGCCCGGGTTCAGCAGGAACGGCCCCGGGCTCGTCTCGAGGCGCGTCTCGGCGCCGGCCAGGCCGCCCAGGAACCTGTCGCCGGCGTAGCCGTAGGCGAGCGGCACGTGGCTGTGGCCGACCAGCGAGAGCGGCGTGCCCTGGAGCTCGAGGCATACGGCGGCCGTGCGGTCGTCGATCACGTACTCCCAGACCGGGTCGCGGATGCTGCCGTGGTAGAGCTCGACGCCGCCGCGCTTGCCGCTCGGGTCGAGGCTTCGCAGGCTCTCCAGATCGTCGGCCGAGAGCACCCCCATCGTCCACTCTGCGGCGGTGCGGGCGTCGGACGAGAACGCCTCGAGACCGATCTCGCCGGTGATGACCATGTCGTGGTTCCCCGCCAGGCACACGTCGGCGCGCTCGAGCACGACCTGGGTGCAGCGGGCCGGGTCGGCCCCGTACCCGGTCAGGTCGCCCAGACACCAAAGCTCGTCGACCTCGGCGGCGTCGATCGCAGCGAGAACCGCCTCGAGCGCCGGCAGGTTCGCGTGGACGTCCGAGATGACCGCGACCTTCACCGGCGCAATCTACCGGCCGCGCCGGAGGCGGGCCATCTACGTCTCGTCGGGGCCGTCGAACTCCGGGAGGCTCTTGATGCCCTCCTTGGTCTGCCACTTCGAGTAGTTGTCGCTCATCGCGTCGATGAGCTCCTTCATGAAGCGCGGCGACAGGTTCACCCGGGCGACGACGACGCCGGGGACCTCCTCGTCCTCGACCTCGTGGTCCACGCGGGCGAAGGTGACGGTGAACTCGTAGTCGGAGTGGCTGACGTTCGCGAAGTTGGCGTAGACGCCCGCCATGATCTCCGGCGAGAAGTGAATGTTCAGGTGACGCTCGGCGGGGCCGTCTTCGTCCTCGTCCATGGCCGCACCCTACCGCAGGGAAACGGAGCCCCAGGGTTTACGATCCGACCGTGAGCGCCAGCCCCGTCTCCGAGCTCTCCGCCGCCGTCGAGCGAGCCGTCGCGGCCGTGGGCGGCGACGGCACGCCGGTCGGGCTGGAGCGCCCCGCCGACGCCAGCCACGGCGACTACGCCACGGCGATTGCGCTCCAGCTCGCGAAGCCGCTTCGGTCCGCACCGCGCGACATCGCCGGCCGGATCGCCGCCGGGCTCGAGTCGGAGTACATCGACTCGGTCGAGATCGCCGGGCCCGGGTTCCTCAACCTGCGCGTCTCACCGTCGTGGTACCGGCACGCCGTGGGTCGCGTGCTGGAGCAGGGACCGCGATACGGCGCCGGCGCGATCGGGGCGCCGCAGCGGATCCAGGTCGAGTACGTGTCCGGCAACCCCACCGGCCCGGTCACGGTCGCGACGGCCCGCAACGCCGCGTACGGGGACAGCCTGGCGCGCCTGTTCGCGTTCGCCGGGCACGACGTCGGGCGGGAGTACTACTTCAACGACGCCGGCCGCCAGATCGACCTCTTCGGCGAGTCGCTGAAGGCGCGCGCCGCCGGCGCCGAGCCACCGGAGGACGGCTACCAGGGCGCGTACGTGGCCGACGTGGCGGCCGAGCTCGGCCTTGGCCCGGACGCCGACGTCGCCGCCTGGGCGCGCGCCGGCACCGACGCGATGATCGGCCGGATCCGGACGACGCTCGCGCGCTTCCGGTGCTCGTTCGACAGCTGGTTCCTTGAGCGGTCGCTGTACGAGAGCGGGGCGGTGGAGCGCGCGATCGACCGGGCACGGGCCGAGGGGCACGTGTACGACGCCGACGGCGCGGTGTGGCTGCGCTCATCCTCCATGGGCGACGACAAGGACCGCGTGCTCGTCCGCTCCGACGGCAGCTTCACGTACGTCGCCGGCGACCTCGCCTACATCGCCGACAAGCTCGAGCGGGGCTTCGACACGGCCGTCTACGTGCTCGGCGCCGACCACCACGGCTACATCGGCCGGCTGAAGGCGGCGGCGCAGACGCTCGGCTACGACCCGGCCCGGGTCGACGTCCAGATCTACCAGCTCGTGCGCCTGAGCGAGGGCAAGATGTCGAAGCGGGCCGGGCGGATCGTCACGCTCGACGACCTGCTGGACGCGATCGGCGTCGACGCGGCACGCTACGCGCTCGTGCAGCGCGGGCACGACCAGCCGATCGACCTCGACCTCGACCTGCTCACCGCCCAGAACGCCGAGAACCCGGTCTACTACTGCCAGTACGCCCACGCCCGGGTGGCCGCGATCCTGCGCCGGGCGGACGGGGGCGACACGGCCGTGCCCGACCCGGGGTGGACGCCCGAGCCGCCCGAGGCCGAGCTGGTCAAGGCGCTGGCGGAGTTCCCCGGGCTGGTCGCCGAGGCCGCCGAGCGGCGCGGCCCGCACCGGATCGCCGGCTACGCCCAGGACACGGCGAAGGCCTTCCACCAGTTCTACAAGCAGTGCCAGGTGATCGGCGTCGAGCCTCCGCTGGAGCACAGCCGGCTGGCGCTGTGCCGGGCGACCGCGCAGGTGATGGCGACCGCGCTCGACCTCCTCGGTGTCGACGCGCCCGAGTCGATGTGACCCGAACGGCCGCTGCTACCCTGACCAGGTGGCGAATTTGCCGACAGCGCCCACCGTGTACGAGGTCGAGGAGCTCGAGGAGATCCTCGCAGGTGAGGATGCCGGGACAGACGAGGGTGACTGGTACGCGATCCACACCGACCCGTGGCCGTGCCCGGCGTGCAGCGAGGAGTTCGCCTACGTCACGGCCTGCCACCACGTCATCGTCGCGCCCGATCGCGACGACCTGATCGACCACGCCGCCCGGGCGGCACAGGTCGGGCGCAACCCGCGCATCATCCGCTACGACGACTCGCTGCCCACCATGACCCTGTTCCAGTGGCGCGCCCTCGGCCGCCCGGTGCACGGCGTCAAGAAGGTGAGCTGAGCCGCAGCTCGGCCTCGGCCCGCGTCGGCATCGCGGGCTGACATCCGGGCCGCTCGACGCAGATCGCGGCGGCGGCGAGCCCGAGCCGCACGCCGTCGACGAGCGGTCGTCCTTCGGCGAGCGCCGCGGCCGTCGCCCCGGTGAGACAGTCGCCGGCGCCGGTCGTGTCGACGACCTGAGCGGGCAGCGCCGGCAGCCCGGGCCCGTCCGGGAGGATGCGGGCACCCCGCGCTCCCAGGGTCAGGACGACGGCCGGCGGGCGCCGCTCCCCGAGCGCGGCGAGCTCGGTCTCGTTGACGACGGCGACGTCGAACCGGGCCACGAGGTCTGCATCGAGGCGACCCGCGGGTGAGGGTGTTACGAGCGCGATCGCGCCGGTGGCGCGGGCGGCGGCGAGGACACCGGCGACCGTCGCGGGCGGCACCTCGCCCTGCGTCACCCACACGTCGGCCGCCGGCTCGGGATCGGGGGCGGTGGCGAGGTGGTTCGCCCCGTACAGGGCCACGATCTGGTTCTCGCCCGCGTCGTCGACGACGATCAGCGCGACGCCGGTCTCGGCGTCGACGCGGTGCACGCCGGTGAGGTCGATCCCGTCGGCCTCGAGCGCCGCGCACAGCCGGTCGCCGAACTCGTCGCGGCCGCACGCGCCGGCGAAGCGGACGGCGGCGCCCATCCGCCGCGCGGCGACGGCCTGGTTCCCGCCCTTGCCGCCCGGCGCGTAGGCGAGTCGGCTCCCGAGCACCGTCTCACCGGGCGCGGGCAGCCGGTGGGCGTAGCCGAACACGTCCATGTTCAGCGACCCGCAGACGCCCACCCGGCCGCTCACCGCGGGCCGTCCGCGATCACCGCGGCGACGGTCTCGGGATCGACCGGGTCGGGGAAGTCGATGATCCACCAGGTCGCCCCGGCCCGCTTCCAGCCGCCCGGGTCGGTGCCCGGAGGGCCTGCCACGACGATGTCGAACCCGTCGATGCTCCCGCGCTCGCGGCGGATGCGGTCGAGCAGGGCGGGCCCCTCGGCCGGCGTCGCGTCGGTGCAGATACCGTCGTATCTCGCGGCCCGGCGGACGGGGCGGCCGCGGCCGGTGGGGGCCGCGACCCAGATCGGGATCCGCGGCTCCTGGACCGGGCGCGGCAGGAACCGCACGGCGTCGGCCGTGAAGTGGGGGCCGTGGTGGCTGACCTCCTCGCCGCTCCAGAGCCGGGACAGCAGATCGAGCCCTTCGTCGAGCCGGTCGCCGCGGATGCGGTCGTCGTCCTCCTCGGCGAAGCGGGTCAGCTCGCCACCGGTGTTCACCCCCAGGCCGACACCGACAATGAGCCGACCGCCGCTGAGATGGTCGAGCGTCGTCGTCTCGCGTGCGAGCTTCTGCGGCCGGCGGCGTGCCACGGGCGTCACCAACGGCCCGAGCCGGATCCGATCGGTCGCGGCCGCGACGGCCGCGAGCGCGATCCACGGATCGGCCACCGGGCGGAACGGGTCGGCCCGGTACATGTGATCCCACAGGAAGACACCGTCGAAGCCGGCCCGCTCGGCGTCCGCCGCAAGGGCGGCCACGACGCGCGGGTCGGCGAGCTGGCCGAACGGTGCGAGCGAGAGGCCGTGTCGCATCGACCGAATCTACCGGCGCCGTGCTGCGCGGGTGTCAGACCGGCCGTAACGATTCACGGACGTCGAAGCGAGATAATCGCGTCGTGCGATCCGCCCGCCTGCCCTGGACCCTCGCCGCCGTGACGCTCGTCCTCTTCGTCGTCGGCAACATCCTCGGCTGGGTCACGCACGACCCGCAGACGGCGGGCGGATGGGGCGGGGGCGGGTCGGCCGCGCTGGCGGCGGTCTCGGTCGCCCTGTTCTCGTTCAGCGTCGTCGGCGCCCTGATCGCATCCCGGCTGCCGGAGAACGCGATCGGCTGGCTGCTGATCGCGGTCGGGCTCCTGTGGGCGGCCGACTCCGCCCTCGAGGGATATGCCAGATACGGACTCATGCTGCACCCGGGATCGCTCCCGGGCGCCGCCTACCCGGACGCCCTCGACAACTGGTTGTGGATCGTGAGCATCGGCATCATGGGCACGTTCCTGTTCCAGCTCTTCCCCGACGGCCGGGCCCTCTCCCCGCGCTGGCGCATCGTCACCTGGGTCTCGGCGGGCGCGCTCGCGGTGACGGTGCTGGCGAGGATGTTCGCGCCGGGGATGCTCGCCGACAGCGTTGTGTCGTCGACGGCGAATCCCCTCGGTGTGGGCGGGCTCGGCGTGCTGACCACGGTCTCCGGCATCTCGCTCTCGATCCTACTCGGGTGCATTCCGGCATCGGCCGTCGTGCTGCTCGTGCGCTACCGCCGATCCAGCGGCACAGCCCGGATGCAGCTCAAATGGCTCGTCTCGGCGACCGCCGCGATCGTGATCGTGTACTCGGTCGTGGTCGCGATCAGCACCGCGCCGGAGGGGCACGTGCCGCTGTGGTTGATGGTGCTGCAGGACGCGACGGTGGTGAGCTTCTGCCTCGTCCCGCTCTCGATCGGCGCCGCCGTCCTGCGCTACCGGCTGTACGAGATCGACGTCATCGTGCGGCGGACGGTGGTCTACGCCGTGCTCGTCTCGACCCTCGCCGCCCTCTACCTGGCGGGGGTGACGGCGCTCGGCTGGATCGGACGAGAGGCGACCGGTCAGTCCGGAGCGCTCGCGGTCACGCTCTCCACGCTGCTCGTCGCGGCCAGCTTTCAGCCATTGCGGACGCGGATCCAGACCGCCGTCGATCGCCGCTTCTACCGCCGCCGCTACGACGCCGAGACGGCGGCGGCGCTGTTCTCGAGCCACCTGCGCGGGCAGATCGACCTCGATGCGCTGCACCACGAGCTCCTCGGTGTCATCCACGACACCGTGCAGCCGGCGCACGCGTCACTCTGGCTACGGCGGGGCTAAGGGGCGGCGCCGCGATGGTCGCAGCGCCGCCCCAGGACGATCAGTAGCCGCCTGCTCCGCCACCGCCGCTGCCGCCGCCGGCCATGACCATGAGGGCGATGATGACGACGAGAGCGATCAGTCCGGCAGCGATCCAGAGGCCGCGCCGGTTGTGTCCGGATGTGGTGTGCTGTTCCATACGAGGAGATACGGACGGCCTACGCGGTCAGATCGCCACGATGTGATGCGGCGCACAGACGGCTACGCGGCGCGCCGGCCGGGGGAGCGGGCCTCCAGCTCGGTCGCGGGCAGTGCGCCGCTCCACAGGTAGCCCTGCCCGAGCGGGCAGCCCGCCGTGCGCAGGAACTCGAGCTGCGCCTCGGTCTCGATCCCCTCGGCGAGCGCCTTCAGGCCGAGCCCCTGGGCCAGACCGACCATCGTCGTGACCAGGACGCGGCCCTGCTCCCTGCCGAGGTTGGCGATGAACGAGCGGTCGATCTTGAGCGTCGAGACGGACATCTCCTGGAGCCGGCCGAGCGACGAGTGGCCGGTGCCGAAGTCGTCGATCGCGATCGGCACGGCGCGCCGTCGCAGCTCGGCCATGATCCGCCGGTTCTCGGCCGGGTTCGCCATCGCCGTCGACTCGGTCAGCTCGACGGTGATCCGGCCGGCGGGAACCTCGAACCCGGCCAGCGTGTCGAGGAACCGGCGCACGGCGGCCAGATCCCAGAGCGCCCCGGGGAAGTTGACCGAGATGGGCAGTTCGAGGCCGCGCTCCTGCCACGCCCGGCTCTGGCGGCACGCCTCGGCGATGACCCAGTCCGACAGCGGCGCGATCAGGCCGGTTCGCTCTGCGAGCGGGATGAACTTGCCCGGCGGCACGAGCTCGTCGCCGTCCTGCCAGCGCACGAGCGCCTCGCAGGCGACGGTGGCGCCGGTCGCGAGGTCGACGATCGGCTGGTAGTGCAGCGTGAGGTCGCCGCCGTCGATGGCGCGGGCGAGCCGCGCGGCGGTCGCGATCGTGCCCGCACCCGCGCCGGCGCCGGTCGAGTAGACGTAGCAGGCGTGGCGGCCGGCGTCCTTGGCCCGGTACATGGCCACGTCGGCGTGCTTCAGCAGCGTCTCGGCGCTCTTCGCGTCGGTGGGGTAGAGGCTCACGCCGACGCTCGCGGAGCAGTACACCTCGGTCGCGGCGACGTTGAACGGCGTCGCGAGCGCCGCCAGCAGCTGGTGCCCGATGCGCTCGCCCGTCTCGGCCAGGCTGCCGCCGGCGCCCGGGTCGACGTCGGCGAGGAGCACGAGAAACTCGTCGCCGCCCTGGCGGGCCACCAGGTCGCCGGGCCGGACGGCGCGGCGAAGCCGCTCCGCGACGGCGCACAGGAGCTCGTCGCCGGCGCCATGGCCCAGGTTGTCGTTCACGAGCTTGAAGTCGTCCAGGTCGACGTAGAGGACGACGAGGCCGGCCCGGTCGCGGGCCGCCCGCTCCAGCTCGAGCTCGAGCCGCTCGCGGAACAGGCTGCGGTTCGGGAGCCCGGTGAGCGCGTCGTGGTAGGCGAGGTGGGCGAACCGCTCCTCCGCCTCGCGCCGGTCGGTGATGTCGAGCAGGTAGCCCTGGCGGTAGAGGGGGACGCCCTCCTCGTCCTCGACCACGACCGACTCGTCGCGCAGCCAGCGCAGGCGGCCGTCGGGGCGGACGATGCGGTACTCGCAGCAGAACTCGCTGTGCCGTTCGTGCGCCTCGGAGAGCGCCGCCATCACGCGGTCGCGGTCGTCGGGATGGACGATCCGCGCGAACAGGTCCGGGTCTGCGACCCACTGCTCGTGGGTGTAGCCGGTGATCTCGGCGTTCTTGGGGCTGTTGTAGATCGAGGTGGCGGTCGCGTCGAGCGCGTCGATGTAGATCGCGAGCGGGAGCCGCTCGACCAGGTTGCGGTAGCGGGCCTCTGCCTCGCGCAGCTGCGACTGCGAGCTGGTGAGCGCCTGCTCGGCGAGCTTGCGCTTCGTGACCTCGAAGATGACGCCGTGGATCGCCTCGGGCGTGCCGTCTGCGGCGAAGACCGTGACGG
Source organism: uncultured Actinomycetes bacterium (assembly GCA_963746115.1). Classification (GTDB taxonomy): domain Bacteria; phylum Actinomycetota; class Thermoleophilia; order Gaiellales; family JAICJC01; genus JAICJC01. Next base: position 691,011 of record CAVVAA010000001.1, on the reverse strand, counting down.
CCGTGTCCCACACCCAGCGCACACGGCCGGCGGCGTCGATGAGGCGGTACTCGCCCTCGTAGGGCTGCGCTGCGGCAACCGCCGCCGTGTACGTCCGCAGGATCTCCTCGCGGTCGTCGGGGTGGATCTGCCCGGCCCAGCCGTCCATGCCCTGCATCCACTCGCTCACCTTCGACCCGAAGAGGTCCTCGAGCTGGGGGCTGATGTAGATCGGGTCGCCGGTGATCGGCTTCGCGATGTAGGAGACGGCCGGGAGCTGCTCGATCAGCGACCGCAGCATCCCCTCGGCGCGAATCTCGGCGTCGTGGGCGGCCGCGTTCTCGAGCGCCGCCGCCAGGATCTGCGCGCGCCGCGTCCAGAGCTCGCGCTCGTCGTCGGCGAATGCGTCCTCCGGGACGTTGAGCACGCCATCGACGAGCTCGACCCCGCCCGCCTCCGCGAGCTCGGGAACCGCCTCCGCGAACGCCGCGAGGACCGCGTCCGGGCTCCGCTGCGCGTGCAGTGTGACCGCCAGCTCGGTCAGGTGGGATTCGGGGTGCTCGTCGGCCATTGCCGACAGGTAATCGGATGCCCGAATGCCGCATTGAGACGGGGGATAGACGAAACCGGACACCGGTGGGACGATGCGTGGTGCTCACGCTGGGTCCTTCGATGCGTCATGCCCCCGGCGCGCGGCGGATGCTGATGTCGCCGTAGGAGGTGCGGGCGCGCACCTCGACGGTCTCCTCGCCCGCATCGGGGCGCTCCGAGTCGACCAGGTCGTTGTTCACCCGGCCGAAGCCCGTGTTGAGGTCGAGCCAGGCCGCGACGCCCTCGCGGATCCCGACGTCGATCTTGCCGAAGGCGGTCTCGGCCACGACCGCGCCCGGGGCGACCTCGCCCAGGCGAATGTCGCCGTTTGCGGTCTTCACCGTCACGGTGGCGCCGGCGCGGTCGATTGAGACGCCGCCGTTGGCTGCCTTGACGCGCAGCTCGCCGCCCACGTCGCCGACCCAGGTCTCGCGGTTCGAGTTCTTGATCACGGCCGAGCCGTCGACCGCGGCGATGCGAACGACGCCGGAGCCGGTCGAGGCGGTCAGGTCGCCGGCGGCGTGGCCGACGCTGACGTCGCCCGCGCCGGTGCGGATCGAGACCGTCCCGGCCTCGTCGACGTCGATGTCGCCCGCCCCGGCCTTGAACCGGAACGCGCCGAGCTCGCCCCTGGAGCGCAGGGCAGCGACGCCGGCCTCGCCCAGGATCTCGGATCCGGTGGGCAGCGAGATGCGCACGTCGATCGACTCGCGCCCTCCCCGGGGCGTCCACTGCCGCCATCCGCGCGGGCCGCGGATCACGAGCCGGTCGCCGGCGAGCTCGACGCGGGTCCGCTCGGCGGCGGTCACGTCGCCGGGCTTGTCCGGATCGGTGGGGAGCACTTCGACGACGGTGTCGGTGCGCTCCGAGGCGTCGATGTGGATGTCGCCGACGCCGAGATCGACGTCGACGGTGATGGGCTTCGGTGTCTGGAATGTGGGCATCATGGGTGTCCTTCTGGATGTGGTGGTGGTGTGGGTCAACGGGCCCAGCCCGTGTGGCGGTTGGAGGCCTGCGGAGCCCGGCGCTCGTGGCCGCGCTCGCCCTCGGAGCGGCCGAGGGCGGCGGCCGCCGCCCGGACGAGCCAGGCGTTCACCGACAGGCCTTCGTACCGCGCCGCGCGCTCGATCGACGGCTTGAGCCGGTCGGGCATGCGCACGTTGATGCGCCAGAGCGCCCCGTCGTCGTCCTCGAGTGGGACAGGCGCGTCGGCGGGCTCGGAGCGCTGCTCGGCGATGGGCTCGCCGGGCGGCGGCGTGACGACGAACTCGGGCTCGCGTCCGCGCAGCCGCACCTCGACAGAGCCCGGAGCGAGCTCCATGGTGATCTCCTCGGCCGCAGCCGAGAGGGCCTGCTGGAGGTTCAGGAGCAGGGCGGCCTCGAGCGGCGCGACGAGCCGCTCGGCGACCGCGCGGGCCTCCTCGCCCCCGGCCTCGGCGGCCAGGAGGAGGTGGCGGCGGACGTCCTCGACATATGGATACAGGTTCATGGCATCAGTATGGCACACAGACGGTGCCAAAACAAGGCCAGAAATGTGCCACAACGGCACAAGCAGCGTTCCGCCGGGGGTTAGGTCGTCTTGATCAGGCCGCCGTCGATCACGTAGTTGGAGCCCGTGATGTTGGCGGCGCGCTCAGAGGCGAGAAAGGCGACCAGCGAGGCCACATCCTCCGGCGTGGTGAAGCGACCGGTCGCGAAGCCGCCCATGCCGGCGACGATCGTTTCGCGGGCGGCGTCAGCGTCGACCCCCGTGGCCTTGGCGACGGTCTCCGCGACGCCGTGCTCGCCGAGCCACAGGTCGGTGGCCACCGGTCCCGGCGACACGGCGTTTATGCGAATCCCGCGCGGCCCGAATTCCTGGGAGAGCGCCTTCGTGAGGTTGACGAGTGCCGCTTTCGCCGCGCCGTAATCCATCACTGCCGAGTCCGGGTGATAGAAGGCGTTGACCGATGCCATGTTCACGATCGCGCCGGTGCCCTGCTCGACCATTGCAACGAGTGCGGCACGCGTTGTTCGGAGGGCGGTGAAGAAGTTCATCTGCATGGCCCACTCGAACTCGTCGTCATCGGTGTCGAGGAAGCCTTCGAGACGCAGCCGGACAGCGCCCACATTGTTTACAAGGACGTCGATTCGGCCGTGGTCGTCCAACGCCCGCCGGACGAGCCGGGCCGGGCCGTCCGCTGTGGCGAGGTCAACCGCGACCGGCGTGACATGGTCAAGGTTGTCGAGGTTCTCGATCGTGCGAGATCCTGCGACGACGTGGGCGCCCTCGGCGACCAGAGCGCGGGTGGTGGCCAGGCCGATGCCCTTGCCGGCTCCGGTGACGACCGCAATCTTGCCGGTGAGTTCGAGATCCATAGGTGACTCCTTCAGCGGCCGTACGGCTGCCGGGCGGCAGCTTCTCGGATTGCGTTGCTCGTCGCTGTCCGTCAACCAGGCGAGCGCGGTTCCAGAGCGGACGACGGGTCTCGAACCCGCGACCTTTGGCTTGGGAAGCCAACGCTCTACCAGCTGAGCTACGTCCGCGACGGTCGGAAACACCCTACCAGCTTGACACCGGAGGGCATCGACGACGATCCTCGCAGCGCCGTCGATGAGGGAGCGAAGATCGTGTCCGACACCACAAGGCAGCCGTTCGGCTACCACCTGAGCCTGTGCCCGGCCGTGCCGGAGCCGCCGTTCCACGATCCGGACGAGCTCGAGCAGGTGTGGGGCCGGCGCTGGGGTGCGAGCGACGAGGTCGGACGCTTGCGCGTTGGTGCTCGTGCGCGAGCCGCGCGGCGAGTGGGGCCGCGTCCGCGCCGACGCCTGGAACGAGGCGGCGGAGGCGCTCGTCGATCCCGACGGCGGCTGGTACTGGGAGTCGCGCGAGGCGCCCGACCTCGACCTGGTCGACGCCCAGCACCGCGGGGCTCGTCGACGCGCTGCGCGGCCGAGGGCGTCGAGGTCGTCGTCGTCGAGGGCGAGGGCCCGCCGCATCTGACCCGGCCCGATCTACACTCGCGACCCGCTCGTGACCGTCCCGCGGCGGCGCGATCATCGGCCGCATGGCGCCCGCGATGCGGCGCGGCGAGGAGCCGATCGTCACGCGTGCCGTCGCTGCTGCTCGGCATGCCGATCCTGCGCACGATCACCGGCACCGGGCTGGTCGAGGGCGGGAGCCTCGTGAAGCTGCGGCCCGGCGTCGCCGCATACGGCACCTCGATCCGCTGCAACGACGAGGGCGCGCGCCAGCTGCGCGAGGTGCTCGCCGACCTCGGCATCGAGCTGATCGTCGTGCCGATGGTCGGCTACTCGATCCACCTCGACGGCCACCTGGGGATGCTCTCGCCCGAGGCCGCGCTCGTCGACGTGAACGGCCTGCCGTACTGGTTCCTCGACCGCATGCGCGCGCTCGGGATCGAGCCGATCCCGTGTCCGGAGGGCGAGGAGTGGGCGATCAACTCGCTCGCGCTCGCGCCCGGCCGGATCCTGATGTGCGACGGCTACCCGCGCACCCGCGAGCTGCTCGAGCGGCGGGGCATCGAGGTCATCGCGATCCCCTACGACGAGATCCAGAAGGGCGGCGGCGGCGTGCACTGCTCGACGATGGAGCTCGTTCGCGACCCGGCCTGAGGTCGCCTTCCCGGCGCTGGTACCATACCCCTATGGGGTATCAATCGGGCACGGAGCGGGAAGTGCGGCTCCGCATCGAGGGTATGCACTGCGCCTCGTGCGCCGCCCGCGTCGAGCGCGGCCTGAACGGGGTCGAGGGCGTCTCCGCCAGCGTCAACTACCTGACCGAGCAGGCGACCGTCCGCTGCCCGCCCGGCGTCGAGGTCGAGCGCCTCGTGGACGCGGTCGAGGCAACGGGCTACGGCGCTCGGCCGGCCGGGCACGACCACGCCGGCGCGGGCCATCACCACGACGACGCGCCCGCTGCCGTTCTGCGCCGCCGCCTCGCGGTCGCGGTCGGCCTGACCGTCCCCGTCGTGCTCATCGGCATGGTCTCCGCACTCCACTTCTCGGGCTGGGAGTGGGTCGCGCTCGCGCTCTCGGCGCCTGTCGTCTTCTACGCGGGGTGGGGCATCCACCGCTCCACGCTCACGAGCGCCCGCCACGGCGTCGCCCAGATGGACACGCTGATCACGCTCGGCACGCTCGCGGCATGGACGTGGTCGGCCGTCGTGCTCGTCGCGGGCCTCGACGCCGGCACCTACTTCGAGGTCGCGGCCGTCGTGACCACGCTCGTCCTGGTCGGGCGCCTGCTCGAGGCCGGCGCCAAGCGCCGCTCGGGCGACGCCATCCGGCGGCTGCTCGAGCTCGGCGCGCGCGACGTCCGGGTGCTGCGCGACGGCCGCGAGGAGCTGATGCCGATCGAGGCGCTCGCCGTCGGCGACCGGTTCGTCGTCCGGCCGGGGGAGAGGGTGGCGACGGACGGCGTCGTCGAGGACGGCCGCTCGGCCGTCGACCGCTCGATGCTGACCGGCGAGCCCCTGCCGGTCGACGTCGGCCCGGGCGACGCCGTGACCGGCGCGACGGTGAACGCGGACGGGCGCCTGATCGTCCGCGCGACCCGAGTCGGCACCGATACGGCGCTCGCCCGCATCGCGGCGCTCGTCGACGAGGCCCAGTCCGGCAAGGCGCCCGCGCAGCGGCTGGCAGACCGCGTCTCGGCTGTCTTCGTGCCGATCGTCATGGTCATCGCTCTCGCGACGCTGGCCGGCTGGCTGCTCGCCGGAGCCTCGGCGTCCGACGCGTTCACCGCGGCGGTCGCGGTCCTCATCATCGCCTGCCCCTGCGCCCTGGGCCTGGCGACGCCGACGGCCCTCATGGTCGGCACCGGCCGGGGCGCGCAGCTCGGCGTGCTCATCCGCGGCCCCGAGGTCCTCGAGCGCACCCGCCGCATCGGCACGATCGTGCTCGACAAGACCGGCACCGTGACCGAGGGCCGGATCGAGCTCGCCGGCGTGACCCTGCTGAACGGTGCCGGCCGCGCCGACGTGCTGCGGCTGGCGGGCGCCGTCGAGGCGGCATCGGAGCATCCGATCGGCCTCGCGGTCGTCGAGGCGGCCCGCGCCGAGACCGGCGACCTGCCGCCCGTGCGCGACTTCGTGAACGTGCCGGGCACCGGCGTCCGCGGGACGGTCGAGGGCCACGCCGTCGAGGTGGGGCGGAGCGCGGGGACGATCACCGTCTCGTGGGACGGCGAGCCGCGTGCGCAGCTGACCGTGCGCGACACCGTCAAGCCGACGAGCGCCGAAGCCGTCGCCGCCCTGCGCAACATGGGCCTCGTGCCCGTCCTGCTCACCGGCGACACCCGGGAGTCGGCCGACCGCGTCGCCCGCGACGTCGGCATCGAGCGGGTCATCGCCGGCGTCTCGCCCCAGGGCAAGGTCGACGAGATCCGCCGACTCCAGGCCTCCGGCGAGGTGGTCGCGATGGTGGGCGACGGCGTGAATGACGCGCCGGCCCTCGCCCGGGCCGATCTCGGCCTGGCGATGGGGACGGGGAGGGACGTGGCGATCGAGGCGAGCGACCTGACGCTCGTGTCCGGCGACCTGCGCGGCGCAGCCGATGCGATCGGCCTCGCCCGGCGCACGCTCCGCACCATCCGGGCCAACCTGTTCTTCGCCTTCGCCTACAACGTCGCCGCGATCCCGCTGGCCGCCGCCGGGCTGCTCAGCCCGGTGATCGCCGCGGCCGCAATGGCGGCGTCGAGCCTGTTCGTCGTTGGAAACTCGCTGCGCCTGCGCCGCTACCGCGGCATCCGCGCGGCCGGACCGGAGGAGGCACGCGCGTGAGCTACGGCTATGTGAAGGACAAGGAGGCCCTGATCACGCGCCTGCACCGGATCGAGGGCCAGGTGCGCGGAATCGAGAAGATGGTCGCCGACGAGCGCTACTGCATCGACATCCTGACACAGATCGGCGCCGTCTCGACCGCCCTCGAGACGGTGGCGCAGAAGCTTCTGACCGAGCACGCGAACCACTGCGTGGCCGGGGCGCTGGCATCGGGCAGCCGCGAGGAGGCCGAGGAGAAGACGCGCGAGCTGCTCGAGGCAGTCCAGCGCTTCACCCGCACGCGCTGACCGCCTGCTGTTCTAGGCTTGCCAGCCATGCTGGGGCCGAAATTCGAGGAGGCGATCTCCTACGCCGCTGTCGTGCATGCCGATCAGCGCCGAAAGGGGTCGGGCGTGCCGTACATGGCCCACCTGCTCGGCGTTGCCGCGCTTGTGCTGGAGGACGGCGGCGGCGAAGAGGAGGCCGTCGCCGCGTTGCTCCACGATGCCGCCGAGGATCGCGGGGGCCGTCTGCGTCTTGAGGACATCCGCCAGCGCTTCGGCCCGCGGGTGGCCGCGATCGTCGAGGGCTGCAGCGACGCCATCCCGGAGCGCGGGGTGGAGAAGCAGGACTGGTGGGAGCGCAAGTGCGCCCACCTGGAGCACCTCGCGGATGCCGACGGCGACCTGGCGAAGCCGCTCCTGCGCGTCTCGATGGCCGACAAGCTCTCGAACCTGCGGGCGACCGTCCGCGACGCCGGCCGCGGCGACGAGGGGTTCTGGAACGTGTTCAAACACGGCGCGGCCAGCCAGCTCTGGTACTACGGCCGCATGAACGACGTCTTTCGCGCCCGCTGCCCGGAGAGCTCGATGCTGCCGGAGCTCGCGGCGCTCCTGACGCAGCTCGCGGCGCAGCTGCCCGGTGCCGACCGCGAGCTGGCCGAGCGCTACCGGCTGGAACGCTGCCCGCCTGCGGGCTGAGCGGCCGGCACGGGCACGGCCGGCTCGCTGGGCGCGAAGACGCGCTGTGCGATCGCCGTCGGGACGATCGCCGAGAGTACCACGACGGAGATCAGGAGCGAGAACTGGGTCTGGTCGATGATCCCGCTCTGCAGGCCGTAGAGCGACGTGATCGTTCCGAACGTGAGCCCGGTGCTCATGAGGAGCGTCGTGAAGGCGGCATGGGGAGCGGTGTAGCGGCGCGCGAGCGGATAGACGCCGGCCAGCTTCGGCAGCATCTTGGCGACGATCAGGAGCCCCAGCACGCCGAGGTTGCTTGCCACGGCCTGGAGGGAGACGTTCATCCCGCCCTTGAGAAAGAAGAACGGCGTCAGGAACGCGAACGCCACCACCCGCATCCGCTCCTGCTCCTGGCGGTGCTCGACGTAGTGGCCGCTCATCGCGAGGCCCAGCACGAATGCGGGCAGCGCCGCCTGGCTGTTCGCGCGATCGCCGAGGTACACCAGGCAGAACAGCACCGCGAACACGAGCTTGATCTCGGGCTCGGTGACACGATCGCCGTAGCGGGCGAAGAACCACGGCGCCAGCCGTGGCAGGCCGAAGATCACCGCGACCGAGAGGGCGGCGAAGGGCAGGATCCACACGTTCGGCGTGATGAACAGCACGGACAGCCCGAGCACCGTCAGGATGTCCGTGACGAACGTCGCCGACATGATCCGCTTGCCGATGAGCGACCGGTTGAGACCCGTCTCGACAAGCACCGCGTAGACGACGGCGAGGCTCGTGGTCGAGAGGGCGAGGCCGCCGATCTCGGACTGCTGCCCGCTCCAGCCCGCCAGCCACCGGCAGGTGGCGAGGGCGGCGACGAAGGGGAGCCCGAACGAGACGGCGCCGATCGAGACGCTCGCGCGCCACTCACGCCGCAGCTGGGGGACGTCCACCTCGGCACCGGCCAGGAACGTCAGGACGATGCCGGCGAACGAGCCGATGAACGAGAGCCAGTCGGGCACCGTGGCCGTGAAGACATTGCCGACGATCACCCCGCCGGCGAGCTCCAGGAGCGCGACCGAGAGGGCCACCTCCACCGAGACCATGCCGGCGATCAGGATCGTCAGTGCGAGGACAGACGCCAGTGCGAGATCGCTCACCGCTCACCTCCAGGACCGTGGTTCCACCGAGTTGGTAGAGGCCATCAGCCCGAGGGCGGTTTGGCGCGAGCCTCATCGCGCGGCGCGCATCATAGAGCATGCGCGGGCGGCGGAGGGTTATCCGGCCGTGCCGGGCGGAAGCGCCGTGTCACGTCGCCGGCCACGCTCGGAGAGCGCCACCAGCAGCGCGACCACGGCGACATTCGCGCCCAGCCAGGCTCCTGCGATCCACATCAGGAACATTCGTCCCCCGTTTCCGTGGTTCACACATAGGATGGCGCGGGTTCGTGGCGGAAGGGGTGAAAGTGCGGTGTCGGGATGGTGAAAATCTGGCGACCGGCCTGCCGTTCGGCGTCTCCGAGATCCTGGAAGCGGCCGGCGCGCCGGAATCCGCCCTCGACATCGGCTGCGGCGCCGGGCGGCTGACCGTCGCGCTCGCCCGCCGGGGCGCCGCGGCGACCGGAGTGGACACCAACGTGAAGCGCCTGGAGGACGGTCGTGCCCGTGCCCGCCGGGCCGGCGTCGACGTGACCTTCGCGCACGGGGACATGAACGAGCCGCTGGCGTTCGCCGACGCGGCCTTCGCGGCCGCCACGAGCCGGCTCGCCCTCATGATCGCCCGCGATCCCGAGGCGACGCTGCGGGAGGCCGCGCGGGTGGTTGCGCCGGGCGGCGCGATCGTCACCGCCGTCTGGGCCCGCATCGAGGAGAACCCGTGGTTCGGCGAGCCCCGGGCGGCGGTTGCCGAGGCGCTCGGGCCCGAGCCGGCGGCGTTCGCGCGCGCCTTCGGGCGGCTCGGCGAGGTGGACGAGCTGGCCGACCTGCACCGGCGGGCCGGCCTCGGCGACGTGCGCGGCCGCGTCGTTCGCGATCATGTCCCTGCCGCCGACGCCGCGGCGCACTGGCGCGACCTGGCGGCGCGGATCGGGCACTACACGCGTCTTGACGCCGCGCTCACCGACGCGGAGCGGGAGCGGCTCGCGGATGTGCTCGCCCGGCGGCTCGAGCCGTTCCGCACGGGCGCCGGCCTGCGGCTGCCGCGGGCCATGGTGATCGTCAGCGGGCGACGCTGACGTCGGTCAGAGGATCATGCGGCGCGCCTTGCGGGCGCGGTGGGCCAGAAAGCGGGTCAGCCGCTCCCGGCGCGTGCGCTTACGGCGCGGCCACACGACGACGTCGATGGCCGCGAGCTCACTGACGACGCGTTGCCGAAGCGCTGTCAAATCCTCTTTCATCTGCACCTGCTCCACCGCACCTCCATAGCGCCGCGAAGTATCCCATTCGCGCCGGTCGGCGTCTACACCGGCATCCACATTGTGGCAGATCGCGATCAGCGTCCGGTTAGGGACAGGTAACGATCTGGAGACATCGTTGTGCCCGTGCCCGTTACCCGTCCTTCGCACGAGCGGGCGGATCGGTTCACCGGGATCTTTGGGCTTGCCGCCGGCCGCTCGGAGTGCGACCATGTTCGTGATGGGAGTGACGTACGAGCTGATCGACGCCCCGTATCCGTACCTGTGTGCGGTCTATCGCTGCGTCTGCGGTGGGGTCGAGGTGCAGCACGGCGGCGAGTCGGCGACACCCCCGGAGCGGTGGGAGCGCCAGGCCGTCGACGGCGATGAGGAGCAGTACCTGTGCCCCGGGTGCGCCGAGGAGGCCCGGCGGCGGGCCGCCACTGGCGACCCGCCGACCTGAGCACCCCCGCCGTCACGCCGCGTACGAGAAGACGACCGTCACCTGCGCGCTCACCTGCTGCATCCCGCGCTTGATCGGCACGGCAGCGGGTGCGGCCTCCCTGACGACGCCGAGGTCGGCGCCGTAGAACGGCTGCTGCGGGGACTCGTCAACCGAGACCACGCCGCTCACGTGCAGGCCGGCGGCCGCGGCGGCGGCGTCCGCCTTCGAGCGGGCGTCGGCGATCGCGGCCCGCAGCGCGTCGTCGTAGGCGTGGTGCTGGTTTCCGATCGAGAAGTCGACCCCGTAGTCCGACTGCGCCCCCGCGGCCGCACCGTCGGCCAAGAGGCGCCCGGTCTTCGAGAGGTCGCGGACGGTGACCGTGAGGCTCTGGTCGGCGGTGAAGTCGCCGTAGCGCGGCCGCGCTCCGCCGCTGACGCCGTCCGTGCGCATGTCGCTGCGGGCAACGCCGTCGGCTCGAAGCCGCCGGATCAGCACCCGCATCGTCCCCCCGGCCGCGTCCTGGGCCTCGGCGAGCGTCGCGCCCGTCCCGTGCGTCGAGAACGAGATCGTCCCCCGGTCGGGGTGCATCGAGACGTCCCCGCTGCCGGTGAAGCGCATGAACGGCTGCAGGACGCCGCTCGGCGTGCGGGCCGCCGGTGACGCGGGCGCGCGCGCGGTGTCGTGCAGCGCCTGGTAGCCGGCGATTGCAAGCACCGCGACGGCGGCGGTCGTGACGAGCTGGCGGGGGTCGGTCATGGCGGTCTCCTCGAGACGATTCGTGGCATTTGCACCGTGTTTGACCACCATGTCGGCCCCCCGGTTCCCGATGTCCGTCCGACCCCGGACCTACCATTTGGAGAAATGGATGAGCGCAAGCATGAGCTGGCGATGGCCATCGACCTCCGTCTGGCCGATCTTTGGGCAGAGATCTTCGAGGTCGACCCGACCCGGGTCGACCCCGAGCTCCTGGGATGGTTCCTGCGCGCGGCATACGGGCAGGGCTACACCGACGCGCTGCGCGAGACCCGGCGCGGGCAGCTCTGCCTCGATCTGGGCTATCGCGTCCCCGATCGCACCGCGTAGACACGTAGCCTGGTTCGCGCGGGGCCGGTGGTAATCTGGTCGCCATGTCCCCGCGTCCGCGCCTGGTCGTCGCTCTCGTGGTGGGGTCGTTACTGGCCGTCTTCCTGGCCTACCAGGCGCTGTTCAACTCGGGGACGCTGCTCGTGAGCGTCGCCCAGCTGCGCGACGATACCGACGGGGCGGCCCAGAAGCGGGTGACCCTGACCGGCATGGTGGTGCAGGCGTCGCGGACGGCGACCCCGATGCGGTTCGTGCTCCGGGACGAGTCGTCCAGGCAGACCGTCCCCGTGTCGTACCGGGGTTCGGTTCCGGACGCCTTCAAGACCTCGCGCCGGGTGATCGTGACCGGGCGGCTCGAGCACGGGGTGTTCGTGGCGCAGCCGGACTCGCTGCTGACGAAGTGCCCGAGCAAGTACTCGTCCGGCGGATCGTAGGAGCGTCGGCCTGACCACCCTCGGCCGCGTCGCCGTCTACCTCGTCTTCGCGCTCGCGGCCTACGCGACGGTGGCGGCGGTGGTGGCCGGTCGGCGGCGCGACCGCCGCGTCATGCGCAGCGTCCAGAACGCGTTCGCGGCCGCCTTCGCCGCGGCGCTGGTCGCCATCGCGGCGCTCGAGTACGGGCTGGTCACGAACGACTTCTCGCTCAGCGTCGTCGCCGAGCACACGAGCCGCAAGCTGCCGCTCGTCTACAAGATGACGTCGCTCTGGGCGAGCCAGGAGGGATCGCTGCTCCTGTGGCTGACGATCCTGGCCGGCGCGGGCGGCCTCGTCATGTACCAGAACCGGCACCGCAACCGCGAGCTCGTGCCCTGGGTGGCGGCCGTGCTGGGCGGGATCGCCGTCTTCTTCGCCGGGATTGGCCGCGTTCGTGTCGTCGCCGTTCGCCCACGTGGCGGGGGCGGTCCAGCCCGATGGCGCCGGCCTCGATCCGTCGCTCCAGAACCCGTACATGGCGGCGCACCCGCCGATGCTCTACCTGGGCTACGTCTCGATGTCCGTGCCGTTCGCGTTCGCGATGGCGGCGCTGATCACGCGCCGGTCGGACGCGCGCTGGCTGGTCTCGGTGCGGCGCTGGACGCTCGTCTCGTGGACGGCGCTCGGCATCGGCATGCTGCTCGGCGCCCACTGGGCGTACGTCGAGATCGGATGGGGCGGCTACTGGGCCTGGGATCCGGTCGAGAGCGCCGCGCTGATGCCCTGGCTGGCGGCCACCGCCTTCCTGCACTCGGTGATGGTGCAGGAGAAGAAGGGCATGCTGAAGGTCTGGAACATGGTGCTCGTGATCGCCGCGTTCTCGCTGTGCATCTTTGGCGACTTCCTCACCCGAAGCGGCGTGGTGCAGTCGGTGCACTCGTTCGTCCAGTCGGCGGTGGGGCCGTGGCTGCTCGGGTTCCTGGCGCTCGTCCTGGCGGCCTCGCTGAGCCTCCTGATCGCGCGCCTGCCGACCCTTCGCGCCGACCACAAGCTCGAGTCGGTCGTGTCGCGCGAGGCGACGTTCCTGTTCAACAACCTGCTCCTGCTCGCGCTCGCCTTCGCCGTGCTCTGGGGGGTCGTCTTCCCGATCCTGAGCGAGGCCGTGCGCGGCGTCCGGGCCACCGTCGCGACGCCCTACTACGACTTCTTCCTCGTCATCTTCGGCCTGCCGCTGCTCGCGCTGATCGGGATCGGGCCGCTGATCGCGTGGCGAAGGGCCTCGCCGGGGAGCCTGTGGCGCACGTTCCGGTGGCCGGTGATCGCGGGCCTCGCCGGAGCGGCATGCTTCGGCCTGCTCGGTCTGGGATCGAGCCCGGCGGGGCTCACGGCGCTCTCGCTGTGCGTCTTCGTCACGGTGACGATCGGCATGGAGTTTGCCCGCGGCACGGCGGCGCGGCGCGCGATCGCCGGCGGTTCCTGGCCGCGGGCGCTGCGCGACCTGGTGAACCGCAACCGGCGCCGCTACGGCGGCTACGTCGTCCACCTCGCGATCGTGCTGCTCGTCGTCGGTGTGACGGCGTCGAGCGCGTACTCGTCGGTCGACGAGGCGAACCTCGCGGTCGGCCAGTCGATGCGGATCGACGGCTACACGCTGAAGAACACGGGCGTGTTCGAGCGCAAGGGGCCGAACTACACGTTCGACTACGTGCGCCTGCAGGTCTTCCGGGGCGGCAAGGCCGACGGCGTGCTCGAGCCGGGCCAGCGCCAGTACGACACGGGCCAGGTCGGCAACGAGGTCGACATCCGGTCGAGCCTGCTCACGGGCACCGATCTCTACTCGATCCTGCAGGCGCCCGACCGCAACGGCTCCGGGGTGTCGGTGAAGGTGCTGGTGAACCCGGCCGTCGGGCTCCTGTGGCTGGCCGGGGTCGTGTTCGCGCTGGGCGCGCTGATCACGATCTGGCCCGACCCCCGGGAGGCCCGCCAGCTCGCCCGCCGCTACGGGGAGCTGCTCGCCCGCAGCGAGGCATGAGCACCGCCGCCATGGTCGTGGCAGTGGCCGTCCTGGTCACCGCCGCGGTGCTGTTCGTCGCGTGGCCCTTCGCCTCGCCTGATGTGGAGCCGCCCGAGCAGGTGCTGAGCGAGGGTGACCGGCGCGTGCTCGAGCTGCGCGAGCGCCGCGACGAGGCCTACCAGGCGCTGCACGACCTGGAGCAGGAGCTCCACACCGGCAAGATCACGCCGGCCGACTACGAGCTCGAGCGCGGCCGCCTGCGGGCCGAGGCGGCGGCGGCGCTGCGTGAGCTCGACGGGCTTTCCGGGCCGGATCCGCTACGCTAGCCGGACTGCTCGAGGAGGACCAATGGCCGGTTTGATGTCCCGATTCACCACGTTGTTCAAAGTCAAGGCGAACAAGGCGCTGGACCGCGCCGAGGATCCTGGCGAGACGCTCGACTACAGCTACCAGAAGCAGCTCGAGATGCTGCAGAAGGTGAAGCGCGGCGTCGCCGACGTGGTCACGTCGAAGAAGCGGCTGCAGCTGCAGACCGCGAAGCTCGAGGAGAGCATCGTGAAGCTCGACGGCCAGGCCCGGCAGGCGCTCGCCGCGAACCGCGAGGACCTGGCCCGCACGGCGCTCGAGCGCAAGACGCTCATCCAGGGCCAGCTCCAGGGACTCGACACACAGATCTCCCAGCTGGAGCAGCAGCAGCAGTCGCTGATCGACCAGGAGCGCCGCCTTTCGGCCAAGGTCGAGTCCTTCCGAACGCAGAAGGAGGTCGTCAAGGCCCAGTACTCGGCCGCCGAGGCGCAGGTGCGCATCGGCGAGGCGACCACGGGCCTCGGCGAGGAGATGTCCGACGTCGGCATGGCGCTCAACCGCGCACAGGACAAGACGGAGCAGATGCAGGCCCGCGCGGCCGCCGTGAACGAGCTCGTCGAGACGGGCGCGATCGACGACCTGACGGCGCCGGCAGGATCCGATCTCGACCAGCAGATCGCCGCGCTCACCTCGGGGAACCAGGTCGACAGCGAGCTCGCGAAGATGAAGGCCGAGCTGGGCCAGGGCGGCGCGCCCGCCGGCGAGCTCGGTGCGGCCGCTCCGGCCGAGGCCGCGCCGGCGGAGGAGCCGAAGACATGATCGTGCGCATCCTGGGCGAGGGCCAGTTCCGGCTCGACGACGGCCTCCTCGCCCGGTTGAACGAGCTCGACAACGCGGTCGCCGCGGCCGTGGCGGCCGGCAACGCGGACGGCTTCAGCCGCGCATTCGCCGATCTGATCGGGATGGTCGAGGGCGAGGGTACGCCCGTACCGGACGACGAGCTGGTGACGTCCGACCACGTGCTTCCGCAGGCCGACACCACGCTGGAGGAGGCCCGCGAGGCCTTCGCCGGCGAGGGCGCGATTCCCGGCTGAGGCCGGCCTACCCGCGACCTTCGGGAGCATCGCGGTGCCTGGCACCGCGGGGGCGGTGCCAGGCACCGGTACGGCTCATGCCAGCCGGTGGGCGGCGCGGATGATCGCCTCCGCCTGGGCGATCCACGCCCGCGCCGACGCTGCCGGGACCGGCTCGCCGTCGAACGTCGCAGCGTCGAGCGCCGGGGCGATCCTGTCCGCGAGCGCGTTTCGGCGCACCGTCAGGGCGGCGATGCGGCCCTCGATGCGGGCATAGACCGCGTTCGAGCCCGCGATCGCCTTCGTCGACGCGGCGATCCCGTCCCGGCCGACCGCGCCGAACGGGGCGTCGATCTGCTTGAGCACGGCGCCCAGCCGTTGGGCCAGGGCCGTGTGGGTGCGCAGGCCGGCGGGCAGCGCCGCCTTCGTCAGCACGGGGATGATCGCCCGTCCGTCGTGGCCGTAGTCGTCGCGCAGGCCGAGCAACGCGAGCATCGTCGGCCGCAGGTCGGTGTGGTCGGTCCACGGCCGGTGCGTCTCGCCCAGATGGCGGACACCCGGCCCGACGATCCCGATCCACGTGTTCGCCACCTCCGGCACGAGGCCGCCGTGGTTCCACGCGAACCCCGGCTGCACCTGCGAGCACGGGCTCGCGGTCGTGCACGTCGTCCCGCCGGCGAAGCCGAACATGTCGGGATTGACCCTATCTGCCCATGTGTGACCGTGCGGAAACGGTCCGGTGCACATCCGGTTTACGGCGCGGCGCGCGGCGGAGGAGGTAGGCCTCCCGGGCCGGCGACCCTCTCGCCGGCCCGGGGGGACGTTGCGGTGCGCTCGGCGGCGGACGATGCCTGGGCGTGGCGCGTCCCGAGCCGCAAATATGGCGCGACCGTTTGGCGTGTGCTGCCGCGGGCAAGGCTACCGGGGAGGCGTTAACGCCCGGAAATGATCACGTAAGGGATCCGCGAGGGCGCAGCGCTACGGTGGGCGGGTGAGCCAGCGGCGCTCGGCGTGCCAGCGCTGGAGGGTGCGGCGGCTGGGCGCGTGGGCGGTGCAGCTGCCGCAGGGCCGTTGGCCGAGCTGGGACGGATCGAGTGGCCCCGTCCCGGCCGCGTAGCGTGCTTCCAGGCGGCGGCGCAGCTCCGGCCATGCGTAGCTGCCCGGCCTGGTGCGCGGTGGGTGGGCGCGCAGCTGGGCGAGGTGCGCGTCCAGGGCGCGATGGCGGGCGGCGGTCATGCACCCGTTCGCCTGCCACACCCCCATCAGCGTCCGCACGAAGTCGCGGCCACCGCGTTTCGTCTGGAACGCCTGCGCGGCGTGCCCGGGACACAGCCAGACGGTGACGCGGTAGCCCAACCGCACCTCCTCCGTCCGCCCCCGCGTCCGATCCACGCAGATCGCGCACACCGGCCGCTTCAACGGCAGATTGCGCGCCTTGTACAAAGTCGGGAGTGCATACATCGCATGGACGAGTGTGACGGGCCGCACGTCACGGGTGGGTCACGATCGGTTGCGAAGGTGTTGGGGAACCGCAAATGACACATGCCGACGCCGCCAACTGTCGATCCCGAGCGCCCGTGACCACCGTTGCAAGGCAGAGCCCTCCAAGGCTCCGGCGACGACCAGCCAGCGCGACAAGGTGGCGCGCTGCCCGTCGCCGGGCCTTGCGGTGCGCCGAAGCCAGTCGTGCAGAGGCGGGTGCTGGCGAACCTGTGACCCGCCGATCGCAGGACGGCTAGCTCGGCGCCGCAGGTCGGCTCAGACCGGGGCGTCCCAGAGCGGGTACCAGCGCTCGAGCTCGGCCTCGATGGGCAGCTCCTGCTCGAGCTTGGCCTGCAGCTGCAGCTCGCGCTCGGAGTCGCGCTTGCGGTTCGCGACCGGCACGAAGGGGTAGAACGCGCCCCGCTTGAAGTTGTAGATGAAGCGGATGTGGCCGGGCTCGAACCCGAACACGGCGCAGAGCAGCTGCTCGCCGAACCCGTCGTCGGTCATCGACTGGGCGGCGACGTGGATCGTCGTCACGAGATCGTCGAAGTCGTCGTCGGTCAGCTTCAGCCATTCGTAGCCGAACTCGTCCACCGACCGGTCCATCTGGGTGCCCTCGTCGTGGAACGCGAGCTTGACCATGTCCTCGATGTCGGCGCCGCTCTCGCGGAACCGTGCCGACGCCATGGGCTTGAAGCAGATTGCGGCGGTCTTGGACGGCGCCAGGCCGAGGCTCGTGTCGAGCGTGATCTGAGCGGTCGAGATCGCGAAGAGCCGCTCGAGCGTCGGCTTCGCCACCTTCGTCCGCCCCAGCAGTCCGTCCAGGAATCCCATGCCGTGGGGTTAGAGCGTCTCGAGCTGGCGCTCGAGCCGGCGCAGCTGCTCCAGCCGGGCCTCGAGCGGCGGATGGTCGGCGAAGAGCGCCGAGAATCCGCTCTTGAGCCCCGCCGGGATGATGAAGAACTGGTTCAGGCCCTCGGCCATGCGCATGTCCTTCTGGGGGATGCGGCTCATCGCGCCCGAGATCTTGACGAGCGCCGAGGCGAGGCTCGAGGGTGACTTCGTGAGGACGGCGGCGCCGCGGTCGGCGGCGAACTCGCGGTAGCGCGAGAGCGTCCGGATCAGGAAGAACGAGATCGCGTAGACGACGACCGACACCAGCAGGACGAGCATGAACGAGGCGCCCGAGTTGTTGCGGTCGTCGCGGCCGCCGCCGAAGCCGCCGCCGAACATCCCGCCGAAGTAGAAGCCCCAGCGGGTGATGAACCCGGCCACCATGGCGAAGAAGCTCGCGAGCGTCATCACCGCGACATCGCGATGGGCGACGTGGGAGAGCTCGTGGGCGAGCACGCCCTCGAGCTCGTGCGGCTCCAGCCGGTCGAGCAGGCCCTGGGTGACGGCGACAGCCGCATGCTTGGGGCTGCGGCCGGTCGCAAACGCGTTCGGCATGTCGGTCGGCACGATGGCGATCCGCGGCATCGGCAGCCCCGCCGTCAGGCACAGCCGCTGCACGATCGCGTGCAGGTCGGGTGCCTCGCTCTCATCGACGATGCGGGCGCGGGCCGAGGCGAGCGCGATCTTGTCCGACGTCCAGTACTGGACGGCCAGCAGCCCGCCGGCGAGCAGGATGACCACCGGGAGCGCCAGCCCGACGCCCTGGATGAGGACGACGAAGAAGATGACGTAGACGAGTCCGAGCAGGAACACGGTGCCCGTCATCCGGGCGGTCAGACCCCTGTCGCGGTCGAGGGTGGATCGTCTGCGAGCCATGCTGAAAGTGTATCCCCCCAACCTGAAGCGATCTTTAGCGGCCGCCGCCGTCAACCCGCGGTCGCGAGCTCGCGCAGCCGTCCGGCGCGGATCTCGAGGTGCCGCTCGCAGCCGATGTTGCGCACGAACTCGCGGTCGTGCGAGACGGCGACGATCGTGCCGCGGAACTGCCGCAGCGCCTCCTCGACGACGTCGAGCGAATCGAAGTCGAGGTGGTTCGTGGGCTCGTCCAGGAGCAGGAGCTCGGCGCCCGAGGAGACGAGCACGGCGATCAGGAGGCGCGAGCGCTCTCCGGGGGAGAGCGTGCGCAGAGGCCGGTGCATCTGCTCCTGGTCGAAGAGGAAGTGGCCAAGGAATGCCCGTGCCTCGTCCTCGTAGCCGATCACCTGCGACCGGTAGAAGTCGAGCAGAGGCCGGTCAAGCGGCATGTGGTGATGATCCTGGGGCAGGATCCCGGGCGCCTCGGCGGGCTCGGCCCGTCCGCTCGACGGCGTGAGCTCGCCGGCGACGAGCCGGAGCAGCGTCGTCTTGCCGGCGCCGTTGTCCCCGGTGACCGCGATGCGGTCGCGCCCGCGCACGACCAGGTCGATCCCGTCCAGCAGGCGCCGCTCGCCGTGGCGGACGCTCACGTCCGCGAGCGCCGCCAGCCGCCGCCCGGAGACCGAGACCCCGTCGAGCGAGAGCGTGAAGCTGGGTGCCTTGGTGGGATCGCCGATCCATTCCGCCGCCTCCATCTGCCGGCGCAGCCGCCGCTCCCGGGCCTTCGCCTTGGCGGCCACCTTCTTGGCGTAGCGCTTCAGCTGATCCGAGCCCAGCCCGGACGCGCTGCGCTCGACGCCGAGCGCCTGTTGCCGCGTGCGGGCGATGTCCGCCTCGAGCCGCTTGCGGTAACGCTCCTGGGCGCGATGCTCGTCGAGCAGGCGCCCCCACCGGCGCACCTTCTCCGCCCGGTAGGCCGTGTAGCCGCCGTCGTAGGTCTGCAGCCGGTCGCTGACGCCGTCGAGCTCGAAGATCCGCGCGACGGTGTTGTCGAGGAAGCGGCGGTCGTGGCTCACCACCAGGACCGCCCCGGCGAACCCGCTCAGGTACGTCTCCAGCCAGCGCAGGCCGGCCAGGTCGAGATGGTTGGTCGGCTCGTCCAGCAGGAGGACGGTCGGGCGGGCGAGCAGCACTCCCGCCAGCATCACCCGCGCCTGCTCGCCTCCCGACAGGCGCCGCAGCGGCGTGTGCTCGCCGATGTGGGCGATGTCCAGGTGGCGCCGGACCTCGTCGACGAGCGCCCTGAATCCCCAGCCGTCGAGCGTCGCGTAGCGCTCCTGCACGTCGCCGTAGCGGCGCAGGACCGCGTCGCCTGGGCTTGGAGTGGCAAGCTTGTCCTCGAGGCGGCGGAGCTCCCGGTGCAGGGCGTAGACCTCGCCCGCGGCACCGTGCAGGTGCTCGGCCAGGGTCAGATCGGGCTTCGGTGGCTGCTGGGCGAGAAAGCCGACCGTGTCGCGGTCGCCCCGGATGACACGGCCCTCGTCGGGCTGGTCGAGGCCTGCGACCACGCGCAGGAGCGTCGACTTCCCGGCGCCGTTGGGGCCGACGAGACCGACCCGGTCGCCGTCAGCGAGGACGAAGGACGCGTCCGTGAAGAGAGGAAGGGCGTCGAACGCCCTGGCCACACCGTCGCATTTCAACACGGGCCGTCATACCTCTCGCCCCCGATGATAGCCGGTGTCGGTGTGGGGGCTAGGCCAGAAAGCGGATGTCGGGCAGGTTGCGGAAGCGCTGGTGGTGCCCGAGCCCGTAGCCGACGACGAAACGCTCAGCCGCCGTAAACCCGACGTAGGCGACGCCCAGCTCCACCAGGCGCCGGTGGGGCCGGTCGAGCAGCGTGCAGATGCGCACCGACTCCGGCGCGCGCGCCCGCAGCGAGCGCATCAGGTTGTGCATGGTGAGGCCGGTGTCGATCACGTCCTCGACGACGACGACGTTCTCGCCGCGCACGGGGTGGTCGAGATCCTTCAGGAGCCGGATCCGGCCGCTGCGGCGATCGGCGCCTGAGTAGGCCGAGAGCGCCATCGTGTCGAGCCGGTGGGGGATTGTGACCGCACGCGAAAGATCGGCAGCGAACACCGCCGCCCCCTTGAGCACGGCGACGAGCACGAGCGGCCGGCCGCGGTGGTCGCGGTCGATGGCCGCGGCCAGCTCGGCGACGCGGGCCGAGAGCAGGTCCGCCGACAGGTACACCTCGCCGGGCGCGGGTGTCGCCGCGCGCTCGGCGACGGCGGTCATGCCGGCCGCGCCAGCTCGTAGCGGTCGGCGAGCGCCTCGATGTCGCGGCGGTAGAGCATCTTGATGCGCACGTCCGGGTAGAGCTCGCGCAGCCGCCGCATCTTGCGGTTCTTCTTGGTGACGAGCGACTGCTTCATCGTCGTGACCTCGATGTAGAGATCCTGCTCGGGCAGGTAGAAGTCCGGGGTGAAGGCGACGCGCACCTCGCCTTCCGGGCCCGCCTCCAGCACGAACGTGTGGGGCTCGTACTGCCAGGCGATGCCGTGAAAGTCGAGCATGCGACTGAGATCGCGCTCGGTGTCGTTGGCGAAACGTGGGGGCATCCGGCGGATCCAGCGTACCGACCGGGTCGGATGGCGCGGGCTGGAGCGGCGTCCGCACGGTCGATACGATGCGGCTCCCATGGCCGAGGTCCGCCCGTTCGTGATCGCGCACCTGTCCGACCTGCACTGCGGCTCGCCGTACTTCGTCGAGAACCTGCTGCAGCGGGCGATCATGGAGATCAACGCGCTCGAGCCGGACGTGGTCGTGTGCTCGGGCGACCTGACGACGTTCGGGTACAAGCAGGAGTACCGCCAGGCGCGCGAGTACCTGAGCCGGCTCGAGTGCCCCGACGTGATCACCGTGCCGGGGAACCACGACTCCCGCAACGTCGGCCACGTCCACTTCGAGGAGCTGATCGGGCCGCGCGCGTCGGTGCTGCACAAGTCCGGCATAACCTTCGTCGCCGTCGACTCGTCCGAGCCCGACCTCGACAACGGCACCGTCGGCCGCGGCCGCTACCCGTGGATCGAGGAGCAGTTCGCGCCGCCTGCCGACTTCCGCGTCTTCGTGCTGCACCACCACCTGCTGCCGATCCCCGGCACCGGCCGCGAGCGCAACGTCGTCCACGACGCGGGCGACACGCTCGAGGTGCTGCAGCGGGCGAGCGTCAACCTGGTGCTCTCGGGCCACAAGCACGTGCCGTACGCGTGGCGGCTCGAGGACCTCTTCGTCGTGAACGCCGGCACGGTGTCGTCGCTGCGCCTGCGCGGCCACACCCGCCCCTGCTACAACATCGTCGAGGTCGGCCCGGCCGAGGTCGGCGTCTACCGCAAGTACCCGTTCCATGGCCGTGAGCGCCTGATCCGCTTCTCGCCGCAGACCGCCGAGTACGAGAAGCAGTCGCCGCCGCCACACGACTCAGCGGCGGGGCGCACGTGACCGCGCGGACCATCGCGCTCGTGGACGGTGAGCACTACCCGACGGTGGTGCGGGCGGCGCTCGCCGTCGCGGGGCGGGACGACCAGATCGTCGCGGCCCTGCTCCTCGGTGGTACCGAGAAGCTGCGCGGAGTGCCTGACTACGGCGTCCCGCTCGAGGACGCCGGGCGCGATGCCGCCGCCGGCATGCTGGCCGCGGCCCGCAAGCACGCCGCGGGCCGGATCGTCGACCTCTCCGACGAGCCGGTGCTGAGCGAGCGCGAGCGCTTCCGGCTCGTCAGCCACGCGCTCGCTGCCGGGCTCTCCTATCACGGCGCCGATTTCGAGTTCCGGCCGCCGCCGCGACCGGCGGCCGGGGTGCCGGCGATCGCCGTGATCGGAACGGGGAAGCGGATCGGCAAGACGGCCGTCTGCGGACACATGGCCCGGCTGCTGGGGGAGCGCCACCGCGTCGTCGTCGTCGCGATGGGACGGGGCGGGCCCGAGCAGCCGGAGCTGGTCGACGGCGCCGCGGAGGCGCCGACGCTCGACGATCTGCTCGAACGCTCCCGGGCCGGCCAGCACGCCGCCTCGGACTTCCTCGAGGACGCCGCTCTCGCCCGCGTGACCACCGTCGGGGCGCGCCGGTGCGGCAGCGGGCTCGCGGGTACGCCGTTCCTCTCGAATGTCGAGGAGGCCGTCGCCCTCGCCCGCGGGCGCGACCCGGAGCTCCTGCTCCTGGAGGGCTCGGGCGCGGCCCTTCCGCCTGTCGCAGCGGATCGCACGGTGCTCGTGACGTCGGCCTCCCGGCCGGCCGATCGATCTGGAGATAGGGCTCGGCCCCTACCGGGTACTGGTCTCCGACGTGGTCGTGATCACCATGAGCGAGGCCCCGCTCGCGGAGTCCCACCAGGTCGAGGCCGTGCGCGCCGCGGTGCTGGCCGCCCGCCCGGACGCCACGGTCGTCGCGGCGGTCCTGCGGCCGCACCCGATGGAGCCGATCGAGGGCGACCGGGTGGCCCTGTTCACGACCGCGGGCGGGGCGATTCACGACCGGCTGGCCTCGTTCCTGCGCGACGAGCACGGCGCCGACGTGACCGCGGTGGTGGGATCGCTGAGCGACCGGACGGCGCTGGCCGCCGACATCGACTCCCCCGGTGTCCGCGCCGCGGCCACGTACCTGATCGAGATCAAGGCGGCGGCGATCGACGTCGTCGCCGAGGCCGCGCGTGAGCGCGGGGCGCGGGTCGTCTTCTGCGACAACCGGCCGCGGTCGATCGCCGGTGAGCCCGACCTGGACGCCGTGGCGCTCGACCTGGCCGCCGGGGTGGTGGCGGTCGGTGCCTAGGCGGCCGCGCCGACCCGCGTGGCTGCGGCGCGAGCCGGCTGCGATCCCGCCTCCGCCCCCACCCGGGAGAGAGCCGCGCATCCTGGCGACGCGGGGCGCGCCGATGCCGTTCTCGAAGGGGCGGATGGCGCAGGCGCTCGTGCTGGCCGGCGCCGATCCGGAGCGGGCCTACCAGATCGCGATGCGCATCGAGCGCGAGGTGAAAGCCACCCCCGCCGAGGAGATCCCGATCGACCAGCTCCACGGCATGGTCGAGGACATCCTCGCCCACGAGGAGGGGCCGGACCTCGTCTCGCGCTACCACGGCTGGCGCGAGGTATTGCGGCTCGACCGCCCGCTGATGCTCCTGATCGGCGGTGCCACCGGGACGGGGAAGAGCACCCTCGCGACGGAGATCGCCTACCGGCTCGGCATCAGCCGGATCACCTCGACGGACGTCATCCGCCAGGCGATGCGCGCGTTCTTCGCGCAGGAGCTCATGCCCGAGCTGCACTACTCGTCGTTCGACGCCGCCGAAGGGCTGAAGATCCCGCTCCCCGACCCGGACGACGAGGACCGGGCGCTGTACGGGTTCATCCAGCAGGCCGGCCAGGTCGCGGTGGGCGCGAACGCGGTCGTCGAGCGGGCGGTGCTCGAGGGCCTCTCGACCGTCGTCGAGGGCGTGCACGTCGTCCCCGGCCTGGTCACGGCCGAGCAGCACGCCGGGCGCCGCCGTCGTGCAGGTGATGCTGGCCGTCTCCGACGAGGAGGTGCATCAGGCCCACTTCTTCCGCCGGGGGACCGACTCCGGCGGCCTGCGGGCGATGGACCGCTACCTGAAGCGCTTCGGTGAGATCCGCCGAATCCAGGAGTACCTGGTGGGGCGGGCCGAGAAGCAGGGCTGGCCGGTCGTCGAGGCGGCCGACCCTGCCCAGGCGCTCCTGGCGGTGATGGATCTGATCCTCGAGCGCGCCACCGCACGCGCCGCGGCGGTACCCTGAGATCATGGCATCGACGGAGCCGGGGGTCGAGGCGGAGGCCCGGGATGCGGGCGTGGCAGCACGTTGCCCGTGCACCGACCTCGCCGCAGTCACGGAGCGAAGCGCCCTCGCCGCCGGCCGCCTCCTCGGCCGCGGTGATCCCGAGATGGCCGACCGGGCCGCCTCCGAGGCGATGCGGGAGGCGCTCGACGCCGTGCCCATCTCGGGCGCGCTCGTCATCGGCCGCGACGACGAGGCGCACGCACTTCACGAGGGCACCGAGCTCGGCTCCGGCGGCCGTCGGCTCGACATGGCCTGCGACCCGGTCGGGAACGGCACAGCGGTCGCGGGCGGACGCCCGGGCGCGCTGTCGATCCTGGCGGCGAGCGACCCCGGCGGCCTGATGCAGGTGCCGCGGATGTACATGCGCAAGATGGCGGTCGGGCCGGTCGCGAAGGGCCGGATCGACCTGCGCCGGCCCGTCCACGAGAACCTGGAGGCCATCGCCGACGCGTTCGGACGACGGGTGGCCGACGTCACGGCGATCGTGCTCGACCGGACGCGGCACGACGATCTGGTGGCGGAGATCCGCGAGGCGGGCGCGCGCATCAAGCTGATCGCCGACGGCGACATCATGGCCTCGATCAGCGCGGCCATCCGGGGCACGAACGACCACCTGGCGATCGGCATCGGCGGCGCGCCGGAGGGCATCATCGCCGCGGCGGCCCTGCGCTGCCTGGGCGGCGAGATCCAGGGCCAGCTGTGGCCGATGAGCCGCACCGAGATCAACCGCGCCGGCGAGGACGGGATCGACGACGTCAGCCGCATCTTCGGCATCGACGACTTCGTCCGCGGGCACCAGACCGTGGTCGCGACGGGGATCTCCGGCGGCGACCTGCTGCGGGGCGTCCGCTACATGGCCGACGGCGCCCGGACGCAGTCGCTCGTCCTGTGCTCGCGCTGCAACCGCGTCCGCTTCATCGACTCGATCCACCTCTTCTCGGGCGACCGCCACGAGGAGATCCGGCTGTAGGCCGAGCAATCGGGGACAGTCCCCGCCCGCGGGGACTGTCCCCATCGCGCTCCGCCCGCCGCGACGCGAGATAGGCTCACGCCAATGAATGCCGAGCCGCTCCTGTACGAGCTCCACGATCGCGCCCGCGACGCCGGGCTCGAGGGCTATCGGCGTCTGTCGAAGACCGCGCTGCTCGAAGCGCTCGACGGCGTCGAGGCCGGGCCGACCACGGTCGAGTCGACCGTGCGCGGGGGGCTCGGGCTCGTCACCTTCCGCGGCGGGCGCGAGAACGCGCTCTCCCTGGAGACGCTCGAGCGGCTGGCGGAGGCAGCCGAGGCGCTGGCCACCGACCCGGAGGTGCGCGTCCTCGGCATCGTCGGCGGCGGCACGAGGATCTTCTCCGCCGGCGCCGACCTGAAGGCGCTCCAGGGCCTGCCCGGCGAGGAGGTCGGCGGCCGCGGAGCGGCCGCGCTCGAGCGGCTCGAGGCGCTGGCCGTGCCGACGGTGGCGCTCATGAACGGCCACGTCGTCGGCGGCGGGATCGACCTGTGCCTGGCCTGCGACTGGCGGGTCGCGGTCGAGGGGGCGAAGCTGCGCTTCATCCACAACGAGCTCGGCTACACGCCGCCGTGGGGCGCCGCGCTGCGTCTCGGGGAGCTCATCGGGCGCGGCCCTGCGCTGCGCCTGTTCGCGACGTGCGAGCTCGTCTCCTCACAGGAGGCGCGCACGATCGGGATCGTGGACGAGGTGGTCGCCCCGCACAAGCTGCTCTCCCGGGCCGAATCGCTCGCCGTACGGGTGGGGCGGTCAGACCGCGAGGCGCTCGCCGGCACGAAGCGGCTCCTGCGTCCGGGCGTCGCCGCCGAGGAGCACACCCGCGCCTTCGCCGCACTCTGGGACGCCCGCCCCGCTACGCTTCCCGAATGAGCCTGACCAGTGAAGACGTCTTCGAGGCCCTGCGGGTCGTCGAGGATCCGGAGCTCGGCATGGACGTCGTCGACCTCGGCCTCATCTACGAGGTGAAGGTCGAGGGCGATGCTGTCGCGGTCCTCTACTCGCTCACGTCGATGGGGTGCCCGGCGGGCGCGCAGATCGAGCAGGACATCAAGGACGCCGTCGGCAGCATGGAGGGCGTGAGCACGGTTACGACCGAGCTCAGCTTCTCGCCGCCGTGGTCGCCGGAGCGCATGTCCGACGACGCCAAGTTCGTTCTCGGCTTCTAGTCTCCGCCCGCGGCTTCGCGACGCGCCCGCAGCCAGCGCCCCCACGGCGCCGCCGGGTCGATGATCGCGGCGGCCGCGAGGATCTTGGCGATGTCGCCGAGCACGAACGGCCACAGGCCGTAGTGGAGCGTCGTCGCGCCGGCGCCCGTCCAGGGGGCGGGGATGGCCTGGTGCAGCCAGGTAAGGCCGGTGGCGTAGAGGCAGACGCTTCCGAGCAGCATCGCCGGCACCGTCACGTAGAAGCTGCGGCCGTAGCGCTCGCAGATGAGGCCGACGACGAACGCGGCGAGCGGGTAGCCCCACAGATAGCCGCCGGTCGCGTGCAGCGGATCGGCCCGGATGATCCAGTCGAGGCCGCCGTGCCCGTTTGCGAACACGGGCATCCCGGTCGCACCGACGCCGAGGTAGAGCAGCTGCGACGCCGCCCCGCGGCGCGCGCCGAGGAACGCTCCGGCCCCAAGCACGGCCGACGTCTGCAGCGTCGTCGGAACCGGATAGCCGAACGAGATATGGGCGCACACGGCCGTGATCGCGGCCGCGCCGACCACGAGCCCCACGTTCTCCCAGAGGCGCTCGACCGTCGCGGTTTGGGTTCGACCGTACATGCTGCAGCCTCCCGGCTCGGATCCGAAGTGACCGCCGTTGGACGCGCGAGCTGCCCGGTCGGTTGCGCGCAACTACAGTGAACGGCGTGGAAGCAGGCGAGCTTACCCGGGCCCTGCTCGGCGAGGCGGCCGAGGCCGGCATCGACGCCTGCGGCGTGTGCGCGGCCGAGCCCTACACCGAGACCGAGCGGCTGATCGGCGAGCGCCGCGCCGCGGGCCTCTTCGCCGACATGGGCTTCACGATCCGCCGTCCCGACCGCTCGTGCCACCCGGAGGGCCTCCTGCGGAACGCGCGCTCCGTCGTCGTCGCCGCCCGCAGCTACGCCCGCCCCGAGCCGGCCAAGCCCGACGACGAGCCCCGCGGACGGATGCCCCGCTACACCCGGCGCGACGAGTACGCGGCGCTGCGCGAGTCGCTCGCCGTGCTCGGCGGGCAGCTGCAGAGGCTGGCACCAAGGTCGCGCTTCGCCGTCTACGTCGACTCCAACCACCACGTCGACCGTGAGGCGGCGGCGCGGGCCGGGATCGCCGTCTACGGCAAGAACACGCTCGCGATCACCCGCCGGCACGGCTCCTGGGTCGTGCTGGGCGTGCTCGTCACCGACGCGGAGCTCGAGCCGACGCACGTCGCCTCCGACGGCCCGGCGTGGGACGCGTGCGGATCGTGCCGCGCGTGCATCGACGCCTGCCCGACCGGGGCGATCGTGGACGACGGCGTGCTCGACGCCCGCCGCTGCCTGTCGTGGCTCTCGCAGTCGCGGCTGCCGGAGCTGCCGCACGCGGCCGCGTTCGGCGACCGGGTCTACGGCTGCGACATCTGCCAGGACGTGTGCCCGTGGAACACCGGCGCGGAGCGGCGCGCAGGCGACCGCGAGCCGGACGAGGTCGACGCTGCGTTCCCGCCCCTGCGCGAGTGGCTGGACGCCGATCCGGACGCCCTGGCATCCCGCTACCGGCGCCTCTACATCCCCGACCGCGACGGCCGCCACCTGCAGCGCAACGCGCGCGTCGCGCTTGCGAACGTCACTCGCTAGTGCGTGTGGTAGCAGCTGTTCGGCCGGGTCGGCACGGGGTCGATCTTCCGCTGGTCGGCGTTCAGCCTGTGGTCGAGCCGGGCCCTGTAAGGGCCGCGGGTGTTCCTCGTCGGCCGCAGGTTCGCGAGGCCGGGCACGTAGTAGCCGGGGCCGTAGTTGCGCCACGAGACCACCGGCGTGACCCCGGGCCCGTTGGCCGTGATCCGGTACTCCGTGCCGCGGCCGGGCCTGGGCCGGCTGGGCACGCCTGCGATGGCGGGGAACACGCCCGGGCAGAAGTCGCCGTGGGGGCGGTGGGTGAGGAACCCGTTGTAGCGGTACCAGCCGCCGGCCTGGCGGTAGCCGGTCTTCCAGGGCGGGTTGAGCGTGTCCATGTAGATCAGCCGGCCGAAGCTGTCGGTGGGTGCGCCTGCCGACGTCGCGCTGAACCCGTACACCGGGTTGCCCCTGTAGGTGAACGTCCCGTAGATGTGGTCGAACGGCCCGCCGGGCGCGTTCGCGTAGATCCAGTCGGCCTTGAACCACAGGTCGGGCAGCGGCCCGGACCAGTGGCTCACGTGCAGCTCCCAGGCCGACTGGTTACGGCTGCGCGGCTTCCAGCCGTTGTCGCGCAGCCCTCGCTGCCACGCCTGCAGCGCCCAGTTCGAGCCGTCCGGCGCCGTGCACGCCTTGACGAGGCCGAACAGCGGCGGGCCGGTGTAGTGGCCGCACACGTTGTGCTTCGAGACGTGCCGCCAGTAGCCGGTGCCGAGCGCCGATCCGAAGCCGCCCGCGTAGTTCACATGGAACTTCAGCTGGCTCTTCGGGTGTGCCGGGTTCGGCGGCAGCGCGTTCACCGCCCCCCAGAGGAGGGCGTGGATCGTGCGGCCGTGGGCGTAGTAGGTGACGAGCGCGACCCGGTTCGAGTCGACCTTCAGCGTCTCGTAGTGGGCATTGCGGTCGAGCAGCTTGCTCGCAGCGGCCGGCGCCGCGAGCGGCCCGGACGCGGCCACCGCGGCGGCCGCGACGCAGACGAGCAGGATGTGCCGGTGCGCTCGGATGCGAACCTGCGAAGCCAAACGACCAGGCTACCAGCGCGCGTCGGAGGTGTCCAGGATCCCGGGTACCGCGGCGGTCAGCCCGCGGCGACCGCGGTGAACTCGTCGAGGAGCGCGGTCGCGGCCTCGGCCACCTCCTGGCGGACGGTGGCAGGCTCGAGCACCTCGGCCTGACCGCGGTAGCGCAGGATCTCCGAGATCAGCCAGGCCCGCGAGCCGTACGTCACCTCGGCGACGGCCGACCCGTCCTCGAGCGCGCGCGTCCCCGGCCGGCCCTCGAGCTCCCACCGGGCCCGCCCGGCCGAGAACCACACCCGGGCGACGCCGACGTCGCCGCCGAGCGAGTGGTCGAGATCAGCCATGTCGGCCCGCGGCTCGTACGGCTCGTCGATCAGGTCGGCGTCCTTGATGTAGGCGACCTTGAACGTGCGCCGGCCGCCGCGGGTGCGGTCGTAGGCCTCGACGTACCAGCCCTTGTCGTCGCGGCGCAGCAGGTAGGGCTCGATCGTCCGCGTCGAGAGCTCGTCGGACGAGCGCGACAGGTAGGTGATCTCGACCAGCAGGCGGCTGCGCACGCCCTCGTTCAGGATCGTGACGGCGTGCTCCTCTTCGCCCTCCTCCTGCGGCATGGGCGTGTCGGCGAGCGGGAAGCGGCCGAACGCCGCCTCGACCTTCTCACGCACGGTCTGGAGCGACGTGTCGGCCTCGGCTGCGACCAGCGGCGCCACCACGTCGAGGGCGCGCAGGAGCGCCTTGGCCTCGAGCGGGGAGAGCCGGGCCGGGCGGCGGAACGCGTCGCCGTAGAGCTCCTTGTCGACCACCACGCTGCCGTTGTCGGTCGAGCAGTAGACGGCGTAGCACCCGCCGCCGAAGTTCACGAGGTTCAGCAGCTCGAGGCTCTCCTTGAGCTCCTGCGGGTCGAGCTGGAACCGCTCCTCGAGCTCGGCCGACTCCACCCGCGCAGTCGACCCCTCGCCGCAGCGGGCGAGCAGGAAGGCGAGCAGCGCCTGCAGCAGGGCGAAGCGCTCGGGTGCGACGGCGCTCGGGCCGCGGGCCTGGAGAGCCGGCTCGGGGGGCTGCGAGGGCTTGGCGGCTCCGGACAGCGTGCGCGCGGGGGCGCGGTGGGCGTCGGCGACGGCCTGCAGGTCGGCGGCGACGGCGTCGACGAGCGCGGCCGGCTCGACCGGCACCGCGCGGCCGCCCAGGGAGAGGATCCAGGCCGACAGCGGCTCGATCGCCGAGTAGGCCGTCGTGAACCGGCCGGAACCGTCCACCTGCTCCTCGAACTCGCCGTAGGCGCCGAAGCGGCGCTCGACCAGCCAGCTCGCGTCGGGGTCCACGTTCAGCGTGGCCGTGCCCGCCTCCTCCGCGACCAGCCGCCACGGGGCGCGGTCGCGGTAGGCGGTGACGTTGAAGTCGGCCGGCATGCGGAAGTCGCGCTCGCGCCGGGTGGCGAACTTGATCTCGCCCCGGATGCGCGACACCCGGAACGTGCGCCGGCGGTCGGAGTCCTCGTCGCGCTCCAGGTCGTCGCCAACCACGTACCAGACGCCGTTCAGCTCGAACAGGCCGTACGGGTTGACGGTGCGCTCGGCGACGGAGTCGGTGCCGATCGTCCAGTAGCGGAACTTGACCGTCCGCTGGCGCGAGATCGCCTGCTCGAGCTTGGCCAGGCGCTGGGCGACCTCGTTCGTGTACGACGGCCCCAGCAGCTCGACGGTGGCCGTCTTCGGGCCCGGATCGGCGATCGGCCAGGCCCGCCCGAGCGCCAGGTTCTGGAGGGCGAGCCGCAGCGGCTCGGCGTAGGCGAACTGGCCCTCGAGCAGGTAGAAGCTCGTCTGCAGCGCCGCAAGCTCTGAGTCGGTCAGCTCGACCGGCGGCAGGAAGTACTGCTCCTCGCGCAGGCTGTAGAGCTCCTCCGAGGTGAACTCGTCGCGGACGGAGGCGATCGGGACGCCCAGGCCCTGGAGCTCGGAGCGGTCGGCGTAGAAGCGGCGCGCGAAGGCCTCGTCGCCCATGTTGGCGTAGCCCTCGACACGCAGCTTCACGTCCCGTGCGGTCACGGGTCGCTGCTCTGCCATCAGGTATGCCACGAGCGAGAGCTGGCGGATGAGCTTGTCGGCGTCGTGGGTCAAGGCAGGTCCGTAGTGTACCGGCCCTGGGCCTGCAGCCGCGGGATCTTGCGGTGCCGGAGGCGCACCGAATTCGTCACCGCCGACCACTATCCTCGCGGGTGTGATCGCGCACCTCGACCTCGACGCCTTCTTCGCCGCCGTCGAGCTGCACCGCCACCCGGAGCTGCGGGGGAAGGCGGTCGTCGTCGGCGGCGATCCGGCCGGGCGCGGCGTGGTGGCGACGGCGAGCTACGAGGCCCGCCGCTACGGCATCCGCTCGGCCATGAGCAGCGCCGAGGCCCGCCGCCGCTGCCCCGAGGTCGTGTTCCTCACGCCCGACCACCGCACCTACCGGGACTGGTCGCGGCGGGTGTGGGCGCTGGTCGCCGCCCTCGCGGCGGTGGTGGAGCAGGTCGGCATCGACGAGGGCTACCTGGTGCTGCCCGAGGGCGATCCCGGCGAGCAGGCCGCGCTGATCCAGCTCGCCGTGCGCGAGCGGCTGCGGCTCTCGTGCTCGCTCGGCGTGGCGACGTGCAAGGTGGTCGCCAAGATCGGGTCGGACGCGCGCAAGCCGGGCGGGATCACGGTCGTGCCCGCCGGCGGTGAGGCGGCGTTCCTGGCGCCGTTGCCCGTGCGGGCGCTCCCCGGCGTCGGCCCCAAGGCGGGGGCGCGGCTCGCCGACGCGGGCATCGCCACGATCGGCCGCCTGGCGGAGCTCAGCGACGCCCGGCTCGCCTCGCTCCTGCCCGGCCGGGTCGGCCTGGAGCTGCGGAGGCGGGCTCAGGGCATCGATCCCCGCCCGGTGCTGGCCGAGCCGGCCGAGGCGGTGTCCTTCTCGAGCGAGGAGACGTTCCCCCGTGACGTCGGCGACCGCGAGGAGCTGCACGCCCACCTGCGGGAGATGGCCGTGTCGCTGGCAGAGGGGCTGGTGCGGCGGGGGATGACCGCGCGGACGGTGACGACGAAGCTGCGCTATCCCGACTTCGCGATCGTCACCCGGTCACGCAGCCTGGACGTCGGCATCGACGACGCCGGGACGATCGGCGACCTGGCCTGCGAGCTGCTCGACCGCGCGCTCAAGGCACGGCCGGGGCCGATCCGGCTGGCCGGGGTCGGCGTCGCCGGCTTCGACCGGCACAAGCAGCTCGTGCTGCCCGGCACGGACGCTGAGTCGGTTGTCTAAACCGGGGCCGGGGTGCGCTCTTCGAGGTGCTGGTGCGAGGGGCAGTACTCGCGGTCGGGAAGCGGCGTGCGCTGGCACGGCTTGCCCTTACGCGTCGTGGCGCGGCACTGCTGCGTGGTGCCCTCGCCGGCACGCTCCAGCTCCTCCATGATGTACTCGATCGCCTTGCAGATGTGGCGGTCGATTGAGCGGTAGACACGGGCCTGGTCGGAGATCGAGAAGAGGTGCCGGACCTCCGAGAAGAGGCTCTGGCTGGGCTTCGCGAAGTAGCGCGGGTCGCGGGCCAGCCGCTCGATGGTCGCCTCGGAGCAGTGCAGGACGTATCGCTTCGCCTCCGTCGCGGTAATGGTCTCCGGATGGGGGTCGACGAGATCCTTGATCTCGACGAAGATTGCCCTGCTGAATCGATACATGCGAACTCCTCGAGCTGTCACAAATCGTGGGAACCGCCGGGGCCTAGTATGCCCCATCACATGTTCATCTAACCAGGTCGCAGTGTTAAGCGCAGGTTAACCTGCCCCGTTTGTTCGGCAAAACCCGCAAATTCCCAACGATCCTCTCCCCGGCGCCCATGTCACAATCCCCGCCGATCCGCTGTTACATGGCCGAGGTGTTCCGCTGCCACGACCCCGGCCCGCACCCGGAGCGGCCGGCGCGGTACGACGCGGTCTGCGAGGCCGTCGCGGCGTCGCCGGTCGAGGTCGCGGAGGCCCCCGTGGCGCCGATCGAGGCGCTCGAGCGCGTCCATGACGGCGCCTATCTGGAGGCGCTGGAGCGCTACTGCGCCGCGGGCGGAGGCCGGCTCGATCCCGACACGATCGTGAACGACTGCAGCTTCGAGGCGGCTCTGCGGGCGTCCGGCGCCGCGATGGCCGCCGTCGACGCGGCGCTCGCAGGCGAGGTCGGCTCGGCGTTCGCGTGCGGCCGCCCGCCCGGGCATCACGCCGAGCGGGCGACGCCGATGGGGTTCTGCATCGTGAACCACGTCGCGGTCGCCGCCGCCCACGCCCGCGCCTCAGGCGTCGAGCGCGTCGCGGTGCTCGACTGGGACGCCCACCACGGCAACGGCACGCAGGCCACGTTCTGGACCGACCCGTCCGTGCTCTACGTCTCGCTGCACCAGTTCCCGTTCTACCCGGGCACGGGCTCCGAGTCCGAGCGCGGGGACGGGGACGGTGCCGGCGCCACGGTGAACCTGCCGCTACGCGCGGGTACGAGCCAGGGCGAGTTCCTGGCGGCGTTCCGCGACGGCGCGCTGCCCGCCCTGCGCGACTTCGAGCCCGGACTGCTGCTGGTCTCGGCCGGCTTCGACGCGCACGCCGCAGACCCGCTCTGCCAGCTCGGCCTCCATGCCGACGCGTTCGCGACCATGACGCGCGAGCTGCGCGGAATCGGCGCCGGGCCGGTGATGGTGCTCGAGGGCGGCTACGACCTCACGGCGCTGCGCGACAGCGTGGCGGCCACCCTCGCGGCCCTGGCGGAATGACCCGGTGCCTGGCACCGGCGCCCCCGGTGCCAGGCACCTGTAGGTCTCAGTAGCCGATGACGACCAGCCGCGGCTCGGTCATCTCGTGCACCGCGTAGTGGGGCCCTTCGCGGGTGTTCCCCGACTCCTTCACGCCGCCGTAGGGCATCTGGTCGGCACGGTAGGTGGGCGCCTCGTTGACCGTGACGCCGCCGAAGTCGAGCACCCGCGTTGCCTGCAACGCCTTCGTGATGTTCGACGTGTAGATCCCGGCCTGGAGGCCGTAGCCCGTGCCGTTCGCCTTCTCGACCGCCTCGTCCAGGTCGCGGACGCGCGCCAGGGTGACGACCGGGCCGAACACCTCGTCGCACGCCACCTTCATGTCCAGGTCGACGTCCCCGAGAAGCGTCGGGCGCAGCAGCCCGGCATCGTCGGTGTCGCCGCCGGCGAGGAGCGTCGCGCCGCCCGAGACGGCCTCCTTGACCCATGCCAGGATGCGGTCGCGGTTGCCCTCGTCGATCACGGGGCCGACCTGCGTGTCCGGGTCGAGCGGGTCGCCCGTCACGAGCGCCTCCACCTGCGGGCGCACCTTGGCCACGAACTCGTCGTACGCCGAGTCCTCGACGTAGACGCGCTGCACCGAGATGCAGCTCTGGCCGGCGAACGAGTAGCCGTGCGTCGCGACCGCAGCGGCCGCCTTGTCGAGGTCGGCGTCGGCGAGCACGATCACCGGCGTCGAGTTCCCGAGCTCGAGCGACACCTTCTTGCGGGAGGCGCGCTCCCGCAGCTTCCAGCCGACGGCGGACGAGCCGGTGAACGTGATCAGCCGCACGCGCTCGTCCTCGATCATCGCGTCGCCGATCTCGCTCGACTTGCCGACGACGACGTTCAGCCAGCCGGCCGGCTGCCCGGCGTCCGCGAACGCCTGCGCCAGCAGGAGCGCCGAGAGCGGCGTCGCCCCGGCGGGCTTCAGCACGACGGCGCAGCCCGGCGGCGAACGCCGGCGCGATCTTGTGCGCGACCAGGTTCAGCGGGAAGTTGAAGGGCGAGATCGCGCCGACGACGCCGATCGGGAGCCGCATCACGAGCCCGGCGTGGCCGCTGCCGGCAGGGTGCGCGTCCATCCCGATCACCTCGCCGCCCAGCGAGCGGGCCTCGACGGCGGAGAAGAGGACCGTCTGCACGGCCCGGTCGGCCTCGGCCTGCGCCGTCGTGAGCGGCTTGCCTGCCTCCTGGGCGATGGTGCGCGCGAACTCGTCGCGGCGGTCGCGGAGGATCGCCGCCAGCCGGTCGAGGACCGCCGCCCGCTCGTACGCCGGCACGGGCGTCTTCATCGCCTTCGCGGCCGCGTCGATCGCGCGGCGGGCGTCGGCGGCGCCGCCGTATGCGACCTGCGCCACGACGCTGCCGTCGAACGGCGAGCGCACGTCGAGGGTCTCGCCGGTCTCGTACCACTCGCCGTCGACCAGGATCTTGCGGACAGCCTGGGTCGTCGTTGCCATCTAAACCACTCCTTCCTCGACCTTGCCGAAGTCGGCAAGGCGCTGCGAGAAGCGTGTGTTCTCGCGGTAATCGATCGGAATCTCCACCACCGACGACACGTCGAGCTCGAGCGCCCGGCGCAGCACGGGCGTGACCTGCTCGGCCGACTCGACCCGCATGCCGGCGAGCCCGAACGACTCCGCCAGGGCGACCCAGTCGGGGTTCTCGAACTTGGTGCCCGCCAGGCGCCCGAACTTGCGGCCCTGATGCATCTCGATCACGCCGTACGCGTTGTCGGTCCAGACGATGTTGACGATGGCGAGCCCGAGCCGCTTGGCGGTCTCGAGCTCCTGGAAGTTCATGAGAAAGCCGCCGTCGCCCGAGATCGTGACGACCCGGCGGTCGCGCGGCAGGACGAGCCTGGCGGCGACCGCGGCCGGCACGGCGAAGCCCATCGCCGCGGCGCCGTTCGAGATCAGCACGGTGTTCGGCTTGCGCGTCGGCCACAGGCGCGAGATCCAGAGCTTGTGTGCGCCCACGTCGGAGATGAGCACGTCGTCCGGCCCCATCAGCTCGCGCAGGTCGCGCAGCGCCCGCTGCGGCTTGACCGGGAAGCCGTCGTCTGAGCCCTGGTCGAGCGCGGCGCGCAGCAGGTCGCGATAGGGAGGCGCCGCCAGCCGGGCCGGCGGCTTCTCGGAGACGAGGTTCCCGAGGTGGGTGAGGATGTGGGCGATGTCGCCGGTCAGCTCGACGTCGGGGACGTAGTTCTCGTCGATCTCGGCGGCGACGGTATCGATGCAGATGATGCGGCGGTCGCGGTTCGGATTCCAGGCGACCGGCGACCACTCGACCAGGTCGTAGCCGACGCACACGACCAGATCGGCCTGGCCGATGAAGCCGCCCGGGTAGTCCTGGGCGCGCAGCCCGGCGGTGAAGAGCGCGTGGGGGTCGTCGGCGTCGACGACGCCCTTGCCCATGAACGTCGTGATGACGTTCAGGCCGGTCTGCTGGCAGAACCGGCGCAGCGCGACCGAGGCGCTCTGGCGGGCGACGCCGTTGCCGGCCAGGATCAAGGGCCGCTCGGCCGCCTGCAGGAGGGCCGCCGCCCGGTGCAGCTCGCCGGCCACCGGCTCGACCAGCGGCCGGGCGCGGCGCGGGACGGGCGCGCCCACGATCTGCGTCTCCATCACGTCGTCGGGCAGCTCGAGGTGGGTCGCGCCGGGCTTCTCGCGCTCCGCGACGGCGAAGGCCTTGCGCACCGCCTCGGGGATGATCTCCGGGTCGTGGATGCGGGCGTTCCACTTCGTCACCGGCTTCATCATGCGGACGATGTCGATGTACTGGTGGCTCTCCTTGTGCATCTCGGCAAGGCCGGTCTGCCCCGTCAGCGCCACGACGGGCGCGCGGTCGAGATAGGCGTCGGCGAGGCCCGTCATGAGGTTGGTCGCGCCGGGCCCGAGCGTCCCCAGGCACACGCCGGCCTGCCCGGTGAGGCGGCCGTACGCGTCGGCCATGAACGCGGCGCCCTGCTCGTGCCGGACCGGGATGAAGGCGATCTGGCTCGACGCGTCGAGCGCGTCGTTCAGGTCGAGCGTCTCCTCGCCGGGGATCCCGAAGACGTAGCGCACGCCCTCGTTCTCGAGGCACTGGACGAAGAGATCCGCAGCACGTGGCATGGCGGGCAGTCTAGATGGTTGATTCCACGCCCCCGCGCGCCTGGACGACCGGCTGTGGCCGGGATTCGGTTCGTGGTGGGCTGCGCGGCGCTGCGTCCGGGCGGCGGCTCATATGGCGCGGCCGAGGCGGGGGTGAACGGCGCTGCGCTGCCGGGACGCGGCTGACGGGAGTCAGCGACCCGGTAGGTCGGGCGAGGTGTCGGGGAACACCGGCCGCTCGGCGCCGCCGTCGAGCTCGATGATCTTGCCCGTGATGTAGCTCGACTCCGGCGAGGCCAGCCAGATCGCCGCATTGGCGACATCGTCGACCGTCGCCAGGCGATGGAGCGGCGTCGCGGCGAGGATGTGCTGCCTGGTCGGGTCGTCGAGCGCCTCGGTCAGTCCTTCCGTGGCGACGACGCCCGGTGCGATCCCGTTCACCCGGATCCGTGGGGCGAGCTCGGCCGCGAGCAGGCGCGTCATCTGGCTCGTCGCCGCCTTCACGGTTCCGTAGGTGAGGAGCCCCCGGGCGACCAGCCGATCCATCCGCGAGCTGATGTTGATCACCGACGCGCGATCGCTTTCGAGCAAGTGCGGGACGGCCCGCTTCGTGAGGGCGAAGCTGCAGACGACGTTCAGCTGAAAGGCGTGGGTGAGGTCCTGCCCCGTCGTCTCGCCAAACGGCGTGGGAGCGGCGCCGCCTGCGTTGTTGACGAGCACGTCGAGCCGGCCGAAGCGGGCCACGGTCTCCTCGACAACCCGATCGGTCACCGCCGGGTCGGTGAGATCGGCCGCGATCACAAGGGCCTCGCTGCCGAGCCCTCGAACGGCGTGAGCGACGCCTCCGAGCTGGCCGCCGTCGCGCGCGATCACGACCAGGTTCGAGCCGGCGGCCGCGAATCGGCGCGCGATCGCCGCCCCGATGCCCCTGCCGGCGCCGGTCACCACGGTCACCGTCTCCCGAAGGTTCTGCTCCTCCACCCTGCGCAAACTAGCTCTCCGTCCGAGCGGCGGAAGGCGGCCCACCAGGGCGGTCGTTAGCATCCGCGGCGTGATGGGAGCCGTCGTCGTCACCGGGAGCTCGCGCGGCATCGGCGCGGCCACCGCCCGGCTGGCGGCCGGACGCGGGTACGCCGTGGCCGTCACCTATCGGACGGACCGCGCCGGCGCCGAGGCGGTGGCGGGCGAGGTCACGGCCGGCGGTGGCGACGCCGTCGCGGTGCGGGCGGACATCGCCGATGAGGCCGCCGTCGTCGCGCTCTTCGCGGCCGTCGACGAGTGGCGCGGGCCGCGCCCCCTTGCCGGCCTCGTGAACAACGCCGGCGTCGACAGCGGTCGCGATCCCATCGAGCACGTGACCGCCGCGGCGCTCATGCCGCTCTACGCGGTGAACGTCGTCGGGACGGCGATCTGCTGCCGCGAGGCGGTGCGGCGGATGGCGGCCCGGAACGGCGGGCCGGGCGGTGCGATCGTGAACGTGTCGTCGATGTCCGCGACGATCGGCGGCAGGCCGGGCGCCGCCTTCTACGCCGCGTCCAAGGCCGCCGTCGACACCCTCACGGTGGGCCTGGCGAAGGAGGTGGCCGGCGACGGCGTGCGCGTGAACGCGGTCCGGCCCGGGATGACCCTGACCGACATGACCGCCGAGCGGCTCAGCGACCCGGCCAAGCGGGCCGAGATCGACGCGACGATCCCGATGCACCGGCCGGCGAACGCCCGAGGAGGTCGCTGCCCCGATCGTGTGGCTGCTGTCGGACGAGGCGTCGTTCGTGTCGGGCTGCCTGCTCGACGTGTCCGGAGGCGGGTTCGTGATCGGCGCGCCGCGACCGCGCGGCGGTCAGATGCCGGCGGACGAGTAGCAGGAGTCGCCGGCGCCGGCCACGGCCTGCTCCTCCTGCGTGAACTGCTGGTCATTCACGCGGCTGTAGTGGTAGGCGAGCAGCTTCCCGAGCGGCCCGGCGGGCAGCGAGTTGTAGTTCGGGGGGCCGCTCTCGCCGCGGGGGGCGAATCCGCCCGGCTGGTAGCGGCCCGGGCCGGGGCCCTCCCACATCACGATGGGGGTCACGCCCGGGCCCATTGCGGTCGCCCGGTAGGCGCTGCCGCGCCCAGCGGGGCCGCGGCCGAACATGTTCGGGAAGACGCCGGCGCAGAAGTTCCCGCGCGGGTTGTGGGCCAGGAAGCCGTTGAAGCGCATCCAGCCGCCCGCCTGCCGGTACCCGGTCTTCCACGCGGGCGGGTCGAGCGTGTCCACGTAGATGTTGCGGCCGTAGCTGTCGGTCGGGTTGCCGACGCCGTTGTTGCCGAAGCCGTGCACCGCGTCGTCGCGGTAGGAGAACTTGCCGTAGAGGTGGTCGAACTTCCCGCCGTAGACCCAGTCCCACTTCAGCCACAGCACGGGCAGCGGGCCGGTCCAGTGCGAGACCTGGAGCTCGTGCGCGGTCTGGAGCGAGCTGTGCGGCTTCATGCCGGAGTTGGGGAGGCCGCGCTGCCACGACTGCACGGCCCAGTTCTCGCCGCTCTTCGTCGTGCAGGCGACGACCTTCCAGGCGAGCGGCGGGCCGGTGTAGCGGCCGCAGACGTTGTGCTTCACGATCTGCTTCCAGTAGCCGGTGCCGAAGCTGCCGTAGCCGCCCGCATAGTCGAGCCGGAACTTGACCTGGGCCACGGAGCGGGACGGCTGGCGGGCGTTGATCGCGCCCCAGACGAGCACGTGGTGCCATGCCCCGCCGCGCATGTAGGAGACGACTGCGCGGTGCTGGCTGTTCACCGCGATCGAGACATGCGTCGCGTCGCGATCGATCATCTGGCTCGCCAGCGCGCTCGAGGGAGCGGCGAGGAGCAGTGCGGCGGGCACGATCAGGAAGCGGGCGAAGCGAACCACCGATCTTGCATCGGCCCGGGTGGGGGAACTGCACATCCCGCGGACGGGGGAAGGTGTCACGGGATCCGGGCGCGGATCGGCGCACCGGCGTGGCCGCCCACGCCTTGTTCCGTGACTGCGCCCGGCGGGACGCTGTCTCCCCATGAGACGACCCGAGGAGGA
Organism: uncultured Actinomycetes bacterium; assembly: GCA_963746115.1. Lineage (GTDB taxonomy): Bacteria > Actinomycetota > Thermoleophilia > Gaiellales > JAICJC01 > JAICJC01. The sequence goes on along the minus strand of CAVVAA010000001.1, from coordinate 651,129 downwards.
GGCGATGTTGAACGCAGTTGCCGGGGCCCATGTCCGCGCCCTCAGGCTCGCCGGCCGCGTGCGCGGCGACGAGCGTGGACAGGGGACGGTCGAGTACGTCGGGCTGGCGATGGCCGTCGGCGTGCTGCTGCTGGCGGTGAGCTCGTTCGTCGGCGGCACCGATCACGGCATCGGCAGCGTCATCACGAGCGCGATCAAGTCGGCCGTGCAGCGGGCGGCAGGAGGGGGGAAGTAGGGAGACGGGGAGAGGCGGGAGCGCCGCAGGCGCTCCCGCCTCTCCCGGGGATCCGACCTTCCAGGTGCCTCGCGGCACGACTAGCTGCGCAGAGATCTCGCCGTCGACGGGACATCGGCCAGCGCCGATCGGGGATCGGCGGCCGGCGCAGGCTCCGATGCCGTCGGCCGGGCACCGGCCAGGATCGACGCGGCGCCGATCAGGAGGCCCAGCGCGGCCAGCGCCAGGCCGGTACGCATGCCGGTGGTGAAGGCATTCGCCGCGAGGTCGCCGAAGCGGTTGCCGAGCCGCGCCGTCACCTCTTCGATCTGACCGCCCGCCACCGACTGGCCGAGGCCGTCGGCGGCGTGCCCCGCGTGGTGCGTCCACGAGCGCTCGGCGACGGTGACAGCCGCCGACCCGAAGGCGGCGATGCCGAGCACCGCGCCGAGCTGGCGGGCGGCGTTGACGATGCCGGCCGCGAGCCCCGAGTGCGCCGCCTCAACGGCGCTCATGGCGACCGTGGCCACGCTCGGCGTGATTGCGGCGAAGCCGGCGCCGAGCAGCAGGTACGGCCCCAGGAACACCGCGTACGGGGTGTTCTGGTCAGTCAGGGCGATGACCCCGATCGAGACTGCCGCCGCCAGGCAGCCGGCGGCGATCACCCGCGGCGTGCCGAAGCGCTTGCCAGCGCGGCCGGCGAACGGCGCCAGCACGCCGAACGAGAGGCTGATCGGCACCACCGTCAGTCCGGCGTCGAACGGGCTATAGCCGCGCACGTCCTGGAAGAACAGGGTCATCATGTAGAGCACGATGCCGAGCGCGGCGTACGCGCAGATGGTCGTCACCAACACGGCCGCCAGCCTGCGATCGTGGAACAGGCCGAGCGGCACCATCGGCTCCGGCGCGCGGGCCTCCCACCAGATGAAGGCGCCGCATCCCAGCCCCGCTACGGCCAGCATCCCCAGCGTGCGCGGAGAGAGCCAGGGGTGCGTGGCGGTGCCGATCAGCCCGAGCGTCAGCACCAGCAGCGTCGCCGCGGCCAGGGCCGCGCCCCGGCTGTCGAGCCGGCGGGCAGCGGGATCGCGCGACTCACGCACCGCCAGCACGGTGAGGCCGCCGCACAGCAGCCCCAGCGGCACGTTCACCCAGAACACGGCCGACCAGTCGAAGCGGTCCACCAGGAAGCCGCCGACCACCGGCCCCGAGCCGAACCCGAGGCTGCCTACGGCCGCCCAAACGCCGATCGCTCCGGCCGCCCGCTCGGCCGGGAAGGTGGCGACCAGGATCGACAGGCTCAGCGGGCTCATGGCGGCCGCGCCCACGCCCTGCATCGCCCGAAGCGCGATCAACTCGGGATCGTCCGGCGACAGCGCGCAGCCCAGCGACGCCAGCGTGAAGATGGCCAGGCCGAACAGGAACACGCGCTTTCGTCCGTAGCGGTCGCCGAGAACGCCGCCGACCAGGATCAACGATGCCAGCGCCAGCGTGTAGGCGTTGACGATCCACTCCAGGTTCGTGGGCGGCACGTCGAGCTCCGACTGGATCGACGGCAGCGCCACGTTCACGATCGTCATGTCCAGCATGATCATCACCTGCGCGACGCACATCGCCGCGAGCGTCAGGTGCTCGACTCCCGGTGGGGTTGTTGCCAAACGGCGCATCGGTCAGCGTTCCAGCACCGGCCCGGGTTTCTGGATCGAACCACCGCATCCAGCGAGTCGGGGCGGGCAATACCGCGAGATTACCGCCGCTGCCGGCGCGGCGTGCTACTGCTGGCGGTGAGCTCGTTCGTCGGCGGGACCGATCACGGCATCGGCAGCGTCATCACGAGCACGATCAAAGTCCGCGCCTGGTGGCGACGCGCAGCCGGTTCCCATCCGGATCTACGAGGCCGCACTCTCGGCCGGCGAGCCCTTCTGCATCGACCGGAATCCCGAACTCGTCGGACACGGAGTCGATGTCGTCCACATAGAGGTGGATCAAGGTGTCCGGCCGGGCATCGCCCTTGTGCTCCGACAGGTAGAGCCGGGCATTTCCACGTGCTACGGAGAGAAACCAGGGAAAGCCGGGCTCGAACTGATGCTCCCACTCCTTGACGAACCCAAGTCGCCCGTACCATGCGACAGCCCGCGCCGCGTCCTCGACATAGAGAACCGGCACGACCTCCTCGTCCATGGTCGGACGCTAACGGATCCCGCACCGGAATCGGTTCGGCTCCGCTTCTCGCCCCTGTGGTCGGGCGCCGGGTAGAGTCGGCCGATGGTTGAGATCGCCGCCCTCGTCGTGCCATACGAGCTCGGCCGGCTGCGCGACGGCGTTGGCCGTGGGCCCGAGCATCTGCTCGAGCGTGGCGCTGTCGCGTCGCTGGGGTCGAGCGGGGCAACGGTTCGCACGGAGCTGATCGAGATGGACCCGCGCTTTGCCGCCACCGGTCTCGGCGAGGCTGACGCGGCGTTCGAGCTGATCCGGCTCGTCGCGGATCGCGTCCGTGCGGCCCGGGATCGAGGAGCGTTCCCGGTCGTGTTCGCCGGAAGCTGCTTCAACGCCGTGGGCTCGATCATGGCCCTGAACGAGCCGGGCCTGGCCGTGGCCTACTTCGACGCCCATCCGGACTTCAGCGAGCCGGGAACGACGACGTCGGGGTACTTCGACAGCATGGGGCTCGCCGTGCTCACCGGCGGCGCGTGGCAGGCGATGCTCCGCGAGATCGTCGGCGCGAAGCCTGTACCGGAGCGCCGGGTGATCCTGGCCGGTGCGCGCGACTTTGATCCCTCGGAAGGGCCGCGCTTGCAGGAGTCCGAGATCGTCCACCTGACGGCGGATCGGCTGCGTGCGCCGGACGAGCTCGTCGCAGCCCTTCGGGCCATGCGTCCGCCGGTCAGCAGCCTCTACGTCCACCTCGACCTCGACGTGCTCGACGCCGCCGAGGCCTCCGTCAACATCTACGCGGCGACCGGCGGGGTGAGCGCCGAGCAGCTCGTCGGGCTGATTGAGGCGCTGTTTCGCGAGTTCCCGGTGAGCGGGGTGACGCTCACGGCCTACGACCCGTCATACGACGACCAGAACCGCGTGCCGCCGATCGCAAACCGGCTCCTCGAGTCGATCGCCCGCGGCACGCGGCGCTCGACGTCGGCGACGACGCGGGGTACGCTGGGCGTGTGACGTTTGTTGCATCCCTTCGCAAGCTCGCCCGCAAGCTGATGCCGCCCGGCAACCGCGGCTCGCTCGAGACCGAGTACCGGCAGCCGAACCACACGGACGACGCGAATACCGAACCGCGCCCTCCAGGCCCGGGCAACTGGGCGGGGTGGGGTGGGCGGGGATGACGTTCGTCGCGTCGCTGCGCGGGTGTGTCCGAAAGCTCTTGCCGCCGGGGAACCGCGGTCCGCTCGATTCGGAGTATCGGCAGCCGAACGGCGACACGCATGTCGCGTCGGGCTTGCCGCCCGGCGCGTCCGGACGCTGACATCGCCCGGGCTGCCGCGCCCGCCGGTCAGCCCTGCGCCGCCGGGAAGCGGGGATCGTCGCGGATGGAGTCGAGATCCGTGTCGGTCTGCGCGAGCTCGCGCAGCGACGGCAGGGAGGCGACCGCCTGCGCGACGTGGTCGAGGGCCTCGTCGCGGTGGCCGGTGAGCGCCTCGCAGCAGCCCAGGTTGTAGAGCAGGTTGGGCGATTCGGGCGCCTGCGCGAGGGCGTCGCGGTAGGCGGCCCTCGCCGCCTCGTGGTCGCCGCGCTTGTAGTGCTCGAACGCGCCCACGCCGAGCTCCCAGTTGTCGGCGCGGTACGGCCGTCCGCGGGCGGCGCCCACGATCAGGAGCGACGTGCCGTCCTCGGCCGCAGTCGCGCTCCGGGTCGTGCCCGCCCGCACGGCCAGGCAGCCGCCCGCCGGGAGCGCGACCTGCTCGCCGTCCACCACGAACTCCGCCGCGCCCGAGAGGGCGACGTAGAGCTCCTCGTCGCCATCCTCCCCCTCCTCGGAGTGCTCCGAGACCAGCTGCTCGCCCGCTCCGGCCCGCCAGGCCGTCGCGCCGAACGCCTCGATCCCGAGCCGCATGCGGATCGGCGTGAACGACTCGTCGCCGAGCTGGAGGAGGGCGTAGCGGTCGCTCGTCATGCCCGCCAGGATACCGCCGTTCCCCGTGGCCTGGATGCCGCGGTGCGGGCCGTCGGGATAGGCTCGCCTGCGATGAGGCTCGAGCCGCTCTACCGCGTCGAGTTCACCTACCCGGAGGGCTGGAGCATCGAGCTCGCCGGCGAGCACGGCCGCCAGTGGCAGGACTTCTATCTGGCGGACGGCACGTGCGCAGGGCGGGTCGCGGGCCGGATGCGCGGCGCCAACCACCCCCGCCGGCGGACCGACGGCACGTTCTGCCCCGACTTCCAGGGCGTGATCGAGACGGCCGACGGCGCCGCGGTGTTCTTCGATTGGCGCGGGTACGGGCGCGCATACCCGCCGGGGCGCAGGCAGATCGTCCTCGCGGCGACCCACCTGGCCGACGACGACCGCTACCGCTGGCTGAATGACGTCGTCTGCGTCGGTTCCGGCGAGGTGCGGTCGCGCCCCGACGGGGAGGGTCCCGATCTCGTGATCGACGTCGCCGAGCTGATCTGGGAGCCGCCCTCCGACGACGGGTAAGCCGTCCCGCGGCGACTACCCTGCAGGCATGCCGAACCGCGAGCTGGCACCACCGCCGGGGCTCGAGGAGCAGGTCGCGTGCGTCTGGATAGGAGACGGCAGCGCCGTCCGCGTCCTCCCCGATGCCTGTGTCGACATCGTCTGGACGCGCGGCGGGTTGTTCGTCGCCGGCCCTGCCACCGGGCCCGACCTGGCGCCGGCGACTCCGGGCCAGGGCCGCTGCGGGGTGCGCTTCCGCGTCGGCGCGGCAGGCGGCGCGCTCGGCCTGCCGGCGTCGGAGCTGCTCGACCAGGTCGTGCCGCTGGCCGAGATCTGGGGCGCCGCCGGGCGCCGCCTCGAGGACAAGGTTGCCCTGGCCGTGCGCCCTGCCGACGCGCTCGTCGCCGGCGTCTACGAGCGCATCGCGGGTGGTGGCGACGACCTCGTGCGGGAGGCGGTCTTCCGACTCCGCCGCGGCGAGGACAGCGTCGAGCGCCTCGCCCGCGCGACCGCGGTGAGCGAGCGCCAGCTCCGGCGCCGCTTCGAGCGCGGCGTCGGCTACGGGCCGCGCACGCTGCGCCGCGTACTGCGGTTCCAGCGCTTCCTCGGCCTCGCCCAGGACGGCGGCGCGCTCGCGCGGCTGGCGGCCGATGCCGGATACGCCGACCAGGCGCACCTCGCGCGCGACTGCCGCCGCCTCGCCGGCACGACACCCGCGGCGCTCCTTGCCGGCGGCGCGACCCCGGCGGGCGAGCGCCCGCAGATGGCCGAAACGTTCAAGCCCGGCCCGTCCGCCGCTGCGACACTCGTCGCATGACCGACACACTCGCCGCGCGACGCTTCGTCACGCTCCACGCCCGTCTGATCGACCGCCGCCGGATGGACGGCGATGCGGCCCTCATCCGCTCCGCACTCGCCGCCTACGGCAATCCCGACGGCGGTTTCGGCTACCTCGAGCCCGACCTGCCCGATCCGGGCAGCCAGCCGATCACGGCGCTGGGCGCGCTCGAGGTGCTGCACGAGATCTCCGCGCCCCCGGACGATCCGCTGATGGTCGACCTCGCCCGGTGGCTCGAGACCGTCACCCACTCCGACGGCGGCCTCGACTTCGTGCTCCCGTACGACGCCGACGCGATCCCCCATGCGCCGTGGATGACCGCGCCGGTCGAGCGGACGTCATCGCTGCACATGACGGCGGCGGTCGCGGCGGCCGCGCACCGCGCCGGGATGGCGGCGGGACCGGGCCGGCGCTGGCTCCATCGCGCGTCCGCCTTCGTCTGGAAGCGGCTCGACGACCTCAGCCCGCGGCCCGGCTACGAGACGAAGTACGTGATCGACTTCCTCGACGCCGTCTCCGACCGCGAGCGGGCCGACCAGGTGCTCGACGCTGTTGCGCGGACGCTCGAGAGCCGCGAGCACATCGTCGTCGCCGGCGGCACCGAGGGCGAGGCGCTCACGGCGCTCACGATCGCTCCGCGGCCCGATCACGCCGGCCGGCGCCTGTTCGACCCGGCTGCGGTCGAGCGTCAGCTGGACGAGCTGGCCGACGGCCAGCAGGCCGACGGCGGCTGGACGTTCGACTGGCTGGCCTGGGACGACGCCGTCGCCTGGGCATGGCGCGGGAAGCTCACCGTCGACGCCCTCCACACGCTGGCGGCCAATGGGCGGCGCGCGGCCGTGCCGGGCTGATAGGTTCCGTCCCGTGGTGCCCGAGGCGAAGTACGAGCAGACCGAGACGGGGCTCGTCCCCCGCGGCGAGGGCTGGTTCGTCGTGAACGCGCGCGACGCCGCCTGGCGCGACAGCGACTTCGGCGCGTACACGCGCTTCGAGGGCGATGTCCACTTTCCGCAGATCGGGATCAACATCGGCATCCTCGCCCCGGGCCAACCCGCCTGCATGTACCACGGCGAGGACGAGCAGGAGGACTTCCTCGTGCTCTCCGGCGAGTGCCTGCTCCTGGTCGAGGGTGAGGAGCGGCGCCTGAAGGCATGGGACTTCGTGCACTGCCCGGCCTGGACGGAGCACGTGTTCGTCGGCGCGGGCGACGGCCCGTGTGCGGTGCTCGCGATCGGTGGCCGCTCCGGCGGCGACGTGATCTACCCGGACTCCGAGCTGGCCCGCCGTCACAAGGCCGGTGTCGAGCACGAGACGAAGGACCCGAAGGAGGCGTACGCCCCGTACCCGAACGACGGGCCCGCGCCGTTCCAGGAGGCCTGGCTGCCGGGTTAGCCCGGCCGGGACGAGCTAGCGAGGCTCGACGGGGAACGCGATCTTGACGAGCGCGTTCCAGCGAGCGATCTGACCGTCCTCGACGTCGCAGGTGACCGACACGATCTCGACGTTGGAGATGCCGCGGATGGAGCGGCCGGCCGACGTCACCGCCTCGCGCACGGCCGCGTCGGCGCCGTCGGCGGAGCTTCCGATCACCTCGATGACCTTCGTGACCGGCATGCCGGTCAGGCGCGCGGGGCGGAGGGGTTCGGCTCCTCGTGCGGCTCGGTCGCGCGGAACAGGTCGCGGACGCCGGCCTGCCGCGGCCGCTCGACGGTGACCTGGAGCGGCTGGTCGAGGCGGGCGGCGACGCCCGTGACCGAGGAGTTCATGCGGGTCATCGAGCTGCTGACGTCGGCGACATCCTGGCGCAGCGCGGCCATCCCGCTCGAGATCAGGTCGACGAGCAGCTCGAGGTCCTCGATCCGGCCGAGCCGCTCGGCCAGCAGGTCGCGGTTCACCTGCTCCATCTGCCCGGCCAGCGAGCGCACGAGCTCGCGCAGCTCGGCCAGCCGGCGCGGAGTGGCGCGCTCGTCCATCGCCCGCTCGACGGCCCGTTCGACCGCCTCGGGCAGCGCCTGCTCGAGGTTGGCGGCAGTCTGGCGCAGCTCGCCGACGTTGGCCTCGGCGCGGGCGAGGATGGTGCGCAGGTCGGGCATCGCCGCGGGCGCGTCGCCCGGGCCGGCCTGGGGGCGCTCCGACCGCGCCCGGGCCCGCAATTCCTGAATTCGCCGGTAGAGCTGTGCCTCGGCCTCGGCCATCGGATTCTGCTCCTCTTCCATCAGTCCGTCAGTCTATCGGCCGTCCGCCCCCACTGCTAGGCTCGCACCGCGCAATTTCTCCGCCATCCAGGAGCCGAGATGGACGACGATCAGCCCAGCTTCACGCGCATCATCGAGCCGGCGTCCGCCGGGTCGGCCCCGCAGCCGGTCGCGGCGGGCGAGCATCCGACCCTGGTATGGAGGCCGAAGCTCGGCGACGAGCAGGCGTTCCCGCTCGAGCACCGCACCGCGACGATCGGCCGCAGCACCGAGAACGACATCGTGCTCGCAGGCCCGACCGTGTCGGCGCGGCACGCGACGGTGCGGCGCGAGTCGGTCGGCATTGTCCTCGAGGACGAGGGCAGCCTGAACGGCACGTTCGTGAACGGCCGGCTCGTGCAGCAGCACCTGCTGGAGGCGGGCGACCAGATCCAGGTCGGCCCGCATCTGCTCGTGTTCGTCCCGTCGGCCGGTGGTGCCGCCGGCCCCGCGTAGATGCCGGCCGGGCCGCCGGCGCGTCCGCCGCTGCGGGTCAGCCGGTGAACCGAAGCGGCGCCCAGCTCGGCACGGGTGCCACGTCGACGACCGGGGTCTGATCGGTCGGCATCCGGTAGGCGAACCGGCCCTCCCCCTCGTCGAAGGTGATGTCGAGCTGGCCGGTCTTGAGCCGGTGATCGAGCCACGCGCCGCGGAAGACGAGCTTGCGCAGCCAGTAGGCGAGCGAGTCGCCATGGAGGCTGTTGAGCAGGCCGGCGTTGGTGGCGAGGTGCCGCCCGAGCCGGCTACGGGGATGGTCGACCCGGCCGGCGCTCGCCAGCTCGACCAGGTCGGCGGTCTCGTTGACGCTGAGGTCGCGGGCCGGCACGAGCTCGAGCCGGACCGCCGCCGCGGTCACGCGCTGCTCGAAATCGGTATTCGAGAACCCATAGCGGTAGTCGAGGAACTCGACCACATAGTCGTCCCCGGACACGTACTCGAACTCGGGATGCTCTGTGGGCGGCTCGGTGTGCCCCATATGAGGACATGGTAGTGGCCCGGATCCGATTGGAACGCGGGCCGGTGGTATGCGAGCGGGGCGAGCTGGCGACATCGCTCTGGAAGCGCACCAAGGGACTGCTGGGCCGGCCGGGCCTGGCGGACGACGAGGGCCTGTGGATTCCGACGAGCTCGATCCACATGTTCGGGATGCGTTTCCCGATCGACGTCGTCTACGCCGACCGCGAGGGCCGCGTGCTCAAGCTGGTGCGCGGCATCAAGCCGTGGCGGGCGTCGTACTGCATGGGCGCGAAGGTGGCGCTCGAGCTCCCCGTCGGCGCGATCGACCGCTCCGGGGTCGGGGTGGGCGACCACCTCGTCATCGAGCACACCTAGACCCGGCTCCGCGCGATGCCCCGCCTATCGGCAGGGGTGATCCCAAATTTACCCGATCAAGTGATTCGAATGTCTTGTCGACATAGTAATCTAGATGTTCGGCAAGTACGTCCTAACGCTTGGCCTCGCAGTCGCCGCGGCGGTTTCCGGCGGGCACGCCGGCGCCGCCTCGGCGGCGCCGGCTCCTCACGTCGCCCACCCCGCCGTCTTCAACCGCACGTCGGCCGGCGAGGCGCCCCAGCTCGGGGCGGCGGTGAACGCCGTCATGCTCCAGACGGGCGGCCCGCGCTACCTGCAAACGCTGCTGGCGCATTTCCGCTCCATCACCCCGGAGTACGAGATGGAGATGAGCCAACTCGAGCCGGCGCGGGGTCGGTTCGACTTCTCCCGGGCCGACCGGATCGTCTCGTTCGCCGGCCGCCACCACATGCCCGTCCGCGGCCACACGCTCGTGTGGGACGAGATGGTGCCGGGCTGGGTGCTGCACGGCGATTGGACGAAGGCGCAGCTCAGAAACGTCCTCCACACCTACATCACGACTGTCGTCTCGCATTACCGCGGCAAGGTGGAGGAGTGGGACGTCGTCAACGAGCCGCTCACCGCCAACGGCAGCATGCGCCAGAGCATCTGGGAGCGCGTGATCGGCCCCGAATACGTCGCCCTGGCGTTCCGCTGGGCGCACGCCGCCGATCCGCACGCCCGGCTGTTCCTGAACGAGTTCGGCGCCGAGTGGAACGACCCCAAGGAGCACGCGCTCTTCCAGCTCGTCTCGGGCCTGCGGACGGCGGGCGTCCCCATCGGCGGCGTCGGCTTCCAGGCCCACCTGCTCCTTGACGCCCACCCGCCGCAGGCCGAGTTCACCGACGTCCTGCGCCGGTTCGCCGGGCTCGGCCTGCGGCTCGAGGTGACCGAGCTCGACGTCCGCGCCGGTGGCTCGGCGCCGCTGGGCCGGCGCCTCGCCGACGAGGCGTCGATCTACCGCACCGTCGCCGCCTCGTGCGCCGCGGTCCGCGCCTGCGCCCGGGTGACGACGTGGGGGATCACCGACGCCGCGAGCTGGATCGGGGCCGCCAACCGGCCGCTCCCGTTCGACACGCACTACCGGGCCAAGCCGGCCTGGTGGGCGCTGCGCGCCGGGCTCAATCCTCGCGGCTGACGACGTCGCGCACGAGCTCGTGGATGGCGTCCACCTTCTCGGTGCGCTCCCACACCCGGCCGCCGTCGCGGAAGTACATCCACGTGCCGACGGCGATCGGGATCGACCACCACAGCCAGTACACCCACAGGAACACGGGGTTCACCCGCAGCATGTAGTGGAGGCGGTCGCGGCGTCGCTCGAGCACGATCGCGGTGCGCTTCCAGGTCGACGCGTAGGTGATCGACATGCTGACGCAGTAGAGGACGATCGTCGAGATCGCGAGCAGGATCAGCCAGACCGGCAGTGGGCTCGTGCCCTCGTACCAGACCCATAGCGCCCAGATGCCGATCGGCACGCCGAGCGGGTTCACCGTCAGCGACAGGCAGGGCAGGAAGTTCGCCCACGCCCGGATGCGGTCGCGGCGGCGCATCCCCATCAGCCGAAGGGATGCGCCAAGTGACTGGTAGAAGCCGCAGATCCAGCGCTTGCGCTGGGTCAGCCCGCGGCCGAGGGTGAGCGGAACCTCCTCGATCAGCGGGCTTGCGATGATGCCCAGGCGGCGGCCGTTCACCCACAGGCGCATGCCCACCTCGGGGTCCTCGATCGTCACCCAGGGGTTGAAGCTCCCGAGCGCGATCAGGTCAGGAGCGTGGTAGAAGAGGCCCTTCCCGAGCACCCAGTAGGGGTGGCGCCCGCGAGCGCTCAGGTGCGGGTAACGCATGCCGTCCCAGCACATGTGGTCCATCGCGTGCCATGACGCCGGCCAGGTGTCGAGCAGGTTGCCGGCGACGTTCGTGCTCTGGACGACGTCGAAGTGGGCCGCGCCGGCTGCGCCGGCCAGCAGGTGGTCGCGCGGCGGCACGCTGTCGGCGTCGATGTAGTTCAGGAGCCAGTCGTCCTCGGTCTCCTCGGCGTCGAGCGCGTAGAGCGCGTAGATCAGCTGGCGGGTCTTCTTGGGCGGCAGGTCGCGGTTTCGGTCGGTCGCGCCGGTGTGCCACCAGTAGGCCTTCTCGGTCGCTTCCCAGCTCTCCCACACCGGCTCCCAGCTCGGGTCGGAGGTCGCGGGGACGACGAGCATCTCGAGCCAGGGGAACTCGGCCCGCAGCTCCTCGAGGGCGGCGATGGTGACGTCGTCGTCGTGGTTGGGGACGGCCACGATCCGGTAGCGGTCGCGCGGGTACTCGAGCTCGGCCAGGCCGACGAACGTCGTGCGCATCGTCTCCTGCGGCTCGCGCAGCACGGGGTAGAGCAGCACGATCTTCGGCAGCGGCCCTGCGGCGACCGCCTCCTCGTCCAGCTCGACCCAGTCGACCTTGCGGGCGAGCATGTAGAGGTCGTGGATGAGCGTGATCAGGTAGAGGAGCTGCGTGACCACGAACACCACCGTCAGAACGACGGCGGTGATCGACACCGCGAGGACCGTCACGGAGGTGGCGTCACCGGGCGAGGCCGCGCTGCGCCAGCTCGGCGTGCGCGGCTTCGGAACGGTCGTCGGCCTCCTGCTTCCGTACCCATGCCACCAATTCTTTCATGCCGTCGCCGAAGTCGACCTCGGCATCGAACCCGAGCAGCTCCCGGGCCCTGGTGACGTCGGCCCAGCAGTGGCGGATGTCGCCCGACCGCGACGTGGCGCTGATCCGCGCTGGGAGCTCGACCCCGATGTGCTCCGCCAGCACCTCGGCCACCTCGAGCACCGAGACGGGCCGGCCGGTGCCGATGTTGATGGCCTGGCCGACGGCTCGCTCCGACGTCAGGGCGAGGACGGTCGCGCGGGCGACGTCGTGCACGTGGACGAAGTCGCGCAGCTGGAGGCCGTCCTCGAACACGAGCGGCGGCTGCCCGTTGATGAGCCGCGAGCTGAAGATCGCGGCGACGCCGGTGTAGGGGTTCGAGAGCGCCTGGCGCGGCCCGTAGGTGTTGAAGTAGCGCAGCGCGACGACGCCGATGTCGTAGGCGCGGCCGACGGCCAGGCACATGAGCTCCTGGTCGAGCTTGGAGATGGCGTAGATCGACGCGGGCGCGATCGGCGTCGTCTCGAGCGTCGGCACCGGGATCGCGTGTTCGCCGCACGTCGGGCAGCGCATCTCCCACTCGCGCCGGCCCAGCTGGGCGTCGTCGCGGACGAGGGGATGGACGAGCCCGTGCTCCTCGCACCGGTACGCGCCCTCGCCGTAGACCGACATCGAGGAGGCAACGACGATCCGCTTCACGTTGTGGTGCTCGTTCGCGAGGATCTCGAGCATCACGGCGGTGCCGCTCGTGTTCCCGTCGACGTAGCGGGTGATCTGGTACATCGACTGGCCGACGCCGACCTCGGCGGCGTGGTGGACGACGGCGTCGACGTCGCGCAGCGCCCGACGGAGCGCCGCGGCGTCGCGCATGTCGCCGAGGACGAACTCGGCATCTGTGGGGACGTAGCGGGGGCCGTAGGTGCCGTGCACCTGCTCGACGAGGCGGTCGTAGACGCGCACGTCGTGGCCGGCCTCGAGCAGCGACTCGGCGACGTGCGACCCGATGAAGCCTGCACCGCCGGTGATGAGCACGCGCGACACGCTCTCCGCTCCCTTCGAAGACATGAGTGAAATCCGGCCTGCGTCGTCACGCGTGGCCCGACTGCCCGTTGCCGGAGTGACCTACCGGGACGACGACCCTGCCACACCCATCCGGCATCAGAATGTTTACCGCGCAATTGGATTCTGTCAAGGAGGTCGGTTTCCCTCCTGACCGGCTGCAAGAATCCACCCGTGGCGACAGCTTCCGAGACGGGCGCGGTGGAGGTGCTCCTGCGTCCGCGCGGGCCGTACTCGCTGGCCGACTCGGCCGGCCGCCCCGATCCGACCCGCCGCTTCCGCGGCGGCGTGCTCGATCTCGTGCTCGCCACCCCCGCCGGCCCGGCCCGGGCGCGGGTCTGGCAGCGGCACGGCGGGGAGCTCGCCGCCCGGATCGCCGCCCCCGACGCGGCCTCGGCCCACGACGCGCTGGCGTTCGTGCTGGCGGTCGATGTCGACCACACGCCCTTCCTGCGCCTGGCCGAGCGCGACCAACTGATCGCGGCCGCAGTGCGCCGGCGCCGGGGCGCCCGCCCGGCCCGGCTGGGCACGGTCGCCCATGCGCTCGTCCGGGCGGTGTGCGGCCAGCTGATCACCGCGCGCGAGGCGATGCAGATCGAGCGCCGCCTGATCGCCGCCACCTGCCCCCACGAGGGCGATCTGCGCATCCCGCCGGGGGCGTCCGAAATCGGCCGCCTGAGCGCCGCCGCGGCCGAGCGGGCGGGGCTCTCGCCGCGGCGTGCGGCCGCCCTCGTGCGTGTGGCGCGGACGCTCGACCTCGAGCGGCTGCGCCGCGTCCCGGCCCAGGCCGCGGTCGACCGGCTGTGCGCCGAGCCCGCCCTGGGCCCGTGGTCGGCCGGGGTGATCGCCCGGGACGGCCTCGGCTCCTACGCGCACGGCCCGGTCGGCGATCTGGGCCTGATCAAGCTGTGCTCGGCGCTGCTCGGCCGCCGGGCCGGCGTCGGGGACACGGCCGAGCTGCTCGCCCGCTACGGCGACTGGGCCGGGCTGGCCGCATCGCACCTGCTCCTGCACCCGCTGGCGCATGCCCGGTGGGCGGTCGCCCGGGCGGGCTGATCAGTCCCAGACGGCCGGCTCGGCGCCCGCGGCGGCGAGGGCCTCGCCCCGGGAGAGGTAGTCCTGCATCGCGGTGATCATGCCGTCGCGCAGGGTGAAGACGATCGACGCCTGCCCGCGCATCGGCGCATCGTCGGCGAGCGGCATGCCGACCGTGGGCGCGCGCACCGAGAGGACGACGTGGTCGCCGGCCGCAACGAGCTCGACTGCACCGACGTCGGGCAGCTGCTCCGACCGTGCCCGGGCGTTCGCGAGCACCGCCTCGCGGTCGGGGCAGTACAGGTCGGGCCGCACGCCGCGGTGGGTGACCTCCGGGGCGAGCCGGGAGGCGAGAGCGTCGAGGTCGCCCCGCCGGATGGCATCGAGCCAGTCGCTCCAGACGATCTCGATGTTCGAGCGGGGGGTGCGAGTGGTCGCCATCGCGTGCTCCTTTCGACGGACCTGCCCCCCGAAATCGTAGGCGACGCAGGCGGCGGTGGGGAGGCGTGAGGCCCCCACCGCCGCCGCCGTCGCCTGGGCCGGCTAGAAGCGGCCCTTCGCGACCGCCGCGCCCGCGGCGGTGTGGACGCTCAGCCGCGTGCCGGCGGCGATGCTCGGCACCGCCTGGCCGCGCTGGGTGGAGCGGTCGAGCCGGGCGTTTCCGAGCTGCCCGACGAGCATCGTGCCGATCTTGCGGCCGGCGACGAAGAGCACAAGGCGCTTGCCGCGCAGCGCCCGGGCGTGCTCGATCTCGACCTCGAGCTCACGCCGCCCGGCCTCGCGCGAGAAGGTCGCCTTGCCGCTCACCGCCGGGAACGCGGTCGTCCCGTTGAGCTTCGCGGTGATCTTCGTGCCCTGGGCCTGGGCCGCGGGCGTCAGGGCCGCCGCGAGGGCGGCCATGAGTGTGAGCGCGACGAGCGCGCGGTGCAGGCGCGTCATCAGTCGTCACCTCCGCCGTGACCCGAGCCGCCGTGGCCGGAGTCGTCGCCCGAGCCGTCGTGGCCCGAGTTCGAGCTGCCGGGGCCGGAGTTGGAGCCGCCCCGGTCGTCGCCGCGATCCTGCCCGCGGTCGTCGCCGGGCTCGCGCTCCTGGCCGCGCACGTCCTCGCCGGGCTCGTTCGCCCGCCCGCGGGCGTCCTCACCGGGCTCGTTGGCGCGGCCGCGGGCGTCCTCGCCCGGCTCGTTGGCCCGCCCGCGGCGATCGCCGGGCTCGTTGTGGTGGCCGTGGTGATGGGCGACCGCCGCCGCCGGCTGCGCGGTGTGCTGCTGGACCGACGGGCTCGACGTCGCGGCGCTTGCCGCCGACGCGATCAGGGCCGCCGCAGCTGCGGCGGCCGGGATGCCGGCCGCAAGGGCGATCCGGCGTGTGATGGCTGTCCTGGCCATGTGTCGTCTCCTTCAAGTGGTGGTTTCCAGTGGACTGGACTCACCGTAGGAGAGGCCGGGTTAGGCCCGGGCTATGGCACGGAACGGGATGGTTAAGCGGTTGGCAATGCCACGGTCAGCTGTCGCCGCCGCCGTCGCCACCGCCGTGGCCGCTGCTCCCGGAGCCGCCGCTCGAGCCGCTACCGGAGCTGCCGGAGCCGCCCTCGGAGCTGCCCGAGCCTCCGGGCGACCGGCCGCTCGTCGAGCCGCCGTGGTCGTCCGTCCCCGACGTCGTCGCGGGAGTCGTGGCGGTGCTGGAGCCGCTTCCGTCGTGGTGCTTGCGGCGGTGGTGCTCGGTCTCCGTCGTCGCCGGCGGCACGGTCGTGAGCGGCTGGACCGTCGCCCCGAACTGGGGAGTGACGCCGCCGGGCGTGTCGCCGATCGCCTCGTCGGATGCGTAGAAGACCGCCGCGGCCATGACCGCCGGGAGGGCGATGGCCGCGATCACGAGGAGGACGGTCGTCAGCCGCGCGCGCATGCCCCCAGAATAGGTTCGGGCGCGGAAGCGGCGGGTTCGGGGAAGGTTAGGGCTTGGCAACGTCCGCCTCCCGGCCGGGCGGGAACCGCACGGCGATGGTCGTCCCCGGCCCACCCGGCTCGAGCTCCGCGGCGCCTCCCCAGCGCGCCGCCAGGTCGCGGACGATGGCGAGGCCGAGCCCGGTGCCGCCGGGCGTTGCGTTCCCGGCCCTGCCGCGGTAGAAGCGGTCGAACACGCGGGCCGCCTCGTCGGGGTCGATGCCGGGTCCGTTGTCGCGGACGCGCACGACGCCGTCGCCGGCCACCGACACGCTGACGGTGCTGCCCGCGGGGCTGTAGACGATCGCGTTCTCGATCAGGTTGTCGAGCACGGCCGCGACGTCGGCCGCCTCGGCGGCGATCGCAACCGGCCCGGGCGGCTCGTCGAGCGCGACCGTCCCGCCGTGCTCCGCTGCCACCGGCCGCCACCGGTCGGCGGCCGCCCGTACCTCCTGGCGCAGGTCGCACGCCGCCTCGGCCGGCGGAGGGACGCCCGCACGGGCGAGCACGAGCAGGTCGGCGACGAGCTCGGCGAGGCGGTCGACCTCGCGCAGCCCGGCCTCGGCGTCCGTGTTCGCGGACGGCCCGGTGGCGAGCGACTCGAGGCGCAGCCGCAGGCCCGTGAGCGGGGTGCGCAGCTGGTGCGAGGCGTTGGCGACGAACTCGCGCTGGGCCTCGATCAGGCCCACGAGCTCGTCCGCCATCCGGTTCAGGGCGCGAGCGACGTCGGCAACGTCGGCCGGCCCCGTCTCGGGCGCGCGCGCCGCCAGATCGCCGCGGCCGAGCCGCGCGGCCGTCGTCCCGACCGCATGGATGGGGCGGGCCAGCGAGCTCGCGAGCACCCACGCGACGGCCAGCCCGACGAGGCCGACGACCGCGGCGATGGCGGCGATGGCGGTCCAGCTCCGGTGCACGCGCGAGTCGACCGCGGCGATCGGCTGCGACAGTCGCACGGCGCCGACGACCCGGCCCTGGTCGACCACGGGGTAGGCGACCACGAGCAGGTCGCCGCCGAGGTCGGTGCTGTGGCGGATCAGGCGGATGCCCCTCCCCGAGAGCGCCGTCGCGACCTCGGGCCGCCCCGCCGTCGCGAATCCGACGCGGTCGGGGTTGGGCCGGGTCGAGTCGGCCAGGAGCACGCCGCGGCCGTTCGTGACGACGACGCGGGCGTCGGTCTCGCGCCCGTACCGGGCCACCGCGCGGCGGACGCCTGGGAGGGTGCCGCCGGGGGCGGGGGAGCCGCCGAGCGAGGCTGCGATCACCTGCGTCTGCGAGTCGATCCCTGCGTAGAAGGCGTCCTTCGCCCGCCGGTCGACGTTCACGGCCAGCGGCACCGCGAGCGCGATCACGGTGAGGACGAGCAGGTACGCGAATGCCGCCAGCAGGCGGCCGCGCAGCGTCACCCGGCGAGCTCCGCGGGGGAGGCGAACCGGAACCCGACGCCGCGCACGGTGTGGATGTAGCGGGGCTCGTGGGCGTCATCGCCGAGCCGGCGGCGCAGGCCGGCGATGTGCACGTCGAGCGTCTTCGTCGACCCGAACCAGTCGGCGCCCCACACCTCGTCCATGAGCTTCGAGCGGGCGAGCACCGTGCCGGCGTGCGCCATCAGCATGTGCAGCAGGTCGAACTCGCGCCGGGGCAGGTCGAGCTTCGCACCGGCGTGTGCGGCGACGTGGGTGGCGGGGTCGATGGAGACGTCGCCCACCTCGATCGCGGTCGTCGGCGCGGCTGCCGCCTCGGGGGCGGCGCGCTCGCCGGTGCGGCGCAGCACGGCCCGGATGCGGGCGATCAGCTCGGCCATGCTGAACGGCTTCACCAGGTAGTCGTCGGCGCCCAGCTCGAGGCCGACGACGCGGTCGGTCTCGAGGCCGCGGGCGGTGAGCATGATGATGGGGACGTCGGAGGTCTGGCGGATCGCGCGGCAGACGTCGCGGCCGTCGAGGTCGGGGAGCATCAGGTCGAGCAGGACGATGTCGGGCTCCTCGCGGCGCACCGACTCGAGGCCGCCGTTGCCGGTCGCCTCCACCGAGACGGCGTAGCCCTCGCGTTCCAGCGCCGAGCGCAGCGGGTCCGAGATCGACGCCTCGTCCTCGATGACCGTCACATGGCCGCGCGCTGGTGCGGTGCGCTCCCCGCCTGCCTCCATGCGCGCGAAGTCTAGGTGGGGCGTCTGCCGGGCGCTGTGGCCCCGCCGTCACCGGAGGTCCGAGTGACCCGCAATGGGAATCGGGTGATGCCGGCATCTATCGATCGCCAGTTCAGGGGAGCCGTCGGCGGGCGCCGGACTACCGCAAGCCGATGATTCGCATCACGGAAATGCAACAGTTGCCGTTGCATACCTTCACGTTGGCGATCTCGTCGTATACGTTGAGAGCGCATCTCCGGGGCGGCCGGAGTCGCAAGTGAAATCGCAATAGGTGCCGATGCCGTCCGCACGTCCCCGCCGGCGCGGCCCACGACCCCAAGGAGGCCGCTCCCAATGGCCGGATCAACCGTGCTCGTCGTCGACGACGAGCCCCGCATCGTCGAGTTCCTGACCGAGAACCTGCGCGACGACGACTTCAGCGTCCTCACCGCCGCCACCGGCGCCGAGGCGATCGAGCTGCTCGGCCGCGCCCGCCCCGACGTGGTGCTGCTCGACGTCGTCCTCCCGGATATGAGCGGCTACGAGATCTGCCGCACCGTGCGCGCAGGCGACGGCATCAACGACCCCTGGGATCCCGACCTTCCGATCATCATGCTGAGCGCGAAGGCGGAGCACACGGATCGCGTCCGCGGTCTGGTGCGTGGCGCTGACGACTACGTCACGAAGCCGTTCCATTACCCCGAGCTGCTGGCGCGCATCGGCGCCGTGCTCGCCCGCGTGTCGCGCACCCGCGAGCGGGAGGTCATCCGTCACGGCGAGCTCACCGTCAACATGCTCTCGCGCGAGGTGACCGTCGGCGGCATCAAGGTCGACCTCTCGGCCAAGGAGTACCAGCTGCTGACGACGCTCGCCTCCGAGCCGGGCCGCGTCTTCACGAAGACGGAGCTGCTCGAGACGGTGTGGGGCTTCCGGTCGCAGGGCCGCACCCGCACGCTTGACTCCCACGCGAGCCGGCTGCGCCAGAAGCTGCGCGTTCATTCCGCCGCCGGCTGGCTCGCCAACGAGTGGGGCGTCGGCTACCGCCTGTGCAGGCCGGAGTGATCCGGGTCGCGCTGCGCCGGCGCCGGAGCGGCGTCGATGACCGCCTCCACGCCTCGGTGGAGGAGCTGGCGACGCTGCTCGTCCGCGAGGAGCGGGCCCGGGCGGAGTTCATCGGCAAGGTGTCGCACGAGCTACGGACGCCGCTCACGGTGATCAAGGGTTACGTCTACACGCTGCACCGGTCGGAGTGCGATCCGGCGAAGGCCGCCAAGCTCGACGTGATCGACGGCGAGTGCGAACGGCTCGGGTACCTGATCGAGGACCTGCTCGAGCTGTCGCGTGCCCGTGCAGGCGAGCTGCGCGTCAACGCCGAGGTGTTCCCGCTCGAGCCGTGCGTGAGCGAGGTCGCCGAGCGTCTCCAGACGGTGGCCGAGCAGGGCGGCGTGCACGTGCGCGTCGACTGGACGTGCAACGGCGGCCTCGTCCGCGGAGATCAGAATCGCGTCCGCCAGATCTTCGCGAACCTCATTACCAACGGCATCAAGTACGCCCCGCCCGGCACCGACGTCACCGTCCGCGGCCGCCGGATCGACGACACGCTCCAGGTGGCCGTCGAGGACGCGGGCCGCGGCATCGCGGAGGCCGATCTGCCGTTCATCTTCGACGAGTTCTTTCAGGCGCGGCGCCCGGAGCCCGGTGCCGGGCTCGGACTGGCGGTCGCCCGGGAGCTCACGGAGGCCCACGGAGGCTCGATCTCGGTCTCGAGCGCGATCGGAACCGGGTCGCGGTTCACCGTCACGCTCCCGTGTCTGGGTGACGACGAATGACCGCGGACGACGCCGCGATCCTGCGCCTGCTCGAGGCCCCCGCGGAGCCCGAGCCCGCGGCCGCCCGGCCGCTGCGGCTTGTCTCGGCCCTCTCGGCCCACGGTCGGGTCGCGAGGGCCGAAGGGCTCGCCGGCGCGGGGGTCGGACACGACGTTCGCCTGCCCGGGATCGGCGGGCGCTACCTGGCGGGGCTCGCCGGGCACGCGCACGAGCAGGGGTGGGGTGCACCGGAGGTCGCGGCCCTTCTCGACGCGGTCGAGGGCCGAGCGTCGATGTGGATCGTGAGCCCATCCGCCGCGTCACTCCAGCGGGCCGGCCTGATCGAGTCCGGCGGTGGGCGCCGGGCGTGCGCCCGCTGGTCGGCGGGCCGCTGGTCGCAGATCGCCGTCGACCATGCCGTGCTCGCCGGCGTCGCCGCGGCGGGTCGGGCCCGCGCGGTGTGCGCCGCGGCGGTGTCGGGGACGGGCGCTCCTCAGCGCGTGGTGGACGCCGTCCGCGTCGACGGCGTGGAGCTGGGATGGCTCGACGGCGGCCTGGCCGCGTCACTGCGGGTGCCCTGGACGGTGGAGCTGCTCGTCGCGCCCGCCCTCCCGGCCGGCTCGCTGATGGCCCTTCGCGAGCGGATCGCGTTCGCACCGCGGTGCGACTGGTGCGGCGTGCCCATGCTCGGCGCCGACTGCAATCGCTGCCTCCCGGGGACGCAGGCGTGAGCCGTCACCGCCGCCGCAGCCTTGTGCTCGCGCTGGCGGGAATCGTTCTGGCGCTGTTCGGCCTCGCCCGGCTGGGGTCGGGCGCCGCGCACGCGCCCGCAGGCAAGCGGGTCGTGCGTGTCGTCGCGGTCCGGCCGGTTGCCGCCGGCGCCCGTATCGGTGCCGCAGATCTCGGCACGGTCCGAATCGCGTCGACGTGGGCGTCGCCGCACCAGCTTGCGGATCCGGCCGCGGCGATCGGCCGCCGGGCCGCGGTGGGGCTGGTCGCCGGCGCACCGGTGATGGACGCCGAGGTCGCCTCGGCGACGCCACCGCCGGCCGCGCGCGAGCTGGCGATCCGGCTCGACGAGACGGCGGGCCTCCCGGCCGGGGATCTGGCGGGCGTTCGCGCAGACGTCTATCTGACCCCGCCAGGCCGCGGCGGACGCACCCGCCTCGTTCTCGCGAACGTCCTCGTGCTGTCGGCCCGGCGGGACGACTCCGGGTCGGTCGCGACGCTGCTGCTCTCGCCCGCCGCGGTGCCCGGCGCGATCGCCGCCGAGGGCGAGGGCTCGCTACGGCTGGCCGTCCGCGGCGCCGGAGAGGCGGCCGGATGATCGCGCCCGTCGTCCGCTGCCTCGTGGTCGCCGCCGACCCGCTCCTCGGAGCCGAGATGACCGCGCTCGCCGACGATCTGCCCGGCGTCCAGCTCGTGGGCGTGATCGCGCCGCTGCGTGCCGTTGCGGGCCGCCTCCCGCCGTGCGACGTGGCGCTACTCGCCGACCCGGGCGAACGGGGCGCGCCGGCGCTGCGGCAGCTCGTCGCGGGATGCGGGCGCCCGGCCATCGTGCTGGCGCGGTCCGCCGGGGTCGACACCTACCGCCGCGCGCTGGCCGCCGGCGCCCGGGCCGTGCTTCCGCTCCCCGCCGTCCCGGCGACGCTGGGCGACGTGCTCGTCGAGGCGACGCTCGCATCCGGCCGGCCCGCCGCCTCGCCGGCAGGCCGCGTCACCGCGGTCGTGGGCGCCAAGGGCGGCACCGGGGCGACGTCGACGGCGCTCGCCCTCGCACGTCTGGCCGGGGCGGCGCTGGTCGACATGTCGGGATCCTGGGCGAGCCTCGCGTCGCTGCTCGGGTGCCGGTCCGAGCGGTCGCTCGCCGACCTCGCCCACGTGGGCGACGGCCTGGCCGCTGCCGTCGCGAGCGCCGCCGTCGAGCATCCGTGCGGCCTGCGGCTCGTGCCCGGGCCGGCCGGGCCCGAGATCGCGGCGGCGCTCCCGGGCGGCTTCGCGGCCGCGCTCGTGCGCGACCTCCGCGCCGGCGGCCCCGCGGTGGTCGACGCCGGCTGCGGGTCGTTCGTCGCGTCGCGTGAGGCGGCCGTCGCCGCCGACCGCGCGCTCGTCGTCGTGACGCCGGATGCGCCCGCGGCGGCGGCCGGCCGCGAGCTCGTGACGACGCTCGCCCGGGCGGGCTCCGCCGAAGGCATCCGCGTCGTCGTCAACCGCTGGAGCCGCCGCTCCGATCTCTCGCTGCGGGGAATCGCCAGGACGGTCGGCGTCCCCGTCGGTGCGGTCGTACGGGCCGACGCGGAGGCGCTGGACGCGCTCGCCGACGGCCGTGTTCGGCTCGACCGCTGGCCCGGCCGCAGGCATGCTGTCGCGCTGCGGGAGCTCGCTGCGGAGGTGTCGGCGTGACCGATCCCGTCGCCGGGCTGGCAGCCGGATATCGCGAGCGGCTGCGGCGTGAGCTGCTTGACCGGCCCTCGGGTGGTGATCTCCGCGCCGCCGCCGAGCGGGCCGCCTGGGAGCTGCTGCACGGCGATCGGGTCGCCCTCGATCCTGCCGACGCCCGCCGCCTGGTCGCCGGCATCGTGGACGACACCGTCGGCCTTGGCCCGCTCGATCCGCTGTTGCGCGACCGGGGCGTGACCGAGGTGATCGCGAACGGCTCCGGGCGGATCTACGCCGAGCGGGCGGGGCGGCTCGTGCGCGAACCGGTGGCGTTTCGCGACGACGAGCATCTGCGCCAGGTGATCGACCGCGTCGTCAGCTCGGTCGGCCGCCGCGTGGACGAGTCGAGCCCGATGGTCGACGCCCGCCTTCCCGATGGGAGCCGCGTGAACGCGGTGCTGCCGCCGATCGCGCTCGACGGCCCGCTGCTCACGATCCGCAAGTTCGCCCGGGCGCCGTTCCGGGTGGATGACCTCGTCGCGGCCGGGAGCCTCACCGCTGCCCAGGCGGATCTGCTCGAGCGCTGCGTCCGGGGACGCCTGAACATCGTCGTGTCGGGCGGCACCGGGACGGGGAAGACGACGCTGCTGAACGCCCTGGCGGGATTCATCGACCCGGCCGAGCGGGTCGTCACGGTCGAGGACGCCGCGGAGCTGCGGCTGCCGCAGCCGCACGTCGCCCGGCTCGAGAGCCGTCCCCCGAACGTCGAGGGCCGGGGCGAGGTGACGCTGCGCGCCCTCGTGCGGAACGCCCTGCGGATGCGCCCCGACCGGATCGTCGTCGGCGAGGTGCGCGGCGGCGAGGCGCTCGACATGCTCCAGGCGATGAACACGGGCCACGACGGCTCGCTGACGACCGTCCATGCCAGCTCGCCGGCCGACGCCGTGCGCCGGATCGAGACGATGGCCCTCATGGCGGGGCTCGACCTGCCCCACGTCGCGGTGCGCGAGCAGGTCGCCTCGGCGGTCGACGTGGTCGTCCACCTGGTGCGCGATGGCGACGGCTCGCGGCGGGTGCGCTTCGTCGACGCCCGCGGCCGCGACGGGCAGCTCCACATGCTGGACGCGCGGCTTCTGGGAGAGCTGCAGGAGCGGCGATGCGCGTTCACCGGTACCTGACGGCGATCGCCGATCGGATCCGCGCCCGGCGAGAGGGATCGGAGGACGCCCAGCTGGCGCTCGTCGTCGAGATCCTCGCCGCACACGTCCGCGCTGGGCGGTCGCTGCGCCAGGCGCTCGCCGACGCGGTCGAGGACCTGCCCGAGCCGTCCGCAGGCCGGGTCGCGGCTGCGGCGGCCGATGCCGCGCTGGGGACGCCGATCGCAGAGGCGCTCGCGGCGCTGGGCGAGGGTGCCGACGTGGCGTACCTGGCCGCGGCCGTTCGGCTGCAGACGCGCGCCGGTGGCGACCTGGCCCTTCTGCTCGAGCGCACCGCCGAGCTGCTCCACGAGCGCCGCGCCCAGCGCCGGGCCGCGGAGGTGGCCACGGCGCAGGCGCGGGCGACGGGCCGGATCGTGACGGCGATGCCGGGGCTCGGGGTCGCGGCGCTCTACCTCGCCGACCGGCCCGGGTTCGACCTGCTGGTGCGCTCCCCGCTGGGATGGCTCTCTCTGGCGGCGTCGGCCGGATTGGCGGCGGTCGGGCACGTGCTCATCCGGCGTTTGTCCGAGGTCGATCCCGTGAGCGGGTGGCTCTTGCTCGCCCTGGCGGCGCTCGCGCTGGCCGAGGCGAGACGCGCCGCGGCCCGCGACCGCGCGCTGAACCCACCTGACCGGGACAGCCGCGGCAGCCCGTCGGTGCGCGTGCTGTGCGCGATCGGGGCGCGACCGGCTGCGCTGCTCGGAGGCCGGGGAATCGATGTGTCGGCGTTCCGGGCCGGAACGGTGTTGGCGTCCGGCGGGCTCGCGGTCATGGCGGTCGCCGTGATCGGCGGCTTCACCGGCGTCGTCGCGGCGCTGGCGCTGGTGGGGTTCGGCGCCGCATACCCGGATCTGTGGCTGCGCGCCGCCGCCGCCCGGAGGGCGGAGCGGATCGAGCGGCGCGTGCCGGAGCTGGTCGAGCTCGTCGCGAGCACGGTCGCCGCGGGCGTCGGACTGGATGCGTCGCTGCGCGGAGCGGGGGAGGCGGTGGGCGGCGAGCTCGGCGCTGAGCTCGAGCTCGCCTACGCCAACATCGCCCTCGGCCGTCCACGCGTCGACGAGCTGCGCGACCTGGCGGCGCGGACGGGGTCGCCGTCGCTGGCACAGCTCGCCTTGACCCTGCGGCTGAGCGACCGCCTGGGCGTCCCGCTGGCCGAGTCGCTGCGACGCCAGGCCGACCGCGCCCGGACGGCGCGAGCGCGTGCCGTCCAGGAGCGGGCGGCGAAGGCCGGGCCGCGGGTGCTCGTCGTCGTCGTCTTCGTGCTCGTGCCGGCGGCCCTCCTGCCGCTGGCGGCCGCCGTGCTCCTGACCGTGTCGGGCTCGTTGTCCGGGTTGTGACCAGACCGGCACACGGCTACGGCGAAATCCGTTGTGCTCCGGCGCCGAATCGGGTAGCATGTGTACACATACTTGGACACATGAGGTGGGAACCGTGAGCGCGGACAAGATCGTCGAGGTGGGGCATCGCGAGTTGCGAGACAACCTCGCACGCACGCTCGAGCAGACGGTGAAGCGGGGCAGGGTCGGCCTGGTCACCTGTCGCAACGTGCCCGACGGCTATCTCGTGTCACCTGAGCGCTATGAGGCACTGCGCGCCGCCGAAGCGCATGCCCAGCGGATGGCGGAGACTGTGCCGCTGCTTCTGGCGGCCGCCGGCGCAGGGGCAGCGATCCCATCCGAGTCGTTGACCGCGCTCGGCATCACGCTCCCGTTTGACTGGAGCCTGATCAACGAGCTGCAGGCGCGGGTGTCGTTGACACTTGCCCGCGACGAAGAGGGCACGCCGATCAGCCGGGGCAGCGCCGATTCGGTGAGCGCGCCGCCCGAGCTCGACGAGGAGCTGGTGGTGGCCGGTGAGCCGGACCGCGCTCGCCCGTGACCGACGCGTGGTATCCGCAGGCCGCCGACTACTGGGTTGATCCGTCCGAGGCGGAGCAGTACCCAGCCCGGCAGGGCGACCTGTTCGGGGAGATGGATACGCCGTACGGGCGCTGGGACGCCTGCCAGCTGATCCATCCCACCTGTGAGTTGGTGAAGGCGGCGGTGACCGAGGTGCAGGTGATCCGCGTTCGTCGGCTCTCCGAGATCGTCGATCCCCGCCAGCAGGCGGCGGTCGTCGCCGGCTTCCGGGAGCGGAACGGGGTGCTGCACGTCGCGCACGCCCACACCTACTTCCTGGCGCCGGCCGGCGACGAACCGCTCTACTCGAACTTCCGCGAGCTGGCACTCGTGCCGAAGCGGAAGCTTCTCGAGCGCCGGCAGCGGGCGATGACACACGAGGCTCGGGTGACGTTCGTCCGCCGCGCCATCTACTTTCGCCATCGCATCCTTGTCGCGATGGCTGACGTTCGCCGCTGGGAGGCAACGCGGATAACGAACGACCCCGCCTTCGCCGGCCCGCGCCCGGAGTGGGCATCCATGCCCTCGAGCTGACGCTCATCGGCGGCGTCGGGCTCGTTGTCCGGGTTGTGACCAGACCGGCACACGTCGTCGCACACGCGTGACGCGTGCGTCCCTAGGCTCGGAGACATGCGCCGCGGCCAGGCCACCGTCGAGTACGTCCTCCTGCTGACGGCGCTCATGCTGAGCCTGTGCGTCCTCGTCCGCTTCCCGACGCCGGTGCGCTGGATGGCGCGCGCGATCACCCACGCGCTGCCGCACCGGCAGGGAGGCGGGGGTGGCGGCGGACACCATCACGGGCCCGAGCACCGGAGGCCGCATCCCTGCCTGTGTCCGCCGCCGAGCACGTAACACGCCTGTGGACGGGCTCGGGCAGCCCGGGTACGATCGTGGGCGCGAATGGCGAGCGAAGCTCCCATGGGAGTGCAGGCATCCGCAGTTGCAGTTCGCCGCCGGGGTGGGCGTCGCGTTGTGCTCGGCGCGGCCGTCGTTGCCGCGGCCGGGTTGCTGGTTGCGTCGTGTGGCGGGAGTGGGAAGGCGGCCGGAAGCCCTGCCTGCAAGACCCTCTCCATGAACGCGCCTGCGTCGACGGCCGCGGGGTCCGGATCGTGGGCGTACTCGAATGCCGACCTCGCGAATACCCGGGACGCCACCGGGTCGACGATCTCGTCGGCAAACGTCTCCAGGCTGGCGCCGGCGTGGACGTTCAAGCTCACCGGGAAGGCCGCGGCCGGGGTGAGCCCGTACGGCTCGTTGACCGCGAACCCGATCGTGAAGGGCGGCGTCGTCTATCTCCAGGACCTCGACTCGAACGTGTACGCGCTCGCGCTCGCGACCGGGAAGCTCGAGTGGGAGTATCGATGCAACGAGCCTGAGAGGAGCGGACCGGGGCCGAACGGCGTCGCCGTCGCCGGCGGGAAGGTGTTCGGACTCACGCCGACGTCCGCGTTTGCGGTGAGCGCCACCACCGGCCGGAAGATCTGGGCTGACAGCGACCTCCTCCGCACAGGCCAGGGAACCTTCGGTATCCAGCCGCAGGCGGCCGACGGGCGGGTGTACGTGGCGAGCCAGTACGGCTCGGGGCCGGGCGGCGGGGTGCTCCTTGCGCTGAATGCGTCGAGCGGCGCAGTGCTCTGGAGGTTCAACACGGTCACCGGGCCGGAACCGGGCGTGCAGTCGCTCGGCGTCGGCGCGGGCGGCGCGTGGCAGACGCCGCTCGTCGGGAGCGACGGGTCGGTGACGTACGGGATCGGCAACCCGTACCAGACCCCCGCCGCGGCGATCGCGCATCCGGCGAGGGATCTCTATACCGACAGCGACGTGAACCTCGACGCCGCGACCGGGAAGCTGCGCTGGTACTACCAGGCCGTGCCCGACGACTTCAAGGACTGGGACATGCAGACCTCACCGATCTCCGCGCGCGTCGGTGGCGTCCCGGTCGTGATCGGCAGCGGCAAGATGGGCGACGTCTACGAGATGAACGCGAGCACCGGCAAGCTGATCTGGAAGACGCCGGTGGGCGCGCATAACGGCCATGACGACGACTCGCTCCTGGCCCTCGAGCACCGCAGCACGCTCAGGTCGCCGGCCACGATCCTTCCGGGCTCGCTCGGCGGCGTCCTGACGAACGCGGCCGTCGCCGGCAACAGCGTCTATGTCGCCACGCTCGATCTCCCGCTGACCTTCACGAGCCTGGCCAAGCCCATGCCGACCCAGGCCGCCGGTTCCCCCACGGGCGAGGTGGAGGCGCTCAGCCTCGCTACGGGCAAGGTGGAATGGGATCGGAAGCTGCCGCAGCTACCGCTCGGGGGCGTCACGGTCTCCCACAATCTCGTGTTCACGACGCTCTACGACGGTGTGCTGATCGCACTGAATCGCACAACGGGCGCGAGCGTCTATCGCCGCAAGCTGCCCACATCCGCCAACTCGCCGATCGCCATCGCCGGGAACGACGTGATCGTTCCGGCCGGCGGGCCCGTCACGCGTGCCGGGCGCGGAGACCCGCAGGTCGTGGCATACACGGTGCCGTAGGGGGGAGATCCGCTCAGGCGTATTCTCAGCGCGCTCTTCAAGTCGTCTTAGACCGGGCCACTAGTCTTTGAAGGGTGGCGAACCAGAAGACGCGCCAGCAGCGCCGGGCCGCCGAGCGGGAACGCGGCGAGCGGCTCACCTCACAGCCCAAGAAGACGCAGCAGGGTCGAAACCCGATGCTGCTCGCGGTCGGCGGCATCGTCGGCCTGCTCGTCGTGATCGCGGCGCTCGTCGGCGCGAAGCTGCTCCAGAGCTCGCCCACGCCGGCCAAGCGCACCGGCCTTGCGCCCGCGTCGGTCGTCCACTCCGTCTCGACCGTGCCCGACTCGACGTTCAACACGATCGGCGCCGTCTCCGGCATCGGCGGCATGAGCCGGATCGGCGGGACGCCGCTCCGCGACGGCGGCAAGCCGCTCGTGGTCTACATCGGCGCCGAGTACTGCCCGTTCTGCGCCGCCGAGCGCTGGCCGCTCGTGACGGCCCTCTCGCGCTTCGGCACGTTCACGAACCTGGGCGCGACCCACTCCTCGTCGAGCGACGTCTACCCGAACACGCCCACGTTCTCCTTCTACAAGGCGAAATACGCGAGCAAGTACCTCGGGCTGCAGACGGTCGAGCTCTACGGGAACCGCCCCGTCGGCGGCAGCTACCCGCGCCTCGAGACGCCGACCGCGCAGCAGGACGCGCTCATCCACAAGTACGACCCCAAGGGCACGATCCCGTTCATCTACCTGGGCAGCTACCTGCAGACCGACGCCAGCTACAACCCCCAGATCCTGGCCGGGATGACGATGCCGCAGGTGGCGACGGCGATGCGCGACACGAACACCGACCAGAGCATCGCGATCCTCGGCACCGCGAACCAGATCACCGCCGCGCTGTGCGCGCAGACCGGCGGCCAGCCGGGGAACGTGTGCTCGACGCCCGGCGTCACCGCCGCGGCGAAGCACCTGCCGAAGTCGTGATCGCGGCGTCGGCGACCGACACGCGCCCGGTCGGCCGGCCGGTGCCGGCATGGGTGACGGCCTCGTCGGCGATCCTGGTCGTGCTCGGCCTGGCCGTCGCCGCCTACCTGACGCTCACCCACTTCACGACCCACGTGCAGCTGGCCTGCTCGGCGAGCGGCGTCATCGACTGCGAGAAGGTGACGACGAGCCCGCAGTCGTACATCCTCGGCATCCCGGTGGCCGTGCTCGGCCTCGCCTTCTTCGTCGTCGCCGCCGGGCTGTGCGCGCCGCCCGCCTGGCGCTCGCCGGAGCCGCTCGTGCGCTACGCCCGCCTGGCCTGGGCGATCGGCGGCGTCTGCACGGTGGTGTACCTGATCTACGCCGAGCTCTTCGAGATCGACGCCATCTGTCTGTGGTGCTCGCTCGTGCACCTGATCACGATCGCGCTCTTCGTCGTCGTCGTGGTGGGCGAGGCGATCGTCGAAGGCACGTCGTCCGGCGCCCCGGCCGGGTAACATCCGCGCCCATGACGAGCCCTCCGACCTCGACGTCGCGCTGGTGGGCCCTGGTGATGACGCTAGTGCTGGTGGCGGCGCTGGCGCTGGTCGTCTACGTGAGCAAGTAGCCGCTGTGGCCGCGGCTGCACCTTCAGCGGACATCGTCAGCGAGAACCCCGCCGACCCCGCCGACCGCATCGGGAGATATCTGCCCGGCGGCGGCATCGACGTCGACCGGGCCGTCTCGGCGGCGCGCGCCGCCGCGCCCGGATACGCGGCGCTCCCGGCCCAGGCCCGCGCGGACGCGCTCAGCCGGGCCGCGGCCCGGGTCGAGGCGGCCGCAGGTGAGCTGGCCGAGCTCGTCCGCCGCGAGGTGGGCAAGCCCGTGCTCGAGGCCCGCGGCGAGGTCGCCCGCACCGCGGCGATCCTGCGCTACCACGCCCAGGCCGCGCTCGACCCCGACGGCGACACGTTCCCGTCCGGCGACGGCCGCTCGCTGCTCATGGCCCGGCGTCACCCGCGCGGCGTGGTCGGCCTGATCACACCCTGGAACTTCCCGATCGCCATCCCGGCCTGGAAGCTCGCGCCCGCGCTCGCCTACGGGAACGCGTGCGTCTGGAAGCCGTCGCCGTTCTCGCCCGCGTGCGCCCAGGCGCTGCACGAGTGCCTCGCGCCCGAGCTGCCGGGGCCGGTCGTGCAGCTGGTGCAGGGCCGCGCCGACGCCGGTGCCGCCCTCGTCGGCCATCCCGGCGTGAACGCGATCTCGTTCACGGGCTCCGTCGCGACCGGGGGCGCCGTCGCGCGGATGGCGGTCGACCGCGGCGCCGCCGTGCAGTGCGAGATGGGCGGCCAGAACGCGTCGATCGTCCTCGCCGACGCCGATCTCGAGACGGCCGCCGGGACGATCGCGACGGCCGCGATGGGCTACGCCGGCCAGAAGTGCACCGCGACGAGCCGCGTCATCTGCGAAGGCTCCGTGGCGGGCGGGATGCGCGACGCGCTCGTCGCGGCCGTCGAGTCGCTGCGGATCGAGGACCCCGCCGACGAGGCCTGCCGGGTGGGGCCGCTGATCTCGGCCGACGCCCGCGACGCCGCCGCCGCGGCGGTGAAGCGCGGCGTGGAGGCGGGCGGGCGGTTGCTCGCCGGCGGCGCGGCGCTCGACGCCCCTGGCAACTACCTGGCGCCGGCTCTCGTCGAGGTCGACGACCCGTCCGCCGAGCTGGCCCAGGAGGAGGTGTTCGCGCCGGTCTGCGCGCTCATGCGCGCGGACGACGCCGACGCGGCGGTCGAGCTCGCAAACGGCGTCCGCCACGGCCTCGTCACCGCCGTGTTCACGCGCGACCTCGACCGCGTGCTCGATCTCGCGAACCGGCTCGACACCGGCCTCGTGCGCGTGAACCAGCCCACGTCCGGCGTCGACCTGCACACGCCGTTCGGCGGCGAGAAGGCATCCGGTCTGGGCCCGCGCGAGCAGGGCAAGGCCGCGCGCGAGTTCTACACCAGCCTGCGCACGGTGCTGATCTCGCCCTCGTGCTAAAGTAGTCACGAGGTCTATAAGTGGCCGAGAGCCAACATCCGCGCGTCGCCGCCGACGTCGCCGTGTTCGCCTTCCGGGACGGCGCCATGAACGTCCTCCTCGTCCGCCGCCGGTACGAGCCGTACGAGAGCTACTGGGCGCTGCCCGGGGGCCTGCTCGAGCCGTACGAGACGCTGGAGGAGGCGGCCGAGCGGGAGCTGCGCGAGGAGACCGGCGTCACCGACACCTACATGGAGCAGCTCGCCACCTTCTCGGAGCTCGACCGCGATCCACGCGGCCGGGTGATCTCGTGCTGCTACCTGGCCCTCGTCGACGCCGGCAGGGTGCGTCTGCGCGCCGGCTCGGACGCCCGCGAGGCGGAATGGCGGCCACTCGAGCCGCTCCTGCGCGAGACCGACGCCGGAACGGTGCTCGCCTTCGACCACGACCGCATCCTGGGGTACGCCCGCCAGCGCCTCGCGTACAAGCTCGAGTACCAGAACGTGGCCTGGAGCCTCCTGCCCGAGACGTTCACGCTCTCGGAGCTGCGGCGGGTGTACGAGGCCGGAATCGGCCGGGCGTTCGAGCCGAACAACTTCCGCCGCATCGCCCTCGGGTGGGGGGTGCTGGCGGAGTCGGGCGAGCGGCCCACGGGCGGCCGCCCGGCGGCGCTCTACCGCTTCGCCGATCGCCGGGCGCTGATCCTGGCCCAGAGCGCGCGCTACCGGCGGTCGGCATGATCGCCTGGCCGCCCGTCGAGCTCATGACCGACGAGTACCAGCTCGCGATGGCGGACTCGTACCTGGCCCAGGGCAAGGCCGACGACCAGGTTGCCTTCGAGCTCTTCGTGCGCGCCCTGCCGCCGGAACGGGGCTTCCTGGTCGCGGCCGGGCTCGAACGCGTCTGCGACTACCTGACCGGCTTCCGCTTCGGGACGGAGGCGATCGACTACCTGCGCCGCTCGCGCACGGTGAGCGAGCCGCTGTTGCGGCACCTGGCCGGGCTGCGGTTCGAGGGCAGCGTGGACGCCGTCCCCGAGGGCACGGTCGTGCACGCCGGCGAGCCGATCCTGCGGGTCGAGGGCGGGCGGCTGGCCTGCCAGCTGGCCGAGACCTTTCTGCTGAACCAGGTGAACTTCCAGACCATGATCGCGACCAAGGCGGCCCGGATCGCGGCGGCCGCCGGCGGACGGCCGGTGGTCGACTTCGGCTTCCGCCGGGCCCACGGGGCCGACGCGGGGCTGCTGGCGGCCCGCTCGGCGTACATCGGCGGCTGCACCGCGACGGCCACCGTCGCCGCCGGGTACCTGTGGGGCATCCCGACCTCGGGGACGATGGCGCACAGCTACGTGCTCTCGTTCCCGACCGACGTCGACGCGTTCTGCGCGTTCCTGCGCGACCATCCCGACCGCTCGACGCTCCTGATCGACACCCACGACGCCCTCGCCGGCGCCCGGGCCGCCTGCGAGGCGGCCCACATCACGGGCATCGTGCCCCAGGCCGTGCGGGTCGACTCCGGCGACCTGGCGGAGGTGACCACGGCCGTGCGCGGGATCCTGGACGCGGGCGGGTGCACCGAGACGCGCATCGTCTGCTCCGGCGACCTGGACGAGTACCGCATCACCGACCTGCTGGCCGCCGGCGCCCCGATCGACGGGTTCGGGGTCGGGACGGCGCTGACGACGTCGAACGACGCGCCGACGCTCGGCGGCGTCTACAAGCTCGTCTGGAGCGACGGCCACCCGGTGATGAAGGCGGCGGGGGCCAAGTCGAACCTGCCCGGGCGCCACCAGGTGTTCCGCACCGAGGACGGCGACACCATCGGGCTCGCCGACGAGGACGTGCCCGGCGAGCCGCTGCTTCTGCCCGTCATCCGCGCCTGCGCTCTCGTCGCGCCGCTGCCGCCCCTGGGCGAGGTCCGCGATCGCGCGGCCGCCCAGGTTGCCGCGCTGCCCGAGCGGGTACGGGCGCTGCGCGACCCCGACCGTCAGCCGCCGCGGCACTCGCCGCGGCTCTCCGCCCTCGAGGAGGAACTGTCATGACCGGCTCCGACGCGACCACGGCGCTGATCGTGGTCGACATGCAGAACGAGTTCTCCCGCCTGCTCGCTCCTGCGCTCGCGCGGGCTGCGGCCGACGCCGGCACCGTCGTCGCGACGACGGCGGGCGCCGAGCTGCACCCGTCCCTGGCGGAGATGCGCTTCGACCGCGAGGCGGGCTCGGGGTTCGAGGGCACCGACCTCGGCGACTACCTGCGTGGGCGCGGGGTGAAGCGGATCGTGATCGCCGGCGTCGCGACCGCCGACTGCGTGCGGGCGACGGCCCTCGACGCGATCCGGGAGGGCTTCGAGACGACCGTGCTCACCGATGCCGTCGCGCCGGGCGACGGCCGCCGCGCGCTTGCGGAGGTCACGGCGGCGGGCGGCGGGCTCGACCGGCTCGAGCTGCTGCGCGACGAGGCGGCGCTCGAGCCGATCCTCGAGCGCAAGGCCGAGCGCCTGCGCGAGGTGATGAAGGCGGCGGGGCGGGGGAGGGCCGTGATCGGGCTCTCGGGCGGGATCGACTCGGCGGTCGCGATGGCGTTCGCCGCCCGCACGATCGGCCCGGAGCACGTGGTCGCCGTCCGTCTCCCGTCCCGGCATACCGAGCAGGTGCACGTCGACGACGCCGGCGCCTCCGCGCTGGCGGCGGGGCTGCCGGACGAGAACCTGCTGACAATCTCGATCGATCCGATGATCGAGGCGCTCGCGTCGGCGCGCCCGACGCTGCACGAGTCGGACATCCGCGAGGGCAACGCCAGCGCCCGGGCGCGCATGATCGTGATCTACGACCTCGCCCAGGAGCTGCACGCGCTCGTGCTCGGCACCGAGAACCGCACCGAGAACCTGCTCGGGTACTTCACGCGGTTCGGCGATGCGGCGTCAGACATCGAGCCGATCACCGACCTCTACAAGACCGAGGTGCGCGCGGCCGCGCGCGTCCTGGGGCAGCCGCAGGCGGTGCTCGACAAGCACCCGACCGCGGGGCTCTGGGGCGGGCAGACGGACGAGGACGAGCTCGGGTTCACCTACCGGGACGCCGACCGGGCCCTGGTCGCGATGTTCGACCTGGGCATGACGCCCGAGGCGGCCGCGCAGCGCACGGGGGTCGACATCGACGTGGTGCGGCGGGTGAAGGCCCGTGCCGACGCGGTGGCGTGGAAGCACGACGTGCCACACCCGCTGAAATAGGGCAAGAAACGGGGGCTGTCCCCGCTTCTCGCAGGGACAGCCCCCGGGGCTCTTGCTAGGCCGCGCGCAGCGGCTGCATGTCGGCCGATGCGGCCAGCTCGCGCAGCGCCTCGGCCTCGAGCTGGCGGACGCGCTCGCGCGTCAGCCCGACGATGCGGCCGATCTCCTCGAGGTTGCGCGGGTCCTGCCCGTCGAGCCCGAACCGCAGCTCGAGGATCAGGCGCTTGCGCTCGCCCAGGCGGGCGAGGCCCTCGCGCAGCCGCTCGTGCCGCAGGTGCGTCTCGGCCAGCTCCTCGGGGTTGCCGGCGTCCGGGTCGGCGATCATGTCGCCGAGCTCGGAGTCGCCGTCCTCGCCGACCGGCTCGTGCAGCGAGACGGTCTTGCGGGCGAGGCCGAGCGTCTCGGACACGGCATCCGAGGTCAGCTCGGCGGCACGGGCGATCTCGTCCTCGGACGGCTCCCGGCCCAGGCTGGCCTCCAGCGAGCGCCGCGCCCGCTCGATCGCCCGCAGGCGGTCGGAGACGTGCACGGGCAGCCGGATGGTGCGCCCGCTGTTCGCGATGGAGCGCTGCACGGCCTGGCGGATCCACCAGGTCGCGTACGTCGAGAACTTGAGGTCGCGCCGCCAGTCGAACTTCTCGACGGCGCGGTTCAGCCCGAGCACGCCCTCCTGGATCAGATCGAGGAACGGCACGCCCTGACCGCGGTACTGCTTCGCGATCGACACCACCAGGCGCAGGTTCGACTCGATCATCCGCCGCTTCGCGAGGGGGTCGCCGGCCTCGATGCGCTTCGCCAGCATGACCTCCTCGTCCTTCGTCAGCAGCGGATAACGGCCCGCCTGGCGCAGGAAGAGGTCAAGGCTGTTCGTCGTCGCGATCTCGACCTCGACGACCTCGATCCGCTCCTCAGGGGCGGGGGGGTCGACGATGTCCACGCCGAGCTGCGCGAGCTCGTCGCGCAGGGCTTGCACATCGTCGGCCTCGAGGTCCAGCTCGAGCGCGAGGCCCGCGAGCTCGTCCTCGTATACGAGACCCCGCTCCTGTCCAAGCTCAACCAAGAGCCGCGCTTCGGGCTCGATGACGAGCTGGTCAGTCATTCCTCATCAACTCCTCAGACTCCCTGAAGGTTCCCTGGATCCGTCGTCTGCATAACGTTCGTCGCAGACAGGCTATTCCCCGCCTGACGCTTTCTCTACGCCACGGTTGTTGATTGCGGATTGGCACCGCACTGATTTCTCGCTGGTCGGTGACCCCAACCGCCGGCGACCATCCGCCGCCTTCTCCACACGCCTCAACCGGGAGGGCACACATCGTGTGAGGATGACCGCAGGGCCATCATACCCGCGTCCGCGGGGGCTGGATAGCCCACCCGCCGTCAGCCGGTGACCCGGACGGCGCCCTGATACTCGGCCGCGTACCACGGGTCGGACAGGCTCGAGATCTGGACGACGGTGCCGGTGTGCGGAGCGTGAATGAACTCGCCGTTGCCGATGTACATCCCGACGTGCCCGATGTCCGGCTCGAAGAAGACGAGGTCGCCGGGAGCGAGCTGGTCGTAGGCCACGTGCGGCCCTGCGTTCCACTGCGACCCGGTGTAGTGGTCGAGCCCGATGCCGAGCTGGGCATAGACCCACATGGTGAGGCCCGAGCAGTCGAATCCGGAGGGGCTCGCGCCGCCCCAGACGTAGGGGACGCCGAGCTCGCCCTCCGCGATCTGGACGGCCTGCTCGCCCAGCGAGTTGGCCGGCGGGGCGGGCGCGCCCGAGGTCGGCTCGACCGGCGCGGGAGCGGGGCTGGGGGCGGAGTCCTGGGTGGAGCGCGCGGCGGCCGCGGCCGCCGCGGCGGCCGCGCGGGCGCGGGCCTCGCGCGCGAGGCGGGCCTTGCGCTCGCCGACGAGCCGCTGGATCTGCGAGTTCAGGTCGGCGATCTTCGCCCTCTGGCTCGTGATCAAGGCGGCCGCACGCTGCTTGGCGGCGTTGGCCTTCTTGACGAGCTTCTGCGCCTGCACCCGCTCCTTGCGCAGGAGGGCCCGGCGCTGGACGACCTCGCGCTCCGCGACGGTGACCCGGTGCAGGATCGACGTCTCGTCGTGTGACGTCCGGTTCAGGACGTCGACGCGGTCGACGAGGTCGGTGAACGACCGGGCGGCGAGCACGTACATCGCCGCGTTCGGGTCGCCACCCTTGTAGGCGGCGATGACGAGCCTCGAGAGCTGCGACCGGGCCGCCTGGAGGTTCTGCTTCGCGATCTGGAGGCGCACCTTGTTCGCGCGGATCTGGCGGTTGACCGCGTCGAGCTTGGAGTGGGCGGCGTCATAGGCCTCGACCGCCGCATCCTCCTGGGCGTAGAGGTTGTTCAGCTGATCCTGGGCCTGCTGCGCCTCGACGCGCTTCTGGTGGATCTGATCCGCCCCGGCCGTTCCCGCGCCGACAAGGGTGGCGAGCACGGCCACAAGGACGACGGCGGCAGCGACCGGCCCGAGCCGGCGCCGGTGCCGCTGCGTGGGCGGGCTCGACATGGCGCGGGACTTTACCACTTGCAAAGCCCTGCAAACGCAGGCGTTTTTGTAAGGATTTTCCGCCACCGCAGGTCGGGCACCCGGGATCGGTGCCATCGCCCTCCGAGCATCCCGGCCCTCGTTGTGGACCCAAAGCGTTGCAAAGTGGTGGAGAGTGGGGTATTGTGGGGCGGAATGGGAGGCCGCACCCGTGCTGCTCGGCGAATCTGTCCAAAAGCTGGATGCCAAGAACCGCGTTACGCTCCCGGCCAAGCTGCGGCCGCACTTCGCCGACGGCGTGATCGTCGCCAAGGGGGTCGACAGATGCCTGTCCGTCTACACGCCGGCCGGGTTCGAGGCGTTCGTGGACCAGCAGCTCGGTCCGCTCTCGCCGTTCAGCCGCCAGGCGCGGGCCATGAGCCGGCACCTGTACGCGGGCGCGTCGGAGACCGAGCTCGACCGGCAGGGCCGCATCATGCTGCCGCCGGCCCAGCTCGCCCACGCCGGGCTCGAGCGGGACATCGTGGTGGCGGGGTTGCGGGACATGCTGGAGATCTGGGATCTCGCCACCTGGCGCAGGACGCAGGCCGACTCCGAGGGGAGCATTGAGGATGTTGCCGAATCTCTCTCACAGCAGTAGCGCGGCGGTGGACCACGTCCCCGTCATGGCGCCCGAGGTGGCCGAGCTCCTCGAGCCCCGCCCCGGCGACACGGTGGTCGACTGCACCTTCGGCGCGGGCGGCCACGCGGCCGTCCTCGAGCCGTATCTGCGGGGCAGCGGCACCTACATCGGCATCGACCGCGACCACGAGGCCGAGCCCTTCTTCGCCCGGTTCGCGGCGGGCGCGACCAGCCAGACGCGGTTCCTGCACGGCGACTTCGCCCTCGTCCTGCGCAACATGGTCGCGAGCGGCACCCGCGTCCAGGCGATCCT
The DNA here is from genome assembly GCA_963746115.1 of uncultured Actinomycetes bacterium. Classification (GTDB taxonomy): domain Bacteria; phylum Actinomycetota; class Thermoleophilia; order Gaiellales; family JAICJC01; genus JAICJC01. The sequence continues at coordinate 613,648 of CAVVAA010000001.1, read as the reverse complement.
GATGGACCTGGGCGTCTCGTCGATGCAGATCGACCGCCCCCACCGCGGCTTCAGCTACGCCAACGACGCGCCGCTCGACATGCGCATGGATGCGACCGCCGAGCTGAGCGCGGCCGAGATCGTGAACACGTGGGACGAGCGCGACCTGGCCGGCGTGCTGCGGACGTTCGGGGAGGAGCGCTACTCGTTCCAGATCGCGCGTGCGATCGTGCGCCGCCGCAAGCTCGAGCCGTTCGAGCGCAGCGGCGACCTGGTCGAGGTGATCAAGGCGGCCATCCCGACGCCGGCCCGGTTCGGCCAGGGACATCCGGCACGGCGCGTCTTCCAGGCCCTGCGGATCGCGACGAACGGCGAGCTCGAGTCGCTGCGGGAGGGCCTCGAGCTGGCCGTCGACCTGCTCGCGCCGGGCGGGCGGATGGCCGTGATCAGCTTCCACTCGCTCGAGGACAGGATCGCGAAGCAGTTCATCCGCGACGAGGCCCGCGGCTGCACCTGCCCGCCGGACTTCCCCGTGTGCGTGTGTGGGCACGAGCCGCGGCTGCGCAGCCTGACCCGGCGGGCGGTCGTGGCGAGCGTCGATGAGCGCTGCACCAACCCGCGCTCCTCCTCGGCCCGCCTGCGGGCCGCCGAGAGGACGCCCGCGCCGTGAGCGTCGCCGTCTCGGCCCGCGCCCCGGCACGCTCCCGCACGGCGCCCGAGCCGGCCGCAGCACCCCGTGCGGTCCCGCGCCGGCGCGTCCGCCCCCGGCGGATGACCGCGGGCGGCGCCGTCTGGGTCGTCGTGCTGGCCACGCTCCTCGGCGGCATCGTCGCCCTGAACGTCGCCGCGCTGCGCGACAGCATCGAGGTGAACCGCCTGCAGGCGCGCGCCCAGCAGCTTCAGGACGAGAACCGGCTCCTGCGCAACCAGGCCACGAACCTGTCCTCGCCGAGCTCGATCGGCCTGGCCGCGCAGAAGCTGGGCATGGTCCCGGCCGACCCGAACACGACCAGGTACGTCCGCCTCCACCGGCCGCACCCGAAGGCGCAGGCGCGGCCGTGAGGCGGATGTCCGACCACCGGCTGCGGCTGATGCTCGCCGTCTCGCTGATGGCCTTCGTGGTCGTCGTCGCCCGTGCGGTCCAGATCCAGGGCGTGGATGCGGCCAGCCTGTCGCAGAAGGCCGTCTCCCAGCAGCGCGGCGAGACGACCCTGCCCGGCCTGCGCGGCTCGATCATCAGCGCCGACGGCCAGGTGCTCGCCCAGACGCAGCCGTCCAAGACGATCGTCTCCGACCCGAAGCAGCTCAAGAACGTCTCGCTGACGGCCGCGATCATCGCCCGGGCGATGGGCTTCCACCCGTTCAAGCGGGTCGGCCGCCACGCGCAGCAGAAGCAGCAGGAGGGGGTGAACAGCTCCGGGCACCGGCACGCCGCCCGCAAGCCGAAGCTGCGCCCCAACCCGGCCTGGGCCGCCGAGGTGACCGTGCTCGCGGCCGACCTGCGCCGCGGCGGCTACGTCATCCGCCAGCTCCCGACCGACGTGGCCGCGCGCATCATGCGCCACCACCTGCCCGGCATCTCGACGTTCCCCGAGCTCCAGCGCTGGTACCCCGACGGGCCGGTCGCGTCGCAGCTGCTCGGGTTCACCGGCATCGACGGCAGCGCCGGCAAGGGCGAGGGCGCCGGCCTCGAGCACCAGTACAACCACGTCCTCGCGGGCCGGCCCGGCAAGCAGGTGACGATCACCGACCCCGGCGGGATGGTGCTCGACACGGTCGACGTCGAGAAGCCCGAGAACGGGCGCAACGTCACCCTCACCCTGAGCGCCGCCGTGCAGACGAAGGTGCAGGACGTGCTTGCGGCGACGGTGCGCAGCACCCGCGCCAAGTGGGCGACCGGCATCGTCATGGATCCCGCGCACCGGCGCGATCGTCGCCATGGCCACGGCCCCGGGCTACGACAACAACCAGGCCCACCTGGCCAAGAACCAGGCCCACTGGAGCAACCAGGCGCTGCAGACCGTCTACGAGCCGGGCTCGACCTTCAAGACCGTCACGTTCTCGGCCGCGCTCACGGCGGGCGTGGTCTGGCCGGGCGAGGTGCTCCACAACGTGCCCGACCACATCGCCTTCGGGAACAAGATCATCCGCGACGACATCCCCCACAAGCCGTGGGACATCTCCGTGCGCCACATCCTCAAGATCTCGTCCAACATCGGCACCGACGAGATCGCCCAGATGGTCGGCAGGCATGACCTGATGAAGTGGATCCGCCGGTACGGGTTCGGCCGGCGGACCGCGCTCGGCTTCCCCGGCGAGGCCAGCGGCATCGTCCTTCCTGGCCGCGACTGGACGCTGTCCTCGATCGGGACGATCCCGATCGGCCAGGGCATCGGCGTGACCGCGATGCAGATGGCGTCGATGTACCAGGCGATCGCGAACGGCGGCGTCATGGTCGCGCCGCACCTGGTCTCGCACATCCAGGGCGAGAAGCTGCACCGGCCGTCGCAGCGGCGGATCCTCTCGCCCGAGGTCGACGGTCAGATGGTGTCGATGCTCGAAGGCGTCGTCGACGGCGGCACCGGCGTCCAGGCCACCATCCCCGGCTACACGGTCGCCGGCAAGACGGGCACCGCCCAGAAGCCGAGCCCGGACGGCGGTTACTCCAACCAGTACGACGCGTCGTTCATCGGCTTTCTGCCGGCCGAGGATCCCCAGGTCGAGATCATGATCGTGGTCGACTCGCCGCAGACGAGCCACTTCGGCGGCGACGTGGCCGCGCCGGCCTTCGAGCAGATCGGCTCGTGGTACGCGAACCACGCGGGCATCCGGCCCGACCGTCCGGTTCAGTAGCCTTCCCGCGAGCATGGAGCTCTCGACGCTGATCGAGGCGGTCGGCCCGCGCTCGGTGCGCGGCCGGGCGGACGTCGACATCACCGCCGTCACCTACCGCGCCGAGTCGGCGGTGCCCGGGGCGCTGCACGTGTGCGTGCCCGGGTTCACCGCCGACGGGCACGACTTCGCCGGCGTCGCGGTCGCGAACGGCGCCGCGGCGCTCGTGGTGGAGCGCGAGCTCGACCTCGACGTGCCCCAGCTCGTGGTCGCCTCGTCGCGCTCGGCGATGGCGGCCGCGGCGGACGCGTTCTACGGCCACCCGAGCGGCGAGCTCGACGTCGTCGGCATCACCGGCACGAACGGGAAGACGACGACGGCGTTCCTGATGCACGCGGTGCTGGAGGCGGCCGTGGGGCAGGCCGGCCTCCTGGGCACGATCGAGTCGCGGATCGGCGGCGTGGTGGAGCCCGTGGCGCGGACGACGCCGGAGAGCGTCGACCTGGAGGCGATCCTGCGGCGGATGGTCGACGCAGGCGACCGGGCCTGCGCCATGGAGGTCTCGTCGCACGCCCTCGAGCTCGAGCGGGTCGCCGGCGTGCGCTTCGCCGCCGCCGGATTCACGAACCTGACCCAGGACCACCTGGACTTCCATCCCGACATGGAGGCCTACTTCGCCGCGAAGGCGCGGCTGTTCCGCGAGGCACCGGGCGCGATCAACATCGGTGACGAGTACGGCCGCCGCCTGGCCGGGACGGCCGGCGGGCCGGTGCTCACCTACGCCGCGCGGGCGGACGCCGACGCGGACGTGCGCCCGCACGCCGTCGAGGTGGGCGCCGGCGGGGCGATCGGCCTGATCGTCTCGACGCCGCGGGGGCCGATCCCGCTCGACGTGCGCCTGCGGGGCGGGTTCAACGTCGAGAACGTGCTCTGCGCCGTCACGCTCGCGGAGCTGCTCGAGCTCCCGCATGCCGCCGTCCGGACCGGGATCGCGTCGGTGCCGGGCGTCCCCGGCCGCTTCGAGGCGGTCGACGCCGGCCAGCCCTTCACGGTCCTCGTCGACTACGCCCACACGCCCGACGGCCTCGAGAACGTGCTGCGCGCCGCCCGCGAGATCACGTCCGGGCGGCTGATCTGCGTGTTCGGCTGCGGCGGCGACCGCGACCGGGGCAAGCGCCCGCTGATGGGCCGGGTGGCGCGGCGGCTCGCCGACGTCGCCCTGGTCACGTCCGACAACCCCCGCAGCGAGGATCCCGAGGCGATCATCGCCGAGATCATGGACGGCATCCCGATGGAGTCCGAGCCCGACCGCCGGGCCGCGATCGAGCGCGCCGTCGGCATGGCCCGCGCCGGCGATGTCGTCGTGATCGCGGGCAAGGGCCACGAGCAGGGACAGGAATTCGCCGACCGGACGCTCCCCTTCGACGACCGCACGGTGGCGCGCGAGGCGCTGGCCGGGCTCCCCGCGGCATGATCGCGCTCACGGCGGGCGAGATCGCGGAGGCCTGCGGCGGGCGCACGGACGCGCGGGCGACCGTCACCGGGGTCACGATCGACTCGCGGGCGGTCGAGCACGGCGACCTCTTCGTCGCCCTTCCCGGCGAGCGCACGGACGGCGCCCGCTTACGCGGCCGACGCCCTGCGCGCCGGCGCGGCCGTCGTCATGGCCGGGGGCACGCCGGGCGACCCGCCGCCGGACGCGCGCACGATCGTCGTCCCCGACCCGCTGATCGCCCTCGGCCGGCTGGCCGCCGAGGTGCGCCGCCGCTCCGGCGCCCGCGTGATCGGCATCACCGGGTCGACCGGGAAGACCTCCACCAAGGACATCCTGGCCGCGCTCCTGCGACGGCGCCTGCGCACCGTCGCGAGCCAGGCCAACTTCAACACCGAGATCGGCGTGCCGCTCACGCTGTGCCGGATCGAGGCCGACACCGAGGCGGTCGTCTGCGAGCTGGCGATGCGGGGCATGGGGCAGGTCGCCTACCTGGCCGAGATCGCCCGCCCCGACGTCGCCGTGATCACGTCGATCGGCCCCGTGCATCTGGAGCAGGTCGGGAGCATCGAGGGCGTCGCCGAGGCGAAGGCCGAGATCCTGGATCCGCTCGGCGCCGCACGAGACGGCCGTCGTCCCGCACGCCGAGCCGCTGCTCGACCCCTATCTGGATCTCACGCGTGCGCGTGTGACCACGTTCGGGGAGGCGGCGGGCGCCGATGTGCGCCTGGCCGGCTTCGCCGCGGGCAGGGCGGAGATCGAGGTCGGCGGTCGAACCATCACGGTGCCGGTGAACTTCGACCAGCACCACAACGGCCTGAACCTCACGGCCGCCGTCGCAGCCTGCGCCGGCCTGGGCCTCGACCCGGCCGACCCGGAGCTGCTCGCCGGTGCCGCCGAGGTCGAGTTCTCGCGCTGGCGGGGCGAGCGGATCGACCCTCCCCGGCGACGGCTTCGTGATCGCCGACTGCTACAACGCGAACCCCGTCTCGATGCGGGCGGCGCTGCGCCACCTGATGTCCGCTGCCGGCGGACGCCGCACCGTGGCCGTGATGGGCGAGATGGCCGAGCTGGGCGCAAGCGGACCGGCCCTGCACGAGGAGGTCGGCCGCGAGGCCGAGCGGCTGGGCGTCGACGTCGTCGTCGCCGTCGGCCCGCTCAGCCGCGCGTACGGCGGGCGCTGGTTCGCCGACGCCGCGAGCGCGGCCGCGGGCGTGCCGGCCGTGCTCGAGCCGGGCGATGCGGTCCTGGTCAAGGGCAGCCGCTCGGCGGGTCTCGAAGCGGTGGTCGAGGCGCTCACGTGAAGCTCGTCCTCGCCGCCGGCGTCGTCGCGATGCTGCTCGGGATCGTCTCCGGCCCGGCGCTCATCGCCTTCCTGCGCCGCAACGAGTTCGGCCAGCACATCCGCGAGGACGGGCCGGCGGGCCACGCCTCGAAGCAGGGCACGCCCACCATGGGCGGCCTCGGCATGCTCGGGTGCGCCCTGCTCGCGTTCCTGATCTTCACCGAGCACACCGGACCGGGGCTGGCCGTCGCCGGGACGGCGCTCGCCTGCGCCGGGATCGGCTTCCTCGACGACTACCTGAAGCTGACGCGGAAGCGGTCGCTCGGTCTCTCGGGGCGGTGGAAGCTGCTCCTGCTGGCGGCAGTCGTCGCCGGCGTGGGGTGGGTGGCGCACCGCGAGCACCTCTCGACCGACCTCTACCTCCCGATCCTCAACACCTACATCGGCCTCGGGCCGGTCTACTACGTCTTCATCTTCCTGGTGGTGGCGGGGGCGGCGAACGCTGTGAACCTGACCGACGGCCTCGACGGGCTCGCCGCCGGCACTGTCACGATCGCCGCGCTCACCTACGCGGCGATGATGGTCGTCGCCTTCCTGGCCCACAACGGCGTGTACCCGGGCCACACCGTCCACGGCGTCTACGTGGGCAACCCGCGCGCGCTCGACCTGGCCATCATCGCCGCCGCGCTCGTGGGCGGCTGCGTGGGCTTTCTCTGGTACAACGCCTACCCCGCCGACGTCTTCATGGGCGACACGGGCTCGTTCGGGCTGGGAGGCGGCCTCGCGGCGCTCGCGATCTTCACGAAGACCGAGGCGCTGCTCGTCGTCGTCGGCGGCGTGTTCGTGATCGAGGCGCTGTCGGTCGCGATCCAGGTGGTCTCGTTCCGGGTCTTCGGGAAACGGGTGTTCCTGATGGCGCCGCTGCACCACCACTTCGAGATGATGGAGTGGACCGAGAACAAGATCATCGTCCGCTTCTGGATCACGGCGGCGATCTTCGGCGCGAGCGGCTTCGTCCTCTACTACCTCTTCTTCTCGAAGTACCGGTGAGCGGGCGCTACCTGGTGGTCGGGCTGCGCCGCTCCGGCATCGCGGCGTGCGAGGCCATCGCCCGCGTCTGGCCGGACTCCGAGATCCTGGCCGCCGACAGCGGCACCGGCCTCGACGTGTCCCGCCTGGAGGCGCTCGGCATCCAGGCGCGGCTGGGCGGCGAGCCCGTCCCGGTCGACGGCCTCACAGCGCTCGTCAAGAGCCCCGGGGTGCCCGGCGAGGCGGCCCAGGTGGCCGCGGCGCGGGCGGCGGGCGTGCCGGTCTGGAGCGAGGTCGAGCTGGCGGCGCGGATGCTGCCGGAGAACCCGATCGCGGGGGTCACCGGGACGAACGGCAAGACGACGACCACGCACCTGCTGGGGGCGATGCTGCGCGCGGGTGGGCTCGACGCCGAGGTCGCCGGCAACGTCGGCCGGGCGCTGACCGAGCTGCCCGGCCGCGTCCCCGCGGGGACGTGGATCGCCTGCGAGCTCTCGAGCTTCCAGCTCGAGGACATCGACCGGCTGCGCTGCCGGGTGGCGGTGATCCTGAACGTGACCCCCGACCACCTCGACCGGCACGGGAGCATGGACAGGTATCTGCGGGCGAAGCTGCGCATCCTCGAGAACCAGGTCGCCGGCGACACCGCCGTCCTGAACGGCGACGACCCGGCCCTGCGGGCGGCGCAGCTTCCCGGAGCCGGCGGACGGACCTGGTTCTCGGCCTCCGACCCGGGCTCGCTCGACTGGGACCACGCCCGGCTGCGCGGGCAGCACAACCTCGAGAACGCGGTCGCCGCCGCGGCCGCCGCCCGGGCTGCCGGGGTCGACGACGCGGCGGTGAACGCCGCGCTGCGCGAGTTCGACCCGCCGCCGCACCGGCTCCAGCCGGTCGCCGCGGCCGGCGGCGTCGAGTGGGTGAACGACTCCAAGGCCACCAACCCCGACGCGACCGTGAAGGCGCTCACCGCGTTTCACCACGGCGTCCACCTGATCCTGGGCGGGTCGCTCAAGGGCGGGTCGTTCGCCGGGATGGCCGCCGCGATCGCGGCCGGCCCCGTGGAACGCTCGTACGTGATCGGGGCCGCCGCCGACGCCATCGCCGCCGCCCTCGACGCGGCCGGCGCCGGCTACACCCGCTGCGGGACGCTGGAGCGCGCCGTCGCCGAGGCGTCCGCGGCGGCCGTCCCCGGCGACACCGTGCTGCTCTCGCCGGCCTGCGCGAGCTTCGATCAGTTCCGCGATTACGAGCAGCGCGGCGAGCGCTTCGCCGAGCTCGCCCGCGCCGCCGCCTCGGCCTAGATGATTGGTTCCAATCATCTGAGCGTTGCAGGTTCCCGGCCCGCCCGCGGCGAACACCACGTTGGGTTCCTTGGGGGTGCCTGTGGCGAGGTTGCATGCGATCGAGAACAGCGGGGGAAGCGAGGAGGCCGCGGATCGGCGGCCGTCGCGCCGACGGCGCACGTCGAGCACCCACCAGCTCGAGTACCACCTCCTGCTGCTCCTGACCCTCGGGCTGGTCGCGTTCGGGCTGATCATGGTCTACAGCGCGTCCAGCGGCATCGCCGTCGTGAACGGCGCCAACCCGCTCTCGCCGCTCGCGCGCCAGGGGACGTACGCCGTCCTCGGCATCGGCTGCATGGTCGGCGCCGCCCGCTTCCGCTACCGCCGCCTGCGCGTGCTGGCACCGCTGCTCATGCTGATGGCGCTCATCGGTCTCGTCCTCGTGAAGGTGCCGGGGATCGGCGTGCGCGTGAACGGCGCCGAGCGCTGGATCGTCGCCGGCCCGCTCACCCTGCAGCCGTCCGAGTTCGCCAAGCTGGCGATGGTCGTCTTCTGCGCCGCCGTCCTGACTGCCCGCAAGCGGCCGCCCCGCTCGATCAAGGAGCTCGCGAACCCGGTCGGGCTCGCCGCGCTGATCGTGTGCGGCCTGGTCGCGCTCGAGCCCGACCTGGGCACGACGATCGCGATCGCGGTCATGGTCACGGGCGTCCTGATCGTGGCCGGCACGCCGTTCCGGCTCCTGGTCGGCACGGCCGGGATCGTCTCCGCCGGCGCCGCCCTCGTCATCTCCCAGAACGCCTACATGCACGCCCGCCTGCTCGCGTTCATGCACCCGTGGCAGGACGCCGGCGGCAGCGGTTACCAGAACGTGCAGGCGCTGCTCTCGCTCGGCTCCGGCGGGATCTGGGGCAAGGGCCTCGGCCAGGGCACGGTCAAGAACGGCTACCTGCCCGAGGCTCCGAGCGACATGATCGCCGCCGTGATCGGCGAGGAGCTGGGCCTGATCGGCATCCTCGTGACCGTGCTCGCGTTCGCCGCGTTCGCCGTGCTCGGCTTCCGGATCGCGATGCGCACGAAGGATCCGTTCGGCAAATTCCTGGCCACGGGGATCACCTGTCTCGTCACCGGCCAGGCGGTCGTGAACCTGGGCGCGGTGCTCGGCTTCCTGCCCCTCACGGGGGTCCCGCTGCCGCTGATAAGCTCAGGCGGATCCAGCCTGATCGTGTTCCTCACCCTGATCGGGACGCTCCTGAACGTCGCCGACAGCGAGCGGGCAGTCGCCCGCAAGGCAGTGCCCGCCGATGACACCGCCGCCAGCCGCAAGCGACCCCGGCCGCAGCCCGCGGGTGCTGATCGCAGCCGGCGGAACCGCAGGCCACGTCGTGCCGTCGCTGGCGGTCGCCGCCGAGCTCACGGCTAGGGGCGCCGACGTCGTGTTCGCCGGCACGGCGGACCGGATCGAGTCCCGGCTCGTCCCGGCCGCCGGCTACCCCCTCCACACCTACCACGTGTCCGGCCTGCCGCGGCGGCCGTCGCTCGGCCTCGTGCGCGGCCTCGGCCTGGCCGCCGTCGCGCCGGCCGCGTGCACGCGCATCCTCCGCCGCGTCCGCCCCGACGTCGTGTTCGGCGGGGGCGGGTACGTGGCCGGGCCGATGCTGGCCGCGGCGGCCGGCCTGCGCATCCCGGCGGCGCTGATGGAGGTCGACGCGCACCTCGGCCTCGCCAACCGGATGGCCGCGCCGTTCGCGCGCCGCGTGTTCCTGGCCTTCCCGATCGGCGACCTCGGCCCGCCCCGCTACCAGCTCACGGGCCGGCCGGTGCCGCGGGCGGTGCTCGACGCGACGGCCGAGGAGGGCAGGCGCGAGTTCGACCTTCCCGGCGACCGCCGGATCGTGCTCGTCTTCGGCGGCAGCCTGGGCTCGAGCACGCTGAACCGGGCGGCAACCGCCGCGTGGGCGGCGGACGATCCCGGGTTCACCGTCGTCCACATCACCGGCGAGCGCGAGTTCACCCAATCGTCGGGGCGGGCCGCGCCGCACTATCGCGTGCTGCCCTACACGGCCAGCCTCGGCCCGCTCCTCGCCGCCGCCGACCTCGTCGTCTCCCGGGCGGGCGGATCGGTGTTCGAGATCGCCGCCGCCGGCCGGCCGGCGATCCTCGTCCCGTCGCCGAACGTGACCGCCGACCACCAGTCGCGCAACGCGGAGTTCATCGCCGACGGCGGCGCGGCCATCGTGATCGCCGACAGCGAGCTGACGGCCGTGCGGCTCGCGACCGAGGTCGACGCGCTGCTCGCCGACCCCGCCCGGCTCGCGGGGATGGCGGAGGCGGCCCGGCGGCTGGCGCGACCCGACGCCGGCGAGCGGATCGCGACCGAGCTCCTGGCACTGGCCCGATGACGCTCGCCGACCGCAGGCTGCACATGATCGGGATCGGCGGCGCCGGTATGTCGGCGCTCGCCGTGGTCGCCTACGCCTGGGGCGCCGACGTCTCCGGCTGCGACCGCACGCCGTCGGAGTACTCGCTGCGCCTGCGCCGGTTCGGCATCGACGTCTCCGAGGGCCACGACCGCTCCCACCTCGAGCCCGGGCATGGAGGTGGTGGTGTCGTCTGCCGTGCCGGACGAGCTCGACGAGCTGGCCGCGGCGTCGGAGCTCGGGCTGCGCGTCCTGCACCGGGGCGAGCTGCTGGCCGAGCTCGTCGCACAGAGGCGGTCGATCTGCGTCACGGGCGCGCACGGCAAGACGACCACCACCGCGATGATCGCCTTCGCCGCAGACCGGCTCGGGCTCGACCCGACCTGGCTGGTGGGCGGCGAGGTGCCCCAGCTGGGCGGGAACGCCGGGCCGGGCGGGGGAGAGCTCCTGATCGCCGAGGGCGACGAGTCCGATGGAAGCTGCGCGCTTCTGCGCCCGCGCGTCGCCGTGGTGACGAACGTCGACCTCGACCATCACGCCCGCTACGCGTCGGTGCACGAGGTCGAGCGGCTCTTCGCCGAGTGGGTCGCCCACGTACCGGCCGACGGGGCGGTGGTGCTCGGCGACGGCGTGTCGCTCCCCGCGGGGGCGGCGCCGGTCGCGAGGTTCGGCTTCGACGACGGCGCCAACTGGCGTATCAGCGGGTTCCGCAGTGGCCCGGACGGATCGCGCTTCTGGCTGTCCGTGCCGGACGAGCTTCCGGTCGACGTCACGCTGCGCGTGCCCGGCGCCCACAACGCACGCAACGCCGCAGGCGCGATCGCGGCCCTGGCCGCAGCCGGGGCGAGCGCCGCGGACGCCGCGGCGGGGCTGGCCGAGTTCACGGGCGTCGGCCGCCGCTTCGAGGTGCGCGGGCGCGTCGCCGGCGCGACGGTGGTCGACGACTACGCGCACAACCCGGCCAAGGTGGCGGCGGCCATCGACGCCGCACGGACCTACGCGCCTGCGCGGGTGGTCGTGTGCTTCCAGCCGCACCTCTACTCGCGCACCGTCGCCTCGGCGCACGAGTTCGGCGGCGCGCTCGCCGGCGCGGACGAGGTCGTCGTCACCGAGATCTACGCCGCGCGCGAGCGGCCGCTGGCCGGAGTGACGGCGAAGCTCGTCGTCGACGCCGTCTCGGAGCGGCGGCCGGGAATGCCCCTCGCGTACATGCCCGCTCTGAGTGACGCCGCCGCCTACCTGCGCGAGCGCCTGCGCGACGGCGACCTGGTCCTGACCGTGGGCGCCGGCGACGTCCGCAGCGTGGGGGACGTGCTGCTCGGATGAGCGGCGCGCCGGCGTGCGTCCAGGCCGGACTACCCCGTGTCGCGACTGACAACGGTCGGCACCGGCGGGCCGGCGCGCTTCCTGGCCCGCCCGGGCACCGGCACGGAGCTGGCCGAGGTGCTGCGGTGGGCGGACGCCGAGGACCTCGACGTGGCCGTCGTCGGCCTCGGCTCGAACCTGCTGGTGGCGGACGAGGGCTACGACGGCGTCGTCCTGCGCCTCGCCGGCGAGCTCGCCCGGATCGAGCGCGACGGCGAGCGGATCGTCTGCGGCGGCGGCGCCTCGCTCGCGGCGATCGTGAAGAAGGCGACGGGCTGGGGGCTCTCGGGGATCGAGTTCGGGTGCGCCATCCCGGGCACGGCCGGCGGCGCCGTGCGGATGAACGCGGGCGCCTACGGCGGCGAGCTGCGCGACGTGCTCGAGCGCGCGGTCGTGGTCGGCGCACACGGGGAGCGGGCGGGAGGCCCGGACGAGATCGGGATGCGCTACCGGCACTCGGACGTCGGCCCGCGCGAGGTGGTCGCCGAGGCGGTGCTGCGGCTGCGGCCGGGCGATCCCGAGCAGATCCGGGCGACGGTGGCCGACATGCAGCGGCGCCGGCGCGAGGCCCAGCCGGCCAAGGTGCGCACGTTCGGGTCGGTGTGGAAGAACCCGGGCGGCGAGCTCTCGGCCGGGCGCATGCTCGAGGAGTGCGGGCTCAAGGGCTTCACCGCGGGCGGCGCGCGCATCTCGCCGGTGCACGCCAACTTCATCGAGAACCTGGGCGACGCACGGTCGGCGGACGTCATCGCCCTGATGCGCGAGGCCCGCCGGCGGGTGCGCGAGCGGTTCGGCGTCGAGCTCGAGCACGAGGTGCAGATGCTCGGTCCGATCGCCCTGGAGTAACCCGGGAGGATCCGCCCGGCATCCGGCGAACTGGATGGACATGGCAGCCGCCCACGTCGATCCTGCGCTGGTGCTGCGCCGGCGGGCGCTCCGTCGCTCCGAGGGCCGACGCCGCCTGGCGGTGCTCCTCGGCGCCATCGCGATCGTGCTGCTCCCGGTCGGCTACTGGGGCCTCGAGCACTCGTCGATCTTCGCCGCCTCGCAGGTGTCCGTCACAGGGGCGACGCCGCGGGTCGACGCGCTCGTGCGCGCGGCGGTCGCCCACGACGTCGCCGGGCAGAGCCTGCTCCGCGTCGACGCCTCGTCGCTGGCGGCCCAGATCGAGGCCATCCCCGATGTGAGGGTCGCGCACGTCGACCGCGCCTTCCCGCACACCGTCGCCGTGTCGGTCGTGATGGAGCGCCCGGCCGCGCTCGTCCGTGCCGGCAAGGCCAGCTACATCGTGTCGGTCGACGGCCGGGTGCTGCGCACCGCCACCAAGGCGTCGGACGCCCTGCCGCGGCTCGTGCTCCCGCCGACATCGCAGCCGGTCGCCGGGCACACCGTCGACTCCGCCCAGATGCGCTCCGCGCTCCACGTCCTCGCGGTCGTCCCCGGCGGGTTCCCCGAGAGCATCGCCAGGCTGAAGAAGGTCGTGTCGTCGCCGGGTGGCGTCGTGGCGGTGTTCGGCCACGGGCTCCAGGTGCGCCTCGGGACGGCCGGCTCGCTCGACGTGAAGCTGCACGTCGCCGCCCGCGTGCTCGCCCGGATGGGCGGCTCGATCCGCCGCTCGGTGGCGTACGTGGACGTGTCCGCACCGGCCCGCCCGGCCATCGGCTACAAGAAGTGAGCCTCGAGTTGAGGTACAGGGTTAGCCCTCCTAACCATCTGCTTGACAGCGAGGGTCGGGCCGGGTACCCTCCTCAATGCGCCCGATCGGCAGCCCGGCTTCGCTGTGCCCGCTGGACGGGCATTTCGCGCAGTCATACTCGAACCCTCCAGTAGAGGTTCAGGTTAGGGGTAGGCAGATGAGAGATCCGAGCGGCAACTATCTGGCGGTCATCAAGGTGGTCGGCGTGGGCGGCGGCGGCACCAACGCCGTGAACCGCATGGTCGACGCCGGGCTGCGCGGAGTGGAGTTCATCGCGGTCAACACGGACGCGCAGGCGCTGCTCATGTGCGACGCCGACGTGAAGATCCACATCGGCTCCAAGATCACCCGCGGCCTTGGCGCGGGCGCCGATCCCGCCATCGGGCTCGAGGCCGCCACCGAGAGCCGCGACGAGCTGAAGGAGGCGCTGAAGGGCGCCGACATGGTCTTCGTCACCGCCGGCAAGGGCGGCGGCACCGGCACCGGCGCGGCGCCCGTGATCGCCGAGATCGCCCGCGAGCTGGGAGCGCTCACCGTCGGCGTCGTCACCCGACCGTTCGGGTTCGAGGGCCGCAAGCGCGCCGACCAGGCCGAGGGCGGCATCCGCCAGCTCCGCGACAAGGTCGACACGCTCATCATCATCCCCAACGACCGCCTGCTCCAGGTCGTCGAGAAGCGCACCTCGATCGTCGACGCCTTCCGGATCGCCGACGACGTGCTGCGCCAGGGCGTCCAGGGCATCACCGATCTGATCACCGTCCCCGGCCTCATCAACCTCGACTTCGCAGACGTGCGCACGATCATGCGCCAGGCCGGCTCGGCGCTGATGGGCATCGGCGTGGCCGGAGGCGAGAACCGGGCAGCCGAGGCCGCCAAGGCCGCGATCTCATCGCCGCTGCTCGAGGCGTCCGTCGAGGGCGCCACCGGCATCCTGCTGAACATCACGGGCGGGTCGGACATGGGCCTCTTCGAGGTGAACGAGGCGGCCGAGATCATCGGCAGCGCCGCCGACAGCGACGCGAACATCATCTTCGGCGCGGTCATCGACGAGCAGCTGGGCGACCAGGTGCGGGTGACCGTCATCGCCACCGGCTTCGACCGCCACAGCCCCGACCGGCCCGCAGCGGCATTCGCCGCCGGTGGGCGTCGCGACCAGCAGCCTCGCCGGCCCGAGCCGCCGGCCGATTCACGCGACACCGGGCAGTTCCAGATGCCGCCCGACGCGCTCGAGATCCCGTCCTTCCTGCGCGACGAGTAGCCGGCCGATCATTATCCGCGCGTCCCTCGCCGCTGCCGCCGTCGCGAGCGTCATCGTGGGCGCAGTGGCGAGCTCGAACGTGCCGTCGCCCGGCGACGGGCCCTCGCCGCCGGGGCAGCTGGAGCTGGCCGCCGCCGGCTTTGGGGTCGCCGCACTGCTCCTGGCGGCGATCCCGCTGGGCCCATGACGAGACGGTCTGCGAACGGGACGGCGTCACGGGGCGGATGGCATGCAGCGACCACCAGCCGAACATCCCTGAACAGGCGCGAGCCCAGGACGAGTACCTCGGCGGCGGGGGATTGATCTGCGCCTCCGCCGCCGTCATCGCGCTGTTGATGTGCAGCCGCACGCGGTCCGCGGCACCGGTCGCCGCCGACCCGCTCGAGCCCACCTAGCCGCGCGGCGGCTCTGACGTCGTCCGGCCGACGACGTGGGCGAAGAGCATCCCCGCGAGGAGCGCGCCGCCGATCAGGACGAGGAGTACAACCACGATCGTCACCCCGAGGCTGCGTCCGCCGGCCATGCGCCGATGCTACCCCGCACCCAGCCGGTCGAGGCTGACCGGGCATCGCGAACCTCACCCTCGGCCGGCGTCGCCGGCGAGAAGATCAGGCGGGAATCGACTCGGCGACGGTTGTCGTCGCCAGCGGCCGGCCGGGCGCATCGGGCGCCGGGTGCGGCAGGAGCGATCGGCCCAGATCGCGGATCACCGGAAGGCGGATGCTGCCCTCGATGTAGGCCTCGCGCAGGATGCGCCCGGCCCGCGGCGTCCCCGGCGGGGTGTAGAGGCTGGCGTCGATCAGCTCGATCCACGTCGCCACCCACTCGCGCTCGGCGATCACGCTCGGCAGCCCGCGAACCTGCTGGCGCGCGCGCTTTATCCGGTTCGTGTCCTGACGCCTGCGCGTGTACTTGTGCCCAGAGATGGTGACGTGCCGCGCATCCGCGGCGACGTCGTCGCGCTCTTCTTGCCCGTCGCCGTCGTCAGGGAAGATCTCGCTGAACAACGGAGAATCCATGTGTGCGCTCATTGGTCTGCCGTTCCTTCGTTTCGACTCACGCCCTCGGCTGCCCATACCCCGCCGCACCGGATTTTGCACCGGTGGGCTCCCGACGGAGCTTGACGTTCTCCAAAGTATTACACGCATCCTTCAGAGGCCCTTGGAATTCCCCTGCTTCTTCACCAGATCCGAACAGTTGGCACACGATGCAAGGCGGTCAGAGCGCGGCGCGGCGGACTCGGCGCCGGCCGCCGTCCGGTACGGTTCGCACCGTGACGCTCGATCGCGATGAGGTACGAGGCGACCGCCTGCTGAAGAACGAGCAGGTGTTTCGGGACTACAACAACCGCCGGGTTGCGTTCGAGCAGGACGCCGACGCGATCGGCGAGCTCGTTCCGTTCGTCTGCGAGTGCGGCGACCCCGAGTGCATCGAGGGGATGGAGATGACCGTCGCCGATTTCACGGCGGCGCACTCGGCCCCGAACCGGTTCACGGTGAAGCCGGGTCATCTCTTCCCGGAGGGCGAGCGACTCGTCGAATCACATGACCGTTTCTGGCTGGTCGAAAAGCCCGGCGTCAGGGCCGGCGCCTGAGCCCAGAGCGGGCGGCCGCAAGCCCGTGCGCCGTACCCCGGTTCGCGACCGCATAACCCGATAGACTGCGCGCCCGGATGCACGCGTCCGAGGGTCTCCGTCACACGCCGCTCCACGACCGCCACGTGGCAGCGGGAGCACGGATGGTCCCCTTCGCCGGGTGGGACATGCCGGTGCAGTACCAGGGCGTCATCCCCGAGCACCAGGCGGTGCGAACCCACGCCGGCCTCTTCGACGTCTCGCACATGGGCCAGCTCGAGGTACGCGGCGCCGGCGCGATCCCGTTCGTACAGCGGATGCTCTCGAACGACATCGACCGGATCGAGGCCGGCAAGGCGCAGTACACGCTGCTCCTCGACGAGCGCGGCTGCCCCATCGACGACCTGATCGCCTACCGCTTCGCCGACGACCACGTCCTCCTGGTCGTGAACGCGTCGCGGGTCGGCGCCGACCACGACTGGCTCGCGGCGAACGTGCCCGGCGACGCGGAGCTCGAGGACCTCTCGGACGGGATCGCGATGCTTGCCCTCCAGGGCCCGGACGCCCTGGGGCTGGTCGAGCTCCCGGAGCTGCCGCCGTTCGGCTTCGTCGACGCGGAGGTATGCGGCGTCCGCGCGATCGTCGCCCGCACCGGCTACACCGGCGAGCCGGGCGTCGAGCTCATGGCCGCCGCCGAGAAGGTCGGGCCGCTGTGGGACGCGATCGTCGCCGCCGGCGCCGTCCCGGCCGGGCTGGGCGCGCGCGACACGCTCCGCCTCGAGGTGTGCTACCCGCTCTACGGCAACGACCTGGACGACGCCCACACCGCCCTGGAGGCGGGCCTCGGCTGGGTGTGCGCCCTCGCGGCCAAGGACTTCGTCGGCGCCGACGCGCTCCGCGCCCAGAAGGAGGCCGGCGGCTACGACCGGCTCGTGGCGCTGCGGGTGGAGGGGCGCGGGATCCCGCGCCAGGGCATGTCCATCCGGCCGGCCGGCGAGGTCACGAGCGGCACCATGTCGCCTTCGCTCGGGATCGGCATCGGGATGGGGTACGTCCCCGCCGACCTGGCCGCGGAGGGCACCGAGATCGAGATCGACGCCCGCGGACGGCCCCTCGCCGCCCGTGTGGCCGCCAAGCCCCTGTACGCCAAGGAGACGCGCCAATGAGCGATGAGAGCTACCCCGAGGAGCTGCGCTACCACGAGGCCCACGACTGGGTGCGGGTCGACGGCGACACCGCCACGTTCGGCATCACCTGGTATGCGCAGGACACGCTGGGCGAGGTCGTCTTCTACAGCCCGCCCGAGGTGGGCGCGACGATCGCGAAGGACGCCGACTACGGCGAGCTGGAGTCGACGAAGGCCGTGTCGGCGCTGATCGCGCCGCTGTCGGGCGAGGTCGTCGAGGTGAACGCCGCGCTGGACGGGAACGAGAGCACCGTGAACGACGATCCCTACGGCGACGGCTGGCTGGTCAAGGTGCGCCTGAGTAACCCCGGCGAGGTCGACGGGCTGATGAGCGCCGGCGCGTACCGCGAGCTCGTCGAGTCGCTGTGAGCTTCACCTCGCTGACCGACGCCGACCGGGCCGCGATGCTGGCCGCGATCGGCGTGGACTCGGTCGCCGACCTGTTCGCCGAGATCCCGGCGGACGTCCGCCTCGACCGGCCGCTGCGGGTCGACCCGGCGCTGACCGAGGGCGAGCTGTGGGCGCACCTGTGTGAGCTGGCCGGGCGCAACTCGGGCACGGGCAGCGAGCTCTCGTTCCTCGGCGCCGGGGTGTACGACCACTACGTGCCGGCGGTCGTCGACGCCGTCATGCAGCGCGGCGAGCTGCTCACGGCCTACACGCCCTACCAGCCGGAGATGAGCCAGGGAACGCTCCAGGCCATCTTCGAGTACCAGACCGCGATCTGCGAGCTGACCGGGATGGACGTCTCCAACGCATCCGGCTACGACGGGATGACGGTCGCCGCCGACGCGTGCTACGTCGCCAGGCAGACGACGGGCCGCACCCGGGTCGTGGTCGCCGAGACGCTGAACCCGCAGGTGCGCCAGGTGGTGCGCACGTTCGCGCCGGGGTTCGGCATGGAGGTCGTGGAGGTGCCTCACACCGGCGGCACGACCGACCCGGAGCGGTTCGGCGCTGCGTGCGCGGGCGCCGCCTGCGCGATCTTCCCGCAGCCGAACTTCTTCGGCTGTCTCGAGCCGGCGCCGGCGCTGGCCGCCGCGGCGGCCGCGCGCGGGCGCGCTCCCGATCGCGCACGTCGACCTGATGACGCTCGGAGTGCTCGAGGCTCCTGGCGCGTACGGCTGCGCGCTCGCGATCGGCGAGGGCCAGTCAGCCGGGAACCACATGTCCTACGGCGGGCCGCACTTCGGGTTCCTGGCCGCCCGCTCGGACTACATCCGCAAGCTGCCGGGCCGGATCGTCGGCGAGACCCACGACCACGACGGCCGGCGCGGCTTCGTGCTCACCCTGCAGACGCGCGAACAGCACATCCGCCGCGAGAAGGCGACCTCGAACATCACGACGAACCAGACGCTCCTCGCCGTGGCCGGCCTGGTCTACCTGAGCTGGCTCGGTCCCGAGGGCCTCCGCGACGTCGGCCGGTCGTGCCTGTCGCTGGCCGAGCACGCGAAGCGGCGCCTGGGCCTGCCGCTCGCCTTCGAGCGGCCCGACCTTCCAGGAGTTCGCCGTGCGCCTGCGCCGGCCGGCGCGGGAGGTGGTCCGCGACGCCCGCAAGCTCGGCGTGCATCCCGGGTACGCCCTCGGGCGCGACTACCCGGGCATGGACGACGTCCTGCTCGTGTGCCTGACCGAGAAGCGCACCGCGGCGGACATCGACCGGCTGGCCGAGGTGCTGCGCCAGGTGCAGGCGGTGGCGGCATGAAGCTCATCTACGAGAAGTCGCGCTCCGGCCGGCGGGCGGGGCGCATCCCCGACCCGGGCGTCGCGACCGCCGAGGTGCCGGCGGAGCTCGCCCGGGCACGGCCGCCGCGGCTGCCCGAGCTGGCCGAGCCTGAGCTCGTCCGCCACTACACGGAGCTCTCGACGCGGACGTTCGGGATCGACACGGGCTTCTACCCGCTCGGCTCCTGCACGATGAAGTACAACCCGCGCATCAACGAGCGGGCGGTGGGCCTGCCCGGGTTCGCCGACCTGCACCCGCACCAGGAGGACGAGGGTGCCCAGGGCGCGCTCGAGCTGATGTGGCGGCTGCAGGAGATGCTGGCCGAGGTGGTCGGCCTGGACGCGGTGACGCTCCAGCCGGCGGCCGGGTCGCAGGGCGAGCTGACCGGCCTCACGCTCATGCGGGCGTACTTCGCCGATCGCGGCGAGGACCGCACCGAGGTGGTCATCCCCGATACTGCTCACGGCACCAACCCGGCCAGCGTGGCGATGGCGGGCTACACGCTCGTGCGGGTGAAGACCGACATGCGCGGCAACGTCGACGTCGACGACCTGCGCGGCAAGGTGGGGCAGCAGACGGCGGGGCTGATGCTGACCAACCCCTCGACGCTGGGGCTGTTCGAGGAGGGGATCTCCGAGATCGCCGACATCTTCCACTCGGCCGGCGCGCTCCTCTACTACGACGGCGCCAACCTGAACGCCGTCTGCGGTATCTCGCGGCCCGGCGACATGGGGTTCGACATCGTCCACTACAACCTGCACAAGACGTTCTCGCAGCCGCACGGCGGCGGCGGGCCGGGCGGCGGGCCGGTGGCGGTGCGGCGCGACCTGGAGCCGTTCCTGCCCGTGCCGGTCGTCGTCCGCGACGGCGATACGTTCCGGCTCGAGAGCGACCGGCCGAAGACGATCGGCAAGGTGCGCGGGTTCGGCGGGCCGTTCGGCGTGTTCGTCCGCGCGTATGCGTTCATGCGCATGTGGGGCCCGGGCCTGCGCGACATGTCCGAGATCGCCGTGCTGAACGCGAACTACGTGCTCGCCCGGCTGCGGGGGGCCTACGACGTGCCGGTCGACCGCCACTGCATGCACGAGTTCGTCGTCTCGGCCCGTAACCTCAAGCGCGAGCACGGGATCACGGCGCTCGACGTCGCCAAGCGGCTCATGGACCACGGATTCCACCCGCCCACGATCTACTTCCCGCTGATCGTGGCCGAGGCGCTCATGGTCGAGCCGACCGAGACCGAGACGCGCGAGACGCTCGACGCGTTCTGCGACGCGATGCTCGCCATCGCCCAGGAGGCGGCCGACGACCCGCGGATGCTGAAGGACGCGCCGCACACGCGGCCGGTGTCGCGGCTGGACGAGGCCGAGGCGGCCAAGCGGCTGCTCGTCCGCTACGGCTTCGACGAGCACCCCACGTCCGGGTAGCCGCTGCGGTGCTGCGGGCCGTGGCGTTCGACTACCGCGACACCCTGGCCGAGTTCCGCTGGGACGAGGCGCTCTGGCGGCGGGGGGTCGAGGCGCTGGTCGCGGCCGTCGGCGCGGACGCCGGGAGGGCCGGCCGGGTGGGCGAGGGGCTGCGGCGGCGGCTCGCCCGTGCGGACGCCGGCCTGGCCGAGCTCGACTACCCCGGGGCCGTCGCGGAGGCTCTCGCCGAGGCCGGGATCGAGGCGGCGCCGGCGGCCGTGCGCCGCGGGATCGAGGCCGAGTTCCGCACGTGGGCGCCGGCCCGGCACGTGCATCCCGATACGCCGGCGCTGCTCGACGGGGTGCGGGCGCTCGGCCTGCGGACGGCCCTCGCCGCCAACACGTTCGACCCGCCGGAGCTCTTCCGCGCCGACCTGGAGGAGCAGGGGATCGGAGGCCGGGTCGATGCGATCGTGCTGTCGTGCGACGTGGGCGTTCGCAAGCCCCATCCCGGCTTCTACACGGCGGTCGCAGTGGCGCTCGGTGTCGCTCCCGGCGCCGTCATGTTCGTGGGCGACAGCCTGCGCGACGACGTGCTCGGCCCGGCCGATGCGGGCATGCGCACGTGCCTTGCGGCCTGGTACCGGCACGATCCAGAAGCTGGTGGGAGGGCTGTGACGACCTGCACAGAAACCCTGCACGTGCTGCAGATTGTGGAGGGGATTGTCGAATCCGGATCCGCCGGTAAGATCTGACGATGGGCCGTATTCGTCAACCGCTGCCCGTCGCTCCGCGATCGTCCGACGTGGAGTGCCGGCGCTGCGGGGTGGTGTGCCAGAAGGTCGTGCACCCCTCCCGCTGCCTCGATCAGCAGTGTCCCTTCCTCTACGCCTACGACGCCTTCGGGCGCACGTATGTCGGCTGCACGCAGGAGATCTTCGCCGCCGATATCGACCTCGAGGTGCTCGAGCGCGCCCGCCGGCGCCGCAACGGCTTCGGGTCGGTGCGGGCGGTGCGCGAGCCGCTGCCGATCTGCCCGGCCGACGTCGAGCGGGCCTATGAGAACCGGGAAGATCCGATGGGCTGCATCAACCCCGAGTTCCACGAGCTGCCCGACCGGCCGAGCTTCCGCGTCATCCGCGGCGACTAGATACCCGGGGTCTGACCCCGGTTATCCGCCGAAGGCGAGGCTGCCCACGTCCACCGCGGTCATGCCGCCGTCGACGGTGAGCACGGCGCCCGAGACGTAGGACGCCTCGGCTGAGGCCAGGAACAGGGCGGCGGCGGCGACCTCGTCCGGCTGCGCCGGGCGCCCCAGCGGGACGTGGCGCGTGACCTCGCGGTAGGCCGCCTCGGTGTCCGACCCGAGCGCGGCCATCTCGGTGTCGGCCATCGGCGTCCGCACCCATCCCGGGCAGATCGCGTTCGCGCGCACGCCGCGGGGCCCGAGCGTCACCGCGAGCGACTTCGTCAGCATCACGAGCGCCGCCTTCGAGACGGCGTACTGCGGCTCGCCCGGCCCGGCGACGAGGGCGGCCACGGAGGCGACGTTCACGATCGCCCCCCGGCGCTCGGCGAGGCCGTCGGCGGCCAGCTCGGCCAGGCGATGGGCGGCGGTGAGGTTGACCGCGAGGGTCGCGTCCCAGCCCGCGTCGCCCAGGCCGGCGTTGTTCACGAGCACGTCCAGGGGCCCGGTCGCCTCGAGCGCCCGGCGGCGGTCGTCGGGGTCGGCGGCGTCGCCGGCGATCGGGCGGCCGCCACTCGCCTCGAGCAGCTCCGGCCGCCGGCCCATCGCCCACACGGTCGCGCCCTCCGCGGCGAACCGGCGCACGATCGCGGCGCCGATCCCGCTGCCGCCGCCGGTCACGAGAGCCGTCCTGCCCTCAAGCCGCACGGGCGGCCTCCGCGCGGTCGTCGGCGTCGGCGGGCGGGCGCCGCAGGCGCTTGCGGGCGGCGTCGCGGCGCTTGCGGTCGAGCCGCTCCTGGGTGGCCGCCTTCGTGGGCCGGCTGGGCCGGCGCGGGGGCGGTGGCGGCGCCAGCGCGTCGCGCATGAGCGCGCAGAAGCGCTCCGTGGCGAGGCGGCGGTTGCGGTACTGGCTGCGCTCGTCCTGCGCGACGACGCGCAGCCGGCCCTCGGCGTCGAGCCGCGAGCCGAGGCGGCGGCGCGCGAGCGCCCGCTCCGAGTCGGTGAGGGTGGGGCTGCCGGCGAGGTCGAACACCAGCTCGACCCGGGTCGAGCTCGTGTTCACATGCTGGCCGCCGGGCCCGCCGCTGCGCGTGGCCCGGAACTCGAGCTCGGAGGGCGGGAGCGGGCTGGCCGCGCCGATGTCAAGCACCGGTCCGCTCGGCCGCGCGTCGCTTCACCCCGGCGCGGTGGTAGCGCCGCAGCGCCCGGATGCCGCGCGCGTACGGCTTCTCCTCGTCCTCGCCGGGGGTCTCCATGATCGCCGCGATGTCCTGCAGGGCGGGGTGGCCGAGCATCACCGCCAGTTCGCGGCCGATGACGCCCTTGCCCACCTCGGCGTGGCGGTCGCGCTGGGAGCCGAGGTCGACCGCGGCGTCGTTCACGTGCAGGCACGAGAGCCGCTCCATCCCGAAGCGCTCGTCGACCTCGGCCATGAGCGCGTCGACCCGCCCGGGGTCGGTGATGTCGACGCCGGACGCCCACAGGTGGCAGGTGTCCAGGCACACGGCCACGCGCTCGGGCCGGCCGATGGCGTCGATGACCTGCTCGATCTCGTCCAGGCCGACGCCCATCGTTCCGCCCGCGCCGGCCGAGTTCTCGATGACGAGCTGTGTCGGCGATCCCGGGTCGACGTCGGCGAGGACGGCGGTGAGCGCGTCGGCCACCTGCGGCATGACGGCGTCGAGGCCGCGGCCGAGATGGCTGCCGAGGTGGAAGACGACGCCGTCAGCCTCGATCGCCTGCGCCGCCCGCATCGTGTTGTGAAGCGCCCCGACGGACTTCTCGTACAGCTCGGGGTCGGACGCTCCCAGGTTGATCAGGTACGTCGCGTGGCAGACCACCGTCTTCACCTTCGCCGGCTTGCGCCCCGCCCGGAAGCGTTCGGCGGCGTCGGGGTCGACGACGGGGTGGCGCCACATGCGCGGGCTCTGGGTGAAGATCTGCAGCGACGTCGCGCCGATCGCGCGGGCGCGGTCGAGCGCCTTGTACGCGCCGCCGGCGACGCCGAGGTGAGCCCCGTACTGCATCGGCCGATCGTAGTCGGCGGTGCGGTGCGCGGACATGCATCTAGACTGACCGGCCGTGTCCCGCCCCGTCTGCGTCCGCATGCCGCCCAGCCCAACCGGGCTCTTCCACGTGGGCACCGTGCGGACGATGCTCTTCAACTGGCTGTTCGCCCGCGGCCGCGGCGGCCGGGTCGTGCTGCGGTTCGAGGACACGGACGTCGCCCGCTCGACCGAGGCCGCCGTGGAGCACGCCGAAGCGGTGCTGCGCTGGCTCGGGATCGACTGGGACGACGGCCCCTACCGGCAGACGCAGCGCTACGGCCTCTATCAGGAGGCGATCGAGGATCTGATCGCGAAGGGGGCGGCCTACCGCTGCTACTGCACCGAGGCCGAGCTGGCCGAGGAACGGGCGCGGCGCCAGGCCGACGGCCGTCCGCTGATCTACAGCGGCCGCTGCCGCAACCGGCCGGCGTCCGAGCTCGAGGCGCTCGCGGCCGAGGGGCGGCCGGCGGTCGTACGGCTGGCGGTACCCCAGACGGGCACGACCGTCATCGAGGACGTCGTCCACGGCACCGTCGAATGGGACAACGCGCTCCAGGGCGACCACGTGATCCTGCGCTCCGACGGCTCGCCGACCTACCAGTTCGCGAACCCGTTCGACGACATCGCGATGGGCGTCACCCACGTCATCCGCGGCGAGGATCTGCTGCCGTCGACCCCGCGCCAGCTCGCGCTCTACCGGGCGCTCGGCGCCCCCGAGCCGACCTTCGCTCACCTGCCGATGGTGCTCGGGCCGGACAAGCGCAAGCTCTCGAAGCGCCACGGCGCCATCTCCGTCGAGGAGTTCCGCGACGCCGGCGTGATCGCCGACGCGCTCGTGAACTACCTGGCGCTCGTCGGCTGGAGCTTCGACGACCACACCAACTTCATGACGCGCGCCGAGCTGGTGGAGCGGTTCACGCTGGAGCGGGTCACCCGCAGCCCCGGGGTGTTCGACCCCGAGAAGCTCGAGTGGCTGAACGGCGAGCACCTGCGCGCGCTGCCCGCCGACCGGTTCGCCGAGGAGCTGCAGCGCTACCTCGTGGCGGCATCCTCGCCGCTCGCGTCCCAGCCCCAGCGGATCGCACAGGCGGCGCCGCTGGTGCAGGAGAAGATGCGCGTCCTGGGCCAGTTCCCGCGGCTGGCCGGGTTCCTGTTCGGGCCGCCCGAGCGCGACCCCGCCTCGTGGGAGCGGGTGGGCAAGGACGAGCGCGCGCCGGCCTCGCTTCGGGCTGCGCGAGACGCGCTCGCGGGGGTCGATCCGTGGCGCGCCGACGGCCTCGAGGCGGCCCTCCACGCCGCCTGCGAGCGGGAGGGTGTGAAGCCGCGGGTGCTCTTCATGCCGGTGCGCGTCGCGCTCACCGGGAGCACCGTCTCGCCGGGGCTGTACGAGAGCCTCGAGCTGGTGGGGCGGGACGAGTCGCTGGCCCGGCTCGACGCCGCGCTGGCCGAGCTCCACGGCTGAGGCATTTGCAGGAATCCGGCCGCCACCGGCCGAAGGAGGGAGTTCGCCGTGTACGGATCCCTGCACATCTCCGAGTCGATCGCGCGCCTTTCGGTGGCGGGCGTCATCCTGTGGCTGAGCCTGTCCGCGGGGCTTGCGACGGTGGTCGGCGTCGCGGCATGGTCGGCCGGGCATGCGACGGGGACGCGCTACTCGCCGGCCGTCGTGCGCCAGCTCGAGGGCCAGGCGTACGTCCGCGGCCTGGCCGCGGGCAGCGAGCGCGCCGGCCGGGCCGGAGCCGCCCGCTCGCGGGTCGATTCGCTGCGCAAGAAGAGCTACGAGCACGGCTACTCGGCGGGCTACCGGGCCGGGCGGGCAGCCGGCCCCTGACCCCCCAAACGGGTGGGTTACGGCCCGGCGCGAGGGGTGTTTCGCCCGCCCCGGAGACAGGGCGCCGGCCGGAAGGTAGAGTTGCGCCCGTGGGGGTCTACCTGCTGCAGCACCTGGCCCAGTGGGCCGCGGCGACCGCGCTCCTTGCGTGCATGGGGTGCATCATCGCCGCCGCGCTCGGCGTGCAGATGTCGGCGTCGGCGCTCATGCCGGGAGACGAGGCGTTCGCGCTCGCGCGCACCATGGCGATCCTGGGCGGCACCGCGGTGCTGGTGGCCGGCTTCTCGAGCACGCTCTACTTCTGGCTGGTCGGCGTCGCGTCCGAGCGGGCGGCGATCCTGGTCGGGACCGGGATGCTCGCGGCCGCCCTCGTGTTCGTGGGCATGCTGGGCATGCTGCACGACCGCGGGCACGCGGCGCACCGCTGATCCGGTAACCCCTCCCGGTACGCTTCTGCGATGCGGGAACGGCTCCGCAACCGGGCGGTCCTCCTCGCCGCGATCGCAGCGGTGGCGCTGGCCGTGCTCGGCGCCTACACGTGGAACCAGACGGCGCCGACCCGCTGCCCCAAGGTGGGCGTCTGCCTGGTCGGCCAGACGCACAAGGTGCATCCGCTGCGCGCCCGGATCGAGTGGGCGGCCGCGGTCGTGATGGTGGTCGGCGCAGCCAGCCTGGCCGTCACCGGCCGCCGCCGCGGCTAGCTGACAATCGGGCGGTCTGACCCCGAACGTCGGCCGCCGCACTTTCGTGGCGAAGTTGTGACCTACGCAGCGAGGCGGGCGCCGGTCGCCGCCCAGGCGGCCAGGACGGACGGCGTCGGGCGCGAGCACCGGCCGGCCTGCGGCGCGGGCGAGTCGCTCGTGGCCGGCGCAGCCGTCGTGCAGAGGCACGTAGCCGTCGACGCCCGCATGCAGCCGGGGGCCGTCGGCGCCGGCCAGGGAGTGGGTGAGGATGACGATGTCGGCGCAGTCGTCCAGGCTCACGCCGGCCCCCGCCGCGGCGGCGAGGACGCGCTGGGTGCAGGCCTCCTCGTCCGGCGCGCTGCGCGGATCGGCGAGCAGGAAGAGGCACGCGCCCGTGCCCGGACGCACCCCGCCGACCCAGGCGGCGAGCAGGTCGCCGAGGCGGTCGTTCCCGCGCCAGGCGGGCGTCGCCAGCAGCCGGATGCGGGCCGGGTCGAGCTCCAGCGGCGCCGGGTCGGGCGCGGCGTGCAGCGGCGGCCGCGCGGCCAGCGCGGCGATCCGCTCCCGGTAGGACTCCGCCACGGCCGCCCACGAGAGCCGCGTCGCCGCCGCGCGCCCGGCCTGACCGCGTGAGCGCCGGCCCTCCGCGTCGGCGACCGCCGTGACGAGCAGCTCGCGCAGATGCCCGGGGTCGGGCTCGAGCATCCACGGCCGGCCGGCGGTGACCCACTTCCCGGCCCGGTCCTCGTCGTACTCGCGCCGCTCGGCCGGGATCCGCCAGCAGGCGTCGTCGGGGCAGAACTCGTCGGTCGGGCCGCCCGAGGTCACCATGACCGGCAGCCCGCACGCCATCGCCTCGAGGACCGGCATCGCGAACCCCTCGCCGCGGTAGGGGTGGACGAGGACGTCGCAGGCCCGGTAGAGCGACGCGACCTCCTCGGTCGACATGTCGCGGTGCAGGTAGACGATGCGGGGGCTCTGGCCGGACTCGGCGTAGTCGCGCAGGCGGCTGCGGTCCGACATGGGGTAGATGCCGTCGGCGCCGAAGTCCTTGACGACGAGCGTGACGTCGTCGCGGCCGGCGAACACTTCGAGGAATGCCGAGATCAGCACGTCCGGGCCCTTGCGGTCGATCAGCCCGCCGACGAAGAGCAGGCGCAGGCCCGGGGCGTCGAGCTCCATGCGCGGCCCCTCGGGCGAGAACATCTCCAGGTCGACCCCGTTGGGGACGACCGCGACCCGGTCGGCCTCGACGCCGGAGGCGATGTAGACGTCGCGGACGTGCGCGCTCGGCACCCACAGCTCGTCGACGTTCGCGTTGATGCCCTCGACCCACTCGACCGGTGCGGCCCCGAACTCCCAGGGCTGGATGACCGCCAGCCGTCCGGATGCGGCCGGACGCAGGTCGGGCGGGAACTGGTGGCGCACCTCGACCTGGGCCGGCAGCGGCAGCGCCGGGCCGCCGCCCTGGCCGGTGCGGGACACGCGCTCGAGCGCGATCCCGTCGGCGCCCTCGAGCAGGTCGCACACGTTGCGGTTCACGCCGGCGAGGCTCTGGGTCGAGCCGTGATCGCCCTGCCAGCGGACGCTGACCGGGGCGACGCCGGAGTGGTCGCGGCGCGGTCGCTCGCCGCGGTAGTAGGCCTCGAGCTCGTCGACGTGGGCCGCGAAGGAACGCGGCGGCGGCGATGCCCTCCTGGAGCCGCTCGAGCAGCCCCGGCTCGCGCGCGAGCCGGTCGAGCTGGCGGGCCAGGTCGGCGCCGTCGCGGCCGTCGAAGAGCAGGCCGTTCACCCCGTCGGCGACGAAGTCGGGGATGCCGCCCATCCGGGCGGCCAGCTACCGGCACGCGGCCGGCGAGGCACTCCGACACCATGAGCGGGGCGCAGTCCCACCAGACGGACGGGATCACCGCGACGTCGACGCCGGCGAGCAGCTCCGGCAGGTCGTCGTGCCCGAACGCCGCCGCAGATCTCGACCACGCCGCGGGTGTCGCGAGCGCGCAGCTCGGCGGCGAACCGCTCCGGCACCTCGCCGTGGATGCGGACGCGAATGTGCGCCTCGGTGCGCTGGGCGGCGTCGATCAGGAGGCTCGGGCCCTTCTGCGGCAGCGCGGAGCCGAAGAACCCGACCACGAGCTCCTCCCCGACCCGACCGGGCTTGCGGTCGCGGCCGAGTGCGTCCCAGATGGCCTCATCCTCGGGCATCGCCTGGGGCACGACGTCGATCGCGTCGGCCGGGAAGCCGGCGCCGACGAGCGTCGCCCGCATCGCCTCCGACACGGCCAGGCAGACGTCCACGCCCCGGCTGAAGCGGCCCCGGATCTCGCTCAGCCGGCGGCGGTAGCCGTCGGCGTCCAGGCTGCCGACGCACGCGGCGCAGTCGCCGCCGCGGTCGCCCGGGCCGTGGCACAGGTCGAGCGTCTCGGTGAAGAGGTAGCCGCGCGGGCAGGCGAGCCAGTAGTTGTGCGTCGTGAAGAGCGATCGGATCCCGCGCACGGCGGCCTCGTCGATCAGCGCCGCGCCCAGGTTGTGCAGGTTGTGGAAGTGGACGGCGTCCGGGCCGGACGCGGTCGAGCAGGTCGGCGAACGCGCGCGTGATCGGCGGGTCGTCGACCTCGCGGTCGGGGTGCCCGAGGTCCATCAGGCCGTGGGGGCGGTTGAAGACGCCGACGAGGCGGACGCCGTCCTGCCACCACTCGCGCACCTGGTAGGGCTCGGCCGGCTCGACGCGGCCGACGGCGGCGTGGAAGACCGTCACGTCGTACCCGCGCCGGGCCAGCTCCTGCGACACGCTGCCGGGGCACGATCGTGCCGCCGCCCGAGTCGTTGTAGCCGAAGGAGGTCATGACGATCCGGGGCCGATTCCCAAGGCCGCGGTCGCGCAGGCGGCCGGCGAGCTCGGGCAAAGGCAGCGCCCGCTCGCTCGAGCGCGTCGGCGAGCAGCACCAGCGCCCCCTCCGCGGTGGCCGCCTCGGGGGCGAGCACGCGCCAGTCCTCGCGCGCGATGGCGGCCTCCAGGGCGCGCGAGACCTCGTCGACCTCGCGGGCGCGGGCGGACTCGTCCGAGAAGTTGCCGCCGTGGCGGCGGTAGCGGATGAGCGGGCCGGTGCCGACGTGGCGGAAGCGGAAGCGCGGCGCCGCGCGCAGCCACAGGTCGAAGTCGTTGCACATCGGGTAGCCGGCGTCGTAGCCGCCCACCTCGGCGTACACACGGCGGTGGATCATCGTGGTCGGGTCGACGAGGTAGTTGTGGCGGCGCACGAGCATCTGCACCATGCCTTCGCGGTCGAACTCGGCGGAGCGCCATTCGCCGACGACCTTGCCGGAGGCGTCGATCGTGACCGCGTCGCCGTGCACGATGGCGGTGTCGGGATGCGCGTCGAAGACGGCCACCTGGCGGCTGAGGCGGTCGGGGAAGGCGATGTCGTCGTGGCCGAGCCGTGCGATCAGCTCGCCGCGGGCGTGCTCGACGATCGAGTTGTACGCCGCGGCGATGCCACGGTTTTCGGGGTGGGTGACCACCCGGACGCGCGGGTCGGCGGCGTAGCGGGCGATCACCGCGGGCGTCGAGTCGGCCGAGGCGTCGTCGACGATCAGGAGCTCGAAGTCGGCGTAGTCCTGGGCCAGGCAGCTCTCGATCGCCTCGGCCAGGTAGCGCTCGCCGTTGTAGGCGGCGATGGCGAACGTCACGCGGGGGGCGCTCACGCGGCCCTCCGGACGAGCAGCCTCCCCAGGATGCGCTCGAGCGCCGCCTCGCAGGCGGCGAGGCCGAGCGTCTCGGACACGAGCTCGCGCCCGCCGGCCGAGAGCCGCGCCCACAGCTCGTCGTCGGCCTCGAGGCGCATGATCGCCTCGGCGAACTCCGCGGCGGTGTCGGCGATCAGCATCCCGCGCTCGGGCCGGTCGAAGCCCTCGGCCGCGATCGTCGTGCCGACGACCGGGACGCCCGCGGCGAGCGACTCTCCCACCTTCCCCTTCAGGCCGGCGCCGAAGCGCAGCGGCGCGATCGAGATGCGGCGGGCGGCCAGCTCGGTCTCCATCGACGGCAGGAACCCGCGCGGCTGGGCGCCGGAATCGGCAGCGAGCGCGGCCAGGTCGTCGGGCATGTTCGCGCCGGCGACGACGACCGGGTTGGCATGGCCGGCGGCGTGGAGGAGGGGCATGACGTCGGAGCAGAGCCACCGGACCGCGTCGGCGTTGGGGGCGTGGCCGTAGCTGCCGACGAAGAGCGACCCCAGCCGGCCGGCCAGCGGCGCGACGGTCTCGGCGACCCGGTGCACGTTCCCGAGCACCTGTACGTCGGCGCCCGGGAGGAGGCCCGCGAGCAGCGCCCGCTCGTCCTCGGTCACGGCCAGGACGGCGTCGGCGGCGGCGTAGACGGCGAGCTCCTGCGCCCGGCCGTGGTCGGCCCGGGCGGCGGCGATCTGGTCGCCGGCCAGCTCGGCGGCGCGGCGCATGCGCACGAAGTGCACGTCGACGGAGTCGACGGCGATCCGGGTGCGGGGCGACACGGCGCGCACGACGGGGACGGCCCTGGCGGCCAGGGTGTGGAACGAGACGATCGCGGCGTCGAACCCCCGCCGCAGGAGCGCGTCGAGGTCGTCGCCGCGGTCGGTCGCGGCCACCTCGATGCCGCTGCCCGCGAACCGGTCGGCGGCGGCCTCGTAGCCGGCGGACGTCTCGCAGGCGAGCGTCGTGCGATAGCCCAGGCGGCGCAGGGCGAAGGCGATCTCGGACGCGCGGGTGTGGCCGGCGCTGCGGCTCGGCTCGGGCATGTCGGGGTAGAAGAAGAGCACCGACTCGCGGTCGCCGGGAGGGCCGGACGGCCGCGGCACCCGTCGCGCGGGCGGCGTCACCCTGCCGCGGGCGAGATCCGACCCCGGCGCCTCGCGGGCGGCGCGCATGCCCAGGTCGACAGCCTGGCGGATCCGGGCCTCGAGCGGGGCGTCGGCGGCGGAGATGGCGGCGAGCTCGGCGGCGGTGACGGACGCCAAATGGCACATGCTGTCGGCGCCAAGTGGCGCGGCCTCCGCCGACTGCCCGTAGCGCACCGTCTCGACGCCGTTTCGGAACGCGCGCAGGGCCATGTAGCCCTCGTCGACCTTGTCCGCCTCGATGCGGTGCCCGACGCCCGCGGCCGTCACGTAGCGGCCGGCGCCGAGCCCGAGCCGGTGGACGTGGGTCGCGGCCATGAACTCCTCGCCGCCGAGGCTCCCGCCCTCGCCGGCGCCGAACTGCACGTCGAACCCGCCGACGGCGTCCAGGATCGCGCGGCGCACGCCCCAGTTGCCGCCGTACACCTCGGCGCGGCCGGTGAACTCGAAGTCGGCGTCGCCCAGAGAGAGGCCGCCGAAGAACGACTCGAGCCCCGCGGCCGGCCAGCCGGCCGGGCGCTCGGCGGGCCAGAGCGGGTAGATCGGGCCGCCGGCGATGGCGACGCGCGGGTCGCAGAAGGCGTCGCGCAGGCTCTCGATCCAGCCGGGGGCGGGGCGGGCGTCGTCGTCCAGGTAGACGAGCAGGTCGTTCGTCGCCACGCGGGCGCCGGCGTTTCGGGCCCGCGAGAGCCCGGCGATCGGCTCGCGGACGACGCGCACGCCGGGGCCGAGGTCGACCTCGAGCGGGGTGACGCCGTTGTCGACGACGACGATCTCGCCGCCGTCGGCCACGACGCCGTGCCCGACACACGCCCGCACGCACTCCGCGACCTCGTCCGGGCGGTCGCGCGTGCACAGGATCACGGTCGCGGCCGGCCCGCAGGAGACGCGGCGGACGCGCGCATTGGCCACGACGGCCAGGCGGCCGCCGGCCGCCGCGGCGATGAGGAGCTCGTGGTGGCCCTCGCGCACGCCGAACAGGGGCTGGCGATCGATCCACCAGCTCCTGGGCGCGGCCAGGCAGTCGCCGCCGAGCGCGTCGACTGGCCCGTCTGGAGCGGCGACGGGCCAGAGGCTTCCGTCGGCGGCGGCGCGGTAGCCGTGCACGTCGCCGGCGCCGGTCTCGAGCACCGGCGCGGCCAGTACAGCGCCTGCGCGGACGGCCGCGACGAGCGGCTCGACGAAGCCGGGCAGCGGCCGGGCGGTGCTCCCGAGCGCGATGCAGACATCGGCCGTCGCGGCCTGGGCGGCCCCGGTGAGGGCGGCGCGGCGGCCGACCGGACGGTCGCTTCGGTGGATCGTGACGTCGCCCTGGAGCCGGGCGAGCAGCGCCTGCACCTCGGGGCCGGACGCGTCGTCGACGACGACCACCTCGACGTCGTCGGCCAGGTCGCAGGCAACGAGCGCCTCGATCTGCGCCCACAGGGCGACCGGGTTGTCCCGGGCGACGAGCAGGATGGCCGCGTTCACGCGGCGGCCCCCGTGATTGCGACGTGGTTCTGCCAGGCGTTCTCGTCGGTCGGATCGAGCTCGACGGCGGTCGCGACGGCAACGCGCGCCTGCGGCGAGCCCATGGCATGCAGGGCGACGGCGAGGTCGTTCCAGGCCTCGGCGAAGGCAGGCGACTCCTCGAGCGCCCGGGTGAAGAGCTCCGCCGCAGCGGCCGCATCGCCTGCCCCGAAGGCGGCCTCGCCTTCGGCGACCAGCGCCCGGGCGGTGGCGTCGTCGCCGGCGGCGGCAGATGCCGCGCGCACCTCGGAGATGCAACGCGAGTCGCGCAGCTCGCGGCCGAGCGTCCACAGGTAGCGGCGCAGCACGCGGCTGTGCGGGAAGCGGCGCACGGTCTCGATCAGGTAGTCGGCGCCCGCCTCCTTCCAGCACCAGTAGTGGTCCCGGGTGTAGTGCGAGTCCAGGCTCCGGCCGAACTCCTCGGCGCTCGCGAGGCGCCCGATCGCCTCGTCGTAGAGGCCGATGAAGTGGCGGGTCATCACCTCGGCCATGCGGTCGCCCCAGGAGACGTCGGCGGAGGCCGTCACGAGCAGCCGGTCGGCGACGACGCAGGGCCCGTCGAGCGACGCCCGGAAGGACCAGATCAGCGGGAAGTAGAGGTTGTCGGTCGACGAGACCGCCTCGACCCTGCGCAGGTCGTCGCGGCGGACGATCGAGGCCGAGAGGAACGTGAGCCAGTGCGTCTGCTCCAGGTACATGCGGCCGGGATCGGCGTAGACCTCGGGCGCGGCGGGCAGGCGCGACTCCGCCTTGATGCTCCCGTCCGGGTGCACGAAGCGGTGGGGGAGATGCAGCCAGGCCGGCCGGTGGGCGCGCAGCAGCTCGCACGCGTACGCAACGGCGCCCGGCTCGGGCTCGTCGTCGTCGCCGAACATCCACAGGTACTCGCAGTCGGGCGCGTTTGCGACCAGCCAGCGGGTGTTCCGAAGCGCGCCCAGGTTCTCGGGCTGGCGGTGCACCTGCAGGGACGGCATCCGCTCGGCCGCGCCGGCGAGCAGCTCCGGCGTGCCGTCCGGCGAGGCGTTGTCGGCGACCAGGACGACGACGTCGGTGGCGCCGCCGAGCTCGGCGTGCAGCCGGTCGAGGAGGCGCCCGAGCGGCTCGGACCGGTTGTAGGTCGGGATGCAGATCGCGAGCAGGGGGCGCGTCATGCGGCGAGGCCGATCTCGCCCGTCAGGTGGCGGCGGTACCAGGCGACGGTGCGGCGCAGGCCCTCGTCGAGGCCGTGGGCCGGCGCCCAGCCCAGCCGATCCCGTGCCTTCGCGGCTGACAGGTACTGGTGGGCGATCTCGTGCACCGCCTCGCCGCGGATGTCCAGCTCGAGGTCGGCGCGGCCGCAGGCGGCGAGCACGCACCGGGTCATGTCGGCGGCGGTCAGCTGCAGCTCGTTGGAGTAGTTCCAGGCCTCGCCGGAGATGCCCGGCTCGTCGGCGCGCTCGGCCAGGCCGATGTAGGCCTCGGCCGCGTCCTCGACGTAGAGGTAGTCGCGGATGAGCGTCCCGTCGCTGCGCAGCACCGGCCGCCGGCCCTGGAGCGCCGAGCGGATCGTGCCGGGCACGAGCCGGCTCCAGTTCAGGTCGCCGCCGCCGTAGAGGTTGCCGCAGCGGGTGACCACGATCGGCAGGTCGTACGTGTAGGCGTAGCTCTGGGCGATCAGGTCGGTGCAGCTCTTGGAGACGTCGTAGGGGTGGCGGCCGGCCAGGGGGTGGTGCTCCTGGTAGGGGAGGTCCGGCTGGGTGCCGTAGGCCTTGTCGGAGGAGGCGACCACGATGCGCGTCGGGCGGCCGCTGCGCCGGCAGGCGTCCAGCACCTCCCAGGTGCCCTCGATGTTCGAGCGCATCGTGTTCCCGGGATCGCGCAGCGCGTGCTCGACGATCGTCTGCGCGCCCAGGTGGAAAACGGCGTCGATCTCGTACTCGGCCAGGGCCCGCTCGACCAGGCGCCCGTCGCGCAGGTCGCCGAAAACGGTCGTGCACCGGCTCCCCGCGGCGCCGGTGTGGAAGAGGCTCTCCGGCACGAGGTCGCGCACGAGCGCGACCACATGCGCGCCCCGCGAGACGAGCGCCTCGCAGAGCCAGGAGCCGAGCAGGCCGGTCGCGCCCGTGACGAGCACGGGGCGGTCTGACCAGAACGGATTCGGGGTTGCGGGCGCGCGGCGGGGGGAGGCCTGCATGCGATGCCCCATCGGCGGTACACCGCGGGAACTTGAGCGAGGTCCACCGCGGGTGCGCGTACGGCTAAAGGTTCGCCGCGGCGGCGTCGATTGAGGCCCCAGAATGCCCCCCTTCTCCGACGCCAAGGTCGTCATCCTGTGCGGTGGCCAGGGCACGCGGATGCGTGAAGAGACGGAATACCGGCCCAAGCCGATGGTCGAGGTCGGCGGCCGCCCGCTGCTCTGGCACATCATGAAGATCTACGCGGCCGCCGGCCTGACCGACTTCGTCTGCTGCCTGGGCTACCGCGGCTCGATGATCAAGCAGTACTTCCTCGAGTACCGCAACCTGGCGGCGGACGTGAGCGTGAACCTGCGCAGCGGCGACGTCCGCTACCACTCGTCCGAGAGCGAGGACTGGAACGTCACGCTCGTCGACACCGGCGACGACGCGATGACCGGCGCGCGGGTGAAGCGCGTCGCCCACCACCTCTCCGGAGACCTGTTCCTGTGCACGTACGGCGACGGCCTGGCCGACGTCGACGTCGCCGCCCTCATCGACTTTCACCGGTCGCACGGACGGCTCGCCACGCTGACCGGGGTGCACCCGCCGTCGCGGTTCGGCGAGCTCGTCCACGACCGGGCCCGCGTGGATCACTTCGCCGAGAAGCCGGCCGGATCGACGCTCGTCTCCGGCGGGTTCTTCGTCTTCGACCGGCGGGTGCTCGAGCGGCTCTCGTTCGACTCGTCGTGCGTGCTCGAGCGCGCCCCGCTCGAGGGCCTCGCCCGTGACGGCGAGCTGATGGTCTACCAGCACGACGGCTTCTGGCAGTGCGCCGACACCGTCCGCGACGTGGAGCTCCTGCGCGCGCTGTGGGACGGCGGCCGCGCGCCCTGGCGCGTCTGGGACGACCGCCGCCTCGCCGTCGCGCCGTCCCCGCTGCGCCGCCGTGCCGATCTCGGGGAGGCGGCGTGAGCGCCGAGCTGCGGCGCGAGGCCGATGCGGCCCGCCGGATCGTGCTCGAGGCGGCGCTGGCGTCCGGGAGCTGCCACATCGGCAGCTCGCTCTCGATCGTCGACATCCTCACCGTCCTCTACCAGCGCGCGCTGCGCGCCGAGGCCGGCGACCGCTTCCTGCTCAGCAAGGGCCACGCCGCGTCGGCCCTCTATGCGGTGCTTGCCCGCGCGGGCGTCCTGGACGAGGCCGAGGTCATCGCCGGCTACTGCCGCGACGGCGGCACGCTCGCGGGCCACCCCGAGCGCCACGTCGCCGGCGTCGAGCTGACGGCCGGCTCCCTCGGCCACGGCGTCGCCGTCGCCCTCGGCCGCGCGCTCGCCGATCGCGCCGACGGCCGCGACACGCGCACCTTCTGCCTCGTCGGCGACGGCGAGCTCGACGAGGGCTCCGTCTGGGAGGCCGTCGCGCTGGCCGGCCACCTGGCCCCCCCGGGGCTGCGCCTGATCGTCGACGCGAACGGCTTCCAGGGCCTCGGCCGGGTGGGCGACGTGCTCTCGCTCGAGCCGCTGGGCGAGAAGTTCCGCGCCTTCGGCTGGATCGTGTCCGAGGTCGACGGCCACCACCACGCCGCCCTCGCGTGCGCCCTCGGCGCGCCGGCGCGGCGCCCGGTCGCGATCGTTGCCCGCACCGTCAAGGGCTACGGGGTCCCGGCCCTCGAGGGTGAGTTCATGTCGCACTACCGCTCCTTCCGCCCCCACGAGCGCGACGTCCTCTTCGCCGGCCTCGACGGGCTCGAGGAGGCGGCGTGAGGGACGCGTTCTTCCGCGCGCTGGCCGACCTCGGCGCCGCCGACGAGCGGGTGTGGGCGCTGACGGGCGACCTCGGCGTGGGCCTGTTCGAGCCGTTCGAGGCGGTCGCCCCGGGCCGCTCCCTGAACGTCGGCATCGCCGAGCAGACGCTGGTGGGCGTCGCCGCGGGCCTGGCGTACGCCGGCAAGGTGCCCTTCGCCTACTCGATCGCCCCGTTCGTGACGTCGCGGGCGCACGACCAGGTGCGCGTCGACGTCGCCTGCGCCGCCGCGAACGTGAAGCTCGTCGGCGTCGGCAGCGGCGTCTCCTACGGCACCCTGGGGCCGACCCATCACGCCATCGACGATCTCGCCCTCACCCGCGTGCTGCCGGGTATGACCGTCCTCGCCCCCGGCGACCCCGCCGAGGCCGGGCGGGCCGCCCGCGCCGCCTGGGCCCACGAGGGCCCCGTCTACCTGCGCCTGGGGAAGAACGGGGAACCGGCGCTGCTGCCGGCTGACGCCGGCTTTCGGATCGGGCAGGCGATCGAGCTTCGCCGTGGCTGCGACGTCACCATCGCCTGCACGGGCACCGCCCTGCGCGAGGCGACGGCGGCCGCCGATCTGCTCGCCGCCGACGGGATCGAGGCGACCCTGCTCCACTTCGGCACCGTGAAGCCCTTCGACGCCGATGCCCTGATCGCCGCCGCTTCCCGGACGGGCGCCGTCGTGACGGTCGAGGAGCACTCCGTCGTCGCCGGCTTCGGCTCGGCCGCGGCCGAGGTGCTGGCCGAGGCCGGCGTTGGCGCCGTCCTTCGCCGCGTCGGCCTGCCCGACACCTTCGCCCATGCGGTCGGCTCGCGCGACTACCTGGTCGACCGCTACGGGCTCTCTGGCCCCGCCGTCGCGGACACCGCCCGCGGCCTGCTCGAGAGGAGCCCGACGTGGACGACGACGTGACCCGCAGGCTCGAGACGCACCGTGCGGCCGTCCGGGACGAGCTCGCCTTCATGAAGGCCGCCGCGACCATCGAGGAGCTGACCGCCCGTGCAGTGCCCCTCGCCGAGGGCGCCGGGATGCTGCTCCCCGCCTGCGAGCTGCATGTGGCCGATGAGCGCCTGCTCGGCCGGCTCGGGCAGTGGCGGCGCGAGAACTCCTTCGCCTTTCCGGGCCGGAGCCCGGTCACGCCCGAATGGGCGGCGACCTGGCTGCGGGCCGACGTCCTCGACGATGCGGGCCGGATCATCTTCCTCGTCCTCGACCGCTTTGGCCACACGGTCGGCCACGTCGGCCTGGCGGCCGGCGACGACCTCGCCCTCGAGGTGACCGACGTCGTCCGCGGCGAGAAGACCGTCCAGCCCGGCCTCATGAGCGCCGCCGTCGCTGGCCTGCTCGGGTGGGCCGAGGACTGCTTCCGGCCGGCGCGGTTCCACCTGCGCGTGCCCGAGAACCTGCACGCGATCCGGTTCTTCGAGCGGGCCGGGTTCCGCAGCGCCGGCCGCGCGGACGACGGCTCGCTCGCCATGCAATGGAAGCCGGAGCGGGCCGACACCGACCAGCCGATCCTGACCGCCGGCCCCTCGATCTCTCCCCGCGAGGTGGCGTACACGACCGACGCCGCCCGGCACGGCTGGAACTCGCGCTGGAGCGGCTACATCACCCGGTTCGAGCGCGAATTCGCCGAGTACGTGGGCGCCGAGCACGCCATCGCCACGTCGAGCTGCACGGGCGCGCTGCACATGGCGATGCTCGCGATCGGCCTCGGTCCCGGCGACGAGGCGATCGTGCCCGAGCAGACCTGGGTCGCGACCGCGAAGGCGGTCTCCTACGTCGGCGCGACACCCGTCTTTGCGGACGTCGAGCCGGGCAGCTGGTGCCTCGACGCCGCCTCGGTCGAGGCGGCGATCACCGAGCGGACCAAGGCCATCGTCCCCGTGCACCTGTACGGCCACCCGGCCGACATGGACGCGCTGCAGGCCGTGGCCGATCGCCACCGGCTGCCGCTGATCGAGGACGCCGCGCCCGCCATCGGCGCCGAGATCCGCGGCCGCAGGGTCGGGGCGCTCGGTACCGCCGGCGCGTTCAGCTTCCAGGGCGCGAAGCTGCTCGTCACGGGCGAGGGCGGCATGTTCGTCACGAACGACCCGGACGTCTACGCCCGCGCCTACAAGGCCTGGGATCTCGGCGTCGAGCGCTCGCGCGGCTTCTGGATCGATGCCCACGGCCTCAAGTACAAGATGCCGAACGTCGCCGCGGCCCTCGGCCTCGGCCAGCTCGAGCGGATCGATCACCTGATCGAGGCCAAGCGCGAGATCTTCGGCTGGTACGCCGAGGAGCTGGCCGGCGTGCCCGGCATCACCCTGAACCACGAGACCGAGTGGGCCCGCAGCATCTACTGGATGACGAGCATCCTCGTCGACCCGGCCTGCGGCATCGACCGGGACGGGATGCGGGCCGCGCTCGCCGACTGCGGCATCGATACCCGGCCGACGTTCCCGCTCATCAGCACGTATCCGATCTGGGACGAGCGTCGGGCCGTCCCCGCGCCCGTGGCGGCGAGGATCGCCGACCGCGGGATCAACCTGCCGAGCGGCGTGCGCCTGCGCCGCGACCAGGTGGCGCGCATCGGCGAGGCCGTCCGCCGGGCCGCCTCCGCTCCGAGCGTCCGCCGCGCCGCGTAGATCGCTGGGGACTGTCCCCGCTTGGCGGGGACAGTCCCCGTCTCTACTCCATCGAGGACGTGCGGCCGAGGCGCAGGTTCGCGTAGACGCGCTCGCCGTCGACCTCGTACCAGGCGAACCCGCGGGCGCCGAAGCTGCGCGCCCGCAGCCGGTCGATGACGTCGCCGACGCGCATCACGTCGTCGAGGCGCAGCTCGTCGAGCCCATCCACCTCTGACCTGTCGTGGTAGACGGCGCGGGCGTCGTCCTGCGGGACCGGCTCGAGCTCGCCCGCAACGATCGCCGGCCACGTCTCGCGGAAGAGCGCCACGATCTCGTCCTGGAGCCGGGCGTAGATCGTCCCGGCCGTGTCGTACGGCGTCAGCGGCACCTCGCGCTGCGCCCAGATCGGGCCGGTGTCGGCGCCGGCATCGACCGCATGCAGGGTGACGCCCGTCGGGGAGCCGTCGACGATGCTGTGGACGTGCGGATACCAGCCCCGGTTGACCGGCAGGAGCGCGGGGTGGAAGTTGACCGTGCCCCGCCGCGCCGCCGCGATCACCTCGGCCGAGATCAGGTGCGCCCAGTAGACCGTGACGATGAAGTCCGGGCCGAGCGCCGCCAGGGCCGCGACCTGCCCCGGGTCGCGCAGTGCGGCGGCCTCATGCACGGCGGCAGGCTCGCACCCGGACGCGGCGACGATCTCCTCGCCGAGCCGGCGCCGCTCGGGCGCGTGCAGGTAGACGGCGACGATCTCGTCGCCGCGCTCACGCAGGTACTCGGCGACGCGCAGCCCCGGCAGGTCGTTGGCGAGGAGGGCGACGGTGGCGATGGCCCATTATGCCCGCCGCCGCTTACGCGGCGCGGGCGACGGAGCCCGCCTGGCGAAAGGCGGCGAACGTCTCGGCGACGTACTCCAGCGCGGCCCGGTCGACGCCGGGATAGCAGCCGATCCAGAACGACCCCTCGGCGATCAGGTCGGTCGTCTCGAGCCCGCCGGCGACGCGATGGGGGACGCCGGCGTAGGCCGGCTGCCGCAGCAGGTTGCCGCCGAAGAGCTGGCGCGAGTCGATTCCGCGCGCGTGCAGGTAGGTGACCAGGTCGCGGCGGGTGAAGCCGGCGTCCGGCCGGACGGTGATCGCGAACCCGAACCAGCATGGCTCGGAGCCCGGCGTCGCCTCCGGCAGCACGAACACGTCGGCGTGCTCGGCCAGCACGTCGCGCAGGAAGGCGTGGTTCGCGCGCCGGGCGGCAACGAAGTCCGGCAGGCGGTCGAGCTGGGCGAGGCCGATCGCCGCCTGCATGTCGGTCGCCTTCAGGTTGTATCCGATGTGCGAGTAGACGTACTTGTGGTCGGAGCCGTGGGGGAGCGTGCCGTGCTGGGACGAGAACCGCAGGCCGCAGGTGTTCTCGGCGCCGGGGCCGCACCAGCAGTCCCGGCCCCAGTCGCGGAACGACTCGACAAGCTTCTTCAGGATCGGCCGCTGCGTCAGCACGGCGCCGCCCTCGCCCAGGGTGATCTGGTGGGCGGGGTAGAACGAGAGCGTCGCCAGGTCGCCGAACGTGCCGACCGAGCGGCCGTTCCAGGTCGAGCCCAGGGCGTCGCAGCAGTCCTCGATCAGCCACAGGCCGTGGCGCTCGCAGAACGCCGTCACCGCGTCGAGGTCGAACGGGTTGCCGAGCGTATGGGCGATCATGACGGCCCGGGTGCGCTCGCTGCGGGCGGCCTCGAGCCGGGTGACGTCGATGTTGTACTCCGGCAGCGTCACGTCGACGAAGACGGGCACGAGCCCGTTCTGGAGGATCGGGTTCACCGTCGTCGGGAAGCCCGCCGCAACGGTGATGACCTCGTCGCCGGGCCGCAGCCGGCGGTCGCGCAGGCGCGGCGACGTGAGCGCCGTCAGCGCCAGCAGGTTCGCGGAGGAACCGGAGTTCACGAGCAGGGCGTGGCGATGGCCGGTGGCCTCGCGCAGGCGGCGCTCGAACGCCTCCGTCTCGGGGCCGGCGGTGAGCCAGAAATCGAGGCTCGTGCGGACGAGCTCGACCACCTCCTCCTCGCCGAACACGCGCCCGGCGCAGGAGACCCGGGGCGCGGCCGGGTCGAAGGGAGCCGGCCGGTGGCGGTCGCGGGCGTACTCGGCCACCAGGTCGAGGATGCGGGTCACGCGGGGGTCGGGCGTCATCTCGTGCGCGTATCGGCACCCAGGGCGGGCGCCTTGAGCCGCGCGGACACCCTCTCGGGTGATGTCCTCGCCGGGCTCCGGCTCCGATACAGGGAGGAGCGCCGTGTCAAATCGAACGTGAAGGGGTCTCACCATGATCGAGCGCTTCCTGGGTCTCTCCCTGTCGGATGAGTCGGGCCAGACGATGGCCGAGTACGCCGTCGTCCTCGGTGTGATCACGATCGCCGTGGTCGTCACGCTGGGGCTGCTCTCGACCGCCATCCAGAACCTGCTGAACAACGTCATCTCGGTCATCTGACCGCCGCTTGACGGACACCCGGCCGGGCCGTATCGTCGCGGCCCGGCGTGGGGGTGAGGGTGGCGGACGATGATCAGGCGGTGACAGGTGGCGACGACCCGGGCGAAGCCGGGCCGTTGATCCGCGCATTCGTCGAGGGCGACCGCGCCCGCCTGGGGGTCGCGCTGCACCCGGACGTCGAGGTGCACCTGTCGGCGTTCGTCGAGCCCGACCTGTGGCTGCGCGGGCGCGAGGCGGTGCTGCGCTGGTACGCCCGCGCCGCCGGGTCGCACCGCTCCTACCTGCACCGCGTGGCCGAGGCGGCCCCGGCGGTGTGGCTCGCGTTCGGGCGCATGCAGCTCTCCGAGCCCGACCGCGGCATGCGCGACTACCAGGTCGTGTGGATGATCGCGCTCCGCGACGGCGCGGTGTGGCGGGCGAGCTCGCACGAGACCGAGGCGCAGGCGCGAGCCGCCGCCCGTTCGCCGCGGCCCTGATCAGGCCCGGCGGCGGCGCGTGCGCGCGGCCTCGGCGTCGATCGCCGCGCCGACGAGCAGGGCGAGGCTCGAGAGCCACAGCCAGGTGAGCATGACGATCACCGTCGCGAGCGAGCCCCAGCTCTTGTTGTAGGAGCCGAAGTTCGAGACGTACCAGGCGAACCCGCCGGACGCCACCAGCCAGACCGCGAGCGCCGCCACCGCTCCGCCCGACACGAGCCGCCAGCGGTGCGTCTCCAGGTTGGGCCCGAAGCGGTAGATCCCGCCGAACGCGATCAGCAGCACGACGATCAGCACCGGCCACTCCGCCGTCCACCAGATCCACGAGACGAGCGTCGGCTGGTTGACGGCGTCGCCGGCCCAGTGGCTGGCCTGGGGGCCGAGCACGAGCAGCCCGAAGGCGAGGGCGAACGCAATGCCGCAGCACGCAAGCATCGCCAGGCCGGCCAGGCGCTGATGCACGAATCCGCGCCGCTCCTCGAGGTCGTGGGCGATGTTGAGCGCCCACTGAAGTGTCCCCATGGCGCCGCTGAGCGACCACACGGCCAGCACGGCGCCGACGACGATCATGATCGTCCCGCCGCTCTTGTGCTGGGTCACCTGGGTCAGGCTGTGGTTCATGAGCGTGATCACGCTCGCCGGGACCACGCCGTTCAGGTGGGCGAGCAGGCGGCCGGCCGTGCCCTCGTCCGCCACGGTCGCGAACACGCCGACGA
This sequence comes from uncultured Actinomycetes bacterium, assembly GCA_963746115.1. Lineage (GTDB taxonomy): Bacteria > Actinomycetota > Thermoleophilia > Gaiellales > JAICJC01 > JAICJC01. The sequence continues at coordinate 570,763 of CAVVAA010000001.1, read as the reverse complement.
CGACCAGGGCCGCGGCGGGGAGCGCCAGGAACAGGTTGAAGGCCACCGCCTGGGCCAGGTTGGTGGCGTGGTCGCGCTGCGCACGCCGCAGTGCCCGGTACCCGACGCCGCCCGCGTCACGCAGCCGTAGGCGGGCTTCGGCGGCGGGAGGTGAGACGGCCGTGACCGCGTCCGGCGTCACCTCGGTCACGGCATCCGCCTCCTCGTGCGGATGGGTACCAATCGGCATACCCAAGACACCTTAGCGGCCAATACCACAGAATGGGGACTGCGGGTCCCCCAAGGAGTAAGGGTTTTGTTGGAGTGGATTGCTCATGCAGGTGAGTCCGCTAGGTTGGCATCCAATGAGACGCATACTTGCCATTACCGCCATCATGCTCCTGTCACTTCCGGCCACCGCCCGGGCGAACGTGTTCGACGTGAAATCGCACGTCGGCCATACCCCGCCTGCGCCGGCCACAATCGCCGACCAGGCCGTTCGCGACGCGCTCGCGCTGCGCGGCGCGCCCTACGCCTGGGGCGGAAGCTCCCCGGCCGGGTTCGACTGCTCCGGCTTCACGCGCTACGTCTACGGGAAGCTCGGCATCCCGCTCGCCCACTCGAGCTACGACCAGTGGACGTCGGGATGGCGCGTCCCCCGCCGCGACCTCCAGCCGGGCGACCTGGTGTTCTTCGCCGGCCTGGGCCACGTCGGCATCTACATCGGCGACGGGAAGTTCGTCCACGCGCCGCACACGGGCACGGTGGTGTCCATCGACCGGCTGTCCGGCTCGTGGTACGGGGCCGACTACGACGGGGCGGTGCGTCCGCACGGGTCACAGGCACCGCTGGGCGCCGTCAGGGGCGCAGCTACGATGGCGGGGTGGCATTCGCGCTCGACCCATCGACGCCGTTCGGGGCGCGTGTCGCCCGCCGTCTCGAGAATGAGCTCATCGGCTGGCTGGTGACCGTCAACGGCCGCGGCGCCCCGCAGCCGAGCCCGGTGTGGTTCCTGTGGGACGACGGGTCGCTCCTCCTCTACAGCCAGCCTGACACGGCCAAGCTCCGCAACATCTCGGCCAATCCGCGGGTGGCCCTGCACCTGAACGACGACGGGCGCGGCAGCGACGTCGTGATCCTCTCCGGCCGCGCCGCGGTGAGCGACGACCCGCCCGCCCACGAGATTCCGGCCTACGTGGACAAGTACGCCGGCCTGATCCAGGGCAACGGCTGGACGCCGGAGTCGTTCGCTTCGGACTACTCGGTACCGGTCCGGGTCGCCCTGACCGGCCTGCGCGGCTTCTGACCGGATCGCGGGCTCTCGCCCCGGATCGGCAGCCAGGAGCCCCGGGCCGAAGGCTCAAATTGACCAGGGAAACCACGGGGGCGATCGCGCAGCGGCGAGCGCAGACTGCAACGCGGAGTCACCCAGTCCCTCGCTACGAAAGGAAGGTCAAGATGAGCACTCTCGACGTGAGCGGTGAGACCCCGACGAAGGCCCCCGAAGCTGCGACCATCGACATGAAGCTCGAGGTCGTGAACCTGCCCGTCTCCGACGTCGATCGGGCGAAGCGCTTCTACCAGAGCCTGGGATGGCGTCTGGATGGCGACTTCGCCGTCGGCGACGACTTCCGGGCCGTGCAGCTGACGCCGCTCAACTCACAATGCTCGATCACCTTCGGCAAGGGCGTCACGACCGCCGAGCCCGGCTCGACCCATGACCTGATGCTCATCGTCAACGACGTCAACGCGGCGCGGGACGACCTGATCAGCCGCGGCGTCGAGGTGAGCCCGGTGTTCCACTACGAGACGCGACCGTTCCACAGCGCAGGGACCGACGCGCGGGTGCCGGGACCCGACCCGCAGGGTCGTTCCTATTTCACGTGGGCGTCGTTCAGCGATCCGGACGGCAACGGCTGGCTGCTCCAGGAGATCCAGACGCGGCTGCCGGGCCGCGAATGGACGTGAGCGTGCCTCGCCGCTGAGTTCCGTCGCATTGCAGGCGTTTGCGATCTGCAACGGAGGGGCTGGAGATTCGTCGAGTGGCTGAAGCCCACCACTCGACGCGATCCCAGCCCCTCGCGCTGTGCGGAGGCCGCGTCCCTCCGGATCCCGGGTTCTATGCTCCTCGCCAATGGATGGTCAGGTGCTGCGCGGCCGCGCCGGCGAGTGTGCGAGGCTCGATGAGTTGCTGAGCGCGGTGCGCCGTCGAGAGAGCGGCGCGCTCGTTCTGCGTGGGGAGGCCGGCATGGGAAAGACGGCCCTTCTGGAGTACGCCGCGCGGTCGTGCGAGGGCTGCCGGGTTCTCCGTGCCGGAGGCGTCGAATCGGAGATGGAACTCCCGTTCGCGGCCCTCCAGCAGCTGTGCATGCCGCTGCTCGACGGTCTCGAGGGGCTGCCGGCGCCCCAGCGCGACGCGCTGCGAACAGCCTTCGGCCTGATGTCGGGCGGGCGCCCCGATCGTTTCCTCGTCGGGCTGGCGGTGCTGACCCTGTTCTCGGACGCGGCCGAGGCCCAGCCGCTGATCTGCGTCGTCGACGACGCGCAATGGCTCGACCGCTCCTCGGCCCAGGTCCTGTCGTTTGTGGCGCGGCGTCTCCATGCGGAGTCGGTGCTCGTGCTGTTCGCCGAGCGCGACCATGATCAACCGACCGAGCTCGCCGGGTTGCCGGAACGTGCGCTGGCGCGCCTGTCGGACGCCGACGCACGCGAGCTGCTGGCCTCGTCGAGGCTGGGGCCGTTCGACGAGCGCGTCGCTCAGCGGATCATCGCCGAGGCGCGCGGCAACCCGCTCGCGTTGCTCGAGTTGCCGCACGGTGTTTCGTCCGCGAGCCTCGCCGGAGGCTTTGCCGTGGCAGATTCGCTGTCGCTTCAGAGCCGTGTGGAGGCGAGCTATCGCCGCCGGGTCGACCGGCTACCCGAGGAGACGCAACGCCTGCTGCTGGTCGGCGCTGCCGAGCCGACCGGCGATCCGACGCTGCTCTTTCGGGCCGCCGCCGAGCTTGGTGTGCCGATCGAGGCGGGCGTGCCTGCGGAGGGGGCCGATCTGATTGTCGTTGGTACACGAGTCACGTTCCGTCATCCGCTTCTCCGCTCGGCGATCTACCATGCCGCCCCTCCCGACGCGCGGCGGAGTGTCCATCGCGCGCTGGCGAAGGCCACGGATCCTGAGGTCGATCCCGATCGCCGTGCGTGGCATCGCGCGCACGCGGCGTTCGGACCGGACGAGGAGGTTGCCGCCGAGCTCGAGCTCTCGGCTGGCCGTGCGCAGGCGCGCGCCGGGCTGGGCGCGTCGGCCGCGTTCCTGGAACGTTCGGTCGCGCTGACGCCGGAGCCTGGCCGACGAGCCCAGCGTGCCCTGGCCGCGGCGGAGGCGAAGCAGCGGTCGGGAGCGCCGGACGCGGCGCTCGCGCTGCTGAGGGCGGCCGAGGCGGGACCGCTCGACGACCTCCAGCGCGCTCGGGTCGATGTCGTGCGTGCGAGGAGCGCCTTTTCGTTGGGGCACAGCCGCGACGCTCCGCCGCTGCTGCTCGCGGCCGCCGCACAGCTCGCGCCCCTGGCGCCGCAGCTTGCGCGCGACACCTACCTGGATGCGCTCACGGGGATCCTGTTCGTGGGACGGATGGCCGGCGACGTGGGCGTCGCGGAGGTGGCCAGTGCCGCGCGCGCGGCGCCGGCTGCGTCAACCGTGCGCGCGGCCGACCTCCTCCTCGATGGCCTCGCGCTCATGATCACGGACGGCTATGCCGCGGGTGCTCCGCTGCTGAAGCGAGCAGTGAGCGCGTTTTGCGACGAGGACATCGACGGAGCCGACATCCCGCGCTGGCTCTGGCTCGCCACCCATGCGGCCCATGACCTGTGGGACGACGAGAGCTGGGAGGCACTGGCCGGCCGCCAGGTCCGGCTCGGGCGCCAGGCGGGTGCGCTGACCATGCTGGTGATCGCGCTGAGCGCCCGTGTCGGGCTACACCTCTATGCCGGCGAGCTGGCCGAGGCCGCGTTGCTGGTTGAGGAGGTCGAGGCGGTATCGGACGCGATGGTGAGCCGGTTCCCTCGCTACGGTGCGGTCGCGCTCGCCGCGTGGCAAGGGCGGCAGGGGGACGTGGCAGCGCTGCTCGGCGCGAGCCTGGAGGAGGCGACGGCGCGCGGCGAGGGGATGGGATGGACGCTCATCCACAATGCCGCAGCCGTGTTCTACAACGGCCTCGGCCGCTACGAGGACGCGCTGACCTCGGCCGAGCGGGCCGCCGAGCATCCGGCCGAGCTGGGGTTCACGACGCTCGTGCTGCCCGAGCTCGTCGAGGCGGCTGTGCGCTGCGGGGAGCGCGACCACGCCGTGGCCGCCCTGCAGCGGCTCACCGAGGGCGCGGAGGCGTCCGGCACTGACTGGGCGTTGGGCTTGCAGGCGCGCTGCCGAGCGCTGCTGAGCGGGGATGAGGAGGCCGAGGGGCTCTACCGCGAGGCCGTTGACCGTCTCGGCCGGACGCGGATGCGAATGGAGCTCGCCCGTGCCCATCTCCTCTACGGCGAGTGGCTGCGGCGCGAGAACCGCCGGGTGGACGCGCGCGAGCAGCTCCGCGCGGCCCACGAGATGTTCGGCAGCTTCGGCGCCGAGGCATTCGCCGAGCGCGCCCGCCGCGAGCTGCTTGCGACCGGCGAGAAGGTGCGCAAACGGCTTGACGAGACACGCGGCCAGCTCACCGCCCAGGAGGAGCAGATCGCGCGGCTCGCCGCGGACGGGGAGACGAATCAGGAGATCGGCGCGCAGCTCTTCCTCAGCCCGCGCACGGTCGAGTGGCACCTGCACAAGGTGTTCACGAAGCTCGGCGTCGGCTCCCGCGTGAAGCTGCGCGACAAGCTGCCCGACACGGCGCGCACCGCCGCACCGGTCTAGCCCCCGGAAGCCAGACCGGGCAACGCGACCAGGGACTTCATGGGCGCGACGGGGCCGCCCGGCGGGCAAGCTGCCGCCATGACCGCACGGACTCACGACCAGGGAGGAATGAGCATGCCCCGCATCGCTGTTGGAACCGAGAACGATGCTGTGATCGAGATCCAGTACGAGGATCATGGGAGCGGCCGGCCGGTGGTCTTGATCCATGGCTATCCGCTGGACGGGAATTCGTGGGAGCGTCAGGAGCGCGAGCTGCTCGCCGGCGGGCATCGCGTGATCAGCTATGACCGGCGTGGGTTTGGTCGTTCGAGCCAGCCGACTGTGGGCTATGACTACGACACCTTCGCGGCCGATCTGCACGCGCTCATGGAGCTCCTCGACCTGACCGACGTCGTGCTGGTCGGCTTCTCGATGGGCACCGGCGAGGTCACCCGCTACCTGGGGACGTACGGCTCGAGGCGCGTGCGCAAGGCAGTGTTGCTGGGTGCCATCCCGCCGTTTCTGCGCAAGACTGCCGACAACCCCGACGGCGTCGACGGGGAGGTCTTCGAGGGGATCAAGGCGGCGATCGTGAAGGACCGGTATGCCTATTTCGAGGACTTCCTGAACAACTTCTACAACGTGGATGTCCTCGGCGGCAGCCGCATCAGCGACCGTGCCTGGCAGGCAAGCTTCAACGTCGCCGCCGGCGCGTCGCCGTTTGCGACCTACGCGTGCGTCGACACCTGGCTGACCGACTTCCGTTCTGACCTGGCCAAGCTCGACGTCCCCGTGCTGGTCGTGCACGGCACGGAGGACCGGATCCTGCCGTTTGACGCGACCGCCGCGCGGCTGCCGGCGCTGATCGCCGACTGCACGCTCGTGCCCGTCGAGGGCGGCCCCCACAACATCGCCTGGACGCACCCCGAGGAGGTCAACAGGGCGCTGCTCGAGTTCATCGCCGCGAAGGTGACGGTGACGGCATGACCGCGGAGTTCCTGGTCGAGTTCGAGGTCGAGGTTCCGGAGGGGACGCCCGAGAGCGAGGTCGAGCGGCGCACGCGCGCGGAGTCGGCCGCGGCGGCCAAGCTCGCAGACGACGGCCGTCTCCTCCGCCTCTGGAGACGGGCGGCTGTCGCGGACGACACGACGGCCATCGGCCTCTACCGCGCCGGCAGCGAGGCCGAGCTCGACGATCTCCTGCGTGCGTTGCCCCTGGCCGAGTGGCTGCAGGTGACGATCATCCCGCTCGCGCCCCATCCGAACGATCCGAATCCGGTCGCACCATGAGCGAGCTTCCCGAACCTCGGCTGACGCAGATCTACCGGTTGGACGCGGTGCTCGGCGAGCCGCTCGACCTTGGCCACGTGAGCCAAGGGCACCGGCGCATCGTCCCCCTGACCGGCGGCACGTTCGCCGGGCCCGAGCTCTCAGGGACGCTCATGCCGGGCGCAAGCGCCGACTGGCAGATCGTCCTGGCCGACGGCACCGCCCTCGGCGACATCCGCTACACGCTCCGGACCGACGACGGCGCGCTCCTCTACGTGCAGTCACGAGGCGTGCGCCACGGCAGCGCGGATGTCCTCGCACGCCTCGGGCGCGGCGAGGAGGTCGACGCGAGCGAGTACACCTTCCGCACCTCCACCCAGATCGAGACCGCGTCCCGGCGGCTCGACTGGCTGAACAGAGGCGTCTTCATCAGCGTCGCCGGCCGACGGCCGGGCGGCGTGATCTACGAGACCTACCTGGTGGCATGACCGCGTCGTCCTCCGAGCCGCAGAAGGTCGCGATCGTCACCGGCGCCTCGAAGGGCATCGGCGCAGGCATCGCGGCGGCGTTTGCTCGCGCCGGGTACGCGGTTGTGTCCACCTCTCGCTCGATCCGCCCCTCAGGCGAACCCGACGTCCTCGCGGTGGCGGGTGATATCGCCGAGGCGGAGACCGCCCAGCGCGTGGTGGACCAGGCACTCGATCGGTTCGGGCGCATCGACACGCTGATCAACGACGCCGGGATCTTCATCGGCAAGCCGTTCACCGACTACACGCCCGACGACTACGCCGCGATGACCGCGGTGAACCTGGCCGGGTTCTTTCACATCACCCAGCGCGCCGTCCGGCAGATGGTCGACCAGGGCGGTGGCCACATCGTCAACGTGACGACCAGCCTCGTCGAACACGCCAGGAGCGCGTCCCCCTCGGCTCTGGCGGCGCTGACCAAGGGCGGGCTGAACGCGGTCACTCGCTCGCTGGCGATCGAATACGCGGCGCGCGGCGTCCGTGTCAATGCGGTCTCCCTCGGCGTGATCAAGACGCCGGCGCACGACCCCGCGTCCTACGACGGCATGGCCGCCGTTCACCCACTCGGCCGCCCGGGCGAGATCAGCGACGTCGTCGACGGGATCCTCTACCTGGAGCGGGCCACCTTCGTCACGGGCGAGACCCTCCACATCGACGGCGGCCAGGCGGCCGGGCACTGAGTACCGCATACCGGATTCGAACCGGTGTTACCGCCGTGAGAGGGCGGCGTCCTAGGCCCCTAGACGAATGCGGCATGGACCGGCGGCCAGTGTAGCAAGCGCCTACGCGTTGCCCGGCGCGACGATCGCCTCGACCTCGATCTCGACGAGGAACTCCGGGCCGACGAGCCCGGCGATCCCGATCATGGTCGACGCCGGCCGCACGTCCGAGAAGTACTCGCCGTGGGCGCGGCCGACGTCGAACTGGTGGCGCTCGACGTCGACGACGTACATCCGGGTGCGCACGACGTCGGAGAGCGACGCGCCGACCGCTTCGAGCGCGCCCTTGATGCGCTCGAGCGACGCCACCGACTGGGCGTACGCGCCCTCCGGCGGGCGCCCGTCCGGGCCGATGCCGAGCGTGCCCGAGACGTGCACGACATCGCCGACGCGCACGGCCCGGTCGTACCCGATCCGGGCCTCGAACTCCGTGTGGGTCGAGTGGTGCCGGCGCTCGCTCATGTGCTCGCCGCTCACCCGCGCCTCGAGCGCGGCCTTCACGGCCGGCCAGTCGTCGTCGATCACGCTGTACCAGGCCGAGTCGCGCCGCTGACCGCCGCGCACCAGCATGTGCTTGCGGAAGACGCCCTCGAACTGCGCCGGGAGCGCCGCCAGCGCCGCGCGCGAGCGCTCGTTGCTCGCGTCCGTCTTGAATTCCACCCGAAGGCAGCCCAGCCGCTCGAACGCGTGCCCGAGCAGGAGGAGCTTCGCCTCGGTGTTCGCACCCGTGCCCCATGCGGCGGGCGCGATCCAGCTGTGCCCGATCTCGAGCACCCGATCCTCGGGCCGCAGCGAGAGATACCGGCTGCTGCCGACGACGGCGCCGTCCCCGCGGCGGACGATGCAGAACGGCGCCTCGGTGCGGGCGGCGGCCGCGGCGAGGGCCTCGCCGAACCAGCGGTGGAAGCCGTCCGGGTTGGCCGCGACGACCCGCATGTAGCGCCAGACGCGCTCGTCGGCAGCCGCGCGCCCGAGCGGCTCCTCGTGCTCGGGGTGCAGCGGCTCGAGCACGACCAGCCGGCCGCGCAGGACGGGGGAGAGGTCGCCGAACTCCGTCACGGGCGGTTGATCGTAGCGGGGTTGGCGGCGCATGAGCATGGGGTTCCACCTGCCCGGGTATCGGGGTAGGATTCCCCCGGGCAGTACTCGGGCACGGGACTCGCGCGCCGCGTGTTGCGCTCCAACCCGAACGGAAGGTCATGTGAGCAACCGCGGACGCCGGACATGAGAGGACGCGCCAATCCCGGCGGGGGGCCGCCGCGCGGCCCGGGGTGGCTGGATCGCCTGCGCGACAGCCTGGCCGACCGTCAGTGGCGGCCGCGCTGGCTGCATGCGCCCAACCTCCGCCGGCGCTGGGACCGCATGCTCGACCACGAGTGGATCCGGCCGCGCTGGCTGGTCATCCCGACGCTCGCACGCCTGCGCCGGGCGGAGCGAGACCTCCCCTTGCACCTGCTCGTCCCGGGTGTGGCGGTCGTCGCGCTCCTCTTCGGGGGCGGGCTCTACTTCGGCAACATGCTCGGCTCCGATCCGAGCGCGGCCGGCACCGGGTTCATCACCACGGTCACGCTGAAGGGCAAGGTCGTGACGGTGAAGGGCAAGCCGGTGAAGGTCGTGGTGCCGCCGAAGACGGTGACGCGGCACGGAAAGACGGTCAAGACGCCGCGCAAGACGGTCGACCTGACCCAGACCCGGACCCAGACGCGCACGCAGCAGGTGCCGGTGCCGACGACGATCACGCGGACGAGCACCATCATCCGCACCCAGACCGTGACGACGACGACGGTGAGCATCTCGACGTTCACCACGACCGTCCCGTCCTGAGCCGAGGCTCGGCCGCGCCCAGGAGGCATGGCGTGGCTGCCCGCGTGCCCGTGGTGCGGGTCTGGTGGGCGGCAACGTTCATGTCGCACCCGAAAAGGGTCATCCGCTGGGCGACGTGAGCGGCGCCGGGGGCTTCGGCGACTTGGGTGGTTTCGGCGGCTTCGGCTGTGGTGCAGGCGGCTTTGGCGGCTTGGGTTTGTTGGGCGGCGGCGGCGGTGGCGGTGGCTTGTGGTGCTTTGGTGGTTTCGGCGGCCTCGGCGGTGGTGCGGGCGGAGGTGGCTTTGGTGGCTTTGGTTTGGCGGGCTTCGGCGGTGGCGGTGGCTTGTGGGGCTTGGGCGGTTTGGCGGGCTTCGGGGGTGGCGCTGGCTTGGGTGGTTTCGCGGGCTTCGGGGGCGGTGCTGGTGCCGGGGCTGGAGGTTGATTCGGTGGCGGCGCCGGCTTCGGGGCCTTTGCCGGAGGCGGGGGCCGGGTGGGCGCGGATGGATGGGTGATCACCCGCGCGCGGCCGCGGGACGCGACCGGTCGGCGCGCCGCCACCTCGATGATCACGGGCGGCGAGGTGACCGTCGTCTCCACCGGGGCGGTCGCCGGAACCTCCACCGTCCGCGTAACCGGTGCGGCCGCGACGGTCGTCGTCACGGTCTCGACACGGAAGAAGTGCGTGGTCCGGCGCCCGTCGGCATTCATGCCCAGAAGCAGGCCGACGGTCAGGCACGCAAGCGATGCCGAGACCGCGATCGCGAGCCGCGCGGGGTTGATGCCCATACCGCCCTCCGCCTGTTCGCCTCCGCTCGCCGCCATACCCGCGACGTCCCGACAGCGTACTGTGCTTCGGGCAGGATCGCCAGAGCCGGGAAAGAGCGACAAGACGATCGGGCGCGCGGCTCACTTGGGTACCCGGGATCCGGCTCAACCATGCGGTTCCAGGCGCTTCGGCACCGAGATAGCATCCGCGCATGAACGATGGCAAGCGGATTCGGGGGAGCCGGGCGGCCGAGCGTGAGGGCGTCTCCTCGTGAATGACCAGCATGCCGTCGTGATCGTCGGGGGTGGGCCGACCGGGATGATGCTGGCGGCCGAACTGGCACTGGCCGGGGTGGAGGCAATCGTGCTGGAGCGGCGACCAGGCGCCCAGATCGAGAGTGCCCGTGGGCGTGCGGGCGGGCTGCACGCACGCACGATTGAGGTGTTGGATCAGCGCGGGGTCGCCGAGCGCTTTCTCGCCGAAGGGAAGGCGATGCAGGTGGCCGCCTTTGCGGGTGTCACGCTTGACCTCGGCGACTTCCCGTCCCGTCATCCCTATGGCCTTGCCCTGTGGCAGAAACACACCGAGCGCATCCTGGGTGCGTGGGCGAGCGAGATCGGCGTGGAGATCCGGTATGGGAGCGAGATGACGGGCCTGGCGCAGGACGACGATGGCGTCGACGTCCGCCTTGCCGACGGCAACACGCTGCGCGCCGGTTACGTCGTCGGGTGTGATGGCGGTCGCAGCCTCGTGCGAAAGCTCGCCGGCGTTGACTTTCCCGGATGGGGCCCGTCGGTCTGTTCGATCATCGCCGAGGTCGAGATGCAGGGTGAACCTGAGTTCGGCTTCCGCAACGACGCGCTTGGCGTCAATGCCATGCGCCCCTTGGAGGGTGGGCGCGTGGGCCTTGTCGTGCGCGATGAGAACGTCGACCGTGAGCGTGATCTGACGCTGGACGATCTGCGCGCGGCGATTCTCGCGGTGTGGGGGTCAGATTTCGGGCTCACATCTGCCGACCTGATGTCGCGCTTCACCGACGCCACTCGCCAGGCAGCGAGCTACCGCGCCGGGCGCGTGCTGCTGGCTGGCGATGCCGCACACATTCACTCGCCGGCCGGTGGGCAGGGCCTCAACCTGGGCGTGCAGGACGCCGTGAATCTCGGCTGGAAGCTCGCGCAGGTCGTCACCGGAGCCGCGCCCGCCGACCTGCTCGACACGTATCACGCCGAGCGCCACCCGGTCGCCGCCCGGGTACTCAGGTACACCATGGCGGTCACCGCCCTCCAGCGCGGCGACGACCGCACCGGTGCATTGATCGAAATCGTCGGGGGCTTGCTCGACATCGACGCAGCGCGCAGGCGTCTGGCCGGTCTCGTCTCCGGGCTCGACGTCCACTACGACCTCGGGGGAGACCATCCCCTCATCGGGCGCCGCATGCCAGATCTCGACCTCACCACCGCAAGCGGCCCGCTGCGCACCTACACGCTGTTGCACCCCGCAAGGCCGGTGTTCCTCAACCTCGGCGACCCCGGTGCCATCGACATCACCCCGTGGGCGGATCGAGTGCGGGTGGTCGACGCCGCCTATTCCGGCGCCTGGGAGCTGCCCGTACTTGGGGACGTTGGCGCTCCCGCGGCCGTGTTGATCCGGCCCGATGGCTATGTCGCCTGGGCGGGCGGCCAGACGCAGGTGGGGCTCGAGGAGGCGCTCAATCGCTGGTTCGGCTCGGACGTTTCACCGGGCAATATGGTCTAGGGTCAAGGTGATCGGAAACAACGACGTTTAGCCCAGCCAGCCCACCCGGAGCCGGGGCGAGCCCTGCTGGGATGGTGACCGTGAACGACGACCTCGCGCACGACGCAGCAGCGTTCAGGCAAGCCGCGGAGCAGGAATCCGAACGGCTCGCGCAGGAAGCCGAACAGCTCTCGAGGAGCCTCACGCAGGATCCTGAGCTGGGCGAGGAGTGGCTCCGCCAGGAGAACCTGATCTACGGGGGGCTGATCGGGATCGGCATCGTCATGGTGCAGGCGCTGCTCCCATACCCCCTGGATACCTCCGCGATGACCTGTGTCATCGCCTTCGCCGTCGCGATCCCGCTCCTCGCCGCCCTGATCATGGTCAACCGCCAGGAACAGTTCCGGCGCCGTCGGACCAGCTCACGCATCGTGGCCGGTGCGAGAGCCATCGCTCAGGGCGCCGCCTTCCTGGGAGTGGTCGCCGGGTTCTGGCACGTCCATTGGATCGCCGGCGCAGTGGTCCTCGGAAGCTCCCTCGTTGCGGTCGGAGTCCACTCCGCGGGTTTCACGGCCCTGGAGTGGCAGCCCTCAAAGCCTGCCCAGGAGGATCCGCCCGGGGAACAGCCGTCATAGGACCACGCGGCTCTCCGGGACGAGACGGATTGCTGGAGAAGGGCGTGGTGGCGACAACACGTGGGCGAATCGCGTCCCCGCCCACGGCAAGGCCCTCGTCACCTTCGACGACTTCCCCGGCCTGCCCGTCGCGCACGTGCGCGCGTTCGCCGCGCTCGACAACATCAGCCAGATCGGCAACCAGCCGCTCAGCTGACGCGAGTCGCGCCCGCCAACCGGCGAATCGACCAGACTCCGAGGTGACGGCGGGCGAAGGTGAGGCCACACTGAGATTGTGGCGAAGAAACGTCGCCGAACGCGCCGGAAGAAGTCCGATCAGAACGCATGCAGACGGTGCGGAAAACGGCTCAACCATGCCGTTTTCTGCAAGGTCTGCTACGAGCTCGCTACGTTGGTCGTCGCGATGAACCGCATCACGGCAGGCGGCTTGCCGTTCGTGTCACGGCTCCCGGGGAATTCGAGGAATGGGTGTCGTGCCTATGACGGCTGATGAAGCAGAAGCAGTACTCCGAGCAACTCCGCGCGGCCCTCGTCGGGGCCGAGGAGCTGCCTAGCGCGTAGGAGATCGCCGATCGGTTGCTTCGGCGTGGTGGCCACGCTTGAGGATGAGGCTCTCCCAGAGCGGGCCGCGCTGATGGTGGGTCGCGTGGTAGCCGTGCCGGCCGGCGAGCTCGACCATCTGCCCGAGCGGGTGGACGTAGCCGCGGAACGCGATTCGGCGCAGTCGGAGCCACCAGTTCATGACCGAGAAGCCGAGTTTGACCCACCACGCCTCGCAGGGGACAGTGATGGCCACGCGGTCGTGGGCGTGGTTGCACGCCGCGGTGATGAGCGCGTCGGAGTCGGGGTAGCAGCAGATGACGCGGTGCATGATCACGATGTCGGCGGGCGCCGTCTGGTCCGGGCACCGGGCGAAGTCGCCGACGTAGCGCTCGACGCGTGCGTCCAGGTTGTGCTCGGCGATGAGGGTGCGGGCGGTGGTTTCGTAACTGTCGATGATCTCGACGTTGGCGGCATGGCTTGCCCCAGCCTTGAGCAGTTGGATCTGGACGCCGCCAATGCCGCCGCCCACCTCGAGCACCGAGGCGTCGGTCACCTTGTCGCTCTTCAACGCGTGGAAGAGCCATTCGGCGGAACCGATGAGGCCCTTTCGGCGGTAGCGGCGCGCGTCTCGTTCGACCGTCTTGGTGCCGAAGATGGTGCGGTAACCGGTTGCGGTGCAGCAGTTCACGTCACCGCACCTCCGTTCTTGAATGGAACGCGACCATAGACGCTCGCGCCGACAGAGGGACGGGGTTCGGCGAGGGGTGCGGGTGTTCACCGGGGCGTGTGATTGCCGCTCGCGTCCCGCGGCAACTCTCGTCTCGGTCTCGACGCCTGCGCCGTGGCGGAGGGCAAGCTCCGAGCGCGGGTATGTGATTCGTTGCTCGCCCGTGCCCCGCCCGCATGAGGGTCACGCCGGTCGTGGTGGTCATCACAGCGACGAAGGCTCCGCGCCGCGGCAACACTCGTCGTGGCCGGCGTCTGCCGGCGGGACGGTTGTTGACGGCGCGCAGCAGCCGCAGGCGTCGCCGCGCCAGCTCGCCCGCCCCTCCCGAACGGCGACGCCAGCGATCACGAGCGCCGCGAGCGGGTCGGCCCACCACCAGCCGAAGAGGGCGTTCGCACCCAGACCGATCAGAAGCGCGACGGACAGGTACGCGCAGAGTAGGTTCTGGGCGCTTTCGGAGACGGTCGCGCTCGAGCCCAGCTGCTCGCCGACGCGGCGTTTGGCGCGTGCCAGGAGCGGCATCGTCGGCGCCGTGAACGCCGCCAACCCGATCCCGATCCAGCTTGCCTGGGGGTGATCGCCGCCGATCAGGTCTCGGCCCGCCTCGACGGCGATGTAGGCGGCCAGCACGAAGAAGGAGACGGCGATCAGCTGCTGGGCACGGCGCTCGGCCCGCTCGCCGTCGCCGACGCGCCGCCCCGTGAAAAGCCACACGATCACGGTCCCGGCAGCTACCTCAACCAGGCTGTCCAGGCCGAAGCCGATCAAGGCGATCGAACCGGCCGCGACACCGGCGCCGACGGCGATCGCGAACTCGACCACGTGCCAGGCGTTCCCACCCCACGCCAACACGCGGGCGCGCCGCATCAGCGCCGCCCGCTCGTTGCTGCCGCTCGTCGAGCGGGGGCGCAGCTCGACCAGCGGAAGGCCACTCACGCCCGCACCTCGGACAGATCGGAGACCACAGCGTCCAGCAGCCGGAGGCCGGTCTCAGTGAGCTGATACATCACCATCTTTCCGTCCCGGCGTGATGTCACCAGGCCAGCCCGGCGCAGCGCGCGCAGGTGGTGGGAAACGAGGTTTTGGGTGCGCTCGCTGATCCAGGCCAGGTCGCATACACACAGCTCACCGCCCCCGCCGAGTGCGGCCGCGATCTCAAGCCTGGTCGCATCACCCAGCGCGGCGGCCGCGCCGGCGGCGCGCTCCGTCACCTCCCGCGCTGGCCGGGCGAGCCGCAGCTGCTCCGCGCGCGGCAGGTCCAGGCACAACAGGTCACAGCGATCGTCAGCCATCGCATCATCATAGCCGTCATTGATATGACGACGGGCGCCAAGCCGCGCCATTTCGAGACCCGCTCCAAGCGCGTCAGCCTGAAGCTGACGATCCTGCGCGCGAACGTGGGCGCGATCATCGCCTGGCTGCGCGCGAGCATCATCAACGGGTGGCTCGGCACACCCGCGATGAACCCCGAGCTCGAGATCGTCGCCGCCCGCCAGCGCCGCTAGGCGCGCCAGAACCGCGCCTGCTACATCCAGCGGCGGACGCTCGAGCGACGCCTACGGCTTGGCCGCGTCGGCGGCGGCCGCGTCCCGCACCGAAACCGGGGCGGACCGACGCGATCCGCGCCCTGATCGCCTAGCTCGCCTCCGACGCCGGCCCGGGGCCGGCGTCAGCATGGTCCGGATCAGCGCCGGCGTCTCCCGCCGCCCGGGCGGCGGCGTTTCGACGCTCGCGACGGGCGCTTCGACGCGGCGATCACGCGGTTTGCGGGCTCCGGCGGCTATTGCGCCTGGAACCTGCAAACAGATACGCAAACAACGGGAGCTGCGGGGCAGGGACTCGAACCCCGACTACCTGATCCAGAGTCAGGCGTCCTACCATTAGACGACCCCGCAAAGGCGTCCGGAGGATACCAGAGGGGTATTCGGCTCCCGTGGGTGCGAGCTTGAGCGTCAGAGCCGGAACGAGGGCAGAAGCCGCTTCTCCGACTCGCCCTCGAGCGTCGCCTCGACGTCCATGTAGCCCTCGAGGCCCGAGCCTCGCAGCTTCGAGCGCAGCAGGTTGTCGACCTGGTAGAGGCCGGCGGAGTTGTTCATCTCGATCTCGACCAGCACCTTGCCGCTGGCCGGGTCGGATGTGCACGCCTTCGATTGCCGCTGCCGACAGGGAGTGGATCGACACGCGGCCGGACTCGAAGGGAATCCGCGAGCGGCCCTTGGCCATGTCGAGCGCGTCCGCGACGCGCACGACGCCGGCCTCGAGCGAGAGCGGCTGGCCGTCGGAGCGGTGGGAGATGATGGCCTGCAGCACCTCGGCCTGGACGATCGTGGCCTCCGGCTCCTCGTAGAGGCCCTCGAGCAGCCGGGGCAGCTTGTCGGCGGCGAGGAAGAGGCTCATCTCCTCGTGGCCGTGGCGGTGGATCGCCATGCCCAGGCAATGGGTCAGGCAGCCCAGCACGACGACCACCTCGGCGTCCTCCTGGCGCATGCCGTAGTCGGTCACCATGCCCGGCTCGACGCCGGCCCGGCGCAGCTCGCGCAGCAGCTTCAGGCCGATGTTGGTGACGATCTGGATGTGCACCCAGGAGTGGTCGTTGATCTGGAGGCGGGTGACGGCGTTCACGTTGGCGGCGTGCCAGAGCGCCTTCAGCGACGTGTCGTGGTTGACCCGGTCGACGACGTCGCGCAGCGTGCGGTTCCCGCGGGCGGGCAGGGTGATGCGCATGTCGCGCACGGCCTCGGCCGGCGTCATGCGGGCGCCGCGCTCGGCCCGAACGCTTACCGGCTTGCCGGGCTCCGGGTCGGCGCCGGCAGGAACTTCCTCGCGATCCTGGGCGGTGTCGTCCTCGGCGCTCACGCCGGTCAATCTAGATGATCCATTCCGGATCCGTCGCGCGCCCGGACGCGCGAATTGCTGGATTCGCCGTCCCTGGCGGCGCTGCGTCTGGGAACTGTCGCATCGCGGCGTCCTCGGTCGCGCCCATAGTTCACCCACCATGAACGCTCCCTGCGTCCTTGCGCTGCTCGGTTCCCAGCCGCCCAGGACATCACGCGGATCCGGAATGGATCATCCGACGATCACCGGCTGCCGCTAGCGATGCAGCGGCATGATGCGCCAGCCGAAGGCGAACGCATCGTGGTACCAGCCGGCGCCGGGGCCCATGTAGTCGATCGTGACGCCGTCGCCGGAGCCGTGGCTGTTGATCGTCCAGCCGTTCCCGAGGTAGATGCCGGTGTGGTAGACGGTCTTCCACGAGGTGTGGACGCCGTTCGGGGCCGAGCTCCAGAACAGGATGTCGCCCGGGTGCAGGCTGGCCCGCGGGACCCGGTTGGCCACCTTGAGGGCCTGGGCCATCTGGTAGGTCGTGCGCAGGTTGGCGATCGCCTTCGCGCCGGTCCAGGTGGTGCCCGGCACGTGGTAGCTGTGCAGCTTCATGACCCACCAGACGAAGCCGGAGCAGTCGAACCCGCCCGAGACCGGGGAGCCGAGCGGCGACTGCGGGTTCGGCGAGGTGCCGCCCCACACGTAGGGCGCGCCGGAGTAGCGGAGGGCGAGGCCGAGCACCTTGCGCCGGAGCGGCATCCATTTGGGGATGGCGCTCAGGACGTCGGTCTTCGACTCGGCGAAGGAGACGGCCCAGGAGGACAGGTGCCCGAGCTGGTAGGCCTCGGCGGCCAGGTCGGCGCGCAGGAGGGCGTCGTTCGGCCACAGCTCCCACTGGTCGGATCCGTCCGGCGCGTTCACGCGTGCGCCGACGGCGCGCACCATCTGCTCGACGCCGAAGCCGACGGGGAGCGTCGGACGCCAGCCGGTCGACGTGTGCAGGCCGCTCAGCGCCTTGGCGGTCGGCTGCAGCCCGAGGATGCGCACGACGCCGTGGTCGAACTGGAGCTGGGTGATGACCTGATCGGCCCCCGTGCCCGCGCCGATCCAGCCGGCGTCGACCGCCTGGGTGTACGGGTTGGCCGCGACGGGCGTCCTGTTCACCTTCAGGTTCAGCTCGGCGAGCACGCGGGCGGCGGTCAGCCGGCTGACGGTGTGGCCGACGCCGAAGCTCGTGGAGGTGCGCGGGGTCATCCAGCCGCTGGAGACCGCCCAGTTGACGTCCGTCTTCGCCCAGAAGCTCGCCGGCACGTCGTTGAAGTGCTGGCGCGTCGCCGCGCCGGCGACGCCTGGGAACACCAGGGTCGCGGCAACCATGGCCGCGCCGAGAACAGTCAGGACCCCCCTCATCAGGAGCGATTATCGACCGCTTCGCTCCCGACTTGAGAGCGAGATGGCTACGCGACGGCTTCGACCCAGTCGTCGTAGAGGGCGAAGTAGCGGCCGCGGCGCTCGATCAGCTGGCGGTGCGTGCCGGCCTCCATGACGCGCCCATGCTCGAGAACGACGATGACGTCGGCGCGCCGGATCGTGCTCAGCCGGTGGGCGACGACGAACGCCGTCCGGCCCTTGAGCAGCGTCTCGAGCGCCTCCTCGATGCGGGCCTCGGTGGGGATGTCGACGCTCGACGTGGCCTCGTCCAGGATCAGGATTCGCGGATCGGCGAGCAGCGCTCTCGCGAACGCGACCAGCTGGCGCTGGCCGATCGAGAGCCGGGCGCCGCGCTCCTGGATCTCGGTGTCGTAGCCGTCCGGGAGCGCGCGGATGAACGCGTCGGCCCCGACGGCCTCGGCGGCGGCGACGACGTCCTCGTGCGAGGCGCCCGGCCGGCCGAATGCGATGTTCGAGCGCACGCTGCCGGAGAAGAGGAAGCTCTCCTGCGGCACGATCCCGAGCTGCGAACGCAGCGACCGCGCGGTGACGTCGCGCACGTCCGTGCCGTCGACGAGGACACGCCCGGCCGTCGGGTCGTAGAAGCGGGCGAGCAGCTTGACGACGGTGGACTTGCCCGCGCCGGTGTGGCCCACGAGCGCCACCGTCTGGCCGGGGTCGGCCGAGAACGAGACGCCGTGCAGCACCTCCGTGGAGCTCTGCGAGTAGGCGAAGTGGACGTCCGCGAACTCCACCTGGCCGGCGATCTGCGGCAGCGGCGCCGCGCCGGGCGCGTCGGCCATGGCGGGCTCCGTCTCGAGCACCTCCACGACCTTGTCCAGCGCCGCCATCGCGGCGAGCAGCGTCTGGTAGAACTGCGACAGCTGCTGCACCGGGTCGAAGAAGTTCGAGAGCAGCCCGATGAACGCGAACAGGGCGCCCGGGCTGAGCTGCCCGTCGAACACGAGCACGCCGCCGTAGCCGAGCACCACGGCGGTCGCGACGGCCGAGAGCAGCGACACGAACGGGAAGTAGATCGAGGCCGCGTTCACGGTGTCCACGTTCGCGGCCCGGTAGCGGTCGTTCACGCCCACGAAGCGGCGGTAGTTGGCGTCCTCGCGGCGGAAGGCCTGCACGACCCGCACGCCGGAGATGTCCTCCTGGAGGCTCGCGGTGACGTCACCCATCCGCTCGCGCGTGCGCCGGTAGGCGCGGGCCGAGTAGCGGCGGAAGATGACGGTGCCGACCGCCATGGCGGGGAACACGCTCAGGGTGGCGAGAGCGAGCCGCCAGTCGAGCACGAGCAGGACGATTGCCGAGCCGATCAGCGTGAGCGTGTTCTGTATGAGCGTCGTCGGACCGTCCGTGACCATGCTGTTCATGGCCTCGATGTCGTTCGTGAGCCGCGAGATGAGGACGCCGGCCGGCGTGCGCTCGAAGAACCCGAGGTCGAGCCGCTGCACGTGGGCGAACACGGCCACGCGCATGTCCGCGAGCACGCGCTCGCCCACCCAGCTCGTCAGGTAGCTCTGGGCGGCCGTCGCGATCCAGCCGACCACGACGACGGCCAGGAACACGCCCACCCAGAAAACGACGCGGTTGTAGTCGCCCGTGCGGATGCCGGAGTCGATCACCTCCTTGGAGACGAGTGGCCCGGCGACGCTCGCCACGGTGGCGACGATCAGCGTGAAGGCGGTGACGATCGCCCGCCGCGTGTACGGGCGCACGAAGCGGCCGAGGGTACGCAGCCGCCGCGATCCCCACCGCCGCGTCACGGCAGCCTCCGCGGCGATCCGGACGCCGCCCGCCGCTCGGCCACCGGGGCGTCGCCGTCCAGGTCGACGAACGTGCGATCGACGAGGCCGTGGCTGTGGATCTGGCGGTAGACGTCGCTTGTCTCGATCAGCTCCGCGTGCGTGCCCTGCGCGACGACCCGGCCCGCCTCGAGGACGACGACCCGCTCGGCCAGCGAGATCGTGCTCAGGCGGTGGGCGATGATCAGGGTCGTCCGCCCCTTCATCACCTCGCGCAGGGCGAGCTTGATCTTGGCCTCGGTGGTGGCGTCGACCGACGCCGTGGCGTCGTCGAGGATCAGGATGCGCGGGTTCATGAGCAGCGCCCGGGCGATCGCGATCCGCTGCCGCTGGCCGCCGGAGAGGGTCAGGCCGCGCTCGCCGACCCGCGTCTCGTAGCCGTCGGGGAGGTCGCAGATGAACTCGTGCGCCTGGGCCTGGCGGGCGGCGCGCACGATCTCCTCCGGCGTCGCCTCGGGCGTGCCGTAGGCGATGTTCTCGGCGACGGTGGTCGAGAACAGGAACGTGTCCTGGCTGACGATGCCGACGTCGGCGCGGAGCGAGTCGAGGGTGACGTCGCGCACGTCGGCGCCGTCGACCGTGACGCGGCCGGCGGCCACGTCGTAGAAGCGGGGGATGAGGGCGGTGAGCGTCGTCTTGCCGCAGCCGGTGGGCCCGATCAGGGCGACCGTCGTCCCGGCGGCGACGTCGAGGTCGACGTCGCACAGCACCGGCCGCCCCGGCTCGTAGCCGAACTCGACCGCTTCGAACCGGATGCGCCCCGGGCCCTCCGGGAGGGCCTCTGCGCCCGGCCGCTCGAGGATGTCGCGGTCGACGTCGAGCACCTCGAAGATCCGTTCGCCCGAAGCGATCGCGCGCTGGTACTGGCCGACCCACATGCCGACGCTCCGCAGCGGCACGATGAGCAGCAGCAGGTAGCCGTTCACCGCGAAGAACGAGCCCAGCGAGAGCGAGCCGTGGATGACGCCGTAGCCGCCGACGAGCAGCACGGCCGCGATCGCCAGGCTGGGCAGCGACTGCAGCATCGGCAGGTAGCGGGCCTGGATGCGGGCCGCGGCGATGGCCTGGTCGAACACCCGCTGCGCCAGCGCCGCGAAGCGGCTGGTCTCGCGCTCCTCCTGCGCGAACGCCTTGACGACGCGGACGCCGACGATGTTCTCCTCGGCGTGCGTGGTGACGTCGGCGATGCGCTGCTGCACGTCCTTCAGGACAGGGTGGACGATGCGCGAGTAGCGGTAGGCGGCCACCATCATCACCGGCGAGATCGCGAGCGCGATCAACGCGAGCTGCCAGTCGATCGCCAGGAGCGCCGCGACGACGATCACGACCGTGACGGCGTTCTGCGAGAAGAAGATCAGGCCGTAGCCGAGGAAGATCCGCACCGACTGCAGGTCGACAGTCGCCCGCGACATCAGCTGGCCGGTCTGGTGGCGGTCGTAGAACCCGAACGACAGCCGCTGCAGGTGGCGGTACATCGCGTTTCGCAGGTCGTACTCGACGGCCAGCGAGAGCCGCCCGGCCAGGTAGCGGCGCCAGAACATGAGCACGCCCTGGAGCGCGCCCGCCGCCACGATCAGCCCGGCGTCCAGCATGAGCGCGCTGCGGTCATGGTGCCCGGGCTGGGTGGCGTCGATCGCGCGCCCGGTCAGGTACGGGATGGTGAGCACGGCGACCTGTGAGCCGATCGCGAGCAGCGTCGAGACGATCACCTGGCCGCGATACGGGCGCAGGAAACCGAGCAAGCGACGAAACGTCATCCCTCGCAGGTTATCCGGGCCGAACGTGGCGCTCTCGCACCGGCGCCCGGCCGGATCCGCGGCTCAACCGTTGCGTAGCTGGTGCAGCAGCACGGCGAACGACACGCCCTCGAGCTGGGCCAGCATGTACAGCCCTGCGAGCACGAGCATGCCCACGACCATGACGCCGAAGCTGAGCTCGGAAGCGACGCTTCCAGACTCGTTGGAGAAGACCCTCACCACGACCCCTTTCAGTACATCCCATGCACGGCGAGCGTGCACGTCCTGCTTCCAGTATGTGGGCGACCGGCGCGGTCTGCGATCCCCCTTCGGTGGGATCCCTACGGGCGCGACCTAGTCGCGCTGGATGCGGCCGAGCAGCCCGGTCTCGGCGGAGCGCACCTGCTGCATCGCCTCGACGGCCTCGGGCCGGCGCTGGTCCTCGGAGCCGCCCTCGGGGGTCGACTCGGCCATGGCGGTGATGCTCTCGCGCGCGTCGGCGGCGAACTCGATGATCTCGCAGCCGGTGCGGAAGCGGCCGTACGGCGCCGGGTCGGAGCGCACGACGCGGGACTCGAAGTGGATCGCCATGCCGCCGATCCGGGTCGAGACGAGCAGCAGGTCGCCCGGGTCGAGCGCGCTCATGCCGGTGAATGCCACCCCCGTGGCGCTGATGTCGGCCAGGCGCAGGTCGAGGCGGGTGTCGCGCGGCAGCGTGCGGCAGAAGAGGACGCGCGCATGGGCGCGCTCGCTGACCGAGACGCGCGGCGCCGCGCGGCGCATCTTGCGGTGCTGGACGCCGGTGACGGCCATGTGCACGAGCGCGTCGGCGGCGGAGTGGTAGAAGATCTCGGCGATCTCGAACTCGACCTCGTAGCGGCCGCGCTGCGCATCCGTGACGCGGGCGAGCAGCCGCAGGTCCTTGCGCACCTGTGTCCGCGGCGCGAAGGCGTGCAGGAGGCCGTCCTCGCAGACGACGATGCGCAGGGCGAAGCCGCCGCCGTCCTCGGACAGCACTTCGACGATCGCCGGCAGAGGCGGAAAGACGCCCAGCGCAAGCTGGACCAGCACTGCAGGGTCGGGGGTCGACATCGATCTTGTAATCGGCGCGCCCGCGGCATCACTGTAGCGGCCGCGGGGGTGGGATATCCTGCGGGGGCCGATGCTGCTCTCGATGTTCTCCGGGGACGTGTGGGCGCTCGTGTTCCTGGCGCTCATGCTGAAGATTCCGCTGATCGGCCTTGCGGTGGCGCTCTGGTTCGCGATCAAGCGCCACGACGAGATCAAGCCCGAGGTCGTGCCCCTGCGCTCGCAGATGGCCCTGTGCGGCTACTGCGGCACCCGCATCACCGTCGGATACGACGCCAACCTGCTGCACGAGCAGGCACACAGGATCGGCACGCGCACGGGCGAGGCCGTGTTCGACGTCGAGTCGCGGCTCGTGCGCGAGTCGCTGCGCCAGCCCAACCACTACGCCTCCGAGCCGCGCTACTGCCCCGGCTGCGGGGACGAGGCGGTGTGGACGCCGATCGAGCCGATCGACCTCTCGGCGACCGGGCGCCCGCGGCTCGGCCAGACCGGCTGACCGAGGCCGCGGGCTCGCGTCCCTACGCCGCGGTCCAGCTCGCGCGCGGGTCGGGGAGCGGCGTCAGCCGCGCCTCGATCGCCTCGCGATCGGTCTCGAGCCACGGCGGCAGGATCACCTTCGACCCCAGCTGGTCGAGCGGCAGGTCGACGGTGAAGCCGGGCCCGTCGTCGGCGATCTCGTAGAGCACCCCGCCCGGCTCGCGAAAGTAGATCGAGTGGAAGTAGTGGCGGTCGATCACCGGCGTCGAGCGGACGCCGCCCTCGGCCAGCCGCTCCAGCCAGCGCGGATGCTCGGCCTGGGTCGTGCCCCAGGCGACATGGTGGACCGTGCCGGCGCCGGGGATGCCTGCGGCGAGGGCGCGCTCGAACGTGATGGTGGCTGCCCGCTGCGAGCCTCGCAGCTCCCAGGTGGACGGCGCGAGCGCGGTCGCGCCCAGCACGTCCTCGAGCACCCGGCGGCTGCCGCCCTCGTCGATGCTGTAGGCGCGGACGCCGATCAGCCCGCCCAGCGCGTGCTCGGCCGGGATCTGCGGATGCTCGGCCGAGTGCAGCTCGGCGCCGGCGTCGACGGCCAGCTCGTGGCCGAGGCCCTCGGGATCGGCGAAGCGGAGGCGGTCGCCGTCGCGCTCGGTGGCGATGCCCTCGGCGGCGAACCGGTCGGCCCAGAAGTCGAGCGCCGCCTCGGAGCCGACGCGGGAGATGAGCGTGTGCACCATCCCGGCGCCGGCGCGGCCGGGGCGGGCGCCCGGATACTCGAAGAACGTCATCTCGGTGCCGGGCGAGCCCTGCTCGTCGGCGTAGAAGAGGTGGTAGACGGTCGGGTCGTCCTGGTTGACGGTCTTTGCGACCATCCGCAGGCCGAGCACGCGGGTGTAGAAGTCGACGTTTCCGGGCGCGTCGCCCGTGATCATGGTGATGTGGTGGATGCCCTCGAGGCGCATCGTGTCCTCCTGGGTGAGCGGTGAAAGTGATTGCGTCGTCAATCATATCACGTTCGCCGTTCAGGTAGCGTCTGCGCTCGCGACGATCGACACGAGGTGGGCGAGCCGTGGCGGCAGCCGTTTTGGCGGAGGGGGTGGGAAAGGACTACGGGGCGGTGTGCGCCGTCTCCGACCTGACCTTCGAGGCCGCGCCCGGCGACGTGGTCGGCGTCCTGGGGCGAAACGGCGCGGGGAAGACCACCTCGATCCGGGTGCTCACGACGATCGTCGCCCCGACCCGGGGCCGGTTCGCGGTCGCAGGGGTCCCGCACACGCGCCCCGACGAGATCCGCCGCCGCATCGGCGTGCTGCCCGAGGGCGGCGGCTACCCGGGCCGCCAGACGGGCGAGGAGCACCTCGTCTACCACGCCCGCCTGCACGGCGCGTCGCGCGCCTCCGCGCGGGCGGCGGCGGCGGCGCTGCTCGAGGAGTTCGGCCTGGCCGACCGCGCCCGAACCCCGCTCCACGCATACAGCCTGGGCATGCGCCGCCGGCTGGGCATCGCCCGGGCGCTCGTGAACGACCCGGCGGTCGTGTTCCTCGACGAGCCGACGCTCGGCCTCGATCCGGCGGGCCGGCGGGCCGTGCTCGACCACGTGCGCGCCGTCGCCGCCGGGCGCGGCGCGACCGTGCTGCTCTCGACCCACCTGCTCGACGACGTCGAGGCCTGCTGCTCGCGCGTGCTGATCCTGCACCACGGTCGCACCGTCGCCGCGGGCACGGTCGCCGAGGTCGTCCGCCGGGCCGCGGCGCCGCGATCGGCCGTCGTCCGGGTCGCGCCGGAGGACGCGGCGCGCGCGGTGGGTGTTCTCGCCGGTACCGCGGGGATCGGCCGTGTCGAGGAGTCGCCGGACCGGCCGGGCGAGCTCCGCGCCGACCTCGCCGCCGGAAACGGGCAGCCCGACCCCGCCGCGGCGCTGCGGGCGCTGCTCGACGCCGGGATCGCGCCGCTCGGGCTGGACGTCGAGGGCGCCCGGCTGAGCGACGCCTTCCTCGAGATGACGGGGGCGGCATGACGGCGACGCGGGCGGCGCCGGGATGGTGGGTCGTGCTCGAGCAGGAGCTGCGCGACGTCTGGTTGGGCGGCCGCGGTCCCGCGCTCACGTTCGCGTTCAGCCTCATCCTGTCTGCCGTCGCCTACCTGGTGGCGACGAATACGGCGCTCAACTTCCTCGAGCAGCGCGAGGCGGTCGGCCTGGTCGTGCAGGTGTCCGTCGCGATGGGTGGCATCCTGGTGGTGATCGCCGCCGCGGACGCGGTGAGCGGCGAGCGCGACCGGGGCACGCTGGAGTCGCTGCTGCTCGCGCCGGTGCCGCGCCGCCACATCGCCGCCGGCAAGCTGGCCGCGGCGCTCTCGCTGTGGCCCGCGGCGTTCCTCGTCGCGCTGCCGTACGTGTGGTTCCTCGGCCGCGGGGTAGGCGTCGTCGGCGACGCGGTGGTGGTCGGGCTGCTCGTCGGCTCGCTGCTCGCCCTCGAGCTGGGCGCGCTCGGGCTGGTGCTGAGCCTGTTCGCCGGCTCGAACCGTGTGAGCCTCGCGCTCAGCGTGTTCGTCCTGCTCGCGCTGTTCGCACCGACGCAGCTCTCGGCCGGAGCTCAGCAGGGCTGGGCCGGCGATCTGATGCTGCGGGCGAACCCGCTCACAGCCGGCGTCCACTACGTCGGCCGCGTGCTCGTCGATGGCCACAGCCTCGGCCGCGACGCCGATCTGCTGGTCGCGCCGGCGGTCGCCGCGATCGCCCTGGCCGCGCTCGCGCTGGCGGCCTCCGGGCGGATGGGCCTGCGGCCGGGTGGCGCGCGGTGAGGCGCGGGCTCGCCGTCGCGACGGCCGTGTCCCTCGCGCTCGCCGGGGCGGGGGCCGCCGACGCGTCGGTCTCGGTGACGGTCGACCGCACAGGCGTCGCGACGGTGCTCGGGAAGCGGTTCACGTTCGCATCCACGGTCGCGAACACCGGCCCGGGCGAGGCGCACGGCCTGGTGGCGCACCTGAACGTCGCCAGCCTGCACCCCGGCGTCTACGTCGATCCCGAGGATTGGTCCACCAACCGGACGCGCTACCTCGAGCCGATCCCGGCAGGTGGAACCGCGACGGTGCGCTGGACACTGCAGGCCGTGAACGCGGGGACGTTCGCGGTCTACGTCGCAGTGCTTCCCGCGGACGCCGGCCGGCCGCCCGCGGTGGGCCGCACGGTACGGGTGACGGTCGCCGAGCGGCGCACCCTCGACGCAGGCGGCATCCTCCCGCTCGCGCTCGGCGTGCCGGCGGTGGTCGGACTCGCCGCCGGCGGGCTGGCGCTGCGGCGCCGGCGGCTCGTGTCCGCGGCCTGATCCGCTCTCGTTACACTCGCCCCGGGATGGGCGCCGAGACCGAGATCTGGGCCGATGGGTTCGTCGCGCTCGAGCAGCGCGCGCGTCGTCGCCTGCCGGAGGCTGTCTACGACTTCTTCGCGGGCGGCGCCGGCCGCGAAGCGACCGTGGCCTCGAACCTGTCCGCGTGGGCGGAGCTGGAGCTTCGCCCACGCGTCCTCCGGGACGTCGGTGCCGTGGACTTGTCCGTCGACGTGCTCGGCTCGCGGCTGGCATCGCCGATCATGGTCGCCCCTACGGCAACACAGCGTCTCGCGCATCCGGACGGCGAGCTCGCGACGGCCCGGGCGGTCGCCGCAGCCCGGAGCCTCTTCGTGATCTCGACCCGCGCGAGCGCGGACATCGCCGACATCGCGGCGGCGGCGCCGAGCGCTCACCGATGGTTTCAGGTGTACGTGATGCGTGACCGCGGGTGGACCGCCGACCTTGTCGCACGGGCGAAGGACAGCGGATGCTCCGCGCTCGTCTTCACCGCCGACACGCCGATCGTGGGATCGAAGCTGCGAGCGTCGCAGGCCGAGTTCGAGATCCCCGAACACATGTGGATGGTGAACACGGCCCGGCCGACGCCGGAGGTGGTGGCCGCCGACGCTCACGACCAGGATCCCCGCATCGGGTTCGACACCATCGCGTGGCTGCGGGACGTCTCGGGTGGGCTCCCCGTCGTCGTCAAGGGGGTGCTTCGGGCCGATGATGCACGCGCATGCATCGACGCGGGTGCGGCGGCGGTTGTGGTGTCGAACCACGGCGGGCGGCAGCTGGACGGCGCCGTCGCGACTGCGCGGGCGCTGCCGGAGGTGGCCGATGCGGTGGCGGGCCGTGCCGAGGTGTACGTCGACGGCGGGCTGCGCCGAGGCGTCGATATCCTCCGCGCGCTGGCGCTGGGTGCCCGCGCGGTGATGATCGGGCGCCCCGTCCTCTGGGGTCTCGCCTGCGGTGGTACCGCCGGCGTCGCCTCCGTGCTGACCGGCCTCGCCGACCAGCTTCAGGAGGCGGCGGCCCTGGCTGGAGCGACCGACCTCGACGGGATCACGGGCGACCTCGTCGTCCGCCGCCCGGACTGACCGCGGTCAGTGCGCGGCCGCCGGCTCGGCGACGCCCATCCCGGCCAGCGTGCCCTCCCGGATCGCCTCCTCGAATGACCGCGGGCTCAGGCAGTCACCCGCCCGCTCGACGTGGACGCCGGCGGCGACGAGCGCGTCGTGCAGGTCGTTCCGGGCCGTCCGGCCGGCGCTGACGACGAGCGTGTCCACTCCCTCGATCGACACGGTGCGGTGGGAGAAGACGTTCGCGCACTCGACCACCCCCGGCCGCACGGCGACCGGCCGCAGGTGGTGGATGAGCTCGACGCCGGCCTCGTCCAGGCGGGCCAGGTACAGGTTGCGCTGGTACTGGTGCACGGCCGCGCCGAACGCGATCGCCGAGGTCATGAGCCGTACCCTGGCGCCGCCGGCGACCAGCGCCTCGGCGACGTCGAGGCCGGTCCAGTCGCCGCCCCAGTCGCTCACCAGGACGTGGCCGCCGACCTTCGCGCCCGCGAGCGCATCCCAGGCGTGCACGACCGCGACCCCCTCGCCGGCAAGCGGCGGCAGGTACGGCTCCGCACCCGTGGCGACGACGACCCGGTCGGGGGAGAGGGCGAGCACGGCGTCCGCGCCCGCCTCGACCCCGAAGCGGACCTCGGCCCCGGCCAGCCAGCCGGCCAGCGCCTCGATGAGCCCGGCGGCGATCTCGCGATGCCCGGGCGCGCCCAGCGCGAGCCGCATCTGGCCGCCAGGCTCGAGCCCCCGGTCGAGCACGATCGCCTGGTGGCCGCATGCCGCCGCCGCCGCGACGGCGGCGCACCCGGCGGGGCCGGCACCGACGACGACGACCGTCTCGGCGCGCGCCGCCGGCTGCGGCCGGGGCAGCCGGGCCTCGAAGCCCGTCCAGGGATTCACGGTGCAGGCGATCGGGATGCCGGCGTGATAGTGGCCGATACAGCCCTGGTTGCAGCCGATGCAGGCGGTCACGCGCTCGCCCGCTCGCGTCTTTCGCGCCAGGGCGGGGTCGGCGATCATCGCCCGCGTCATGCCGACGGCGTCGCAGACGCCCTCGCCGATCAGGCGGTCGGCCTCGGCGGGGTCGAGCACGCGTCCCGCCGCGATCAGCGGCACGGTGACGCGCGGCCTGAACCGGCGCGCGAACGCCTCGACGGCGTTGCGGCGGGTGGGGGACGGCGGCACGATCCAGGTCGACCCGCGGTAGGTCGACGATCCGCCGAGCGCGACCGAGATGTAGTCGGCCAGGCCCTCGTCCGCGACGGCGCCGGCCGCCTCGATGACGTCCGCCTCGTCCGTGCCGTCGAACGAGCCGCTCTCGTCGGTGAGCCGGCAGCCGACGGCGCCGTCCGGGCCGATGCCCTCCCGCATGGCCGCCAGCACCTCGCGCAGGAACCGCAGCCGGTTCGAGAACGAGCCGCCGTAGCGATCCGTGCGCGCGTTGGCGTGGGCGGAGAGGAACTGGGTCGGCAGGTAGCCGAAGCCGGCGCACACCTCGACGCCGTCGAGGCCGCCCTCACGGGCGTGGACCGCCGCCTGCCGGTAGCCGTCGACCATCTCCGCGATCTCGGCGACGCTGAGCTCGCGCGGCTCGGTCATGAACCGTGCGGAGGGGATCGACGATGCCGACACCGCCGGCGGCCGCGGGCCGGACGTGATCACCTCGCGGCCGCCGTGGAAGAGCTGGCAGACGATCCGGGTGCCGTGCTCGTGGACGGCGTCCCCGAGCCGCCGGTAGGCGGGCACGATGGCGGGCAGGTAGCCGCCCAGCGTGTGCGGGGTGAGCAGGCCGGTCGAGTGGATCGCGGTCGCCTCGATCACGATCAGCCCGGCGCCGCCCGCCGCCCGGGCGCGGTGGTAGGCGATCAGGTCGTCGGTGGGCAGGTGGTCGTGCACGAGCGTCGTCTGGTGCGACGTCGAGACGACCCGGTTCGGGATCGTCACCGGCCCCAGCTCGAGCGGCGTGAAGAGGCGGTCGAGCATGCCGAGGCAAGATATCGTGATCGTGCATGGCGGTCGCAGCGCTGTACGACATCCACGGCAACCTGCCCGCGCTCGAGGCCGTCCTGGCCGAGCCCGACGTGGTTGCGGCGGACGTCGTCGTCATCGGCGGCGACGCCCTGGCGGGGCCGATGCCGGCCGAGACGCTCGAGCTCCTGGAGGGGCTGGGCGCGCGGGCGCGCTGGGTGCGGGGGAACACCGAGCGCGAGGTGCTCGAGCGGCGCGACGCGGACCCGGCCGAGGGCGGAGTCTGGGACCGGCGCGCAACCTGGGTCGCCGCCCAGCTCACGTCCGACCAGCTCGCCCGGGTCGCCGCCTGGCCGGCGACCGTCGCCGTGGACGTCGACGGCCTCGGCCCGACCCGGTTCTGCCACGCGACGCCGCGGGACGACTCCGAGATCTTCACGGCGATCACGCCGGACGAGGCCGTCGAGCCGATGCTCGCGGCCGCCGAGGGCACCGTCGTCTGCGGCCACACCCACGTCCAGTTCGACCGCCGGATCGGCAGGCGGCGGGTGGTGAATGCCGGGAGCGTCGGCATGCCCTACGAGGACGGGCCCGGCGCGCGCTGGTGCCTGCTCGGGCCCGGCGTCGAGCTGTGCAGGACCGCCTACGACATGGACGCGGCGGCGGCCCGGATCCGCGCGAGCGGCTTCCCCGAGGCCGATGAGCACGCGGCGGAGCTGCTGGAACCGGCCGGAGCGGCGGAGGCGACCTCCGCGTTCGAGGAGATGCGGCTGGGGCGGGAGTGACGGGCGCGGACGGCGAACCTCACTGCCATCTGTGTGGCACTGCCCCCCGCAGCGTCCACCGTCCGCATCCCGTATCGATTCGGATCGAGGTGCGCGTCCTTGGTGCCTAGCCTCGGAGGCGCGTTGCGCAATGGTGTCCATTGCTGGGGGTTCCACTCGCAGGATCCGCACCCGAGGCGATTTGCCCGGTGTGGACGCCGCATGTTGAGCGGTTCCCGGTTTCGGCAGCCGAGCCGTCTCCGCAGAGACCTCTGGCTTTGCGTGCTCACCTCGCGGTGAGTTTGCCTTTATCGATCCGTTGCACTCATCATCGACCACCCGTGGGCGCATGTCGTCGCTCGTACGGGGCGACTTCGCTCCCCCTTTCGCGGTACCCGGGTCGCCTGGAACCCCCTTCCAGACCAGACCTGCCGGCGAATCCCCCGAAAGGGGGAAGCACCCCTCGCCAGACTGTAGGACACTTCTCGCGCCTGGCATCCGTCCTCTTTTGTGGGCACGTTACGAGCGTCGATGCCAGGACGCGGTCGGTCGTTCAAACCCCCCCAGAACGGCCACCTCGGGTCCCGCGGGCGGGCCTCAGACGAGGCCCGCCAGCGAGGACTCCCGCCCGGCCATAATCCCCGGCATGCGCGGGCTCCTCGAGGCGGTGCCGAACTTCTCGGTCGGACGCGATCCCGACGTCGTCGCCGCCATACGGGCCGCGATCGAGCCGCGCGCCCGCGTGCTCGACGTCCATGCCGACGCCGACCACAACCGGTCGGTGTTCACCTGCGTCGGCGACCCGGAGGGCCTCGTCGACGGACTCGCGGCGGGGATCGCCGTCGCCGCCGAGCGGATCGACCTGACCGCCCACGAGGGCGTCCACCCGCGCGTCGGTGCCGCCGACGTCGTGCCGATCGTGCGCTTCCGGGCGGGCGATCCGGAGCCGGCCCGGGTCGCGCGGGCCCTGGGCGAGCGGATCGGGCGCCTGGGGATCCCCGTCCTGGGCTATGCGGAGCTGGGCTCCGGCCGCCGCCCCGCCTTCTACCGCGCCGGCGGCACGGAGGGCCTTGCCGCGAAGCTCGCGGCCGGCGATGCCGTCCCGCTGTACGGCCCGGCGCGGCTGCACCCGACCGCCGGCGCCGTGCTGCTCGGCGTCCGCCCGCCGCTGGTCGCGTTCAACGTCGACCTGCGCACGGACGACGTCGAGGTAGCACGGGCAATCGCCGCGGCGGTGCGCGAGCGCGACGGCGGCCTGCCCGGCGTCCAGGCGCTCGGGCTGCGGCTCGGCCGCACCGGCCGGGCGCAGGTGTCGATGAACCTGATCGACGTCACGGCCACGCCGCTCCACGCGGTCGTCGCCGAGGTCGGGCGCCTCGCCGCGGGCCACGGCGTCGAGGTGGAGCGGGGCGAGCTCGTCGGGCTCATGCCGGCCGCGACGGCCGCAGCCGCCGCGGGGGCGGCGCTTCGGATCGACGGCATGGCGGCCGATCGCGTGCTCGAGGTGGCGGCCGGCGGCGAGTTCAGCGGGCCGGGACGATAGGCTGCGCGCCCGTGGCGGCGACGATCGAGTTGAGCGGACATGATCTTGCGATCGACGACGTCGAGCGGGTGGCAGTCGGCGGGGCGACGGCCGAGCTCGGCCCGCGTGCGCTCGAGCAGATCGCTGCCTCTCGCGCGCTGATCGACCGCGTGGTCAAGGACGGCACGCCGACCTACGGCGTCAACACCGGGTTCGGCCGCTTCGTCGACGTGCACATCGCCCCGGAGCAGGCGGCCCAGCTGCAGCTGAACCTCCTGCGCAGCCACGCCTGCGGCGTCGGCTCGCCGTTCCCCGACGAGGTCGTCCGGGCGGCGACGCTCCTGCGCGCGAACGCGCTCGCGAAGGGCACGTCCGGCGTCCGGGTCGAGCCGGTGCGGCTCCTGCTCGACATGCTGGCGGCGGGCGTCGTGCCGGTCGTCCCGTCACGCGGGTCGCTGGGCGCGAGCGGCGATCTTGCCCCTCTGGCCCACCTCGGCCTCGTGCTCGTCGGGGAGGGGACAGCCCGGGTCGGTGGCGAGACGCTCCCCGGAGCCGACGCACTCGCGCGGGCCGGTCTGGAGCCGATCGTGCTCGCGGCCAAGGAGGGGCTCGCGCTGATCAACGGGACGCAGTTCATGGCCGCGATCGGCGCGCTCGTCCTCGCCCGGGCACGGCGGCTCGTGAAGCTCGCCGACGTGGCCGCCGCCCAGACGCTCGAGGCGCTGCGCGCGTCGCGGACGCCGTTCGCTCCCGAGCTGCACGCGCTGCGGCCCCATCCCGGCCAGGTGGCCTCGGCCGCGAACCTGTACCGGCTGCTGGACGACTCCGAGATCGTCGCGTCGCACCGCTGGTGCGGCCGGGTGCAGGACGCCTACTCGCTGCGCTGCGCACCGCAGGTGCACGGCGCTGTCCGCGACGCCGTTGCCTACGCCGAGGGCGTCGTCGCGATCGAGCTGAACGCCGCGACGGACAACCCGATCGTGCTGGCCGAGCGGGGCGAGGTGCTCTCGAACGGGAACTTCCACGGCGAGCCGGTCGCGATCGCGCTGGACACGCTCAAGCTCGCGCTCTCCGAGCTCGCGTCGATCAGCGAGCGCCGTATCGAGCGGATGCTGAACCCGGCCCTCTCGAACGGTCTGCCGGCTTTCCTGACCGAGGACGGCGGCCTGAACTCCGGCTTCATGATCGCCCAGTACGTGGCCGCGAGCCTGGTCAGCGAGGACAAGGTGCTCGTCCACCCGGCCAGCGCGGACTCCATCCCGACCAGCGCCGGCCAGGAGGACCACGTCTCGATGGGCGCGACGGCGGCCGTGCACCTCTGGCACGTGTGCGCCAACGTCGAGCGGGTGCTCGGGATCGAGCTCCTGTGCGGCGCCCAGGGCGTCGACTTCCTGGCGCCGAAGCGGCCGGGGCCGGCGGTCGCAGCCGCACATGCCGCCGTGCGCGAGCTCTCCCCGCACCTCGACGCCGACCGCTCGCTCGCGGCCGAGATCGAGGCGCTCGCCGGCCGCATCCGCGACGGCTCGCTGCTCGCCGTCGTCGAGCGCGGCTCGGCGCCGCTCCTGTAGCTACGGCACGAGCTTGTAGATCGAGCCGTTCAGCGAGATCTCGTAGAGCCCGCCGGAGCGGCCCTCGCCGAACGAGTCGATCTGGGGCACCTTGAAGCTGATCTTCATCAGCACGGGCCGGCCGCCGGTCGCCCGCCGCTTCCAGACCCGGCCGGAGCAGTTGTCCGCGTAGATGTAGTAGCCGCGCAGCCGCTTCAGGATCGTGCCCCGGTACACGTAGCCGCCCATGACGGCGCAGTTCCCGGGCCCGGAGGCGACCGAGTGGGGGTACTGGATGGCGGGGAACCTGAGATGGGTGCGGTTGATC
The DNA here is from genome assembly GCA_963746115.1 of uncultured Actinomycetes bacterium. Lineage (GTDB taxonomy): Bacteria > Actinomycetota > Thermoleophilia > Gaiellales > JAICJC01 > JAICJC01. Next base: position 537,285 of record CAVVAA010000001.1, on the reverse strand, counting down.
GCCTGCACCTTGAAGACGTGCGTGCCCTCGTAGTAGCTCCAGCCGAAGTTCGTCCCTGCGGGCGCCCCCGCCTTGAGGTGGTCGATCTCCTCCCAGTTGTCCTGGCCGACGTCGCCGATCCACATGTCGCCGGTCGTGCGGTCGAACGAGAACCGCCACGGGTTGCGGAGGCCATAGGCGTACACCCGCGGCCGCGCGCCGGGGATGCGCACGTTCAGGCGCAGGATGCTCGAGAGCGGGCCGCCGCTCTGGCCGCGGTTGTTGGGGTCGCCCTCGCTGCCGCCGTCGCCGAGCGAGATGTAGAGCTTGCCGTCGGGCCCGAACTGCAGCTGGCCGCCCTTGTGGTTCGAGAACGGCGGCTGGTGCACCTTGGCGATGATGACCTTCGAGGCCGGGTTTGCGATGTTCGGGTGCAGGCGCTCGACCCGGTAGCGGGCGACGCGCGTGTCGCCGTTCTTGTTGCTGAAGTCGACGTAGAAGAACCCGTTCTTGCCGTAGTTCGGGTCGAACGCCATCGAGAGCAGCCCCTCCTCGGAGGTGCAGCTGACGTTGCCGGTGATGTTCAGGAACGGGCGTCGCAACAGCGTGCCCGCCCGGTCGATGCGGATCACGCCGCACTTCTCGACCACGAAGAGGCGCGTGTCGCCCGGCGGCGAGGTCAGGTAGACCGGGCTCGAGAGACCGTGGAGGATCCGCTGCAGCCGCACCGCGCCGTCGGCCTTCGAGCTCACCCCCGCCCACCCGAGGGCGGAGGCCACGGCCACGGCCCCGGCGACGATCATGAGGCGCCGTCCCACCCGGCCATGCTAGACCATCCTCTTGCCGACGGAGGGGTCGGCGGCTCACAGCCCTGATAGCGTTTCGGCATGGCCACAGCCGCCGACACCCTGGTCGAGTCGCTCGTCGGCGACCTGTCCGCGGTGCGCGCGCCGCGGGGCTCCGAGCTTCACTGCAAGGGCTGGCACCAGGAGGCGGCCCTGCGGATGCTGTGCAACAACCTCGACCCCGAGGTGGCCGAGGACCCGACCCGGCTGGTGGTCTACGGCGGCTCCGGCCGCGCCGCCCGCAGCCACGAGGCGCTGCGGGCGATCGTCGCCGCGCTGCTCGAGCTCGAGTCGGACGAGACGCTGCTTGTCCAGAGCGGCAAGCCGGTGGGCATCTTCCGCACGCACCCGGGCGCGCCGCGCGTCCTGATCGCGAACTCGCTGCTCGTGCCCCGGTTCGCCAACTGGGACGAGTTCCGGCGGCTGGAGGCCGAGGGGCTGACGATGTTCGGTCAGATGACGGCCGGTTCGTGGATCTACATCGGCACCCAGGGGATCCTCCAGGGCACCTACCAGACCTTCGCCGCCGCCGGGGAGGTTCACTGGGGCTCGCCCGACCTGGCCGGCCACACCATCCTCACCGCCGGGCTGGGCGGGATGGGCGGCGCCCAGCCGCTTGCGGCCTCCCTCGCCGGGGCCGCCAGCCTCTCCGTCGAGGTCGACCCGCACCGGATCGAGCGCCGGCTCGAGACGCGCTACCTCGACGAGGTGGCGGACGACCTCGACGACGCCGTCGCCCGCGTGCAGCGCCCACGCCGCCGCGGGCCGCGGCGTCTCGGTCGGCCTGCTCGGGAACGCCGCCGACGTCTTCGCAGAGCTGCACCGCCGCGGCGTCCGCTTCGACCTTGTCACCGACCAGACGTCCGCCCACGACATGCTGAACGGCTACGTGCCCGCGGGGATGCCGCTCGCCGAGGCCCTCGACGCTGCGCGGCGCGCGATCCCGACGAGTACGTCCGCAGGGCGCGCGAGACGGCCGTCCGCCACGTCCAGGCGATGCTCGACATGCAGGATGCCGGGAGCCACGTCTTCGACTACGGCAACAACCTGCGCACCGAGGCCCGGACGCCGGCCTCGAGGGCGCGTTCGGCTTCCCCGGGTTCGTGCCCGCCTACGTGCGGCCGCTGTTCTGCGTCGGCGCCGGGCCGTTCCGGTGGGCTGCGCTCTCGGGCGACCCCGCCGACATCGCCCGCATCGACCGTGCCCTCCTCGAGGAGTTCCCCGACGACGTGCTGCTGCAGCGCTGGCTGCGGCTCGCGCCCGACCGGGTCGCGTTCCAGGGCCTGCCCGCGCGGATCTGCTGGCTCGGCTACGGCGACCGCGCCCGGGCCGGGCTGCTCTTCAACGACCTCGTCCGCCGGGGGGAGGTGTCGGCGCCGATCGTGATCGGGCGCGACCACCTCGACACCGGATCGGTGGCGTCGCCGTTCCGCGAGACCGAGTCCATGAAGGACGGCTCCGACGCCATCGCCGACTGGCCGATCCTGAACGCGCTTCTGTCCACCTCGTCGGGCGCGTCGTGGGTGTCGGTGCACCACGGCGGCGGCGTCGGCATCGGCAACTCGATCCACGCCGGCCTGGTGATCGTGGCCGACGGCACGGCGGAGATGGACGAGCGGCTCCAGCGCGTGCTCACGAACGATCCCGGCATCGGCGTCGCCCGCCACGCGGACGCGGGCTACGAGGTGGCGCTCGGTACCGCCCGCGAGCGCGGCGTGCGCCTGCCGATGAGCGAGCACGGAGCGTGAGCGGGCCGGCCGCCGTGCTCACGGGCGTGACGGGCGGCTGGGGCCGGGCGGTGCTCGACCGCTTCGTCGAGCGCGGCTGGGACGTCGCCGCCACCCATCGCGGAGACGCACCCGGCGACCTTCCCGAGGGCGTGCTCGCGATCGAGGCCGACCTGACCGACGCGTCGTCGGCGCGAAGCCGTTGTCGCGGCGGCGCTCGACCGGTTCGGCCGGATCGACGCCCTGGCCAACGTCGCGGGCGGGTTCGCCGCGGCCGGCCGGATCGACGAGGCGCCCGTCGACGTGTGGCGCTCGCAGCTCGCCGTCAACCTCGACACGGCCTACCACATGACCCGCGCGGTGCTCGTCCCGATGCGCGCCGCCGGTCGCGGCGCCATCGTCTACATCGGCTCGTCTGCGACCGACCGGCCGTTCCCGGGCGCCGCGGGCTACATCGTCTCCAAGACGGCCCTGGCGGGCCTGATGCGGGCGGTCGACGCCGAGGTGCGGACCGAGGGCATCCGCGCCAACACGGTGGTCGTGAAGATCGTGGACACGCCCCGCAACCGGGCCGACAACCCCGACGCCGACCCCTCCCGGTGGACGACGGGCGCCGATCTTGCCGCCGTGGTCGAGTGGCTCTGCGGCGACGACTCCGCGCCGCTCTCGGGCGGGATGATCCCCGCGTATGGCCGCGCCTGACGGCGGGCCGAGCTTCCGGCTCGAGAACCTGACGGCCGCCGCCTCGCCGGCCGGCACGGACGCGCCGCTGCGTGGGGGCGACCTCGGCCGCGTGCTGACCGTCTCCCCTGCGGCGATCGCCGTCGTCGACGGCCGGATCGCGGCGGTGGGAGCGCCGGCCGACGTGCGCGCGGCCCACCCCGACCTCGAGGCCGTCGACGGCCGCGGCCGGGTCGCGATCCCTGGGCTGGTCGACTGCCACACCCACCCGGCGTTCGGCGGCGACCGGGCGAACGAGTTCGACCTGCGCGCGCAGGGCGCCGACTACGAGCGCATCCACGCCTCCGGCGGCGGGATCGCGGCCACCGTCGCCGCCACGCGCGGCCTCGGACGACGCCGGGCTGCGGGCCGCCGTCGCCCGGCACATGGGCTGGATGGCGGCAAACGGCACGACGACCGCCGAGGGCAAGTCCGGCTACGGCCTCGACCGCGACACCGAGCTGCGCAGCCTCGAGGCGATCGCCGCGGTGGACGCGATCGAGACGGTGCCAACCTATCTGGGAGCGCACAGCGTGCCGCCCGAGTTCGGCGATGCGCGACGACTACCTCGACTACGCCCTGGCCGAGGTGCTCCCGGCGGCCGCCGAGCTGGCGGAGGCGGCCGACGTGTTCCTCGAGCGGGGCGCGTTCTCGCCGAGCAGGCGGAGCGCTACCTGCGGGCCGCGGCCGGCCACGGCCTCGCGCTGCGCCTGCACGGCGACCAGTTCACCGAGTCGGGCGCGATCCCGCTGGCGGTCGAGCTCGGCGCCCGCTCCGTCGACCACCTCGAGGCGACCGGCGCCGACGGCGTCGACCGGCTGGCGGCGAGCGACGTCGCGGCGGTGCTGCTCCCGGTCGCCGCGCTCTACCTGCGCCGCAGCATGCCGCCGGCGCGGGCCCTGATCGACCGCGGCGCCGTGGTCGTGCTCGCGACCGACTTCAACCCGGGTAGCGCCTACTGCGACTCGCTGCCGGTCGTGATGACGCTCGCGTGCACCCAGCTGGGGATGGCCGCCGCCGAGGCGCTCTGCGCGACGACGGTGAACGCGGCGTGGGTGCTGGGCCGATCCGACCGGCTGGGCCGGCTCGCGCCCGGCTACGACGCCGACATCGTGCTGCTGGACGCGCCCGACTGGCGCCACATCGCCTACCACCTGGCCGGCCGCGACATCGCCGCCGTCTACAAGCGCGGCCGCCTACTCGGCTAGCCGCCGGGTGCCTGGCACCGGTATGGGGCGAAGCTGCCGGGGCGGTGGCACGACAGGTGCCAGGCACCGGAGATTCAGCAGCGTCGGGTGCCTGGCACCGGCGCCGAGTTGTCGACGTTCGAGTGGTCTTCGCGCTCGGCGATCTTCGGCCCGGTGCCTGGCACCGGTATGGGGAAGCTGCGGGCGTGGCGGTGGCACGACAGGTGCCAGGCACCGCTGCGCGGAGCCAGGCACCGGATCAGGCATCCAGCCCTCGGGGTCAGCAGGCCTGGTCGGCGCCGGGGCAGACCTCGCCCTGCGGCGCCAGCGGCAGCCGCTCGAGCAGCCCGGTCAGCTCCTGGAGCTCGTCGGCGCTGAAGCGCTCGGCGAAGAGCGCGCGAACGCCCTCGACGTGCGACGCGCGGGCGTCGGCGAGGCGAGCGCGGCCCGCCGGGGTGATCTCGGCGTAGGTGACGCGCGCGTCGGCCGCGCACGACGCCTTGCAGACGAGCTTCGACCGCTCGAGCCCGTCCAGGAGCCGGGTGATGCCCGACGCCGTCAGCAGGATGCGCTCGGCCAGGTCGACGCGCCGCAGCCGGCCACCGTCGGCGTGGGCGAGGTGCACGAGCACCTCGAAGTCGTTGATCGTGAGCCCGTGGCCGGCCATCAGCTCGCGGTTGAACCGCCTCGTTGCGGCGGCGTGCGCCCGCAGCAGTCCGACCCAGGCATCGAGCTCGGCGATGCGCCCGGGGGCGGTCGTGCGGTCGTCTGTGGTGGCGGGTGTGCTCATGTGAACTGCTCTGGTTGCTCCCTCAAGTTTCTCACTGAAGTGTAGGCGCCCGGCCGGATTGTGGCAATCGTTTCGGACACCGCGCCCGGCGGACGTTCAGTCGCCGTCGAGCGTCAGCGCCGGCACGGGTGCAGGCGGCCGCCGGAAGCGCCACGAGCGCACGCGGGCACGGGCGCGGTCGGCGTAGCGCAGGTCGCTCTGCAACGCGATGTCGCGGTAGAGCAGCGCGGCGAACACGAGGATGAACGGGATGCGTTCCGTGAGCTCGTAGTACGGCGCCTGCACGAAGGCGACGATCAGCGCGACGTGCACCCAGAAGAGCGGTGGTGAGTCGCGCGACCGCGTCTTGGCGGTGCGCACGATCGAGTAGGCCATCCACGCGCCGAACAGGAACAGCGCGGGCACGCCATGGGAGAAGAGGAGCAGGAAGATCTCGCTCTCGGTGCCGACGCTCTTCGACGTGTGCGTCACGGCGGTCGCCTGCTGGGGCGCGCCGTAGCCGAGCAGCGGGCTGGCGGCGATCTGCGTCTGGGCGGCCTGGTCGCGGGCGAGCCGGCTCGTGTCGCCCGTCTGGTGGCTGAACCGGCCGGTCACGAGCCCACCGAGTGGTGACACGGCGATGATCGCGCCGACGACCACCACGGCGCCGAGCACGCGCATCACCCGCTGGACGTCGCGCAGCGCGCCGAAGCGGACGGCGGCGTAGGCGAGGCCGAGGCCGAGGCTGAGCCACAGGCCGCGGTTCAGCGAGAAGATGATCGGGACGACCGAGAGCCCCAGCGTCACCTTGAGGACGCGCCCCCACAGGCGGCCCGGATTCGCGGCCAGGGCGGCGAGGGCGATCGGCGTCAGCATGGCGCACGTCGACCCCCAGGCGTTCGTGTAGGCGAAGAAGGTCTGCGGCCGGCCCTCATCGAAGCCGAGGAAGCGCTGCACCTCCGCCACCTGCAGGTGGACGTGCGCGTAGAAGTACGTGTTGTTCAGGAGCGAGTGCGGGAAGATGTACTCCGCCGGGCTGTGGATCTGGAGCGTGGGATAGACCACGCCCAGCCAGCCGCCGTAGATCACGCACACCCAGAATCCGGCCATCCCGTTGATGACCGCCCGGGTGGGGACGCGCTCGCGGGACGCGTTGTAGATCCACAGGAAGAGCACCGTCGCCGACAGGTAGAACGACAGCCGCCACGACCACGCGATCGCGCGGGTCGGGCTGTTCAGCTCGATCCCCGAGGCGAACATCCAGCCCAGGAACACGAGCCAGATCCCGAAGCGGCGGGGGGCGCGCAGCTCGCCGCGGCGCAGCAGCGGGTAGACGATCGGCGCCACGATCAGCGGCCACATGAAGAACGAGAGCCCCGCCAGCCACCACAGGGGCAGCCCGAGGAAGATCGCGTAGGGCTGCCACCCGTGCGGCGGCTGCGCCCAGCCCGGAAGGGTCGACGACGGCAGCGCGCGCAGGCGGCGCCGGGAGATCGTGGTCGTCGTCATCCTTCGGTCCGGCCCCGGCTCAGGGGTCGAACTGCTCCTCGGCGCGGTTGTCGTGCCGTGCCAGGAACACACCCAGGATGACGCCGGTGATGATCACGCTCGCAGCCGGAAGCAGCGAGGCAAGCGACGAGAGGGACGTGCTCATGCCCTTCCCAGCCTAGCCGGATCGGGTCGGCCTGCAACCCCACGTCGAACAGTTCGCCAATCCCCGTTACCTAACCTGCCGCCGCTCGAGTTTGGACGGGCGAGGGAAAGGACGGGACGTGGCGTTTGGGCGTGTGCTACGGCGGGGCGTCTCGGGCTGGGTCCACGCCGTCGCCGGGCTCCTGATCTCGGTCGGGTTCGGATGGCTTGCGATCCGCGACGTCTCGTGGCATGCGGTGCGCGAGTCGCTCGGGCAGATCCGGCCCGCGTGGCTCGTCATCGCGCTCGTCCTGCTCGCGATCGCCGTCTGGATGCGGTCGGAGCGCTGGCGCCTGCTCTTCGCCCGCGGGCGGCGGCCGCCGCGACGCGCCGTGTTCTGGTCGCTCGGCATCGGCTACCTGTTCAACAACCTGCTGCCCGCCCGGGCCGGCGAGGCGGCGAGGGTCGTCGCGCTCCGGCGGGAGGCCGGGGTCCCGGCCGCGCGTGGCGCGGCCACGGTGGCAGTGGAGCGGGTGTTCGACCTCGGCTCGCTGGCCGTCCTCATGCTGGTCGCAGCGCCGGTACTCGGATCGAGCCCGGTCGCCCGCGCGACGGAGTGGACGAGCGCCGCGCTCGTCGCCGTCGCGGCGCTGCTCCTCGCCGCGGGCGGGAGCGCCCGGGTCCGCGGCCAGCTCGCAGCGGCGGCCGGCCGAATCCCGTTCGTGCGTGGATCACTGGCTCGCGCGACCGCCGTGGAGCTCGCGGAGGGGGCGCGGGCGCTGCGCGACTCGGGGATGGCGGTGCAGGTGGCCGCCTGGTCGATGTCGTCGTGGATCGTCCTCGCGCTCTCGTACTACGCAGTGCTCCGGAGCCTCGCGATCGGCTCGCCGGGCAAGGCCGCGGTGCTCGCCCTCGTCGTGACGAACCTGGTGCAGGTCATCCCGGCGTCGGCGGCGTCGCTCGGCGTGTTCGAGGCGGCGGGGCGGGCGGCCGTCGCCGCATACGGCGCGACCCCGGCCGCGGCGGTCTCGGCGGCCGTCGTCCTGCATGCCGTGAACACGATCCCGCTGGTCGTGCTCGGTGCGGTCGGGCTCGTCCGCGCGGCCCGGCTGCGCGTCCACCGGCCGGCGCCGCTCGCGTCCCGGCGCGGGGCCGCCGCAGGGCCGCCGCGGGTCACGGTCGTCATCCCCTGCCTGGACGAGGAGGCCACGATCGCCGCCTGCGTGCGCTCGGCCTGGGCCGGCATCCGCGCTGCCGGCGCCGAGGGCGAGGTGCTCGTCGTCGACAACGGCTCGACCGATCGCAGCGCCGAGCTGGCCCGCGCCGAGGGGGCGGTCGTGATCGCGGAGGCCCGGCGCGGGTACGGCAGCGCCTACCTGGCCGGGATGCGCCGGGCCACGGGTGAGTGGATCCTGATGGGCGACGGCGACGGCACGTACGACTTCGGCGAGCTGCCCCGGTTCCTGGCGGCCGGTGAGGGGGCGGACATGGTCATCGGGTCGCGCCTGCACGGCCGGATCATGGCGGGCGCCATGCCCTGGCACCATCGCTACATCGGGAACCCGATTCTCACCGGCATGCTGAACCTGCTGTTCGGGGCCGGCGTCTCGGACGCCCATTGCGGCCTGCGCATGGTGCGCCGCGACGCCGCCGACCGCATCGGCCTGCGCACGACCGGGATGGAGTTCGCCTCCGAGATGATCATCCAGGCGGCCCAGGCGCACCTGGCCATCGCCGAGACGCCGATCACCTACGCCGCCCGGCCGCAGGGGAGCCGCTCGAAGCTGCGCTCCGTGCCCGACGGACTCCGGCACGTGCGCTTCATGCTGGCCTGCACGAGCGCCGCGCTGATCTGGGTGCCGGCGGCCGCGCTCGTCGCGATCGGTGCGGCGCTGATCGTCGGATCGCCGACCGACCTCGCCGTCGTCGCCGGAGGCGGGCTCGTCTGGGTCGGCGGGATGCTGGCCCAGGCGGCGCTCATGGTGCGCGCGTACCGGCTGCTCCTGTTCGATCGTCCCCGCCGCTCGGTCGCCGGCGCGTGGCGGGGGCCGCGGGTCGCGCTCGCCGTGGCGGTGCTCGTGGCGGTGACGATCACCGTCGCGGGGGAGGCCCGGCTCGACCTGCACCGCCATCCGGTGACGTCCACCCAGATCCACCACCACCACCTGTGACGTTCGCACGGCCAGCCGCCGGCGCGCGCGGGATCGTCGAGCTGATCGGCCGCCACCGCCTCTTCTCCGCGCTGCTCGTCGCGGCAGCCGGGCTGCGCGTCCTCGTCCAGGTCGCCTACCGGCCGGCGCTGCTCTTCTACGGCGACTCGATCGCCTACCTCGCGAACGCATCGCACCTGGCTCCCGAGTCGATCCGCCCGGCCGGCTACCCGGCGTTCCTGCGGGCCGTCCTCGTCGTGCCCGACCTCGCGCTCGTCCCGGCGATCCAGCACGTGCTCGGCCTCATTACCGGCGGGCTCGTGTACGCGCTGATCCGGCGGCTCGGGGCGGGCCCGGTCGCGGGCAGCATCGCCGCGGCGCCCGTGCTCTTCGACGCGTACGAGCTGAACCTCGAGCAGCACGTCCTCTCCGAGGCGCTCTTCACCCTGCTCGTCGTCGGCGCGCTGGTCGTGCTCCTGTGGCGCTCTCGCCCGTCGCTCGAGGCGTGCATCGCGGCCGGGATCCTGCTCGCGGCGGCGGCGCTCACCCGCTCGGTCGGCCTGGCCCTGATCGCGCCCGCGCTGGCCTTCGCGATCGTCCGCGGCGGGTTCGTGCGGACGCTCGTGCTCGGCGCCGCGTTCGCCGTGCCCCTGCTTGGCTATGCGACCTGGTACAGCACGGTGCCGCACGGCTCGTTCGCCCTGACCGACCACGACGGCTACTTCCTCTACGGCCGGGTGGCGGACTTCGCCAGCTGCTCGGGGATGCGGCTCAGCCCGGTGGACCGGAGCGTGCTGTGCGACCCGCTCCCGCCGGCCGAGCGCCCCAACCCGAACTACTACGTGTGGCACCAGTGGTCGCGGCACCGCTACCCCGGCTTCCCCCACAGGCCGTCGCGCCGCAACGCAGTGCTCGAGTCGTTCGCGCTCGGCGTCATCCACCGCCAGCCGCTCGCCTACGCCGAGACCGTGCTCGGCGACATGGCCCACTACGCCGCCTTCGGCCGCTCGACCGGCGCGCGGGACGAGCCGATCTCGCAGTGGCAGTTCCACGTCGAACGGCACGCAGTCGCCGCGCGTGGCTGACACGGCTCGACGTTCGAGGCCGCGCAGTGGGGCGGCTCCGTCGGGGGCTGGCGGCCGGGCCAGCGCCTCCTCGTCGCCTACCAGCGCGTCGTCTACACGCCGGGGACGCTGCTCGCGATCGCCGCTCCTGCTCGCCCTGGCGGCGGCCGTCGGCCGGGCGCGGGGACGGCCGGCAGCTGCGGGCCGAGACGCTGACGCTCGCGGCCGCCGGAGTGCTCCTGCCGCTGACGGCAGCGATGACCAGCATGTTCGACTACCGCTACCTGCTGCCCGTCGCTGCCGCTCCTGCCCGCGGCGGGGGTGCTCGGCGCGACGATCCTCGCCGCTCGGTCGCGCGCGCTGCGCGCCGCCGGCCCGACCCGGTCTCGCCCGGGCCGGGGCTCACCAGGGGACGATGACCGTCGTCACGCTGTGCCCGGGCAGGGTCGTCGAGAGCGTGCGCGTCGAGCCGTCCAGCGTGGGGGCGATCGCCGCCGGCGCGAGGTCGGCGGTCGCGGTCGTCGTCGTAGGCCGACGGCGTGCCGTAGTGGTGGCCGCCCGGCGGCAGCAGCCGGACGCGCACGGTCCGCGGCCCGGCGGCGTCGTTGATCATGACGAAGCGCCACGTGTTGCGCCGGAACGCGATCACGTGAACGTGGTCGGGGACGCCGGTGACCCGGTAGTGCACCGCGCCGGGGCGGATGTAGCGGCTGAAGTTCGCGAGCACCCAGTAGCGGCGGGTGAAGTAGATCGACTGGTTGCCGTCGGCGCGGAAGTCGGGGTCGTAGTAGAGGAGGCCGTCGTTCCAGCCGCTCGGGTTCGAGGCCGCGGCGCAGGTCGGGTCGGTCGACGGCGCGCAGCCGAGCTCCGGCGAGAGCGCCGTCCACCAGCTGAAGCTCGAGACACCGCCGGCGGACAGGTCGCGCCAGATCGTGTCGGCGAGCCACAGCCCGCCGAGCATGCCGGGGTTGTATCCCCGCGCGTAGCCCGAGCCGGTCGAGCAGCACACCTCGGTCATCTCCGTTCGTGCGCCCGTGCGTGAGCGCACCATCCCGGCGACGGCGCGCAGCCGCGCGCCGCCGTCGGGAAGTCGTAGCCGTGGAACGAGACCGTGGACACGTCCGGGTCGATCCAGTGGCCGATGTCCGGCGCCCGAGCGCGACGGTCGTCGTCGACTCGTCCGCGCTCACCTTCGTGCCCGGCGCCTGCGCCGCGAGCGCGCTCACGACCGACCGGATCAGCGTCGCCCGCTGGGCGGCCGGGACATGCATGCCCTCCTGATGGCAGTCCGGGAAGCTGTTCGTCGGCTCGTTCATCGGGCTCACGGTCGCGAGCCGGATGCCGTACGCGGCGCGCATGTGGGCGGCGACGCGGGCCAGATAGGCGGCGTAGTTGGCGACGCGGGCGGGACGCAGCCCGCCGCCGCAGCTGCGGGCGTTCGTCGTGAAGAAGCGTGGCGCGCTGTTCGCGAAGCCGACCAGGCGGCGGACGCCGTAGCGGGCGGCCTGGCGCAGGAATGCCATGCCGCCGGGATCGACGCTCCAGTCGTACCTGCCGGGCGCTATCAGGAAGGAGCGCGGCGCCCGCGGGCCGGCGACGACCCCGGCGCCGCCGCCGCCGATGTTGTACCGGTAGATCGAGAGCCCGAGGCCGAAGCGGCGGTCGAAGAGGAGCTGCGCGATCCGGGCCCGGGTCGAGGCCGAGAAGTCGTCGGCGTCGTTCGGCCACCACGCGCCGGACGCGCCGAAGCCGGTGATCGTCTGGGCGGCGGAGAGCACGCGCACCGGCGGGACGGCCGGCGCATCGGCCCGGGCCGGGGCGGCGAGGCCGGCGACGGCGGCGGCAGCCGCGAACGCCGCGAGGGCTGCGGGCCGCAGGACGGCGAAGGGCGGGACAGGTGGACGACGCAGAGTGAAGAGGCGAGTCGGGCGGTGGGGCGGAATGCGACAATCGGCACCGCCTGCCCGACGCCAATTGGAACTCTGTTGGACTCCCAGGGTAGCGGCCGTCTGCGATCCTCGCGACCGCCGCCGCCCGGTAGACTGGACACGTGGCGAACCGCAAGCAGCAGAAGCGCAAGTACCAGCGGGCGGTCGGCCGCGGGCGCGTGTTCGGCGATGAGGAGGCCCGGCCCGAGGCGAGCGCGAAGGGCTCCAGCTCCGGCTCGGCGCCGCGCCGGCGGGGCGAGCCGCCCCAGCCGTCGGCCGCACGAGCCGCCAAGCGGGCGGCGATCTTCGCGGTGCTGTTCTACCTCGTGATCACCTACACGTCGCTCGGCGGGAGCATGACGACCGGGGTCAAGTTCTTCAACGGGGTCGTGATGTTCGTGCTCTTCTGGTCGATCGGGACGATCACCGAGACCTTCGCCTGGCGGCGCTGGCAGAAGAAGCACGGCGGATCCGGCTGAGCCGATGCCGGCGCCGCCTGACGCCGCGGCGGTCGCCGAGGCGTTCGGGCTCCCGCACCCGGTCGCGCTGACGCCCGTCGCGGGCGCGGGGTCGAACCGGGTCTTCCGGCTCGACACCTCCGCCGGGACCTACGCGGTGAAGGAGCTCACCAACCTGTGGTCCGAGCCGCGGTTCGGCGAGCGCCTGGACGAGGCGTGGCGGTTCGAGCTGGAGGCGATCGCGGCGGGCGTGGCCGCCCCCGAGCCGTTTGCAGATCCTGCGTCCGGCGGATGCGCCGTCGAGGTCGCCCGCCAGGGCGACGCCGGCCCGGCGACGGTGCGCGTGCACCGGTGGGTCGAGGGCGTGGCAGCGCCGCGGGTCCCGGTCGCCGCCGACGTCGCCGGCTGGGCGGGGCGGACGCTGGCCCTCCTGCACGGGCTGCGGTGCCCGCCGGCCGACCGCGGCGTCTTCCCGGTGGCCGACGCCGGGACGGCCGACCGCTGGCCGCAGCTGACCGAGGCGGCGCGGCGCGGCGGCGCCGCCTGGGCGGAGCTCCTCGCCCGCACGGCCGCGGCCGTCGCCACGGTGGCGGCGCTCGTCCGTGCCGGCGGTCACGATCCGGCCGCCGAGGTGATGAGCCACGCCGACTTCTCTGCGAAGAACCTCGTCCTCGCCCGCGGCGGCCCCATCCTGTGCGACTGGGACGTCGCCTCGCCGGTCATCCCGCGCCGGGAGCTGGCCGACGCCGCCATGTCCCTGGGCGCGTGGGCGGATCACACGACGGCCCGGGAGGTCATCCGCGCCTATCGCGATGCCGGCGGCTCCCACGAACCGATCACCCCGCCCGACCTCGGGGCCGCCCTCGCGAGCCGTCTCGACTGGATCGCGCTCAACGTCGAGGTCGCGCTCGGGCTGATCCCCGCGACGGCGGAGCGGCGCCGGGTCGCGGAGGATCTCGTCCAGGAGCGGCTGCGATCGCTGCCGCACCGGGTGGAGACCGCCCTCGGCGTCGAATCCCTTCTCAACGTTTGAAGATGATCGACCCCACATCGTCGCGCGCCTGGACGCACGACGGTGGCGTGTTGGCCATAGCGCGGGTCGGGCTGCGGCTGCGAACCGTCGCATCGCCCCTCGGCCGCGCCCATAGTTCACCCACTATGGACGCTCCGTGCGTCCTTGCGCTGCTCGGTTCGCAACCGCCCAGGACATCCCGGCGATGTGGGGTCGATCATCTAGTCTGCTCGGTTCAATGCTGGACATCGTGCAGCTGCCCCTGGGCGCCTACCGGACGAACTGCTACCTCGTCGCGCGCGAGGGCGCGGCCGAGGCCGTCGTCATCGACCCGGGCGACTCGCCCGACACCGTGCTCTCCGTGCTCGCCGACCGTGGCTGGACGGCCGCCGGCGTGCTCGTGACCCACGGCCACCACGACCACCTGGAAGCGGTGAAGGGCGTGGCCGAAGCGGCCGGGGTCGACGTGTGGATGCCGCGGGGCGAGGCCGGCGACCTGCGCACGCTCGCAACCGTTCCGTACGAGCCCGACCACCTCCTGGACGGCGGCGAGCTCGTCTCCGTGGCCGGGGTCGACTTCGACACGACCCCCGTTCCGGGCCACTCGCCCGCCTCGATCGCGTTCCACGCCGCAGGGCCACCTGTTCTCGGGCGACGTGCTCTTCGCGGGGTCGGTCGGCCGCACCGACTTCGCGGGCGGCGACATGCCGACGCTCCTCGAGAGCATCCGCCGGCTGATGGACGCCTACCCGCAGGACACGGTCGTCCTGCCCGGGCACGGGCCGGCGACCACCCTCGGGCACGAGCTGCGAATCGAACCCGTTCCTCGAGGAGCTGCGGGCATGAGCCGCGAGCTTTCAGGCGCCGCGCGGCACGCTCGACTGGTACGGGCCGCGTGCGGCGCTGCGCCGGCAGGTGCTCGACGCAGGCCCGCGGCGTGTTCGAGACGGCCGGGTACGTTCAGGTCGTGACGCCGACGTTCGAGGACACCGGTGTCTACCGGCGCACGTCGGGCGAGGGATCGGACGTGGTCCGCAAGGAGATGTACAGCTTCCAGGACAAGAGCGGCCGCGACCTGACGCTGCGCCCTGAGGGCACCGCCGGGGTGATGCGCGCCTACCTGGAGCACGGGCTGCACCACCAGCCCCAGCCGGTGAAGGTCTGGTACGAGCTGCCCATGTTCCGCTACAACGCGGTGCAGAAGGGCCGCTACCGCGAGCACTACCAGTTCGGCGCGGAGGCGATCGGAAGCGAGGATCCGGGGCTCGACGCGGAGCTGATCGCGCTCCAGGCCCGCTGGTACCGTAACGTCGACGTGACGGGCCTCACGCTGCTCCTGAACTCGATCGGCGACGAGACCTGCCGGCCCGCCTACATCGCCCTGCTCGTCGCCTTCCTGGACGACGCACTCGGACGAGCTGTGCGAGGAGTGCCGCGAGCGCCGGGACACGAATCCGCTGCGCGTGTTCGACTGCAAGAACGCGTCCTGCCAGGCGGTGCTCGCGGACGCCCCGAAGATCACCGACCACCTGTGCGACGCGTGCCGGGAGCACTTCGCGGCCGTGCGCGCCCAGCTCGACGCGCGGAGTGTCGCCTATCAGGTCGAGCCGGGGCTCGTTCGCGGCCTCGACTACTACACGCGTACGGCCTGGGAATGGCAGTGGCCGGCCCTCGGCGCCCAGTCGACGCTCTCCGGCGGCGGGCGCTACGACGGCCTGGCCGAGCAGCTCGGTGGGCCGCACACGCCCGGCGTCGGCTTCGGCGCGGGGGTCGAGCGGCTCGTGCTGACGCTGGAGGAGATGGGCGCCGCCGAGGGCGCCGAGCCCGCCCTCGACGTCATGTTCGCCGTGCTCGACGACGCCGCCCGGCCACGAGTGCACGCGCTGATGGACGATGCTCGTGCCGCCGGCCTGCGCAGCGACGCGGCCTACGGCGGCCGGCGGCTCAAGCGGACGCTCGAGCAGGCGTCCCGCCGCGGCGCCGGGACGGTGGTCATCGTGGGTGAGGACGAGTGGGGCGCCGGCGAGGCGAGCGTGCGCGACATGACGTCCGGTGAGCAGCGCCGGGTTGCGCTCGACGGGCTGGTCGAGGAGCTGCGGCGATGAGCTGGCGCACCCACCTGGGCGGCGACCTGCGCGCCGGCGACGTGGGCACGCGCGTCACGCTGGCGGGCTGGGTGGCCCGCCGCCGCGACCACGGCGGCCTCGTCTTCGTCGACCTGCGCGACCAGGCCGGCCTCGTGCAGCTCGTCTTCAACCCCGACGAGCAGGCGGCCGCCCACGCCGTCGCGCACTCGCTGCGGGCGGAGTTCGTCGTGCAGGCCGAGGGGGTCGTCCGCGCCCGCTCCGCCGAGACGGTCAACCCGCGCCTGGACACCGGCCGCGTCGAGGTGCACGTCGAGCGGCTGGAGGTGCTCGCGACAGCGCCCGTGCTGCCGTTCCAGCTCGACGACGACGGCGTGGACGAGACCCTGCGCCTGCGCCATCGCTACCTCGACCTGCGCCGCGACGAGATGCGCCGCAACATCCACGCGCGCTTCAAGCTCACCCAGACGATTCGCCGCTACCTCGAGGACCGCGGCTTCTGGGAGCTCGAGACGCCGATCCTGTACAAGTCGACGCCGGAGGGCGCGCGCGAGTTCCTGGTGCCGACGAGCTCGCACCCGGGCCGCTTCTACGCACTGCCGCAGTCGCCGCAGACCTACAAGCAGCTCTACGTCATCTCGGGCTTCGAGCGCTACTACCAGATCGCCCGCTGCTTCCGCGACGAGGCCACCCGCGCCGACCGCACCGCCGAGTTCACCCAGCTCGACATGGAGCTCGCGTTCGTCCAGCCCGAGGAGCTCTTCGAGCTGATCGAGGGCCTGTTCGCCGCCGTCTGGCGCGACGTCCTGCGCGACGAGCTGCCGGTGCCGTTCCCGCGTCTGACCCACGACGAGGCGATGCTGCGGTACGCTTCGGACAAGCCGGACACGCGCTTCGGATGCGAGATCGCCGACGTCACGGACGCCCTGCGCGACACCGAGTTCAACGCGTTCCGGGGCGTGATCGACGCCGGCGGCGTCGTGCGCGGCTTCGCGGTGCCCGGCGCGATGGACTTCTCGCGCAAGGACTTCGACGGCCTCGTCGAGTTCGCCCGCGGCTGGGGCGGCAAGGGCGTCGCCTGGCTGCAGGTCACGGCGCCGGGCGAGGTCCGTTCCCCGATCGCGAAGTTTCTCGCCGACGACGAGGTGGCCGCGATCGTCACCGGAGTCGGCGCCGGGGCGGGCGACACGATCCTGCTGGTCGCCGACGCCGTCGACGCTGCCGTGCGCGTGCTCGGGCCGCTGCGGCTGCACCTCGGCGAGCGGCTGGGCCTGATCGAGGAGGGCTGGAATCCGCTCTGGGTCACCGGCTTCCCGATGTTCGAGTGGCTGCCCGACGAGAACCGCTGGAAGGCGGGCGCACAACCCGTTCAGCGCGCCGGAGCCGGAGTTCGCCGACACGTTCGACGCCGACCCGGCGGCCGCGCGGGCGCGCCAGTACGACCTGGTGCTGAACGGGAACGAGATCGGCGGCGGCTCGATCCGCAACCACCGCCCGGAGATGCAGCAGCGCGTGTTCCGGCTGCTCGGGATCTCCGAGGAGGAGGCCGAGGACAAGTTCTCGTTCCTCCTGCGGGCGCTCGAGATGGGCGCGCCGCCGCACGGCGGCATCGCGTTCGGGATCGACCGGCTGGCGATGCTGCTCGCCGGTGCTGCGTCGCTGCGTGACGTGACCGCCTTCCCCAAGGGGCAGGGCGGCGTCGACCCGCTCACCGGCGCGCCGACGCCGGCGACGCCGGCCGAGCTGCGCCAGTACGGGATCAGGGTAGTGACGGATCCCGAGGGACCCGCTACGCTGTGAGAGCCGGCGCCATTTACGTACACGCGCACCACACTTTCGTCGTGCGAACACTTCCAGCGCCGGGGCGAGGTCGAAGCGGTCGAAGCATCCAGAAAGTGGCCGACCGCCGAGCCCCAGGCACCGGCATCTTCGGCGGGGGGACTCCGGTCCCCCCGCCACTCTCTCTTCTCCCCGGTTCTCGCACCGTCGTGAGCGTGTACCTCGACCACGCGGCGACGACGCCCGTCGGGCCCGAGGCGCGGGCGGCGATGGAGCCGTACCTGTCCGAGCGGTTCGGCAACGCGTCCGAGCCGCACGCCTATGGCCGCGCGGCGCGGGCGGCGCTCGAGGACGCCCGCGCCACGCTCGCGGATCTCCTGGAGGCCGAGCCGGGCCAGGTCGTCCTCACCTCCGGCGGCATCCGAGGCGGACAACCAGGCCGTGTTCGGCCTGGCCGGGACGGCGCCGGGCCGGATCGTCGTGAGCGCGATCGAGCACCCCGCCGTGCGCGAGCCGGCCCGCGAGCTCGAACGGCGCGGCTTCGAGGTCGCGTGGGCGCCGGTCGACGGCGACGGGGTGATCGACGCCGACGAGTTCGCGCGCCTGCTCCGCCCCGGCGACCGCCTGGCCGCCGCCATGTGGGCGAACAACGTCACGGGCGTCGTTCAGCCGGTCGAGCGGCTGGCGGCGGCGGCCGCCGAGCGGGGGGTGCCGTTCCACTGCGACGCCGTGCAGGCCGCCGCATCGTTCCCGATCGGCCTGCGGTCGTCGGGAGCGGAGTCGCTCGCGCTCTCGGCCCACAAGCTCGGCGGCCCCAAGGGCGTCGGCTGCCTGGTGACGCGGAACCCCAGCCGGATGCCGCCGCTCGTCTGGGGCGGAGGGCCAGGAGGACGGCCTGCGCTCGGGCACCGAGAACGTGCCCGGAGTCGTCGGATTCGCGGCCGCGCTCGCCGCGACGCGGGTCGCCGACGATCGCCGCGCCGCCCTGCGGGCCCGGCTGGAGGCTGCGCTCGCCGGCCAGATCACGGTCGTCTCGGCCGGCGCCGAGCGGCTGCCCGGCCACCTGCTGGCCCTCGTGCCGGGGATCCGCGCCGAGCTGCTCGTGCTCGCGCTCGACCGCGAGGGCTACGCCGTCGCCGCCGGATCGGCATGCGCCGCGGGCGACGCCGAGCCGAGCCACGTCCTGGTCGCCCAGGGCATGTCCGCGCAGGACGCGCGCAGCGTCGTGCGCGTCTCGCTCGGCCTCGGCACGACCGACGCCGACGTGGACGGGTTCGCGGCCGCCTTCGCCGCCTGCCTCGGCCGGCTGCGGCGGGGCGGGCTCGAGGGGATCGCCGCGGCGGTGTGACGATGTACTCGGCCGCCACCGTCGAGCACGCGCTGGCACAGCGGTACGCCGGAACGGCCGGGTCGGACCCCGTCGCCGGCGAGGCGGGCGATCCCGCGTGCGGCGACGCGGTCCGGATCGAGCTCGCCGTCCGCGACGGGCGGATCGACGCTCGCCCGCCACCGCGGCTTCGGATGCCCGCACGCGACCGCGGCGGCCGAGCTCGCCTGCCGGCTCGCCGAGGGCCGCGACCTGCTCGGCGCCGCCCGCATCGGGAGCAGCCGAGCTCGAGGCCGTGCTGGCGCCGCCGCGAGCGCAACCGGGCCTGCGTCGCCGCTCGCGGTCGACGCCCTGCACGCGCGCCGCTGGCCGCGGCGCTCGACGCGGCGTCGCGATCCCGCGCGCCGAGGGCCGGGTCGCCGTGGCGATGTCGGGCGGCGTCGACTCGGCCGTCGCCCTGCTGAAGGCGGTCGAGGCCGGGCTCGAGCCGGTCGGCGTCACCCTGCGGCTGTGGATCGACCCGGGCGCGCCGGACGGCGAGCGCGCCTGCTGCTCGCCGCGCTCGGTGCGTGCGGCCCGCGCGGCCTGCCACGCGCTGGGCGTGCCGCACGTCGGGCTCGACCTGCGCGACGAGTTCCGCCACGAGGTCGTGGACGACTTCGTCGGCCGGGTTCCGGGCCGGCCGCACGCCCGAACCCGTGCATGCGCTGCAACGGCGGCTTCCGCTTCGCCGCGCTCGCCGGCGTTCGCCGACCGCGTCGGCGCGGCCCGGCTCGCCACCGGCCACTACGCGCGGGTGCGGCGCCGCGACGGGTCGGACGCTGGTCGCCCGCGGCGCCGACCCGGCCAAGGACCAGTCGTACATGCTGGCGGCGGTGCCCGCGGAGATCCTCGAGCGGTGCTGGTTCCCGCTGGGCGAGCAGACCAAGGTGCAGACGCGCGCCGAGGCCGGCTCGGCCGGGCCTCGAGGCGGCCCGGCGGCCGGAGAGCCAGGACGTCTGCTTCGTCGGCGGCGGCGACCACCGCGCGTTCCTCGAGCGCCACGGCGGCGCCGGGCGCGCCGGGGACGATCGTCGACGCCGGCGGCCGCCGCGCTCGGCCGGCACGCCGGGCGTCCACCGGTTCACGCCCGGTCAGCGGCGCGGCATCGGCGTGGCCGCGAGCGAGCCGCTCTACGTGCTCGAGGTGCAGGCCGGGCGAGCGGCCGGGTCGTCGTCGGCCCGCGGGCCGAGCTCGAGCGGCGCTCGGTGCCGCGTCGCCCCGGGCCGCCTGCTCGCGCCGGCGCTGCGGGTGCAGGCCAAGCTGCGCTATCGCACCGATCCGGTGTGGGCGACCGTGCGGCCGGGCGGCGACGGCTTCACGCTCGACCTCGACGAGCCGGTGTCCGGCGTCGCGCCCGGGCAGACAGCCGTCCTCTACGACGACGACGCGGTCGTCGGCGCGGGCGTGATCTGCGTCCTGACGGCCGGATAGGATAGGTTTCCCCGACCCAGGGAGCCGTATGCACCTCGCCCTTCTCGCCACCTCGACCGAAATCTGGCACTACGCGCTCGCCGTCTTCCTCGTGCTGACCGGCGTCGGCGTCGTGCTTCGCGCTGATCCGGGCCGGGATCGACGCTCGGGCGGGTGAACACGATGCTCGACGGCGCTCATGGGCGAGCTCGTGCCGATGCTGGCCAAGGTCTCGACCTCGCTCGACCACGTGAACGAGGAGCTCGACAAGGTCGGCCGCATCACCGACTCGGCGACCGACGCGACCGCCAAGGTCGACGCGACCGTGCGGTCGGTCTCCGACGCGGTCTCGCAAGCCGTTCCGGGCGGTCGTCCGGGTTGACGGCGGGCATCTCGCACGGGTTCGGCGTCTTCAAGAACAAGCGCGACCAGCGCGGCGGGCGTGGTGTGAAGCGCGGCGCTGGCGCGTCTCGGTCGGCCTGTCGGCGGCCGGCGACGGCGATCTACAAGCGCGCCCAGCACCTGGCGGAGACCGAGCAGCGCAGCGTCGGCGAGGTGCTGCGCGAGCTGCCCGGCCGGCTCTCGGCGGACCTGCGCACGCTGCCCGACGACCTGCGGGCGGCCGCGCAGGAGGGGCGCGAGGCCGCCGGCCGCAGGTCGGCGGAGGTCGATGAGGACTACCGCCGCGCCTCCCAGCCCTAACCCGCCAAAAGGGGTCTGACCCCGTATGGCGGGTCAGTCGGTGATGCGGGCGATCAGCTCGCGGCGGTCGACCAGCCGCTTCGGCTCGCCGCCCGGCGCGAGCTCGTAGCCCGCGCCGCGCGGGTACAGCACCTTGTCGCCCGGTGCGACGCCGTGCACCTCGTCCCCGACCGCGACGACGACGCCCGAGAGACAGGACGGGTCGGCGCTGGCCGGGATGATCAGCCCGCGCGTTCGTCTCGGTCTCGTCGTCGACCGGCTCGATCAGCACGAACAGGTCGAGCGGCTCGATGCCCCGCGGCCGTCGCCGCGGGCGTGCTCGAAGCGCTCCAGGGTGTCGTCGCCGTGCATGGCGGCAGGATAGCCCGTCGGTAGAATGGCCCGGCACATGCGCTCGCACGAGATCCGCCGCCGCTTCGTCGACCACTTCACCGCCACGGGGCACGTGCAGCTCCCGAGCGGGTCGCTGGTGCCGCCGGCCTGGGACAAGAGCGTGCTGATCACCACGGCCGGGATGCAGCCGCTCAAGCAGCTACTTCCTCGGGCTCGAGGAGCCGCCGGAGCGCGGCTCGTGACGGTGCAGAAGTGCTTCCGCACCGTCGACATCGACGAGGTCGGCCGCACCGCCCACCACCTCACCTTCTTCGAGATGCTCGGGAACTTCTCGATCGGCGACTACTTCAAGCGACTTCGCCGTCGAGCAGGCGTGGGCGCTCGTCACCTCGCCGCGACGGCTTCGGCTTCGACCCCGACCGGCTGTGGGCGACGGTCTACCGGGGCGACGAGAACGTGCCCGGCCGACGAGGAGGCCGTCGAGCTCTGGCTCGAGCGTCGGCGTGCCGCGCCGAGCGGATCGTGCGGCTCGGCAGCGACAACTTCTGGCAGGCCGGCCCGGTCGGCCCGTGCGGCCCCTGCTCCGAGCTGCACTACGACCGCGGCCCCGAGTTCGGCTGCGGCCGCGCCCGAGTGCGGCCCCGACTGCGACTGCGACCGCTTCATCGAGTTCTGGAACCTCGTCTTCATGCAGTACAACATGCTCGACGACGGCTCGCTCGAGCCGCTCCCCGCAGCCGAGCATCGACACCGGCGCCGGGCCTCGAGCGGGTGACGATGCTCGCCCAGGGCGTCGACAGCGCGTACCTCACCGACGCCTTCGGCGACCTGATCGAGGTGATCGAGGGCTGGAGCGGCGCCAAGTACGGCCGCACGACCGAGGAGACGAAGGCGCTGAAGGTGCTCGCCGACCACGGCCGGGCCATGAGCTTCCTCGCCACCGACGGCATCGAGCCGTCGCAACGAGGGCCGCGGCTACGTGCTTCGCCGCGTCATCCGCCGGGCGGTCCAGCACGGCCGCCGGATCGGCCTCGAGGAGCGCATCGTCACCCGCCTGCACGGACGCGTGGTCGAGCTGCTGGGCGAGGCCCATCCGGAGCTGCGTCGAACAGCAGCGAGCCGGCGTGGCTGCCGAGCTCGCTGGCCGAGGAGGAGCGCTTCTGCGCACGCTCGAGACGGGCGGCCGGCTGCTCGACGAGTGCTCGCCGGGGCGGCGGCCGAGCTCGCCGCCGACGACGCCTTCCGGCTGCACGACACCTACGGGTTCCCGATCGAGCTGACGGTCGAGATCGCCGCGGAGCACGGAAAGACGGTCGACGAGGCCGGGTTCGCCGAGCTGATGGACGAGCAGCGCGACCGCGCCCGGGCCGCCGTCGGGCGGCGCGGGTGGACACGTCCGAGCTGCGCACCGACTTCACCGCCGAGTTCGTCGGCTACGAGCGGCTGGACGTGACCACGCAGGTGGGCGCGCTGCACGACCGCGGCGACGGCTCCGCCCTCGTCAAGCTGCGCGAGTCGCCGTTCTACGCCCGCGGCGGCGGCCAGGTGGCCGACCGCGGCTGGATCGAGACCGACGTCCGCCCGCGCCGTGGTCGAGGACGTGGTGCGCGTCGACGACGATCAGGTCGTCGTGGCCCGGCTCGAGCACGGCGACCTGCACGCCGGCGAGCGCGTGCGCGCCCACGTCGACGCCGAGGCGCGGCGCCCGACGATGGCCAACCACACCGCCACCCACCTGCTGCACGCCGCGCTGCGCGAGGTGCTGGGCGACCACGTCACCCAGGCCGGGTCGTACGTCGGCCCGGACAAGCTGCGCTTCGACTTCCGCCACGGCGGCCCGATGACCGCCGAGGAGATCGCGCGCGTCGACGGCGATCGTGAACGAGCACATCGTCGCCAACCACCCGCTGCACATCTTCGTGACCACCCAGGACCACGCCCGCGAGCTCGGGGCGATGATGCTCTTCGGCGAGAAGTACGGCGAGCACGTCCGCGTGGTCGAGATCCCGGAGCGTCTCGCGCGAGCTGTGCGGCGGCACGCACGTGCGCTCGACCGCCGAGATCGGCGCGTTCGTGATCACGCGCGAGACGAGCTCCTCGCAGGGCGTGCGCCGGATCGAGGCGCTCACCTCGGCCGCTGCGCTCGAGCACCTGCGCGGCGAGGCCGCCGAGGCCGCCGAGCTGCGGCGCGCGTGTGGGCGAGCTCGAGGCCGAGCTCGAAGCGCGCGCCAAGGCGGCGCCCGCCGCCTCGGCGAACGGCGCGCGACGCGGGGCTGATCGACGGCGCGTCCGAGGAGTCGGGCGTCTGGATCATCGCCGACGTCATCGACGGCGCCGACGCCGACCGGCTGCTGCAGCTCTCCGACAAGGTGCGGGCCAAGCTCTCGCCGGCCGCCGCCGTGCTGGGCGGAAACGCCGGCGGCAAGGCGCACCTGGTGGCGAGCTTCGACCCCGGCGGCCCAGGCCCGCGGCCTCTCCGCGGTCGACGTGATCCGCGAGGTCGCCCCGATCGTCTCGGGCGGCGGCGGCGGCCGGCCGGCCCTCGCCCGCGCCGGCGGCTCTGACGCGTCGCAGCTCGGCGCCGCGGTCAAGGCGGCCGCCGACCGGATCCGCGAGCAGCTGCAGGGATCGCCCGGATGAGGGTGCTCGCGGTCGACTACGGCCGCGCCCGCACAGGCCTCGCCGTGAGCGATGAGACCGGGGTGCTGGCCCGGCCGGTGACGGTCGTGGAGCGGGTTCGGTCGGAGGCAGGGAATGGGCAGCATGCTCGAGCGGATCGCGGAGCTCGAGCCCGACCGGATCGTGGTCGGGATGCCGCTGACGCTCAGGGGAGAGCACGGCCGCCAGGCCGCGGAGACGCTCGACTTCATCCACGAGCTGGAGGCTCGATGCCCGATACCGATCGAGACGTACGACGAGCGGTTTACGACGGCGATGGCCGAACGCAGCCGCACTGGGACGCGCCGGGCGGACGACGCGGTGGCGGCCGCCCACCTTCTCGAGGGGTATCTGCGCAGGCTCGCCGGCTGATCCTGATCGTCGTCCTGGTCGCGACCGTGGCCGGGCTCGTGAAGGCCGGCGGCTGGCTGCTCCACACGTCGATCGGGCCAGACGACCGGCGCCCGCGGCCGACCCGCACGGGCCGGCGATCACCGTGGTGATCCCGACCGGCGACGACGCCGTCCGCCATCGCCGACGTGCTGCAGGACGGGGCGTCATCGACGACGCCGGCCGCTTCGGCGACTACGTCAAGAACCAGGCCGAGGGCTCCGACTTCAAGGCCGGCACCTACGCGTTCCGGGCCGGCACCGGGCTACGACACGATCATCGCCAAGCCTGGACGCCGGGCCCGGGGCGGGCTACGCCCGAGCTCGTCATCCCCGAGGGATACCGCCTGACCCAGATCGAGGCGCCGGCTCGCACCTCGGGATCAGCAAGTCCGCCTACGCCGAAGGCGGTGCGCGCGGCCGCGCCGCCGCCCGGGTTCGGCCACCACGTGAACATGGAGGGCTTCATGTTCCCGGCGACGTACGAGATGCGCCCGCACGAGTCCGCATCGCACGCTCGTCTCGCAGCAGCTGGCCGCGTTCCGCGACGCCTTCGCGCACGTCGACATGAGCTACGCCCGCTCGAAGAACCTGACGCCGTACGACGTGCTCACGATCGCCTCGATGATCGAGCGCGAGGCGAGGGTGCCGGGCGACCGGGCCAAGGTCGCGGCCGTCATCTACAACCGGCTGCACCGGGGGATGCCGCTCGGGATCGACGCCACGATCCTCTACCACCTGGGGTCGTGGACGGCGACGATCCACCAGTCCGACCTGGACGACCCCGAGCCGTACAACACCCGCATCCATCACGGCCTGCCGCCGACGCCCGATCTGCAACCCCGGCCTGGCGTCGCTGCAGGCGGCCGCGCACCCGGCCCACGTCGACTACCTGTACTACGTCGCGATCCCGGGCAAGTCCGCCCAGTACTTCACCTCGAGCTACCAGAAGTTCCTGGCGCATGGCGGCTGAGCCGGGCCGCCGCCGGGCGGCCGTGATCGGCCATCCGGTGGCGCACTCGCGCTCGCCGGCGATGCACACGGCCGCCTACCGGGCGCTCGGCCTGGACTGGGAGTACACGGGCGATCGACGTCGCCGCCGGCCGGCCTGGCCGCGTTCGTCGCCGGCCTCGACGCAGCCGGGTTCGCCGGCGTGAACGTGACGATCCCCCACAAGCAGGCGGTGCTCGAGCTCTGCGACGAGCTCTCCGCCGGGGCCCGCCGGGCGAGGTCGGTGAACACCGTCCTCGTGCGCGGACGGCCGCCTGCAGCGGCGAGACGACCGACGGCGCCGGGCTCCTGTGGGCGCTCGGCGATGCCGAGCCGGCCGACGCGCTCGTGCTCGGCGCCGGCGGCGCCGCCCGCGCCGTCGTGACGGCGCTGGCCGACGCCGGCTGGCGCGTCGCGGTGAGCGCCCGCCGGCCCGAGGCGGCCGCCGAGCTCGGCGTGGCGGTGCGAGCCGTGGCCGCCGGCAGAGGGCGCGAGCGCTGGTGGTGAACGCCACGCCGGTCGGACAGGTGCCTGGCACCGCGGACGCGGTGCCAGGCACCGAGCTCATCGCGCCCGCGCATGATCGTCTGCGACCTCGCCTACCGCGGCGACGGCGACGCCGACGCCGCTGATCGAGGCGGCGACCGCCGCGTGGCGCCCGCGCCGTCGACGGTCTCGACGTCCTCGTCGGCCAGGGCATCGCCGCGTTCGAGCTCCTGACCGGCGTCCCCGCGCCGGTCGACGTCATGCGCGCCGCCGCGTCGGGGTCGAACGGCGCCGGAGTCGGTGAACGGCGCCCGGCCGAGCACGAGATCGGCGGCGAGCCGGGCCGAGCCGCCGCCGGTGAGGATGCCCTCGCTGCCGTGGCCGGCGCACACGACGGTGCGCTCGTCCAGCCGGCCGATGTAGGGGAGGCCGTCCTCCGAGAACGGGCCGCTGCCCGGTCCACGCCGCCGTCACCTCGCGTCCGGCGAGGCCGGGGATGAGCTCGCACGCGTGGACGGCGTTCTCGCGCAGCGCGTCGGTGCTCTCCGGCCCCTCGTGGAGCGCGGCCGACCGCGACGCACCGACGAGCACGGACCCGTCGGCGTTCTGGTGGATGCCGAGCGCGTGGGCGGCGTCGGCGCCGGCGCGCGCCAGCGAGCCCTGGGCCAGCCGACCGAGGCTGACCGGAAAGGCGGGCGCGGGATCGGGCGTCGGCTCGTAGGCGGCCTCGTGGATCGCGTGGCGCAGGATCGGCGGCCCTGGGGTGAGCAGCGCCAGCCAGCCCCGCACAGGCCGGATGGGGACGTCGACTCCAAGGGCGTGTGCCAGCCGCCGCGTCCACGCGCCTGCCGCGATGAGCACCTGGCCCAGCCGGGATCGGCCCGGCGTCGGTCACGACGGCGCCCGCGCCGAGGCGCTTCACCTCGACGTGGGTGCGGATGTCGGCACCGGCCTTCCGCGCCGCCTCCGCCGCTGCGGCGGCCAGGGCGCCGGGATCGGTGCGCCGGCCCTCGTCGATCAGGAGACCGCCGGCCATCCCGCCCGCCAGGGCCGGCTCCGCCGCAGCGACGCCGGGGCCGTCGAGCATCTCGCCCGCCACCGGCGCGGCCGCGAGTCCCGGGCAGCTGGCCCGCGTGCCGGGCCAGGAGCAGCGTCCCGATCGGCGTGTCGCGGTCGAAGCAGAACTCGCGCGCCGGCGTCGTGCAGGCGCATGTACATCGCGATGCTCTCCTGCCACAGGGGCACGAGCTCGGCGTGGTCCGGCGGCAGGACGAGGCCCTGGCTCCTCGACGTCGCGCCGGAGGCGAGCGCGCCCCGCTCGAGCAGCGTCACCTCGGCGCCCGCCCCCGCGAGCTCCCAGGCGGCCATCGTGCCGACGACCCCTCCCCCGATCACGACGACGTCGGGCATCCGGCGGCAGCCTACAGTCCCGCTGCGTTCGCGCCGATAACGGCTCCATGGAGATCGTTCTTCCCCTGGCCGGCGCCGGCTTCGCACTCGGCTGGCCGATCGAGTGGCTGATCCAGCGCTTCCCCAAGGGGGAGGGCACCGCGCCGTCGTCGCGCCGCCGCTGGATCGTCGCCGGGGTGACCGCCTTCCTCTTCGCCGCCCTGACGGTGCGCATCGGCTTCCACGCCCGGCTCGCTCCCGGCGCTGCTCCTGACCGCGCTGATCGTCCCCGCGTCGGTCATCGACCTGCGGCACCGCATCATCCCGAACGCGATCAACGTCCCCGGCGCGGTCGTCGTCTACCTCACCGCCGTCGTCGCCCAGCCCGACCGCTGGGCCGAGCTCCTGATCGGCGGCCTGGCAGCGTCGCTCTTCCTCGGCGCCGCCTGGATGATCTATCCGGCAGGGATGGGCCTTGGCGACGTGAAGATGACACTCATGATCGGGCTCGCGCTGGGCACGCTACGCCGGGGTCGCGCTCTTCGCCGCGTTTGCGATCTCGCTGCTGCCGTCACTGGCCGTGCTCGTGCTGAAGGGCCCGCGCGGACGCAAGGTGTCGTTCCCGTTCGGGCCGTTCCTGGCCGCGGGCGCGATGGTCGCGCTCCTCTACGGGCCGGAGCTCTGGAACGCGTGGTACGTCGGCACGTGATCCTGCGCCGCATCGCAGTCGTGCTCTTCCTGGGCCTCCTCGGCGCCGCCGTCGTCTACTCGCTGATGATGGCGTTCGGCGATCCCGCGCTCGAGCTCCTGCGTCTGCGCCGCCTGGATGCCGCTCTACCTGGTCGCCTACTCGGCCGGGCTCGCGCGCCTCCGTCCGGCGTCCTGACGTCAGCCCGGTAACCTCCATGGCCGCATGGAGCTCACGTACGTCACCGCCGGTGAGTCGCACGGCCCCGGGCTCACCGTCGTCGTCTCGCGGGCTCCCGGCGGGCCTCGAGCTCGACCACGAGCTGATCCGGCGCCGACCTCGCCCGCCGCCAGGCCGGCTACGGCCGCAGCCCGCGGCAGAAGCTCGAGCAGGACGACGTCGAGCCACGCGGCGGCCTGCGCCATGGCCGCACGCTGGGGAGCCCGCTCGCGTTCTTCATCGAGAACCGCGACCACAAGAACTGGATCGGCGCCGATGAGCGCCTGGCCGGTCGACGCGGCCGGAGCTCGAGGGCTACGGCTGGCGCGGCACAGCCGGTCGACGCTGCCGCGGCCCGGCCACGCCGACCTGGCCGGCGTGCTCAAGTACGGCCACGACGACGTCCGCAACGTGCTCGAGCGCGCCAGCGCGCGCGAGACGGCCGGGCGGGTGGCCGCGGGCGCCGTGGCGAAGGCGCTGATCGCGACGATCGGGATCGCGGTGCGCTCGCACGTGCTCCAGATCGGCACCGTGCGGGCGACCCCGCCGGCGTGGCTGCAGGAGCGCGACTTCGAGCGCGCCGAGGCCTCCGAGGTGCGCTGCCTCGACCCGGCCGCGGAGGCGGCCATGATCGCCGAGATCGAGCAGGCCAAGCGCGAGCGCGACACCCTCGGCGGCGTCACCGAGGTGCGCGCGTTCGGCGTGCCGCCCGGGCTCGGCTCGCACGTCTCGGCCGGCGCCCGCCTGGACGGCCGGCTCGCGGCGGCGATGCTCTCGATCCAGTCGGCGAAGGGGGTCGAGATCGGCGACGCGATCGTGAGCTCGGCGCGGCGCGGATCGCGCGGTGCACGACGAGATCTTCCACTCGGACGAGCGCGGCTACCACCGCCAGACGCGACGCCGCCGGCGGCCTCGAGGGCGGCATGACGAACGGCGCCGACCTGGTCGTGCGCACGATCTGGAAGCCGCTGCCGACGCTGATGCGGCCGCTCACGAGCGTCGAGCTCGGCACCCACGAGCCGCGCGAGGCCCACGTCGAGCGCAGCGACGTGACGGTGCTCCCGGCGGCCGCGGTGGTCGCCGAGGCGGCCGTCGCCTTGGAGCTCGCCCGCGCCGCGGTGGAGAAGTTCGGCGGCGACGCGGTGGGCGACTTCGTGGCCGCCCACGCCGCCTACCTCGAGCGCATCGCCCGGGCGTGATCCCCGGGCCCTACCGCAACCTGGCCCTGATCGGCTTCATGGGCTCGGGCAAGACGCTCCGCCGCGGCCGTGCTCGCCGGCGAGCTGGGCTGGCGGGCGGTGGACGCCGACGCCGAGATCGAGCGCGAGGCCGGGCCGGTCGATCAACGGAGATCTTCGCCGACGACGGCGAGCCGGCCTTCCGGGCGCTCGAGGAGCGGGTGGTGCATGCGGCTCCTGCACCAGACCGGGGTCGTGGTCGCGCTCGGCGGCGGCGCGGTCACCTCGCCGCTCATCCGCGAGCGGCTGCGCGACGGATCGTTCACCGTGCTGCTCGACGTCTCGCCGCAGACGGCGTGGCGGCGGATCGAGGCCGAGGCCGGCGACCGGCCGCTGGCCGCCGAGGCGCGCGGCTTCGCGGAGCTCTACGAGCAGCGCCGCGGCCTCTACCACGCAGCCGCCGACGCCCTGGTCGACGCCGAGGAGGTGCACGGCGACGAGGCCCTGCTGGCGCCGCTCGCACGCCCGGGCGCGCTGGCCGAGCTGCCGCGCCTGATCGGCGCCCGCCGCGCGGCGCTCGTCGCCGACCGCGCCGTGCTGCGCCTCGTCGGCGCGCCGTTCGAGCCGTTCGTGACGGTGCGGCTGCCGGCCGGCGAGCCGGCCAAGACGGTCGCGGTCGCCCGCCAGGCGTGGACGCGCCTGGCGCGAGCTCGGGCTGGAGCGCGGCGACGTCGTCGTCGGCCTGGGCGGCGGCGCTGCCACCGACGTGGCCGGCTTCGTCGCCGCGACGCTACCACCGCGGCATCCCCTGGATCGCTGTGCCGACGTCGCTCGTCGGGCATGGTCGACGCGGCGATGGGCGGCAAGACCGGCATCGACCTGCCCGCCGCGCAAGAACGCGGTCGGCGCGTTCCACCTGCCGGAGTGGGTCGTCTCGGACCCGGGCGTGCTCGAGACGCTGCCCGTGCGGGAGTGGGCGTGCGGGTTCGCCGAGGTGATCAAGACCGGCGCTCCTGGCGGGCGGCCGGCTGTGGGAGATGGTGCGGGAGTGGGAGCCGGGCCGGGGCACGCCCGAGCAGCGCCTGGAGCTGATCCGCCGCTGCGCCGCCTACAAGGTGCGGATCGTCGCCGCCGATCCGACCGAGCGGGGCCGCCGGGCAGTCCTCAACCTGGGCCACTCGATCGGCCACGCCATCGAGGTCGCGACCGACTACAAGGCGTTCGCGCACGGCGAGGCGGTCGGGATCGGCCTGCTCTCGGCGCTCTGGCTCTCGGCCCAGACCGAGGGGCTCGATCCCGCCGTCGAGGAGGAGGTGCGCGACCTGCTGCGCCGGCACGAGCTGCCCGTCGTCGCCCGCAACGTCAGCCCGGCGGCGATCATCGACGCGATGTCGCACGACAAGAAGGCCCGCGGCGGCCGCGTCCGCTTCGCGCTCCTGGCCGAGGTCGGCAACCCGGTCTGGGACCGCGATCCGGGCGACGACCTCGTCGAGACGGCCGTCGCCCGGGCGGTCGCGCACCGCGGCTAGGACGCGGTCAGCCGCACCGGCACGCGCACGATGTGGGGGTGGGCGACGGAGCCGCCGCCCGAGTCGAAGATGACGATGGTGCCGGGCTGGGAGCGGACCACCGTGTACGGGATCGCCACCGAGTAGCGGCCGCGGCAGCCGGTCCCGCACGACGCCAGGATGTGGCGCCTGGCCAGCAGGCGGCCGTGCTGGTTGATCACCCGCACCGTCAGCGCCGCCTCGAACACGTCGGCGCTGCCGGCCACGGTCACCGTCGCCGGGACGCGCGCGCCGATCGCGGGCCGCGAGACGAGGATCGCGGGCAGCCGGCGCACGAAGTCGCGCCGCGCGGCCGGCTGCGGCACCGGGGCGCCCGCGATCGAGTGGACGATCGCGCCGGCGACCTCGAGCCGCACCCGCTTGACCGTCGGGAACTGGGTGGCCGTGTAGGTCAGCTCGGCGAGCCGCATCCGGATCGTGGTCGGCGGCGCCGACATCGCGAAGGCGCTGCTGACGTCGATCGTCGCAGTGCCGTTGCTGATCGAGATGCCGCGCAGGCGGCTGCCGGCCAGGAACGGCCGTGGTGACACCGGCGGCCTGCTCGGCGGCGTTCGGCCCGGCGAAGAGCAGCCGCACGGCGGCGGCGGCGACGCCGGGCGTCCGTGGGACCGTGCGCTTCGTCAGCCAGAGCTCGCCGGCGCCGCGCTCGAGCCACACGTCGAGGGTCATTCGCGAGCCGACGTGGGGCGCTGCCATGGCCGGAGCGGCGGCGGTCGTAAGGACGAGGGCGGCGAGGACGGGGAGGATCAGGCGCGGCGAAATCGCATGGGCTCCTTTCGGATGGGCCGCGCAAGGCTACCCTGCCGGCTCCGGGACCGCCTGATCCCCGTGGGGCCGAGCCGTCCGGTTAGGCTCTGCCGGGTGGGCCGGGACGAGTCGCTCGCGGCGATCGAACGCTTCCGCCGTGCATGTGTCGAGCACCCGCTCGTCGTCGCGGCGTTCCTCGGCGGCTCCTTTGCCGCCGGCCGAGCGCGCGAGGATTCGGATATCGACCTCTACCTGATCACGGAGCCGGCCGACTACGCGGCCTTTCTCGACGACCGCCATCGGTTCATGGCCTCGTGGAGCACGCCGACTCACATGAAGGACGTGTGGGACTTCGAAGGTCTTGGCTTCGACATGACCGTTTTCGAACTCGGGGACGGCGTCGACGGGGAGATGGCGTTGGGCACCACCGAGAACATGATGAAGATGCACGGCGGCCCGCACGAGGTGTTGGTCGACAAGACCGGCGTCCTCGACGGCGTCAGCTTTCCGTTGTTGTGATCGGGGTGAGTGGACACCGCGCACCATCACCGGCATGCCCGACAGCGCCACGGAGTCCCCGGCGCCGAGCCCGACCCCGGGTCAAGTACCCTTGGCGCCTCATGCAGGTCGCGGTTCTGAACGGCGTCAACCTGAACATGCTCGGGCAGCGCGACCCGGCCATGTACGGCAACGTCACGCTGACCCAGCTCGAGACCATGGTGTACGGGTGGGCGAAGGACCTCCACGCCACCGCGCGCTGCTGGCAGACGAACAGCGAGGGGGAGTACGTGTCGATGATCCACGAGGCGGTGACGGGCACCGACGGCGCTGATCGTGAACCCGGGCGCCTGGACGCACTACAGCTACGCGATCCGCGACGCGCTCGAGATCTTCCCCCGGCCCGTGGTCGAGGTGCACCTCTCCGACATCGAGGGCCGCGAGGAGTGGCGGCAGAAATCGGTGATCGCCGACGTCGTCTCCCACCGCATCGTCGGCAAGGGCGCCGACGGCTACCGCGAGGCGCTCGAGCACCTGGTGGGAGCCGCCGGATGAGCTACGACCGCAGGCTGGCCGCCGCCCGGGCGGCGATGGAGGAGGCGGGCGTCGGCGCGATGGTCGTCTCCGGGCTCGTCAACATCCGCTATCTGACCGGCTTCACGGGCTCGAACGGCCTCGTCGTGATCGGGCCGGAGGCGGCGACGCTCCTGACCGACTTCCGCTACCAGACCGCGTCCGGCCCGCTGCGGGCCTGGGTCGACGTCGAGCTCGCCGAGCGCGACGTGATCCGCACCGCCGCCGACCGCCTCGGCGACCTGTCCGGGGGGGCCGATCGGATCGGGTTCGAGCCGGCCCTGCTCACCGTCGATCGCCACGCGATCCTGGCGGCCGGGCACGCCGGCATGACGGCCGTCCCCGGGCTGATCGAGAGCCTGCGCGTGGTCAAGGACGACGAGGAGCTCGACGCGATCCGGGCATCGGCCGCCCTGATCGAGCCGGTCTACGCGGCGATCGCCTCCGAGGGCCTGATCGGGCGCGAGCGAGCAGGAGGTGGCCTGGCACGTGCGCGAGCTCTTCCACGCCGGCGGCGCGGACACGCATCGCCTTCGACACGATCGTCGCCTCGCACGAGCGCGGCGCCCAGCCGCACGCGAAGCCGGCCGCGGTACGCGATCGGCGCAGACACGCTCGTCACGATCGACCTCGGCTGCATGCTCGACGGCTACGGCTCCGACTGCACGCGCACGTTCGCGACCGGCACGCCGCCGCCGGAGCTGGCCCGGGCCTACGACGTCTGCCTGCAGGCGCAGCGGCGGCGATGGAGGCGATCCGGCCCGGCGTGCCCGCGAGCGCCGTCGACCTGGCCGCCCGCTCGGTGATCGAGGACGCCGGCCACGGCGAGCGCTTCGGCCACCCCACCGGCCACGGCGTCGGGCTCGAGATCCACGAGGCTCCCGCGGGTGGGGGCGAAGACGACTGCAACCCTCGAGCCGGGGATGGTCGTCACAGTCGAGCCGGGTATCTACCTGCCCGGGGTCGGCGGCGTGCGGATCGAGGATCTCGTCATCGTGACGGCGACCGGAGGCGAGCGACTCACCATGTACCCTAAGGATCTTGTCCGACGATCGGGTAGGACCTCGAGCCATGATCTCCACCAACCAGTTCAAGAACGGCATGCACATCGAGGTCGACGGCACCGTCTACCGGATCGTCGAGTTCCAGCATGTGAAGCCCGGCAAGGGCGGCGCGTTCGTGCGCACCAAGCTGAAGGCGCTCGAGTCGGGCGGCGTCGTCGACAAGACGTTCCGGGCCGGCGAGAAGATGCCGCGCATCCACACCGAGGTGTCGAACGTCACCTACCTCTACAACGACGGCTCGGACGTCGTCCTGATGGACTCCGAGACCTTCGAGCAGATCCATCTCCCGGCCGACTCCCTGACGGAGGAGCTGCGGTTCATGAAGGAGAACGACACGGTCCAGCTGCTGCTCGTCGACGGCAAGCCGTCGAGCCTGCAGCTGCCGGCCTCGGTCGAGCTCGAGGTGGTCGAGACCGAGCCGGGCGTCCGCGGCGACACCGTCTCCAACGTGACCAAGCCGGCCACGCTCGAGACGGGCGCGGTCGTCTCGGTGCCGATGTTCGTGAACGTCGGCGAGCGGATCAAGGTGGACACCCGCGAGGCGCGCTACATCTCCCGGGCGTGACCCGGATCGTCGACACCACCGTCCGGCTCCTGTCCCAGCAGCCGCTGGCCGGCAACGCGTCCACCGCGACCGTCGCTCGAGGTGGCCGAGATCCTCGACGGCGCCGGCTTCGCCGGGCTCGAGGTGTCGGGCGGCGGCTGCTTCGACGCCGCCGTGCGGCGCGGGCGTCGAAAGCCCCTGGGACCGGATCCGCGCGCTCGGGCGCGCTGCACGCGGACGCCGCTGCAGATCGCGGTGCGCGGCCGCTTCCTGGTCGGGTCGCGGCCGGTCTCCGACGACCTCGTGCGCCGCTTCATCCTGTCGGCGGCCGAGAGCGGGATCGATGTCTTCCGTCTGCACGATCCCCTGAACGACGTCGAGAACCTGGCCGCGGCGGCCGCGGCGGTGCGCGAGGCGGGCGGGCGGCTGTACGGCGGCCTGGCCTTCTCGGGCCAGATGGGCAACCTCGAGCGGGTCGTCGAGAAGGCCCGCCGACTGGCCGACCTCGGCGCCGAGCGGGTGCTGCTGCACGACTCCGCCGGCGCGCTCGATCCCGGCACGTGCGGCACGCGTCGCTCGAGCGGCTGGCCGCCGCGTCCGGCGTGCCCGGCCGGCCTCGTACTGCCAGGGGACCGGGCGGCAAGGCGCTCGCGATGGCGGTCGAGGCGGCGCGCCACGGCGCCGAGCCGATCGCGGTGGCCGCGTATCCGGTGGCGTCGCTCCTGAACCGGGTGTGCGGCGGAGGTGCTCGTGCGAGTCGCTCGCCGGAGCCTCGAGATCGAGCACGGCGTCGACGTCGAACGGATGTGGGAGGCGTCGCGGTTCATCGACGCCCACGTGACCTCGCGCATGCCGGCGCTCCCGGTGCCGCCGCGGATCATCCTGCGCACCGCGATCACGCGGCTGCCGGTCGGGCCTGGTCGCCGAGATCGACGCCCGGCTGCGCTCGGCCGACGCGCTCGACCGCCTGGACGAGGTGCTGGCCGAGCTGAACGCGGTCGCGGGCCGACTGCGGCACCGCGCCGCTGGCGCAGCCGATCGGCGGCATCCTCGCCGGCCAGGCGGTGACCCACGTGCTCACGGCCCGGCGCTGGGTCGAGGTGTCCGACGAGATGCGGGCGCTCCTCTCCGGCGCCTACGGCGAGCCGCCGCTGCCGTTCGCGCCCGAGGCGGCCGCGCACGCCACGCAGGTGCCGTCCGAGCCCGACCTCGACATGGAGGATCTGCGCTCGCAGGCCGGCGGTGTCGGGCAGCGAGGAAGACCTGCTGCTGCTGGCCCTCTTCGGCGACGACGCCGCCCGCCTGCTCGAGGGGCTCCGCGGCCGTGGCGGTGACTCGGCCACGGGCGGCGACTCGATCGACCCCAGCCAGTCCGAGCGCATCCGCGAGCTCGTGCGCCTCGTCGAGGGCTCCGACGTCGGCGAGCTCACCGTCGAGGACGGGCCGCTGCGGATCACCGTGCGAAAGCAGGACGACGCGCCCGGTCCCGATCGCGGTCGCGCCGATGGCTCCCGACACCCCGACCGACGGCGCGTCGGCGGAGCCCGAGGTGTCGTCGGCCATCCGGCTCGAGTCGCCGATGGTCGGCACCTTCTACCGCTCGCCGTCGCCGGCCCAGCCGGCGTTCGTCGACGAGGGCGACCAGGTCGAGGTCGGCCAGACCCTGTGCATCCTCGAGGCGATGAAGCTGTTCAACGAGTACAAGTCCGACCACGCCGGCGTCATCCGCCGCATCCTGGTCGAGAACGCCCAGCCGGTCGAGTACGGGCAGCCGCTCTTCGAGCTCGAGCCGGTGTGATCCGGCGGCGATGCTGAAGCGCGTCCTGATCGCAAACCGGGGCGAGGCGGCGGTGCGGATCGTGCGCGCATGCCACGACCTCGGCATCGAGGCGGTCGCCGTCTACTCGACCGCCGACCGGGACGGCCTGTGGGTGCGCCTGGCCGACCGGGCGGTGTGCGTCGGGCCGCACCAGCCCGCCGCGAGCTACCTGCACGTCGCGAACATGGTCGCGGCCGCCGAGACGACCGGCTGCGACGCCGTCCACCCCGGCTGGGGCTTCCTGGCCGAGAGCGCGGCGTTCGTGCGCGCGTGCACCGACAACGACCTCGTCTTCGTCGGCCCGCCGGCGGAGTCGATGGAGGTGATGGGCGACAAGAGCCGCGCCCGGACGGCCATGCAGTCCGCCGGCGTGCCGCTCGTGCCGGGCTCGGCCGACCGCCTGCACGGCGCCGACCACGCCCGCAACGTCGCCTCCGAGCTCGGCTACCCGGTGCTGCTCAAGGCCGTGGCCGGCGGCGGCGGGCGGGGCATGCGCCTCGTCGACGACCCGGCCGACATCGAGGACGCCTACGGGCTCGCGTCGTCCGAGGCGCTGGCCTCGTTCGGTGACGGGGGCATGTACCTGGAGAAGGCCGTCGTGAACCCCCGCCACGTCGAGATGCAGGTGCTGGCGGACGGCGCGGGCGGCGTGCTCGTCCTGGGCGAGCGCGACTGCTCCGTGCAGCGCCGCCACCAGAAGCTGATCGAGGAGGGGCCTTCGCCCGCGCTCGACGCCGCGACGCGGGCGCAGATGGCCGAGGCGGCGACCCTCGCCTGTACCGGCTGCGGCTACCGCAACGCCGGGACCGTCGAGTTCCTGCTCGACCCCGAGGGCCGCTTCTACTTCATCGAGATGAACACGCGCCTGCAGGTCGAGCACCCCGTCTCCGAGCTCGTGACCGGCATCGACCTGGCCTGCCAGCAGCTGCTCCTCGCCGGCGGCGGCGCGCTTCCGGCGACCGGCCTTGCCACCCTGCGCGGCCACGCCATCGAGTTCCGGATCAACTGCGAGGACCCGAGCCGCGACTTCCGCCCGGCGGCCGGGACGGTGACCATGCTCTCGCCGCCGCTCGGCCCGGGCGTGCGCCTGGACACGCACGCCTACACGGGCTACAAGGTGCCGCCGTTCTACGACTCGCTGCTCGCCAAGCTGATCGTGTGGGGCGCCGACCGGGCCGAGGCCCTGGCCCGGGCACGGCGGGGCCTGGGCGAGCTCGGCATCGAGGGCGTGACGACGACGCGCGAGCTCTTCCTCGACATCGTGAACGAGCCCCGGTTCGTGTCCGGGCGCTACACGACCGCGTATCTGGAGGATGCCCGCGCGGCCCTGCCGTCGCTGGGCGAGGAGGTGGCGGCATGAGCGTGCGCCTGGGCGGCGCGACCGTGGCCGACGAGGCGATCGTCTCGATGGTGCGCGGCGCGGTGGCGGGCGTCCCCGGGGCCCGCCTCGACCTGCCCGGCCGCGTCTCGCGGGTGATCCCCGGCCGCCGCGGCCCGGTCGGCTGGACGGTGAAGGGTGGCGCGATCGCCTTCGAGGTCGAGGTGTGCGCGGCCTACGGGCGCGTCCTCCCGAAGCTGGCCGAGTCGGTGCGCGACGCCGTGGCCGAGCATGTTGGCGTCATGACGGGGCTGGACGTGCGGGTGGTCGACGTCACGGTCTCGGGGATCGACCGCAGCGGGAGCGAGCGGTGACCGAGAGCCGGCGCACCCAGCGGCGCGCGGCCGCCTTCCTGCTCTACCAGCGCGACCTGACCGGCGCGGAGTTCCCGCCGCTCTACGAGGCGTACGAGCGCGACAACGGCACGCCGCCGGGCACCTTCGCCCAGACCGCCGCCGAGGGGGCGTGGGCGGAGCGGGAGCGGCTCGATGCCGTCATCGACGCCGCCGCGCTCGACTGGACGGCCGAGCGGATGGCCGTGCTCGAGCGCAGCATCCTGCGGCTGGCGGTGTGGGAGCTCTCCGCCGGCGAGGTGCCCGCGGGTGTCGCGATCGACGAGGCGGTCACGCTCGCCAAGCGCTACGCCTCTCCGGAGGCCGGCGCGCTCGTGAACGGGATCCTGGGCCGCGTGGCCCGCGAGCAGGGGGTGGGGAAGTAGACGCGCCGCGCCTGGAACGGCTCGCCGCCGAGCTGGAGGCGCTCGGCGCCCGCCTCGAGGCGGGCGACGTCGACGCCGACGAGGCGACGGCGCTGCTCGAGCAGCTCACCGTGCTCGTGCACGAGGCCGTCGACGTGCTCGAGCAGGCCGGGGAGGACCTCGAGTCCGACGAGGGCGGGCCCTCTCCCGAGTAGTCTGAGGGCGCAATGGGCGCCCCCGAGATCACGCCGCTCGACCCGGAGCGACTGGCCGAGCTGGAGCCGCTGTGGCGGTCGCTCCACGGCCACCACCGCGACGTGTCCGACCTGGCGGTCCTGGCCGACGACGACCTCTCCTGGGAGCGGCGCCGGGCCTGGTACGGCCGGTTGCTGGCGGGCGGCGAGGCGTTCGCGCTCGTCGCGAGGGACGGCGGCCGGCCGGTCGGCTACGCGTTCGTCGAGGTGCGCGACGGCGACGACGACACCTGGCCGTACGGCCGCAGGATGGCCGAGCTCGTGACCCTCTCGGTCGCGCCTGACCGCCGCCGCGGCGGGATCGGCACGGCGCTCATGGATGCGGTCGACGCCGAGCTCGAACGCCGCGGCGTGCACGACCTCGAGATCGCCGTCATGGCCGGGAACGACCGCGCCCGCGCGTTCTACGAGCGCCGGGGCCTGCGGGTCGGCGAGCTGCTCCTGTTCCGGTTCGGCGACGGCGCGTGAGCGGCTCGACCCGTCTCGACGTGCTCATGGCCGAGCGCGGGATCGCCGAGTCGCGCAGCCGGGCGCAGGCCCTGATCATGGCCGGCCGCGTGATCGTCGAGGGCGCGGTCGTGACGAAGGCCGGGGCGCCGGTCGGGCCCGCCTCCCGGATCGAGCTGGTCGCGCCGCCGCGCTACGTGTCGCGGGGCGGGGAGAAGCTCGAGACGGCGCTGCGCGCATTCGGCGTCGACGTCGCCGGGGCGCGCTGCCTCGACGTCGGCAGCTCGACGGGCGGGTTCACCGACTGCCTGCTCCAGCACGGCGCGGCCCACGTCATCTGCGTCGACGTGGGGAAGAACCAGCTGCACGAGCGCCTCCGCGCCGACGCGCGGGTGACCGTGATGGAGGGGGTGAACGCCCGCCACCTCGAGCCCGATGCGCTGCCCTACCGCCCCGAGCTCGTGACCGCCGACGTCTCGTTCATCTCGCTGCGGCTCGTGCTTCCGCCCGTGCTCGCGTGCGCCGACCCCGTCTGGCGGGCGCTCGTCCTCGTGAAGCCGCAGTTCGAGGCGGGGAAGGGCGAGGCCCGTCGCGGCGTCGTCCGCGACCCGGAGGTGCGGCGGCGGGTGTTGCAGGATTTCTGCGCCTTCGTCACCCGCTCGGGAGCGGCCGTCCTCGGCGTGTGCGATTCTTGTGTCCCGGGCCCCGCGGGGAACCGGGAGTACGTCGTCGATCTCGCCGCGGCCGGGCACCCGGCGGCACAGGAGCGTGAACCCGATGTCGAACGAGCCATCGCGGACGCCGTCGCCAGTGTCTGAGCGCACGGGTGTGTCGCGCATCGCCTTGATGATGCACGGCAAGCCCGAGGCGATCGCCGACGCGCCGGGGCGGCTGCGGCGCGTGGCCGTTGCCTGCGGCGTCGAGGTCGGCGACGAGGGCGACGCAACCGCCGACCTGGCCGTGGTGCTGGGCGGCGACGGGACGATGCTGCGCGCGCTCCAGCGCTACCTGGGCACCGGCATCCCGGCGCTGGGCGTGAACTTCGGCCGCGTCGGCTTCCTCACGAGCATCGAGGCGACGGACCTCGAGGAGGGGCTCGAGCGGGTGTTCGCGGGCGGGTTCGACGTGATCGACCTGCCCACGATCACCGCAAGTACGGCCGGCGAACACGTGACCGGGATCAACGATGTCGTGCTGGCGAGCGCCGTCCAGGGCCGCATGGCGCTGATCGAGTGGAGCGTCAACGGCCAGTCGCTGGGCGAGCTCGGCTGCGACGGCGTGATCGTGGCCTCGCCCACCGGCTCCACCGCCTACAACCTCTCCGCCGGCGGGCCGGTGCTGGCGTGGGGGACGGACGGGTTCGTCGTCACGTTCGTCTCGCCGCACTCACTCCACGCCCGCTCGATGGTGCTCGGGCGCTCGCATCACGTGCGGCTGCGGAACCGCTCGATCGACGTCCCGGTGCAGGTGATCGTCGACGGCCACACGGCCGCGCGCATCGAGCCCGGCGGCCACCTCGACGTGCGCGAGTCCGACGATCGGGCGACGCTGGCCCGCGTCAGCGGGACGTCGTTCTTCCGCCGCTACCTGGAGACCTTCAGTCACTGAACGCGACCGTGGGCCGTCCGCGGCCGGCCCCATACTGTGACGACGATGCTGCTCCGGCTCCACATCGAGAATCTCGCCCTGATCGAGCGGGCCGACCTCGAGCCCGCGCCCGGCCTGAACGTGCTCACCGGCGAGACCGGCGCGGGCAAGACGATGCTGGCCGAGGCCATCGGGCTGCTGGCGGGAGCGCAGACGGCCCCGGGGCTCGTGGGGCCGCACGCCCAGGAGGCCTACGTGGAGGCCGAGTTCGAGCTGCCCGACGGCTTCTTCGACGCGCCGGAGCTCGAAGCAGTTGCCGGCCTGCGGCCCGCGGGCGAGGACACGCTCGTCGTCGCCCGGCGGCTGCTCGCGAGCGGCCGCAGCCGGGCGCTCGTCTGGGGCCGGACGTGTGCGCGCAGCGACCTCGAGGCGCTCGGCGAGCGCCTGCTCGAGGTGTCGTCCCAGCACGAGGCCCGCCGCCTGGCGCAGCCCTCGCGGCAGCTCGAGCTGCTCGACGGCTACGCCGGCACAGACGCCCTCGTCGCGGCGATGGCCGGGGCGTGGCGCGACCGCCGCTCGGCAGAGGCCGCGCTGGATGCGGCGCGGGCCGACGCGGCCGAGTCGGCCCGCCACCGGCTCGACCTGGAGGATCTCGTCGAGCGCGCCGACGCCGCCGCCGCCGAGCCGGGCGAGCCCGACGCGCTGCGGGCCGAGAGCCTGCGCCTGCGCCACCTCGACGAGCTGGTCGCGGCGGCCGCGGCCGCCGCTGAGCTGCTGAGCCCGGCGGAGGGCGAGGGCGCACAGGTGCTGGCGGCGCGGGCGGCCGAGACCGTCGCGCCCGCCGGGGCCTACGAGCCGGCGCTCGCCGCTGCCGCGGCCGACCTGGCCGACGCCGCGGCCCGTCTGCAGGAGGCGGCCGTCGACCTGCGCGGCTTCGTGGACGGCGTGGAGTCCGACCCGGGCCGGCTCGAGCACGTCGAGGCCCGCCTGGAGACGTTCGCGCAGCTCGAGCGCCGTTACGCGGCGCCGCTCGACCGCGTGCTGGCGATGGCGGCCGACGCCCGCACTGCGCTCGAGCGGCTCGACGGGTCCGAGGCCGAGCTGGAACGGCTCGCGACGGCGTCCGAGGCCGCGTCCGAGCGAGCTCGAGCGTGCGCGGCGAAGCTCACGAAGGCGCGGACGCAGGCGGCCGGGACGTTCGCCCGTGCGGTCGAGTCCGAGCTGGCCGACCTCGGCATGGCCGACGCCCGCTTCGGCGTGCGGATCGAGCCGGTCGACGTCGGCCCGCGTGGGGCCGACCGGGTCGTGCTCGAGCTCGCGGCCAACCCCGGCCTGCCGGCCGGCCCGGTGGCCGATACGGCGTCCGGCGGCGAGCTCTCGCGGATCGCCCTGGCGATCCGGGTGGCCGCCCGAGCGCACTCCGGGCCTGGCGTGCTGCTCCTCGACGAGGTCGACGCCGGCATCGGCGGCCGCACCGCCCGGGCCGTCGCGGGCAAGCTCCAGCAGGTGGCCGAGGGCGCCCAGGTGCTCGTGATCACGCACCTGCCCCAGATCGCCGGCGTCGCGGACGCCCATTTCCGCGTCGAGAAGGTCTCGGGCGACCCGACCTCGACGGCGATCGTGCGCCTCGGCGGCGCCGAGCTCGTCGACGAGCTGGCCCGGATGCTCGGCGGCGAGGAGGGCGACGAGGCCGCCCGCCGCCACGCCGAGGCGCTACGAAGCTGATGGACGCCGCCCGGCTCGAAGACACGGGACACGGCCTCGTCCCGCAGGGCGAGGGCTGGTTCGTCGTGAATGCCCGCGATGCCCGCTGGCACGAGCGGCCTGGGCGCGGCGCGTTGTGCGAGTTCGAGGGAGAGCCGGAGTTCAGCCAGCTCGGGATCAACATCCAGGTGCTCGGCCCGGGGGAGCCGATGTCGATGTACCACTGGGAGGCCGATCAGGAGGACTTCCTCGTCCTCTCCGGCGAGCCGGTGCTCGTGATCGAGGGCGAGGAACGCCCGCTCCGGGCGTGGGATTTCGTCCATTGCCCGGCGGGCGCGAACCACACCATCGTCGGCGCCGGCGCAGGGCCATGCGTCGTGCTCGCGGTCGGCGCCCGCGACCGGTCGACCGGCCCCGAATGGGGCGCCTACCCTGTCGACCCGGCCGCGCTTCGACTCAACGCGGGAGTCGAGAAGGAGACGACCGATCAGGCGGTCGCGTACGCCCGCTTCGGGCGCCGCCGGCCGGCCCGCTACCGCGAGGGCTGGCTGCCCGACCCGCCGCCGTCCGCGAACGCCTCGTAGCAGACGAGGTCGTGGCCGTGGGCGTGCATCGTCCCGGCCGGCTGCATGCCCGCCTTCTCCATCACCCGGATCGACGGGCCGTTCTGCGGGTAGGCGAGGGCGATGATGCGCTCGAGCCCGAACGGCCCGAACCCGGCATCCAGGGACGCACGCGCCATCTCGGTGGCGTATCCCTGGCCCCAGCGCGACTGCTCGAGCACGTAGACGACCTCGACGTCGGGGCCGGTGCCCTCGACGGGCAGCAGCCCGCACATGCCGATCATCTCGCCCGAGTCGCGCAGCGTCGCCGCCCACAGGCCGAAGCCGTGCTTCTCGCGGTCGGCGATGAACTGGGCGAGGTTCTTCCCGGTCTGATCCCGCGTGCGGGCCTTGCCGGTGCTGCCGACGTAGCGCATGGCCTCGGGGTCGCCGTAGATGCGAAAGAGCGCGTCGGCGTCGCCGTCGTGCAGGAGGCGGATCTCAAGCCTCGGAGTGGTGAGCGGAAGTGGATTCATACGCGGGTGAAATATCATGTCCGAAGCAGCCCGGCACCACCGACCAGGAGGGGAGCCATGAGCGAGCATCTGACGGCCACGCGGGCGGGGGAGCGCTTCGGCGTGGCGATCGCGGCGGCCACCGACTGTCACCAGGCCTGCGTCGAGGGCATGTCCTACGGGCTCCAGCGGCGGGGCGAGTCGGCCCACCTGCTGCACGCCCGGCTCATGCTCGACTGCGCCGAGATGTGCGACACGACCCGCGACATGATGCTGCGGAGCTCTGACTTCGCCCATCAGGTCGCCGCGCTGTGCGCCGACGTCTGCGAGCGCTGCGCCGCATCCTGCGAGCGGGTCGGCGAGGGCATGGAGGCGTGCGCCAAGGCCTGCCGCCGCTGCGCCGAGGCCTGCCGCGCCGTCACCTGACCATCCCAGCCTGCGCGACCGGGGTCTGTCTCCGCGCTCGCGTATGATCCATATCCCGTATGCGGTCACTGCGGCGAAAGGCGGCAAAGGCGTGAGCAGCAGGCAGGTCAAGTACGTGTTCGTAACGGGGGGCGTCGTCTCGTCGCTCGGCAAGGGGATCACCGCGGCGTCGCTCGGGCGGCTCCTGAAGTCGCGCGGCTTGCGGGTGTCGCTGCAGAAGTTCGACCCCTACATCAACGTCGATCCGGGCACGATGAGCCCGTTCCAGCACGGCGAGGTGTTCGTCACCGAGGACGGGGCCGAGACCGATCTCGACCTCGGCCACTACGAGCGGTTCGTCGACGAGTTCCTGTCGCGTAACTCGAACCACACCACCGGCTCGGTCTACGAC
The DNA here is from genome assembly GCA_963746115.1 of uncultured Actinomycetes bacterium. Taxonomy (GTDB): domain Bacteria; phylum Actinomycetota; class Thermoleophilia; order Gaiellales; family JAICJC01; genus JAICJC01. The sequence goes on along the minus strand of CAVVAA010000001.1, from coordinate 493,386 downwards.
CGGATCATCCGTCGCGAGCGCAAGGGCGAGTACCTCGGGTCGACCGTGCAGGTCATCCCGCACGTCACCGACGAGATCAAGCGCCGCGTCCAGCTGGCCGGCCAGTCGCACGACGTCGACGTGGTCATCACCGAGATCGGCGGGACGGTAGGCGACATCGAGAGCCTGCCGTTCCTCGAGGCCATCCGCCAGTTCCGGAACCAGGTCGGCCGCGACAACGTCATGTACATCCACTGCACGCTGGTGCCGTTCATCGACGTCGCCGGAGAGCTGAAGACGAAGCCGACCCAGCACTCGGTGCAGGAGCTGCGCCGCATCGGTATCGCGCCGGACGTGGTCGTGTGCCGCTCGCGGGGGACGCTCTCCCGCGACATGCGCGAGAAGATCGCCCTCTTCGCAGACGTGTCCGTCGACGCGGTGATCTCGGCGCCCGACGCCGACGAGATCTACGCCATCCCGCTGACGATGCAGGCCGAGGGCCTCGACCGGCTCGCCTGCGAGCGGCTCCGGCTCGTGACCGGCCCGGCTGACATGCGCGAGTGGGAGGCGATGGTCGAGCGCATCCGCGCCGCCGAGGGCACCGTGCGGATCGCGCTCGTGGGCAAGTACGTCCAGCTCCAGGACGCCTACCTGTCGGTCGTCGAGGCGCTCCGCCACTCCGCGATCCACCACGGCACGAAGCTCGAGATCGTCTGGGTCGACGCCGAGACGCTCTCCTGGGCCGAGGCCGAGCGCCGGCTGGCGCAGGTCGACGGGATCCTGATCCCGGGCGGGTTCGGCATCCGCGGGATCGAGGGCAAGATCGCCGCGGCGAGGTTCGCCCGCGAGCAGTCCGTGCCCTACCTGGGCGTCTGCCTCGGGATGCAGGTCGCGGTGGTGGAGTTCGCCCGCCACGTGGTCGGCCTCGAGGGCGCGAACTCGAGCGAATTCGAGCCCGACACGCCTTACCCGGTCATCGACCTCCTGCCCGAGCAGAAGCAGGTGGAGGACATGGGCGGGACGATGCGCCTGGGCTCCGACCCGGTGAAGGTGATGGAGGGGACGGTGGCCGAGCGGGCCTATGGCGAGCCGGTCGTCTACGAGCGGCACCGGCACCGCTACGAGGTGAACAACACCCTGCGCCCGCAGCTGGTCGCGCACGGCCTGGTCATCTCGGGCACATCGCCGGACGAGCGCCTGGTGGAGATCGTCGAGCTGCAGGACCACCCGTGGTTCTGCGCGAGCCAGTTCCACCCGGAGTTCAAGTCGCGGCCCAACCGCCCGCAACCGCTGTTCCGCGACTTCGTCGGTGCCGCCGTCGCCCTCAGGGACGGCCGTCGCGCCGACACGGTGGCGGTGGCCGAGAACCTGACCGCCTAGCACTAGAGTCCCGGCGCATGGATGCCTGGCCCGAGCTCGACCGGTACATGCATCAGCTCGCCGACCTCGGCCGGATGAGCGCGCTGCTCTCGTGGGATCAGCAGGTGCTGATGCCACGCAGGGGCGCCGAGGGGCGGGCGCGGGCGGTGGCGACGCTCCGGGTGATCCGGCACCGGCAGCTGACCGACCCCCGCCTGGGCGAGCTGCTCGACGAGGCCCGCGGCGCCGACCTCGACGTGCCTCGCGCCGCGATGGTGCGGGTGCTCGCGCACGACCGCGACCGGGCGGTGAAGCTCCCCGACGACCTCGTCCGCCGCCTCGCCCTGGCGGGATCGCGCGGCCAGGCCGTGTGGGAGGTGGCCCGCAAGAACCGCGACTGGGAGCTGTTCCGGCCCTGCCTGGAGGAGATCGTGGCGCTGAAGCGCGAGCAGGCCGACCTGCTCGGCCACGACGGCGAGGCCTACGACGCGCTCATGGACGGGTTCGAGCCGGGGATGCGCACCGCCCGGGTCGAGCCGCTGTTCGCGAGCCTCGCCGACGACCTGCAGACGCTGCTTGGGGCGATCGCCGACTCCGGCCCGCCGCGGCAGCCGCTCTACACCGGCAGGGTCTTTCCCGACGCCGTCCAGTGGGACTTCACGATGCGCCTGCTGCGCGACATCGGCTTCGATCTCGACGCCGGCCGCCAGGATCGCTCCGCGCACCCGTTCACGACCACGATCGCGCTCCACGACATCCGCCTGACGACCCGCATGGACGAGTCGGACCCGTTCTCGGCCATCTCCTCGACCATGCACGAGGCGGGGCACGGCCTCTACGACCAGGGCTTCGACCCGGAGTACGAGGACACGCCGATCGCCGAGGCGCCGTCGCTCGGGCTGCACGAGTCGCAGTCGCGGCTGTGGGAGAACCTCGTCGGCCGCAGCGCTGCCGTTCTGGCAGCACTACACGCCGGTGCTGCGCGAGACGTTCGGCGCGGCCGCTGGGCGGACGTGACGCCGGAGGACGTCTACCGCGAGGTCAACCGGGTGCAGCCCGTCGCTGATCCGCGTCGAGGCGGACGAGGTGACGTACAACCTGCACATCCTGATCCGGTTCGAGCTCGAGCTCGCGCTGCATGCGCGGCCGAGCTCGAGGTGGCCGACCTGCCCGGCGAGTGGAACGCCGCCTACGAGCGCCGCCTCGGCGTGCGCCCGCCCCACGATGGGCGTCGGCGTGCTCCAGGACGTCCACTGGTCGATCGGGGTCGTTCGGCTACTTCCCGACGTACACCCTCGGCAACCTGTACTCGGCCATCCTGTGGGAGCGGATCGCGACCGACCTTCCGGACATCGACGCGGCAGCTCGAGCGGGCGGAGTTCGCGCCGCTGCTCGACTGGCTGCGGACGCGCATCCACCGCCCCGGGTACATCCAGGAGGGCGACGACCTCATCCACGAGGTCACCGGCTCGCGGCTGCAGCACGGCCCGTTCATGCGCTACCTGTGGGGCAAGTACGGGCCGCTGTACGGCCTCGAGGCGCCGGCGTGAGCGCTGCCGGCGGCGTCGTCGAGCTCTTCTGCGACCTCGCCGCGATCTCGAGCCCGTCGCGCGACGAGCGTGCGGTCGCAGACGTGGTGCTGGGACGGCTGCGAACGCTGGGCCTCGACCCGGTCGAGGACGACTCCGGCGCCCGCACCGGCTCGAACGTCGGCAACATCCATGTCGCGCTCCCGCCCAGCGGCGGCGCCGACGGCACGCCGATCTTCCTGAACGCCCACCTGGACACGGTGCCGCCGGACGGCCCCGTCGAGCCGGAGGTGCGAAACGGCATCGTCGTCAACCGCCGCGACACCATCCTCGGGGCCGACAACAAGGCCGCGGTCGCAGTCATGCTCGAGGCGGTCGCCCGGCTCGCGTCGGGCACGCCGCACGCCGGAGTGGAGCTCCTGCTGACGCCGATGGAGGAGGTCGGGCTGCAGGGCGCCAAGGCGTTCGACCTCTCGCGGCTGCAGGCGCCGTTCGGGTACTGCTACGACCACGCGGCGCCGATCGGAAACGTCGTCCTGGCGGCGCCGACGCAGAAGTCGCTCGAGCTGCGCTTCCTGGGCCGGGCGGCCCACTCGGGGATCGCACCCGAGCAGGGCCGAAGCGCGATCGCGGCGGCCGCCAGGGCGATCGCCGACATGCAGCTCGGCCGCATCGACGATGCCACCACCGCGAACGTCGGCCTGATCCGCGGCGGCGTCGCCGGCAACATCGTGCCGCCGGAGTGCCGGGTGTGGGCCGAGGCCCGCAGCCGCGACGGCGACCGGCTCCGCGAGCAGGTGCAGTCGATGCTCGACGCCGCCACCTACGCCGCCAACCTGTCCGATTGCGAGCTCGAGACGCGGATCGTCTCGGAGTACGAGGGCTACCGCTTCGCCCGCACTCACGACGCGGTGCGGCTGGTCTCGCAGGCGCTCGACGGCTGCGGCTATCCCGTCACCTACATCGAGTCCGGCGGCGGTGCCGACGCGAACGTCTTCAACGCGGCGGGCGTCCCCTGCGTGAACGTGTGCAACGGGATGGCCGAGATCCACACGGCCTCCGAGCACATCGCCGTCGCAGATCTCGAGGGCATGCTCGGCGTCACGATGGGCCTGATCGAGGCGGCCCGCACGGCCGGCACCAGTGGGCTTTCTCGCAATGTCTGACCCGTTCTGGCGGCTGCAAACCGTCGCGCTGCGGCGTCCTCGGTCGCGCCAATACACCACCGGTATTGACGCTCCCTGCGTCCTTGCATCGCTCGGTTTTCGCTCGCCATCTCCAGACCAACATCACGAGAAGGCCCACTAGAATCGCCCAGCCAGACCACGACGGAGGCATGGGATGAGGATCGGTGTCGTCAAGGAGATCAAGCCGGACGAGTCCAGGGTCGCGCTGACGACCGCGGGCGTCGTCGAGCTGCGCCGGCGCGGACACGAGGTGCTCGTCGAGACCACCGCCGGCGCCGGCAGCGCCATGGAGGACGCCGAGTACGAGGCGGCCGGCGCGACCATCACCGATGTCGACACGGTCTGGAACGACGCCGAGATGGTGCTGAAGGTGAAGGAGCCGCTCGACGGCGAGTACCAGCGCCTGTCGCCGGGCCAGATCCTCTTCACCTACCTGCACCTGGCGGCGGCCCCCGAGCTCACCCGCGGGCTGTGCGAGTCCGGCGCCGTCTGCATCGCCTACGAGACCGTCGAGACGCGCGACGGCCGCCTGCCGCTGCTGGCGCCGATGAGCGAGGTCGCCGGCCGGCTCTCGTCCCAGGTCGGCGCCTACTACCTGATGAAGCCGCTGGGCGGCCGCGGCCGCCTGATGGGCGGCGTGCCGGGCGTGCTGCCGGCGAAGGTGCTCGTCCTGGGCGGCGGGATCGTCGGCTACAACGCCGCGCTGATCGCGCAGGGCATGCAGGCCGACGTCACCGTCTTCGAGCGCAGCGTCGACCGCATGCGCGAGCTCGACGTCAGCCTCGGCCGCACGGTGCTCCTGCAGATGTCGGGCCGCCACGCGATCGCCGAGGCGCTGCCCGGGGCCGACCTCGTCATCGGCGGCGTGCTCGTGCACGGCGCCAAGGCGCCGCACCTGGTGACGCGCGACATGCTCCCCACCATGAAGCCGGGGTCGGTGCTGGTCGACGTCGCGATCGACCAGGGCGGCTGCTTCGAGACGTCGCGGCCGACGACGCACTCCGACCCGACCTACATGGTCGACGGCATCGTCCACTACTGCGTGTCGAACATGCCCGGCGCCGTGCCGATCACGTCGACGTGGGCGCTCACGAACGTCACGCTGCCCTACGTCGAGGCGATCGCCGACAAGGGCCTGCACCGCGCCCTGGCGGAGGATCCCGCCCTCGCCCTGGGTGTGAACGTCGCGGCCGGCGAGGTCACCTGCGAGCCGGTCGCCGAGGCCGTCGGCACCCGCTACACGCCATTGGAAACGGTCCTGCCCCTCCGCGTCGCCTGAGATGGTTGATCGGTAACTCCGCGCGCGCCTGGACGCACGGCGGTCGCGAGTCGGCCTCCCGCCGGCGGCGCTGCGGCTGCGCACCGTCACATCGCCGCGTCCTCCCTCGCTCGCGTGCGAAGCACGCGTCGCTCGGTATGTCCTTGCGCTGCTCGGTTCGCACCCGCCCAGGACTCACGGGGAGTCACCGATCAACCATCCGCGTTAGGGCGTCCACTGCAGGAACGCCGTGCTGACGGGCAGCGCCCAGTGGGCCTGGCCGGACATCGTCTCGAACACGATCCGGCGCCCGTCGGAGAGCGCGACCATGCGCGGATCGCCCGGCATGGTCGCGGCCGCCACGATCGGCCGGCCCGCGGCGCTCGTCAGCACCTCGCCCGTGTCGATGTCGTCGAGAATGAGGCCCGCACGGCGCGAGGCGGCGATGACGTGCCCGTCTCCGAGCAGCGAGACGGTGTCTGCGAGCCCCCCGGTGTCCCACCGCAGGATCACGTTCCCGGCCGCGTCGAACAGGACGACCGTCGTGATCGGTGGCGGCCCACCCGCAGGCGTCACGGTCGTCGCCGAGACGGCGAGCACGCCGCCGGCGCCGGTCGGGGCCGGCTCCTGGTAGACGCCGCGGCGCAGGAGCTGGCCGAGGCTGCCCGAGTCGGCCACGAGCCGGTGGCCGAGATGGGTGACCGAGCCGAGGTCACGGTAGGCCAGGCGGCGGCCGACGTAGGCGGGGAAGCAGGCGTTTCGGGCCGGCGTCGTCACCCGCCCGGTGCCGAGGTGATAGACGAGGATCGCCGGCGGCCCGTGGCTGCCGTCGCAGACGGCGAGGGCCTGCGAGTCGGGCCTCCAGGCGGGCGGGGCGAAGGCCAGGTCGGGCCGGTGGAACGGCGTCGTGATCCGCCCGGTCGCGAGCTCGAGCAGTTCGAGGTCGCGCGGCGGCGTGAACGGCCCGCCCGAGTGCATCGCGACGTAACGGCGGTCGGGCGACACCCAGAAGCGGCAGTGGCCGACCGACCGCGTGACCGGCAGGTCGCGCCCGCTGGCGAGGTCGATGCGGTGCAGGCGGCAGGCGGCGTCGGCGTACCAGAGCGACCCCGACAGGGCGCCGCGGGGCGGCTCCGGCAGCCGGACCGTCCGCGCCGGAGCCGGGCGGGTCTGGGCAGGTCCGCCACCGCCGCCGCGGAGGGCGTCGGCGGCCGAGGCAAGGGCGATCGCGGCCACCACGGCGAGCACGGCAGCCGTCCGGATTCGTTCTCCCAGGCGGCTCATCTCGGCTGCAGATGTGAGCCGTGTGGGAATCGGTGTCAAGAACGCCTATCCTTCCAGTGAGGGCCGGAGGCACGGCCCGGCAGGAACGACACGGTTTGTGGCGAAAACCGGAGACTGCCATGGGTGTGTACGACGACAAGCTACGCGACTTCCTTACCCACCTCCAGCTGGAGCGGGGGGCGTCACCGCATACCGTCGAGGCCTATCGGCGCGACCTGATCGACCTCGGCGACTTCGTCGAGCACAGCGATCCGGACACGATCCCGGTCAGCGTCCTCGACGACTACGCCGTCGCGCTGCGCGACCGCGGCCTCTCGGCCGCGACGGTGCGCCGGCGCATGGCGGCGGTGCGCGCGTTCTTCAAGCACCGCGCCCGCGAGGGCGGCCGCACCGACGCCGGACGCACGGTGCCGCTGCCGCGGCTCGGGCGCAGCCTGCCCGACCCGCTGACGAAGGCCGAGGCCGAGGCGATCGTGACCCGGCCCGACACCACCCCGCGCGGACTGCGCGACCGGGCGATGCTCGAGCTGCTGTACGGCGCCGGCCTGCGCGTCTCCGAGCTCGTCTCGCTGCGCGTGTCCGACATCGACCTTGCCGAGGGCGTCGTCCGCTGCACCGGCAAGGGCGCGAAGCAGCGGATGGTGCCGATGGGGAAGAGCTCGACCGAGGCGACCCGGATCTACCTCCAGCGCGGCCGCCCCTACCTGGGCCGGCTCCAGCGCGGCGACATCCTCTTCCTGAACCACCGCGGCCAGGGAATCACCCGCCAGGCCGTGTTCCAGCTCGTGCGCGAGCACGCGCGCAACGCCGGGATCACCAAGGACGTCACACCGCACACCCTGCGGCACTCGTTCGCCACGCACCTGCTCGAGGGCGGCTGCGACCTGCGCAGCGTCCAGGAGATGCTCGGCCACGCCAGCATCGAGACGACCCAGGTGTACACGCACGTGTCGGCCGACCACGTGCGCAAGGCGTACTTCAAGGCCCACCCCCGGGCGTAGCGCACCAGGCGGGGTCAGACCCCTTTTGGTGCAGGCGGCCGGTAGGGTACGCCGGTGCCACGGGCGTGCGTGATCGTGCTGGACGCGGTGGGGGCGGGCGACCTGCCCGACGCCGCCGACTTCGGCACGGCCGGCTCCTCGACGCTCGCGCACGTCGCTGAGGCCGTGGGCGGCCTCGAGGTGCCGGCGATGCAGGCGCTGGGGCTCGGGAACATCATGCCGCTGCGCGGCTGTCCGCCCCGCCGTGACGCGCCGTCGGTGTACGGCCGCCTGCGCGAGCGCAGCCTGGGGATGGACACGACCACCGGCCACTGGGAGATGATGGGGATCGTCACCGAGCGCCCGTTCCCGACGTTTCCGGACGGCTTTCCGGCCGAGGTGATCGACGCCTTCTCGAAGGCCACCGGCCGCGCCCGTGATCGGGAACGTCGCGGCCTCGGGCACCGAGATCATCAAGCGTCTGGGGGAGGAGCACCAGCGCACCGGCGCGTGGATCGTCTACACGTCGGCCGACAGCGTGTTCCAGATCGCCGCCCACGAGGCCACGATCCCGCTCGAGGAGCTGTACGAGGCCTGCCGGATCGCACGCGGCCAGCTCGTCGGCGAGAACGCGGTCGGGCGGGTGATCGCGCGCCCGTTCGAGGGTGAGCCCGGCGCGTACGTGCGCACGCCCCGCCGGCACGACTTCTCCCTCGCCCCGCCGCGGCCGAACTATCTGCAGGAGCTGCGGGCGCGCGGGATCACGGTGCACGGGGTCGGCAAGATCGGCGACATCTTCGCCGCGCAGGACGTCGACCACTCCAAGCCCACGACCTCGAACGCGCACGGGATCGCGGTCACGACCGAGCTCGTGCGCACGGTGCCGGACGCGAGCTTCGTGTTCGTGAACCTGGTCGAGACGGACATGCTCTGGGGCCACCGCAACGACCCGCGCGGGTTCGCCGACGCGCTCGAGGAGTTCGACGCCGGCCTGCCGGCCCTGCTGGCGGCACTCCGCCACGGCGACCTGCTGGTGCTGACGTCCGACCACGGCTGCGATCCGACGACACCCTCCACCGACCACTCGCGCGAGTACGCCCTGCTGGTCGCGCACGTCCCCGGCGCGCCGCTGATCGGGGCCCGCCACGACGGCGACACGTTCGCCGACGTCGGCGCCACCGTGCTGCGCGTGCTGGCGCCCGGCGACGCCGAAGGCCTGCCGGGCACGCCGGTGCTGTGAGCGACCGCATCGTCGACCTGATCGCGCGCAAGCGCGACGGCGGCGAGCTCACCGGCGAGGAGCTCGCCCGGATGATCTCGGAGGAGACGCCCGACTACCAGCTGGCGGCGTTCCTGATGGCGGTCGTCCTGCGGGGGATGAGCGGGCACGAGACGGCCGACCTGCTCGAGGCGATGGTCGCGTCGGGGGCGCGCCTCGACTTGTCGTCGATCGGCCGGCCGGTGGCCGACAAGCACTCGACCGGCGGCGTCGGCGACAAGACCACGCTCGTGGTCGGGCCGCTCGTCGCCGCCTGCGGCGTGCCGGTCGCGAAGCTCTCGGGGCGTGGCCTCGGCCACACCGGCGGGACGCTCGACAAGCTGGAGGCGATCCCGGGCTTCCGGGTCGATCTGGCTCCCGACGAGCTGATCGAGCAGGTGCGCCGCGTGGGCATCGCCGTGGCCGGTCAGACCGCCGACCTGGTGCCGGCCGACCGGCGCATGTACGCCCTGCGCGACGTCACGGCGACGGTGCAGAGCATCCCCCTGATCGCGACGAGCATCATGTCGAAGAAGGTCGCCTCGGGGGCGTCGCGGCTCGTGCTCGACGTGAAGGTCGGCGTCGGGGCGTTCATGCCCGACCTGGCCTCCGCCCGCGCGCTCGCGGATGCGATGATCGAGCTCGGGGCGGCCGCCGGCCTGCCGACGACATGCATGCTGACCCGGATGGACGAGCCGCTGGGGCGCGCGGTCGGAAACGCGCTCGAGGTGGCCGAGGCGGTCGAGACCCTGCAGGGGCGTGGGCCGGCCGACCTGGTCGAGCTGTGCATGGCGGCGGCGGCGATCATGACCGGCGACCGCGGCGCGGTCGAGGACGCGCTCGCCTCCGGCGCGGCCCTGGAGGTCTACCGGCGCTGGATCGCGGCCCAGGGCGGCGATCCCGACGCGCCGCTTCCGAAGGCCGTCGCCGTCGTGCCGGTGCCGTCACCCCGCGACGGGTACGTGCATGCCTGCCACGCGCTGCGGCTGGGCGAGGCCGCGATGCGGCTGGGAGCCGGGCGGGCCACCAAGGAGGACGCGATCGACCACGCGGTCGGGATCGTCGTGAACGCGAAGGCCGGCGAGCGGGTGGAGCACGGGCAGCCGTTGGCCACCGTGCACGCCCGCTCGCCGGCCGACGTCGATGCCGCGGCCGTCGCGGCGTGCTTCGATCTCGGCGGCGAGGATGTCCAGCCGCCGCCGGTGGTGATCGAGATCAGAGGCTGAGCCGCGGGTGCGCGACGCCGGAGGGGGTCGCATCGCGCACCCGCGTGCCCGTCTCGATCAGCTAACCCCCGAACCCGTGGAAGGCGCCCAGCTGGTTGGGCAGGTGCGGGGTGAAGGGATGGAAGTCGAACGACCGCTTGGTGTCGAAGCCCGCCTTCGCGGCCGCGGACTTGTCGACGAACGGCAGGAGGGCGTTCACCGCCTGGTTGATGTTCGTCCACTTGAGCGTCCGCTCGTAGCCGTTGTTGTTGGGCGGGTCGACGGACTCGGCCACGCCCTGGATGCCGGTCACGTGCTCGATGGGGCCGCCGTCGCGCTTGGCGACGCCCGGGGCCACCACGCGCGCGAGCGTGCGGTGGTCGCTCTCGATGCCCATGATCCGGGCCGCCGTCACCCGCAGGTCGGAGTTCGAGAAGTTGCGCACGCCGACCAGGTAGGCGGCGATGAACGCGTCCTCGAGCGTGACCAGCGTGTTCAGCGTGACATGCGCGTGCTGGAACATGCCGTGCGGGTAGAAGAACGAGGTGAACGGCGAGGGCTTGCCGGTCACGGACTTCTCGAGGGCGTAGTGCGACATCTCCTCCTGCCGCGCGGCCTTCAGGTAGCCCTGGTCGTCCGCCTCGAGACGCTTGAAGAACGGTGCCCGGTTGATGATGTTGGTGTACGTGGTCACGGCCAGCGCCTCTGCGATCTCGGCCGCGATCAGGATGTCGGTGTCACCCTTCGTGACGCCGCCCGACGCGCGGGCGATCGTGGCTCCGAAGAGGCCGCTCCCCAGCGCGAGGCCCGCCCCGGCCGCACCTGCGGTGCGGATCAGCGATCCGCGGTTGAGCGCTCGATCGGTGGTCTCGATCATCTCGGTCATCGCGTGCTCCCCCTTGTCCAGATGGACGTCGTTGACGCTGCCGGCGCCATGGGGCATTCGCCCCGCGTCCCGGAATGGTTCACCGGTTCTCGCTCTAAGCTTCTCCGGTGCCGGAGCTGCCCGAGGTCGAGACCGTTCGCCGCGGGCTTGCGCCGCGGCTCCGTGGCCGGACCATCGTGCGCGCCGACATCCGCGACGGCCGCCTGACGGCGCCGGTCGATCCGCGCGAGGTGAGCATGGAGCTCGACGGCGAGCGCTTCGCCGAGATCGGCCGACGGGGGAAATATCTGCTGTTCGGCCTCGAGACCGGGCGGACGCTCGTCTCCCACCTGCGCATGACGGGCTGGTTCCACCACCGCATCCCCGGCGGCGCCGATCCGCCGCTGACGCACGTCCGGGCGGCCTTCGAGCTCGACGACGGCGCGGCGCTGCTCTACAGCGACCAGCGCCGCTTCGGGACGATGCGGCTCCTCGAGCCCGGCGAGCTGGAGGAGTACCTGCGCCTGCGGGCAGGCCCAGAGCCGCTCTCGCCGGAGTGGACGCCGGCCCGATTCCGGGCCGACCTGCGCGGCCGGAAGGCGCCGATCAAGGCGCTCCTGCTGCACCAGGGCATCGTGGCCGGGGTCGGGAACATCTACGCCGACGAGGCGCTCTGGGACGCCCGGATCCACCCGCTGCGGCCCGGGGGCAGCCTGACGGCGGCCCAGGTGCGGCGGCTGCACGCCGCCGTCGTCGGTGCGCTCGAGCGCGGGATCGACTCACGCGGCGCCAGCATCCGCGATTATCGTGACGTCGACGGCGAGCGCGGGGAGATGCAGGAGCGCTTCGCGGTCTATGCCCGCACAGGCGAGCCGTGCCCTCGCTGCGGGACGCCCATCGAGAAGATCCGCGTCGCTCAGAGGGGGACCCATCTATGTCCACGCTGCACCCGACCGCCCAGCGGGTAGCGGAACGGCTCGCCGCAGCCGGTCTCGACGTCACCGTCGTCGAGCACGCGGAGTCGAGCCGCACGGCCGAGGAGGCGGCAGCCACGGCCGGCTGTGAGCTCGGCCAGATCGTGAAGTCGCTCGTCTTCGTCGACGACGGCGGGCCGGTGCTCGTGCTGTGCGCCGGCGACCGCCGCGTCGACACGGGCGCGCTCGGCCTGCGGCGGGCGAAGCCGGACGTGGTGCGCGAGGCGACCGGCTTCGCGATCGGCGGCGTGCCGCCGCTGGGCCATCCGGCACCGATGCGGACGCTGGTCGACGCCTCGCTCCAGCGGTTCGATACGGTGTGGTGCGCCGCCGGGACGCCGAACGCGATCTTCGAGGTGCCGACGACCGCGTTGATCGCGGCGCTGCCCGCCGGCGAGGTACGCGAGGTCGCCGAACCTCACTAGCGAACCGATCGGGCGTTGCGGGCGAACGCCTCATCAACGATGCGGCGAGTGCATGCGCAGGGGAGGGGATGCGTGTGAGCGTGCTCGTCGTCCGCGACCGCCCGCTCGAGAACGTCGACCTCTACGACGGGCTCTCCGAGGAGCTCGGCATCCACACGGCGGCCGACCTCGACCCCGGCTGCCGCATGCACGCCGTCGCGGGCACCGCCGCCGCCCGCCTCGTGATCGCCGAGGTGTGGGACTCCCGGGAGGCGCTCGCCCGTTTCACGGCCGATCGCTTCGAGCCGGCGGCGCGCAGCTTCGGGCTCACGCCGTCCGAGCCGCTGGTCGTGCCGCTCCATCGCCACGTCGGGGCCCGGTCGGGAACGGCCGATGTGCTCGCGATCGTCGAGGAGCGGGAGATGTCGGCCGCGGAGCACGACCGCTCTGCGGCCTTCGCCCTCACCCGGTCGGCCGTCGCGCACGCGGTGGGCGTCGCCGACGGCGGCATCGTCACCGTCGAGGCGTGGACGTCGGCCGAGGCCTGCGCCGAGTTCCGCTGCCGGGTGCTTGCGCGGGCGCGCGGCGGCTGGGAGCCGGCGGCGCCCCGGGTCGAGCCGCTGTTCCGCCTGCTCGAGCGCTAAGGCACGTCCAGCTCGAGCGTGTAGGCCATGAGGCTCACGGCCGGCACCAGCGCGTCCAGATCGGGGGCGCGGACGAACCCGAGCGCGCCGTAGAGGCCCTGCGCGGCGGTCATGGAGGGCGCGGTGTGCAGCACGATCCGGCGACGCCCATCGGCCCGGGCGCGCTCGATGCAGGCCTCGACGAGGCGCCTGCCGACGCCGCCCCGCTGCGCGGCCGGGGATACGGCCAGCATGCGGATCCCGGCGTCGTCGTCGTCCGGGAATTCCGCCAGCGGCCCCGGCCCGGGCACGTAGGTGACGCCGCCGAGGAGCGTGCCGTCGGCGTCAACCGCGACGAGCACGACGGCGTCACGCACCCGCGCCGCGACATCGCGGAGCGTCGCCTCATACGCGGGCGACGTCGCCGCGTCGCCGGGCACCGACCGGTACGCCGCGACGGTGAGCTCGCCGAGGGCCGCCTGCTCGGCGGGCAGGACGGGGCGGACGCTGATCCCGGACATCCGCCAACCGTAGTCGGTCCTACGGCGCGCCTCCGCAAACGCTCGCCCCTGGCCCGGCGTCCCGAGTTCAGGGACGGGCACCGGGGCCTCGATCGTAGGTGGGCGGTGGGTCGATCAGCAAACGTGCGCGTCGCAGCCTTGATCTTCATCGGGGTCGTCGCCGGATGCAGTTCGACCGGGTCGACACCCTCGCCCGGGCCCCTCGCTCGCTCGCGAACGATCTCCCGGTATTCCGGCTGCGGCCGTTGACCACGCCTGAGCAGAGGGCTTGCCAGAAGCTCGCGAAGACGAAGCCGATGATCGTTCTCTGTCCAGCCCGGCTCCCAGGCCGCGAACGACGAGCCCACCCACGCCGATCGGCGTCCACACCTTCCCGGTCTGCCGCGCGTACGAGAAGAAGCTCCGCTGCCCCCTCACGACTCCGCCGTGCTCTACGGCGCGCCGGACGAAAGACCCGGCCACGGCGCGGAATTCGACCCAACTTCCTGCACTTCGAGATGGTTGGCGGGCGCGACGTGCTCGAGGTGCTCGGTGTGCACCGCGGCAGCGGCGGCCGGCCGCTCGAACGACTGGTCGGCACCCGCACGATCGCCGGATATCACGGCCGCCTCTACTTCGGATTGCCCTACAGCCAGGGCGGTGGCCAGTACGGGAGCCACTACACCTTCGTCTGGCACGAGGGACGCCTGCGCTACGCGGCAAGCCTCCACTCCTGGACACCGCACACTGCCACCCTCTCGGTGCTCGCCGCCATCATGGAGCACCTCACGGCCGTTCGCCCGTAGCGCTGAACCGTGCGTGCGCCAAGTGGCACATGCGCGCGACGCCAAATGGCGCATGCAAACAGCCGACCACCGCCCGCCCCGCCCGGCATCCCGCCGCCCCCGCTCATACACTGGCCGCATGGGACGCACGTACCGCGCGGATGCGATCGTCCTGCGCTCGATGCGGTTCGCCGAGGCCGACCGCGTGCTGCACCTCTACACGGCCGAGCGCGGGCGGGTGAATGCGATCGCGAAGGGCGTGCGCAAGACGACGTCGCGCTTCGGCGGGCGGCTCGAGCCGCTCACGCGGGCGGCGCTCATGCTGCACGAGGGCCGCGGCGAGCTGCATACCGTCTCCGGCGCCGACATCATCTCGGCGCACGCGGCGGTGCGCGAGCGGCCGCATGCGCTCGGCGTGGCGCTGATCGGGGCCGAAGCGGTGCTGAAGCTGCACCCCGAGCCCGAGCCGCAGCCACGGGTCTTCGACGGCCTGGTGCGCTTCCTGGAGCTGCTCGACGGGCCGCTGCCGGCGGGCGGAAACCCCGCCACCGACGCGCTCGCGGTCGGCTTCCAGCTGAAGCTCCTGCTGCTCGCGGGCTACCTGCCGCATCTGCGCTCGTGCGCGTCGTGCGGGCGCGAGGGGCCGCTGGTCGGCTACTCGGCGGCGGCGGGCGGCGCCGTGTGCGAGCTCTGCACCGGCGACGCCGACGGGTTCCGGCTGCGGCCGGGCAGCCTGGAGACGATCGAGGGCCTGATCGAGCAGCCGCTGCGCGCGGGCACGCTCGAGCCGGCGGCGGCCGCCGACGCGGTGCGCGTCGTGGAGTCCACGTACGCCTACCACGGCGGCTTTCGGATGCGCACGCTGCAGGCCTGATCGGGCCCGGAGGGCCGCCATCGCCTGATAGCTTGCGGCCGCGATGGCGCACACCTTCCAGGGCATGCTCTCGGCGCTCCAGGCCTACTGGGAGGCGCAGGGGTGCACCATCATGCAGCCGTACCACACCGAGGTCGGCGCGGGCACCTCGAACCCGGCCACGTTCCTGCGCGTCCTCGGCCCGCAGCCGTGGCGCACCGCCTACGTCGAGCCGTCGATCCGGCCCGACGACGGCCGCTACGGCGAGAACCCGTTCCGGTTCCAGCAGTTCTACCAGTACCAGGTGATCCTGAAGCCGGCCCCGGCCGACGTGCAGGATCTCTACCTGGCCTCGCTCCAGGCGATCGGGATCGACGTCCCCCGCCACGACGTCCGCTTCGTCGAGGACAACTGGGAGAACCCGTCGCTGGGCGCCTCCGGGCTCGGCTGGGAGGTGTGGATGGACGGGATGGAGATCACCCAGTTCACCTACTTCCAGCAGGCGGGCGGGCTCGATCTCGACCCGATCTCGGTCGAGCTCGCCTACGGCACCGAGCGGCTGGGGATGTACCTGCAGGGCGTCCGCCGCGCCCAGGACATGCAGTGGTCGGACGACGTGCGCTGGAGCGACGTCCTGCTCCAGAACGAGCGCCAGATGTCGGCCTACAACTACGAGCTCGCCGACGTCGAGGTGTACGCGCGCCATTTCGACGACTTCGAGGCGGAGGCCCGGCGCTGCATCGACGCCGGTCTGCCGCTGCCCGCCTACGACTGCGTGCTCAAGTGCTCGCACTCGTTCAACCTGCTCGATGCCCGCCGCGCCGTCGCCGTCACCGACCGGGCCGACTACATCCTGCGCATGCGCCGGCTGGCCCAGGCGGTTGCGCGCGCCTACCTCGAAATCGAGGAGCCCGGTGCCTGACCTCGTCGTCGAGATCGGCTGCGAGGAGCTGCCGGCGGCGGCGTGCCGCCAGGCCGAGGCGCAGCTGCCCGGGCTGCTGGAGGAGGCGCTCGCCAAAGCCGGTATCGCCTCGGGCGAGCGCCGGTTCCACGTCGCGCCGCGGCGTCTCGCCGCCCTCGTGCTCGGCCTCCCCGGCGAGCGGGCCGCGGAGC
This sequence comes from uncultured Actinomycetes bacterium, assembly GCA_963746115.1. Taxonomy (GTDB): domain Bacteria; phylum Actinomycetota; class Thermoleophilia; order Gaiellales; family JAICJC01; genus JAICJC01. The sequence continues at coordinate 477,230 of CAVVAA010000001.1, read as the reverse complement.
GCTCCGAGGTGCGCGGCCCGCGCGCGGACGCACCCGAGCAGGCCCTCGCCGGGTTCGCGCGCAAGCACGGGCTCGGCCCGGGCGGGCTCGAGCAGCGCGACGGCTTCGTCTGGGCGGTGTCCGAGGGGACGTCGACGCCGATCGCCGACCTCGTGCCCGACCTCGTCCGCCCGCTGGTCGAGGGCATCCAGTTCTCGAAGTCGATGCGCTGGGAGGGCGGCCGCTTCTCGCGTCCGATCCGGTGGCTGGTGGTGAAGCTCGACGACCAGGTCGTGCCGCTGCGGCTCGCCGGCGTCGCCAGCGGCGGCACCACGTTCGGCCACCGCTACGAGGGCGGCCACGGCCCGATCGGCACGGCCGGGAGCTACCTCGACGACGTCCGCGGGCTGCGCGTCATGGCCGACGCGTCGGAGCGGCGGGCGGCCATCGTGGCCGGTCTCGACGCATCCGGGCCCTGGACCGATCCGGGCGGCAAGCTGGACGAGGTCGTCTATCTCGTCGAGTGGCCCGTCGTGCTCGAGGGCCGGTTCGACCGCCGCTACCTGGAGCTCCCCGAGCGCGTCGTCGTCACCGCCATGCAGTCCCACCAGCGCTACTTCCCGGTCCGCCACGAGGGCGCAGCGCTCGAGGCCCGGTTCGTGTTCGTCGCCAACGGCGGCGACCCTGACGTCGTCCGGGCCGGGAACGAGGAGGTGCTCGTCGGGCGGCTCGACGACGCCCGGTTCGCGTACGGGCGCGACCTCGAGCGCGGGATCGGCGCGATGGCGGAGGAGCTCGGCCGCGTCAGCTTCCTGGGCGGGGCCGGATCGCTCGCCGACAAGGCGGGACGGCTCGGCCCGCTCGTCGCCCGGCTGTGCGAGCGGAACGGGCTCGGCCCCGATGTCGCAGCCGCCGCCGCCCGGGCCGCGGCCCTGTGCAAGGCCGACCTCGTCTCGGGGCTCGTCAGCGAGTTCGCCGACCTCGAGGGCTACGCGGGCTCGGTGTACGCGCGGGCGGCGGGCGAGGACGAGGCCGTGTGCGTCGCCATCGACGAGCACCACCGCCCCAGCGAGGCCGGCGGGACGCTGCCCGCGTCGGACGCGGGCGCCGTGCTCGCCCTGGCAGACAAGGCCGACACCGTGGCGGTCGCGTTCTCGCGCGGCCTCGAGCCGACCGGCAGCCGCGACCCCTACGGCCTGCGCCGTGCCGCCGCCGGGATCGTGGCCATCGCCCTCGACCGCGGCTACCGCATCGATCCCGCGGGCCTGGTCGGCGCAGACGCCGCCGGGTTCCTGCTCGACCGCCTGGAGCCGATCCTCGTCGAGGAGGGCGTGAGCGTCGAGGAGCTGCGTGCCGCGCGCGGGTCGGGCGCGCTCGAGCCGGTCGAGGTGGCGGGGCGGGCGCGGGCCCTGCACGCGTTCGCCGGGCCCGACCGCGACGGCGTGCGCGACGCGTACAACCGGTGCGTGCGCATCGCCGGCGGGACGGCGCCGGGCGCGGTCGACGAGTCGCTCCTCGAGGACGCGGCCGAGCGCGAGCTGGCCGCCGCCGTGGCCGAGCCCCCGGCGAGCCTGGAGGCGGCGGCGGCGCGCGTCCCGGCCGTCAACCGGTTCTTCGAGGACGTCCTGGTGATGGCGCCGGACGAGGCGGTGCGGGCGAACCGGCTCACGCTGGTGGCGAACGTGGCCGCGGGACTGCGCGCTCTCGCCGACTTCGGTCAGCTGCCGGGATAGGATCTGGCGACGTGTCCGACCGGCTCGAGATCCACATCGTGTCCGACTCCACCGGGGACACGGCCGCGCGGGTCGGCAGAGCGGCCCAGAGCCAGTTCGCGGACACCGAGATCGAGATGATCCGCCACGCCCGGGTGCAGAACCGCGAGCAGCTGGCGCGGGCGCTCGAGTCGGCCACCGGCCGGCGGGCGGCGGTGTTCTACACCCTCGTCGATCCGTCGCTGCGCGAGGCCATGGTCGAGATCGCCCACGCCGGCCGCCTCGTCGTCCACGACGTGCTCGGGCCGGCGCTCAATGCGATCACCACCGCGTCCGGGCGTGAGGCGTCGCTCGTCCCCGGCCGCAGCGCCCCGCTCGACGCCCAGTACTTCCGCCGTATCGCCGCGATCGAGTTCGCCGTGAAGCACGACGACGGCCGCGGCGCCGACGACCTGCACCAGGCCGACATCGTCCTGGTCGGCGTCTCGCGCACGTCCAAGACGCCGACCTCGATGCATCTCGGCTACCTGGGATACATGGCCGCGAACGTGCCCATCGTCCGCGGTGTCGACCCGCCGCCCGTCCTGTTCACGGTTGAGCCATGGAAGCTCGTCGGCCTCACGATCGACGCCGAGCAGCTGGCGGGCATCCGCCGCCGGCGTGTGCGCACGCTGGCCGGCGCCGGGGCACGTTACGCCGATCTGGCCGAGATCTACGAGGAGCTCGAGTTCACGCGCGCGCTGCACAAGCGGCTCTCCTGCCCGGTGATCGACGTGACCGGCCTCGCCATCGAGGAGACGGCCGCCCGCGTCGCCGAGCTCGTCGACGACCGCCGCCGGGCCGCCCTCGAGGGCGCGCGCGGGACGACGGCGTGAGCGACGGCTACGACATCCATCTCGACGACAAGTACGGCCAGCTGGCGCTGATCGACGTCGGCGCCGAGGCGGCTGCGCGGGAGCCGTGGTTCAACCAGACGCTCACGAGCGTGAACGACGCCGTCGTCCGGCTCGGTGTGATCGAGGGCGAGTTCCACTGGCACGCCCACGAGGTCGAGGACGAGTTCTTCCTCGTGCTCGAGGGCGAGCTCGTGATCGAGATCGAGGGCGGCGAGACCGTTCGCCTCGGCCCGCACCAGGGCTACACCGTGCCGCGCGGCGTCCGCCACAAGACGAGCGCACCCCTACGCACGGTCATCGTCATGGTCGAGCCGGCCGGCGTGATCCCCACCGGCGACTGAGCGCGACCAGCCGCTACCAGGTCAGCTCGATCTCGAGCTCGGTGCCGTCGTCCTCGATCTCGAACTCCACCTTGAGATGCACCCGATCGGGGACGTGCGCGACGAAGCGGATGTCCTCCCGCTCGATCACGACGTCGTTGTTCGAGCCCAACTCGTCGGCGATCGCGTGCAGGCGAGCGGCGGCGTCCTCCCGGGACATCGTCACCTTCTCCTTCAGCTCCACGAGCTCCATCTGACGCTCCAATCATCGTCGCGGCATAACCAGGGTCGCGGTCAGCGTAACGGTGCCTGGCCGTGCTCGCCTTCCAGGTACTCCATCAGCAGGCCGTCGTGCCAGCCGCGCCCGTCCGCGTCGCGCTCGTAGCCGCGCATGACGCCGACCGGCCGGAATCCGGCTTTCTCGTACGCGCGGATCGCCGCCGCATTGGCCGCCGCGGGGTCGATGGTGATGCGGTGGTGGCCGCGCTCGTCGATCAGCATCCGCACGACCCGCCGCACGGCCTCGGTGCCGATTCCCCGGCCGTGCAGGGCCGGGTCGAGGAAGAGATCGATCGAGGCGTGCCGGTACTTCGGCTCGAGCTCCTCGGCGTACTGGATCATCCCGGCGACGGCGCCGTCCACCTCGATGACGAGCCGCGTCGCCCCGGGGTCGTCGGAGAACGGAAACCCCTCATCGGGCGCGTCCCACCAGCGGGCCACCTCGGGCGTCGCGTGGATCCGCAGAAGCTCGGCCTCGTCCTCCGGCGCGAGCGGGCGCAGCCTCAGGGGTCCGGCCACGCCGGCGCGTCGCTGGCCGGGAACGACTCCATCGACGCCTCGTCCACCGGGTCGACGTCGCGCACCGTCCAGTGGCCCTCCCCGCGGGACACGACGACCTCGCCCTCGCCGCCGGTGACGTGCCCCGGCGCGATCACGCGCAGGCCGGCGCCGTGGAGGCGCTCGAGCTCGTCCGCGTGGACGTCGAGCGAGGCGTGGCAGTCGGGCCGGCCGCACTCGCACGTGGCAACCTGCTGCGGCATTGGCTCACCATAGCCCACGGCCGTGAATAGACTCCGCAGCGTGCCCGGGTACGTGTACGACTTCTCCGAGGGGTCGAAGGAGATGCGCGACCTCCTCGGGGGGAAGGGCGCCAACCTCGCCGAGATGACGACGATCGGGCTCCCCGTCCCGGACGGGTTCACGATCACGACCAAGGCCTGCCTGGACTACCTGGGCGCCGGGGGCGAGTGGCCGGCCGGCCTGCGCGACGAGGTGTCCGCGCACCTGGGGGGCCTGGAGCAGCGGGTGGGGAAGCGTCTCGGCGACCCGTCCGATCCGCTGCTCGTCTCGGTGCGCTCGGGGGCGCCCGTCTCCATGCCGGGGATGATGGACACGATCCTGAACCTGGGGCTGAACGACCGCTCGGTGCAGGGGCTCGCCAGCCGGAGCGGCGACGAGCGGTTCGCGCTCGACTCCTATCGCCGGTTTGTACAGATGTTCGGCGATGTCGTCATGGGCGTCGACGGCCACCTGTTCGAGGACGCCCTCGACCGGGCCAAGCTCGACCGGCAGGTCCGCGCCGACGTCGACCTCGACGCCGCCGACCTGCGCAAGCTGCTGGCGCGTTTTCGGGACATCTACCGGTCGGGCACGGGCGAGGACTTCCCCCAGGACCCGGCGGAGCAGCTCGAGCGGGCCGTCGCGGCCGTATTCGGCTCGTGGAACACCCCCCGGGCGATCACCTACCGCCGCCACGAGGGCATCGCCGACGATCTCGGCACCGCCGTGAACGTCCTGCAGATGGTGTTCGGGAACATGGGGCCGATGAGCGCGACCGGCGTCGCCTTCACGCGCAACCCCTCGACGGGCGAGCGCGAGCTCTACGGCGAGTTCCTCGTGAACGCGCAGGGCGAGGACGTGGTCGCCGGCATCCGCACGCCCCGCCCGCTGGCCGAGCTCGAGCAGGTCATCCCCGCCGCCTTCACCGGCCTGCGCGACGCCATGCAGCTGCTGGAGGGCCACTACAAGGAGATGCAGGACGTCGAGTTCACGATCGAGCAGGGGACGCTCTACGTCCTGCAGACGCGCTCGGGCAAGCGCACCGCCCAGGCGGCGGTGCGGGTGGCGCGCGACCTCGTCACCGAGGGCGTTGTCGACCGGCGCACGGCCATCGGCCGGATCGATCCCGGCCAGCTCGACCAGCTGCTGCACCCTGGTATCGACCCGAACGCCGACTACGACGTGCTCGCGACCGGGCTGAACGCCTCGCCCGGGGCCGCGGTCGGCAAGGCGGTCTTCGACGCGGACACGGCCGAGAGCCGGGGGCGTGCCGGCGAGGCGGTCATCCTGGTGCGGTTCGAGACGACGCCCGACGACATCCACGGCGTCATCCAGGCCCAGGCCGTCGTCACCGCCCACGGTGGCATGACGTCGCACGCGGCCGTCGTCGCCCGGGGGATGGGCAAGCCGTGCGTCTGCGGCGTCGAATCGCTCCACATCGACCCGGCCACGCGCCGGTTCACGGTGAACGGCACGACGATCTCGGAGGGCGACGAGATCTCGGTGGACGGCGGCCGCGGCCTCGTCATCCGCGGCGCTGTGAAGCTCGTGCCGCCCCAGATCAACGAGGACTTCCGCGCGATCACCGGGTGGGCGGACGAGATCCGCCGCCTGGGCGTGCGCGCGAACGCGGACACGCCCGACGACGCGGCCCGGGCGCGCGAGTTCGGCGCCGAGGGCATCGGCCTGTGCCGCACCGAGCACATGTTCTTCGGCGACGAGCGGCTGCCCGTGATGCGCGAGATGATCATGGCGTCCGACGAGGACGGCCGCCGGGCCGCCCTCGACCGGCTGCTGCCCTTCCAGCAGTCGGACTTCGAGGGCATCCTCGCGGCGATGGCCGGCTACCCGGTCACGATCCGGCTGCTCGATCCGCCGCTGCACGAGTTCCTGCCCTCGCTCGACGAGCTCGGCCCCGGCCAGGAGCGGGTGGCGGCGCGGGTGAAGGCGCTCCAGGAGGTGAACCCGATGCTCGGAACCCGCGGCTGCCGGCTGGGGATCCTCTACCCGGAGATCTACGAGATGCAGGTCAGGGCGATCGTCCGCGCCGCGCTCGCCGTCGAGGGTGCAAGGGTCGAGATCATGCACCCGCTGATCGCCTTCGCCGAGGAGCTGCGGCGGCTGCGGCTGCTGACCGAGGCGGTGATCGCGGACGAGGGCGGCGACGGGCTCGAGATCCTGATCGGGAGCATGATCGAGGTGCCGCGGGCGGCGCTCCTGGCCGACACCATCGCCCGCCACGCCGACTTCTTCTCGTTCGGGACGAACGACCTGACCCAGACGGCGCTCGCCTTCTCGCGCGACGACGCGGAGGGCAAGTTCCTCACCCAGTATCTCGAGGACGACGTGCTGCCGCGCAACCCGTTCGAGACGATGGACGATGGCGTTCGCGAGCTGGTCGAGATCGCGACGGCGAAGGCGCGATCGGTGCGGCCCGACATCAAGCTGGGCATCTGCGGGGAGCACGGTGGCGACCCCGACTCGATCGCCTTCTGCGACCGGGCCGGGCTCGACTACGTGTCGTGCTCGCCGTTCCGGGTGCCGATCGCGCGGCTCGCGTCGGCCCAGGCGGTGCTGGCGGACGGCGGCTCGGCGGCGGGATGAGGGTCGACGTCGCGTTCACGCCGGGCGAGCCGCCCGAGGCGGCCGTGGCCGTCGTCGTCGACGTCCTGCGGGCGACGACGACGATCGCCCACGCCCTGGGCCAGGGCTACGAGCGCGTGCTCGCCTGCGCCGGGCTCGATCGGGCGCGGGAGCTGCGCTCCCGGCTGGGCGACGGCACCCTGCTCGCGGGCGAACGCGGCTGCGTGCGGCCGGAAGGCTTCGACTTCGGCAACTCGCCGCGCGAGTTCGCAGACGGCGGCCCTCGCGGCTCGACGCTCGTCCTCACGACGACGAACGGCACCCGCGCGGTCGTGGCCGCGGCGGGGCGGGCCGAGACGGTACTCGTCGGCAGCCTCGCCAACCTGACCGCCTGTGCTGCGGCCGCGGCCCGCACCGCACGCAAGGCGAAGGGCGACGTGTTCATCCAGTGCGCCGGCGTGGACGGCGCGTTCGCGATCGACGACGCCTACACGGCGGGACGGTTCGTGGCGGAGCTGCGCGTGTGGCTGGCCGAGTGGGAGGCCTCCGACGCCGCCCAGGCGGCCGAGGCGATCGCCTCGGCCTTCCCCTCGGCGGTGGAGGGGTTGGGGGCGTCGACGAGCGCCCGCAACCTGCGTGCCGCCGACCTCGCCGACGATGTGCGCTACTGCGCCCGTGAGGGCGTCCTCGACGTCGTGCCGACGGTCGGCGACGTCGACGGCGACGTCGCGCTGATCACTGCGTAGTCGCACCGTTGGTCACGAAGTCCGTTGACCCCAACGCGTAAAGTGTCCCCCGTGTCACGAGACGAGCTGCTGGGCCGGGCCCGCCGAGCGGTCCTGGCCGTAGCCGGCACGGCGGGTGCCCTCGGTGGCCGGGGTCGGCGTGGACGGGACGATGCGCCGGCTCCGCCCGAACCGGACGAGGCCCGGCCGCGGCCGGCGCCGACACCCGGCCTGCCGCCGCGGATCGGCCGCGAGCCGACGCCCGGCCTGCCGCCCCGCATCGAGCGCGATGCGCCCGCTCCAGCGCTCCCGCCCCGGATCGAGCGTGAGCCGGCGCCGGAGCTGCCGCCGCAGGTCTCGCGGGAGCCGACGCCCGGCCTGCCGCCGCGGATCGAGCGTGAGCCGGCGCCGGATCCGGCGCCGCCGCCGGTCACGCCGCCCGAGCCGGAGGTCACGCCGACCCAGGCCGACACCGTCTACCGGCCGAGGCATGCCCGGACCGACGTCGAGCCGCCCCGGGCCGAGCCGGAGCCCGAGCCCGAGCCCGAGCCGGATGATGACGAGGACCTCGAGCCCGAGCATGACGAGGACTTCGAGCCCGAGGACGACGAGGACTTCGAGCCCGAGGACGACCCCTGGCCGCAACCCGTCGCGACCGGCCCCGTCGCCGGCCCGGCGGGCGTCGCGCCGGCGCCTCGTCCAGCGCCGCCCGGCTCCCGGCGGCCGCCGCCGCCGAGCTCCCCGGTGAGGGACGCATTGCGACCGCACATGCGGTTCCTGAGCATCATCCTTGTCGTGCTCGTGGTGCTCGGCGGCGGCTACTTCGCGCTGCGGGTGCACCACCGCATCTCCCAGTCGTCGCTGGAGCACCAGATCACCGAGCGAGACCGCGCCCAGAACGTGCGCTGCTCGGCGCTTCAGTCCAACGGGTCGGCCTGGGCGTGCGCGGTCGTCTTCCGGGCCGAGGCGGAGTGCCTGATCGCGCGCGTGAACGTGCTTGGGAGCTGGAGCACGGTGGTGCGCACCCGTCGTTGCGCGAAGATCGCCGAGCTGGTGGCGCTGCTGCCGGAGCGGATCAGCGCCGACGGGGTGGCGGCCGACGTCGGCCAGCAGCTCGGCATCGCCGGGCTCACCTGCCGGAAGGTGCCGCAGCACGAGGTGCGCTGGGCCTGCGGGCTGCCGCCCGCGCCCGGAGGCCAGTGTCTGATCGTGCGCGCCGTAGGCTGGCAGACGTGGCCGGTGCAGGACGGCGGCCGGCTCTGCGATCACTTCCCCGCGCTCGAGACGGCCATCCGCGCCTCGCAGGGCGAGGCGTAGACCTCGCCCGAGAATTTTGGGGGAGGCCGCAGGCGAACGGCCTCCCCCAACCGACCCCATCCCGCCCCTCATCAGGGTGGGCTCCTTCTACCCTGAGCGGCGGAACCACATCGGCTCGTCCAGCGTACGGATGCGGCGGCCGCGGCGGCAGCCCTCTTTACGGAATTCTTCGGAAATGCACACCAATGGCGGCGAATTCGCCGCCGCCGTGCCGACCCGTGTGGTGGTACGGGGGCGGTGGGCGTTAGCGACGGCCGCGGCCGAAGCTGTTCGCCCTCGGCGCCGCCGCCCGGAGGCGGCGCAGGTCGACGACGTGGCCGCCCTGGCCGGCGCCGGTGCCTGCCGCCCGTGCCGCCGCCCGCTCGGCTGCGCGGCCGACGTCCGGCCGGCCGGCGTGGGTCAGGCCCGCCACCCGGTCGGCGATCACGTTCACGGCGCCGTCGCGGCGCTCGAGCCGGCCCCACACCTGCACGAGCGGCTCGGCCCTGATCGCGATCCGGTCGCGCTCGTACACGGCGGGCGGGCAGATCACGTTCGTCATGCCGTGCTCGTCCTCGACCAGCAGGAAGACGATCCCCTTCGCCGTCCCGGGGCGCTGGCGGGCGATGGTGATGCCGGCGATGGTGACCGGCCCGAGCGGTGCGTCGAGCAGCCGGTCCGAGGTGGTGATGTCCGCCGCCAGGGACGGCCGCAGGAGCGCCAGCGGGTGGGGGCCGGTGGTCAGGCTCATGGCCTCGTGGTCTGACACCATCCGCTCCCAGTCGGTCATGCGCGGCAGCGCCGGGGTGGGGGAGGCGTCGAGCGCGAGCGCCAGCTGGGCGGCGCCCTCGACTCCCGCCGGGGCACGGTGCAGCGGCAGCTCCCACAGGAGCCGGCGGCGGTTGCCGTCGAAGCCGTCGCAGGCCCCGGCGCGGATCAGGCTCTCGAGCTGGTCCGAGGAGAGCGGCGCGCGCCGCACCAGCTCGCCCAGGTCGGGAAACGCCCCCTCGGCATCGCGCTCGCCCACGAGCCCCTCCGCCCGGGTGCCGACGCCCTTCACGTAGCCGAGGCCGATCCGCACCGCCAGCCCGCCGGCCTCGACGGTACAGGCGGCGCCGCTTCGGTTCACGTCGGGCGGGCGGATCTCGACCCCCCGCCGCTCGCCGTCGCGCAGCAGCGTCGCCGGCGGGTAGAAGCCCATCGGCTGGGCGTTCAGGAGCGCGCACAGGAACTCGGCCGGATACGAGCGGTGCAGCCACGCCGACTGGTAGGCGAGGATGGCGAAGGCGGCGGCGTGGCTCTTGGGGAAGCCGAACTCCGAGAAGGCCACCACCTTCTCGAACACCCGGAGGGCGGTCGCCTCGTCCACGCCTCGTCCGGCCGCGCCCTCACAGAATCGCTGCCGGTGACGCTCGAGGGCGTCGCGGCTGCGCTTGCGGCTCATCGCCCGGCGCAGGCTCTCGGCGTCGCCGGTGGAGAAGCCCGCGAGCGCGATCGCCACCTCGAGCACCTGGTCCTGGAACACCACCACGCCCAGGGTGTCGCGCAGCACCGGCTCGAGCAGGGGATGGTCGTAGGGGGGCACGAAGCCGGGATCGGCGCGAAGGGCGCGGCGGTGCTTGACGTAGGGGTTCACGGCGTCGCCGACGATCGGCCCTGGGCGCACGAGCGCGACCTGCACGGTGAGGTCGTCCAGGTTCTCGGGCAGCGTCTGGTGCAGCGACTGCATCTGCGCGCGGCTCTCGATCTGGAACACACCCACCGTGTCGGCCCGCTGGATCTCGGCGTAGACGGCGGGATCGTCGAAGCCGACCCGGGAGAGGTCGATCGGCGCGCCCCGCGTCTCGGCGATCAGGTCGACGCACTCCTCGACCGCCGAGAGCATCCCCAGGCCGAGCAGGTCGATCTTGAGGAAGCCGGCGTCGGCGCACGAGTCCTTGTCCCACTGGCAGATCTGGCGCCCCTCCATGGCGGCCGGGATCACCGGCACGAGCTCGACCAGCGGCCGGGTCGAGATCACCATCCCGCCGGAGTGCTGGCTGATGTGGCGGGGGAGGCCCATGATCTCCTCCATCAGGAAGGCGAAGGCGCGCCAGCGCGGCGACCCCGCCCGCTCCCGCATCTGCTCGACCTGGTCGGGGCCGATCGCGCCCCACTCGTCCGCCAGCCGGGCCATGCGCTCGACCTCGCCCTGCGGCAGCGCGAGCGCCTTGCCCAGGTCGCGCACCGCGCCGCGGACGCGGTAGGTGGGGAACGCGGCCACGAGGGCGGCGTGCTCCGGACCGTAGCGCTCCACCACGTCGAGCATGAGCCCCTCGCGCACGTCGCGGGGAAAGTCGAGGTCGATGTCGGGCACGCTCGCGAGCTCCTCGGAGAGGAACCGGCCCAGGAACAGCCGGGCGGCGATCGGATCGACGTGGGAGAGGCCGATCAGGTAGCACACGATCGAGCCGACGCTCGAGCCGCGGCCGCGCCCCGGAGGCAGCAGGTGGCGGCCGGCGCTGCGGCCGCGCACGCGCACGGCCACGTCGCGGGCCATCTCGAGGATGTCGCGGTGGAGCAGGAAGAATCCGGCCAGGCCGTGGCGTTCGATCAGCCGCAGCTCCTCGTCCAGGCGGGTGCGGGCGTCGGCCATGTGGGCCGAGCCGGTGTAGCGGCGCTCGAGCTCGGCGTGGCAGATGCGCGCGAGGGCCGCGCCGGCCGGCTCGCCGCCCTCGCCGAAGTCGGGATAGCTGTAGCCCAGGTCCTGGGTGAGGTCGAAGCGGCACCGGTCGGCCACCTCGAGCGCGCCGCGGACCGCGTCCCCGGGGAAGCGGGCGGCCGTCTCGGCCGGCGACCGCAGCACCGCCTCGTGGTTCCCGCGCCGCTCGGCCTCACTGGCCTCCAGGGTCGTGTTCGACCGGATGGCCACGAGCGCGTCCTGCAGGAGCGCGCGGCGGCGGGAGTGGGCGTGGGGGTCGCCGGTCGCGACCGTGCGCACCCGAAGGCGCCCGGCCAGCTCGGCCAGCAGCCGGTTGCGGCGGGTGTCGCCGCGCGCATACGGCCGCTGCAGCTCGACGGAGAGGCGGTCGCGGCCGAACATCCCCCGCAGCCGCAGGCCCAGCTCCTCGGCCTCGCGCAGGCGGCCCTCCGCCACCGGCCGGGCGAGGAGCCCGTGCCGGGCGCAGCCCGGACAGGCAGTGCAGGCCGTCGGCGTGCCGGGCCACCTGGTCGAGCGTCGCGACGGGCGCGCGGCGGTCATCGGCGTGGGCGGCGGTGATCAGCCGGCACAGGTTGCGGTAGCCGGCCGCCGTCTCGACGAGCAGGGTGATGTGCGCGCCGCCCCGGCCAGGGTGATCTCGGCGCCGGTGACCGCCCGGATGCCGGCCTCGCCGGCGGCGCGGGCGAAGGCCAGCGACCCGCACAGCCCGTCGTGATCGGTCAGCGCGACCGTCTCGTAGCCGAGCAGCGCCGCCTGCTCGGCCAGCTCCTCGGGCTGGGACGCGCCGTCCAGGAAGGAGAAGCAGGAGTGGGCGTGGAGCTCCGGGTAGATCACGCCCGCTGCGCCCACCATTCGCCGGAGCGGCGGTCGGCGAACACGACCACGTCGGCGCCGCCCGAGAGCACGAGCTCGAAGTAGCGGCGGTGCACGGGGCGGCCGCTCCACCAGCCCTCGTCGACCCGCCACTCGTCGCGGACGCACTCGACCGGGCGGCCGGCGACTGCCACGGGAGTCCCGCCCGGGTCGCAGCGGACGGAGGTCCTCCGGGGGCCGCCGATGGTGCGGGTCGCGGGTGACCGCATCCCGCCATCATATCGAACATGTGTTCGTAAGGTGGTTTGCGCGTGACTGACCGCGGCGGCAGAATCCGGGCTTGTGCCAGCCGCCGCCCGCCCGCTGATCCTCGCGTATCACGCGGTCAGCTCGACGTGGGACTCGCCGCTCGCCGTCACCGAGGAGGCGCTCGCGGAGCACGCCGCGTACGTGCGCCGGCGGGGATATCGCGGCCTGACCATGGCCGAGGCCGAGCGGCTGCGGGCGAGTGGCGGGCTCCCGGGCCGAAGCGTCGTCTTCACCTTCGACGACGGCTACCGGTCGACCCTGCGTGCCGCCGACATCCTCGACCGTCACGGCTACGCCGGCACCGTCTTCGCGGTGACGTCGTATCCCGCGTCCGGGGCGGCCCTGTCCTGGCCGGGCATCGAGCACGAGCTCACGGCCGCCACCACCGAGCAGCTCGAGCCGCTCTCGTGGGACGACCTGGCGGCGCTGCGCGACCGCGGCTGGGAGGTTGGATCGCATACGGTCACGCATGCGCTCCTCACCGATGCCGACGACACCCGCCTCGGCGCCGAGCTCGCCGACTCCCGGCGGGCGATCACCGAGCGTCTGGGCGCATGCGAGACCCTGGCATATCCCTACGGCGTCGCGGACGCGCGCGTCGCCGCCGCCGCCCGCAGGGCGGGCTACCTGGCCGCGTGCACGCTCACGGGCGCCCACGTCGACGACGAGCCGCACCGGCGCCCGCGGGTGGGCATGACATCTGCCGATACCGGGCCGCGGCTGCGGGCCAAGCTCTCGCCGCTCGGTGTGGCCCTGCGCCGCAGCGGCGCCGCCCGCACGGTGCGCCGGCTGCGCCGCCGGCGCGACTGGCTGCCGGCCGCCGGCGGCGCGGGATGACGGGCTCGCAGGCGGCCGGGCGGCTCGTGTTCGTGGCCGGGCTGCACCGCAGCGGGACGTCCCTCGTCCACCGCTGCCTCGCGGCCCACCCCGACGTGTCCGGATTCGCGGACACCGGGGTGCCCGAGGACGAGGGGCAGCACCTGCAGACCGTCTACCCGCCCGCGCACCGCTACGGAGGGGCCGGGCTCTTCGGCTTTGCGCCTGACGCGCACCTGACCGAAGACTCCCCGCTCGTCACCGCCGAGAACCGCGAGCGGCTGCTGCGCGAGTGGGGCCGCTACTGGCGGCCGGAGGCCGCCGTCAAGGTCGAGAAGTCGCCGCCGAACCTCGTTCGCGCGCGGTTCCTCCAGGCGCTCTTCCCCGAGGCAACCTTCGTGGCCGTCCTCCGCCACCCGGTGGCCGTCGCCGGCGCCACCCGCAAGGGCCGCCGGCGGCGGTTGACCTACGAGACGCTCGTGCGCCACTGGGTCACCTGCCATGCCATCCTCGCCGCCGACGCGCCCCGGCTGCGGCGCCTGCACGTGGTGCGCTACGAGCGGTTCGTCGCCGACCCGGACGCGGAGCTGGCCCGGATCTTCGCCGCCATCGGGCTTCCGCCGCACCCGAGCGGCGAGCACGTCCGCGCCGGCGTCAACGACGCGTACTTCGCCCGCTGGCGCTCGCCCCACAACCCCTACCGCGCGGTCGACCGGCGGCGCACGATCGCCCGCTGGGAGCCGGAGGTGCGCCGCTTCGGCTACAGCCTCGTCGACCTCGACGCCGTCACCGACCTGCCGCTGCCCGCCCCGCCCGAGGCTCAGGCTCCGTCGCCGGACACGAACCGGCGATAGGCGGACTCGGCCGCCTCCCGGCGGCGCGCCAGGCCGGCCGCGTCGTAGTGCTCGGCCAGGCGCTCCTGGAGGTCGCGGCGAGCGCTCGACGGCCGTGCCACCCGCTGCTCGACGTGCACCTCGCCGTTCGCCGCGGCCGGCCCGGATCGCAGCCGGGCGGCCTCCAGGTCGCTGCGCGAGATCACGCCGCACACATACGCGTGGATCGCCGCCGCGTGCGCGGGCTGGCGCGCCCGCTCCTCGATCAGCGCGTAGACCGCCTGGACGTTCTCCGGCGTGTGGTGGAAGGCCGTGAACGCGGTGCCGAACCGCGCGTTCACGGCCTCGACGACCCTGCCGAAGTCGGCGGTGACGTCCTCGAACAGGGCCACGTGGCAGGCGTCCCGGTGGGGCAGGATGGCCTCGTGGAAGCGTCGGTACGCGTCGAGTGCGTGTGTGAGCGAGACGTGCGGTGAGCGGATCGCGATGGAGATGGCGGCGTCGCGCGGATGCCGCACCGGCACCAGGATGGGGAGGCCGCGCGGGGCCGCGGCGGCGATCTGGGCCGGCGCGTGCAGGTGATGCGCCAGGCGCACCGGGTGGGGCTGGCTCGTCTGGAAGGCGAACGCCGAGAAGGTGTTCGCCGACCGGGGGTACCCCTCGATCACGAGCTCCGTCTCGGCCTGCACCACCACGAGCGGGTGGCGCCGGGTCGAGTAGGTCAGATACGACGGGTGGCGCGACCAGCGGCTGCGGAGCGCCCAGCGCCCCCCGGCCAGGTACTGCCGCGCGCTCGGGCGATCGCCTCCCATTCCGACCAACCTAGCAGGCGGCCGTTGGCGTTCTCCCAGGCGTCGCGCTTCTCATGAACGGCCGCTACGGTGTCTGGGTGGCACGGAGGCTGGCATTGGTGGCGGGCATGCTCGTGGCGCTTCTCGTCGTGGGGACCGCCGCCGCCCCGACCACGACGGCGGCGCCGCGGCTGAACGGGGCGCTGCTGTACGTGGCGAACGACGACGGCTCGATCACCGCCTACCAGATCGGCACCTGGCGGCGAGTCGCCCGGTGGACCGGCCTCCCGCTCCGAAACGGCGTCCGCGGCGTCGCCTACCGCAAGGGCTTCCTCTACATCACGCACGGCGGCGACGGCGCCGGCGGCACCGGCGGGCTCCTCAAGTGGGACGTCCGCACGGGTCGCACGGTCTACAACCGCGCCTACAGCTTCGGCGTCGACCAGCCGGCGGTGTGCCGGAGCGGCGGGATCGTGCGCGTGTACGTCCCCACCGGCGAGCTCTCCCCCTCCGACAGGTGGGAGGTGGTACGCGCGCGCACCGGCGCCGTCATCGGATCGATCGCAGGCGGGAAGGGCCCCCACAACACGATCTGCCGGCGCGGCGAGGTGCTCATGGGCGGCCGCAAGGCGCGGTATCTGATGCAGACCCACGGCCCTCCCGTGGGACCCACGCCGTCGGCCTCGCCGGGCGTGCGGCCCTTCGTCGTCAACCGGGAGCTCACCCGCGCGTACATCACGTGGACCGACTTTCGCGGGTTCTCGGTCGGCAACCTGCGCACGGGGCGGATCATCGCCACGCGATCGTTCGGGGCCGTCCCGGCGGGATTCCAGCCGTCCGCGCCGTCGCACGGCATCAGCCTGAGCCCGCGCGGGAAACGCGTCTACGTGCTCGACGCACCGAACCGCCAGGTGCGGGTGTACACGGCAGGCCCGTCGCCCCGCCACCTGGCCACCATCCACCTGCAGCACGGCTTGCGGGGATCGGAGTCACCGTGCGCCTACGACTGCATGCGCGACGGATGGCTGCTGCATAGCCTTCGCGGCAGCTACGTCTTCGTCGGCGACTCGGGCGACGTCATCCGCACCCGCACCCGGCGGGTCGTGGCCTTTCTGCCCGCGCTCGAGAACACCCGCCACGGCTACCTCGAGATCGTATGGCGCGGCGGCGTGCCGGTGGCCTCGACCGGCCACTTCGGGAACGGCCGTTGAGCCGCTCAGCGGCCGGGATAGCCGTAGCGCGCGAGCAGCGGGAACGTGAGCGCGGTGACCACGCGGCGGTCGAAGGCGGGCATGGCCGCCCGCCAGGCGTCGTCCACCCGCAAGGTGAGCGGCCCGGTCCGCATCCGCACCGGATTGCCGGCGACGGTGTGCTGCACGCCGGGGGAGAACTCGGCGTCGCCTCCGGCGGCGATGGCCGCGCGGGCGGCCTCGGGTAGCGCGTCGCCGAGGGCCCGTGACAGCTCCTGCGCGGGCGCCGCGACGAGCCGCTCGTACCGCATCACGCGCGGCCGCAGGCCGCGTCCGCGGACGGCGTCGACGGCGAGGTTGTTGCTGATCCACGTGAGCGACGACCAGGCCGGCCCGAATGTCGGCATGTACTCGACCACGGCCGTGTCCTGCATGGCGCGCGATCTCGTCCAGGAGTAGGCCACCGCGCGGCTGTCGCGGACGAGATGGAGCACCTCCACGTCGAGCCCGGCCGCGAGCAGGGTGAGCGCATAGACGGGGCTCTTGGAGGAGTCGACGATCGCCGCGTCTCCGCTCACCGCTGAGACGGCCCGGTAGACGCGGGCCTGGAGCTCGGCATAGGCCCGCAGCTCCGCCCGGAACCGCGCCGAGCCCGCACCGGCCGCGACGAGCGGGAAGTGGCGCTGGCGGCCGACCGCCATCAGCCGTGCGGCCTGCCGCTCGGCGTCGACGGCGTCCCATCCGCCGAACGCCGCCTGCCCCACCTCTGACCAGAACGGGCAGTCCCGGAACGGCCTGCCGCACCCGCACAGCCGGTTCGCGAGCACGCCGCGCTCCCAGATGTGGCGCAGCTCGCCCACGGCGGTGCAGCCCGGCAGGGCGCCGAGCAGCATCGCGAGCAGGGTGCTGCCGCTCCGGCCGGCGCCGGCGATGTAGAGAATGCGAGGGCGGGGGGCGTCCAGTGCGGGGGAAGTATGGCAGCGGCGGGTATTGTGGCGAACGGAGACGGGTGACCAGCGTCCGCGAGCCCACGCGAGCTGATTCGCCCTGCCAGAAGTCGATCCGAACGAGGCTGTGACGTTGGAGCAGACACGGGAGGGCGCGGTGGCGTCCCAGACGACGGCGACGGAGCGGTACCTCGAGCTGATCGGGGTGCCGCGGATGTCCCCGCTGACGTGCCCGTTCGACCCGGGCTACGACCCGGTCACGCTCGCGTCCCATCTGGAGCAGAGCGCGCACCTGATCTCGATCCTGAAGATCTCGATGGCCTGCTGGATGGTGGCGCGTGAGGCGGCGACCCGGTCCAAGCTCGCCGCGGCCCGCGCCCATGGCGTCCGCACCGTCACCGGCGGCGGCCCGTTCGAGGTCGCGGTCGCGCAGCGGCGGCTGGAGGAGTACCTCGACCTGTGCGCCGGCCTGGGCTTCGACCGCATCGAGTGCGGAACCGGGTTCACGGACATGCGCCTCACGCCGGCCGGCGTGGTGGCCATGGCCGCCGAGCGGGGGCTCGAGGTGCAGTACGAGGTCGGCCCCAAGCACGGCGGCGGCCTCCGGCACGACGCCGTCGACCCGCTGATCGCGGAGGCACGCGCCTGGCTCGAGGCCGGCGCTCGCGAGATCGTGGTGGAGGCCCGGGAGACCGCGGTCGGTGTCGGCGTGTTCGATGCCGAAGGTGGCCTTGCCGGCACCATCGCCGACCGGATCGCCGATGCGCTGGGGCTGGACGCCGTCTGTTTCGAGGCGCCCACGAAGGCCAGCCAGTTCGCGCTGCTCGAGCATTTCGGCCCGGGCGTGCGGCTCTCCAACGTGCGCCTCGAAGAGCTTCTCCGGGTGGAGATCTACCGCCGCGGGCTGCACTCCGACGCGTTCGCCAATCCCCGGCTCCGCCCGCCGGCCCCGGATGCGCCCCGGCCGTAGCGTCCGCATCTCGTGCTTCCAGGACGGCGCCGCCGAGGCCGTGGCGGGCGCCGTGACGGTCTGCGTGGACGTGTTCCGCGCCACGACCACGGTCGTGACCGCCGTGGTCGGCGGCCGGCGCTGCTACCCCGCCGGGTCCGTGGAGGAGGCCGTCCCGCTCGCGGCGGGGCTGCACCAGCCGCTGCTCGTCGGCGAGCTCGGCGGAAACATGCCGTACGGGTTCGACCTTCAGAACAGCCCGGCGGCGATCGCGGAACGCCCGGACGTGTGGCGGCCGGCGATCGTGCTCTCCACGTCCGGCACCCCGCTCCTCACCGCCGCCGAGCGGTCGGGGAGGGCATACGTGGCGTGCCTCCGCAACTGGACCGCGGCGGCCGACGCAGCCGGCGCGGCCGGCGGCCCCGTCGAGGTCGTCGGCGCCGGCACCCGCGGGGAGTTCCGCGAGGAGGATCAGCTGTGCTGCGCCTGGATCGCGGAGCGGCTCGGCGGCGCCGGTTACGCCTTCGCCGACGCCACCACCGCCGAGCTGGTGGAGCGCTGGAGCGGTGCCCGCGTCGAGGCGGTCACGCAGGGCCGCAGCGCCGCGTACCTGCGGGACACGGGGCAGAGCCGGGACATCGACTTCGTCCTGCGCCATGTCGACGATGTGGCCTGCGCCTTCGTGATGTCCGCCGGCGAGCTCGTGGCGGTCACGGACCCCGCCGGGATCGGGGATGCGGGGACGGGGCGGAGGGTTCTGCCCGCGTGACTTCGCGGCCTTCCGGGCTCGACGCCACCACGCCGGTCGTCATCCTCAAGATGACCACGAACCTCGTCCAGCACGGGGTGCTCGGCATCCTGCGCAGCGCGGGCCGGACGGGGATCCCGGTGCACTGGGTGCACAACGAGACGTCCGCCCCCGCCGCCCGCAGCCGCCACCTCACGGCGGCTCACCCGCTGCCGCCCGGTCCGGCGACCGAAGAGCGGTGGACCGAGCATCTCGTCCGGGTCGGGCGCGCGATCGGCGGGCGCCCCGTGCTGGTCGCGACCGACGATCCGAGCACGGCGCTCCTCGCCGAGCACGCTGATCGCCTGGAGCCGGTGTTCCGGTTCCCGACGCCCCCCGAGGGCCTGGTCGGCTCGCTCGTCGACAAGCGCCGGCTGCACGAGCTCTGCCTCGAGGCGGGGGTGCCTACGCCGGCCGTGCGGTTTCCGGAGCGCTCGGCCGATCTGGAGGAATACGCGGCCGCGGGTGACTTCCCCGTGGTGGTGAAGCGGATCGGCGCCCCGTCGGCGGCCGGCGACGAGGAGCTCGCCGAGCGTCACCGTCGTGCGCAGCCCCGCGGAGCTGCGGGCGCTGGCCGGGCGGCTCCCGGAGTCGGCCGTCCCGAGCGTGATGCTGCAGGAGTACATCCCCGGCGGCGCGCCCTCCGTGTGGATGCTGAACGGCTACTTCGACGCCGCCTCCGCGTGCCTCGCCGCGTACACGGGCCGCAAGCTGCGCCAGCACCCGACCCACACCGGGATGACGTCGCTCGGAGTCTGCGAGCACAATCAGGCGGTGGTCGAGACGACCGAGCGGTTGATGCGCCGGATCGGCTACCGCGGCATCGTCGACATGGGCTACCGCCACGACGCCCGCGACGACCGCTACAAGCTGCTCGACGTGAACCCCCGCATCGGCGCCACCTTCCGCCTGTTCGTCGACGCCGCGGGCACGGACGTCCTGCGCGCC
The DNA here is from genome assembly GCA_963746115.1 of uncultured Actinomycetes bacterium. GTDB lineage: Bacteria > Actinomycetota > Thermoleophilia > Gaiellales > JAICJC01 > JAICJC01. Next base: position 457,576 of record CAVVAA010000001.1, on the reverse strand, counting down.
CTCTATCTGGACATGACCGGACAGCCGCCGCGCCCACGCGCGCCGGCCCGGGAGGGGCGGCGGTGGATCGTCGAGCACCATGACCTCGCCGAGGCCGCTGCGGCCATCCGCCGGCGGGAGACGAGCATCGTCACGTGGCTGGGGTCGCTGCTCCCTGTCCGGGAGGGCGCGTGGTTCTCGCCGGGCGACCCCGTGCCCGCCGCCGCGCTCGCCGTCGCCTTCGCCCGCCGGTACGGTGGACGCGTGAGGCAGCCTTCCGTGCTCGCCTACCGGACGGACCAGGCGTGAGCAAGGCCGCCGGCGCCCGGGGCGAGGACGCGATCAGCGACTGGTCGCACGCCGGGGCCGCCTACTGGCAGGAGGTCTACGACGACCCGGGGATCGCGGGGGCCGTCTACCGGCTGCGCCAGCAGCGCGTGCTGGAGGCCTTCGACGCGGTGTCCGTGCCGGCGGCCGCGCGCGTCCTCGAGCTCGGCCCGGGCGCCGGAGGGGTCACCGTGGAGCTCGCCCGGCGCGGCCACCACGTCGTCTGCATCGACCCGGCGGAGCCGATGCTGCGAAACACGCACGAACGGGCCCGTGCGCACGGCCTGGCCGACCGGGTCGAGACGCACGTCGGCGACGCCCACGCGCTGCCGTTCGCCGATGCGAGCTTCGCCGCGGTGGTGGCGGTGGGCGTCCTGCCCTGGCTCGAGCGGCCCGCGGTCGCCCTGGGGGAGATCCGGCGCGTACTCGTGCCGGGCGGTCACGCGGTGCTCACGTCCGACAACCGGGCCCGGTTGAGCTTCGTTCTCGACCCGCGCCTGAACCCGCTCGCCGTCGATGCGGCCAAGCGCGTCGACGCCCTCCTCGTGCGCCGGCTCGGCACCCGCAGCCGGCGCCGCCGGGAATCCCTGCCGCAGCGCTACACCAACGGTGGGGTCGACCGGATGCTCGCGGCGGCGGGCCTCGTGAAGCGGGCGGGCTCGTCCATCGGCTTCGGCCCGTTCTCGCTCCTGCGCCGCCCTGTGCTGCCGGCCGGCTGGGCGGTACCGGTCCACGAGCGGCTCCAGCAGCTGGCGGACGCCGGGGTCCCCGGCCTGCGCGGCACCGGTGCCTACTACATCATCGTCGCGGAGCGGCCGCGAGCGGGCGGCTGAGCGACGTTGGAATCAATCATCTAGCGCAGCGCCCGTCGCAGCGCGGAGCGGGCGGCGTGGTATCCGCACATCCCATGGACGCCCGCGCCGGGGGGTGTCGAGGCCGAGCACAGATACAGGCGTGGGTTCGGCGTGCGGTAGGGATCCGGGCGCGGCAGCGGGCGGGCCAGCATGCCGGCCAGGTCGGCGACGCCCCCGCCGATGTCGCCGCCGAGGCAGTTCGCGTTCGACGCCTCGAGGTCGGCGGGCGCGCGCGCCGCTCGCGCGCGGACGAGATCCATCGCGCCCGGAGCGAACCGCTCGATCTGCGCCTCGATGCGGCGCCCTCATGTCGACCGTCGAGCCGTTCGGCACGTGGCAGTAGGCCCAGACGACATGCTTGCCGGCCGGAGCCCGGGAGGCGTCGAAGAGGGTCGGCTGGGCGAGCAGGACGAACGGCCGCTCGGGATGGCGCCCGGCACGGACGGCCGCCTCTGCGGCGGCCACCTCGGCCATCGTGCCGCCCAGGTGAACGGTGGCCGCCCGCCTGCACTCGGGAGCCGTCCACGGGAGCGGCCCGTCCAGGGCGAGGTCGAGCTTGAAGACGCCGGGGCCGCGTCGGTGATGGCGCAGCACCCGCCGGTACCAACCGGGCAGCTCATCTCCCGCGATCGCGGCGACCTGCGGCGGGGAGAGATCGAACAGGATCGCCCGCGCCGGCGGCAGGTCGGCCATCCGGTCGATGCGCCGCCCCGCCGCGATCTCGCCTCCGGCGGCCCGGAGGGCGCCCGCGAGCGCCTCGGCCAGGCGTCCCGCGCCGCCCTCGACGATCGGCCATCCGTAGGCGTGCCCGGCGGCCGCGAACATGAGCGCCACCGCGCCGGTCGGGGGCCGTGACAGCTCGATCATCGAGTGGGCGGCGAGCCCGGCGACCAGGCCGCCCGCCCGGTCGCCGGGCAGGCGGCGGGCGAGCAGCGTGGCCGGGACGAGACCGTTGGCCGCCATCCGGCCCAGCACCAGCGGGTGCCGCGGCAGATGCAGAGGCGGACGCAGGATCTCCGCGAAGAGCGGTTCGGCGGCTCGCACGAGGGGGCCGACGATGCGCCGGTATGCCGCGCCGGCGGCGCCGAGGCCCTCTGCGGTGGCGGCCACCGATCGCTCCAGCATCGCAGCGGTGCCGTCGTCGAACGGGTGCGCGAGCGGGGCGGAGGGGTGCACGAACCGGAGCCCGTGCCGCTCGAGGCCGAGCGTGCGCAGGTACGGCGAGGCGATCGCGAGCGGGAACGCGGCCGAGCACACGTCGTGCCGGTAGCCCGGCTCGGTCAGCTGCTGCGTGCGCACGCCCCCGCCGATCGTCTCCGCCGCCTCCAGCACGAGCACGGACCGCCCGGCGCGGGCGAGCGCGACGGCGGCCGTGAGGCCGTTCGGCCCGGAGCCCACGATGACAGCGTCCAGGTCGGTCACACGGCCTGGACGGGCGCCCGCGTCTGCCTGACCTCGCGGGCCCATTCGACGGCCACGACGGCGAGCACGACGAGGACCGCCAGCCCGATCAGGCGATGCGTGGTGTCGGGCTGGGGGACGGCGGCGACGACCCAGAAGGCGAGGAAGGCCGGCGGCGCGAACCGGAGGATCCGGCGCAGGGCGGCGAACCCGGTCAGCGTGCCGACGGCTGCGTCGACGGCGAGCGTGCGCCCGTCCTCCCAGGCGAATGTGCGATCGGTGTCGAGCAGGCGCAGGCGGCGGAGACACACCGGCACGCGCACGTGGGCCGAGGTGCGCTCCGGCCACGGCCCCGCGAACGCGAGGTACGACGCCAGGAGCGAGAAGTAGAACATCCCGAAGGTGCGCCCGGCGGTGAGCATGAGCGTGGAGTGATATCCGACCGCGAGCCAGATCGCGTAGGGATACAGCCGGCGGATCGCGAACCCGACGGCGAGCGCCGCCTCCGTGCAGATCGCCGACCAGGCCATGAGCTTCGCCAGGACGAGGTGGGGCAGGAGCGAGCTCACGTGGTGGTAGGTGGCGTGCAGCGACGTGACCGTGGCCCAGTTCTCGAAGAACTGGCCGGAGCGCCAGTCGGCGTCGAGGAGCTTGTTCAGCGCCGCGGCGGCGTACAGCAGCACCACCTGGTAGCGGACCAGGCGCGTCCGGTCGCCCGACACGGCCAGGCCGGCCAGGAGCAGGATGAGACCGGTGTACTCCGTGTTGTTCTCGAAGTAGATGCGCGAGGAGACGGTTCCGACCAGGACGGTGGCGCCGGCGATCGCGGCGGCGAGGTGGGGGACACGGTTGAGGAGAAGCGTGCCGGCGGCGACCACGAACGCCGCCTGGAGCCCGTGCCGGAAGGCCGACTGGCTGCCGGCCTGGTCGAGCACGGAGAAGAAGGGCAGGAAGTGACCCGGCAGCCGGCGGAGCTGTCCGTTGACGAGGAACGCGACGACGATCAGCTTGCACGCGAGCAGCAGGTTCGGCGGCATCGCCGTGCCGGTGACGCGGAGCGGGTTCCAGGATGGCCGCACGCTAGCCATGCGACCACCGCCACGTCCGCTGGGCATGACCGTTCAGGCGGTAGGCCAGCGTCACCCGGACGCGGTCGGCCGACCCGTACGTGCGGTCGTACTGCTGGACGTCGTCGATGATGTGCTGGGCGGGGAAGTACCAGATGCCCCTGGGGGCGAGGTGGTAGCGGCGCCGCACCGCGGCCGGCGACAGGTGGCGGCCGTCGACCGTCGCCGTCAGCCGGTACTGGACGACATAGTCGTTCGGCGCCCATGCGAAGTAGCGCGTCGGCCCCAGGTGCTCGTAGACGACGAGCCCCACCTGCAGGGCGAGCACGGCCACCCCCGCCGCAACGGCGGCACGACGGAGCAGCCCCGCCGCGCCTCCAGGTCTACGCGAGGCGGATCGATGCGTCACGGACCGGCCTCCGTCGCCACTGCTGGTTTAGGGGAACTCCAGCCGGAGGAGCGCCTCGGCGGCGGCCAGGTTCAGCTCGCGGTTCCCGCTGATGGCGCCGGCCGGAGTCACGTCCGTGGTCGCCCCGTTCAGGATGGCCGCGACGACCTGGGCGGTCGTCGCTGCGGGGAACTCGTCCTCCAGGAACGCGGCTGCGCCGCTGACGGTCGCGGTCGAGAACGACCCGCCGCTGCTCGTGAACGGCTGTGCGGTCGGCCCCTGGCACTGGGCGATCGGCGTCTGGATCGTCAGCCCGGACGCGCCCGTGAACGTGACCGAGACGCCGGACCGCCCCTGAAGCTGGGCCGGGAACGGCCACGTGGCCGTCTTGTAGGCCGGCAGCGATCCGGACCACTGCGCGATGGTGGCGCTCGTGCCGGGCGCCGTGCCCTTGACGGTCAGGGGATTCGCGTTGCCCTTCATCTGGAACTGCACCTCGCAGTCCAACCCGGCGCTCAGGTTTGCCGGGAAGGACTGGACCGTCCACGGCGTCCTGCCGGCGACGTTCACGCCGGGCGCCGCCAGCTGGACGGTCTGGCCCGTGTCCGCACGCGACCAGAGAACGTCGCCCGTCGTCGTCGCCGTCACGCAGATCACGTTCGGGAGCTTGAAGCTGCACGGGTACTGCGGCTTCGTGTCGAGGTTCTGCTTCAGGTTCCCGGCGGCCGCCACGACCAGGACGCCGGGATTGCTCGTGATGGCCGACTTGATCGTCGCGTTGGCGCCGCTGAAGTTGATCGAGTCGTTCACGATGCGGATGCCGTGCTGCGCGGCCCACTTGATCGCGCTTCCGAGCGCGGCCGCGTTGCACGTCGCGGGCGGCACCGAGTTGGACACGTTCGTCAGATTACAGATGCGGAGGGGCACGATCGCCGCGCGGCCCTGCGCCTCGGTCTGCACCAGCCCGGCCACGAACGTGCCGTGCCAGACCCAGTCGGTGGTATCCGTGTTCTTCGCCAGGAAGTTCCACCCGGGCAGGATCTGCCCGCCCAGGTTCGGTGCCACGCCGGTGTCGGCGACACCGACGGAAACTGTCGCCTCGGCGCTGCCGGTCCAGGCCGCCAGCGCGACGCTTGCGGTCGCGGTCGCCATCACGAATCGACGCCTCGATCTCAACGAACCACCCATGTGTTTCGCGCATCCGGAGCCGGGATTGCACACGCCACCAGCCCGGCCGCCGGTACCTGCCGAATATACCTGTTGCCGAGCGGAAACACTACATGTTATCGCGGATGGAACCGGGAAAGGCCGGTCGGAGCTCGTGGCCCCGGGTGCCGGGCTCGGGGAACCCCCCGAACGAGGGATGCCGGTGGAGCCGGCTTCGGCGATGCTGCCGGGCGAAGGCGAGGGGGAGGGGAAGCTTCGGTGGGCGTGTTCTACGCGCAGATCCGGTTCCGCGAGAGCCGGGAGTGGCTCACGGTCGCACGTGCCGAGAGCCGCCGCAGCGCGCTCGAGTACGCGACGGCCGCATGTCGCCAGTCGCGGGACGGCGACGGCAGGCCGCCCGTCGAGATGCGGGTGCTGGTGCCGCAGCCGGCCGTCGAGTCCGTCCGCCGGATGCCATAGTCTGCGGTGGGCGCGCGGGAGGCCGTGCGCCCGGCGAAGCGGCATTTCCAGATCGCGGCGACGAGCCGAGCGCGGTGATCGTCCGGTGAACCGTGCGGCTGTCCTGCCGTCAGGCGGCTAACCTGCTGCCTTGGCAGAATCCGTAGGGGGCTGATGGCAAGTTCGCGAATTCTCGTAACCGGCGCCGGGGGGTTCATCGGCCACCACCTCGTGTCGTACCTGAAGGCGCGCGGCGACTGGGTGCGCGGCGTCGATCTGCAGGCGCCGGAGTCCGCGCGCACGCTCGCAGATGAGTTCATGATCGGCGACCTGCGCGACGTGGCCACCTGCATGGAGACGACCGCGGGCATCGACGAGGTCTACGCGCTGGCCGCGGACATGGGCGGGATGGGGTACATCTCGTCGCACAACGCCGAGATCCTGCACTCGAACGCGCTGATCAACCTGAACACGATCGAGGCGGCCAGGCGAAACCGCGTGCGCCGCTACCTGTACACGTCGTCGGCGTGCGTCTATCCCGAGTTCCTCCAGGAGGAGACGGATGTCCGCCCGCTGCGCGAGGAGGACGCCTATCCGGCGCAGCCGCAGGACGGGTACGGATGGGAGAAGCTCGTCGCCGAGATCCTGTGCCGCTACTACCGCGAGGATCACGGCCTGGCGACGCGCATCGTCCGCTTCCACAACATCTTCGGCCCGCTGGGGACCTGGGAGGGCGGGCGTGAGAAGGCGCCGGCGGCGCTGTGCCGCAAGGTCGCCGTCGCGAAGCACACCGGCGACCACCGGGTCGAGATCTGGGGCGACGGCAAGCAGACGCGCTCGTTCTGCTACATCGACGACTGCGTCGAGGGCATCGCCCGGCTGATGGCGTCGGACTACGCCGAGCCGCTCAACATCGGCCAGGATCAGCTGATCTCGATCACCGACCTGGCCGACCTGATCGCCGGCATCGCCGGGATTCCGATCGAGAAGGTCTTCGTCGACGGCCCCCAGGGCGTGCGCGGGCGCAATTCCGACAACACCCGCCTGCGCGAGGTGCTCGGATGGGAGCCGCAGGTCTCGCTCAGGACCGGCCTCGAGCGCACGTACACGTGGATCGAGCAGCAGGTGCAGGCTCGCCTGGCCGCGGATGGTGGGCACGGCGAGGTGGTCGGTGACGCGCTCATCCGGGTTGACTGAGCGCGCCGACGAGCGCACCAACACGGTGCTCGGCGTCGAGTACTTCGTCGGCGACGTGCCGGCGGCGACCGAGGTCGTCCTGCGCCGCGTCGAGAGCGGGCTCGGAGGCTACTCCTGCCTGTGCGGGGTGCACGGGATCGTCACCGCCCAGCATTCCGACGCGATGATGGGCGCACTCGACGACGCGTGGCTGAACTTCCCCGACGGGGCCCCGGTGGCGTGGCTCATGCGCCGCTGCGGCGCCCGGAACGCCCGCCGCGTCGCCGGCCCCGACCTGATGCCGCGCGTGATCGAGGCGGGGCAGGAGTACGGGATCCGGCATTTTCTGTTCGGATCGTCCCCGGACGTGCTCGAGCGACTCGAGCGGCGACTGCTGGCGCGCTTCCCCCAGGCGATCATCGCCGGATCGATCTCGCCGCCATTCCGTCCGCTCACGGACGCCGAGAACGCCCAGGTCGCCGAGCAGATCGTCGCCGCCAGGGCCGACCTCGTGTGGGTCGGCCTGGGCCTGCCCAAGCAGGACGACTGGCTGCGCAGGAGCTCCGACCTGTTCGCGCCGGCCGTCGGCCTGGGCGTCGGGGCCGCCTTCGACTTCCTCGCCGGGGCCAAGCCGCGGGCGCCGGAGTGGATGCAGGCCGCCGGCCTCGAGTGGATGCACCGGCTGCTGAACGAGCCGCGGCGGCTCGCCGGCCGGTACGCGACGACGAACACGGAGTTCGTGGCCCGCGCGGGCCTGGCGCTGACCCGCGAGTACGGACGGGCCGGCATCCGAATCGTCGAGCGGTCGCGGCCGCGGGACGGCGCGTGGTGACTAGCCGCCGCGTCCGGCGACCGCTACCGTAGAGTCATGATCGGGGGCATGCGGCGTCCCGGCGACTCGTCGGCGCGGTTCCGCGTCGGCGTCTTCGCGGCCGCAGCGGCCGCCCTGGCCGGCGGGCTCGCGGCGATCTCGCCGCCGGTCGCGCTCGTCGTGGTCGGCCTCGTGATCGTCGCGACGTACCTGGGTGAGACCGCCCGGCGCCCGCTCGGCGAGGTGCTCATGGTGGCGATGATCGCCATCTCGGGCGGCGTCGACCTGCTGCAGACAGGTGAACGCCGGCGTCGGCTCCCTACAGGCGGTGGAGACGGGGGCCTTCGTCGTCCTGGCGGCGCTCGTGTGCGTGACCGGCATCTCGATCCCGGCCGGCCCGGCCGGCCGCGCGCTCGGCCTGCTGACCGTCTTCGTCCTGTGGACGCTGGTGTCCTTCTCGTGGGGCACGCCCGGGACGACGGGATACCAGAACACGCTCGTGTTCGTGGCCGCGCTCCTGTTCATGGCGATCTCCGTGACCGTCATGGGCCACCGCGGGAGGCCGGCCTACGACGTCGTCTCGAAGGCGTTCTGGGTCGCAGCCGTCGTCGGGCTGGGCCTGTACGGGGCCGGCCTTGTGATCGGCGGCCCCGGCACCCACGCGATCCTCTCGCCGCGCCCGTTCGGGCTCCTGGGCGTCGTGCTCGTGGCGTGGTTCCTGGGCGCGGGGATGGTCGGCCGGCGGTGGGCGTACTGGGTGGTCGCGGCCGCGGTCCTGCTCACGCTGCTCTCGCTCTCGCGCTCGGCGTTCGCCGCGCAGCTCGCGCTGGTGGCCCTGGCCTGGTTCGACCTCCGCAACTTCCGCGGATGGCTGACCGCGATCGGCGCCGGGGTCATCGTGCTCGCGATCGCGATCGCCGCAGTCTTCACGTACGCCCCGCTGCATCACCGCTTCTTCCACGGCGACACGGCCCAGGTCGGCGGGTTCAGCCTCAACGTGACCGGCCGCGACGCGCTGTGGTCGGCGAACTGGGGCTGGTTCAAGCAGCGGCCGCTGATCGGACACGGAGCGGGGGCGTCTGACCGCTTGACGAACGCGCTGCCGTTCCACGGCGCGGGCCACCCGCACAACGACTACCTGCGCATCCTGGTCGACTACGGGATCGTCGGCCTCGTCATCTGGATCATGGCCTACCTCGCGCTGCTGCGGCTGACCTGGAAGCGGTGGCAGGCGGTGCGGGGGACGCGCGTCTTCGCCGAGCACATCCACGCCGCCGCCTTCCTGGTGCTCGTCGGCATCGCGCTGACGATGATCGTGGACAACCCGATGATCGAGCTGGCCCGGATGGCGCCGCTCGGAATCGTCGTCGGCATGTCGCTCGCGCTGCCGACACCCGCGCCGGCCGAGCAGGAGCAGTCGGCGCCGGCGCCGATCCCGGCGATGGCCGCCCGCTGATCCCTCCCGGCGCGGCATGAGAGTCCTCGTCCTGCATTCCCGGTACCCGACCGGCACGTCGTCGGGCGAGAACCGCGTCGTCGACGACGAGGTGGAGCTGCTGCGCGCCGCCGGGCACGAGGTGCGCCTGTGGTCGCCGTCGCCGGAGGACGGCGGCGGCACGTCGCGGCTGCGCCTCGGTGCGCGGGCGGTGTGGTCGCGACCCGCCGTCCGCGAGGTCGAGCGGCTCGCGGCGGAGCTGCGGCCGGACGTGGTCCACGTGCACAACCTCTACCCGCTGCTCTCGCCGGCGGTGCTGCGCACGGCGGCCGCGCCCGTCGTCATGACGCTGCACAACTACCGGCTGCTGTGCCTGCCGGCCACGTTCCTGCGCGACGGCCGGACCTGCGAGGACTGCCTCGGCGCGCTGCCGTGGCGCGGCGTCGTCCACCGCTGCTACCGCGGCTCGGCCGCCGGCAGCGCCTCGCTGGCGGCGTCGCTCGGCATGCACCGGAGATGGGGACGTTCCGCCACGTCGCCGCGTTCCTGGCCGTGAGCGAGTTCGTGCGCGACAAGCACATCGAGGCCGGGATGGACGCGACCCGGATCCGGGTCAAGCCGAACTTCGTCGCCCCGATGCCGCGCCGCGAAGGGCCGGGACGGGACTTCCTCTACCTGGGCCGGCTCTCGGCCGAGAAGGGCCTCGACCGGCTCGTCTCCCGCTGGCGGGACATGCCCGCGCGGCTCGTCGTCGTGGGCGACGGGCCGGACCGGGCGAAGCTCGAGGCGATCGCCCCGGACACGGTGGAGTTCCGCGGGGCGGTGCCGCGGAGGACGTGGGCGGATTCCTGTCGCAGGCGCGCGCGCTCGTGCTGCCGTCGATCTGCTACGAGGGCGCGCCGCGGACCGTGGTCGAGGCCTACGCGGCCGGCGTCCCGGTGGTCGCGAACCGCCTCGGCGCGCTTCCGAGCGTCGTCAGCGAGGGCGTCACCGGGCTCCTCGTCGACGCCGCGAGCCCGGACGGCTGGCGCGACGCGCTCGCCCGGCTCGGGGACGACGGCGCGTCCGTGCGGCTGGGCGACGGAGCCTTTGCCAACTGGCGCAGCCGCTACAGTCCCGAGCAGGGTCTCGCCGACCTGGAGGCTGCGTACACCGCGGTGACGGCGGGATCTGGGGCAGCGACAGTGGACGGTCGCGGCGAGGAGCTGGAAGGAACCGGAGGACTGCGCGCTTGACGCCGTGTCACAATAGGCGTATCCCAGTAGTGCATTGCCGAGCCGAGGCGGTGGGGCAGCCGGCCCGTTCGGACAGGACGTGTTTGAAAGGCTCCACCTGTGGCTGAACAGCGGCTGACCACACTCTCCGACTACCTCGGGGTGCTCCGGCGCCGGCTCTGGATCGTGATCGTGGCGATCGTGGTCGCGGTGGGCGCTGCCTACCTCGTCTCCAGCCGGCAGACGCCCGCGTACGAGGCGACGTCGCAGGTGAACGTCGGCGGAAGCTCGATCTCGTCCATCCTCAACCCCGCGGCGCATGTGTCGAGCTCCGTCGTGCAGCAGAACGTGGCGTCGGCGGCGCAGAGCGCCCACACGACCCCCGTCGCCGCGGCGACGCTGCATGCGGCAGGCGTCCATGGGATGACGGCCCAGGATCTTCTGGACGAGACCACGATCACGCCGAGCTCCACGACGTCCTTCTTCACGATCGCGGTGACCGACCGCTTCCCCGACCGCGCGAAGCTCCTGGCGACCACGTACGCGGAGACGTACGTCACCGTGAGCAACCACCAGGCGGTCGCCGGGCTCTCCGCCAAGCTGAGCGCGCTCACCGCCAAGATCAATCAGCTGAAGAAGAAGATCGCCCACGAGATCCAGGTGACCGGCAACCAGAGCGCGGGGGCGGCGGACAATACCGAGCTGCAGAACGATCTGAAGCAACAGAGCGCCTACCAGAACGGCCTCGACAGCCTCTCCAACAACAACCAGGTCGCCCAGAAGGCGGAGTCCGCCTCGAAGGTACGCCCCGCGACGACCCGCAACCTGGCCATGGGCTTCGGGATCGGCCTTGTCATCGGCCTCATCCTCGTCTCGCTGGCCGAGGCGCTCGACACGCGCATCCGCCACTCCGACGACGTCGCCCAGCGGCTCGGCCTACCGCTTCTGACCCGCATCCCGATCCCGCCGCGGGCGCTGCGCAAGGCGTCGAGCCTCGGCATGCTCGACGACGAGAGCGGCATCCAGACCGAGGCCTACCGCAAGCTGCGCATCAACCTCGACTTCGCCAACCTCTCGATCAAGGCGCGCACGATCATGGTGACGAGCGCCACCGAGCAGGAGGGCAAGTCGACGACGGTCGCAAACCTCGCCGTCGCGCTGGCCCGCGCCGGCCGGCGGGTGGTGCTGGTCGACCTCGACCTGCGCAAGCCCTACCTCGACCGGTTCTTCGACCTCACCGGGCGCCCCGGCATCACCGACGTCGCCCTGGGCCACGTCACGCTCGACCAGGCGATGTGGTCGATCCCGATCCCGGGATCCGAGGGCGGCCCCGGGGCCGGCTCGCTGCACGTGCTGCCGTCGGGGCCGATGCCGCCCAACCCGGCCGACCTGATCGAGAGCTCGGTCATCACCGAGGTGCTGCTCGACCTGGCGGAGCGGGCGGACGTCGTGCTGCTCGACTCGGCGCCGCTGCTGCCCGTCTCGGACGGCGTGGTGCTCTCGAACAAGGTTGACGGCATGCTCGTGGTCGTGCGCGCCTCGACGGTCAGGCGCCCGGTGCTGACCGAGCTCCAGCGCGTCCTGACGGCCTGCCCGGCGGCGAAGCTCGGCTTCGTCCTGACCGGATCCGACGAGGCCGAGGGCTACGGGTACGGATACGGCTACGGCGGATACGGCGGCGCCACAGCGCCCGTCCCGGCCCGCCCGGCGCAGGAGCAGCCGCCCGGCGCCGCGCCGCTCGCCGACCCGACCGTCAACGGGGCCGAGGGCGGCGTTCCGGGGCAGTCGTCGCCGACGCAGTCGCACTAGCGCCGGCCGGGAGAGGGTCCAGAAACACTTCGGCCCCCGCGTCTGCGGGGGCCGAAGAGAACCTCTTGTGCGAGCTTACGTGCTCAGGCTCAGCCTACGACACGCGCCGGGAACCCGAAGCGCGGCGAAGAAGCAGCCCCGCACCGATCATTCCGACACCCGCCGTGGCGTACAGCCCGAGATCCGCACCTGTGAACGGGAGGGTCCCGCCACTGCCGCCGCTCGCGACCTGGCCCTGGACTCCGCCGCTCGGCCCGCCGCCACCGGCGACGACGCCCTTGACACCGCCGCCACCGCCTGGCGGACCGTTGTTGCTAGCCGGGGACGACGCGTTTGCCGTGCCCGCTCCGATCGTCGCCACCACTGCCAGCGTAAGCAGCGCAGCGGCCACAGATCGTCGCTTCAAACGCTTACCCATTGCTTCGCTCCGTTCAGTTGACACGCCTAGGATAGCCGAACCATATCGCACCTGGCGGTCGGCATGCCAGGTATGGAGGCAATTTGGCGGGCTCGGGCACGATCGAACGTGAAGACCGGCGGGCCGCGTGGGCCCGTGAGTGGCGTGCGCCCGCCGTGCCCGGCGGGTGGGGTGGCGTGGCGGCGTTCGCCTTCACGGGCGCGTCCGTCGGGCTGCTCGCCGCCGACCGGGGCGGGTACTACTTCGGCGCATGGCCAGGCGGATACCTCGGCGTCTGGCGCACCGCCATCGCCGTGTCCGGCCTGGTCGTGCTCGGGATCCTGGCGGGCACCCGCGGCGAGCTACGGCTGTCCCGCTCCGCCCTCATCGCGGAGGGCGGCATGGTGCTCCTGTGGGCGTGGACGGCCGCGTCCTGGCTCTGGTCGGACGACCGGGCGGCCACGACGACCGACATCCGCTTCCTGCTCGTCTATGTCGCGGCGCTCGCAGCGCTGATCCTGGTTGCTGCGGGAGGCCGGGCCGTCCCGGTTGCGCTCGGCACCCTCGCCGGCATCACCGGCGTCGCGGCCTACAGCATCGCCACCCGCCTCTACCCCGGCGTCTTCGGGATGTTCACCGCCGGCTCCGAGTTCGGGCGCCTGTACCAGCCGATCGGCTACTGGAACGCCCTGGGCGCCTACGCCGGCATCGGCGTCTTGCTTGCGCTGGGGTTCGCGGCCCGCGGAAACATGCTCGTGCGGATGCTCGCCGCCGTGGCGCTCATACCGCTCGCGCCGGTCGTCTACCTCACCTTCAGCCGGGGAGCGCTGATCAGCCTCGGCGTGGGGTTCCTGGTCATGGTCGCGCTCGACCGCCGCCGCGTCCAGCTCGTCGCGGCGATGGCCGCGGGCTCCGTCGGGGCGGTCGGGGCGATCCTCGCCGTCCACGGGCACACCGCGCTGACGGCGTTCCACCGCCAGTTCGGCCCTCAGAAGGCGCAGGGCGCGGTGGTGGCGGCGCGGCTCGTGGCACTCGCGCCGCTCGCGATGGGCGCGGCCGCGCTGTTCGCCGGCCTCGAGGCGCGCTTCACGGTGCCGCGGCGGGTCCGCACGATCGCGGGTGTCGGCATCGTCCTCATCGCCTGTCTCGCCGTCGCGATCGGCGTCCAGCGCTTCGGCAGTCCTGTCGGCGCGGTGCGCGATGCCATCTCGACGATCCACAAGCCGGCACCCACGTTCCCCGGTGGCGACCTCAATCGCCGCTTCGCGAGCCTCTCGCTGAACGGCCGTGCGCTCTTCTGGAAGGCGGCGTGGCACGACTTCACCGACCACCCCGTCATCGGTTCCGGCGGCGCCACCTTCCACCATTACTGGATGCGGCACCGCCCGGTCGACGTCCTTGTCTACAACGCGCACAGCCTCGAGCTGGAGACCATGGCCGAGCTGGGCGTGATCGGGCTCGCGCTGGTGATCCCGGCGGTCTTCGCGCCGATCTGGGCGGGTGTCCGCCGCCGCGGGCATCCGCTGGCAGCGGCGGTCACGGCCGCGTACGTCGCCTTCATGGTCGAATCGAGCGGCGACTGGACGTGGCAGCTGCCCGGCGCGACCCTCGCCGCGCTCGCGTGCGCTGCGGTCGCCATGAGCCTCGGCGACGACCCGAAGGCGGTCGTGCTCTCGCAGCGGTGGCGGATCGGGGGCGCGGTGCTCGCGGGCGTGATCGCCGTGGCCGGCATCTGGGCCGGGTGATCACGGCGGCCTTCGCGCCCGCCGTGGCGCAGGGTACGATCTGCCGACATTGACGGACAGGAGCTCCTCCTCGGACACTGGGAGCGTGCAGGTGGACAGTGTCACTCCCGAGCCGAACCTTCTGCGCTCGGTGACCATCGTCGGCCGGCGTACGCGTGGGTACACGCTCAACCTCTACCGCGAGAAGCCGGGCATGAAGGTCGTCCGCCGCGGGCGCTACCGGCGCGTGAAGGTCGGCCCGCTGTCCGTCGAGTGGTATCCGTCCTAGCGAGGTGGGCATCCACGAGCATCTCGCGCAGTCGCGCGCGCGGCCTCGATCGCCTGACACCCGAGGCGGCCCACGCGGCCGTCGGTGCGGGCGCGGTCATCGTCGACACGCGCCCGCTCGACCAGCGCCGCGCGCAGGGCGTCGTCCCCGGCGCGATCGTCGTGGGCCGCAACGTGCTCGAGTGGCGGGCCGACGGGACGTCGGGACACGCCGACGCCGCGCTCGCCGGCAGGGATCTGATCGTGATGTGCGCGGAGGGCTATTCGTCGAGCCTCGCCGCGGCCACCCTCCAGGAGATCGGATTGCCGAGCGCGACCGACATGATCGGCGGATTCGAGGCCTGGCGGGACGCCGGCCTGCCCGTCGAGCCCTGCCCCGAGTAGATCTTCAGTCGCCGGCGCGCAGGCTGACGATCGAGAAGCGCTCGACGTCGATCAGGCCGTGGTCGGTGATCTTGAGGGCCGGAATCACCGAGAGCGCCAGGAAGCCCATCGAGTGGAACGGCGCTTCGAGCGTGCAGCCGAGCGTGCGGGCGGCGTCGCCCAGGGCGCGGCTCGCGGCCACGACCCGCTCGGCCGGGGCGTCCGACATCAGCCCCGCCACCGGCAGCGCCACCTCCGCCTTCACGCCGCGGTCGTGCACGGCCACCATCCCGCCGCCGATCTCGCTGAGCCTGCGCGCCGCGCGCACCATGTCGTCGTCGTCCACGCCGACGACGACGACGTTGTGGGCGTCGTGGGCGACCGTCGAGGCGATCGCCCCCCGGCGCAGCCCGAGGCCGTGGACGAACCCGAGGCCGACCCGGCCCGTGCCCAGGTGGCGCTCGATCACGGCGATCTTGGCCAGGTCGCGGTCGGGGTCGGCCAACGCGGCCCCGTCTGCGACCAGCGGCGGCATGACGAGCGAGTCGGTCACGATCTGGCCCGGCCGCACCCCGATCACCCGTGCGTCGCCGCCGTCCCAGGGGATGCGCAGGTCGCCGCTCGTGAGCGAGGCGAAGTGGACGGTGTTCCGCACCCAGTCGGGCACCTCCGCGGAGGGGAGGTCGGCGACGGCCCGGCCGTCCTTCAGCACGGTCGCCGGCCGGAAGGTCTCGAGATCGGGGAGGAGCAGCAGATCGGCCCGGTATCCGGGGGCGACGGCGCCGCGGTCGCGCAGGCCGTGCCACGTCGCCGGGTTGTGGGATGCCATCACGAGCGCGTCGGCGGGATCGACGCCCGCCGCGACGGCGGCGCGCACCATCGAGTTGATATGGCCCTCCGAGACGATGTGCTCGGGGTCGCGGTCGTCGGTGCAGAACGCCAGCCGGCTCGGCCCGAACTCGGCCGCGAGCGGGATCAGCGCCGCCAGGTTGCGGGCGCCGGAGGCCTCGCGGATCAGCACCCACATCCCGGCGCGCAGGCGCTCGCGGCCCTCCTCGAGCGTCGTCGCCTCGTGGTCCGAGCGGATGCCCGGCGGCGGCGTAGGCCTGGAGCGCCGGCCCGAGCACCCCCGGGGCGTGGCCGTCGACGTGCTCGGCGCCGGCCAGGCCGAGCTTCTCGAGCTCGGACGGCGACCCGGCGATGACGCCGGGGAAGTTCATCATCTCGGCCAGCCCCAGCACCCGCCGCCGGCGCAGGAGCCCTTCGAGGTCGCCCGGGGTGAGCGGGCGCCGCGGCGACTCGAAGGCCGAGGCAGGCACGCACGACGACGCCATGAAGAAGACGTCGAGCGGCAGCCCCTCGCTCGCGTCGAGCAGCCAGTGGACGCCGTCGGTGCCGAGCACGTTCGCGATCTCGTGCGGGTCGGCGACGACCGTGGTCGTCCCGTGCGGCAGCACCAGGCGGGCGAACTCGTCCGGGAGCAGCCGCGACGACTCGATGTGGACGTGCGCGTCGATGAGACCCGGCACCACCCACATGCCGGTCGCGTCGAGCGTCTCGCGACCGCGGTATGCGCCGACGCCGGCGATCCAGCCGTCGACGATGGCGACGTCGCCCCGGAGCCACTCGCGCGTGAACACCGAGAGGACGTGCCCGCCGGTGACGACGAGGTCGGCGGGCTCGTCCCCCCGGGCCACCGCCAATCGTCGCCCGAGGTCGCTCATGGCTGCAGTATGGGGACTGCCCCGCTTCCCGGGGACAGTCCCCGATTTCAGCCGTCGAACGGGACGAGCAGGTCGCGGCCCTCGGGCACCCGCGACCACGGCGCCACCTCGACCACCCGCCACAGATGGCCCTCGCCCAGGCCGGCGCGCACCTGGCGGGCGGCCTCGGCGGCGCGCTCGCGCAGCAGCTCGCCCGGCGGCCGGTGGAGCGAGAGCTGGCGGTCGGCCGTGGAGCTCAGGGCGGTGATCTCGAGGTCCAGGCGCTCGACGGCCGCCGGCAGCTCGACCAGGCGGGGGGCGAGCGCGTCGCGCAGCCGATCGAGATCGGCGGTCGGCTCGCGCAGCGTCACGGGTCGCCGCCATGAGCCGCCCGCCGCCAGCCGGGCCGACATCGTCAGCGTCCGCGGCGGACGGCCGGCCCGGCGGGGATCGCCCAGCAGGCGCTCGAGCAGGACGACGAGCGCCCCGCGCAGGGTGAACTCGTCGCCGACGGGCTCGGGGAACTCGATCGTCTCGCGCAGCGGCTCGGGCGGCGTGCGCGGGGCGACGTAGGTCTCGTCCTCGCCGCGCGCGAGCCGCCAGGCGGAGATCCCGGGCCGGCCGAACCGGTCGGCGACCGCGGGCAGCGGCAGCGCCGCCAGCTCGCCGGCCGTGCGGATGCCGAGCGCGTGCAGCGTGTCGGCCGTGGCCTCGTCGAGCGGCAGCCGGGCGACGGGCATCTGGGCGAGGAACTGGGCGGCGGCGCCGGCCTCGACCACGCGCGGCCGGCCGGGGCGGGCGCGCACCGCCGCCGCCTGGGCGATGAACCGGCCCGGCCCGGCGCCAGTCCGCCCGCCGGGGCCGAGGATCGCGCCGGCGGCCGAGAGCAGCCGGTGCTGGCCGCCGTGCAGGCGCACCAGGCCGTCGGCGCAGAAGAGCGCCCGGCCCGGCGCGAGCGACTCGACGGCGGCGCCGAGCTCCTCCAGCCGCTGCAGGAGCGCCTCGGCGGCGTCGGCCACCGCGCCCGGATCGGCGGTCACGAGCCGGAGCCGGGGGCAGCGGGCGAGCGCCTCGCCGACCCGCATCCCCGCCGCGACCCCGAAGGTGGCGGCGGCGGCGTTCGCCTCGCCGATCGCAGGCGGCCCGCCCGGCTCGGGGCCGAGCGCCGCCGGCTCGGACGGGAGCGCCCCCCGCATCCCGGCCGCCACCCGCAGCGCGAAGCGGGGGACGAGGACGCAGACGATGACGGAGCGCTCGCGGGGCACGGCCGATCAACGATACCCGAACACATGTTCGGTGTCCACAGGGCTGGATATGACGAGGGGTCAGACCTCTTTTGGCGGGCAGATCCGAGACCGGTCTCTTGCTGCAGAGCCCGCCAAAAGGGGTCTGACCCCGCTTGGCGGGTCCCAAGCTCAGGTCGTCGAGTCGGGGTCGATCGCGCGCAGGTACTGGCGGCGGGCCTGGAGGGTCGGCAGCATGCGCTCGGCGGCGCGGGAGAACTCGCGCTCGTACCGGCGCCGCTCGCGCGCGGCCATCGTCTCGGCGTAGCGGTCGCGCAGCTCGAGCAGGGCGTCCTCGGCCTCCTCGACGGCGTCCATGTAGACGCCGTAGGCCTCCTCGGAGCCGGGCCGGCCGGCGTGGTCGTAGGTGACCTTCGCAGCCTCGATCCGTTTGAGCAGATCGGCGTTCTGCTCCAGATACAGATCGAGCTGTGCGCGGATGACGGCCGCATAGCGAGGCCGGCCTGGAACCCTCATCGGAGCGATGGTAGTGGACCTGCCGCCGCCCGGCTACGATCGCCTCTCGTGCCGGAGTCGCTGCTCATCCGCACCTGGAACATCGCTCACGGCCGCGACGTGCCTCCCGGCGCCGAGCACGGCCACGTCCGCCGCAAGCTCCTGCGCGAGATGGCCAGGGTGATGACCGAGGACGACCCGGACATCGTCCTGCTCCAGGAGGTGCCGGTGTGGGCGGCCGAGCTCCTGCGCGAGCACACCGGGATGGGCGTGACGCTCGCGCCCACCTACGGGGCGCACGTGCCGTTCGTGCACGTCCCGCTGCCGCTCGCCCTCGGCGCGGCGGTCGGGCGGGCGCTGCCGGACCTGGTGCGGACCCAGGTGGAGGGCCAGGCCCAGGCCATCCTGTACGGCCCGGCCCTCCTGCTGGTCTCGGCCAGGCGGGTGCAGCTGAACGAGCGCACCCTGCTGCGCGGCGAGCCCCGCATCGCCCAGCTGGCCCGGCTGCGGCATCGCCGCGCCGGCCGCGAGCTGGCGGTCGCGAACGTCCACGCCGACCGCGGTGGCGAGGAACAGCTCGAGAAGGCCGGATTCGTGCTCGAGCGGTTCGCGCGCGGCGCGCCGATGGTGCTCGCCGGCGACCTGAACGCCGAGATGCGGTCGGCCGGCGTGCGCGCGCTGCGGGCGCGCGGGTTCGTCGAGGAGTCGGGCGAGGTGGGCATCGACCACGTCCTCGTGCGCGGCTTCGAGGTGGAGTGGGCGGCAACGCGGTGGCTGCCCGAGCGGCGCGACCTGCGCCGCAACGGGTCGCGCCCGGTGCGACTCTCCGATCATGATCCCGTCGACGCGGTGGTGAGCTTTGCCTGATCGAACCGAACTGCCCTCCCTCGAGGGCTGCGCCTACCTGAACGCCGGCACGAACGGCCCGATGCCGAAGGCCGCCATCGACGCGATGGCCGCCGAGGCGGCGGCGATGCGCCTGCCGCGGATCGGCAAGGCGGCGATGGAGCGTCTGCTCGGCCTGCGTGCCCGGGCCCGCGCCGCGGCCGCCCGCGCGCTGGGGGCGGGGGAGGACGAGGTCGCGCTCACGTCATCGACGTCGCACGGGATCGGGCTCGTCTGCGCCGGCCTCGACTGGTCGGGCGGCGGCGAGGTGGTGACGACGACGGAGGAGCACCCGGGCCTGCTCGGGCCGCTCGACGAGCTCGCCCAGCGCTACGGGATCGTCATCCGGGCGGTGCCCGCCCACGACCTGATCGCCGCCATCGGCCCCCAGACGCGCATGGTCGCGATCTCGCATGTGCTGTGGACGACCGGCCTGATCCTGCCGCTGCCCGAGATCGCCGCCGCGACGCACGACGCCGGGGCGACCCTGCTCGTCGACGGCGCCCAGTCGGTCGGGGCGATCCCGCTCGACATGCACGCGAGCGGCGCCGACTTCTACGCCGCGTCCGGGCAGAAGTGGCTGCTCGGGCCGCAGGGGACGGGCGAGCTCTGGGTGCACCCGCGCCACTACGACCGCCTGCGGCCGGCGACCCCGAGCTACTTCACCTACGCCGACGGCCATGTCGGCCCGCTCCGCGCCGGCGGCGCCCGGTTCGACGCCGGCAGCCTCGACACGACGGTGCTCGCCGGATTCGCCGCGGCGATGGAGTGGGTCGAGAGCCTCCCCGGGGGCCGCGACGCCTGGCTGCGCGCAGGCGCCGAGAACGCCGCAGCGGCGCGAGCGCGGCTTGCGGCCGTCCCCGGGGCCGAGGTGCACGACCCCGGCGGTCCGTGCAGCGGCCTGATCGCACTGCGGCTCGACGGGCACGAGTCGGCGGACGCGGTTGCGCACATGGCCGAGCACGACGTGCTCGTCCGGCCGATCCCCGACACGCCGTACGTGCGCGTGTCCGTCGGCGCCTGGACCGACGAGGCCGACATCGAGGCGCTGGCCACCTGCCTCGAGTCGCTCGACTGACGCACCAGGCGGGGTCAGACCCCCTTTGGTGCATCAGGTATCGTCCGCCGCCGTGGCGGATGCAGACGATCTGGTGCACGACCGCGACGCGGCCTGGGCGCTCCTGACCGAGTGGACGAAGGGCGAGCCGCTCCTGCGCCACTGCCTCGCCGTCGAGGCGTCGGTGCGCGCCTACGCCGTCCATTTCGGCGAGGACGAGGCGGCCTGGGGCAACGTCGCGCTGCTGCACGACTTCGACTACGAGCGCCATCCCACGCTCGACCAGCACCCCCAGGACGGCGCTCCGGTGCTGCGCGAGCGCGGCTACCCGGAGTGGTTCGTGCGAGCGATCCAGTCGCACGGCGGCCACACCGGCGTCACGCGCGAGTCGCGGCTCGAGCACACGCTCTTCGCCTGCGACGAGGTGTCGGGCTTCGTGCATGCATGCGGCCTCGTGCGCCCCGACGGCCTGGCCACCCTCGAGGCGCGCTCGGTGCGCAAGAAGCTCAAGCAGCCGAGCTTTGCCCGCGGCGTGAACCGCGACGACGTCTACGAGGGCGCGGAGGAGCTCGGCGTCGACCTGGACGAGCACATCACCTTCGTGATCGGCGCCCTGCGCCCGATCGCGGCCGAGCTCGGCCTGCGCGGCTGACCGCGGTGCGCCCGCCGGACTTGCCGCTACCCTGAACGCGTGGCGATCGCAGCTCGAGAGGGGATCGTGGAGTCGTTCGTGATCGAGGGTGGGGTGCCCCTCCGCGGCACGGTCCGCCCGGCCGGGAACAAGAACGCCGCGCTCCCGATCCTGGCGGCGTGCCTGCTCACGGCCGATCCCGTCACGCTCGACAACGTGCCCCGGATCCGCGACGTCGAGGCGATGATCGAGCTCCTCTGCGACATCGGCGCCGAGGCCGAGTGGCTGGGCCCGAACCGCCTGCGGGTGTGGGCCGCGGAGATCTCGAAGACCTCGCTCGACGCCGAGCTCTGCACCCGGATCCGCGCCTCGATCCTGTTCGCCGGGCCGCTGCTGGCGCGCTTTGGCACCGCCGACATCCCGCCCCCGGGCGGCGACGTCATCGGCCGCCGCCGCGTCGACACCCACCTGATGGCCTTCTCCGGTCTGGGCGCCGACGTCCAGGCCACCCGCAGCTACCGCCTGCGCGCGCCGGACGGCCTGCGCGGCGCCGACCTCTACCTGGACGAGGCGTCGGTGACCGGCACCGAGAACGCCGTCATGGCGGCGGTGCTCGCGCGCGGGAAGACGACGATCGAGAACGCCGCCTGCGAGCCCCACGTGCAGGACCTGTGCCGGCTGCTGACCGCCATGGGCGCACGCATCGACGGCATCGGCTCGAACGTGCTCACGATCCACGGCGTCTCCTCGCTCGGCGGCTGCGCCCACCGCGTCGGCGCCGACCACATCGAGGTGGCGTCGTTCATCGGCCTGGCAGCGGTGACCGGCGGCGAGGTGCTGATCGAGGACGCCGCCGTCGAGCATCTGCGGTCGATCCGGCACACGTTCGCCCGGCTCGGGGTGAAGGTCGAGATCGAGGGCGACGCGGTGCGCGTCCCCGCCGGCCAGACGCTCCAGATCGTCGACGACGTGAACGCCCAGATCCCCAAGATCGAGGACGGGCCGTGGCCGATGTTCCCGGCCGACCTGACGTCGATCGCGGTCGCCGTGGCGACGCAGGCCACGGGCACCGTGCTCGTCTTCGAGAAGATGTTCGAGAACCGCCTGATCTTCACCGACAAGCTGGTGTCGATGGGCGCACGGATCATCCTCTGCGACCCGCACCGCGCGGTCGTGACCGGGCCGGCGCGGCTCTACGGCGAGCGCATGGCGAGCCCCGACATCCGCGCCGGGATGGCGATGCTGATCGCGAGCCTCTGCGCCGAGGGCGAGAGCCGGATCGGGAACGTCAGCGAGATCGACCGCGGATACGAGCGCATCGACGAGCGCCTGCGCGCCCTCGGCGCCCGGATCGAGCGGGTCTCGGGCTAGTCCCCTGCCACCCCCGACGGCTACGATCTCCCGCACGTGAAGCGGTTGCAACTGACACATGCCGACGTCGCCGAGGTGGTGCGCACCATGCGTCCGTCATCGGAGCGGCGCGACGACGTCGCCGCCGCGGTCGCCGACATCATCGAGATGGTGCGACACGGCGGCGAGGAGGCCGTGCGCCGCCTCACCCTGCGGCTCGACGGCGTCGACGTGCCCGATCCGCGCGTGCCCGCCGAGGCGATCGCGGCCGCCGTCGACGAGCTCGCGCCGGCCGTGCGCGAGGCGCTCGAGCTGCTCGCCGCCAACGTGCGCACGGTCGCGTCCGAGCTCGTGCCGCGGCCGACGCGGGTGATGCTCCCGCAGGGCCAGGTGGTGTCGAGCCGGCCCGTGCCGGTGCGCCGCGCCGGGGTCTACGTCCCCGGTGGCCTGGCCGCCTACCCGTCGAGCGCCGTGATGGCGATCGTCCCCGCGCAGGTCGCCGGCGTGCCGGGCATCGCGGTGTGCTCGCCGCCGGGGCCGGACGGGCGGCCGCACGCGACCGCGCTCGCCGCATGCGGCCTGCTCGGGGTCGAGGAGGTCTACGCCGTCGGCGGCGCCCAGGCGGTGGCGGCGCTGGCGCTGGGGACGGAGCAGATGCCGCCGGTCGACCTCCTGGTCGGGCCGGGGAACGCCTACGTCGAGGAGGCGAAGCGGCGCATGTTCGGCGAGGTCGGCATCGAGTCCCTGGCCGGCCCGAGCGAGCTCGTCGTGGTCGCCGACGCGACCGCGCCCGTCGAGCCGATCGCCTGGGATCTGCTCGCCCAGCTCGAGCACGGCCCGGGCGCCCAGTCGGTGCTCGTCTCGACCGACGCCGGCCTGCTCGATGCCGTCGCCGCCCAGCTTCCGGCCGAGAGCGCCGCGGTGCTGATCGAGGCCGACTCGCTCGACACGGCCTTCGCCTTCGTGAACGCGCACGGCCCCGAGCACGTCCAGCTCGTGATCGAGGGCGCCGACGAGGCGGTCGCGAGCATCCATCACGCCGGCGCGATCTTCGTCGGGCCGTACGCGGGCACGGCGTTCGGCGACTACATCGTGGGCTCCAACCACATCCTGCCCACGGGCGGCCACAGCCGGTTCTCGTCCGGGCTCGGGCCGGCCGCGTTCCTGCGCACGCAGGAGGTGGTGGAGGTGGATGCCGAGGCATGCGAGCGGCTGGCCGGCGCGGTGGTCGTGCTGGCCGACGCCGAGGGCTTCCCCGGCCACGGGCGCTCCGCCCGGGTGCGGGCCGAGGCGCTGGCACGAACACCAGGGAGGGTGGGATGAGCGAACGCGACGTGATCGTCACCGAGGGGGCGCCGAAGCCGTTCGGCGGCGCACCGTACAACCAGGCCATCCGCGCGGGGGGCTTCGTCTTCTGCGCCGGCCAGGTCGGGCTCGACCCGGCGGCCGGCACGATGGTCGACGGCGGCGTCGAGGCCCAGGCCCGGCGGGTGATGGAGAACCTGACCGCCGTGCTCGAGGCGGCCGGTTCGAGCCTCGACCGGATCGTGAAGACGACCATCTTCGTCGCCGATCTGGGCGATTTCGCCGCGGTGAACGCCGTCTACGGCTCGTTCTTCACGGCCGATCCCCCGGCCCGGTCGACAGTCCAGGTGGCCGGCCTGCCCGCCGGCGCCCTGGTCGAGGTCGAAGCCATCGCCCTGGCATAGACCTGCGAGCGCGGGGCCTGCCCGTACAATCCGGCCGTGTCCGAACCGCTTCCGATCGGCGGCCCGGACGACCCTCTGGCCGCGGTGTGGGAGGGCGCCCGGACCGCATCTGCGGGTGCTGCCGCCTACGCCGTCGGCGGGCCGGTGCGCGACCTCCTGCGCGGCCAGCCGAGCCGCGACGCCGACAT
Organism: uncultured Actinomycetes bacterium; assembly: GCA_963746115.1. Classification (GTDB taxonomy): domain Bacteria; phylum Actinomycetota; class Thermoleophilia; order Gaiellales; family JAICJC01; genus JAICJC01. Next base: position 433,476 of record CAVVAA010000001.1, on the reverse strand, counting down.
CGCGGTCGAGGGCGACGCCGCCGCGATGGCGCGGCGCCTGGCCGACGTGCTCGGCGGCGGCCGCGTCACGGTCCACCGCGCGTTCGGGACGGCGGTCGTCCGCGCCGGCGGCGTCCGCATCGACCTCGCGGCCACCCGCAGCGAGCGCTACCCGCGCCCGGCCGCGCTCCCCGTCGTGTCGCCGGCGGACATCGACGCCGACCTGGCCCGGCGCGACTTCACGGTGAACGCGCTCGCCGCCGGGCTCTCGGGACCGCGCGCCGGCCGGCTGCTCGACCCCTTCGACGGGCGTTCCGACCTCGATGCCGGCACGATCCGGGTCCTGCACCCGGGATCGTTCCGCGACGACCCCACCCGCATCTTCCGCGCCGCCCGCTATGCCGCTCGGCTCGGGTTCTCGCTCGACCCTGAGACGGACCGCCTCGCCCGCGTCGCCGTCGCCGACGGGCTCGTCGCCGAGCTCTCGGGAGCCCGCGTCCGCGCCGATTTCGTCGCCCTCCTGGGCGAGTCGGCGGCGACGGTCGCCGGGGCGCTTGCCATCGCGGAGAGCCTCGGCCTGCTCGCCGCCGTCGGGGCGGGCCTCGTCCCCGAGCCACTGGAGCGGCTCGAGCGGCTGGACGCCGTTCGGGCCCGCTTCGCGCCCCGCGTGCCGGCGTGGCGGGCCCGGCTCGGGCTGATCGCCCGCGGGGCCGGAGAAGCCGGTGTCGTCGCGCTGGTCGAGCGCCTGCGCCTTGCGCGCGCTGATGCCGACGCCGTTCGCGCGGCGGTCGCGGCCCAATCGGGGGTGGGCGCGAAGCTCGCCGCAGCCGCTGCCCCGGCCGACGTCGCCGAGCTGCTCGACCCGCTGCCGGTCGACGCCGCAGTCGTCGTCGCGGCCGGAGACGGCCTGGGAGCGAACGCCGCCGAGCTCTACCTCGAGCGGCTGCGCGGGATCCGGCTCGAGATCGACGGGACGGTCCTGCGCGACGAGCTCGGCCTGGCCCAGTCGCCCCGGGTCGGCGAGGTGCTCGCCGAGCTTCTGCGACGCAAGCGCAACGGCCAACTCGGCGACCGCGGCTCCGAGCTCGCCGCCGCCCGCGAGCTGGTGGGACGGGCAGCGTCGTGACCGGCCTCGCCTGGGACGACGGGTCCGTGCCCGTCCTGCGCTGGACAAGCGCCCCGGACGGCGTCTCGGTCGCGTTCACCTCCCGTCGCGGCGGTGCCTCGCAGGGCCCGTATGCCTCGCTCAACCTGGGCGCGCTGACGGCGGACGAGGCCGGGCGGGTGGCCGAGAACCGGCGCCGCGCCGTCACCGCCGCGGGCGGCGATCCGGCGATGGCGACGATGGCGTGGCAGATGCACGGCCGCGACGTGCGGGAGGTGACCGACGAGCCGGCCTGCGGCCGCTTCCTCGAGCCGGGCGTCGAGCCGTTCCCGCGCTCCGATGGTCTCGCCACCTCGCTGCGCGGCCGGCCGATGATGCTGCTCACAGCCGACTGCATCCCCGTGGCGATCGCCCGCTCCGACGGCGGCCGCCTCGCCGTGCTGCACGCGGGCTGGCGCGGTCTCGAGTCCGGCATCGTCGAGGCAGGCGCCGAGGCGGTGGGCGGCGAGATCCTCGGGGCGATCGGCCCGGGCGCCGGACCGTGCTGCTACGACGTGGGCGACGATGTCGCCGCCCGCCTCCAGGCCCGCTTCGGGACCGACGTCGTCCGCGACGGCCGGGCCGACCTGTGGCTGTGCGCACGGCGGGCGCTCGAAGGCGCGGGCGCGGTCGACGTGGCCGTCGCGGGCGAGTGCTCGATCTGCAACCCCGACCGGTACTTCTCGCACCGGCGCGACCGTGGCATCACCGGCCGCCAGGGGCTGGTGGGGGTCCTGCATGGCTGACGCGGCCGTCATCGCCGCCAACCTGGCTCGGATCCGGGAGCAGGTCGGGCCCGGCGTCGAGATCCTGGCGGCGACGAAGTACGTGGACGCCGGCGACCTGCCGGCGCTGCACGAGGCCGGCATAACGCTCGTCGGCGAGAACCGCACCGACGCCCTTGCAGCCAAGCAGGCGGCCCACGCCGACCTCTTCACCTGGGACTTCATCGGCCACGTCCAGAGTCGCAAGGTGCGCGACATCGTCGGCCGGGTGCGCCTGATCCACGCCGTCGACTCGGTGTCCGCGTGCGAGCAGCTCGACCGCCGCCGCGACCCGGGCGCGGGCGTCGACTGCCTGCTGCAGGTAAACGTGGCCTCCGAGGACACGAAGTCGGGGATCGCTCCGGGGAGCGTTGACGCATTCTTGGAGGAGATCGCGCCCCTCTCGGGCGTGCAATTCCGCGGCCTCATGACGATGCCGCCCGCGGTGGCCGATCCCGAGCTCGCCCGCCCCTGGTTCTCGGCTCTGCGAGAGCTGCGCGACCGGCTCGCCCCGGCGTGGGCCGGACGCCACGATCTGACCCATCTCAGCATGGGCACCAGCCAGGACTACGCGGTCGCCGCCCAGGAGGGAGCGACCATCGTGCGTGTCGGTGGCGTCCTCTACGGGCGTTAGAGTTCACGGTCACATGGCCCTGAGCGATCTGTGGAACTCGACGCTCGTCTACTTCGGCGTGCGCGAGGAGGACTGGGACGACGAGTACGACGACGACGGGTCTGCCGCCCATGAGGACCTCGAGCAGGTCTACAGCGAGCGGCCGAACGTCCGTCGGCTCTCGCCGCGGCGCCGGCCTGGGTCGGACTTCGACGACATCTTCTCCGAGGAGGCGCCGCGGGCGGTGGCCCTGCGCGGCGGCCGCAACGGCGCGCCAGCGCCCCAGCAGAACGGCCACCGCACCGCCGGCCAGGTGTCGCTCGTCGTCCCCAAGAGCTTCAACGACGCCCAGAAGGTGGCCGACAAGCTCAAGTCGGACGTGCCGGTGATCATCAACTTCCAGAGCGCCGATCCCGAGCTGGCCAAGCGCCTGGTCGACTTCGCGAGCGGCCTCACCTACGCGCTCGACGGGTCGATGCAGCGGGTCGCCGACCGGGTCTTCCTGCTCACGCCGAGCTCGATCTCCGTCTCGGCCGAGGACAAGGCGCTCCTGATGGAGCGCGGCTTCTTCAACCAGTACTGATCCGCTTCCCGATCCAGACCGAGCGGCTGTCGATCCGTCCGTTCACCGAGGCGGACACGGCGCGTGCTGGCAGCGCGAGTGGCGCGGCGTCGAGGAAGTGATCGAGCACCGCGCGCACGGCTTCGACATCGGGCCCCGGCCCTCGTCCGGGATGCTAGTCGCACTGCTGCATGCCGCTGCTCGAGGCGGCCTTCACGCGCCTGGGCATCGCGCGACCTGATCGAGCACCAGGCGCGGCACGCCGACCAGCATCCCGTACGTCCGCTCACCGGCGCGATGCTGCGCGGTCCTGGCACGATCGCGTGATCGCGATCGTCGAGCCGGCCAACGCCGCCTCGGTGCGGGTGCTCGAGAAGCTCGGGATGCGGCCGGCCGGACGGCGGGCTGCACTCGGCCGGACGTGGGATCTCTACACGGCGAGCCCCGTGAGCGGCTCCTGAGGCGGCCCCGCGGTACGCTACCGGGCTCGATGAGCGCAACCGCCCCCTCGCTCGGCCTGCTCGGCGCCGGCAACATCGCCTCGGCGATGGTCTCGGGCTGGATGAAGGCCGACCCGGAGATGGCCGGCCGGATCCTCATCACCGACCGTCGCTCCGGCCGCGCGGCCGCCCTGGCGGAGCGGCACGGGCTGCGCCACACCGCGTCCAACGCCGAGCTCGTCGCCGCCGCCGACATCGTCGTCCTGTGCGTGAAGCCGGTCGACGTCGAGCGCGTCCTGCGCGAGGTCTCCGACCTGGTCACGCCGCGCAAAGCGATCGCCTCGGTCGCCGCCGGCGTGAGCACCGCCACGCTCGAGACGATCCTCGACGTCGACGCGCCGGTGTTCCGGTTCATGCCGAACGTCGGCGTCAGCGTCGGCGCGGGCACGCTCGCCTACTCCGCCGGCCGGTTCACCGACACCTCCGCCGAGCAGATGGTGCTCGCGGTGTTCGAGCTGCTCGGCGAGGTGGTGCCGCTGGAGGAGCGCCTCTTCGACGCGGCGACCGCCCTCTCGGGGTCGGGCCCGGCCTTCCTGGGCCTGATCATCGAGGCGTTCGAGGACGCCGGCATCGTCGCCGGGCTCACCCACGTCGACGCCCGCAGGCTCTTCCTCTCGACGGTGAGCGGGACGGCCACCCTGCTGCGCGAGGATGACCTGGGCTGCTCCGAGATGCGGCGAATGGTGACGAGCCCGGGCGGCACCGCGGCGGCGGGGCTCGCGGCCATGGAGCGGGGCGGGGTGCGGGGCGCGATCATCGACGGCGTCTCGGCGGCTGTGCGTCGGGCCGGCGAGCTAGGCTGACGCCCCACCATGGGGATCACGACGATCGAGCAGTTCGTCTTCTCGCTGTACCTCGTCTACTCGCTGCTCATCATCCTCTACGTGCTGATGTCGTGGGTCCAGCTGCCGTACAACATCTGGGTGGGGCGGATCCGCGGCTTCCTGCATGACACCGTCGAGCCGGTCCTGCGCCCGATCCGGGCGGTGCTGCCGTCGTTCGGCGGCTTCGACCTCTCGCCGCTGGTCGCGCTGTTCGGGCTCTCCATCCTGCAGCAGATCATCCGCGCGGTGCTGGACGGGTTCCGCTAGCCGGAGAGGGATCTGTCAGCCCGCGGCGAACGGGCTGGTATGACGCTTTCCCCTGCAGAGCTGCGCCACGAGCGGCCCGGCCGCGGCCTGATGGGCTACCGCCGCGCCGACGTCGACCGCCTCCTCGTCGAGGCCACCGTCGCCTACGAGTCGGTGTGGCGCGAGCGGGCCGATCTGACCGACCAGGTGCACGAGCTCCAGCAGGAGCTGATCCGCCACCGCGAGGGCGAGCAGGCGATGCGAAACGCGCTCGTCACCGCCGAGCGGGCCGCCGATGAGATGCGCGCGAGCGCGACCCGCCAGGCCGAGCTGATCGTCCGCGAGGCCGAGGCGAAGAGCCGCGACCTCGTGCACGAGGCGTATGCGGAGCGCGAGCGGGTGCGGCGGGAGACGTCGCGGCTGCAGGCCGAGGAGGCCGAGTTCCGGCTGCGGCTGCGGTCGCTGCTCGGCGCCGTGCTCGAGGCCGTCCGCGACCACGAGGAGCGCCTCGCCGGATCGCTCGAGGAGCACGCCGGGGTGGTGACGGCGAGGCAGCCGGCCATCGGCCCGCCGGACGACGTCGTCAGCGCCGGCGGCTGACCCCGGGCCCGGTTCCGGCCAGACACCCCTGGCTATAATCAGGCGAGGGGGTGAGGTATGGCCGTGACCGTCGACATCGAAGCCGTCAAGCGTCGCCTGATCGAGGAGCGGGACGGCATCCTGGAGGAGCGGAGGCGCCTCGTCGAGGACACCTCGCGCTCCATGGAGGAGGCCGTCGACGAGGACGGCAACGACAGCCACATGGCCGACAGCGCCTCCGAGACCCTCGACCGCGGCATCGAGCTTTCGCTCGAGGACAACGCCGATCATCTCCTCGCCGCGATCGACGCCGCGCTCGGCCGGATCGAGGCGGGCACCTACGGCCAGTGCGAGCGGTGCGCCACGCCGATCGCGGAAGAGCGCCTGGAGGCACTCCCATGGGCGACGAAGTGCATCGAGTGCAAGCGCCTGGAGGAGCGGGGCTGATTCACGTGGAGGCAGAGCCCCAGCCCGTGCATCGGGCGGGGTCGTTGCAGTGGGCGGGGCTGGCCGCGGTCGCGATCGCCGCAGTCGTCGCCGACCAGGTGACGAAGCGTGCCATCGAGCACCGGCTGGCCCTGGACGAGGCCCATCACGTGCTGCCCGGTCTCACGATCACGCACGTGCGCAACAGCGGGATCGCGTTCGGGATCTTCCCCGGCCGCCTGGCCGTCGTCTCCGTGCTGACGGCGGCCGCGGTCGTGTGGATGCTGGTGCACTTCGCCCGCTCGGGGTCGCGGCACGTGCTGTTCCCGGTCGCCCTCGGGCTGCTCGTCGGCGGGAGCGTCTCGAACCTGGCGGACCGCATCCGTGAGGGTCACGTGACCGACTTCATCCACATCACCCACTGGCCGACCTTCAACCTCGCCGACAGCTTCATCGTGATCGGCGTCGCGCTGCTCGCGCTGGGCCTGATACGGGTCGAGCACGGTAAGGCGCAGGCGCCCGTCGACCCGGATCCGTCCGCCGGGCTCGACCGGCCGTGATCGACCTCGAGGTGCCGCCGGACTCCGGCGGGATGCGGCTCGACCGCTTCGTCGCCGGCTGCGACGAGGTGGGGTCGCGCTCGGGCGCCGAGCGCCTGATCGAGGCGGGCCTCGTGCTCGTCGACGGGGCCGTGCGCGCGAAGTCGCACCGGCTCGGCGCCGGGTCGGTGGTGAGCCTGCCCGAGCCGGAGCCGCCGCCGGACGCGGCCGCGCCGGAGGGAATCGGCGTGCCGCTGGCCTACTCCGACCCGTACCTCGTCGTCGTGGACAAGCCCGCCGGGCTGCTCGTCCACCCGGTGCCCGGCCACTCCGGCCCGACGCTCGTCGACGCGCTGCGCGGCGTCGCCGCGGGCGGCGACGAAGGCCGGCCGGGGATCGTCCACCGGCTCGATCGCGACACCTCGGGCCTCCTGCTCGTCGCCCGCGACGGGCGCACCCATGCGCGCCTGCAGGCGCAGCTGCGCCGCCGCCGGATCGGGCGGACGTACGTCGCCCTCGTGCGCGGGCGGCCGCGGTCGCGCCGGGGCCGGATCGAGGCACCGATCGGCCGCGACCGCCGCGACCCGACCCGGATGTCGCTCGACACCGACGCCGGCCGCGATGCGTTCACCGACTTCGAGCTGGTCGAGGCGCTGCCCGGCCGCTCGCTCCTGCGGGTGACGCTCGAGACCGGCCGCACCCACCAGATCCGCGTGCACCTGGCCGCGATCGGCACACCCGTCGTCGGCGACCCGGTGTACGGGCACGGCCCCGAGCTCGGCCTGGATCGCCAGTTCCTGCACGCGGCCGAGCTGCGGCTCGCGCACCCCGAGACGGGCGATCCGCTCGAGGTGCGCTCGGAGCTCCCGGCCGATCTGGCGGCGGCGCTTGCCCTCGCGCGAGAGGCCTGAGTCGGGGTCAGACCCCGAACGCCGGCCGTGACATCGTCGTTGCGGTCCCGGTCGAGGATCGGGGACAGTCCCCGCACCGGGGACTGTCCCCCGGGTGGCGGCGGAACCCAGAGACGCGCCACCAAGACGGTGTTCGCTACAATCCCGCCGCTTCTGCTCCGTTCTCCCTACCCGGCGGAGAAGCGGCAGCTCCGGCGGTGTCCCACGGCAGCAGCGGGACTCCGGAGCGCCCCGCCGGAATCGACACACCCAACCGATCAGGAGGAGTGCGCGTGCCTGAAGTCACGATGCGCGAGCTGCTCGAGGCCGGAGTCCATTTCGGCCACCAGACGAGACGCTGGAACCCCAAGATGCGCCGATTCATCTTCGGTGAGCGCGGCGGCATCTACATCATCGATCTGCAGCAGACCATGGGCCTGCTGCACGAGGCGTTCAGCTACGTGGGGAACGTCGGCGAGCGCGGCGGCAGCGTGCTCTTCGTCGGTACGAAGAAGCAGGCCCAGGACGCCGTCGCCGAGCACGCGGGCCGCGTGGGGATGCCCTACGTGAACCACCGCTGGCTGGGCGGCCTGCTCACCAACTACCGCACCATCCAGGAGCGGATCTCCGCCCTGCACAACCTCCGCCGCCAGAAGACCGAGGGCCAGCTCGACCTGCTTCCGTCGAAGGAGCGGGCCTCGACGCTGTCCGAGCTCGAGAAGCTCGAGGCGAACCTGGGCGGCGTCGCCGACACGCGCAAGCTGCCCGACGCAATCGTCGTGATCGACATGAAGAAGGAGGCGCTGGCGGTGCGCGAGGCCAAGCGCCTGAACATCCCGGTGATCGGGCTGGTCGACACGAACTGCGACCCCGACGACGCCGACTTCGTCATCCCCGGAAACGACGACGCCATCCGCTCCTCGGCGCTGATCGTGCGTCTGCTCGCCGATGCGATCGCCGAGGGCAGAAACCGCGGCGTGAAGGTGTCCGACTTCGTGTCGGAGAACGGCGACGAGGCCGAGGCCGGCGACGGCGAGCCCGCCGAGGGCGCGGCTGCCGAGCCCTCCGGGGAGGCCGCTGCGGCACCTCCGGCGGAGGCTCCTGCGGCACCGGCGGCTGAGGCCGCTGCCGCGCCTGCGGCCGACGCTCCTGCCGCGCCTGCGGCGGAGGCCGCTCCGGCGCCCGCCGCACAGGCCGCAGAGCCGGCCGCCGAGGCCGCGGCCACCGAAGCACAACCACCCAGCGAGGATGCACAGTGAGCGATGTTGCCTACAAGCCCAGCGCCGCCGAGGTCAAGCAGCTGCGTGACACGACCCAGGCGGGCATGATGGACTGCCGCAACGCCCTCGTCGAGAGCGGCGGGGACATGGACGCGGCCGTCAAGAACCTGCGTGAGAAGGGGATCGCGTCGGCCAGCAAGCGCTCGGGCCGGGGTACCGGCGAGGGGTTGATCGCGACGTACGTCCACCACAACGGCCGCATCGGCGCGATGGTCGAGATCGGCTGCGAGACCGACTTCGTCGCCCGCAACGAGCAGTTCCAGGCCTTCGCCCGCAAGGTCGCCGGCCAGATCGCGAGCGCCGGCGATCTGCGGTTCGTGTCCGAAGACGAGATCACCGCCGACTTCCGCAGCTCCGAGCTCGCGATCTACCGGGCCAAGGCGGCGGCGGAGGGCCGGCCCGAGGCGATGCTCGACAAGATCGCCGACGGCATGTTCCAGAAGTCGCTCGCCGACACGGTCCTGCTGAACCAGCCGTCGATCCGGCCCGAGGACGACAGCAAGACGATCGAGACGCTCCGGGCCGAGCTCTCGGGGACGCTGGGCGAGAACATCGAGGTGAAGCGCTTCGCCCGCTTCGAGGTGGGGGGAGAGTGAGCCCGGAGGGCGACCCCGCCTTCGCGCGAGTCCTGCTCAAGCTGTCCGGCGAGGCGCTCATGGGCGATCGCGACTACGGGCAGGACCCCGAGCGGATCGGCGCGATCGCCCGGGCCGTCCATTCGGTCCTCGAGCGCGGCGTCCAGGTCGCCATCGTCGTGGGCGGCGGGAACATCCTGCGCGGGACGCAGGAGGCGGCGCGGGGGATGGACCGCGCCACCGCCGACTACGCCGGGATGCTGGCGACGCTCCTGAACGCCCTCACGGTCTCGGACGCGCTCGAGCAGCTCGGCGTCGACACGCGCGTGCAGTCGGCGATCAACGTCTCCCAGGTGGCCGAGCCCTATATCCGCCGCCGGGCGATCCGCCACCTGGAGAAGGGCCGGGTCGTGATCTTCGCAGCCGGCACCGGCAACCCGTTCTTCACGACCGACACCGCCGCCGCACTGCGCGCCCTCGAGATCGGGGCCCAGGCGATCCTGATGGGCAAGAACGGCGTCCCGGGCGTCATGGACGCGGATCCCCGCGAGCACCCGGACGCGCGCCTGATCCCGGAGCTGACCCACCTCGAAGCCATCGAGCGCGGCCTGAAAGTCATGGACACGACCGCGCTGTCGCTGTGCATGGACAACCGCGTGCCGCTGTACGTTTTCAACCTGGACGACGAGTCGAACATCGAGCGGGTCGTGCGCGGTGAGCGGGTCGGGACGATCATCGCCGCGCGCATCCCGGCGGAGGTCGCAACATGATCGATGACGTGTTGAAGGATGCCACCCGCAGGATGGACAAGAGCGTCGAGAGCGCCCGGCACGAGTTCACGACCGTGCGCACGGGCCGGGCCGCGGCGACGCTCCTCGACCGCGTACAGGTGAGCGCGTACGGCACCAAGATGCCGGTCAACCAGCTGGCGACGATCGGCGTCCCCGAGCCGCGCATGCTCACGGTCACGCCGTTCGACAAGAGCATCATGAAGGACATCGAGCGCGGCATCCTCGAGTCCGACCTCGGCCTCACCCCCTCGAACGACGGCCAGCTGATCCGGCTGCCGATCCCGCAGCTCACGGAGGAGCGGCGCAAGGACCTCGTGCGCCAGGTGCGGCACATGGCGGAGGAGGGCCGGGTTGCGGCCCGCAACGTCCGCCGCGACGCGATCCACCGGCTGAAGGAGCTCGAGAAGAACGGCGAGACCGGCTCGGACGACGTCCACCGCGCGGAGGACCGGCTGCAGAAGCTGACCGACGAGCGCGTCGCCCAGATCGACGCCGCGCTGAAGGCCAAAGAGGCCGAGATCATGGAAGTTTGACGGGTCCGCGTCCGGGCGGATGACCGTCGTGCGAAGACAGATACGGCTGCTCAGGAGCATGGGCCGGCTGCGGCGGGCGGGGCCTGCCCCCGAGCCGCAGGCGCCCGTCACCGCCGCGAGCGTCGCCATCATCATGGACGGCAACGGCCGCTGGGCGTCCCGCCGCGGCCTGCCACCGCTGGCCGGGCACCGGGCCGGCACCCGGGCGCTGCGGCGCACGGTCGAGGCCGCCCCGGGCCTGGGCGTCCGCAGCCTGGCCGTGTACGCGTTCTCGACCGAGAACTGGGGCCGCTCCGAGCGCGAGGTCGACGACCTGATGACGCTCTTCGCCGAGACGATCGAGCGCGAGTTCCCCGACCTCGACCGGCAGGGCGTCCGGGTGCACTTCGTCGGCCGCCGCGACCGCTGCCCGCAATCGCTGCGCGAGCTGATGGACGACATGGAAGGGCGCACCTCGGGCAACACCCGCCTCGACCTGTGGGTGGCGTTCGACTACGGCTCGCGGGCCGAGATCCTGCACGCCGTGCGCGCGCTGATCGCCGCCGGTGCCGACCCGGCCGAGGTCGACGAGGCCCGGCTGCGCGGCCACCTCTACGCGCCGGAGATGCCCGACCCCGACCTGGTGATCCGCACGAGCGGCGAGATGCGGATGTCGAACTTCCTGCTCTGGCAGTCGGCGTATGCGGAGTTCGAGTTCACGACGACGCTCTGGCCGGACTTTGGCGGCCCCGACCTCGAGGCCGCGCTGCGGGCCTACGCCGGCCGGCAGCGCAGGTTCGGACGCCGGTGAACCAGCTCGTCTCGCGCGTCGTGCTGGCGGTCCCGCTGGCGGCACTGGCCGTGTATCTGACCCTGCGCGGCGGCTGGTGGGTGGCCCTGCCCGCGGCGGTGGCAGCCGTCATCGCGTCGCACGAGTTCTCGGCCATGACGCGCAACCTGCGCCCGCTGACGCCGGTGGGCGTGGCGGGCGCGGCGGGCGTGGTCATCGCGGCCCACGAGGGCGGGGCGGCCTGGGTGGCGGCGCCGATCATGCTCACCCTGGTCGCGGCCTTCTGGCTCTCCGCCGTCGCCGAGGTGCGCCAGAGCGCCGCCGTGCAGCTGGCCGCGACGACGTTCGGCGTGGTCTGGATCGGGCTCGGGTTCGGCTTCCTGGTCGCGATCCGCGACATCCCGGCGCCCGACGGGTGGGGCCGCGAGCTGCTCCTGGCGGTGCTCCTGGGCGTGTGGGGCTCGGACATCGCCGCCTACGCCGCCGGGCGCCTGATCGGCCGTCGCAAGCTGGCCGAGCAGATCTCGCCGGCCAAGACGGTGGAGGGGCTGATCGCGGGGCTCGTGGCCGGCGTCGCGATCGTCTTCTTCACCCTCTACCACCAGCCTCACGGCGATCCGCTCTCGCCGCTGCACGCGTTCGAGCTGGGGGTGGCCGTTGCGGTGGCGGCGCCGGCCGGCGACCTGTTCGAGTCCTACCTCAAGCGCGACGCCGGCATCAAGGACTCCGGCAGCCTCCTCGGCGCCCACGGCGGCATGCTCGACCGCGTCGACGCGCTGCTCTGGGCCGCGCCCGCGACCTACTTCGTCGCGCTCGCCATCGGCCGCGCCTAAAATTCCGGCATGACCGTCCGCAAGCGGCGCTCGCTCAAGCTCATAAACCCCTTCGCGCGGGTCGAGCAGCGGATGGCCGACGCCCGGCTGGCCGAGGCGATCGCGGTCGTCGAGGCGGCCGACCCTGGGCTGCGCGACCGCGAGCCGGCCTGGTTCGGCGGCGCGCTCGAGGGCGACGTGCGGGCGCGCTACGTTGCCGTCGGCTTCACCCCCGTGCCCGACCGTGGCTTCGACGAGGGCCGCGCCTACGTGGTCGACATCCGCACCGGCCACGTCATCTGGCAGCGGGCGATCGAGCGCCGGGCGGAGCTCCCCCACAGCGTCGCCGCCCTGGGCGGATGACCGCCCGACGCTGGCGAACCGCCAATCGACGCCGCCTACACTGAGGTCATGAGATCCGTGGCCGTCCTGGGCGCGACCGGCTCGATCGGGACGCAGGCCCTCGAGATCGTGGGCGCCCATCCGGGCCTGCGTGCCTGCGCGCTTGCGGCCGGCTCAGACCACGCCGGCCTCGTCGCCGCAGCCCGCGCACACGGAGTCGAGCGGATCGCGCTCGTCGATCCCGAGGCCGCCGCCGCGGCCCGCACCGCGTTCTCCGGCGAGGTGCTCGAGGGCCCCGACGGCGTCGAGCTGCTCGTCGCCGGGTCCGGCGCCGACGTCGTCCTGAATGCGATCGTCGGCGCGGCCGGCCTGCGCGCCACGCTGGCGACGCTCGCCGCGGGCGCCGACCTGGCCCTGGCCAACAAGGAGAGCCTGGTCGCGGGCGGCGAGCTCGTGATCGAGGCGCAGCGCGCAAGCGGGCGCCGGATGCTGCCCGTCGACAGCGAGCACTCCGCGCTCGCCCAGTGTCTGGCCGGGGCGGCCGAGGGCGCCGTCACCGGCCTCGTCATCACGGCCTCGGGCGGCCCGTTCCGCGGCCGGACGGCCGAGTCGCTGGCCGACGTCACGGTCGCCGACGCCCTTGCCCACCCCACCTGGAAGATGGGCGCGAAGATCACGATCGACTCGGCGACCCTGATGAACAAGGGCCTCGAGGTGATCGAGGCGCACCACCTGTTCGGCGTCGCCTACGACGACATCGACGTCGTCGTCCACCCCCAGTCGATCGTTCACGGCATGGCCCGCTACCGCGACGGCGCCCTGCTCGCACACGTCGGCTACCCGGACATGCGCGTGCCCATCTCGTGGGCGCTCACCTTCCCGGAGCGGGCGGCGACCACCGTGCCGACGCTCGACCTGACGGCGCCGCTCCGGCTCGACTTCGAGCCGCCCGACCTGGCCACGTTCCGCTGCCTCGCGCTGGCGCGGGCCGCCGGGCGCGAGGGCGGCACCGCGCCGTGCGTTCTGAACGCCGCCAACGAGGCGGCGGTGGCGTCGTTCCTGGACGGGGAGATCGGGTTCCTCGACATCGCCGCCCTGGTCGAGCGGGCGCTGGACGAAGTCCCCGCCGAGCCGCTCGCATCGCTGGGCCAGCTCGAGGAGGCCGACGCCCGTGCCCGCGCCGCCGTCCGCGACGCAGTGAGGACGGCCGCGTGAGCGTCCTCGTCGCCATCGTCGGCCTGCTCCTCCTCGTCGCGATCCACGAGCTCGGCCACTTCAGCGCCGCCAAGGCGACCGGGATGCGCGCCCTGCGCTTCTACCTCGGCTTCCCGCCGGCGATCGTGAAGCGCACGTGGCGGGGGACCGAGTACGGCATCGGCGCCATCCCGCTGGGCGGCTTCGTGAAGATCCCGGGCATGCTGCGGCCGGAGTCTGGCGACCTCTACGACGTGGAGGACGTGCTCGGGAACGCCCCCGAGGTCGACGAGGTCGCGGCGACGCGGCTCGCAGCCGAGCTGGCCGACATCCAGCGCGCCCTCGACCAGAACCGGTACGACGACGCGCGCGCCGCGGGCGGCCGCCTGGCGGCCGAGGTCGAGGCCGCCGAGGGGCTCTCCCCCGTCGAGCGGCGGCGGGTGCTCAAGAGCCTCGAGCGGCTTGACCAGAACCTCGATCCCGACGCGTACTGGCGCTGCTCCCGCATCCGCCGCCTGATCGTGATCGCCGCGGGGCCGATGGCGAACGTGATCGCGTGCTTCGCCATCCTGACCGCCGTCGCGCTCTACGGCCTGCCGGTCGCGACGCCCGTGGTGCAGAGCGTGCTCGCGAAGTCGCCCGCCGCGGCGACGGGCCTGCGGGCCGGCGATCGGGTCGTGTCGGTGAACGGCCACCACTCCGGCGTGAACGGGATCCGCACCGCGATCGCCGACAGCAAGGGCGGCCAGGTCTCGCTGGTCGTCGTGCGCGACGGCCACCGGCTGGCGCTGCGGACGCAGCGCAGCGAGGTGATCGACGGCGCCTACCGGCTCGGCTTCCAGTTCGGGACGGTGAACCGGCCGTACTCGGTCGTGCACGCGCCGACGTTCGCCGCCTCGGAGATGTGGACGCTCACGACCGGCACGGTGGGCGCCCTGGCAGACGTCGTCACGCCGAGCGGGCGCTCCCAGCTGCACTCGACCGTCGGCATCGTGCGCGTCTCAGCACAGGCGGAGCAGGCCGGCGCCACCGACTACCTGGTGCTCCTGGCCTTCATCTCGCTCTCGCTCGCGATCTTCAACCTGCTGCCGTTCCTGCCCCTGGACGGCGGCCACATCCTGATGATCGCGCTCGAGCGGATCCGCGGCCGGATGGTGTCGCGCGCGGTGTTCGAGCGCGTCTCGGTGCTCGGGATCATGCTGATGGCGCTGCTCTTCGTGGTCGGCCTCCAGAACGACCTCTCGAGCATCCTGAACACGCAACCCCACTAGGGCAGAGGGGACTGTCCCCGGCGGCCGGGTCTGACCCCGAACGCGGCCGTGCACGGCGGAGCGGCGGTATCCTCACGGCTGATGGCCTCGCGTGTACGGATCAGGGTGGGTGGAGTCCCGATCGGCGGCGGCTCGCCGGTCGTCGTCCAGTCGATGACGCTCACCGAGACGCACGACGTCGACGCGACGGTCGGCCAGATCCGGCGCCTGGCGGACGCGGGCTGCGAGCTCGCCCGCGTCGCCGTCCCCGGCCGAGCCGACGCCGACGCGCTGCCGGCGATCGTGGCCGGCTCGCCGCTGCCGATCATCGCCGACATCCACTTCAACGCCTCGCTGGCGCTGCGCGCGATCGACGCCGGCGTCGCCGCCGTCCGGATCAATCCCGGGAACATCGGTGGCCCGGAGAAGGTCGAGCAGGTCGTCTCGCGGGCCAAGGCGGCGGGCATCCCGATGCGGATCGGCGCCAACTCGGGGTCGCTGCCCGACCACCTGCGCCAGTACGCCACGGCCGACCCGCCGGGCGCGCTCGTCGAGGCGGCGCTCGAGGAGGTGCGGCTGCTCGAGAAGCTCGACTACCGCGACTTCAAGATCTCGGTCAAGAGCTCGTCGGTGCCCGTGATGATCCAGGCCTACCGGCGGCTGTCCGAGAAGGTGCCCTACCCGCTCCACCTCGGCGTGACCGAGGCCGGCCCGCCGTTCACCGGCACGGTCAAGAGCGCGATCGGAATGGGCTCGCTGCTCGTCGACGGGATCGGCGACACGCTCCGGGTGTCCCTGACCGCCGACCCGGTGCAGGAGGTCAAGGTCGCCTGGGAGATCCTGCGCGTCCTCGGCCTGCGCCACAAGGGACCGGTCATGATCGCCTGCCCGTCGTGCGGGCGCACGAACGTCGACGTGCTCGACCTGGCCGAACGGGTGGAGGAGCGCCTGGCCGGCTACGACGAGGTCTTCGAGGTGGCGGTGATGGGCTGCGCCGTGAACGGCCCGGGTGAGGCGGGCGACGCCGACTTCGGCATCGCCGGCGGCCGCGACGCCGGCTTCATCTACGCGCACGGCGAGGTCTTGCGCAAGGTCACCCAGTCCGCCCTCGTCGACGAGCTGTTCGCCGAGATCGACGCCTGGATCGCCGCGGGCATGGTGCGGCCGGAGCGCAAGACGCGCAAGCTCTCGCTGCCCGTGGTCGCCGGCGGAGCGCGCTAGCCGTCGGCCGACGTCGCGACGCCGGCAGTAGGCGTCGAACCGGGCGTGCTTGCCCAGGTAGGCCTCGAGCTCCGAGATCCCGAACCGGATCCAGTCGTCCACGAACCGCTCGTCGACCGTGAGCTCCGTCGTGGCGGTGTCGTTCGGGTTCATGCCCGCATCATCGGCAGCCGGCCGCGGCGGCGAGACTCGCCGGATCGTGGTATTCGGAAATGACGCGAATGGGTACCATGGCGGGATGCTCAACAAGCGAAAAGCAGCGATCGGATACGCGACATACGTCGTGGGCAGCCGGGTTGCCAAGCGTGCGGTGCGCCGCAAGGCCAACGCAATGATGAGAACCGCGCGCGAGCGCAGCCGGCCGGCACGACGCCGGCGCATGATCCCGCTGGTGGGCGGCGCAGCCGCCGCCATCGCGGGTGCGACCGTGATCGCCCGGCGCCACAACGGCGCCGACGGCGAGGACTGAACCTGCGGCGTCGGGCGGCCGGTGCGAGACGCCGGCCGCCCGTCCCGCCGCGGCCCGGCTCCGTCGCCCCCGCTCGATAGACTGGCTACCCCGTGCCCGAGTCCCCGCCGTACGTCCATCTGCACGTCCACAGCGAGTACTCGATCCTCGACGGTGCGTGCCGGATCGGCCCGCTCGTGGCGCGTGCGGCCGAGCTGGGGATGCCCGCGGTGGGGCTCACCGACCACGGCTCGATGGCGGGTGCCGTCGAGCTCACGCGCGCCGCCGGCAAGGCCGGCATGAAGTCGATCCTGGGCTGCGAGATGTACGTGGTCGACGACCACGCGACCCGCGTCCAGAAGGAGCGCCGCGCCCACCTCACCCTGCTCGCCGAGACGACGGCGGGCTACCACAACCTCGTGCGGCTCGTCTCGTCCGCCTACCTGGACGGCTACTGGTACCGGCCCCGGGTCGACCTCGCCCAGCTGGCGGCGCACTCCGACGGCATCATCGCCCTCTCGGGGTGCCTTTCCGGCCGCGTGTGCAAGGCGCTCGTCGAGGGCGACGACGGCCTCGCCCGCAGCGAGCTCGAGCGGCTCGCCGACATCTTCGGGCGCGACCACGTCTACGTCGAGCTGCAGGACGGCGGGATCGACATCCAGACGCAGATCAACCCGCGCCTGGCCGCCCTCGCCGACCGACGCGGGCTGCCGCTCGTCGGCACCGGCGACGTCCACTACCTGACGGCCGCCGACGCCATCCCGCACGAGGCGCTCCTCTGCATCCAGACGAACGACACGCTCGACAACCCGAACCGGTTCCGGTTCTCGAACCACGGCTTCTACCTGAAGAGCCCGCAGGAGATGTACGCGCTGATGGCGCAGCCGTGGGGCGAGGACATGCTGCGCCGCACGGTCGAGATCGCCGAGCGCTGCAACGCCGAGATCGACCTCGACACGCTGCACCTGCCGAAGTTCGACGTCCCCGACGGCAAGACCGCGCCGGCCTACCTGCGCGAGCTGGCCGAGGCCGGCCTGCGCGAGCGCTACGGCGCCGAGACGCCCGGAGCTGCGCCGCCGGCTCGAGTTCGAGCTCAAGACCATCGAGGAGATGGGCTTCCCCGACTACTTCCTGATCGTCTGGGACTTCATCCGCTTCGCCCGCGCCGACGGCGTGTCCGTCGGCCCGGGGCGCGGCTCGGCGGCCGGCTCGCTCGTCGCCTACTGCCTGCGCATCACCGACCTCGACCCGATGCGCTACTCGCTCCTCTTCGAGCGCTTCCTGAACCCGGGCCGCAAGTCGCATGCCGGACGTCGACGTCGACTTCGCCGTGGCCGGCCGCGAGCGCGTCATCAACTACGTCGCCGAGAAGTACGGCCGCCGCAACGTCGCCCAGATCATCACGTTCGGCAAGATGCAGCCCAAGGCGGCGATCAAGGACGCCGGCCGGGTGATGGGCATCCCCTACGGCGTCGTCGACCGGATCGCCAAGCTCGTGCCCGAGGTGCCCAAGATCACCTTCGAGGCGTGCATGAAGCCGGGCGCCGAGCTGCGCCGCTCCTACGACAGCGACGAGACGACCAAGAAGATCGTCGACATGGCCCTCGCCGCTCGAGGGCGTCGTCCGCAACGACTCGATCCACGCCGCGGCGGTCGTGATCGGCGACCGCCCACTGACCGAGTACCTGCCGCTGCAGCAGAAGGGCACCGACTCCGAGGTCGTGACCCAGTTCTCGATGGGCGACGTCGAGGCGCTCGGCCTGCTCAAGATGGACTTCCTGGGCCTGCGCAACCTCGACGTGATCGACCGCGCCATCGAGGTCATCGAGCAGTCCACCGGCGTCCGCCTCGACATGGACGCGCTGCCGCTCGACGACCGCAAGACCTACGAGATGATGGCCCGCGGCGAGGCGACTGGGGTGTTCCAGTTCGAGTCGTCCGGCATGCGCGACGCCCTGCGTCAGGTGAAGCCGACCGAGTTCGAAGACCTGATCGCCCTGAACGCGCTCTACCGGCCGGGGCCGATGCAGTTCATCCCCGACTACGCCCGCAACAAGGCCGACCCGAGCCGGGTGAAGTACGAGGACGAGCGCCTGCGGTCCCTGCTCGAGAGCACCCACGGGATCTGCATCTACCAGGAGCAGTTCATGGAGATCGCCAAGGCGGTGGCCGGGTTCACGCCCGCCGAGGCGGACGATCTGCGCAAGGCGATCGGCAAGAAGGTGGCGGCCCTGATGGCCTCGCTGAAGGAGAAGTTCATCGAGGGCTGCGCCGGAAACGGCGCCTCCGAGGCCGTCGGCCGGTCGCTGTGGGCGAAGATCGAGGTCGCGGCCGACTACGCCTTCAACAAGGCCCACGCCGCCTGCTACGCGCTCATCGCCTACCGCACCGCCTACCTGCGCGCGAACTACCCGGCCGAGTACATGGCGGCGCTGATCTCGTCGGTGATGTCCACCAAGGACCGGGTGCCGTTCTACGTGACGGAGTGCGCCGACATGGGCCTCGAGGTGCTGCCGCCGGACGTGAACACGAGCCGTTCCGACTTCACCGTGGTCGACGGCAAGATCCGCTTCGGGCTCTCCGCCGTGAAGCGCGTCGGCGACGGCGCCGTGCGGGCGATCATGGCCGCGCGCGACGACCGGCCGGTCGAGTCGATCTGGGACTTCTGCGAGCGGGTCGATATGGCGGTCACGAACCGGGGCATGCTCGAGAGCCTGATCGCCTGCGGCGCCCTCGACTCCACCGGAGCGACCCGCCAGGGCATGATGGAGGTGCTCGAGCGGGCGCTCGCAAACGGGCAGAAGACGCAGGCCGACGCCATGGTCGGCCAGGGCTCGATCTTCGACCTCGAGGGTGACGGCACGAACGGCTCGGGCCCGATCTCGCGCAGCCATCAGCCGGTGCTGGGGGAGGAGTGGCCGCGCGACGAGCTGCTGCGGCGAGAGAAGGAGGTGCTCGGGCTGTACGTCTCGAGCCATCCCCTGGCGCCCCTCCGCGACCAGCTCGCGCGCAAGGTCGACGTCCCGCTGAAGGCCATCGAGGATCTGCCCGACGGCAAGGTGGTCACGGTCGGCGGCATCGTCTCCGGCCTGCGCCAGCTGCTCACGAAGAAGGGCGACCAGATGGCGGTCGCGGAGCTCGACGACGTGACCGCGACGGCCGAGGTGGTGGTGTTCGCGAGCACGTGGGAGCTGTGCCGGCCGACGCTGCGGCCCGACGCCGTCGTGCTCGTGAAGAGCCGGGTCGACCGCCGCTCCGAGGGCAAGGTGCAGCTGCTCGCGCTCGAGGTGATCCCGTTCGAGGCCGTCCCCGATCAGGAGGTCGTGCGGCTGCGCGTCGACGCCCGCATCGTCGCCGCGGGGGTGATGGACGAGCTGAAGACGCTGATCGGCGAGTACCCCGGCCAGGCGCCGGTGGAGCTCGAGGTGCACACGTCGGCGGGGCCGAAGATGCTGCGGCTCGGGCCCGGCTTCCGCGTCCGCCCCGACGGCGACTTCCTGGCCGAGGCCCGGGCGCTGCTCGGCGCGGCCGCGCTCGTCTAGGGGCCGCGGTACGATCCGGCCGAGGCAGAGGGCATCCGGGCATGTCCCTACAATGAGCCGTTCCGTGACCGTCTCCGACCTGATGCTCGACCTGGACGTGTTCCAGGGGCCGTTCGACCTGCTCCTGGCGCTCGTCATGCGCGAGGAGATCGAGCTCGCGGAGCTCCCCATCGCCGAGGTCGTCGTCGCCTACGTCGAGCACGCCTACGACGACGGCGTCCTCGACCTGGAGTCGGCCAGCGAGTTCCTCGTGCTGATCGCCGCCCTGCTCGAGATCAAGGTGCGCCTGCTGTTCCCGGGCGAGGAGGACGAGGAGGAGCCGTTCACCGCCGAGCAGGCCGAGGCGGAGCTGCTGGCGCGGCTGCTCCAGTACCGCCGCTTCGCCGCGGCCGCCCGCTGGCTGACCGACCGGGCCGGCGCCGAGCAGCGCGTCTTCCGGGCCGGGCCGGCGCCGCTGGCGCCGAGGCCGGAGCCCGAGGTGGTGCCGTTCTCGGAAGACCCGTGGGCGCTGCACGCGGCCGTCGGCCGGCTGCTCGAGCCGCCGCCCGAGATCGACCTCTCCGTCGTCCGCCGCCGGCTCGTGCCCGTGACGCCACTTCCTGGCCGAATTCCGAAAGCTCCTGCGCGAGCGGCGCGCGTTCGCCTTCGACGAGGCCGTGGCCGGGCTCGACCGGCTCGTCCCAGGCCGCGGCGTTCCTGGCCGTGCTCGAGCTGTACAAGAGCGGCGAGATCGTTCCCGAGCAGGCCGCCGTGTTCGGCCCGATCCGGGTCACCCGCCGCGGCGTGCCGGGCGGCGAGCGGGCCATCGCCTGATGGCCGAGCTGACGCACACCGTCGAGGCGCTGCTCTTCGTCGCCTCCGAGCCGCTCTCCGTGCGCGAGCTGACGGCGCTGACCGAGGCGCCGGCGGCCCGGGTCGAGCGCGCCCTCGACGCGCTCGGCGACCGCTACGGCGAGGGCCGCTCGGGCGTCGTGCTCGAGCGGGTCGTCGGCGGCTACGGGTTCCGCGCCTCGGCGGCGACGGCGGCGGCATGCGCGCGCCTGGTCAACCGTGCCCAGACGCGGCCGCTGAGCCAGGCCGCGACCGAGACGCTCGCCGTCGTCGCCTATCTGGGGCCGGTGTCTCGGCCCGAGATCGCGCGCATCCGCGGCGTCGCGGCCGACTCGGCCGTGGCCGGCCTGCTCGAGCGCGGCCTGATCGAGGAGTCGGGTCGCGGCGACACCGCGGGACAGCCGGTGCTGTACCGCACGACAGAGCTCTTCGAGCGCGCGTTCGGCCTCGAGGAGGGACTCGGCGAGCCTGCCCGGCCTGGGCGACTTCGACCTGCCGGACGCCGATCACGAGGCGCTGCGGGCGCGGCTGCACGTGGTGGCCGACCAGCGTGCCGGTCAGGCTTAACCGCTACCTCGCGTCCACGGGAGTCGGCTCGCGGCGAGCCGCCGACGAGGTCATCCGCGCCGGCAGGGTGACCGTGAACGGGGCCGCCGCGGAGCTGGGCACGCTGGTGTCGGAGAGCGACGATGTGCGCGTCGACGGCCGTCCGGTGCAGGTCCAGGCGACGACGGTCGTCCTCCTGCACAAGCCGGCCGGCGTCGTCACGACCGCGAGCGATCCCCAGGGCCGCCGGACCGTCCTCGACCTCGTGCCGGCCCACGTGCGGCTCTTCCCGGTCGGCCGGCTCGACCGCGAGACGACCGGGGCTGCTCCTGCTCACCAACGACGGCGCCCTGGCCGACCGGCTGATGCATCCGCGCCACGGCGTCCGCAAGACGTACGTGGCCCGCGTCGCCGCCGACCCGGGCGAGCCCGTGCTCGCCCGCCTGCGCCGCGGGGTCGAGCTGGACGACGGCCCCACGGCGCCGGCAGACGCCCGCCTGGCGGGCCCCGGCCGCGTCGAGATCACGATCCACGAGGGCCGCAACCGCCAGGTGCGGCGGATGCTGGCCGCGGTCGGACACCCGGCCCGGGGGCTGCACCGCTCCGGATATGCCGGCCTGGAGCTGGGTGAGCTCGCGCCCGGGCAGTGGCGCGAGCTGACCGATGCCGAGGTGGAGGCGCTGCGCGATGCATGACGCGGTCGTCGTCGGCGCCGGCCTCTCGGGCCTCGTCGCCGCTCACCGTCTCCACGCCGAGGGGGCCGATGTGGTCGTGCTGGAAGCGTCCGGCCGGGTGGGCGGCCGGGTGTGGACGCCGGCCGCGGCGGGGGTGCGCTTCGAGGCCGGGGGAGAGGCGGTCGACCTCGTGAACGAGACGCTGCTTCGGGTCGCGGGCGAGGTCGGCGCCGATCTGCGCGACTCCGAGGTCGGCTGGGGCGACCACGGCCCGGCGCCGGTCACGTGGCACGTCGGCGGCCGCGCGTTTGCGCGCGCCGACGGCGCCTACCTGCGCCTCGGCGACGAGCTGGATCGGCTCGGTGCCGATCCCGGGCCCGCCGACGACGTCCTCACCGTCGCGGATTGGCTGACGGCCGAGGGCGCGTCTGCCCACGAGCGGGCGGTGTGTGAGACCGCGATCGCGATCACCGCCTCGACGGTGCCGCTGCGGCTGATGTCGCTTCGTGCCCTGGCGGTGAAGCACGCCGCCCGAAGCGGCGCGGGCGACGGGTCGGAGCTGCGCTTCGCCGACGGCGCGGGCGGGTTCGCCGAGCGGATCGCGGCGGGCGTGGGCGACGCGGGTGCTCCGAGGCCGGCGGGCCGGAGCCGTGCGCACGACCCCGGACGGCGTCGCGGTCGACGCGCCGGGCGGCCCGCCGATCCGGGCCCGGCGGGCCGTCATCGCCGTGCCGCTGCACGCGCGGGCGCGCATCCGTGGCCTGCGGCCGACCCCGACGGGCCGCTACGGCGTCGCGGTGAAGTCGCTCTTCATCCTCGCCGACGACCTGCCGGACGACGCGCCGGCGGCGGTCATCACCGACTCGGTCATCGGCTACACGTACCGCCACGGCCCGCGGACGCTGGGGAGCTTCGTCGGCTCGACGCCGGCGGGCTGGGTGTTGCGGCAGCCGCCGGCGATCGCCGATCGGGCGGTCGCCGAGGCCGTCCGCGCGTGCTTCGGCGCCCGGCTGGAGCGGGTCGTGCGGGTGTCCTACCGGCGCAGCTACCTGATCTTCGCCCCCGGCGAGCTGGCCGCGTGGGGCGGCCGGCTGGGCGAGCCGGACGGGCGGGTGCACTACGCGGGCGCCGAGGCGTCCGCGCTGCCGAGCTTCATGGAGGGCGCGGCGCGGGCGGGGGAGCGGGCGGCCGCCGAGGTGCTCGCGGCCGGCTAAGAGGGTCGGCCGGCATGGGCCCTCAGCCGGTTCAGGCCGTCGACCCGACGAAGCCCATCCGCTCCTTGATGAGCATGATCGGTCTCGCCCGACACCGCCCGTGCCCGCTCGGCGCCGGCCGCGAGCACCGCCCACAGGTGGGCCGGGTCGGCCCGCAGCTCGAGGTAGCGCTCCCGCACCGGCCGTAGGTACTCGACCACGGCATCGGCGACGTCGGTCTTGAACTGGCCGTAGCCGGCGCCGTCGTAGGCGGCCTCGACCTCCTCCGCGCTGCGGCCGGTCGCCACGGCGACGATCTCGATCAGGTTCGCGATCCCGTCCTTGCCCTCGCCCCGGCGCACCTCGCGGCCCGAGTCGGTGACGGCGGAGCGCACCTTCTTCGCGACGACGTCGGGCGGGTCCATCACGAGCACGGTGCCCTGGGGCGTGCCGCCGGTCGTCGACATCTTGCGGGTCGGGTCCTGCAGGTCCATGACCCGGCCGCCGGTGCTGGGGATGGCCGCCTCGGGCAGCCGCAGCGTCTCGCCGAAGCGGCTGTTGAAGCGCTGGGCGATGTTGCGGGCGAGCTCGAGGTGCTGGCGCTGGTCGTCGCCCACCGGCACCCGGTCGGTGTGGTAGAGGAGGATGTCGGCCGCCTGCAGCACCGGGTAGGTGAAGAGGTCTGAGCTGACCGACTCGCGGCCCTCGCTCTTGTCCTTGAACTGGGTCATCCGCGAGAGCTCCCCGAACGTCGCCACGGCGCCGAGCAGCCACGCGCCCTCGGTGTGGGCGGGGACGTGGCTCTGCACGAACAGGGTGCAGCGGTCGGGCTCGAGGCCGGCGGCGAGCAGCGTCGCGGCGGTGTCGAGCGTGTTCTCGGCCAGCGTGTCGCGGTCGTAGCCGACCGAGATCGAGTGCAGGTCGACGACGCAGTAGAAGGCCTCGCCCAGATCCTGGTCGGTGACGTAGTGGCGGATCGCCCCGATGTAGTTGCCGAGATGCTTCTGCCCGGTGGGCTGGATGCCGGAGAAGACGCGGGTCATGTGCGCGGCCACTGTAGCCAACGCCGCTGCGGCCTTCGCCCCGATACGCATCGGTAGGATGCGGGCGAGATGGCAGCCCCACCCGAAACGTGGTCCCCGTCGTCCTGGCGGGCGATCCCGGCCGAGCAGCAGCCGGAGTGGCCCGACGCCGAGGACGCCCGCGATGCGCGCGAGCGCCTGCTGGGGATGCCGCCGCTCGTCTTCGCCGGCGAGGCCCGCAACCTCCAGGCGGCGCTGGCCGAGGTCGCCGCGGGCCGCGGGTTCCTGCTCCAGGCCGGCGACTGCGCCGAGTCGTTCGGCGACTTCTCCGCGGTGACCATCCGCGAGAAGCTGAAGATCATGCTGCAGATGGCGGCGGTGCTGACGTACGGCGCGATGCTGCCCGTGGTCAAGGTCGGCCGGATCGCCGGCCAGTTCGTGAAGCCCCGCTCCTCGCCGGTCGAGCTGGTCGACGGCGTCGAGCTGCCCGAGCTTCCGCGGCCACATGGTGCACGACGACGCGCCGACGCTCGCCGCCCGCACGCCCGACCCGGAGCGGATGGTGCAGGGCTACCACCAGTCGGCGGCGACGCTCAACCTGCTGCGCGCGTTCACGAAGGGCGGGTTCGCCGACCTGACGCAAGGTGCATCTCTGGAACCAGGAGTTCGTCGCCAGCTCGCCGGAGGGTCGGCGGTACGAGCGGATCGCCTCGGAGATCGAGCGCGCGCTCGCGTTCATGGCAGCGTGCGGGATCGACCTCGAGCGCGAGCGGCGCCTGCACGAGGTGGACGTGTGGACGAGCCACGAGGGGCTGCTGCTCGACTACGAGGAGGCGCTCACCCGGCGCGACTCGCTCACCGGCCGCTGGTACGACTGCTCGGCCCACATGCTGTGGGTGGGCGAGCGCACCCGCGCCGCCGACGGCGCACACGCCGAGTTCTTCGCCGGCGTGGGCAACCCGCTCGGCTGCAAGATCGGCCCGAGCGCCACGGCCTGCCGAGGTGCTCGACCTGTGCGACCGGCTCGACCCCGACCGCGCGCCGGGGCGGCTGACGCTGATCTGCCGCATGGGCGCGGATCGGGTCGCCGAGGCGCTGCCGCCGATCATCCGGGCGGTCACCGACGCCGGGCACCCGGTGGTGTGGGCATGCGACCCGATGCACGCGAACGCGTTCCGCACGGCCGGCGGCGTCAAGACGCGCCGGTTCGAGGACATCATGGCCGAGATCGGCGGCTTCTTCGCCGCCTGCCGCGAGTGCGACGTCTGGCCGGGCGGCGATCCACCTCGAGTTCACCGGCGAGGACGTGACCGAGTGCCTGGGCGGGGCCGAGGCCGTGCTCGAGGATCACCTGAGCGTCCGCTACCACACCCTCTGCGACCCCCGTCTGAACGCGCGCCAGTCGCTCGACCTGGCCTTCCGGCTGGCCGAGCTCATGCGCGGCGAGGAGCGGCCCGCCTCGGGAGGAGTGACCTGATGCGCGTCGCCGTCGTGGGCCTCGGCCTGATCGGCGGCTCGGTCGGCCTCGCCGCCGCGGGGCGCGGGGACGAGGTGGTGGCGTTCGATCCCGATCCGGACGCCGCCGCGGCCGGGCTCGAGACGGGCGCCGCGGCCAGCGTCGCCGGGTCGCTCGAGGGCGCCGTCGCCGACGCGGACATCGCCGTCGTCTGCGGGCCGGTCGCCCGCCTGCCCGAGCTCGTCGCCCGCACGCTCGAGGCGACCGGCCCGACGGCTGCGCCGTCTCGGACGTCGGCTCCACCAAGGCCCGGCTCATGGCCGCGGCCGGCCGCAGCGGCCGCTTCGTCGGCGGCCACCCCGTATGCGGGTCGGAGGCGCGCGGCGTGCGCAACGCCCGCGCCGACATGTTCGCGGGCGCGACCTGGTTCCTGACCCCGGTCGCGGCCACCGATCCGGTCTGCCACCGCCGTCTGCACGCCTTCGTCGCCGGGCTGGGCGCGCGCCCGGTCGCAATCGACCCCGACGCGCACGACCGCCTGGTCGCCCTCACGAGCCACCTGCCGCACGCGATCGCGAACGTGCTCATGAACCAGGCCGGGGCCGGCCGCGTCGACGGCCACGACCCGCTGGCCGCCGTCGGCGGCTCCTTCCGCGACATGACCCGGGTCGCGGGCGCGAACGCCCGCATCTGGGTCGACATCTTCCTCGACAACCGCGACGCGCTGCTCGACGGCCTGCGCGAGCACAGCCGCCGGATCGACGAGCTCACCCGGGCGCTCGAGCGCGACGACGCGGGGTTCGTGGCCCGGTGGGTGGCCGAGGCGGCCGGCAACCGCCGCCGGCTGCTGCAGGCGTCCTACCCGGCGGTGCCCGAGGAGCTCTACCGCGTGCGCGTCCACGTGCCCGACCGGCCGGGCGTGCTGTCGGGCATCACGCAGGCGCTCGGCGCCGAGGGGATCAACATCGAGGACTTCGAGCTGCACCACATGTCCGCGGACGTCGGCGGGACCGTGGTCGTCCTGGTGGCCGGAGCCGCCCAGGCCGAGCGGGCGGTCGAGCTGCTGGACGCGCAGGGCTACGGCGCGGTGGCGACCGCGGCGGTCGAGCCGTGAGCGCCGTCGACGCGCGCTTCTCGCCCGCGGGCGCGATCTCGGGCGAGCTGACCGTCCCCGGCGACAAGTCGATCAGCCACCGGGCGGTGATGGTGGCGTCGCTGTGCGACGGGCCGGTCACGGTGCACGGGTTCGGCGCGTCGGCCGACACCCTGGCCACGGTCGCCGCGATGGGGTCGCTCGGCGTCAAGATCGAGCGGCCCGATGACGACGTCCTGCTCGTCCACGGCGTCGGCCTGCGCGGCCTGCAGGCGCCGGAGGGCCGGATCGACGTCGAGAACGCGGGCACCCTGATGCGGCTTCTGCCCGGGATCCTGGCCGGCCAGATGGGCGAGTTCGTGCTCGACGGCGACGCCAGCATCCGCCGCCGTCCGATGGGCCGCATCGCCGGCCCGCTGGCGCAGATGGGCGTCGCCCTCGAGACCACCGACGGCTGCCCGCCGGTGCGGATGCGGGTGAGCGGGCAGGTCGCGCCGGTCACCTACCGCCTCCCGGTCGCCTCCGCCCAGGTCAAGTCGTGCGTCCTCTTCGCCGGCCTCTTCGCCGAGCGGGGGATGACGGTCGTCGAGGAGCCGGTGCCGACCCGCGACCACACCGAGCGCATGCTGCGTGACGCGGGCGTGCCGGTCGACCGCCGCCCGGGCCGGGTGGCGGTCTCGCCCGTGACGCGGCTCGAGCTGGACGAGGTGCGGGTGCCGGGCGACTTCTCCTCGGCGGCGCCCTTCGTCGTCGCGGCCACGATCGTGCAGGGATCGGGGCTGACGCTGCGCGGCGTCGGCATCAACCCGACCCGTACCGGCCTGCTCACGGTCATGGAGCGGATGGGCGCGCGAGTCGGGCTCTTCAACCGCCGCCTGGCCGGCGCCGAGCCGGTGGCCGACATCGAGGTGCGCCCGGCCGAGCTGGTCGCCACCGAGATCGAGCCCGAGCTGGTGCCGGCCCTGATCGACGAGCTGCCGCTGGTGGCGCTGCTGGCCTGCTTCGCGCGCGGTGTGACGATGATCCGCGGCGCGGGCGAGCTGCGGGTGAAGGAGTCCGACCGGATCGCGACGGTCGTCGAGGCGCTGAACGCGGTGGGCGGCCACGTCGACGCGCTCGAGGACGGCTTCCGCATCCGCGGGGTGCCGGCGCGGCTGCGGGGCGGGAGCGTCGACGCCGCCGGCGACCACCGGGTGGCGATGCTGGGCGCCGTGGCCGGCGTCTGCTCGCAGCACGGCGTCGACGTGCACGGCTCGGACGCGCTGGGCGTGAGCTTCCCCGACTTCCCGGAGCGGCTCGCGGGGGTGACGGGATGACCCCCGCCAAACGGGGTCAGACCCCTTCTGGCGGGTCGGAGGGGCGGTGGTGATCACCATCGACGGCCCCGCCGGCGCGGGCAAGAGCACCGTCGCCCGGGCGGTCGCCGAACGGCTCGGCTACCGCTACGTCGACACCGGCCTGATGTACCGGGAGCTGACCGCCGCGGCGATGGAGCGCGGCGTCGACCCCGACGACGGCGACTCGCTCGCGGCGCTCGTCGGCGTCGCCCCGTCCGCGCAGGTCGACCTGCGGGGCGAGGCGGTCTCCGCCCGCGTGAGCGCCGTCTCCCGCCATCCCCAGGTGCGGGCGCGGATGCGCGAGCGCCAGCGCGCGCTGGCCCACGACGCGGTGCTCGAGGGGCGCGACACGGGCACCCGGGTGTGCCCCGACGCCGACGTCAAGGTCTATCTGACCGCCTCGCTCGAGGCCCGTGCCGCCCGCCGAGCGGCCGACCTCGGACTCGCCGCCGACGACGTCGGGCGCACGATCGCCGCCCGCGACCGCGGCGACGCCGAGCAGCTCGCGCCGGCAGCGGACGCCCACGTCATCGACACCTCCGGCCTCACGGTGTCCGAGACGATGGACGCGATCGTCCGGCTGGTCGAGGCGGCGGCGTGAGCAGCCCCGAGATGGCGGGCTACGACCGCGCCTGGGTGTGGCTTCGGCGCCTCTTCAGCGGGGTCGTGCGCGTGCTGCTGCGGCCACGGGTGCGCGGGGGCGAGCACGTCCCGGCGGCGGGGGCGTGCGTGTTCGTCTCGAACCACGAGTCGTGGTGGGACATCCCCGCCCTGGGCCAGGTGCAGCCGCGCAGCATCCGCTACATGGCCAAGAGCGAGCTCTTCCACATCCCCGTGTTCGGGCGCATCCTCGCCTGGGGCGGCGGCTTCCCCGTCCGCCGCGGCGAGCCCGACCGCGACGCGCTGCGGATCGTGCACGAGACGATCGAGGGCGGGGGCGTGGTCGGGATCTTCATCCAGGGCCACCGCCAGGCCGAGCTCGAGGGGGCGAAGGCGGGCGCCGGCCGCTGCGCCGTCGTCGAGGACGCGCCGGTCATCCCCGTCGCCATCCGCGGCACGGGCGAGTGGCGGCCGGGCCGCCGCGTCGACATCAGCTTCGGGCCGCCGCGCCGGTACGACCGCGGCGACCGCCGCCCGGCGCAGGCCTACCGGGAGACGGCCGACGAGCTCATGGCCGAGATCCGCACCCTGTACGAGCGGGCGCGATGAGCGACGAGGCACCGCGCGTCGGCGTCGTCGCCGTGGTCGGGTTCCCGAACGCGGGCAAGTCGACCCTCGTGAACCGGCTCACCTCGTCCCGCCACGCGGTTGTCGACGAGCAGCCCGGTGTCACGCGCGACCGCAACGAGCTCGTATGCGAGTGGCGGGGGCGGACGTTCGTCCTCATCGACACGGGCGGCCTCGACGTCGGCGACGACTCGCCGATGCAGGCCCAGGTGGCCGCCCAGGCGCGGATGGCGGTCGAGGAGGCCGACGTCGTCGCCGCGGTGATCGACGCCCGGGCCGGCCTGGCGGCGGGCGATGAGGAGATCGCGCAGATCCTGCGCCGGTCGCACCGGCCGGTGGTCGTCGTCGCCAACAAGATCGACGACGCCGCCCACGAGCCGGCGGCGCTCGAGCTGCACCGGCTCGGGCTGGGCGAGCCCATCCCGGTCTCCGCCCTGCACGGCCGCGGCACCGGCGAGCTGCTCGACGCGATCGTCGAGCGGCTGGACGCGGTCGAGGGCGGCGGCCGCCCGGCCGACGACGGCGCCGACGAGATCGCCGTGGCCATCCTGGGCCGGCCGAACGTCGGCAAGTCCTCGCTCGTGAACGCGATCCTCGGCCGCCCGCGCGTGATCGTCTCCGAGCGTCCGGGAACGACCCGCGACGCCATCGACACGCCGTTCGTGCGCGGCGACCAGCGGTTCCGGCTGATCGACACCGCCGGCCTGCGCCGCAAGCGCCGTCACCGCCAGGGCATCGAGTACTACAGCGAGGTGCGCGCCCTGGCGGCCGCCGACCGGGCGGACGTCGCGCTCGTCCTGATCGACTCGTCCGACGGCCTGGTCGAGGGCGACCTCGCGGTCGCCGACGTCGCCCGCAGGGCGGGCTGCGCCACCATCGTCGTCCTCTCCAAGTGGGACATCGCCAATACCACCGTCGAGGACGTCGCGGAGCGTCTGGGCGGGAAGCTGCGCCAGCGGCCGGCGATCGTCACGTCGTCCTCGGTCACCGGCCGCAACGTGGACAGGCTGCTCGACGCCGTCGAGGAGCTGTTCGGGCGCTACACCTCCCGCGTCTCCACCGGCCAGCTCAACCGGGCGATGGCCGAGATCGGGGCGATGCGCGACGCGCCGCGGCAGGGCCGGCGCCGGCTGAACCTGCTGTATGCGACCCAGTACCGGACGCGGCCGCCGCGGTTCCGGATCGTCACGAACGACCGCAAGCTCGTGAACCGTGACTACGGCTTCTTCGTCGAGAACCAGCTCCGGCGGCGGCTCGGCCTCGAGGGGGTGCCGGTCGTGGTCGACTTCACGACCCGGTCGTGATCGCACGGGTGCATCCGCTGGTCACCGCGCGGGCGGTCGACCAGGGGTTCGACTATGTCGCCGGAGACGGCGTGGAGCGGGGGGCGCTCGTCGAGGTGGAGCTGGGCACGCGGACGGTGCGGGGCGTGGTCAGCGAGGTGCGGGAGGGCGACGGCGAGGGCCTGAAGCCGGTGCTCGCGGTGGCGGGGTCGGTGCCCGCGACGCTGCTCGAGCTGGCCGAGTGGATCGCGGCGTCCTACGCCTCGACGCTCTCGCGGGCGCTCGGGCTCGTCCTGCCGCCGCCGGCCGCGGCACGTGCGCCCGAGCCGTGGGTGCGGCTGCTGACGATGGAGGGCGCGACCCGCCGCCAGGCCGAGGTGCTCGCCCACGTCGGCCTCGCGCCGCTACCGCTCTCCGACCTGGTCGCGGCGGCGGGGACGACGCGCGACACGGTGCGGCGGATGGCCGACCGCGGGCTGGTGGCCCTCGACCCGGCCCCGCAGGCCGCGGTCGACGACGTCCGGGTGACGCTCACCCCCGAGCAGGAGGCGGCCGTCGCCGCGTGCGTCGAGACGCTCGAGACGGGCGGGGGCGACGTGCTGGTGCACGGTGTCACCGGATCGGGGAAGACCGAGGTGTACCTGCGGGTCATCGACGCGGCTCTCGCCCGCGGCCGGGGGGCGATCGTGCTCGTGCCCGAGATCGCGCTCACGCCACAGACCGCCTCACGCTTCACCGCGCGCTTCGGCCCGACAGTCGCGGTGCTCCACAGCGGCATCTCGCCGGCCCGCCGCGGCACCGAGCACGCGCGCATCGCCGCCGGTGAGGCGCGGGTCGTGGTCGGTGCCCGCTCGGCGATCTTCGCGGCCGTGCCCGACCTGGGCGTGATCGCCGTCGACGAGGAGCACGACGCCTCGTACAAGCACGAGGCCGACCCCCGCTACGACGCCCGCCGGGTGGCCGCGAAGCGGGGGCGGCTGGAAGGGGCGGTCGTCATCTTCGGCACGGCCACGCCCCGCCCGGAGTCGTGGGCCGGGATCGCCCGCCGGGTCAGCCTGCCGACCCGGGTCGGCGGCCCGCTTCCCGCCGTCGACATCGTCGACCTGCGCGCCGACGGCGGCTATCCGCTGACGCGGCCGCTGATCGACGCCCTGGCGGCGATCGACGACCGCGGCGGCCGGGCCATCCTGCTCCAGAACCGGCGCGGCGCCGCCTCCGCGATCCACTGCCGCACCTGTGGGAGCACGTGGCGCTGCCCCCGCTGCGACGTGTCGCTCGTGCTGCACGGCAGGCGGCTCGTCTGCCACCACTGCGGCCTCGCCCAGCCGCTCCCGCGCGCGTGCTCGACCTGCGGCTCGGTCGACCTGGCCCACATCGGCGCCGGGACGGCCCGGGTCGAGGACGAGCTGCGCGGCCGCTACCCGCGGCTCGAGATCATGCGGCTCGACGCCGACATCGCCGCCCGCCCGGGCGAGCCGGAGGCGACGCTGCGCGCGTTCCGGCGTGCGAACGCCGCCGTGCTCGTCGGCACCCAGCTCGTCGCCAAGGGCCACGACATGCCCGGGGTCTCCGTCGCGGCGGTGCTCGACGCCGACCTCGCCCTCTCGATCCCCGACTTCCGCGCCGAGGAGCGCACCTTCGGCCTGCTGACCCAGCTGGCGGGCCGCCCGGGCCGCCCCGGCGATCCCCGCGGGCGGGTCCTGATCCAGACGTGGAGCCCCGAGCTGCGCCCGGTCGTGCTCGCCGCCCGCCATGCCGTGGCCGAGTTCCTGGAGGGTGAGCTCGAGCGCCGCCGCGAGCTCGGCTACCCGCCGTTCCGGCGCCTGGTGCGCGTGCTGGCGACGGCCGACTCCGCGCCGGTCGCGCACGACGTCGCCGCGACGATCGCCTCCGCCGCGGCGCCCGCGCTCGAGGGCGACATCGTGCTGGGCCCGGCCCCGCTCCAGCGCCTGCGCGACCGCAGCCGCAGCCACGTGCTCATCAAGACCACCTCCGCGGGCCGGGCGGCCGCGGTCCTGCGCGGCCTGCTGCGCGACCTGGCGGCCGACCTGCGTCGGGCGCACGCGACGGCGGTGGTGGACGTCGACCCGCAGTCGTTCGGCTGACATGTTGGGGACAGTCCCCGTGACGGGGACTGTCCCCGGGTTCGTGCAGCCGTCCGGTAGGGTGCCCGCCATGACCAGAGCCCTTGTGATCGTCGACATCCAGAACGACTACTTCCCCGGCGGGCGCAACCCGCTCGAGGGGCCCGAGCAGGCCTCCGCGAACGCGCGCGACCTGCTGGACTCGTTCCGCGCGAGCGGCGAGCCGCTGGTGCACATCCAGCACGTGTGGGACGCCCCCGACGCGGCCTACCTGCAGCCCGGCACTCCCGGCATCGAGATCAACGCGGCGGTACGCCCCGCCGACGGCGAGACCGTGATCCAGAAGGCGAACCCGAACAGCTTCCTCGACACGCCGCTCGAGAAGCACCTGCGCGACCAGGGCGTCGACGCGGTCGTGGTGTGCGGGATGATGACGTCGATGTGCGTCGACGCAACCGTGCGGGCCGCTGCCGACCTGGGCTTCGCCACGACGGTGGTGCACGACGCCTGCGCGACGATGCCGCTCGAGTTCGGCGGCCGGTCAGTGCCCGCCGCCGACGTCCACACCGCGTTCATCGCCGCGTTGGGCGACGGCTATGCCGACGTGGTCGCGACGGCCGACGTGGCCGCCAAAGCGCCTCGATAGGATTCCGGGCATGGCGGATGCCGAGACCGAGATCGAGACCGAAGCTGCGCCCGAGCTGACTCCCGAGGAGGAGGCTGCACGCGACCGTGCCCGCGAGCGGGAGCGGCGTGAGCACCACGCGATGGCCATGCGGCTCGTCCGCCAGTACCCCGATCCCGCGCTGCGCGTCCCCGCAACCACGATCCCCGCGGTCGACGACGACGTTCGCGGCCTGGTCGAGCGGATGGCCGACATCATGCGCCGCGCGCACGGCGTGGGCCTCGCGGCACCCCAGGTCGGCGTCCTGCAGCGCGTGTTCGTGTACCGCGCCGGCGCCGACGACCCGGTGCGGGTGCTGATCAACCCGGAGATCGCCGAGCGCTCGGAGGAGACCGAGGTCGACACCGAGGGCTGCCTCTCGCTGCTCGGCGGCGAGGTGACCGTCCCGGTCGAGCGGCACGAGCGCGTCGTCGCCCGCGGCCTGGACGAGTCGGGCGAGCCCGTCGAGGTCGAGGCGCAGGGCCTCGAAGCGCGGGTGATCCAGCACGAGCTCGACCACCTGGACGGCGTCCTGATCATCGACCGGGCGCCGAAGGAGGACCGCCGCGCGGCTCTGCGGGAGCTGCGCCTGAAGGCGTGAAGGTCGCGTTCTTCGGCACGTCGGCGTTCGCCGCCGGCGCGCTCGAGCGCCTGGTGCGCGCGGACGGGATCGACGTCACGGTGGTCGTCTCGCAGCCCGATCGTCCCGCCGGCCGCGGCCGCAAGTCCGCGACGCCGCCCGCGGTCGCCGCCGCCCGGGAGCTGGGCCTGCCCGTGTCCCAGGAGGAGCATGTCAGCGAGCGCCCTCCCGAGGCCGACGCGGGCGCCGTGGTCGCCTTCGGCCAGATCCTGCGGCCGCCGCTGCTCGGGGCCTACCCGCTCTTCAACCTGCATCCGTCGCTCCTGCCCCGGTGGCGGGGCGCCGCGCCGATCGAGCGTGCCCTCATGGCCGGCGACCGCGAGACCGCTGCCGCGGTGATCGAGCTCGTCGCCGAGCTCGACGCCGGGCCGATCCACGGCCTCGACCGGTTCCCGATCGGGCCCGACGACGATGCCGGCGCCGTCGCCGCGCGGGCGCTCGACCTGGGGGTGCCGCTGCTCGCGGCGGCGCTGCGCGGCGAGACGTCCGGCCGCGCGCAGGAGGGCGAGCCGACCTATGCCCACCGGATCGGGCCGGACGACCGCCGCATCGACTGGAGCCGTCCGGCTGCGGAGATCGCCGACCGCGTGCGCGCCCTCTCGCCCCACATCGGGGCGCGGGCCGAGCTGGACGGCCTGCCGGTGACGGTGTGGACGGCGGCCGCGGTGGAGCCGGGGAGCGCGCCCGGCGTCGTGACAGCGGACGGCGGGACGCTCCGCATCGGCGCCGGCGGCGGCGCGCTCGAGGTGCGCGAGCTCCAGCCCGCCGGAAAGCGGCGGATGACCGCGACCGAGTTCCTGCGCGGCCGGCAAACGCCGCCGGCGCGGGCGACATGAGCGCCCGCCGGGCCGCGTACGAGGTCGTACGGCTGACCTTCGAGGAGGGCGCCTACGCCGACCGCGTCTTCCCCGCCGAGGCCGACCGGGCGCGGCTCGACGACCGCGACCGCCGCCTGGCGATGCGGCTCGCCTACGGCACCGTGCAGCGCGTCCGCACACTCGACCATGCGATGGAGACGCTCGCCAGCCGGCCGCCGGACGACCTCCAGCCGACGTTGCGAGCCGCCCTGCGGGTGGGGGCATACCAGCTCCTGTTCGCCGCCGGAATTCCCGCCCGCGCGGCGGTGAACGAGACCGTCGAGCTGGCCAAGGCGGTTGCCGGCCGCCACACCGCCGGGCTCGCGAACGCCGTCCTGCGCCGTGTCGCCGAGGCCGGCCCGACCTGGGTCGACGGCCTGCCTCCGCCGTTGCGCCACTCCTATCCCGACTGGGTGGCGGAGGAGTGGCTGGCGATGCTCGGGCCGGACGAGGCGGACGCGCTGATGGCCGCGCAGAACGAGCCGCCGGAGCTGTCCGTGCGGGTGAACACGCTCCGCCCGGCGCCGCCTGACCTCGGCGTGCCGACGCACGGCGACCCGGAGCTGCCGGAGGCGCTCGTGCTCGACGGCCCGTTCGACGTCGCGGCCAGCCGCGAGCTTGCCGAGGGGGCGATCTGGCCGCAGTCGCGCGGCTCGATGCTGGCGGCGCGCCTGCTCGCGCCCGAGCCGGGCATGCGCGTGCTCGACCTGTGCTCGGCCCCCGGCGGGAAGGCCGGCCAGCTGGGGGCGCTCATGGCCGATCGGGGCCGGCTCGTCTGCGTCGAGCGCCACCCGGGCCGCGCGGCGGCCCTCGAGCGCACCCTGGCGAGCCAGGGCGTCACCTGCGCCGAGGTTGTGGTCGCAGACGCGCTCGACTTCCGCGAAGAGGGCTTCGACCGCATCCTGCTCGACCCGCCGTGCTCGGGGCTCGGAGTCCTCGCGGGGCGGCCGGACGCCCGCTGGCGGCGCACGCTCGAGGCCGCCCAGGAGGTGGCCGACCTCCAGCGCCGCATGCTCGACCACGCCCGCGGCCTGCTCGCGCCGGGTGGACGGCTCGTCTACTCGGTGTGCACGATCCGCCGCGACGAGTGCGAGGGCGTCGTCCCGGGCGGCCGCCAGACGCTGCCCCACCGCGACGGCACCGACGGGTTCTACGTGGCGGAGGCATCGTGACCGCTACAGTCACGCGGATGCGCTCCTGGCCCCAAGACGTGCGGGTCGCGCCCTCGATCCTCTCCTCCGATTTCGGCCGCGTGCGCGAGCAGGTGACGGAGGTGATGGAGGCCGGGGCGCGGGTGATCCACATCGACGTGATGGACGGCCACTTCGTGCCCGTGATCACCTTCGGGCCGAAGATGCTGGCCGATGTCGCCGACACGATCCACGAGTACGACGGGTTCGCGGACGTCCACCTGATGATCGAGGCGCCGGAGCGGCATCTGTCCCAGTTCGCGGAGGCCGGCGCGGACAGCGTGACGGTGCACGTCGAGACCTGCCCGCACCTGCACTACACGCTCCAGATGATCCACGAGCTCGGCTGCCGGGCGGGCGTGACGCTCAATCCGGGAACGCCGGTCGAGGCGATCGCGGAGGCGGCGCGCTACGCCGACGTGCTCCTGTGCATGAGCGTGAACCCGGGCTGGGGCGGCCAGAGCTTCATCCCCGCCACGCTCGACCGGCTGCCGAAGATGCGGGCGCTCGCCTCCGAACGCGAGGGCGTCGCCGTCGAGGTGGACGGCGGCATCCACGAGGCGACGATCGCCGCCGCCCACGCCGCCGGGGCCAACATTCTCGTCGCCGGCTCTGCCATCTTCGGGGCCGCCGCCCCCGCCGACGCGTATCGCGGCCTGGTCGAGCGGCTCACGCTCGCCGGCGCCCGCGCGTCGTGATCGACGCGGCCGATCGCCGCCATCTCGCCCGCTGCTCCCAGCTGGCCGAGCGCGGCCGGCGCACGGCTGCGCCGAACCCGGTCGTGGGCGCGGTGGTCGTGCGCGACGGGGCAGTCGTGGGGGAGGGATGGCACGAGCGGCCCGGCGGAGACCACGCCGAGGTGGCGGCGCTCCGCGCCGCCGGCGACGCCCGCGGGGCGACGGTCTACGTCAACCTCGAGCCGTGCAGCCACCACGGCCGCACGCCGCCGTGCGCGGACGCCCTGATCGCGGCCGGCGTCGCCCGCGTCGTCACGGCGATGATCGACCCCACCGACAAGGTCAACGGCGCCGGCGTCGCCCGCCTGCGGGGGGCCGGCATCGCGGTGGACGTGGCCGGCGGCGAGATCGAACGGGCTGCTCGCCGCCAGAACGCATGGTGGCTCACGCTCGCGCAGCTCGGGCGCCCGCACGTGACCTACAAGGCGGCGATCAGCACGGACGGGCGCACCGCCGCGCCCGCCGGCCCGCGCTGGATCTCCGCTCCCGAGAGCCGGGCCCAGGTG
The DNA here is from genome assembly GCA_963746115.1 of uncultured Actinomycetes bacterium. Taxonomy (GTDB): domain Bacteria; phylum Actinomycetota; class Thermoleophilia; order Gaiellales; family JAICJC01; genus JAICJC01. The sequence goes on along the minus strand of CAVVAA010000001.1, from coordinate 396,313 downwards.
CACGAGCTGCGCGCGCAGGTCGGCGCCGTCGCGGTCGGGATCGAGACGGCCCTCGCCGACGACCCGCTGCTCACCGCCCGCGACGTCGACCCGCCCGCCGAGCGCCAGCCGCTCCGGGTCGTGTTCGACCATCGTGCCCGGCTGCCGGCCGACTCGCGGCTGGCGGCGAGTGCCGACCGCGACGCGCCCGTGCTCGTCTTCGCCGCACCCGGCGCGACGCCCGTCGCGTCTGCCGGCGTCGAGACGTTCACCGTCGCCTCGCCCGCCGCCGCGCTCGCGGAGCTCGGCCGGCGGCGCGTCTCTGCGCTTCTGCTCGAGGGCGGCGCGACGCTGGCCACGGCGCTCCTCGACGACCGCCTGATCGACCGGCTGATGCTCTACCGGGCGCCGGTCGAGCTCGGAGAGGGGCCGGGCCTCTTCACCCGCGCGGTGGACCTGCCGCCGCCCTGGAGCACCGCCGCGTCGGGCCCCGATATCCTCACCGTCACCGAGCTGCGAGAGGCGTAGAGACATGTTCACCGGCATCGTCGGCGAGATGGGGACGATCGAGGCGATCTCCGCCACGCCCGGCGGCGCCCGCCTCCGCCTCGCCGCGCCCGTGACCGCGCCGGAGTGCGCGGTGGGCGACTCGGTCGCGATCGACGGCTGCTGCCTCACGGCCGTCGAGGTGGACGACGGCGCCCTCGAGTTCGACGCCGTGGCCGAGACCCTGCGACGGACGACGCTCGGCGACCTGCGGGCCGGCGACCGGGTGAACGTCGAAGCGGCGATGCGGATGGGCGACCGTCTCGGCGGCCACTGGGTGCAGGGCCACGTCGACGGGGTTGGGCAGGTGACCGCGGTCGCACCCGACGGCGACGGCGTCCGGGTCACGTTCTCGGCCCCCGAGGCCGTCGCCCGCTACACGATCGAGAAGGGGTCGGTGTGCGTCGCCGGCGTCAGCCTGACCGTGGCGGCGTACGACGACGACGGCTTCACGGTCGCGCTCATCCCGCACACCCGCGCCGTGACGACGCTCGGCGCGCTCGAGCCGGGAACCCGCGTGAACCTGGAGGCCGACCTGGTCGGAAAGTACGTCGAGAGGCTGGTCGGTGGGGCGGCGCTGGTACCATCGAAGCAGCCGTCATGACCGCGAACACCGAATTTCTCGAGGCATATCCCGACGTCGACGGATCGGCGTTCGCCACCGTCGAGGAGGCGATCGCGGAGATCAAGGCCGGGCGGATGGTCGTGGTCGTCGACTCGCCCGACCGCGAGAACGAGGGCGACCTCACGATCGCGGCCGACCACATCTCCCCCGAGGCGATCAACTTCATGGCCAAGCACGCGCGCGGCCTGATCTGCCTGGCGCTCGAGGAGGGCCGCTGCGACGACCTCGGGCTCGACCCGATGACGACGCACAACGAGGCGCCGCTGCGCACCGCGTTCACCGTCTCGGTCGAGGCACGGACGGGCGTCTCGACGGGCATCTCGGCCGCCGACCGCGCCCACACCATCAAGATTGCGATCGACCCCGAGACGAAGCCGGGCGACCTCGTGCAGCCGGGGCACGTCTTCCCGCTGCGCTCCCGCGGCTACGGCGTGCTCGAGCGGATGGGGCAGACCGAGGCCGCGGTCGACCTGGCCCGGCTCGCCGGGCTCACGCCCGCCGGCGTCATCTGCGAGATCATGAACGACGACGGGACGATGGCCCGGGTGCCCGACCTGACGGCCTACTGCGCCCAGCACGGCCTGAAGATGATCACGGTCGCCGATCTCGTCGCCTACCGCCGCCGCACGGAGCGCCTGGTGGAGCGGATCGCGATCGCCGACATGCCCACCAAGTACGGGCCGTTCTCGGCCTACGGCTACCGGTCGGTGATCGACGGGCAGCAGCACGTCGCGCTCGTCTGCGGGGACGTCGACGGCGCGAAGGACGTCCTCGTCCGCGTGCACTCGGAGTGCCTGACCGGCGACGTGTTCGGCTCGTTCCGGTGCGACTGCGGCGAGCAGCTCGAGCGGGCGATGTCGCAGATCGCGCAGGAGGGGACGGGCGTGCTCCTCTATCTGGCCCAGGAGGGGCGGGGGATCGGCCTCCTCAACAAGCTGCGTGCCTATGAGCTGCAGGAGCAGGGCTACGACACGGTCGACGCCAACGTGCACCTCGGCTTCCCCGTCGACTCGCGCGACTACAGCGTCGGCTATCAGATCCTGGCCGACCTCGGCCTGACCTCGCTCCGCGTCCTCACGAACAACCCGCGCAAGCTCGAGGGACTGGAGGGCTACGGCCTCACCGTCAGCGAGCAGCTGCCGATCGAGGCGGAGCCCAACACGTACAACGCCGACTACCTGCGCACGAAGCGGCAGCGGATGGGGCACATCCTGCACCACCAGGGCCTGCGGCTCGAGGAGGACGGGACCGAGGAGCGGCCCCGGTGAGCGAGGAGGGCGCGGGCACGCTCACGGTGCCCGCCGGGTGCCACGCCGTCGTTGCGCCCGCGATGGCCGGGATGGACGTCGCCGTGGTCGCGTCGCGCTACAACGCCGGCATCGTCCAGAAGCTGCTCGACGGCGCGATCGACCAGCTGGTCGCGCGAGGCATCTCGCGCGACCGGATCACCGTCGTCCTCGTCCCCGGTGCGTGGGAGCTGCCGCTGGCCTGCCGGCGCCTGGCCGAGGCCGGCGGCCATCAGGCCGTCATCGCCCTCGGTTGCGTCGTGCGCGGGGGCACGCCGCACTTCGAGTACGTCTGCAGCGAGGCCTCGCGCGGCGTCATCCAGGCGTCGCTCGATACCGGCCTGCCGGTCAGCTTCGGCCTGCTGACGACTGACACCATGGAGCAGGCGGAGGAGCGCGCCGGGGGCTCGCACGGGAACAAGGGCGCCGAGGCCGCCGACGCGGCCGTCGAGATGGCCCAGCTCATGCGTGCGCTCCCGCGCGGCCGGCGTATGTGAGCCCTCCGCGGCTGCTCGTCACCGGCGGCTCCGGCCACCTGGGCGGCGAGGTCGTCCGCCGCGCGCGGGACGCCGGCTGGGACGCCGTCGGCACGTCGTACCGCACACCCGGGCCGGTCGTCCTCGACGTGCGCGACGCGGGTGCCGTGGAGGCGCTCGTCGCGGACGTCGCCCCGGACTGCGTCGTCCACACTGCGTACCTCCAGGACGGGCCGGACGCGTGGGGGACGAACGTGGACGGCTCCGGCAACGTCGCTTCGGCGGCGGCGGCGCGCGGCATCCGGCTGATCCATCTCTCGACCGACCTCGTCTTCGACGGGCGGGCGGGTCGGCCCTACGCCGAGGACGACGCCGCGCACCCGCTGCTCGACTACGGCCGCGCCAAGGCGGCTGGGGAGCGGGCGGTCGCCGAGCGCCACCCCCGGGCCACGATCGTGCGGACGTCGCTGATCTACGGAGGCGACCGCCAAAGCGCCCACGAGCGCCGGATCCTCGACGTCGTCGACGGCCGCGCCGACCTCGCCTTCTTCACCGACGAGCTGCGCTGCCCCGTGCACGTGCCCGACCTCGCGGATGCGCTGCTCGCCCTGGCCGGGATCGCCCACGCCGGGCCGCTCCACCTGGCCGGGGCGGACGGCGTCAGCCGCTACGAGCTGGCCTGCCTGGTCGCCGTCGCCAACGGCCGCGAGATCGGGCACCTGCGGACGTCGACGAGCGCAGGCGCCGTCCCGGAGCGGCCGCGCGACTGCAGGCTCGACTGCTCCCGTGCGACGGCGCTGTTGGGCGGACCGTTGCCCGGGGTACGGACGGTGCTCGGGTAGGCGACTGTCCCCGATATCGGGGACAGTCCCCGCGTTCCGCGAGTACGATGGGAGTCAGGTGGGTGGCAGCTTGAGAATGGCGGCATGGGTCGCGGTGGTGCTTCTGGCAGGGCTGTCGTCGGCGACCGCTGCGTCGGCCGCGCCCGGGCCGGCGACCATCGCGGTCACCTCGAAGCCCGTCGTCTCGCTCGCCGCGGGCGGAGGGCGGGTGGCGTACCGCACCCACTTCACCGACCAGTCCGGCGGCGTCTGCAACTCCGTCCACGTGCTCCCGCTGAGCGGCGGCAACGAGTCCGTTCCGCAGCGCTGCTCACACACCGATGACCATGGTCACGGCCTCGCGCTCGGGGCACACGCCCTCGTCTACGACTCGATCGAGGTCGAGCCCCTCAACGCGACCCACGACGGCGCCGACACGACCCTGTGGCGGGTTGGCCCCGGCGGCCGGACGAAGCTCGCCACGGAGAGCTACGAGATCACCTGCTCCGGGTCGGGAATTGGCCCGTTCGCCTACGGGGCCGGGGTGGCGTTCACGCGCACCGTCATGACCGAGGTCGACCCCGCGATGGAGTGCCAGCTCGGCTCGGGCGGCGGCCCCGGCGTCTCATCGATGACGGCGGGGAGCATGCGGTACGTCCCGGCCGGAGCCACGACGGCGACGACGATCGCCGGTGCGCCCGGGGCAGCCCGGATCGCCGCGAGATGGCCGGCGCTCGCCATCGTCCCGCTGCGGCTGCCGCAGCCGATGGGGAACCACGTTGCACCTCCGACCAGGGGCACGAACCGGGTCGAGTCCTGGAACCTGCGCACACGCACACGGAGGTGCACCGCCAGCTTCGCCGGAGTGCCCTCGGCCCTCGCCACGAACGGAACCCAGATCGCTGCGCTCGTCCCGACCTCGTCGGGCGCCAACCTTGTCAGGCTCTCGGCCCGCACCTGCTCCCGCATCGGGGTGCGCGCTCTCCATGGCCACGTCCAGCCGGAGCTCGCGCTGGGGCGTCATGTCGCGGCCTGGGTGAGCGGCCGGTCGGTCATGACCCTCAACGTCGCGAGCGGCCACGTCTCCCGCCTCTACCGCGGGATGCTCGTCCCGCACGGGCTCGCGCTCTCGAACGGTCAGCTGGTGTGGTGGGTCACGGGCCGGTCCGGCGGCAGCCGCGTCCTGCGCCTGCCGCTGCCCTGACGCTCCGGCGCTATCCGACGATCCGCAGCACGACGTCGAGCCCGCGGGGGACAAGGTCGGCCGGTGGCGGAGGCAGAATCAGCGTGGCGACGCCCGCACGGGCTGCGCCGCCGTCGTGGGAGGCGCGGTCGCCGACCATGAACGCCTCGGAGGCGTCGACGTCCAACGCGTCGAGCGCGATCTCGAAGATGCGCGGATCGGGCTTCTGGACGCCGTGCTCGGCCGACACGATGCACGCGTCGCACAGGTCGGCGATGCCTGCGGCTGCGAGCATTGGGCGCAGTTCCACGTGGAAATCGCTCACCACCGCGACGCCCGCACCGAGCTCCTTGAGGTCGCGGAGCACCGGCGCCGCGTCCGGATAGAGCGGATGGTTGGCAGGATCGGCGTCGAGCGCATAGAGCGCGTCTGCAAGGCCGCCGTCGAGGCCATGACGCCGGAAGGCGGCGAGCGTCTCACGCCGATGTACGTCCGCCGACGCGTCGATGCCCTCCAGGGCGCCCGCCTCCAGTAGCGCGGTCTCGACGCGGTCTAGTTCATGGGTGTCGAGGGCTCTGCCCGCAGACTCCAGGCCGCGCTCTCCCCACCATCGCGGCGGCGGCGAGTGGGCGAGCGTCCCGCGCCAGTCGAACAGGACGGCTGTGATTCTGCGCGCTACGGCCCGAGCCGCTCGATCGCCCACGCCTCGCCTTCGCGGCGATAGGAGAAGCGGTCGTGCAGGCGATCGTCGCCGTGCTGCCAGAACTCGAACCGGGAGGCGACCAGGCGCAGGCCGCCCCACTCGTCCGGCCGTGGCACGGCGCCGTCCGGATGCCGTGAGGAGAGCTCGGCGACAGCGGCCTCGAGCACGCCGCGGCTCGCAACCACGCGGCTCTGCGGCGAGGCGGCGGCCGAGAGCCGGCTGCCCACGGCGCGCGTCTTGAAGTAGGCGTCGGACTCGGCCGCGTCGATGCGGTGGACGGCGCCTTCGATCCGCACCTGGCGGCCGAGCGGGGACCAGTGGAAGAGCATCGCGGCCCGCGGGTTCTGGGCGATCTCCTGGCCCTTGCGGCTGAAGTAGTTCGTGTAGAAGACGAACCCGCGCTGGTCGAAGCCCTTCAGCAGCACCATCCGCGCGGACGGCGCCCCGGACGACGTGGCGGTGGCGAGCACCACCGCTTCCGGCGCGTCGAGGGCGTCCGCGGCCTGGGTGTACCAGGCGGCGAACTGGCGCAGCGGGTCGGGGTCGAGGTCGGCTCGCCGCAGCGGCGGGCCGCTCACACGGCCTTCTGCACCCGGCCGCTCTTCAGGCAGCGGGTGCAGACGTACGCGCGGGTCGGCGAGCCGTCGAGCATGATCCGGATCTGCTGCAGGTTCGGGTTGAAGCGTCGCTTCGTCGCCACCATGGAATGGCTGCGGTTATGGCCGAATCCCGGCTTCTTGGCACAGATCACGCATACTCTGGACACGGCGGCGGAGTATAGATGATGAATTCGCGCCGCGGACGCAACCACGGGGGCCGAACGAGCGTCTGATCTCGTGATGGTGCGCACGTCGGTCAGCGCCGCCGGATCGACCTCCGGCGCGGGCACGTCCGGCTCCGTCTCGTTCGCCGATGAGGTGATCGCCCAGATCGTCGGGCTGACGGTGCTGGAGTGCTACGGCGTCGTCGGCATGGCCGCGACCAGCCTGACGCGGGGCGTCGCCCACCTGCTGAGCCGCGACCGGTTGACGCAGGGTGTCAGCGTTCGCCGTGAGCCCGCGGGCCTGGCAATCGACCTCTACGTTGTGGTTGAGTTCGGCCTCAACCTGGCGGAGGTGGCCGCGAACCTGCGGTCGCGCGTGAAGTACCAGGTGGAGAAGCTGACCGAGCTCGAGGTGGCGGCGCTGCAGATCCACATCCAGGGTGTGAAGCGCACCGCATGAGCGATGCCCATCGGATCGCGGTGGCGGCGGCGCGCGGGGCCGCAGCCGCCGTCGAGGCCAGCCGCGGCCGCCTGAACGACCTGAACGTCTACCCCGTGCCGGACGGCGACACCGGCTCGAACCTCGCCGACACCGCCCGGGAGCTCGCCACCGGCCTCGCCGAGGCCACGGCCGACGGGCCGGCCGCCGTCGCGACCGCCGCCAAGCGGTCGGTGCTCATGGGCGCGAGCGGGAACAGCGGCGCGATCCTGTCCCAGATCGTGGGCGGGTTCGCCGACGTCGCCGGCGCGGCGGGCGAGATCGACTCCCACGTGCTGGCACGGGCGCTGCGGTCGGCCACCACCGCCGCCTACCGGCCGGTGCAGCAGCCCATCGAGGGCACGATGCTCACCGTCATCCGCGAGATGGCGGAGGCGGCGGAGCGGCTGGCCGGCGACGATCTCGACGGCGTCATCGACGCGGTGCTCGAGGCGGGCACCGAGAGCGTCGCCCGGACGCAGGGGATGCTCGCCGTCCTGCGCGACGCCGGCGTGGTCGACGCGGGCGCAGCCGGCCTCGTGGAGTTCTGCCGGGGCGCGGTCGCAGGGGCGCGCGGCGAGCACATCCAGGCGCCGCTCGAGGCGATCGAGCGCCCGCTCAGCTTCGAGGCGGTGCACCAGGCGGAGTCGCAGTACCGCTACTGCACCTCCTTCCTGCTCGAGGGCGACGACATCGACCGCGACCGGCTGGAGGGTCAGCTGCTCGAGATGGGCGACTGCCTGCTCGTCGTCGGCGAGGCGCCGATGTGCCGCGTGCATCTCCACACGGACGATCCCGGCGCCGCGTTGACGCGGGCGGTCGCGATGGGCAGCCTCGACCGGGTCGCCATCGCCAACATGCAAGAGCAGACCCGCCAGCGCGAGGAGCGTCTGACCGCCGCGCCGACGCTCGTCGCCCTTCCCGGCGGCCGCGCGGACGAGGGCGGCCTCACCGCCGAGAACACCGCGGTGGTGCTCGACTCGACCGCCGACCTGCCCCATCCGGAGCGCGAGCATGCCAACTGGCGGATGGTGCCCCTGACCGTCCGCTTCGGCGACGAGCAGTTCGAGGACTGGCGCGGGATCGAGCCGGCGGAGTTCTACCGGCGGCTGCGAAACGGCGGCCCGCACCCGCAGACGGCGGCGCCGTCGCCGGGCGCCTACCTGCGTATGTTCGAGGCGCTCTCGGACTACGCCCACGTCATCGTCCTGCCGGTGTCCTCGAAGGTGTCGGGGAGCGTGCAGGCGGCCCGGATCGCGGCCGAGGATCCCGCCGCCGGCGGCCGGGTGACCGTGCTTGACGGCCTCACCGTCAGCGTCGGCACGGCGATGCTGGCCGACGGCGTGCAGCGCCTGCTCGAGGCCGGCACCACCCTCGAGGAGGTGACGGCGTGGGTGGAGTCGGCGCGGGAGCGGCTCCGGCTCGTCATCTACGTCGACACGCTCGAGTACCTGCGCCGCGGCGGCCGCATCAGCCGTACCCGCGAGCTGGCGGGGAACGTCGTCGGCCTGCGCCCGCTCCTGACCCTGCGCGACGGCGAGCTCGCGCTCTACCGCCGCGTCGTCGGGGGGCGGCGGCGGGCGCTGCGCGAGTTCGATCGGTTCCTGTGCGAGCACGCGGCCCCCGACGCCGACGTGCGCGTGGCGCTCGCCCACGCCGCCGATCCCGACGGGGCCGAGGGGGTGGCGGCGTCCGTGCGGCGGCTGCGACCGCAGGCCCGCATCGAGCGGGTGTCCGAGCTCGGCGCGGTCGTCGGGACGCACGGCGGCCCCGGCACGCTCGGCCTGCTGGTGCTGGCGGAGCGTTGACGAACCGGTTCGCGGGCGGGCCTGCGCCCGCCGACGGCTTCCCGGTACCGACCTCGGCCCCGGCCGTCTCGCACCTGGCCGCCCCGGCGACCGACCGGCGGGCCCTGGGACAGGCGCTCGCGGCCCTGCGGCCACGCCCGGTCGTGACCGTCGGCGACCTGCTCGAGCACACGCCGTTCCGGCACGAGGACTACCGCTCCGCCCGCACCCTGGCCGAGATGGCGCCCGGCGAGGAGGCGACCATCCTCTGCACCGTCGAGCGGGTCCGGGTGCGGCCGACCCGGCGCCGGAACCTCGTGATCGTCGAGGCTGCAGTGCGGGACGAGTCCGGCCCCGGCGTCGTCATCTGGTTCAACCAGCGTTACCTGGCCAAGCAGCTGCGCCCGGGCATGCGGCTCTCGATCCGGGGCGAGCGGCGGCCGACCATCGACGCCGAGATCGTGGCCAAGTCGTACGAGCGGGCCGACGACGACTCCGGCGGGATCCACACCGCGGGGCTCGTGCCCGTGTATCCCGCCTCGGAGAAGGTGTCGAGCCGCCAGATCCGCGCCCTCGCAGACGAGGTGCTGCGGCACGCGGGCGACCAGGTCGACCCGCTGCCCGCAACGACGAAGGCGCGCCGGCGGCTGCCGCTGCGACGCGACGCGCTCACCGCGGCGCACCGGCCCGACACCCAGGACGAGGCGGCGGCGGGGATGTCGCGCCTGGCCTTCGACGAGCTGTACCTGCTCCAGCTGGGGATGCTCGAGCGCCGCGCCCGGTTCGAGGAGACGGCCCGGGCACAGCCCCTGCCTCCGCCCGGTGAGCTGGCCGCGCAGTACCGGGCCGCCCTGCCGTTCGCGCTCACGGGCGCCCAGGACCGGGCCGTGGCGGCGATCGACACGGACCTGACGCGCGACCGGCCGATGCGCCGGCTGCTCCAGGGGGATGTCGGCTCGGGCAAGACCGCGGTCGCCGCGCACGCGCTCGTGCGTGCCGTCGAGAGCGGCGGCCAGGGCGCGCTGATGGCGCCGACCGAGACGCTTGCGACCCAGCACCTGATCGGCCTCACCGACCTGCTGGTGCCGCTTGGTGTCCGCGTCGTCGCGCTCATGCAGGGCACGCCCGCGGCCGAGCGCCGCGCCGCGGTCGCCGAGGTGCGGGGCGGCGGCCCGCTCGTCGTGGTGGGCACGCACGCGCTGATCCAGGAGCAGGTCGCGTTCGGGACCCTGCGCGTGGCCGTTGTCGACGAGCAGCACCGGTTCGGCGTCGAGCAGCGGCGGGCGCTCGAGGAGAAGTCGCACGGGGAGATCTCCCCGCACGTCCTGCACATGACCGCGACACCGATCCCGCGCACGCTGGCGCTGACCGTGTACGGCGACCTCGACGTGTCCGTCCTCGACGAGATGCCGCCGGGACGCACGCCCGTGGTCACGCGGGTGCTGCCGCTCGCCCGCCGCGACGAGGTGTTCGCGCGCATGCGCCGCCTGCTGGACGAGGGCCGCCAGGCCTATGTCGTCTGCCCGCTCGTCTCCGAAAGCGACTCCGACCGCGATGCGGCGGCCGCGGAGTCCGAGGCCGCGCGCCTTCGCGACGGCGAGCTGCGCGGATACGCGGTCGCCCACCTGCACGGGCAGATGCCGGTCCCCGACCGCCGCGCCGTCATGGACGCGTTCCGGCGCGGGGCCACGCAGGTGCTGGTCGCGACGACGGTGATCGAGGTCGGCGTCGACGTCCCCAACGCGACACTTATGGTGATCGAGGGAGCCGACCTCTTCGGTCTCGCCCAGCTGCACCAGCTGCGGGGGCGGGTGGGGCGGGGGACGCACGAGAGCTTCTGCATCCTGCTCTCCGACCCGCTCACCGACGAGGCCCGGCGCCGGCTCGACGCGATGGCGAGCACGAACGACGGGTTCGAGCTGGCCGAGGTCGACCTGGAGCTGCGCGGCGAGGGCACCGTGCTCGCGGTCAAGCAGAGCGGGATCCCGGAGCTGCGCCACGCCCGCCTCACCCGCCACCGTGAGCTCGCCGCGGCTGCCCGCGAGGAGGCGGCCGAGCGGCTCGCGGCCGACCCCGACATGACGAGCGCGACGGGCGCCATCATCGCCGCGGCCACCCGCCGCACCTTCGGCGACGACGTGGACTGGCTGGCCCAGGCCTGAATGCACGGGGTCAGACCCCGTCTACTCACACGAGGCCGTAGGCTCCGCCGATGCGGATCGTGGCCGGGGAGCGGAAGGGCACGCGGCTCGCCGCACCGCCGGGCCGGGGCACGCGGCCCACCTCCGACCGGGTGCGCGAGGCGCTCTTCGCGATCCTCGCCGACGTGTCGGGCGCGCACGTGCTCGACCCGTTCGCGGGCAGCGGGGCGCTCGGCTTCGAGGCGCTCTCGCGCGGCGCTGCCGACGTCGGGTTCTGCGAGCTCGACGGGGCCGCGCTCGCGGTGCTGCGGGAGAACGCGGCCCGGCTCCGGTACGCTGACCGTTGCACCATTCGCCGTCAGGACGGTCGCCGCCGGCTCGCGTCGGATTCTGCCGCCGGCCTGACATACGACCTGATACTCCTCGATCCGCCCTACCAGATGCTGCCTTCCCTGACCGAGCGTCTCGCGATCCACCTGCCGGCGCTGCTCGCGCCCGGCGGCCGGGCCGTGCTCGAGTCCGACGCCTCGGCTGTGGCCCCCGAGCTGCCCCTGGCGGCGCTCGCCGAGCGCACCTACGGCGGCACCCGGCTCACGGTCCTCGCCCATGCCTGAGCGGGTCGCGATCTGCCCGGGGACGTACGACCCGGTCACCACCGGCCACCTGGACGTGATCCGGCGCGCGTCGGGGCTGTTCGACCGCGTCATCGTCGGCGTCGTCCGGCATCCCCGGCACAAGCAGACGATGTTCACGCTCGACGATCGCATCCAGTTCATCCAGGACTCCCTGGAGCCCGCGTCGAACATCAGCGTGGAAGGATTCACAACGCTCGTCGTGAGAATTCGCCCGATCCCGCGGCGCCCGCGCCATCGTGAAGGGGCTGCGGGCGGTGTCCGACTTCGAGTGGGAATTTCAGATGAACAACCTGAACCGGGGCATGGCCCCCGAGATCGAGACCATTTACCTCATGGCGTCGCCGGAGTACAGTTTCCTTTCCTCTCGAGGGGTGCGCGAGATCGCGTCGTTCGGCGGATCGGTGTCAGACTACGTACCGGAGCCGGTCGCGCGGCGGCTCAGCGAGATGCACGCCGCGGGCCAGATCTGAAGATGGGAGACTGAAGCGGTGGACGTCTTGGTGCTGATCGACAAGCTGGACGAGCTGGTGCAGAACGCGAAGGGCGTGCCGCTCTCCCAGGACCAGGTGCGGGTCGACCGCGAGGAGATCTGGGAGATCATCGACCAGATGCGCTCAACGATCCCGGAGGAGATCAAGCAGGCCCGGTGGATCGTGAAGGAGCGCCAGGAGATGCTCGCCGAGGCCAAGCGCGAGGCCGAGCGCCTGATCTCCGAGGCCCGCGAGCAGGCCGCCCGCGAGGCCTCCCAGGAGGAGGTCGTCAAGCTGGCCGAGCGGCAGGCGCAGGAGATCCTGGCCGAGGCCCGCCGCCACGAGCGCACGGTGCGGCTGGGGGCCGAGGACTACGCCGACAGCATCCTCGAGAACCTGCACACGAACCTCGGCAAGATCATGGTGGCGCTGGAGCGCGGACGCGAGCAGCTCGCCGCGCGCTCGGACGAGCGGACGAGCCCGGCCACTGCCGAGCAGCAGGACAGCGGCGCACCGCTCTAGCGGCAAGGAGGTAGCCATGTTGGATGTGGCAGCCCTGGGGCTCGCGCCCGGCGACGTCCGCCGGGTCGACGTCCCGATCGAGATGGACCCGCTCCTCTTCGGCGGCCAGACGTACGAGGTCGATGCCCCCGACGGCGGGACGGTCGAGCTGCAGGCGACGTCCGGCGGCCTCTACCTGAAGCTGCGCTTCGCGGCCACCGTGACCGGGCCGTGCTACCGCTGTCTGGAGGACGCGCGCACGAGCGTCGCCGTGCACGCGACCGAGTACCAGGAGCACGGCGCCGACCCCGCGAACGAGGATCTGACCAGCGAGTATCTCTCCGACGACGAGCTCGACGTCGACCACTGGGCCCGCGACGCGCTCGTCCTCGCCCTGCCCGGCAAGATCCTGTGCCGGCCGGACTGCGCGGGCATGTGCCCGCGCTGCGGTGTCAGGCTCGAGCCCGGCGTCGACCACGACTGCGCACCGGAGGAGACCGACCCGCGCTGGGAATCGCTGCGGCAGCTGCTTGAGTAAGTGTCGGCTCGCTATACTCCGCCGCCGTGGCCGTCCCCAAGCGAAAGACGTCGAAGTCCCGCCGCGACCGCCGGCGCGCCAATCATCGCATCTCGGCGCCGTCGCTGAGCGTCTGCCCGCAGTGCCACGCGCCGGTCCGGCCGCACCACGTGTGCCGCAACTGCGGCCACTACCGCGGCCGCGAAGTCGAGCCGCTCACACAAGAAGCCCCGTAAACGCCGACCCATGACGGTGACGGTCGCAGTGGACGGCATGGGAGGCGACCACGCACCCGCCGAGATCGTCGCCGGCGCCCGTGACGCCGCATCGGGCGGCGTGCGCGTGCTCATGTGCGGGATCCGCGCCCAGCTCGAGCCCGAGGTCGACGGGGCGGAGGGGATCGAGATCGTCGAGGCAGCCGACATCATCGGATCGAGCGACGAGCCCGCCGCCGCGGTACGGGCGAAGCCGGGATCGTCGATGGTCACCGCCTGCCGGCTTGTCCGCGACGGCTCCGCCGAGGCGGTCGTCTCCGCGGGCCCGACGGGAGCGATGCTGGCCGCCTCGCTGCTCCAGATCGGCCGCATTCGCGGCATCGCCCGCCCTGGCATCGGCGCGCCGCTGCCTGCGAGCGGTCAGCCCTGCATCCTGATCGACGCCGGGGCGACCGTCGACGCGCGCGCCGAGCACCTGCTCCAGTGGGGCCTGATGGGGTCGGAGTTCATGCGTGACGTCATGGAGGTCGAGCGCCCCAGCGTCGGCCTGCTCTCGATCGGCGAGGAGGCGAGCAAGGGGAACGCGGTCACGCTCGAGGCGCACCGCCTGCTCGCGGCCGCCGATCTCCACTTCGCCGGGAACTGCGAGGGCCGCGACGTGCTCTCCGGCCGCTTCAACGTCGTGGTCACCGACGGATTCGCCGGGAACGTCCTTCTCAAGGCTCTCGAGGGCACGGCGGCGATCCTGTTCGCCGAGATGCGGCGGGCCGCCATGTCGAGCCCGCGGGCGAAGCTCGGCGGGCTGCTCCTGCGGCCGGCCCTGCGCGAGGTACGCGACCGCTCCGACCCGGAGACATACGGCGGCGCCTACCTGCTGGGGCTGCGCGGGCTCGCCGTGATCGCGCACGGCAACGCCACCCGCAAGGGGATCGCAAACGCGATCCGGATCGCCGCGCGGGGAGCGGAGGTCGGCGTCGTCGCACGGATGGCCGAGCGGCTCGCTCCCGATCGTCCGAGTTCTGACTTGCAGGCACCTGCCCCGATCAATACAGTCCCGCAGGTTACGGCCCCGGAGATTGGAGACCAGTGACGATCAACCGTGAGGAGGCGCTCGAGCGCGTCCGCAGCATTCTCGTCGAGCAGCTCGGCGTGGACGATGAGCAGGTGACCGAGGACGCGTCGTTTCAGGGCGACCTGGACGCCGACTCCCTCGACCTGGTCGAGCTGATCATGGAGCTCGAGGACCAGTTCGGTCTCAAGATCTCCGACGAGGATGCTCAGAAGATCGCGACCGTCGGTGAGGCGGTCGACTACGTCACCACTCACAGCTGACCGTCCCGACGCTCCTGGGCCGCTCAGGGCGCTAATCGACGGGCTCCCGGAGGAGCTCCGTCTCCTGGCGTTCACCCACACCTCGTGGGTGGGCCGCCGGGACAAGTCCTATGAACGACTCGAGTTCCTGGGCGACAGCGTGCTCGGGCTCGTGATCGCGCACCACCTGTACGGCCGCTTCCCCGAGAGCCCTGAGGGCGATCTGGCGAAGGTGCGCGCGCACGTCGTCTCCCGGGCCAGCTGCGCGGCGGTCGCGGTGGATCTGCGGCTCGACGACGACGTCCGCGCCCGCGGGGCCGAGCTGGGCGCCGCCCGGGTCGAGATCGAAGGCCTGTCCCGGTCGCCCGGCGTGCTCGCGGCGATCACGGAGGCCGTCGTCGGCGCGGCCTACCTCGATCGGGGCGTGGACGGAGTGGCAGAGCCGGTGGTCGATGCGTTCTCGGGCCGGATCGAGTACGCCCTGGCGGAGCACGTCGACGCGAAGACCGTCCTCCAGGAAGAGCTTGCACGTCGGGGAGCCTCGGTAACGTATGCCGTAGCCGATGTGTCCGGTCCACCGCACCAGCGCTGGTTCACATCCCTGGCTCTGGTCGAAGGACGCGAGCTTGGGCGTGGCTCCGCGCGCAGCAAGAAGGGCAGCGAGCAGCTGGCCGCCCGCCAGGCGCTCGCCAACCTCGACCCGCCGTACGCCGCTGCCTGACGCGGCTCCAGGGGGCCCGGCGTGTATCTGAAGGCCCTTCGGATGCGCGGGTTCAAGTCGTTCCCGGGCAGCGTCGAGCTGCAGTTCGAGCACGGCATCGCGGTGGTGGTCGGCCCGAACGGCTCCGGCAAGTCGAACATCGCC
The DNA here is from genome assembly GCA_963746115.1 of uncultured Actinomycetes bacterium. Taxonomy (GTDB): domain Bacteria; phylum Actinomycetota; class Thermoleophilia; order Gaiellales; family JAICJC01; genus JAICJC01. The sequence continues at coordinate 381,011 of CAVVAA010000001.1, read as the reverse complement.
GACGCGCTCCAGTGGGCGATGGCGGTGCAGTCCCCCTCGCAGCTGCGCGCGCCGACCGGCCTCGACGTGCTCTTCGGCGGCTCCGACAGCCGCCCGCCGGCGGGGGTGTGCGAGGTCGAGCTCGTGCTCGACAACGAGTGCGGCACGCTCCCGCTCGAGTTCGGCGAGGTGTCGGTGATGCGCCGGCTCGACCGCGGCGGCGAGAGCGAGTACCTCGTGAACCGGGCCCGGGTGCGACGGCTCGACGTGCTCGAGCTGCTCGCCGACACCGGCCTGGGCCGCGAGATGCACTCCGTGATCGGCCAGGGCCGGGTCGACGAGATCCTGACGTCGAAGCCGCACGAGCGGCGGCGGTTCGTCGAGGAGGCGGCCGGCCTCGGCAAGTACCAGCGGCGGCGCCTGCGAGCCGAGTCGAAGCTGGCCCGCGTGAGCACCGAGCTCGAGCGCGCCCGCGACCTCGAGCGGGAGGTGCGCGCGCGCCTGCGGCCGCTGCAGATGCAGGCCACGGCCGCCGAGCGCGCCGCCAAGCTGGGCGACGAGATCGCGGCCGGCCGACTTCGCCTGATCGCCTCGGACACGATCTCGGAGCAGCGGCGGGCCGACGCCGCCCGGGCGCGGCTGGCCGACGCGCGCACCGCCCAGGCGGACGTCGACGCGCGGCTGGCGGCCATCGGCGAGCGGCGAGCGAAGGCCGAGGCCGAGCTGACCGGGCTGGCCGCCGAGCAGGAGCGGGCCAGCCGCGCCTACTACGACTTCGAGACCGCCCGCGAGCGCCTCACGGCCGGGGCGCGGCGGCTGGAGGCCGCGGCGGCCGCGCTCGGGCGGGCGCACGCACGCCGGATGGGGCTGGCGGGCCGGCTGGGCGCCGACGCGGAGCGGTTCCTGGCCGAGGCGGCCGAGGCCTCGGAGCAGGCCGACTCGGCGACGGCGGAGGCCGATCGGCTGGTCGCCTCCGACGGCGGGGAGCTGCGCGAGGCGGCCGCGGCGGCGGAGACGGCGCTCTCGGCGTCGCTCGACGCCCGCCGGGCGCTGGCGGAGGCGCAGGGCCACGCCGGCACGGCCCGGCTCGAAGCCGATCGCAGCGCGGCGCGCGCGGGCGAGCTCGAGGCCCGGATGGAGTCGCTCGCGGCGGCGGCCGCCGAGGCGCAGGCCGGCCTCGCCTCGGGCGCGGATGCGGCGGGCGAGCTGCAGGAGACGGCGACGGCGCTCGCCGCAGAGCTCGAGGCGGCCACTGCCGCCGCCGCGGAATCGCGCGCCGAGGCCGACCGCCTGGCCGCTGCGGCCCGGACGGCGGTCGCCGCGGCCGACGAGCTCGGCCACCGCGGCCAGCTCATGGGCGCCCGCCTGGACGCCCTGCGCCAGGCACTGGATCGCGGCGAGGGCCTGACGCCCGCGGTGCGCGCGCTCAAGGAGGCCGGAGCGAAGCTGGTGGTCGCAGGCGTCGAGGCCCAGCCGGGATACGAGCGGGCCGTCGCTGCCGGCCTCGGCTGGCGCGCCGGCGCCGTCGTGGCCGAGCGGCTGTCCGATGCCCTGGCGGTGCTGGCCGAGGCAGGCGGCGAGGTGGCGGTGGTGCTCGCCGATACGCGCCCGCCGGCCGCATCGCTCCCGCCGGCGCCGGGGGCGCGGCCGTTGATCGAGGTCGTGACGGTCCGCGACCCGGTGGCGGGCCGCCTGCTCGAGGGCGTATGGCTCGTCGACGAGCTGGCCGAGGTCGCCCACGGCGTGGCAGTGACCCGGGCGGGCGAGGGGATCGACGCCGACCGGGGCGAGCTCTGGCGCACCGGCGACGCCGGTGAGGCCGCGTGGCTGGTGGCGCGGGCCGAGCGCGACCGCCTCGAGGCCGAGGCAGGGGCGCTCACCTCCGAGCATGCCGCCGCCGTCGCCGCTGCGGAGCGCGCTGCCGCCGACTTCGAGCGGGCCGAGACCGCCGACTCTGCCGCCCAGTCAGTCCTCGCCGCCGTGCGCGCCCGCGAGGCGAGCGCGGCCGAGGCCGCCCGGACGGCCGCCGCCCGGCGTGACCGCCTGGCCGACGAGCTGGCCCGGTCTGAGAGCGCCCGTGAGGCCGCCGAGCACGATCTGGCCGGCGAGTCGGAGCGGCGCGTCCACCTGGCCCGCGAGGCCGACCGGCTGGAGGCGGCCGCCGCGGAGCGGAGCGAGGCCGCCTCGGCCGCCGACCATCGCCATGCGGCACTCGAGCTGCGCCGGCGCGAGCTGGCCGACGCCGCCGCCCGCGTGGCCGCCCAGGAGGCGGGCCTGCGCGAGCGGGCGGAGCGGTTTCGCCGCGACGCGAGCCGGCTGCGCTCCGCCGCCGAGCGGGCGCGAGCGGCCGCGGAGGGGTCGCGGCGGATGGGTGCCGAGGCGCACGCGCTCGAGGAGCGCGGACGCGACATCGGCCGCACGCTCGTGCGGCTGACGGCCGCCGCCGAGCTGCCTGCGCGGGCCGGCGCGGGCCGGCGTCGCCGTCATCGAGCGCCGCTCCGGCGAGCTCGCGGCCGAGCTGCAGGCCTGCGCCCACGACGAGGCGGGCGTGCAGACCAGCGCGCGCACGGTCGCCGCGACCGCCACGGAGATCGAGGTCGACCTCACCCGCAGCACCGACCGGATCGCGGAGCTCGGCCGCCGCGGCGCCGAGATCGCCGCCGACCTGTCCGAGCCGCCGGAGGAGCTCGACGAGCCGCTCCCGCCCGAGGAGCGCGAGTCGGTCGCCGCCCGGATGGAGCGGCTCGAGCGACGCCGCGAGAGCCTCGGCGCCGTGAACCCGCTGGCGGCGGAGGAGTACGAGGCCGAGAAGCGCCGGACGGGCGAGCTGACCGAGCAGTGCGCCGACCTGGAGCGGTCCCTGCGCGAGCTGCGCGGGCTGATCCGCGACCTCACCCAGACCATCGACCGCCGCTTCGCCGAGACGTTCGACCAGGTCGCCCGCAACTTCACCGAGGTCATCCGCACCCTGTTCCCGGGCGGCTCAGGCCGCCTGCGCCTGACCGACGACGTCGTCTCGGCCGCGCCCGTCCCGCCCGGGGCGGAGGCGGGGGAGGGCGAGGAGGAGGCGCTGCGCCCGGACGAGCCCGGGATCGAGCTCGAGGTGAAGCCGGCCGGGAAGCGGATCGAGGCCCTCTCCCTGCTCTCCGGCGGCGAGAAGGCGCTCACGGCGATCGCCTTCCTGTTCGCCCTGCTGCTGACGAAGCCGTCGCCGTTCTACGTCCTCGACGAGGTCGAGGCGGCCCTCGACGACGCGAACATCGAGCGTTTCCTCGAGCTGCTGCGGGCGTATCAGGACCGGGCCCAGTTCATCGTCATCACGCACCAGCGGCGCACGATGGAGGTCGCCGACCTGCTCTACGGGGTGACGATGGCGGCCGACGGCGAGTCGAAGGTGCTCTCGCGCCGGGTCGCCGCGGACGTCGACCTGCGCCCGGCCGGCTAGCCCGGCGTCGCCAACCGGGGGTGTCACAACTTCGCAACGAGGGTGCAACGCCCCCCGTTCGGGGTCAGACCCCGCTTGGAGGTGCGTCGCGCTGCATCAGGCGCTCGTGGTGGCGGAACCCGAAGCGCTCGTAGAGCGTCGCGGCGTCGCGCGTGTGCAGCACCCACGTGCGGTCGGCGTACGGCCCGTTCTCGACGGTCTCGCGGACGAGCTCGACGCCCAGCCCCGTGCCCCGGTGCTCCTCGAGCACGTAGACATCGGCGAGGTAGACGAAATGGGCGGCGTCGCAGTCGACCGCCCTCGCAAACCCGACCTGTGCCCCCTCGTGGTAGAGCCCGACGACGTGCCCGCTCTCGTCGATCAGGTGATCCTGGCGCTCGCGGGTGCGCCCGAGCGCCCAGTAGGACGTCGTCAGGTAGGCGTGCACCGCCTCCCGGTCGAGCCGGTCGCGGTCGTCGGAGAGCTCGTAGCCGTTGCCGAGGTCGCGCCTCACCCAGGCGTGCCCTGGAGCCACGCCCACAGGTCGTCGGGGATGGACACGGTGTCCCGCGCAAGCGCGTCGTCGAGCGCCCGCGCGCTGCGGTCTCCCGGGAGGCGGCGGCCCTCGGCGATGCGGCGCAGCCAGGCCACCGGGTCGGACTGGGGCGGGGCGATCAGGGCGACAGCCGCGTAGCCGTCGGTGCCGGCCAGCGCGCCGCAGAACAGCTCGACCACGGTGGCGAGGGCGAAGCCCTTGTACGCCTGGTCGGCCCCGAACGGGACGATCCCGGCCAGGTCGGCGATCACCTGGCCCGGGTTGGACTCGGCCGAGCCGTCGGGGCGGCGGGCTGCCCCCTCCGGGAGCTGCGCGCCGCGGGCGGCTGCGTGGAGCACCGTGCCGTAGGTGACCCGACCCATCGACACGTCGACCACCGTCGGGTGCCTCCGGCCGGGCAGGGCGAGACAGAACGGGTTTGTCCCCAGCAGCGGCGGGCCGCCGTCGGGGTGGACGATCCGGGGCGTCGAGGTCGAGACGAGCAGGCACATGAGCCCGCGCCGGGCGACGCGCTCTGCGAACCAGCCCAGCCGTCCGGTGGGGAAGCAGTGCCCGACCACGACGAGGCGCGCGCCCGCGGGCGGATCGTCGGCCTCGCGGTCGAGCGCCTCGGCCAGCGCGACATAGCCGACGGCGCCGGCGCCCTCCCAGCGGGAGAGGCCGTCGGCGCGGGAGACGAGCTGCGGCCGGGCCGTGGGCTGCAGATCGGAGAAGGTCGAGAGCCAGCGCATCCGCTCCGCCCCGTGGGTGGGCGCGCCCCGCAGCTCGGCGTCCAGGAAGTGGTCGGTGACGATGTCCGCGGCGCCCTCGTCGAACCCGAGCGCGGCCGCTCGCGCCCGCAGCGCTTCCCGAAGCCCGTCGACTGACACCTCCGTCACGCGGACGACGCTACTACGATCCGGCCCCGTGGCGCGCACATGGCAGTCGATGTTCCGGACCGGCGACGGCGACGATACGCCCGAACCGGAGCCGGAGGACGCGGGCCGCGGCCTCTTCGCGCGCCTGCGCGACAACCTCTCCCGCAGCCGCAGGGCGATGGCCCAGCAGCTCGCCGGGGTCATGTTCAACCCGGCCGACGCCGAGGTGTGGGAGCGGCTCGAGGAGGCCCTGCTCCTGTCCGACTGCGGCGTCCCGGCGACCGTCACCGTCATCGAACGGCTCGAGGCGGAGGCGGACGCCGGCCGGCTGACGACGGCCGAGGAGCTCTCGACTCGCCTCCAGGAGATCATCGCCGAGCTGATGACACCGGCGGAGGATCCGCGCATCGACATCACCGCGCATCCGGCCGTCCTGCTCGTGAGCGGCGTGAACGGCACGGGCAAGACGACCTCGATCGGCAAGATCGCCTGGCATCTGCGCGAGGCCGGCCGCACCTGCGTGATCGGCGCCGCGGACACCTTCCGAGCCGCCGCCGGCGAGCAGCTCGAGACGTGGGCGCAGCGGGCCGAGGCCGACTTCGTCTCGTCGCAGTCCGGCGGCGATCCCGCGGCCGTCGCGTTCGATGCCGTCGCCGCCGCCGAGGCCCGCGGCCGTGACGTCGTCATCGTCGACACCGCCGGCCGTCTGCACACCCAGGGCCACCTCATGGACGAGCTGCGCAAGATCCACCGGGTCATCGCGGGGCGGATCCCCGGCGCGCCGCACGAGGTGCTGCTGACCATCGACGCCACCACCGGCCAGAACGGGCTGCAGCAGGCGCGCCTGTTCGCCGAGGCGGTCGACGTGACCGGGATCGTGCTGACGAAGCTCGACGGCACCGCCAAGGGCGGGATCGCCCTGGCGATCGCCCACGAGCTCGGGATCCCGGTGAAGCTGATCGGGATCGGGGAGGGGATCGAGGACCTGCGCCCGTTCGACCCCGCCGACTTCGCCAGGGCGCTCTTCGCCGGAGGTGAGTGAGATGCCGGACGCGCCCGCAGCGGTCGTCGCCGAGACCGTGGACGTCCCCACCCGCGACGGGACGGCCGACGCGCTGTTCTGCCATCCGGGCGCGGGCAGCCCGCACCCGGGAGTGCTCCTGTACATGGACGCCTACGGGATCCGGCCGGCCGTCGAGGCGCATGCGCGCCGCCTGGCGGGGCACGGCTACTGCGTGTTCGTCCCGAACGTCTTCTACCGCAGCGGCCGCTCGCCGGTGCTCGAGAACATCGAGGAGCGGATCCTCGCCCCCGACCGCTCGGCGCTCTTCGCGGAGCTCAAGCCGAAGATCGCACAGCTGACGCCCGAGGCGGCGATCGCGGACGGACAGGCGTGGCTCGAGTTCCTGCGCGGCCGGGCCGAGGTGCGTGAGGCCCCAATCGGCACGGTGGGCTACTGCATGGGCGGGCGGCTTGCGCTGCGGATGGCGGGCGAGTTCGCCGACGCCGTCGCGGCCGCTGCCAGCTTCCACGGCGGCAGCCTGGCCACCGGCGAGGATGACAGCCCTCACCTGGCCGCCGTGCGTGCCGCGGGCGAGCTCTACGTCGGCCATGCGGACAACGACGGCTCCATGGACCCGGAGCAGATGGGCCGACTCACACGTGCCCTGGCCGAGGCCCACGTCCGCCACACGGCCGAGCTCTACCCCGGCGCCCACCACGGCTGGACGCAAACGGACACGCCCGCGTACGACGAGGCCGCCGCCGAGCGGCACTGGATGCGCCTCCTCGAGCTCTTCGGCCGCGTGCTCCAGCCGGCCGCGCCCGTCTAGGCTTCGGCGATGTTCGAATCCCTCTCCGATCGCCTCGGCACCACACTCGACGGCCTGCGCAGCCAGGGTCGCCTGAGCGAGGAGGACATCCAGAAGGCCATGCGCGAGATCCGGCTCGCGCTGCTCGAGGCCGACGTGAACTTCGGCGTCGTCCGCGACTTCGTGGCCAAGGTCCGCGAGCGGGCGATGGGCGCCGAGGTGATGGAGAGCCTGACGCCCGGCCAGCAGGTGGTGAAGATCGTCCACGAGGAGCTGACGACCCTGATGGGCAGCGCCGGGTCGGGGCTCTCGTTCGCGAACCGGCCGCCGACGGTGATCCTGATGGCCGGCCTCCAGGGGGCCGGCAAGACGACGATGTGCGGCAAGCTGGCCCGGCTTCTCGCGAAGCAGAAGCGGTCGCCCGCCATGGTCGCGTGCGACCTGCAGCGGCCCGCCGCCGTGCAGCAGCTGCAGACGCTCGGGCAAGTCCCTGCAGGTGCCCGTCTACGACCGCGGCACCGACGCCGACCCCGTCGAGGTGCGCCAAGTGGGGTGTGGAGCAGGCCCGGGCGCAGGGCCGCGACGTCGTCATCATCGACACCGCCGGCCGCCTGCACATCGACGAGGAGCTGATGGACCAGCTCGTGCGGATCAAGCAGGCGACCAAGCCGCACAACGTGCTGCTCGTGCTCGACTCGATGACCGGCCAGGACGCCGTGAACGTCGCCCAGGCGTTCGCACGAGGCGGTCGACTACGACGGCGTCATCCTGACGAAGCTCGACGGCGACGCCCGCGGCGGCGCCGCGCTCGCCGTGCGCGCCGTCACCGGCAAGCCGATCAAGTACGTCTCGGTCGGCGAGAAGCTCGACCAGCTCGAGCCGTTCCACCCCGACCGGCTCGCCTCCCGCATCCTGGGGATGGGCGACGTCATGTCGCTGATCGAGCGGGCCCAGGAGCAGATCTCCGAGACCGAGGCCCGCGAGATGGAGGCGAAGCTGCGCAAGGCCGAGTTCACGCTCGAGGACTTCCTCGGCCAGCTCCGGCAGGTGCGCAAGATGACGGCGGGCCAGGGGATGGCGGGCCTGCTGGGGATGATCCCCGGCGTCGGCCGCCAGATCAAGAACCTCAAGGTGGACGAGCGCCAGATCGACCGGGTCGAGGCGATCATCCTTTCGATGACCGCCGCGGAGCGGCGCAACCCGCGCTTGATCGACGGCAGCCGCCGCCGCCGCATCGCCGCCGGGAGCGGCGCGAACGTCCAGCAGGTGAACCAGCTGCTTGGGCAGTTCAAGCAGATGCAGCGGATGATGAAGCAGGTGGGGAAGGGCAAGATGCCGCAGCTCCCGGGGATGACGCGGCGGTGAGGCGCGGGCTCGGGCGCCGCTTCTGCACGCCCGCCGCCGGGTCCCGTAGTCTTGTGCGGTGAGGCCCGGTCGCGATCCGCTTGCGAACCCGCAACCTCTGATCCGCAGCGTTCACGCGTTCGTCGCCTACAGGATCGGGGCCGGGCACGATGCCGAGGACGTCACGGGTGAGGTGTTCGAACGCGCGCTCCGGTACCGGCGCGGGTACGACCCGGCCCTGGGCGCGCCGCTCGCGTGGCTCGTGGGGATCGCGCGGCGCGTGCTTGCCGACCGGGCCGTGTCGGGGCGCGAGACGGTCGCCGCCGTCCCCGAGACGGCCGCACCAGGCGAGCTCGAGCGCGACGCCGTTGAGCGGCTGACGCTGGCGGCGGCGCTCGCGCGCCTGTCCGATCGCGATCGCGAACTGCTCGCCATGCGCTACGGCGCCGACATGAAGGCGGCCGAGATCGCCCAGCTGCTCGAGTCGACCACGAACGCGGTCGAGGTGGCGGTGCACCGGGCCCTGCGGCGGCTGCGGACGGTTATGGAGAGCGACGTTGCGGCACACGGGGAGGCCCGCGCTGTTCACTGACCTGACCGCACCGGACGTGCTCGTCCAGCTACGCCGGCCGGCGCTCGCGCGCGCCGCGCCGGGCCTGCTCGCGGCCGCGGTGCTGACGCCGCTCGCAGCCGGGAACGGCGGCTACTTCCCGCCGGCGTGGGGATGGAGCGCCGCGGCGCTCCTGTGGGCGGCGGCGATCGCCGTGCTCGCGCGCGACGAGATCGCGATCACCGCGGCCGAGGCCGTGTCGGTCGCCGCGTTCGGGCTGCTCACGGTCTGGATGCTGCTCTCGGCGTCGTGGTCGGGCGACTCCACCTCGGCGGTGCTCGAGGCCGAGCGGACGCTCGTCTACGTGTCCGGCCTGACCGCGCTCCTGCTCGTCGCCCGCCGCGGCGAGGCGATCGGAAGCCTGCTCGGGGGCGCGCTCGTGGCGGTCACCGTCGCCTGCGCCTACGGCCTGGTCGGGCGGCTCTTCCCGAGCGTGCACGCGATCGGCGGCATCGCCGACACCGGCCGGCTGGCGGAGCCCGTCGGCTACTGGAACGGCCTCGGCATCCTGGCGGCGATGGGCGCGATCGTCGCGCTGGGCCTGGCCGCGCACACCCGTCCGACCGCCGGCCGGATCGCCGCCGCCTGCGCGCTGCCGGTGGTCACGGTGGCGCTCTACTTCACCTACAGCCGCGGCGCCTGGATCGCGCTCGGATTCGGCCTCGCCTGTGCGATCGCAGTCGACCGGCGGCGCTGGTTCCTGCTTGCGACGGCCCTCGCCCAGGCGCCCTGGATCGCCGCGGGGGTCGCCGTCGCCGCGACCTCGCCCGCGCTCACCCATGCGGCCTCGCCGGTCGGCCGGGCCGCGTCGGAGGGGCACGTCCTGGCGCTCGTCCTGGTCGCCTGCACCGCCGCAGCCGGTGCGGCCGCGTGGGCGCTTCGGATCGTCGAGCGCCGCTTCCGCCCGTCGCCGAGCGTGACGCGCTTCGGACACGGGGCGACGCTCGCGGCGGCGGTGCTGCTCGTCCTCGTCGCCCTGGTGCGCTTCGGCTCCCCGGTCACGATCGCGGGCGACATGTACGACCGCTTCAACGCGCCGCCGCCGGGTGGCTTCAACGGGACGGCCGGGCACGTCGGCCGAAACCTCAACCTGCGCCTCTTCAGCCTCTCGGGGAACGCGCGCGCAGGCCTGTGGCGGATCGCCTGGGACGACGTCCGCGCCCACCCGGTCCTGGGCGCCGGCGCCGGCACCTACGAGCGCTACTACCTCGAGCACCGCGACACCGGGCTCAAGGTGAAGAACGCCCACAACCTCTACCTGGAGACGCTCGCCGACCTCGGGCCGCTCGGGCTCGTACTGCTCCTCGCCGGCCTCGGCGCGCCGCTCGTTGCCGGCATCCGCGCCCGGAGCGAGCCGCTCGTGCCGGTCGCGCTGGGCGGCTTCACCGCCTACCTCCTGCACGCCGGTGCCGACTGGGACTGGCAGATGACCGCGGTCACCCTGACCGCGCTCACGTGCGCCGCCGGCCTGCTCACGAGCACGCCCCGGGCGCGCTGGCGGGTGTCGATCACGAGCCGGCCGGTTCGCGGCGGCCTGCTCGCCGCCGTCGCGCTCCTGGCGGTGCTCGCGCTGGTGGGGTTGCGCGGGAACGCTGCCGCGGCCGCCAGCCAGCGGGCCGCCTCCACCCACCACTGGGCCGCCGCCGAATCCGACGCGCGCACGGCCGTCGACTGGGCGCCGTGGTCGGCGGAGGCCCGGGTCGCGCTCGGCCTGGCCCTCCTCGGCGAGGGCCGTGACGTCGCCGCCCGCGACGCCTTCCAGGCCGCGATCGCACGCGACTCCACGAGCTGGCAGGCCTGGCTCGACCTGGCCCGGACGAGCCGAGGCGCGCAGCGCGCGCGGGCGCTCGCCATGGCAGAACGACTCGATCCTCGCGAGCCCCAGGTGCTCGCCTTCCGATGAGGTGTAAGGAAATGGCCTCTCCGCCGGTACCAGTGAGTACGACAGCGCATGTCGGAGATGCGGAGGAGGCATCCGGGTGAAGAACCCGAGGCAGGACGGTGGGCTAGGCGATCTGGAGCGGGCGCTCAGAGATGGGCGTCCCGCACTGGATCGCGGCGTCGAGCGGGAGATCATCGCCCGCATCAAGGCGCATCCTGTCCGGGGCGGCGGACTCCGTGTGGTTCTGGCCGGCGTGATGACGGCGGGAGTGTTCGGCGCGATTGCCGTGTTCGGTGGTGCCAGCTATGCGACGAACGCGGTTCAACACTCCGTCGGCGTCAACGCCAGCAACAAAGGCTGGAGCTACACGCCGTCGTACGACCAGTACGGTCAGAAGGTCCACAGGGGCACCGGGGGGAAGCCGGGAGGCGAGCGCAGGCACGTGCGCTGGCCGAGCGACTACGCGAGGGGTGGCTTCGGCTTCGGGTTCGGCCGATTCGGATTCGGGGGATTCCGCTGGTAGCCGGGCTCGCGAGGCCATCCGGGTGATGCTTGGCGGCCGCCTCCGGGCGGCCGTCGCGCATCCGCCGCCCGCGCGCTGCGAGATGATCGGAACCAATCATCTAGACTCCGCTCGTTCAGCACCCGCAGTCCGACGGAAGGGCTATTCGTGGCAGTGAAGATCCGCCTTGCGCGGCATGGATCGAACAAGAATCCGATCTACCGGGTCGTGGTCGCGGACTCGCGCGTGCCCCGTGACGGGCGCACGCTCGAGGAGATCGGCCGCTACAACCCGCAGATGGAGCCGTCGCTGGTCGAGATCGACACCGATCGCGCCCGGGCGTGGATCGCCCGCGGAGCCCAGCCCACCGAGACGGTGCAGAAGCTGCTCCGCATCGCCGGCGTCTAGCGACCGGTCGCGTGGAAGAGCTTCTCGCGTACCTGGCCCGCCAGCTCGTCGACAATCCCGACGAGGTGCGCGTCGAGCGGCACGAGGGGTCGTCGGGAGAGCTCGTGCTCGAGCTGCACGTGGCCTCCGACGACATCGGCAAGGTGATCGGCAAGCAGGGCCGCATCGCCCGTGCGCTTCGCACCGTCGTCAAGGCGTCGGCTGTGCAGAGCGGGCGGCGCGTGCATGTCGAAGTCGCCGGCTGACACGCCCTGGCGCCCGCCCACGATCGTCGTCGGCCGGGTCGGCCGTGCGCACGGTCTCGACGGCGCGGTGCACCTCGAGGACCACGGCGGCGTGGTGCCGCTGCGCTCCGGGCTGGCCGTGACCCTGGGCGGCAGGCCGGCCGTGATCGTCGAGCGCCGGGGCACCGACCTGCGTCCGATCCTGCGCTTCGACTGCGCCGCCGACCGCGACGCTGCCGACGCGCTGCGCGGCCTGGAGGTCGAGGTGCCCGCCTCGGCGCTGCCCGATCCCGACCCGGACGACTACCTCCACGTCGACCTGATCGGCTGCCGGGTCACGTCCGGCGATCGCGAGCTCGGCACCGTGGCCGGCGTGCTCGTCTACCCGGCGAACGACGTGCTCGACATCCGCGGCGACGGGGAGCCCGTCCTCGTCCCGTTCGCGGCGGACGTCGTGCTCTCGGTCGACGTCGCCGGGCGCCACATCGCGATCCGCGAGGATTTCCTGTGACGCTCGAGCTCGACATCGTCACCCTGTTCCCCGGCTACTTCGACTGGCTGCGCGAGACGCGACCGGTGCGAAATGCCGTCGCGGAGGGATCGCTCGCACTGCGCACGGTCGACCTCCGCGAGTTCGGGCGAGGCGACTACCGCCAGGCCGACGACGCCCCCTACGGCGGCGGAGCCGGCATGGTCATCCGCGTCGACGTCGTGTGCGCCGCGCTCGAGACGACCTACGGCGGAGACCTGGAGGCGATCCTGGCAGCCCGGCGGGTGGCGGTGCTGACGCCGGTCGGCCGCGAGCTCACCGACGCGGTCGTGACCGAGCTGGCCGGGCTCGAGCGGCTGACGCTGCTCGCCGGCCGCTACGAGGGGTTCGACCAGCGGGTGCACGACCACCTCGCAAACGACGAGATCTCGGTCGGCCGCTACGTCCTCTCCGGGGGCGAGATCGCGGCGATGGCCGTCGTCGACGCCGTCACCCGCAAGCTCCACGGCGCGCTGGGCAACCGCGAGAGCCACGAGCACGACTCGTACTCCGAGGCGCTCGGCGGCCTGCCCGAATACCCCCACTACACCCGGCCGGAGCAGTTCCGGGGGTGGGGGGTGCCGGACGTCCTGCGATCGGGCAACCACGCCGAGGTGGCGCGGTGGCGGCGGGAGTCGTCCGAGCGCCGCGGAGCAGCCCAGAGCGGCTCCGACTTGTGAGGCCGGTCCGGGGTGGCTAGCATTCTTCGGCCGCCCGTTCCTCTCTCCGATGAGCGTCATCTCCGACATCGAGCGCCGCCAGGCGCGTGAAGTCCCTCGGTTCAAAGCCGGGGATACCGTGCGCGTCCACTTCAAGGTGATCGAGGGCCAGCGCCAGCGCATCCAGGTTTTCGAGGGCATCTGCATCAAGCGCCAGGGCGCCGGCGTGCGCGAGACGTTCACCGTCCGCAAGCAGTCGTTCGGGATCGGCGTCGAGCGGACGTTCCCCCTGCATTCACCCAAGATCGACCGTCTCCAGGTGATGAGCATCGGAGACGTCCACCGAGCGAAGCTGTATTACCTGCGCGGCAAGGTCGGCAAGGCCGCGCGCGTGCGCGAGAAGTCGCGCTAGCCTCGCACATGGCGGACGTCGAGCCCCGGCCGTCCGAGCCGCCCGCACCGGGCGTCGGCGATCCGGTTGCGCCCGCTGCCGAGGAGGCGCCGCCGCCCCCGTCGCCGCCGTCGAAGCGCGCGGCCGCGAACCCGTTCGTCGAGCTGATCGTCATCCTGGCGGTCGCGTTCGGCCTCGCGTACGTCGTGCAGGCGTGGGTGGTGAAGCCGTATCGCATCCCCACCGGGTCGATGGAGCCGACGCTCGACGTGGGCGACCGCGTGCTCGTGAACCGGCTCGTCTACCACTTCCACGGGCCGCACCGGGGCGACATCATCGTGTTCCACCCGCCCGGTCACGGCGACACCGCGGAGCGGGGCGTGAAGAGCGAGGCCGGCGTCACCTACATCAAGCGCGTGATCGGCCTCCCCGGCGAGACGCTCCAGATCACGGGGGGGATCGTGACGGTGTGCAAGCCGGCCGGGCAGAACTGCCACGCGCTCAAGGAGCCCTACACCGAGGGCTCGCAGGCGGCGCCGCGCTACGGCCCGTACACGGTGCCGAAGGGCGACTACTTCGTGATGGGCGACAACCGCGGCGACTCGCTGGACAGCCGCTACTGGGGCCCGCTCCCGCGCCGCAACATCATCGGCGAGGCGTTCCTGATCTACTGGCCGCCGGACCGCATCGGCCTGCTCTGACCCCGACAATCGGGGTCTGACCCCGAACGGCGGCCGTTGCAATTTCGGCGCACTTTCGTGACAGCACGGACGTCGACGAGGGCCTCCCCGTCCGCCGGACGCCGTACCATAGGCCGATGGCAGTCTCCGCTCCCCGTCGTCGCAGCCGATCGCGACCCGGGCGTCGCCTTCTGGCGCACGACCGCGACCTCGGGGTGCGGTTCGTCGCCGGCGCCGACGAGGCCGGCCGGGGACCGCTCGCCGGACCGCTCGTCGCGGCGGCGGTCTGCCTCGACATGGACCGGCTGCGCGGTCGCCGCTGCGCCGCGCTCGGCATGCTCGACGACTCCAAGCGGCACACCGCCGCCCGCCGTGAGGAGCTCTTCCAGGCCGTCGTCGAGTCGGCCGCGCAGGTCGCGGTCATCGTCATCCCGGCGGCGCAGATCGACCGCCGCGGCCTGCACCGCTCGAACCTCTCCGCGCTCGGCAGGGCGCTGTGCGCACTCGACCCCGAGCCGGACGTGTGCATGACCGACGGCTTCAGCGTCCCTGGCTGCGTCCGGGCGCATCGCGCCGTGGTCGGCGGCGACGGCCGCAGCGCCGCCATCGCGGCCGCCTCGATCGTCGCCAAGGTCACGCGAGACCGGTTCATGCATCGGATCGCGCCGGAGTACCCGGAGTTCCGGTTCGACCGCCATGTCGGATACATCACCGCCGAGCACACCCAGGCGGTGCGCGAGCATGGGCCGACGCCGCTTCACCGGCGCTCGTTCGAGGCGATCGCCTATGCCCAGATGGATCTCGATCTCGGACTCTGAGTACGGCCGCCTGGCCGAGACGATCGCCTGCTGGTGGCTGCGCATGCGCGGCTACTCCATTCTCGCCCGCAACGTCCGCGTGTGCGGACGCGAGGTCGATGTCGTCGCCCGGCGGGGCCGCACCCTCGTCGTCTGCGAGGTGAAGGCGCGCCGCAGCGGCCGCAGGGGCTCCCCCGAGGAGATGGTGGGAGCGTGGCAGCAGCGCCGGCTGCTGGAGGCCGCCGAGGTGCTCCTCGCCGCCGATCCTCGCGCAAGGTCGGCCCGCGTCGACGTGATTGCGGTGCACGGCCTGCGGCCGCGGCACATCCCGGCTGCACTCTCGTAACCGGATCGGCACACGTCGTCACCCACACGTGACGGCTCGCTCCCTAGGCTCGGTGCATGGTTGCGCGCGCCCTCACGCTCTGGCTCACGGGGATCACGGCCCGCCGCGTCGACGTCGAGGCGCACGTCGCCGAGGGCGTGCCGTCGTTCGTCGTCGTGGGGCTGGCCGACCGGGCCGTGCAGGAGGCGCGCCAGCGCGTCCGCAGCGGCATGACGTCCGCGGAGTTCCGCTTCCCCGTCAAGCGCCTGACGGTCAACCTGGCGCCGGCGCAGGAGCGCAAGGAAGGCTCCGGGTTCGACCTCGCCATCGCCCTCGCACTGCTGGCCGCGTCCGGCCAGGCGCCCCGCGAGCGGGTCGCACGGGTGGCGGCCGCGGCCGAGCTCGGCCTCGACGGCGGCCTCCGGCCTGTGCGCGGCGCCCTGGCGATGGCCGAGGCTGCCGGGCGGGTCGGCGCCGACGCGCTCGTGGTCGCGCCCGGGAGCGCCGCCGAGGCGGCGATGGCCGGCACCGTCCCCGTGATCGTGGCCCGCAGCCTCCGACACGTCGTCGACATCCTGGCCGACCGCGACGCGTCCGACCCGATCCCGGATCCGCCCCCGGCGGTCACCGCCGTCGTCCCCGACCTCGCCGACGTCCGCGGCCAGCCGCGGGCGCGACGGGCGCTCGAGATTGCCGCAGCGGGCGGCCACAACCTGCTCATGACCGGCCCGCCGGGCTCGGGGAAGACGATGCTCGCCCGGCGGCTCACCGGCATCCTGCCGCCCCTGACGCCGAACGAGGTGCTCGAGATCACCCGCATCCACTCCGCCGCGGGCCTGCTCGCTCCCGGCTCGCGGCTGGAGGGGCGCCCGTTCCGCGCCCCGCACCACACGGCGTCGGCGGCGGCGCTCGTCGGCGGGGCGCGACTTCGGCCCGGCGAGGTCACACTCGCCCATCGCGGCGTGCTCTTCCTCGACGAGCTGCCCGAGTTCAATCGCGCTGCGCTCGAGGCCCTGCGCATGCCGATCGAGGATGGCGAGGTGCTCGTCTCGCGCGTCGCCGGAAGCGTGCGGCTGCCGGCGCGGTGCATGGTCGTCGCAGCGATGAACCCCTGCCCCTGCGGCCTGGCCGGCGATCCCGACCGCGAGTGCACCTGCCCGCCCCAGCGGCTCCACGCCTACCGGTCGCGGGTCAGTGGCCCGCTGCTCGACCGCCTCGACCTGCGCGTCGAGGCGCCGAGGGCCGACGCTCATGCAGCGCCGGGGGAGGCGACCGCGACGGTCTCGGAGCGGGTGGCGCTCGCCCGCGGGCGCCTGACGGAGCATCCGCCTGAAGTGAGCGACGACGCCCGTGCGCTGCTCGACCGCGCCGTCGAAGGCATGCTGCTCTCCGGCCGCGGAGCGGATCGCGCCCGGCGGGTGGCGGCCACGATCGCCGCGCTGGAGGGTGCGGGGACGGCGTCCGGCGACCACATGGCCGAGGCACTGTCGTTCCGGGGAGCGGCGGCGTGAGCACCCAGGCGGCGCTGCGGGTCGTGATCGCGGGCGCCCGGGCGGGCGTCGAGCCGGGAGGGATCGCCCGCCGTGCCGGCGGCCCGGAGGCGCTGCTCGCGGCGTCCGCTGAGCGGCTGGAGCGGCTGGGGGTGCCGGATTCGTTCGGGCGCGAGCTGCGCCGTGCCCGCCGCGCCGACGTCGACGCGTTCCGGGCCGAGCTGGCGGAGTCGGCGACGGCCTGCGTGACGGTCGCCGACCCGGGGTACCCGGCCGCGCTGCGGGAGCTCCACGACCCGCCGCTCGCCGTCTTCCTGCGAGGCGCGCTGGCAGAGACGCCGCTGCCCGCGCCGGGCGCAGCGGTGGCCATCGTCGGCGCGCGCCGGCCCACCGATGCCGGGCTGCGCATCGCCCGCCGTCTGGGCGCGTTCGCGGCCGGGGGA
Organism: uncultured Actinomycetes bacterium; assembly: GCA_963746115.1. GTDB lineage: Bacteria > Actinomycetota > Thermoleophilia > Gaiellales > JAICJC01 > JAICJC01. The sequence continues at coordinate 364,100 of CAVVAA010000001.1, read as the reverse complement.
GCGGTCACCGTCGTGAGCGGCATGGCGCTCGGGATCGACGCCGCGGCCCACGGCGGCGCGCTCGACGCCGGCGGACCGACGATCGCCGTGCTCGGGTGCGGCACCGACGTCGCCTACCCACGCAGGCACCGCGGCCTGTACGAGCGGATCCTCGCGCACGGTCTCGCGATCTCGGAGTACCCGCCCGGCACGGCTCCGGCGCCCTGGCGTTTCCCGGCCCGGAACCGCCTGATCGCTGCGCTCGCCGCGACACTCGTGGTGGTCGAGGCGAGGGCCCGAAGCGGTGCGCTCATCACGGCCGACCACGCGCTCGACCTCGGCCGCGACGTCGTCGCGGTCCCCGGCGCGGCCGGCTCGTCGGCCGCAGCCGGGACGAACGGTCTCATCAAGGCGGGCGCAGGACTGGTGGAGGACGAGTCCGATCTCGCGGTCTGGCTCGGCATCGACGCGCCCGATCCCGCATCCGCCGCCGGAGGGTGCCGAGGCGTGCGCCCTGCTCGACCGGCTGAGCCGCGCGCCGGCCTTCCCCGACGAGGTCGCTGCGGTGGGCGGAGCAGGCCGGATCGCGGCGCTGCTCTCGCGCCTGGAGGTCGAGGGCTGGGTTGCGCGCGACCCCGCGGGCCGGTATACGCTGGCCCGCGCATGGACGCCGACCGCTTCGCCACCTTCGACTGCTACGGCACCCTGATCGACTGGAACGCGGGCATCCGCGGAACGCTCGCGCGGCTGTTCGGCGAGGAGGACGCCGACGCACTGCTCGTGCGCTACCACGAGATCGAGCCCGGGGTGGAGGCCGAGCGCTACCGCACCTACCGCGAGGTGCTCGACCTCGTCACCGCCATGCTCGCCCGCGAGCGCGGCGCGGATCTCGCGCCGGGCGACGTCCATGCGATGTCGGGCTCGCTTTCGACCTGGCCGGCGTTCCCCGAGGTGCCCGCTGCGCTCTCCGACGCGCGCGGCCGCGGCTGGCAGCTGGTGATCCTCTCGAACTGCGACCGCGACCTGATCGCCTCGTCACTGCCGAAGCTGGGCGTCGAGTTCGCCGACGTCATCGTCGCGCAGGACGTCGGCTCGTACAAGCCTGCGCCGGGCCACTGGCGCCGGTTCGACGAGCGCCACCCCGATTCGCGGGGCCGCCATGTGCACGTCGGCGCGAGCCGCTTCCACGACATCGCGCCGGCCTCGGAGATGAGCCTCCCGTCCGTCTGGATCAACCGTTTGGACGAGCCAAGCGACCCCCGGGCCACCGTCGAGCTGACCGAGCTCTCCGGCCTTCCGGATGCCCTGGACGGCCTGCTCCCGGCCTGACCGCCGGTAGAATGCGCCTCCGCAAAGGGGTGTAGCTCAGCTGGTAGAGCGGCGGTCTCCAAAACCGTAGGTCGCAGGTTCGAGCCCTGTCACCCCTGCTTCGCTAGAACAGGCGGATTCGCGCTCGTAGAGAGCGATTCCGGCGTAGCGCTCGAGAGTGATCGTGAAGCTGGAGTGACCCATCCACTTTTACAGCTCCTTGGACGAGACGCCCGCCGCGATCGTCAGGCTCGCGTCGGTGTGTCGCGCTTCGTGCGGGCTGATCGGGTCGGTCGTCTACCACGCCTTCTCGGCGCGGCGCATGATCGTCTTGAGCCGTCGCGGCCCGACCCGTCCCCGACTGGGCACTCGACTACAAGATCCTCGGCAAAGCCGTCAGCCACCTCAGCAAAGCCGCCGGCCCCGCCCTCATCGAGAAGACACGAGACATGGGAGTCACCCTCCCACCCGAACTCGACGACCCCAACACCGAACTCACCCCCCAACTCATCGTCGAAGTTCTGCGAGACGTCGCCTGGCACTTCTTCCCCCAACTCGCGCCTGAGGGCGCAGTCCGGAGCGGGGTACTCCGTGACCCGGACGATCAGGAGCAGGTTATCGACCCGATCTGTGTCTTGAGAGCGCCTCCGGCCGGTTGGTGCCGCGCGCAGCGGCGGCGGGCGCGCTGGCGGAGCCGTAGCGCGACCGGGTGGGTCGACGAGCGCGTCGAGCGGCGTGAGGACCCCCGCGCCAGTGGGGTGGGCGTGAGAAGACCTCGCACGCGAGCTGACCAAGACCGGCATACCAGATTTCTCCGCGAGTCCGTGACATAGCGTACAATCGGCGAGTTCGCGCCGGGCCGGGTTGCGATCCGAGGAGCGGCGGGCTCGGTGCCACAGGCATCTACAAAAGGAGACAACATGCGTAAGCTCCTTCCCGTCGTGCTGGCGATGATCGCCTGCCTGGTCGTCGGCGTCTCGCCGGCTGGGGCGGCGAGCGCCCAGATCGTCTACAACAGCCTCCCGGCGACTGGTGTCGTGTCGGTGCCGTCCGAGAGTGCTGAGGCCGACCAGTTCAACCAACTCGGCAACGAGGTGATCCTGACGAAGGCATCGACGGTCGCAAAGGTGTCAGTGACGATGGTGTCGTGGGCCTGCCAGACCGGCAACTGGAGCACTGGCGACTGCGTGACGATGGGCACGCCGACGTTCCCAACGCCGGTCACCCTGACCATCTACAAGCACAGCATCGCTGATCATATGACGGGTGAGGTACGACCGGGTGCCCAGATCGTGAAGGTCACCAAGACGTTCAACATCAAGTTCCGGCCGTCGTCTGATCCAAGCTGCCCTCTTGAGGGCGGCAAGCAGACGATGTTTCGCGGTTCGGATGGTCAGTGCCATCACGGACTTGACCAGAACATCGTGTTCAACCTGCCCGAGAACGCAAAGCTGCCAGCGGTCGTTGTGTGGGGCGTCTCCTACAACACCAGCACGAGCGGCCCGAATCCGCTCGGCGGATCGGGGCAGCCCCAAGACTCACTGAACGTCGGCCTCAACCTGAACACGACTACGGGGCTGAACCGTACCGAACAGTCGATCTTCTGGGACACCCGCATCCCAACCAACACGTGCGGCGCACCATTCGCCACAGGCGATTTCAACCGCGACGGGCCATGCACCGGCTGGGTCGGCAACATCCCTGCCGCCAAGTTCACAACCCCGTAGCAGACCGATGGCCGGGGGCGGCCCGGATACCCGGGCCGCCCCGGGGTTCGTTTGGGGACGGGAATGGCTCTCGGATCATCTGTGCCAGTCGGTCAGTGCCCGGTGCCGAGTTTCGCTGACTGGCGAAGAACTCGCCGAGGTCGGCCCCCTCTTCTTCGGACTGACACTGCTCGCGCTGCGTGGGCGCGTCAAACGGTGAAGCCTCACCTTGCCAGCACAACCCCTAAGAGCTGTACGCACCGACGTCGGAGGGTCGGCTCGCCGCTTCACTGAGGGGGCGTGCCTTCGGTCGCCCCGATCGGCCCCCCTCCGACACAGATCACGGTCCGGATCAACTACACACACACGCCAGCGGTGACCCTCCCCGACATCGGCGCCGTTCGAACCGTTCTCCCCGAGCTGCACACGGCCGTGACCGACGTCGTCGAGAGATTCGCCGTCGACGTCCCGGACTGAGCGGCAATAACCGCCGGAGCGGTCGATAGCCTTCGTGACCTGATGCCGCACATGGTGGACGACCCAGCGCCCGGCGCGCGCACCGAGGACAAGCACTGCCCTGAGTGCGGCCAGGTCACGCTTCACGAGTGGGTCCGCTACGAGGGCGATCGCGGTGTCGGAGAGCGTGATGAGTGGCTGCTCGTCTGCCGCGGCCAATCCCGCGAGACGTTCGCCGCTGGCAAGTAGGCGGCGTGGTGTGGTGTCGTGGCGCGGGTCGCGCCAGCCACGCCCGGACCAATCACAGGCACACCACGGAGCTCACCCGGCGATGCCACCCGTCCATCGCAGCCGCTTTGTCGAGCGTGAGGCGCGGCAGGTTCCGCTCGATCCGCGTCGCCGCCAACATCCTCCGAAACCAGAGCAACGCTCGATCGGTGGCGCGTGACTGATCGCGTCGATGGTGTCGACCCGGTCGCGCCTGCGGTTGCGGCACCGTGCCGAACACACCAGCCGCGAGTTCGTCCCCGACGGCATTGTGAGCGACTACGGCGTCGATGTGGTCACGCGTAAGCGCCACAAAGGCGAGCGGCGCCTCCTACACGCCCAAGCCGCCCCACGATCAGCCCTAGGCCGATTGTCCCGTCCCAGCGACCTGCGACAAGGCCGAGAGCGGAGAACGGCGTACACGTCTGCGCGCCGTCGTCGTGGCCAGTGACGGCGAGAGCTGACCCCCGGCAGGTGGTAGGTTGAATCATGGAGGAAGGTGGCCGGTACGATGCTGTGCGCTCGGGGCTCTGGCCCACGTACCTCGACTTTCTGGTGGAGTACGGCGAATGGGTCGGCGAGGGAATGACGGAGGAGTGGGCCGCGACGCTCGCAGTAGGAGCTCATCCGCGCGATGTCGTCGCTGAGATGATGGTGGTAATGGGTGCGGATGATCCGGACATCTTTCCTGGAGGGCCTTCCGATGCGTGGATGGATGCCTCGACTGCGGAGGCGGATGCGCATCTGGCCACGGTTCTGTCCAGCCACGGTGAGCCCGATATGCGCGTGCGGTCTACGGTCACGCGATTCCATGGCCTCGGCCAGCGCCGCGATCCTGACGACATGGTGCGAACGCTGATGCAGGACGGAGTTTCGCCCAAGGCCGCGCACGAGGCGGTTCTCACGTGGCGACAGTGGATCGACACAGTCAGGAGCCCCGACCTACCACCCCTGCCGACAGTGAGTTCACTCTCGGTCATCGAGGCGGATCCGAGCGACACTTGGTTCGCCCGCCGTCGTCGTCGCCGTCTGCAGGCTACCTAGCCAGCCTGTACGCGTTGTCGACCCCTTGAGGGTGATCCAAACACTGCGAGACGTGACAGCGGCGACGACGGCACGCGATTGCCGGCGAGCCGGACGGTGGGTACGATCGACACCCATTCATGGCCGTCTGGACGATCTCGGCGCAGCCTGGGACTCCAGGCGCGGAGGTTGCGGCAGCACTCGCCGCCCGTGCCGACGTCCCGCTCTTTGATCGGAAGGCACTCGTGCCGATCGTCCACGAGCTCAGCCCCGAGCTGAGCGACCTCGACGACGTCGAGGGCCGCTTCGGCGGGCGCCTGAACGCGCTGGCGCTCGCCATTGCGATGACCTACGGCTCCCCGGGGGCGTTCCGGGAGCTGGAGCTTCGGCGCGTCCTGCCCGAGCTCGGCCGGCAGGTGATCGGCGAGATCGCGCGTCAACCGGCGGTGATCCTTGCGGCCGCCGCGGCGCAGGCTCTGCGCGATCATCCCGGTGCGGTTCACGCTCGGTTGTGGGCGCCGGACGATTGGCGTGTGGCGGCCTACTCCCGCACGGAGCTGGTCAATCGAGCGAGCGCCGCGCGAGAGCTGGCGCGGGCGGATCACGTTGAGCGAGCATGGGTTCGCGCGCTTTTCGACATTCGTGTCGACGACCCGACGCTCTACACGGTCGTGCTCAACGCGAGCCGATTCGCGCCCGACCGGATCTGCGACGTGCTGCTCGCCGCGGCGGGAACGGGCGCGGTGCCTGACCTTGCCGATCCTTGACGGCGATGCGGGGCGGTCGCTTCGCCAGCTGACGCCCTAACGCTCGGTTCCTGGCGCCCGGAGAGCAACCCACTCGCCGGGCGCCCTCGTCGCTCACTACCCGGCGTCGGCTCGCCGCTCGGCGAGCTCGTACAGGTGGCCGTCGGGCGCGCGGAAGTTGATCCACTCCCACGCGCTGTCCCGCTCGAGGCCGCCCACGATCTCGACCCCCGCCGCGACGAGCTCGTCGCGCGCCGCGCGGACGTCGTCGACCTCGAACAGCGCCACCGGCGCGCCGCCCGAGAGGTCGAACCAGGGATGCCCGGACGCGAACACCTGGACGCGGTCGCCGCTCGCCAGCGAGAGCTCCGTCGTCGCCGGCTCCTCGAACTCGACCCGCAGGCCCATGACGTCGCGCAGCAGCCCGACCATCGGCGCGTACTCGCGCGCGGGGATCCCGAGCCAGCACAGGCGGAGGACACGCACTGCGGCAGCTTGCCAGACCGACGTGCGGGCGCTGGCTTCCGCGGCTGCCGCCAGCCGAAGGGCCGCGCCGCCGTAGCGCACGGCGCGGCCCCCGACTTCACCTGACCGGACGGCTCAGCCGGGCAGCGCGACGCCGATCTCGGTGAACTCCGGCGCCGTATAGGACTCGCCCGGAGTCCCACCGATCGCGAGCAGCTGCACCGGCTCCTGGCCGGTCGTGATCTGGCGCTGCTCGCCCGGGCCGACCCGCGCGAAGACGCCCGGGACGAGCCGGTACTCCTCGCCGCCGGCGCGCAGCGTGGCGCTCCCGGAGAGCACCGTGTAGACCTCCTCCTGACCGTCGTCGGCGTGGTCATGCTCGGGGTGATGGAGGAAGTTCGGCGGGAACTGCTCGACCTGCATCCCGAACGCGGTTACGCCCAGGCTGGCGCGGGCGCGGCAGAACCCGCCGCCGTTGGGCGTGTCGAACTCATCGATCCGCATGACGGTAACGTCGGACATGGCGCTCCTCCTCGTGGTCGTGCCGGCCGGATGCCGGACTGGAGGGGAGACGAACGGGAGCTCGCGAAATCGACAGCCCCGCAGAACGCGCGCTACTCGTCGCGCAGCTGGACGATCTGGGTTGTCGCGTTGATGAGGTCGATCCGGCCGATCGGGATGACCTCGGTCTGCGTACCCGGTGAGCCCGTGGCGCACGACCGCGACGGAGTCGGGCGTGTCGACGTCGCTTCCGTAGATCAGGTGCGAGACGCGCCCGATGCGGCGCTGCTCGGCGGTGTAGACCGCGAAGCCCTCGCAGTTGTGCAGGTCGACAGGCCGGAGCATGACCGAGTCTGCAGCGATGTGTCTCAGGAATCCGATGTCGGGCCCCCTCGCCCTGTGTCCCGCCGGCCGACGTCCGCGCCCGGCCGTAATGCCCTGACCCAGCCGGCGTCCCGGCCCAGGCACGCCCGTGATCCTATGCCCCTCGGCGAGCGGCAGTCAACCCCGTCTACGCGAGAGCCCGTGAGGCCTCCCACACGACCGGGAAGAGCCGGTGCTCCATGGCCGCCCCGGCGGCCAGCTCGTCCTCGAGGCCGGGAAACGGGGGAGAGGTGCGCCAGGCCCGCGGCGCGTGCACGACGTCGTCGCCGAGGAACCGCACGGAGAACGCCCGCCGCCTCGTCGGCGCGCCGCCGGCGGCGTGCAGCGTGAGCATGTGGAAGAACACGGCGTCGCCCGGCTCGAGCGCCCAGCCGACGATCGGCGCGGTCGCCCGGTCGATCTCGGGGAGCTCCTCGAGGCTGCCCTCCGGAAACCAGCGCGCCTGGTCGTTCATGAACGAGCGCGGCATCAGCCACGGGCCGAGGTGCGACCCGGCGACGAACTCGAGCGTCGCCTCCCGTGGCACGGGATCGACCGGCATCCACATGCTGCAGGTCTGGGTGCCGTCGATGTTGTAGTAGGGCTGATCCTGGTGCCACGGCGTGGGCTGGGCTGTCCCGGCCTCCTTCACCAGCAGGTGGTCGTGGTAGAGCCGCACCCGCTCCGAGCCCATGAGCGCGCCGGCGATGGCCCCGGCGGGAGAGTTGCGGATGAAGCGCTCGTACTCGCCGATCCGGTCCCAGTTGCAGAAGTCCTCGAAGAACCTGCCCGCGTCGTCGTCACGGCTGGCCACGATCCCGCGCGGGCTGGGGTCGGCGAGGTTGCGCTCGATCCCCTCGGCGACAAGCCCGACCTCGGCCGCGGAGAAGGCGCCGCGCACGCAGACCGCGCCGTCGCGGCGGAAGTCGTCGACCAGCGCCTGGGACACCTCGAAAGACATGAGGGCCGAGTGTACTTCGCGAGGACGGCTTGAAAATTCTGTAAGTGAAGTCGGGCAAGTGCTGCATGCGATTGGAAGAATCTGTACGGTCCATCGCGTCTTGCCCTCGCCATCGCGCACCCCGCTCATCCGGTGTGCTGCCCTGACGGCGGCGGTCGCAGCGTCCCTCCTGACAGCGGCCCAGCCGGCCTCGGCCGCCAAGAACCCGACGCAACGGCCCATGCGGTCGTGGCAGGTGCTTGCGCCCGGCTGGACGGACGCGAACAAGGAGCTCGGCCGCGTCGATGACATCGTCCGCGTCGGCCGCTGGGTGTACCTCGGCGGCAACTTCACCATCCTCGGGAACCACCGCGGCGGCCACGTCACCCGCATGTACCTGGCGGCGGAGCGGGCGGGGACGGGGGCGCTCCGGCGCGGGTTCCACCCGAAGCTGAACGGCCGCGTCTACGCCCTCGCCGTCTCTCACAACCACCGGTTCCTCTACGTCGGCGGCCAGTTCTCGTCGGTCGGAGGCCACCCGCGCCACAACCTGGCGGCCTTCAACCTGCGCACCGGCCGGCTCTCGGCCCGGGTCCCCGACCTCGCCATCCCCGGCACCGTGCGGGCCGTGGCGGTGTCGCGCGCGGGCCGGATCTACATCGGCGGCAGCTTCGGCCACGTGGCCGGGCAGCGCCGGGTGAATCTGGCGAAGCTCGTGATGCGCGGCGGCCGCTTCGGGGTGAACCGGCGCTGGCACCCCACGGCGAACCACGAGGTGCGCGACATCGTCGTCTCGGCACGCGCGTCCCGCGTGATCGTCGGCGGCGCTGTTCACGTCGGTGAACGGGCACTCCGGCCAGGACCGCATTGCCGCGCTCGGCCAGGGCCGGGGACGGCTGATGCCGTGGGCGAGCCATCCCCGCTCGGACATCCTCGACCTGGCCCTGTGCGGCAAACGCGTCTACGCGGCCGAGGGTGGCCCCGGCGGCACGGCCCTTGCCTACGGGCTGGGCGGGCGGCTGAAGTGGTACTACATGACCGACGGGAACATCCAGGCGGCCACGTGCCTGGGGAGGCGCCCGGTGTTCGGGATGCACGGCGACCACGTCGCCCCGCGCAAGGACCAGAAGCTCGTCGAGCACGGCTCGAGCCATCGCATCCAGCGGCACAAGCTCTTCATGCTGTCGTTCAAGGGCGCGCTCATGCGCTGGAACCCGGACGTGAGCTCGAACGCGGGCGTCCTGGGCGTGTGGTCGCTCGCGGCCGGCCGCGGCAATCTCTACGTCGGCGGCGACTTCACCGGCATCCACGGCGTCACCCAGGAGCGGTTCGCCATCCTCCCTCGCCGCTGAGCCGCGGCCCCGGCGATAGCGTTCGGGCATGCGGACAGCCCGGCCCCGCTACCGCGCCCGCGGCATCCTCTTCGTGGCCATCGCCGTCGGCATGCTCGCGATTGCCGTCGACGCGGCGACGGCGGGCGAGTGGGTGGTGACCATCGCCGCCGGCGTGCTCGGCCTGTGGATGGCCGATCTGGCCCGCCGCGACCTCGGCCCGCGTCGGGGCTGAGCGGGAGGGCACCGAACTTCACCGGCGAATCACGAGGCTCTAGAGTCCGATCCGCAGCATGCAGGGAGCCAGCCTCGTCATGGAGCCGCCCACCGGCGGGACGTTCGCCGCGTATCTCGAGTGGATGCGCGCCCGCGGCGCGTCCCCGGCCACGCTGCGCGCCTACTCGGCCGACCTGCGCCAGCTCGGTCGGTGGCTGTCCGCCGCCGGCATCGCCCAGGAGGACGCCGACATGCGCACGCTGCGCCGCTACGCCGCCCACCTGGGCACGCTGCGCTACGCGCCCGCCACCGCCGCCCGCAAGCTGAGCGCCGTGCGGAGCGCCTACGCGTGGATGCACGACCGCGGGACGATCGACCGAAGCCCGGCGGCGCTCATCCCCGGGCCGAAGAGGACGCGCACCCTGCCGGCGACGCTCTCGGCCGATCGAGATCGAGCGGCTCCTGGACGCGCCCGCGGGCACGACGCCGCGCGACCTGCGTGACCGCGCCCTGCTCGAGCTGCTCTACGGCTGCGGCCTGCGCGCCGCGGAGGCCTGCAACCTCGCAGTCTCCGACGTGCGCCTCGACGCGGAGCACGTCCGCGTCACCGGCAAGGGTGGGAAGCAGCGCATCGTGCCGCTCGGCGGCGCGGCCACCGCGGCGCTCGAGCGCTATCTCGCCCGCGGCCGCCCGCGCATGGCCCGCGCCCCCTCGGGGCGCCTCTTCGTCAGCGTTCGCGGCCGGGCGCTGCACCCGTCCGACGTGCGCCGCAGCCTCCTCCGCGCCCTCGACCGGGCCGGGATCGCGGAGCGCTCGCCGCATGCCCTGCGGCACACCTTTGCCACCCATCTGCTCGAGGGCGGCGCCGACCTGCGCAGCATCCAGGACATGCTCGGCCACGCATCGGTCGGCACGACGCAGGTATACACCCACGTGAGCGTTCGCCACCTGCGTGCAGCGCACGCGAGCGCGCATCCACGAGCATGATGACCGCCGACTCAGTCGACATCTGGACCGAGTACAAGCGCACGGGCGACAAGCGCCTGCGCGACCGCCTGATCCTGACGTACGCGCCGCTCGTGAAATACGTCGCCGGGCGGCTCGGGACGGGCCTGCCCGCCCACGTCGACGAGGGCGACCTGGTCAGCTACGGGCTGCTCGGCCTGATGAACGCGATCGAGCGGTTCGACCCGAACCGCGACATCAAGTTCGAGACCTACGCCATCAGCCGCATCAAGGGATCGATCATCGACGAGCTGCGCTCGATGGACTGGGTGCCGCGCTCCGTGCGCAGCCGCGCCCGCGAGATCGAGCGCGGCGTGGTCGAGCTCGAGCACAAGCTGCACCGGCCGCCGACCGACGAGGAGATCGCGGGCCATCTCGGCATCACTGAGGACGAGTTCCACGACAGCCTGGCCCAGATCTCGCGCTCATCCGTGGCCGCGCTCGACGAGCTGTGGACGATCTCGTCGTCCGGCGGCGACACCGTCGCGCTGATCGACACCCTCCAGGACCCGAACGCCGACGACCCGTCGACGGAGATGAGCCGCACCGAGATGCGCGACTCGCTGACGGGCGCGATCGGCCGCCTCCCGGAGCGCGAGCGCACGGTCATCCAGCTCTACTACTACGAAGAGCTGACGCTGCGCGAGATCGGCGAGGTGCTCGGCGTGACCGAGTCGCGCGTCTCGCAGCTGCACACGAAGGCGATCCTGCGGCTCAAGGGCAAGCTCCAGGGCAGCCTCGAGCGCGCCTCCGCCGACCGGCTTCGATAGCTCAGCGTTCAGGGGCGGCAGGGGCTGCGGTAATCTGACCCGACCGACGTCCGACCTGCAGCTGGAGGAGTGCATGCCCAACACGGAGACCGGGAAGATCCGAAACGTGGCGGTGATCGGCCACCGCGGAACCGGCAAGACCTCGCTCGTCGAGGCGCTCCTGTACGAGTCCGGGACGACGAACCGGCTCGGCAGCGTCGCCGAGAAGTCCACGGTCTCCGACTACGACGACGAGGAGCGCCGCCGCGGCATGTCGATCTCGGCCACCGTCACCCATCTCGAGTGGCAGGACCGCAGCATCAATCTGATCGACACCCCGGGCGAGCCGAGCTTCCAGGCCGACGTGCTGTCGACGCTTCGGGTCGTCGAGGGCGCGATCATGGTCGTCTCCGGCGTGCTCGGCGTCGAGGTGGGGACGGAGCGGCTGTGGCGCCGGTGTGACGAGCTCGGCCTCTCCCGCCTGCTGCTCGTGAACCTGCTCGACCGCGAGCGGGCCGACTTCTTCACGACGCTCGAGGGGCTGCAGTCGCGCCTGAGCGACCGCTGCGTGGCGGTCGAGCTCCCGATCGGCACCGAGCACGAGTTCAACGGCGTCATCGACCTCGTGCACATGGTCGCCTACCTGCACGACGGCGACGCCGGCGTCCACGACGAGCCGGCCGAGATCCCCGACGACCTGAAGCCGGTCGCCGACGAGTATCACGACAAGCTCATGGACGTCGTCGCCGAGACGTCGGACGAGCTCATGGAGCGCTACCTCGAGGGCGACGAGATCACCCGTGACGAGATGGCCGCTGCGCTGAAGAAGCTCGTCACCGAGGGCGAGCTCTTCCCGGTCGGATGCGGCGCCGCGACGCGCAACATCGGCACGCACGGCCTGCTCGACCTGATCGTCGAGGGACTGCCGTCGCCGGCGCGGGCGCGCAACGTGCCCGAGGTGGGCGGCGCGTCGACGCTGGCGTACATCTTCAAGACGATCGCCGACCCCTACAGCGGCAAGATCAACCTGCTGCGCGTGTTCGCGGGCTCGCTCACGTCGGACTCGACGCTCACGAACAACCACACCCACGCGAAGGAGCGGGTCGGCCAGCTGCTGTCGCTGCAGGGGAAGGATCACGCGCCGGTCGACGCGCTTCCGAGCGGCGCCATCGGCGCGGTCGCCAAGCTGAAGGAGACCGGCACGGGCGACGTCCTCTCCGACGTCGATGCGCCGGCCGAGATCGAGCCGCTGGCGTTCCCGTCCCCGGTCGTGTCCTTCGCCATCGAGCCCAAGAGCAAGGGCGACGAGGAGAAGGTGCACACGTCGCTGCGCCGGCTCCAGGAGGAGGACCCGTCGCTCGACGTCCACCGCGACCCCCAGACGGGCGAGACGATCGTCGCCGGGCTCTCGCAGATGCATGTCGAGGTCACGCTCGAGCGGATGGCGCGCCGGTTCGGCGTCGAGGTGACCCTGCACCCGCCACGCGTCCCCTACATGGAGACGATCCGCAGGTCGGCGCGCGCCCAGGGCCGCTACAAGAAGCAGACCGGTGGCCGCGGCCAGTTCGGCGACTGCCACATCACGGTCGAGCCGCTCGCGGACCATGCCGGCTACGAGTTCGTCGACAAGATCGTCGGCGGCGTGATCCCGCAGGGCTTCCGGCCGGCCGTGGACAAGGGCATCCAGGAGGCTATGCAGCAGGGCGAGCTGGCCCGCTGCCCGGTCGTGGGCGTCAAGGTGACGCTCGTCGACGGCTCCTACCACACGGTCGACTCGTCGGAGATGGCGTTCAAGATCGCCGGCTCGATGGCCTTCAAGAAGGCGTTCGCCGAGGCCGATCCGGTGCTGCTCGAGCCGATCGTGCGGCTCGACGTCTCCGTCCCGGACGAGAGCGTGGGCGACGTGATCGGCGACATGACCTCACGCCGCGGCCGGGTGGGGGGGATGGACCCCGCCGGCGGCTCGACCACGATCCATGTCGAGGTGCCGCTGGCGGAGGTGCTGACCTACGCGCCCGACCTGAACTCGATGACCGGCGGCCGCGGCGACTACCAGATGACCATCCTGCGCTACGAGGAGGTCCCGGCGCACGTCGCCCAGCAGGTGATCGCCGCCGTCACCAAGGAGAAGGAACTGGCCAAGGCCTAGTTTCCTGATGGTGCCTGGCACCCACCGGGTGCCTGGCACCGGTCACCTAGAGGATGTCGACCTGCACCTCGGCCCACCCGGAGAGCCCGACGATCTGGGCCGCGTGGGCCGAGAGGTCGAGCACGCCACGGCCGAACGGTCCGCGGTCGTTCACACGGACGACGACCGAGCGGCCGGTCTCGAGATCGGTCACCCGCAGCATCGTGTTGAACGGGAGCCACGGGCTGGCGCAGGTGAGCTTGTTCGGGTCGAAGATCTCGCCGTCGGCGGTGCGGTGGCCGGCGAAGCCGGGGCCGTACCAGCTCGCCTCGCCCGTGAAGCCTCCGCCCCCGCCGCCGCCGCCAACCTCGGGCGGAGGCGGTGCGCTCGTCGAGCCGGCGAGGCCGGCCCGACGTGCTCGCTCGGCGGAGAGCTGGCTCTGGATGCTCGCGTCGATGGTGTGCAGGACGGCCTGACGGTCGGCGATCGCCGCGTCGAGCCCGCGGCGGGCGGCTGCGAGCCGCGTGAGCTCACGTGTGCGGGCGTCCGCCTGGCTGCTCAGCTGCGTCTGCTGCCGGCGGAGCGTCTGCTGGGCGACGCGGATCTGGCGGAGGAGGTCGGACGAGGACGAGTTGATGCGGGCGACCTCGTCGACGCGCTGGACCAGGTCCGAGAACGAGCCCGACGCGAGCACGTAGGCGGCCGAGTCGGTGCCCGTGCTGCTCTTGTAGTCGCCGACGAGCATTGCCGCGAGCGTCGTCTGGTCGGCCTCGAGCCCGGCCTGCTGCGACGCGATCGCCCCGTTGATGTTCGCGATCGAGACGCGCAGGTTGCGAAGGTTCTCCTTGACGGTCGCCTCGAGGTCTTGCATGTGCGAGCGGCGCCAGTCGAGCACCTCGATCCGGTGCAGGACGGCCGCCGCCTGCGAGCGCTGGCTCGAGACGGATGCAGCCGCCGCCCCGGCGGGCGCGATTCCCGCGCCGGCCGCGGTGAGAGCCATCAGCATGGTCCAGGCGATGCGTCTGCGCGTGTTCGCGGTGGTGTCGCCCCCCTTCAGCGCCGGGACACTACCCGGCGCGCGAGGCGGCGGCAACCACCAGGCATCGCTCTGCGAGCGCGTTTGCGCCCGCATGCGGCGGTTTCTTCAAGGTTGCTCCACGAGCCGGCCCTCCGAGCACCCTCGACGGACTGCAGGTCTGGACGAGCAAGACCGGCGGCCGGCCAGCTCGCCGGCGGATCCCCGGCGGCGCCGCCAACGCCCGGAGCCGACGGTATACTCGGCCCCCTGGAGCCCCCCTGCCGGAGCGCCTGGACAATGATCGACATCCGCCGGAACGACATCGAGACATCCTGTGCCGTCTGCGGGCGGACGCTCCTCCTGGGCGAGCGGATGGTCGCCTACGCGAGCCCGGAGGGAGACGACGCCCGCGTCTGCGAGCTCTGCATCGACCAGGCGGATGCGCTCGGCTGGATCCGCGAGGGCTCCCTGAGCGTGCCCCTCCAGCTGCAGTCGGCCCGCAGCCGCCCGCGCGGCCTGAAGGGCTTCCTGGGCGGCGGCTCGCGCCAGCCCCGCGGCGTCCCCGAGCCGTTCACACCGGAGGCGCTCCCGACCGACCCGCGCGACGCGGTCGAGGCGGGACTCGAGCTCTTCAACGAGAGCTACCACCCGCGCACCGTCTGCGGCATCGCCCGCACCCTCGGCGACCCGCGCGTGAGCGTCGTCATGCGCAGCCACCGCGAGGTCGTCGTGACCGTGGCGTGGGATCTCTCCTGGTACCAGTTCCGGGTCGACATGCTCGGCCCGCAGCCGGTCACGCTGCAACAGCGGGGCGAGGACGTGGCCGAGATCGACAGCCGCTTCCAGGACTGGAACGCGCAGGCCGAGCCCGACGGCACGCTCGCGCTCGCGGGCTAGCAGGTCGAGCTAGACGTCCGGGTCGAACGCCTCGGCTCGGGGGAACGTCCCCATCGCGCGCGGCCGGCGGCGGTCGCGGATCTCGCGGCGCTCGTCCGGCGCCCCCTGCTCGCCCGCCCGGCGGTCGCCGGCCCGGGCGCGGCGGTCGACGATCACCTCGACGTTGGGGTTGTCGCGGTAGTACTCGACCATCCGGGGCAGGAGCTCCTCCTCGAGCTCCGGCGGGATCACGCAGTAGATCATGTCCTGAAGTAGACACCGGCTGAGCCAGCCCCGTCAAGGGGTATGCTCGCGGGGTGGCAGTCCCCAACGCGCTCGAGTGCCTGCGGTGCCGGCGGCGCTACCCCGTGGTTTCCATGCCTGGCGGCTGCCCGTCGTGCTCGGCGGAGGGGACGCCGGCCAACGTGGCCCCCGTCTACGGCCGGGTCTCGTCGCTCAAGCCGGGCAAGCTGACCGGCCGCGGCCTGGCCCGCTTCGTCACCCAGCTCCCGATCGCGCGCGACCGGCTTGTGTCGATGGGGGAGGGCGACACGCCGCTCGTGCACACGGCCGCGCTCGGCCAGCAGCTCGGCCTGCGGCGCATGATGCTGAAGGACGAGCGCCGCAACCCGACAGGGAGCTGGCGCGACCGCTTCGCCGCCCTCGCCGTCTCGCAGGTCGAGGACACGTCGGTGACGATCGCAAGCGCCGGGGACGAGGCGCTCAGCGTCGCGCTGGCGAGCTACGCGTCCCGCGCGGGACTGCGCTGCGTGAGCCTGGTGGAGCCCGATACCGGCGCCCGCGCCCGCGACGCGATCGAGGCGGTCGGCGGCCGCGTCGTCGGCGTCGCGTCGAGCGAGGCGCGCTGGCCGCTCCTGGCCGACGCCGAGCGCTCGCTGGGCTGGCGAGCCGTCTCCAACCGGGCCTCGCCGCCGATCGGCGGCGACCCGCTCGCGATCGAGG
Source organism: uncultured Actinomycetes bacterium (assembly GCA_963746115.1). GTDB lineage: Bacteria > Actinomycetota > Thermoleophilia > Gaiellales > JAICJC01 > JAICJC01. The sequence continues at coordinate 348,060 of CAVVAA010000001.1, read as the reverse complement.
GCTACCGCACGATCGCCTACGAGATCGCCGAGGAGCTGCGCTGGTCCGCACCCGACCTGGTGCTCGTGCCGGCGGCGCTGGGTGACGGCATCCAGGGCATCTGGCGCGGATTCCGCGACCTGGTGTCGTGGGCGGTGATCGACCGCATCCCGCGCATGGTCGCCGTGGAGGTGGCGGGCGCCGTCGCCGCGGCCCTCGCGTCCGGGAAGGACTGGGTGCCGCCGTCGAGCCCGATGGACACCCAGGCGCGCGCGCTGGCGGGCGTGACCGGCACCGTGCAGTCGCTGCAGGCCGTCGTCGAGTCGGAGGGACTCGTCGTGCGCGTCTCCGAGAGCGAGCTCGAGCACGCCCGCATGCAGCTCGGCGAGCTCGAGGGGATGTGGGTCGACCTCGCCGCCGCGGCGCCGGTCGCCGCCGTGATCAAGCTCGCCCAGCGCGGCGACGTGCCCACGCGGACGCTGGTCGTCCCGGTCCTCGCGGCGGGCGGCGCGCTCGACGAGTCGTCCGTTGCATCGGGGCCGCTCGAGACGGTGGACGCGCGGGTGGACGAGCTTCTGCGCGTGCTCGCCGTCCGCGGCGAGTAGAGTTCGCGGCCCATGGCGGTGGCGGCGAACACGTACCGGAACTACATCGACGGCCAGTGGGTCGACTCGGAGAGCGGCGAGCACTTCGAGGACACGAACCCGGCGACCGGCGAGGTGATCGGATCGTTCCCGCGCTCCACATCGGCCGACGCCGACCGGGCCGTCGCAGCCGCCCACGAGGCCTTCGCCAGCTGGCGCCTGTACCCGGCGCCGAAGCGGGCCGAGATCCTCTTCAGGGTGGCCGAGCTCCTGCGCGACCGCAAGCCCGAGCTGACCCGCACCATGACCGAGGAGATGGGCAAGGTGCTGGCCGAGGCGGGCGGCGACGTGCAGGAGGGCATCGACATGACCTACTACATGGCCGGCGAGGGCCGGCGCATGTTCGGTCAGACGGTGCCGGCCGAGATGCCCGACAAGTTCGCGATGAGCCTGCGCCAGCCGATGGGCGTCGTCGCCGTGATCACGCCGTTCAACTTCCCGATGGCGATCCCGACATGGAAGCTGATGCCGGCGCTCGTCACGGGCAACACGGCCGTCTTCAAGCCCGCCGGCGACACGCCGCTCCTGGGCGAGATGCTCGTCCAGATCTTCGAGGAGGCCGGGCTCCCCAAGGGCGTCGTCAACATCGTCCACGGCGGCGGCGCGATCGTCGGCCAGCGCCTGATCGAGCACCCCGACGTGAAGGTCGTGACGTTCACGGGCTCGAAGGAGACCGGCATCCACGTCGCCCGCACCGGAGCCGAGACGCTGAAGCGCGTGCACCTCGAGCTGGGCGGCAAGAACGCCATCATCGTGATGGACGACGCCGACCTCGACAACGCGGTCGACGGGATCCTCTGGAGCGCGTTCGGGACGAGCGGCCAGCGCTGCACCGCAGCCAGCCGCGTGATCGTCCACGAGCGCGTCTACGACGGGCTGGCGGCGAAGCTCGTCGAGCGGGCGGAGTCCCTGAGGATCGGCAACGGCCTCGACCCCGAGGTCGACGTCGGCCCGCTGATCAACCAGGCGGCGCTCGACAAGGTCGCCCGCTACACGGGCATCGCCCGTGACGAGGGCGCCGACATCCTCACCGGCGGCGAGCACTACTCGAACGGCGAGAAGGGCTTCTTCTACCGGCCGACGATCTACGGGCGGGTCGAGCGCGACATGCGGGTCGCCACCGAGGAGATCTTCGGCCCGGCCACGGCGCTCATCAGCTGCCGCGACCTGGACGACGCGATCGCGATCTCGAACCGGGTCGAGTACGGCCTCTCGAGCGCCATCTACACCGACGACGTCAACGCCGCGTTCCGGGCGATTCGCGACCTGGACACGGGGATCACCTACATCAACGCCGGGACGATCGGCGCCGAGATCCAGCTGCCGTTCGGCGGCACGAAGTACACCGGCAACGGCCACCGCGAGGCGGGCACGGCCGCGCTCGACACCTACACCGAGTGGAAGTCCGTGTACGTCGACTACTCCGGCAAGCTCCAGCGGGCGCAGATCGACAACCAGCCGTCATGAGGCTGACGGAGCTCCACGCCGACCTGCAGACGCTGCGTGAGAACCTGGCCGCCGAGCTCCAGTCGATCAACCGCTACGAGGCCCAGGCGTTCTCCCTCGCCGACGAGGGCGCCCAGGAGGTCGTGCAGCGGATCGCCGACGACAAGAAGGAGCACGTCGCCCGGCTGCTCGACCTGCTGCGCCGGCTGGACGTGAAGCAGCGCGAGAAGATCGAGCGGGTCGGCCCGCCCGCGTGAAGGCGCGCATGTGGGTCGACGGCGGCGCCCGGGGCAACCCCGGCCCGGCCGCCGTCGGGTACCGGATCGAGGACGAGGACGGCGAGGTGCTCGCCGAGGACGGGCACGCGATCGGCGTCGCCACGAACAACGAGGCCGAGTACCGAGCGCTGATCACCGCGCTCGAGCAGGCGGCCGCCCTCGGCGCGACCGAGGTCGAAGTGCGGTCGGACTCCGAGCTCCTGATGCGGCAGATGACCGGTCGCTACCGGGTCAAGAGCCCCCACTTGCGAACGCTCTGGGACGAGGCCCAGCGGGCGGCCGACCCCTTCGAGCGGGTGCGCTACGTCGAGGTGCGCCGCACCGAGAACACGGACGCCGACCGCCAGGTCAACCTGGCCCTGGACCGAGCATAGGCCGTATACTGAGCGTTCTCCAGCGGCTGTAGCTCAGTTGGCTAGAGCGTCTGCTTGCCATGCAGAAGGTCGAGGGTTCGAGCCCCTTCAGCCGCTTCTTTCCGCTTAACCAGGCCGTTTCGCCGCCAGGCCCTCGACCCAGATCTGGTGGCCATGGCTCAGCTGTTGTGGTTGACGACCTCGACGTTGTGGCCGTCCGGGTCGAGCACGAAGGCGCCGTAGTAGCCCGGGTGGTAGACGGCGCGCTCGCCGGGGGGGCCGTGGTCCTCGTAGCCCGCGGCGAGCGCGGCGGCGTGGAAGGCCCGCACCGTGTCGTCCGTGTCCGCGGGGAAGGCGAGGTGGACGTGCTCGGTGAGCGGGCGCTCGTCGCGCACGAGCGAGAAGGAGAAGTCGCGGCCGGAGAGCTGCACGCGATCGGGCGCGTCGTGCGTGAGGCGGAGCCCGGCGTATGGCGCGACCGTCGTGTAGAAGCGCCGCGACGTCTGCGGGTCGCGGACGCGGAGCCACAGGTGGTCGATGCGGCCGTCGGGCACGGGGCGCTCGCGGTCGCCGTGGACAGCCTCGACGCTGTTGCCGTCCGGGTCGAGCAGAAAGCCGCCGTAGTAGTCGGGGCCGTAGACCGTGCGCGGCCCTGGCGCGCCGTCGCTGCGGTGGCCGGCGTCGATCCCCGCCTGCCAGAAGGCGTCCACGGCCGCGCGGTCCGGCGCGCGGAAGCCGACGTGCAGGCCGCGGGTCACAGGGTGCTCGCGGTCGATCGGGCCCATGGCCCAGTCCTCCCACTCGACCAGCCCGGCGTCCGCGTGGGTCGGCTCGACGCCGAGCGCCGAGAGCACGGTGCGGTAGAAGCGCTCGGACGCGGCGAGGTCGGACACGGCGATCCCCACGTGGTCGAACATCGCCCGAGGCTACCATTGCGGGCATGCTCGATCACCGACTATCGCATGCGTCGTAGCGCCGCCTTCAGCGTGGGTTTGACCCCTTCAGCCGCGTCTTTCGGTTAACCACCCCGTTTCGATGGGACGCTTGCGATGAAGGTGTGCATTGTCGGAGCCTCCGGGAAGCTCGGGCGGTACATGGTCCAGCATGCGCTGGATCGCGGCTACGACGTGGTCGGCGTGTGTCGCGAGCAGAGCGTGGGGAAGCTCGACGCGTTCACGGGGCGCATCACGGTCATTCCGGGTGCCACGGACGACCGCGGCGTCATCGAGCGCGCCGTCGAAGGTTGCGACGGAGTGCTCGTGGTGCTCGTCCCTCGAGGGGTCCACGGGTACGCATCGGGAACGGCCCAGGCGGTGCTCGACTACGCGCCACCGGGCGCGCGGCTCGTGTTCTCGTGCGGGTGGCACATCACTCGCGACGGCCAGGACGTGTACTCGTGGAAGCTCCGGACGGTCGTGAGGGTGTTCGGCCCGGTCGGGCGTCTGACGCGCTTTGCCGACCTCGACGATCAGGTGGAGGCGTGCCGGCGCGTGTTCGCAAGCGACACGCGATGGACCGTCGTGCGCGGGAGCGACCTCGAGGAGGGTGAGAGCCAGGGGCTGCCGGTGTGGAGCCGGCATGTCGGTGATCCCATCCTCGAGAGCAACGTCACGCGCCGCGTGGACTATGCCCTGTTCATGGTGGCGGCGCTCGAGAACGACGAGCTCGTCCACGAGGCTCCGGCGATTGTCGGCTGCCAGACGCCGTCGGCGCTCGCCCATACCGCCAGCTGACTGCGGGGGCCGAGTCCACTAGCATCGCGCCGTGCCGATCGAGCGCGTGAACGGCGTGGATCTCCACTACCTCCAGGCGGGGAAGGGCGACGACGTGCTCCTGCTGTGCGGCCTCGGCGACGACGTCACCGCCTGGAGCGGCCAGCTTGGCCCGTTCAGCGAGCGCTACCGCGTCACCGCCGTCGACAACCGCGGCGTCGGGCGCTCGTCGCTGCCCGAGGGCGAGTTCACCGTTCGCGACCTGGCCGCCGACGCGATCGCGCTGTGCGAGGCCATCGGCATCGGGCCGGCGCATGTGATGGGCTTCTCGATGGGCGGCGCGATCACCCAGGAGCTCGCGATCGCCCGACCCGACCTCGCCCGCAGCCTCGTGATCATCGGATCGTGGGCGTACTCCGACCGTCTGTTTCGGACGTTCATCGAGAGCTCCGCCTATTTCGCCGGGATCGCCGACGACGACCGCAAGTTCCTCATGTACTTCCTCGCGTCGACCTACTCGAGGGCGGTGTTCGAGGACGGCCGCGTCGACACGTTCTGCGATGCGATGCTGAACAATCCGCACCCGCAGTCGACCGAGGCGTTCCAGCGCACGGCACGGGCGATCCTCGGCCACGACACCCGCGACCGGCTCGGCGCCGTCGCCAGGCCGACGCTGGTCCTCTACGGCGAGGAGGACGTCATCTGCCCGCCGCGGCACTCGCGCGAGATCGCCGGCCTCATCCCCGGGGCACGCCTGGTCGGCGTCCCCGCGCAGGCGCACCAGCCCTTCCAGGAGGATCCGGCGGCCTTCAACGAGACCGTGCTCCGGTTCTGGACGTCGCTCTAGCGGCCGCGACGCCGTCGTGAGCGCCGGCAGGATGTGCGTCCCGATCAGGCGCCGACGTACGCCGAGAGATGCTCGCCGGTGAGCGTGGAGCGGTCGGCCACGAGGTCGGCCGGCGTGCCTTCGAAGACGATCCGGCCGCCGTCGTGCCCCGCGCCCGGTCCCAGGTCGATGATCCAGTCCGCGTGGGCCATGACCGCCTGGTGGTGCTCGATGACGACGACCGACTTGCCGGAGTCGACGAGCCGGTCGAGCAGGCCGAGCAGCTGTTCGACGTCGGCGAGGTGGAGCCCGCTGGTCGGCTCGTCGAGGACATAGACGCCGCCCTTTTCGGCCATGTGCGTGGCCAGCTTGAGCCGCTGCCGCTCGCCGCCGGAAAGCGTCGTCAGCGGCTGGCCGATGACGAGATAGCCGAGGCCGACGTCGGCGAGCCGCTGGAGGATCCGGTGCGCGGCCGGCGTGGGCGCATCGCCGTCGCCGCCGAAGAACTCCTCCGCCTCGCTCACCGACATCGCGAGCACCTCGCTGATGTCGCGCCCGCCGAGGTGGTAGTCGAGCACCGACGCCTGGAACCGCTTCCCCTCGCACTCCTCGCAGACGGTGGCGACGCCGGCCATCATGGCCAGGTCTGTGTAGACGACGCCCGCGCCGTTGCAGTTGGGACAGGCCCCCTCGGAGTTCGCGCTGAAGAGCGCCGGCTTCACGCCGTTGGCCTTCGCGAACGCCTTGCGGATCGGGTCGAGCAGCCCGGTGTAGGTCGCCGGATAGCTCCGGCGCGAGCCGTGGATCGCGCCCTGGTCGATCGACACGACGCCCTCCCGCCCGGCCACGGAGCCGGTGATCAGCGAGCTCTTCCCCGACCCGGCGACGCCTGTGATGACGACGAGCGCGCCGAGCGGTATGTCGACGTCGACGGCCTGCAGGTTGTGGGTGCTCGCGCCGCGCACCTCGAGCGCGCCGGACGGCTTCCGCACCGACTCCTTCAGCGAAGCGCGGTCGTCCAGGTGGCGCCCGGTCAGCGTGCTGCCGGCCCGCAGCTCCGCGACGGTGCCCTCGAAGACCACCTCGCCGCCGGCGCTGCCGGCGCCCGGGCCGAGGTCGACAACGTGGTCGGCGATCGCGATCGCCTCCGGCTTGTGCTCCACGACGAGCACCGTGTTGCCCTTGTCGCGCAGCTGCAGCAGCAGCTCGTTCATTCGCTGGATGTCGTGGGGGTGGAGGCCGATGGTGGGCTCGTCGAACACGTAGGTGACGTCGGTGAGCGAGGAGCCGAGGTGGCGGATCATCTTCGTGCGCTGGGCCTCGCCGCCCGAGAGCGTGCCCGACGGCCGGTCGAGCGAGAGGTAGCCAAGCCCGATCTCCGCGAACGAGTCGAGGGTCTGGCGCAGGGCGTCGAGCAGCGGGGCCACCGACGGCTCGTCGAGGCCGCGCACCCAGTCGGCCAGATCGCTGATCTGCATCGCGCAGGCGTCGGCGATGCTGATCCCGTCGATCTTCGACGACCGCGCCGCCTCGCTCAGCCGGGTGCCGCCGCACTCGGGGCAGATGCTGAAGGTGATCGCCCGCTCCACGAAGGCGCGCACGTGCGGCTGCAGCGTGTCGACGTCCTTCGAGAGGAACGACTTCTGTATCCGCGGGATCAGCCCCTCGTACGTCAGATTGATGTTGTCGACCTTGATCTTGGTCGGCTCCTTGTGGAGCAGGTCGTGGAGCTCCCTCTTGGTGTATTTCGCGATCGGCTTGTCCGGGTCGAAGAAGCCGCAGCCGCGGAAGATGCGCCCGTACCAGCCGTCGACGCTGTATCCGGGGATCGTGAGCGCGCCCTCGTTGATCGACTTCTGCTCGTCGTACAGCTGGGTCAGGTCGAAGTCGGTGACCGAGCCGCGGCCCTCGCAGCGCGGGCACATGCCGCCGGTACGGCTGAACGTCGCCTTCACGGTCTTGCGATTCCCGCGCTCGACCGTGATCGCGCCGCTCGCCTTGACCGACGGCACGTTGAACGAGAACGCGTTGGGCGAGCCGATGTGCGGCTGCCCGAGCCGGCTGAAGAGGATCCGCAGCATCGCGTTCGCATCGGTGGCCGTGCCGACGGTCGAGCGGGGGTCGGAGCCCATCCGCTCCTGATCGACGATGATCGCCGTCGTCAGGCCCTCGAGCACGTCGACCTCGGGCCGCGCCAGCGTCGGCATGAACCCCTGCACGAAGGCGCTGTACGTCTCGTTGATGAGCCGCTGCGACTCCGCGGCGATCGTGCCGAACACGAGCGAGCTCTTGCCCGAGCCGGAGACCCCGGTGATGGCCGTGAGCCGGCGCTTCGGGATCTCGACGCTGACGTCCTTGAGGTTGTTCACCCGCGCGCCGTGCACGCGGATCAGATCGTGGCTGTCGGCCGCCCGCGACCCGTCCCTCGTCGTGGCAGTGGTCGTGCTCGGCGTCATCGGTCCTGGAGCAGCCCGAGGACGTTGCCGTCGGGGTCGGTCACCGTGGCCACGAGGCGGCCGCCGCCCACGTCGTGCGCCGGCTCCTTCAGGGTGGCGCCCGCGGCTGTCACCTCGGACAGCTTCGCCTCGATGTCCGCCACGTGCCAGTACGCGACCGGCGCGGTCATTCCCTGCTGCCCGCCGCCCGGCACGAGGCCGATCTGCTGGCCCTCGGTCTCGAAGCCGACGTAGTACTCCGAGTCGGTCTGCGGCGGGAGGCCGAGCAGGGCGGTGTACATCGTCCTGGCCGCGTCCAGATCGGACACGGGGTGGAGCACGGTCTTGATTCCCTGCGTGGAAGACGCCATGGTCACTCCTGAGTCGGTGGGGGTCGTGATGTCCATGGCGGTCACTGTACCCATGGCCCTGGGAGCCGGCTTCTCGATTCCTGATCGGTTCAGCGGCCGAGCAGGCCCGCCGTCTCGAACGTCCAGTTGCCGATCGACCTGCACCGCGACGCAGGCGATCAACAGGGCGTCCGATCCCACGCCCGCCGGACGGCCGAAACAAGTCCCGGAGGGACTGTCCCCAACCACGTCGCCGCTGAGGCTCAGGCGAACGGAAGGCCGGCGAAGCTCGCCGGCGGCCCCGGCTCGTGCGCCGGGAAGGGCGCGTATGCGTCGCGCGAGCTCGCGGTGTCGACCTCGACGCCCACCCCGTGGCGCAGGGCCACCTCGTTGCGCGGGTAGACCGCGCTGCCGCGGTGGGCGCGGGCGCCGGCCATGAAGATCACGCAGGGCGCGTCGCCTGTGCCCACGAAGATGTGCTCCGTTCCTCCCGGGCAGTGGACGAAGTCCCACGGCCGCAGCGGCCGCTCTTCGCCCTCGATGATCGCGACGCACTCGCCGGCGAGCACGAGGAAGTCCTCCTGGTCGTCCTCGCGGTGGTAGAGGCCGCCCGACTCGCCCTCGCCGAGGACGACGATCGTGTAGCCGATCTGGGGGAACTCGACGTCGTCGCTCTCGATGATGCACGCCGCACCGAACTTCGAGTTCCGCACCCAGGCCGCGTCGCGCACGTTGACGACGAACCAGCCTTCGGTCGCGGGCGCCCTTCCGTACTTCGTGTCCTCGAGCCGTGCCTCGTCCACGCGTCCACGGTACCCGAGTGTGACGACCGCCACACCCGATGCGTGCGACCGCGACATGACGGGTATCGCGCACACGGTCAACTGGCAGGAGGGGACATGTCGAAGCTCAAGGGCCTCGTCGCGGCGCTCGTCGTGGCGGCGGCCGCCGGCGCGGTCGCGGTGGCGTACGGAACCACGTCGGCGGCGAGCGGCGCCGCCTCGTCGGGAGAGCATTTCCCGCCCTCGGCGGAGGTGCGGGCGATGCTCGCGCAGGTCAGCCCGGGGCAGCTCTCGACCTACGACCACGCGCTCGTCGCCTTCAAGAACCGCAACACGCTCTCTGCGCAGAACGACCCCAACCGCGGGATCGGCGCCGCCCGCGACTACATCTTCGGCCAGTTCAAGCGCATCGCGGCCACGTCCGACGGCCGGATGACCGTGCGACTGCAGAGCTTCGTCCAGCCGAAGGTGGCCGGCGAGCTCCCGCGCGCCGTCAGGATCACCAACGTGATCGCAACGCTGCGCGGATCCCAAGCCGCGTCCGTGCACCGGATCTACGTCGTCAGCGGGCACTACGACTCCCGCTGCACCGACGACTTCGACACGAAGTGCCTCGCGCCCGGCGGTGACGACGACGCGTCCGGTGTCTCGGGGGCGCTCGAGATGGCGCGCGTCATGGCGACTCACCATTTCGACGCGACGATCGTCTTCATGGCCGTCGCCGGCGAGGAGCAGGGGCTGTTCGGCTCCGAGCACTTCGCCGAGCAGGCGCGCAAGCATCACCTCGACGTTGCCGGGATGCTCGACAACGACATCATCGGCGCGCCGAACGGGTCCGACGCGCACTCGATCCGGCTCTTCTCCGAGGGCGTTCCATCCGACGTGACGCCTGACGAGCTGGCGCTCATCCAGGAGATCGGCGGGGAGAACGACGCACCGGCGCGCGAGCTGGCCCGGTTCACGTCAAGTCCGAGGCCGAGAACCGCGCCACCGGGATGCACATCGACCTGATCTACCGCGTCGACCGGTTCCTGCGCGGCGGCGACCAGCTCTCGTTCCTTGCCAACGGCTACCGCTCCGCCGTCCGGTTCACCGAGCAGCGCGAGAACTTCGACCACCAGCACCAGGACGTCCGCGTCGTGCACGGCGTGCAGTTCGGCGACCTGCCGCGGTTCGTCAGCTTCCCGTACCTGGCCCGGGCGACGCGCGTGAACGTGAACACGCTCGCCGCGCTCGCAAACGCCCCGGCCGAGCCTGCGGAGGTGAAGATCATCGCGACGAAGCTGACGAATTCGACCACCCTCACCTGGAAGGCGAACACCGAGCCCGACCTGGCGGGGTACGAGGTCGTGTGGCGCACGACGTCGAGCCCGCTCTGGCAACATTCGCTCGCGGTCGGGAACCGCACGCGGGTGACGCTGCCGCTCTCGAAGGACGACTTCATCTTCGGCGTCCGCGCGGTGGACACGAAGGGGAACCGGAGCCCGGCCGCGTATCCGGCCCCCGTCTTCTGACCCGGCAGGGAGGTCCCAGATGATCGAGGTCGAGCGAGTCGACTACATCTCGGTCCCCACGCGCGACCTCGAACGGGCGAAGCGGTTCTACGGCGAGACGCTCGGGCTCCCCCACGAGAAGGACACCCCGGTCGGCGCGGAATACCGCGCCGGCCAGGTGACCGTCGGAATCGTGACGTCCGCAAACGGCGCGGACTTCGCGCCGAATCGCGCCGGCTTCGCGCTGCGGGTGCCCGACGTCGACGCCGCCCGTGACGAGCTCGTGGGGGCGGGCGTGGACTTCGAGACAGAGGTGCTCGACACGGGCGTCTGCCGGCTCGCCTTCTTCACCGACCCGGACGGCAACCGGCTCGTGCTCCACCGCCGCTACGCCCCGCAGGAGACTCCCGCGGAAGTTGCGTGAGAGTGGTCTTAGAGGCAGCTCCAGCCACGGCGGGGACGGAGCCGCAGACGGGCGTCGTCGGGCAGGTGAAAGAGGCGTGCTGCCGAGGCGATCGAGCGGGGGTTTTGGGAGGCTGAGCTCACCCGGTCGGGATGAGGGGACGCGGTGGTCGCGGATCGACACTTTCACTTTCGTCTCGAGAGCCGACGGTGCGGCAGGGTATTGGGGGCACGCGGCACCGCCGACTACTGATCACCGCCCAAGCCGTGCACCTCGCGGCGTCGCCGGCTGGCAAAGAATCAGCGAACAGTGAACGACGACTCGAAGCGGCGAGACCGTTCGTGCGCCCGTTGCTCCGCGGCGCGCTTCGCAGGAGTCTCCTGGCAGCCAATTTTCCCAGCGATCCCCCGTACGGGTGTCGGAGCGGGGGCCGGATGCACGGACACTGAGAGTGGAGGCGCCCACCCCGGGGCGTCCCCGATCTCCCGAAAGCTCCCGCACCGTGTCAGAACGGCCCCTGCCCCAACGCGATCTCGCCGGGCGCCTCGCGTCGTACGAGACGCTCTTCGATATCTCCCGCATGTTGCTCATCTCGGTAACGCCGGACGAGCTCTTCGAGCGGATCTCATCCGAGCTCAACCGGCTCGTGCCCGTCGACGCGCTCACGATCTACCGCGTCGACGAGGTCGCCCGCCAGATCGTGCCCGTCCACGCCCGCGACCAGTGGGCCGACGAGATCATGGCCGCGCCGCTGGGGCTGGGGGAGGGCCTGACCGGCTGGGTGGTCGAGCACCGCGAGGCGGCGAACATCACGGCCGCGGAGCGTGACCCCCGCATCGCCGTCGTGCCCGGGACGCCCGAGGACGAGCCCGAGGCGATCATCTCGGTGCCCCTCGTCGTCCACGACCGCCCGATCGGGGCGCTCAACACCTACCGGCTGGGCGAGGGGGTGGAGTTCTCGGCCGACGAGTTCGCGCTCGTCCGCCAGTTCGCCGCGGTGGCGGCGCTTGCGCTCGAGAACACGCAGAACCGGATCCGGCTCCTGCACGAGGCCCAGACCGACTGGCTCACCGGCCTGCACAACCACCGCGTCTTCCACGAGCGGCTGCAGGACGAGGTCGAGCGCGCCGAGCGCTACGGCCGTCCGGTCTCGCTGATCACCTTCGACCTCGACGATTTCAAGCTCCTGAACGACATCCACGGCCACCAGGAGGGCGACCTCGTCCTGCGCCGTGTGGCGGCCGCCGCCCGCGAGGAGCTGCGGGCGAGCGACCTCGCCTGCCGCGTCGGCGGCGAGGAGTTCGCCATCATCCTGCCCGAGGCGGGCAAGCGGGCCGCGCGCGCCGCGGCCGAACGTCTGTGCGCCCGCGTCCGCGCCCTCCCGGGAGTCCGCGCCGTGACCGTCTCCTGCGGCGTCGCCACCTATCCCGCGCATGCCGCCAACGCCACCGAGCTCGTGGCCGGCGCCGACGCCGCCCTCTACGCCGCGAAGGAGCGAGGCAAGGACCGGGCGGCGAGCTTCACCGCCGCCGTGCTCGCGCACCGCGTCCGCCGCGCCACACGCGTGCAGGGCGAGGAGTCGCTCGCGTCGCTGCGGCTGCTCGGCGCGGTCGCACACGCCCTTCCCGGCATCGCCGCCGCTGCGGAGGCGCCGACCACGCCGCAGGCGGTCGCCGCCCGGATCGCCGAGGCGGTCTGCCAGGCGACGGGAGCCGACGCGGCGCTCGTCGTCGGCCCGAGCCCGGGCGGCCGCGAGCGCGTGCTCGCCGCCCGCGGCAGCCAGGCTGCACGGTCGGTCGCGCTGGCGGCGGCGCTCGCCCCCGACGTCGACGGCGTGGCTGTGGTGGTGCTGCGCAGCAGCGACCTGCCCGCCGTGAGCGCGGATGCCGCCGGGCGCCACCTGCATGTCGTCACAGCGCCCCTGAACGGCGGCCGTCTGGCCGTCGTCTGCGCCGAGCCGGCGCGGGCGGTGCTCGACGCGATCGCGGCCCTCGCCGCCCAGGGCGGGCTGGCCCTGGGCCACGCCCAGCTGCTCGCCGGCCGCCGCGGAGACGACGCCGGCGAGAGCCGCGGGCTGCGCAGCGCGGGCGCCTGAACGCCCGCCGGATGGCTACTGCGTCTCGGTGCGGTCGAGGTCGAGCGCGCAGGAGTTGATGCAGTAGCGCTGCCGACTCGCGCCGGGGCCGTCGTCGAAGACGTGGCCGAGGTGGGAGCCGCAGTGCGCGCACGTCACCTCGGTGCGGACCATGAAGTGGCTCGTGTCGCGGTGCAGCTCGACGTTGTCCGCCACGGCCGGGTCGGTGAAGCTGGGCCAGCCCGTGCCCGACTCGAACTTCGTGTCGGAGCTGAAGAGGTCGGCGCCGCAGCCGGCGCAGCGGTACATGCCGTCGTCCTTCACGTCGACGTACGTGCCGGTGAACGGGCGCTCAGTGCCCTTCTGGCGCATGATGTCGTACTGCTCGGGCGAGAGCTTCTCCCGCCATTGCTGATCGTTGGAGGGGATCTTGTGTGTGCTCATGATGCTCCGTCTCGCGAGAGGGCCGAACCGTTACGCGTAAACCAGAGGCGACGACCGGAGTCGAACCGGTGTACGCGGCTTTGCAGGCCGCTGCCTAAGCCACTCGGCCACGTCGCCCAGCGAGAGCGAAGGCTACCAGTGCCGGGGTCAGACCCCGGTTGCCGGCCCGGAACGACGAAAGGGACAGCCACCGCCCGCAGGCGGGGACTGTCCCCGAGGTCGCGTGACGGAGCGCCGGCTACTTGCCGCCGGAGAACGTCTGCATCAGGTTCAGGGCGGCCGGGCCGAGCGCGACCACGAACATCGACGGGAAGACGAAGAGCACGGTCGGGAAGAGCATCTTCACCGGCGCCTTCATCGCCTTCTCCTCGGCGGCGAGCTGGCGCCGCACCCGCATGTCGTGGGACTGCACCCGCAGGATGCGGGAGAGCGCGATGCCGAGCTGGTCGGCCTGGATGATGGCGCGGCAGAACTGCGACACCTCCGGGACGTCCACGCGCTCGGACAGGTTCTTCAGCGCCTCGGAGCGGCTCTCACCGATCCGCATCTCGTGGAGCACGAGCCCGAACTCGTCGACCAGCGGGCCGGTCATGCGCTCGGACAGCTTGGCCACGGCGGCGTCGAACCCGAGCCCCGCCTCGACCGACACGCACAGCAGGTCGAGGATGTTCGGAAGCTCCATCTGCATCATCTCGCGGCGGCCGCGGGTGCGGGCGTTGATGAAGAAGTCCGGCGCGATGTAGCCGATGGCGCCGCCGCCCAGGGCGACCAGCATGCCCATCGCGGCGGGAACGAGGCCCGAGACCAGGACGAGCAGACCAAAGGCGATGGCCGTGAACACCAGTCCGCCCTTGAGCGCCAGGTACATCTGCGGCGACATCGAGCGGGCCAGGCCGGCGGCCATGAGCTTGTTGGCGATCTCGTTCGGATCGGTGCGGGGCAGGAACTTGCTCGTGACCGCGGCGACCTTGTGCGTGAGCGGGCCGACGATGCGGTCGTTGACGCTCCGCCTCGTCTCCGCCTCGCGCTGCGTCTGGACGCCGTAGCGCTTGGCCTTGCCCAGCGAGACGGCGACCTCGCGCTGGCGGACGGTGAGCCCGGACAGGAGCAGGTAGGTCGCGGCCCCGAGAAGGCCGACTGCGAGGATGATGAGAATCATTCGGCTACCCCTTGAAGGAGACGATCTTGCGGATGATCATCCCGCCGATCGCCATCATCACCAGCGACACGGCGATGAGGAACTTGCCGGCCGTCGAGGTGAACAGGATGGACATGTAGGCCGGGTTGAGGGCAAAGATGGCGAGGCCCATCAGGAACGGCATCGCCAGGAGCACGTAGGCGGACATCCGCCCCTGGGCGGTCAGGGCCTTCACCTTGCGGCTGAACTGCTGGCGCTGGCGGACCGTGTCGGCCACCATGTCCAGGATGTCGGCCAGCGAGCCGCCGACCGTGCGCTGGATGTTGACCGCCATGACGACGAACCCGAAGTTGGTCGAGGCCATCCGCTTGGCCATCGCCTCGAGAGCCGACTCGGACGTCATGCCGAGCTGGATCTCCTGCGCCACCCGCGAGAGCTCCTTCGAGGTCGGCTCCGCCCCCTCCTTGACGACGCTCGCGAGCGCCGAGTTGAAGGCATGGCCGGCCTTGAGGGATGCCGCCAGGGTGATCAGGGTCTCCGGCAGCTGCGCCTCGAACGTGTTCAGGCGCCTGCGGGCCATGAACTTCACGAAGAGCGACGGCAGGGCGACGCCCAGCGCGAGCGGGATCAGCTCGAGGAACCCGTTCAGGCCGATCAGGAACCGTCCGATCACGCCCAGGAGCAGCGCGGCGCCCATCTGGATGTAGACGACCTCGGCCGTGCGCAGCGGGAGGTCCGCCTGCTCGAGCCGGAAGGCCATTCGCTTCCAGTAGTTGAACGACCCGGCGATCTTCTCCGTGGCGATGAACAGCTGGTGCAGCAGGCTGACCTTCGTCGGGCTGACGCCGGGGATCTCCATCGGCCGCTTCTTCGGCTCGGTGTAGGCCGCGATGCGCTTGCCGACGCCTACGCCGGGCTTGGACGAGAGCAGCATGAGCACCCCGAAGAGCACGAGGATCGCGGCGCCGACGGCCACGCCGGCGCGGCCGGCGGCGGACGTGGGCATGTGGACCAGCGGCTTCGAGGCGCCGCCCGCGGGGGCGGCCGTGCCCGGGGCCTGGGCCGTGGCCTGCG
This sequence comes from uncultured Actinomycetes bacterium, assembly GCA_963746115.1. GTDB lineage: Bacteria > Actinomycetota > Thermoleophilia > Gaiellales > JAICJC01 > JAICJC01. The sequence continues at coordinate 332,629 of CAVVAA010000001.1, read as the reverse complement.
CCGAGGCGAGGCCGGGTACGCCGATGCTGAGGTGGATCGGGGTGCCCTTGGGGACGAGGCTGTGGTACGTGAAGGTGAACGTCCCGCCGATCGCGGCCGAGATGCGGCCGTAGGCGGCGATCAGGGCCTGCCGGTTGGTGGCCTGCAGGAACTGGCCGTTCGTGTCGTGGGCGAGCGTCTGCAGCGCGGCCTGGCCGTTGGCCGACCCCTCGATGCCGACCGCGTAGATGGCCGCGTTGGCCCCCTTGGCGGCGGAGATCGCCTGGTCGATGGTGGCCGAGTCGTTCTCGGACGAGCCGTCCGTGAGCAGGACGATCGTCTTTCGGTCGGCGTGCGTCGCCGCCAGCGCATCGGCCGCCTCCTTGACGCCGCCGTAGATGGCGGTGCCCGGGGTGGGGTCGGTGGCGAGGTTGGCGAGGCCGCTGGCCGAGGTGGCCGAGTCGGCCGGCAGCGCGACCGAGATGTACGGCTTGGAGCCGAAGGCGTAGACGCCCAGCGTGTCGCCTGACTGGGTGCCCTGGACGAACGTGGTCGCCGCGGCGATCGCGTCGGCCAGCTTCTGGCCCTTCATGCTGCCGGAGGTGTCGATGACGAGCGCGACGGCGGACCTGGCGCCGGCCTCCTGGCTGACGTCGGCGGCCGCCTGGCCGTTCTCGGTCACCTGCAGGTCGGGCGTCAGGCTCGGGTCGGGCGTCTCCGCCGTCACCTTCACCGTCGGCCACGCGCTGGTGTCGACGTGCTTGACGGTCAGGGTCGGCGCGGACGCCGCCGCCGGCGCGGCCACCGTCAGGGCGGCGACTGCAACCAGCAGCAGCGTGCGCAGGCTGCGGCGGGGCATCACTGTCCGACCGCCCGGCCGAAGATGGGCGTAGCGGCGCGCTCGCCCGACTCGTCCTGGAAGAAGTTCGGCGGCAGGTTGACGCCGTTGCTGGCCATCTTGTCCAGGAAGTGCGGCTTGAGGCCGGTGCAGCTCAGGGGACCGAGCAGGCGGTGGCCGGCGTCCTGGTTCGCCGCGCCGTCCTCGACGGCCTTGGCGATGAAGACGTCCTGCAGCGCGATCACGTCCGACTCCATCCGCAGCACCTCGGTGACGTGGGTGATGCGGCGGGTGCCGTCGACCAGGCGGGAGACCTGGACGATCAGGTCGAACGCGCTCGAGATCTGCTCGCGGATGGCCCGGAGCGGAAGCTCGACGCCTGCGGTCAGCACCAGCGTCTCGGTGCGGGCGAGGGCGTCACGCGGGTTGTTGGCGTGGACGGTGGTGAGCGACCCGTCGTGGCCCGTGTTCATGGCCTGCAGCATGTCCACGGCCTCGGGGCCGCGGCACTCGCCGACGATGATCCGGTCGGGACGCATTCGCAGGGTGTTGCGGACGAGGTCGCGGATCGTGACCTGGCCCTTGCCCTCGATGTTGGCCGGCCGCGACTCGAGCGTGATCACGTGATCCTGCTTGAGCTGAAGCTCGGCCGCGTCCTCCACCGTGATGATGCGCTCGTCCGACGGGATGGCCGCCGAGAGCACGTTCAGGGTGGTGGTCTTGCCCGAGCCGGTACCGCCCGAGATGAGGATGTTCAGCTTGCCGCGGACGCACGCCTCCAGGAACTGGCCGGACTTGTGCGTGAGGGTGCCGAACTTGATCAGGTCCGCCATCGTGAACGGGTCACGGCGGAACTTCCGGATCGTGAGCGAGGAGCCGCGCACCGCCAGCGGCGGGATGATCGCGTTCACGCGCGAGCCGTCGGGCAGGCGCGCGTCGACGTACGGCGAGGACTCGTCGATGCGGCGGCCGATGCGGCTGATGATCTTGTCGATGATCCGCAGCAGGTGGGCCTCGTCGACGAACTGCGCGTTCGTGCGGGTGATCTTGCCGTGGCGCTCGATGTAGATGGTCTTGTGGTCGTTGACCATGACCTCCGTGATCGAGTCGTCGCGGAGGAACGGCTCCAGCGGCCCGTAGCCGAGGATGTCGTCCGTGATCTGGCGGATGATCTCCTGCCGCTCCTGGCGGGTCAGCGGGGTCTTCTCGACCGCCAGCATCTCCGTCACGACCTCGTTGACCTTCTCCTCGAGGTCGGCTGCAGCCTTGCCGTCCGCGTTGAACAGGCGGGGGCCGAGGCGGGGGATGATCTCCTTGTGGACGCGCGTCTTGAGCTCGGCGAAGGGATCGGCGACGACCGACGTGCGGTCGGCATCGTCCTGCGCCTCGGCCTCCTTGGGGTCGGTCGTGGCGACCTGGATGCGAGAGTGCAGCGACATCCGGTTACCTCACTCCCCGACGCTTCTTCTTGGCGTCGGCGGCGACCCGCTGGGGGATGAGCTTGTCGGCGATCTCACCCATCGACTTGACGATGCCCGCGCGCGGGCTCGCGAGCGCGAGCGGCACGCCGCGGTTGACCGACGACGGGACGTCCTTGTCGCTCGGCAGCTCGAAGGCCACCTTGAGATCGAGCGCCCGCTCGACCTCGTTCTTCTTCAGGCCGACCTTGGAGCCGGTCTGGTTCAGGAGCAGGTGACGCCGGTCCTTCGGGTAGTGCAGCAGGTCGAGCGTCTGCAGGGTGAGCTTGACGTTCTTGATGGCGGGAACGTCCATCGACGCGACGAGCACGAGCTGGTCGGTGCGGTCGAGCGTCGAGAGCACCGGCCCGTGGAAGAACGGGGGCGTGTCGACGACGACGACGTCGTAGCTCTCCTTGGCCACCGCGAACAGGTGGCCGAGGCGCTCCTCGGTGACGAGCTCGGCATCCTCGGGGCGCAGCGGCGCCGGCAGGACGTGCACGCCGGACTGGTGGGCCGTGACGTAGCCCGCCAGGGCCTCGGAGTCGAGCTCGCGCCGGGCCATGACCAGGTCGTAGATGGTCTTGTCCGGCTCGATGCCCATCATGATGGCGACGTCGCCGAACTGCAGGTCGAGGTCGAGCAGGAGCGTCCGCCGCTCGTGCTTGCGGGCGAAGAGCACGGCCAGGTTGCAGGCGAGGGCGGTCTTGCCCGACCCGCCCTTGGGCGAGAACAGGGTGACGACCTTGCCCTCGGCGTGCGAGGCGGCCTTGCCGGCGGCGCCGGCGGCCCGGCCCGCTGCCAGGGAGTGCGCCTTCTTGATGGTGAAGACGATCCCGTCGGTCAGCTGCGGGAGCAGGACGACGTCGTGGATGCCGGCCTGGAGGGCCTCCGACAGCAGGCTGTTCGCGCTGGCGGAGGTGACGAGGACGATCGGCGCGGCGGTGACCGCCCGGATCGCCTCGACCTCGGCGGTCGGGACGTGCTCGGTGGCGGTGGTGCCGTGCAGGATGACCTGCGCGGCGGACTCCGCCAGCTTGGCGCCGGCCTTGACCGGGTCGGCGGCCGTGCCGACGAGCTCGACGTCGGGGTGGTCTGCGAGGCCCTCCCGGACCTCCGCCAGGCCGTTGGCGGCGCCGGTGATGAAGACCTTGATCGGGGACTGGTTCGTCATTATTTCTTCACTCCAGACACGCAGATGGGGAGGGAGTTCCTGACCTGCACCGCGGTCAGGCCGGTGCCGAAGGTGCTGCACGGGGTGGCGACGGACTGGCCGGTGTCCTGGGCGCCGTGGCTCGGGCGCAGGGCCATCCAGAACTCGCCGGTCGCGCGGATCAGCATCAGGTCGGGCAGGAGGTTCTGCGGAACCGCGATGATGACCGCGTCGCCGCCCTCGCCGTTATCGGTGCCGGACGCGCTGTTGGCGCCGGAGGCGGAGGTCAGCGGCACCCCGGCCACGCCGGTGTCGTAGGTGGAGAGCACCTCGACGTTCGTGATGATGCGGCCGGCGACCGTCTGCTGCTGGTACTTGCTGTTGTTGACCGAAGCCTGGATCGTCGTCTCGCCGTAGATGTCGACGTGATCGCCGGCCTTGAGCGTGCCGCCGAGGACGCGGTTGGCGTTGAAGGCGAGCTGGACGGCGCGCATCGTGCCGTGGATCTGGTTGACGACCGCCGTGTCCTTGGAGTCCGAGAACATCGCGGGCGTGATCTGCGCGCCGGCGGTGATGTTCGTCGACGTCGCGAGCGAGGTGTTGAGCGACGCGATCGACGTGAAGGCGCCGGGGACGACGTCCTTGGTGGCGACCTGGCGGGTCGTGAAGGCGCCGCCGTCGACCAGCGTGTTCAGGGGAGTGCCGGCGACGATGTCACCCTTGGACACGACGACCGTCGTGGTCCTGATGCTCTTGTCGGCCTCGTGCTTGACGTTGCTCGTGTACATGATCACGAGTCCCGCCGCGACGACGGCGAGAATCAGCGCGATCACGATGTTGCGGACGCTGTAGGACATGCGGCTGCCTCTCGTGGAAGACTTGGGGACTGTTCGGGACAGTGGCCAGACACGTATCGGCAGTGCCGGCCGGGGGCTTTAGATGGCGGAAGACGCTTGAGGGCGGAGGTGCCGCGAGGTCGCGACCGTCACTCCACCCGCATGGTTGTGGACGACGACAGCGTGCCCGACGAGACGACCACGCCCATGATGTTGATGGAGTAGGGGTAGGACGCGGTGACCTTCACGTCCGAGGACTGCGCGTACGCGTTGTTCGTGCACGTGCGGGTGACGGTCACGTTCAGGCTGGACGTGCTCAGGTCCGACCCGGCGCCCTTGGCGGCCGAGATGGCGAGGCCGTCGACGACCGAGCAGGTGCCGGCCGTGCGGCTGACCGCCGCCTTGCGCGCGCCCTCGCGGGCAGCGCTCGTGACATCCATGTAGTTCACGAACACCTGGCCGAACTGGTAGATCGCCACGAGCACGAGCAGGAGCACCGGCAGGATGACGACGAACTCGACGACGGCCTGGCCGTCCTGGCGTTGTGTGTGGCGTCGGATCACGAGGTGTGTTTCGTTTGAGTCCAGAGGGGAGGTGAGGGCGGGCCCGCGCGGCGGGCCCGCCGTGGTGCCTCGACGTCGGCTAGAGCGACGCGATGACGTTGTTCAGCGTGTTCTTGATGGCGGTGCTGAGCAGGCCCAGCGTCACCACCACGGCGATCGTGATGACACCGAGGACGACGGCGTACTCGGCCATCGTCTGGCCGGCCTCGTTCTCGAGCGCATCGACGGTCTCGTTCAGGTACTCGATCATGCGGTTCCTCCCGGGATGGTCTCGGGGCAGGCTGCCCCCAGGTGCTGTTTCGGCATCCGGAGATGCGGAATTGAGTTCCACGTGCCGGAATTCACCTTTTGGGAGGTCTACCGACGTGATCGTGGGGTTCCGGGCCGGCCCCCGCCAAGGAGCGGAGAGCCGGCCGGATGCGCTCCGGCGTTGGCCTAGAGCGAGGCGATGACGTTGTTCAGCAGGTTCTTGATGGCCGTGCTGAGCAGGCCCAGCGTGACGACGACGGCGATCGTGATGACGCCGAGGACAACGGCGTACTCGGCCATCGTCTGGCCGGCCTCGTCGCTCACGTCGGCCTGGAGGCCGCGGATGAAGTCGGTCAAGGAGATTCACCTCCTCCGGGGGTCTGAGGAACGGCAAACAGGGGACGTCGTACAAAAAGCCGCTTCTCACTCAAGGTTGTTGCATTTTCGAATAAGCGCAAGTGAACCTGAGGAAGATCACCCTTTTTGGTGCCCGGACGCCCGCGAACGGCGATTCGGTATCGTCCGCGCCCGTGGCGACGATCATCGACGGCAAGCAGGTGGCGGCGGACGTGCGTGCTCGGGTCAAACAGGACGCCGCGGCGCTGCGGGAGCGCACCGGCCACACGCCCGGCCTGGTGACGATCCTCGTCGGGGAAGACCCGGCGTCCCAGGTCTACGTGCGCAACAAGATCAAGGCGTGCGAGGAGGCGGGGATGGCCTCCTTCCACGAGCCGATGCCGGCCACGTCGACCCAGGGCGAGGTGCTCGCCATGGTCGAGCGCTACAACGCCGACGACCGGGTGGACGGGATCCTGGTGCAGTCGCCGCTGCCCAAGGGGCTCGACTTCAAGCAGGTGCTCGAGCGGATCGACCCGGGCAAGGACGTCGACGGCTTCCATCCGCTGAACGTCGGCCGCCTGGTCGCGGGCCAGCCCGGCCTCGTGGCGTGCACGCCCGCCGGCGTCATGGAGCTGCTCGACGCGACCGGGGTCGCGCTCGAGGGGGCCGACGCGGTCGTCGTCGGCCGCTCGGACATCGTCGGCAAGCCGGTCGCGCTCCTGCTCCTGCACCGCAGCGCGACCGTGACGGTCTGCCACTCGCGCACGCGCGACCTGCCCGAGGTCACTCGCCGCGCCGACGTCCTGGTCGCCGCGGTCGGCCGCCCGCGCATGATCACCGCCGACATGGTGAAGCCCGGGGCGACCGTCATCGACGTCGGGATCAACCGCACCGACGAGGGCCTCGCCGGCGACGTCGACTTCGGTCCGGTGGCCGAGGTGGCCGGGGCGATCACCCCGGTGCCGGGCGGCGTCGGGCCGATGACGATCGCCATGCTTCTGCGCAATACGGTGATCGCCGCAAACGCGCTTCACACCGTCTGAAACAGCTCTGTCTCGCCCTTCCGGGGACTTCGTTGCAAACGTCCGGAACGTGCTTTATCGTTGCGCGATCCCGTCGCGCATGCGGGTGAAACAAGGAGAGGACGCGAGTTGGCAGAAGGCACCGTGAAGTGGTTCAGCAACGAGAAGGGCTATGGCTTCATCCAGCAGGACGGCGGTGAAGACGTGTTCGTGCACTTCTCCGAGATCCAGGCCGACGGATACAAGACCCTGAACGAGGGCCAGCGTGTCGAGTTCGACGTCGTCCAGGGGAACAAGGGCCTGCAGGCCAGCGGCGTCCGCGCGCTCGCATAGCCCCGCACCGTGACCGGGGGCGGCGGCAGCGCTGCCCCCGGTCAGCTCGTTGACTATCCTGCCCCGACGATGGCGATCTCGTCCGACGACGTCCTGCACGTTGCCCGGCTGGCGCGGCTGCGACTCACCGACGACGAGGTGGCGCGGATGACGGAGCAGCTCTCCACGATCATCGGCCACGTCGAGCAGCTCTCGTCGCTCGACCTCTCCGGCGTCGAGCCGACCGCGCACGCGCTCGACCTGACGAACCGGGTGCGACCGGACGCCGCGCGGCCGTCGTGGCCGCTGGACGTGGTGCTCCGAAACGCCCCCGACCCGGCCGACGGCGGCTTCCGCGTGCCGCCGACCGCATGACCGAAACGCTCGGTCTGACGGCGGAGCGGTGCGTCGAGCTGCTCGACGCGCGCGAGGTCTCCTGCCGCGAGCTCGCGGCGGCCTACCTCGACCGGATCGAGGCGGCCGACGGCGGCATCCACGCGTTCCTGCGCACGCGTCGCGAGGCCGCGCTCGCCGAGGCCGACGGCTTCGACCGCGAAGGTCGCACCGGCCTGCAGGGGGTGCCGATCGCGCTCAAGGACATCCTCTGCACGAAGGGCGAGGAGACGACGGCAGGCTCGCGCATCCTCGAGGGCCACATCCCGATCTACGACGGCGGCTGCGTGTCGCGGGTGAAGTCCGCCGGCCTCGTCTCCCTCGGCAAGACCAACATGGACGAGTTCGCGATGGGCTCGTCGACCGAGAACTCCGCGTACGGCGTGACCCACAACCCGTGGGACGTCGATCGCGTCCCGGGCGGGTCGTCGGGCGGCTCGGCGGCGGCCGTCGCCGCCGGCTTCGCGCCGCTCTCGCTCGGCACCGACACGGGCGGCTCCATCCGCCAGCCCGCCGCGCTCTGCGGCGTGGTCGGCATGAAGCCCACCTACGGCGCAGTCAGCCGCTACGGGCTGATCGCCTTCGCGTCGTCGCTCGACCAGATCGGCCCGTTCGCCCTCACGGTGCGCGACTGCGCCCTGCTCATGCAGGTGATCTGCGGGAAGGACCCGTGCGACTCGACGTCGGTCGAGCTGCCGGGGCCGATCGAGGTGCCGTCGGCGGACAGCCTGCGCGGCCTGCGCCTGGGCGTGCCGGCCGACCTGCTCGCCCAGGGCGTCGAGCCGGGCGTGCGCGAGGCGTTCGACGCGTCGCTCGCCGCGGCCGAGGGCCTGGGCGCCGAGATCGTCGAGACATCGCTTCCGCACGCCGCCTACGCGCTCCCGGCCTACTACCTGATCGCCCCGGCAGAGGCCTCGGCCAACCTGTCGCGGTTCGACGGCGTCCGCTACGGAATGCGCGTGGTCGAGCCCGGCGACACCGTGCACGACATGTACGGGCGCACACGCGCGGCCGGCTTCGGCGCCGAGGTCAAGCGCCGGATCATGCTCGGCACCTACGCGCTCTCGGCCGGCTACTACGACGCCTACTACGGCATGGCCCAGAAGGTGCGCACCCGCATCCGGGGCGACTTCGACGCCGCCTTCGCCGACGTCGACCTGGTGGTGTCGCCGACCTCGCCGACGGTCGCGTTCCGGATCGGCGAGCGGGTGGACGACCCGTGGGCGATGTACGCGTCCGACGTCCTCACCGTGCCGGTGAACCTGGCCGGCCTGCCCGGCATCTCGATCCCGTGCGGCACGAGCGAGGGGCTGCCGGTCGGCTTCCAGCTCGTCGGCCCGGCGTTCGCCGAGAACCGCATCCTGGCGGCGGCGCACGCGCTCGAGAGCGCGATCGGCTTTGACCCGCGGCCCCCGGCGATGGCGGCGCGCGCATGAGCGCGAACGGGTGGGAGGCCGTGATCGGCCTCGAGATCCACGTGCAGCTGAACACCGAGTCGAAGATGTTCTGCGCCTGCGCGAACGTCTTCGGGGCCGAGCCGAACACGCTCACGTGCCCCGTGTGCCTGGGCTACCCCGGCGCGCTTCCGACGATCAACGGCGGCGCCGTCGACAAGGCGATCCAGATCGGCCTTGCGCTCGACTGCGAGATCGCCGACCGCTGCCAGTTCCACCGCAAGAACTACTTCTATCCCGACAGCCCCAAGGCGTACCAGATCAGCCAGTACGACCAGCCGATCTGCGCCCGCGGCCACCTGGACGTCGACGGCGGTCGGGTCGGGATCACGCGCGCGCACCTGGAGGAGGACGCCGCCAAGCTCGTCCACGCCGGCGGCTCGGGCGGCCGCATCGCCGGCGCCGAATCCTCGCTGGTCGACTTCAACCGCTGCGGGACGCCGCTCGTCGAGATCGTGACCGAGCCCGACCTGCGCACGCCGGAGCAGGCGGTGGCGTTCCTCGGCCTCCTGAAGAACACCCTGCAGACGATCGGCGTCTCCGACTGCGACATGGAGAAGGGGTCGCTGCGCTGCGACGCGAACGTCTCGGTACGGCGGCGGGGAGAGTCCGGTCTGGGCACGAAGACCGAGCTCAAGAACATGAACTCCTTCAAGTTCCTGGGCGAGGGCATGGCCGCCGAGATCCGGCGCCAGGTCGACCTGCTCGAGTCGGGTGGGGAGGTGCGCCAGGAGACGCTCCACTACGACCCGCAGGCGCGGGCGCTGCACGCCCGCCGCTCCAAGGAGGAGGCGGACGACTACCGCTACTTCCCCGAGCCCGACCTCGTCCCGCTCGAGCCGAGCGCCGACACCGTGCGCCTGCTCCTCGACGCGATGCCGGAGCTCCCCGCGGCCCGGATCGCCCGCTTCCGCGAGGCCTACGGGCTGAGCGAGCAGGACGCGACCGACCTGAACGCCGCCCCCGAGATCGCGGACTACTTCGAGGCCGTCGCGGCGGCGAGCGGCGACGCCAAGGCGGCGGCCGACTGGGTGCGGAACCAGCCCGGCGCGGTCGGGACGATCCCGGCCGAGGGCCTGGCCGGCATCGTCGGGCTGATCGCGGCCGGCACGATCACGGCCACGATCGCGAAGCAGGTCTACGCGTTGCTCGAGACCCAGCCGTCCGCCGATCCGGCGGCGCTCGTGGCCGAGCACGGCCTGGCGTCGATCGGCGACTCGTCGGAGCTCGAGGGCATGGTGGACGAGGTGCTGGCCCAGAACCCGCAGTTCGTCGAGCAGTTCCGCGCCGGCAAGGAGGGCGTGATCAACGCGCTCGTCGGCCAGGTGATGAAGCAGACGCGCGGCCGCGCCGACGCCCGCCAGGTGCAGCAGCTCCTGCGCGACCGCCTGAGCGATTAAGGGGACAGTCCCCGGATGGGGACTGTCCCCGCGTTTCGGGGGTCTGACCCCGGTATCCGGGCGGCGCAATACGATTCGCGGCGCGTGGATGGCAAGCGCTACCTGATCACCCCTGGCCCGACTCCGGTGCCGCCCGAGGTCGTCGCCGCAGAGTCCGCGCCGCTCCACCACCATCGCAGCCCCGACTTCCGCGCGATGCTGGCGGAGACGATCGAGCGGCTGCAGCGCGTCTTCCAGACCGAGCACGACGTCCTGCTCTTCACCGGCTCAGGCACGGCCGCCATGGAGTCGGCGATCGCGAACCTGCTCTCGCCCGGCGACCGCGCCGTCGTCGCCTCGGCGGGGAACTTCGGCGAGCGCTGGCTGAAGCTGGCGCGTGCCTACGGCATCGAGCCCATCCACGTCGAGCACCAGTGGGGCGAGCGGCTCGACCCGGGCCGGATCGCCGCTGCCGCCGCCGAGGCCGACACGGTCGCCGTCTACGTCACCCAGTCCGAGACATCTACCGGCGTCGTCCACGACATCGAGGCGATCGCGCGCGCCGTCGCGCCCACCGGGGCGCTGGTCGTCGTCGACGCCGTCTCCAGCCTGGGCGGGGTGGAGCTCGCCACCGACGCCTGGGGCGTCGACGTGGCGGTGGCCGGCTCGCAGAAGGCGCTCATGTGCCCGCCGGGCCTCGCCTTCGCCTCCGTCTCTCCGCGCGCGTGGGAGCGGGCCGCCCGCGCGACCCTGCCGCGGCACTACCTCGACTGGCGCGTCGCGGCCGACTCGCAGGCCAAGAACGACACCGCCTTCACGCCCGCCGTCACGATCGTCGCCGCCCTGCACAAGGCCCTCGAGCTGATCGAGTCGCGCGGGCCGGAGGCCATCTGGGCGCACAACCGCCGGCTCGCCTTCGGCGCCCGCGAGGGTGTGAAGGCGCTCGGCCTCGAGCTCTACGGGCCCGACGACGAGACGTCGGCCATGGTGACGGCGTTCCTCATGCCCGACGGGATCGACGGCCAGCGCTGCTACAGCGTCCTGCGCGACCGTCACGGCATCGTGCTCGCCGGCGGGCAGGGCAAGCTCCGCGGCCGGATCATGCGCATTGGCCACATGGGCTACATGAACGAGTTCGACATCGTGACCGCGCTCGCCGGGCTCGAGCTGGCCCTGGCAGAGCTCGGCTACCGGGCCCCCGCGCCCGGTGCGGGAGCCGCCCGTGCGATCGAGGTGTTCGCGTCGGGATGACGAGCGTCCTCGTGACCGAGGAGATCGCCCGGGCCGGCGTCGACCTCCTGCGGCGGCAGTTCGAGGTCGACGTCGAGCTCAACCCCAAACCGGACGACCTGGCCGAACGGATCGGCGCCTACGACGCCCTGATCGTCCGCAGCGCGACCAATGTCTCGGCCGGCCTGCTCGAGCACGCCGGGCGGCTGAAGGTGATCGGCCGGGCCGGGACCGGGGTCGACAACGTCGACGTCGCCGCCGCCACGCGGCGCGGGATCATCGTCGCGAACGCTCCCGGCTCGAACATGGTCGCCGCCGCCGAGCACGCGTTCGGGCTCCTCCTCGCGATCGCGCGCAACATCCCCCAGGCGCACGCCGCACTCACGCAGGGACGGTGGGAGCGCAAGCGCTTCGCCGGCGTCGAGCTGGCCGACAAGGTGCTCGGCGTCGTCGGCTTCGGCCGCATCGGCCAGCTGGTCGCCACCCGCGCCCGCGCGTTCGGGATGCGCGTCGTCGTGTTCGACCCGTTCGTGTCGGCGGAGCGATGCCGCGAGCTGCAGGTGTCGTCCGCCTCGCTCGAGAACCTGCTGCTCCAGGCCGACTTCGTCACGCTGCACGCGCCGCTCACCGCCGAGACGCGGCACCTGATCGACGCCGACCGGCTCCAGCTGATGAAGCCGGGCGTGCGGATCGTGAACGCCGCCCGCGGCGACCTGGTCGACCTCGACGCGCTGGTGGACGCCCTCGAGAGCGGGCACGTCGCCGGCGCCGCGCTCGACGTGTTCCCGGAGGAGCCCTATACGGCCGGCGCGATTCTCGGGATGGAGAACGTCGTCGTCACCCCGCACCTCGGCGCATCCACCCACGAGGCGCAGGACCGCGCCGGCGTGATCGTGGCCGAGCAGGTGGCGGCCGCGCTCCGCGGCGAGCTCGTCCCGAACGCCGTCAACATCCCCCAGGTGCGCGCGGAGGACCTGGAGGTGCTCGGACCGCACCTGCCGGTGGCCGCACAGCTGGGGCGGCTCGCGATCGGCCTCTGCGAGCAACGGCTCGAGCGGATCGACGTCACCTACGACGGCTCGCTCGCCGAGCACGACACCCGCCTGCTCACGTCGGCCGTGATCATGGGCGCCTTCGCGACCCGCTCCGACGAGCCGGTCAACCTCGTGAACGCGCGGGCGGTGGCCGAGAGCCGCGGCATCGCCGTGGGGGAGGGGCAGGCCCGCTCGCTGGGCGACTACACGAGCCTGATCCGGGTGGCCTGCGGCGACGGCCAGACCGTGTCCGGGACGACGATCGGGCGCGAGAACCGGCCGTGGCTGGTGGAGGTCGAGGGCTACCAGGTCGAGATCGAGCTCGCCGGCCACATGGTGGTGATGCTGAACGACGACCGCCCCGGCATCATCGGCCGGGTGGGGATGACGTTCGGCGAGGAGGGCCTGAACATCGCCAACATGAGCGTGTCGCGCAACCTCCGCGGCCAGCGGGCGGTGATGGTGCTCGCCCTCGACGTGGCGCCGACGACGGCCGCGCTCGAGCACCTGCGCTCGCTCGACGGCATCCACCGGGTGCGCTCGGTCGACCTGAACGGGCCGCCGCACCCGGCCTGAGCCTAGCGCCGCGTCGCCCGCACGACGACCGCGACGAACGGCATGTCGAACGTCTCGCGGCCGGCCAGCTCCGGGTGCTCGTCCGCGAGCCGTACCACCGCGTCGAGCGCCCGCTCGCGCTCGGCCTCGGGGAGCACCGCGATCCGGCTGGTCGACGATGCCCACGCGCGCAGGCGCGCGCGATCGAAGGGCACGGGGTTCGGAAACTCGCGCCGAGAGGCCGCCGTGTAGCGCGCGTCGGTGAACGGCCGGCCGGCGATGTTGCGCGACTCGGTGAGCACGTCGCCCGCGCCGCGCAGGGCGGCGGTGAGGTCGGCCACCCACGGCACGCGCTCGTCGCGCAGGTTCCACACGAGGCCGAGCACTCCCCCGGGGACGAGCACGCGCGCGATCTCACCCAGCGCCGCCGGCCCGTCGAACCAGTGGAACGCCTGACCGACGAATACGGCATCGGCGCTGCCGTCGGGCAGCGGGATCCGCTCCGCCGACCCGTCGAGCACCCGCACCGACGGCAGGGCGCGCTCGAGCTCGGCGCGCATGTTCGCGAGCGGCTCGACGGCGACGACGTCGGCGGCCGCGGCGACGAGCACCTGGGTCAGCTTGCCGGTGCCGGCGGCGAGGTCGACGACCCGCCGCCCCGGCGCCGCCTCGAGCACCCACTCCACCGCCTCCGCCGGGTAGGACGGCCGGGCCTCCTGGTAGACCCCGGCGACGCGATCGAACGACCGGGCCTGCTCCTGGTCGCGGCGGGGCATCGGTGAGAGATCGCTAGTGACTGCCTGCATACCGACCATTCCGGTACCATCACCGCCGAGGAATCGAGACTCGAAAGGACGCGTCCTGCCATGCAAGCCACCGAGAAGATCTGGCGCAACGGAAGCTTCGTATCGTGGGAGGACGCAAACGTCCACATCCTCACGCACGCGCTCCACTACGGGACGGGCGTCTTCGAGGGCATCCGCGCCTATGACACCCCCAAGGGCTCGGCGGTCTTCCGCCTGACCGACCACCTCGCGCGCCTGCGCCGCTCGGCCGCGCTGTACCAGATGGACGTGGGCTACAGCGTCTCCGAGCTCGCGGCCGCGGTGCACGACACGGTCGGAGTGAACGGGGTGCCGTCGTGCTACGTGCGCCCGATCGTCTTCCGCGGCGCCGGCCCGATGGGGCTCTACCCGGGCGACAATCCGGTCGAGGTGGCGATCGCCGTCTGGCCGTGGGGCGCCTACCTCGGTGAGGAGGCGCTGGAGCACGGCGTGCGCTGCAAGGTGTCGAGCTTCCGCCGCATCGGCCCGAACACGCTCCCGCCGACCGCGAAGGCCACCGGTCAGTACATCAACTCGGTGCTCGCGAAGCTCGAGTCATCCCGGGCCGGCTACGACGAGTCCATCCTCCTGAACGAGGAGGGCTATGTGGCGGACGGGTCGGGCGAGAACGTGTTCGTCGTGCGTGACGGCGTGCTCTACACCCCGCCGACCTCCGCGTCGTGCCTCCCCGGCATCACCCGCGATACCGTCATCCGGATCGCGCACACGCTCGGGTACGAGGTCCGCGAGGTGAACCTGGTGCGCACCGACCTCTACTTCGGCGACGAGGTGTTCCTGTGCGGCACGGCCGCGGAGGTGACGCCGGTGGCGTCGGTCGACGACCATCCCACCGGCCCGCGCGGGCCGATCACGAAGCAGATCCAGGACACGTTCTTCGCCATCGTCGGCGGTCAGGACGAGCGCTTCGCAGACCTGCTCGACTACCCCGTCCGTGCGGCCGTCTAGCGCCATGGTCACGACCCGCTCGATCCCGCTGGCGCGCCCCTACCTCGACGGGCGCGAGGAGGAGCTCGTGCTCGACGTGCTGCGGTCGGACAGCCTCGCGTGCGGCCCGGTGGCGCCGGCGTTCGAGCGCGGCTTCGCCGACCGGGTCGGCACGCAGCACGCGGTCGCGTGCTCGAGCGGGACCGCGGGCCTGCACGTCGCGCTGCACCGGCTCGGCGTCGGCCCGGGCGACGAGGTGATCACGTCGAGCTTCTCCTTCGTGGCCTCGGCCAACGTGATCCTGTTCGAGCGGGCCAAGCCGGTGTTCGCCGAGATCGACGAGCACACGTTCAACGTCGACCCGGCGGCCGTCGAGGCGGCGATCACCCCGCGGACGAAGGCCATCATCCCCGTCCACATCTTCGGCTACCCGTGCGACATCCAGGCGATCTCGAAGATCGGGCGCCGCTTCGGCCTGCCGGTGATCGAGGACGCGTGCGAGGCGATCGGGTGCACGGTCGACGGCCGCGGCGTCGGCACGCACGGCAACCTGGCGGTGTGGGGCTTCTACCCCAACAAGCAGCTCACCACCGGCGAGGGCGGCGCGATCACGACCGACGACCCCGACGCCGCCCGCGAGCTGCGCAGCCTCGTGAACCAGGGCCGCTCGGACAACGGCGACTGGCTCGTCCACCAGCGGCTCGGCTTCAACTACCGCATGGACGAGATGTCCGCAGCCGTCGGCATGGCGCAGCTCGAGAAGCTCGACATGCTGCTCGAACGCCGCCGCCGGATCGCGGAGCGCTACGACGAGCTGCTCGCCGGCATCGACGGCCTCGAGACGCCCTACCGCGGGCCGCACCCGCGCAGCTGGTTCATCTACTACGTGCGCCTCGCGCCGGAGGTCGATCGCGCCACGGTGTCGGCCGCGCTCGCCGACCGCGGCATCGCCACCCGTCCCTACCTGCCGGCGATCCACCTCCAGCCGACCTACCGCGAGCGCTTCGCCTACGGCCCGGGGATGCTCCCGGTGACCGAGCGGGTTTCGAGCTCGACCCTCGCGCTCCCGTTCTTCATCCAGCTCGAGGACGACGACATCGCCTACGTGGCGAGCGCGCTGCGCGAGGTGCTGGCGGAGCAGTGACGGCCGCCGGGGCACCGATGGTGTTCCTGGGGTACGGCAAGTTCGTGCGCGCTGACCGGATCTACGCGCTCGAGCCGATCGAGGGCGACGATCGCGGCGACGGGCGCCGCACGAAGGTGTGGATCGACGGGATGGCCGAGCCGATGGTCGCGTCCCGCACCGAGCGCACGATCCTCGCCGACATGGGCGAGGCGACCGCGCTCGCCATGGCCGTGCGGCGCAGCCGCCAGAACCAGATGTCGCTCGATGTCTGACTGGACAGTGCATCTGATCGCGGCGGGCAGCCTGCCGATGCGCGACGGCCTGATGGCGCCCCGGGGCGAGCTCGGCGACATCGAGGTCGTCTCGAACGTCCTGCTGCTGCAGGGCTCGGGCGGCACGGTGCTGGTCGACACCGCCTCCGGCGGGCTCGACGACCGCTGGGAGGGGGCGCAGAGCAACCTCGCCGCGGCGCTCGCGCCGTACTGCCGGGTCGAGGACGTCGACGCGGTCGTGCTCACCCATCTCGACTTCGACCACTTCGGCGGCGCGGCAGACATCCCGGCCGAGCGCGTCTTCGTCACGGCGACCGCGGCCGACTGGGCGCGCACGTGGGAGTACGAGCCGGGTGGCCTCTCCGAGGTGTTCGCGCGCCTGGACGGCCGCCTGGTGGAGGTGGCCGACGGCATGGAGGTCGTGCCGGGCGTCCGCCTCGTCGAGGCGCCGGGCCACCGCGAGGGCCACGCCTGCGTCGAGGTCAGCGGGGGTGACGGCACGCGGGTGTTCCTGGCCGACGTCATCCACCATCCGAGCCACGTGCCGCATCCGGAGTGGGACCGGGAGTTCGACTCCGACGTCGACGTCGCCCTGCGCACGCGCCGCGACTGGCTCGAGCGGCTCGCCGGCACCGGCACGCCGTGCGCCGCCTCCCACATCGCCGGCTGGGGCACGATCGAGCCCGGCGGGGACGGCCTGGGCTGGCGCCCGCTCTGACTCGGGGAGAGCTCGACCTGGGCGGAGACCCGATCGACGCCGCGCGCGGGCTGATCGGCTGGACGTTGCTTGTCGACGGCGTGGGCGGCCCGATCGTCGAGGCCGAGGCCTACCGCCACGACGATCCGGCCTCGCACAGCTTCCGCGGCCGCACCGCCCGCAACTGGCCGATGTTCGGGCCGGCGGGGATGCTGTACGTCTACCGCAGCTACGGCATCCACTGGTGCATGAACATCGTCTGCGGCCCGGAGGAGGTGGCCGACGCGGTGCTCGTCCGATCGATCGAGCCGGCCCACGGCGTCGAGCGGATGTGGCAGCGGCGGGGCCGCGAGCCGCTCACCTCCGGCCCGGGCAACGTCGGCCAGGCCCTCGGCGCGGGCCCGGACATGAACGGGGCGCCGGCACACCTGCTGCCGCCGACGCGGCGGCGGCGGGTCGTTCGCACGACCAGGATCGGCCTGACGAAGGCCGCTGAGCGGCCGTGGCGCTTCCTCGATCCCGACTCGGCCTGGGTGAGCCGGCCGATATCATCCGCGTCCCGTGCCGGACGTCGCAGCGCTCACCCGTAACGCCGTCAAGGTGTTGCCGGAGGGGGAGCTCGAGCGCAAGCTCGCGCTCGGGCGCCCGCTGCGCGTGAAGCTCGGGATCGACCCGACCGCCCGCAGCATCCACATCGGCCAGGCGATCCCGCTCCAGCGCATGCGCGCGTTCCAGGATCAGGGCCACGTCGGCATCCTCATCGTCGGCGACTACACGGCCCGGGTCGGCGACCCGTCGGGGCGCTCGAAGGAGCGCAGGGTGCTGTCGGACGCCGACATCGACGACAACGCGCAGCGCTACTTCTCACAGGCCCTGCGCATCCTCGACCCCGAGCGCACCGAGCTCCGGTTCAACGGCGAGTGGCTGGCGGAGATCGACTTCGCCGAGCTGCTGCGCCTGACCCGGATCGTGACCGTGTCGCGGCTGCTCGAGCGCGACGACTTCGAGCGCCGGTTCAAGGCCAACCAGCCGATCTCGGTGTCCGAGTTCCTCTACCCGCTGATGCAGGGCTACGACTCGGTGGCGATCCAGGCCGACGTCGAGCTCGGAGGCACCGACCAGGAGTACAACCTGCTCACCGGTCGCGACATCCAGCAGGCGTACGGCCAGGATCCCCAGGTGGCGCTCACGACGCCGCTGATCAACGGGCCGAACGGCGTCGAGAAGATGAGCGCGTCGCTCGGCAACTACATCGCGATCGACGACCCGCCCAGCGAGATGTACGGCAAGGCCATGAGCTGCGTCGACGAGCTGATGCCGGTCTACTACCGGCTCTGCCTCGAGGCGGACGGCCCGCCGCCGGCCGACCCCTACACGGCCAAGCGCGAGTTCGCCCGCAGGCTGGTCGAGCGCTGGCACGGGGCGGAGGCGGCCGCGGCGGCCGAGGCGGCGTTCGACCGCCAGTTCAAGCAGGGCCGGGCGGCCGCCGACGCGCCCCGGATCCGGCTCCCCGACGGCGATCCCGTGCACATGCCGGCGCTCCTGGCCGACAACGGGCTCGCCGGCTCGCGCGGGGAGGCCCGGAGATTGATCGCGCAGGGCGGCGTACGGGTGAACGGGACGCCGCTCGCCGGCGACGAGCTGGACGTCGCCCGGGAGCGCCTGGAGCGGGCCGAGCTGCGGGTCGGAAGACGGTTCGCCGTCATCGAGACAGCCTGACCGCTATACTGCCCCGTCGGCCGTCACCAGGGTTGGTGGCGGCTGTTTCGTCCGGCGCGTGCCACTTGCCTGGTAGGAAGCGACTCGCTAGGCTTAGAGGTCGCGCTCAAGGGCGCCTGGTCTTTGAAAACTCAACAGTTTGGGGATCTCTTTGGGGTGCGACGCACCCCGGAGCGATCGACGTCGGGTTCGTCCGCTACCCCGGGTATTCCACGGGGGGCGGAAACCATGTCGGCGACCCTGCGCCGCCGGCCCTCGGGCCGGAGACGGTGGGTGCGCCGGCCTTTGAGAGCAGACCGGTCAGCCAGATACGACCGGTCGCAGACTCTCCTTCATGGTCAGAGACCGGCCGACGATCCTGCACCGCGCTACGTCGTGGGGTGGGGGAGGCCGTTTTCGCAACCTGTTCTCGGAGAGTTTGATCCTGGCTCAGGACGAACGCTGGCGGCGTGCCTAACACATGCAAGTCGAGCGGAAAGGCTCCTTCGGGAGTACTCGAGCGGCGAACGGGTGAGTAACACGTGGGTAATCTGCCCAGGACACAGGAATAACCAGTGGAAACGCTGGCTAATGCCTGATGAGGTGCAGGCCTTTCGGGGCTCTGTACCAAAGGTAGCTTCGGCCTCCGGTCCTGGATGAGCCCGCGGCCCATTAGCTTGTTGGCGGGGTAACGGCCCACCAAGGCGACGATGGGTAGCTGGTCTGAGAGGACGATCAGCCACACTGGGACTGAGACACGGCCCAGACTCCTACGGGAGGCAGCAGTGGGGAATCTTGCGCAATGGGCGAAAGCCTGACGCAGCAACGCCGCGTGCGGGAAGAAGGCCTTCGGGTTGTAAACCGCTTTCAGCGGGGAAGAAGGCGAGCGGGTTAATAGCCCGTCAGCTGACGGTACCCGCAGAAGAAGGTCCGGCTAACTACGTGCCAGCAGCCGCGGTAATACGTAGGGACCGAGCGTTGTCCGGAATCATTGGGCGTAAAGAGCGTGTAGGCGGCCACTTAAGTCCTGCGTGAAATCCTGCGGCTCAACCGCAGGCGGTCGTGGGAAACTGGGTGGCTAGAGTGCGGGAGAGGAGAGTGGAATTCCTGGTGTAGCGGTGGAATGCGCAGATATCAGGAAGAACACCCGTGGCGAAGGCGGCTCTCTGGAACGCAACTGACGCTGAGACGCGAAAGCGTGGGGAGCAAACAGGATTAGATACCCTGGTAGTCCACGCCGTAAACGATGGATGCTAGGTGTGGGCGGTGTCGACTCCGTCCGTGCCGAAGCTAACGCATTAAGCATCCCGCCTGGGGAGTACGGCCGCAAGGCTAAAACTCAAAGGAATTGACGGGGACCCGCACAAGCAGCGGAGCATGTTGTTTAATTCGATGCGACGCGAAGAACCTTACCTGGGCTTGACATGCGCTCGAAATCCTGGGAAACCAGGCCCCTCTTCGGAGCGAGTGCACAGGTGGTGCATGGCTGTCGTCAGCTCGTGTCGTGAGATGTTGGGTTAAGTCCCGCAACGAGCGCAACCCCTGTCCTGTGTTGCCAGCGGTTCGGCCGGGAACTCACAGGAGACTGCCGGTGACAAACCGGAGGAAGGTGGGGATGACGTCAAGTCATCATGCCCCTTATGTCCAGGGCTACAAACGTGCTACAATGGTCGGTACAGAGGGCTGCGAGGCCGCGAGGCGGAGCGAATCCCAAAAAGCCGATCCCAGTTCGGATTGAAGGCTGAAACTCGCCTTCATGAAGTCGGAGTTGCTAGTAATCGCGGATCAGCAACGCCGCGGTGAATACGTTCCCGGGTCTTGTACACACCGCCCGTCACACCACGAAAGCCGGAAACACCCGAAGTCCGTGAGCCAACCCGCAAGGGAGGCAGCGGCCGAAGGTGGAGTCGGTGATTGGGGTGAAGTCGTAACAAGGTAGCCGTAGCGGAAGCTGCGGCTGGATCACCTCCTTTCTAGGGAATGCGGCGGCTCCAACCGCCGCAGGCGCCCGGCGTGTCGATGGCACTTGTGCCGTCCTATGACCGGGCTCGCCTGGAACAACGTCGACACCCTCGTTTCGCAGCCGGTTCGCCGGCCGCGGCCCAAACTGTTGAGTTTTGAGAGACCGGGAGCCCCCTCGTGGGGCTTCACGCGTCCCTCGGGTCGTCCGGGCCGTCATCCCGGCGTGCACCCTGAAAACTCCATAGCGGTTTAGTGGTGTTCTCTACTAAATCAAGTGAATAAGGGCACACGGTGGATGCCTTGGCACCTGGAGCCGATGAAGGACGTGGACGGCTGCGATAAGCCTCGGGGAGCTGCTGATCAAGCGTTGATCCGAGGATTTCCGAATGGGGAAACCCACCCGTGGTAATGCGCGGGTACCCTCACCTGAACACATAGGGTGAGTGGAGGTAAGCCGGCGAACTGAAACATCTTAGTAGCCGGAGGAAAAGAAAGAAATTCGATTCCCTGAGTAGTGGCGAGCGAAACGGGAACAGCCCAAACCGGGTCGGCGCGATAGCCTGCGGGCGTTGCCGGACCGGTGTTGTAGGACCTGTCTTGATCGTCCCGCAGGGCGGTCGGGGAGTTACAAAGTGATGTGCTAGCGGAAGACGGTGGAAACCGTCGCCATAGAGGGTAAAGGCCCCGTACGCGAAAGCGCATCGCCTCCCTGGACAGGGACCTGAGTACGACCGGGCACGAGAAACCCGGCCGGAACCCGCGGGGACCACCCCGCAAGGCTAAATACTCCCAGGTGACCGATAGTGAACTAGTACCGTGAGGGAAAGGTGAAAAGCACCCCGGAAGGGGAGTGAAATAGTACCTGAACCCGTGTGCCTACAAGCGGTCGGAGCGGCCTTGTGCCGTGACGGCGTACTTTTTGCATAACGGGCCAGCGAGTTAGTCGTCTGTGGCGAGGTTAAGGAAACGGAGCCGAAGCGAAAGCGAGTCCGAATAGGGCGTTTAGTCGCAGGCGCTAGACCCGAAACTGGGTGATCTATCCATGGCCAGGTTGAAGCGGGGGTAAGACCCCGTGGAGGACCGAACCCACGTCGGTTGAAAACGGCGGGGATGAGCTGTGGATCGGAGTGAAAGGCTAATCAAACCCAGAGATATCTGGTTCTCCCCGAAATATATTTAGGTATAGCCTTATGCGTTCAGTACCGGCTGTAGAGCACTGTTTGGCCTAGGGGCCCTACCAGGTTACCGAAGTCAGGCAAACTCCGAATACCGGTACTCCAGAGCATGGGAGTCAGACTGCGGGGGATAAGCTTCGTAGTCGAGAGGGAAACAGCCCTGACCGCCAGCTAAGGTCCCTAAATCCTGACTAAGTGGTAAACGATGTGCGGATGCACAGACAACCAGGAGGTTGGCTTAGAAGCAGCCATCCTTGAAAGAGTGCGTAATAGCTCACTGGTCAAGTGTTCGCGCGCGGATAATGTAGCGGGGCTCAAGTCAGGTACCGAAGCTGCGGATTCTCGCGCAAGCGGGAGTGGTAGGGGAGCGTCCTGACGCCGACTGAAGCGGCGGGGTAACCCAGCCGTGGAGGCGTCAGGAGTGAGAATGCTGGCATGAGTAACGAAAGAGGGGTGATGAAACCCCTCCGCCGAAAGCCCAAGGGTTCCTGAGTAAAGCTAATCTTCTCAGGGTTAGTCGGGACCTAAGCCGAGGCCGAAAGGCGTAGGCGATGGACAACGGGTTGATATTCCCGTACCACGTCGGATCCGTTAACACCGATGGGGGGACGGGGTAGGACAAGGGATCCCAGCCGTTGGTTGTGCTGGGGCAACTGCGTAGGCCGGCCGGGCGAAAACCGGCCACAAGGCTGAGACAGGATGCGGTGACGTAATGTCGGAAGTCCCTGAAACCATGCCCCCGAGAAAAGCCCCTAGGGAGGATCCACGTGCCCGTACCAAAACCGACACAGGTGGGCGGGTAGAGAATACCAAGGTGATCGAGAAAACCCTCGTTAAGGAACTCGGCAAAATTGCCCCGTAACTTCGGGAGAAGGGGCGCCCCGTTAGGGTGTAGGACTTCGCGTCCGAAGCCCGAGGGGGCCGCAGTGAATAGGCCCAAGCGACTGTTTACCAAAAACACAGGTCTCTGCTAAGTCGAAAGACGACGTATAGGGGCTGACGCCTGCCCGGTGCCGGAAGGTCACGAGGAGAGGTTAGCCTTCGGGCGAAGCTTCGAATCCAAGCCCCGGTAAACGGCGGCCGTAACTATAACGGTCCTAAGGTAGCGAAATTCCTTGTCGGGTAAGTTCCGACCTGCACGAATGGCGTAACGACTTGGGCGCTGTCTCAACGAGGGACTCGGTGAAATTGTAGTATCGGTGAAGATGCCGATTACGCGCAGCTAGACGGAAAGACCCCGTGAACCTTTACTGCAGCTTGATATTGGAGTCTGGGACATTTTGTCCAGGATAGGTGGGAGGCTGTGAAGCGGTGACGCCAGTCGTCGTGGAGCCACCCTTGGGATACCACCCTTGGTGTTCTGGGCTTCTAACCCCGATCCGTGATCCGGACGGGGAACAGTGTCAGGTGGGCAGTTTGACTGGGGCGGTCGCCTCCCAAAATGTAACGGAGGCGCGCAAAGGTTCCCTCAGCACGGTCGGAAATCGTGCGAAGAGTGTAAAGGCACAAGGGAGCTTGACTGCGAGACCCACAAGTCGAGCAGGTACGAAAGTAGGTCTTAGTGATCCGGCGGTTGAGAGTGGAATTGCCGTCGCTCAACGGATAAAAGGTACTCCGGGGATAACAGGCTTATCGCTTCCAAGAGTCCACATCGACGAAGCGGTTTGGCACCTCGATGTCGGCTCGTCGCATCCTGGGGCTGAAGTCGGTCCCAAGGGTTGGGCTGTTCGCCCATTAAAGCGGTACGCGAGCTGGGTTCAGAACGTCGTGAGACAGTTCGGTCCCTATCTGCTGTGCGCGTTGGAGAGTTGAACGGAGTCGACCCTAGTACGAGAGGACCGGGTTGAACAGACCTCTGGTGTATCAGTTGTCCTGCCAAGGGCACTGCTGGTTAGCTACGTCTGGACGGGATAACCGCTGAAAGCATCTAAGCGGGAAGCCCACCGCGAGATGAGCTCTCCCATCCCCTCGAGGGAGTAAGGATCCTGGAAGACGACCAGGTTGATAGGCGGGATGTGCAAGCGCAGTAATGCGTTCAGCAGACCCGTACTAATCATCCGAGGACTTGATTTGAGAACACCCGAAGCCGCTATGGAGTTTTGAGGGTCGCGCGAGACCCTGACAAGTTTCCGGTGGTCATAGCGAGGGGGAAACACCTCTTCCCATTCCGAACAGAGAAGTTAAGCCCCTCAGCGCCGATGGTACTTGGTGCGCGAGCGCCTGGGAGAGTAGGTCGTCGCCGGGATAAATACGAAAGCCGTCCCTCCGGGGCGGCTTTCGTATTTATTCAGCCGGCGTCGTCGTCGCCGTCCCGGTCCTCGCGCTCGTCGTCGAAGAGCCCGCGCGGGGGCCAGTCGTCCTGCGCGTCGCAGCGGCTGGTGCAGTGCAGGCTGGCGACGTTCTGCAGCGGGACGAGGATGTGCCCGTTGAGCTCGACGTGGGCGACGTCCTCGATCAGGCAGTACGCCGTCAGGATGCCGTCCTGGTACTCGCCCCCGAAGAGGGCGATCTCGACGGCCTCGCCCTTGTACCTGGACGTGTAGTCCTCCATCGGGCGGAACTCTAGACGAGGTGCCCCGTCTCGTTGAACGTCACCAGGGCCACGCGGCCGTGGCGGCGCTCGAAGGCGGTGATGCTGCAGTTGGCCGCGCCGGAGATGCGCCAGCGCTCGCCGGCATCCAGGCCGACGACGTCGGACGTGATCGCGCGGATGTTGCCGCCGTGGCAGACGACGGCAGCCGTGCTCCCGTCCGCCGCCTCCATGATGCGATGGAACGCCCTCACGGAGCGGCGGTGGAGGTCGAGATAGCTCTCACCGCCCGGATAGCCGGAGATCGCCCCGTCCCGCCACTGCCGGTGCCAGACCGGATCGCGCGCCCTGGCCTCGGCCTGCGAGCGGCCGACGAGCTCGCCGACGTCCACCTCGCGCAGCTCCGGGTCGATCACGGCCACGAGGCCGGTGGCGGCCTCCACGGCCGCCGCGGTCTCACGGGCCCGGGCGAGGTCGCTCGAGTAGAGCAGATCGATCCCGGCCCGGGCCAGGTGCGCGGCCAGCTTGCGGGCCTGCTCCCGGCCGGCGTCGTCGAGGGACCGGTCGGACTGCCCCTGCCAGCGCCCCTCGCGGTTCCAGTCGGTCTCGCCGTGGCGGGCGAGGAGGATCATCGTCATCGGCGCAGATCATAAGATCCGCGGTCATGGACTTGGAGCTTCAGGGTCTCCGGGCGCTGGTCACGGGGGGGAGCGACGGGATCGGCCTCGAGACTGCCCGGCTGCTCACCGACGAGGGCGCGCGGGTCGCAGTCGCCTCACGCACGCCTGCGACCGCCGCCGAGTCGATCGGCGCGACGCCCGTCGCAGTCGACCTGTCCGAGCCCGAGGCGGGCGAGCGGGCCGTGTCCGCGGCGACCGACGCCCTGGGTGGCCTGGACGTGCTCGTCAACAACGTCGGAGTGGCCCGGATCGCGGGCTTCGAGCAACTGACCGAGGACGACTGGCAGCAGGCCTGGGACCTGAACGTCATGAGCTACGTGCGCTGCATCCGTGCGGCCCTGCCGGCCCTGCGGGAGTCGCGCGCGCCGGCGATCGTGAACGTCGCCAGCACCTCGGGGAAGCGGCCGAGCGCAGGGATGCCGCACTACTCGGTCACGAAGGCCGCCGTGCTCTCGCTGTCGCGCCTCGTCGCCGACCTGTATGCGTCGGCCGGGATCCGCTGCAACGCCGTATGCCCTGGGCCGACGCTGACGCAGGCCTGGACGGGCATCGGCGGCCTCGCAGACCAGACCGCCGCGGACTCCGACCGCAGCCGCGACGACGTCCTGAACGCCGTCGGCCAGGGCCGCCCGCTGGGGCGGATGGCGACGAGCGACGAGATCGCCCACGTCATCGCGTTCCTGTGCTCGCCGCGCTCCTCCTATGTGACGGGCGCGGCCTGGAGCGTCGACGGCGGCACCGTTCCGGTCATCATCTAGGTTCTAGGCCGCGTCGGCCGCCTCGACGGCGCGGACGGCCTGCTCGGTCGCGTTCACACCCTCCGAGCGCTCCCTGATCGCGACGGCCGTCGTCCGCATCGCCTCGTGCCGGGCCCGGTCGGCCTCGGAGGCGTACGTGAACCGCCACCGCGCCGTCCGCTCGGCGATCAGGCCGTCGTGCGGCTCGATGCCGGTCGCGGCGAACACGCGGCAGTCGTAGGTGCGGCACGTCTGCGGCCGGTCGCTCGTAGATCGTGCAGCGGCCGCCGACCAGCATCGGGCAGTGGCCGCGGGCGTCGTGGGGGAGGACGACATGCCCCTCCGGCATGAGCGGCGCGGGGAAGAGCAGCTTGCGCGGGATGCGGGCGAGCGTCTCGCGTCTCGTCGGGGCCGATGTGGACGAACTGTCCGGCGGTGCAGCACGCCGTGCACCCGTCGCACGGCACCTCGGCGTCGCGCTCGCCCCGGATCGCCGCCCGCATGTCGGCGAGCCACGCCCCGAAGTCGCCCGCCGGCAGGTCCGCTTCTGCGCCCATTTCGCGATCGTAGTCCGGAAGGCACATCGGTACACTCGGGTACCGATGCCACACCCCTCCGGCCCCGTCGCAGACTCCTTCGGCGCGCGCATTCGCGAGCTCGAGCGCCTCTCGCTCCAGCCGCTCGCCGTGCGCTCGTACGACAGCGCCGGGCGGGTGCGGCCCGAACCGGACGAGTGCTCGCTGCGCACGCCCTTCCAGCGCGACCGCGACCGCATCGTCCACTCGAAGTCGTTCCGGCGCCTGAAGGGCAAGACGCAGGTCTTCATCGCGCCCCAGGGCGACCACTTCCGCACGCGGATGACGCACACGCTCGAGGTGGCCGGCATCTCTCGCGGTGTCGCCCGCGCGCTCCGGCTGAACGAGGACCTGGCCGAGGCGATCGCCCTCGGCCACGACCTGGGCCACCCGCCGTTCGGCCACACCGGCGAGGAGGCGCTCGACCGCTGCCTGAAGCGGCTGGGCTCGGGATTCCGGCACAACGAGCACTCGCTGCGGATGGTCGACGTGCTCGAGCGCGGCGGCTCGGGCCTGAACCTGACCGCCGAGGTGCGCGACGGCATCCTCAACCACACCGGCCCCGGCACCCCGGCCAGCCTCGAGGGCCGCATCGTGCGCCTGGTCGACCGGTTCGGCTACGTGAACCACGACATCGACGACGCCGCCCGCGCGGGCATCCTCGATCCGGCCGACCTGCCCGGCGAGCCCGTGGCCCTGCTCGGGCGGACGTCGTCGGATCGGATCGACACGCTCGTCCACGACCTGGTCGAGACCTCCGCGGTCGCCGCCGACATCCGCCAGTCGCCGCCGTACGAGGGGGCGCTCCTGGCCCTCCGCTCCTACATGTTCGAGCACGTCTATCTGGGGCCCGCGGCCCGGGCCCAGAGCGCCCGCGCCGGGGCGATGGTCGAGGAGCTCTTCGCACACCACCTGGCCATCGGCGACGCCCAGTCGGCGACC
Organism: uncultured Actinomycetes bacterium; assembly: GCA_963746115.1. Lineage (GTDB taxonomy): Bacteria > Actinomycetota > Thermoleophilia > Gaiellales > JAICJC01 > JAICJC01. The sequence continues at coordinate 305,673 of CAVVAA010000001.1, read as the reverse complement.
GACTGGGTGGCCGGCATGACCGACGGCTACGCGCTGCGGGCGCACGCCGAGCTCGGGGCGGCGGAGCGCTCGCCGGCGTGAGCCGCATCAGCGAGCAGTCGCTCGAGAACGTCAAGGCGGCGGTGGACATGGTCGATCTGGTCGGCGGCCGCACGACGCTGCGCAAGGTGGGCGCGCGCTACACCGGCCGCTGCCCCTTCCACGACGAGCGCACCCCGTCGTTCTCCGTCGATCCCGTCGACAAGCAGTACTACTGCTTCGGCTGTCAGCGCGGGGGCGACGCGATCCGGTTCGTTCAGGACACCGAGAACCTCGACTTCGTCGGGGCCGTGGAGTGGCTGGGCGACCGCTACGGCGTCGAGGTGGCCTACGACGAGTCGTCGCCCCAGGCCGAGCGGCGCCGCGACGAGCAGCGCCGGCTCCTGGCCCTGCTCGAGGACGCGGCCGGCTTTTACTCCCGCTACCTGTGGGAGTCCGGCGAGGCCGCCCCCGCGCGCGCCTACCTGGAGGCGCGCGGCCTCGTCGAGGAGACGGCCCGGTCGTTCCGGCTCGGATTCGCGCCGACCGCGTGGGACCGGGTGTGCGCCGCCGCCCGGGCAAAGGGGTTCACCCCCGCCGAGCTCGAGCGCGCCGGCCTCGCGAGCCGCGGCCGGCGCGGGCCACTCGACCGCTTCCGCGGCCGGCTGATGTTCCCGCTGGCCGACGCCCGCGGCCGCATCCGCGGCTTCGGCGCCCGCCAGATGCCCGGCGGCGACCCGCCCAAGTACCTGAACTCGCCCGAGGGCGTGATGTTCCACAAGTCCGAGACGGTCTACGGCCTCGATCGCGCCCGGCCGACCATCACCACGCAGAGCCGGGCGATCGTCGTCGAGGGCTACACCGACGTCCTCGCACTGCATCAGGCCGGGATGCCCGAGTCGGTCGCGTCGATGGGCACGGCGCTGACCGAGCAGCAGGTGCGCGAGCTGGCCCGCGTCTGCGGCAGCGGCACGCTCTACCTGGCCTTCGATGCCGACGCGGCGGGCGAGGAGGCCGCGCTGCGCGGCATGCAGCTGGCGCAGTCGACCGGGATGGAGGTACGCGTCGTCACGCTCCCGGACGGACGCGACCCGGCCGACGTGGCGGTGTCCGACCCTGACGCCTTCCGGGCGGCGCTCGAGAGCTCGTCGGGGGTGCTCGGCTTCCGGATCGGCCGCGTCCTTCAGGCCGGCGGCTCGCGCGATCAGATCTACCGGCGAGCGGCGACCGTTCTCGCCGCGGCGCCGGCGTCCGTGGAGCGCGACGAGCAGGTGCGCATCGTGGCCGGACGGCTCGAGCTCACGCCCGACCTCGAGGCCGGGTTGACGCGCCGCCAGGCCGACGGCGAGCGGGCTGCACCGCGGGCCCCGCAGCGGGTGCGGAGGTCGCCACGGGAGCGAGACGAGCGCCTGTTCCTGGCCATGTGCCTGGCCGTGCCCGACCGCGGTCGGATTTTGCTCGGTGAGCTAGAACACGTACACTTCTCTGATGCGTCGCACTGGGAGGCCGCGACGCACATCCGCCGGATGCTGGCGGGTGACGACATTTCGGAGGCATCCGCACGGTGGGCACCGCTGATTGGAGAGCTGAACGCACTCGCTGCCCGTGAGGCTGCCTCCGAGTGGGCACTGGAGGAGCTGTATTGGAAGCTGCATCTGTACCGGGCCGAAGGCGGGCTAAAGGAGATGCGCGAAAACGCCGACTTGAACCTGAGTCGGCAACGCGAGCTGCAGGGTTTGGAGGAACTGCGGTTATCGGTGCTGGCGAGGCTGGACGCCATCCGCGCGCAAGCGCCAGACCGTTAGTAGGCCCCGCAGGAATGTCCCAAAACGCCCCCGACCCGCTCGGAAATCGCAGCGGGCTTCGATACGCACGAAGAGCTCGACCTCGAGCCCGACGCAACCCCCGGCCTGACCGAGGACACGGTCGGGATGTACCTGCGCGAGATCTCGCAGGTGCCGCTCCTGACCGCCGCCGAGGAGGTGTCGCTGGCCAAGGCGCTCGAGCGCGGCGACCTGCGCGCACGCAGGCGCCTGATCGAGTCCAACCTGCGGCTCGTCGTGTCCATCGCCCGGCGCTACTCCGGGCGCGGACTGTCGTTCCTCGACCTGATCCAGGAGGGCAACGTCGGCCTGATGAAGGCCGTCGAGCGCTACGACTGGCGGCTCGGGCACCGGTTCTCGACGTACGCGACGTGGTGGATTCGCCAGGCCGTCACCCGGGCGCTCGCCGACCAGGGCCGCACCATCCGCGTGCCGGCGCAGGTCGTCGACACGATCAACCGCATGGCCCGGGTCGAGCGCCAGCTCACCCAGAAGCACAACCGCGTGCCGACGCACGAGGAGCTTGCCGACGAGATGGGCATCAAGGCCGACCAAGGTGGAGGAGCTCAAGCGCGTCTCGCAGGAGCCGGTCTCGCTCGCCTCCCCCGTCGGCGAGGACGCGACCGAGCTGGGCGAGATGATCGAGGACGAGCGCCAGCGCGGGCTCGGCTCCGACATGGCCAACCGCCAGCGCGACGCCCACATCTCCGACCTGATCAGCCAGCTGCCGTACCGCGAGCGGCTGATCCTCGAGCTCCGCTACGGCCTGGGCGGCGAGCAGCCGCACACGCTGGAGGAGGTCGGGCGCAGGTTCGGCGTCACCCGCGAGCGGGTGCGCCAGATCGAGACACGCACGCTCAGGCGCCTCGCCGCCGCCGGCGAGAACGCGGAACTGAGGCTCCTGATCGACTAGTCTCTTTGTTCGTCCCGATCCGCGGTAGCTCAATGGCAGAGCATCCGGCTGTTAACCGGAGGGTTGTAGGTTCGAGTCCTACCCGCGGAGCTTCCCGAAGCGCGTAGCCCCGGGGACTGCGCCGATATCCTGCGGGCATGGCAGCCGCTATCGGATGAGCGCCCGCCGGTGATCAGGGTCACGCTCAAGGGCCTGATGGCCCGCAAGCTTCGGCTCGCGCTCACATCGCTCGCGATCGTCCTCGGCGTGGGGATGGTGTGCGGCACGTTCATCCTCACCGACACCGTCAACGCCGGCGTGAAGGGCATCATCGGCGGCGCGTACGCGAAGGCGGACGCCGTCGTCTCGGGCAAGGCCGTCTTCGGCGGGGGAAACGTGAACGCGTTCCCGGCGGCGACGCTCGGCCGGATCAGGGCGCTTGGCGACGTCGAGGCCGCCGCGGGTGACGTCGGCGGGCAGGCCGAGATCATCGGCCGCAACGGCAAGGTCGTCTCCCGGGCCGGCGGGTCGGAGTACGGCTCGGCATCGCCCCGGCGCTACGAGCGCTTCACGGCGCTCCACCTCGTCGCCGGCTCCTGGCCGCACGGGCCGGGCCAGGTGGCCATCGACGAGCAGACCGCAAGCTCGCAGCGCTTCGGCGTCGGCCACCACATCGGCGTGATCGCGAACGGCGCCCGCGAGCGCCGCTACGACGTCAGCGGCGTCGTCGACTTCGGGACGGCGACCTCGCTCGCGGGCGGCACCATCTCGGTGTTCGACCTGCGCACGGCCCAGCGGCTCTTCGACGAGCGGGGGGAGCTCGACCAGATCGACGTCGCTGCCCGCCACGGAGTCCCGACCGGCGCGCTGCTCGCACAGATCCGCTCGGTGCTCCCGCCGCACACGCGCGTGCGCACCGGCGGCCAGCAGGCGCAGGCCGACTTCAACGACTCGAAGGGGGTGCTCGACACCTTCCGCGACTTCCTGCTCGCGTTCGCCGGCATCGCGCTCTTCGTGGGCGCGTTCGTCATCGCCAACACGCTCTCGATCACCGTCGCCCAGCGCGCCCGCGAGCTGGCGACGCTGCGGACACTCGGCGCGACCGCGCGCCAGGTGCGATTCACCGTCGTCCTCGAGGGCCTCGTGACCGGTCTCGTCGCATCGGCCGTCGGCCTCGTGGTCGGCCTCGGGCTCGCGAAAGGACTGGAGGCGCTCTTCAATGCGCTCGGCGCCGACCTTCCGCTGACGGGGCTCGTGTTCGCCACACGGACGATCGTCGTCTCGCTGGTGGTCGGCACCGTCGTCACCGCCGTCGCCAGCCTGTTGCCCGCGGTGCGCGCAACCCGCGTGCCGCCGATCGCCGCCGTGCGGGAGGGGGCGATGCTCCCGCCCTCGCGCCTCGCCCGCTTCGGCCCCGCGGTCGCGCTCGTCGTCGGCGCGATCGCCGTCGCCATCATCTGCGCCGGCGCCTTCGCCTCCGGCATCCCCACAGGCCCGCGACTGCTCCTGGTCGCAATCGGCGTGCTGGCGGTGTTCGTCGCGATGGCGATGGCGGCGCCGAGCATCGCCCGGCCGCTCGCGCTCGTGCTCGGGTGGCCGGCCTCCCGCATCGGCGGCGCCGCCGGGCGGCTGGCGCGCGCGAACGCCGTCCGCAACCCCGCCCGCACGGCGGCCACCGCGGCGGCGCTCATGATCGGCCTCGCCCTCGTCACCGCCGTCGCCGTCCTGGCGCAGGGGCTGAAGCAGTCGATCGTCGGCGCCGTCGAGTCGGAGTTCCGTGGGAACTACGTCATGACGTCGGTGAACGGCTTCACGCCGATGTCGATCGCCGCGACCGAGGCGCTCCACCGGGCGGGAGTGGCCACCGTGATCGCCGGCGAGCGCTCCGGCGACGGGCGGAGCTTCGGCCACACGGTGCAGGTGGCGGGGATCGATCCGGGCCTCTCGCAGCTCCTCCGGCTGCGCTGGCAGTCGGGATCCGACGCCGCCATGGCCCACCTGGGCGCGACGGGCGCGATCGTCGATGAGAGCTTCGCCCGCTCGCACCACCTCACGGTCGGCTCCCCGCTCCACCTGGAGACATCGACCGGGCGGATGCTCCAGCTGCGGGTGGCGGCGATCAACAACCCGCCCGACTCGGAGAACCCGCTCGGGACGATCTCGATCTCGTCGCACACGTTCGACTCCGCCTACACGAATCCGGAGAACATCTTCACGCTGGTCGCGACCAGGGGAGGGGTGACGGCGGCGAACACCGCGGCGCTCAACCGCGTGCTCGCCCGCTTCCCCGACGCGCAGATCCAGAGCGAGTCGGCGTTCCTGAGCTCGCAGGAGGGAGCGATCCAGAGCGAGCTCAACCTGCTCTACATTCTGCTTGCGCTCTCGGTCGTCGTCAGCCTGTTCGGGATCGTGAACACGCTCGTCCTCACCGTGTTCGAGCGGACACGCGAGCTGGGGATGCTGCGCGCGATCGGGATGAGCCGCCGTCAGACGCGCCGGATGATCCGTCACGAGGCCGTGATCACGAGCCTGCTCGGCGCGATCCTGGGCATCCCGGTCGGGATCGGCATCGCCGCGATCCTCGACCGCGCGCTCCAGGGCGGCATCCCGTTCGCCGTGCCCGGCGGGACCATCGTCGTGTTCGTCGTCTCGGCGATCCTGGTGGGGCTGTGCGCGGCGGTCTTCCCGGCCCGGCGGGCCGCGCGCCTCGACGTCCTGCGCGCGCTCCAGTACGAGTAGCGCCTGACGCTTCCCGGGTTTCGGATCCCGCCCACCAGGGCACCGGGACCGCGGCCGCCGCGAACCCCGCGCGCGGCGACCCGCTACCGGAGGTAATCCATGACCCCCGCACTTCTCCCCGTGCTCGCGCTCGGCACCGGCGTCGGCATCATCGGGCTGATCATCATCATCGTGATCGTCGTCATCGTCATTCGCATCCTCTGAGGCGAGCGACCGGTCGAGGACGGCGCTACGCGACGCGGCGGCGCCGCTCCTCGGCCATGATGAGCTGGTTGATGGCGGCGCGGTCGGCCCGGGTCGGCTCGCAGAATTCGAGGTCGAAGCCGCGCTCGTCGCGGCGGCCGACGCGGGCGAGAATGCTGAGCTCGCGGCCGAACCATTCCTCGGAGAAGGACACGGTGACCTCCTCGCCGCGATCCGCCTCCCAGGGCGCGGTGACGCGGGCGCCGTCGGCGCAGATGTTCACCGTCGAGGCCCGGTGCACGGAGCGGTCGCGACGCTCGAGCCGGGTCGGGATGGCGATGTCGATGCGCACGTTGCTCACCCGCTCGGCCATCTCCCGCTCCTTGAGGAAGCAGAACCGGACGAGGTCGCGCTCGGCCTGGGAGCCGAGGCGCTCGAAGCAGACGCCGGAGAGCCACTCGCCCGAGGCGGTGCGCCAGCTGCGCACGATGCGCGCCCGGCTGCGGAGCTCGAGCGGCGGCAGGGAGGACGACACCACCACCTCGATCGGGTGTCCGGTGGGCACGTACTCGCCCGCCGAGAGCAGCAGGCCGCCGGCCGACAGGTCGACGGTCTCGCCGGGGAACTCGTCCCACGCGTTGCCGTCCCGGTCCAGCCGGTGCACGACGACCGGCACGACGGCGTCGATGCGGAAAAAGGCGCGCTGGTTCTCGCTCATCAAGGTAGTGATCGCCCCGAAGGGGCGTTGCGAAACCCCTCGTTCGGGGGAGCGTGGGCGGCTCTACGCCCGTCCCAGGCCGGGGATCACATCGGTCGGCGGGCCAGGAACTCGCGGTGGGCCGCCTCCTGGCCCAGCCGGCGCGCCTCGGAGAACAAGAACCGCGTCCACGTCGCCTTCACCTCGAGCGTCAGATCGTGGAACTCCACGCCCCAGCGGGTCGTGGTGCGGCCCTCGTCGCCGTAGTCGAGGAAGCGGCGCACGACCGCCGGCACCGGCGTCCCGGCGGCGGGGAAGGTGAGCGACATTGCCTTGTCGACCCACAGGTTCGCCTGGACGACCGTCTCGAGGAGGACGCCGCCCATCGAGATGTTGAGCGCCCGGGCCTCGAACTCGGAGATCGCGCCCGTCTGCTCGACGGCCGCCACGCGGACGCTCCACTCGCCCTCGACCCGGAAATGTCGACGCCGATCCGGAGCCGGGGACCTGTTCCCGCCGCTCGCCATCGGCCGCAGCTTACAGAACACACGCACCGAGATGTCATTCTTCGTCGTGATGTGGGGTGAGTTTGACGAATCGCTTCAATGCGGTGTTTCAAGGCACCATGCTGCGAGTAGTGTTCTGGCGTCGGGCGCAGGGTCACACACGGGAGAGGCGGGACGATCGACCGGGCTTTCTACGTCCAGGTGCGCTATCCGCACGGCGAGCGATGGGAGACCGTCGCCGTGTCCGCGCACAGGGGCATGGCCGCGAGCCTTGCCGGCGGCATGTACCGCGATCTGCGCGACGACGCCGGCCGCTCACCGGTGCAGGTGCGCATCGCGAGCGACGAGATGCTCCGGCGGGCCGGGGGCGAGGCGGCCGTGCGCCAGGCGGGGGCAGACCTGTGGCGGCGGGCCCGGGCCACCGCTCGCAGCGACCGCTGATCCGCTAGGGTGGGCACGGGTCACAGCGTGGCAGACAGCGAAACCGAGGAGGAACGCGTCCAGCGCATCGAGACGAGCGCGCAGGCGCTTGGCCTGCAGTTCGTCTTCTACGCCAACACCGGGCACTTCATCCGCCGCGAGGGCGGCAAGCCGTGGGGGTATGTCGTCTCGTCGCGCGACGTTGCGGCGGCGCTGGACGATGCGGAGAGCCAGCTCGAGGCCGAGCGGCAGCGGCGTGCGGCAGGGAAGCGCTGAGCGGTTGCGCTAGACGCGGCGCAGGAGCTCGGCCTTCTTGCGGGCGAACTCCCGGTCGGTGAGCACGCCCGCGGCGTGCAGCTCGCCCAGCTCGCGCAGAGCGGCGAGGGCTGCGTGGGTGGAGTCATCTCCCGGCTCTGGCGCGTCGTCCGCCTCGGCGGGCGCGTCCCCGTCGGCCTCGGCCGGCACCTCGCCGTCCGCTTCGGGACGGCGCTCGATCGGCGCCGGCGGGAGCTGCGACGGCTGCGGCTCGATGCGGCGCGCGGGAACGATGTCCGCCCCGGGCTCGGCCGCCGCCCCTTCAAGCTCCGCCTCGCCGACGGTCGCGCCGCAGCGCAGGCACCGCTGGGCGACGTGCGACCCGTCCACCATGTACGGCCGCACGTCGTGCCCGGAGCGCGCGCACTGAAGCTGGTAGCGAAGCCGGCGGAGCGACACGCCTCCACGGTATCGCGACGGGCGGGCGCGTGCGACCATCACGTGCCGCCAGCGGCCCGCAACACGGGTTGACGGCCTCCCACTACAGCCGTAGATTCGGTCGCGGGCGGCAGCTATATTGAGTGTACTCGGGCGAGGACACGCGCCCGGGGCCCCCAAGCTTCACACGGCGTGCGCGACCCTCGGCGCCGCCCCCTCCTTGCCGGTATGCGGACCTCTCCGCGAAAGGAAGCCCTTGCCATGAAACGCGCCCTCGTCCTCCTTCTCGCCGTCGCGGCGCTGGTTGCCGGCTGTGGCTCCAGCTCGGGCTCGGGCTCCGGCTCGGGCGGCTCATCCTCGGGAGGGTCGTCGGTCAGCACGGCCACTGCCGCGAGCGTCCTCAACGCCGCCTCCGCAGCGACCAAGGACGCGACGTCCGCCGCCTTCGACGCCAAGCTCGGCATCAAGATCGGCGGCAACCTCGCCGGCGCGGGCGCCGGCGCCGCCCTGCTGCAGGGCCCGCTCACGCTCGAGCTCAAGGGCCACGCCGGCAAGGCGACGAACGGCCAGGCGAAGTTCGACGTCAACTTCGCGCTCAACTACACGGGCGGGTCGCTCACCGGCGAGGCGCTCTCGCCCGACGGCAAGACGGTCTACGTGAAGCTGCCACTGATGATGGGCCCGGGCTGGCATTCCCTGCCGCTGACCGGCCTCACGTCAGGGGCGGGCTCGTCCTCGTCCGGCTCCTCGACGAGCAGCGGCCTGGGCGCGCTCAAGGCCGCGGGCCTCGATCCGAGCATGTGGCTGAAGAACCTGAGCCTCTCCACCGCGGGCGGCCAGGACACGATCTCGGCCGACGTCGACATCGCGAAGGTCTATCGCCGACGTCTCCAAGGTCAGCCAGAGCGGTCTCACCGCCAAGGACAAGCTTCAGATGGCGCAGCTCGAGCAGGCGATCAAGACCGCTCACGGGTCGCTTGCGTTCGACAGCTCGACCCACCTGCCGACCAACGAGAGCATCCAGTTCGCGATGGACGTGCCGCCCTCCCTCCAGGCCCAGGCCAGCGGCCTGAAGAACATCGCGCTCGATCTGGACATCAAGTTCAGCGACTGGAACCAGGACTTCACGGTCAACGCCCCGGCGGGCGCAACGCCGTTCAACTCGGCCGGCCTGCTCGGCGGCCTGGGCGCGTAGACGGCTCGCGGCGCCGCCCCCAGGCCACGGTCTGGGGGGCGGCGCCGGCCCATCGACAACCCCGGGACGTCGGAGTACACTCGGTCGTCCGGGTGAAGCAGCCGCCCGGCCCCTGGGGAGGGGTCGGAGTGGTGGGGCCCTTTCCCTCATGCCTATCGAGAGAGGGGCCGCGATGCCGCAGGCAGCCCACATCGTCACCGACTACCTCGACGACTCGATCCGGGTCGTGGCGCTCGTCGGCGAGCACGACGTCTCGAACCGGCAACACGTGCTGGCCGAGCTCGAACGTGTGATCGAGCCCCGTGTGTGCGTGATCGTCGACCTCTCGGACGCCGACTTCATCGACTCGAGCGTGCTGGGTGTCCTGGTCGCCACACACAAGCGTGCGGAATGGCGATCGGGGACCACGTTCGCAGTGGTCGTGAGCCCGGGGACTGCGCCGGAGCGGCTCTTCGGGATGACCGACGCCCGAGCCCTCTTCCCGACGTTCAGCTCGCTCGAGGAGGCGGTCAGCTCGCGTCAGGTGCAAAGCGCCGCGAGGACCGTCTGACAGCATCCGCCGGCGGACGGACCGCCTCGCGTTCGCGCCACCGGGATCCGGGATCTTGTTCGTCACGCCAAACACGCGTACCTTGGCGTGGTGGACGATGGGGGCGGCTGGATTCGAACCAGCGACGAACGGATTATGAGTCCGCTGCTCTGACCGGCTGAGCTACACCCCCGGCGATCAAATTGGCTCGTCGCTCCGAGCGGGTCCATGCTACCGGTGCAGGTCGGTGAGAACCGGTCCGCCTCGACGTCCGTAGTAGCAGAGGAATGCACGAGGAGCCGTGAGCCAGACCGCAGACCACATGTTCGATAGCGAGATCCTGGAGGGCCTGTCCGAGCGGGTATTGGCCGACCTGGGAGGACGCTTCGGCGCCTCGCGGTTCGGCAAGGGGGAGCTGATCTACTCGCCCTTCGACCGGGCGGACGCGATGTACGTCGTCCAGAGCGGTCGCGTGCGCCTCTACCGCAGCGCCCACGACGGCCGCCAGCTCACGCTCGCGATGCTCGACGAGGGCGAGGTCTTCGGCCGCGTGTCCCCCGAGGGCGAGGCGCTCCACGACGCCTACGCCGAGGCCATGACCGACGCCGTCGTGCGCGTGCTCCCGACGGCCGACCTCGAGCGGGCGACCACCGACCACCCGCAGATCGCGCTCAACCTCCTGCGGTCGCTGGCCGAGCGGCTGCGCTCGACCGAGGACCAGCTCGAGAGCCTCGCATTCCGCGGCGTCCCGGCCCGGCTCGCCGCGCAGCTCCTGCAGCTGATGGATCGCTACGGCCGGGTCACGCACACCGGGATCCGCATCGACGAGCGGTTCACGCACGTCCAGCTGGCCGAGATGATCGGCACCAGCCGGGAGACCCTCACCAAGGTCATGAACGAGCTCCGCGAGGGCGGCCTGATCGACGTTCGCGACCGGCTCGTCTGGGTGCTCGACCCCGAGGGTCTCGAGCGCCTCCGAAGCAGCGGCTAGCTCGCCCCGGCAGGCCCGACGTCTACACTATCGGCGGGAGAATTCTCGCCATAGAAGGGGACGAAGGGCTGTGAACGAGACCGGAACCATGCGAGTCAAGAGCGGGCTCGCCGAGATGCTCAAGGGCGGCGTGATCATGGACGTCACCACCGCCGAGCAGGCCCGCATCGCCGAGGACGCCGGCGCGTGCGCCGTGATGGCCCTCGAGCGCGTCCCCGCCGACATCCGCCGCGACGGCGGCGTCGCCCGGATGGCCGATCCGGCCAAGATCCGCGAGATCCAGGACGCGGTGAAGATCCCCGTCATGGCGAAGGCCCGCATCGGCCACTTCGCCGAGGCGCAGGTGCTCGAGGCCCTCGAGGTGGACTACATCGACGAGTCCGAGGTGCTCACGCCGGCCGACGAGGCCAACCACATCAACAAGTGGAAGTTCACGATCCCGTTCGTGTGCGGCGCGACCAACCTGGGCGAGGCGCTCCGGCGCATCAGCGAGGGCGCGGCGATGATCCGCTCGAAGGGCGAGGCGGGCACCGGCAACGTGGTCGAGGCCGTGCGGCACATGCGCGCGATCCTGGGCGAGATCAAGCGGCTCCAGAACATGGACGCGGACGAGCTCTACTCCGTCGCCAAGGAGCACCGCGCGCCGTACGAGCTGGTCGAGTACTGCGCCGCCCACGGGCGCCTGCCCGTCGTCACGTTCACCGCAGGCGGGATCGCGACCCCGGCCGACGCGGCGCTCATGATGCAGCTCGGCGCGGAGGGCCTCTTCGTCGGCTCCGGGATCTTCAAGAGCTCCGACCCGGCCGCGATGGCGTCCGCCGTCGTGCGGGCGACGACGCAGTTCGCCGACGCCAGCATCGTGGCCGAGGTGTCGTTCGGGCTGGGGGAGGCCATGCACGGCACCGAGATCTCGGCGCTGGGCGAGCAGGGCCTCCTGCAGACGCGTGGCTGGTAGCGTCGGAGTCCTCGCCCTCCAGGGGGCGTTCCGGGAGCACCTCGCAGCCCTGCGCGACGTCGGCGTCGACGCCGTCGAGGTGCGGCTGCCGCGCGACCTCGAGGGGCTCGCCGGCCTCGTCATCCCCGGCGGCGAGTCCTCGACCATGTCGAAGCTGATCGAGGCGTACGACCTCGAGCCGCCCATCCGCGCCCTGCACGCCCGCGGCGGCGCCTTCCTGGGCACCTGCGCGGGGATGATCGTGCTCGCGCACCACGCCGAGGACGGCCGCCCCGACCAGCGCTATCTGGACATGATCGACATCGACGTGCGCCGCAACGCCTACGGGCGCCAGCCGGCCAGCTTCGAGTCGCCGCTCCGGCTCGTCGGCGAGGACCTGCCGTTCCCGGGCGTGTTCATCCGTGCCCCCCAGATCGAGCGGATCGGCGACGGCGTCGACGTCGTCGCCGAGCACGAGGGCCGGCCGGTGGCCGCCAGGCAGGGCAACGTCCTCGTGACCGCGTTCCACCCCGAGCTCACGACCGATCGGCGGCTGCACGGCCGCTTCGCGGAGATGGTCGCAGGCAGGGAGGAGGCGGCGGCGTGAGCGGGCACTCCAAGTGGTCGACGATCAAGCACAAGAAGGGCGCCGAGGACAAGCGCCGCGGCCAGCTCTTCACGAAGCTCTCGCGCGCGATCATCGTCGCCGCCAAGGAGGGCGGTCCCGATCCCGAGGCGAACGCCACCCTGGCGGCGGCGGTCGCGAAGGCCCGGTCGTACTCCATGCCGAAGGACAACATCGAGCGCGCGATCGCCCGGGCGACGGGCGGCGGTGACGGGCTCCGACGCCTACGAGGCCGTGACCTACGAGGGCTACGGGCCCGAGGGGGTGGCGATCATCGTCGAGGCGCTGACCGACAACCGCAACCGCACCGCCGCGGATGTCCGGTCGATGTTCACGCGCTCGAACTCGAGCCTGGGCACGCCCGGCTCGGTGGCGTGGCAGTTCGAGCGCAAGGGCGTGATCCTCATCCCGGCCGCCGAGGCGAGCGAGGACGAAGTCGTGCTCGCGGCGGCGGACGCCGACGCCGAGGACGTGTCCCAGGACGAGTCGAGCTGGCAGGTCACGACCGCGCCGACCGACCTTGCTGCCGTGCGCGACGCCCTCGAGGCAGCCGGTGTCCCGATCACCTCCGCGGAGCTGACGATGGTGCCGAAGACCACGGTCGAGCTCGACGAGAGCGGCGCCCGCCAGCTGCTGCGCCTGATCGACTCGCTGGAGGACCTGGACGACGTCCAGGAGGTGCACGCGAACTTCGACATCCCGGAGGCGGTGCTCGAAGCCGTCGCCGGGTGAATGACAGGTGCCAGGCGCCGGTATTCGCCCGAACGCGCGTTCGGCCGACGTCCGCTCCGGGCGGTACAGTGGGCACATGATCCTGCTGGGAATCGATCCCGGCACCGCCGAGACGGGGTACGGCGTCATCACGGTGCAGGGCAGCCGGTTGGAAGCCGTGGACCACGGCGTGATCGCCACGTCCGCGCGCGAGCCGCTCGAGCAGCGCCTCGTGCGGATCTTCGCCGAGGTCTCGGATCTCATCGCCCGGCACGAGCCGGCGTCAGTCGCGCTCGAAGACCTCTTCGTCGGCGGCAACCCGCGCACGATCCTGTCGGTCGGGCACGCCCGCGGCGCTGTGCTGACCGCCTGCGGGCGGGCCGGGATTCCGGCGGCGGGCTACCCACCGGCCGAGGTGAAGATGACGGTCTGCGGGTTCGGCCGCGCCGACAAGTCGCAGGTGCAGCGGATGGTGACGGCGTCGCTGCGGCTCGACCGCCCACCGGCCTCGGAGCACGCAGCCGACGCGCTCGCGGTCGCCGTGTGCCACGCGCACGCCTCCCGCACCACCGCCGCGCTGAAGGCGGCGGCGGGATGATCGCGTCGCTCCGCGGCCGGGTGGTGACGAGCGCGGCCGGCGTCACCGTGCTCGACGTCGCGGGCGTCGGCTACCGGCTCGCGACCACGATGTCGGCATCCCGCCGTGCGGCTGCGGCCGGAGACGGCGAGGTCACGCTGCTCACGCACCTGCACGTGCGCGAGGATGCGCTCCAGCTGTTCGGGTTCGCGTCGGACGCGGAGCGATCGCTGTTCGAGCTCCTGCTGGGCGTCTCCGGCATCGGCCCCAAGGCCGCGCTCGCGATCGTGTCCGGCTACGAGCCCGACCAGATCCGGCGGGCGGTGCAGTCCGGCGACCACGCCCTCTTCACCAGCATCCCCGGCATCGGCCGGCGCACCGCCGAGCGGGTCGTGATCGACCTGAAGGACAAGGTCGGCGGCCTCGCGCTGCCGGCGTCCGGCGGAGACGCCCCGGCGCCCGCCGGCGACGACCACACGGCCGCCCGCGACGCGCTCGTCGGTCTGGGCATGTCGGTTGCGGAAGCCGAGGCGGCCCTGCGGCCGGTCGACGAGGGCCTGCCGGTCGAGGAGCGGGTGCGCCTCGCCCTCTCCGGCGCCGTCCCGGCCGGAGCGGGCTGATGAGCGCCGAGGCCGGCCCCCGGATCCCCGACGCGTTCCTTGCGCCCGGCGAGGAGGAGTTCGACCGCTCGCTGCGCCCGCGCAACCTGTCCGAGTTCATCGGCCAGGAGCAGGTGAAGGAGCAGCTCACGATCTTCCTCGAGGCCGCCCGCGCCCGCGGCGAGCCGTGCGAGCACGTGCTGCTGGCCGGCCCGCCCGGCCTGGGCAAGACCTCGCTGGCCGGGATCATCGCCGCCGAGATGGGCTCCTCGCTGCGCATCATGTCCGGCCCGGCCATCGACCGGAAGGCCGACATGGCCTCGATCCTGACCGCGCTCGAGGCCGACGACGTCCTCTTCATCGACGAGATCCACCGGCTGAACCGCGCGATCGAGGAGCTGCTCTACCCCGCGATGGAGGACGGCTGCATCGACATCGTCATCGGCCAGGGCCCCGGGGCACACTCGCTGCGCCTCGAGCTGAAGCCGTTCACGCTCGTCGGTGCGACCACCGCGCACCGGGCTCCTGACGACGCCGCTGCGCGACCGCTTCGGGATCACCCACCGCCTCGACTACTACGGGCCGGCCGAGATCGCGCGCATCGTGCAGCGCTCGGCCCGGCTCCTCGGCGTGCGCATCGACGAGGGCGGCACCGAGGAGGTTGCCCGCCGCTCGCGGGGCACGCCGCGGGTCGCGAACCGGATCCTGCGCCGGGTGCGCGACTACGCCCAGGTGCGGCACGACGGCGAGATCACGCATCCGATCGCCATCGAGGCGCTCGAGCTCTTCGAGGTCGACAGTGCGGGGCTGGAGCGGATCGACCGCGAGATCCTGCTCGCCATCACCGGGCGGTTCGGCGGCGGCCCGGTCGGGCTCTCGACGCTCGCCGTGGCGATCGGCGAGGAGACGGACACGCTCGAAGACGTGTACGAGCCGTACCTGCTCCAGCTCGGCCTGCTCCAGCGCACGCCTCGCGGACGGGTGGTGACGCCCGCCGGATACGCCCATCTCGGCCTGCCCGCACCGGCCCGCGACCCGCGCCTGTTCTAGCTCCGCCTGCTCTAATTGCGGCGATGCAGCGTCTCCGTGCGGCCTATGCGCGTGCACGCCCCTGGATCCCCCTCGTCGCCGGCGCGGCGCTCGCGCTGGCGGCATCGGCCGCGATCGGCATCGCCGCGATCGAGCGGGCATCGAAAGGCCCGGCCTTCCGGGTGTCGGCGACATGCCTGCGGCTGAACGCCACCGTCCGCCAGGAGCTCGGCGTCGTGACCGGCTTCGGCTTCACCGTCACGGGGCCGGTCGTCCAGAACGCCGACGGGACCGGGAACGCGCGGCTCGACTTCACGGCGACGGGCTCGTGGCGCAACGGCCACGTCCATATCCGCGCGGTCGAGCGGCGCCGGCGCTGGTACCTGGCCGGGCCGGCGGAGCTCTTCGTCTCGGGCGTCCAGGCGCCGTTCCGGATCCAGCCCGAGCACCTGAACATCGTCCCCGGCCCCACGCGGAACCGCTACATCATCCGGTGCGCACCGACGACCTCGACTACGACCTCCCGCCCCGGCTGATCGCCCAGACGGCGGCGGAGCCGCGCGACAGCGCGCGGCTGCTCGTGTACGACCGTGCGACGGGCGCCGTCCGGCACCGCCGTTTCGGCGACCTCGTGGACGAGCTCGCGCCCGACGATGTCGTGGTGCTGAACGACACCCGCGTGCTGCCCGTGCGCGTGCGCGCCCGGCGTGCGACCGGAGGGGCGGCCGAGGTGCTGCTGCTCGAGCCGCGGCCCGACGGAAGCTGGGAGGCGCTCGCGCGGCCGGCGCGGCGGCTCCGCGACGGCGAGACGGTGACGGCCGGCGAGCTCGCGATCACGATCGAGCGCCACCTCGACGAGGGCCGCGTGATCGTCAGGCTGCAAGCCCCGGGGACCGTCCCCGGCGAAGCGGGGACAGTCCCCGTCACCGCTGCCCTGGAGAAGGTGGGGGAGATGCCGCTCCCGCCCTACATCCACGAGCAGCCGGCCGACCCCCAGCGCTACCAGACCGTCTACGCCCGCCATCCCGGCTCGGCGGCGGCGCCGACGGCCGGCCTGCACTTCACGCCCGAGCTGCTCGCACGGCTCCGCGGCCGGCACGAGGTCGTGGAGGTGACCCTCGGCGTCGGCCTCGACACCTTCCGGCCGGTGACCGAGGCCGACCTCGACGACCACCCGATGCACAGCGAGGCCTACGCGGTCACCCCGGCCGCGGCGGAGGCGATCGACGCGGCCCTCGCCGCCCGCCGCCGCATCGTCGCCGTCGGGACGACGACCGTGCGCGTGCTCGAGACCGTGTGGGGCGCCCCGGAGCGCGGCCCGCTCGAGGGCCGGACGCGGCTGCTGATCGAGCCGGGGCACCGGTTCGCGGCGGTCGGCGGCCTCGTCACGAACTTCCACCTGCCCCGCTCGACGCTGCTCGCCCTGGTGATGGCGTTCGCCGGGACGGACGCGATCCGGGACATCTATCGCACCGCGATCGCGGAGGAGTACCGCTTCTACAGCTTCGGCGATGCGATGCTGCTGCTGTGAGCTCGCCCTTCCGCATCACGGCCACCGACGGCGGCGCCCGCGCCGGGGTGCTCGAGACCGCCCACGGCCCGGTCGACACGCCCGTGTTCATGCCCGTCGGCACGAAGGCGAGCGTGAAGGCGATGCTGCCGAGCGAGCTGCGCGACCTGGGCGCGCGGATCGTGCTCGCAAACGCGTACCACCTGTACTTCCGCCCGGGCGCGGAGCTGATCGACGAGATGGGCGGCGTCGGCCGCTTCAGCGGCTGGGACGGGCCGGTCCTGACCGACTCCGGCGGCTTCCAGGTGTTTTCGCTGCTCCACACGGCGACGCGCATCGACGACGAGGGCGTGCGCTTCCGCTCGGTCTACGACGGCTCGCCGCACCACTTCACCCCCGAGGTCGCCATGCGCGTCCAGCGGCTGCTGCGCTCCGACATCGCGATGGCGTTCGACGAGTGCCCGCCCGCCGGCGTCGACCGCGCCCGCGTCGAGGCGGCCGTGCGCCGCACCGGCATCTGGGCCGCGCGCAGCCGCGCCCAGCCGCGGGCCGAGGGCCAGCTCGGCTTCGGGATCGTCCAGGGCGGCACCGACCTCGAGCTGCGCCGGCGCAGCGCCGAGGAGATCGTCGGCATCGGATTCGACGGGTACGCCGTCGGCGGCCTCTCGGTGGGCGAGGAGCGGGGGCCGATGATGGAGACGCTGGCGGCGACGACCGCGCTCCTGCCCGCCGACCGGGCCCGCTACCTGATGGGCGTGGGCGACCCGGTGGGGCTGATCGAGGGCATCGCCCGGGGCGTGGACATGTTCGACTGCGTGCTTCCCACCCGCATGGGCCGTACCGGCTCGGCGCTCGTCCCCGGCGGACGCATCAACCTGCGCAACGCGGCGTTCGCGACCGACCAGCGCCCCCTGGTGGATGGGTGCACGTGCCCCGCCTGCACCGGGTTCTCGCGCGCCTACATCCGCCATCTCGTCACCCAATCGGAGATCACGGGCCTGCGCCTGCTGTCGATCCACAACCTGCACCAGCTGCTCGATCTGGCCGCCCGCGCCCGGGCGGCGATCGCCGCAGGCCGGTTCGCCGATCTGCGCGCAGAGGTGGCGGAGAGCGCCGAATCCAGGCACCATGAGTCGGTGGGCAGGGCATCCAGATGATTAGACTTCCGAATCCGTGAGCGAGAAACGCCGCAACCTGGGCATCCTGGCGGTGGTGATCGTGCTGATGGCGGCCGCGCTGACGACCGTCGCGGTGCGCGGCTTCACCCTGGGCCTTGACCTGCGCGGCGGGCTCGAGGTGGTGCTGAAGGCGCGCCCGATCCACGGCAACACGATCTCGGCGACGACGCTCCAGAACGCTGCCGACGTCATGCGCCGCCGCATCGACCCGCGCGGCATCCTCCAGCCCGAGATCCGCACGTCGACGGCCGACAACACGATCGACATCTCGATCCCGGGCGTGAAGGACCCGAACGCCGTCGCGAACCTCCTGGTCGCCGGGCAGCTGCAGGCCTTCGACTTCTACGGAACGCTCACGCCGGTGTCGCGCGTGTCCCAGTTCCAGGCCCACCCGCGCTCGCTCTTCTCGATGCTGACGGCGGCCCAGCCGGAGCTGAAGCCGGGCGCCACGCCGGCCGGATGGGCGCTCTTCAACAAGAAGACGCACGACCTCGTCTCCCGCGGCGGCATCCGGTCGCGGATCGAGCCGCAGAAGGCCCAGGTGCTGAACGACCTGCACCTGCGCACCCAGCCGCCCGGAACGGTGTGGCGGGCCGTCCCCGCCGGGGACGCTGCGGTGAGCTGCGATGTCACGAACGGCTGTCCCGACGCCACCACGAATGCGCACGGGGTCGTCTGGTACCTGTTCCACGTGCCGACGCGCGACCAGGACATCGTGACCGGCAACGAGATCTCGAGCGCGCAGGCGACCACCGATCAGAACGGCCAGCCGATCGTGTCGCTGCAGTACAAGAACGGCGGCGGCTCCGACTTCCACAACATCACCCGCCAGATCTCCCAGGCCGGCGTCCTGGCCGGCAGGGCCCTGCCGAACGCGATCGTCGTCGACAACCAGCTCGTCGCCGCGCCGACGATCGATCCCCGGCAGTTCCCCGACGGCATCGATGCCGACTCGCCGACGAACCCCGGCAGCGAGATCACCGGCCTGACGACGTCGGACGCGAGCCGGATCGCCCTCGAGATCCAGTCGGGCACGCTGCCGGTGAAGTTCTCGCCGTACTCGCAGCAGCTCGTGTCGGCGTCGCTGGGCAAGGACTCGCTCCGAAACGGCGTCATCGCGGGCATCGCGGGCCTCATCTTCGTGATGCTCTTCCTGCTCGTCTTCTACGGCTTCCTGGGCCTGATCGCCGACATCGCGCTGATCATCTACGGGGTGCTCCTGGCGGGCATCGTGTCTGCCTTACCGGTGACGATGACCCTGCCGGGGATCGCGGGAACGATCCTCACGATCGGCGTCGCGGCCGACGCGAACATCGTCATCTTCGAGCGCGTGAAGGAGGAGGTGCGCGCGGGCAAATCGATGCGGGCCGCGATCGCCACCGGCTACCGGCGCGGCTTCCACACGATCATCGACGCGAACGTCGTCACGCTGATCGCGGCCGGCGTGCTCTACGCGGCGGCGACGTCGAGCGTCAAGGGCTTCGCGCTCATGCTGCTGATCGGCGTCGTCACGTCGATCTTCACGGCCGTCGTGTTCACCCGCGCAATGCTGGGCGTGCTGAGCGGCTACCAGTTCATGACCAGCCGGTGGGTGCTCGGCTCGGTCGGCACCGGCGACCGCTGGAAGAAGTACGACTTCATCGGCCACAAGCGGCTGTGGTTTGCGATCTCCGGCGTGATCATCGTGATCGGCGGCATCAGCCTGGCGACGCAGGGGCTCAACCGCGGCATCGACTTCACCGGCGGCAGCAAGCTCACGTTCGTGACGCCGAGGCCGGAGACGGTCGGCGCGGCGACGGGCGTCGTCACGAGCGCCGGCATCAACCAGCCGCAGGTGCAGGGCGTCACCTCGACCCGCAGCTCGCAGGGGAGCACGTACACCCAATTCCAGGTCGAGTCGCACTTCCTCTCGCACGGCACTCAGGACAAGCTCCTGACGCAGCTGAAGACCCGCTTCGGCGAGGCGACCAAGATCACCGACTCGGCGGACGTGAGCTCGTCGTTCGGCCAGTCGGTGCTCGACTCGGCCTACCTGGCGGTGCTGTTCTCACTGATCATCATCTTCATCTACGTGTCGTTCCGGTTCGAGTGGAAGTACGCGCTTCCGGTGATGATCGCGCTCGGCCACGACATCCTGCTCACGATCGGCATCTACTCACTGTCGGGGCGGGTGGTCACCGCCGACACGATCGCGGCCGTCCTGACCGTGCTCGGCTACTCGATGTACGACACGGTGATCGTGTTCGACCGGGTGCGCGAGAACATCCCCATCCTGCGCCGCTTCACGGCCAGCCGGATCGTGAACGAGTCGCTCGCCGAGACCATCACCCGGTCGCTGAACACCTCGCTGGTCACGCTGATCCCGGTCGTGCTCCTGTTCATCTTCGGGTCGGGCTCGCTGAAGGACTTCGCCTTCGCGCTCGTCATCGGCATCGCATCCGGCGCCTACTCGTCGATCTTCATCGCCGCACCGCTCCTGGCGGTGTTCCTCGAGCGCGAGCCGGGCTTCGTCAAGCGCCGCCACGACCTGGAGCGCTCCGGCGAGATCGAGACGCCCCGCCGCCGCGCTCCGGAGCCGGTCCCCGTACCGGCCACGGCGCCCGCGGGGGACGGCGGGGCCCCCTCGCCGGCACCGGCAGGGCCCGGGCCGTCCTCGTCGCGACGCCGTCGCAGGCGCGCGCACGGCCGATCCCGCTAGGCGGGTCCTACATCGGGGCCGCGACGGCGTCCGCCGCCGTCACCAGCCGCCCGCCGCGATCGGCGACCCACTCGAGGACGTCCGCGTAGACGCGGTCCCAGCCTCGCGCGTACTCGCGGCTGAAGCGGTCGGTGTGCCACAGGATCGCCACCGTGCCGCCGATGCCGGCCACGCGCTCGAGCAGGCGCAGCGTCCGCTCGAGCCCGGCCCGGGGGGTGAGCCCGAGGTAGCGCTGCTCCGCGAGCGTCGCGTCCATGACAGCCATGGGCAGCTCGACGAGGTCGAGCGGCCGCCGCTCGGCCAGATGGAACGGCCGGTACGGGAACGAGAACCCGGCCCGCAGGCCGATCGCATCGCCGTAGCCCTGGCTGGAGTCGTACGCGAACCCCAGCCGCTCCAGCTCGGGCAGCGTCGCGTGGGTGTCGTGGCGCAGGTAGTGGAACCGCACGCCGGGCACGCGGGCACCGGTGAGCGTCTCCAGCCGCTCCCGCTCGGCGGCGAGCAGCTCCGGCCGCTCGGACGTCCGGTAGCTCGGGTGCAGGCCGACCTCGTCGCCCTGAGCGGCGACCTGGGCCACGATCGCGGGGCGCAGCCGGTCATACGCCGCCGGGTCGGGGCCGTCGGCGGGGTGGCCGTGGCCGGCCATGACGAAGTAGGTCGAGCGGCCGCCATGGGCGCGCTCGATCGCCGCGATGCGCTCGTACGACCAGTTCGGGTCGGTGCCGGCCAGGCGCCGGAACGGCGCGGCGGCGAGCCCCGCCGCCTCCGCGGCGGCGTCACGGGGGCGGCGCTCCCGGGCCGCGGCCCGCGCCCGGGCGGCGGCGCCGATCAGGGCGCGCGGCCGGCTCCAGCGCCAGGGGATGTCCACGTCGTGGGTGAGGGCGATCGTGAACGGTGTCGTCCCGCGATCGCCGACGTGCTCCCGGAAGCCGTGCAGAAGCGCGTCGACCGCCGGGCGCTCGGGGTCGGCCAGGGCCGCCCGGGCGGGGAAGCGACCGCGCTCGTCGCGAGGGCCGCCGCGCTCCTCGTGGCGCGACAGGTGCCAGAAGGCGCTCGCGACGAGGTCGCGCGCGCCGTCGCCGAAGTCGAGCATTCCCTCGCCGGCCGGCCTCGGCGTGACGGCGCCGCCCGCCGCGAAGAGCTCCCACGCGCGCTCCGAGACGGCGAGCCCGCCTGAGCCGCCGTAGCGGACGGACTCGGCCGTCGGTGCCGCGCAGGCCCCGAGCAGCGTCTCGAGCGTCCAGCGGGCCTCGGCGGCGAACCCCTCCGGGACGTCGAGATCGAGCCGCGGCCCGGTCACTCGTAGCCGAGGTCGCGCAGGCGCTCGAGGATCCCTGCCTCCTCGTCGGCGCTGTAGACGCCCTCGTCGCTCCCGGCCGTCCCCTGCGCGGCGACGCGTACGGCGTCGCCATCGCCGGCCAGGATCGCGTCGATGGGGGCGCCGTCGAGCCCTTCGGCCTCGATGCCGTGCAGGCGCAGGATCGTGGCGGCCATCTGGACGATGCCGGACCCCTCCGGCACGGTCCCCGGGCGGATGCCCGGCCCGCGCGCGCCCAGGATTCCGTCGATCCCGTGGTGGCCCGAGTAGCCGTAGGCGTTCTCGGGGTCGAGCCTGTCGTGCACCTCGATCGCCGGCGTCCCGCTCCGCCGCAGCGAGTCGACGTGGACGCGCTCGTCGATCGAGAGCACGATCAGGTCGGGGGCGCGGTCGAGGTGGGGGCCGTGGTAGATGTCGGGCTTGCGCAGCACCCGCAGGAGCTGCTCGCCTGTCTCGGGGTGGCGCTCGGCCTCGAGCTCGGTCGCGATCCGCTCGGCCACGGCGGGGTCGGCGACGGCGCCGCTCGACTCGCCCAGGTACACCTGGCCGCCGGTCGCGAACGAGTAGGCGCCGGTGCGGGGGAAGTCGATGTCGGCGAAGGCGCGGTCGGCCGCCGTCGCCGGGACGAGCGGGACCGCGTCGGCGATCCGTGTGTAGAGCCCCGAGGTGCGGGCCAGGCGCTGGTCGGCGCCGGCCAGCGAGCGCAGACGCGTGCCCTTGAGCCGCTGCAGCGACCGCGAGCGGTAGCGCAGGTAGCCGTGCTCCTCGAGCCAGCGGTTCAGGTGGAACACCCAGTACATCGGCTTCATGCCGTGGTCGGACATCATCAGCACGGTCGGCTCCTCGCCGAACCGCTCCCGGGCCGCCTCGATCAGCCGCCCGCAGGCGGCGTCGACCGCCTCGTACACCTGGACGAGCTCGTCGCCGGCGTTGGCGGGGTCGTGGGCGGGATGGCCCGGGTCGAGGCGGGCGTAGCCCAGGTGCCCGGCGAAGTCGGTGCTCATGAAGTCGACGACCAGCACGCCCAGGTCGGGCTCGAGCTCGAAGCACTGCTCGCACACCGACTCGATCTGGCCGACGTGCTCGACGAGGAGCCGGGCGTAGCGGTCGAAGTCCTCCCACCAGCGCTCGCGCATCGGGTGGTGGGCGGTGACGAGGCCGGGGTGGCGGGCGTGGATCGCGGCCGCGGCGGACTCGGGGACGATCTGCGGCTCGGGCGGGCCGCCGTAGCCCGTCACGATGATCCCGTCCATCTCCTCGGCCGGATAGGTGAACGGCACGGTGACGAAGGCCGAGCGCACGCCGGCGGCGCCGAGCGTCCGCCACAGCGGGACGCCGGAGCGGCTGCGCGCGCTCTCGAGGCGCGACGGCGCCCGGTTCGCGTTCGTCGAGAAGTTGAAGATGCCGTGGCGGGCGGGGTTGAGGCCCGTGAGGAACGACGACCAGGCCGTCGGCGTTGCTGCCGGCACGGTCGAGCGCAGCGGCCCGTAGGCGCCGTCGCGGACGATGCCCGCGAGCGTGGGCAGGCGTCCCTGCTCGAGCAGCTCGCCGACGAGGCCGTGGTCGGCACCGTCCATTCCCAGGCAGAGCACCCTCATCGGCGGGCGAGCATGTCGCGGTAGAGCTCGACGAGCGCCGGCCCCGGCGGCGGCAGCCGCTCCCGGGTCACGCGGATGTTGCGCTCGCCGTATCGGGCCCGCAGCTCGGGGTCGCGGATCAGCGTGAGCAGCGCGGCGGTGACGGCGTCCGTGTCGCGGCAATCGACCACCTCGCCGCCCTCGCCCGGCGTGATCCACTCGTCGATCGTGATCGCGTCGCCCATCACCATCGGCAGGCCGGAGGCCATCGACTCGATCATCGACGCCGGGGTGGCGTCGGTCGAGGCGATCGAGATGCCGATGTCCGACGACGCGCACAGCTCCGGCAGCTCGTCCGGCGGCGCGAAGTGCTGGGCGACCCGGTCGCGCAGCCCGAGCTCGTCGAGCACGCCCTCGATCTCGTCGCGGATCCAGCCGCCCCGCGCCGCCATGATCAGGCGTACGCGCGGCTCCTCCCGCGACACCCGGTCGAACGCGCGCAGGAGCACGTCGAGGTTGGTGTTCGGGCGGTAGTTGCGCAGCGACAGGATGACGAGCGAGTCGTCCGGCCAGCCGAACCGGGCCGCCAGGCCGGGCTTGCGGTGTTCGGGGCCGAACGGGCGCAGGTCGACGTACCAGACGATCCGGTGCACGCGGTCGGGATCGGCGCCGAGGCGGACGGTCTCGTCGGCGTTCCCGATCGAGCTCACCACGTAGCCGTCGCCCGCCGCCACCGCGGCCCGGACGCGCTTGCGACCACGGGCGCGGTCGCGGCCGTACGTGAAGATGTCGGTGTTCCAGGGGCTCATGACGAGCGGATGCACGCCCGCCTCGGCCGCCCAGTAGCCGTACGGCAGCAGGTAGTGGGCGTGGACGAGGTCGACGTCGAGGCGGCCGGCCAGGTTTCGGATCGCGGGCGCGAACCGCATCCGCCGCAGCCCCTTCACCCGCGTCCCCAGTTCGAGCTCCTGGACGCGATGCGCGGTGATGCCCTCGAGCTCCTCGGCGCGGTCGGTGAACGAGTCCGAGACGACGTGCACGTCGTGGCCGAGCTCGGCCACCCGCCACGCCCAGCGCAGGAAGATGATCGAGCGGCCGTTGCCGACGCCGAGGACGCGCAGCGGCCGGTCGCCGTTGCCGCTAGCCATGCCGTTCCGCCTGCCGGGTGATGCGCGACACGGCCATGCTCGCCGCCGCCCGGCGGCGGGCGCTGCGCACGCCTCCGCGGGCCACCCGCCCGAGCTGGACGAGCGCGGGCCGCGGGTCGTCGCGCGCGAGCAGCGCGTCGGTATAGGGCGGCCGCTGGACGGCATGGCGGGCACCGGACATGAACGTGATCGCCCAGCGCCGGCCCTCGTTCGTCATCCGCCGCGGCGCCGGCGGGCGGCCGACCAGGTCGAGGTAGGCGATGTGGGTGAGGTCGACGCCGCAGGCGGTGGCGAGGCCGTGCCACTGCCACAGCCGCGGGTTCACCTCGATCAGCCGGTACTCGCCGGTGCGCGGGTCGCGCTTGAACTCGACCTGCGAGATGCCCCGGAAGCGCAGCGCCCGCAGGAGCGCGAGGCCGTAATCGGCGACCTCGGGCACCCACACCGCCTCCGCGACGCGGCAGACGCCCATGTGCTGCCGGGTCTGGCGCAGCTTGCGGCCGGTGAACAGCCCGAGCGCCTCGCCCTCGGCCGTGAGGTAGCTCCCGAGCGTGTAGAGCTCGTCGTCGCCGCCGGGGATGTACTCCTGCACCATCGGCTCGAACGCCTCGGCCTGCGCGTAGGCCGCTCTCGACCTCGGCGCCGGACTCGCACCGGAACGCCTGGCGGTTGTGGAGCCGCTTGAAGCCGACCGGGTCGGACGGCTTGACCAGGACGGGGTAGCCGAGCTCGTCGGCGGCCACCCGCGCCTCCGCAGCCGAGCGGGGGTGCCGGGTGCCCGGGACAGGCACGCCCGCCCGCGCGGCCACGTCGAGCTGGTGGCGCTTGCGCTGGATCGCCTCGAGCACGTCCCACTCCGGCGTGCACGGCCGGAACACGGCGCCGATGTCGGCGCTGCGGCGGGCGAGCAGGTTCACGTGCTCGTCGTGGGTGGCGAACGCCGGCACGGGGCCGTCGAGCGTCTCGCCCAGGCGGGCGAGCGCGGCCACGAAGCCGTCCTCGTCGACGACGGGGTCGGGGGCGGGGATCGGCGTCGCGTAGCGGGAGCGGAACCCGAGCGCCCAGGGGCGGTGGTCGACCGCGAGCGCGCGGACGCCGTTGCGGCCGAGCGAGCGGATCGCGGCGAGGCCGTTCACCCAGCCGACGTCGGCGACGACGGCCGTCGGCTCACGTGGTGCGGATGCGCGCATGAGCGGGCGATTCTACCGGCCTGCCCCCGCCGCGCCCGGCCGGTGGCTCGCTCAGGCGAACTCGACCTGGTCGAAATAGCGGATCGCGCGCCTGCCGATCGGCACCTGCGGGCGCAGCCGGCGCAGCTCCTCGGCATCCGTCGTCCCAGCGCGAGGCCGACGGCGAGGGCGGGCGGGTTGATCTCGGGCGTGTAGACGATCGTCGACACGCGCGGGTTGATCTCCATCAGCTTGCCGCCCTTGAACTGCACCGAGAGGAAGTAGTCCATCGCGAGCACCTCGGCCAGCCGGGCGGAATCGGCCTCCTCCCGGGGCCGCTCGAGCAGCGTGAAATCCATCGCCAGGCCGGCGCGCAGGGCCTCGCGCGTGCGGGTCATCGGCAGGAGCAGCTCGCCGCCGAGGCAGATCGCGTCGACGGTCTCCTCGGGCCCGTCCAGATACTCCTGGACGATGTAGGCGGGGAACGGGCCCTCCCCGAGCAGGTGCGAGCACGTCCTCGAGCCGTTCGGGCGGCGGCCTCGCCGGGACGCGACTCGAGCAGCCAGCGGCGGCGGTCGGCCGTCGGGTCGAGGATGCGGAACCCGCGCGAGCCCTTGGCCTGCGTGGGCTTCATCGACGACGCGCCGCTGCGGGTAGCCCAGCTCGTGCACCGCGGCGGCGAACGCATCC
The DNA here is from genome assembly GCA_963746115.1 of uncultured Actinomycetes bacterium. Classification (GTDB taxonomy): domain Bacteria; phylum Actinomycetota; class Thermoleophilia; order Gaiellales; family JAICJC01; genus JAICJC01. The sequence goes on along the minus strand of CAVVAA010000001.1, from coordinate 279,224 downwards.
GGGTCGTCGACCTCGATCGTGCGCGGGTGGGGGACGCCTGCCCGCTCGGCGACCCGGAACGTCTCGGCCTTGTCCGACGCCGCCTCGACGCCGTCCGCGGGGCCTGCCAGAACAGGCAGCCCGAAGTCGTCCCGGGCCTGCGCCCAGTGCAGGATCTCGGACGACGAGGTGGGGAAGACGACGTCCGCGCCCAGGTCGGCCGCCGCCGCCCGCATCGCCGGGATGAACTCGGGCGCGTCGCCGCGGGGGACGACGGCGAAGCGGTCGCACAGGCGCGACCCCGCCGAGCGCGGATTCGCGTCGGTGCCGACGACCGCGTGGCCCGCCTCGCGCAGCGCCCGGATCAGGCGCGGGCAGCCGGGAGCGCCGGCGGCGGTGACGAGGACGGTCGGCCACGGTGCCTCCAGTCTGGCACACCGCCACGCGCTACATGTCCTGCGATGCCCGCGACCCAGAGCCCCAGCGGAATCGCCGGCGAGGCCCGCCTCGCCACGCAGAAGGCGCTCCAGCGCGCGTTCGGCACGATCGAGCCGATGGTGCCCATCCCCGTCAAGCGCCGCGTCCGCAAGGCGCTGCCGCGCCAGGTCTACAAGTACGTCGACCCGGGCTGGCACCGGCGCGGCATCGGCGGGATGTGGGAGGAGCTCGGGACGCTCCAGTTCCAGCTACCTGGTCGACCACGGCCTCGAGCCGCAGCACTACCTGCTCGACGTCGGCTGCGGCCCGCTGCGCGGAGGCTGGCGGTTCATCGAGTACCTCGAGACCGGGCACTACTACGGGATCGACCGCCGCTTCGACCTGATCGAGGCCGGGCGCGACTTCGACCTGCGCCCGCGCGGGCTGATCGCCAAGCAGCCCGTGCTGCGCGAGCTGCACCACTTCGAGTTCGACACGCTCCACCGCAAGTTCGACTTCGCGCTCGCGCAGTCGGTGTTCACGCACCTCTCGATCAACGAGATCATGCGCTGCCTGGTCGAGATGGACCGGGCGCTCGCGCCCGGCGGCAAGTTCTTCGCGACGTTCTACGAGGACGCGCGCGGGCCGCGGGAGATCACCGACGTCCAGCAGAAGCCGGGCCTCGTCACGCACCTCGACCGCGACTTCTTCCACTACCACCTCGGCGTCTTCGAGTGGCTGTGCGAGGGCACGGGGCTCGAGGTCGAGTATCTGGGCGGGTGGGACAACCCCCGCAACCAGAAGATGCTCGTCTTCACGCACCGCGGGCAGTAGGCATGGCGCGTCCGCGGCGGCTGATGATCGTCGGGCTCGACTGCGTCGCGCCCGAGATCGTGTTCGACGACATGCGGGCCGAGCTGCCCGTGCTCTCGGGGCTGATGGAGCGCGGCGCGTGGGGCAAGCTCGAGTCCTGCGATCCGCCCATCACCGTGCCGGCGTGGTCGTGCATGATGTCGTCCAAGGACCCGGGCACGCTCGGCTTCTACGGGTTCCGCAACCGCAAGGACCACTCCTACGACGGGCTCACCTTCGCGACCTCCGAGAAGGTGCGCGACGACCGCCTGTGGGACATCCTCTCCCGGGCCGGCAAGCACGTCGTCGCCCTCGGCGTGCCGCAGACGTTCCCGCCGCGGCAGGTGAACGGCGAGATGGTGAGCTGCTTCCTCACGCCCTCGACGGACAGCCGCTACACCTATCCCGAGGCGCTGAAGGACGAGATCCGCGAGGTCGTCGGCGACTACATGGTCGACGTGCCCGACTACCGCACCGACGACCGGAGCGGGTCGTGCGCGACATCCACGACGATGACGCAGCGGCGCTTCGCGCTCGCCCGCCACCTGCGCGACACCCGCGCCGTGGGACTTCTTCATGCTGGTCGAGATGGGCCCGACCGCCTGCACCACGCCCTGTGGCGGTTCTACGACCCGAACCACCCCGACTACGTGCCGGGCACGCCGCTCGAGGCGGCGTTCCGCGACTACTACCGCTACCTCGACTCCGAGGTGGGCGCGCTGATCGAGGGCCTCGGCGACGACACGGCGGTCATGGTGGTCTCCGACCACGGCGCCCAGGCCGATGTTCGGCGGCATCCAGATCAACGAGTGGCTGATGCGCGAGGGCTACCTGACGCTGGTCGACCCGCCGACCGAGCAGACCCCGATCGGCCGCTGCGCGATCGACTGGCCGCGGACGCGGGTGTGGGCCGACGGCGGCTACTACTCGCGGATCTTCCTGAACGTGAAGGGCCGCGAGCCGCGAGGGCGTGATCGACCCGGCCGACTACGAGCCGCTGCGCGACGAGCTGATCGCGAAGCTCGAGGCGCTCGGCGACGAGCAGGGCCGCTCGATCGGCACGCGTGTCTTCCGGCCGGAGGACCTGTACCACGAGGTCAACGATGTCGCTCCCGATCTGATCGCCTACTTCGGCAACCTGGGCTGGCGCTCGATCGGCTCGGTCGGCGACGGCCGCGTTCACGTGCGCGAGAACGACACCGGCCCGGACGACGCGAACCACGCCAAGTTCGGCATCGCCGTCTTCGCCGGGCCGGGGATGCCTGCCGACGTGCCCCGGGACGCGAGCCTGTTCGACATCGCGCCCACCGTGCTGACCGCGCTCGGCCTGCCCGTGCCCGCGGACATGCAGGGCCGGAGCCTCGTCTGATCGACGCGGCGGCGCTGCTGGACGAGCTGCGCACCCTCGCCTACGAGGGCCGTGCCTACGCCGAGTCGGAGTTCGACCAGGCCCGCTACCGGCGCATGTGCCAGATCGTGGACGAGTTCTACGCCGACCTGGCCGGATTGCCCGCGGCCGAGGTGGGAGCGCGGTTCGCGCGCGACCTGGGCACGCCGACGCCGAAGGTGGGGGCGACGGCGGTGATCGCCGGACGGCGAGGGCCGGGTGCTGCTCGACCGCCGCGCCGACGACGGCCGCTGGGGCCTCCCCGGCGGGTGGCTCGGGTCGAACGAGTCGCCGGCGCAGGGCGTCGTCCGCGAGGTGGCCGAGGAGACGGGCCTCGACGTCGAGGTGGTGCGGCTGGGCACGGTCGAGTTCCGGCCGGCGTCGCTCCCGGCGGCGCCGCACGGCCAGGTGGGCCTGGTCTACGTCTGCCGCATCCTCGGCGGCGAGCTGCGCCGAAGCCACGAGTCGCTCGAGCTGGCCTGGCGCGACCCCCGAGACCCGGCCATCGAGTGGCACGTCGACCACGGCGAGCGCGTGCTGCGCGCCCTGGCGGCGGGGTAGGGCAGAAGGTGCCTGGCACCGCGTCGCGGTGCCGGGCACCGGTTCGACCTGCAAACCGGCGACTGTCCCCGGCCGGGGACAGTCCCCATGCTCCGACCGGGTCGCAGCCCGCCTAACATGCGCGCGATGGCCACGCTCGCGGACAGGCGGCGGACGATGGGCCGCCTGCGCGAGATCGCCCAGGTCGCGACGAAGCACGGGTTCGGCTTCGTCTTCGAACGGCGGACGCTGCGCCGCTCGTCCGTCATCGAGGCCCAGAACCTGCCAGCGCTCGGCCGCCACCTGCGCGAGATGCTGGACGAGCTCGGGCCGACCTTCGTCAAGTTCGGCCAGCTGCTCTCGACCCGACCCGACATCGTCCCGCCCGAGATCATCGTCGGAGCTGCGCCTGCTGCAGGACTCCGTCTCGCCGGTGCCCTACGCCGATATCGAGCGGGTCGATCGCCACCGAGCTGCGCTCGCCGGTCGACCGCCTCTTCGTCGACTTCGACCCGGTTCCGGTCGCCGCCGCGTCGATCGGGCAGGTGCACTTCGCGCGAGCTCGCGAACGGCCGCCGCGTCGCCGTCAAGGTGCAGCGCCCGAACGCCGCCCGCCAGGTCGAGTCCGACCTGAGCCTGCTCTACCAGGTGGCCCGGATCGTCCGCCGCCGGGTCGACCGGCTGTCGTTCATCGACCCCGTCGCCGTCGTGGATGAGTTCGCCCGCTCGATCCGGCGCGAGCTCGACTACCGCATCGAGGCCCGCAACGCCGAGATCTTCCGGCGCAACTTCGCCGACGAGCCACGCGTCGCCATCCCGCGCGTCTACGGCACGTACTCCAGCGAGCGGGTGCTGACGCTCGAGCGGCTGGAGGGCGTGCAGCTCGGCGCCCTCGACCTCGAGGCGACGCCGATGGACGAGCGCCGCCGGCTGGCGATCCTGATCGCCCAGGCCTGGCTCGAGATGATCTTCCGCCACGGGGTGTTCCACGGCGACCCGCACCCGGCGAACATCATGGTGCTCGCCGACGGCCGCCTCGGGCTGGTCGACTTCGGCATGACCGGGTCGCTCAGCGAGGCGGACATGCGCCGTCTCACGCGGCTCCTGCTCGATGCCGTCAACGAGAACGTCGACGCCCTTCCACGGCGCCTCTACGACCTCGGCGTGCGCTTCTCGAAGGAGCAGGAGGAGGAGCTGCGGATCGAGCTGCGCGAGGTCTACTACCGCTACTACGGGGCGTCGATGGGGCAGATCGACCCGCTCCAGGTGATCCGCGAGGCGTTCGTGCTCGTGTCGCGCATGCACCTGCGGCTGCCGACCCGATTCGCCCTCCTCGACAAGGCGCTCGCCACGCTCGGCAGCGTCGGCACCGAGCTCTATCCCGACTTCAACGTCTTCGAGGTGGCCGAGCCCTACGCCGCCGAGCTGGTCGCCCGCCGCTACTCGCCGCGGCGGCTGCTCGACCGCTCGAAGGAGGAGCTCGAGAGCTACGGCGGGCTGCTGATGGAGCTGCCCTACCAGGTGCACGACACGCTGGAGCAGCTCCGCGACGGCGAGGTCGAGGTGCAGTTCCGCCACCAGGGCCTGGACGAGCTCACCCGCCAGGCCGACGTCGTCATGAACCGGCTCGTGATCGCCGTGGTCATGGCAGCGCTCCTCATCGGCTCGTCGCTGATCGGGATCTCCGCCCAGGGGGGCTGGCACCTGTTCGGGATCCACGTGCTCGCGCTGGCAGGCTTCCTGACCGCGAGCGCGCTCGGGTTCGTCCTCGTGCTCTCGATCGTCCGCAGCGGCCGGCTCTGAGATGAGTTAGCTTGCCAACACCTGCAGCTCGAGCCAGTCGTCGAACGTCGTCGGGGCGATGCGCGCGCCGGCGCCGGGCAGGAGCGCGTCGCCCGCCATCTCGACGCCGTACGGCGCCGCCCAGCCGGTGGTGAGCCGCACCGGCTCGCCGCGGGCGGCCAGCGTCCGCCGGGCCATGTCGACCAGGTCGTGCTGCTCGGGCCCCGCGACGTCGAGCGCGCGGTCGCGGGGCGGGCCGGAGGCGACCTCCACCAACGTCTCGGCAACGTCGCGGACGTCGATCGGCTGCACGAGCAGCGGAGGGACGAATGCCGAGTCGCCCTCGCGCGTCCACGACGCGACCATCCCCGCGAAGTCGTGAAACTGCGTCGCCCGGACGATCGTTGCCGCCACCGGCCCCGCGCGCACCAGCCTCTCCTGGTGCTGCTTGCCCACGTAGTGCGGGTTGTGCCGGATGCGGTCGAGGCCGACGATCGAGAGCGTGACGTGGTGAACCACGCCCGCCGCCCGCTCCGCCGCCAGCACGTTCCGCGTCGTCGTCGTGAAGAACCGGCGGGGGCCGTCCGGATCGGTCTCCGGCGTGTTCAGGACGTCGATGACGGCGTCGCACCCGGCCAGGGCCTCGTCGAGCCCGTCGCCCGCCAGGACGTCGACGCCCGTCGAGCGCGAAACGGCGACGGCCTCGTCCCCGTCCCGCTCGATCACGTCCAGCACCGCCCGGCCGACGAGGCCGGAGCCGCCTATCACCGCGACCCTCATCAGACCCTCCCTACACGCTTCGGGCGGTGTCGAAACCCCGGTCGGCGGCGCGCCAGAACTCCGCGACGCGGTCGTTGAACGGCTCGCCGAGCAGCTGAGGCTGGTGGGCGGCGCCCGGAAACACCGCCGTCTCGGCGCCGAGACGGCGGGCGACGACGTCGCAGACGGCGATGAACGCGTGGCCGCCGATCGCGCGCGCCGTCTCGGAGACGGCGTCCCAGGCGCCGCGGACGACGAGAACGGGGAACCGTGCCGCCGCGAGCTCGGCGAACGGGATCTCGGCCTCGTGCGGCGAGCGCTCGCCCACCGAGCGGCGCACCGAGCGGCGGGCGACGTCGTTCAGGCGGCGGCCGGGGCCGAGGTCGAATCCCCACGCGTCCAGGAAGCCGCGCAGGTAGTCCTCCTCGCTCAGGCCGGCACCGTCGCGCTTGTGCGCGCGCAGCCGCTCGACCATCAGGTCGACAGCGGCATCTCCTTCGGCCAGGCCGAATGCCGGCGGCTCGACCACCGTCAGCGAGCGCACCGCGTCGGGCCGGAGCGCCGCCGCGAACATGCACACGATCGCGCCGTAGGAGTGGCCGAGCAGGTGGGCGGGCGGGTCGAGCAGGGCGGCGATCTCGGGCGCCTCGGTCTCGAAGTCGACCGGGCCGCAGCCGTCCGGGCTGCGCCCGAACCCGCACCGGTCGACCACGTGCAGCTCGAACTCGTCGGCGAGCGGGCGCTGCTCCGAGAACGCGAGCGCGCCGAAGCTGAAGCTGCCGTGCACGAGCACGGCCGGCGGGCCCGACCCGATGACGTCGACGTGCAGGCCGGGCATGGCCGGATTCAAGCACGCGCCCGGGCCCGATCACGTCCGCACCCCTCCGTAGCATGGGTGGATGGACGCGCCACGCTGGCTGATCGATCCCTGCCCACCCGGGGTTGCCGACGACCTCGCCGCAGAGCTCGGCGTCCAGCGTACGACGGCCGAGGTGCTCGTCCGCCGCGGGCACGCGACTGCCGCTGCGGCGCGGACGTTCCTCGAGCTCGACGGGCCGCTGCACGACCCGATGCTCCTCGGCGACATGGCGGCGGCGTGCGAGCGGATCGGGCGGGCGATCGCCGCCGGCGAGCGGGTGTGCGTGCACGGCGACTACGACGCCGACGGGATCTGCGCCACCGCGCTGGCCGTGACGGCGCTGCGCGAGCTGGGTGCCGAGGTCGACTGGCACGTGCCGAGCCGCTTCGACGAAGGCTACGGCCTGGCCGCCGAGACGGTCGACCGGCTCGCCGCCGACGGCGTCCGCCTGCTCGTCACCGTCGACTGCGGGATCACGGCGGCCGACCAGGTGACGCGGGCCGCGGAGCTCGGCATGGACGTGATCGTCACCGACCACCACCGCCCGGGCGACGTCCTGCCGGACTGCCCGCTCGTGTGCACGCGGCCATCGGAGTACCCGTTCCCCGAGCTCTCGGGCACCGGCGTCGTCTTCAAGCTCGCCCAGGCGCTCTTCGCCCAGGCCGGCCGCGACCCCGCGGCGCTCGAGGCCCACCTCGACCTGGTCGCACTGGCGACGATCGCCGACGTCGTCCCGCTGGTCGACGAGAACCGCGGCCTCGTCCGGGCCGGGCTGCGCCGCCTCGCACGGACGACCCGCCCCGGCCTGCGGGCGCTGATGGCGACGGCGCGGGTCGACCGCGCCCGCATCGGCGCCTCGGACGTCGGCTTCCGGCTCGCACCGCGCATCAACGCGGCCGGGCGCCTGTGCCACCCGGGCGAGGCGCTCGAGCTCCTGCTCACGACCGACGATTCGCGCGCGCGGGCGCTCGCAACCCGGCTCGAGGGGCTGAACCGCGAGCGGCAGATGGTCGAGGACACGATGGTCCGCGACGCCGTCGACCAGCTCGAGGCCCGCGGCGCGGAGTGGCGGGCACGCAAGGCCTATGTGCTGTCCTCGCCGGAATGGCACGAGGGTGTCGTCGGGATCGTCGCGTCGCGGCTGGTCGAGCGCTACGGCCGCCCTGTCGTCCTGATCGCCGAGCGCGGGGAGGAGGCGAAGGGGTCGGGGCGGAGCATCCCCGCCTACGACCTCCACGCCGGCCTCACCGCCTGCCGCGAGCATCTGCGCCGCTACGGCGGCCACCGCGTCGCCGCGGGGGTGACGCTCGCGCCCGGCGATGTCGAGGCGTTCGCCGACGCGCTCGCCGAGCACGCCGCGGGCAAGCTGGCCGACGCCGACATGCAGCCGCGCCAGCGCATCGACGCCGTGCTCGCCCCGGCCGACGCCTCGCTCGAGCTGGCTGACGAGCTCGCCCGCCTCGAGCCGTTCGGGCTCGGGAACCCCGGCGTCACCCTGCTCGCGCCCGCCGCCTCGGTGCACGGCGTCGAGCGGATGGGCGACGGCCGCCATCTGCGCATGGCCGTCGAGCTGGGCGGGTTCCGCTGCCGGGCGGTGTGGTTCGGGCGTGGGGCCGCGGCCGACGATCTGCGCGTCGGCGGACGCCATGACGTCGCATATCGACTGTCCCGCAACGAGTGGAACGGCGCCGCGTCCGTGCAGATGCTCGTCCGGGCCGTGGGCGCCGCGCCGGACGGCGCGCCTCCCGAGCCGGTTCGCGCTGCCGCCGTCGCGTCCGACCTCGAGCCGGGCCGGGCGGCAGTCGAGGATCTGCGCGGCCGCGGCGTCCAGATTGCCACGGTCGCCCGGCTGGTCGCGGCCGGCGAGCGGGTGCTGCTCCTGGTGGCCGACCCGGAGCGGCGCCGGCGGATGCTGGGCGGGCCCGCTCGAGCCGGCCCGGCTGGGCACCGGCTCGGTCGTGCTCGCCGACTACGCCGAGGCGGCGTTGGTGGACGAGCCCGAGCGCCGCTTCGGTGCGGCCGTCGCGCTCGACCCGCCCTGCGACCGGGCCGGCGGCGAGCTGATCGCCGAGCTGGGGTCGCGCATGCCGGTGCACCTCGTCTGGGGCGCCGCCGAGGTCGAGTTCGCCCGGCGCGTGCTCGAGGCGCGCGAGCCGCTGCGGCCCGCCCTCGTCGTCGTCTGGCAGGCGCTGCGCGCGGGGGACGAGCGCATCCCGCTCGCCGCCGACACCGTCGCACGGTGCCGCACCGTGCTGTCCGAGGTCGGCCTCGATCCGGCCGCGAACGGCGACTCCGCGCGCATCGACCTGAACGCGTCGCCCACCTATCGCGCGGCCGTCGAGCGGGTGGAGGACTCGCTCCGCTTCCTGCAGTCGCAGGCGGGGTGAGGGAGTCTCGGAAGCCGTCAACTACCATACGGGTATGGCTACGGTGCCGAGAAGCGCCGAGGCCGAACGGCACGATCCTCTTCTGCAGGAGCTGCTCGGCCGGATCGCGGCGTACAACCCGAACCTCGACGCGGACGCAATCCGCGCCGCGTTCGACTACGCCTGCGATCACCACGCCGGCCAGGTGCGCAAGAGCGGCGAGCCGTTCATCGTCCACCCGTGCGCGGTTGCCGAGATCTGCGCCGAGCTCAAGCTCGACTCGGCCACGATCACGGCCGCACTGCTCCACGACACGGTCGAGGACACCGAGGCCGAGCTCGACGACGTGCGCACGCGCTTCGGCGAGGACGTCGCGCTGCTGGTCGACGGCGTCACCAAGCTGACCCGGATCAGCTTCGCCAGTCGCGAGCAGGCCCAGGTCGAGAACTACCGCAAGATGATCGTGGCGATGGCCCACGACCTGCGCGTGGTGCTCATCAAGCTCGCCGACCGCCTCCACAACATGCGCACCATCTCGGCGCTGGGCAAGCAGAAGCAGGTGCAGACCGCGCGCGAGACGCTCGAGATCTACGCGCCGCTCGCGCACCGCCTGGGGATCCACTCCATCAAGTGGGAGCTCGAGGACCTGGCGTTCGCGTGCCTGCACCCACGCCGCTACGCCGAGATCGGCTCGATGGTGAACCAGACCCGCGCCGACCGGGAGAAGTTCGCCGGCGAGGCGGGCACCATCCTGCTGCACGAGCTCGAGGAGGCCGGCATCACGGCCGACATCGCCGGCCGGGCCAAGCACCTGTACTCGATCTACGCCAAGATGGCCCAGGGCGGCAAGGAGTTCAACGAGATCTACGACCTGACCGCGATCCGCGTCCTGGTCGACTCCGTCAAGGACTGCTACGGCGCCATCGGCATCATCCACTCGCTGTGGAAGCCGATGCCGGGCCGGTTCAAGGACTACGTGGCCATGCCCAAGTTCAACATGTACCAGTCGCTGCACACGACGGTGATCGGGACGCAGGGAAAGCCGCTCGAGATCCAGGTGCGGACGCACGAGATGCACCAGACCGCCGAGTACGGCATCGCCGCCCACTGGCTCTACAAGCAGCCGTCCGCCGCCGGCAAGGACTCGGCCAACGCCTGGGTCGCCCAGCTCGCCGACTGGCAGGGCGACGCGCGCGATCCCAAGGAGTTCATGGACACGCTCCGCGTCGACCTGTTCTCGGACGAGGTGTACGTGTTCACGCCCAAGGGCGAGGTGAAGAGCCTCCCGGTGGGGTCGACGCCGCTCGACTTCGCCTACGCCGTCCACACCGACGTCGGCCACCGCTGCGTCGGGGCGAAGGTGAACGGCCGCATCGTGCCGCTGCACTACACGCTCCAGTCGGGTGAGTTCGTCGAGGTGCTGACGTCGAAGCAGGAGCGGGGGCCGTCGCGCGACTGGCTGACGCTCGTGAAGTCGTCCCGCGCCCGCAACAAGATCCGCCAGTTCTTCACCCAGCGGGCCCGCGAGGACCTGGAGCAGCGCGGGCGCGAGTCGCTCCAGCAGGCGCTCAAGTCGCACGGGCTGCCGCAGCAGAAGGTGTCCTCGTCGCCGCTCCTGCCGGGGATCATCCGCGAGATGGGCTTCAAGAAGGCCGACGACTTCTACGTCGCGATCGGCGCCGGGAAGGTGCAGGTCGGCCAGGTCGTGACGAAGCTGATCGGGCGCCTGAAGACGGTCGAGGTCGTCTCGCCCGACCAGCAGTTCATGCCGGCGCGGCGGCCGCAGAAGCGCCCGGTCGCAAGCTCCGAGTACGGCATCGTCGTCGACGAGGCCGGCGACCCGGACGTGCTCGTGCGCATGGCCAAGTGCTGCACGCCCGTGCCCGGCGACGAGATCTGCGGCTACATCTCGCTCGGACGCGGCATCACGATCCACCGCGACGACTGCCCCAACGTGCGCGCCCTGCGGCGCACGCCGGAGCGGTTCACGCCGGTGCACTGGGACACCTCCGACGCGGCAGCCACAAGCTCGTTCCGCGTCACCATCGCCCTGCAGTCGTGGGACCGCCCGCGACTGCTCGAGGACGTCGCCCGCACCTTTGCCGAGCACGGGGCCAACATCGTCGAGTACGGCGGGCACGTCGCCGACCAGATGGCCCGCAACTGGTACACCGTCGAGGTGGGCGACGTGAAGGAGCTGCGCAGCCTGCTCTCCGCACTGCGCAACATCGACGCCGTGTTCGACGCGTACCGCGTGACGCCGGGCGGCTGACCGCCGGTAGACTCTCGCGCGTGAGCGGGTACGAAGGCGAGACGACCGTGTGGCAAGGCCACCCAAGCTGGAAGGCCATGCTGCTTTTCTACGTGAAGTGGACGCTGATCTCCCTGATCCCCATCGCCATCTGGGTCCTGATCGACCTGGCCGGGCAGAGCGTCGCCACCACGTGGTTCGCCGCCGCGACGCTCGTGCTGCTCGTGCTCACCTACGTCGGCGGCTGGGTGCTGCGCGTCACCACCCGCTACCTGGTGACCGACCGGCGCATCCAGATCCGCTCGGGGATCGCGACTCGCCGGGAGCGCACGACGCACATCGACCGCGTCCAGAACGTCAACCTCACCCAGACGCTCCCGCAGCGCATCCTGGGCATCGGCGACGTCGACTGGGACACCGCCGGCACCGACGCTCCCGAGTCCGACTTCACCTTCCGCGGCATCGACGACCCGAGCGCGCTCGTGCGCCTCGCCGATCGCTTCCACCTGGAGGCGATACGCGAGTCGGCCGGCCCGCCCCCGGCATCGTCGCCGCCCGCCACCTGACGAGCCGATGAAGGCCAGCGCTGACGCCACCGCGATCCGCGATCTCGCGCTCTCGTTCCCGGACGCTCGCGAGGACCACCCGTTCGGCCCGGAGAGCCACGTCTTCAAGGTCGGCGGCGGCTCGCGCATGTTCGCGATCCTGCACGATGGCCCGCCGGTCACGGTCACGATGAAGCTGACCAAGGAGGAGCGCGAGATCGGGCTGACCCTCCCGTTCGTCTCGGAGGCGAAGTACGTGGGCCGCTACGGCTGGGTCACGGCCCGGATCGAGGATTCCGACTGTCTCGACGCGGCCCGGGAGTGGCTGCGCGAGAGCTACTGGCTGCGAGCGCCCGAGAGCACGCGCGAAGCGGCCTGGACCTGAGACACCAAAAGGGGGCTTACATGCGAGGTGGGACAGCGAGTGGTGGCTTGCCGCGAGCAGCGGCGGCACTCGTGTTGGCAGGGATCGCGCTCCTCGGAGCAACCTCGACGGCCGGCGCCGTGACGACGCCCGTCCCCTGCGGCACGCGCGCCGGGGCCGCACCGGCCAAGTACAAGCACGTGATCGTGATCATGGACGAGAACAAGAGCCTGTCGGACGTCATCGGCGGCCCCGGCTCGGCCGCACGCCAGGCAGCGCCGTACCTGAACCACCTGGCCACGGTGTGCGGCCTCGCGACGAACTACCACAGCGCCACACACCCGAGCCATCCCAACTACATGGCGGTCACGGGCGGCGTGGCGACCGACGCGACCAACGTCACCGCCCCGAACATCCTCCAGCAGGTGCGCAACACCGGGGGCACGTGGCGGGTCTACCAGGGCTCGATGCCGTCGAACTGCCTGCGCCGCTCGTCGTTCCCGTACAAGCCGCAGCACAACCCCGGCGTCGCCTACACGGGCCTCGCCGCGGACTGCCCGCGCTGGGACACCGGCCTGAACGGCCTGCGGCACGACATCGCCGGCCCGGGGCTGCCGAGCTACGCCTTCATCGCGCCTGACCAGTGCAAGGACATGGAGATCGCCTGCGTGAGCGGCACCAACGAGATCACGACCGGCGACACCTGGCTGCGGACGTGGGTCCCCAAGCTCCTGCGCACGCGCGGCTACCGCACCGGCCACACCGCGATCTTCATCACGTTCGACGAGGGCGCGCACGGCGGCGGCGGCATCGGCGAGAACTGCCAGGCGCCGGCGAACCGCAACGACATCAGCTGCCACGTCGCCACCGTCCTGCTCTCGCCGTACATCAGCAAGGGCAAGCGCAGCTCGGTGCTCTTCAGCCACTACTCGCTGCTGCAGACGACGGAGCGGATGCTCGGCCTGAGCCCCTTCATCGGGCATGCCCGTGATGCCTCGACGAAGGGAATGCGCTCAGCATTCGGCTTCTGAATCCCGGGAGGATCGGGCCGCGCGGCGCGTCAGCCTTCGACGCGCAGCGCGCGCTCGATCCCCTTCGGGCCGATGTCGATCAGATAGCCGCGCAGGATGCCGTGGTTGGCCTCGCTGCCCGGGTTGATGCAGAGCGTCTGGCCGATGTGGCGCTCGCCGCCGGACTCGTGGATGTGGCCGTGCACGCCGAGCAGCGGCTGGTACTTCTCGATCACCCGCCGCACCGCCGTCGAGCCGACCGGGCCGCGCAGGACGTCGCCGGCCGAGACGGTCGGACGCAGGTTCTCGTCCAGGAGCGGCGCGGTGTCGAGCCCGGAGTCGTGCGGCGGGACGTGGATCATGAACACCGACCGGCGCGGGTCGCGCACCTGGGCCGCCAGCGCGTCCAGCCGCCCGAAGAGCTCGTCCTCGGTCACCTCCCGGGGCGTGTCCCACGGCGTGTGGTTCGACCAGCCGTACGCCAGCAGCTGCAGGTCGCCGGGCATGTCGAGCACCCGCCCATCGGCGTTCTGCGGGAAATAGGCGTCGTTGTCGAGGATCGGGTCGATGCCGAAGTCGTCGTCGTTTCCGGGGATCACGAACAACGGCACGTTGCCGTCGCCGAGCCGCTCGGTCGCGAGCGCCATCCACTGCTCCATGCGCTCGTTCATCAGCCGGTGCAGGAGCTCGTCGCGGGCCGCCGCATCGGAGGCCAGCCGGTCGGTCTCCTCGGCGCTCGACACGACCGAGTAGTAGCCGACGTCGGCGATGTCGCGCTCGAGCGTGCCGAGCTCCTCGGCCGAGCCCGCCCGGCGCTGGACGCCGAAGAGCTCGGCCGAGTAGGCACCGCCGTTCTCGACGATCGGCACGATCGCCTTGCCGGTGAAGTCGCCGGCGACGAGCGCGATGTCCGCCTTGTAGACGTTCAGCTTGATCGCGTTCAGGAACTTCCGCCACGCCTTCTCGGCGGCGTGGAAGTCGCTCGCGAGGTAGATGCGGATCGTCTTCGCCATGCCTGCGGCCTAGTCCGGTGGGATCTCGGCGAAGAGCATGCTGGTGTCGATCCCCTTGCGGCGCTGGACGAGCTTCATGATCGCCCAGATCACCAGCCCGGCCGCGGTGAACACGAGCGCTCCCGTGATGCCGCTGTTGTTCAGGTAGTCCAGCCGGCCGCTGCCGCTGTTCGTGAGATTCTCCCAGATCGGCTTGATCGCCGCGAACCAGTAGATCCATATCGGGAACACGATCCAGGCGAGGCCCAGCCACGGCAGCCATTTCCGGTACGGCGCGTTTCGCACCAGGTCGGGTCTGCGGAAGCGGATCAGGATGGCGTTCACCCCCGGCATGATCCACGTCAGCGCGGCCATGAAGATCGAGAACCAGAGCGTCGCCACCAGGTTCAGCTTGCCGATCGGCGGCGCGATCGAGCTCGGCAGGACGGCGAAGTTCTGCCACCACAGGAACACGGCGGTCAGCCCCAGGGTCGCCAGGATGGCGTTCAGCGGGGCGGCCATGCGCTCGTTCACGACGCCGAACCACTCGGGCAGCTGGCGGTCGAGGCTCCAGGCGAGCCCCATGCGGCTGATGAAGTTCACGTAGACGGGGCACAGCAGCAGCGGGAACATCGCCCCGGCCAGGCTGATCAGCGCCCACAGCGGCCACAGCGTCTTGTTCGCGATCACCGCCAGGAGCGGCATCGACGGCGGCTGTCCCAGCGGCAGGGCGATGTTCGTGATGCCGCCCCAGTAGGTGTAGCCCCAGCTCGTGGCCGTGTTGAAGCCGATGTGGTCGGAGAAGAGGTCGACGTAGAGCGAGTTCGCGATGACCCCGATCAGGAGCGCGCCGAGCAGGGCGACCGAGACGCCGCGCTTCACGTTCCCGCGCACCTCGCCGGCGATGTACGCCGAGTACTGGAAGCCGATGAACTGCAGGAACACGATCCCGAGCATGAACGGAAAGACCGTCCGCGAGAACAGGTCGCCGAGAAGGTCGTGCGTGTGGCCCGGCAGGATCGAGCTGCCGGACGCGGCGATCTTCTGCGCCGACACGCCCTGCGTGTACTGCGGCAGGTTGTGCTGGAAGTCGGAGTGGCTCGTGGCGAGCAGCCCGAACACGAACATGAGCACGAAGCTGGCGACGCCGATCGCCGCCATGGTGGTGACGACCTTGTGGAACCGGCGCGTCGGCAGAAGCACGATGCCGGCGATGACCGCGAGCACGACGAGCGACCAGATCAGGCCCTGCCAGCCGGTGATGTCGCCGCTCGAGTTCGTGAACCAGTTGTTCGCGTTCTTGAAGAAGTGACCGCCGGCGCCGATGCCGATGATCCGTCCGGTGATCTGCAGGTTGCGCAGGACGAGCGGGACCTCGAACGCCATGATCGCGATCGACGCGATCACGAGTGTCCACGACTCGAGCCAGCCCAGGAACGGCCCGACGATGCGGGTCGTGAAGACGTAGTCGCCGCCGGAGCGGGGCATCACGGAGGTGAGGGACGCGAAGATCAGGGCCAGGAAGATGCAGAAGATGCCCGTGACGATCGCGGCGACGCCGTACTCCGAGAACGGCCCGAAGCGCCACACCTCGACGAACGCGAGCGAATAGAAAGCCGGATAGAGCGTCAGCCCGACGCCGACGAACGCGGCGACGTTGAAGAACAGGGCGTTCGTGACGCTGACGTCACGGACAAGGCCCGACGACTGCCGGACGAAGAGCCGCCTTCCGCTCCCGGACTCGGCCATTTCCGCCATGTCTCACATCTCCCCTCATGCGCGCGGGCACCCGTGACCCGTGCTGATACCGCGCAGGTATACCACGGCCCGCGGACGCGCCTCAAGCGAGGTCGGTCACGCCCAATTCTCGGGCGCGTCCCAATCCATCCCGCCCGTGTCCCAGCCCACGAGACAGGCGGCGGAGATGGCGGCCGCGACACGCTCCAGGAAGGCCCGATCGGCCTCGCCGAACGCTGCCGGCACGTCCGAGTCGACGTCGATCTCGGCGACGACCGTGCCCTCGTAGAGGACGGGCACGACGATCTCGGAGCGGGTCGACGGGAAGCAGGCCAGGTAGCGCGGATCGGCGTTCACGTCGTCGACGACCTCGGTGATGCCGGTCGCGGCGGCGGCGCCGCAGACGCCCTGGCCGATCGGGATGCGGACGTGGTCGGTCGCGCTCGGCCCCTTCCACGGCCCGAGGGCGAGCTCCTCGCCCTCGACGAAGTAGATGCCGACCCACGAGTACGTGTCGAGCCGGTCGTGAATCGCCTCGACGGCGCCACGCACGATCGCGTCGGAGTCCTCCTCGGCGCCCGCCAGCCCCTCGATCTCGGCGGCAACCGCGGCGTAGTCGGCCGGGGAGGGGCTCACGCCTCGACCTCCTGCTCCTCGAAGCGCTCGACGGAGGCCCGGAACGCGGCGGAGATCTCGACCGGGCGCCGGTCGACGGCGTCGATCGAGACGACCACCTGGATCGCGCTCGCCAGGTGCTCGCCCGTGTCGGCCCGGTAGGCGTCGAACGCCCAGGTGACGCTCGTGCGGCCGAGCCGCTCCACGCGCACGCACACCTCCACCTCGTCGTCGAAGCGCGCGGGGGCGTGGTACTCGACGTGCTGGGCCCGCATCACGAACTCGGGCTCGCCGGGCACATGCGTGAGCCGGCCGAGGCGGCGCAGGTACTCGACCCGCGCCCGGTCGAAGTAGGGCATGTAGCGGCCGTAGTAGACGACGCCCTGCGCGTCGGTCTCGTCGAACCCGACCCGGATGCGGTGGGCGAAGCGGTACGGCGGGCGGTCGGCGGCGGGCATCGCGAGAAGGCTCAGCGGGCCTGGATCAGCTCGAGCACCTCGTCGCGGCGGCGCTCCATCGTGGCGGCGTCGAGCGCCTCGAGGTTCAGGCGCAGGAGCGGCTCGGTGTTCGAGGGGCGCACGTTGAAGTGCCAGTCGGCGAACTCGAACGAGATCCCGTCCATGTGCGACACCCGCTCCGCCTTGGGGCCGTAGCGCTCCTTCAGCTGCTGCAGCTTGACCGGGACATCGGAGACGGTGGAGTTGATCTCGCCGGAGATGAAGTAGCGCTCGCGGAAGGGGCGCAGGAGCTCCGAGAGCGACTTGCCCGACCGCGACACGATCTCGAGCATGACGAGCGCGGGAACGACGCCGGTGTCGCAGTAGTAGAAGTCGCGGAAGTAGTAGTGGCCCGAGACCTCGCCGGCGAAGACGGCGTCCTCCTTGCGGATGCGGGCCTTGATGAACGCGTGGCCGACCCGGTTCTCGAGCGCGGTGCCGCCGCCCGCGCGGACGACGTCGCGGACGGCCCACGAGGCGCGCAGGTCGTAGACGATCGTCGCGCCCGGATGCCGCTGCAGCATCGTCTGTGCGATCAGCGCGGTGATCAGGTCGCCGGGCACGAACTCGCCGGTGTCGTCGATGAAGAAGCAGCGATCGGCGTCGCCGTCCCAGGCGATGCCGAGGTCGGCCCCCTCGGCACGGACGCGCTCGATGATGAATCGGCGGTTCTCCTCGAGCATCGGGTTCGGCCCGTGCATGGGGAAGTGGCCGTCCGGCTCGAAGTTGTACGCCGAGACCCGCACGGGCAGCCGCTCGAGCACGGGCGCAATCATCGGCCCGGCCATCCCGCTGCAGCCGTCGACCACGATCCGCAGCGGGCGGACGGCGGACGTGTCGACGAAGCCGGCGACGCGGTCGTGGAACCCCGGATAGACGTCCCGCTCGGTGACGTCGCCCGGGCTGCCGCCGGGCTGGTCGAGCGGTCCGAGCGCGGCCTGCTTGACCTTGTCGAGCCCCGTGTCCGAGCCGACCGGCAGGGCGCCGCGGCGGACCATCTTCATCCCGTTGTAGGCGGGCGGGTTGTGGGAGGCGGTCACCTGGAGCCCACCCTCGTAGCCGTACTCGCCGACGGCGAAGTAGAGCATCTCGGTGCCGATCTGGCCGAGGTCGACGACGTCCGCGCCGGCCTCGGACGCGCCGCGCACGGCCGCCGCGGCCAGGTCGGGCGAGGAGAGCCGCATGTCGTGGCCGATCGCCATCACGCGCGGCTCGAACGCGCTGACGTATCCGTGTGCGAGGGCATAGGCACCGTCGGCGTCGAGCTCGTCCGGCACGATGCCGCGCACGTCGTAGGCCTTGAACGCGGCGGGCGAAAGCATCGGGCGGGCAGTCTACCGGCCCCCATCCGCAATACTGGGCAGATGGACGTCAGGCTGCGACCGCTCGAGGCCGGCGACGCGGCCCTCCTGGCGCGGCTCTACGCGTCGGAGCGGGCGTTCCTGGCGCCGTTCGACCCGCCCCGGCCGGACTCGTTCTACACGCTCGACGGCCAGCAGCTCGAGCTCGACCTGCTCGAGCGGGAGCGGGCGAACGACCGCCTCTACCGGTTCCTGATCGAGGCGGACGGCGAGCCCGCCGGCGCGATCTCGGTCTCGCGCATCACCCGCGGCCCCTTCCAGAACGGCGGCCTCGGCTACTGGGTGGCGCGGGAGCTGAACGGCCGCGGCGTCGCGACCGCCGCCGTCGGCCTCGTGTGCGACTGGGGGTTCGGCACGGTGGGGCTGCACCGCCTGGAGGCGGCGACGCTGGTCGACAACATCGGCTCCCAGCTCGCCCTGCGCCGAAACGGCTTCCTCGAGATCGGCCGCTCCCCGGACTACCTCTACATCAACGGCGCCTGGCGCGACCACCTGCTGTTCGCCCGCACGGTGCGCTAGGGGACTGTCCCCTGCAGGGACAGTCCCCGCTTCTACGGCCAGGCGAAGCGCCTGCCCTCCCCGCCAAAGGGTTCAGACCCTCTTGGCGGGCCGGAAACCGGGGTCTGACCCCGAACGGTCCGCGTGACACCGCTGTGACAGGTTTGGGGCGGGTCTGACCCCGGTTCACGGCCAGGCGGCGCGCAGCTTCTCGGCAGTGCGGGTGATGTGCTCGGGCATCACCTTCACGTCGGCGAGCACGGGCATGAAGTTGGTGTCGCCGTTCCAGCGGGGGACGACATGCAGGTGCAGGTGGCCCTCGACGCCCGCGCCGGCCACCCGGCCCAGGTTCAGGCCGGCGTTGAACCCGTGCGGCGACATGGCCGCGGTCAGCGCCCGCACGCCCTCGTCGAGCAGCCGCCACATCTCCGCCCGCTCGGCCTCGTCCAGATCCCCGGGCCCGGCCAGGTGGCGGTACGGCGCCACCATGAGGTGCCCGTTCGAGTACGGGTACAGGTTCATGAGCACGTAGGCGTGCTCGCCCCGGCGTACGACCAGGTCGTGCCCGGCGTCGGCCGCAGCCGCGCAGAAGATGCAGCCGTCCGCGTCTGCGCCGCCCTGGACGTACTCGAGCCGCCAGGGCGCCCACAGCGGATCGGTCATATCCAGCGCTTCCAGTGGAAGTAGCCGAGCAGGCAGCTCGCGACGGTCAGCATGATCGCGACCGTGATCACGAACCCGTGGTACTCCCGGCTGAACGGGATGTGGCCGAAGTTCATTCCGAAGATTCCGGTGATCAGCGTCAGCGGCAGCAGGATCACCGAGAAGATGGTGAGGATCCGCAGGATGTCGTTCTGCTTGTGCGCGATGACCGACTCGTTGGTCGTCTCGAGCGCCTCGACGACCTCCTTGTAGTTGTCGAGCTGGTCCCAGATCCGCTCCGCCTTGTCGACGACGTCGTCGAAGTAGACCTCGAGGTCCTCCGGCAGGTAGCGCGTCCGCGACCGCTCGAGCAGGCGCAGGGTGGAGCGCTCCGGCTTGATGACCTTGCGGTAGGCGACGATCTCCTGCTTCACGTCGGAGATGTCGCGCACGACCTCCTCGGAGCGGCGCTCGGTGAAGATCGCCTCGGTCAGGCGGTCGAGCTTGAAGCCGATCTTGTCCAGGATCGGGAAGCAGTAGTCGAACAGCTCGGAGAGGATCTCGTAGAGCACGTAACCCGAGCCCTTCGAGAAGTACTGCTCGCGCCGCTCGCTGTTGGCCTCGAGCTGCGAGAACAGCCGGCCCACCGGCTTCAGGGCGATGTTCGGGAGCGTGACGACGAAGCCGCTGCCCACGAACACGTTCAGCTCGGCGGCATCCAGGCGCCCGCGCACCTTGTTGAAGTAGGGCACGTGGAGCACGATGAACAGGTACTCCTCGTACTCGTCGATCTTCGGCCGCTGCCGGGTCGACAGCACGTCCTCGAGGTCGAGCTCGTGGAAGTCGAAGTGCTGGGCGAGCCACGCCGTCTCGACGGCGGTCGGCGCCTCGATGTTCAGCCAGCGCAGGCCGGCGGCCGCGATCTCAACGAACTGCGGCTCGGAACGCTCCGCCGGACGCTGAGGCGCGCGGTCTCGCCGACGTACTGTCCTCGGGATCCGGGGCAGGTTCGGCATCGCAGCTCACGATCGCGGGCAGGGCATCCACGCCGCTCATTCTACTTGCCGAACCGGCTATACGCAGCCCCCGGGCGGCCCCGCAGCAGGTAGACGGCGAGCAGCGCCCCCGAGATGGGCGCGACCGCGAGCTTGACCGGGATCGACGCCGACGAGGGCGTCACGAAGCCCTCGATGGTCCCGGCGACGACGAGCAGTGGGATCGTCCCCAGCACGACCGCCACCGAGCGGCGGCCGTGCTCTCGCAGCACCTCCGCGCGCGGGCGCGGGCGGGCGCGCACGAGCGCATCGGCGAGCGAGAGCCCCGCGGCGGCTGCGATCGTGAACGCCGTCAGCTCGATCACGCCGTGCGGCACGATCAGCGACCAGTAGAGGCCGTTTGCGCCATGCTGGTTCTCGACCCCCGACAGCACGCCCAGGAGCATCGAGTTCATGTAGAGGCTGTAGATCGTGCCCAGCCCGAACAGGATGCCGCCGGCGTAGTCGAAGAAGCTGACGACGATGTTGTGCGACCAGATCGCCACCGACGTCGGCACCATCACGCCGGCGGGGATGGCGTGGTGGGCGCGGTGGCCGGCGTCGCGCAGGTCGGGCGGCAGGAAGCTCCCCGCCGTGGCCGGGTCGGCCAGCGCCCACACGAACCCGCCGACGGCGATCGCGACCTGGAAGAGGGCCGCTGCCAGGATCAGCCGGCGCAGGTCCCAGACCGCCCGGGGGTATCCGATCCACAGGAACCGGGCGGCCGCGCGCAGCGGCGCTCGCGCCGGCCGGTAGAGCACTGCGTGCGCCCGGGCAACGAGATCGTTCAGCCGCGGGAGCACGGGCGACCCGGGCTGCTCGGCCTGGAGCCGGGCCAGGTCGGCCGCCGCCTGCTGGTAGCGGCGGGCGAGCAGCCCCACCTCGTCGGCCGAGAGGGCGCGCTGGTCGCGGCCCGCGCGTGCGACCAGGCCGGCGAGCTCGTCCCAGAGCGGCGCCCGCGTCGCGCTCCAGGTTCGCTCGGGATCCGCCGATATCATCGCTCGAGGGTTCGAGACCATCGTCACTCGAGGGTATCGGACGCCAAGGGCGATGCTGGACCACCGGATCGAGATCTCCACCCCCGAGCGCGTGACCGTCGCCTACGAGCTGGCGGGCGTCGGCAGCCGCATGCTCGCGCAGGCGATCGACGCGCTGATCGTGTTCGGCATCCTGTTCGGGCTCTTCACCGCAGCCGGCGCGATCACGGGGCCGATCGCCATCGCCGTCGCGATCGGCGGGGCGACGCTCACGCCGGTGGGCTACTTCCTGCTGCTCGAGTGGCTCCGGCGCGGATCGACGCCGGGCAAGGCCGCCCTGCGGCTGCGCGTCGTCTGCGCGACCGGCGAGCCCGTGGGCCTGCAGGAGTCGGCCGTGCGCAACCTGATCCGGATCATCGACTTCCTGCCGCTCGCCTACGTCGTCGGCGGGATCTGCGCGATGGTCTCGCAGGACTGCCGCCGTCTCGGCGACATGGCCGCCGGCACGATCGTCGTCCGCCTCGCCGAGGGCGACGCCGCCGCGGGGTTCGCGGGCACGTTTACCGATGCGGTCGCCGACGCGGAGCGCGACCCGATCCCGGCCGATCTCATGGCCGTGGCGGTCGCCTACCGGCGCCGGGCCGCCCAGATCGAACCGGAGCCGCGCGCGGCCCTCGCCGCGCGGATCTGCGAGCGGATCGAGCCGTTCTGGCCGCGGCCGGAGGGGATGGGCGAGGAGGAGTACGTCGTCCGCGCGGCCACCCAGACGCTCCCGGGGCAGGCCAGGGGATGAGCACGCAGCCACAGCGCCCGCTCGACATCGGCCGCGCGCTCGACCTCGCCCTGCTGATCTACCGCCGCCACTTCGTCTCGCTGGCGGTGGCGATGGCGGTCGCCGTCGTGCCGCTCGGCCTGCTCACCCTGGCGCCGCGGCCGTGGGGGCTGATCGGCGTGTTCCTGCAGACGGCGGTGCTCGCGGGCGTCACTCCCGGGGTGGCGACGCTGGTCGTCACGGACGTGCGCACCGGCGTCGACCCAACGGTGACGAGCGTGTGGCGGCGGCTGGCGCCGATGCTCGGCGGCCTCGTGCTCTCGGTGGGCCTCGCCTACGTGCTCGCCGGCCTCTCCATCGTCCTGTTCTTCGTGCCCTTCCTGCTGCTGATCGTGTGGTTCCAGCTCGTCGGCCAGGTCGTCGTCGTCGAGCGGCGGACGTTCTTCGCGGCCATGGGCCGCAGCCGCAACCTCGTGCAGGGGTCGTACTGGCGCGTCCTGGGCTACCTGATCCTCGGCACGATGATCACCGGCGTCGCCACGGGCGTGCTCGCCGCGGCCCCGACCGCGGCCGCGAGCCTGTTCGGCCTCCACGTCTCGGCGACGACCGCGATCGGCGACGCGCTGACGATCACGGCGCGGGTGCTGGTGGCCCCCGTTGCTGCCCTGCTGATGGCCCTGCTCTACTTCGACCTGCGCATGCGCCACGACGGATCCGACATCGCTGCGATGCTCGACGCGCTGCCCGCTGCGCCCGTCGCCGGGGCGCCTCGCTGACAGCGCCCGCCGAGCTGGCGCGGGTCGGGGAGGCGGCCGACCGCGTCGGGCCGGGCCTCGACCATGCCCGGGCCGCCGCCCGGTCGACCCTCTTCCATCCGTCGAACGGCGGCGGCCCCAGCCTGCTGGCCCGGTTCCTGCGCTGGCTGGGCGACCGTCTCGGGTCGGGCCTCGACCTGCACGCCTCGTCGATCGCCGGGCTGATCCGGCTCGGGGCTCTGGCCCTGCTGGTGGCGGGCGCCGTGGCGCTCGCCGTGCGAATGCTGCCGCGGAGGGGGCGGGGAACGTCCCCGGAGGACGCGCACGAACCGATTGTCGCGGGCTATGCGGCGACGCGCGCCGAGGCCCTCCGGCTGGCCGACGCCGACCCCCGCGCGGCGCTGCGGATGCTCTACGCCGGCGCGCTTGGGGAACTCGGGCGGAGGCGCGGGTGGCGCTACCGGCCCGGCCGCACGAACTGGGGGTTCGTCCGGGCACTCGGCCCCGCCTCGCCGCAGGCGAATGCCCTCGCCGACTGCACCCGGCTCTTCGAGGGCGCCGTCTACGGCGACGCCCCGGTCGCCGCCGACGACGTCCGCCGCGCCGACGCCCTGGCCGAGGCGATGCTCGCGTGAGGCGGTCGCGGGACGTCTGGATCGGGGCGGCGCTGCTCGCGGTCGCCGCCGCCGGCATCGGCCTGCTCGTGCAGTCGCCGCGCACCGCCGGGCCGCCGTACCGCCTGGACGGCCACGGGACGCTGGGCCTGTCCGGGCTCGGCGCCGGCCTGCGCGCCGCCGGGTTCGGCGTCGACGAGCGGCTCTCGCCGACGATCCCCGACCATGGCCTGATCGTGTCGGTGGAGCCACGGTCGTTCAGCCACGACGAGGCGGCGGCGTGGGTGCGGTCGATCCGCGCGGGCGCCGTCCTCCTGCTCGCGACCGACCACCGCGACCCGCTCACCGAGGCGCTCGGCCTGGGCTTCGGCCCGCCCGCGGAGGTCCGTCCGAACGCCACCGGCAGGCGGGCGTTCCCCGGCCTCTCCGCGGATGGCGTGACCGTTGCGGCGACGTTCGGCCGGCTTCCGCGCGGCTCCGTCGCCCTCGTCGGCAGCCGCGACGCCGCCGCCGTGGCGCTCGTGCCGGTGGGGAGGGGAAGTGTCTTCGCGGTCTCCCAGCCGCGCCTGCTGACGAACGCGGGCATCGCCGGCGACGGCCTCGCGATCGCGCTTCCGCTGGCGGCGGGCCGCCGGGGATGGGCCCGTCGGCATCGACGCGTTCCACCAGGGCGGCTCGCCGACGCTCGGCTCGCTGGCCTTCCTGCCCCGGTGGGTGCAGCTCGAGATCATCGAGGTCGCGGCGATCGCGATCCTGGCCGCCCTGGCCGCGGCCCGCCGCCTCGGTCCCGTGGCCCCCGACGCGGGCACGACGACCCGAACGACCGTCGAGCTCGTCCGGTCGCTGGCAGGGATGCACCGCTCGGCCGGGCGCCTGGCCGCCGCGACCGGACCGCTCGCGCACGCCTACCGGGCCCATCTGGGCGGCCTGACCGAACCGGCCGAGGACGCGCTCGTCCAGCTCGAGTCCGCCGCGTCCGCCGGGGGTCGCCGTGCGAGCATGTGCCCGCATCGAGGAAATCACGAGGAGGGTGACCGGTGGCGATCGCTGACTTCTTCGGGCGTGGCAGGGAGGCGCTTCATCGCGTCGTCGTCGGCAACGACGAGACCATCGACGGGTTGCTGGCGGCACTCGTGCTCGAGGGCCACGTCCTGCTCGAGGGCCCGCCGGGCACCGCGAAGACGCTGCTCGCGCGCACGCTCGCCCGCATCGCGGGGCTCGACTTCGCCCGGATCCAGTTCACGCCCGACCTGATGCCGGCCGACCTCACCGGCACGCTCGTCTACCGGCCCTCCGACGGCACGTTCGAGCTCCGCCGCGGGCCGGTGTTCGCGTCGCTGATCCTCGCCGATGAGATCAACCGGACGCCGCCCAAGACGCAGGCCGCCCTGCTCGAGGCGATGGAGGAGGGGCGGGTGACGATCGAGGGCGACACGCTCGACCTGCCCCGCCCGTTCGTCGTCTGCGCGACCCAGAACCCGATCGAGTTCGAGGGCACCTACCAGCTGCCCGAGGCACAGCTCGACCGCTTCCTGCTGAAACTCCTGCTCGGCTATCCCGATCCGGCCGCCGAGACCGAGATCCTGCGCCGCTACCAGGCCGGCTTTCGGCCGCGCGAGCTCGATCGCGCCCTCGGCGCCGTCGAGCCGATCATCACGCCGGCCGAGGCCCTCGCGATGCAGGAGGAGGCCGCGGCGGTGGTCGTCCACGACGATGTGCTCGGCTACGTCGCCCACGTGTCGGCCTGGCTGCGGGCGTCGCCGGACGTGATCGTGGGGCCCAGCCCGCGCGGGGCGATCGCACTCGTGCTCGCCGCCAAGGTGATGGCCGCCGCCCGCGTGGCCGACTTCGTCACCCCGGACGACCTCCAGTCGCTGGCACCCGCCGTGCTGCGCCACCGGATCGTGCTCTCGGCCGACGCCGAGCTCGGCGGCCGCTCGCCCGACGACGTGATCGCGTCGGCGCTCGCGGCCGTGCCCGTGCCACGGTGATCACCCTCCGCGGCCTGGGTCTCTTCGCAGCCGCCGGCGCCGTGACGCTGCTCGCGGCAGCCGCCGGCCAGGCCGTGCTCGGGTTCGTGGTCGCAAACGCGCTCGCCGCCGGGATCGTGCTGGCCGACTGGCTGGCTGCCGACCCGGGGCACATCGCGCTCGAGCGGGAGCCGCCGCCGCCGCTTTCGATCGGCCGCGAGAACCCCGTGCCGCTGCTGATCCGGAACTCCGGGCCGGCGCGGCGGGTGACGGTCGCCGATGCCGCCCCGGCCGACGTCGGCCTGACGCCTGACCGCGTCGACCTCGATCTCGGCGCCGGGGAGGAGCGCGTCCTCGCGGTGCACGCCGTGCCGCGCCGGCGCGGGCCCGTGCGCTTCGCGGCCGCCGACGTGCGCGTGCTCGGCCCGCTCGGGGTCGCCTTCCGCGAGCGCAGCCACCCGGAGACGGCGGTCGAGGCGGTCGCGTGGCCGGACGTGATCCAGCTGCGCGACGCGACCCTGCTCCCGCCGGGGCGGCGGCCGGCCGGCGAGCGGCTGATCCGCGGCGAGACGACCGGCGCGCGAGTTCGAGAGCCTGCGCGAGTACGTCCGCGGCGACGAGTACCGCCGCATCGCCTGGAAGGCGACCGCTCGCCGCGGCCGGCCGGTCGTCGCTCAGCACCAGCCGGAGCGGGGGCAGACGCTCATCCTCGCCCTCGAGGCGGGTCGGCTGATGCACGGCGCGGGCGGCGACGGGGCTGGGGAAGATCGACCGCTCCGTGAACGCGGCCGTGATGCTGGCCGCCGTCGCCCGCGAGTTCGGCGACGCGGTCGGCCTGGTCGCGTTCTCGGCGACCGGCCGCTGGCGACGCTGGCGCCGTCGGCCCGGCCCGGACAGCTGCGCCGCGTGCGTCGACGTGGTCGCGCCGATCGAGCCGGAGCTCGTCGAGCCGGACTGGCGCACATGTCTCGCCGGCGCTCGTGCGCATGTCCCGCCGCCGCGCGCTCGTCGTCGTCTTCTCCGACGCGCTCTACGCGCAGACCGACGACCGCCTCGCCGCGCTGCTCGGCACGCTCGCCCGCCGGCACATCGTGGTGTTCGCGTCGATCCGCGACGCCGAGCTGACCGAGCTCGCCGCCCAGCCCGTGGTCGACGCCGGGACGCTCTACGAGCGCGGCGTGGCGACCCAGGTGATCGAGGACCGCGGAGCGGCTCTGGCGGGGATCCGCCGCCGCGGCGTGCACACCGTCGACTCGAGCCCCGAACGGCTCACCGAGGCGGTCACCGAGCGGTTCCGCGCCCTGCGGGCCGCCGGCGCTCCGTGACACACCTGACACGCGACGGACGCAGATCCGCCTGGACGTGGGTAGGGCACCATGCAGGGATGGCACGGATCGGTCGTATCGGATCGCGCGCGGCGCTGGTCTGCGTCGTGCTGGTGGCCGCAGGCTGGCGGGCGCCGACGGTCGCCGACCAGCCGCCGCCGCTCGCAGCTTCACGTCGACGGCGCGGTGCGCCAGGCGGTGGCAGGCTCGACGCTCGCCGACGCGATCGCGCGACCTGGGCCTTCGGCCGCGCCCGGGCGACCTGGTCGACGTGGCCGGCGTGACGATCGCCACCGGCCGCTATCCCGGCCGGGTGCTCGTGAACGGCGCGCCGCTCCCTGGCGGAGAGCCGCTGCGCTCCGGCGACAGCCTGCGGCTCGTGCCAGGCCCCGACCGCACCGAGCCTGTGACCGTGCGCCGCATCCCCGTCCCCGGCGGCGAGCCGGCCGACCCGGAGTACACGCTCGGCCGTGTCCCCGGCCTGGAGGTGACGGTGCGCGGGAACATCTCGGGCAAGGTCGCCTCGACCGCATTCCGGCCGACCGGGCCGCCGCGGGTGCCGCAGGCGGTCGCGCTCACGTTCGACGACGGGCCGTGGCCGGGGCAGACCGTGCGCATCCTCGCGATCCTGCACCGGCTCAATGCACGGGCGACGTTCTTCACCGTCGGAAACCTCGCCGAGCACTTCCCCGGGCATCATCGCCGCGGAGCGGCGCCAGCACGGCGTCTTCGTCGAGGACCACTCCTGGAGCCACCCGCTGACGCCGCCGTTCGGCGAGCAGCGCCCGGGCGTCGTCCGCGCCCAGATCGGGCTGCGCCCGGCGCACGCTGATCTCCGAGGGCGTGCATCCGACCCTGTTCCGGCCGCCGGGAGGGGGCTGGTCGGATCGGGTCGTCGCGATCGCGTCCAGCCTCGGCTGCCGGGTGGTGCTGTGGTCTGTCGACCCGCGCGACTGGGCGCCGGGGCGCACCGCGAAGGGCATCGTCCGGTCGGTGCTCTCGCCACGTCGAGGCGGGCTCGATCGTGATCATGCACGACGGCGGCGGCAACCGGACGGCCACGATTCGGGCGCTCCCCCGCATCATCCGCGGCATCCGCCGGCGGGGGCTGCGGCTTGTGACCGTGGAACAGTAGGGAGAGGCGCCCGCGGGGGTAGTCTTCGGCGTGCAGCCCACGGGGCGAATGGGAGGCACCATGGCCGAGGATCGCGAGTACTGGCTCGGGCACTGCGAGGGATTCGACGTCCGCGCAGGCGATCGCCGCGTGGGAGTCGTGGAGTACGTCCGCTACGGGTCGGCCCACGACCACCCCGACGCGGTGTTCGCGCTCAGCGGGACGTTCCGCACGCGCGTGCTGGAGGTGCCGGTCGACGCCGTCGAGGCGCTCGACCCCGAGGACGAGACGCTGTGGATCAGCGACGCGCTGGCCGCGACCGAGGCGTTCGCCCCCGCCGGCATGCAGGCGTACCTGGCCGGCCTGCAGCGATGGTGGTCGGGGCTGCGCGGGGGACTGCGCGGAACGCACGACGCCTGAGGTACCGAACGCGGTTCAGAGGGGCTGCTCGAGCACGTCCTTGAGGACGCCCAGCTCCGTCCCGATGAGCTGCAGCTGGCGTTCGAACTCGGCGTCGTCCAGGCCGGGTGGCTGCAAGATCGTCATCGAGAACTCCGCTCCGCGTCCGTTGGCGACCACGCGGGCTGGAACGACGGCGACCTCCCCCGGCTCGTCCGGGTCACGAAACTCGTGATCGATGATCCCGGTGAGGGGATCGGCGTGAATACGGATCTCGGCAGGCCCGTCGGGAGTCGTGATCGTCCACCAGCCCGCGTGACGGCTCGGTTCGATCGCGAGGATGTTGATGACGCACCACCGCGGCCAGTTCGCCGGTTCCGACAGGAACGCGTGCACCTCGCTCGCCGGTCGATCGAGCGTGACCGACTTCACCACAGATCGCTCCGGGGCGGACAGTTCCGACATCTCGGCCTCCTTGGGTCCAGGGCATGGACAGCCTCGCTGGATGGACTGCCAGAACCCCGCGAACTCATCGCCGCCGGTGTCTGCGTAGGAGCGATGAGTGCACTGCGTCAGAAAGCGTCGGCGCACTAGCTCGCGGCGGCCGCCTCGCGAGCCTTTCTGACCCGCTCGAGATCTCTCGCGTATGGCCGCCCAACGGCTATCGAATAGTCGATCCTGTTGCAGAGGCGGTGGGCAAGGACCGCGTTGACGGGAGTTCTCTTGCCCCCTTCTCGCGCTCTGCAGCTTCGATGAGGATGCCGGTGAGCCCGAGGACCTGAGGTTCCTGGCCGCTTCCGCTCCTCGCTCCGGGTCAAGCGGTGGTCTCGTCACACGGAAAAGCTTATCGGCCGCGATCCGTCGTTCCAGGAATCCTGCGGCCACCACGAGCGCCTCGGCGGCGCGGAGCCAAATCGCTCGAACTGCCCGAATGCGCCTGGTAGGAATCGAACCTACGGCCTTGCGCTCCGGAGGCGCACGCTCTATCCCCTGAGCTACAGGCGCGCTTGCAGGGGGCGGATTCTACCGGGTCGTCACTCGGTGAACGGCGGCAGCGTCAGCGCGCGCTCGAAGGCGGCCCGGTCGTGCACCGGCTCGCCGTGCGAGACGATCACGTGCTCGAACGGGCAGCTCGAGCAGCGCCCGCAGCGCCGGCAGCACCCGCTCCTCGTGCCACGGCGTGCGCCCAGACGAGCAGCTCGCCGCCCGGGCGCCGTCAGCGCGTCCGCGAAGACGAGCGCCCGCTGCTCGGGCAGCCACAGCGGCGTCTCGCTGCGGCCCGCGCCCGTCGTAGAGCGCGACGAGCCCGCCGGGCAGCTCGCTGCCCGGCTCGATCCCCTCCAGCTCGGCTTCGGGGATGTTGTCGCGCCAGAACAGGTACGGCCCGTACGCCGCGCGCGCCGTAGCGGCGCACGAAGAGGTCGACGTCGCGGACGTGATCGGGCTTGAGGACGACGACGACGCGTGGCGGCCGCGCGTCGAGCCGCGCCCAGACCTCGCCGGCGTCCTCGCCGCGGAGCGAGCGGATCGATGCACCGCACGACCTCGCCGCCTGACTCGACGCACGTCGAGGTGACGGTGCGCGGCCAGCCGGCGCCCGGGTGCCAGTCCGGATAGTCCACCCGCCAGACCCACAGGCCCTCCGCGACGTCTCGGATCCCGGCCGCCATCCAGCCATCATCGCAGAGCCCGCGGGTCGGATAGGCTGGCGCGCGTGGAGCTCTCCTGCCGCGTCTTCGAGCTCGAATACTCCGAGCCGTTCGTCATCTCACGCAGCGCCGACACGAGCTCCGAGGTGGTGCAGGTTGCGATCCGCCACGGCGACCTCGTCGGCTACGGCGAGGGCGCGCCGGACAACCACTACGACGAGTCGATCGCAGAGCGCGATGCGCTTCCTCGGCCAGGTGGAGCCCCTGCTCGGCGACGACCCGCTCGCGATCGAGGCGATCCTCGGCCGCGTCGGCG
This sequence comes from uncultured Actinomycetes bacterium, assembly GCA_963746115.1. Lineage (GTDB taxonomy): Bacteria > Actinomycetota > Thermoleophilia > Gaiellales > JAICJC01 > JAICJC01. The sequence goes on along the minus strand of CAVVAA010000001.1, from coordinate 248,846 downwards.
AGATCCCCGGCGAGATGGCCGCCAAGTGCGCCGTCGACGGGGCGCTGCACGACCTGCTGGGGAAGGTCTGCGGCCAGCCGCTCTGGCGCATCCTCGGCCTCGACCCGGCCCCGCCGCCGACCAGCTACACGATCTCGATCGACACGGTGGAGGGCACGGCCCGGCGGGCCGCCGCGGCATCGGCGTACCACGCCCTCAAGATCAAGGTGGGCGGCCCCGCCGACCTGGAGCGCGTGCGCACGGTGCGTGCGGAGGCGCCGGACTCGCTGATCCGGGTCGACGCGAACGAGGCCTGGACGGTGCACTCCACGGTCGAGCTCGTGCCGGAGCTCGAGGCGCTCGGCGTGGAGCTGATCGAGCAGCCGCTGCCGGCGAAGGACCGCTCCGGCTACTGCCGCCTGCACGACAGCTCGCTCTCGATCCCGATCGTCCTCGACGAGAGCTGCCACACGCTCCCGGACGTGGCCCGCTGCGCCGAGATCGCCGACGGCGTGAACATCAAGCTCACGAAGTCCGGCGGCATCCGCGAGGCCGTGCGCATGATCCACGCCGCCCGCGGCCTCGAGCTCACGGTCATGCTCGGCTGCATGAACGAGTCGTCGCTCGGGATCGCCCAGGCCGCCCAGATCTCACCGCTCGTCGACGTCGTCGACCTCGACGGCCATCTGCTGAACAAGAACGACAGCCACACCGGCCTTCGGCTCGTCGACGGCCGGGTCGTGCCCGGCGACGGGCCCGGCCTGGGCGTGACGCCGCTGGAGCCGTGGCCGTGAGCAGCAAGCGGTACGCCGTCCTCGCCGAGGGGTGCTTCGACGAGGACGCGAAGACCGCCACCGGTGTCATGCGCTACGCCGAGACGCCCACCGTGGCCGTGATCGACTCGACCCGCGCCGGCACCGTCGGCGGCCGAGCACGTGCCCGGGCTCGCGTCGGACGTCCCGGTCGTGGCCGACATCGACGCCGCCATGGCGCTCGGCCCGACGACGCTCCTCGTCGGCGTCGCGCCCGCGGGCGGCCACCTGCCGCCGGTCTTCCGGCGCGGCATCCTGCGCTCGATCGAGCTCGGGCTCGACGTCGAGAGCGGCCTCCACGAGTTCCTCTCCGACGACGCCGAGATCGCGGGCGCCGCCGCCGCCAGGGGCGTCTCGGTGCGCGACCTGCGCAAGGTGCCCGACGGCCTGGACGTTCCGACCGGCGCGAACCTGGAGACGAAGGCACACGTCGTCCTCACGGTCGGGTCGGACTGCGCCCTCGGGAAGATGACCGTCTGCCTCGAGCTCGACCGCGAGACGCGCCGCCGCGGCCTCGGGTCGGTGTTCGTGCCCACCGGCCAGACGGGCATCGCGATCGCCGGCTGGGGGATCGCCGTCGACCAGGTCGTGTCCGACTTCGTCGCCGGCGCGGCGGAGCAGCTCGTCGTCGAGGGCCACGCCCGCGGCGGCGACGGCGCCATCCTCTGGATCGAGGGCCAGGGCTCCCTCAACCACCCGTACTACTCGGGCGTCACGCTGGGCCTCCTGCACGGCTCCGCGCCGCACGCGATGGTGTTCGTGCACGAGCCCGGCCGCGAGCTCATCGAGGGCGACCCCCGCTATCCCGATCCGCGACCTGGCCGAGCTGATCGACGACCAGGTGCGGATGGCGCGGCACGTGCGCCCGGCCCCGGTCGTCGCGGTGGCCCTGAAGACGAACCGGATCGACGAGGAGGCGGCCCGCGCCGCCATCGCCCAGACCGAGCGCGAGACCGGGCTCGTGGCGGACGATCCCGGTACGGTTCGGCGCCGGCCGGATCCTGGACGCGGTGCTCTCGTCCCGCTGAGTTCTCCGGGGATTCACCACCCGAAGCCAACCGTGGCTAGTATCCCGCTCCGGTGCGCGACCCCCGACTGACCACGCTGGCGGACCTGCTGTGCCGCTACTCGCTCGAGGTCGGCGAGGGCGACACCGTCCTGATCGACGGTCCGGCCCTGGCGCAACCGCTGTTCGTCGAGGTGGTGCGCAAGGTCACCGAGCTCGGCGGCCATCCGATGGTGCGGCCGCGGCTCGAGCGCGCCCAGGCGGCGTTCCTTTCCGAGGCCAGCGACGAGCAGCTGCGGACGATCACGAAGCTCGACCGGATCGAGATCGAGGCACCGACCCGGGCGCTCAGCGTCTGGGGACAGCGCAACAACCGCTACGCCAGCGGGATCGGCCCCGACCGGCAGGCGATCCGGTCGGCGGCCACGCGGGAGCTCTTCGAGCGGTTCTTCGAGCGCGAGGCCGAGGGCGAGGTGCGCTGGTGCGGCACGGCCTTCCCCTGCGACGCTGCCGCGCAGGAGGCGGGGATGTCGCTGACCGAGTGGGAGGACTTCGTCTACTCGGCGGGCCACCTCGAGGATTCCGACCCGATCGCGTTCTGGCGGGCGCAGTCCGAGCGCCAGGACCGGATCGCGAAGCGGCTCGAGCAGGTGCGGCAGCTGCGCATCGTCGGCGAGGACACCGACCTCACGATCGACGTCTCCGACCGCAGGTGGATGAACGCGGACGGCCACCAGAACTTCCCCGACGGCGAGGTCTTCACGAGCCCTGTCGAGGCGGCCACGAAGGGCCATATCGCGCTTCAGCCTGGACGCCCCCTACAACGGCAACGACGTCGCCGGCGTCCGGCTCTGGTTCGAGCAGGGCAAGGTCGTCCGCGAGGAGGCGACGAAGGGCGGCGCGCTTCCTCAGCCAGATGCTCGACATGGACGAGGGCGCCCGCTACCTGGGCGAGGTCGCCTTCGGCATGAACGACGAGATCCGCACGGGCACCCGCGACACGCTCTTCGACGAGAAGATCGGCGGCACGTGCCACGTCGCCCTCGGCATGGCGTTCCCCGAGGCCGGCGGCAGCAACCGCTCCGGCCTGCACTGGGACATGGTCTGCGACCTGCGCGCCGGCGGCGAGGTGCACGCCGACGGCGAGATCATCTACCGGGACGGGCAGTTCCTGTGACCGACCCCCGCGTGCGCCGGCTGGCCGACGTCGTCGTCAACTACTCGACCGGCGTGAAGCGAGGGCGACCTCGTGATGATCCAGGGGCCGGAGCTGGCCGAGCCGCTGATCGTCGAGATCGTCCGCGCGGTGATCGCCGCCGGAGCGATCCCGCACGTGCGCGCCTCGGTGCAGGGCGTCGACGAGGCCTACCTCGGCGCCGCCGGCGACGCCCAGCTCGACCACCTGCCGCCGTACGCGCTCGAGGAGATGGAGGCGATCGACGCGCGCATCGCCATCATCGGCGCCTGGAACACGCGCGAGCTCTCCGGGATCGACCCCGCCAAGCTGGCGCGCCGGTCGCGCGCGGCCCAGCCGGTCATGCGGCCGCTTCATGGAGCGCTCGGCCGCGGGCGACCTGCGCTGGTGCGTGACCGCCTACCCGTGCGACGCGTTCGCCCAGGACGCCGACATGTCGCTCGACGCGTACGACGACTTCGTCTACCGGCGCCGGCTGGCTGCACCTGGACGACCCGGTCGCGGCCTGGCGGAGCCTATCGCCGGCAGGCTGCGCGACGCTGGCCGACATGATGACCGACGTGCGCACCCTGCGCGTGGTCGCCGAGGACACCGACCTCACCGTCGGCGTCGCCGGCCGCACGTGGATCGCGTCGCGCGGGGCAGCGCAACTTCCCCGACGGCGAGATCTTCACCGGCGCCGCTCGAGACGGAGACCTCGGGCGACGTCCGCTTCTCGTTCCCGGCGGTCATGGGCGGTCGCGAGGTGCGAGGACGTGCGCCTGCGCTTCGAGGACGGGCGCGTCGTGCGCTCCGAGGCCGAGGTCGGCGGCGAGTACCTCGACCAGATGCTCGCGCATGGACGAGGGCGCCTCGGTCCTGGGCGAGTTCGCGATCGGCACGAACTACAGCGTCACCGAGTTCACCCGCCAGATCCTCTTCGACGAGAAGATCGGCGGCACCGTGCCACATGGCGCTCGGCAGCGGGCTATCCCGACACGGGCAGCGTCAACCGCTCCGGCCTGCACTGGGACATGGTCTGCGACCTGCGCTCCGGCGGCGAGATCCACGCCGACGGCGAGGTCATCTACCGCGACGGGGCGTTCCTGCCCTCGTTCTTCGCCGAAGAGCTCGTCGCGCCCGCGGCCTGATCCCGCACGAGCCACGCCATCCGGGCCACGTGCGCCATGAACGGCAGGTCGTGGACGCGCAGCACCGCCACGCCGAGGTAGGCGGCGAGCGCCACGACCGCCGCCGTGCCTTCCAGCGACGACTCCTCGAGCCCGAGCGGCTCGGCCGTCACCTCCTTGTGTGACGGCGCCAGCAGGAGCGGATAGCCGAGGGCGGCGAGGCGGGGGAGCTCGGCCAGCGTGCGCAGGTCGGTCGCGGTGTCCTTCCCGAACCCGAGGCCGGGATCGATCAGGATCGACGCCGCATCGACCCCGGCGGCGCGGGCGGTCTCCGCGCGCGTGACGAGGAAGTCGGCGATGTCGTCCACCGAGACGGCGTGGCGGCGCTCCTGCACCTGCTTCGGCTCGAGCGAGAGGTGGGTGACGACCAGGCCGGCGCGGTGGGCCGCGATCGTGGCCGCCATCCCGGGATCGGTCAGCCCGGTGTGGTCGTTCACGATGTCGGCGCCGGCGCGCAGGGCGGCGTCGGCCACCCGGGCCCGGTAGGTGTCGATCGAGATCGGCACGTCGAGCTGTGCGCGGAGCACCGCGACGACATCCTCGACACGGGCGATCTCCTCGTCCTCGGTGAGGACGCGCCCCGGCTGGGCGGTCATGCCGCCGACGTCGACCATCCCGGCACCGGCGCGGACGAGCTCGACGCCCCGTGCGACGGCGGACGCGGGTGCCGCCGTGGCGCCGCGGTCGTAGAACGAGTCGGGCGTCACGTTGACGATGCCCATCATGCAGGGCGGGCCGTCGAGGGGCAGGCTGCGATCTGCGAGGCGCAGCGTGAGCGGAGACGGGCCGGGCGGCGAGGGCACGGCGCCACCCTAACGGGCGCCGCGAACCGCGTCCGCAAGGCCGCGCACCTGCATCCTTGACAACCGAACACCTGTTCGCTACCATCACCGAACACATGTTCGCCCGCCTCGACATCCGCCGCCTCCTGACGCTCCTGGCAGCCAGCGCAGTCCTGCTCGCGCTGGTCATGAGCTACGCGGCGCCCAGCAGCCGCGGCGCCTCGCATCCGCGGCACCACGCCGTGCGGGCGGGGGAGACGCTGTGGTCGATCGCGCTGCGCGCATACCCGACTTCCGACCCGCGCGACGCGGTCTACCGGATCGAGCAGGCCAACGACCTCCACGACGCCGGCATCGCCGCCGGCCAGACGCTGGTGCTGCCGTGAGCGCGGCGCCGCACATCGCGCTGGCGCCGGCGCCGGGGGCGACGGTGGTCTCGCTGGACGAGTGGCGGGCGGCCCGGAGGGTGCCGGTCGACGAGGCAGACGTGCCCGCACCGGCGCCGCTGCGGCTGCTCCGCCTGGTCGTCGACGGCAACGAGCCGCCGCCGTTCCGGCTCGACGTGTTCCTGCGGCGCGCCCGCGCGGTGATGAGCGATCCGGCCGACGAGCGGCCGGTCGACTCGTACTGCGACGCCGAGCCGGCCTGACTCGGTTCCCCGGCGGGCACCCGCCCGTACAATCACGCGATGGATTTGAGCGTGCTCTTCCTGGGGACGGCCGCCTCGGCGCCGACAGCGCGGCGGGGGCTGGCCGCGTCGCTCATCCGCCGCGGCGGCGATCGCATCCTCGTGGACTGCGGCGAGGGCACGCAGCGGCAGATGCTGCGGTCCGGCGCGGGGCTCGTGGACGTCGAGGAGATCCTGCTCACGCACTGTCACGCCGACCACTTCCTCGGCCTGCCGGGGCTCCTGAAGACGTTCGGGCTGCGCGGCCGCGAGACGCGGCTTCGGCTGTACGGGCCGGCCGGCCTCGGCGCGCTCATGGCGACGATGGCCCCGGTGATCGGACGGCTGCCGTTCCCGCTCGAGCTGGACGAGCTGCGCCCGGGCGACGAGCTCCCGCACGACGGCTACCGGATCGCCGCGTTCGCGACCGATCACGGCGTCCGCAGCCTCGGCTACGCGCTGATCGAGGACGAGCGCCCGGGCCGGTTCGACCTCGACGCCGCCCGCCGGCTCGGCGTCCCCGAAGGGCCGATGTTCGGGCAGCTGCAGCACGGCGAGGCGGTGACGCTCGACTCCGGCCAGACCATCGCGGCCGCCGACGTCGTCGGCCCTGGACGGCCGGGGCGGCGGATCGTGCTCTCCGGCGACACCCGCCCCTGCCGGCCGCTCTTCGATGCCGCGGTCGGCGCCGACCTGCTGATCCACGAGGCGACCTTCCTCGAGGAGGAGCGCGACCGCGCGGCCGAGACCGGACACACGACCGCGATCCAGGCGGCCCGGCTCGCCCGCGACGCGGGCGTGCACCTGCTCGCCCTCACCCACATCTCCACCCGCTACCTGGGCCGCGAGATCGCCGCCGAGGCGACCGCGGAGTTCGCCGACACCGTCGTGCCGCGCGACTTCGATGCGATCGACCTGCCGCTGCCCGAGCGCGGCCGTCCCCGGCTCGTCCGCGAGGGCGACCGGCCCGCCGCGCCGCCGGCGCCCGCGCCGGCCCCCGCCGGGTGACGCTCGACTTCGACCCGCTCGCGGGCGACTACGACCGGCTGCGGCCGGCCGGACGGGCGTGGGAGGACCTGTCCGAGCGGACGCTGGCTCTCCTCGGAGACTTCCGCCGCCTCGTCGATGTCGGCTGCGGCACCGGCAGGTTCGCGGCGTTCGCCAAGGCTCGGCGCGGCGGCCGGGTGTGGGGGGTCGACCCTTCGGCGGAGATGCTGCGTCGCGCCCGGGAGCGGCCGGGCACCGCGGGCATCGGCTGGAAGCAGGCGCCGGCCGAGCGGCTCCCGTTCACCGGCGGCTGGTTCGACGCCGCCCACATGCACCTGGTCGTCCACACGCTGGTCGACCGGCCGGCCGCCCTCGCCGAGATCGCCCGCGTGCTTGCGCCCGGCGGGCGGCTGGCGATTGCGACGTTCGCGATGGAGCACTTCGAGCGCTTCTTCCTGAACCCGTACTTCCCGTCGATCGCCTCCATCGACGGCGCCCGCTTCCCCGACCCCGGCGTTCTCGCCGCGGAGCTGGGCGTGGCGGGCTTCCAGGACGCTGCCGCCGAGCGCATCAGCCAGCCGGTGCGGGCGGAGCCGAAGGACGTCCTCGAGCGCGTCCGCGGCCGCTACATCTCGACGCTGCACCTGCTCGAGCCTGCCGAGTACGCAGAGGGCCTGGCCCGGCTCGAGCGCGAGGTCGCGGACGGCCGCGGCCAGTTCGCCTACTCGCTGGAATGGGCGCTCATCACGGCGACGCGGGAGCGTGAATAAACGGGGTCTGACCCCGTTTATTCAGTCGCCCAGGATCTCGCGCATTCCGGCGGCGAACGCCGCGCCGCCGCCGTTGGCGGGGTGGCGCACGTAGGTCGCCCCGTCGCCGAGGACGGACTCGGCGACCCGGCCCACGGCCACCACGGTCGCCGGCCGCACGAGCTCGATCAGGCGGCGGGCGAACGCGGCGCCCGCCTCGACCTCGGAGACGGCCGGGCGGCGGTTCGAGAGCGGCTCGCCGGGCCGGTGGGGGTGGGTCGGCACCGTGTTCCAGAGGATCACCCGCCGCTCGGCCCCGAGCTCACCCAGCACCCGGTGCACGATCGTGCCCGAGGGCTCGCTCCAGCGCCGGGCCGTACAGCTCGGCCGGTACGGGTCGCCCCACCGGGCCAGGTCGCGCTCGGACGTGAACGCGATCCCCGACCAGCGCATCCCCTGATAGCCGGCGGCCTCTCCCAGCGCGACGACGTCGGCCCCGGCCCGCTCGGCCAGGTAGGCGCGCAGGTTCGAGATCCGCACCTCGGCGGCGCCGGCGACGTCGTCGGGGCCGGCCTCCGCGTACTGGTTGAACGTCGCCCCGATCCGGGCGCGGGCGAGGTCGGCGAGCAGTTCCTCCACGCCCGAAACGCTACCCGCGGCCACGACGGTCCGTCCGCGGAGGCTGGTATGGTCTGTCCCGGCGCCGCGAGCGGTGCCACGGCTGAGTGCCACCTTTAAGTCCGCGCCCAGTGAGGCCGGGAAGGAGTTGTATGTCGACCACAGAGGCCGAACGCGTGCTGCTGAACGAGGACGACCTCCAGCGCACCCTCCGCCGCATCGCCCACGAGATCGTCGAGAGCCATCCCGACATCTCGGCGCTCGCCCTCGTCGGGATCTACACCCGCGGCGTCACGATCGCGCAGCGGTTGCGCGGCCTGATCGAGCAGTTCGCAGGGGCCGCCCCCGCGACCGGCGCGCTCGACATCACCTTCTACCGCGACGACGTCGCCGTCCGGGCGGGCGAGCAGCGCGCCCATCCCCAGCCGGTGGTGAAGGCCACCCGGCTCGACTTCCCACTCGAAGGCAAGTCGGTCGTCATCGTCGACGACGTCCTCTACACGGGCCGGACGATCCGGTCGGCCATCGAAGCCCTCTTCGACTACGGCCGCCCGCAGCGGGTGCAGCTCGCCGTGCTCGTCGACCGAGGCCACCGCGAGCTCCCGATCCGCCCCGACTACGTCGGCAAGAACCTGCCCACCGCCCGCCGCGAACGGGTCAACGTCGAGCTGCTCGAGGTCGACGAGGTCGACCGCGTCGTGCTCATCCACCCGGAATAGGAGCATCGTGGAGCTCTATCCCCCGAATCCGCCGAAGCAGCGCCGCCACCTGATCTCGGTCGCCGACCTCGACCGCGACGACGTCGAGCGGATCCTCGCAACCGCCGAGGGCTTCGAGTCGGTCATGCACCGCGACCTGAAGAAGGTGCCGACGCTGCGCGGGCGCACGGTGATGACCGTCTTCTTCGAGGCCTCGACGCGCACGAGCTCGTCGTTCGAGCTGGCGGCGAAGCGGCTCTCGGCCGACGTCATCAGCCTGAAGGCGTCGGGGTCGAGCGTCGACAAGGGCGAGTCGCTGCGCGACACCGTGCAGACGCTCTCGGCCTACGACCCCGACGTGATCGTGATCCGCCACCCGTCGGTCGGCGCCGCGGCCCGGGTCACCGAGGCCACGGCCGCCCACGTCGTGAACGCCGGCGACGGGTGTCACCAGCACCCCACCCAGTGCCTGCTCGACCTCTACACGATGCGGGCCGCGAGAGGATCGCTCGAGTCGCTGCACGTCGCCATCGTCGGCGACGTCGCCCACTCGCGCGTCGCCCGCTCGAACATCCAGGGCCTGCTCCTGATGGGCGCGCGCGTCACCCTGGTCGGCCCGCCGACCCTGATCCCGCGCGACGCGGCCAGCCTCGGCGTCGAGGTCAGCCACGACATCGGCGCGATCGCCGCCGCCGACGTCGTCTACGTCCTGCGGATGCAGAAGGAGCGCATGGCCGAGGGCGCCGCGTACGTCCCCTCGCTGCGCGAGTACACGGCGCTCTGGGGCGTCACGAGCGCGCGCGTCCGCCCCGGCCAGCTGGTGATGCATCCCGGGCCCATGAACCGCGGCGTCGAAATCGCCGGCGACGTCGCCGACGGCCCCAACTCGAAGGTGGCCGACCAGGTGCGGGCCGGCCTCGTGGTGCGGATGGCGGTCCTCTACGACCTGCTCGCCGGCCCCGCCCCGGCCGGCGCCCGCGCGGCACTTCGCCCCGTCGCCACGCAGGAGGTGGCGTGATGGCCCAGCGCCTGCACCAGGCCGACGCGGAGCCGGCCAACATCATCATCGCCGGCGGCCGGCTGGTCGACCCGACGGCCGGGTTCCACGGCGAGGCGGCCGACCTGCGCATCGACTCCGGCCGCATCGTCGAGATCGGCCACGACCTGCACCATCCCGACGCCGAGCGCATCGACGCGACCGGGCTCACCGTCACGCCCGGCCTGGTCGACCCGCACGTGCACCTGCGCACGCCGGGCGACGAGCACGAGGAGGACATCGCCTCGGGCACGCGCGCGGCGGCGGCCGGGGGCTTCGTCGCCATCCTGGCGATGCCCAACACGAACCCGGTCGTCGACTCGGCGGCCGTCCTCGGCGGCCTCGTCGAGACCGCCCGGACCGAGGCGGTGGTCGGCACCGGGTTCATGTGCGCGATCACGCGCGGCCTCGAGGGCCGCAGCCTGTCCGAGATGGGCGAGCTCTCCGCCGGCGGCGCCGCCGCGTTCTCGGACGACGGCCGGCCGGTCGCCGACGCCGGCATCCTGCGGCGGGCGCTCCAGTACAGCGCCGTCACCGGCCTGCGGCTTGCGCTGCACGAGGAGGACACCTCGCTCTCGGCCGGCGGCCAGATGCATGAGGGCGCCGTCTCGGCCGGGCTCGGACTGCGCGGCTGGCCCGCGATCGCCGAGAGCACCATGATCGGCCGCGACCTCGGCATCGCCCGCTACGAGGGCGCCGGCCTGCACATCTGCCATGTCTCGGTCGCCGAGTCGGTCGCCGAGATCCGGCGCGCGCGCGAGCTGGGGACGGACGTGTCGGCCGAGGTGACGCCGCACCATCTCTGCCTCACCGACGCCGCGGTCCGCAGCCTCGACCCCGCGACGACAAAGATGAACCCGCCGCTCGGCTCCGAGGTCGACCGGGCCGCCCTGATCGACGCGCTCGCCGACGGCACGATCGACTGCATCGCCACCGACCACGCGCCGCACGCCGACCACGAGAAGGACGCGCCGTTCGAGGAGGCGCCCTTCGGCGTCATCGGGCTCGAGACCGCCTTCGCGGCCGTCTACACCCACCTGGTCGAGCCGGGCATGCTGCCGCTGCAGACGGTGATCGAGCGCATGTCGTCGGGCCCGGCGCTCGCCTTCGGGCTGACTGCGCCCGGACTGGCCGAGGGCCGGACGGCCGACCTCGCCCTGTGGGAGCTGGGCGCCTCGCGGGTGATCGAGCCGCCGTATGCCTCCCGGTCGCGCAACTGCGCGTTCGCCGGGCGGACGCTGCGCGGCGTCTGCCGGCTGACGATCTCGGGCGGCCGCGTCGCCCACCGCCTGATCGAGGCGGTCGCGTGAGCGCGTTCCTCGTCTTCGAGGACGGCACCGTGCACCGCGGCCGGCCCTACGGCGGCCACGGCGTCGCGGTGGGGGAGATCGTCTTCACGACGGCGATGACCGGCTACCAGGAGGTGGTGACCGACCCGTCATTCGCGGGCCAGCTCATCACCTTCACCCAGCCGATGATCGGCAACTACGGCGTCGAGGAGGACGCGTCGGAGTCGACCGCGCCGGCCGCACGCGCGGTGATCGTCCGCGAGGGCCGAAACGCCACCCCGAACGGCCGCGAGGGCTTCTCGGACTGGCTGGCCGGCCGCGGCGTCGTCGGCCTGCAGGGCGTCGACACGCGCGCGATCACGCGCCGCCTGCGCGACGGCGGCTCGGTGCGGGCGGCGGTCTCGACCGGCACCGCCTCGATCGCCGAGGTGCTCGAGCTCGTGCGCGGCGAGCCGGCCATGCTCGGGCGGGCACTCGCGGCATCCGTCTCGCGGGAGGAGCCGGAGCGCGTCGCCGCGCGGGGGAAGGAGCGGGCGCACGTCGCGGTGCTGGACTACGGCGTCAAATCGTCGATCGTCCGCCTGCTGAGCGAGTCCGGCGCGCGGGTCACCGTGTTCCCGTGGGACTACGGCGCGGCCCAGGTGCTGGGCTCGCATCCGGACGGGATCGTGCTCGGGAACGGCCCCGGCGACCCCGCCGCGCTCACGTCCTGCGTCGACGTCGTCCGCGACCTGGTCGGGACGGTGCCGCTGCTCGGGATCTGCCTGGGGCACCAGCTGCTCGGCCAGGCCCTCGGCCTCGAGACCTTCAAGCTCCGCTTCGGCCATCGCGGCGCGAACCACCCGGTGCTCGAGCTCGACACGGGGCGGGTGCTCGTGACCGCCCAGAACCACGGGTTCGCCGTCCGCCCGCCCGACGAGGGCCGCACGTTCGACACCCGTTTCGGCCACGGCCGCGTCACGCACGTGTCGCTCTACGACGGCACCGTCGAGGGCATCGAGCTGACCGGCATGCCGGTCTCGTCGGTGCAGTACCACCCCGAGGCGAGCCCGGGCCCGCACGACGCACGGGAGACCCTGACCGGGTTCGTCGGCTCGCTTGCGAGCGCCGCCCCGAGGGCCGTTGCCTAGGCGCGACGACATCAGGAGCGTCGCCGTGATCGGCTCCGGGCCGATCGTCATCGGGCAGGCGTGCGAGTTCGACTACTCCGGCAGCCAGGCGCTGCGGGTGCTGCGCGCCGAGGGGATCCGCACGGTCCTGATCAACTCGAACCCCGCCACGATCATGACGGACGCCGGCTGGGCCGACCGCACCTACCTCGAGCCGCTCGACGTGGAGGGAGCGGCGTCGGTGCTGCGGCGCGAGCGCCCCGACGCGCTCCTGCCGACCCTCGGCGGCCAGACCGCGCTCAACCTGGCGACAGACCTGCACGCCGCCGGCATCCTCGAGGAGCTCGGCGTCGAGCTGATCGGTGCGTCCTACGACGCGATCCGCCGGGCCGAAGACCGCGAGCTCTTCGCCGAGACCATGGCGAAGGTCGGGCTGCGCGTGCCGACGAGCACGATCGCGACGGGCATGCAGGACGCCCGCGCGGCGCTCGCGTCCGGCGTGCTGAAGCTGCCGCTGGTCGTGCGGCCCGCGTTCACCCTCGGGGGTCACGGCGGCGGGTTCGCGCGCACGCCCGAAGAGCTCGAGGCCGTCGTGACGCGCGGGCTGCGCGAGAGCCCGATCGGCCAGGTGCTGCTCGAGGAGTCCGTCGCGGGCTGGGGCGAGTTCGAGCTCGAGGTCATCCGCGACCGCAAGGACAACGTCGTGGTCGTCTGCTCGATCGAGAACGTCGACCCCATGGGCGTGCACACCGGCGACTCGGCCACCGTCGCTCCGGCGCAGACGCTCTCCGACCGCGAGTACCAGCTCCTGCGCGACGCCGCCGCCGACGTCATCCGCGCGGTCGGTGTCGAGACCGGCGGCTCGAACGTCCAGTTCGCACTGAACCGCGAGCACGGCGACCTGGTCGTGATCGAGATGAACCCGCGCGTGTCCCGGTCGTCCGCGCTCGCCTCCAAGGCGACCGGCTACCCGATCGCCAAGGTCGCGACCAAGCTCGCGATCGGCTACACGCTCGACGAGATCCCGAACGACATCACCCGCACGACGCCGGCCGCGTTCGAGCCGACGCTCGACTACGTCGTCGTCAAGCTGCCGCGGTTCGCGTTCGAGAAGTTTCCCGGCGCCGACACGGGCCTCACCACCCAGATGAAGTCGGTCGGTGAGGTGATGGGCATCGGCCGCACCTTCGCCGAGGCGTGGGGCAAGGCGATGCGCTCGCGCGAGCTCGACGGCCGCCCGCGCACGTCCGGATCGGTGGCCGAGCCCGAGTGGGACCGGTTCGACGCGATCCAGGGCCGGCTCACCGCGGGCGAGGATCCGGCCGCGCTCGCCGCCGAGTCGTCCGTGCATCTCTGGTTCCTGGACGAGTGGGAGCGGATCGCCCACTCCGAGCGCATGCTCCGGCGCACGCCGCTCGAGTCGCTCGTCGAGACGGAGTGGCGGCGGTTGAAGCAGCTCGGCCTGGCCGACGCGCGCATCGCCGAGCTGGCCGGATCCGACGAGGCGACCGCCCGCAGGCTGCGGCTCGCCGCCGGCGTCCGCCCGGTGTTCAAGGCGGTGGACAGCTGCGCCGCCGAGGTCGAGGCCCAGGCGCCGTACTTCTACTCGGCCTACGAGGAGGAGGACGAGCTCGAGCCGTCCGGGCGGCCGACCGTCGTCATCCTCGGCGCCGGCCCGAACCGGATCGGGCAGGGCATCGAGTTCGACTACTGCTGCGTCCGCGCCGTGCAGACCTTCCGCGAGCTGGGGTACGACGCGGTCATGATCAACTGCAACCCGGAGACGGTCTCGACCGACGCCGACTCGTCCGACCGGCTCTACTTCGAGCCGCTGACGGTCGAGGACGTCCTCGAGGTCGTCGAGCGGGAGCAGCCGGTCGGCGTGGTCGTCCAGTTCGGCGGGCAGACGCCGCTGCGGCTGGCCCGCCGGCTCGAGCAGGCGGGCGTGAAGATCCTGGGCACGCCGTTCGAGGCCATCGACGTGGCCGAGGACCGGCAGCGCTTCGGCCGTGTCCTGGCCGAGCTCGACCTGCGCGCACCTGACTGGGGGATCGCCGCCGACGCCGACGAGGCCGTCGCGATCGCGAACCGCATCGGGTACCCGGTGCTCGTGCGGCCGAGCTACGTGCTCGGCGGGCGCGAGATGCGGATCTGCGACGACGACGCGTCGCTCCGGGAGCGCCCGGTGCAGCCGGGGTCGCTGGTCGACCGGTTCGTCGACGACGCGATCGAGGTCGACGTCGATGCGATCTGCGACGGCGAGCGCACCGTCATCGGGGCGATCATGGAGCACGTCGAGGAGGCGGGCGTGCACTCCGGCGACTCGACCTGCGTCATCCCGCCGATGTCGCTCGGCCAGCGGGTCGAGGACGAGCTGCGGCGGCAGACGGCCGCCATCGCCGAGGCGCTCGGCGTGCGCGGGCTCCTGAACGTCCAGTTCGCCGTCCAGGGCTCGACCGTCTACGTCATCGAGGCCAACCCGCGCGCGTCGCGGACGGTGCCGTTCGTGTCCAAGGCCACCGGGCGCGACCTCGTCGGCGCGGCCTGCCGGGCGGCGCTCGGCCTGGAGATCGACCTGGCCGAGGGCGAGGTCGACCACACGAGCGTGAAGGCCGTCGTCCTGCCGTTCCAGCGCTTCGCCGGCGCCGACCCGACGCTCGGCCCGGAGATGCGCTCGACCGGCGAGGTGATGGGGATCGGGCCGGACTTCCCGACGGCCTTCAGCAAGGCCGAGCGGGCCGCCGGCCGGCCGCTCCCGCGCGCGGGCACGGCGTTCCTCTCGGTGCGCGACCGCGACAAGCCTGCCGCGACGATGCTCGCCGCGCTCCTGCAGTCGCTCGGCTTCGACCTGGTCGCGACCGCCGGCACGGCCCGGGCGCTGCGCCGCATCGGCATCCCCGTCGAGTCGGTGCGCAAGGTGGTCGAGGGATCCCCGAACGTGGTCGACATGCTCCGCGACGGCGGCATCCAGCTCATCATCAACACGCCGGGCGGGCGCGGCACGCGCGCCGACGGGTACGAGATCCGCGCCGCGGCGATCGCCCACCGCGTCCCCTGCATCACCACGATGGCCGGCGCGTCGGCAGCGGTGCAGTCGATCGCCCAGGCCCAGGCGGTCGAGCCGGTGGCGCTGCAGGACCTGCACCCGTACGAGGCCGTCCGTGCTGCCGCCGACGCGTAGCCTGGCGGTCGCCGCCGTCGAGGCGGTCGGCGCCTACACGCTCCTGCGCCTGCGCGACGACGGGGGCGACAACGGCGCACCGGGCCAGTTCTTCATGCTGCGCGCCGAGCCGGCGCCGGACGACGCATATCTGCCCCGCGCGATCTCGGCCGCGTGGGCCGGCGACGGCGAGATCGCGTTCCTGCTCGACGTGCGCGGCGCCGGGACGCGGGCGCTTGCCGGCGCGCGAACGGTGTCGGTGCTCGGCCCGCTCGGGCACGGCTTCCATCTGTCGGCGGGGCCGGCGATCCTCGTCGGCGGCGGCATCGGGGCGGCCATCCTGCCGTGGCTGCGGCGGCGGCTCGTCCCGCTGGGCGACGTGCGCACCGTGCTCGGGTTCCGCTCCGCCGAGCATGCGGTCTGCGCCGGGCTCGTCGACCCGGACGCCGACCGTCGTCCTCGACCCGGTGCTCGTCACCGAGCCGCTCGCACGCCTGCTGCCGGCGGAGGCGACGGTGTACGCGTGCGGGCCCGACCGCATGCTCGAGGCGGTCGCGGCGCTGTGCGCCGAGCACGACGTGCCCTGCCAGCTGGCGATGGAGGCGGCGATGGCGTGCGGCTTCGGCGCCTGCTACGGCTGCGCCGTGCGCATCGACGGCAGCTGGAAGCGGCTCTGCATCGAGGGGCCGGTCGTGGAGGCCGCGCGTGTCCTCGCCTGACCTGCGCGCCGAGCTCTGCGGCATCGCGCTCCGAAACCCGCTCGTGAACGGATCGGGCACGCTCGACGCGCTCGCCGCCGGCACCCTCGGCCTCGGGGCGTTCGTGACGAAGACGGTCACGCTGCACCCGCGCGAGGGCAACCCGCCGGTACGGATCGCCGAGACGCCCGCCGGGATGGTGAACTCGATCGGGCTCGCCAACCCCGGCCTCGACGCGTTCTGCGCCGATCACCTGCCCCGCCTCGGCGAGCTCGGCGTCCCGGTGATCGCGAGCGTCGGCGGCTGGTCGCCGGCGGAGTACGCGACCGCCGTCGCCCGCATCGGCGCCCACCCGGCGGTGGCGGCAATCGAGCTGAACGTGTCCTGCCCGAACGTCGAGTCGGGCTGCATCTCGATCGGCACCGACGCCGGCGAGACCCGGGCGCTGGTCGAGCGCTGCCGCGCCGAGACCGATGTGCCCGTGCTGGCCAAGCTCAGCCCGAGCGTCGCGGACGTCGCCGCGATCGCGACGGCCGCGGCCGAGGGCGGCGCCCACGGCCTCGTCCTCATCAACACGGTGCGCGGGATCGCGATCGACCGCGACCGGCTGCGGCCGCTGCTCGGCGGGGGCGGGGGAGGGCTGTCCGGACCGGCGATCAAGCCCGTCGCCCTGCACGCGATCTTCCACGCGCGGGCGGCGACGGGTCTGCCGATCATCGGCATGGGCGGGGTCGCGATCGGCGCAGGACTGCATCGAGTTTCTTGCAGCCGGCGCAACCCTGGTAGGAATTGGCACCTCGCTGTTCGCCGACCCCGGGCTGCCCGAGCGGTTGCTCCCGGAGCTTCGGCGGTTGATGCGGCGGCATGGCGCGGAGGCGATCGGCGATTTGGTCGGCGTCGCCCACCCGCCGGTATCAAGCTCAACTCGAGCTTGAGCGTTTTGGGGGCGAATTTCGCCTTTTTATCGGGTTTTCTCGTGGTTGCACGCCGCCTCGCCACGGGTATAATCGCCCCCTACCATGACAACCAGCACCCTCTCCCAGACGCCTTCTCGATCGCTCGATCAGCGCATGGAGGCGCTCAACCGGGCGAACCACATTCGGGTGCGGAGGGCGCAGCTGAAGCGCGACCTCAAGGCGGGGCAGGTGCGGATCGGCGATCTGATCGCCGAGCCGCCCGACGAGGTGCTGACGGCGAAGGTCTACGACATGCTGGTCGCCGTGCCCCGGCTCGGGCGCGTGAAGGCCACCCGGCTGCTCACGCAGTGCCGCATCAGCCAGAGCAAGACCGTCGGCGGCCTGTCCGATCGCCAGCGCAGCGAGCTGCTCGACCTGTTCCGCGCCTGACCGCGACCTGCCGGGGGTTGCAATGAGCAGCCGCCTGTTCGTCGTCGCCGGCCCCTCGGGCGTCGGCAAGGGAACGCTCATCGCCCGTGCCCGTGAGGCCCTGCCGGAGCTCGAGGTGGCGACGTCTGCGACGACCCGGCCCAGGCGGCCGGACGAGCGGGACGGGCGCGAGTACCACTTCCTCAGCGCCCCGGAGTTCGACCGCCGCGTCGCGGCAGGCGACTTCCTGGAGCATGTATCGTATGCAGGGAACCGGTACGGCACGCTGCGAAGCGAGGTGGAGCAGCGACTCCGGCGCGGCGGCAGCGTCGTCCTGGAGATCGAGGTCGCCGGAGCTCGTGAGATCAGGCGGCAGATGCCGGGTGCGGTGCTCGTCTTCGTGAGCCCTCCGACGATGGCGGACCTCGAGGCCAGGCTTCGCGGCCGCCGGCAGAACACCGAGACAGAGGTCACAGATCGGCTGCGGATCGCGGCCGAGGAGATGAGGGCGCAAGCCCGAGTTCGACCACACGATCACCAACGATGACGCCGACCGCGCCGCCGCCGACCTGGCGGAGCTGATGCGGTCGGCGATGAACGCTGAGGAGCACGAATGATCCATCCCAAGATCGACGACCTGCTGGTGAAGGTCGACAGCAAGTACGCGCTCGTGATCGCCGCCGCGCGGCGCACGCGCCAGATCAACGACTACCACCACCAGCTGGGCGAGGGCAGCTTCGAGAGCTTCGCCCCGCCGCTCGTCGAGTCGCGCTCGAAGAACTTCCTGACGATGGCGCTCGAGGAGATCGCGCAGGGACAGCTCAAGGTCTCCCCGACCACCAAGGAGTAGCCGGCCGCCGATGAGTTTCCCGGCCGGCGCGAGTCATGTCTCGCGAGAACCCGGACCGGGAGGTGTCGTGATGGCCACGCGAGTGGTGCTGCTGGTGGGGACGCGGAAGGGCTGCTTCATCCTCGAGAGCGATGAGGCCCGCCGCGACTGGGACGTGCGAGGGCCGTTCTGCGACGGCTGGCCGATCTACAACACGGCGTACGACGCCGGGACCGGCACGATCTACGCGGCGGCGGCGAGTGAGTGGCACGGCGCCGGCGTCTGGCGAAGCGGCGACCTCGGCGACACGTGGCAGCTCTCGAGCGAGGGGCTCGGCTACGGCGAGGCGGGCGAGCTGCGGCTCTCGAAGGTCGCCGGCCTCATGGCCGGTCACGGTCGCGTGATCGCCGGCGCCGAGGCGGCCGGCCTGTTCGAGAGCCGCGACGGCGGCGCCACCTGGGCGCTCATGTCCACCCTCGACGACCAGCCCGGCCGCGACGACTGGAACAAGCCGGAGAACCAGCCGCCCGGGCATCTGGGTATGGCGGGGCTCCTGCCCGACCCCGACGACGCCGACCGCTTCTGGGCGATCGTGCAGGGCTTCGGCATCTTCGAGACGACCGACAACGGCGGCTCGTGGACGCCGCGCAACCGCGGCCTTCGGGCCGCCTGGCCGCTCGAGAACCCCGAGGTCGGCTACTGCGTCCACAAGCTGGTCATGTCGCCGGTCGACCACGACCGCCTCTACCAGCAGAACCACTGCGGCATGCATCGAAGCGACGACGGCGGCCGCTCGTGGTCGGAGATCACGGAGGGCCTGCCGAGCGACTTCGGCTTCGCCGCCGCCGCCCACCCGCACGACCGCGAGAGCTTCTACGTGATCCCGCTCGACCCCGGCCACGGCCGCTGCATGCCCGACGGGCAGGCGGCGGTCTGGCGCACCCGGGACGGCGGCTCGTCATGGCGCCGGCTCGGCGCCGGGCTGCCACAGCGCAACGCCTACCTGGGCGTCCTGCGGGAGGGGCTCGCGATCGACGACCTCGACTCGCCCGGCCTCTACTTCGGCACGAGCACCGGCCAGGTGTTCGCGAGCAACGACGAGGGCGAGACGTGGGCCGCGGCCGCGAGCTACCTGCCCGGCATCGCCTCGGTCGAGGTGGCGGTGATCCCCTAGCCATGGCCGACCTGCACCTGCCCGTCACGCTGCCGACCGTGTTCGCCGACCTGCCGCGGCGGCTCGACGTCGACGCGACGACCGTGAACGAGGCGATCGACCGGCTCGACGAGCGCTGGCCCGGCCTTCGCGACAGGCTGTGCGAGCCGGGGCCGGCGCTGCGGCGGCACGTGAACGTCTACGTCGACCGCGAGCGAGCGGGGCTCGACACCGCGCTTCGCGCCGACTCGCGGGTCGACGTCATCTCGGCGATCAGCGGCGGATAGGGCCCCGCCGCACGGCCGTGTTCGTGCGAACCGCCAACCGACGGCGGCGGTAGACGTCTCAGATGGCACCGACGCTCGTCCGAGTGGGACGAGCGCCGCCATATGGGGTACGTGCCACTTGGCGCACGCCCCATGTGCCACTTGACGAGCACGCCCCCCGCCGCCCGCTCCACAGACCGATGCCGACCCCGACCAGACCGTCCTCCCCGCCGCGGCCGCGCCGCGGTTGCGGCGGCAGCCGCAGGACGGCGACACTACGGCCATGATTCTCGTCGGCGTCTGCGGTGGGATCGCGGCCTACAAGACGTGCGACCTCGTGCGCACGCTCGTCCGCGCGGGGCATGAGGTGCAGGTCGTCCAGACGCCGGACTCGCAGCGCTTCGTCGGGCCGACCACCTTCGCCGCCCTCTCGCGGCGCCCGGTCCTGGTCGACGGCGGGCCCGAGGTGTTCCCGCATCTCGACGCCTCGGGGCACGCGGAGCTGCTCTGCATCGCGCCGCTCTCGGCGACCACGCTCTCGCGCATCGCCCACGGCGAGGCGGCCAACGTCCTCACCGCGACGGCGCTCGCGTTCTCGGGCCCGATCGTGGCCGCCCCGGCGATGAACCCCCGCATGTGGGCGGCCGAGGCGACGGCCGCGAACCTGCGCCTGCTGGCGGCACGCGGCGTCGAGCTCGTCGGCCCCGGCCACGGCGACACGGCCGAGGGCGAGGTGGGGGTGGGGCGGATGTCCGAGCCGGCCGAGATCGCCGAGGTCGTCGAGGCCCGGCTCGCCAGCGCGCACAGCCTGACCGGCGTTCGGGTACTCGTCACGGCCGGCGGCACCCGCGAGCCGATCGACGCCGTCCGCTACGTCGGCAACCGCTCGAGCGGGCGCATGGGCGTCGCCGTCGCCGATGAGGCCAGCCGCCGTGGCGCCGACGTGACGCTGATCCTGGCGGCGGCCGCGGCGACGCCGTCGGCGCCGATGCGGATCCTGCGAGCCGAGTCGGCGGCCGAGCTCGAGCGGGCCACGCTCGAGGCGGCCGCTGCGGCCGACGTCATCGTGATGGCGGCGGCCGTCTCCGACTACCGGCCCGCGGACGCGTATACGGGCAAGCGGCCGAAGAGCGGTGAGCCGTGGCACGTGACACTGGAGCCGACCACGGATATCCTCAAGGAGTTGGGGTCCAGGCGCACGGCCGGACAGGTGCTGGTCGGATTTGCCGCCGAGCATGGCCCCGGGGGAGTGGAGCGCGCCCGAGCGAAGCTCGAGCGAAAGAGTCTGGACATGATCGTGATGAACGACGTCAGCCGCACGGATATCGGATTCGACTCCACGGACAACGAGCTGGTGCTGGTGACCGCGCGCGCCGAACGCACCGTCTACCAGGCGCTCGAAGCGCGCCTGTGCCGCCGCCCTCCTGGACGCCGTCGCCGGCGCCCGCGACGGCCGCGCCGGCCCCGGCCGGGGAATGACCGAGAGCCCACCGGGCTCAGGAAGGACACCTCAGGTGGAAGCACACGAACTCGGAGGGCAGGCTCCGACCGCTGATGTCGCCGCCGCCAACGAAACCGCCCAGCGCGTGATCGAGAACGTCGCCCGGGTGATCCACGCGCCGCGGTCGCTCATCGCCCGCTGCGTCATGGGCATCCTCTGCGAGGGGCACGTGATCCTCGAGGACTTCCCCGGCGTCGGCAAGACGATGCTCGCGAAGTCCCTCGCCCGCTCGCTCGACTGCGAGTTCGCCCGCGTCCAGGCGACGCCCGACCTGCTGCCCTCGGACGTCACCGGCGTCAGCGTCTTCAACCTCCAGGGCGGCAACGAGTTCGAGTTCAAGCCCGGCCCGGTGTTCGCGAACCTCGTGCTCGTCGACGAGATCAACCGCGCGTCGCCGAAGACCCAGTCGGCCCTGCTCGAGTGCATGCAGGAGGTGCAGGTCACGGTCGACGGCGTGACCCACCCGCTGGCGCGGCCGTTCATGGTCATCGCGACCCAGAACCCGATCGAGTACGAGGGCACCTTCCCGCTGCCCGAGGCCCAGCTCGACCGGTTCACGATGCGCCTCACGCTCGGCTACCCGGACGCCCGCCAGGAGGCGGCGATGCTGTCCGAGCACGCCGCCGGCGAGCCGCTCGACACCCTACGGCCGGTGAGCACCGCCGCCGACATCGAGACCGCGATCGCCGCGGTGAAGAGCGTCTTCGTCGAGGAGTCGCTGCACCGCTACGTCGTCGCCATCCTCACCCACACCCGCAGCGACACCCGGCTCTCGCTCGGCGCGAGCCCGCGGGCGGGCATCTCGCTGCTGCGGGTCGCGAAGGCGCATGCGGTGCTCGAGGGCCGCGACTACGTGACCCCGGGCGACGTCAAGGCGGTCGCCGAGGACGTCCTCTCCCACCGCGTCATCCTCGCGCCCGAGGCGCGCACGGCGGGCATCGACGCCGCCGACTCGATCCGCGAAGCCCTCGAGCGTACAGCCGTCCCGGTATGACGACCCGCGGCCGCCGTCTGCTCCTCCTGGCCGCCGGGCTCTACCTGGTGTCGTGGGGGTTCGGGACGGCGGTCATGTTCCCGGTCGCGATCGGGCTCTCGATCGCGCCGCTGATCGCGCTCGTCTGGGTGAAGGCGCTCGACCGGCCGATGCTGCTGCGCCGCCGTACCGGCCACCTCGAGCTGACCGAGGGCCAGAGCGTCGACGTCGGCCTCGAGGTGCGGCCGGACACCGGCGGGCCGATTCCCGGCCGGGCGGTGATGGTCGACAAACTCGGCAGCCGCGTCATCGAGACAGAGCTCGGCCGCCGCGGGCGGGTGCTGCGCGGCCGCTACGAGATCGCCGCCGCCCCCCGCGGGCGCTACCGGATGGACGGCGCCGAGCTCCTGATCGCCGACCCCTTCGGCCTGGCCGAGGCGCGCATCCCGCTAGACCGGGCCGACCAGATGCTGGTCTACCCGCGCGTGTACGAGCTCGAGGGGCTCTTCACCGACGGCGGCACGCCCGGCGGCGACCGCGGCCGCTCGATGCTCCACCGCACCGCCGGCTACGACCTGCACAGCATCCGCGAGCACCAGGTGGGGGAGAGCCTGCGCCGCGTGCACTGGCGCTCGACCGCCCGGCGCCGGCAGCTGATGGTGAAGGAGCTCCAGGACACGCCCCGCGACGAGGCGTGCGTGCTCCTCGACGGCGATGCCGCCGCGGTCGCCGGCATGTCGCCGGACTCGAGCTTCGACATGCAGGTGCGCGCCGCTGCGTCGCTCCTGCGGCGCATGTCGGACGCCGGCCAGCGCAGCTCGCTCGTCATCCACGCCGCCCAGCGCAGCCGCCACCGGCTCGGGTTCGGAAGCGGCGACTGGGCGGCCGTGCTGGGCGAGCTCGCGGCCGTCGAGGCGACCGCGCCGCGCTCGCTGGCAGAGTTCCTCGCCGAGGCCAGCCGCGGGCCCGACCCCGTCGACGCCGCCCGCGTGTTCGTCATAACCGCGGGCATGTCGGCCCTCCTCGCCGAGCGGGTGCTGGCGATGGGATCGTCCCAGTGCGAGCCGGCCGTCGTGTGGATCGACGGCGCCAGCTTCGCGGCATCGAAGCGCCGCAAGGACACCGGCCCCGAGGCGGCCGCGCTGCGCCTGACCCGCTCGGGCGTCGCCGTCGCCCGGATCCGTTCCGGCGACCACGTCGGCCAGGCCCTCTCGGCCCCCGTCCTGCGGCTGGTGGTGGCGCGTGGATAGCCTGCCGCGGCCCCGGATCGCGCCCGCCGTCCTCGCCGGCGCGCTGCTGCTCTTCGGCGGCTGGCACTGGGCCCGGCTCGAGCAGCCGCACATGAGCGGGCGCAGCCTCGCCGTGCTCGTGCTGCTTGCCGCGCTGCCCACGATCGTCGCACTGCTCGGGCGGGGCCGCGGCGAGACGCTGCTCGCGCTCCTCGTCGCAACGGTGGCCGCCATCGGCGAGATCACGCACACGTGGCCGTGGCAGACGCGGCACGGGATCTACCCCGTCCGCGTCTCCGAGCTCGTCGTGAACGGGCTGCGCGACTGGTTCGAGACGCACACGCCCATCGACGCGGGCCGCTTCCCCGGCGCGGACCACGACCTGCGGCTGGCGTTCTTCGCCGCCGCCTGCGCGATCGTGTGGCTGATCGTGCGCCGCGGCGCCGCCCTGCCGGCGATCGGCGTCGCCTTCGGCCTGTTCGCCCTCCCGAGCACGGTGCTCCCGCTGCACGCGGACGCGTTCCGCGCCGGGGTCTTCCTCATGCTCGCGCTGCTCACGCTGGTCGCGACCTCCGAGCGCAGCGGCCGGCCGCTCGCGGGCGACGCCCAGGTCGTCGGCCTGAGCGTCGCCGTCGTCCTTGCGGGGCTCGTCGTCGGCACCGCCCCGGGCGTCACGAAGAGCGCGTTCCTCTCGTGGCAGTCGTGGAACCCGCTCGCCAACGAGGGGCCGCAGGTCAGCGTGGACTACATGTGGAACCAGAACTACGCGCCGCTGCACTGGCCCAAGAAGCGCACCCAGGTGCTCGAGATCACCTCGAAGAAGGAGATGTACTGGAAGGCGGCGACGCTCGACACCTTCCTGATCGACCACTGGCAGTTCTCCGCCCAGGGGCGGCTGGTGGGCTCGTCCGACGGCGGCTCCTTGGCGGAGCCGATCGGCGAGCTGCCGCCGAAGGCCCGCGTCGCCCCGCACCTCGACAATGTGGACGTCAAGGTGCTCGGCCTCGCCGACGACCACCTCGTCGGGGCCGGCCAGCCGGTCAGGTGGACGCTGCCACACGGCGTCCAGTCGCTGCTCGACGCCAACGGCACGGTGACGACGCTCGCCGACGTGCCCCGCCACACCCAGTACTCGGTGTCCGTCTACGACCCCCAGCCCACGTTGCGCCAGCTCACAAACGACGGCACGAGGTTTCCGCGGGCGATCAGGGACGGCATCGTCGTCGGCAACGTGACGATTCCGCCGTTCCCGAAGACGCTCCCGACGGGGATACATCCGCTCAGCTCGACGTTCATGCAGGCCTCGGACCAGGCCTGGCGCGCCTCGGGTGCCGGACAGGCCGAGAACGAGTACGAGGCGGCGGTCGTCCTCGAGCACTACTTCCGCGCTCATCCCTTCAGGTACACGCTCACACCCCACCTGACGGGGAATGTCCCCGCACTGGCCGAGTTCATGCTGAGCACCCACCGCGGCTACTGCCAGATGTTCTCCGGCGCGATGGCGCTCGTCCTGCGCCTGCACGGCATCCCCGCCCGGGTGGCGGTCGGGTTCACCTCGGGCAAGCTGCGGGGCTCGGACACCTACCTGGTGAACGATCGCGACGCCCACGCCTGGGTCGAGGTGTACTTCCCCGGGTACGGCTGGATCCCGTTCGAGCCGACGCCGGGCAGCCACCTGCCGACCGACACGTCGTCCTCGAACCCGAAGTTCGCAACGCTCACCACCGGTGGCGGCCAGAACATCTCTCCGGCGGCCAGGGCGTTCCTGGGCAGCATCTTCGGCGCGAAAGGCAACTTCAACGCGACGGTATTCCAGAAGCGAAAGGCGGACAGCGAGGGCCTCGGCGGACGGACGCCGAGCTCGCAGATCGCGATCCGTACCACGGGCGGAAGCAGTGGGCACGGCCGGTTCATCACCTGGCTCTTCACGATCACCCTCGTCGTGCTCGCCGCCGTTCTCGCGCTGAAGGCGATCGCTGTGCGGTGGCGCTACCTGCGCCGCGGCCCGCGCGCAAAGGCGGCCGCCGCGTATCACGACCTGGCCACGTTCGTCGGCGACCAGGGCATGGAGATCCGGCCCGAGGACACCTTCGAGGAGCTGGCCGAGCGCGTCCAGACGACGTTCGGCGTCGACGCCGCGTCCTTCGCGCGCAGCGCCACGCGGGCCCGCTATGCCCCGCTTCCGATCGCCGAGGGCGAGGCCGGCCAGCTGCGCCGCCAGCTGCGCTCGATCAAGCACGACGTGCGCCAGCGGCTGACCCCGCGCGAGCGGGTCGGCGGCGCCCTGCGGCTGCGAGCCGTGCTCGCGCAGGCTACGCTCGGAGGCTGACCCGGACGATGACGGGAGCATGGCGGAGCACGAGGACACCTACGACCTGTTCCAGCGCGGACGCGAGCACATGGCCCGCGGCGACAACGCCCAGGCCACGGTCTCGCTCGAGAAAGCGAAGCGGCGCGAGCCCGACAAGGCGTCGATCCGCGAGGCCCTCGGCGTCGCCTACCTGCGCATGCACCGCTACCAGGAGGCGGCGGCCGAGTTCGAGCACATCCTGGCGGCCGCGCCGGCGAACGACTACGCCCACTACTGCCTGGGCCGCTGCCTCGACCGGATGGGCAACCGCCGCATCGCGCTCGGGCACTACAAGATGGCGGTCTGGCTGCGCCCGAGCGTGACGTACTACCAGGAAGCGGTCGACGGCCTGCTCGACTGAATGACCGGGGTCAGACCCCGGTTATTCAGGTGGCCAGTCCAGCCAGATCGTCACCGGCCCGTCGTTTACGAGGTGCACGTGCATGTGGGCGCCGAACCGGCCGGTCGCGACGGGCACGCCCAGCTCGCGCAGGGCCGCGACGAACGCGTCCACGAGGCGCTCGCCGATCTCCGGCGGCGCGGCGCCGGTGAACCCGGGCCGGTTGCCCCGGCGCACGTCGGCGTAGAGCGTGAACTGCGACACGACGAGTGCCTCGCCGCCGACGTCTGAGACCGAGCGGTTCATGCGCCCCTCCGCGTCGGCGAAGATGCGCAGCCGGGCCACCTTGGCGGCCAGCTGCGCCGGCGCCTCCGGGCCGTCGCCGGCGCCCGCCGCGACCAGCACGAGCAGCCCGCCGCCGACGGCCGCAATCCGCTCGCCGCCGACCTCGACGGAGGCCTCGCTGACACGCTGGATCAGTGCTCGCACGGGCCGTGCGAGTTTCTCATCGGAATAGGTCGAGTGCTACACTCAAAGTCGTTTCGAGGTGTCGAGAGCGGTCGTTCGAGGTGGGCTCTGACCCGCCTCTTTTTTCGCCCGCGATCGGCCACGAAGGTTGACGAAGACATGAACGAACAGTTGCAGACAGAGATCGAGAAGATGCTCCACGCCGGCAGTCCGGACGTGGAAGTCGTGCTCGCGGAGCGGGCCGGTCCCGGCCTGGTCCGGGTGGTCATCGACCACCCCGACGGGGTCGACATCGGCCTGTGCGAGCGCGTCAGCCGCGAGCTTTCGCCGCTCCGCGAGCGCTACGCGCTCGAGGTGTCGTCGCCGGGCGTCGAGCGGCCGCTGGTGCGGCCGCAGCATTACCGGCGCGTCGTCGGCCAGCGGGTCGACGTGCGCACGGTCGAGCCGATCGACGGACGGCGGCACTTCACCGCCCGGCTCGCCGACGCCGACGACGCGGGCATCGATCTCGATCAGGACGGCCGGATGGTGCGGATCGGCTACGACGCGATCCGTCGCGGCCGCTTGGTGTTCGACTCCTGGGGAGGGCGCTCGTGAGCAAGGAAATCCTCGAGGGCGTCAAGCTCGTCGAGAAGGAGAAGGGGATCGAGCCGGGCACGCTCCTGGCGGCGATCGAAGACGCGCTGCTGGCGGCCTACCGCAAGATGCCGGACGCGCGCCACCCGGTGCGGGTCGATCTCGACCGCGACACCGGCGACTTCACCGCGTGGACCGTCACCGAAGACGCGTGGCAGTCCTATCTGGACGCGCACCCGCACCATCACGTGCTCGCCGAGGCGCCCGCCGTCGAGGAGGAGCCGCCCCCGCCCGGCGAGGAGCCGGCCGAGGAGGAGCCCGAGCCCGAGATCGAGTGGGACTGGTTCACCGACACCGTGCTCGTCGACGTCACCCCGGACAACTTCAGCCGCATCGCCGGCCAGACCGCGAAGCAGGTCCTGCGCCAGCGCATCAACGAGGCCGAGCGCTCGATGATGTACGACGAGTACGCCGACCGCGTCGGCGAGATCGTGACCGGGATCGTGCAGCAGGACGACCATCGCTACGCGTTCGTCGACCTGGGCCGCATGGAGGCGATCCTGCCCGGATCGGAGAAGGTGCCCGGCGAGCGCTACGAGCAGGGCAGCCGGATCAAGGCCGTCATCATCGAGGTGCGAGCCGAGGGCAAGGGGCCGCAGGTCGTGCTCTCGCGCCGCTCCGACGAGCTGATCCGGCAGCTGTTCGAGCTCGAGGTGCCCGAGATCGCCGACGGCCTGGTGCACATCCGCGCCGTCGCCCGCGAGCCCGGCTACCGGGCCAAGATCGCGGTCGAGTCGCGCGTGCAGGGCGTCGATCCGGTCGGTGCCTGCGTCGGCCCGCGGGGGTCACGCGTGCGCATGGTCGTCTCGGAGCTGCGCGGCGAGAAGATCGACATCATCCCGTGGAACGACGAGCCGGCCCGGTTCGTCGCCAAGGCGCTCGCGCCGGCGAAGGTGCGCGAGGTGTACGTCGACGACGACAACCGCCAGGCGACCGTGGTCGTGCCCGACGGCGAGCTCTCGCTCGCGATCGGCAAGGAGGGCCTGAACGCCCGCCTTGCCCATCGCCTGACCGGGTGGCGGATCGACATCGTCTCGGAGACCGAGTACTACACCGACGACTCCGACCAGCCCTACACGGGCGCCGAGGGCGAGGAGGACGAATTCCCGGGCCGCTGCATCGCGGTCACGTCGTCCGGCAAGCGCTGCCCGAACCAGGCGCTCGACGGGAGCCGCTACTGCGGCGTCCCCGCGCATGTCGCGCTGGCCGCGGCCGAGGAGGGGCGCGCGCCGTCGCGGTGAGCAGCCCGGAGCGCCAGTGCGCCGGTTGCGGCCGGCGCAGGCCGCAGGCCGAGCTGGTGCGGATGGGCGTCTCGAACGGCCAGCTGGTGGTCGATCACGACCGCCGGCTCTCGGGACGCGGGGTGTACCTTTGCCCGGACCCAGGGTGTGCGGCCCAGGCTCGTCGGCGGGGCTCGATCCCGAGAAGGCTACGATGTCCGGTGACTGTGCCGCCCGACCTGGAGGCGCGGGTGGCAATTGAGCGGCAGGGTGCCGCGGGGAAGGATTGACGGGGACATGGCGGACGAACCGGTAGACGACAAGGACATGCGGCGCGAGTTTGGCGCGAAGGCGACGGCGCCGGCTGAGGACAAGCCGGCGCAGCCTGGCCGTGCGCCCAGGCCGCAGCGCGGCGCCTCGCCGAAGGGCAAGCGCCGAGTCGTCATCGACGCCCAGGCCGGGCGCAAGCCGACCATGCGGCGCGAGCGCGGCGCCCCCCGGGCCGAGCCCAAGCGCGAGGCCGAGGTGCCGACGGGTCCCGTCAAGGTGCCGTCCGGGATCACGGTCAAGGATCTGGCCGAGAAGCTCGGCATCTCGCCGGCCAAGATCATCACGCTGATGATGGGCCTGGGCGAGATGGTGACGCTGACCGTCTCGCTCACCGACGACGCCGTCGAGCTGATCGGGACGGAGCTCAGCCGCGAGATCACGATCCAGCACACCGACGACGAGGAAGAGGAGGAGGTCGTCTTCGAGGACGATCCCGAGAGCCTCGTCGACCGGCCGCCCGTGGTCACGATCATGGGCCATGTCGACCACGGCAAGACGACGCTGCTCGACGCGATCCGCCAGTCCTCGGTGGTCAGCACCGAGGCGGGCGGCATCACCCAGCACATCGGCGCCTACCAGGTGGACGTCCCCGACGGACGCAAGGTCACGTTCCTCGACACCCCGGGCCACGAGGCGTTCACGGCCATGCGCGCCCGCGGCGCGAAGGTCACCGACGTCGCCGTGCTCGTGGTCGCGGCCGATGACGGCGTCATGCCGCAGACGATCGAGGCGATCGACCACGCCAAGGCCGCCGGCGTCCCGATCCTCGTCGCCGTGAACAAGATCGACCGGCCCGACGCGAACCCCGACCGCGTCCGCACCGAGCTCGTGAACCAGGGCCTGCAGCCGGCCGAGTGGGGCGGGGACACGATTTTCGAGAACGTCTCGGCGAAGGCCAGGACGAACCTCGAGGAGCTTCTGACCTCCATCCTGCTCCAGGCGGACGTGCTCGAGCTGAAGGCGAACCCGAGCGCCGATGCGAGCGGCGTCATCATCGAGTCGCGCCTCGACGTGGGCCGCGGCCCGGTGGCGACCATGCTCGTGCAGCGCGGCACCCTCCGGGTCGGCGACGCCGTCGTCGCCGGCGATGCCTGGGGCCGTGTGAAGGCCCTGAACGACTACAACGGCAAGCGGGTGAAGGACGCCGGGCCGGGCGTCCCCGTCGAGATCCTCGGATTCGACAAGCCGCCGCCGGCCGGCGAGCTCTGCCGGGTCGTCGAGAACGACCGCGTCGCCCGCCAGACCGCCCAGCAGCGCGCCCAGCGCAAGCGGGCGGAGATGCTCGCCAAGCGCAGCAAGGCCGTGAGCCTCGAGGACCTCTTCTCGCAGATGCAGGAGGGTGCCGTCCAGGAGCTCGCGCTGGTCATCAAGGCCGACGTCCAGGGCTCGGTCGAGGCGGCGGTGGACGAGGTCTCGAAGATCCACCACGACGAGGTCCTGGTCCAGGTGATCCACTCCGGCGTCGGCGGCATCGTCGCGTCCGACATCATGCTGGCGGCGGCGTCGAACGCGATCGTCGTCGGCTTCAACGTGCGGCCGAACGCCGAGGCGAAGGCGCTCGCCGACCGCGAGGGCGTCGACATCCGCACGTACCGCGTCATCTACCAGCTGACCGAGGACATCCAGCGGGCGCTGATCGGCATGCTCTCGCCGGAGAAGGTCGAGGAGGTCCTGGGCGAGGTCGAGGTGCGCCAGACGTTCCGCGCCTCCCGCGTCGGCACGATCGCCGGCTGCATGGTCACGTCGGGCACCGTCCAGCGCGGCGCGCAGGTGCGGATCGTGCGCGACGGCACCATCGTCCACGACGGCCGCATCGGCACGCTCAAGCGCTTCCAGGAGGACGTGCGCGAGGTGACGCAGGGCTTCGAGTGCGGCATCACCATCGACGGCTACAACGACATCAAGGAGGGCGACGTCCTCGAGGTGTACGCCGTCCGCGAGGTCGCCCGCTCGGCCTAGGCATCGCCGCGCGCCCGGGTGAAGACGTGCCGAAGGCCCGTCTGGTCGCCCGGGTCGGAGAGCAGCACCACCTCGTCGCCGGGCTCGAGCACGAGCGAGCCGCGCGGCTGGACGGTGCGCCCGAGCGCACCACGAGCGCCACCCAGGCGGCCTCGCCGATCGGCAGATCGCGGATCCGGCGCCCGTCGGCGATGGCGCCGGGCACGACCGCAAGCCGCACCACGCCCTCCGGCTCGTGCCGGAGCGGGATCCGCAGCGCCCAGCCGCGCTGCCGGCGGATGGTCATCGGGACGCCGAGCGCGCGGGCGATCGGCTCGAGCGCAAGCCCCTGGGCCACGACGGAGACGGCCACGACGACGAACACGAGCCGGTAGACGAGCGCCGCATCCGGCACCTCCTCGAGCACGACGAGCGCCGCGAGCAGGATCGGCACGGCGCCCTTGAAGCCGGTGAGCGCGATGAAGGCGCGCTCACCCCGGCGCAGCCGCTCGAGCGCGAGCAGCGGGTAGACCGCCAGCGGCCGCACGACCAGCACGAGCGCGGCCGCCAGGGCGACGCCGTAGCCGAACGTCGACCAGCCGATGTCGTAGAGGTGGATCGTGAGGCCGATGGCGGCGAAGACGACGATCTCTCCCAGCGACGCAAGCGCGGAGTGGAAGCGCTCGATCTCGCTCTTGAACGGCATGCGCGCGTCGCCCACCCAGATGCCGGCGACGAAGACGGCCAGGAACCCGGAGCCGTGCAGGAGGGTCGCCCCGCCATAGATCAGCCCCGCCAGCGCCAGCGTCCGCACCGGGATCAGCCCCTCCCGCGGCAGCGGGCTTGTCCGCGTCGTCCGCACGATCACCATCGCGCCGCCGACGCCCACGGCCGCGCCCACGGCCATCTCGACCAGGAAGTCGCCGACGTCGCCCAGCCCGAACGAGCTCGAGGTCGCGTAGGCGATCAACCCGACCACGAGCGCGATGGATACCGGGTCGTTCGCGCCGGCCTCGCCTTCGAGGATGGTCGGCACCCGGCCGCCGATGTCGCGCCGCGCCAGCACGGAGAACATCACCGCCGGATCGGTCGGTGCGAGCGCCGAGCCGATGATGGCGGCCGTCGTCCACGAGACGGGCAGGATCACCTGCGCGGCGACCGCGCCGAGCGCCGCCGTCACGAAGGTGCCGACGAGGCCGAGCAGGACGACCGGGCGCAGAGACGGCTGCGCCCGCCGCCAGCCGATATGCATGCCGCCGTCGAACAGGATCGCGATGAGCGCGACCACGCCGATCCGCTCGACGTCGCGGATCGACACCGGCTCCGCCAGCCCGGGGAAGACGTCCGAGATGGCCGCCGCGGCGATCAGGAACACCGCCGGCGCGGGCACGCGCAGCCGCGCCGTGAGCCGCGTCGAGATGAGCGCCAGCCACAGCCCGGCGGCCACCACGGTCAGCGCGACGGCGAAGTTCTGCAGCTCCTCCATGCCCAGGGTTTTAGATGATTGATCGGCAAGTCCACGCGCGCCTGGACGCACGACGGCCGGGAAGTGGGCGTGGCGCTGGTGGGGCTTGCGGCTGCGAACCGTCGCCAGGACATCACGGGACTTACCGATCAACCATCTAGATGATTGGCCGCCTCCGATAGCATCTGTCGGGCCATGGCGGCGGGCTTTGTGGGCATCCTCAGCTTCGAACTGCACCTGCCCGACGGGGGCTCCCTCAAGGGCAAGCGCCGCCACCTGCTGCACACGAAGGCGCAGCTCGAGCGCCGGTTCGGTGCGTCGGTGGCCGAGGTCGACTACCACGATCGCTGGCAGCGCTCGCGGTTGACGATGGCGCTCGTGCGCCGCGAGCACGCGAGCGTCCAGCAGGCGCTCGTCGACGCCGAGCGCTACCTGAGCGCCCAGGAGTACGAGCTCGTCAGCTCGACGCGCACCGTGCTCTCGGTCGAGAGCGACCTGCCGGTGGGGTTGCGCTGATGCCGGCCGAGCGCATGCGGCGCGTGAACGAGGTGCTGCGCCAGGTGCTCGCCGACGGCGTCGAGTCGCTCGGCGACCCCGGCCTCGGGTTCGTCACGGTGACCGCGGTGCGGGCGGCGCCCGACCTGTCGCAGGCGGCGGTCTACGTGAGCGTCCTCGGTGCCGAGCGGCGGCGGGCGCGGACGTTGCGTGCCCTTGGCCGCGCCCACGGAGTCCTCCAGGCCCGGATCGCGCGGGAGTTGCACCTCAAGCGTACCCCGCAGCTTTCCTTCCACTATGATGAGACTCTCGACCAGGCGATGCGGCTCGAGCAGCTGATTCGCCGCGAGCACGAGCTGGTCGAGCCTCACTCCGGAATGACCGACATCGCCCTGGAAAGAGACCTGGCGTCCGTGGTCGCCGCGCTCGCTGCGGCGGACCGCGTGTTCATCGCCACGCACGAGAACCCCGACGGCGACGCCATCGGCTCGTTGACCGCCGCAGCCGGGGCGATCCGCTCCCTGGGCAAGGAGGTGCGCACGTACCTCGAGCCCGAGTCGAGCATCCCGCACGAGGTCGCATTCCTCGACACGGAGGGGCTCGAGCGCACCGTCGACCCGGAGTCGCTGGCGGGCTGGACGCTGCTCGCGCTCGACTGCGGCAACGAGCGCCGCCTCGGCGCCCAGTACCCCGACCTGCTCTCGCGCTGCTCGCCCGTGATCGACGTCGACCATCACCACGACAACAGCCGGTTCGGCGGGGTGAACCTGGTCGACGGGGGCGCGTCGTCGACCGCCGAGATCCTCGTGCGGATCTTCGACGGCCTCGGAGCCGAGATCACACCCGCGATCGCGGAGTCGCTCTACGTCGGACTCGTGACCGACACCGGGCGGTTCCAGTACCGCACCACCAGCCCTGCAGCGCTGCGGCTCGGCGCGCGGCTGGTCGAGTCCGGCGTCGACGTGCACAAGGTGTTCGAGCGGGTGTTCGAGAGCGTCCAGCCGGGCAAGCTGCGGCTGCTCGGACGCGTCATCGACCACGCGGTGCCCTACTGCGACGGGCGCCTTCTGATCTCGCACGTGAGCCGCGACGACCTCGCGCTCGTCGAGGGCGACGAGGCCACCACCGAGGGCCTGATCGACCACCTGCGAGCCGTCGAGGGCGTGCAGGTGGCGGGCCTGATCCGCGAGCAGGTGCCGCTCGCCGACGGCAGTTTCACGCCGAACCGCGTCTCGCTGCGCTCGCGCGGCCTCATCGACGTCTCCGCCATCGCGCGGCTGTCGAAGGGCGGCGGCCACAAGCAGGCGGCCGGGTTCTCCCATCCGGGCAACGTGGACGACATCCGCCGGTTCATCGTGTCGGAGGTCAGCGCCCAGCTCGCCGAGCCGGCCGCGTAGCGGCGGGCCGTGCCCGAGGTCACCGGCCTCCTCCTGGTCGACAAGCCCGCGGGGCAATCATCGTTCGGGGTGCTGCGTGGGCTGCGGCCGGCGCTGGGGCGCAAGCTCGGGCACGCCGGCACGCTCGACCCGTTCGCAACGGGACTGCTGCTCGTGGTCGCCGGGCGGGCGACGCGGCTTGCGACCTACCTCTCCGGCCTGGACAAGGGCTATGACGCGGTCGTGCAGTTCGGGGCCGTCTCGACAACGCTCGACCCCGAGGGCGAGATCGCGCCCGGTGGGCCGCCCACCGACGCGGACGCCGTGGACGGCGCGGCGGCGAGGCTCGTCGGCGAGATCGTCCAGGCGGTGCCGGCCGCGTCGGCCGTCAAGGTCGACGGCGAGCGCGCCTACGCGCGCATGCGCCGCGGCGAGGCGGTGGAGCCGCCCCCGCGCCGGGTGACGATCCACGACCTGGACGTGCGCCGGTTCGACGCCGGCGACCCAGCGCGCGTCCATCTCGGTGACATGCTCGAAGGGCACGTACGTGCGGCAGCTCGCCGCCGACCTGGGGACGGCGACGGGTGCCGGTGCCTACTGCCTGGAGCTTCGGCGCACGCACGTCGGCCGCTTCGACCTGGCCGATGCCGGCACGCCGGACGAGATCGCCCGCGACCCGCTCGGCCGCTGGTATCGCTCCGCCGCCGACGCGTTGCCGCATCTGCCGGCGCGGGCGCTCGACGACGCCGAGCAGCGCGACGTCTCGCACGGCCGGGCGCTACGGCGGCAGGGGGAGGACGGGTTCACCCGCCTCGTCCACGACGGCGAGCTTCGGGCCGTCGCGGAACCGCGCGGCGAGCAGCTCCAGCCGGTGGTGGTGCTGTGATCGTGCGCCAGAGCCTGGCGGACGTTCCGCCGGGCGAGCGGGCCGTCGCGCTCGGGAGCTTCGACGGCGTCCACCGCGGCCACCAGGCCGTCATCGGGAACGCCGTCTCCGAAGCGGAGGCGCGCGGCCTGGCATCGGCTGTGATCACGTTCCATCCGCCGCCGATCGCGGTGCTGCGACCCGACGTACACCTCGTCCTGCTCTCGACCCTCAGCCGCCGCGCAGCGCTCGTGGCAGAGCTCGGCGTGGACGAGCTCGTGATCGTGCGCTTCGACCGCGCGTTCTCCACGATCGACGCCGACGGCTTCGCCGAGCAGGTGCTGGCGCAGACGCTCGGCGCCCGCCACGTCAGCGTGGGAGAGAACTTCCGCTACGGCCAGGGCGCGCACGGCACCCCGGCCAAGCTGGCCGACGACGGCCGCCGGCTGGGCTTCGACGTCCACGTCGAGCCGCTCCTGCAGGAGGCCGGCGGGACGATCTCGTCCTCGCGCATCCGCGAGCTCCTGGGCGCCGGCTCCGTCGAGGCGGCGGCCGAGCTGCTCGGGCGCCCACCGTGGCTCGAGGGCGCCGTCGTGCGCGGCGACGGCCGCGGCCGCGAGCTGGGCTTCCCGACAGCGAACCTCGCGCTCGTCCCGCGCTCGCCGGTGCCCGGCATCGGCATCTACGCGGGCACCGCCCACCTGCCGGGGTCGAGCCACCCGGCGGCGATCAGCGTCGGCTACAACGTGACCTTCACGGACGACCGCAGCCAGGTGCGGGTCGAGGCCTACCTGCTCGACTTCGACGCCGACATCTACGGCTCGCCGATCCGGCTCGACCTCACCCACCGGCTCCGCGACGAGCTGCGCTTCGACTCGGTGGACGCGCTGCTCGCGCAGCTCACCCGCGACGTCGAGGCCGTCCGCTCGCTGGCTGGATAACCGGTGCCAGGCACCGGTTATGCACGCGTCCAGGCGACGAGGTCCATGCCGTCCCACCACCACGGCTGCCCGTCGGCGCGGCCGGCGATCCGCAGCCGCAGGGAGGCGTCGGGGTTGGCCTCCACGAACGCGTCGGTGGCGACCCGCACCTTCGGCCACTCGGCGTCGTCGACGACGATCAGCGCCGACGCGGCCAGGAGCGGCCGGACGGCGTCGAGCGCCGCCCGCGTCGCCGCCGTCGAGTGATCGGCGTCGTAGAAGAAGACGCCGATCGGCGGCAGGCCCTGCTCCCGCAGCACCGCGACCGTGTCGCCGTGGATCACCCGCACGCGGTCGCCGACGCCGAAGCGCTCGACGTTCGCAACCAGCCCCGCCGGGTCGGAGTCGTCGAACGAGAAGTTGTCGATGCCGATCGCCGCCTCCGCGCCGCCGAGCGCCGCCGCGATCAGGCTGCGGCCGCGATACGAGCCCGCCTCGACGTAGCACTCGCCGCCATCGAGGCACCCCGCCGCCAGCGCGAGCAGCGCGAGGTTGTTTTCCTCCGAGAGCCCCTCGACCCCCTCGCAGAGCGGCTGCAGACCCCGGTCGAGCGGCGTCTCGGAGCGGGGGAAGTCGGCGAACAGCCCCGGCAGTTCGCGCAGGAGGCGGTCGACGTCCACGCGCCGGTCAGGCGGGGACGGGCGTGAGGCCGAGGCTCTCGATCGTGCGCCGCAGGCCCTCGTCGAGCGACACCTTCGGCTCCCAGCCCAGCACCTCGCGGGCGCGGGTGATGTCCGGCCGGCGCACCTTGGGGTCGTCGACCGGCAGGCCCTCGAAGACGATCTCCGAGCGCGACCCGGTCAGCTGCACGATCTTCTCGGCCAGCTCGAGCAACGTCATCTCGACCGGGTTGCCGACGTTCACCGGCAGGTGGTACTCGCTCATCGCGAGCCGGAAGAGGCCCTCGATCAGGTCGTCCACGTAGCAGAAGGAGCGCGTCTGACCGCCGTCGCCGAAGACCGTGATCGGCTTCGACTCGAGCGCCTGGCGCAGGAACGTGGGGATCGCGCGGCCGTCGTGCTGGCGCATGCGCGGTCCGTAGGTGTTGAAGATCCGGGCGATGTGGGTGTCGACGCCCTGCTGGCGGTGATAGGCCATCGTCATCGCCTCGGAGTAGCGCTTCGCCTCGTCGTAGACGCCGCGCGGGCCGACAGGGTTGACGTTGCCCCAGTACTCCTCCTGCTGCGGGTGCACCTCGGGGTCGCCGTACACCTCCGACGTCGACGCGATCAGGAACCGGGCCCGCTTGAACTTGGCCAGGCCGAGCGCGTTGTGCGTCCCGTACGAGCCCACCTTGAGCGTCGCCAGCGGGAGCCGCAGGTAATCGACAGGGCTGGCCGGCGAGGCGAGGTGGAACACGACATCCACCGGCTCGGCAACGTCGATGAACTCGACGCAGTTGTGGTAGCGGAAGTCGAACGCGTCGCCGCGCAGCCGCTCGATGTTCTCGAGGCTGCCCGTATCCAGGTTGTCGAGGCAGATGACGCGCCAGTCGCGGTCGAGCAGGTACTCACACAGGTGCGAACCCAGGAATCCGGCGCCGCCGGTCACGACTGCAGTGCTCAAGGTGCCTCCAGGAGGGTCGTCGGGAAGCGGAGTGTACGGGACGGCGCCCGCGACACTGCTCCATCTCGACCGGGATTGGCGCCCATAACCGGTCTGCTACCCTGCCCGTGGCCGCACCGCGGAGCTTTCGAGGCTTGCCGACGGGGCTCTGGGATGCCGGCGACGATGTCACACGAGGCAAGGAGGTGTGGGCGTATGCCGCTCACCCAGGACCAGAAGAAGGAGTTGATCGGCAAGTTCGGGGCAAGCGACGCCGACACCGGCTCCACCAAGGTGCAGATCGCCCTGCTCACACAGCGGATCAGCGAGCTCACCGAGCACATGAAGGTGCACAAGCACGACCACCATTCCCGCCGGGGCCTGCTCAAACTGGTCGGCCGGCGGCGCCGGTTGCTCACCTACATGCAGAGGCATGACCTGGAGGGCTACCGCGCGTTGATCAAGGAGCTGGGCCTGCGCCGCTAGGGCGCGCGACCAGACCGGAGGATGGCCCGCGATTGGCGCGGGCCCGAGGAGAGAAGAGAGAGAACATGAGTATTGCAGTAGAGCCCGGGGCAACACGTCTGGCCGCAACGATCGGCGAGAAGGAAATCAGCTTCGAGACTGGCGCTGTCGCCAAGCAGGCGCACGGCGCCGTGCTGGTGCAGCAGGAAGGCACCGTGGTGCTGGCCACCGCGGTCGGCCGGACGGAGGGCCGTGAGGGAGCGGACTTCTTCCCCCTCACCGTGGACGTCGAGGAGAAGATGTACGCCGCCGGGAAGATCCCGGGCGGGTTCTTCAAGCGCGAGGGCCGCGCGGGCGAGAAGGCCATCCTGACCGCGCGCATGGTCGACCGCCCGATCCGGCCGCTGTGGCCGAAGGGCTACAAGAACGAGGTCCAGGTCATCGTGACCACGTTCTCGGCCGACCAGGTGCACCCGCACGACATCCTGGCGATCAACGGCTCGTCGGCGGCGCTGATGCTCTCGCCGATGCCGTTCCTCGGCCCCGTCGGGGCCGTGCGCATCGGCCGCATCGACGGCCGCCTCGTCGTCAACCCGACGCTGCCCGACCTGAAGGACTCGAGCCTCGACCTCATCGTCTGCGGCAGCCCCGAGGCGATCACGATGGTCGAGGCGGGCGCCCAGGAGATCAACGAAGAGGATCTGATCACGGCGCTCGAGCTCGCCCACGGCGAGATCAAGAAGCTGTGCCAGCTCCAGATCGAGCTCGCCGCCAAGGCCGGCCAGCCCAAGTGGGCCGACGGCGCCGTCACCGAGTCGCTGCGCACCGCGCACGGCCAGGCGCTCGCAGACGCCGTCCGCGAGGGCGGCCTCGTCGCGCTCCCGGGCCGCGTGGATGCGCTCCAGCGGGCCGAGACGCCCGAGATCGGCGGCGGCTCGACCGACGCCGACGTGCTCCAGCGCCAGCGGCTGCAGTTCGGCTTCGCCCAGCTCGGCAACGAGGTGCGCGAGGGCGCGGTGTACCCGCACGTGAAGGAGCAGTTCGGGGACGCGATCCGCGAGCTGACCGACGCCGAGGGCGACTCCAAGGAGCTGAAGTCGGCCAAGCGGCAGGCGCTCTACGAGCGCATCGCCGCCACGATCCAGCTGCCGTTCCCGGGCCGGGTCGAGGTCGAGGGCGGTGGACAGGGCCCGCTCGACGCGATCACGCGCTCTGCCGTGCAGGCTGCGTGCGACAAGCTCTACAAGGAGACGGTGCGCACGAAGATCGCGGTCGACAAGCGCCGCCCCGATGGGCGCTCCGAGACCGAGATCCGTCCCATCACCTCATCGGTGACGGTGATGCCGCGCACGCACGGCTCGGCGCTCTTCACCCGCGGCCAGACCCAGGCGCTCACGCTGTGCACGCTGGGAACGGCCAAGGAGGAGCAGCGCATCGACGATCTCTCGCTGGACGAGACGAAGCGCTACATCCACCACTACAACTTCCCGCCGTTCTGCGTCGGCGAGACCGGCTTCATGCGAGGCCCGAAGCGGCGTGACATCGGTCACGGCGCGCTCGCCGAGCGGGCGCTCGTCCCGGTCATCCCGAGCGCGGCGGACTTCCCGTACACGCTGCGGGTCGTGTCCGAGATCCTCGAGTCGAACGGCTCCTCGTCGATGGCGTCTGTGTGCGGCTCGACGCTCTCGCTGATGGACGCCGGCGTCCCGATCAAGGCCCCCGTGGCCGGGATCGCGATGGGCCTGATCAAGGAGGGCGACGACTACGTCATCCTGACCGACATCCAGGGAGCCGAGGACCATCTCGGCGACATGGACTTCAAGGTCGCCGGCACCGACGCGGGCGTCACCGCGCTGCAGATGGACATCAAGATCACGGGTGTCACCACCGAGATCCTGCGCAGCGCGCTCAGCCAGGCGCGGGACGCCCGGATCCACATCCTGGGCAAGATGCGCGAGGCGATCGCCGAGCCGCGGACGGAGCTCGCGGCCCACGCGCCTCGGATCGTCAGCACCAAGATCCATCCCGACTTCATCGGCATGGTGATCGGGAAGGGCGGCGAGACGATCCGCGGCCTCGAGGCCGAGTACGAGGTGCAGATCGACATCGAGGAGGATGGGACGATCCGCATCTACGGCACGAACGGTGAGCTCGCCGAGCAGTGCCGGCTCGCCATCGAGGCCATGACCAAGGAGGTCGAGGTCGGTGACGAGTACACCGGCAAGGTGGTCAAGATCACCGACTTCGGCGCGTTCGTCGAGCTGCGCAAGGGCGTCGACGGGCTCCTGCACGTGAGCCGCATCCTGCCGAAGGGCAACCGGCTCCAGTCGGCCGCCCAGGTGATCGACCGCGGCGACACGGTGAAGGTCACCGTGGCCGAGGTCGACAAGGAGAAGGGCCGCATCGGCCTGACGCTCCTCGCCAAGCTCGAGGGCGAGACCGAGATCACGCCCGAGCAGCTGGTCGAGGTGGCCGAGCGCACGCCGGCGCCGCCACGCGAGGAGCGGCCGCCGAGGCGCGACCGCGACCGCGATCGCGGCGGCAGCCGCCGCCGCTAGGAGACCCAGCGGGCGGCGACGGCCTCCACGGCCGCCGCCGCCCGCTCCAGCTCGTCCTCGGTGTTGTAGTAGTGCACAGACGCCCTGACCAGGGCGTCGAGACCGCGCGCATCCATGTCCAGCAGGGTGGAGCGGCGGCGTGAGGCCACGACGTGCACCCGGCCGCGGGCGAGCTCGGCGACCGCGTCCGGCGCGCCGACGCCGGCGACGGTGAAGGACACGATCCCGCACCGCTCGACGCCTCGGTCGCGGACGTCGACGCCCGGGATCTGCGACAGGAGCTCACGCAGCGTGTCTGCCAGATGCCGGATGCGGTCGCCGATCGCCTCGAGCCCGAGATCGAGCGCGTAGCCAGCGGCGGCCGCGAGGCCCGCCTGGCCGGCGACGAAGCTCTCGAAGTTCTCGAACCGGCGCGCCGCCGGCGCCAGTCGGTAGCGGTCCGGGCTGAGCCACTCCGCCGCCCGCAGATCGAGGAACGGCGGCTCGAGCGTGTCTGCCAGGGACCTGCGCACGTAGAGGACGCCCGTCCCCCGCGGGGCGCGCAGGAACTTGCGGCCGGTCGCCGAGAGCATGTCGCAGCCGATCCGGCCGACGTCGACGGGCATCTGGCCGAGCGACTGGCAGGCGTCGAGCAGGAACGGGATCCCCGCCCGCCGCGCGACGACGCCGACCTGCTCCGCCGGGTTCACCAGCCCGCCGTTCGTGGGGACGTGCGTGATGGAGATCAGCCGCACGCGCTCGTCCAGCATCCGCTCGAGCGCGGCAATCGAGATCTGCCCGTGCTCGTCGTCCGGGACTGGCTCGACCACGGCGCCCGTGCGGCGGCACACCTGCAGGTAGGCGAGATAGTTGCTCTCGTACTCGGCGGTGGCCGTCAGGATGCGGTCGCCGGCGCGGAAGGCCAGCGAGTAGAACGCCATGTCCCAGGCCCTGGTGGCGTTCTCGACGATCGCCACCTCGTCGCGCTCGCAGCCGAGCAGACGCGCGAGCGCGGGATAGGCGGCGTCCAGCTGCTCGGCGGCCGCGTCCGCCGCCTCGTAGCCGCCGAGGCGCGCCTCGAGCTCGAGGTGACCGACGACGGCATCCAGCACCGGGCGCGGCATGAGCGCGGAGCCGGCGGCATTCAGGTGGATCCGCTCGTCTGTACATCCCGGAGTCTCGGCACGGGCACGGCGAACGTCGATCGGCATCGGCGGGATTTTGACACGCGTGCGGCCGGGCGCACTGCGTCCTTCGTCTAGCCTCCCCGCCGTGCAGCGCTACACCGTGACCACCCTGGACAGCGGCGAGCGAGTCGTCTCCGAGCGCGTGTCGTCGGTGCGCTCCGTGGCCATCGGCATCTGGATCGGCGCCGGCGCCCGCGACGAGGCGCCGTCGCAGGCCGGGGTCTCGCATCTGATCGAGCACCTGCTGTTCAAGGGCTCGGCGCGCTACTCCACGGTCGAGATCGCGCAGATCTTCGACGGCCTCGGCGGCGAGCTGAACGCGGCCACCGCCCGCGAGTACACGGT
This sequence comes from uncultured Actinomycetes bacterium, assembly GCA_963746115.1. Classification (GTDB taxonomy): domain Bacteria; phylum Actinomycetota; class Thermoleophilia; order Gaiellales; family JAICJC01; genus JAICJC01. The sequence goes on along the minus strand of CAVVAA010000001.1, from coordinate 207,074 downwards.
CGTGTACGCCCGGGTGCTCGACGCGCACCTGGATACGGCGCTCGATGTGATGGCCGACATGATCCTGCAGCCGAAGTTCGACGCCGAGGAGATGGCGTCCGAGCGCGAGGTCGTGCTGGAGGAGATCGCGATGTACGAGGACACGCCGCAGGACCTCGTGCACGACCTGATCGCCGAGGCGATCTTCGGCGACCATCCCCTGGGACGGCCCGTGATCGGCACGAGGGCAGTGATCGAAGGGGCCGCGCCCGACGCGGTCCGCGCCTACCACGACACCCGCTACGTCGGCCCGAACATCGTCGTCGCCGCAGCCGGGAACCTCGACCACGAGCCGCTGGCGCACGCCGTCGAGACGCGCTTCGCGCCGCTCAGCCGCATCCCCGACGCCACGACCGGCGTGCGGCCGGTGTGGGTGGGGGAGTCGCAGCCGCGGTCGCTGTTCCAGCGCAAGGAGACCGAGCAGTTCCACATCGCGCTCGGCGGCCTGGGGGTTCCGCGCTCCGACCGGCGCCGCTTCGCCGCCTCGCTGCTCGACTCGATGCTGGGCGGCTCGGCCTCGTCCCGCCTCTTCCAGGAGATCCGCGAGCGGCGGGGGATGGCCTACTCGGTCTACACGTACGCGTCGCAGTACGCGGACACGGGCATGGTCGGCGTCTACCTGGGCACGCGCGAGGACAACCTGGCCGAGTGCATCCGCATCATCGCCGACCAGTTCCGGCTGATGGGCGAGGGCCGCTTCGATCTTGCCGAGCTCGACCGGGCCAAGGAGAACCTGAAGGGCCGGATCATGCTCTCGATGGAGTCCACGTCCAACCGCGCCAGCCGGCTCGGCAAGTCGGTGCTGACCGACGCCGAGCTGCTCTCCCTCGACCGCATCTGCGCCGAGATCGACGCCGTCGACCCCGAGGCGATCTCCGCGCTCGCCCGCCAGCTCTTCGCCCCGGAGCGGCTCTCCGCCGCCGGCATCGGCCCGAGCGCCGAGCGCTTCTCCGACGCCGTCGCCCTGCTGCACCCGGCCCTCTCGGGGATCAAGGCGGCCTGACCAACCACCGTCGCTGGGCGTGCCAGCGTTGGATTGTCCGCCGGCTGGGCGGGCGGCGCGGGACAGGCCGCGTATCGGGCATGCACGGCGGGCGCGACCTCCGCAGGGGTCGCGCCCGTCGCGTATCCGTGTTCGACGGTGCGGCGCAGGTCGGGCCAGGCGTAGCTGCCGGGGCGGGGCCGGTGGGGTGTGGGGTCGCGCAGGCGCTCGAGGTGTGCCCTTAGCGCCCGGTCGCGGGCGGTGGTGAGGCAGTCGTTCGCCTTCCAGATGGCGGCCAGGGTGGTGACGAAGTCGCGGCCGCTGCGGCGCGTCTGAAACTCGCGGCTGGCGTGATCTGCGCATAGCCATACCGACACGCGATGGGTCAGCTGCAGGCGCTGCGTCGTTCCGCGGGTGCGATCCACGCAGATCGCACACACCGGCTGCTTGGTCGGCACCTGGCGTGCCTTGTACAAGGTGGGCGGCGAGATCCACGGCATGGGTTTGAGTGTGGCGGTCAAGGGGTGCCGTGTGGGTGTCGGGGTGTTGGGGGTTTGTCGGGGAAGTGCAAATGACACATGTCGCACACGCCAAATGGCGCCTCCCCCAAGAACCACCCGCCACCCCACCGCATGCCCGCCGGCGCCGACCGGCCAGCTCTCCAAGGAGCGCCGCCCGCCGCCGGCCAGACCCAAACCGCCGTGACCGGCCAACGAGATCATCCCCGTCACCTGCGGGCTTGTGCCGGGCTGACCCGTTAGCATCGGCCGCATGCTGCGGGTGGTGATCTCCGGCGCGACAGGCGCCGTCGGGCGGGCGCTCGTCCCCGCCGTCGAGGCGGAGCCCGATCTCGAGCTGGCGGCGCGGGCGGCGCCGTCGCTCGGCGTGACCCTCGCCGACGCGCTCGCGGGCGGAGGCGCCGACGTCGCGGTCGACTTCAGCGTGCCCGCCGCCGCCGAGGGCGCCTGCGAGGCTGCCATCGCCGCGCGGGTGCCGCTCGTGATCGGCACGACCGGGCTCACCCCCGACGACCGCCAGCGGCTGGGCGCGAAGGCCGCCGAGGCCGGCGTCCCCATCCTGTTCGCGCCCAACTTCGCGATCGGCGCGGTGCTCCTGATGCGCTTCGCCGAGCAGGCGCGGCCGCACATGGACGCGGTCGAGATCATCGAGCTCCACGCCGACACGAAGCGCGACGCGCCGTCCGGCACCGCCCTCGCAACGGCGGCCCGCCTCGGCGGCGACGTCCCCATCCACAGCGTCCGCCTGCCCGGCCTCGTCGCCCACCAGGAGGTGATCCTCGGCGCCCGCGGCCAGACGCTCTCGCTGCGCCACGACACCACCTCCCGCGAGGCGTTCGTCCCCGGCATCCTGCTCGCCATCCGCCGCGTCGGCGGCCTCGCGCCTGGCATGACGACAGGCCTCGAGGCGCTCCTGTGAGCCGCCCGCAGCCAGTCCGCGACCTCGACTGGGACGCGGGGCAGGCCCGCGAGCTGACCGGCGCCGTGCTCGACCTCTGGGCCGAGCTCCTGGAGCGCATGCGCGAGCTGCCCGTCGCCCGGCCCGCCCGGGCCGCCGACGTCGCCCGCGAGATGGCGCTCCCCGTGCCCGAGCAGCCGCTGGCCGTCGCCGAGCTGGCCGACCTCCTGCGACCGCTCGTCCTCGAGCACTCGACCCTGCTGCGGCCACCCCGGGTTCATGGCCTACATCTCCGGCTCGGGCACCGTGCCGGGTGCGGCGGCCGACCTGCTCGCCGCCGCGCTCAACCCCAACGTCGGCGGGTGGACGCTCTCGCCGGCGGCGTCCGAGCTCGAGCTGCACCTGACCCGCTGGCTGGCGGAGCGGTTCGGGCTTCCCGACGGCTCCGGCGGGCTGATGACGAGCGGCGGCGCCGCATCGAACATGACGGCGCTCAAGGCCGCGCGGGACGCGCACGCCGGCGGGGACGTCCGCCGCGACGGCCTCGGCGGCCTGCCGCTCGTCCTCTACGCCTCCGAGGAGGCGCACGCCACGATCGCCGAGGCGGCCGACATGCTCGGACTGGGGGAGCGGGCCGCCCGGGCGATCCCGACCGACGAGGGCTTCAGCATGCGCGTCGACGCGCTCGAGGCGGCGATCGCGGATGACATCGCGGCGGGACTGCAGCCCTTCGCCGTCGTCGCCACCGCCGGGACGACCGCGACCGGCGCCATCGACCCGCTGCCCGCCGTCGCCGACCTCTGCGCCGCGCAGGGCCTGTGGATGCACGTCGACGCGGCCTACGGCGGCGCCGCCGTCCTCGCGCCCGGGCTGCGCCAGCTGCTGGCCGGGATCGAGCGGGCCGACTCGATCGCCTTCGACCCCCACAAGTGGCTCTACACGCCGCAGTCCAGCGCCTGCCTGCTCGTGCGCGAGCCCGCCCGGCTCCTGCGCAGCTTCTCGATCGACGCTGCCTACGTGCGCGACGACGCCAATCTGTCCGGGAGAGGGCTGAACATCGGCGAGCTGGGGCCGCAGTGGTCGCGGGCGTTCCTCGCGCTCAAGGTGTGGCTCTCCCTGGCCGCGCACGGCACCGAGGCCTACGGCCGCCGCATCGCCCACGACGTCGAGCTCGCGCGCTACCTCGACGAGCGGGTGCGCGCACATCCGGATCTCGAGCCGATGTGCCCCGTCACGCTCTCGATCGCCTGCTTCCGCTACGCCCCGGCCGCCGCCGGGCTCGACGACCGCGGCCTCGACGCGCTCAACGAGCGGCTGATGGTGGCGATCCGCCGCGACGGCCGCGCGTTTCCCTCGAACGCCGAGCTCCGCGGCCGCTACGGCCTGCGCGCCTGCCTGGTGAACCACCGCACGGAGGCCGAGGACATCGACGCCCTGCTCGAGGCGACGCTGCGCCTCGGCGCCGAGCTGGCGGCGTCAGGGATCGAGCCGGCCTAGCAGCTCGACCGCCCGCGCCGCCGCCGCGGGCGACGCGGGGGAGAGGGGCATGCGCACGTCCGCCGTCGGGATGCGCCCGAGGGCGTGCAGCCCGGCCTTGATCACCGCCGGGCTCGGCTCGGCGAAGAGCGCGCCGACGAGCGGCAGCAGCGCCTCCGCGATCGGACGGGCGCCCGCGACGTCGCCGCGGAGGCCGCGCGCGATCATCTCGCAGAACTGCCCGGTGCACAGGTTGGCCGATGCGGCGATCGCGCCGGCGCCGCCCATCAGGACGAGCGGGAGCAGGAAGGCGTCGTCGCCGCCGAGCACCGCAAAGCGCTCGCCCGCCTCGGCAAGGACGCGGAGCGTGTCGGCGTCCACGCAGCCCACCGCCTGCTTCACCCCGGCGATGTTCGGCGTCTCGGCCAGCTCGATCAGCGCCGAGGCGCCCAGGCCGCGGCCGGTGCGGTAGGGGATGTTGTAGACGATCAGCGGCACCGGCGAGCGCTCCGCGACGGCCTGGAAGTGGCGCACGATCGCCGCCTCGGACGGCCGCACGTAGTACGGCACCACCGCCAGCGAGGCCGCGGTGCCGGGCACGTCGGCGAGCGCCTCGTGACGGGCGATCGTCGTGCGGGTGTCGTTCGTCCCCGCCCCGACGACGAGCACGGCCTCGCGGCCGCGCGCATGCCTCGGCGCACGCAGAGACGACCGCCGTCCGCTCGGCGTCGTCGAGCGACGTCGGCTCGCCGGTGGTCGCGAGGGCGACGATCCCGGCGGCGCCGGCGTCGAGCGCGCGCACCGCCAGCCCCTGGAGCGCGCCCAGGTCGACCGCTCCCCGCTCGTCGAAAGGCGTCACGAGCGGGACGAGAACGCCGGTTGGCCGGAAGCTCGCGCTCACGGCAGAGGAGTCTACGCACGGCCTCGGGTAGACTCCCGGCATGGCTGCGCCGCTCGGCGATCTCCTCACCGCGATGGTGACGCCGTTCCATCCCGACGGCTCCGTCAACTTCCCCTCGGCCCGTCGGCTCGCGCAGCACCTCGTGGAGACGGGCTCGGACGGGATCGTCGTCTGCGGCACGACGGGCGAAGGCCCGACCGTGAGCGACCGCGAGAGGATCGACCTGCTCGACGCGCTCGTCGAGGAGGTGGGCGGAAGCGCCTGCGTCGTCGCCAACACCGGCACGTACGACACTCACCACTCGACCGCGCTCACGCGGGCGGCCGTCGAGGTCGGCGCCGACGCCTTCCTGGCCGTCACGCCGTACTACAACAAGCCCCCGCGGGCGGGCATCGTCGCCCACTTCGGGGCGATCGCGGACGCCGCCGACGGCCGGCCGGTCATCATCTACAACATCCCTCAGCGGGTCGTGCTGAACCTCGAGCCCGACCTGCTCGCCGAGCTGGCCGAGATCCCGAACGTCGTCGCGGTGAAGCAGGCGACCGCCGACCTCGACCAGGCCCGGCGGATCCTCGCCGAGACCGATCTCCTGCTCTACGCCGGTAACGACGACCTGCTGTACCCGTTCCTGGAGCTCGGCGGGAAGGGCGGCGTGTGCGTCGCGTCGCACCTCGCCGGGACGCAGATGCGGAGGATGGTCGACCTCGCCCACGGCGGCGACATGGCCGCCGCGAAGGCCCAGGATGCGGCCCTCCACGACCTGTACACGGCGCTCGCCGTCACCACCAACCCGATCCCTGTGAAGGCGGCGCTGAACCTGCTCGGTCACGAGGTCGGCGGCCTGAGGCTGCCGCTCGTCGAGGCCGACGCGGAGCAGACGGCGACCATCGCGGCCGCGCTCGAGGCTGCCGGGATCCGCTCTGCGGCCAACGTCTAGCGTGTCTGCACCTGTGCGGATCATCCCGCTGGGCGGGCTCGGCGAGGTGGGCAAGAACATGACCGTGTTCGAGCGCGACGGCCGCATGCTCCTGCTCGATGCCGGCCTGTCCTTCCCGCACTCGGAGATGTTCGGGATCGACCTCGTGCTGCCCGACTTCAGCTACGTCGCCGACCGGGCCGACCGGCTGGAGGCGATCGTCCTCACCCACGGCCACGAGGATCACATCGGCGCGTTGCCCTACCTGCTGCGCGAGGTGGGCACGAACGCGGAGGTGTGGGGGACGCGGCTCACCCTTGGCCTGGTGAAATCGAAGCTCGACGAGCACGGCCTCCTCGCCCACACGGAGCTCGTCGAGATCGACCCGGGGACCGCCCCCGTCGAGGTGGGGCCGTTCCGGGCCGAGTTCGTCCGGGTCACGCACTCGGTGCCCGACGCGGTGGCGGTCATCCTGCACACGGACTACGGCCCGATCGTCCACACCGGCGACTTCAAGCTCGACGAGACGCCGGTCGACGGGCGCGTGACCGACCTCGCGCGACTCTCGGCGCTCGGCGACGAGGGCGTCGCGCTCCTGATGGCCGACTCGACGAACGCCGAGCGGCCGGGCCACACGCCGTCGGAGCGGACCGTGGCCGCGTCACTCCGCGAGATCGTCCGAGACGCGCCCGGGCGCGTGATCGTGACCTCCTTCTCGTCCCACATCCACCGCCTGCAGCAGGTGATCGACGCCGCCCAGGCGTGCGGGCGCACGGTGTGCGTGATCGGGCGCTCCATGATTCGCAACATCAACATCGCCCGCAACCTGGGCTACGCCACCGTCGCCGACGACGGGCTGATCCGGGCCAAGCGGCTGGACGAGTTCATGCCGCACGAGCTCGTGATCATCTGCACCGGCAGCCAGGGCGAGCCCGGCTCGGCCCTGACCCGGATCGCCCTCGGCGACCACCCTGCGGTGCAGATCCACCACAGCGACACCGTCGTCATGTCGTCGTGGCCCGTGCCCGGCAACGAGGTGAAGGTGAACGAGACCGTGAACCGGCTCGCGCGGCTCGGCGCCAAGGTGATGACCGAGGCGACCGACTACGTGCATGTCTCCGGGCACGGCTCGGCCGGCGACCTGACCCGGATGCTCGAGACTGTGCGCCCGCGCAGCTTCGTCCCGGTGCACGGCGAGTTCCGCATGCTGCAGGCCCACGCCCGGCTGGCCGAGGCCGCCGGGGTGCCGGCGCACGCCGTGCGGATCGCCGACAACGGCACCGTCCTCGAGCTCGACGGCGACGGCGTGTCCGTCGTCGATCAGATCGACGCGGGCACGATCCTCGTGGACGGCCTGTCGGTCGGGAACGTGCGCGACGTCGTTTTGCGCGACCGCCGCCACCTGGGATCGGACGGCGTCATGATCGTGGTGGCGACGATCGCGGCCGACTCCGCCGAGGTGCTGGCCGACCCCGAGATCATCGTGCGCGGGTTCGACGCGCCCGAGGAGAACGGCGAGATGCTGGTCGAGCAGGCCCGGGCGGCCGTCGAGCGGGTGCTCGACGAGTGCCTGGCCCAGCGGGCGACCGAGGTGCACGTCGTGCAGCAGCGCCTGCACGACGCGCTGGCCGAGCTCGCCTCACGCACCACGGGCAAGCGGCCGATGGTGCTGCCCGTCGTCGTCGAGGTCTGAGGCGCACGCGAGGGACCGCCCCGCGCGCGGGTACGGCCCCCGGGTGATGCCTCCTCCGGCAATCAGGGCAGGCGCGCGGCCTGGTAGAGCGCCACTCCCTGCTGGTTGCGGCCGCCCATGCGCGTGAAGTAGCCGCCGAACCCGACGCGCGAGCCGCCGTTTGCGATCGCAAGCAGGCCGTGGGCCGAGTTCGCGCCGGGGTTCCACGCAACGAGCGTGTTGTCGCGCGTGTCGAAGGCCGCCACGTGGTGGCGGGTCGAGCACGGCGACGTGTCGCCCGGCTTGCAGTTCGGTCCGGCGACGTTGAAGTGGCCGCCGACGTACAGGATGCCGTTTCGCATCGTGCAGCCCGGCGTGTCACCGTCGTCCTGCTGGTTGAAGCCGGTCAAGAGCGCTCCGCTGGTCGGGTCGAACGCGCTCACGTTGTACGAGGTCTTGTCGCCGTTCACCTTCCAGTAGCCGCCGCAGGTGTAGATGCGGGTCGGCGTGGAGATGATGTGGTAGACCCGGCTCGTCTCGACCGTCGTGCACGTCGGGCAGTTCGCGGCGGCGTAGATGTTCGGGTTGAACGCGAGCACCTTGCGGCCCGTGTTGATCGGGACCTCGGCGATCTCGTTGCGGGAGACGCCGTCGACGGTGCCGAAGTGGCCGCCGAAGTAGACGCGCTTGCCGTTCGACGAGAAGGCGATCGTGAACACGCGCGGGGCGCAGCGGGGCGGGCAGGCGAAGCCCGAGATCTGGCCGATCGCCGGCGCCCACCCGGTGACGGGCGCGCTGGCCGAACGGCCGATCGAGGCGATCCGGTGCCGGACGAGCCCGTGGATGCGGCTGAAGTCGCCGCCGGCGAACAGCTTGCCGTTCGGCCCGACCCGCACGACGAACACGCTTGCGTTCGCGCCCGGGTTCCACGCCGCCACCTGGCCCGTCTTCGTCACGGCGGCGAGGTACTTGCGGGTGTGGCCGCCGACGGACGTGAACGACCCGCCCAGGTAGACGCGTGTGGACGTGACCGCGATGGCGCGGACGGCCCCGTTCGCGCCGGGATTCCACTTCAGCAGAGCGCCCGTCTTGGCGTTGAACGCCGCCACGTTGTGCCGGGCGCGTCCGCCCGAGGCCGCGCCCGGCGGGCGCACGGCCGTGAACTGGCCGCCGACGTACATCACGTTCCCGGAGAACGTGATCGCACGGACGGTGCCGTTCGTCTGCCAGGACGGGCTCGGTGGGAACGGGTTCGCCGCCAGGGCCTGTCCTGAGGTCCCCTGCCAGCACCAGCCCCGCCCACGCAACGCCGAGAAACAGTCTCCGTCGCACGTCCGCACGGTATCCGGGATCGCGGACAGCGCAACCAGGACTCCCCGCACTTTGCAGCACTTTCACGGTTTCCCAACATCCCCTAACACCGGCACGGGAACCTGTCCGGTCGCCCGGGCTTGCACTTCGTGGACGTCGCAGGCAGGGGAAGTGGGGAGGGTGCCGAACTCCTTCCCGATGACCAGAGCGACGACGCGAGCACGTGGTCGCGCCGCTGGCTCTCGCTCGAAGACTCGGCGCCCGCGCACCCCCACCCGCCACACGCCCCCTCGGCGGAAACGGGCGCCGAGTCGTTCGGCGCGGCAGCAGCGAACCGACCTGATCGGCGGTGGGCTGCTCGCCCTGGGCGCATTCCTGGGATTCGTCGAGTACCTGGGCTGGGACGGGGGCGTGGTGGGCCTGAAGATCGACTCGGGGATCCACCTCGCCATCGGCCGCGCCGCCGCGGTCGTCCCGCCGCTCCTGGTCGCCGTGGGGGCCGGGATCTTCCTGCGCAGCCCGCTGACGCGCCTGCGCCCGCTGCGCACGGGCGCGATCGTGTGCCTGGCGACGCTCGTGCTCGCCCTCTCGACCACCGACACCGGCGCCGCCGAGCACCACGGCGGGCTGGCCGGGGCGTACGCCCGGATCGCGCTCAACGGGCTCGTGGGCCCGATCGGCGTCTCGATCCTGGTCGCGCTCGGCGCCCTTGCCGGCGTCGTCCTCGTGACCGGAGCGTCGCTCGGGGTTGCGATGCGCGCCTCCGGCCAACACATGGCCCGCGCCGCCGGAGCCGGGATGCGCCTGTCGGAGGAGGTGGGCCGCCGCTACCGCGACCGCCCCGCCGGCCGGCCGATCCTGCGCGCGGTGCCGAGCCCCGAGCCGTCCGCGCCGCCCGTCGACGGCTCGCACGCGTTCGCCGACCTCTTCGGAGACGTGCCCGAGCTCGACGACGCTCCCGAGCCCGCGATCGCCGCCGAGCCCGACCCCGAGCCAGGGGACGACGCGAACGACGACCCGTACGACGAGCCGACGCCCGTGCTCCCGCCGCCCATGCCCGTGCCCGGCCGGACGCCGTACCGGCTCCCCAAGGCGTCGATCCTCAAGCGCAGCGCGGCCAGCCGCGGCAGCGGCCAGGACCACGAGAAGATCGCCCGTCAGCTCGTCGAGGCGCTCGCCAACTTCGGCGTCGAGGCCCAGCGTGGTCGGCATGGTCACCGGCCCGCGCGTCACCCGCTACGAGCTCCAGCTCGCTCCCGGGATCAAGGTGAGCCGCGTCTCGCAGCTGCGCGACGACCTCGCCTACGCCCTGGCGACGACCGAGATCCGCATCCTGGCCCCGATCCCCGGCAAGCAGGCGGTGGGCGTCGAGGTGCCGAACCTGTCGGCGAACCTGGTCACGCTCGGCGACATCTACGCCGAGCCGCCGGCCGGGTCGAGCCCGCTGACGGCATGGCTCGGCAAGGACATCTCCGGCCACGGCGTCGCCTGCGACCTGGCCCGGATGCCGCACCTCCTGATCGCGGGCACGACCGGCTCGGGCAAGTCCGGCTGCATCAACGCCATCCTGTGCTCGATCCTGCTGCGGGCGGCCCCCGACGAGGTGCGCATGATCCTCGTCGACCCCAAGCGGGTGGAGCTGAACCACTACGAGGCGATCCCGCACCTGCTGACGCCGGTCGTGACGAACATGAAGAACGCGTCGCTCGTGCTCCAGAACGTGGTCCGTGAGATGGAGACGCGCTACGAGACGATGGGCGCCGCCAAGGCCCGCAACCTGGCCGAGCTGAACGCCTCGCGGTCCGAGCTCGGGCGCGACACGCTGCCGCACATCCTGGTCGTGATCGACGAGCTCGCCGACCTGATGATGGTGTCACCCGCCGAGGTCGAGGACGCGATCATCCGCCTCGCGCAGAAGTCGCGCGCCGTCGGCATCCACCTGGTGCTGGCCACGCAGAGCCCGCGCGTGGACGTCATCACGGGCATGATCAAGGCCAACGTGCCGTCGCGGATCGCCTTCGCCGTGTCGTCGCAGACCGACTCGCGGGTCATCCTCGACACCGGTGGCGCCGAGGCCCTCCTGGGCCAGGGCGACATGCTCTACAAGCCGCTCGGCACGTCGAAGCTGCAGCGCATCCAGGGCGCCTACATCTCCGAGGCCGAGACGCGCGACATCGTGGATGCCTGCCGCCGGCAGGGCGAGCCGACGTTCGAGGAGGAGCTCCTCGAGGCCGCGAGCGATGTCGAGCCTGAGGCGCTCGACGCCGACGACGACCCCGTCCTTGAGGACGCGATCCGGCTCGTCGCCCAGCACCAGACGGCGTCCGTCTCGCTCCTGCAGCGGCGCCTGCGCGTCGGCTACACCCGCGCGGGCCGGCTGATCGACATGCTGGAGCGGCGCGGCATCGTGTCCGGCTACGAGGGCTCCAAGGCCCGCAAGGTGCTGATCGCCGAGGGCGACCTGCACCGCATCCTCGGCGAGGGCGCGCAGGCCATGCCCGAGCCCGCCGACGAGGTCACCCGCTAGCACCCTCGCAGCGGGCGCCGGATTACGATTCCCGGCGGTGACCGACGACTGGTACCCCCGGCTGCTCGCGACCGGCCTGCTCGACGTGCTCGCGCCGTATCAGCCGGCGCTCGTCGGCGCCTACCCGCTCGGGATCGCCCCTCCGGAGGGGCGGCTCGAGATCGTCTGCCGCGCCGTCGACCTGGCCGCGTTCGCCCGCGTCCTGCAGACCACCTACGGCGAGCGCGACGAGGACTTCGCCCTCTACGGCGGAACGCTCGACGCCGAGGAGGCCGTCTTCGCGGAGTTCACGCTCGACGGGCTCCCGCTCGAGGTGTCCGCCCAGCGTGAGCATGTCCATCGCCGCCTCGGGGCCGCGACGCTCGGGCTCTCCCGCGCCCTCGAGCAGGCCGGGCCCGTGACGAAGGCGCGCCTGGCGGCCGCCGTCGCCGACGGCCGGGACTGGCTCGACGCCGGCACCGGCCAGCTCGATCTCAGCCGCTCGGCGCTCGAATCGCTCTCGACCGCCAACCCCGTCCTCGTGGCGCGGGTGATGGGCGTTCCCCGGCCGGGGCCCAAGCTGCGCGAGTACACGACGGCGATCCTGGTCGGGATCGCCGCAGACATCCTGATCGTGGCCGCCGGCGCCGCCCGTGGGTCGCAGGAGTACACCGGGCTCATGTTCATGCTGGAGGCGGGGATCCTCGGCCTCGTGTTCGGCGCCCGCCTGGCGGTGGTGGCGACGCTCACCCCGCTGGTGGCGTTCGGGCTCCTGATCCTCTCGAGCATCGCCGTCGGCAGCGAGACGTGCAGCCCCGACTGCGCCCAGCAGGCCGCCGACTACCTCTTCGTCGGGGTGCTGGTCGCGAGCTCGGCCGGCGTCGTCGGCCTCGTGCGCGACCGCTACTTCCCCCGCACGGCGTGACCAGGACGGTCGCGGCGCTCGTCGCCCTGGCCGCGACGGCGGCCGGATGCGGCTCCGACCTCGGGCCGGCATCCACACCGGCGGCGGTGCCGGTGCGCATCCAGCTCGTGGAGGGGTCGCCGGAGCTGGCGACGGGCGTCGACGACGCGATCGCGATGGTCGGCGCGCGGAGGGTGGAGCAGACCTCCCAGGCCGACCTCGTCGTCACCGCATCGCCGGCCGCGGCCGCCGAGGCGGCGCGCGTGAACCCCGGCACCCACATTCTCCTGGTCGCGCCCCGGCCACCGCAGAACCTGCCCGACAACGTGCGCGCCGTCCAGTTCGACCGCGGCGGGATGGCGTATCTGGCCGGCGCGCTCGCTGCCCTGCGGTCGAACGACGTCGCCGTCGTCGAAGACGGCGACGCCCTCTCGGCGGCGTTCCGGGCCGGAACGGAGGCGGTCACGAGCCACGCCTCGGCGTCGTCCGTGGCGTGTGGGGCGGCCACCACGGCGGCGGTCGTGTACGTGCCCGATCCGGCCTGCCGGCCGCGCGGATCCGGGGCGGCGGTGATCGCCCCTCACCGGCTCCCGGGGGCCGACATGCTGGCCCTGCTCGGGCCGCGGCCGGCGGTCGTCGCCGCGGAGAGCGCCCGCAGCGTCCAGGACGGCGTCTTCGAGCCCGGGGTCTGGCTGGAGGGGCTGCGCGACGACGCGATCGGGTTCGCCTGGATCTCGCCCGCGGTCACTCCGGCGGCCGTCGATCGGCTCCAGCACGTCGAGGATCGCGTGCGGGCCGAGACCGCGCCGGTGCCTGCGGTCGCCCCCTGAGGCGCCCCATCGGTAGACTCCCAGCCACGCCGCAGGGGGCGGCAATGTTGCCATGTTCGAGATCGGGACCTCACTCAGGGAAGCCCGCGAGCGCCGCAACCTGAGCTACGGCCAGGTTGAGGCCGAGACGGCGATCCGCACGCGCTACATCCGCGCGCTCGAAGACGAGGACTTCCACATCCTCCCGGGGCCGACGTACACCAAGGGCTTCTTGCGCGCGTACGCCGAGTATCTCGGGCTGGACGGGCAGCCGTTCGTGGACGAGTTCAACTCGCGCCACCACGACCCCCGCGGGTCGGTCGAGCACACGCCGATCGCGTCGCAGCCGCGCTCGCGGCCGCCGCGAAGGCGGCACCGGCGCGAGTCGAACCTGGTGATGATCGCGCTGGCGGCCATCGTCGCGGTGTCGTTCCTGGTCGTGCTGGCGCTGCGGTTCCCGCCGCAGCCGACCGCGCCGTACAACACGAACACGAGCACCTCGCAGACCACGACGCCTGGCACGACGGGGAACGAGACGCTGCCCACGCAACCCTCCGGGAACGCGAACGCGTCGGGCACGTTCAAGGTCGTCCTGCGCCTGAGCGGCCCGACCTGGGTGGAGGCGACGACGGGCTCGCCCACCGGCCGCGGCATCATCGCCCAGGGGCTCGACCTGGGCGCGCCGCACGGGTTCACGATCGACCCCGCCACCTATCCGACCATCACGTTCTCCTCGCGCAAGCCCGTCTACCTGGCCCTCGGGGCGCCCGGCAACGTCACGGTGGTCGTGAACGGCCACCGCGTCACGATGCCGCACGTCGCCGCCGGCCAGCGGGTGCGCCTGGACGCTTCGGGCGCCAGCGCGGTTTGAGCAGGCCCAGAGCCGCAATCCTCCTCACGGGGAACGAGCTTCTGCGCGGGGTGATCTCCGACCAGAACGCGCCGTACCTGGCCGCCGCGCTCGAGCGGCTCGGCTTCTCGCTCACCCGCACCGTGATCGTGGGCGACGAGCTGGCCGACATCCGGGCCGGGCTCCGCACGGTGCTCGAGACCGCCGACCTGGTCGTCACGTCGGGCGGCCTCGGGCCGACCCACGACGACAGGACGGTCGAGGCGATCGCCGCCGAGGCCGGTGTCCCGCTGGTGCTCGACGAGGAGGTGCTCGCGCGGATCACGCGCTGGACGAACGGCGTCGCCGAGCGGTACGGGTTCGAGCGCGGCCGCTTCGACGCCGGCAACCGCAAGCAGGCCCACATCCCCGAGGGCGCCGAGGTGCTCGGGATCGCCGGGACCGCCCCGGCGCTGATCGTGCGGGTCGGCGCCGCGCAGCTCGTCGTGCTCCCCGGCGTGCCGTCCGAGCTGCGCCGCCTGTGGCCGCTCGCCTCCGAGCATCCGTCGCTCGCCGGCCTCTTCGCCCGCGCCGCAGCCGCGGCGGCAGTGGCTGATCCGCACCTACGGCATCGGCGAGTCGCACGTGGCCGACCTCTTCGCCGAGGCGGGGGGCGACCCGGACGGCGTCGAGACGAGCATCTGCGCGCGCAATTTCGAGATCGAGATCGACATCCGGGCCGAGGCGGCGAGCGAGGCCAACGGCGCTGCCATGAACGAGCGCATGACCGCGGCGCTGGGCGAGTTCGTCTTCGCAGCCGACGAGCGGCCGCTGGCCGAGATCGTGCTCGACCTCCTGCGCGCGCGCGGCTGGAAAGCCGCCACGGCAGAATCGTGCACCGGGGGGATGGTCGCCGCCAAGCTCACCGACATCGCCGGCAGCTCGGACGCGTTCGCCGGGGGCGTCGTGGTCTATTCGAACGAGCTGAAGATGTCGCTGCTGGGGGTGCCGCCCGGCCTCCTCGAAACCCACGGCGCGGTCAGTGCCGAGGTGGCCGAGGCGATGGCGGAGGGCGCACGCGAGCGGCTCGGGGCCGATGTCGCGGTCTCGGTGACGGGCGTGGCCGGGCCCGGCGGCGGGACCCCGGAGAAACCGGTGGGGCTCGTCTACCTGCACGTCGCCTCGCCCGCGGGCGGCGAGGGCAGGCAAATGGAGTGGCCGGGCGACCGCGCCATCGTCCGGGCACGGGCGACCGTGGGCGCCCTGCAGCTCCTGCGCGCGCATGTCGCGGCAGGCTCGGCACACGCGCGGCCTTGAACCGCGTCCGACCGCGCCTCTAGGATATACGAACATCTGTTCGGAAGCCCGACGGCCGTCGTCGTCGGGCCCGGCTGCGACAATACGAGCGGCGCGTCGCGGGGACGTGCCCGGAGGAAGGTGGAGAGACATATGGAGCGAGAGCAAGCACTCGAGGCAGCGGTCAGCCAGATCGAGCGCCAGTTCGGCAAGGGCGCCGTCATGAAGATGGGCGATGCCCCCAGGGTGTCGATCGACGCCGTGTCGACGGGTTCGCTGTCGCTCGACCTCGCCCTGGGCATCGGCGGGCTCCCGCGCGGGCGCGTGTGCGAGGTGTTCGGCCCCGAGTCCTCGGGCAAGACGACGCTCTGCTACCACGTCATCGCCGAGGCCCAGCGCGCAGGCGGGCTGGCGGCGTTCATCGACGCCGAGCACGCCATGGACCCGGCGTACGCCCGCCGCATCGGCGTGAACGTCGACGATCTGCTCCTGAGCCAGCCCGACAACGGCGAGCAGGCGCTCGAGATCTCCGAGCTGCTCATCCGCTCGGGCGCGCTCGACGTGCTCGTGATCGACTCGGTAGCGGCGCTCGTGCCGCGGGCCGAGATCGAGGGCGAGATGGGCGACTCCCACGTCGGCCTGCAGGCCCGGCTGATGAGCCAGGCGCTGCGCAAGATCGCCGGCACGCTCAACCGCACCGGCACGATCTGCATCTTCACGAACCAGCTGCGCGAGAAGATCGGCGTCATGTTCGGCTCCCCCGAGACGACGCCGGGCGGCCGGGCGCTCAAGTTCTACTCGTCCGTGCGGCTCGACATCCGCCGCATCGAGACGCTCAAGGAGGGCACCGAGGCCGTCGGCAACCGCGTGCGGGTCAAGGTCGTGAAGAACAAGGTCGCGCCGCCGTTCAAGCAGGCCGAGTTCGACATCGCCTACGGCGAGGGCATCTCCTGGGAGGGCTCGGTGCTCGACGTGGCCCTCGAGCACAAGCTGATCCAGAAGTCCGGCTCGTACTTCTCGTACGGAGAGGAGCGGCTCGGACAGGGGCGCACGAACGTGAAGGCGTTCCTGGTCGAGCATCCCGACGTCACCACGAAGCTGCTCGAAGGCATCCAGGCGGCCGTGCCCGACACCGTCGTGCCGACCCGCAAAGCGACGGACGCGGCGCCGGTCAGGCTGCCGACGTCCGCCGATGACGGGGCGGACGACGACGAGGCCGCGAAGGCCAACGGCGCCTCGCTGAGCCCGGTCGAGTAGGACGCCGATGCAGACGCCGCCCGGCACCGCCGAGACGGTCGCCGGGCTGCGCCGGCCGCGGGCGGGCGACCCCACCGTCGAGGTGCTGCTCGCCTCGGGCGAGCGCCTCCGCGTGCACGACCGCCGCCTCGCCGAGCACCGGCTGGCGGTCGGCGAGGCGCTCGACCCATCCGCCTGCGCCGCCCTGCGCGACGCCGGGCGGGCCGACGCGGCGGAGCGGCGGGCGCTGCGGCTGATCGCCGTCCGCCCTCGATCCCGTGCCGAGCTGGGGCGCAGGATGGGGGAGTGGGGCCTGTCCGAGGAGGCGGCGGCCACCGTTCTCCACCGCCTGTCGGCGATCGGGGCGATCGACGACGGCGCCCTGGCCGCCGCGGTCGTGTCCAGCCGGCGGGCACACGCCTACGGCCGGCTGCGCGTGAATGCGGATCTGGCGCGGCTCCAGGTCGACCCCGGTGCCCGCGCCGTCGCCGAGACGACCGCCGGCGACGAGGTCGGGCGGGCCCGGCTGGCGCTGCGCTCCCGCGGCACCGCCGACCTGCGCGACCCGGCCGAGCTGCGCCGTGCGGCCGCCTTCCTGCACCGGCGCGGCTTCGATGCCGACACGGTCGCCGCGGTGCTCGGCCTGGACGTCGAGGGCTGACCGACAACGATCGTCACGGTCGTGCCGAAGTCGACGACCGTGCCGGGCAGCGGCGGCTGCCCGACGACCCGGGTCTCACCGCCGCCCGGAACGGCGCGCCTGACGATCCGCAGGTGTAGGCCGAGCACGAGCACCGCCCGTCGCGCTCCGTCCGGTGTCCGCAGCGAATGAGAAGCAGACGCGGGGGCCGGCCCGCGATCCGCGCCAGGCCACGTCGCTCGCAGACGCGCGACAATCTGCGCGTCAGCCCCGAGTCTGCGGTCGTCCGCGGCGCGGCCCCGCCGGGACAGCAGGCGCACGCCGGCAGCGTCACGGTCGCCATCCCTACCCAGCGCAGGGTCTCCATGCCGTCCAGCCTCCCAGGCGCTGGTACCGGCCAGATATCGGCCGCGTAACGGCCCGGGACCGCTGCCAGTCGTTGCCCGATCACCTACCGCTCGACTACGATCCATGTCGAGTCCGGCATTTTTGCCGCCGTTTCGTTCCTCTCCTGCCGAAAGGCGGGTCAGTTGCACCGGTTTGCGTCTTCGATCAGTTCGCGCCTCACCTTCGCCCATGCGGAGCGGGCGCGAGCCTCGGCACGCCCCGATGCGCGACGGCAGCCGGGCGCGCATACCTGATTCGATGACGGTGGCCGCCCGAAGAGCGGCTGCCACGCACATAAGGAGACGCGGTGGAGGCTGTTCTGATCGCGCTCGCGCTGATTCTCGGCGTGGGGGCCGGATACGCCGTGGAGAACCGGCGCCGCCGCCCCCAGATCGCCGACGCAGAGCGGCAGGCGCAACGGATTCTCGAGGACGCCGAACGCCAGGCAGGTGCACAGCTGAAGGAGGCCCAGGTGGCCGCCCGCGAGGAGCTTCTCGCCCAGCGCACCGAGCAGGAGCGCGATCTGGCGGAGCGGCGGGCGGAGTTGATCAAGGCCGAGGAGCGGGTCTCGACCGGCCAGACCCAGGTCGAAGCCCAGGCCGAGGAGCTAGGGCGGCGCGACCAGTCGATCGCTGACCGCGAGGCGCACGCGAAGCAGCTCCAAGAGGAGCTGAAGGCCGCCCGCGACGCCGAGCTGGCCGGCCTCGAGCGCATCGCCGGGATGACCGCCGTTGACGGCCGCGCCGCCCTGCTCGAGCGGGTCGAGCAGGAGGCGCGCACGGACATGGCCAAGCTGGTGCGCCAGATCGAGGAGGAGGCGCGGCTCGACGCCGACAAGCGGGCCCGCAACATCCTGTCGGTGGCGATCCAGCGCACGGCGTCCAGCCACACCGCCGAGACGACCGTGTCGGTCGTCCAGCTGCCCTCCGACGACCTCAAGGGCCGCATCATCGGCCGCGAGGGGCGCAACATCCGCGCCCTCGAGAACCTGACCGGCGTCGATGTCATCATCGACGACACCCCACAGGCGGTCGTCCTCTCGGCGTTCGACGGCGTCCGCCGCGAGATCGCCCGGCTGACGATCGAGAGCCTGATCGCCGACGGCCGCATCCATCCCTCGCGGATCGAGGAGACCTACTACCAGTCCAAGGCCCAGATCGAGCAGCAGATCGTCCAGGCCGGCGAGCAGGCCTGCTTCGAGGCCAACGTGCACGGCCTGCACCCCGAGCTCGTGAAGATCCTCGGCCGGCTGCGCTACCGCACGAGCTACGGCCAGAACGTGCTCAAGCACTCGGTCGAGTGCGCCCACCTCGCATCGATCATGGCGGCGGAGCTGGGCGCGAGTCAGAAGACGGCCCGGCGGGCCGCGCTGCTGCACGACATCGGCAAGGCGGTCACGCACGAGGTCGAGGGACCTCACGCCGTGATCTCGGCCCAGATGGCCAAGAAGTACCGCGAGTCGCCGAGCGTCTGCCACGCCATCGAGGCCCACCACCACGACGTGGAGCCGCAGACGGTCGAGTCGGTGCTGGTGATCGCCGCGGACGCCGTGTCAGCGTCACGCCCCGGCGGACGGGGCGAGAGCCTCGAGCACTACATCAAGCGGCTCGAGTCGCTCGAGCGGATCGCGACCGCCAAGGACGGCGTCGAGCGCTGCTACGCGATGCAGGCGGGGCGCGAGATCCGGGTGATGGTGAAGCCCGAGGAGGTCGACGACGACACCGCCGCGCTCCTGAGCCACCAGATCGCCCGCGAGATCGAGGCCGAGCTCGAGTACCCGGGCCAGATCAAGGTGACGGTGATCCGCGAGTCGCGATCGACGGAGATCGCCAAGTAGGGCGCCTCTTCGGGTTTACAGAAGGCTTACTGGAGCGTCCCCCGGCCATGCCGATACAGGTGGCATGCGAAAGATTGCCTTCCTCACCGCCATCCTTGCCGCCCTCGCGGCCGCGCGCGCCCGCGTCGGGCGCAGTCATGCTCGCCAAGTCCTGCGGGTCGAGCTGCACCACGTTCAGCGCGAACGGCAACGGCGCCGTCAGCGTCGTCGGCAACGGCGCCGAGTGGGGGACGATGTCGAGCGGCACGATCTGGGTGCGCGACCGCACCGGCAGGTCGAATCCCAGGAACTGGGTGCACGGCTCGTCGGCCTGCACTGGAAGTACCTCGGCGACGACGGCTGGAAGGTCACCTCGACCCACTCGATGACGCTCTCGGCCAGCACGAAGTTCTGGATCAAGCTCCAGGGCCGCGGCATCAAGGTGTGCGGCGTGTTCGACGGCAGCGGCACGATCTCGGGCTCGGGCACCTACACCCTCAACGGCCACAAGCACAGCTGGCCCGGTCAGCACCACGCCGACTGCACTTCTAGGGTCCGGCCTGAGCAGGCTGTAGGCTACGCCGATGGCCGAGAAGATCCTCGTCGTCGAGGATGAGCGCAACATTGCCTCATTCGTCGCGATGTACTTGAAGAACGCTCGCTATCAGGTCGACATCGCCCGCGACGGCGCCGAGGCGCTGCAGAAGGCGGACAGCACCAAGCCCGACCTGGTCGTGCTCGACCTGATGCTGCCGGACATCGACGGCCTGGAAGTTTGCCGCCAGATCCGCTCGACCTCGGACGTCCCGATCCTGATGCTGACGGCCCGCGACGACGATGTCGACAAGATCGTCGGCCTCGAGGTGGGCGCCGACGACTACCTGACGAAGCCGTTCAACCCGCGCGAGCTGGTCGCGCGGATCAAGTCGATCCTGCGCCGGTCGAGCCAGACGGCGCGCTCGTCGCGGCCGCAGGAGGCGGCGATGGAGCACGGCAACCTGCGCATCGACGCGGGCCGCCGCGAGGTGACGGTGTCGGGCCGGCACGTCCAGCTTGCGCCGAAGGAGTTCGACCTCCTGTGGGAGCTGCTCGACCACCGCGGGCTGGTGCTGACGCGCGACCAGCTGCTCGAGCGCGTGTGGGGCTACACCTTTGCGGGGGACACCCGTACCGTTGACGTGCACGTGCGCCAGCTGCGGCGCAAGCTCGGCGATGACTGCCCGGTCGCCACCGTATGGGGCGTGGGCTACAAGGTCGCTGACGATGCTGCAGTCACTTAGGGCACGGCTCGCCTTCCTCTTCGCCGGCACGCTCGTCCTCGCCACGGTCATCGCGAGCGTCGTCGTCGTCAGCCTGTACCAGTCGTACAACCGCTGACCAGACCGAGGCGGAGCTGCGCAAGCAGGTCGCGGGGGTCGCGACCTTCTACGAACGTGCCTTCCGGCGCACCTTCAATCAGGGGAAACCGCCGCCGCCGAAGATCACGAAGACGGAGTTCGAACGGCGTCGCGACGCCAAGCTCTACCAGGTCGGTAGGCCGGGCCTGTTCCCGAACTCGCCGAAGAGCTGAAGAGCGTCGCACATCCACCTCGACTTCGGGACGCTGCACAAGAACTCGCGGCCCGTCTACCAGTTCTCGTCGGGCGGAGCGACCTACATCGGGGTGGGGGCGCCGATCTTCAGCGGCGCTCAGCCGATCGGCGCCGTGGTGCTGGCGAAGCCGCTCGCCGACGTGAACAACGCGTGGAAGAACGTCATCGGCCTCGTGGCGGCCGGCGTCGCGGTCGGCCTGATCGTCGCGATCATCCTGGCCACCTACGTCGCCCGCCGCATCACCCAGCCGCTGCGCGTGCTCGGCGGCGCTGCCGACAAGGTCGCCCGCGGCGACCTGGACGTGAACGTGATCGGGAAGCGCACGTCCGACGACGAGCTGGGCCAGCTCGCCACCCGGTTCCAGGGCATGGTCGATCGCCTGCGCGAGGTGGACGAGCTCGAGCGCAACTTCCTCATGCGCGTGACGCACGAGCTGCGCACGCCGCTCACGGCCATCTCCGGCCACGTCCAGGCCCTCGCCGAGGGCGTCGTCGGGCCGGACGACCTGGACGAGTCGCTGACCGCGGTGAACGAGGAGGTGCGCCGCCTCGATCGCCTCGTGGGCGACCTGCTCGACCTCACCCGCCTGGAGGCACACCAGTTCCGGGTGGTGAGCGAGGAGGTCGGCCTGGCGGCGCTGCTCGAGCGGGCGGCTGCGTCGTTCCGGGAGAAGGCCCGCACGAACGACGTCATCTTCCACACGCCGATCGACCAGGCGCCGACGATCATCACCGACGGCGACCGCGTGCTCCAGATCGTGAACAACCTGCTCGACAACGCGTTCCGGTGGACGCCGCGCGGCGGCACGGTGCAGCTGGGCTGCTCCACGTCGAACGGCGTCGCCGCGATCAGCGTGTCCGACACCGGCCGCGGCATCTCGCCCGCCGAGAAGGAAGCCGTCTTCCACCCGTTCTACAGCCGCCGCGGCGAGGGCGGCACCGGCCTCGGGCTCTCGATCGCCCGTGAGCTCGCGACCGCGCTCGGCGGCCGGCTCTCGGTCGAGAGCGAGCCCGGCCAGGGGTCCACTTTCACGCTGTCCCTGCCCCGGAAGCGACGCCGGCGGGCGAAATGAGGATCCGCCTGTGCGACACCGAAGAGGACGTCTCGGGCATCAGCGTCGAGCTGGTGATCACGGCCGAGCCCTTCGCCGACTCGGTCCCGTACTCGCTCACGCTGCACGCGGGCGGCGCGGCCGTCGCCCACGTGCCCGACGCCGAGCTCACGCCCGCCGAGCTCTTCGCCCTCGGCCACGCGCTGCTCGACGCCGCCGCCGACGGCTTCGGGCACTTCGTCCCCGCCGACGAGGTGTTCGGGCTCGACCTCGCGCCCCCGAGCGTCCCGCGGGCCATCGACGAGGTGGGGGTGGGGATCTGGGTCGACGCCGGCCGGGCGCAGACCCGCGAGCCGACGCGCAGCGGGGTCGCCGTGCAGCTGATCGTCGACGGGCCGGCTTTGGCGGGCGTCGCCGAGGCCGTGTGCGACCAGGCCGCCCGCGTGCTCAGCCAGTAGGGCCGGCGGTGTACGCCACCGAACGGCTGGACGCGCGTGGGGTGGAGGAGGCCGACATCGACGGCCTGCTGGCCGTCTACCTCTCGAACCCGCAGGTCATCGCCGTCACCGAGGGCTCGGCGGGGGAGCCCGGCCACTACGACCGGGGGATGCTCGAGCGCGACCTGTGGATGTCCGAGCTCGACGAGGCCCGGCACACGGCCGGCCTCTTCCTCCGCGACGGCGGCACGTGCGTCGGCGTGATCGATTGGCTCGAACGCAACCCGGATGACGCCAGCCCCTGGATCGGGCTCGTCATGGTGCACGCCGACCACCAGCGCCGCGGCTACGGCCGCGAGGCCGTGCTCGGCCTGATCGACTCGGGCCGCGAGGCCGGCTGGACGCGCGTGCGGGCGTCGGCGCTCGCCGACGACCCGGCGACGACGGGCCTCTACACCGCCGTCGGGATGCGCGAGATCGACCGCCGTCGGACGGCGTTCGCCGCCGGAGAGCGGTCAGTCGTCGTGCTCGAGCTGGAGCTCTGAGGCGGCGGCCTGAAACGCCGCCAGGTCGGCGTCCGAGAAGAGCACGAAGACGACCCGGCGCACGTGGTCGGACGCCTCGGCCGCAGCGATCGCGGCCGGCAGGGCGACGGCGGCCGCGCGGTCGACCGGGTAGCCGTAGATGCCGGTCGAGATCGCCGGGAAGGCGACCGACGCGCATCCCAGCCCATCGGCCACCTCGATGCTGCGCCGGTGGGCCGACGCGAGCAGGTCGGGCTCCCCCGAATCGCCCCCGTCCCACGCCGGGCCGACGGCATGGACGACGTGGCGGGCGGGCAGGTCCCCCGCGCCCGTGGCCTTCGCCTCTCCGGTCGGGCAGCCGCCCAGGCGGCGGCACTCCTCCATGATCGCGGGCCCGCCCGCGCGGTGGATGGCCCCGTCGACACCTCCGCCGCCGCGAAGGCCGCTGTTCGCGGCGTTCACGATGGCGTCGACGGCGACCTTCGTGATGTCCCCCTGGACGAGCTCGAGGCGCACGGCCATCGCCGTTCACGATAGCCTCGGCGGGGAAAGGAGCGGCGATGGACCTCGAGCGACGCAGGACCGTCGAGGCGACCTCGACCTGCAGGGCGCCGGGTCACCGCGCGGCCGTCGGGCCGGAGCATCCGATCGCGTTCGACGATCACGCCTCGGCGCGCGGGGAGCAGCGCGACGGCCTGCGCGCCGCATCCGAGCGCGCTGCTCGTCGTGCGGACGCTGCCGAGCCGCCGCCCGATCACCGCCCATGGGCTGACGCCCAGGCGCACGCGAGGGCGTCGGGCGGACGTCGGCGCGACGCGATGCGCCTGTCTCGGCGCGGTGGGACGTCGACTGCTGCCCGGCTCGCGCATGTAGCCCTCGAACCCGGCCGGCGTCGCCAGGTTGAGGAAGCGGACGGGCGCGTCGCTGCGGTTCGAGAAGGTGTGCACCGTGCCCGGCGGCGCGCATACAAAGGTGCCGGGCGCCGCCTCGATCGTGCGACCTTCGACGAAAACCGTGAGCACGCCCTCAAGGACGTAGAACATGTCGTGCATGTGCTCGTGGGTGTGCGGCGGCGGACCGGGGAAGCCCGGCTCGATCTCGGTCTCGCTGAGGAAGACGGCGCCGCCCGTCGTGGCCGTCTCGGCCTTGATCGAGAGGCTGGATGCGCCGACCGTGATGCGTTCGCCACCGCCCGGGTCCAGGACGACGGCACGAGGGTTCGGTGTGCTCATGACGCCATCGTAAGGCACACCGCCGGTACAGTTCCGGCAGGATGCGGCGCTACCACGTCACCACGTTCGGGTGCCAGATGAACGTGCACGACTCCGAGCGGATCAAGGGCCTCCTCGAGTCGGTCGGGCTGGGTGAGGCGGCGACGCCCGACGACGCCGACTTCCTCGTCTTCAACACCTGCACGATCCGGGAGAAGGCCGACGATCGCCTCGTCGCCCACCTGATGGACGCCCGCGCGGCGAAGCAGCGCGACCCGGGCAAGGTGGTCGTCGTGGGCGGGTGCTGGTCGGAGTCGATGAAGGACGAGCTCTTCGACCAGTTCCCGTTCGTCGACCTCGCCTTCGGCCCCGGGAACATCCACCGCCTGGGCGACTTCATCCAGGCCGGCGGCGAGATCCCGCGCGGCCATTTCTCGACCTTCGACAGCTTCGCGGGCGATCTGCCGCTGAAACGCGACCGCGACCATCAGGCCTGGCTCCAGATCTCGACCGGCTGCAACTGCAACTGCACCTACTGCATCGTGCCGAGCGTCCGCGGCCGCGAGCACAGCCGCGGCCCCGACGATCTCGTGCGCGAGGCGACGGTTCTCGCCGCCGACGGCGTCCGCGAGCTGACCCTGCTCGGCCAGAACGTGAACTCCTACGGCCGCGACCTGCGCCCGGCGGTGACCACGAGCTTTGCCGCGCTCCTGCGCGCGCTCGACGGTGTGGACGGGATCGAGCGGATCCGGTTCACGAGCCCGCATCCCAAGGACATGCGCGACGACGTGATCGCGGCGATGGCCGAGTCGCCGGCCGTGTGCGAGCACCTGCACCTGCCGGTGCAGTCGGGCTCGACCCGCGTGCTCAAGGCGATGCGGCGCACCTACTCGCGCGATCGTTACCTGACCCTGGTCGAGCGGATCCGCGACCGGATCCCCGACATCGCCCTGACGACGGACATCATCGTCGGCTTCCCCGGCGAGACCGACGCCGAGTTCGCCGAGACGCTCAGCCTCGTCGACGAGGTCGGCTACGACCACGCGTTTACGTTCGTCTACTCGCCCCGGAGGGGTACAGACGCCGCGAGGATGTCGGAGCAGGTGCCGGACGAGGTGAAGAAGGAGCGCATCCAGCGTCTCGTCGACGTCGTCCAGGCGCACGCCGCCCGCCGTAACGCCGCGCTCGTCGGCACGGTGCAGCAGGTGCTCGTCGAGGGGCCGAGCCGCACCGACCCGTCGGTCCTGCGCGGCCGGACGCGCACGAACAAGGCGGTCAACTTCGGCGGCGCGGCCGCGCCGGGCGACCTGGTGGACGTGCGCATCACGGCGTCGACCTCGCAGACGCTCGCGGGGCGCATGGCCGCCCCCGTCGCGGCCTAGACCGCGGTGGGGGTCGTGGCCATCTTCGGGCCGACGGCGTCCGGCAAGAGCGCGGTCGCGCTCGAGCTGGCCGAGCGGATCGGCGGCGAGATCGTCTCGTGCGACGCGATGCAGCTCTACCGCGGCCTGCCGATCCTGACGAACCAGCCGGAGGCCGCCGACGTCGCCCGCGCGCCGCACCACCTGGTGGCGGTATGGGGGACAGAGCACTCGGGCTCCGTGGCGGAGTACGCACAGCTCGCCCACGCCGCCGTCGACGACGTCCTGGCCCGCGGCCGCACGCCGGTCGTGTGCGGCGGGAGCGGCCTCTACCTGCGCGCGGCGCTCGCCGACATGCCGCTGCCGCCGCAGGTGCCGGCCGCCGACCGGGCCAGCTTCGAGGAGCTCTACGACGGCGAGGGCGCGGAGGCGGCGCATGCCCGCCTCGTGGCAGCCGATCCGGCCGCCGCCGTCGCCGTGCACCCGAACGATCGCCGCCGGGTCGTGCGCGCCCTCGAGCTGCACGCCGCCGGGGCGAGCCTCGCCCCCGAAGCCGATCGTCTGTGGGGGGACGACACACGCCACCCGACGACGGTGATCGGGCTCGACGTGCCCGCGGCGACCGTCTCGGAGCGGATCGACGGCCGCACGAGGGCGATGTTCGACCGCGGCGTGGTGGACGAGGTGCGGGCCGCGCGCCACGCGGGGACATTCTCGGCCACCGCCGAGCGCATCCACGGCCTCCAGGACGTCACCGACCTGCTGGAGGGCCGGATCGACCGCTCCGAAGCCGAGCGGCGCCTGGCCGTGCGCACGCGCCGCTACGCCAAGCGCCAGCGCACCTGGATGCGGCGGGTGCCCGGGGTGCGGCTCGTCGCCGGCGACCGCGACGCCGCCACGGTGGCGGCCGAGATCGAGGCCGGGCTGTGATCGGCGGCCGCCGCGAGCACGACGCCGTGCGCGAGGCCCGCGACGCGCTCGTCATCCTGGCCGCCGCAGCCCCGGTGACGGCCGCGGTCGCGGTGCTCATCGGCGCGGCGTGGGGCGACGTGACCGGCTGGGCTGTGTGGATGATCGGGACGGTCGTCGTGGCCGTGCTCCTGCTGGGCACGCTCGGCTCGGCGCTGCTCCTGGCCGACCGCCTCGGCGCCCGCTACCTGCACACCCGGCCGCACGCGATCAGCCGCATGCGGCTGATCGGGATCGCCCTGCTCGCCGGCCTGGCACTGGTGGGCGGGCTGCCGACGACGTGGCCGATCGTGATCGGCTTCGGGCTCGTGTGCGCCGTGCTCGCCGCGATCATCCTGCTCGGCGCCGCCGCGGGCACGCACTGACGGCCGATATCCTCCGCCCGGATGCGGTTCGAGAAGTGGCAGGCGGCCGGGAACGCGTACCTCGTCATCGAGCGCGGCGACCTCTCGGCGCCGCTCACGCCGCCGCGCGTCGAGCGCATCTGCCACGCCGATCTGGGGGCCGGGAGCGACGGCATCCTGGTGCTCGACCCGGTCGGCCCCGGGCACGTGCGCGTCCAGATCCTGAACCCCGATGGGAGCAGCGCCGAGTTCTCCGGGAACGGCAGCCGCATCGCCGTCGGCTATGTGGCCGACCGGGACGGGCGCACCGACGTGACGCTCGAGACACCCAAGGGCACCGTGACCGGGACGGTGGACGGTGGCTCGGTCACCGTCGATGCGGGCATCGCCGCGCTCGACGGGCCCGACCACCGCCCGGACGGCGGCGAGCCGCCCGCGCCGATCTACCAGTTCGTCTCGCTCGGCAACCCGCACTGCGTGATCGAGAGCGAGGGGGTCGACGGGCTCGACCTGGCAGCTGTGGGCGCGCCGATCGAGCGCCACCCGTGGTTCCCGAACCGGACGAACGTCGAGTTCTACCGGCCGCTCGGCGGCCGCGACATCCGCATGCGCGTCTGGGAGCGCGGGGCGGGGGAGACGCTCTCCTCCGGCTCGGGCTCGAGCGCCGCGGCCGTCGCCGCGGTCGTCGCCAAACGGGCGGAGAGCCCGGTCACCGTGCACACCGACGGCGGTGAGCTCGTCGTGGCCGTCGACGAGCACCTGCACGTGCGCCTGACCGGCCCGGTGCAACGCGTCCACCGGGGCGAATTCTCGCCCGCATTCACCGCCGCCCTGGAGGAGCTCTAGACATGCGCCCGGCCGCGCGCGTACAGTCGCTGCCGCCCTACCTCTTCGCCGAGCTCGAGCGCAAGATCGACGAGCGCCGAAAGGCCGGGATCGAGGTGATCTCGCTCGGGATCGGCGATCCCGACGTGCCCACGCCGGCCGCCGTCGTCGCCGAGGCGCAGCGCCAGGTCGCGCGGCCGGAGACGCACCGGTACCCGTCGAACCGGGGGCTGGACGAGTTCCGCCGCGCCGTCGCCACGTTCTACGGGCGCCGGTTCGGGGTTGAGCTCGACCCCGACACCGAGGTGCTGCCGCTCCTGGGCGGCAAGGAGGGCGTCGCGCACGTGTGCTTCGCGATGCTCGACCCCGGCGACGTGTGCCTGGCGGCCGATCCGGGCTACCCCGTCTACACGTCGGGGACGCTGCTTGCGGGGGCAGAGCCGGTGCTGATGCCGCTCACCGCCGAGCACGGCTTCCAGCCCGATCTCGCGGTGATTCCGGCCGACGTCCGCGCCCGGGCGAACCTGCTCTTCTGCAACTACCCCAACAACCCCACGGGCGCCGTCGTCGACGTCGAGTTCTTCGAGCGCCTGGCGGCGTTCGGGCTCGAGAACGACATCCCGATCGTGCACGACAGCGCCTACTCGGAGATCACGTTCGACGGCTACACGGCCCCGAGCTTCCTCGAGGCGCGGGGAGCGCGCGAGGCGGGCGTCGAGATGTTCTCGCTCTCCAAGGCGTACAACATGACCGGCTGGCGGGTCGGGGCTGCCGTCGGGAACGCCGAGATGCTGGCGGCGCTCCTGAAGCTGAAGACGAACATCGACTCCGGGGTCTTCGACGCCGTGCAGCTGACGGCGGCGGCCGCGCTGCTCGGGCCGCAGGACCACGTGCGCGAGATGTGCGCGATCTACCGCCGCCGCCGCGACCTCGTGATCGCCGCGCTCGCCTCTGTCGGCATCGACGTCCCGCCGCCAAAGGGGACGATGTACGTCTGGGTGCCGGTCCCGGCCGGTCACACGTCCGTGTCGTTCGCCGAGCTCGTGCTCGACCAGGCGGCCGTCGTCGTCTCGCCCGGATCGTCATACGGGCCCAACGGCGAGGGGTACGTCCGGCTCTCGCTCACCATCGCCGACGACGACCTGCGCGAGGCGGTCTCGCGCATCGAGAAGCACCTCCGCGTCGCCGCCTGAACCGGCCCGAGGCGGCGCGTCCAGCGTCCCTATACTGCTGCTCGTGACCCATATCACCAACCGCGACGAGGCCCCGGAGCGGGGGGTGGTGATCGCCTCTCTGCTGCCCGGCTCCGACGGCGCCGACGAGCTCGAAGAGATGCGGGAGCTGCTTCGCACCGCCCGGGTGGAGACGGTCGAGACCGTCGTACAGCACCGCCGGCGGCCCGACCCGCGCAGCTACCTGGGGCCGGGCAAGCTGGACGAGCTCCGGGAGCTGGCCAAGCAGCTCGACGCCGAGGTGATCGCCTCCGACGACGAGCTGACGCCACGCCAGCAGCGCACGCTCGAGGACGCGCTGCAGATGCGCGTGGTCGACCGCACCGCCGTCATCCTCGACATCTTCGCCCAGCACGCGCACACGGCCGAGGGCAAGCTCCAGGTCGAGCTGGCCCAGCTCGAGTACTCGCTCGCCCGCATGCGGGGGATGTGGAAGCACCTCGAACGGCTGGGCGGGGGCGTCGGCACCCGCGGCCCCGGCGAGACGCAGCTCGAGTCGGACCGGCGGATGGCGCGGCGGCGCCTGTCGCTCCTGCGCAACCGCCTGCGCGAGGTCGCCTCCCGCCGCGGCGTGATGCGGCGGCAGCGCACCCGTTCGGCGACCCCGGCGGTGGCGCTCGCCGGCTACACGAACGTGGGCAAGTCGACCCTCCTGAACGCGCTCACCGGCTCGGAGGTGAGCGTCGACGACCGCCTCTTCGAGACGCTCGACCCGACGACGCGCGCCTTCCGGGAGGAGGGCCGCTCGTACCTCGTCACCGACACGGTCGGGTTCATCGGCAAGCTGCCGCACACGCTCGTCGAGGCGTTCGCCGCCACGCTCGAGGAGACGCTGGCGGGCGACCTGATGCTGCTGGTCGCCGACGCATCGACCGGCGAGGAGGGCCTGACCCGCCAGCTGGAGGAGGTGCGGGCGGTGCTGGCGGACATCGGCGCCGACGAGCTGCCGCAGATGCTCGTCGTGAACAAGATCGACGCGACCGACGCGCTCACCCGGCGGCGGCTGCAGAACCGGTTTCCGGACGCCGTCCTGATCTCGGCCCGCACGGGCGAGAACCTGGACGAGCTGAAGCGGCGCATCGCCGAGTTCTTCAGCGGCCGCTACGTCGACGTGCGCCTGCTCCTCCCGCATGCCGAGGGCAGCGAGCTCTCGGCGCTCTACTCCACCGGCGCCCCGATCACGGCCCGCGAGGACGCCGCCGAGGGTGTCCTGGTGACGGCCCGGCTGCCGCGCGACCTCGTCGGCAGGTTCGCCGCCTACCGCGTATGACCGAGCTGCTCGTGCGCCGCCTGCACCCGGACGCCCAGATGCCGGCGGGGGCCTACGAGGGCGATGCGGGGCTCGACCTGGCGAGCGTCGAGGAGGCGGTGCTCGCGCCGGGGGAACGGTGCACGGTGGCGACGGGGCTCGCGGTCGCGATCCCCGACGGCCACGCCGGTTTCGTCCAGCCCCGCTCGGGCCTCGCGTCCCGGCATGGCATCACCGTCGTCAACTCGCCCGGCCTGATCGACGCCGGCTACCGCGGCGAGCTGAAGGTGGTGCTGCTGAACACCGACCCGGACGAGGCCTTCCACGTCCACCCCGGCGACCGGATCGCCCAGCTCGTCGTCCTCGCCCTGCCGCGGATCACGGTGATCGAGGCCGACGACCTTCCGCCGTCGCAGCGGGCCGAGCGCGGCTTCGGCTCCTCGACGGTGAGACCGGGGGCGTGACCGGCCCCCGCATCCGCGTCGGTGCCGTCCTCCGGCACGGCGACGCCGTGCTGCTCCTGCAGCAGCGCAAGGGCGACCGCGCCTACTGGCTGCTGCCCGGGGGCGGGGTGGAGGAGGGGGAGTCGCTGCACGTCGCCCTCGCCCGCGAGCTCTCCGAGGAGTGCGGCCTCGAGGGTCTGGCGCTGGAGGGGCCGATCGCGATCGTCGAGTCGATCTCCCCGGCCGGGCTGCGGCCGCGCAAGCACGTCGTCCACGTGATCTTCCACGCCGACGTCTCCGGGCGCAGCCTGGAGAGCGTCACATCCGCCGACGGCGCCATCCACGGCCACCGGCTGATGCACGCGGCCGAGCTGCCGTCGATCGACCTGCGCCCGCCGATCCACCGCTTCCTCGAGCGCTGGCGCTCCGGCGACCCGTTCGTGCATCTGGGCGAGCTGTGGGTGCGGTGAATCGGGGTCTGACCCCGAACGGCGGCCGTTGCACCTTCGTGGCCAACGAGGGGACCCACCCCGCTTGACGGGGACAGTCCCCGGCGGCGAGGTGAGTGTCCGCGCGGCCGGGCCGGGCGATGCGCCGCGCGATCGGGGCGCTCGCCACCCGCGCGTGGCGGGCCGCCTATGCCGGCGTGCTCGCCCCCGCCGTGCTCGACGTCATGGACCCGGTCGAGCAGGCGGCGGACTGGCACGCCTACCTGGCCGACATGCCGCCGGCCGACCGCGTGTGGGTGATCGGGCCGCCGGACGCCGTGTGGGGCTTCGCCCGCACCGGCCCGTGCCCGGACGAGGATGCGCCCGCGGGAGCGGGGGAGGTGCACGGCCTCTACCTCGAGCCGACCCGGATCGGCACGGGGCTCGGCCGGGCGCTCTTCACCCACGCCGTCGCCGATCTCGAGGCTCGCCACGACGTCGTCTGCGTGTGGCACTTCGCGGCGAACGACGGCGCGGGCCGCTTCTACGGGCGGGCCGGGTTCCCGCTCGACGGCGCCAGCAGGCCGTCCAGCTTCGGTGCCGCCGAGGTGCGCCGCAGCCGGACGGCGCAGCGCTAACCCGCCGCGATCGCGACGGCGACGTCGTGGGCCAGGCCCTCGAGCCGGTCGTCCAGCGGCTCGAGCGCGACCGTTCCGTGGCGGCGCGCCAGCGCCTCGACGATGAGATGGTCGGCCAGCGCCGGGTTCTTCGGGAGGAGCGGGCCGTGGATGTAGGTGCCGACGATGCGGCCTACGTGGACGCCCTCGCCGCCGTCGCGGCCGTTGTTCCCGTGGCCGTGCAGGACGCGCCCGAGCGGGCGCACGCCCTCGCCGAGCCGGGTGCGGCCGGCGTGGTTCTCGAACCCGACCACCGTCATGGGCTCTCCCGGGCGCAGCTCGCAGTCGATCGCGATGTTCCCGATCATGCGCGTCGGCCCCGCCTCGGTGACGAGGTCGACCAGCCCGGTGCCGCGCATCTCGTCGCCCTGGTGGCCGCGGTAGTAGTGCCCGAGCATCTGGTAGCCGCCGCACACCCCGAGCAGCCACGCGCCGTCGTCGATCGCGGCGCGCAGCCCGTCCGCCCGGCCGACGAGGTCGTCCTCGACCAGGAGCTGGTCGCGGTCCTGGCCGCCGCCGATGTAATAGAGGTCGGCGTCGGGCAGCGGGTCGCCGGGGCCGCACCCGATCGCCTCGAAGCCGATCCCGCGCCACTCGCACCGCGACCGCAGAACGGCGATGTTGCCGCGATCGGCGTAGATGTTCAGGTGCTCGGGATAGAGGTGGCAGACGCGCAGATCGGTCACGCCGCCTCCCAGTACGGGCGGACGACGCCACGGCGCTCGAGCACCGCGCGCAGCTCCAGCATGGCCGTGTAGGTGCCGAGCAGGTAGACCGGCCCCTCGCCGCCCGCAAGCGCCCGGTCGAGCCCGGCATCGATGCTCCCGGCCACCTCCAGCCGCTCGCCGCCGACGCCGCCGTACTTCAGCCGCATCGCCATCTCGGCCGCCCGCGTCCCGGCGGTGACCACGCCCTGGACGTGGCCCGCGAGGAGCTCGAAGTCGACGTCCCAGATCCACGACACGTCGCGGCCGTCGGCGATGCGGTCGTTCAGGGCCACCAGCAGCTGTTTGGGACGGCTCTCGGTCGCGAGCGTGCGGATCAGCTCGTTCGCGCCGGCCGGGTTCTTGGCCAGGAGCAGCACGGCGTCGCGATCGCCGACGCGGAGCCGCTCGAACCGCCCGAAGGCGGCGTCGAACCGCTCCAGGCCCGTGCCCGATGCGGGCGACGTCGACGCCGCCGACGGCGCACGCGGCCGCCGCCGCGGCGAGCGCGTTGTAGACGTTGTAGAGGCCCGGCATGGGCAGCTCGACGTCGGCGTCCCCGAGCGGCGTTCGCAGCACGAACCGGGTGCCGTCGAGGCCGAGCGGATCGAGCGTGTCGGCCCAGACGTCGAGGCGCGGCCGCCGCCGGCCGCAGCCGGGGCAGCTCCAGTCGCCCAGGTGGCCGAGGTAGACCCGCTCGTAGCGCAGCCGCGTCCCGCAGGCCGGGCACCACTTCGAGTCGCTCGCGTGCGGCATCTCCGGTAGGGCCGAGCCTTCGTCGTCGATGCCGAATGTGAGCGTCGCGCCCTCGTTCTCGAGCGAGGCCACGAGCGGGTCGTCGCCGTTTCGCACGAGCTGCGAGCCCGCCGGCAGCGCGGCCGTCATCCGCTGCCACCGGGCGGCGATCGCCTCGAGCTCGCCGTAGCGGTCGAGCTGGTCGCGGAACAGGTTGCCGAGCACGGTGGCGCGCGGCCGCAGACGCGCGGCCACGCCGGGCAGCGCCGCCTCGTCGACCTCGAAGACGCCCAGGTCGGCGCCGTCGCAGCCGAGCAGCGCCGAGGCCACCCCCGACTCGAGGTTCGCGCCCGCGGTGTTGCGGCACAGGCGGCGCTCGGGCTCGAGCAGCGCGGCGAGCATCTTGGCCGTGGTCGTCTTGCCGTTCGTGGCCGAGATCACGACGGACCCTTGCGCCAGGCCGGCGGTCATGCGCTCGATGGCGTCGGGGGCCATCCGCAGCAGCAGCTTGCCGGGCAGCGTGGTGCCGCCGCCGGCGCGCGTGCGCCGCGACAGGCCCGCTGCCGCCCTGGCGGCGACGACCTTGGCGGCGAATGCGGTCACGGGCCGGACTCTACCCAGAGGCGCGTTGACGCCGCCTCAAGGCACCGGTGTTTCACTTGCACAGATCGCCAGTTTTGCTATAACCTCCTGAGGGCGAAACCACGCGGGGAGACTCCGGACGATGAGACGCAAGACCGTGTATCGGGCGATCGAGGGTATCGACCGCTCGCAGCTGGAGCAGTTCCAGGCCGGCATGCGCAAGCGCTACTCGGACGAGCACATCCTCGAGGAGCTCCGCGCGTGCGCGCACCGGCTGGGCCGCTCGCCGACGATGCGCGAGTTCGAGGCCGATCCGGGCACCACGGTGCATCCCCAGACGGTGATCGAGCACTTCAAGTCGTGGAACCGGGCCAAGCGCCTGGCGGGCCTCGTCCCGCGCCGGTTCGCCACCCAGGACGAGCTTCTGCGCCTGCTGCGCGACCTGGGCGACGAGCTCGGCCGCGTGCCGACGGCGAAGGACATCGAGGCCCGCAAGGGCGCGATGCCGTCGAAGTCGCTCTACTGGCACACCTTCGGGTCGCTGAACAACGCCCTCAAGCAGGCCGGATTCGACGTGCCGGTGGGGGAGGAGCGGCTGGAGCGCGCCGTCGAGCAGGGCGCCGCCCTGTCACTGCGCAGCGGCCGCCTGCCCAAGTTCGCCGACTGGGCCCAGGCCCGCCGCACCGACCCGTCGATGCTGACGGAGTGGCAGGTCTACCGGATGTTCGACGCGCGCCGAGGGGCGTGGTCGACCTTCCAGTACCTGATCCGCAAGCGGCTCGAGCAGCGGGGCGTGTCGATCTCGCCCGAGGGCCGCGTCAGCTGATCGGG
This sequence comes from uncultured Actinomycetes bacterium, assembly GCA_963746115.1. Lineage (GTDB taxonomy): Bacteria > Actinomycetota > Thermoleophilia > Gaiellales > JAICJC01 > JAICJC01. The sequence continues at coordinate 172,742 of CAVVAA010000001.1, read as the reverse complement.
CCGCAGATGGGGCACGACGACGCCTCGAGCAGGTCGAGGCCGGCCACCTCGGAGAGCGCCCAGCCCAAGAGCTCCGCCCAGACGCCGGAGCAGAGGTCGACGTCGAGCATGCGGTCCCACCGCAGCGTGTTCAGGCCCACCGACACCTTCACCTGCGCGACGGCGGCCGCGCCCGGCTCGGCGTCGCCGGCCGACGTGAGCTCGAGCGGCGCGTTCAGCGTCACCGCGGCGCAGCTGTCGCCGGCGCACAACCGGATCAGGTAGAACGGCGGCTCGGCCCCGCCCAGGTCGACGTAGCGGTAGCCGCGCGCGGCGGGCTGATCGGGCACGAGGGCGTGCGAGCAGCCGGCGGCGATCCGCTGGGCGTCGGCCGGGCTGATCCCGTCCGGGAGGTGGGCGAAGGCGTGGTGGTGCATGCCCTGGTGTTCGGCGGCGGTCTCGCCGACGTTATCCCCCTTGGGTGCTAACACACACCCGAACGTCTGCAAACCGGCCACATTGTCCCCGAGGGTCGGAAAGCCGGGCGTTCCGCTCAAGAGATGGGCATCGGGAGCCGATTGATTGGGAGGAGGTCGCACCGACCATCCGACCCCCGAACGAAAGCCACATGCCCGTGACCCCCGCCCTGCCGAACGACGATTCCGCCGCCCCCGTCCCGGGCAATCTGCAGCCCGCGTTCGACTCGCCCGAGCAGGTCGAGGAGCTCGATCTCACCGACGCTCCCGCGCCCGCCGTCGACCTCCTGCACACCTACGTGCGCCAGATCGGCGACGGTGCCTTGCTGACGCGGGCCGAGGAGCTCGAGCTGGCCCGGCGCAAGGACCGCGGCGACATGGAGGCGAAGCGGCAGCTGGTCGAGTCCAACCTGCGCCTGGTGATCTCGATGGCGCGCGCGTACTCGTCGTCCGGCGTCCCGCTCCTCGACCTGATCCAGGAGGGGAACATGGGCCTCATGCGCGCGGTCGAGAAGTTCGACGCGAGCCGCGGCTACAAGCTCTCCACGTACGCGACCTGGTGGATCCGCCAGTCGATGTCCCGCGCGATCGCCGACCAGGCCCGCACGATCCGCCTGCCGCTGCACGTGCTCGACGTCATCAAGAAGCTGCACCGCGCAAACCGCATGCTGACCCAGAAGCTGGGCCGAGAGCCGCTCGTCGCCGAGCTGGCCGCCGAGCTGAAGCTGTCCGCGGAGCGCGTGATCGAGCTCCAGCGGATCATCGAGGAGCCCGTGTCGCTCGAGGGCCCCGTGGGCGACGGCGAGTCGAACTTCTCGGAGATGGTCGAGGACACGAACACGCGCCAGCCCGAGACGCTGCTGGTGCGTCGCCAGCGCGAGCAGGAGCTGCACTCCGCCCTGGAGGAGCTCTCGGAGCGCACGCGCCACGTGCTCGAGGCCCGCTTCGGCCTGAACGACCGCGAGCCGGCCACGCTCGAGCAGGTGGGCACCGAGATCGGGGTCACCCGCGAGCGGGTGCGCCAGATCGAGACCCGGGCCCTGCGCGAGCTCGAGTCGAAGAACCCGGGCCTGCGCGACTTCCTCCGCGGCCAGGACTAGTCGTCGCGCCCCCTGAGGCGCTGGCAGACTTCATGTAGTGAACTCGCTGCAATCGTTCTGGCACGCGGCGACCGACTTCGGCGAGCACATCACCGACGTCCGCTTCGAGGCGCTCGCGATCGCCGTCGGCTTCACGCTCGCGAACCTGATCCTGCGGGCGAGCGCCTGGCGGATCATCCTGCAGGCCGGCTACCCGGACGGGAAGGTGCGCTGGCGCAGCATCGTCGCCGCCTACCTGGCCGGCGCGGGCGTGAACAGCATCCTGCCGGCCCGCGGCGGCGACGTGATGAAGATCTACCTGGCCCACCGGGCCATGCCGAAGGCGGCGTACACGACGATCACGTCGAGCCTGCTGGCCGAGACGCTCGTCGACGTCGTCATCGGGCCGTTGCTCCTGATCGCGGCCTACCTGACCGGGCGGATCCCGCGCCTGCCGGCGCTCGGCCACCTGGCGGCGTTCGAGTGGAGCTTCTTCGCGTCCCACGCGCGCTGGTTCATGCTCGGGGTGGCGGTGCTCCTGATCCTGCTCGGCGTGTTCTTCACGTATGTCGAGCGGCACGTGGTCGCGTTCTGGTCACGCGTGCGCCTCGGCCTCGCGATCCTGACGACGCCGCGGCGCTACTTCCGCACGGTCGTGCCGCTCCAGCTCGGCGGCTGGTGCTGCCGCATCGGCGCGATGTACTGGTTCCTGGTCGCGTTCCACGTGCCGGCGAGCGTCGTCGATGCCGCGCTCGCGCTCTCGGCCCAGAGCGCCTCGACATTGCTGCCGCTGACGCCCGGGGGGCTGGGAACCCAGCAGGCGCTCCTCGGCTACATGTTCCGCAACGCCGCCGCGACCAGCCGCGTGCTCGCGTTCAGCGTCGGCATGCAGGTCATGGTCACGCTCACGACCGCCGTCGCCGGCGGGATCGCGATCTGGCTCACGCTGCGGCGCCTACCGTGGCGGGCCCGGCCCGCCGGCGCAGGCGCGGACGGCGTTGCACCGTCCTGAACACCCCTTTCGTCCACGCACGATAATCCTGGTTATGTCAAGTTGAATCGAATCGGCGGGATGCGGACGAACCCGGCGATCGCCACCTCCCCACCGACCGCCTCGGCCGGACTATCCGGCCAGCGGGTGCGTCGGATCGACGGGCGCCAGGTAGGCGCGCCGCATCCGCGACTGGGACTGGCGTTCGCGGGCAGCTGCGAGCACCTCGGCGCCCGAGCCCGCCTCGCCCAGCTCGGCGAAGCCGACCGCGCCGATGCCAAGGTCGCGCGACATGCGGTCGTTGGCGGCCAGGGCCGCCTTCACGCGCTTGAAGGCCGAGCGCGACTCGAACGTCCCCGCGCGCGGGAACAGGAGCGCGAACTGGTCGGCGCCCAGGTGGCCGACGCGGTCGTCCTGGCGAACGGCGGAGAGCGCGAGCCCGCCGACGTCGGCGACGACGTCGGACTGGTCGATCATGCCCGGGCCCATCTCGAGCCCGGTCACCTCGAACACCGCCACGGCCAGCGACTGGCCGCGCCAGCGCGCGATCGACGCGGCCCGCTCGAGCTCGAGGGCGAATCCGTGTGCGTCCAGCGTCCGCCCTGCCGAGGCGCCGCCCGCGGCCAGGGCGAGCTTGGCGCAATCCGAGAGCACCGAGACGAACCCGTGCTCGAGGCGGCCGGGCGTGCGCTCCCAGTCGACGTCGATCCCGGCGGACGTCGTCCGCATCGTGCACGGCATCGCGGCGCGGGCGCAGGCGTCGGCGAGGACGCGTTCGACCCCGTCGGGGTCGGCGTCGGGCGCGGCCAGCGCGGCGGCGGCGTCGGCCAGGATCTCGATCAGGCGAACGTCCTGCATCCAGACACCTATCGGGCGCCGGGGTCGGGGGCTTGAGCCAAAGCCACGGAGCTCATGCCGCCGCCCGCGGCGCCAGCACCTTCGGGAAGGTGGCCGGGTCGGTGCGCGGCTCCGCCTCGTACTCGACCACGAAGTAGCCGCGCCGGTACCAGTCCGGCGCCTGCTCCAGAACGCGCAGGAACGCGTCCACGGGCCCGGCCTCGTACTGGCTGCCCTTCCCGAGCACGAGCTGCTCGATCGCGGCCGCGGGCGTCATCGCCCGCCGGTAGGGGCGGTCGGAGGTCATCGCGTTGTACGAGTCGGCAACGGCGATCACGCGCGCCAGACGGGGGATGTCCTCGCCGCACAGGTTGTCGGGATAGCCGCGCGCCGTCCCAGCGCTCGTGGTGGCTGCGCACCACCTCGGCCATATCGGAGTAGCCGGGCACCTCGAGCAGGATCGCCTCGCCGATCGCGGAGTGGCGTCGCATCTCGTCCCACTCGCCGTCGTCCAGCGCCGCCTGCTTCTCGAGCACCTCCGCCCGCACTCCGATCTTGCCGATGTCGTGCACGAGGCCGCACAGGTGGATGCGCTGCACCTCCTCGCGGCTCAGGCCCAGCTCGCGGGCGATGTCACGCGAGTACTCGGCGACGGCCTTGGAGTGGCCGGCGGTGTAGGCGTCGCGGCCGTCGATCGCCTTCACGAGCGCCTCGGCGAAGCTCATGTTGATCCGGCGCAGATGGCTGTTCGCGGCCTCGAGCTCCGCGTTGGTCTGCTCGAGGGCGGCGATCAGCTGCTCCTTGGGCGCGTGCATGCCGAAGGCGAGGTGGCTGGCCGCCACCGGGATGACGAAGAAGGCCAGCACCCAGATCCCGCTCGCCAGGTAGGCGTGGGCGAAGAGGCAGGCCACCGGCGCGCACAGGGCGACGCAGACGAGGTCGTGCATCCGGGCGAGCCGCCACAGCTCTGCGGGTGACGTGCGGTGCCGCAGCCAGAGCGTGATCGCGGTGACGACGAACTCCACCGCGGTCGCGGAGATCGCCGCCGCGACGGCGGCCGCGAACAGGTACCCCACTCCCGCGCCCAAGGCGACGGCGGAGACCGCCGCGGCGCCCAGGCCCGCGCACGCGCCCGCGAGCGCGCGGCCGCAGCTGAAGATGACGAACCGCTCGATCGGCCCGCGCCGGTCGGAGAGCATCGAGGCAAGCCCGACGACGGCCGCCGCCGCCGGCCCGAACAGGACCGCGGCCATCACGAGCGGGATCAGCGATCCCGAGAGCTCCACCCGCGTCGAGATGCGGATCGTGCGCGACTCCGCGACGTAGCCCACGACGCCCAGAAGGACGACCACGTCCCACCGCCCCACGCCCGCGACGAGCGCCGCCGGGACGGCGATCGCAAGGGCTGCGCAGGTGAGGATCGCGGCGTACGCGCGGATGGGATCGCCGCGTTCAGGCTGGGGGGTTGTCTCGCTCATACGAGTTATTTGACATCCCGTGACAGAGGGACTATGGTCTCCCTCGTTCGGGGTACTGGATCAGCGAAGGGGGATGGAAATGCCGATCAAGGGTTGGTAAATCACACGGGTTCTGCACGGCTTTATCGACACATCGGCCGCGTTTGGTTAGCATGAGTTTCCGCATCGTCAAGCCCTAAACGCCCGAAGTCGAGCCAGGCCGACAGGTTCTCGCCGCGCCCCTGCAGGACGGTCGTTCGCCACCGTCGTCCAGGGGCGCTGCGCGTTTAGGAGATCGGGCCCCGGCGACCGCTTTCCGGCGTGCGCCGCCTTGACGTTCTCTGCCCCGCATGCACACTCAAGCCAGGGACCGGCGCCGCCGATACAGCTTTTGGACACGAGGCGGCCCGCCGACGCCCTGCCGAAGGCCGATCCAGGCCTCCCGGCCCGATCCCTCCACTCGCGAAGAGGTATGTGCCAGATGAGCGACGGCCAGACGCCCGGAAATGCAGACACCCCCAGCGGACTCCGGCGTGCGATGGAGGATCGGCTGACGTCGCTGCGCCAGGCCGAGGAGCGGCTCCAGCGCGAGCAGTCCGCGCTGCAGGAGCAGGCGAAGGTCGTGTTCGCGGAGCGCGAGGCGCGGCTGGCCCGGCGGGAGCGCGAGCTCTCCAAGCGCGAGGCCGCCCTGGCGGTCAGCGAGGGCATCGCCGCGTCGCACGCGACCGCCGGCAGCGAGGCCGAGCGCGCGCACCTCGACGACATGGAGGCCGATCTCGCCCGGCGGGCCGCAGAGCTCGACGCCCGCGAGCAGGCGATCGCCGACCGCGAGGTCGAGCCGCCGGAGTGGGATTCGGCGCCGAACGAGGTCGACATCGACTCGGCCATGGCGGCGAAGGTCGCCGAGATCCAGGACGAGCTCACCTCCGTCCAGCAGCGCCTGGAGCAGGAGCGGGCGACGCGCGAGGGTATCGAGCGGGAGCGCGACGGGCTCGTCGAGCAGCTGCGCGAGCGCGGCGCGATCGGCTCCGCCGAGCTGGCCGAGCTCGAGGCGCGCCTGAACGCGCGCGAGTCCGAGCTGGCCGACCGCGAGCACCGCGCCAAGAAGGTCGAGAAGGTGCTGACCCAGAAGGAGCTCTCCGTCGACGCGGTGCGGGCGGACATGATGCAGCGCTCCGAGGAGCTGGAGGCCGGTGAGAAGCGCGTCGAGGAGGCTCTCGCGGCGATCGGGGAGCGCGAGGCACAGGCCACGGCGACTGCGGCCGAGGCCGCCGCCGGCCTGGAGGCGATCGCGGCCAAGGAGGCCAACCTGGCCCGGGCGCTGGACGAGCTCGCGACCGAACAGGCGGGCCTGCGCGAGGCGTCCGCGGCCGTCGAGGAGCGCTCCGCGAGGATCGAGGAGACACAGGAGCGCGTCTCCGCCGTGCACGCCGACGCCGAGCGGCGCGCGGCCGAGGTCGAGGAGCGCTTTGCCGCCCTGGCCGAGCGCGAGCGGGCCCTCTCCGCAGTCGACGCCAAGCTGGTCGAGGTCGAGCAGGCCGCCGCGGCCGTGACGTCCGCCCAGGAGGATCTGTCCGCCCGCGAGAAGGCGCTCGAGGCGCGCGCCACGGACCTGGAGACGCGCGAGTCCGAGCTGGCCGACCTCGACGAGCAGCGCAGCATGGCCGAGGAGGCCGCCCAGGTGGCCGCCGCCGAGCGCGACCGGCTGAAGGCCGAGCGCACGCACATCGACGAGCGCCGCGCCGAGCTGACCGACATGGAGAAGCGGCTCGAGGGCATCGACGCCCGCATGGAGGAGCTCGATCTGCGCCGCCGGCGCGTCGAGGACGACGAGCGCGAGGTGTCCGCCTCCCGCATCGCCGCGGAGCGCCTGCAGGGCGAGGCCGAGCGGCTCCAGGCCCAGGCCGAGGAGGCGATCGCCGAGGCCGAGTCGCGGGCCGCGATCGAGGTCGACCGCATCGCCGCAGACCTGCGCGAGCGCGAGTCGCGCCTCGCCGGCGCCGAGAGCGACGTCGAGCGGCGCGAGAGCCGGCTCGACCGGCGCCAGGACTCGCTGGACGCGCGGGAGCGCGAGCTCGACACCCGCCACGACGGCATGGAGCTGCGCGACGCACAGCTGCACGAGCGCGAGGCCGACGTCGCCAGGCTCACCGTCCGCGCCGACCGCATCGAGGCCGAGCTCGAGTCGCAGCGCGGGGCCCTGGCCGACGCCGAGGTGGCGGTCGACCGCGAGCGCGCCGCCCTGCAACGACGGATGGCCGAGATCGAGAACCGCGAGGCCGTGGCCCGCGAGGACCTCGACGCCGTCGTGCAGGCGGCGACGGAGAACGGCAGCTCGCGCGGACGCGATGCCGGGAAGCTGGAGGAGGCGCTCGCCGCCCTCCGCAGCCGGGAATCCCAGCTGCAGGCCCAGGAGCGGCGCGTGTCCGAGCGCGAGGCCACCGTGCAGCGGCGCGAGGCCGACCTGGAGCTCTACGCCCGCAAGCTGCAGCAGGGTGCGGTCACATCCGTCTCGATGAGCTCCGAGCCGGATGCCGAGCCCGCGGTCGCGGCCGCGGTGGCGGACGCGAGCGACGGCGACGCGGGCGAGTCGAGCGGCGCCGCCCGCCGGCTCAACTTCTGGTCGCGCTAGCTGCGCACGCGAGCGCCGTCCGCGGCGGTCGCTAGGTTCCCGCCATGCGGGGACGTGCGGGCGGCGCCCGTCAGCTCTTCGGCCTCTGCGCGGCCGCCCTCGGCGTCGCCGCGTGGCTCGCACCTCCGCCGGTCCGCCCCACGCTCCTCGTCCTGGGCGCGCTCGCGGCGTCGGCCGGCGGCCGCATCGGCGGCATCGCCGCAGCGGCGGTCGCGGCTGCGGCGCCGGTAGCGCTGCCGGTGCGGGCGGCGGCGGTCGCAGCCGCGCTCGTCGCGGGGGAGCTCGACCACCGCCACCGCAGCGCCCGCCGGACGCTGCGGGCGCGCACGTTCACCGACCGCCTGACCGGCCTTCGCAACTACGACTACTTCTCCGAGGTGATGCGGAGCGAGCTCGCGCGGGTGCGGCGCTACGGCGGCTGCATGACGCTCGTCCTGCTCGACATCGACCGGTTCAAGGCCTACAACGACACGCACGGACACGGTGCAGGAAACCGCCTGCTCGCCTCCGTCGGGCATGTGGTGGCCCGGGAGAAGCGCGACGCCGACATCGCCGCCCGCTTCGGCGGCGAGGAGTTCGCGCTGCTCGTGCCCGGCCGCGGCACCGAGGCCGTCGTGGTCGCCGAACGGGTGCGGCAGGCGATCGCGGACATCTCCACCGGCGCCCTGCACCGCAACAGCGTGCCGGACATCGTCACCGCGTCGGCCGGCATCGCCACCTTCCCCGTCGACGCCCGCGACGCAGACGAGCTCTTCGAGCAGGCCGACCGCGCCCTCTACGAGGCCAAGCGACGCGGGCGCGACCGGGTCATCTGCGCCGAGCACGTGCGCGAGGACGAAGGCCGCCTGGCGGGCTAGAGCCCCAGGTCGGCGCGCTCGCTGTCGAAGCGGGCCGAGTGCAGCTCGTGGTGGAAGACGTCGACGGTAAGGTCGCGGCCGTCGCCGTAGGGCCGGTCGACGTAGCGCACGACCTTGTCGTGGTAGAACGGCACGTCGAGGTGGGCGCCGGAGACCAGGTTCACAGACACCTCGCCGCAGCCGGGACAGCTCATCGCCACGCCGAGGACTCCGTCGCGGCCAGTGTCGGCAGGCGCCACCATGGCCAGGCTCGACGGCCACACGGGCCGCATCCGCGCCTCGGGCGAGCAGTAGAGCCGCCAGGGCCAGTTGCCCCGCTGGACGTGCGCGCGGGCCAGCTCCGCCAGCTCATCGCCAACGGGCTCCGTGCGGCCGGTCAGCAGGTTGCGGAACTCGACCTCGACCGGGTGCAGCGGGCCGTAGTCGAGGTCGTCGTGCGAGACGAGCCCCACGTGACGGTCGCCGCAGGGGCAGTCGTAGGCGATCCGGTAGATGGCCGGGTGGGCCGCGCCGGGCAGGCGCTCCAGCCGCCTGAACGACGACAGGGGCACGCGGACGGTCTCGCCGTCGGCACGGCGGGGGCAATGGAACCGGTAGCTCGCTCGCAACACGTCGTACATGGTTCCCCCGGTTATCGACCGCCTCGGCCATGCGTGTTAGCATCGCCGCGCGCGTGCCTCGCCTCGATCTGCGTACCCGTATCCGCGACGTCCCCAACTTTCCCAAGCCGGGGATCGTGTTCAAGGACATCATGCCGCTCCTGGCGGACGCCGCCGCGCTCCATCAGGCGGTCGACGACCTGGCCGAGTGGGCGCAGCCGCGCAACGTCGACATCGTGGTCGGGGCCGAGGCGCGCGGGTTCATCCTCGGCGCCGCCGTGGCCTACAACCTCGGCTGCGGGTTCGCCGCGGCGCGCAAGCCGGGCAAGCTGCCCTACCTGACCGTCGGCGCCAAGTACGCGCTCGAGTACGGCTTCGACGCCCTCGAGATGCACGTCGACGCGTTGATGAAGGGGGCCCGTGTGCTGATCCACGACGACCTGCTCGCCACCGGGGGCACCGCCCGGGCGAAGATCGACCTCGTCGAGCAGCTCGGCGCCGAGGTCGTCGGGCTCGCCTTCGTGGTCGAGCTGAGCTTCCTGGGCGGCCGCGACAAGCTGTACGGATACGACGTCCACTCGCTCGTCCAGTACGAGACCGAGTAGCTACACGTCGAGGAGGGTGAGGTCGAGCCGGGCCAGCCGGTCGGGATCGCCGATCGCGTCGATCTCGACGATCTTCCCGTCGACCACGGTGAAGCCCATGACCGCGAACGGCCGCCCCTCCGGCGCGACGACGACACCCGCCGCCCCGTTCACGAGCGCGGGCCGCACATACGGGCTGAGGCTCCGGAACAGGAACGCCTCGCTGGCAACCTCGTGCGCGCCGCGGATGATGCGCGAGATGTCGGGACGGGCCTCGCCGCCGTCGGCGACGAGCAGGACGTCGGGGTCGAGCACGGCGACCAGCGCCTCGAAGTCGCCGTCGCGGGAGGCGGCGAAGAATGCGTCGACGACCTCGCGCTGACGGTCGAGATCGGGGTCGGGGGCGGGCCGGCCCTGCACCCTGCGCCGGGCGCGGCTCGCCAGCTGGCGCGCGGCCGCCGGCGAGCGGCCGACCATCTCGCCGATGTCGTCGAACGGCACGGCGAACATGTCGTGGAGCACGAACGCGAGCCGCTCCGCCGGGTCGAGCTGCTCGAGCACGACCAGCAGGGCGAGGCCGACGGAGTCGGCGATGAGCGCCTCGTGCTCCGGGTCGACGCCGCTCTCCGGCCCGACGATCGGGTCGGGGACGCGCGGTGTCATCGGAGTCTCCGGCCGCGACCGGCGGGCCCGCAGCGCGTTCAGGCTGATGCGGGCGACGACGGTGGTAAGCCAGCCGCCCAGGTTCTCGATCTCCTCGGCGTCGGAGCGGCTGAGCCGCAGCCACGCCTCCTGTACGGCGTCGTCCGCCTCCGCGAGCGATCCCAGCATCCGGTACGCCACCGCTCTCAGATGCGGGCGCTCAGCCTCGAATCGGTCTGCCAGCCACTCCTGCTCGTCCACCGGTCACATCCTTCCCTCGCCGCGTGTCATACCCATTGACACCGCAAATCCGGCCGATGTGACACGCACGGGTCGGAAATGACGCGAAGGAGCACCACATCATGCAGACACCAATGCGAATCGCAGTCGCCGGGGCCACCGGCCGGGTCGGCCACCACGTCGCCGACGTGCTCGCCGAGCGCGGGCACGACGTCGTCCCGATCGCCCGATCGCGTGGGCGTCGATCTGATCACCGGCGACGGCCTCGCCGAGGCCCTCGCGGGCGCCGACGCCATCGTCGACGCGGCCACCTGGCCCACGCCCGATGAGGACGCGGCGACCCGGTTCTTCACGACGGCGGCGCACAACCTGCACGAGATCGGCTCGGCTGCAGGCGTCCGGCGCCTGGTGATGGTCTCGATCATCGGCGCCGACCGTTTCGGAGGCGGCTACGGGAAGGCGAAGATCGCCCATGAGCAGGCCACCCTGGCCGGCCCGATCCCGAGCCGCGTCCTGCGCGCCGCGCAGTTCCACGAGTTCGTGGAGGAGCTCGTCGGATGGGCGCGCCAGGGCGACGTGGCCTACCTGCCCGAGATGCGCACCCAGCTCGTCGCCGCAGGGACGGTTGGCGAGGCGCTTGCCGACCTCGTCACCGGCGCGGACTCCGAGTTCACGCCGGCGGCGGCCGCGACGATCCCCGAGATCGCCGGGCCGCAGGAGGAGCTTCTCCCCGAGGCGGCGCGCCTGCTCGTCGCCCGCCGCGGCGACGACCTCCGGATCGAGGTCGGAACCGACCCGTCCGACCCCTTCACCACGGTGTACACCTCCGGCGCCCTCCTCCCCGGCCCGGACGCAACCCTGGCCGGTCCGACGTACGCCGAGTGGCTGGAGTCGAACGTGGCCGTTGCCTAACGGCCGGACGCACCAGCGGTGGTCGGGCGTACTCTCGAGGTGCGCCCGACCACCCTCGCCGGCCGCCTCGACGCGCTGGAACAGCGCGGTTTTGTGCTGATCCCGGAGGCACTCGACGCCGCGACGCTGGCACGGGTCGCGACCGTCGTCGACCGCATCCACGGCGAGGAGACCGGCGCCGGCCGGGCCGGTGCGGACGGCTCCGTGCACGCGCTCGAGGTGCTCGACCGCGACCCGGTCCTGGCTGACCTCCTGGTCGCCCCCGCCGTGCTCCCGCTGGTCTGCTCCACGCTCGGCTGGAACATCCACCTCTACCACAGCCACATCGACGTGCATCCGCCGCTCGACGCGCCTCCGGAGCCCGCCTGGCGCTGGCATCAGGACGGCGGCCGCCAGAACCTCGAGCTCGAGACGCGGCCGGTGCGACCCCGTCTCTCGATCAAGGTGGGCTTCTTCCTGAGCGACGTCTCCCGGCCCGGCAGGGGCAACATGCTCGTGATCCCGGGCAGCCACCGCCGCAACTCCCTCCCCCGCCCCGACCGGCCGGAGCTCGGCTTCCCGCAGCCCGACGGCGCCGTCGAGGTGCGCGCGGCACCCGGTACCGCGTGCGTCTTCGACCGCCGCATCTGGCACGGACGCAGCCCCAACCTGTCCGCGATCACGCGCAAGGTGGTGTTCCTCGGCTTCACCTACCGCTGGATCCGGCCGCGGCACGAGCACACGCCCGACCTCCACCCCAGCCTCGATCCTCGCCAGCGCCAGCTCCTCGGCGCCACGGCGAGCCAGCTCGGCTACTGGATCCCGGACGACCGCGACGTGCCCCTGCGCGGCTGGATGCGCGAGCATGGGCTGCTCGACCCGGCCAACCCTGCCCACCGGTGATCGCGCGGACTACCTCGCCAGGTCGCGCAGGTCGCGCACGAGCAGCAGGTGCGCCAGCTGGCTCGTCAGCTCGGCCAGCGCCTCGAGCTCCTGCAGGCCGGCCTCGCGTCGCTCCGGATTGTGCGAGCGCAGGGCGGGAGTCATGATCTGCTCGAGCAGGCCGGCCTCGCGCTCGACCGCCGACCGGAACGCCTTCAGGTGGCGGGCGGCGACGCCGTAGCGGGCCAGCCGCTGGCAGATGATCACGATCTCGACGTCGGCGCGGTTGTACGGCGCCTCCGACTCGCTCGCGTGCCGGTCGACGAGCTGGAACTCCTCCAGCTCGCGGACGAATGCCGGGTCGGCGTCCGCAGCGGCGAGCAGCTGGTCGAACGTCAGCCGGTCCTCGACGCCGCCGACGAGCCGCGGCCGCCGGCCGGTGCCGGCCGCTGACCGGCCCTGGGCGATGACCTGGCGGATGACCCGCAGCGGCAGGAACTCGTCGCGCTGCATGCGCAGGATGGCGCGCAGCTGCTCGACGTCCTCCTCGCCGTAGAGCCGGTAGCCGCCCGGGGTGCGCCGCGGGGTGATCAGGCGCTGGTCCTCGAGAAACCGGATCTTCGAGATGGAGATGTCGGGGAACTCCTCCTGAAGCGACTTGCACACCGTCCCGATCGTGAGCCGGGAGGAGCCGCCCCTGCGTCCCTCGGTTGCCTCGACGGACACTTAGTGCTCCGTCCCGGTGGCCGCTTGATGGACGGGCGAGCGAAGATCGAGCATGGCAAGGACGCAAGGAGTCCCAATATCGGACACATCGGGACGACTGAGGACGCGGCCAGTCGAAGATTTGCAGCCGCACGGACGCGAGGCGCTTCCGGGACGGAGCACTAGGGCCCCCGTTCGATGTAGGTCAGCCGGTACTTGCCGATCTGCACCTCGTCGCCGTCGGCGAGTCGCACGCTCTCGATCCGCTGCCGGTTCACGTACGTGCCGTTCAGGCTGCCGGAGTCGGACAGGTGCAGCCCGTCGTCGCGGCGCTCGAGCACGGCGTGCTCGCGCGAGACGGTGATGTCGTCCAGGAACACCTCGGCGCTGGGCGCTCGGCCGATCGCCATCCGGTCGGCGTTGATCGCGAACTGCTCGCCGGCGCGGCCGCCGCCGATCCGGATCACGAGCATCGCCTCCTCGGAGGCGACCTCGCTCGTATCCGCGTCGCCCTCCTCCTCGACGTAGGCCGCGAACGCCTGCGTCGGCTCGCCGCCCACGTCGGGCTCGAGCAGGCTGGCGCCGCAGCGGCCGCAGAAGCGGGCCGACTCGCGGTTGTGGTGTCCGCATTCCGGGCAGTAGGACATGCCTACCCGCCCCTGCTGAACCGGGCCGCGGTCATGTCGCCCTCGTCCCTCACCCTCCGGGCGGAGAACCGTGCTCGTCGTCGAGGCCCGGGGGCGGCCCTCTGTGGGCGAGGATGTCCGTCAGCCGGTCGATGTCGATCTCCGACAGCGATGTGGACGTCCCCGCCTCGCGGCGCTTGACGCGGTCGACGAGCTCGGCGCGGAGGATGTCGATCTTGCCATGCAGCAGGCGGCGCCGGTACGACACCTCCTCCTCCTCGCGCACGTAGCGCTCGATCAGCGCCTTGAGCTCGTCGTCGGAGATCGTGGTGAAGTCGGGCAGCACATCCATTGGCAGCATCCGTTCCGTGGTTTCTGACCGGCCCGAAGTCTAGCCAGCCGCGGCACATTTCCTCAAGCTCTGGTTGAGGGTTGGGCCGCCCGGGTCAGGCAGTCGCGGAGACGAACCCGTCGAGCAGCGCCCGGTACTTCTGCTCGAGGCGGTGGGAATCCTCCAACGACTCGCCCTCGGCGTAGATGTGGAAGACGGGCTCGTCCGGGTCGGGCAGCACCTGCACCCACCCGTCCGGCTCGTACACCTTGATGCCGTCCATGTTGTCGACCTGCATGCCCTTGACAGCCTCGATGAGCTGGCGCATGGCCAGGCCCTTGGCCGACCACGGGCAGGGCTCGCGGACGTGCACGAGCGTGCTCCGCGGGCAAATCCTCGACCAGGGCCGACAACGCCCGGCCCGAGTGGGCGACGAGCTCGAGCAGCTTCCCGAGCGACATCACCGCGTCGTAGGCGGGCAGGAACTCCGGGAACACGTAGCCGCCGCCCGAGGCGCCGGCGAACACGACGTCGGTTGCCGTTGCCGCCGCGAGCAGGTCGCCCAGCGACGCCTTGGTGCGCTCGACATGCAGGCTCTGGCCGTTCGCGATCTCCTCCACCATGCGCGACTCGTTGATCGGGACGAGCAGCCGGCCGCCGCCGTTCGAGGCCGCCAGCTCGCGCACGAACAGGAGCAGCGCGGTCTCGGGTGCGATCGGGCGGCTGTGCTCGTCGACGAGCCACAGCCGTTCCGCCGGGCTGTCGATGAGAACGCCCAGGTCGGCGCCGACGGCCTTCACCAGGCCGGCCGTGTCTTCGAGCGCGCGGGCGGTGTCGACCGCCCGCGGCGTCGGCGAGGTGTCGACGTAGGCGTTCAGGGCCACCATCTCGACCCCGAGCTCGCCGATCAGCGTCGGCAGGACGAGCGACGCCGCCGAGAGCCCGTAGTTCAGGACGATGCGAAACTCGCGCTTGCGGATCGCCTCCCGGTCGAGCTTCGACAGGAGCTCCTGGACGTAGCTCTCGGTCGCGCGGGCGGGATAGATCAGCCCGCCGATCTCGGCCGGGCTCACCCGGCGGAACTCCTGGCGCGAGTACGACTGCTCGATCGCCTTCAGCGCCGGCCCGGCGACGAGAATCCCCGGCGGCGCGAAGAAGCTCACCTGGACCACGTCGGGGTCGTCCGCCGAGACGCGCACGTGCAGCCCTCCGGCCCGCTCCCCCACCTTCAGCTCGTGCCGGTTCACGGTCGGCGGCGCCACCCGCAGGTCGGCGACGCTCACGCCCGTCGAGACGAGGCCGGCGATGATCGCCCGCTTCACCATCCGCGACGACGGGTGGGCGTCGCGGCTGCAGACGACCCGGTCGCCGCGCGAGAGCGTCGTGCCGTATGCGACGCCGAGCCGGGCGGCCGCCTCGGAGGTGACGTCGACGTTCACGAGTCCGGTGACGCCGTCGCGGCCGAAGAGCGTCGTGATGCCGCGCGACTCCCAGATCAGGTTCGCGTTGATGGCGGCGCCGGCCTCGATGGTCTTGAACGGGTACACCTTGACGCCCGGGGCCAGCACCGCCTCGGCGCCGATCGAGCACTCGTCCCCGACGGCGACGCCGTCGTTCAGGACGGCATGCGCCCGCACATCGACGCCCTTGCCCAGGATCGTGCCCTCGACCCGGGCGCTGCGGCCGACGTAGCTGCCGGAGTCGACCGTGCTGCGGATGACGCTCGCGCCCTCCTTGACGACCACGTTCGGCCCGAGCACCGTGTAGGGGCCGATGCGGGCGCCGGCATCGACCTGGCAGAAGTTGCCGATGAACGCGGGCCCTTCGATCTGCTCCAGATCCGGCAGCTGTACGCCCTCGCCCAGGAGCACGTTGTCGCGCAGCCGGATCCCCGACAGCTCGAGCTCGACGCTGCCGTCGAGCGCGTCGAAGTTCGCCTGCCGGTACTGGTCGAGGTTGCCGATGTCCTGCCAGTAGCCGGTGCGCGACGTGCCCGAGGATCGGCTTCCCCCGCTCCAGCAGGTCGGGGAAGAGCTGCTTGGAGAAGTCGTACGGCATGCCCGGCGGCACCGCCCGCAGCACCTCGGGCTCGACCACGTAGACGCCCGTATTGATCGTGTCCGAGAACACCTGGCCCCACGACGGCTTCTCCAGGAACCGCTCCACCCGCCCGTCCGCGTCGACGATCACGACGCCGAACTCGAGCGGGTTGTCGACCGACTTCAGCGCCAGGGTGGCGGCCGCGCCGCTCGACCGGTGGGCGGCGATCAGCTCGTCCAGGTCGAAGTCGCACAGGGCGTCGCCGGAGATGACGAGGAACGTCTCGTCGAGCAGCTCCTCGGCGTTCTTGACGCTTCCGGCGGTGCCGAGCGGCCGCTCCTCGACCGAGTAGTGCAGCTCGACACCCAGCGCCTCGCCGTCGTCGAAGTAGCCGCGGATCACCTGGGGCAGGTAGGCGACCGTGACGACGATGTCGCGTCATACCGTGGCGGCGCAGGAGCTCGATGATGTGCTGCATGCACGGCTTGCCGGCCACCGGCACCATCGGCTTGGGCTGGTTCGACGTGAGCGGGCGCAGGCGGGTGCCCTCACCGCCGGCCATCACGACGGCTTTCACGTCAGGCCTCCCTCGGGCTGCGCGGTGTAGAGCGCGGCCGCCGACGAGCGACGAGCACGAGGCCGACGCCGAAGAGCACCTGCGGCCACGGCGCGGTCGTGACCATCAGCAGCGCGAGCGACGAGCATGATCACGGCCGTCGCCGATCTTGCCGATCATGTTCACGGTGACCTCGGTCTCATGTGGCGCACTGCGGAAGAGCAGCATGAGCCAGACGTCGCGCAGGAGCACCGGGCAGCGCGAGCCACCAGGGCAGCCGGCCCTGCGTACCAGAGCAGGATCAGCGCCATGTTGATCAGGAGCCGGTCGGCGAGCGGATCGGCGATCCGGCCGAACGTCGACGGCCGTCGGTGTGGCGGGCCAGGCAGCCGTCCAGATAGTCCGTGAGCGACGCGACGCGCGAAGACACGCCGCCGGCCAGGCTCGGATCGTGTCCGGCGGTCGCCGAGCAGGACGGTGAACGGGATGCACCGCCGCAAGCCGCGACCGCGGTCAGAACGTTGGCGATCGGTCTCAACACTCGAGGCGGAGTCTACCGGCGGCGACCTCGCCGCAACGAGGCCGCCCGAGGGCTCAGCGAGCTGCCGCCGCGACCGAGACGACCGCGCTCAGGACGCCCGCAGCGGCGCGGCCCACGCACCCTCACGTACGACCACGGGCCGGCCTGGCTCGTGCTCACTCGGGGCTTGTGCGTCCCGGCCCACTTCACCGCGAACGTGAACTGCGTCCCGGCCGGGATCGCGAACCGGTACGTCGCGGTCGGCGCCTTGGGCGCGAACGTGCCCCGCGGGCAGTTGCAGCCCATGGCAAGCCGCCTCGGGAAGCCCTGAGGGACCTGCGCGAAGCACTGCTTGGGGATCGTCCGCGAATAGAAGTGCGATCCCCCGTGCACCAGCACGGCCGCGGCCGAGCTGGTCGTAGCCTGGGTCAGCGCCGCCACCATGGTGACGGCGATCAGTCCGAAGCGTCGCATCCTCGAGCCTCCTCATTCAGTCTCGACGCCACCCTCCGGATGCTGCCCCTGGATCGTAGCTCCGGCAGCGGATGCCAGTAGCTGACGAACGCGGTGCTCCAGCTCCGAGGCCCAATGGGCCGCTCGACCGTTCGCAAGTATTGTGTAAAGACACTTCATACCATGCCCGGCGGGCCGGTGCGGAACATGTACGGTCAATTCCGAGGCTGAGAGGTAGCGAGTGGGACGGGCATCCGACGAGGACGCTCTCATGATCGTCGGCTGGCAAGGGAGGGTGCGGCCACTGGGTCGACCGCGACCAGGCCGGCGTCAGCGGAGGCCGTCGCCGGTGCGGGCCCGGTCCGCTCCCCGGGCCACTCAGCCGGGACCGGTCGGTGTCGCGTGGAGGCCGCGGCACCGGCCGGTTTGTCGTAGAAGAATTCCCTGCCAAATATTGCCATTTGACCACGGAGAGGGGACACTGGGACCGTCGCGGGCGTCGTTCCGCCGGTGTCCTTCGGGCGTGACCCCTCGGGGGGTGCCGAGTGGGCGCGAACGGCGCCCGCGGCACCATTTCCCGTAGCATCGCGCCACCGACCAGGAGGCCTCGATGTTCACGGTGCTGGACGTGGCGTCGCTGGAGGGGCGCCGGAAGCCGATCGCGCGCGCCATCGGCGCCCGCGCGGTGAAGATGAACCGCTTCGACTCGCAGCCCGGCCAGGAGGGATTCGCCCACGACGAGCGGGAGTCGCGCCAGGAGGAGGTGTACATCCCGATCTCCGGCGCAGGCAGCCTGCGCATCGGCGCCGAAGAGGTGCCGCTCGTACCCGGCCGCTTCGTGCTCGTCACGGCGGAGGAGACGCGCCAGGTCGTTGCCGGCGGGGACGGGCTGAGCTACATCGTGGTCGGCGCGGTGACCGACCTCTGAAGCGGGTCCCCCCTAGCCGCCGTTTACGATCGCGGCCAGCGTCGAGAGCGGCTCCGCGAGCGCGTCGATCCGCTGCGCCAGCGTGCGCCGGTTGGCGGGCGTGAGCTCGTCGTAGAGGGCGTACCCGAGCGGTGTCGGGCGCCGGTAGCGGTCGAGCGCCGACTCGACCGAGGCGAACCGGGCCGCGATCGTCGCCCCGAGCGCCGCGTGCCCGGTGGCCCGCAGCGCCGGCCGGAGCAGGTCGAACGCGACCAGCGTGCCCTCCAGGTTGGCATGGAAGTCGGAGAGGTCGGTGTGGGAGTAACGCTCCTCCTCGCCGGTGATCTTCGACGCGGCGATCTCGTTCAAGAGCTCGACGGCACCGCCGGCGAGCTGCGCCGGCTGGTACTCGATCCGCGCCGCGCGGCGGTGGAGCTCGGCGACGTCGGCGACGAGCTCGGCGCCGTACCTCCCGGTGCCCGCGGTCGTGCCGCCGACCCAGAGGATCTGCTCGATGCGGTGGAACCCGCGCCAATCGGACCACCGGGCGACGTCGTTCACGCGTGCGTCGATGCGCGGATCGAGGCGGCCGAAGCTCTCGGCCACCGGCTCGACCGCCTCGTAGTGGGCCCGGGTCGGGCCGTAGAGCGCCTGCGCCCGCTCGAGCTCGCCGGCGCGCAGGGCGGCGACGAACCGGCGAGTCCCCCGCACCAGTGCCGCCGTCTGCCGCAGCACATAGCTGCGATAGCCGCGGCTCGCAGCGGCGAGCAGGGCGGGCAGCGCCCCGGGCTCTGCGCCGGCGACCCCCCGTCCGGTGACCACCACGACGGCGTTGTACGGCGCCCGGCTGTGCAGGCAGTTCAGCCGGTAGCGCCCGGGCTGCAGCGTGAGGGTGAACGAGTCCGACCGGCCCGAGCCGATGTTCCCGCGCTCGACCAGGAACGCGCCGCGCTGATCCTGGAGCGCGAGGCCGGTGACCCGATCGGTGCCGCCGTTCGAGACCCGGAACGTGACCCTGCCCGACCGGGCGGCGAGCCGGGCGGGCGAGCAGCCGTCGTCGGTGAGGACGACCCGGAGCGTCCGGCCCGAGCCGCCGGCCGGGTCTCCCCCGCCTCCGCCGCACCCCGCGAGCGCCGCGACGGCGGCCACGGCGAGGGCCGCGAGCGGGCGCAACGCCGTCTAGATGGCCGCGGCGTCCGGCGGCGAGTCGAGCCGCGCCGCCGTCCGGGCGCCCTTGCGCACCGGACGCCGGTAGCGCAGCTCCTCGGCGATCAGATACGAACCGACCACGAACGCCAGCGCGAGCCCTTGCAGGATCAGTCCCTCGGCGGTCGGAAACGTCGCCAGCCACGTCCCGACCCAGCCCGGGATGTGGACGCCGACGGTCGTCGTCGGCAGCCATCCCGCCTGCTGCCACTCCTGCACCGTCTCTCCCACCATCCCGATGAACACGATCCCGATCAGCACGCCCGTCGAGACCAGCATCCGCTTGTACGGGATGCGGTGGTGGGCGATGAACGTGAGCGCGCCGACGGCGGCGATCAGCACCGCCGCGATGGCGACGCCCTCGAGCACGGTCGCGCTGCCGTAGCGCAGCCGCAGCGACTGCAGGAAGAGCACCACCTCGAAGCCCTCGCGGTAGACGCTCGCAAAGCCGAGGCCGGCCAGGCCGAGCATCAGGTTGCGGCGCGCGTTCGGGCCGGTGTTGCTCATGAGCCGCCTGCGGGTGCGGTTGTGGCTCGAGATCCAGCCCGTCCAGTAGACGCGGTGGAAGAACCAGTTCAGGACGATCATCAAGACGATGAGGGCGGCCAGGCCGGTCGCCGCCTGCAGCTCCAGGGCGCCGAGCCCGAGCTGCCCGATGGCCGCAATGACGACGAACCACGTGACGACGGTGGCGGCGATCCCGAGCGCGGCGCCGACGCCGACCGGCCGCCGCAGCGACTGGTTCGAGCCCATGAAGCTGGCGGTGAAGGCGGCGAGCACGAGGATCGACTCGAGCCCCTCCCGGAAGACGAGCAGCGCGCTGTCGAAGACGACGGCCCCGTGGCTCATCCGGGTCGTCGGGTCGGACGGGTCGTTGACCCCGCCTGTGGCGGCCTGGGCGACGAACACGGCCACAAGGAACGCCCCCAGCACACCGATCACGAGCCACCGGTTGCGGCTGTCGAAGACCCGTCGCAGACTCACGGGCCGAGCATACCCTAAGGCGGACCTAACGGCGCCGGTTCGCCCGGCGCGTCCGGCGGTCTACGTCGCGAAGTCCGAGCCGCCTGTCTCGACGCTCCCGATCCGGCGCGCCTGCGCCTTGGCGGCCGCCGAAAGCAGCGACGAGATGCGACGGATGCCAAGCGACGTGAACTTGTCCGTCGGGTGCGCGAACAGGAGCGTGAGGCCGATCACGCGGCCCTGCGGCCAGGCGAGCTCGAACCCGGCGCGGGTGCCGTCGTTCGAGTACAGGAGGCGCGCGCCGGCCGGCGAACCGGCGGGCGGCCGGTAGTACTTCACGTGGACGCCGGGAATACGCGTGCGGTCGAGTTTCCACATCCGCCGCATCGCAGCCTCTGACCGGAACAGGTTGGCGTCGCTGAAGAGCTGAACGTGCCCGTCTGCGCTGACCACGACGGAGTGCTCGCTCGCGAGCCAGCTCGCCTTCACCGCGCGCACGATCCCGGCATAGCCCGGCGTGCGCTTCGGAGGCAGCTGATCCTTGAGGGTCTCGGCACCCGTGCTGTTCAGTGAATACCCGGGCAGATCGCCGTCGCTCAGCACCATCTTGAGCGCCTGATCCTGGGCGACCTCGGTCGCGGAGAGCTTCGGCGCAGGCTGCGTGGCGGAGGAGCCCGACCCGGCACCGCCGCCGCACCCGCCCGCGAGCACGGCCACCGCCGCGAGTGCGGTCAGGGCGAAGCGGTGCGAGACGAACATGTTCTTGGGATCGGCACGGCCGGCCCGTAGCTTGAGCAATCCCGTAAGGAGCTCCCGCGTTCCGGGGACAACCATCCCGTGGCGATCACGAATACCACGACCGGCAAGGAGGTGAGCCCGCTCTGGCTGATCCCGCTCGTGCCGGTGTTCCTGGTGGGACTGTTCTTCGTGGCCGTGACTGGACTAACGGCGATGGCCGTCGCCACAAGCGTGCTGGATCGGCTCCCGAGCGGGTATGTCGGCCCGGATTCCGGGTGGATCGACCAGGTGTTCGTCATCGAGGTGCTGTGCTTCGACCACTGGCTGGTGGGCCTCGTCGGGCTCTCGTGCCCCTGGCTCGCGGTCATCCCCGGGTTCGCGTCGCAGGCGCTCTGGGAGTTGGCGACCACCCGCCGCGTCTGATCAGCCTCGGCGAGCCCGGAACCCGCGTTACCGCCGCCAACTTGCAGTTCACGCGACTCGCCTGGAAATAACCTGTAAACTCGGCCGGGATGCCCGCTCCGATTCGCGACGACGAGTACATGCCGATGATCGCGGCCGACCCGAAGGTGAAGGTACTCCTGATCTGCCCCTTGTGTGGCGCGGCCGTAAGCCGAGGCACTCGCAGCACGCACACGGCCTGGCACGCCCGGATGGACAGCGGCTCCGATCTCGACGAGGGCTAGGCTGACTGGTCGGCGGCGGCCGGGGGTTTAGCCGCTCCGGCCTCACGGGCACTTGCCTCGCGCCGGCTGCGGGCGTGGGCTGGCAGACGACGCACCCCCGGGCCACGCCTACCCACCCATCCTTGGAGGATCGTGCTACCTGTGATTGTGGTCATCCCCCTGCGTCTCGTCCGCTGATGGCAGACGTCGAGTATGTGCGTGTCCGGTTCGCCGACGGGCACCATCAGCAGTGGCGCCTCCCCGACGGTAAGACGCCGGATCAGGTGCTGGAAGAGCTCCGCCGCGTGATCGTGTCCGGCCAATGGTTCCGTGTCCCGGACGCGCCGAAGGTGTACTCGCCATACGCGATCGTGAGCGTCGAGATCACCGAGCGCGACCCCACCGAGGAGCCGAGCGTCGCTCGCAAGCTCGGTGAGGCAGTCGGGGAGGCCATCACCCCGGATCGCTGACCGCCCGCGCGCGGCTCATGCACGACGGTGAACCTCCGACCGCCCGGCCCCGGGAGCATGGGTACACTTTCCGGCGGAGATGTCGGGGCCTCGAACGCTCGCGAAGCGCCTGCTCGGCCCCGGCCCGGGCATTCGCCGGGACTGGCGCCGCGGCGTTCGGGCCGGCCTGGTCAACCACCGCGTCATCGACCGCTTCGTACGTCCGGGCATGGTGGCCGTCGATGTCGGCGCGAGCAACGGCACGTTCTCGGTTCGGATGCTGCAGTTGGTGGGGCGCAGCGGTCATGTCTACGCCGTCGAGCCGCACGCGGGCAATGCGCCGGCGCTCACGCAGATCGAGCGCCGATATCGCCACTTCCGGTACCTCCCCGTGGCGGCGTCCGATGTGAACAGCACCGGAACGCTGGTCACGCCAATGCACGACGGGATCGCGCACCCGGGGCTTTCGAGCCTCGCGCACGATGCTCCGGCCGGCGCTGCCGTCGATGTGCCGCTCCGCCGCCTGGACGATCTGCTCGCGGAAGAGGGGCGACCGGTCGGATTCGTGAAGGTCGATGTCGAGGGGCACGAGCGCGCCGTCCTCGCCGGCGCAGCGCGCACGCTCCAGGTGCGTCCGCCGATCCTGGTCGAGATCGAGCAGCGCCACCACGCCGACCCAATCGCGGCGGTGTTCGACGACATGCAGGCGCTGGGATACGACGGCTGGGCGCTCTTCGAGCGCGGCCTGCGCCCGCTGTCCGACTTCGACGTCGCCCGCGATCAGGAGCGCTTCCTCACCGGCGGCTTCCAGGACGCGATGCCGCGATCGTACGTGAACGACTTCCTGTTCATGGCCCGGGGCACAGCGCCTCCGCCCGACCTGATGGCTTCCGGGGACGGCTGAAACCCCTTCCTGCGGGCTTTTGACCGGCGGCTCCGCCTAGTCGGGGCGAGAGGATTTGAACCTCCGACCGCCCGGCCCCCAGCCAGCTTCAACGCCGACCCAGAGTGGCTTAGATGGGCGGATTCGGCTCAACCAACCCGACCACGGTGTCCCGTATTCACGGCCGTTCGCGGCCGTTTGCGACCGTCGAGGGACGTCCAGGGACGCCATGACCGAATCAGATGTCAAGCTTGCCCGCGGCTGGGCTTGTGTCGCCGGGCCGTGTTCATGGGTCGGGGGTTGTGTCGGTTGGCTGTGCGTGGGTGAGGTAGTGGCCGAGGTGGCGGGCGGCGATCTTTCCGCCCGGCCACCACAATGGGGCGGTGCTGGTGGCGGCGGTCTGGCCGCGTCCGCCGGTCGGGTCGGCGTGCAGGTAGAGCGGTGTCTTGCCTGTGAGGAGCAGCCCGTACAGGTGGGGGCGCAGCGGTGGTGGATCCTCGATTGGAGCGCCGGCGCGTTTGGCGATCTGGTGAGCGACGTGGTCGGCCTGTTGGGCGGCGATCCCGCCCTGTTTGACTGGGAATGTGGTGATGTCTCCGACGGCGTAGATGTCCGCGACGCCGGGGATCTGTCCGAGTGGGTCGGTGGGGAGGAAGCCGTCCGGGTTATGGGGCAGCCCGGCGATGGCGATGCCGCGCGCTTCGGGCATGCACACCACTCGGTCGACGGCGAGGGTGCGCGCGGGTGCCAGCATCAGTCGGGTCGGGTACGCCCGCACAGGATAGGTGGCCAGGTGCACGCGGATGTGATGGTCGGCGAGCAGCTCGGAGACGGTCGCGCTGACCTCTCCGCCGAATTGGGCGAGTGGCGTGGCCTCGGGTGTCACCAGCTCCAGCGATACGGCTGGGAGCTGTTTCTCGGCGACGTGGGTGGCGGTCAAGAGCGCCAGCTCGTACAGCGGTAGCGCCCAGGTGGCGCCCCGAGGCAGCGCGAAGGCGACGCGCTTGATGGCACCGTGCTCGAGCTGCCGCAGGAGGTCGCGAACGGCATCGGCGTCCGCCTCCCCGCGAAACGCGAGCGCCCCCTGCAGGACGGACACGCGACGAGCGCCACAGGCGATGATAAGCACATCGTAGGTGAGGCGGTCACCCGCCTCGGTGACCGCCTCATGCGCGGTCGCCTCGACGCGCGCAAGCGACCCGGTGACGAGGCGCGCGCCGGCCGCAGCAGCAATGTCCAAGAGCGCGAAGCGGTGAACCTGGCCGCGACCGAACGGCACCGCCACCGACGTCGGCCGATACCGAAACTCGGAGTCGGGACTGAGCAGCGTCATCTCGACACGCTCCTCCGCCAGATCACGCAGCGCCAGCATCGCCTCCAGGGCGCCGACACCGCCGCCGACGATCACCACCCTCAGTCGGCCGCGACCCGACGCGCTCGGTAGTTCGGGACTATCGGCCACCATCGCCTGCCCATCCTACGAGCCGTGACGCCGCTGCGCATACCAATACCCGTGTTCGAGCGTATGCGGTCGCCCGGCGATCGACTGCGGCCGACGTAGACGTCATGCGACTCCAGCGCGGGCACCACGGGGGCAAACGGTGGGCCGTGGCGTACCAGTTCACCGACGCGGCCTCGGTGGTCGCGCCGGATGGGCACCTCAACCCCCAACCCCCGTGGACATCCCCTCGCCCCTGGTTCGGTCGATCCGGTAGAGCATCCGAACCGTCCGGTCGACCCGGCTGACAGCGCGGGGTGAGTGAGGACGGTTTCCGAGAGCGGGCCCTGCGCGCGGGGGCCCGTAGGCCTCGGACCGTGGGTTGAGGAAGATCAACCCAAGCCGTGCCCCGATCCGTGACGTGCTCGCGCTTGACCACTGGCTCGTGCGCCAGGTCGGGCTGTCGAGTCCGTTGTGGGCGTTCCTGCTGGGCGTCGCCGCGAGCGCGATCTGGGAATGGGCGACCGGGAACGCATGATCCTCGGGACCCGCCGCCTGTAACGCTCACGGTGAGCAGCGCGATGTAGTGGTAGGCGACCGCGATAGGGGCGACAGGGGGCGCGGTGCCACGGAGGAGGCTCCAGATGCGGCCGGCCGAGGGCCAACCAATCGCCACTCGGCCGGCCGTCCGTCTCGCACGCGGCCGGCCGCTTGAGCCCTCCGGGTGTGCCTACCGCACGCTCGTCGTCGCCGGCCCCTGGAGGAGTTGATCATGGCGGCGTTGAGCCCCCGGCTGTGGCTTGACCGCTTCTGGGTCTCGCGACCTGGTCGTGCCGGCCGACGCCGTCGAGGACACCGACGAGCTCGCTTGCGTCCCGAAGGATCAACTTCCGGCGGTTTCCTCTAGTCGGGGCGAGAGGATTTGAACCTCCGACCGCCCGGCCCCCAGCCGGGTGCGCTACCAGGCTGCGCCACGCCCCGAGGCGTCCGAGTATACCGGGGAACCGTTGGGGCCCCCTGGCTGTCAGATGGGAGCAGATGCAGGATGTCCTGACAGTTCCGCTCCCCGGGCTCGCCCCGCCCCGGGCGTACCATGGTCGCGTGCAGAGCGCGTCCGACGAGGTGCTGGCCAGGCGGGCGGCCGAAGGCGACGAGTCCGCATTCGAGGAGCTGGTGGTGCGCTACCAGGACCGGTTGTACACGCTCGCCCTCCGCATCACCCTCTCCGAGGCGGACGCCTACGACTGCGTCCAGGAGGGCCTGGTATCGGCGTGGCGCGGGCTGGGCAGCTTCCGGTTCAACGCCCGCTTCTCGACCTGGATGTACCGGATCGTCGTGCGCAAGGCCTACGACGTGCTCGAGCGCCGCGGCCGCACCGCCGAGCCCGTCGACGAGGTGCCCGCCACGAGCGTCGACACGCCTGTCGAGGCCCGGCTCGACCTGCTCGCCGCGCTCTCGGCGCTCGAGCCCGAGTTCCGGGTCGTCGCCGTCGCCTGCGACGTGGTCGGCATGTCCATGGACGAGGCGGCACTCGCCCTCGACCTGCCCGCCGGCACGGTCAAGTCGCGCCTGCACCGCGCGCGGGCACGGCTCGCGCAATCGCTGCGGGCGGAGTCGGAGACGGCGCCGTGAGCCACAACGGCCGCGACGACATCGCCGCCCGGCTGCGTGACGAGGCAGCGGCGACCGCACCCGAGCGGCTGCGCGCCGACGTGATGCTGCGCGTCCACGCCGAGCCGCGGCCGCGGCGGATCCACCCGCGCCGCAGCTTCCAGCGCTCGTTCGTGAGCGTGGCGGCGGCCGCGTGCATCCTGGGGGCGCTCGTCTTTGGGATGAGCCGCGTCGACTTCGGCGGGGGCGGCTCTGCCGCGAGTGGCGGCGGGAGCGCGGCGGCAGAGAAAAGTCTCGGTGCTGCGTACGGCGCTGCAGGGGCCGGTACGAAGTCCGCGCTCATCGCGCCAAGTAGGACTGCTGTGCCGCACAGGGCCGGGGCGCCGCTCGGATTCCAGTCCGACGAAAACGCGCGCCGCGCGTTTGCCGTCCCGCGCCCGCTGCGCGCGGCCGTCCTCCCCCGCTATGAGCTCGCCGCCCCGCTGCGCCGGACGTTCGGCGCGATCGATCCGCACCACGGCCGCGCCCGGCGCTGATCGTCAGGCGGCGTCGACGGCCGCACGCACGGCGGCGGCCACGTCGGCGACCGGCATCGACCGCTGTTCGCGCCCGCGGCGCACCTGCACGTCGGCGGTGCCCTCGGTGGCCGTGCGCTTGCCGACCGTGACGCGCGCCGGCATCCCGATCAGCTCGGCGTCGGCGAACCGCGAGCCCGGGCTGGCGGCGCGGTCGTCGAAGAGCACCGAGAGGCCGTCGGCCTCGAGCGTCCGCTGGATCTCGCGGGCGATCGGGAACTGCGGGTCGTCCCCACCGCCGATCACGACCATGTGGACATGGAACGGCGCGAGCGTCGCCGGCCAGGCGATGCCGGCATCGTCGTGGTGCTGCTCGACCGCCACCGCCGCCATGCGGGCCGGCCCGATCCCGTAGGAGCCCATCACGATCGGATGCTCCTTGCCGGCCTCGTCGAGGTAGTTCGCGTTCAGCGGGATGGTGTAGCGCGTGCCGAGCTTGAAGATGTGCCCCACCTCGATCGCGGGCTCGATGTGCAGGGTGCCGTCCCCGCAGACGGCGCAGGTGTCTCCCTCCGCAACCTCGCGCAGGTCGTGGAACTCCGCCCGGTAGTCGCGCCCCGCCTCGACCCCGCGGAGGTGCCAGCCGGTGCGGTTCGCGCCGCCGACGAACTGGCCCTCGCGCAGCGACTCGTCGGCGATGACGCGCACGTCCACTCCGACCGGCCCGATCGACCCCGGATCGGCGCCGAACGTGGCCCGGATCTCGTCCGGCTCCGCGGCCCGGAACGACGCGCCGAGCGCCTTCTCGGTCTTCAGCTCGTGCAGGCGGTGGTCGCCGCGCACGAGGGCGAGCACGACCTTGCCGTCGACGACGATCGGCATCGCCTTCGCCGTCGCCGCCGGATCGATCCCCAGAAACTCGGCCAGTCCCTCGATCGTGGTCGCGTCCGGCGTCTCGATCTCCTCAGGAGCGTCGAGCCGCGGCGGGAACTCGGGCGGGCGCGCCAGCGACTTCGCCACCTCGACGTTCGCGGCGTAGTCGCAGTTCGAGCAGCGCACCAGGTCGGCCTCGCCGTTGGGGCTCGGGGCGACGAACTCCTCGCCGCCGTGGCCGCCCATCATGCCGACGTCCGCCTCGATCGCGAACGTCTCGATGCCGCTGCGCTCGAAGATGCGCTCGTACACGACCCGGTGGCGCGCGTACGACTCCTCCAGCCCCTCCAGGTCGCGGTCGAAGCTGTAGGAGTCCTTCATGATGAACTCGCGCGTGCGCAGGATGCCGCCGCGCGGACGGCGGCTCGTCGCGCTCCTTCGTCTGCTGGTGGTACCAGATCTGCGGCAGCTCGCGGTAGGAGCGGATCACGCGGGCGGCGTGCCAGGTGATGCACTCCTCGTGCGTCATCGCAAGGACGTAGTGCTTGCCGGACGAGTCGTCGAGCCGGAAGAGGTTGTCGACGCCGTAGCGGCCCGTCGCCTCCCACAGCTCGGCCGGCTGGAGCACCGGCATCAGCATCTCGAGGCCGATCGTGTCCATCTCCTCGCGAATGATCCCCATCGCGTTCTGGAGCACCCTCCAGCCGAGCGGCAGGTAGGTGTAGAGGCCCGCGCCGAGCTGGCGCACGAAGCCGCCCCGGACCAGCAGCTTGTGGCTGATCGCCTCCGCGTCGGCCGGGTCGTCCTTGAGCGTCGGGATCAGGTAGCGGGAGGCGTCGATGCTGCCGCTCACCGGGCGGCGGCCTTCGCCCGCTGCCGCGCCGGGGGCAGGTGGAGCGGCCGCCCGAGCGCGACGAGCGCCGCCTCCTTGACCGCCTCGGCCAGCGTCGGGTGGGCGGCGATCGAGTCGGCCACGGTGTCGATGGTCGACTCTGCGCTGATGCCGACGACGCCCGCGTTCACGAGCTCGGTCGCCTGCACGCCGACGATGACGAGACCGAGCAGCTCGCCGTAGCGGGTCTCGGAGATCGTCTTCGCAAAGCCGGTCTTCTCGGCGTACATCTGCGCCCGCGCGGCGGCCGAGAACGGGAACCGGCCGACGATGATGGCGTCGTCGCCGTGCCGCTCGCGCGCCTGGGCCTCGGTCAGGCCGACGGCGGCCACCTCGGGATCGGTGTAGACGCAGCGGGGCACGGCCGTGTAGTCCATCTCGGACTCGTGGCCGAGCGCGTTCTCGGCAGCGATCTCGCCCTCGCGGAACGACGTGTGCGCGAGCTGATAGACGCCGGCGACGTCGCCGACCGCGTAGATGTGGGGCACGTTCGTGCGCATGTGCCGGTCGGCGATCACGCCCTTGCGCCGGTCGAAGTCGACGCCGGCCTTGTCGAGGCCGATGTCGGCCGTGTTCGCGCCCCGCGGCCGGTCGCGACCAGCACCAGATCGGCCTCGACGGTGCCCGGCGTGCCGTCGGCGGCCTCGAAGTGCAGGGACACGCCGCCGTCGCCCTCGGCCACCTCGGTCGCTTTGGCGCCCAGATGAGTCGTGATCCCGCGGCGCTTGAACGCCCGCTCGAGCTCCTTCGATCGCGTCCACGTCCTCCATCGGGATCAGGTGCTCGAGCATCTCGACGATCGTCACCTCGGTGCCGAAGTGGCGGAAGATCGACGCGAACTCGACGCCGATGACGCCGCCGCCCAGGATCACCAGGCGACGCGGCACCTCGCCGATCTCGAGCAGGCTGGTGGAATCGACGCAGGCCGGGCCATCGATGCCCTTGACCGGAGGGCGCAGCGAGTGCGACCCCGTCGCGATGACCGCCGAGCGGAAGGTGACATCCTCCCCGCCCTCGACGGCGATCGTGTTCGGGCCGGTGAACGCGCCGCGGCCGTTCACGATCGTGATCCCGTTCGCCTTGACGACGCCCGTGATGCCGTTCACCAGGCCGTCCACGATGCCGACCTTGTTCTTCTGGGCCTGGCCGAAGTCGAGCTCGGGGTCGGACACGCGCACGCCGATCTGGGCGAACGTCTCGCGCGCCTCCTTGAGCGCATGCGCCGTCTGCACCCACGTCTTCGTGGGGATGCAGCCGACCGTGATGCAGGTGCCGCCGACGCGGGCCTGCTCGATCAGGACGACGTTCGCGCCCAGCTGTGCCGCCCGGATGGCGGCCGGGTAGCCGCCCGGCCCTCCGCCCAGGACGGCGACGTCACACTCCATCGACTCGCTCCCTCGCTCGCTTTCGCGGGCATCCTAGTTGAGCCCGTGGCTCAGGGCGTCTTGGGGAAGGCGGGGTCGTCCCTGATCGAGTCCAGATCGGAGTCGTCGGACGCCCATCCGGCCGCGCGTGGCTCGTTCTCGACGGCGATCGCCAGGTGCTCGAGCGCCTGCTCGGGCCGCCCGGCCAGGGCGTGGTAGCAGGCGAGCTGGTAGTTCAGCGTCCCCTGCTGCGGCCACTCGGCGAGCCCCTCGGAGGCGATCGCGACCGCGCGGTCATAGTCGCCCGCCTTGTAGGCCGGCTCGGCCGCGAACCAGTACTCGAACGGCGAGGTCGGGATCGGCGCGTCCGCCGGCCCGCCGACGACGAGCACGGTGGTCTCGTCCGCGCGGGCAACGGCGCTTCGCTCGGCCGTCACGTCGGGGATGAAGACGAGCGTGCCGGCCGGCGCGTCGATGGTCTCGCCCGCCACGCTGAACTCGGCCTGGCCGGCGAGCACCAGGTACAGCTCCTCCTGCCGGCCGGAGCCGCCCCCGGCGCCCTCGGTGTGGCGCTCGACCACCTGATCGCCCGCCTTCGGGGCCGTGTAGGCGTTGATCCCGAAGGCGTGCACCCCCAGGCGGCGCCGGATCGGCCGGTACAGCCCGCCCGCGGCGCCGATCCTCTCCAGGTCGTCGAGATGGGCGACCCGGAAAGCGTCGCTCACGCGCCCACCGACTCGCCCGCCTCACCGATCCAGGCGATGGTCGCGCCGGGCGGGTACTCGACGCCGGGCGTGCCGACGACCGTCGAGCAGGACGCCGTCTGCCTCGGCCTCCACCTCCTGCGTCACCTTGTCGGTGTCGAGCTCGTACAGCGGATCGCCGCGGTGCACGGCCTGGCCCGGCTCGACGAGGAACCGGATCAGCACGGCCGCCGCGTCCTCCTCGCCCAGGCTGGGAACCGTCACGGGGGTCGCCATTTCGGGGCGCAGCGTAGCGTCTAAGGTTCCGGACATGGCGAAGACCGCGGCGGGCGAGGCTTCGGTCCTCGAGGACCGGGAGCACGCGCTCGACCTCTTCCGGCAGATGGCGTTGATCCGCCGGTTCGAGGAACGAACCGAAGAGCAGTACACCAGGGCCCGGATCGGCGGCTACTGCCATCTCGCGATCGGCGAGGAGGCGTCGTCCGTGGGCGCGATCGACGCGCTCGTCGAGGGTGACGCCCTCTACGCCAGCTACCGCGACCACGGCACCGCGCTCGCCGTCGGCAGCCCGGCGGCGGCGGTCATGGCCGAGCTCTTCGGCAAGGAGACCGGCGTCGCCCGCGGCCGCGGCGGCTCGATGCACCTGCTCGACGTCGAGCGCCACTTCTACGGCGGCTGGGGCATCGTCGGGGCGCATCTGCCGATCGCCACAGGGACGGCGCTCGCCATGACCTACCGCGAGCTCCCGTTCGCGGTGCTGTGCCAGTTCGGCGACGGCGCCGTGGCGACCGGGGCGTTCCACGAGGCGCTCAACCTGGCCGCCCTCTGGGACCTCCCGATCGTGTTCCAGGCGATCAACAACCAGTACGGCATGGGCACCTCGGTGCAGCAGTCGAACGCCGAGCCCGACCTGTGGAAGCGGGCGGCCTCGTACCGGATGCACGGCGAGCAGGTGGACGGGAACGACGTGCTCGCGGTGCGCGAAGCGGCCGACCGGCTCCTGCGACAGGCGCGCGAGGAGCGCCGCCCATCGCTGCTCGAGACGATCACCTACCGCTACCGCGGCCACTCGGTCGCCGACGCGGGCAAGGTGTACCGCACGGCAGACGAGGTGCGCTCGTGGCGGGAGCGCGACCCGATCACTCGCTACGGCCTCCTGCTGGGCGAGCGCGGGATCGCGGGGGCCGCCGACCTCGACGCGATCTGGCAGGACGTCTCCGCCCAGGTGAAGGACGCGATCGAGAAGGCGCTCTCGGCCGCCGCGCCGGGGCGCGACAGCCTGTACGAGCATCTCTACGGCGACGCAGCGCACGAGGAGCAGTTCTCCCGCATGCGGTCGGGAGCCCCGTTCGGTGAGCGCGGAGGCGAGCAGACATGGCCGACGTGACCTACCGCGAGGCGCTGCGCCAGGCCCTCGACGAGGAGCTCGGTCGCGACCCGGACGTGTTCCTGATGGGCGAGGAGATCGGCCGCTTCGAGGGCTCGTACAAGGTCACCGCCGGCCTCTGGCAGAAGTACGGGGGAACCCGCGTCCGGGAGACGCCCATCTCGGAAGAGGGCTTCGTCGGCGCCGGCATCGGCGCGGCCATGATGGGCCTGCGGCCGGTGATCGAGATCATGACGATCAACTTCATCCTGGTCGCGATGGACCAGGTCGTGAACCACGCCGCCAAGATCCGGTACATGTTCGGCGGCAAGGTGGGCGTGCCGCTCGTGATCCGCACGCCGGGCGGAGCCGGCGCCCAGCTGACCGCCCAGCACTCGCAGTCGCTCGAGGCCTGGTTCGCCGGCTGCCCCGGGCTGAAGGTGGTCGCCCCGGCGACGCCCGCGGACGCCTACGGAATGCTGAAGACGGCGATCCGCGACGACGACCCGGTGCTCTTCTGCGAGAACCTCGTGCTCTACAACCTCACCGGCCCGCTGCCGGAGAACGGCGACGGCGCCATCCCGCTCGGCCGGGCGACGATCGCCCGCGAGGGCACCGACCTCACGCTCGTCGCCCACTCCTACACCGTGCAGCGGGCGCTGCGGGTGGCCGACCGGCTGTCGCAGGACGGGATCTCCGTCGAGGTGGTCGACCTGCGCTCGCTCCGGCCTCTCGACGTGGACACGGTGGCGGAGTCGGTGCGAAAGACGAACCGGGTGCTCGTCGCCGAGGAGGGCTGGTCGACCTACGGCGTGGGCGCGGAGCTGGCGGCGCGGCTGCAGCGGGTCTGCTTCGACGACCTCGACGCGCCGGTCGAGCGGGTCGGCCAGGCCGAGGTGCCCATGCCCTACGCGAAGCCGCTCGAGCTCGCGGCGCTGCCTCTGGAGTCGAAGATCGAGGCGGCGGCGCGCTCCTTGCTGGCCGAGTGCGGACTGTAAGGTTCGCCCATGTCGGAAGAGCTCACCATGCCCCGCCTCTCGGACACGATGGAGCAGGGCACCATCGGCCGCTGGCTGAAGCGTGAGGGGGACAGCTTCCGCGAGGGCGACGTGATCGCGGAGATCGAGACCGACAAGGCCACGATGGACTTCCAGGCCTACGAGGACGGCACGATGTTGCGCATCCTCGTCGGCGACGGCGAGTCGGCCGCGCTGGGCGCGCCGATCGCGATCATCGGCGCCGAGGGCGAGGAGGTGCCGGCCGACGCACCCACGCCGGCCGCCGCGGCGAACGGCGACGGCCGGGACAACGGCGACGCCCGTGACGGCGGCGCCGGCGAGCAGGCGCCGGCGGCCGAGCCCGAGGCGAAGGCCGAGGCAGCGGTCGCGACCGAGGCCGCCCCCGCCGACGGCGCCGGCCTGCGGGCCAGCCCGATCGCCCGGCGGATGGCCGACGCGGGCGGGCTCGACCTGCGCACCCTGGCGGGCAGGGGCACCGGCCCCGACGGCCGCATCGTCAAGGCCGATGTCGAGCGCGCGCTCGCAGGCGGACCGCATGCGGCTCCCGTCGCGACCCCGGCCGGCCAGCCCCCTCCGCCGACGCCCGGCGAGGGCGACGAGGTGCGCGAGCTGACGCCGATGCTGAAGGCGGTCGCCCGGCGCATGGCCGAGAGCAAGGCGACCGTCCCCCACTTCTACGTCACCTCCGAGATCGACATGACCCGCGCGCTCGAGCTGCGGGCGGAGCTGAACGCCGCCCTGGCCGACTCCGGCGAGAAGGTGAGCGTGAACGACCTGATCGTGCGTGCATGCGCCCAGGCGCTCCTCCAGCACCCGCAGGCCCACCGCTCGTACGTGGACGGCCACCACGTCTACCACGCCCACGCGCACATCGGCATCGCCGTCGCGCTGGACGACGGCCTGATCGTCCCGGTGCTGCGCGACGCCGACACGAAGGGCGTGCGCCAGCTCGCGGCCGAGACGCGCGACCTGGTCGGGCGGGCCCGCGACGGGAAGCTGCGCCAGTCCGAGATCGAGGGCGGCACGTTCACGGTCTCGAACATGGGGATGTTCGACGTCGCCGCCTTCTCGGCGATCATCAACCCGCCCGAGTCGACCATCCTGGCGGTGTCGAGCACGGTCGAGCGCGCGGTCGTGCGCGACGGAGCCGTCGTGCCGCGCAAGATCATGTCGGTCACGCTCTCCTGCGACCATCGCGCCTGCTCCGGTGCGGACGGGGCCAGGCTGCTGCAGACGGTCAAGCGCCACCTCGAGGCGCCGACCCTCCTGCTCGCATGACCCCCTACGGACGCGTACACTCGTCCTGATGGAGCTCACGGACGTGATGGCGACGCATGTGTTGTCGGTGTCGCCGGACACGCAGATCGGCGACGCCGCCCGGCGCATGGTCGAGGCCGACGTCGGCGCGGCGATGGTGCTCGACGAGGCCGGCACCCTGGTCGGCGTGATCAGCGAGCGCGACCTGATGCGCTGCGTCAGCGACGGCACCGACCCGGCGACGCCCGTCAGCGAGCGCATGACGAGCCACGTCCTCACCGCCGCGCCGGACACGAACATCCCCGAGGCGATGGCGCTCATGGTCGACGGCCACTTCCGCCACCTGCCCGTCGTGAACGGCGACGGCCACGTGGTCGGGCGTCATCTCGATGCGCGACCTGATGGCCTACACGTCGCTGCGGCTGCGGGGCGGCGAGCCTCGGCCACGACGACGATCTCGACCCGGCCGAGGTCATCGCCACGATCTTCCGCATGCGCACCGGCGCCGCCTGACAACCGCGCACGCGGGGACTGTCCCCGCTTCGCAGCTCAGATCTGCCAGGCGCCGTTTCGCAGCACGGGGACGCGCTCGCCCGAGGCCGTGATCCCGGTGACGTCGACCTCGGGAGATCCGATCATGAAGTCGACGTGGATCTCGCTGCGGTTGATGCGGTCGCGATCCTCGTCGGCGACGGCCCAATCGAAGCCCTGGCCGAGGGCGATGTGGCTGGCCGCGTTCTCGTCGAGCAGGGTGTCGTAGAAGACCGTGTCGAGCGGGCCGATGCGCCCGCCGGCGTCGACGAGCGCGAGCTCGCCGAGACGGCCCGCGCCCTCGTCACGCTCCGCGTACGCCTTGAGCACGTCGCCGTTCTCGGCGGCGTCGATCGATGTCACCCGCCCGCCCTCGAAGCGCACCTCGAGGCCGCGGACGATCGTGCCGCTGAGCTCGCGCGGCTTCGTCGCCCGCACGACGCCGTCGACGCGCTCCGGATCGGGAGTCGTGAAGACCTCCTCGGTGGGCAGGTTCGCGCGATGCGGAAGCCCCCAGGAGGTCACCATGCCCACCGCCGTTCCACGTCGAGCCGGGCAGGAGGCCGACGCGCAGATCGGTGCCCGGCCCCTCCAGGTGGATCGCGTCGAACCGGCGCCCGTTCAGGGCGTCGCACGCACGCTTCAGCTCCGAGATCCGCTCCGACCATGCGGCGACGGGGTCGTCCGTATCGAGGCGGCATACGATCGCGATCTGCTCCCACAGCCGCTCCAGCGCCGCATCCGGCTCGAGGTCGGGGTGCACGAGCGTCGCCCAGCCCTCGGTCGGGCACGGGACGATCGACCAGTTGTTGCGGGCCTCGGTCATGTTCTCGTTCTGCTGCTTCGCGGCCGGCGGCCGGTCGCGCCCGATCCGGGCGGGGTCGATGCCGTCGAGCAGCCCCGGCGCGACGGGCCCGCTGAGGCGCGATCGTGGCGCCCTGCTTGGCACCGTGCTGACGCACGCGCTCGACGATCCACTCCGGCTCGTAGCCGAGGGCGTCGTCGGCCGCATGCTGCAGCCGCGCCCGCTGGACGTAGGGGTCGCGGTAGACCATGTCGAGGTAGACGGCGCCGGCCTCGTACACGAGCTCCGCGATCTTGCGTGCGAGGGGCTCTTGGCCGATGGAGGCGACCAGGATCACCTCCTGCCCCGGCTGGACGTTGGCCCCGAACCCGACTGCAAGCTTGGCCAACCTGTCCAGCGTGGTGGAATCCACGGGCGGCATCTTATCGACCGCTGCGATACTTCCGGCGCAGATGCGCACGCACACGCTCGCCCGTGGGCTGGCCCTGGCCGCGATCGCCGCCGCATCGGCGACGGCCGCGCACGGCGCGGCGGCTCTGGCAAACCCGGCGTGGTCGATCCCGGCCCTGGCCGCCGCGTCCGCCGGGGCGATCGCGCTCGCATCCATGGCCGCCTCCACCCGGCGCGCCCGCGCCGCTGCGATGGAGGTGCTGGGCCGCGGCCCCGCGGTCGCCTCCCATGCGCCGCTTGGCCTGCCGGAGACCGCCGCGATCATGCTCGCCGCCCAGGGCTGCGCCCACCTCGCCCTGCTGGCCGCGGGCGCCCCCGCGCATCCCGGCCAGGCCGGCGCGCTCGCACTCCACACTGCGCTCGCCCTCGTGGGCGCGGAGCTCGTCTGGATCGCCGACCGCGCCCTCGGCCGGGCGCTCGCCGACCTCGGCGAGGCCATCTCGGCCGCCGTGGAGCTGCTGCTCGGCCTCACCGACCCGCCCCGGCCCCTGCCGGTCGCCGCGCTCGCCGGACGAACGCCGATCGGCGCCGCCCGCGGCCGCGCGCCGCCCCTACCTGGCTGAAACCGGCCGACCCCGGCGCCCGTACGCCGGATGAACCC
This sequence comes from uncultured Actinomycetes bacterium, assembly GCA_963746115.1. GTDB lineage: Bacteria > Actinomycetota > Thermoleophilia > Gaiellales > JAICJC01 > JAICJC01. The sequence goes on along the minus strand of CAVVAA010000001.1, from coordinate 136,128 downwards.
GAGTCAGGAGGTCCACCCTTACCGATGCGCGGTGTCCGCGCGCTCGCAATCCTGCTTTCCCTGCTCGTGCCCGCCGCCTTCCCGGCCGCGGCGCAGGCGCATGCCAGCCTGCTCCGCAGCGACCCGGCCGCGGGGAGCGTCGTCCCGCACGCGCCAGGGCAGATCGTCCTGCACTTCGACGAGCCGGTGCAGGACGCGGGGACGACGGTCGTCGCCACCAGCGGCGCGTCGGTGCTGGCCGGTCATGCGGGGCTCGAGCACGGCGATGCGCGCGCGCTCGTCGTCCCGCTTCGGAGCGGGCTCGGTGACGGCGACTACACCGTGCGGTGGCGGGTCGTGTCGACGGACGGGCACATCGTCTCGGGCGTCGTCGCGATCGGCGTCGGCCGCAACCGCCCGCCGCCGCAGGCCGCGACGACCCAGACGTCGACGCTCGACTGGCCGTTTCTGGTCGCCCGGTTCGCCTATTTCCTCGGGCTGATGCTCCTCGTCGGCGGCGCGATCTACCGGGTCGCGGTGTTCCGGCCGGTGATCGCGACAGTCTCCGGTAGGCCGCGGGCGATGGCGGAGCTGCGCGAGGGCGCCCGGGCCAACTCGCTGCTCCTCGGCGCCGCGGCGCTCATGCTGGCCGGCGGCTGGATCGCGCTCACGCGCGAGGGCGCCGAGGTGGCCGGCGTGTCGTTCTGGCAGGCGTTCAACCACCACGGCCCGATCGGCTCCGCGCTCGGCGCCACCCGGTTTGGACGCGAGTTCGGTCGCGGGATCGACCTGGGAGCGGCGTTCTGCGTCGCCACCGCCGCGGCGTTCGCCGTCGCCCGCCGAAGCCGTGTCGGGGCGCTCGTCCTGGCCGTACCGGCAGCCCTCCTCGGAGCGTGGGCGGTCATCGTCCCGGGGCTCTCGGGCCACGCCGGCGACCCCGGCCTGGGGCTGCCCGCAGTCGCCGTCGACGCGCTCCACACCGCCGCAGCGGCCGTCTGGATCGGCGGGCTCGTCCAGCTCGTCCTGGTGACGCCGCACGCCACCCGCGGGCTTCCGGACGGCGAGCGCAGCCGCGTGCGCACGGCGCTCACCGCGCGCTTCTCGCGCATCGCGCTCGGGAGCGTGGCCGTGCTGGCCGCGACCGGCCTCGGGCGGGCGCTCTGGGCCGTATCGTCGCCCGCGCAGGTGTGGCAGACCGGCTACGGCCGCGCCCTGGCCGTCAAGACAGGGCTGCTCGCGTGCCTGGTCGGGCTCGCGTACCTGAACCGGCGCCGGCTCTCGGCGTTCGGGGCGATCAGGCGCCGCGGCGCCGTCGAGATCGTCCTGCTGATGGCGGTGCTCGCGGTCGTCTCGCTCCTCACCGACCTCCCGCCCGCGAACACGCCCGGCCTGAGTTCGGCGGCGCCCGCGCCCGCAGGCGGTCCGGTCAGCCTGCGGCTCGCCGGCGGCGCACGGCTCGCGCTCTGGCCGGGGTTCGCCGGCCGCAACGCCGTCGACGTGCGCGTGCCGGGGACGACGGGCCCGGCGGTCTCCGTCCGCACCGATGTTGGCGGGGCCACGCTGCGCCGCGCCCCGGACGGCACCTACGCCGGGCTCCTGCCCGCGCTGCCGCAGGGGCGGACGAGCCTTCGGATCGGGACCGGCACGGCGGCGCTCACGGCCGGCGTGACGCTGGGCGCGCGGTCGGGTGCTCCACCGGTTCCGGCCGCGCCCGCCGCGTCCGGCCCGACGGCCGCCGCCGAGGCCTCCGACTTGGCCGTGGGCGGCCAGCGCCACGGGCCGCACGTGCTCCGCATCACCCTGCTCTCGCAGACCGGCGCGGCGGTCAATGACGCAATCGCGCTCGTCGACGGGCAGGTGGCGATGCCGTGTCCCGGAGTGAGCGACGTCTGCTACCAGGCCCCGGTCGGCGCCGGCGCCGGCCCTGTCCACGTTTCCGTGACACGTCCCGGCGTTGCCGCGGTCGAGGCGACGCTCAAGCTGCCCGCGGCCGGCGCCCGCCCCGCCCCCGGCCTGCTCCGACGGGCCGCCCGGATATTCGCTGGGCTGCACAGCCTGCGGGCCGAGAACGTGCTGGCCTCGGCTCCGGGGCGGTCGGTGGCCACGACCTACATCGTCCAGGCCCCGAACCGGCTCTCGATCGACGTCCACGGCGGCGAGCGCTCCCGGATCATCGGGACGACACGCTGGGATCAGCTCGCGAACGGGACGTGGAAGCGCTCGTTCACGCCGGCAATCCGCCAGCCGGACCCGTTCTGGGCGCCGACGGCGAAATCCGTCTATGTGGCCGGAGGCGGGCCGGGCACCGTCCAGCTCACGCTCGTGCAGCCGGGCGGCCCGACCTTCTTCCGCCTGTGGGTCGACCGCCGCACACACGTCGTCGTGCGGCTGCGGATGATCACTGCCGCCCACTTCATGAGCGAGCGCGAGCTCGACCTGAACTCGGCGCCGCCGGTCGTGCCACCGGCCTAGGGCAGCCGCTCTAGTGCCCGAGCCCGGCGACGGCCGCGGTGAGTGCGATCGTCCAGACGCCGACCGCCGTCACGGCAGACGCCGCCCGCGGCCACCGGCGGGCCAGTATTCCCGCGGCGAGCGTGGCGACGACGACCAGCGCGACCCAGCGGCCCGCGACGAGCCCGCCGTCGGACATCCGCCGCGGGTACGGCGCGTAGTACGGGTCGTACGAGTAGAAGCGGGCGACGAGGAACGCCCCCGCGACCGCACCCGCGAGCGGTGCGGCAAGCGTTCCCCACGCGGCCCGCGCAGGCGAGCTCAGCGTCGCCCCCAGGAGCAGCACGCCCGTCAGCAGGAGCGCGACGACGGAGAGCCCGACGACCTGCGCGCTCCCGGCGGGCGCGTCGCCGGGCTGCGGTCCGAGCGCGATCAGGCCCACGGCGACGGCGAGCTCGTACACCGCTCCCACCGCGATCACGGCAGTCAGCAGGGCGAGCGCTCCTCGCAGACTCGGAATCATAGCTTCTATGCTATATAGACATGCGGTATCTGGCAACCCCACCCGGCCGCCGGAGTACGATCCCGCCATGCCCGCCAACCTCGTCGAGCAGTGGGATGCGATCGTCGCCGCACAGCCGTCCGACTGGTCGTCGCTCTTCCTCGAGCTGCGGCTGCGCGACGCCGTCCAGGCCGAGGAGTGCGCCCTCGTCATGTCGCCGCTGAACCCGTGGCACGACGGCGACTGGCGCAGCGGCGTCTTCCACTTCCGCGCCGCCCACACCTACGGCTACGGCGCGGCGGCGCAGCTCGTGCGCAAGCGGCTCGGCACGCTCGACGACGTGGGCGTCGTCGGCGCACTGCGGCTGGAGCGGCGCCTCTCGGACGTCCGCCCCGTCGCCACGCAGGGCGTTACCTAGCTACACGGCAGTGTCCGGCGGCGCCGGCGTGAAGTCGACGTTCTCGTCGAGCGGCGCCACGCCGTGGTGCCCGGCCGCGTGCGCCGCGGCGTTTCGGATCCGGTCGGGCTTCCACACCTGCATGACGCCGTACCAGATCGCCGAAAGCGCGACGACGCCGGGCGCCTCGACGGCGCTCACCTGCTCAAGGCCGAGCGCTCACCCAGCACGCGGGCGCGCACCGGCTCGAGCTCGGGATCGTCGCGGACATGTGCGGCCAGGGCGGGTCGCAGGCGCAGCGCCTCCGAGAGCGCGTCGACGGCGTTGCTCTGGCGGCCGGTGCGGACGTCCAGGCAGGCGAGGTTGTACAGGGCGCGCGAGCGCTGGAGCGTGCTCACGTCGGCGGGCAGCGCGTCGACGAGCTCCACCTGGGCCCGGCGCGCATCCTCGTCCCCGCCCCGCTCGCACATGACCTCGAACATCAGCACCATCCCGTGGGTGACGCACTGCTGGATGATCTCGTCGCCGAGCGTCGCCTCGCTGACCCACGCCGGCGACGATCCGAGTCCGGCCGCATCGAGCGCCTCGACGTCTGCGACGAGCTCGTCGCCGAGACGGGCGGCGTCGGCCTCGAGCGACGCGAACGACCGGCCCGCGTTGGCCTGGAAGACCTCCTCGCGGTCGTGCGAGGGGTCCGGCTGCGCGCCGGCCCGCAGGGCGGCCAGCGCGTCATGCATCTGCTGTTTGGCGGCGATCGCGTGGGCAAAGGTGTCCTTCGCCGACGGCTGCTCGGGCGTGCCGTCGACGTCGCGCTCGGCGGCGGTCAGCGACCCGGCGAACCGCCGTTCCTGCTCACGCTCGAGCTCGAGCAGCAGGGTGATCTGACGCGGTTCCGGCATCACGCACTCCCTTCGACGTCCGAGTTACTACCCTCTAGAATGGATCTTCATGTGCGCCATGCGACTAGGCGTGGCGGTCTGGCTCACCGACACCGGCGTCGGCATCACTGACCTCGCCACCCTCGTCGAGGCGGCCGGGCTCGAGTCACTGTTCCTCACGGCGCACACGCATGTCCCGGTGAGCCGGCGCGACCTCCTCCAGGGCGACCGTCCCGGCGAGGACGCACGCCTGCTCGATCAGTTCACCGCGCTCGGCGCGGCGGCGGCCTGCACCCGCAACCTGCGCCTGGGCACGGGCGTGTGCATCGTGCCCCAGCACGACACGATCACGCTCGCCAAGCAGGTCGCCACCATCGATCACATCTCACAAGGGCGTTTCCTGTTCGGCGTCGGCGCCGGCTGGCTGACCGAGGAGCTGCGAAACCACCGCGTCGACCCGCCGACACGGTGGGAGTTGATGGAGGAGCAGATCCGTGCGATGAAGGCGATCTGGCGCGACGACGAGGCGGAGTTTCACGGCAGGTACGTCGACTTCGACCCGATCTGGTGCTGGCCGAAGCCCGTCCAGACGCCGCACCCACCCCTCCTCGTGGGCGGTGACTCGCCGCGCAGCGTCCGCCTGGCGGCCGTGCACGGCGACGCCTGGGCGCCGGTCGTCGCCGAACTTGACGCGTTCGAGCGCGGGTTGGCCACATGGCGTCGCCAGCGGGAGGACGCCGGGATGCCGCCGGGCGACGTCACCGTGTTCGTGTACGACCTCGACGACGCACGCCTCACGCGGTACGCCGAGCTCGGGGTCACGCGGATCGTCGCACAGGTGCCGATCGATGACGCCGGCGCGCTGCAACGGCGGCTCGACGATCTGCTCGGTCTGACACCCGCGTAGCCGCCGGACCATGCAAACGGGCGGGCCCCTGAGGAGCCCGCCCGCGTGGACGCTCACGACCGTCGGGGAGTCTGCGTCAGACGCCGAGCGCCATCCGCCGCCGGCCGCGCAGCCCGAGGACACCAGCGCCGACAAGACCGGCCGCGAGGACGAAGCCCGCGCCGATCGTCGCGGACATCCAGTCGAAGGAGCTCTGGCTCACGGTCGTCGTCGTCACGACCGGGATCGGATGGATGTTCGTCACCTGTGCCAGCGTGCCGACCTTGTCGCCGCGGTCAGGCGACAGCGCGACCTTGTCGTTGACGGGCCGATACGTCCCCTGGTAGACCGGCGCGGTCGTCGCGACCGACGGCGTGACGGGGCTGATCGGCTTGGCGGAGGCGGTCGGCGCGGCGACGGCGAGCGCCGTGGCGGCGACGAGGATCGCACGGGTGGTGCGAGTGATGGTGATCATGTCCGGATCCTTCCTCGGTTGAGGGGAGAAAACATGGCCGCAGGCTACGGACGCGCGATCACGGCTTCCACATCGGCGGATCCGAACGGAGTGTGATGCTGATCACACAGGCGGAATCACTTCGGCCCGTCGGGGATGAACTCGGCCTCCAGCCCAAGCTCCCCGAACCACTTCACCATCGCCCTCTGCGGGGGGATCTCGGTGCCGTAGTGGGTGCCGTCGATCACCGCCACATCGCGCTCCTCGGCGAGGGCGAGGAACTCCGCCGCCCACCGGGTGAAGACCCCGCCCGTGACGAACGTCTGGCAGCCGCGCGCGAGCGACTCTGCCAGCGCGTCCCGGTCGGCGCCGCCTCCGCCGACGACGGCCACCCGGCCCGCGGCGTCCGTCCCGGCGCGGCGGCGGACGACCTGCACCGGCACCTCCGGCCCCAGCTCGGCCCCGAGCCGCGCGGCCAGCTCGTCGAGCGTCGCGTCGGACGGGCCGATCACGGCCGCCCCGCCGCCGATGCCCTCGGCGATCGGCAGGTACTCCTCCTCGACCGGCACCCCCATCGCCGCGGCGCACAGGCGCGACGGCGACACGTCGGGGTGATGATCGATCGGCGCGTGCACGTTGTAGAAGCTGACGCCGTCGCGGCGCATGCGCTCGAAGCTCTCCCGCGCCAGGGGCAGAAAGCCGGGCTCGTCGGCATAGTCGATCGGGTGCTCGGAGAAGAGAAACGTGCCGGCTGCCAGCAGGCCGATCACCCGGTCGGACGGGAAGACGCACGTGGCGACCCGCTCGACCTCGTCCCCGCCGCGCACGAGCAGGCCGTTCCAGCGGCCCTCGTAGCCCCGCTCGGCGTACGCGCGCCAGTACGGATCGGGGTAGACGAGCTCGAACAGGTCGCCCCACTCGTCCGCGCGCACCGACTGCGTCCCGAAGTAGTCGTCCAGCTGCGCGACGAGCTCGTCGCGCCTCACGCGCGCAGCTCCCCGCCGACCTCGGCGTGCAGCGCCGCCACGATCCGCTCGCGCACCGCGTCGGCCTCGGCGTCGGTCAGCGTGCGGTCCGGGGCCTGGAACACGAGGTGCAGGGCGAGGCTCTTGCGCCCCTCGCCGACCTGCGGCCCGCGGTAGACGTCGAAGACCTCGACCCGCGCGAGCGCCTCACCGCCGGCCGACCGGACCACGTCGACGACGCGACCCGCCGGCACGTCCTCGGAGACGACGACCGCGATGTCCTGCCGCAGCGGCGGGAAGCTCGTGACGTCGCGGTAGAGCACCTCCTCCGGCGGCCGTCCCCGCAGGCCGTCCAGGCCGAGCTCGAACGCTGCCGCCCCCGGCTCGAGCTCGAACGCGTCGGCCACGAGCGGGTGCAGCTCGCCGACGAACCCGTCACCCACGGCCGCAGCCCGCCCCGGGTGCAGGAACGGGTCGTCCGCAGGCCGGAATTCGGGAGCGGCAACGCGTGCGGCCGCGAAGAGCGCCTCGACAACGCCCTTCGCGGCGAAGAACCCGGCCCCCTCCCCCGCCATCACGCCGGCGACCCGCGACGGCTGGTCGGGCAGGGTGTCGTCGCTGCGCAGGAACACGTGCCCGATCTCGAACAGCGCCACCCGCGGGGCGGACATCGCCAGGTTGCGGCGCGCCGAGTGCAGGAGGCCCGGGAAGACGAGCGTCCGCATCGCCGCCCACTCGGCGCTCATCGGATTCTGGAGCTCGACGAGCGCCGCCCGGCGGTCGCCCGGCGGCAGCCGCAGGCGCTCGGGCATCCCCAGATCCCACAGCGTGAGCGTCGCCGCCTCGGAGAGGCCGGCGCCGCGGAGGACGTCGACAACCTTGCGCCGCAGCCGCTCGTCGGCGCCCAGACGGCCGCCCCCGGGATGGCCGCCTGGCATCGCCGCCGGCACCCGCTCCAGACCGCCGATACGGGCCACCTCCTCGATCAGGTCGACCTCGCGTGTCGTGTCGGCCGCCCGCCACGTCGGCACCCGCCAGCCGCGGCCCTCCCACTCGTATCCCAGCCGCGCGAGCGTGCGGTCGACCTCGGCGTCGGCGTAGGTGATCCCGATCAGACCCTCGAGCCGCTCGCGCCGCAGCGGGACGACCGGCGGCTCCGGCAGCTCGCCGTGCAGGTCGATCGACCCGGGGACGAGCGTCGCGCCCGTCAGCTCGACCATCAGCTGGGAGGCGAGTCGCAGCGCCTTCGGCGAGAGGTGCGGGTCGAGGCCCTTCTCCCACCGGCTCGACCCCTCCGTGCGCAGCCCCAGCCGGATCGACGAGGCCTGGGTGGTGGGGCCGTCGAAGTTCGCGCACTCCATGAGCACCGTCGTCGTCTCGGCGGTGACCTCACTCCACTCGGCGCCCATGAGCCCGGCGATCGCGGACGGCTTCTCGGCGTCGGCGATCACGAGCGTTTCGGTGTCGAGGAGACGATCCTGGCCGTCGAGGGTCGTCACCCGCTCGCCGTCAGTCGCCCGGCGGACGATGATCTCGCGGCCGGCGACCTTGTCGAGGTCGAAGGCGTGGGTCGGCTCGCCGATCGCGAGCATCACGTAGTTCGTGATGTCGACGACGTTCGAGATCGGCCGCATCCCGGCCGCGCTGATGCGGGCCTTGAGCCACGGCGGCGACGGCCCCACGCGCACGTTCGTGAACACCCGCGCCGCCCAGCGCGGGCACATCTCGGGTGAGTCGATCCGCGCCTTCACATAGTCGCCGGCCGTCCCCTCCCCGCTCGCGTCGGGCTCGGTCCCGGGCCACTCGGCCAGGTCGGTGTCGAGCACGGCCGAGACCTCACGGGCGATGCCGTAGACGTTCTGGCAGTCCGGCCGGTTGGACGTGATCTCGAACTCGAGCACATCGTCGGCGATGGCGAGATGTTCGATGAGCGCGTCGCCGACCGGCCAGTCGTCGGGGAGCAGCATGATGCCGTCGTGGTCCTGGCCGAGCTCGAGCTCGCGCTCGGAGAGCATCATCCCGTGCGACTCGAGCCCGCGCAGCTTCGCCACCCGCAGCTCCGTCCCGTCGGGCAGCACTGCACCCGGGAGCGCGACGGCGACCGTCGCCCCGGCCTCGAAGTTGTCGCGCGCCGCAGACGATCTGCTGGGGCTCGCCCGCACCGATGTCGACGCTGCAGAGGCTGAGGCGGTCGGCGTTCGGGTGCTGGTCGCGGGAGAGGACGCGGCCGACCCGGTAGCGCTCCAGCGCGCGGGGCACGCCGCGGCGGTGCAGCGCCTCGAGCTTCGTCCCCGTCATCGACAGCCGCTCGCCCAGCTCGCGCGGGGGAAGGTCGAACGAGACGTACTCGCGCAGCCACGAGACCGGCACCCTCATCCGAACTGCTCCATGAAGCGCAGGTCGTTCTCCCACAGGAGGCGGATGTCGGGGATGTCGTGGCGCAGGCCGGCCACCCGCTCGACGCCCATGCCGAACGCGAAGCCGGACACCTCCTCGGGGTCGTAGCCCTCGACGTAGCCGTAGAGGTTGGGATCGACCATCCCGGCGCCGAGGATCTCCACCCAGCCCTCGGCCCTGCACACGCGGCACGGCGAGCCGTCGCGGGCGCAGTTGAAGCAGCTGACGTCGACCTCGACGCGACGGCTCGGTGAACGGGAAGAAGTGCGGCCGCAGGCGCACCTCGCGATCGGCGCCGAAGATCGCGCGGGCGAACCCGAGCAGCGTCCCCTTGAGATGGCCGAGCGTGATGCCGCGGTCGACGACGAGGCCCTCGATCTGGGTGAACATGGCGGTGTGGGTCGCGTCCGGCGTGTCCCGCCGGTAGCACGCGGCCCGCCGTGGCCATGTAGACCGGCGGCGGCTGCGCCTCCATCGTCCGGATCTGCACCGGCGACGTGTGCGTGCGCAGGACGACGTCCGGCGGAGACGTAGAACGTGTCGGTCACCTGCCGCGACGGGTGCGTCGGCGCGTGGTTGAGCGCGTCGAAGTTGTAGTGGACGGTGTCGATCTCGGGCCCGTCCACGATCCGGTAGCCGAAGCCGACGAACACGTCCAGGATGTCGCGCCGCGTCTGCTCGATCAGGTGCGCAGTGCCCGCGCGGGTGCACGGCCCCGGGCAGGGTCACGTCGACGCCGGTCCGATGCGCAGCCGCTCCTCGAGCTCGACCTCGCCCAGCTCACGGGCACGGCGCTCGACCAGCTCCTCCAGCGTCCGCCGGGCCCGGTTCAGGTCGGCGCCGCGCGCGCGGCGCTCGTCCGGGTCGAGCGACCCCAGCTCGCGCAGGGCGAGCACGAGCGGCGCCTTGCGCCCGAGGACGTCGATGCGCACCTCCTCGAGTGCGGCCGAGTCGGTCGCAGCGGCGACGCGCGCCTTGGCGTCGGAGACGAGGGCGTCGAGGTCCATGGTGGCCGGGTAGTGTAGTTAGCATCGGGACGCCGCCCTCCGCCTACGACCGGCTCGGCGAGCGCTACGACGTCTGGTGCCGTTCGGTCACCGAGGACATCCCGTTCTACGTCGACCTCGCCCTCGCATGCGGCGGGCCGGTGCTCGAGGTCGGCGTCGGGTCGGGCCGGGTGGCGGTGCCGACGGCGCTCGCCGGCGTGCCGGTCGTCGGCGTCGACACGTCCGAGGCGATGCTCGACCTGGCGCGGAGGCGGGCGGAGCCGCACGACCTCGAGCTCACGCTCGTGCACGCCGACATGCGCGACCTGCCCGATCTGGGGACGTTTCCGCTCGTGACCGTCCCGTTCCGTGCGTTCCTGCACCTGCACGACGACGGCGAGCGGCTGGCCGTCCTGCGAGCCCTGCACGACCGGCTCGATCCCGGCGGGACGCTCGCCTTCGACGTGTTCCACCCCGACCGGCTCGACATCACCGAGACGCACGGCCGCTGGATCGAACGCGAGCCCGGGATCGAGGAGCGCGCGCTCTGGGACGAGGCCGCCCGCCGCCTCGACCTGACCGTGCGCGCCGACGACGTGTGCGCCGAGATGGAGCTCTGGTGGGTCGATCCCGACGGCTGGCGGCGCGCTGCTCGACGAGGCCGGGTACGACCGGATCCGAGGCCTACGGCTGGTTCGACCGCCGCCCGCTCGAGCCGGGCGCGACCGACTCCGTCTGGGTGGCGAGGCGGGCGGGGGGACCGATAGGGTGACGGGCATGGAACCGTACCCCGTGACCTTCTCGGTCGACTACCCCGACCGCCCGCTCGACCGGTTATCGACCAGCGCCTTGCGGATCGTCTGGATCATCCCGATCGCGATCATCCTCGGGTTCCTCGACCATGCCACCACCGGCGTCTCGCACGGGCGGGCAACCGGCACCTGGCGCGAGGTCGCGGTCGCCGGCGGCGCCGTCGTCGCTGCCGGTCGTGCTGATGCTGCTCTTCCGCGCAGAAGTACCCGCGCTGGTGGTACGACTGGAACCTCGAGCTGGACCGCTTCTCGAATCGGGTGGTCGTCATACCTGCTCGCTGATGGACGACCGCTACCCGTCGACCGACGACCACCAGGCCGTGCACCTCGACTACCCCGAGGTGACCGGCGCCGAGCTCAACCGATGGCTGCCGCTGGTGAAGTGGTTCCTGGCGATCCCGCACTACATCGTGCTGTTCTTCCTCGGGATCGCAGCGTTCTTCGTCGGTCATCTTCGCGTGGTTCGCGATCGTGTTCACGGGCCGCTACCCACGCGGTGCGTTCGACTTCATCGAGGGCGTGCTGCGATGGGCGAACCGGGTGACCGGCTACGCGTTCACGCTGGTGACGGACGACCTATCCGCCGTTTCGGCTCGCGCGCCTGGGCCGGTTTCGCTGGCGGGCGGCCTCGTAGAGCGCGAGCGTGGCCGCCTGGGCGGCGTTCAGCGACTCGGCGCCGGCCGCCTGCGGGATCGCGCAGACGACGTCGCACGCCTCGACCACCTCCGCCGGTAGCCCGTGGCGCTCGGCGCCGACGACGAGCACCGTCGGGCCGGTGAGGTCGACGTCCCAGAGCGGCGTCTCGGCCCCGGCGACCGAGGGCGACCCGGAGGCCCGTCCTCCGGGACGTCGGCTCCGGTCTCGATCGGGACGCGGAACACGGCTCCCATCGACGCCCGCACGCCCTTCGCCGGCCAGCGGGTCGGAGCAGCCCGGGGAGAGCGAGAGCCACGCCGGCCCGAGCGCTCCGCATGCGCGCACGACGGTGCCGACGTTGCCCGGGTCGATCACGCGGTGCAGGTAGACGGCCAGGGTGAAATATCGGTGTCTGGCACCGGATATTCATGCGGGAGCGAGGCGATCTCGTAGAGGGCGATCACGCGGGCGGGGTGGCCGAGGCCGCCGACCTCGGCCAGCAGCGAGTCGCGCACCGCGAGCACCGGCCCGCCGCGGGCAGAGCCGCGCGACGAGACCCTCGTCCGGCGGGCGGTCGGCGGCGATCAGCGTCTCGACGGGCAGGATGCCCGCCGCGAGCGCCTCCTCGACGATGTCCTCGCCCTCCGCCAGGAACTGCCCCAGCGCGCGCCGGTGCCGGCGGGCCTGGAGCTTGCGCGCATGCTTCAGCCGGGCGTTGCCGTGGGAGGTGATTGGCTCCACGGCGGGGAGCCCGTCATGCGGCAAGCGCGGCCTTCGCTGCCTCGGCGAGCGTCCCGAACGCCTTCGGATCGGAGACGGCGAGGTCGGCGAGCACCTTGCGGTCGAGCTCGATCTCGGCCTTGCGCAGGCCGTGCATGAACTGGTTGTAGGAGAGGCCGTTCTGGCGGGCGCCCGCGTTGATGCGGATGATCCAGAGCCGGCGGAAGTCGCGCTTCCGCGCCCGGCGGTCGCGGTAGGCGTAGGAGAGCGACTTCAGCATCTGCTCCTTCGCCTTGCGGTAGGTGTTCTTCTTGAGGCCGCGGTAACCCTTCGCGGCCTCGAGCACCTCGCGGCGCTTCTTCTTGGCGTGGACGCTGCGTTTGACGCGTGCCATCGTCGGGCTCCTATCGCTTTCCCAGGAGGCGCAGCGCCTCGTTGTTGCGTCGGCCGGGGCCATCTCCGTTGCCCGGCGCTTCACCCGTCGCCGCTTCGCGCTCTTGTGCTCGAGCAGGTGCGTGCGGAACGCGCGCCGGCGCAGCACCTTGCCGCCGGCGCTGAACCGGAACCGCTTCTTCGCGGCGGATGATGTCTTCATCTTTGGCATGCTCGGATCTCCTTCAGGCGCCGGCGGCGGCCTCGTCGGCCGGCCTCCGCCGGCGCGTCCTCGTCCGCCTTGGCGGCGGGTGCGGTCACGGCCCGGTGGGGCGCCAGCATCATCACCATGTTGCGTCCGTCCTGCAGCGGCTGGGACTCGATCGCCCCGAGGTCCTTCACGTCCTCGGCGAGACGCAGCAGGAGGTCTCGCCCACGCTCCGGGTGCGTCATCTCGCGGCCGCGGAACATGATCGTGACCTTCACCTTCGCCCGGCTCTTCAGGAACCGCACCACGTGACCCTTCTTGGTCTCGTAGTCGCCGATCGCCGATCTTGGGCCGAAGCTTGATCTCCTTGATCGTGATCGTCGACTGGTGCTTGCGCGCGAGCTTGGCCTTCTGCTCCTGCTCGTACCGGTACTTCGAGTAGTCCATCACCCGGCACACGGGCGGACGGGCCTCCGGCGCCACCTCGACCAGGTCGAGATTCTTGTCCCAGGCGTAGCGCTGGGCCTCGTCGGTGTTCTTGATGCCGATCTGCGTGCCGTCGTCGTCGATCAGACGTACCTGGGGGACGCGAATCGCCTCGTTGATCCGGGTGGTCGGCTCCTGCGGCCGTTGGTCGATCTGCCTGCGGGGCCTCAAGACCTGTGCCTAGTCACGATCATCCTCAACCCTTGGAGCTCCTCTCCTCGACACGAAAAAATGGGTGCCGCAAGGCACCCGAGTTGCGTCTCCGCGACGGAGACGATTGCCGAACGATTCGGTTGAACCTCCCGGCCGGAGCCGGCGAGGTGAGGGGCGTGATGCCTCTGCTTTGCCAGAGCGGCAGTATAGCAACGCACCAGTGGCAGCCAAATCCTCGGTTGCAAAACCTTGACCGGCGCGCTCCCCTTGTGCATGATCGCGGGATGTTCCACGACCGCACACAGGCAGGGGCGGCCCTCGCAGCGGCGATGCCCGAGATCCGCAAGAAGTCCAACGTGACCGTGATCGGACTCGCCCGAGGGGGCGTCGAGGTGGCCGCCGAGACGGCCCGCCTGCTCGATCTGCCGCTCGACGTGCTGTGCGTCCGCAAGGTGGCGACGCCCGGTCATCCGGAGCTCGCGATGGGTGCCGTCGCACCCCAGGGCGAGCGCTACACGAACCGTCGCGTCTCCGGCCGGCTCACGCAGGCCCAGGTCGACAGCGCATACGACCTCGCGACCGCGCAGGCGCGCGAGATGGACGAGCGGCTCCGGGGCGGCACCCCGATGATGCTCGTCGGGCGAACGGCGGTCATCGTCGACGACGGCGCCGCGACCGGCGCCTCGATCCGGGCCGCGCTCGCCGCGGTGCGAAACGCCGGCGCCCGCCAGACCGTGATCGCGCTCCCCGTCCTGCCCCGCCTCGCGGTCGAGCGGCTCGAGCGCGAGTGCGACCGGCTCGTCACGTTGCGCGCGCCGCAGCGCTTCCACGCGGTCAGCCAGTTCTACGAGCACTTCGACGAGGTCACCGAGTCGCGCGTCAGGGCGCTGCTCGCGAGCGCGAAGCCTGCGATCGAGCTCACGGTCTGACCCGCCGCCGGTGCCCGCCACCGCGATCGTCGTGCCGTTCCACGCCGCCGATGTAGTGGTGGGCGCGCACCGCCGCGCGCTCACCGGCGACGGCGCAGACGGGATCGGCCGCCACCTTCGATCCGGACGCGGGCCGTCGAGGTGGCCGTCATGGAGCACGGCGCCGACGGCTGGCGGACTCGCGAGCACCTCGGCTCGAGCCCGTCTGACCCGCCAGAAGGGGTCTGACCCCGTTTGGCGGGTTACTGGCCGGCGACGATGCCCCCGCCGCCCGGGCCGCGCTGGTGCTCGCGGCGGACGACGTACGTGCCGCGCGCGCGGGTGGCGAGGATCGGGTCGGGGAGCAGGTCGGCGGCGGAGTCGCTCACCTCCGGGCGGGCCGAGATCTCCTTCCAGATCTCGAGGTCGACCGTGCGGCTGGTGGTGCCCATGCGCACGATCGTGCCGGTGGCGCGGACGAAGTCGCCGCCGTAGAGCGGCGCCAGGAACTCGACCTTCTCGTAGCCCGCGAACAGGCCCTCGTCGCCGTCGGTACGGATGGCGAGCTCGGTGACGATGTCGCCGAAGAGCTCGAGGCCGTGGGCGCCGTCGACCAGGTTGCCGCCGTAGTGCACGTCGGCCGCCGAAAGGCGCACCCGAAGCTCGACGCTCATGCCCTCCATGCGGGCATCCTACGCGCCCCGGCGCACCAGGTGAACGGGGAACTCGTCCTGCATCTGCCCGTTGCGGCGCCGGGCAGGGCGGGCGGCGACGAGGCAGTTGTAGACCGACTCCTCGGCGGCCTCGTACGCCGCCGCGAAGAGTGGCGAGAGCCGCCCGAGCGGGAACCCCTCGTCCTCGGCGACCGTGAACGCGACCGCGATCTCGCCCGAGCCGTTCGACGCGTACGAGCCGGCCCGTGCCAGGCCGAGCAGCGGGCGCAGCGCCAGCCGCCGCAGCTGCTGCGCCTCGAGCGGCGCGTCCGTCGCGCAGACGGCGATGCACGAGCCCTCGGGCGGTGCCGGCGGCTCGGCCGGGTCGAACCGAAGACCGCCCGCGGTGAAGCGCTCGCGATCGCCGAAGTTGCACATGAGCAGCACGCCGACCGTGTGCCCGTCGACGATCCGCGACGCCGTGCCGATCCCCCCGGGGAAGTCGAAGCACGTCATCCCGGTGCCGCCGCCCACCGTCCCCTCCGCGACGTCCTCGCCCGCGTTCGCGAGCGCGGCGTTCACGTCGTCGACCGTGACGGTACGCGAGTCGCCCATGTCGGAGTCGTCGCACTCCCCGACGACGGGGATGACCGTGTTGTCGGGATCGCCCCCGGCGGCGAGCACCGCGCCGTGGTAGACCATGCCGACGGCGTGCGTGCCGCACAGCCACACGGGCGACTGGATGATCCCCCACTCGTCGATCTCGAGCTTCTTCGTCAGCTCGCCGACGCCGTTCACCGTATTCACGCCCGCCCGCGCCGGCAGCCGCGGCGGCACCACCACCGAGACCCCGGTCGGCTCGCCGCTCGCCGCCTGGGCGTGGCCGACGAGCACCCCGGGCACGTCCGTGATGGCGTTGCGCGCGCCCGTCGGGAAGAGGCCGACCGGCCCCGCGATGTCGCGCCAGCGGCTCATGCCAGGATGCAGGCGACGCGGTGCTCCGGCGACGTCGCCGAGTCGGGCCGGCGCAGCTCGGGGTCGATGCTGCGGCAGCGCTCCTCGCGCGATCGGGCAGCGGGGATGGAAGCGGCAGCCCGGGCGGGACGTGGACCGGGTTCGGCGTCTCGCCCGTCAGGATCTGCGGCGTCGGTCGACGTCGCGCGGGTCGCGCTTCGGCACGACCGAGATGAGCGCCTTCGTGTACGGGTGCTGCGGGTTGCGGACGACGTCCCTGGCCGGCCCCTCCTCGACGATCCGGCCCAGGTACATGACCGCGATCCGGTCGGCGAAGTGGGCGGCAGTCGACAGGTCGTGCGTGATCATCAGGATGCGCGAGGCCGCTCGCGGCGCAGCTCGTCGAGCAGCCGCAGGATGCCGGCGCGCACCGAGACGTCGAGCATCGACACCGGCTCGTCGGCGACGCAGGAGCTTCGGCTCGAGCACCATGCGGCGGCGATCGCGACGCGCTGGCGCTGGCCGCCGGAGAGCTCGTGCGGGAAGCGGTCGATGTAGAGCTCGGGCGGCGTCGAGCCCGGCCTGCACGAGCGCCTCGACGACCTGCGCGTCGCGCTCGGCCTGGCCGCGCCGATGCCGTGGATCGGAGCGGCTCGTCGACCGTGTCGCGCACGCGGAAGCGCGGGTCGAGCGACTCGTACGGATCCTGGTAGATGATCTGCATCTCGCGCCGCAGCGGCCGCAGCTCGCGCTGGCTGAGCCGCGTGATCTCGCGGCCGCGGAAGCGGATCGAGCCGCGTCCGGCCGTCGACCATGCGCATCACCGTCTGCGCGGTCGTCGTCTTGCCGCAGCCCGACTCGCCCACGAGCGCGACCATCTCGCCCGGCCCGACCGAGAACGACGACGCCCTCGACGGCGTGCACGTGCTCGCTGCGGCCGCCGCGCCGCAGGCCGGCCACGATGCCGCGCGGCACCGGGTAGCGGGTGACGAGCCCCTCGACCTCGAGCAGCGGCCGTCCGCCGCGGCGGCTCACGCTCGGCGCGCTCACTGCCACCTGCGCGGACGTCGTTCAGGTGACAGGCGGCGTCGTGGCCCTCGGCCGACCGCGACGCACGCCGCGGATGCTCGTGCGGGCAGCGCGAGAACGCCGAGTCGCAGCGGGGCTGGAACGGGCAGCCGACGAGCTCGCGATCGAGCCGCGGCGGCGCGCCCGGGATCGACATCGACCTCGTCGTCGCCGTACAGATCGGGCGTGGCCGCGAAGAGCATGCGCGTGTACGGGTGGCGCGGGTCGTGGTAGAGCGTCTCGCATCGGCCCCAGCTCGACGATCTCGCCGGCGTACATCACCGCCGCGCGCGTCGCACACCTGGGCGACGACCGGCAGGTCGTGCGTGACGAGGATCAGCGCCAGGCCGAGGTCGTCCGTGAGGCGCACCAGCAGCTCGCAGGATCTGCGCCTGCACCATCACGTCGAGCGCCGTCGTCGGCTCGTCGGCGAGCAGCACCTTGGGCTCGCAGGCGAGCGCCATCGCGATCGCCGCCCGCTGGCGCATGCCGCCCGAGAACTCGTGCGGGTAGCGGTCGGCGCGCGTGCCCGAGATGCCGACCAGCTCGAGCAGCTCGCGCAGCCTGGGCGCGCGCCGCCCGGCCCGAGGCGATCCCGTGCAGCTCCATCGGCTCGACGATCTGCGCGCCGATCGTCTTGACCGGGTTGAACGCGTTCATCGCGCCCTGGAAGACCATCGCGATGTCGCGCCAGCGGTGCGGGCTGACCGACTCCTCGCCCGTTCGCCAGATGTCCTCGCCGTCGAGGTCGACGCGCGCCCGCCGACGCTCGCGCTCGCGGCAGGAGGCCCATCAGCGCGAGGATCGTCGTCGTCTTGCCGCAGCCCGACTCGCCGACGAGGCCCATCCGCTCGCCCGGGCGCAGGCTCGAAGTCGACGCCCTGCACCGCGTGCAGCTCACGGCCGCCCTCGAGCTCGAACCAGACGTGGAGATCCTCGACGCTGAGGACGGGTCGCGCGGGCTCACTCGGCGTCCAGCCGTCCCGGCAGCGGCCGCAGCCGGAAGCGGCGCACCGACAGGTGACCGACCTTGCAGGCGCGGGTTGAGCGCGTCCTCGATCGCCTGGCCCGATCATCGTGCAGGCCAGGATCACGCAGCGTCACGCACAGGCCGGGCGGGATGATCGCCCACCAGGCCTTGTGGAAGATCGGCGCCGCCGGTGAGCGAGTTCTCGATCAGCCGGCCCCACGAGATCGTCGACGGGATCGCCGAGGCCGAGGAAGGTGATGTAGGTCTCGGCGAAGATCGCGATGGCGATCGTCAGCACGGTGTTGGCGATCAGGAGCGGCGCCACCTGCGGCAGCGACGTGCTTGCCGCATCAGCCGCACGTTGCCGGCGCCGAGCGCGCGGGCGCGTTTCGACGTAGACGCGCTCGCGCACGGACTTCACCTGCGCGCGGATCAGCCGGGCGGTGCTCGTCCAGTAGATGATGCCGATGATGATGATGATGTTGAGGAGGTTGCGGCCGAAGATCGCCGCGACGACGATCATCAGCGGGATGTCGGGGATGACCAGGAAGTAGTCGGTGATCCGCATCAGGACGACGTCGACCTTGCCGCCGAAGAAGCCCGAGAGCAGGCCGACGCCGCCGCCGATGAGCATCGCGACGAGCGACGCGGCGAAGCCGACGAGCAGCGAGACGCGCGCGCCCGTACGATGACGAGCGGAGCATGTCGATGCCGCCGTCGTCGAGGCCGAGCAGGTGCGGCTCGCGTCGGCGGCGCGTAGACCGGCCCGACCTGCTGCGTGCGGGCTGTCGGGCGCGATCAGCGGCGCGAACAGCGCGATCAGCGACGAAGAAGAGCAGGATCGCGAGACCGACGACGGCCTGCGCGCTCGCCGAGCAGCACCTCGCGGACGAGCCCGCGCGCGGCACGGCGCCTCGGCGGGCAGCTCGGCGGCGATGCGACGGCTTCGCGCTCTGCAGCGCTCACGACGTCACCCGCGGATCGAGCTTGAAGTAGAGCGAGGTCGGCGACGAAGTTGCACACGATCACCGCCACGCGTCAGCAGCAGGAAGATGCCCTGCAGCACGGGCTAGTCGCGGTGGTTGATCGCGTCGACGGTGGCCAGGCCGATGCCCGGATACGAGAACACGTCCTCGACCACGATCGCGCCGGCGACGATCGAGCCCAGCGAGAGCGCGATCAGCGTGACCACGGGCAGCATCGCGTTGCGCAGGCCGTGCTTGCGGACGATCGCCCAGTTGCGAGAGGCCCTTGGCCCGCGCCGTCAGCACGTAGTCCTCGCCGAGCGTCTCGAGCATCGACGAGCGCACGATCAGCGCGTACTCGCCGTAGAGGCCGATGCCGAGCGTGAGCGCCGGCAGGAGCAGGTGCTCGAAGCGGTCGCTGCAGGAACGTCCACGTCGACGCGCGGCCCGAGGATCGCCGAGCGTCGGGTCGGACGATGCCCGCTAGCGGCAGGCCGACGTGCGACGGCGACGTAGAAGATCACGAGCAGGCCGATCCACTGCGTCGGCATCGCGTAGAACGCGAGGCCGTCCACAGGATGCCTTGTCGACGCAGCGTGCCGCGCCGCCAGGCGGACACGACCCCGGCGGCGATGCCGATCAGGATCGAGAAGAGCGTGCCGGCGATGATCATCGGCAGCGTGTTCAGGAGCGGCGACTTGATGTCGTCCCAGACCGGCTCGTTGTCGTACGACGGACGTGCCGAGATCGCCGTGGGCGAGCCGCTCGAGGTAGATGACGTACTGCTGCGCACTTCGGCTTGTCGAGCCCGTACTGCGTGCGGATCGCGGCCTTGAACTGCTGGCGTGCAGTGACTGGCAGCGCAGCCCCGAGACGGCGTCGCCGGGCACGACGCGGAAGAGGAAGAAGTTGAGCGTGATCGCGACGAACACGGTCACGAGCGCGTACACCGTGCGCTTGACGACGTAGTCGGCCCTCCTCACGGCGTCGGCTCCTCCGCGCCGTTCACGGGTCATCCGGTCTGGTGCGGGCTCGTGTAGTAGCACTTGCAGTACGCCGGAGGTCGGCGTAGAAGCCCGTCCACTTGCTCGTCGTTCGCCGTCAGCAGGCTCGTGTCGACGAGCTGGATGTAGGGCCGCGTCTGGGCGAGCTACGCCTCCATCTTCCAGACCAGCGCCTGCCGCTTCTTGGGGTCGACGATCGTCGCCTGCTGCGTGTACTGGCTTGTCGTACGTGGGATCGTTGTAGCCGGTGTCGCTCCAGTTGTTCCACTGCGCCTTGGTCACGACCGAGAGCTTGAAGTCCGGGTCGACGTACTCGGATCCAGTCCCAGGTGGCATGTCGAACTTGAGTGTACGTGCCCTTGGCGCGTCGTCGAGCGCCGTAGGCCTGGCCGACGTCGCCGCCGGCGACCTCGTGCAGCTTGACGCCGACCTTGGCGTCCAGGCCGTCCGCGATGATCTGGAACTGGCGGTCGCCGTTGAAGTCGAGGTCGTCCGGCACGATCACCTGGTAGCTCATCGTGTGCGCCGGCTGCGGCGTACTTGCCCGGTCGTCGCCGGCACCTGCGCGGATCCCGCCCGAGCCGCGCCTTGTAGCCGAGCGCGTCGAGGATCTGGTTGGCCTTCGCCGGGTCGTACGGCAGCGGCTTGACGGCCGGGTTCGAGCCACGAACGGGCCCGACTGAACGCCGACAGCAGGTTGGCCCACGGCTGTCGCGTAGCCGCCGAAGACGACCTTCGATGATCTGCTTGCGCGGTCGTCGCGTACTCGAGCGCCTCGCTTGCACCTTCGGGTTGAGCAGCTCGCGGTTCTTCGGCTTGATCGGGTTGGAGTTGAAGGTGATGTTCGTGACCTCGACTGCCGGCACCGACTCGCGAGCGTTGAACGCCGGAGTCGCCCTTGAGCGAGTTGACCGCGTTGAACGGCACCTGGTCGACGAAGTCGAGGTTGCCGGCCTCGAGGTCGGCGATCATCGAGGTCGAGTTCGTGTAGTAGGTCAGCGCGACGGCCGTCGGCGTTCGACTTCGGCCCGTAGAAGTACGGGTTGGGCTTGAAGACCGTGGTGCCCTTCTCCTGGTACTGCGCTGATCGAGTAGGCGCCGCCGGCGACGGTCGGGAGGTGCTGCTCGGGCCGGAACGACTTCAGGCCCTTGCCGTTGGTGCCGACGTACTTCTCCCACACGTGCTCGGGCAGGACCCAGAACTGCTCGAGCTGCGGCAGCACGTTCGCGACCGGCTTGTCGTAGTGGATGCACGAGCGTGTTGGCGTTCGGGCGCGTCCATGCTCGTGACGTGCGTCGAGCGCCGCGGCGAGGACCGCGGTCGCGCCGGCCGCGTACTTGACGATCGGTGTTGATCGTCCAGGCGGCGTCGGCCGGCCGTCAGCGGCTTGCCGTCCGACCACTTGCCGCCCGGCTTCAGCTGGAACGTCCAGGTGAGGCCGTCGGGCGAGTGCGACCAGCTCGTCGCCCAGTCGCCCTCGAGCTTCTAGCCCGGGGCCGTACTGCACGAGCTGCGGGTACTGCATGACGAACGCGTTGTACGGCCTGGCGCGTCGATGGCGACGAACGGGTTCAGCGAGTCGATGTAGTTGGTCGTGCCGACGCGCAGGATGCCGCCCTTGACGACGCCTCCGCTCCCGCCGCCGCCTCCGGCGCCGCTCCGCCACCGCCGCACCCGGCGGCGATCGTCACCAGGGCCGCGAGCATCGTCGTTGCGATCAATCTGCGCGCTCTCATCTGGGTCCTCTCCCACGGTGGTTCATGATGATCCCTGCCCGGGCGCGGCTCGCGCACGGCCAGCTCCTCGATGTACTCGGCGATCTCCGCGACGGCACGGTCGAGCCAGAGCCTGCCCTTCTCGACCGTGGCCACCGTCGCGTCGCCGACGACGCCCGACTCCGTCCATCCGCTCCAGGCGCCCTTGACCGAGAGCGGCCCGTCGTTCCAGTCCATCCACACGTTCTGCGAGCCCCAGTCGGGGATCTCGCGCACCGCCTTGCCCATCTGCACGAGGTCCGGGCTTGATCGCCAGGTAGAGCGACGTCTCGAGCTCGCACGCGTGCGCCATCCCGCCCGGGGCGTCGGAGTCGCGCGTGCGCCGCAGGAGCTCGGCCGACTCGGCGCCCGAGAGGTACCAGAACGAGGCCGCGGTGGCCTCCGGCCGCTCGACCATGAGCAGGCGGGCCGCCATGTCGACGAGCGGCACGTTCGACCCGTGCCCGTTCACGAAGAGGATGCGCGAGAACCGGTGCCGGAAGAGGCTGCGGCCGATGTCGAGCAGGCCGTCGACGAACGTCTTCCAGTCGATCGTGATCGGGCCCGGGTAGTCCATGTGGTGCGGCGTGTAGCCGTGCGTCACCGTCGGCAGCAGGAGCGCCCGGCCGGCGCAGCGCTGCACGGACAGGTCGGCCAGTGTCTCGGCGATGACGACGTCGGTGTCGATCGGCAGGTGGTAGCCGTGGTCCTCGAGCGTCGCGACCGGGATCACGCACACCGGGTCGCGCTGCGCCCACTCGGCCACCTGCGGCCAGGTCAGCTGCGCGTAGCGGTGGGTGGGGGTCTCAGTTGAAGGCGTAGCGCTCCTCATGCGAGTCGCACGGGTTTCCGCGACCGTACCGGATCGTCCCTTCTGTGACGTCGGCAAGGCACCAAAAGACAGTCTTCGACTCCGCGCCGTGCTCGATGTGGCGGCAGAGCGAGTCCGGGGCGCCGGCGTGGTCGGACAGGGCCTCACGCAGAAGCTCGGGCGTCGCCGGGCCGCGCTCGAGCCACGCCTGCGCGGAGCGCTGGCGGGCGCACGAGCCCTCGATGTCCGAGGGATCGCGCTCGTAGGCGGCCATCCTCGTGCTCGTGTAGTGGTTCGTGTGGGCCAGGGTGCCGCGCTCGTCGGGGCGCAGCAGCTCGGCATCGGTGGCCGACCCCTCGACGCTCACGACGCCGCCGTCGCGGTGGCTCAGCAGGTTGTTGTAGGACGAGGCGCGGCGCGGGATGGAGCGCCGCGTCGATGGCCTCGGCGAGCGTCCGCCGGCGCAGGATGTCGCGCACGAGCAGCAGCCGGGGGATGCCGACGCGGTCGTCGTTCGGCGAGAGCTCGTTCCCGGTGAGCGCGAGCCCGGCGGAGTTGAACCCGACGCTGATCCACGGCCCGATCCCGATCGTGAACGAGACCGGATCGCCGGGGACGCGCCACTCCAGCGCGATGAGCTCGTCCTCGGACTCCGGCCCGAGATCGTTGTTGTGCGCCACCCAGACATGGCCGTCCGGCGTCGCCGGCGGGGTGGCGACGAGGTCGGAGCAGCGCGAGGCCGGCGCCGGCTCCTCGACGGCGATCTCCTCGATCGAGGCGGCGAACACGGCCAGCGGATCGGCGCCCGCGCCCTCGGCGACGCCGTCGAGCTCCGCGACCAGCCAGGGCAGCTCGGCCGCCGTGACGTCTCGGTAGGCAGCCGCCTGGGCCAGGCGGCGCTCGTCGATCGCGGCGGCGTGCCGGCGCACGACCTCAGCGGTCGCCGAGCCGATCTGGTACCCCACCTCGCGGTGCGTCCCTGCCACACGCACGAGCGTCGATCCGACGGGGCGGCATTCCGGAACGCTACAAGGCGGGCAGCCGCCTGTATAGGGCAGACCCAGCGCGAGATGCCCGCAAATGCTGTGGAACCCGCCATGCTGCTGTAGGTTGGACGGATGGCAAGCGCCGCCACCCCGCGCTACCGCGAGGTCGCGGACGTCCTGCAGCAGCGGATCGCCGCGGGCGACCTGGGCGCGCACGACCGGCTGGCATCCGAGCGCGAGATCGCCGAGCGCTTCGGGCTCTCGCGCATGACCGCGCGCCAGGCGGTCGAGCTGCTCGTCCGCCGCGGCGTCGTCTACCGGCGGCCCGGCTCCGGCACGTACGTCTCGCCGCCGCGGATCGTGCACACCCTCCAGCGGCTGGCCGGCTTCTCCGAGCAGATGCGCCGGCAGGGCGTGCGTCCCGGCGGCCGCGTGCTCGAGATGCGCTGCACCGACGAGCCGCGGTGAGGCCGCCCGGCGCGCGCTCGACCTCGGAGACGGCGACGCGGCCTGGATGGTGCGGCGGCTGCGCTACGGCGACGGCGAGCCGCTGCTGCTGGAGACGTTCTGGGTGCCGCGGGAGGTGTGTCCCGAGCTCGGGCCGGACGAGCTGGCGGAGCAGTCGCTCTACGCCGTGATGCGGGGCCGCTACGGCATCGACCCGGTCAGCGCCGAGACGTCGCTCGAGCCGGCGGCGCTCGACGCCGGCGACGCCCGCCACCTCGAGGCCCGCCCCGGCGCGCCCGCGATCCTGGTCGTGCGGACGACCCGCGCCGCAGACGGCCGGGCGGTGGAGTTCGCCCGCGACCTCTACCGCGGCGACCGGGCCCGGTTCGACCTGACGCTGCGGGCGTGACCTGAATAAACGGGGTCTGACCCCGTTTATTCAGCCTGGCGGGAGGCGGCCTCGATGACCAGCTCGTCGCGCAGCTCGGTCAGCGGGCGGGCGCCCAGGTTGCCCTGGTCGCGGCGGCGCAGCGAGACGGTGCCCGCCTCGACCTCCTTGTCGCCGACCACGAGGATGCAGGGGATGCGCTGGTGCTCGGCCTCGGCGATCTTCTTGCCAACCGACTCCGTACGGAGGTCGGGCTCGGCCCGCAGGCCGAAGGCGACGAGGTCAGCGGCCACCTGCGAGGCGTAGTCGTCGTGCCGGTCGGCGACCGGGAGCACGATCGCCTGCACCGGCGCCAGCCACAGCGGGAAGGCCCCGGCGTAGTGCTCGATCAGGATGCCGATGAAGCGCTCGAACGCCCCGAACAGCGCCCGGTGCACCATCGCCGGCCGGTGCTCGGCGTTGTCGTCGCCGGTATAGGTCATGTCGAACCGCTCCGGCATCTGGTAGTCGAGCTGGACGGTGCCCATCTGCCACGACCGGCCGACCGAGTCGGTCATGTGCAGGTCGATCTTGGGGCCGTAGAAGGCACCGTCGCCCTCGTTCAGCTCGTACTCCTCCCCCGCCCGCGCGAGCGCGTTCACGAGCGCGCCCTCCGCCCTGTCCCACGGGCGTCGTCGCCGATCCGGTTCTCGGGCCGGGTCGAGAGCTCGAGCCGCACGGGCAGGTCGAAGATGCCGTAGATGTGCCGCGCCAGCTCGAGGCAGCCGATCACCTCGTCCTCGACCTGGTCGTCGGTGCAGAAGATGTGCGCGTCGTCCTGGGTGATGTGGATCACCCGCAGGAGCCCATGCAGCGCGCCGGACGGCTCGTCGCGGTGCACGAGCCCCTGCTCGGCAAGCCGCATCGGCAGGTCGCGGTAGCTGCGCTTGGCCGACGAGTACACCTCGATGTGGCCGGGGCAGTTCATCGGCTTCACGCCCAGCTGCTGCTCGTCCTTGTGGGTGAAGAACATGTTGTCGCGATACTTGTCCCAGTGGCCCGACCGGCGCCAGATGTCGACCGAGTAGATGATCGGCGTGCGCACCTCGCGGTAGCCGCGCTCGCGGTTCAGCTCGCGCCAGAGCCGGGTGAGCTCGTTCCAGATGACCATGCCGCGCGGGTGCCAGAACGGCGCCCCCGGCGCGACCTCGGAGGTGTGGAAGAGGTCGAGCTCGCGGCCGATGCGGCGGTGGTCGCGGCGGCGGGCCTCCTCGAGCTCCGCAGGTACTCGTCGAGGTCGGCCTGCTTGAAGAACGCCGTGCCGTAGATGCGGGTGAGCATCGTGCTTGCGTCGAGTCGCCCCGCCAGTACGCGCCCGCCTTCGAGAGCAGCTTGAACGCCTTGATCGGCGCGGTGGTCTGCAGGTGCGGCCCGCGGCACAGATCCTCGAAGTCGTCGTTGCGATAGAGGCTGATGGCTCGCCGTCGGAGGCCCTCGGCGAGCTCGAGCTTGTACGGCTGGTGCTCGGCCCGGAAGCGCGCCAGCAGCGCGGCCTTGCTCGACGCCGTCCTCGCGCACGAACTCCGCGGGGCTCGCGAGGATGCGCCGCATCTCGGCCTCGATCCGCTCGAGGTCGTCGGGCGACGATCGGCTCGGGGAACTCGAAGTCGTAGTAGAAGCCGTCGGCGATCGCCGGGCCCGATCGCGATCTTCGTCTGCGGCCACAGATGCAGCACCGCCTGCGCCATCACGTGCGCGGTCGAGTGGCGCAGCACGGCCGAGCGCCTCCGGGTCGCGGTCGGTGATGATGCGCATCGTCTCGCCGTCGTGCAGCGGCAGGCGCAGGTCGCGCACCTCGCCGTCGACCTGCACGGCGACTGCGGCCTCGGCCAGCCGCGGGCCGATCGCCAGCCGCCGCGTCGAGCCCGCGCGCCGCTCGTCGGGAGGTCAGCTCGTTGCCGTCGGGGAGCGGACGTTCATCGCTCCGCAGCATACAAACCGCGCCGCGCGGTACGCTCGCCGCGATGAGGGCTTCTGGCGGCGCTTGCGATCGCCCTCGTGGTCGTCGTCGTCATGCTCGCGCGCGCGGCACGAGCGGCGCCGGGCACTACCCGCGCGAGCGCGAGCGTGACCTCGAGCGCTCGCGCGCCTGCGCGACGACCGTGCCGCGCACCGAGCTCTCGGCCGCGCTCGCCTCGCGCGACGCCGTGATGGCCGCCACGTCGGCCCGCGTCCTCGTCTTCGGCATCGCGACGGCGGCTGGTGCGCGCAAACTCGCTCGCGCGGGATGCGAGGCCGAGCTGGCCGGCTCGACCTCGAGGTCCAGCCCGACCTCGCGTCCGCCGTCGCGCGGCTGCTGCGGGCGAGCCCGTGCGCGACGCTCGAGCTGACCGTCTACGAGCCCGAGCGGCGCCGCTTCCGCGCCCACATCCGGCCGTTCGGCGAGGCCGGCAACTCGCTGCGTCGTGGTGCTCTACGGACGAGAGCTCCGAGGCCGACTACCGCGACGCTCGCCGCCTGTTCTCGGCCGGCGTCTCGCACGAGCTGCGCACGCCGCTCCAGCGCATCCTGGCGCTCGTCGAGACGCTCGGCCTCGACCTGCCCGACGACGAGCCGGTCCGACATCATCGCCCAGGCCCGGGCGCGAGGTCGACGGCGATGCGCCAGCTGATCGAGGACATGATCATGCTCGTCCAGCTCGAGAGCCACCGCTTCGACGACAAGCGCCGAGCAGACCGACGTGGCCGACGCCGTCGAGGCGTGCGTGCACCGCCACGCCGACGCCGCGCGCCGACGGCGTCGATGTCGCTCGGCGCCCAGTGCCAACCGCGGCCTCGTCGTCGCGGTGCCGCCACGGCTCGTCGACGCGGTGCTCGACAACCTGCGTCGAGAACGCGATCCGCCACGCCGGCGAGGGCGAGCGCATCGTGGTGCGCGTCCGCGGCCTCTCGGGCGCCGTCGAGCTCGTCGTCCACGACACCGGCGGACGGATTCCCGCCGGACCACCTCGGCCGGGTCTTCGAGCGCTTCCACCGCGTCGAGGACGCCCGATCCGGCCCGGGCACCGGCCTGGGCCTCGCGATCGTCAAGCACATCGCCGAGGAGTACGGCGGCCGCGCCACGGCCGAGTCGAGCCCAGCGCTGCGGCGACCACGCTGCGCGTCGTCCTCCCGCCCCGGCCGCCGTCCGGGACTAGACGCTCAGGCGACGTGGGCGGCTCATGGGCCCTGAAGCAGCCCGAGGACGTTGCCGTCCGGGTCGGTGAAAGTGGCCACCCCGTCACTCCCCCGCCCGGACGACGTTGACGTTGAAGTCTGGCGTCCCGCCGGCCTGCATCATCGAGATCCAGAGCACGAGGTACATCTCCTGACACCGCGCGCCGTCTCGATGTCGCCCAGGTCGACGATCGACTGCGCCGGCCAGCCGAAGCTCTCGAGCATTCCCGTGACGAACTGCTTGGCCTCGGCGTCGTTCGCCGCTCACGAAGACCGAGTGCGCGCCGGGCACGCGCTCCGGGTGGATCATCAGCTGGCCTTGTTCATCGTGTTCAGCGTCTTCACGACCCGGGCGTCCGGGAACGCGCGTTGGATCTGCTCGCCCAGGCTGTCGGTGTTGCAGACGGTCAGCGTGGGCGGCCGGTCTCGAACGTGAGCGGGTTCGACGACGTCGATCACACCTTTCCCGCCAGGTTCTCGGCGCCCGCCGCCGCGAGCACGTCGAGCGCGACCGGCCCGTTCGTGCAGTTCATCACCGCTCTGCGCCGAACTCCGCCGCGTCGGCGAACGTCCCCTGCGACGCTCCCGCGCCGGCCTCGGCGACCCACGCCGCCGCCGTCTCGTTGTCGCCGTGCGCGAGCCCATCCTGACCTCGTGACCGACTCGACGAGCTCGGTCCGCGATAGTCCGCCCGACCGGCCGGTTCCGAGCACTCCGATACCGCATGCCATCCCCCTTGAAATCGGCTCGAACCGGTACCCGACCCCCGGGTGCGTCTGGATGTACGTGTGGGCCTCCGATCGCCGGTCGATCTTCTCGCGCAGCTTGCGCACGCAGACGTCGACCGTGCGGTCGCGATGGCGGTACGGCGTGCCCCACACCCGCTGCTGGATGCGGTCGCGCGTGAGCGCCTTGCCGGTCCGCCGCGGCCAGGACGTACAGGAGCCGGAACTCCATCGGGTCAGGCCGGCGTCGGCACCCTCGAGCAGCGCCTGGTGCCGGTCGGCGTCGATCACGAGCCCCGGGGCCTCGATTCGGGACCGCGTCGCCTGGATCGGAACGATGCCCGACCGCCGCAGCGCGGCCTCGACGCGCGCCACCAGCTCGCGCATCCCGAACGGCTTCGCCAGGTAGTCGTCTGCGCCGATCTGAGCCCGTGCACCTTGTCGTGCTCCGACCCGCGGGCCGAGATCATGATGACCGGGATCGTCGTCCCCTCGTCGCGAAGCGCTGCGTGATGCGCCAGCCGTCCTCGCCGGGCAGCATCAGGTCGATCACCGCGACGTCGGGCCGCTCGAACCGCATCTTGCGCAGCGCCCGATCGCCGTTGTCGGCCCACTCCACGTCCATGCCCGCCCGCGCAGATGGGTCATCATCGCCCGCGCGATCACGCGTCGTCCTCGGCGATCAGCACCCGTGGCATCGGCCGCGAAGGCTAGCCGCCGCCACGGCCGTACCGCAGACGGCCGCGCCACGCGGGACCAAAGATTCGCCGCCCCGGCTTGCCTTTCGTCCCCCGATCGAACGGCTTTCGAGTCACCTCTACGGCCCGTCCGCCCGGCTTCGCCTACTCGGCTGCCCTCGGCGGCGCAGGGGGTACGTTAGGGAGTCGGGAACCCGCTTGCAACCAAGGAATTGCCGCAGTTTGCGGACATCCGCCGAGATGCGAATTCGGTTTCTCCGCAAACAGCGCGAATGCGCTCAGTCGGCGCGCTCGCGCCACGAGACGGCGTAGGAGATCGTCCACCGCCTGCCACACGCGGAGCACGTGCGATCACCCTCGAGCGAGACCTCGAATCTCGTGTTGCGCGCGTCGGCGGGGATCGTCTCGAGCGGGTGGGCGCAGCCGGGGCAGCCAATCACGAGCTGGGGCAGCGCCCCGGGGCGCGGGTCACCGAGACCGGACCGGAATCGGGCGAGCTCGCTGCGGATCATCTCGGCGTCGACGTCGAGGTCGAGCAGGACGCGCGCCGCGACGCCCCCGTTCTCACGCACGAGGCCAAGCAGGATGTGCTCGGTGTCGACGTATTTCTCGCCCAGCGCGAGCGCCTCGCGCAGCGCCAGCTCGAGCACCTTCTTGGATCGCGGCGTGAACGGGATCTGGTCTGTGACGGCCTCGTCACCCTGACCGACGACCCGGACCACCTGCGCGCGCGCCTCCCCTGCCGTGATGTCGAGCGCGTCGAGGACCCGAGCAGCCAGCCCGTTCTCCTCGCGCAGCAGGCCGAGCAGGATGTGCTCGGTGCCGATGTAGTTGTGCCTGAGCGCGCGGGCCTCATCCTGGGCCAGCACCACCACCTGGCGGGCGCGTTCGGTGAAGCGCTGGAACACGGCTACAGATACTCGCGGGCGCGGGCGAGCACGTCGCGATCGGTCGCGTAGGTGAGCAGCTGCTCCAGGCCGTCCGGCTCGAGCCAGCGCACGTCGTCGACGTCCGGGGCGAGGTCCACGGCCCCCACGCTTGCGGTCATGAGGTAGTAGCGAACGGTCTTCGGACGGCCGTCGGAGACCTCGTAGGAGACGGTGCCGAGGTCGTGCTCGATCACCGCGTCGCGGCCGGTCTCCTCGCGCACCTCGCGCACCGCGGCCGCCGCGTCGTCCTCGCCGGCTTCCAGCTTGCCCTTGGGCAGCGACCAGTCATCGTGCCGCGGCCGGTGGACGACCGCGATCAGCCCGTCCCGGCGGACGACGCCGCCGGCCGCGCGGATCACTGCCCCCGGGCCGCGCCCCGCCGGGCGAGCATCGACCCTGCCCAGAAGGCCAGGCCGACGCCGCCGACCAGCACGAGCACGATTCCCGAGAAGATCCAGATGACGCCCCGGCCGCCGCCGATCACCGCGCCGGCGACGATCATCGTCACGCCGAGCACACCGAACGCCTGCGTCGCCACGAAGGGGCCGGGCAGCCCGGCCGGCGTCACCGGCTGCGACGCGTCGGACAGCCGAGCCGGGTCGCGGCGGTCGGCCCGCCGGCTGCGCTCGGCGAGGCCGATCACCACGCCGAAGAACGCGAGGAAGTACATCACCTGCGACCAGAACGACCCGATGTAGTCGTCCATGTAGGTGAAGAGGACGATCAGGACGACGGCGGCGGCGGTGCCGACGACGGCGACGCCGATCGAGGTCTGCCAGGCGTAGACGGTGCGCTGCTCGCTCGGCGGCTGGCTCACGCGCCGTAGCGTACACGCGCCGCCGGAGGGGCAGCGCCTGCGCCCAGCCCTCTGGCTAGGCGGCCTCCTGGAGCTCCGGCACAGCTCCCGGGCCGCCTCGACGAAGGCGAGCGGCGGCCGGCGATCGGTAGCGGTCGCGGTGCCATGCGAGACCGATCAGGCGCGGCGGCACCCGGTCGGCGAGCTCGATCACCGCCACCCGCGAATCGGCCTCGTTGACCGTGAGCCGCGGCACGAGCGCGATGCCCATCCCGGTCGCGACCATCGCCTGCAGCGTGGCGTTGTCGTCCGAGCGGAACGCCATCCGCGGCTCGACCCCGGCGGCGCGCAGGCGGTCCTCGACCTGCTGGCCGCCGATGCACGTGCGGTAGCCGACCAGCGGCATCGACCCGATCTCGCGGAACGTCGGCGGCGTGCTCGAGCGCGCGAGCGGCGAGTCCGCCTGGGTGACGAGCACGTAGGGGTCGCGCACGAGCTCGACCGTCTCGATGGCGGCATCCGTCGACCGGCAGCATCACGAACGCGAGGTCGAGCCCGCCGTGCTCGATCCCGCTCAGCAGGCTCTCGTCCTCGGCCTCCTCGAGGCGTATCTCCACCCGCGGCCACGCCTTGGAGAAGCGGCGCAGGAGCTCGGGCAGGATGCGGGCTCCGGCGCTCTGGAACGCGCCCACCCGCAGCGTGCCCGCCTCGCCGGAGCACAGCGCGTCGACGTCGGCCCGGGCGGCCTGCAGCCGGGCCACGATCGCCTCGGCGTGGTGCAGCAGGATGCGGCCGGCCTCGGTCAGCTCGCCGGGCCGCGGGCCGCCGGGCCGTTCGACCAGGCGCAGGCCGACCAGCCGCTCGAGCGTCGCGAGCTGCTGGCTGACCGCCGACTGCGTGTATCCGAGGGCGATCGGCGGCGCGGCCGAACGAGCCGTGCTCGGCGATCGCCTCGAGTGCGGCCAGATGGCGCAGCTCGACGCCCAGCCAGGGATCAGGTTCCATGATGGAAACCACCGTTATGTCGATTTGTACTAATGGACATCGGTGCCGATGATACACACATGGGACTGATCGTGATACTCATCCTGCTCGTGGTCGTGGGGCCGCTGTCGGTGCGCTTCGGAGTCGATTCCCGACCCACCGGAGAGCGCCAGCAGGCCTGGTGGCCGGGAGCTCCGCGCTGCCGCCGGTAGCCGCGGCAGGTCAGCTGAGGCCGAGGTAGGCCTTGCGCACGTGCTCGTTCGTGCGCAGCGCCGCGGCGTCGTCGGTGCAGCGCGACGACGCCGGTCTCGAGCACGTAGCCGCGGCTGGCGATATCGAGCGCCATCAGCGCGTTCTGCTCGACGAGCAGGATCGTCGTGCCCTGCGAGTTGATCTCGGTGACGATCTCGAAGATGCGCTCCACCAGGATCGGCGCGAGCCCCATCGACGGCTCGTCGAGCAGCAGCAGCTTGGGCTCGCGCCATCAGCGCCCGCCCGATCGCGCACATCTGCTGCTCGCCGCCCGAGAGCGTGCCGGCCTTCTGCGCCCGCCGTTCGGCCAGCCGCGGGAAGAGGCCGAACACGCGCTCGATGTCCTCGTTTACTCCCGACTTGTCGTTGCGCTGGAACGCGCCCATCTCGAGGTTCTCGAGCACGGTCATGCGCGGCGAACAGCCGCCGTCCCTCGGGCGACTGGCTGATCCCGAGCCTGACGATCTCGTGCGGAGGATGGCCGACGATGTCCTGGCCGTTGAAGAGGATGCGCCCGCGCTTGGGCCGGTTGATGCCCTGGATCGAGCGCAGCGTGGTCGACTTGCCCGCGCCGTTCGCGCCGATCAGCGTCACGATCTCGCCCTCGCGCACGGTGAGCGAGATGCCCTTGATCGCCTCGATCGTGCCGTAGAACGTGTGCACGTCGTCGAGCTCGAGCAGTGCCGCGCCGTTGTCGCTCATCCTGTGCCGCTCCCCCGTCGCCGGCCGAGGTCGCGCCGGTCCCCAGGTAGGCCTCGATCACGCGCTCGTCGGCCTGGATCTCGGCCGGCGTGCCCTCGGCGATCTTCTGGCCGTAGTCGAGCACCGTCACCCGCTCGGAGATGCCCATCACGACCTTCATGTCGTGCTCGATCAGGAGCACCGTCACGCTCGCGCTCGTCGCGCAGCTTGCTGACGAAGCTCGTGAACTGCGCCGCTCTCCTGCGGGTTCATGCCGGCGGTCGGCTCGTCCAGCAGCAGCAGCTTGGGGTCGGTGCCGAGCGCCCGCGCGACCTCCAGGCGGCGCTGGTCGCCGTAGGAGAGATGCATCGCGTAGGAGTCGTCCGCGGACGTGGGCAGCTCGCAGTAGCGCAGGAGCTCGTGCGCGCGGTCGGCGGCCGCGCGCTCCTCGCGGCGGAGACCCGGCGTGCGCAGGACCGAGCGCACGATCCCGCCCTTGATGCGGGAGTGCATCCCGACGAGCACGTTCTCGAGGCTCGTCATGGTCGGGAACAGGCGGATGTTCTGGAACGTCCGCCCGACGCCCAGCTGCGTGACGGCGTGCGGCGGGAGGCCGGCCACGTCACGGCCGTCGAACAGGATCTCGCCGCTCGTCGGCGTGTACACGCCGGTGAGCATGTTGAAGAACGTCGTCTTGCCGGCGCCGTTGGGCCCGATCAGGCTGACGATCGACCCGCGCGGAACGTCGAAGTCGACGTCGTTGCACGCGACGAGGCCGCCGAACTCCTTGCGTACCGCCCTGGCCTCGAGCAGGTTGTCGGTCATTGCGAGCTCGGCTTCATACATCGAGCCGCCCTCGACGCCGAGCTCGAGCTCCACCCGGCGCCTCTGGCCGGGGATCAGCCCCTCGGGCCGCAGCAGCATCATCACCACGATGATGAGGCCGAAGATCCCGTACGTGTACTGGGGCACGTTGAAGCTCGTGCCGGCGATGTTGTTGAAGTTGTTGCCGACGGCCTCGAGGCCCTGGTAGTTCAGGTACGAGAACACCGCGCCGCCCAGGCAGACCCCCCAGACGTTTCCCATCCCGCCCAGGATGACCATGCACAGCACCGTGATCGAGATGTTGAGCGAGAAGTCGCCCGGGAACGTCGAGCTCTTGTAGATCGCGTAGAAGCAGCCGGCGCCGCCGCCGAAGAACGCGCCGATGGCGTAGGCGAGCGTCTTCGTGCGCATGAGCGGGACGCCCATCGCCGCCGCCGCGATCTCGTCCTCGCGAATCGCCACCCAGGCCCGCCCGAGCCGCGAGTCGCGGATGCGGATGCAGCAGAAGAGCGTGAACACGCACGAGCGCGACGCCGGTCCAGTAGTAGTAGCTGGTCGCGTTCGTGACCTGGTAGTAGGCCGAGGGCAGGAACGAGAAATGCGTTGTGCAGCGACCCGAACCCGAGCGCGTCGATCGGCGTCAGGCCGTTCGGTCCGTTCGTCACGTTGTGGCCGAACCAGTTGTCGCCGTTGTTCACGGCCTGCGGCACGATCTCGCCGAAGCCGAGCGTGACGATGGCCAGGTAGTCGCCGCGCAGGCGCAGCGTCGGCAGGCCGATGATGATCCCGAAGCAGGGCGGCGAAGACCGCCCCGACGAGCAGCAGGAACCAGACGTTGATGTGGAGGCCCGGCACCGAGTCGGGCACGCCCACGGACACGAAGTGGATCTTCTGGGGCGAGAACTGCTGCGTCGCGAACCAGCCCGCGATGTAGGCGCCGGCGGCGTAGAAGGCGACGTAGCCGAGGTCGAGCAGGCCGGCGTAGCCGACCACGACGTTCAGGCCGAGGGCCATGATGACGTAGACGGTCATGATCACCATCGTCGGCACGGTCGGGATGAGCTGCGCCCGACGCTGGTCGTCCCGATCACCGATGTGATGTTGCTGTAGTAGATCGGGTAGAAGACCAGCAGCACCAGGACGAGCGTCGGAAGCGCCGCGCGCCTGCACCGGCCCTGGGGAGCCGGGACCACGCGTCGCCCAGGCCGATGCGGTCCATCATGCCCGGTCCGCCTCCGCCTCGCCGAGCAGGCCCTGCGGCCGGAACACGAGCACCAGGATCAGGATCGCGAAGATGACCGACTGCGTCCAGTCCGACCCGGGCGTGTGCCACGAGAGGCCGTCGTTGAACGCCTGGATCAGGCCGATCAGGAGCGCCCCGAGCGCCGCGCCCGTGAGGTTGCCGATCCCGCCCAGCACGGCGGCGGTGAAGGCGAACAGGCCGAGCTGGAAGCCGAGGTCGAACCGGGTCGAGGTCTGGTACATGACGAACAGCGTCGCCGGCGGCGCCCGCCAGGGCGCCGCCGAGCGCGAACGTGAACGCGATCGTCCGATCGACGTCGATGCCCATCATCCGGCTCGCGTCCATGTCCTGGGCGACGGCGCGCATCGCCTTGCCCTGGTTCGTGGTCTGCGCACGAGGTAGCTGAGCAGCGATCAGCACCGGGATCGTGATCAGCACGACGATCAGCGACTTGGCCTGTAGGGGACGCCGCCGATCGTGAAGAGCGTGTTGGTCGGGAAGATGTCGCACCCGTCGGTGTCAGCGGCCGCTCGTTGAACCCCCAGATGGCCGCCCGATGTTCTGGAGCAGGAAGCGACATGCCGATCGCCGTGATCAGCGGCGCCAGCTTGGGCGCGTTTCGCAGCGGCCGGTAGGCGACCCGTTCGATCGCTGACGTTGAGCGCGGCGCAGAAGAACATCGCCGCGAGCAGCGTCACGCAGGACGAGCGGCGCGGTCCGTACCACGCCTGGGTGCCGTTCAGGCCGAGCCAGCCGCTGGAGACCGTGACGGCGATCATCGTCCCCCACATGAACACGTCGCCGTGGGCGAAGTTGATCAGCTCGATGATGCCGTAGACGAGCGTGTAGCCCAGCGCCACCAGGGCGTAGATCGCCCCCAGGGTGATGCCGAGCAGCAGTGACGCTGATGAACTGCTCCGGCGCGTTGCAGGAAGTTGCCGACCACCCACACGACGAACAGCGCCGACGACCAGCCCACGTGAGCGACGCGGTTGATCTGCTTGCGAGAACCGGGGGAGCGCCGCGAGAGTCGGACGCCGCGCTGGTACTGTGCGACTCGGTCGTCATCGCAGCGCTCCCCCGGGTTGTCTGCATGCGGCTAGTGGAACGTCTCCACCAGGTTGGCCGGGGGCGTCAGCACCTTGTAGGTGACGAGCTTGCCGCCCTTTGCGACGTCGATCGTCATCGAGCCCTGGTTGGTGTCACCGTTCGTCGTCGATGGTGAAGTTGCCGAGCACGCTGTCGGTGACCTGTCACGCCGAACAGGTGCGAGGCGACGCTCGCCCGGCGTGCCGTCAGAGGCCGCGATGGCGTTCAGCAGCACCTGAGCGGCCGCTGCGGCGTACGGGGTGTACGGGTCGAGCGCGTCCGGGTGGTACGTGGTCTGTGAAGTCGGACACGAACGTCGCGCCCGCACCCGGTCAGCTGGTCGGCGGGACGCCGGCGACCGACGCGTACAGGCCCTCGGCGCCTTGCCGCCGCCGGCCTCATCGATCGTGGACTGCGTCGTGAACCCGTCCGGCAGGAGCAGCTTGACCTTGCCGGTGTTCGTCCCGAGCACGGCGACCTTGTCCTTGATCAGCTGGCCGCCGTTCTCGCAGATCAGGCCGCCGACCATGATGGCGTCGGGATGCGTGGCGCCGATCTTCTGCATCAGGGCCTGGTAGTTGGTGCCGGTCTTCGTGTTGTACGCCGCGAAGCCCGACGACCTGGATGCCGAGCTTCTTGGCGGCGTCCTTGAAGTACGTCGCGACGCCCAGGCCGTAGGCCTGCTTGTCGTTCAGGATGTAGACCTTCTTGACGCCGAGCGACTGCGCGATCTGCGCGAGCGCCGGGCCCTGGAAGTTGTCGGCCGCGACGACGCGGGCGTAGTTGCGCGTGCCGGTCGGGTAGTACTTCTCCGGCTCGCCCGCGACCTGGTCTTCTGCGTCAGTCCGGGCCACGTGTTGGCCGGGCTGACCATCGCGATCGCCGCTGGCCGGTTCAGCACCGGGATCTCGAGCTCGGCGCACCCGGAGTTGAACGTACCGATGACGCCGATGACCGACGGTTCCGGGCGTACGCGTTGGCGTTCGACGTGCACGTGGCCGAATCCCACGTTCCGGCCTGCGGCGTCGAGTCGTCGCACGACTGGTACTGCGACCGTGATACTCGCCGGCCTTGTAGTTGGCCTGCTTCGAGCATCATCTCGATGGCCTGGACCATCTGCTCGGTCTGGGCGACGAAGACCCTGCAGCGGGAGATCGGACGACGATCTCGTACTTGCCGCTCCCGACCGGCGCCTGCACGTGGAAGAGTTGACCGGCGTCGCGGCCCGCCCTCCGCCGCCGGTCCCGCCGCTCCGCCCGCTGCTGCCGCTCGAACTGCTGCCGCAAGCGGCGGCAACGGCGAGCGAGAGCCGACGGCCGCGACCAGATGGCGCGGCCTCGAACACGTTCTCATCCGGTCTCCTCCCACTGCGGGTTGGTTGACCTTCACGCCGGTGACCGCGACCGGCGCGCCGGCGCGCGACGGTGTATTTACCATCCACGAGCGGATGGGAGCAAGAGTTCCGCCCACGAACCGATCGCCGCCGGCAAGCGTCGGCATCGCGCGGCGCAATGCTACTCCTCGCGGTCGGTCGTCGTCACGGTCGCGGGCTGCGGATCCGGCATCGGCAACTCCGGATCCAGACCTCCGGCCGCCAACGTGGCTGCCCCAAGGCCTGGGCGGCCGGCTGGCAGACGTGGGCCGACCGCGTCGGGCATGCCGATCTACTGCCCGAGCTGGCTGCCGTGCCCGATCGACGGCGATCATCCACGGCCAGTGGAACACCGGCCCGGGTGGCCCGGCACGCAGTGGCAGCTCGGCTACGCGTGGCTCGAGGAGGGCCAGCTCGTCCACGTCGTCTTCGAGGGCTATCCGCCGGGCACGTTCCCGCCCGCTGCGAGGGGCCGCCCGTGCTTCGGCGGCGCGAGCCTGCAGCACCGAGACAGATCGGCGGCCACGTCGTCACTGGTACGACCACAACCTGGCGCTCGCACTCGCGGGCACATCGCCGCCGTCTTCCACGTCGGCGGCGACGTCTACGTCGTCTCGATCCACGTCGCCTCGCCCGGTCTCGACGCGGCCGATCGCCAAGCGCGACCTGCGGCACATCATCCGATCGTGCTGGCCTGGTGCCGGTGCAGCCCCGGTGAGGCTCCCGGCCGTAGGACGACCGATGCGCGTCTTCTGGCACGACGATGCGCTCGCCCACGACACCGGGACGGGCATGTTCGACCAGCCCGCCGTCGCCGCTGATCGAGGTCTCCGAGCTGCACCCGGAGAACGACGAGCGGATCCGCAACATCCGCTCCGCGCCTGCGCAACGGGCCGATCGCCGCGCACCTGCGATGGCACGACGGCCGGCACGCGACCGTGACGAGCTCGAGCTCGTGCACCCGCCGGCGTACATCGACTCGGTCGAGACGGTCGTGCGCCGCCGGCGGCCGGCCTGCCATCACCCAGTCGACGCCGGTCGTCCCGCGCTCGTGGGGCGCCGCGCTCGCGGCGGCCGGCACGGCGCTCGCCGCCACCGAGGCCGTGCTCGACGGCGAGTGCGACCTGCGCCTACGCGCTCGTGCGGCCGCCCGGCCACCACGCCCAGCCGGCGACCAGCCGACGGCTACTGCCTCTTCTCGAACGCCGCGCTGGCGGCCGAGCTGGCGCGGCGGCGCGGGCGTCGAGCGGGTGGCGATCATCGACTGGGACGTGCACCACGGGAACGGCACCCAGGCAGTGCTTCTGGACCGCGGCCGACGTCGCTCGCCATCTCGCTGCACATGCGCGCACGGGTCGTGGGGGCCGCACCATCCGCAGACCGGCGCGCGCCGGACGAGCTCGGCGACGGGCGACGGCGCGGGCCGCAACGTGAACGTCGAGCTCGCCCGTCGGCACGCGGCGACGAGGGGTACCGCCGGGCCATGGAGCGCGCGTCGTCGAGCCGCTCGTCGACGCCTTCGCGCCCGAGCTGCTCGTGATCGCGTGCGGGCAGGACGCGAGCCAGTTCGACCCCAACGGGCGCATGTGCGTCACGATGGCCGGCTTCCGCGACCTCGGCGAGATCGCCCGGCGAGCTGGCCGACCGCCACTGCGACGGGCGCCTGGTGCTCGTGCAGGAGGGCGGCTACGGCCGCACCTACTCGGCGTTCTGCATGCACGCGACCCTCGAGGGCGTGCTGGGCACCGGGCCCGCTGCTCGACGACCCGATGGCGTACCTGCCGGACGACGCGACCGCGGTGACGCCGGCATCGCGGCCGTGCTGGCCGCGGTCGGGCCGCACTGGAGCGGGATCCCGGCATGACCGGCGGCGGCGAGCCGCGCTGGCTCGGCATCGAGCCCCGCCACCTGGCCACCCTGCGGGCCGTCGCCGAAGCGGGGTCGTTCCGCGGCGCCGCGGCCGAGCTCGGGTACGTGCCGTCCGGCGTGAGCGCGCACGTGGGCGCGCTCGAGCGGGCCGTCGGGCCGGCCGCTCGTACGCCGCCGCCGGGGCGCCGGGATCGAGCTGACCGAGGCCGGCCGCGTCCTGCTCGACCACGCCGACGCCATCCTCGACCGGCTCCGCGCCGCCCAGGCCGACATGGCCGCCCTCGACGACGCCGCGACCGTCGCCGCTGCGGGTCGGGATCACGCAGAGCGTCGGCATCCGGGCGCTGCCCGACATCGTGCGCCGGTTCGGCGGGACTGGCCGCTCGTGCGCATCCAGCCGCGCGAGTCCGAGACCGACCTCGACCTCTACGGCGGCGTCGAGCACGGCCGAGCTCGACCTCACCTTCGTCGAGCTGCCGGCGCCGCCCGGCCCGTTCGAGACGCTGCCGCTCCTGGTCGACCCCTACGTGCTGATCGTGCGCAGCGACTCGCCGCTCGCCCACCGGCCCCACTGCCCCACGCTGGTCGAGATCGGCGA
Source organism: uncultured Actinomycetes bacterium (assembly GCA_963746115.1). Taxonomy (GTDB): domain Bacteria; phylum Actinomycetota; class Thermoleophilia; order Gaiellales; family JAICJC01; genus JAICJC01. Next base: position 96,682 of record CAVVAA010000001.1, on the reverse strand, counting down.
CCTCGAGCTGATCGGGCACACGTCAGTGCCGCGGCCTGCGCCGCGTCGAGGATCAGATCCGGGCCGCGGGCAGCGAGCCGCACTTCGCCTTCCGCTCCGACGTGAACGCCACCGTCCAGGCGCTCGTCGCCGCCGGCGTCGGCGTGGCGGTCATGCCGGGCCTGGGCTTCGACCCCGGCGACGGCCGCACCGTCGCCTTCGACCTCTCCCGCGACGTGCCGCCGCGCACGCTCGCCCTCGCGTGGCACCGCGACCGCCACGTGACCGCGCCGATGCAGGCGTTCATCGACGCAGCCGTCGCCGTCTTCGCCGAGCTCGCCGACCGCCCCGGGAGCGAGCGGCGGCTGCGGGCAGTTCGCGAGGCGTGAACACCGCGCTCGCGGATTCGCGCTTGTGACGGCCGCGCCGAGACGCGAACATTCTCCCCGGTTGGAGATTCGCGCCGATGTGGGAGCCCGATCGCGGGCGGCTTGGGCGCCGCTTCGGGTCGCGGCGGCGCGCGCCCGCGCGCGCCCCGGCCGAGGCGGCCTCGTGGCGGTCGGCGTCGCGGTGGCGGCGGCGGCCCTCGGCGGCGTCGTCGGCGGCTCGACGATCACCGCCGACCGCAGCCTGCGAGCGGCGCTCGAGGAGCTGCCGGTGGCCCAGCGCAGCTTCACCGCCACCTGGCTGGGGACGCCGCCGGCCGGCGGCTACGGCCGAGATCGACCGGGCGGCGACGGCGGCGCTCGCGCGCGGCTCGGGCCGGGCCGCGCCCGCCGCGCACGCTCGCCTTCCCCGAGCTGAACCTGGGCGGGCGGCTGGTCGAGCTCGGGGCCGTCGACGACCCCGGCCGCTGGCTGCGCCTGGCGTCGGGCCGGCTGCCCCGCGCGTGCGTGCCGCGCCCGCTGCGAGGTCGTCCAGGCCGGCGGCGACGCCGGTCACGTCGGTGTCCGAGCCCGGCCTGCGCCTGGTCGTCGTCGGGCGCACGGCCGGGCCGCTGCCGGTCACCCTGGCGCCGCTCACCGCGGTCGACCCACCAGGCCAAGGGCGGCCCGCCGCCGGTGCTCGTGGCCGGCGGCGTCTCGGAGCTCTCCACGCTGCCGGTCTTCTCGGCGATCTACCGCGCCTACGGGTGGACGACGCCGATCGACCCGCAGAGCCCTGCACGACTGGCAGATCGACGGGCCTGCTCGACCGGGAGGCACGCCGCCGCGCGCAGCGTGCGCCTGCTGGGCACGCCGTTCGGGCTCACCGGCCCGACGAACACGCTCGTCGACCTGCGCGCGGCCGACGCCGGTCGCCGCCAGGAGGATGCAGCTCGTCGGCGGCGGCGCCGCGGCGCTCCTGCTCGGTTTCGTGCTCCTCGCCGCCGCCGGGCTGCGCCGCGACGCCGGGCACGGAGTGGGCCCGGCTCGAGCGGCACGGCGCGCGGCTCGGCCAGCTGTGGACGTTCGCCTGGGTGGAGGCGGCCTGGATCACCGCTCGCCGGGGCGGTGGCCGGGCGCGCTCTCGCAGCGGCGGGGATCGCGATCGCGGCCGAGCGGGCCGGCGTCGGGCCGCGGCCGCGTCGCTCCGCCACACGATCGTCTCCGGGCCCGGCATCGCCGCCATCGTCGGCGGCGTGGATCGCCGGCGCCGCGATCCTCGTCGCCGCCGAGCGCACCGGCGGCGCCGACCTGCGCCTCGGGCCCGTGTTCGCGGCCTCGACCTGGCGGCGCTCGCCATCGTCGGCGCGGTCGCGCTGGCGGCCGCCCGCGGCAGCGCGAACTCGACGTCGCTGGCGTCCGGATCCGATCCTCTGCTGGCCCTCCTGCCCGGCCTCGTCGCCGTCGCCGCCGCCATCGTGACGGCCCGCCTCGCCGGGCCGCTCCTGCGCATCGCCGGCCGCGGGCTGCGGCGCGGGCCGCCGAGCGTGCGGCTGGCGCTCGTCTCGCTCGGGCCGCGAGGGCGGACGGCCGACGCTGGTCGTCGCCTTCCTCGTCGCGGGGATCGGCCTCGGCGTCTTCGCGGTCGCCTACCGGGCCACGCTGACCCAGGGCGAGCACGACCAGGCCGCCTTCCAGGTGCCGCTCGACTTCACCGTGTCCGAGGGCCCCGCGCTGCGACTGCCGCTCGAGGCCGCGCCGCTCTGGCCGTATCGGAGCCTCGCCCCGGGCACGCTGGCGGCGCCGGTCATCCGCTCAGCCGCCACCGCGCCCGCGCCCGGGACTCCCCGTCGAGGCGACCGTCCTCGGCGTGCCCGCCGGCGCGCATCGCGCGATCCGCGACTGGCGGGGCGACTTCGCCTCGGTCTCGCAGGCCGAGCTCGCCACGGCTGCGTCCGGCGCGACCGCCGACGCTGGACGGCGCCGACCTGCCGCCGGCGCGCCTCGAACGTCTCGCTCGGCCGTGACGACGCACGGCCGGCCGGTCGAGCCTCCCGCTCGCCGTCGAGACGCCCAGCGGGACGTTCGAGACGTCACCCTCGGCGACACGGCGAGGGCCGGCGACGCTGCGCGCGCGGCTGCCCGCGGCCGACCGCGGCGGCCGCGTCGTCGGGCTCGATCGTGACGCTGCGCTTCGCCGACGCCCAGGCGCTCGCGCACCAGGGCATCGAGGGCGGCCTCACCATCGTCGCACGCGGCAGCCTGCGACCTCGGCCCGCTGCGCCGAGCGCCCCGGGCGGAGGCTGCCGGAGACGTCACCGACTGGAGCGGCTGGATCACCCGAGGCACCGCCCGGCCGCGGACCGGGCGGGAGCGGCGCTCCGCTACGACCTCGACGGCAGCACCGACGGGCTCGTGCGGCCCGTCCAGCCGACCGACGGCGCGCCGGTCCCGGTCGTTGCGAGCCCGGCGTCGCCGCGGTGGCCGGGCCCGGCGGCCTGCTGCATCTGACGCGCCCGAGCGGCCACGCGATCACCGTGCGCGTCGTCGCGGTCGGCACCGCTTCCCCACCGCGGCGGCGCGTTCGTCATCGCCGACGAGGCGACGCTCGCGACGGCGCTCAACGCCGACGACCCCGGGGCGGCCACTCCGGCGGAGGTCTGGCTGGGCCGTCGCCCTCGGCCGCGGGCGAGGGTCGCGAGCGGCGCTGCGGCGGCCGCCGTTCTCCGACCTGGCAGTGCGTCTCGCGCATCGCCATTCAGGCCCGGCTCGCGTCCGAGCCGCTCGCCCGCGGCCTCCTGGTCGTGCTCGCATGGCGGCGCCTGCTCGCGCTCGTGCTCGGCGCGGCCGGCCTCGTCCTGATCGCCGTCGCCGACCTGACCGACGAGCGCGACCACCTCGTCGACCTCGAGGCGATGGGCGTCCCGCCGCCGACGCTGCGCCCCCATCTGGTGCTGCGCGCCGTCGTGCTCGTCGTGGCCGGCATCGTCGGCGGCCTCGTGCTCGGCGCGGCGTGCTCGGCGGCTGTGATCGACGTCGTCTAGCTCGGCGCGGGCCGTCGGCCGCCGTGCCGCCGCTGCGCAGCGTCCGCGTTCCCGCCGGCCTGGCGGTCGCGCGCCTCGCGCTCGTCTGTGTTCGCGCTCGCGGCGTTCGGGCCGGTCGCCGTGCCGGATCGGAGACGGCGCGATGACGGCCGCAGTCGACGCCCGCGACGTCTTTCGCATCCACCGCACCGCGCGAGGGCGACGCCGCCGCGCTCCAGGGCCTGACGCTGCGCGTCGACCCCGGCGAGGTCGTCGCGGTGCTCGGCCCGAGCGGCTCGGGCAAGAGCACGCTCCTGCGCATCCTGGCCGGGCTCGAGCGTCCGTCGGCCGGCTCGGCGCGCGTGCTCGGCCACGACCTGACGGACGCTCCGGCCGCGGCGCTCCGCCGTGCTGCGCGCCCGGTCGCTGGGCATCGTCGACCAGCACTACCGCCGCGCGCTTCCGCCCGACCTGGGCTGCGCGAGCATCGTCACCCTCCAGATGGCGATGCTGGGCGTCGACGCGGCCGAGCGCACCGGCGATCGGCGGAGCTGCTCGAGCGTGTCGGGCTCGCTGACGCCGCCGAGACCGTTCCCGGGAGCTCTCCGGAGGTGAGCCGCAGCGCATCGCGATCTGCGCCGCCGTCGCCCACCGGCCGGCGCTCCTCCTGGCCGACGAGCCGGCCGGCGAGCTCGACGCCGCCGGAGTCGCAGATCGCCTACGCGCTGATCGGCGAGCTCGCCCGCGACGACGGGCCACCGTCGTCCTCGTCAGCCACGACCCGGCCGCCGCCAGCGTCGCCGACCGCACGGTCCACATCCGCGACGGACGTCTGAGCGACGAGGCGGCCGGTGCGGCGCGAGCCGCGATCGTGGTCGGCCGCGGCGGCTGGCTGCGGCTCCCCGAGGAGCTCCTCCGCGACGCGGGCATCGGCCGCCTGGCCCGGGCCGAGCCGCACGACCAGGCGTCCTGCTCGTGCCCGCCGGGCCCGGGCCGCGCCGTGCTCGAGGCGGACGCCCGCGCGCGCCGGGCGGGCCGCGCCGACGGCGGCGGCCGAGCTGCGCGAGGTCGTCATCCGCTACGGCGAGGGCCGCCGGGAGCGGATCGTGCTCGACGGCCTCGGCGCCAGTTCGCGGCCGGGCGGATGACGGCCGTCACCGGCCGGTCGGGCTCGGGCAAGAGCACGCTCCTGCGCGTGCTGGCCGGGCTCGTTCGGCCCGAGCGCGGGATTGGTCGTCGTGCTGGCGAGATGATCGGCGGTCTCGACGGTCGGCCGCGGCGGCGTTCCGGCGCCGCCACGTCGGCCTGGTCGCGCAGGACGCCGGCCTGGTCGACCACCTGTCGGCCGCCGAGAACGTCGACCTGCGTGGCGCTGCGCGGCTCGGGGAGGGCGAGGCGGCCGCCGACGGCCTCGACCTGGCTCTGCGGCTCGGGCTGGAGCACCGCATCGACCAGCGTGTCGAACGCCTCTCGGCCGGCGAGCGGCAGCGCGTCGCGATCGCCCGCGCGCTCGCGGGCGAGCCCGACCTCGTGCTCGTCGACGAGCCGACGTCGCGCCTCGACCAGGTGAACGCCGCCGTCGTCGGGCGGATGCTGGCCGACGCGGCGAGGCTCCACGGCGCGACGGTATCGTCGGCCACCCACGACCCGCTCGTGATCGAGCAGGCCGACGTGGTCATGCCGCTCGAGCCTGACGGTTGACCGGTTCGGGACGTACCCGGATGATGGAGACGGGTGTCACGCAACCGTCTCCGATACGGCGTCCTCGCGGCGTCCGTCCTTGCCGTCGCCATGGCGGCAGGCCCGGCCTTCGCCGCCACGAACCTGCTCCCGAACGGCGGGTTCGAGGGATCGGGAGCGGGCACGCTCGCGGGCTGGAAGGGCGTCCGCGCGGCGCTCACCCTGCGGCCTGACGGCCGCGGTGGCGGGCATGCCGTCCGGGTCGCCCGCACGAGCGGGACGACCTACTCGATCGTCGCGAGCCCCAACCCCACCCCCACGGCCGCCGGCCGCCTGTACCGCGCCCGCGGGTACCTGCGCTCGGCCCGCACCGGGCGGACGGTGTGCCTGAAGCTGCTCGAGATGACGCCGGCCGGGCGCGTCGCCGGCCAGCGGTCGGGATGCATCGGGGCGGTCGACGCGTGGCGGGCGTTCCCGGTGGTGAACTACACGGCCAAGCGCGCAGGCGACGCGATCTCGCTTCGGGTCGTGCAGACGTCGCGCGCGGCCGCAGGCGACAGCTTCCAGGTCGACTCGCTCACCCTCGCGTCGCCGTCCGACGACAGCCGCGCGCCGGGTGCCCCCACCGGCCTCACCGCCCAGGCCGCGTCGCAGACCAAGGTCGCCGTCGCATGGCACGCGTCCACGGACAACCGCGCGGTCGCGGGCTACACGGTCTACCGCGGCGGCGCATTCCTCGCCACGGTCTTCGGTGCGCACACGACCTACACCGACAAGACGGCGCGGGCCGGGAAGACGTACCGCTATGCCGTCGACGCGTTCGACGCCTCAGGCAACCGCTCGGCGCGCACGGCCCAGGTCACGGTGGTCATGCCCGCCGCGGGCGATCCGGTGATCGCCGCCGCCGGCGACATCGCCTGCGACCCGACCTCGGGCAGCTTCAACGGCGGCCAGGGAACCACGGCCGCCTGCCGGCAGATGGCGACATCGGACATCATCGAGGACGATCCGGCCATCGCCGCCGTGCTCACCCTGGGCGACGACCAGTACGGCTGCGGCGGGTTCACGCGCGTTCGAGGCGTCGTTCGACCCCTCGTGGGGCCGGTTCAAGGCCAAGATCCATCCGGTGCCGGGCAACCACGAGTACCAGACGAGCGGCGGGAGCGACTGCGCGCCGAACGCGGCCGGATACTTCCGCTACTTCGGCTCGGCGGCCGGGAACGCGCAGGGCGACTACGCGTGGAACATCGGCGCCTGGCACATGATCGCGCTGAACGGCGAGTGCGCCGATGTGGGCGGCTGCGACGCGGGATCGCCCCAGGGCCGGTTCCTGCAGTCGCACCTGGGCACGAGCAAGTGCACCCTCGCCTACTGGCACGAGCCGTACTACAACGGCGCCGGCATCGCGAGCTCGAAGTACGCCGACTTCTGGCAGACGCTCCGCGCCGCGAACGCCGACATCGTCCTGAACGGGCACATCCACACGTATGCGCGCTTCGCCCCGCAGGACGCCGGCGGCAACGCGGACGCCCACGGCGTCCGCCAGTTCATCGTCGGAACAGGCGGCGAGGACCACGGGTCGCTGAACGGGTCGACGAACGTCCAGGCGACCGCCGGCGGCGACTTCGGCGTGCTCGAGCTGACGCTGCACCCGGCGAGCTACAGCTGGAAGATGGTCTCCACGACCGGCTCCGTGCTCGACTCCGGCACCGCCGCGTGTAACTGATCCACCCGGGCATCGGCTGAACTAGGTTGCTGGCGGATGTCCGCCGCAACCCAGGCCACCAGCCGGATCCTGCTCGTCTCGGGGAGCACGCGCGGCGCGTCGACGAACAGCGCGCTCCTGCGCACCGCCGCGTCCGACCCGCCGAACGGCGTCGCGGCGGAGCTCTACGCGGGGATGACCGACCTCCCCCACTTCAACCCGGACGACGACCACGACCCGCTGCCTCACGCAGTCGCCGACCTGAGGGCGCGGATCGGCGCGGCCGACGCCGTGCTCATCTGCACTCCGGAGTACGCCGGCGCGCTCCCGGGCACGTTCAAGAACCTGCTCGACTGGTCGGTCGGCGGCCCGGAGATGTACGGCAAGCCGGTCGCCTGGGTGAACGCGTCCGGTGCGCCGACGCGCGCCGCGCACGCCCACGCGTCGCTCGAGACCGTACTGCGCACGATCCACGCCGACATCGTCACCGAGGCGTGCGGCCACATCGCCGTATCCCGCCAGCGGGTGGGCGATGACGGGATGGTGGCCGACCCCGAGGTGCGCCGCCGGATCCGCGGGGTGCTGGCGATCCTGGCCCGCTACGCCGCCGACCGCGGCGAGTGGACGCCGCACTGACGCTCAGCCGAGGCCGCAGAGCTCGTCGCTGAGCGCGCGCAGCCGCCGGCGGGCGTCGGCGTCGTGCGCCTGCTGGTCCGGCTCCGCCTGGCGCAGGCCGTTGAAGTAGACGCCGGTGACGCCGTCGAGCTCCGGGTCGGCGACGAGCCGCCGGGTGGCCCGCAGACCCTGCTCCAGCGGGCTCGCCGGCGTCGTGCCTGCCTCGATCACCATCTTCGTCGGCATGTACGTGGCCGGGTGCAGGCAGGTCGCCGTCACCCCGCGCCCGTCAAGCTCATCCGCCAGATCGAAGGTGAACATCACCTGGGCGAGCTTGCTCTGGCAGTAGGCACGGCCGCCGTCGTAGCCATGGGTGAGCATGACGTCGTCGAAGTCGATCGGCGTCTGCCCGCCCGAGCTCACGTTCACGATCCGCGCCGGGGCCGAGCGCTCGAGCAGCGGCAGCAGCCGGCGGGCGAGCAGATAGCCGGACAGGTAGTTCACGGCGAAGCGGAGCTCGTAGCCGTCGCGGCTCACCTCCCGCCGCTCGTCGCCGCGCGTGGTCGTGCCGATCCCGGCGTTGTTCACGAGGACGTCCAGCCGATCCGTCTCGCGCTCCACCTGGGCGGCCAGGTCACGCACCTCCGCGAGCGAGGCGAGATCGGCACGCAGGAATCGCACGCGGGCGTCGGGCGTGCGGGCGCGGATCTCGGCCAGCGTGTCACGGCCGCGACCCTCGTCGCGCCCGTGGACGAGGACGCCGGCGCCCGCCGCGGCCAGGTCGACGGCCAACGCCCGTCCGAGGCCGTCCGTCGCCCCCGTGACGAGGATGGTCTGTTCGTCGAGCGGTCGCATTCGCGAGCTCAGCTTAGGCAGAATGAGCGCATGAGCGTCGACCTCGACGAGCTGCGCCGGCTGCGCCGGGCCCGCGACCGGATGGATCGCGAGTATGCGCAGCCGCTCGACGTCCCGGCGCTCGCCCGCACGGCGCTGATGTCCGACGGGCACTTCAGCCGCCGGTTCCGGGAGGCGTACTCCGAGACGCCGTACTCCTACCTGATGACCCGGCGCATCGAGCGGGCGAAGGCGCTGCTGCGCCGCGGCGACCTGAGCGTGACGGAGGTCTGCTTCACGGTCGGATGCACGAGCCTCGGCTCCTTCTCCGCCCGGTTCACCGAGCTCGTCGGCGAGACGCCGTCCGCGTATCGGGCTCGCGACCACGAGGAGTTTCGGGTCGTCGCCCCCTGCCAGATGATGGTCGTGACCCGGCCGCGCAGGCGCGGCGGCCGGCGGCCGGCGGACGAGATCAGTTTCGGAGAAGCATCCGCCGCCGGGCGGGCGTAGCATCGGTGCCATGACCATCTCACTCAGCACCGTGCACATCCTCGTCGACGACCCCGACGCCGCCCTCGCCTTCTACCGCGACACCCTCGGCCTGACCGTGAAGTTCGAGGTCGCCCAGGGAGGCTTCCGGTGGATCACCCTCGTCAGCGAGAGCCAGCCCGAGATCGGGATCGTCCTGTCGCAGCCGCACGCCGGCCGCTCCGAGGAGGACGGCGACGCGATCGCCGCCCAGCTCGCCAAGGGGGAGCTGTACCCGGCCCATTTCCGGGTGGACGACCTCGACGGGACGTTCGCCAAGATCGCCGACACGCCCGGCGTCGAGGTGCTCTCGGAGCCCGCCAGCCAGCCCTGGGGCGTCCGCGACGCCGCGGTCCGCGATCCGGCGGGCAACCGGCTCCGGATCGAGCAGGCGTAGCCTGACCGCCCGCCAGGGGTAGCCTGGGCGGGTGCTGCTCGCGCTCGACCTCGGCGGCGAACTCCTCGACGCGCTCTCGTTCGCGTTCGGGATGTTCTGGGAGATCCTCTGGGCGCTGATCCTCGGCTTCGCGCTCTCGGCCGTGGTGCAGGCGGTCGTCGCAAAGGGGGAGATGCGCCGGCTGCTGCCCGACGATTCACCGCGCTCGCTCACGCGCGCGACCCTGCTCGGTGCCGTCTCCTCGTCCTGCTCCTACGCGGCCGTCGCGCTTGCCCGTTCGCTGTTTCGCAAGGGCGCCGACTTCACGGCGGCGATGGTGTTCCAGTTCGCCTCCACCAACCTCGTGATCGAGCTCGGGATCATCATGGCCCTGATCCTCGGCTGGCAGTTCACCCTGGGCGAGTTCGTCGGCGGGCCGCTGATGATCGTGCTGCTCGCGCTGCTCTTCCGCCGGTTTCTGACGCGGCGGCTGGTCGAGGAGGCCGGTGCTCAGGCGGAGGCGGGCGCCGTCGGACGGATGGAGGGGCACGCGGAGATGGACATGGCCGTGCAGGGGCAGGGGTCGATCTGGGGACGGCTGCGCTCGCCCGCCGGCTTCACCGCGACCGCGAACTACTTCGTGATGGACTGGGCGGCGGTCTGGATCGACATCGCCGGCGGGCTGCTGATCGCCGGCGCGCTCGCGGCCTGGGTTCCCGACTCCTGGTGGCAGGCGATCTTCTTCCAGCATGACCAGACGTTCGCCAAGTTCTGGGGGCCGCTGATCGCACCGCTCATCGCGATCCTCAGCTTCGTCTGCTCGATCGGCAACGTCCCGCTCGCCGCCGTCCTGTGGAACGGCGGCATCAGCTTCGGCGGCGTCCTCGCCTTCATCTTCGCCGACCTGATCGTCCTCCCGATCCTCGACATCTACCGCAAGTACTACGGCTGGAGGATGGCGGGCTTCCTGCTCGCGACGTTCTACGCGACCATGGCCGCCTCCGGACTGCTCGTCGAGTTCCTGTTCCAGGGGCTCGGCCTCGTGCCAGACAACCGCAACGCAAAGATCGTGGAGGCGCACGTCAGCTGGAACTACACGACCGTCCTCAACATCCTCTTCCTCTTCCTCGCCGCCGCCCTCGTCTGGCGCTACTTCCGCCGCGGCGGCGGGCTGGCGATGCTGCGGATGATGAACAGACCGTCGGGGGAGCGCGCGCACAGCGCTCACACCGAGACCAGCTAGAGCTCCCCTGTTCTGCGCGGGCTGCGCAGCGATCTCGATGAACCGGATTCCCTACTAGGCGAAGCCCACAGCGAGCCTGGCGAACGCGCGCTCGGATGCGCGCTTCAATTCAACCGGTGAGCCGTTGCTCGACGTGAGGACGAGATAATCGCGAACCACCTCAATGACATGAGTCTGACCGAGCGTCTTTACGACCTGCTCGACACCCCTCCCCGGCTTCGGCGTTACGCCCGCGCCTCGCACATACGCTTTCAAGCAGGCGACTGCCTGCTGCATGTGCGGGAAGACCCAAGCGGACAGGTGCGGATGCCGGAGTGCGGCTCCACCTGCGAGATGTAACTCGTTTGCCGACACCTCGAGCAACACCCGTTGCGCCTTCCCGCAAATGCGCGTGGACCGCCCCGTCAAGACGCTGTTCACCGTCCACCCGGCCTGAGCCAGTTGGCCTCGCGCGAAGTCGGCCGCGCCCGGCACACGGCAACCCACAAACCCACTCCTGGAGAGGGTCTGCGGGGAGTGGGCGGTACTGGGCTCGAACCAGTGACCCCCAGCTTGTCGAGCTGGTGCTCTCCCAACTGAGCTAACCGCCCCGTGAAGTGCCAGATTCCGCCTTTTCTCCGGCAAAATCCGGGGAACTGCATGCCTCTGGGATATCCCAACGAAGCGCCGTACGCGCGAGCTCCCGCGGCAAGGATACCGGGCCGCAGCATCGACGGCGATTCTGATCGTCGAAAGCCGGGCAGTTGACGGCGGCTTCCGAGTCAGTCCACGCGGGGATAGGTTCCAGGTGCACAGGATCTGGCTCGGCCGCCTCAGGATGCCCCCCACCTCCACCCTCCCTGCACAGACCGGATTCCTCCAGTCGGTCGAACGCGATCCGGAGAGCCCATGCCTGCGCTGGGACGGCGGCACCCTGACCTACGCGCAGATGGCCGACCGGGCGGCGCGCATCGCCGATTCCGTGGGTGACGCGCCGCGCGTCGCCATCCTGGCGGAGCGGACCCCCACCGCCTACGCGGGCGTGCTCGGGACGCTGATGGCCGGCGCCACGTATGTGCCGTTGAACACCGCGCACCCCGCCGACCGCAATCGGGTGATCCTCGAGCGGTCGGGAGCGGGGGCAGTGATCGCGGACAGCGCGGGCTTCGCGCAGCTTCCGGCCGTTCTGACGGATGCGGTCCCCGAGACCCTGGTCGTGGCGGATGAGGGGATCGATCCCACTGTGCCGATCAACGCGCGGCATCCCGTTGTGAACGCGCGAGAGGGCCAGGCCGCGCTCATGCCGCGCACGACAGTCGAGCGAGACGCACCCGCCTACCTGATGTTCACGTCCGGGAGCACCGGAGTCCCGAAGGGCGTCGCCGTCAGCCACGCGAACGTCCGTGCCCTGGTCTCGCGTCTGGCCGCCCGATACCGGCTGACACCGGCCGACCGGCTGTCGCAGATGTTCGACCTCACCTTCGACCTCTCCGTCTTCGACCAGTTCATGGCCTGGGAGGCCGGCGCGTGCCTGGTCTGCCCCTCGCGGGCCGACGTCCTGAACCCGGCGAACTTCATTCGCGAGCAGGAGCTGACCGTCTGGTTCTCGGTCCCGTCCGTGGCGATGTTCATGCGCCGCCTGGGCAGCCTCGCGCCCGGGAGCTTCCCGAGCCTGCGCTGGAGCCTCTTCTGCGGCGAGCCGCTCCCGCTGGAGTTGGCGGAGGCGTGGAGCGCGGCCGCGCCGGGATCGACCCTCGAGAACCTCTACGGGCCAACCGAGGTCACAGTCGCCTGCACGGTCTACCGCTGGCAGGGGGAAGAGTCGCGACCCCAGTGCATCCACGGGATCGTCCCGATCGGCGAGCCGTTTGCAGGGCTCGATGTGATGCTGACCGATCCGGCGTTGCATGAGGTAGCCGCCGGCGAGCCGGGGGAACTGCTCGTGACCGGCGATCAGGTCACATTGGGCTACTGGAACGACACGGAGCGAACCGAGGCCGCATTCGTGACCCCGCCGGGAACGTCGGCGACGTACTACCGCACCGGGGACCTCGTCACCAGGCGCACCGCGGATGCGCCCCTGTCCTACCTGGGGCGTCTGGATCACCAGGTCAAGATCCTCGGCCATCGGGTCGAGCTCCTCGAGATCGAGGCGGCGTTGCGGGTCGCGACCGGCCGTGACTCGGTGGCCGCTGTGGCGTGGCCGCGCACGGGGAGCGGCGCCGCCGGTGTGGTAGCTTTTGTGGCCGGTGGCCCGGTCGATGCTGCCCGAGTCCGCACTGTCCTTGCATCGAGGCTCCCGCCCTACATGGTGCCTCGCCAAATTCGCGAGATACCAGAGTTGCCACTGAACTCGAACGGCAAGATCGACCGGCGTGCGCTCGAGGCGCTTCTCGAGGGGGCGGGCCCGGCGTGACGGTGAACGTCGTCGATGTTCGATCGGCGATGCTCGAGGCGCTCGTCGAGCCCCTCGCCGCCGTCGGCCGGGATCCGGCCGCCGTTCCGGATGACCTCGACCTCCTGGTCGAAGGCGTCATCGACTCGTTCGGCCTGCTCGAGCTGATCTCGGCGCTTGAGACGCGCTACGCAACGCCGCTCGATTTCAGTGGGCTGCCACCCGAGGAGCTGACCGTGGTCGGCCCGCTGACACGCCACCTTGCCGCACAGATCGAAAGCTGAGACGGACGCGCCCGACGGTTCGGGGGTGACGACGCGTGCCCTCGGTTGAGAATCGGGTCCAGGGCGCGAGGAATCGCCTCCTGCAGGTGTGCGCGCTGTACGCCCCGGGGTCGGAGTCGCTTCGAGTTCGTCTCCACCGCTGGAGGGGCGTCCGGTTGGGCTCGGGGGTCTTCATCGGGACGGACGCGATCCTCGAGACTGCCTATCCGCACCGCCTGAGCATCGGCAACGGCGTCGTCGTCGGCCACCGGGTGCTGATCATCGCGCACTTCCGCGAGAGTGACACGTTCCGGGGCGAGGACGAGCCGGCCGTGGTGATCGAGGACGATGTCTTCATCGGTCCAAACGTCACGATCCTGCCGAACGTCCGGATCGGACACGGTGCGGTGGTGACCGCGGGAAGCGTGGTCAGTCAGTCGGTGCCTCCGCTGACCATGGTTCAGGGCGTGCCCGCGAGACCGGTCGCGCGGTGCGGCGTGCCGTTGGGGATGCGAACGCCGATTCGGGAGTTCTACCGCCAGCTGCGGCCGTTGCGCTCGCCGCCGCGACCGACCGGTCCTCCCACGTCCCGCGGGGAGGCAGAGGCGGAGCAGGACGGTTGAAGCCGGCGGCCTAGATGCGCTCGAGCGGCGCGTAGCCGAGCATCAGCCGCCGCTCCGAGCCGTCCTCGCGGAATCGCACCGCGACGACGTCGCGATCGATGCCGATCACCGTCCCCTCGCCGAGGGTCGCGTGGCGCACCTCGTCGCCGATCGAGAGCTCCGGCACCGGCTGCTCCGGGGTACGCATCCCCGCCGGCATCGGCGGCGCCTGCCAGGCGGGAGCGCGGCGCTCGCGCTCGATCTCGTCCGCCGGCAGCTCGCTCAGGAACCGCGACGGCAGGTTGTAGCCACGCATCCCGAAGATCGTGCGGCTGTGGGCGTGCGTCAGCATGAGCGACTGCTGCGCCCGCGTCATCCCGACGTAGCAGAGCCGCCGTTCCTCGGCCTCGTCGCCCTCGTCGAGCGAGCGCTGGTGCGGGAAGAGCCCCTCTTCCAGGCCGATCACGAACACGATCGGGAACTCGAGCCCCTTCGCGTTGTGGATCGTCATCAGCGTGACCTCGGGCCGCGGCTCGTTGAGCGTGTCGGAATCCGAGTAGAGCGAGATGTCCTGCAGGAACGTCGCCAGCGACGCGTCCTCCTCCCCGCGCTCGGCGAACTCGCGGGCGACGCCGACGAGCTCGTCCAGGTTCTCCATCCGCCCCTGCGACTCGAACGTGCGCTCCGCCTCGAGCATCGCCCGGTACCCGGTCTGCTCCATCACCTGCTCCAGCAGCTCCGCCGGCGACGCCGTCGCGGCGACCTCGCGCAGATCGTCGAGCAGCGCGGCGAACTCGCGCACCCGGGCGGCGGCGGCCGTGCCCAGCGGGACGGCACTCGAGTGGTCGATCGCCTCGAGCAGCGTCCAGTTCATCTGGGCGGCGTGCGCCGCCAGGCGGTCGAGCGACGCCGTCCCGATCCCGCGCCGGGGCTGGTTCACGATCCGGCGCAGCGACACCTCGTCGGCCGGGTTGTGGATCACCTGCAGGTAGGCGATCGCGTCCTTGATCTCGGCCCGCTCGTAGAAGCGCGGCCCGCCGACGACGCGGTAACCGACGCCCTGGCGGACGAGCACGTCCTCGAGCACGCGCGACTGGGCGTTCATCCGGTAGAAGACGGCGATGTCGGCCGGCCCGGCGCCCTCGTCGAGCGCCCTGGTGATCTCGCCGGCGACGAAGCGGGCCTCGGCGTGCTCGTCGTCGGTCTCGACGACGCGCACCGGCAGCCCCCGCCCGAGATCCGACCAGAGCCGCTTCGGCCGCCGGTCGGGGTTGCGGTCGATGACGGCGTTGGCGGCGTCCAGGATCGCCTGCGTCGAGCGGTAGTTCTGCTCGAGCGCGACGACGTGCGCGCCGGGGAAGTCGTGCTCGAACTCGGCGATGTTGCGGATGTCGGCGCCCCGGAACGCATAGATCGACTGGTCCTGGATCGCCGACGACGGCGATGTTGCGGTGCGCTGGCGGCGAGGACGGACAGCAGCCGGAACTGGGCGTGGTTCGTGTCCTGGTACTCGTCCACCATGATGTGGCTGAAGCGCTGCTGCCACGCCGTCCGCGCCTCCTCGTCGGCCTCGAGCAGGAGCACGGCCTGCAGGATCATGTCGTCGAAGTCCATCGCGTTCGCCGCATAGAGCCGGCGCTGGTAGAGCGCGTACACGCTCGCCACCGTCTGCTCGAAGAAGTTGCCGACCTGGTCGGCGTAGCCCTCGGCGGTCAGCAGCCGGTCCTTCGCCCGCGAGATGGCCGAGTGGCACGGCGCGCGGCGCGAACCGCTTCGGGTCGAGCTCGAGCTCCTCGATGCACGCCTTCACGAGCCGCACCTGGTCGGCCTGGTCGTAGATCGTGAAGCTCGACCGGTAGCCGAGCCGCTCGGCGTCGCGGCGCAGCAGGCGGCCGCAGGCGGCGTGGAACGTCATCACCCACATCCGGGCGGCGGTGCGGCCGCCGACCAGCTGCTGGACGCGCTCCTTCATCTCGTTCGCGGCCCGGTTCGTGAACGTGATCGCGAGGATCTCGCTCGGCGCGGCGGCGGCCGACTCGATCAGGTGCGCGACCCGGTGCGTGAGGACGCGGGTCTTGCCCGACCCGGCACCGGCGACGACGAGCATCGGCCCGTCGGTGTGCTCGACGGCCTCGCGCTGCTGCGGGTTGAGCGCGTCGAGCAGGGAGTTGGTGGCGGCGCCCGCCGCGCTCACCTCGCGGTGGCGAGACGAGGACGGGCTGCGATCGGCGAGGCGCTCACCCGACGGATTCTACCGGGGCCCCCGGAGGTGGCCGGGAGGGGCCCAATGGCCCCTCCCGATGCCTACCGGCTCAGAGCGGCGGGCAGGTGACGACGAGATGGAAGGGCTCGAACGTCGGGTTGCCGTTCGAGTCGAACGTCTCGACGAAGACGCCGGCCTTGTGCTGGAACAGCCCGACGACGCCGATCTCACCGTCCGGTGGCGTCCCTCGGGCGCCGGTGGTCCCGATCGTGGCGACGTACGCGCACTTGGCGACTCCACGCTTGAAGAGCACGTGGTACTCGCCGGTGTTGCCGTGGTCGATACCCGCCGACAGAACGCCGAGCCCGCGGTTGAGCGCGCCCATGCGGCCGACGACCGCATACAGCACCTGTGCGCTCGCGTGTGTCGGCGTGACCGCCGGCTGCACGGCGAGGTGCTCGGGGGTCGAGTTCCCACTCGACGCCCCCTGGGCGATGCCGATGCCGACACCGACCGCTCCGACGGCGACGAGCGCCGCGAGGATGGACAACTTCGTTTTCATTTGACCCCTCCTGCCAGGGTTTGGAAGGCCGCCAATGGTACGGGTTTCGGCGTGCCGGCGCAGGGCGACGCGCCCGGGTCGCCCCGGGCGCGTCGCGGTTTCCGGGCTAGGTCGCCCGGACGGTGATCGTCCGGCTGCGGCCCGCGGCGTTCGTCGCGGTCGCCGGGGCGACCACTCGCAGGACGTAGCGGCCGCGGACGCCGGCGACCACCGTCTTCGCGTAGTGCGAGGCGATGCCGAGCCGCGGCTGGGCGACGGTGCGCCACCCGGCTGCCGTCAGGAGCTGCACCGACACCCGCGCACCGGGATGCCCCGGCGAGACGAGCCCGCTCAGCCGCACGGCGCCGCCGCGACGGACGCGGAGGTGGTCGGCGACGAGGGCGACCCGCTGGCGGACGGCGACCGTCCGCGACGCCCGCACGGTCGGAGCGTCTGCGAGCTCTGCCCGGTAGACGGTGTTCCGCAACGGGGCGGCCACCCACGAGACCGCGCCGGCGGCGTTCGTCGTCAGGGTGCGCAGCGTGTGGAAGCCGTTGCCGCCGGCGGTCCGGGATGCGATCACGACCCGGGTGCCCGCCATCGCCGTGGCGCCGTCACGGGCGACGAAGCGCATGGTCACCTTGGCGCCGGCGAGAATCGACGTCGCACTCTGCGCGACCAGGCGCAGGTCGGACGGGCTGGCGACGGCGAACTCCCACTCGATCGGCCCGGCCACGTTGCCGGCCCGGTCGGCGGCCGTCACGGAGACGGTGTGGACACCCGCCGCCAGGCTGCCGGGGGCATAGCGGAACTGCCCGGAGGCGAGGGTGCCCCAGGCGGTGACGTCGGAGCCGTCGACGAGGACGTGCAGCGTGTCCGGGTCGACGCCCGAGCCCGTGTCGCGGAGGTCGAACCCGATCGCCGCCGCCCCGGGCACGGTGCTGCCGGCGACCGGCGTGCGGTCGGTGACCGACGGCGGCGTCTCGTCGGCGACGTCGAACGACCAGGTGAGCGGTACGGAGCGGTTGCCGGCCGTGTCGCTCGCGGTCACCGACACGGTGTGCGTGCCGAAGCCGAGATCGCTCGCGGGCGTGTAGCTGAAGCGGCCGCCGGCGAACGAGCCCTGGGCGGAGACGTCGACGCCGTCGACGGTCATCTCGATGGACGCCGGATCGACGCCCACACCCGCGTCCGCCACGGCGGCGGAGATCACCGGCGTCGCGTCGGACGACGAGGAGCCGGCATCGGGGCGCACGTCGGAGAGCACCGGTGCGACGGCGTCGTTGACGGTGAACGTCCAGAGCCCGTCCCGCACGTTCCCCGCGCCGTCGGTCGCGTGCCAGCTGACCGTGTGGGTGCCGTAGGCGAGGTCGGCGGCCGGCGTGTAGGTCGCCGTGTTGCCCGCGATCGTCATCGGGTTCCCGTCGACGCTCGCCTCGAACTGGCCCAGGCCGCTCGGGCCGGGGTCGACCGAGAACGACACCGCGGCGCGCTGGTCGGTCGTCGTGGCCGGGGCCGTGTCGGTGGCGACCGGCGGGTGGGCGTCGACGTTGACGGCCACGGGCGTCACGGTGCGCTCACCGGCGGCGTCGGTGACCTCGACATCGAGCGTGTGGGTGCCGTCGCCGAGCGCTGCGGGGGTCGCCGAGAGGTCGTGGGAGTACGACGTGCGCCCGGCGTGCAGTCCGGGCTGGGGCGCGACCGCGTCGGAGTCGAGCGCGGTACCGGCGGCGGTGATCGCCGCCTGCGCGACGCCCGCGCCGGCGTCGGTCGCATCGACGGTCAGCGGCACGGGCTGGCCCTCGTTGTGCCAGCTGCCGTCGGCCAGCGGGCCGGAGACAGCGACCGTGGGGGCGGTGTCGTCGGTGAGCTTCGCGGTCAGGCCGGTGATCTCGACGTTGTTGCTCCACTTGTCGGCGAAGTTGTGGGCGTCGTCGGTCTTCAGGAAGATGCCGACCGCCTGGTTCCCGGCCGGGATCGACCAGGTCGTCGGCGCCGTCGTCGGTCGAGGCGTGCAGCTGCGGCGAGGCCGGGAACGTCTCGGTGCGCAGACGGGCCTTCATGTAGGCGGTCAGCCCGCTCACGGCCGTCCGGTAGGAGAGCGACACCGAGCCGGACGCGATCGTCGTCGTGGCCGGCGCGTCCCACTGCCACCACGCGTTGGCGAGGTTGGCGGCGTGGCCGAAGGCGAAGATGCGAAGCGGCGTCGGGCTGGGCACGTCGGCGTCGGCGCACGGGCCGGCGTGGAACTGCAGCGAGCAGCCGGAGAAGCCGTCGTCATGGGAGAACGTCCATCCGCCGGTCTGCTGGGCGGTGTCGAGCGAGATGGAGTACGTCCCGGCACGGGCGACGGCCGGGGCGAGCGCTGCGGCGAGGAGCGATGCCGTGACGGCAGCGCCCAGCGCGAGGGCACGGAGCTTCATCGGGGGGTCCTTTCAGGGGGACGGGGGCAAGCCCATCCTGTCGCCAGGGTCCGTCACGGCTCCAGACCGATCCGGCCGCGATTGGGCGCCGGAACTGTCACGCGCGGTGTGACATGCGCCTCCGGCCGAACCGCTACGCTGATCGGCCATGCAGGCGGTCATCCTCTCGGAGCGCGCGCTCGGCGACACGGACGGGCTCTTCATGGCGGCCGTCGGCCACATCGCCCGCAAGCTGGGCCGGGTGAAGCCGCTCGACGCCGAGGCGCTGCCCGCCGACCGGGCCGGCCAGCTGCGTGCGCTGGACGCCTGGGCCGGGTCGGACATCGACTGGCGGGGCGAGCTGATCCGCTTCTACGAGGACCACATCCCCCTCCACCTGCGGCCCAACCCGAGCCTGAACGCCGCGCTGCGCACGCTCCAGGCGCGCGGGGTGCGGATCGCCTGCTGGTCGGCCGGCCCCGAGGAGGCGGCCCGGATCGTCGTCCACCATCTCGGCCTCGCCCGTAGGGTCGAGGCGGTTGCCGCCGGAGGCAGCGAGGCCGCCGCCGGGCTCGCTGCCGACCTCGGCGCGGCGCCGGCCGAGACGGTCGTGGTCACCCGCGACGCGGGCGAGCTCGCCGTGGCCGCGGAGCTGGGGCTCGCGACCGCGGCGCCGGACGAGCTGGCGGGGCTCGCGGCAGAGGCCGCGGTGCCGACGTGATGGACGAGGGCGACCGCCGCCTCGACACGCTGCTCGAGCGGATCGACCTGCTCCGCCACGAGCTCGAGGTGATCGGCCGGCGGCTGGACGGGCTCGAGGGCCTGAACCGGATCGCGGACGAGCTGCACGAGCTGAACACGTCGCTCCAGACGCTGGCCTACGCCGCCCTCGGCCGGCGCGGGCCGGACGTGCGCCGGAAGCGCTGAACGCAGCCCGGACCGGTGCCAGGCACCTGATGGGGTAGCTGACTAGCCGACGGTGACGCCGTGGTCGGCGACCGCGAGCGGGAGCGCCCGCGCGCCGACGCCGTCGAGCCGGGCGGCGACCAGTCGCCGCTCCCGGGCTCGCACCAGACGAGCACCGACGGCCCGGCGCCCGAGAGCGTCGCCCCGTAGGCCGGGAGGTCGCCGAGCCGCTCCCGGACAGCCGCGAGCAGCGGCACGAGCGGCGCCCGGTACGGCTCGTGCAGACGGTCGTCGAGCGCATCGGTGAGGGCTCGGCCCTGCCCGCCTCGAGCGCCGCGACGAGGAGCGCGGCCCGGGCGGTCGTGTGCACGGCGTCGGCGTGGGCGACCTGCGCGGGCAGCGCCGCCCGCGCGCGCGTCGTCGCGAGCTCGTCCGCGGCGACCACGCACACGAAGTCGACCGGGCAGGCGCGCAGCCGCAGCGCCCGGGCCTCGTCGCCGGCAGTCCACGCCAGCGTCACACCGCCGAGGAGCGCCGCCGCCACGTTGTCGGGGTGCCCCTCGAGAGCGGCCGCCGCCGGCAGCGGGTCGGCGTCGCGTCCGCACCATGCCAGGCCCGCGGCGACCCCGGCCGCGATCGTCGCGGCGCTCGAGCCCAGCCCGCGGGCGAGCGGGATGCGGTTTCGCATCTCGAACGCGAGCCCTGCGGGGTCGGCGCCGGCCGAGGCGAACGCCCGCACGAACAGGTTGGCTCGTCGGCCGCGAGGCCGCCCGCGCCCTCGCCCTCGACGCGCGACGGCGACGCCGTCCCCGCCCGGCGCGGACACGACGACCTCGTTTCGGAGCTCGAGCGCCACCGCCAGGCAGTCGAACCCCGGCCCCAGGTTGGCGGACGACGCCGGCGCCGTCACCGTGAGCCGGTCAGGCAACGACGGGCTCCGCCCCGGCGGCGAAGGCGAGCTCCTCGAGCCGGTCGATCTGCGGCGGGCAGCGCAGGATCTCGGCCCCCTCGGCACCGGCGGTGTCGGGATCCTTGAGGCCGTGGCCGGTGAGCACGCAGACGACGGTCGCGCCCGGCTCGACCAGGCCGTCGGCGCTCGCCTCGAGCAGCGCGGCGACCGATGCCGCCGAGGCCGGCTCGCAGAAGACGCCCTCGCCCTGGGCCAGCAGCCGGTAGGCGGCCAGGATGGCCGCGTCGGGCAGCGCGCGGACGCCGCCGTCGGACTCCGACAGCGCGGCCATCGCCTCGTCGAGCCGGGCCGGGTTCCCGATCCGGATCGCCGTCGCCACCGTCTCCGGGTTCGGCACCGGCGCGCGGTGCACCAGCGGCGCGGCCCCCTCGGCCTGGCCGGCCAGCATCCGCGGCGCCGCGCCGATCTCGCCGAACCCCTTCCAGTAGGCCGTGATGTTGCCGCCGTTCCCGACCGGCAGCGCCACCCAGTCGGGCACCCGCCCGAGCTGCTCCACCACCTCGAACGCGGCCGTCTTCTGGCCCTCGAGCCGGTACGGGTTGACCGAGTTCAGCAGGGCGATGTCACGGCGGGCGACGAGCTCGCGGACGAGCCCGAGCGCGTCGTCGAAATCGCCCTGGACCGCGATCACCCGCGCACCGGCGATCTGGGCCTGGGCGAGCTTGCCGCGCGCGATCGCGCCCTCGGGCAGGACGACGGCCAGGCGCAGGCCGGCGCGCCCGCAGTACGCGGCCGCCGACGCGGAGGTGTTGCCGGTCGACGCGCACACGGCCTCGCGGGCGCCGTCCTCGAGCGCCTTGGAGACGGCCACCGTCATCCCCCGGTCCTTGAACGACCCGGTCGGATTCGCGCCCTCGTACTTCAGATACACGTCGCACCCGGCCCGTTCGGACACGCGCGGCGCGTGCAGGAGCGGCGTCGCCTCCCTCGCCGAGCGTGACGACGGGCGTGGCGGCGCTCACCGGAAGCCGGTCGCGGTAGCGCTCGATCAGCCCCGGGGTCATGCGGCCCTCGCCCGCAGCCCTATGCGGGCACGGCCATGAGCACCCGTTTCAGCTCGTCCTCGACCCCGGGCTCGAGGATCGCCATCACGAGGTCGCCGGGGCGCAGCTCGGTGTCGCCGATGGCGATCTCGGCGCGGCCGTCGCGGGTGACCGAGATCAGCCGGGACTTGTTGGGGAGGTTCAGGTCGCGCACCGGCCGGCCGGCGGCGGGCGAGCCCGCGTCGATCGCGAACTCGACGATCTCCAGGTTCTCGCGGCGCAGGTCGAGCAGCTTCACCAGCTGGTGCTCCGGGAGCTCGTGCTCGATCAGCGCCAGGATCGTGGCGGTCGCCGACACCGTCAGCCCGACCCCGACCATGTCGAAGTGCGGCTGGTTGCGCGGGTCGTTCACCCGAGCGATGCACTTGGCGACGCCGTACTTCTCCTTGGCGACCTGGCAGACGATGACGTTGTCCTCGTCGTCGCCGGTGACGGCCACGACCAGGTCGGCGCGCTCGACGCCGGCCCGTTCGAGCACGAAGAGCTCGGTCGCGTCGCCGTAGCGGACGACGTGCTCGAACCGCTCCTCGAGCCGCGCGTAGCGCTCGCGGTCGTTCTCGAGCAGCGTCACCTCGTGGCCCATCTGGAGCAGGCTCGAGGCCAGGTTCGAGCCGACCTTGCCCCCACCCGCGATCAGGATGTACACGCCCGCCTGCCTACGCCGCGCGTCCGGGGTTGTCGCAGATCGCCTGGAAGGCGGTGTCGATCACCGCCGAAGTGGCGCAGACGGTCTGCAGCCCGAGCGTCCGGTAGAACTTCGCCCGGGCCGGGTCGAGGACGCGCGTGACCACGCAGGGCACGTCGAACCGCTTCTGCGCTACCTGGGCGATGACGATGTTCGTGTTGTCGCCGTCCGTGGCGATGATCGCCGCGTCGGCGCTCTCGATGCCGGCGTCGATCAGCACGTCGGTGTCGAGGCCGTGACCCTGGAGGAAGCGGCCCGGCCAGTCCTCCGGGAGGCGCGCGAGCGCCTCGGGGTCCTCGTCGATGACGGTCACTTCGTGGCCGTCGTCGGTCATCCGTATGGCAAGGGCCGAACCTACTCGGCCGCAGCCCACTATTAGCACTTTCATAGCTTGAAGCGTACACCTCGGCGCGGCCGCTGTGCCCGCCGGAAGGGCCCTTGCACTATCGTCGCGCGGATGAGCGAGACGCGCATCGGATTGCTCGGGTTCGGCACCGTCGGATCGGCCGTGCACCGGCTTCTCGGCGAGGGCGCCGAAGCGATCGAGCGGGTCACCGGCGGGCCGGTCGTCGTCGCCGGCGCGCTCATTCGCGACCCGGCCCGGCAACGGTCGGCGCCGGCCGGACTGCTCACCACCGACTTTGCCCGCCTGCGCGACGATCCGTCGATCAGCGTCGTCGCCGAGGTGATGGGCGGCATCGAGCCGACGCGCACGTACCTGCTCGAGCTGATGGCCGCCGGCAAGTCGGTCGTCTCGGCCAACAAGCAGCTGCTCGCCCGCCACGGCGAGGAGCTCTTCGCCGAGGCCGAGCGGCGGGGCGTGCAGCTGCGCTTCGAGGCCAGCGTGTGCGCCGCGATCCCGGTCGTGAAGGTGCTGCGCGAGTCGCTGATCGTCTCCGGCGTCCACCGCATCGACGGCATCGTGAACGGCACCACGAACTTCATCCTGACCCGCATGGTCACCGCCGGGGACACCTACGCAGCCGCGCTGCACGAGGCGCAGGAGCTCGGCTACGCGGAGGCCGACCCGACGGAGGACGTGACCGGCGCCGACGCGGCGGCGAAGATCGCAATCCTGGCGTCGATCGCCTTCCACACCCGCGTGCACACGGACGAGGTCGACCACGTCGGCATCGACGGCCTCGACCTGGTCGACGTCCGCCACGCCTCGGAGCTCGGCTACCAGGTGAAGCTGATCGCATCGGCGATGCAGGTCGGCGACGCCGTGTGCGCCCGCGTGCACCCCTGCCTCCTCGACGCCGGCCACCCACTCGCGTCGGTCCAGGGCGCGTTCAACGCCGTGATGCTGCGGGGGAGCTCGATCCGCGAGGTGATCCTTGAGGGCCCCGGCGCCGGCGGCGAGGAGACCGCGACGGCGGTGATCGGCGACCTGCTCGCCGTGATCGGCACGTCCGGCACCGGGTTCCTGCAGCACGACGGCTACTACCGGGAGCTGCACCGGCTCCCGCTCGACGAGCTGCGCAGCCCCTTCTACCTGCGTTTCGAGGTGGACGACGAGCCGGGCGTGCTGGCCCAGGTGGCCCAGGCGCTCGCAAAGGAGGGCGTTTCCGTGGCCCAGGTCGTGCAGCACTCCGGCCGCGGCGTGCACATCGTGATCCTCACCCACACCGCCCGCGAGGGGTCGGTGCGAGCGGCCGCACGTGCGGTCGCCGGGCTCGGCTTCAGCCGATCTGCGCCGGTAGCGCTGCCGGTGCTCGTACGCTCGGCCTGACGGCCGCGGCCACCACGACGGCCGTGGCGAGGGCGCCCGCGGCGCCGCCCAGCGCGAACACGCCGCTCACGCCGAACGTGTGGATCAGCGTGCCCGCGCACACCATCGAGAGGGCGTAGGTGCCATTCAGGATCGAGACGGCCGCCGCCCGGACGCGGCCCATCAGGCGGTTGGGCAGGTGGCGCTGGTAGATCAGCATCTCGGCGGTGCCGAAGAGCCCGTTGCCGGCGCCGGAGAGGGCCAGGCCCGCGAGCACGACACCGAAGGCCGGCGCGATCGCCACCATGCCGATGCCGAAGCCGAATGCCGCCGAGCCGGCGGCGAAGACGTGGAGCGGATCGCGGCGGGCGGTCAGCCGGCCGCCGAGCCACGAGCCGGCCAGCATGCCCAGGCCGCAGGCGCTCATCTCGATGCCGAAGCCGCTGCCGCCGGTGTGGAACGACGCGGCGAGGGGGATCATCGCCACGACCACGGCGCCGTCCACGGCGATCATGATGGCCACGGCGACGGTGGTCGTGAAGACCATCCGCGCCCGGACGAGCGCGCCGAACCCGGCAGAGGCCTCGCGCACGAAGCCGCGCCGCGGCTCCGGCTCGGGCCGGGTGTCGCCGCGCAGGCGCGCCACTGCAAGCGCCGCGCACGCGTAGGCCACGGCGATCGCGGCCATCGCCGCGCGCCCGCCGACGAGGGCGAAGACGAGACCCGCCGCCGCGGGAGCCACCAGCACCGCCACCTGATTCGAGCCGAACAACGCCGCGTTCGCCCCCGGCAGGCGTTCGTCGGAGATCAGGGCCTGCACCGCCGCCGCCTGAGCGGGCCCATACGGGACCGCGGCGATGGCGGCGAGTGCGGCGGCCGCCAGCAGCTCCCACGGGCGGGTGGCGGCGAGGGCCGCCGTCGCGAAGATGACCGTCTCGGCCAGTGCCACGCCCACCAGCACCCGCCGGCGGTCGTAGCGGTCGGCGACGACGCCGCCGAAGGGGCCGAGGAGCATGGCCAGGCCGAGCGATGCCGCCAGCACCGCGGAGACCCAGTACGTGCTCCCGGTCATCCGAAGGACGCTCAGCGCCAGCACGATCGCGGTGGCTTCGATGCCTGCGACCACCAGGACGGCGGAGGTCATCAGGCGGCGCAGATCGGGATCGAGGAGGTGTGCGCGTCTCAAGTTGACAAGACTTTACACACTTGCCGACTCTCCTGCAACTTCCGCCGGAAAGTGCGTCACGATCACGCGGCATGGGGCCTTGCGGAGGATGAAGTCCACCGTCTGGCCGAAGAACTCCTCGTGCAGGCTGCGCGCGAGGCGGCGCTTGTACGGCGAGCCCACCATGATCAGCTGGGCGCCGTACTCGATGGCGGCATCGACCACCAGCCGGCCGGGGCTGCGGGTGCGGGAGACGACGGAGCGGTACTCGACGCCGTACTCCGAGGCGAGCGACCGGGCCAGCTCCTGCACCTCCTCCACCTCGCGCTCGCGCTCCGGCATCGGCGTGTCGATCGGCTCCTTCACCGGGATGTAGATCGCGCTCACGCCGACGACCACCGCCCCCGAGTCGACCGCGAGCCGGCACGACGCGGCCATCGTCTCCTCCGCCACCGCGTCCAGCCGCTCGAGCGGGACGACGATCGTCGAGTAGGCGACGTCGGTCACGTCCGGGGGCGGAGGCAGCGCCTGGTCGACGCGCTCGATGATCGGAAGGCGCGCCCGCACGCGGACGACGACGTACACGGCCAGCCCGGCGACCATCCAGAGCGGGCCGACGACCCGGGCGCCGGGGTGCGTCCCGAGCGCGACCACCCATGCGACGAACGCGAGCACCGTGCCCACGACCGAGGTGACCGGGATCAGCCTCCCCCGCATCCACACGTTGCCCTTCATCATGAACGGGCGCGGCAAGTCGGGCTCGACGATGCGCAGCCACACGACCGACGCCTGCGTCAGCATGAACGCGATCAGGATGCCGAAGCTGTAGAGCGAGGCCAGCGTCAGCGCCTCCTGGCCGTGGTAGAGGGCGCCGACGACGATGAACCCGATCGCGAGCACCCCCACGCTGAGGATCGCCGCGGGCGGATGCAGCAGCGCGCCGGCTGGTGCGGCCGAACACCGGCGGGAGCTGGTCGTGACGGCCCATCGCCTCCGCCAGGCGGCCGCAGCCGGAGAAGCTGGTCGAGATCGCGAGCAGCAGGATCGCGCAGGCGGTGGCGCCGACGCCGACGCGCAGGGCGACCGCGATCCAGTGCGGCGCGTGCGTGCCGATCCGTTCGGCGAGCCCGAGCATGGGCGCGTTCACCCACTTGGTGGCGAGCAGGGACGTGCCCTGCGCGGTCTTGGTCGGATCGGGGTGGGTCGGGAAGGCCGAGACGGCGGCGGTTGCCACCGCGGCGTAGACGATGACGACCGTGAAGACCGACGAGCGGACGCTGTCGGGCACGGATCGCTCGGGATCCTTCGCGTACGCCGCCACGCTGCTCACCTTCTCGAGGCCGGTGTAGCCGATCATCGCGATCGGGAACGAGAACGCGAGCGAGTTCCAGGTCGGCACGGTCCCGAGGTCGATGTTGCGCGTGAGCGAGCTCCAGGAGAAGAGGAGCGCGAGCCCGAGCACCGCCAGGCTCACCTGCACGACCAGGTCGAGCGCCGCCACCACGACGCCGACCGTGTAGATCGTCGGTGCGACGGACCAGCCGCACGACCGTGATGACGACGAGGATCGCGACGGCATAGGCGGCCGCCTCGCGCACCGGGAGCGCGTCGCCGCTGTCCCAGCGCGCCGGCGACGTAGTGGGGCAGGAAGAGCGCCGAGAGCGAGATCGTGATCACGAAGTCGAGCACCGTCGCCCACCCGGCGATGAACCCGACCAGGTCGCCCCACGCCCGCCGGGCGAGGGCCGAGGAGCCGCCCGGCTCGGGGATGGTCGCGCCGCCCTCGGCGTACGCCGCCGCCGCGAGGGCGAAGAGGAGACCGGCGGCGAGGAAGACGACCGGCGTCAGCGAGAGCGCGTAGACGGCCGTGAGGCCGAGCGCGTAGTAGAGCGACGAGGAGATCTCGCCGTAGGCCATCGCGTACAGCGACGGGGCGCCCAGGAACCGGCCCAGAGACGGGATCTTGCGCGCCATTGCGCGGAGAATACTGACACGCCCGGCCCCGCCAGAAGGGGTCTGACCCCGTTTGGCGGGTTGCTACTGCAGCGCGCGCTGCATCTCGGCCCGGCGGCGCTCGAGAAACGCGCGCTCGGCGCCTCCCCGGAGCGAGCTCGAGCGCGCGCGTGTAGGCCGCGAGCGCCTCGGCGGGGCGGCCGAGCCGGCGCAGCATGTCCGCCCGGGCGGCCTGCAGGTGGTGGTAGCGGTCGAGCGCGCCCTCTGCGGCCAGCGCGTCGACGAGCGCAAGCCCGTGCGCCGGCCCGTCGCCATCGACACCGCGGCGGCGTGGTTCAGGTCGACCACCGGCGAGGGGGCGACGGCGGCGAGCTCGGCGTACAGAGCGGCGACCCGCACCCAGTCGGTCTGCGCGAACGTGCGGGCACAGGCGTGCTGCTCGGCGATCGCCGCCTGGAGCTGGTAGGGCCCAGGCGCGCCGGCCCGCTCCGCCCGGCGCAGCTCGGCCGAACCGGCGCGGATCATGGCCGCATCCCAGCGGCCGCGGTCCTGGTGCTCGAGCAGGACGATCGCTCCCTCCGCCGTGGTCCGGGTGGCGGCGCGCGCGTGGTGGAGGAGCATCAGCGCCAGCAGCCCGCGCGCCTCGGGCTCGGCCGGCAGCGCGCGACACGAGCACCCGCGCGAGCCGGATCGACTCGTCGCACAGATCGCGGCGGACGACGTCGCCGCCCGACGACGCCGGAGTAGCCCTCGTTGAAGACCAGGTAGATGACGGCGGCCGTGTGGTCGAGCCGGTCGGCCAGCAGGTGGCCGGGCGGCCGCCGGAACGGGATGCCGGCCATCCGGATCTTCGCCTTCGCCCGCACCAGCCGCTGGGCCATCGAGGGCTCCGGGACGAGGAAGGCGCGGGCGATCTCGGCCGTCGAGAGCCCGGCCACGAGGCGCAGCGTCAGCGCGACGCTGGCCTCGGCCGAGAGTGCCGGGTGGCAGCAGGTGAAGATCAGCTCCAGTCGGTCGTCGGGCACGGTGTCCTGCTCCTCGAAAGGGTCCGGGTCGGGCCGGGCGGGCTCCGCCGCGAGCGCCGGGAGCCGCTCGCGCAGCGCCCGCTCGCGGCGGAGGCGGTCGATGGCGACGTTCCCGGCCGTCGCGACGATCCAGCCGAGCGGCGAGCCCGGTGTCCCCTCGACCGTCCACCGGGCGGCCGCCCGCCCGAACGCCTCCTGCACCGACTCCTCGGCCAGGTCGGGGTCGCCGAAGCGGCGCATGAGCGCCGCAACCGCGCGTCCCCAGTGCTCGCGGAACGCGGCGGCGGCCGCCTCGGGCGCTGCTACCGCTCGATCAATGGCCGCACCTCGATCGATCCGTGCCGGGCGGTGGGCAGCTTCCCGGCCGCCTCGATGGCCTCGTCGATCGACTCGCATTCGACCACGAAGTAGCCGCCGAGCTGCTCCTTGGTCTCGGCGAACGGGCCGTCGGTGACCATCGTGCGGCCGTCACGGATGCGGACGGTGGTCGCGGCGCTGGTCGGCCGCAGCTCGGCGCCGTCGATCATCATGCCGCGCCGGCCCATGTCCTCGGACACCTGCGCGTACTCCTCGTACATCGCCTGGCGACCCTCGTCCCCCAGGCCGGCCCACTCCGACTCGTCGGCGTAGATCGCAAGCAGGTACTTCATCGGGGTCTCCCTTCGTCTCCGCGGCCGCGGTTTGGCCGCTCCGTCAAGGTGGACGAACGGCGGCGCCCGAATTCGACATCGCTCACGCGCGCGGCCCCGGGCGCATCGCCCGCCTCCGCAGAAGGCCGAGCGCGATGAAGACGGCGCCGGCGATGAACCCGACCTGGCCGCCGCCGAGGATGGCCGTCTCGATCAGCAGCGCCACCCCGATGAGGATGAAGGCCGCCGCCAGGATGCGGTTCACGAGCAGCATCCGCTTTACCCGGTCGGCTGGGTGCCGACCATCACCCGGCAGTCGGCGTTGCGAAGGACGTAGTCGATGACCTTCCCGAACATGCGCTCGCCGCCGCGCTTACGCTGCTCGGCGCCGAGCACGATGATCTCCGCCCGCCGGCGCCGGGCCTCGTCGACGATCGCCTCCCCGACGTTGCGCGTGCGGACGATGCGCGGGATCACGACCACCCCGTACTCGCGGCCGAGCGCCGCCGCCTCCTGCAGCTCGTGCTCGGCCTTGTGCACGTCGGCGTCCATCGGCGCAGAGAGCGGCAGGTTCATCGGCACCGGGATGGGATAGAGGGCGACCAGCTTCGTGCCCGACTCCGCGGCGAGCCGGAGCGCGGTCGCCGTCATCTCGTCGGTCACCCGGTGGGCGGTCAACGGCAGCAGGATCGACCGGTACTCGACCTCGACGGCGGGACCAACCAGCACCCGCTGGGCGAGGACGGTCTCGGTCAGCGGCAGGTGCTGGGTGTGGCGGTAGACGATGTAGACGACCATCCCGACCGCGAGCCAGGCCATGCCGACCGGGGCGACGCCATCGCTGAAGTGGAGCGCGACTGTGACCAGCCATGAGGCCCCGCAACCGATGAACCCGAGCACGGCGAACAGGGGCAGGTCGTACGAGCCGACCTGGAACGACAGCGGCCCCCGCCAGGGCAAGTCCGCCGACGGCATCGTCCGCCGCATCTTGATCACGGAGGCGTGCGCGAGGGTGAACGAGAGCATCGCCCCGAACGCGTACAGGTTCCCGAGGAACGCGATCGCCCCCGGCGGGATCATCAGGAGCACGGCGATCACGCTGTAAAGGATGATCGCGACGTACGGCGTGTTGAACCTCGGGTGGACGCGGCGGATCGCCTCGGGCAGCTGGCGGTGCTGGCCCATCGAGTAGGTGAGCCGCGACACGCCGATGATCCCCGCGTTCGTCGCAATGATCAGGATCGTGGCCGCGAGGATGGCGACGTAGTAGCCCAGGCCCTGTTTGATCGTGTCCGGGATGCTCAGATGCTCGACCAGGCCGGCGACGGGATCGCCCGCGAACTTGCAGGCCAGGTCGGACGTCGGCTCGTGCAGCTTCACCGCCTTCGGGCACGAGAGCACCGAGCTGTGCGAGTTGGCGACCTGCTCCGGCGTCGCGGGCTTCACCGGCAGCGCCGAGAGCGCGACCGACGGCAGGAACGCGTAGATCGCGAACACCGCCAGCACGACGTACATGATCGACCTGGGGACGTGGCGGGGCGGGTCGATGGCCTCCTCGGCCATGTTCGAGACCGTCTCGATACCGGTGTAGGCCACCATCGCCACCGGGATCGACACGATGAAGTTGCTCCATGTCGGCGCGGTGCCGAGGTGAATGTTCGTCTGGAGGACGTGTGGGCTGAACACCGTGACGAGTCCGATCATCACGAGCAACGCCTGCGTGCCCAGGTCGGTCAGCGCCAGGAAGATGTTCAGCCCCGCGGCCTCCTTCACGCCGACGATGTTGATCGCGACGAGCAACGCGACCACGACGGCGCCGCCGACGATGTCCCACGGGTGCCCGATCAGGTGCAGGCTGGGATCGAACTTGTTCAGGTAGTGCGGGACGAAGATCGCCGAGATCGCGATCGTGACCGTGTAGTTCAGCATCTGCGCCCAACCGGCGAAGAACGACACCAGCCTCGTTGAACGCGTGTCGCGTGAACGACGACGAGCCGCCCGCCTCGGGGAAGCGGGCCGTTGCCTCGGCGTAGGTGACCGCGGTGAAGAAGAAGATCGCGCCCGAGACGGCGAACGCGACGGGCGTCATCCCGAGCGCGTAGACCGTGACCAGGCCGAGCGCGTAGTAGATCGACGAGCCGACGTTCCCGTACGCCGTCGAGAACAGCGCGGCCGTCCCGAGCACTCGGTGGAGCCCCCCGGCCTGGCGGCGCTTCAGCGGCATGCGGTGATTATTGCGGTTGGGTCAGCTGAGAAGGATGGGGAGGATCCCCGCCCGAGGCGGGGACCCTCCCCGGCTCTCATCGCGCCAGGAGCGGGATGATCAGGATCGCGACGATGTTCGTGATCTTGATCATCGGGTTGATGGCCGGCCCGGCGGTGTCCTTGTACGGATCGCCGACGGTGTCGCCCGTGATCGACGCGGCGTGGGCCTCGGAGCCCTTGCCGCCGTGGGCGCCGTCCTCGATCAGCTTCTTGGCGTTGTCCCATGCGCCGCCGCCCGAGGTCATCGAGATGGCCAGGAAGAGGCCGGTCACGATCGTCCCCACCAGCAGCCCGCCCAGGGCCTGGTAGGAGATCAGGCCGACGACGATCGGGACGACCACGGGGATCAGCGCCGGCAGCTGCATCTCGCGGATCGCCGATCGCGTCACCAGGTCGACGCAGCGCGCGTAGTCGGGCCTGGCGGTCCCCTCCATGATCCCCGGGATCTCGCGGAACTGGCGCCGCACCTCCTGGACGACGAGGCCGCCCGTGCGGCCGACCGCGTCCATCGCGAGCGATGCGAACAGGAACGGCATCAGGCCGCCGATCAGCAGGCCCGCGAGCACCCACGGGTCGTTGATCGTGAACGTCACCGTGTGCCCGACCTTCTTCCCCAGCTCGTCGCTGTAGGACTGGAACAGCACCAGCGCCGCCAGGCCCGCCGAGCCGATCGCGTAGCCCTTGGTCACGGCCTTCGTGGTGTTGCCGACGGCGTCGAGTGGATCGGTCACCTGGTCGCGCACCTCGTGCGGCAGGTCGGCCATCTCGGCGATGCCGCCCGCGTTGTCGGTGATCGGGCCGAACGCGTCCAGCGCCACGATCATCCCCGCCATCGAGAGCATGGACGTGACGGCGATCGCGATGCCGTAGATCCCGGCCAGCTTGAACGCCCCCACCGTGCCGACCGCGATCACGATCACCGGGAGAGCCGTCGCCTGCATGCCCACGGCCAGGCCCGCGATGATGTTCGTCGCGTGCCCGGTCAGCGACTGCTCGGAGATGCGCTTGACGGGCCCGAAGCGGGTGCCGGTGTAGTACTCGGTGATCGCGACGATGAGGGCCGTGATCACGAGCCCGATCAGCCCGCAGAAGTAGATCTTGCTTGCGCTGGCACCGTCCGTGAACGACCCGAAGTGCTTGGCGACGTTCATGATGACGGGGATGTAGATCAGGGCCGAGAGCACCGCCGAGACGATCACGCCCACGTACAGCGCCGAGATCACGCTGATGCCGCCGTAGAGGCGCACGAGGTACGTCCCGACGATCGACGCCGGGATCGAGAAGGCGGCCAGGAGCAGCGGCAGCATGACGGCGTCGTGGTTTCCGAACAGCGCGCCGAGGAACATCGACGCGACCACGGTCACCGCGTAGGTCTCGAACAGGTCGGCGGCCATACCGGCGTCGTCGCCGACGTTGTCGCCCACGTTGTCGGCGATCACGGCCGGGTTGCGGGGATCGTCCTCGGGGATGCCGGCCTCGATCTTGCCGACCAGGTCGGCGCCGACATCGGCGGCCTTGGTGAAGATGCCGCCGCCAAGCCGGGCGAAGACCGAGATCAGCGATCCGCCGAACGCCAGCCCGACGAGCGCCTTGGTGGTCTCAAGGTCGCGGTGGGACTGCGTGCCCGAGCCGATCGCGTCCAGGATGCCGAAGTAGGCGGCGACGCCGAGCAGGCCGAGGCCGACGACGAGGATGCCCGTGACCGTGCCGCCCTTGAAGGCGATCGAGAGCGCCGGCGCGAGGCCCGACTTGGCCGCCTCGGCCGTGCGGACGTTCGAGCGCACCGCCACGTTCATGCCGATGAAGCCCGTGAGCGCCGAGAGCACCGCCCCGATCAGGAACCCGAACGCCACCTTCCAGCCCAGGTCGGACGTCCACGTGCCGGCGACCCCGATCAGGATGAACACGACCAGGGCCACGCCGGCGATGGTCGTGTACTGGCGCTTCAGGTAGGCGGCAGCGCCCTCCTGGATGGCTGCGGAGATCTCCTGCATCCGCTCGGTACCGGCGGACTGGCTGAGCACCCAGCGGGTGAGGGCAAGGCCGTACACGACAGCGAGCGCGCCGCAGATGAGGGAGATCAGCACGGCATGGCTAGCGAGCGAACTCACGTGGTGGACTCCTTGGTGTGAACGAGAGGGACGGAATGCGGAAAAATGAGCCGCGGGATTGTAACAGCGGCCTCGGTACCCAAATCCCGTTCAGTGATATCGCAGCACCAGACCGCGGATGAACGGGTTCAGCACGTCCTGGGCATGGCCGTAGATCGAGCAGTGCCCCATGCCCTCGAACTCGTGGTAGGAGCCCGCCGCCGCCAGCTCGGCCACCTCGCGCCCGTCCTGCGGCGGGGCCTGCACGTCCTCCGAGAAGGCGATGACGTGCATCGGCACCGGGCAGGCCGGCAGCGCCTGCATCTGGTCGTAGAGCAGGCTCGCCTCCCACTGCGGGATCAGCGAGCGCTCGTTGTCGTCGGTCGAGAGCCACGACTCGAGGTCTGCCCGCAGCTTCGGCCACAGCTCGCGGTCGCCGAGCACCTTGGCCGGGTACATCATCATCGCGTTGTGGGCCACGGCCATCATGCCGTCCAGGCGGTTGCCCTGCTTGCGCCAGTCGATCTCGGCCTTCTGGTAGTCCCACCCCCAGCCGACGCTGCGGGCGCCGGTGCCCATGGTGATGCAGCAGCGCAGCAGGTCGGGGCGGTCGATCGCGACCTGCTGCACGATCGCGCCGCCGAGCGAGAGCCCGACGATCGCGACCGGCGGCGTGCAGGCGGCCTCGATCAGCTCCGCAGCGTCGCGCGCGAACGCCTCGATCGGCCACGGCATCGGGGCGTCGCACTAGGTGCTGCCGATGCCGCGGTTGTCGAACGTCGTGTTGCGGAACTCGCGCTCGAAGAACGGGATCTGGTACGGATGCCAGTCGGTCGCGAGCCCGCCGCCGCCGGACACCCAGACGATGTCGGGCCCCGTCCCGTGCTGGACGTAGTGAATGCGGGCCTCCGAGCCCT
The DNA here is from genome assembly GCA_963746115.1 of uncultured Actinomycetes bacterium. Lineage (GTDB taxonomy): Bacteria > Actinomycetota > Thermoleophilia > Gaiellales > JAICJC01 > JAICJC01. Next base: position 62,590 of record CAVVAA010000001.1, on the reverse strand, counting down.
CGAACGTGGGCACCCGCTAGAAGCGCGCGCCCTCGAGCGCGTTCGCGCACATGTCCGACGGCTGCGGCCCGATCCTGGGGATCGCCTCGAACAGCAGCCGCCGCAGCCGGTCGTTGTTCTCCGTGAACACCTCCACGACCGCCTCGTGGCTGACCGGGCTCGATGCTCGCGTCGTCCTCGAGGCCGACGTCGTAGTCGGTGATCAGCGAGACGTTGGCGTAGCAGAGGCCGAGCTCGCGGGCGAGCCAGCCCTCGGGGTAGGCGGTCATGTTGATGACGCCCCAGCCCATCGCCGAGAACCACTTGCTCTCGGCCCGGGTCGAGAAGCGCGGGCCCTGGATCACGACCACGGTGCCGCCGTCGCGGATGTCGAGGCCCTGCGCGCGGCCGGTCTCGAGCAGGATGCTGCGCAGGTCGGGGCAGTACGGGTCGGCGGCGGAGACGTGCGTCGTCACCGGGCCGTCGTAGAACGTGTCGGCGCGGCCGCTCGTGCGGTCGACGAACTGGTCGCAGACCACGAACGTCCCCGGCGGCAGGTCGCGGGTCGAGGCTGCCCGACGCGCACGGCCCGATCAGGCGGCGCACGCCCAGCTCGCGCATCGCCCACAGGTTCGCCCGGTAGGGGATCGCGTGCGGCGGCAGCTGGTGGTTGCGGCCGTGGCGGGGCAGGAACGCCACCCGCTTGCCGCCGATCGTCGCCGATGGTGAAGCGGTCGGACGTCGGCCCGTAGGGCGTGTCCACCGTCGACCTCCTCGGCGTCGCTCGAGGAACGAGTAGAACCCCGATCCCCCGAACACGCCGATCTCGGCCGTCGCGCTCATACGTCACCTCCGGGTGTCCAGATCCTCGGCCGCTCGGGCGTGATGGGACCCTCCCCGCCGGCGGCGGCTCCTGCGCCTCCCCCGGCTCGCCGGCGGCGGGCGGCGGCTCGGCGGCCTGCGGCGTGTCGGCGGGCGCGGCGCCCTGCTCGGCGGCGTCGGCGTAGGCCAGCTGCAGCTCGGAGAGCGCCGAGCGCAGCGTCGTCATGGACGGCGGCGTCGAGCACCCGCTCGAGCACCGGCAGGAGCGCGCGCACGGTCTCGATCGCAAGCGCGGTCTGGGCGAGGTCGCGCTCGTCCCCGCGCCGCCGACGAGCCCGGTGCGGCGGTAGCCGACGTCGAAGACGGTCTGCACCATCGAGACGACCACGTCCTGCACCGGCACGGTGCGCATGAACTCGGCAGCCGCCTCCTGGGCGCGCTGCTCGTCCTCGCTCATCCCGTCCCCTCCTCTCTCACGGACAGCCACTCCACGACCGACTCGCGCGTACGCTCGACGGCTCGCGGCCACACGTCGTCGCACGGTCGCGCCCGCCTCGAGCTCGGCGGCGTACGTCTCCGCGGCGGTCGGCCCGGACAGCGGCGCCAGGTACGGCGCGATACCGATCTCCGAGGCGACATCGCGCCACCTCCTCGACGAGCGCCTCGAGCCGCGCCCGCGCCGGCACGGCCACGCCGGCGTCGAGGTCGATCAGCTCGCCGGTCATGCCCCACCGGATCGCCCGCCACAGGTTCTCCTCGAGCAACCGGTCGGGGTGCGCGGGCAGCGGACGGCCCTCGTCGTAGGCCGCGGGCGTAGTGGGCCGACAGCGCCGTCATCAGCCCCGACAGCGCGACCGCACGGTCGAACTCCGGCTGGGCGTCGCAGATGCGCACCTCGACCGTCGGGAACGCCTGGTGCGGGCGCACGCTCCACCAGATCTCGGTGTGCTCGCGGATCGAGCGGGTGGCGATCAGGAAGCGCACGAAGCGGGCGTACTCATCCCAGTCGTCGAACCGGTCGGGGATGCCGCAGCGCGGGAAGAAGCGCGTGAAGATCTGCGTGCGCGTCGACTGGAGGTGCGTGTGGCGGCCTTCCAGCCACGGCGAGCTGCACGACGCGGCCAGGAGCTCGGGCAGGACGCAGCGCAGGGCGCTCGAGACCGCGATCGCCCGGTCGGCGCCGCGGATGCCCGTGTGCACGTGGATGCCGAACGTGTTGTTGCGCCAGGCCACGTAGCGGAGCGTCGCCTCGACCAGGTGGTAGTGCGGGGTGTCGATCACCTCCTGGTCCTGCCAGCGCGCGAACGGGTGCGTCCCCGCCGCCGACAGCCGGTAGCCGAGCCGGTCGGCCACGTCCAGGAGGTCGAGCCGCCGCCGCGCCATCGTCTCGGCCGCCTCGGCGAACGACTCGCACCGGCCCGTGCGCACCTCGACCTCGGAGCGGATCAGCTCCCCGGCCACCATCCCGGCGAGCGGGCCCGTCTTCGTGGCCGCGTCGAACCGCTCGAAGCCGGCAGTCATGTTCAGGCGCTCGGGCTCGAGGATGGCGAACTCCTCCTCGACGCCCACGGTGAAGTCCTCGCCGTCCTCGAAGGACGCCCTGGCGGCGGCGAGGGCCTCGAGCGGGTCGCTGATCTTGGGGGTCTCACCCATCGGCCGTGGCACGATACCCGCTTGGGCGGGTTGCGCCTCGTCGGCGAAACCTCGGTTCATCCAGTCCAGATCAGGACTGTCGGCGCAGCGCCGGCCACGCGCGGTACTCGGAGAAAACCGCCCCGCCACCGGAACGGCCCCACTGAGCCACCACGCAAAGGATGGCCCGCGGGGCGGAGATCGCGATGACGATCAGCACGGCCTGTGCGACCGGCTTATCCACGAACCACAGGCCGGCCGGCAGCGCCACTGAGACTCCCGAGCCCCAGATCACGGCCGAAGCCAGCTTCGGCGTCGCGCCCTTGCCGATGAGGAAGGCAACGGGATGCATGCGGCAAATGGTACAGCCGGTCGGCGCCGAGGCGCACTCCCGTCTAGATGTCGGCCACGGCCAGCGGCAGGCGGACGGTCACCGTCGTGCCCTCGCCGAGCGCGGACTCGAGGCCCATGCGGCCGGCGTGGGCGTCGACGATGCCCTTGCAGATCGCGAGGCCGAGGCCGGTGCCCGGGATCGCCTGCTCGACGGCGTTGCCCGGCGCGGAAGAAGCGCTCGAACAGGCGCTGCGCGGTCGTCCTCGGAGATCCCGATGCCGGAGTCGGAGACGCGCAGGACGGCCTCGCCGTCCGTCGACCTCGAGGGCGATCCCGAGGCTGCCGCTCGTCCGGCGTGAACTTGATGGCGTTCGAGACCAGGTTCGTCGAGCACCTGCGAGATCCGGTCGGAGTCGACGACGGCGATCGACCGGCGTGCCCGGGCAGGCGCACGTCGAGGCGCTGGCTTCGGGCCGTCACCGCCGGGGTGTGGATGTTGACGTTCCCGCGCACGAGCTCGCACAGGTCGATCGGCTCGGGCCGGATCACCATCTGCCCGCTCTCGAGGCCGGACAGCGTCAGCAGGTCGTTGATCAACGTCGAGCAGCCGGCGCGCGTTCTGGTCGATGATGTCCAGGAACTCGGCCTGGTCGGTCGGTCATCTCGCCCACCTCGCCGTTCGACGAGGATGTCGAGTGTAGCCGAGGATCGACGCCAGCGGCGTGCGCAGCTCGTGCGAGACGCTCGAGACGAAGTCCGACTTGAACTGGTCGGAGAGCCGCAGCGCCTCGACCTGCTGGGCGAGGGCCGTGTTCAGCTCGTCCAGCCGGGCCAGCATGTCGACCCGCTCGATCGCGACGGCCGCCTCGGCGGCGAACAGGCCGACGACCGCCGCGGCGCGGTCGGAGATCAGCGTGCACATGCCGCGATCCCACGCCACCAGCAGCACGCCGACGGGATCGCCGTCGCGCAGCACCGGCTGCCACAGCGCCGTGACGAGCGCCCGTGGCCTCGACGAGCTGGGGCGAGACGCCGCCGTGGGTGGAGAGGTCGGCGAAGAAGTGGCTCCCGGTGACGCGAACACCTGGGCGGTGGCCGAGCTCGTGTGCGTCCATCGGCACGCATCAGCGGCTCGGCATGGGCGCCCGGCGATGGCCGGTCGACACCAGGTTGCCCGGCGCCGTCCGGCTCCATGAGCACGGCCATCGCGCCGTCGCACACCTCGAGGGCGGCCTCGCAGATCGCGGCGCGGGCCGATGCGGCGTCGGCCGTCCGCGGCAGCCGCCGGGCCACCTCGGCGACGACGGTCAGGTCGGCCGCGTACTGGAACGCGAGCACGCCCGCCTCCTCCTCGGCCTGACGGCGGTCGGTGACGTCGCGCAGCGCGAGCATCCCGCGCCCGTCCTGCCGCTGGCGGCGCTCGGCGGGCGGAGACCTCGAGGTAGCGCGGCGTCGCCCGCCTTCGTGGCGCCGATGAGCTCGAACGGGGACGGCTCCCCGATCCGGATGCGCTCGGCCAGGGCGGCCCGCTCCGCGGGCGCCGCCAGGTCGAGCACGGTCAGGTCGCAGCGCCTCGTCGGCCGTGTAGCCGAACGTCTGCGAGAAGGCCGGGTTGACGTCGACGATCTGGCCGTCGACGTGAGCCAGGAGCGGCTCGAACGCCGCGTCCCAGAGGGTGCGGAACGGGGTCCGCGGCGGTGCCGTCCCGGCGTCGCCGGCGGGGGATGGCGAGTCGCCGCAGTCCGCGGGGGGCGGAAGCGTTCACAGCGGCGGTATCGGCGGCCGCGGAGGCCGGCTTGAGGACTCACCGTCAGAGGCGCCGTCGAGCAGGCGCTGGGCGATCCCCTCCCAGCTCCAGCGGGCGACCACGGCCGCGCGGGCGACCGCGCCCAGCCGCGCGCCGCTCCTCCGGGGCCAGGTCCAGCAACGCGTCCAGCCGCGCGCCAGGTCGGCGCTCGAACCGTCGAACGTGATCCCGGCCTCACCCAGCCCGGCCGCGACCTCGGCCAGACCCGAGTGGTCGGCCACGATCGGGAGGACACCGCAGGCCGCGGCCTCGGCCGCGACCATCCCGAACGCCTCGGGCAGCACCGACGGCACGACCACCGCGTCGGCCAGCGGCACCAGCAGCTGCAGCTGCTCGTGGTCCATCGCCCCGGTGAAGATCGGCGCTCGGCGGGCATCGCCTCGAGCTCGGCCCGGGCGTCGCCGAAGCCGACGACCACGAGCGCCGACATCCGGGATGCCGCGGCCCGACGTCCCGCCATGCCTCGAGCAGCAGGTGGACGCCCTTCTGGCGCATGAGCTTGCCGAAGTAGAGGACGAAGCGGCCGACGCCCGCGAGCCGGTCGCCGGCGTCGGCGTCGGCGAGCCCGCTCGGCCGGCCGGCCCGGATACGGCGCCGCCGCGTCTCTGCCCGAGCAGTCGGCGATCAGCGCCGGCAAGGTCGCCTCCGCCCGGATGGAACGCGTCGGTGTCGACCCCGGGCGGCACGATCCGGATTCGGTCGCTGGTAGGCCCTTCCCGAGCAGCTCCTCGGTCACCTCGACGATGTGGCCCGAGCCGGCGAAGACGGCGCGCTCGCGCCGGCGAGCGAGTGCGACGGCCAGCGCCGCGAGCTGCGGACGGCCGCGGATCGCGTACTCGAGCTCGGAGCCGTGGATCTTGACGGCGTAGGGTCGTGCCGCCGGCGCAGGCCGCGCGCCGCGACGGGACCGCCCATGAGCACGTGGTTTGCCAGCACGAGGTCGGTACCGGCGCCGTCGGCGGGCTCGCGCGCCACCGCCCGGCGACGTTCGCGGTCGACGTAACAGCTCGAGCTCGGCCGGCGTCATGTCGGCCACGTGGCGGGCCTCGATGCCCTCGTAGCGGTCGAGGACGAAGGTCGGGAGCAGCGGCCCGACGTCGGGCCGCACGACCCGCACGTTCGCGGCCGAGCGCGAACCGCTCCGGCCGCGGCTCCTGGCAGACGACGACCACGTCGTGCCCCAGCCGTCCCCACGCCCGCGCGACGTGCTGCGTGTAGATGTTCGAGCCGGTGCCCTCGAGCAGGTAGCCGTGCCACAGAATCGAGCCGCACGCCGGCGACCTCCCTACGAGCCGGGTCGACTACGTCAGGTGGAAGTAGAGCGCGTGCAGGATCTCGACGACCGGGCTCGACCGGTGCACCGTGACGTCGGCCGGCGTGTCGATGAGCGCGTCGGAGTAGTTGAAGATGATCTTCACGCCCGCGCGCGACGAGCCGGTCGGCGGCCTCCTGCGCGGCCTCCTCGGGCACCGCCAGCACGCCGACGATGACGTTGCGGTCGCGGATCGACGGCCGGCAGGTCGCGACATGTCCTGCACGCGAGCGATCGCCGATCTCCGTGCCGACCTTGGCCGGATCGGAGTCGAACACGCCCGCGATGTTGAAGCCGTGGTCGGCGAACGATGCGGCGACGACGCGATCGCCGGCCGAGCGACCCGGCGCCGATGAGCACGATGTTGTGCTGGCCGGACGTCCGCAGGATCTTGCGGATCTCGGTCGACCAGGAAGTCGATGTTGTAGCCCACCCCGCGCTTGCCGAACTTGCCGAACCCGGACAGGTCGCGCCGGATCTGCGTGGCGTTCACGTTCGTGTACTCGCCGATCTCCTGCGACGAGATCGAGTCGCGGCCCTGCTTCTTCGCCTGGGTGAGCACCTGCAGGTAGCGCGAAAGCCGGGCGGCGACGCCGACGGTCAGGCGATCGGATTCCAAGAGGTCTCTCCTTCGAGGCGGGGGCTTGTAACACGTCACGACTCAGTGTAGCCACCGCGGCTTTTCGCGCGCGTGTCGATGCCACGAGCGCGGCGTTCAGGCGGCGCTTGGTGGCGGCGCCACCCGGCGGCGCAGCTCCGCCGGATCGACGTGGTACTTGAACGCCTTGCGGCCCGCGACGAAGACGACCGGGATCTGCTCGCGGTAGCCGCCTCGAGCTCGTCGTCGCCGGTGATGTCGACCTCGACGAGGTCGAAGCCGAGAGTCGGCGCCGCGCGGCCCGAGCAGCTCCTGGGCCTCGTCGCACAGGTGGCAGCCGGCCGCCGGTCAGACCGCACCTCGACGCTCATGACGCCGTCGCGTAGGCGTCGCGGGACAGGTAGTCCGGGAACGCGATGCGGCGTCGGTGTACGGGCCGCCGACGCGATCATCGCCGCGTTGTCGGAGCAGAGCTCCGGCGGCGCCAGGGCCAGGCGCACGCCGAGCTCGCGGCAGCGTCTCGGCGAACGCCTCGCGCAGCGCCGCCGTTTCGGGCGACGCCGCCGACGACGGCGAGCGTGCCGGCGTCGGTCTCGACTGCGACGGCCTCGGCTGCCCGCTCGACCAGCGACCGGACGATCGCCGCCTGGTAGGAGGCGGCCAGGTCGGCGTGGTCGGCGTCGGGCTCCCGTCGCGAAGGCGTAGCGCGAGCGCGGTCTTCACGCCGCTGAACGAGAGGTCGTGGCCCGGGCTGCCCGGACCATCGCCGCCGGGAACGCGTGCGCCGCCGGGTCGCCCGCCGGCCGCCAGCCGCTCGAGCTTCGCCCCGCCCGGATAGCCGAGGCCGAGCAGGCGGGCGCCCTTGTCGAACGCCTCGCCGGCCGCGTCGTCGAGCGTGCTGCCGATCACGCGGTACGCCGCGCCGGTCGTCACCTCGACGATGCAGCGTGTGGCCGCCGGACGCGAGCAGCGCCAGGAACGGCGGCTCGACCGGGTCGGGCTCCAGGTAGAGCGCAGCCAGGTGCCCGTGCAGATGGTCGACGGGCACGAGCGGCAGGCGGCGGGCGAACGCGATCGCCTTGGCCGCCGAGAGGCCGACGAGGAGCGCGCCGATCAGCCCCGGGCCCTCGGTCACCGCCACCGACTCGATGTCGTCGAGCGTCACACCGGCCTCCGCGAGCGCGCTGCTCGATCACCGGGCACGACCAGCTCCAGGTGCCGCCGAGACGCCACCTCCGGCACCACGCCGCCGTAGCGTGCGTGCAGCCCCGCCTGCGACGAGACCACGTTCGCGAGCACGACGCCGTCGGCGCTGACCACGGCGGCCGCCGTCTCGTCGCAGGACGTCTCGATCGCGAGGATCACGAAAGTGTCGCTAGGTCGGGTCGCGCCACATGATGAGCGCGTCCTCGCGATTGTCCGTGTAGTAGCCGCGGCGCACGCCCGTGGCCACGAACCCGAGCGACTCGTACAGATGGATGGCGATGTGGTTGGAGACGCGCACCTCGAGCGTGTAGCCGCGCTCGACGTCGTCGTCGGTCAGCTCGAACAGCTTGCTCGAGCAGCGCCCTGGCGACCCCGCGCCCGCGCCAGGTCGGGTCGACGGCCACGTTCATGACGTGCCACGCGTCGACGTACCGGGCGACGATCAGGTAGCCCGAGCATGTCCTCGCCCTGGAACGCGCCCAGGCAGATGCCGCTCGGCTTCGAGAGCTCGCCGGCGAACATCGACCGCGACCACGGCGTCGGGTACGAGCGCCCGCTCGACGATCCTCGATCGCGTCGAGGTCAGACGTTCGCAGCGCGCGCAGCTCGACGGCGGTGATCATCCGGCTGTCCTCGCCGCCAGGCTGCGGTCGGCGTCGGGAGCGCGCAGGTAGCAGCGGCTCCGGCGGGCCGGCGCTCGACGTAGAGCGCGGCGTGGTGGCGGGCGTGCGGGACGTGCAGCGGGGAGTCGTCCGCGGGGATGCGGGCGCCGTCGAGGACGTCGCGATAGCGGACGGCGCCGTCACCGCACGACGGTCGCCCCCGCCGGACCAGGAGCCGCGAGCGCGGCCGGCTCGATCGCCCGGGGCTCGATCCCCGCGCCCGGCGCAGAAGACCTCGCCCCGGCGTGCGTCGATGCAGGCCACGTCGACCTCGTCGGCGGTGGCGCAGCGCGGCGAGCGTCGAGACGCCGCGGACCGGCACCCCGAGTGCGAACCCGAGCGCGCGTGCCGTCGCCAGGCCGATGCGCAGGCCCGTGAACGTGCCCGGGCCGGTGCCGGCGACGATCAGGCCGACGTCGCCCGGCGCGACGCCGAGCACGCTCGAGCAGGCCGTGCACGTCGTCGAGCAGGCGCTGGGCGCCGACCGAGCGGCCGGTGGTCGCCGACTCCCCCAGCACCTCACCGTCCGAGCTCACGCAGGCGGTCGCGACGTCAGTCGCGGTATCAAACGAGAGGATCACCAATCGCGTGCAGCAGCTCCGCGTCGTGGCTTCGAAGCTCGATCAGCCTAGCATCGCCCTCACCGACCCGCATCGACACGGCGAGCCGCGGCAGTGGCAGCAGCCCCGTTCCGGCCTCGGGCCACTCGACGAAGCAGATCGTGCCGTCGAAGTACGGCTCGAGGTCGGCCGCCTCCTCGACGGTCACTCCGGCCGACCGGTAGAGGTCGAGGTGGGCGACGGGAACGCCGGCGGTCCGGTACAGGTTGCCGACGGTGTACGTCGGGCTCGTGATCGGCCCGGACACCCCGAGCGCACGGCAAGCGCCGCGGACGAAGACGGTCTTCCCCACCCCCAGCTCGCCCGCGACGTGCACGACGTCGCCGGCGGCGAGGACGGCGGCCACGGCCGCGCCCAGGCGCTCGGTGTCCTCGGCGCTAGAAGAGGCCCAGCTGCGCGTATTCGGGCTCGGGCTCGGCGACCGGCGCCGGGGCCGGCGCCTCGCGGGCGACCGGCGGCGGGGGCGGCGGCGCGGCGGGCACGCCCGTCAGCAGCTCTGGCAGCTTGGCGAAGTCGGCCCGCAGGGTGTCCATCATCGCCGGGGTATAGAGCGCAGCCGCCGGATGGAAGATCGGATAGAGGACGAGGTCGACCCCGGCGATCCGGCGCGGCTGGGCGCGGCCATGCACGCGGGTGATCCCGTGCGGCTGGCCCGGAGAGGAGCTTGGTGGCGAAGTTGCCGAGCGTGCAGATGACCCGCGGCCGGATCAGCTCGACCTGGGCGAACAGGTGGCCCTCACAGGCGGCGATCTCGTCGGGCTGGGGGTCGCGGTTACCGGGCGGGCGGCACTTGAGCACGTTCGCGATGTAGACGTCGGGCCGGGTGAGGCCGATCGCGCCGAGCAGCGACTCGAGCACCTTGCCCGCCTGGCCGACGAACGGGCGCGCCCTGGCGATCCTCGTGGTAGCCCGGGCGCCTCGCCCACGAACATCAGGTCGGAGTCGGGATGGCCCGAACCGACGACAACCTGCGTCCGGGTGCGGGCGAGGGCGCACTTCTGGCACCCCTGCCACTCGGCTGTCAGCCGGTCGAGCTCGGCCGCGCGGGCGGGTGCATCGCTCACGGTCCGCATTGTGTCACCAGGTTCGGACGGTCAGTGGCCGCAGCCGCAGCTGCCGCCGCAGCATCCGCCGCCGCCGCCACCGCCGCCGGCCATCACGGGCCGCGGAGTCGCGAACGAGGAGAGCAGCGTGGTGACCGTCGAGGCGCCGCAGTCGGGGCAGCGGACGTCGTCCGCCTCGCCCCGCACGAGCTCCTCGAACGTGCCCGAGCAGTCTGCGCACAGGTACTCGTAGATCGGCATGGCGGAAGCATACCGGCCGAGGCCAGCGCGCTGGGGCTGACCCCTTGCTGCAGGCCTGGTATCCGCACTGGAACTGGAGCCCATGCACAAGCACACCGTCGTCATCGGCGCAGGCCGCGTCGGCACCGTTGTCGCCGCGCGCCTCGGCGCCCGTCTCGTCCGCCGCGGCGAGGATCCCGATCTGGGCGGTTGCCGCCTGCTCCTGATCGCGACCCCGGACACGGCGCATCGCCGACGTGTGCCGCGCCCTCGCGCCCCGTCTCGATCCCGACGCCGGCGTCGTCCACTTCTCCGGCGGGACGAGCATCGCCGCGCTCGACTCCGCGCCCGGGCCGCGGGCGAGCGTCCACCCGCTCCAGACCGTCTGGCCCGACCGCGGGCCCGACCAGCTCGAGGGCGCCCACGCCGCCGTGACCGGGCGACTGGGAGCTCGGCGCCGGCCTCGCCCGAGACCTCGGGATGACGCCGTTCCCGCTCGCCGACGAGTCCAAGCCTGCCTACCACGCCGCCTCCGTCTTCGCCTCGAACTACGTCGTCACGCTCACGCACGCCGCGGTCGCGCTGCTCGAGCGGACCGGCCTCGACCGGGAGGCGGCGCTCGCCGCCCTGCGCCCGCTCCAGCACCGCACGATCGACGTCGCCGGCTCGCCCCCGACCGGGCCGATCGCGCGTGGCGACGCGGCCACGGTCGCCTCCCACCTACGCGCCGTCGGGCCCGAGCTCGAGCCGCTCTACCGGGCGCTCGGCCGCGCGACCCTGCCCCTCGTGCCGCCCGCCAGCGCCGCCGCGGTCCGGGAGCTCCTGTGAGGACCGGGCTCGTGCCGACGATGGGCGCCCTGCACGAGGGCCACCGCGCACTGCTCCGCGCCGCCCGGGGCGAGTGCGACCGCGTCGTGATGAGCCTGTTCGTGAACCCGACCCAGTTCGGTCCCGGCGAGGATCTCGACCGCTACCCCCGCGACGAGGCCGGCGACCGCGCCGTCGCCGCCGCCGAGGGGGTCGACGAGGTGTACGCGCCGAATGTGGCGGACATGTATCCGGACGGCTTCGACGACCACCGTCTCCGTCGGGGAGCTCGGCCGCGTGTACGAGGGCGCCGAGCGGCCGGGGCACTTCGACGGCGTCGCGACCGTCGTGCTCAAGCTGCTTCTCGCGCGTGCGCCCGGACGTGGCCTACTTCGGCCGCAAGGACGCGCAGCAGCTCGCCGTCGTGCGGCGGATGGTGGCCGACCTGGACGTCGGCGTGGCGATCCGCCCCGTCGACACCGTCCGCGAGCCGGACGGGCTCGCGATCTCGTCCCGAAACGTCTACCTGTCAGCGCAGGAGCGGCAGGCCGCGCCGTCGCTCCACCGTGCGCTGCTCGCCCGCGACCCGTCGGCCTGCGAGGGCGAGCTCGACTATCTGGCCGTCGTCGACCCGGACACCTTCCAGGCCGCGCAGCCGCGGCCCGGCGCCCTCGTGATCGGCGCTGCGCGGTTCGGCGGCACCCGTCTGATCGACAACATCACCCTCGAGGAGGCGTCATGAAGATCTCCCTGCCACAGCTGCACGACCTGAAGCTGGCCGGAACCCCGATCGTGATGGTGACGGCCTACGACCACCCGAGCGGCCGCATCGTCGACCAGGCCGGGGTCGACATGGTGCTCGTCGGCGATTCCGCGGCGAACACGGTGCTCGGCCACGACGCCGTCTCGACGGTCGGCGCGACGATGGACGAGCTGCTCGTCCTCACCCGGGCCGTCGCACGGGCGTGCAAGCGCGCGCTCGTGATCGGCGACCTGCCGTTCATGTCCTACCAGGTGTCCGACGAGGACGCGGTGCGAAACGGCGGCAGGTTCATCAAGGAGGCCGGCGCCGACGCGGTCAAGCTCGAGGGCGGCGGCCAGTCGGTGCAGCGGGCCGCGGCGCTCACGGCGGCGGGGATCCCGGTCATGGGCCACATCGGCCTGACGCCGCAGACGGCCACCTTCCTCGGCGGGCACAAGGCCCAGGGGCGGCAGTGGCAGCAGGCGAAGGCGCTCTACGACTCCGCCGTGGCGCTCCAGGCCGCCGGCTGCTTCGCGCTCGTGCTCGAGTGCGTCCCCGAGCCTGTCGCAGCCGCGATCACGCGCCGGCTCACGATCCCGACGATCGGCATCGGCTCCGGCGCAGCCACCGACGGTCAGGTGCTCGTGCTGCACGACCTGCTCGACATCCGCCCCGACGCGGACTTCCTGCCGAAGTTCGTGAAGCAGTTCGCCCACGTCGGCGCGGCGATGCGCGACGGGGTCACCGCGTACGCGAGCGAGGTGCGATCGCGGTCGTACCCGGCCGCGGAGCACACCTACGCGATCGATCCCGACCAGCTGTCGGCCTTCGAGATCGCGGTCGAGGCCGGCGCCGGGGGAGACAACGTCCTCGCCGACTGGTGACCATTAGGATCTCGGCATGACCACATACCTGCACACCATGGTTCGGATCACGGACGCCGAGAAGAGCGGCAAGTTCTACGAGGCGCTCGGATTCCAGAAGGGCAAGGAGTCGCCGATCGTCCGTAACGGCGAGCTCGAGGCGACCAACTACTTCTACGGCCTGCCCGGCCAGCCTGACGTGCTCGAGCTGACGCTCAATCACGACGGCCGCACGTACGAGATGGGCACCGGCTACGGCCACATCGCGATCGGCGTCGAGGACCTCGACGGCACGCTCGAGGCGCTGAAGGCACAGGGCATCGAGCCGGAGCGGGCGCCGTACCAGGTCAGCGAGGGCGGATCGTTCCTCTGCTTCGTGCGCGACCCGGACGACTACCGGGTGGAGATCATCGGGCGCGCCTAACCACGCCCGGCCGCTTCACCGGGGTATCGTCGGCGATGTGGACGCTTCCAAGAATCCCCTGGTTGGAGCCTGGCGGCTTGTGTCCTGTGAGACACGTGCGGACGACGGAAGCATCGACTACCCACTCGGGCGGGACGCGGTCGGCAAGTTGATCTATACCGACGACGGCCACATGTCGGTCTCGATTGCACGCTCGAGCCGACGGCCCTTTGCGGGCGGTGACCTCCTTGGCGGCACTGGCGACGAGAAGGCGGGGGCCGTCGAGAGCTACGTCTCCTACTGCGGCCGGTACGAGCGCCGGGCTGAATCCGTTATCCACCAAGTCGAGATGAGCCTCTTCCCGAACTGGACCGGGCGGGATCAGGAGCGGCGGGTAAGGCTCGACGGAAAGCGGCTCACGTTGGAAGCGCCGCCGTTCACCATCAAGGGTGCAGAGCAGCGAGCCTACCTCGTCTGGGAGCGATGCTGATGCCAACGCCGTAAGACGGTGCAGTGGGCGCCATGAGATGATCCGCCTCCCCAAGCCGGAGGCGCGGATGGCGGATTCACTGCCAGGCACGAAGGGATGGCTGCTCGCGGATGTGTCGGAGGTCCCAGGGCTCTGGAACGTCGGGGCTGACGGCGCCGCGATGGACGAAGACGAGGCGTACGCGATGATCGCCGAACGCGATCCCGGGGTCATCAAACGCTGGGACGAGATCGAGCGCCGGTACCCGGGGTACGACGACGAGGTCGAGTACCACAGCGTCCGCCAGCATTTTGGTATCAAGGCGTTCGGGGCGGCAGCGTGGACGGCACCGGCCGGCCAGTGCCTCGTGCCGCCCCACAGCGAGACTGCGGCGGGATACCACCACGAAGAGCTCTACATCCTTCTGCGTGGGTCCGCCCGGATGCTCTGCGACGGCGAGCCGATCACGATGTCCGCTGGGCAACTGCTCTTCGTCGCTCCGGACGTGGTCCGCGAGGGTGTGGCGCTGGAAACGTCCACCACCATGCTGGTGGTGAGCGGAGTCCCCGGTAGGGCCTATGCGCCACCACCGTTCGCGCTTGACTGGTCCGACGAGCCGGCGGTCACGCAGGAGTGAATGCAGAAGGCGTGGTCACGACTTACCAGACGCGCCGGGCCCGCGCAGGCGGAGTGTCGGCCCACGGCGGGTCGTAGGCGAGGCGTTCCAGCCCCTCGCGGATGTGAGCCGCGGCCTCCTCGCCTAGATCGCGCGCCAGGTCACGCTCGACCGCATCGCCGATCCGGATGGCGGCGGCGACCAGCGACCTCCCTCGCGCGCTGAGGCGAAGCAGTGTTGCCCGGCCGTCGGCCGGAGAGGGCTCGCGCTCGATCAGCGACCGTTCCTCGAGCTCGGCCACCACCTTGGCTGCGGCCTGTTTGCTCACGCCGAGCTCCCGCGCGAGCTCGGTCAGCGTTCGGGGCCGCTCGCGCAGCACGCGCAGGGGCAGCCCGAACGTCGGCCGCAGGTCGGCGAATCCCGCGGCGGCGAGGCGCTCGTGCAGATGCCCGACATATGCATTGAATCCGCGGGCGAGGAGCAGGCCGAAATCGGTGCGGGACATAGTCAACTCCGGTGCACTATAGTAGTCGTCAACCACGGTTGACCAAAGGAGTCCAAATGCCCGTCATCAGCCCGCAGGAGCACATCAGTCACGAGATCCCCGGCGCCCGGTTCGAGACCCTGGCGAGCCCATCGCTGGGATCGGAGGAGACGAGCGTCTGGCGGTTGAGGCTCGAGCCGCACACCCCTGGAGTGCCACACCGCGTCACCCGCGAAGAGATCTTCGTCGTGCTCAACGGCACGGCGACCGCATCGCTCGATGGGACAGCGCTCCCTCTCGGCGCAGGCTCGTCGCTCGTCCTCCCGCGGAATGTGGAATTCGCGCTGGCCACGGGGGCAGACGGTTTCGAGGCGATCGTGTGCATGCCCGTGGGGGGACAGGGAAGGCTCGGCGAGGGCGAGCCGTTCACGCCGCCCTGGGCGAGTTGAGATACTCGGGCCGCACCCGAGTCAAGGGAGACGCTCATGGCAGACCCACCCGAGAGGAAGACGGTCGACCTGTCGGCGCTCCCCGATCTGGTCGTGATCTATCTGGGCATGCGGGTCGAGGAGCCGCGGGGGCTCGAGACCCTGCAGACCCTGGGCCCGCAGATCGAGGCGGCGGTCGGCGAGCAGCCGGACGGATTGCTGCTCCACGAGCCGTTGACCTACTCGGACGACCCGCTCCATATCGGCATGCGCCAGTACTGGCGCGACTTCGACTCCCTGCAGGCGTGGTCACTGACGTTGCCGCACAAGCGGTGGTGGACCGACTACCTGCGTGACCGCGGCGGCACGTCGTTCTGGCATGAGACCTACTTCCGCCGCGGGGGGTTCGAGTCGATCTACGTCGATGCAGCCGACACCGGCATGGCCCAGTTCGCGCCGCGGCGACCTGCGACCGGTCCGATGTTCGCTGCCCGCGACCGGGCCATGTCCGATCGGTCGAGGGCCGGCGCGTCCGCCTGAACCAGCGGGCGCACGAGCTATTCGACGAGCTCGCGGAAGCCCGGCTCGCCGCGGACCGCGTCCAGGTCCGAGTCCTCGGCCGCCAGGCGGCGCAGTGGGTCGGGCGCGATCGCGATCGCTGCGCGCAGGTGCTCCATCGCATCGGCGGTTCGCCCCGCCATGCTCTCGCAGCACGCGATGTTGTAGATCAGCTGCGCGTTCGTCGGATGGGCCGCGATCAACTCGCGGCCTCGGTCGGCGACCGCCGCGTAGTCGCCCGCCCCGTAGAGCGGGCGCAGCTCGTCCCACACCTCGTCGCTCTCGATGCCCTCGGGGAGGGTCAGCCACCGGTGCCGGCGCGTGCCGTAGCTCGAGCGGGCCGGTGCCGGGAAGTCCCGGTCGGCGAACGCGCCGACCATCACGACCATGATCTTTGGATCGTCCGGCTCCGTGTAGTAGACGGTGCTGCCGCAGTCGGGGCAGAAGTGGAACGCGTGGACGCGCTCGTCGGGCTCGGTCGACGTGCGCGCGTACTCACGCGACTCCCCGGTCATCCGCACGCGGTCGGCGGGGTAGCCGGCCTGAAGGCCGAACGCGCTCCCGGTGCGCCGCTGGCAGGCGAGGCAGTGGCACATGGAGACGTCGAACGGATCGCCCTCGACCGTCAGGCGCAGCTGTCCGCAGCTGCAGGCCGCCTCTCGCGTCGACATGCCCGACATCGTACGACCTCCGTCGCTTCGCCGCACGGTAGAGTCACGCCATGAGCGCCTTCGGCGGCACCGACCGGCACGAGCATCTGCGCATCTGGAACGGCGTGACCGCCCAGGCGGTCGAGGGCGACCGCACGACGCTCGCCATCGTCGACCTGGAGCCGGGCAGCACGGTGCCGGAGCACCACCACGCCAACGAGCAGCTCGGCATCCTGGTGCGCGGGACGATGCGGTTCCGGGTCGCCGACGAGACGCGCGAGCTCGTGCCCGGCGACACCTGGCGCATTCTGGGCGACGTGCCGCACGAGGTCACCGCCGGCCCCGACGGCGCACTCGCCGTCGAATGCTTCACGCCGGCGCGAAGCGACTGGGCGAATCTCGAGCGCCTGACCGGGCGACCGGCACCGAAGCTGACCTGAGCCGAATGAAGCGCAACCGCTCCGTCCCACCGGCGCAGGTCATTCCGGTGCTCGTCTACCCGGATGTGCGCGCCGCCGTCGCCTGGCTCGAGGCCGCCCTCGGCTGCAGCGAGCGCGTCCGCGTCGGTGAAGGCCACCGCGCCCAGCTCGCCCTCAACGGCGCCGCCGTGATCGTCGCCGAGACCGGGAACACCCGCGTCGCGCCGAGCGGCGGCGTGGCCACCCACAACGTCCTGCTCCGCGTCGACGACACCGACGCGGTGTGCGAGCGCGCGCGGGCGCATGGCGCACGGGTGCTGATGGAGCCGACCGACTGCCCGTTCGGCGAGCGCCAGTGCGAGTTCGAGGATCCGTTCGGCCACCGCTGGGCGATCTCGCAGACCATCGCCGACGTCGCACCCGAGGAATGGGGCGGCGTGACCGTCAACGGCGGCCACAACTATCCCGCCTAGGGCGTGAGGTCGTAGGGGTAGCGGGTCAGCGTCTCGCTGCCGTCCGGGGTGACGAGCAGCAGGTCCTCCAGCCGTACCTCGCCGATGCCGGCCTGCCACACGCCCGGCTCCATCGCGATCACGTCGCCCGGGACGAGCTCCTCACGGCCGGTCAGCCCCAGCCCCGGCCCCTCGTGCACCGCGAGCCCGACCCCGTGACCGAGCGAGAACTGGAAGCCCTCGTCCGGGTCGTCGCCGGGGCCGGTGCGCATGGTGCGGTGCCCAGCACCCTCGAACACGTCGCACGCCATCGCGTGCAGCTCCTGGCCCGTGATCCCCGGCCTGACCGCCTCGCGGGTGCGCTCGAGCGCCGTCCGCACCAGCGTCTCGTTCGCCCGCACGGCCTCCGGGACCTCGCCGACGACGAACGTCCGCGTCATGTCCGCGAAGCACGCGGACTCCTCGTCGCGCGGCCACAGGTCGATGACGATCGGCAGGTTTGCCGGCAGCGGGCCCGAGCCCGGCTCGTGGCCGCCGCCCTGCCAGACCGACGAGACGATGACATCGGTCGACGCCGGTGCACCGTGCTCCCGGCAGGCATCCCGCAGCGCGGCCCGTACCGCCTCGGCCGTCACGACCTCACCGTCGGCCATGAGCCGGTCGCCGTCCGGGACGGCCCGTCCGAGCAGCTCCGCCGCGGCGCGGATGCCCGCCTCGGCGGCGACCTGCGCCCGGCGGATCCCGGCGAGCTCGGCCGCCGACTTCACCCGCCGCCGGCCCGCGATCGCATCGTGGTCGAGGTGCAGGACGATGCCGTCCGCCCGGAACCGATCGGCGATGAAGACGGGCATCTCGGGGTCGGCGAGCGCCTCGCGGAGCCCGATCGCGGCGACCGCGCGCGAGGCCAGCTCGAGGTCGATCTCGTGGTGGCGCAGGCCCTGGTCGAAGAGCTCGTAGAGCCCCAGCTCCACGAACCCGCGCACCGAGGCGTCGGGTGCGGCCGCCTCGATCCGCGAGCGGTCGAGATCGCTCACCGCGATGTGCGTCTTCCCGTCGACGACGGCAAGCACGAACGGGTCGCCGACCCCGATGGGGAGCTCGTGCCGCATCGCGGCGGAGTGCTCGGTGTCGCCGAAGAAGAGCAGGTTCGTCATACGCCATGAGGCTAGCGCGGCCGGCGGGCCGCGTCAGCCGTCTCGCAGGCGCTTTGCGAAGCCGGTGTTCGGCGCGTGCATGTTCAGCAACCGCAGCTCGCCGTCGCCGGCGTTGCGGAAGCCGTGCACCGCCCCGATCGGCGCGGCCACGAAGCCGCCCGGGCCGTAGTGGTGCAGCTCGCCGTCGAGCGTGAACTCCGCCTCGCCCTCGAGCACGAAGAAGCAGTCGGCGTGGTCGGGGTGCGTGTGCGGGTCGACGCCCTCGAAGTCCGGGCCGAAGCGGAGCTCGATCACCTCGAGCGCATCGATCTCACAGAGGATGCGGTGGTGGCGCGCCTCGCGCCGGACGTGCTCGCCCCCGTCCGGGCCGTGGGCGATGCCGCTCAACTCGCTCAGCCGCCGCCGTAGGTGATGACGAGGTCGGACGCGAGCCCGATCAGGTAGCCGATCGTCAGGCCGAAGAGCACGAGCCGCGTGCCCAGCCGCCGGTTGGCGGACGTCCACAGCTGGCCGACGACGTAGAGGATCGCGCCTGCCGCGAGCGTGTAGAAGGAGATCTCGAGCGCGGGCGACGTCACCCGGTAGCCGATCAGCGTGCCCAGGAACGTGGGGCCGCCGCCGATGAGCCCGGCGAGGAAGATCCAGCGCCAGCTCGGCCGCACCCCGCCGAGCGGTCCGACGATGCCGAACCCTTCGGTCGCGTTGTGGAGGGCGAAGCCGATGATGAGCGTCGTCGCGAGGGCAACCTCGCCCGCCCCGGCCGAGACGCCGATCGCAAGGCCCTCCGAGAAGTTGTGCAGGCCGATCGCGACTGCGATCAGCATGCCGAGCGTGAGCGACGCCCGCTCTGCCAGCCCCGCGAGCTCGGACGTCGGCACGGCCGCTCCCATCGCGGCGGCCTGCGCGCTCCCGCCGGCCATGGGCGCCGGAGGGCGCCGCCGCAAGAGCTGGTGCTCGATCCAGGCCAGGCCCAGCCCGCCGGCGAGGATGCCGGCGGCGGCCATGATCCCGCGGGCGGCGAACGTCCCCCACCCCTGGCCGTCCTTGGCCATGAGGAGCCCGGACTCGAGGATCTCGTGCGCCGCGTCGAGCACGTCCCAGAAGATGAAGAGCAGGATCCCGGCCGCAAGCACGGAGAGGAACGCGCGGGTGCGGTCACTCAGGCCCTGCAGCCGCCCCACCGGCAGGCCGAAGTAGATCGTGAAGCCGGCGATGGCGCCGAGCAGCGCCGTCCGTTCTGGGCTCATCTCACCATCCGTTCCACTCGCTTAGGTTACCCTAACCCACCTGAGCTTAGGGCACCCTAATCCGGCGGACGGGCCCATCCGGTGAGCGCCGTCACACGAAGCGGCGCACGAAGGCGAGCGCCGTGTCGGCCACCTCGCGCCAGCCGTGGTCGATCGTGAGGGCGTGCCCGCGCCCGGCGATCTCGACGATCTCGGTCACACCCGAGTTGTGCTGCTGGCGCTTGAACGAGGCGTTCGCGATCGCCCATGGCACCGTGTGATCCTTCTCGCCGGAGATGATGAGGAGCGGGCCCCGGTCGGGGTTCTTCGTGTCGACCTTGGCCTCGGTCCACGGGTTGAAGTTCGCGGTCGCCGCCTGGAACAGCGGCGCGCCCGGCGCGGCCACCGCGTACGTCTCGTAGAGCTGCTTGGCCTCGTCCTCGTCGACCGCGTTTGCGAACGCGTAGCGGAACTGCTCGTAGGTGAGCGGGACGGCCCGGTTCCAGTTGAGCGGGTTCTCGAGCACCGGCGCCGACGACCGCAGGGCGGAGATCGGCAGCGGCAGCACGCCGCGGAACGGCGCCGGGTCGATCGCGACCGACACCGCCGCGCTTCCGCGCCCCGCCAGGATCTGCGTCAGGAGGCCCCCGAACGAGTGGCCGATCACCGCCGGCTTCTGATCGAGCCCGCCGATCAGCTCGTCCAGGTGGTCGGCGACCTCCTTGATCGTCTTGCCGGCGAACACCTCCGGGTGCTCCTGCGCCTCCTCGACCGTGGCCGGGTCGTCCGGCCAGCCGGGCGTGAGCGGCGCGAATCCCGCCTCCGCGAACGCCTCCGCCCACCGGTCCCAGCTGCTCGGAAGCAGCCACAGGCCGTGGATGAACATCACCGGCCGAAGGCCCGACGCGTTCGCGCGCTCGACCTGCAGCCCCTCGTGCTCCGTGACAGTTGCCATATCGGTCCCCCCGTCCTGGTCGTCCCGGAGCCCGCCAGTGTACCGAGGCCGGTAAGCTGGCGCGATGGGCGTTCACCGCCTGCGAACCGCGATCGTCGCCGCCGTCGTGCTCGTGCCGGCACTCTTGCCGGCGGCCGGCTTCGGGCCGGGGCCGTCGAGCGCCGAGGGCCAGCCGCGGACGCTTCCGGCACACGTCTTCGCGCCGTACTTCGAGACCTGGACGACGAACCGCCTGATCAGGGTCGCCGGCCGGTCGGGCGCGCGCCACTTCACGCTCGCGTTCATCCAGGCGCCGCGACGGGGATCGTGCACGCCGACATGGAACGGCGACCCGGCCGAGCCGACGGCCGCAGGCCGGTACCTGCCCGGGCTGGCCGCCCTGCGGCGGGAGGGCGGCGACGTCATCCCCTCCTTCGGCGGCTACAGCGCCGACCACGCGCTGACCGAGATCGCCGACTCGTGCCCGAGCGTGCGCCGGCTGGCGCGGGCCTACGAGTCGGTGGTGAGCACCTACGGCGCGACCCGGCTCGACATGGACGTCGAGGACCGCTCGCTCGCGAACCCGGCCGGGATCGACCGCCGCAACCGTGCCCTCCGCCTCGTCGAGGACTGGGCCCGGCGCCACGGCCGCCCGCTCGAGGTCTCCTACACGCTCCCCGTCGAGCCGCCCGGGCTCGAGGCGGACGGCCTGGCCGTGCTGCGAAACGCGGTCCGCGTCGGCACTCGCGTCGACGTCGTGAACATCATGACGTTCGACTACTACGACGGCGTCACGACCGACATGGGCACCGCCGCGATCGGCGCGGCCCGTCGCCTGCACGCGCCAGCTGCACGGGCTCTACCCGCACCGAAGCGCTCGGCGGCTGTGGGCGATGGAGGGGGTGACGATCATGCCCGGCATCGACGACTACCCGCGCAAGACCGAGGTGACCTTCCTCGCCGACGCCGCCCGGTTGCGGCGGTTCGCCGCCCGCGTCGGCATCGGCACCCTGTCGATGTGGGCGATCGAGCGCGACAACGGCGCCTGTCCGGGCCGGATCGGTT
Source organism: uncultured Actinomycetes bacterium (assembly GCA_963746115.1). GTDB lineage: Bacteria > Actinomycetota > Thermoleophilia > Gaiellales > JAICJC01 > JAICJC01. The sequence continues at coordinate 41,066 of CAVVAA010000001.1, read as the reverse complement.
CCAACACCTGCTCCGGCATCGTCCAGCCGGAATGGGGGTTCACCCACCTGCTCGAGCCGTTCACGTCGCGAGCCTCGCGATGAGCGGCCTGCGCGTCGTCGGCGCCGGGCTCGGCCGCACGGGGACGAACTCGCTGAAGCTCGCACTCGAGCGGCTGACGGGCGGGCCGTGCTACCACATGATCGAGGTGTTCGAGCGCCCCGACGACGTACCGCGTTGGCACGCGGCCGTCCGCGGCGAGCCGCCCGACTGGCACACCTTCCCCGCCGGGTACACGGCGACGGTCGACTGGCCGGCGTGCGCGTTCTGGGCCGGGCTCGCCGACGCCCACCGGGATGCGATGGTGCTCCTGTCGGTGCGCGACTCCGCCGAGCAATGGTGGCGCAGCTTCGAAGCGACGATCCTCGACGGGCTCTCCCGGCCGGTGCCGGCCGACAGGCCCGACTGGGCGGCGCGGCGGAAGGTCATGCTCGAGGTGCTGGAGACGACGTTCACGCCGAGGTGGCGCGAGCGAGACGGCGCCATGGCCGCCTACGAGGCACACAACGCGGCGGTCCGCGACGCGATCCCTGCGAGCCGCCTGGTCGAATGGCGGCCCGGCGACGGGTGGGAATCGCTCTGCGCGGCGCTCGGCGTGGCCGTGCCGGACGAGCCCTTCCCCCACGTGAACAGCACCGAGGAGTTCCGGGCGGAGCAGCACTCGCCCGAAGTGGCCGAGTAGACCGGCGTCAGTACAGCTGTTCGCGGTACCGGGTGACCATCTCGGCCTGCGACTCGGCCCGCCCTGAGCCGATCTGGTCGCGGAGCATCGCCCCCATCGTGGGCAGCTCGGCCCGCTCGATCTGCACGTCCGGATCCCACAGGCGGGAGCGCATGAGCGCCTTCGCACAATGCAGGTACGCCTCCCGGACGGTGATGCGAAGGACGATGGCGGGGGCGCGGCGCCCGACCCGGAACGGCTCGACCACCTCGGCGTCCGTGCACAGCTCGACCGCGCCGTTCACACGCAGCGTCTCGTCGACGCCGGGGATCATGAAGAGCAGCCCGATCTCCGGGTGCTCCGTGAGGTTCGTCAGCGAGTCGAGCCGGTTGTTGCCCGGCCGGTCGGGCAGGAGCAGCGTCCGCTCGTCGGCGACCGAGACGAACCCGGGGTCGCCGCCTCGCGGAGTCGCGTCCATGTGACCGTCGGCGCCCGCCGTGGCCATGACGACGAACGGCGACAGCCCGATGAAGCGGCGGCAGTGGGGATCGAGGTGGTCGAGCTGCTTGCGCAGCGCCCGCTCGGACGGCGGCGCGTGGAGCGCGCGCAGGTCCCCTTCGGAGGTGATGTCGCCCACGCGACCATCGTAACCGTCACCCGGAGGCCCGGTGCCGCACCGACGCCTGGTACGGTCGTGCCCGACCGACCCGGGGGTGGGCGATGCGCTACATGGTGATCGAGACGTTCACGCAGGGCGCGCGGCCCGTCTACGAGCGGGCCCGCGACCACGGCCGGATGCTGCCGGACGGGCTGCGGTACGTGGAGAGCTGGGTCGAGGACGGGCTCGGGCGCTGCTTCCAGCTCATGGAGGCCGACGACCCGGCGCTGTTCGGCGCGTGGACGGCCGAATGGTCAGACCTGGCGCAGTTCGAGATCGTCCCCGTGCTGGCGTCGGCCGACGCGGCCGCACGCGCGCTGGGGTGACGGCGCCGATCGAGGTGCGGGCGCTGTCGCCGCGGGACGGGGCGGCGTGCGACGCGATCGTCGCCTCGCTGCCCCACCACTTCGGGCTCGAGTCCGGCCGCGCGGCGTGCGCTGCGGCCGTGCGCAGCGAGGACGGCCTGGCCGCGGTGGCGGGCGACGAAGTCGTGGGATTCCTGACCTGGCGGCCGTGGTATCGGGCGAGCCGCGAGATTACCTGGATGGCCGTTCACGCGGAGCGGCGCGGCGCCGGTATCGGCCGGGCCCTGCTCGAGCGCCTGGCCGCGGAGAGCGCCAGGCATGTCGGCTACCTCGTCGTCACGACGCTGTCCGAGGCGACGCCGGAACCGGGCGTGGCCGACGGCTACGCCCGCACGCGCCGCTTCTACGAGCGCAATGGCTTCGAGCCGGTATGGGAGCCGGCCGGCTGGTGGGACGACGCCAACCAGGCCGTCGTCATGCTGCGCCGCCTCGCCTGAAGCGGCTCAGCGCCCGCTCTCGCCCCCGTGCACGCTGTGGGAGGCCGAGTCCGCGGCGACCACCGCGTCGACCTGAGCGCCCAGGTCAGCAGCGGCCTCGCGCAGGTGGTCGAGGATCTCGGCGTTCTCGCCGTCGCGATCGCGCAGGGCGAGGATCTCGATGTAGCCGACGATCACGGCCAGCGGCGTCCGCAGACGGTGCGCCAGGTCCGGCTGCTCCGTGTGACCCATGGCACGAACACTACCGGGCGACATCCCTTTGCCCGGATCACCCGATCGGGTGAGGGCACTACTCGAATCTGGGGGCAGACTAACCGGGGGCACAACGGAGGAGGCATGATGGCTGAGGCAGAAGACGACGTCCGGGCACTCGCGGGGCATATCGATCACGAGCTGGGGCACCGCGTCCACTGGCGGCTGGCAGTTCCGGGGGGCCGCCGCTACCTCGTGTTCGACGGCGACAGCTTCATCGGCGAGGCGGTCGGCTTCACGGGCGTCGAGGCGCTTCTGCGAGCGTGGGTACGCGGCTTCGAGGCAGGCCAGTTCCGCGCCGACCTGGACGAGTTCCTGGCGGAGCTCCTGCGCGAGTCGTAACCGGCGCCGACCGCGCGTGGAGCGGCGCGCGGGCCGGTGTAGGATCCGCCCGTGACCAGGCGCAACTGCGGGGGAACTCCATGCGGCAGGCAGCGGTGAGCGAGCGCACCGAGCCGGATCCGTCGGCGCTCGTCGCGGCCGCCCGCGACCTCCTCGGCGTCGACCATCCCGCCATCATGGCAACGACGGTCTGCTCGATCGTGGAGCACGGCGGCGAGCTGCTCATGGTGCGGCAGCTGAACCGTGAGGGTGAGGAGCGCTGGAACTTCCCCACCGGGTGGATGGCGCCGATCGACGAGGACGGCCACGTGCAGCTGCCCGAGGACTCCGTGAACCGCAACCTGCTCATGGAGACGGGCTACGCCGCCTCGGACGCCCATCTGATCGGCGTGTCCGTCGTGCGCGAGCACGAGCCCGGCGGCCATCGGGTGGGGACGTCGCTGCGGCTCAACTACCTCTCGGCGCATCCGCGCCAGACGAGCTATGCCGTCACCGACTCGGACATCCTGGGCACGCCGGCCTGGTTTTCGCCGGCCGAAATTGAGGATCTGATCGGCCGCAAAGAGGTCAAGGGCGAGCTCACGGCGGCGGCCTTCCGCCACTGGCAGGAGTACCACAAGAGCGGCGCGCTCACGGCTGACGTGATCGATATCCCGAACTGACGTCCGCGAAATCCGCTAGCCTAGAGCTCGGACAAGATGGCAGGTCGACTGAGACTGTTCATCGTCGGCGCGGCGATGACTGCCTTGGTAGCTCCGGGGACGGCGAATGCTCTGAACTCGACGCCCGCGAGCTCGTGGCAGACAAACGGACGAGTGCGCGCGATCACGATCGCAGCCGGAAAGATCTTCATCGGCGGCGATTTCACCCGTGTGCGCGCGCCCGGCGCCACAGGCGGAGGCGTCGTCCGCAATCACCTGGCCGCGCTCAGCCTGGCAACCGGGCGCGTGATGCCCTGGCACCCGCGCGCGAACGGCACGGTGACGGCGCTGCGGGCCAACGCGTCCGGGTCGACGGTCTACATCGGCGGCGGCTTCACCAGCATCAACGGCTTCTCCCGCGCGCATCTGGCCGCCGTGACGACGTCCGGGTCGGCGCTGCGAAAGTGGCACGCGAACACGAACGGCACGGTCTATGCGATCGCCGTCAGCACGAGCCGCGTCTACATCGGCGGGGGTTTCACCAGCGTCAAGGGCCTCAGGCGCATCCACCTGGCCGCAATCGGGAGCTCGAGCGCCGCGAGGATCGCGCCGTGGCATCCGAACGCGAATTCGACCGTCCGCGCGCTGACCATGTCGCCGGGCGGCAAGCGCGTCTTTGCCGGCGGCGACTTCAGCCGCGTGAACGGCTTCCTGCGCCCCCACCTGGCTGCGCTCTGGGCGGCGGGCGGGCTGAGCCGGTTCGCCGCTCGCCCGATCTGGCCGGTATCCACGCTGCGCACGGCGGGCAGACAGCTGGTCGCGGGCGGCGGCGGAAACGGCGGCCACGTCGCCCTCTACGCGGCGACGAACGGTGCTCGCAGGTGGCTGGCCGTGATGGACGGTGACGTCCAGGGCGTTGCGGTGTCCGGCAGCTCCATCATCGTCGGCGGCCACTTCAACAACTTCTGCGTCGGCGGCGAAGGCCACGGCGACCCGCTGGTGTGCAACACCCCGATGACGCGCCGCAAGCTCATGGCCCTGAGTCTCGGCGAGGGCACCCCGAACGGCTGGGATCCCGACGTCGTCGGCAGCCCGATCGGCGTTTCGGCGGTGGCGGCCGGCGGTGGCGGGGCCCAGGCCGGCGGCGCGTTCACCAAGGTGCACGGCGTCAGCCACCAGGGTTTCGTACGCTTCCGGTGACCCGCGGCTGCGAGTGACCTGTTCGGGTCGTGTGAGGTTTTCGTGTGGGGCGTTGACGTAGAGGCCGCCCCCGCGCTACTCAGAGACCACCGGCAGGCACCTGCCCGCCACGACGAGGGAGAGCAGATGCAGGAAGGCTCGGCCAAGACCAGCACCACCGCCCCAGGCAAGGTCGGCGACGTCCAGTTCGCCGGCAAGCGCACGGGCAAGATCGACTGGCGCAGCCGCCCGGCGTCGGCGCTCGGCCACGACGCCGCCGCCAAACGGCGCCGGATCGACCGGCGCGTCGAGCGCGGGCTGCTGCTGGACGGCCTCCGGGAGGGATAGTCCCGGATCAGGCGCCGCGGAAGCGCGGCGCCCGCTTCTCCCGGAACGCGGCGACGCCCTCGGCGAAGTCGGCCGTCCCTGCCGCCGCGACCTGGAGCGACGCCTCCAGCTCGAGCTGATCTGCGAGCGTGTTCGCCGGCGCACGGTCGAACAGCTGCTTGTGCAGGCCGATCGCCGCAGTCGGCAGGGCCGCGAGCTCGTCGGCCAGCGCGGCCGCCCGCTCGGCCAGGGCCTCCGGCTCGAGGAGCTCGGAGACGAGGCCCCACGCGAACGCTTCGTCGGCAGAGAGGCGGCGTCCCGACGCCATCCACTCGAGCGCACGGGCGGGGCCAAGGATGCGGGTCAGGAAGTGGGTTGCGCCCGAGTCGGGCACGAGGCCGATGCTCACGAACGCGGGCACGAAGACGGCCGAGCGCGCGCAGATGCGGACGTCGCAGGCGGCTGCCAACGCGAGCCCGGCCCCGGCGGCAGCGCCGTTCACGGCCGCGATGACCGGCTTGCGGAGAGCGCGGAGCGCGAGGATGTTGGGGTGATAGCGGCGGCGGAGGAGCTCGCCGATGGCCGCAGGGTCGGTGAGCGCGGAGACGTCCTGGCCGACGCAGAATCCCCGGCCCGCGCCGGTGATGATGACCGCCCGCACGCCGCCGTCACCCGCCTCGACGAGTGCCCCGCGGAGGCCCTCGTGCATCGCGTCGTCGAACGCGTTCAGGACGTCCGGACGGTTCAGCGTCACGGTGAGCACCGCACCCCGGCGGGTGACCTCGACCGCCACCGTCGCTACCCGTTGAGGAGGGCGCGGATGCCGTCGTCGTCGGCGGCGAGATCGATGGGGCGGCGACCGTCGTCCGCGCGGACGTCCCGGTCGGCGCCGTGCTCGAGCAGCAGCCGCGCCGTTACCTCGTCGCCGCGGGCCGCGGCCGCGTGCAACGGCACGAACCCGCCCTGCTGGCGCGCGTCGGGATCGGCACCCCGCTCGAGCAGCAGCGCGGCGATCGCGGCATGGCCACCCGCGGCCGCCGAATGCAGCGGCTGGACCCGCGTCGGGTTTCCGGCCTGTGCGTCGACGGCAGCGCCGTGCTCGAGCAACACGGCGGCGACCTCGAGCTGGCCGAAGAAGGCCGCCAGGTGCAGGGCGGTGAAGCCGTCGGCCGCCTCGGCACGGACGGCGTCCGCATCGGCCGCGACCACCTCCACGACTCGGTCGGCGCGCCCGAGCGCCGCCGCCTCGAACAGATCGAGCTCGGAAACCGCATCGGCGAGGCGCTCAGCGATCCAGGCATGGCCGTGGTAGCGGGCACGAAGGATGGCGGAGACACCGTCCGGCCCGCGGGCGGCGGCCACGTCTGGGCTCGCGCCGATCAGGCGCTCGACCCCGGCCGCATCGCCCGCCTCGGCCGCCTCGATCATCTGCCGCGCGTCCGCTGCGGTTGTCCCCTCTGACACCTGCCCACCCCGTTCGTCGTGTGCGGGCGAAGGTAGTGGATGGCGGGCGCCCGCGCAAGCCGGGCGCCCGCCATCGAGCATGCGCAGCGACAGGCCGTCAGGCGGCGGGATGGCCGGAGAGCACCGAGTGCTCACGGCCGAGCGTGGTCGTGGCGATCGCGACGACGGCGGAGACGGCGAGGACGACCGGCGCCCACCACTCGCCGGAGAGCGAGCCGGCGATGCCGAGGAGGTTGTCGAGCGAGTCCGTGCCGGGGCCGATGGCCGAGACGCCGGTGGCGATCGCGATGATCGTGAGGTTGTACTCGTAGCCGCCGGCGGTCACGAAGAACCCCTTCCGCCAGTGGACCGTGATGATCGCGTTCAGCATCACCACGACGAGGGCGATGGCGGCGAACGGCGTCAGAAGGCCGGCCGCGAAAAGGTCGCCACCGAAGAACTCAGCGGCGCCCGCGAGGAGCGCCATCGCGGCGGGCCAGCGGAAGCCGAGCTTGGTGAACATCCCCGCGGTGCCGGCCCGGCCCGGGCCTTCGAACCAGCCGAAGAGCTTCTGCGAGCCATGCGCCGCCAAGGTCAGGCCCATGACGACCCTGAGGATGAGGAGTCCGAGAGTCACGATGCCAATCCTCCAGAAGATTTGCTTGCTCGCTCATCTATTCCCCGGCGGGGGCGTCGCTAACCAGCAGCTCGCGCACGAGGGCGTCGGCGCGGCCGTTCTCCGCGGCGGGCACCCAGCGATAGGTGACGCCGCCCAGACCGTCGGCCACGGCGCGAGCCCGGTCGCGCAGGGCCGCGAGGGCCGGGTTGCGCATGGGCCGCTCCGCGACGAGGTGGCGGACCACGAGGCGCGAGTCGGTGCGCACCTCGACCGCGCCGAGACCCCACCGGCGACCGCGGCAGCGAGCCCTGGCGACGAGCGCGCGGTACTCCGCCACCGCGACCGTCGCCGACCCGATCGCCTCGGCGGCCGACGCCAGGGTGCGGCCCTCGGCGTCGTCGAGGACGTAAGCCGTAGGCGGCCGGCCCCGGGTTGCCGCGCGAGCCGCCGTCGCACCAGAGCATGGCCGCACCCGGTGGCGCTCGGTCCGCCGCTTGGGCGCACGCTCGGCCCGGACGCGCCTTTCCGAGCCGGCGGCGCTCCGCATCCTTCAGGGTCTTGCCCGCCTGCGGACGCCCTTGGTCACGCAGGCCGCGCGCTCGTCAGTACGAAGTGCTGCAGCGGGCGGCTGAAGCCGGTCTCGAGGTCGAAGATCACGGCCTCGGCGACATCCGGCGGCAGGAGCGGCCGCGGCGTCGCCGACGGCGGATGCCACTCGTGGTGTCGCAGTCAGTCGGCGGCGTGTCGAGGCGCGCGTCTCGCACGGCCCGGCGAGGAAGTACAGGATCACCTCGTGCCGGTACTCGCCCGACTCGACGAACAGGTTCTCGCTGACGGTAGAGCGGCTTCAGGACGTCGATCTGCGAGCGACGCCTCCTCGACCAGCTCGCGCTTCACCGCCTCCTCGGCCGTCTCGCCCGGCTCGACGCCGCCGCCCGGGAACCAGTAGAAGCGCCTCCTTCGCGAGCGTCGTGGGTGCGGTCGAAGCAGCACGTTGCCCTCGGTGTCGGGGATGACAGCCCTGGCGCGCAGCGGTCATGTCGGGCGGCCCGCTAGCCGGCGAGCTGCACGCCCAGCCTCGCGTCCGCCTCGTACACCGGCAGCACCCGGCGCAGGTACTCGCCGGTGTGGCTGCCCGGAGTCTCGGCGACCTCCTCGGGCGTGCCCTGCGCGACGATCTCGCCGCCCGCATCGCCGCCCTCCGGCCCCAGGTCGAGCACCCAGTCGGACTGCTTCACGACGTCGAGGTTGTGCTCGATGACGAGCACCGTGTTCCCGGCGTCGACCAGCCGCTGGAGCACCTGGAGCAGCTTCTCGATGTCGTAGCATGTGCAGGCCGGTGGTCGGCTCGTCGAGGATGTAGAGCGTCCGGCCGGTCGCCACCTTCGAGAGCTCGGTCGCCAGCTTCACGCGCTGGGCCTCGCCGCCCGAGAGGGTCGTCGCCGGCTGGCCGAGGCGCATGTAGTCGAGGCCGACGTCGTGCAGCGTCTGGAGCCGCCGCCGGAGCTTCGGGATCTTCGTCGAAGAACTCGAGCGCCTCCTCGATCGACATGTCGAGCACGTCGGCGATCGACTTGCCCTTGAACTTCACCTCGAGCGTCTCGCGGTTGTAGCCGCGGCCGTGGCACGCCTCGCAGTTGATGTAGACGTCGGGCAGGAAGTGCATCTCGATCTTGATCGTGCCGTCGCCGCGGCACGTCTCGCAGCGCCCGCCCTTGACGTTGAACGAGAACCGGCCCGGCTTGTAGCCGCGGGCGCGCGCGTCGGGCGACGTCGCGTAGAGCGCGCGGATGTGGTCGAACAGGCCGGTGTAGGTGGCGGCGTTCGACCGCGGCGTGCGGCCGATCGGCGACTGGTCGATGTCGATCACCTTGTCGAACACGTCGATGCCGCTGCACGGCCGAGTGCGTCCCCGGCTTCATCCGGGCGCGGTTGAGCCGGTTGGCGAGCGACTTGAAGATGACCTCGTTCACGAGCGTCGACTTGCCCGACCCGCTCACGCCGGTGACGCAGATGAGCTTGCCGACGGGCAGCTCGACGTCGATGTCCTTCAGGTTGTGCTCGGACGCGCCCTGCGACCCGAACCAGCCGGCGTCGTGCATGCGCCGGTCGGGCATCGGGATGACGCGGCGGCCGGACAGATAGGCGCCCGTGATCGACTGCTCGGCGCCGTCATCACCTGCTCGGCCGTGCCGCGCGCGACGACGCGGCCGCCGTGCTCGCCCGCGCCCGGGCCCCATGTCGACGATGTGGTCGGCGGCGCGGATCGTCTCCTCGTCGTGCTCGACGACGATCACGGTGTTTCCGAGGTCGCGCAGGCGCTCGAGCGTGGCCAGGAGCCTGGCGTTGTCGCGCTGGTGCAGGCCGATCGACGGCTCGTCGAGGATGTAGAGCACGCCCATCAGCGACGAGCCGATCTGGGTGGCGAGCCGGATGCGCTGCGCCTCGCCGCCCGAGAGGCTGGCCGCCGCCGCGGCTCGAGGGTGAGGTAGCCGACGCCGACGTCCGCGAGGAACGTCAGCCGCTCGCGGATCTCCTTGAGGATGCGGGCGCCGATCGCCCGCTCGGTGTCGGTGAGCTCGAGCGCGTCGACGAACTCGATCGCCGCCGTGACCGACATGCGCGTGACCTCGGCGATGTTGAGGCCGCCGACCGTGACGGCGAGGCTCGTGTCCTTGAGCCGGTCGCCGTGGCAGGCCGGGCACGGCTTGAGCGCCATGTACTCCTCGATCCGCTCCTTCTGGTAGGCCGAGTCGGTCTCGCGGTAGCGGCGCTCGAGGCTGGGGACGATGCCCTCGAACGCCAGCATGTAGCTGCGCTTGCGGTTCATCCAGTTGCGGTAGGTGACGTACAGCTTGTCGCCGCCGGTGCCCTTCAGGAACAGCTCGCGCTGCTCCTCGGGCAGGTCGGCCCAGGGCGTGTCGAGGTCGACCTCGTAGCGGTCGGCGATCGCCTGGATCACCTGCGTGTAGAAGTTCGAGTTGATCACCGTCCACGGCACGAGCGCGCCCTGGGAGATCGAGAGGCTCGGGTCGGGCACGACCAGGTCGGGGTCGATCTCGCGCTGGGTGCCGAGGCCGGTGCAGCGCGGGCAGGCGCCGTGCGGCGAGTTGAACGAGAAGATGCGCGGCGCGAGCTCGGGCAGCGAGATGCCGTCGTCGGGACAGGCGAACTTCTCGGAGTAGGTGATGGTCGTCGCCGTCGACGATCGCGACCTCGACGAGGCCCTCGGCCAGCCGCAGCGCCGTCTCGATGCGAGTCGGTGAGGCGCGTGCGCAGGCCCGGCTTCATCACCAGCCGGTCGACCACCACCGAGATCGAGTGGCGCACCTGCTTGTCGAGGTCGATCGGCTCCTCGAGCAGCAGCTGCTCGCCGTCGACCTTGACGCGCGTGTAGCCGTCGCCGCGCAGCTGCTCGAAGAGGTCGCGGTACTCGCCCTTGCGCGTCCGCACGACCGGCGCGTCGACCGTGAACCGCGTCCCCTCCGGCAGCGTCAGCACCTGCTCGACGATCTGCTCGGCCGACTGGCCGGAGATCTCACGCCCGCACTTCGGGCAGTGCGGATGGCCGACCCGGGCGTACAGGAGGCGCAGATAGTCGTAGATCTCGGTGACCGTGCCGACCGTCGAGCGCGGGTTGCGGGCGGTCGTCTTCTGGTCGATCGAGATCGCCGGCGACAGCCCCTCGATCGAGTCGACGTCGGGCTTGTCCATCTGCCCGAGGAACTGGCGCGCGTAGGCCGACAGCGACTCGACGTAGCGGCGCTGGCCCTCGGCGTAGAGGGTGTCGAACGCGAGGCTCGACTTGCCCGACCCCGACAGGCCGGTGATCACGACGAGCCTGTCGCGGGGCAGGCTGACCGTGACGTCCTTGAGGTTGTGCTCGCGCGCACCCCGGATGACGATGTGCTCGTGTGCCACCGAACTCCTTAATGCCTGGAAACCGCATGTTCAAGCGGAAAACAGCCACATTCTAGCAACGCCTGGATCGACGAACGTGTGTTCGTCATCGTACCATGACGGCTCGGACGGAGAGCGCGGTGCAGCGGCTCAGCTGGTGGCGATCTCGCACCACACGCAGGTGCCCGACCCGGTCTCGACGCCCCAGTTGGAGGCGAGCCGGTCGACCAGCTGGAGGCCCCATCCCGAGGTGCTCGAGTGGTCGACGCTGCGCAGCACGGGGCGCCGCCCGGTCGACGCCGGGTCGGCGACCTCGATCCGCAGGCACTGCGCCCGCCGCTCGATCACGACGTCGATCCACCCGTCCCCTCCGGCAATGCCGTGCAGCGAGGCTGTTCGTGACGAGCTCGGTCACGAGCAGCCGGGCCGACTCGAGCACGGGCTCGGGGACGCCGGGCTCGAACCGGGCGACCGCTCTACGCGCCTCGGCGACGACGGACGGGTCGCACGCCAGGCGCAGCCGTGCGCACGCAGACGCGGGGCCTGCCGATGCCTCGCGCTCGTTCGCGGCTGCCTCCCTCCCACGCCCCGTCATGCGGACGCGCTCCGTAACCCTTCCGGTTCCCGGCCGACGGGCCCACCCCATCCGGCCTGGTGGTCGTTTCCACTCAGGAGCGTAGCTCGCGCAGGGCCCTTTTGGTATGCCAACTTACCGCTCGCCGTGTTCGGGCCAGAGTCATCTAGCGCAGCGGCGCGGGCGTGAGCGTTGCCGCGGCCCACCGTGGCCGCTCGGCGGAGCGCTCCTCGGCCAGGCCGAGGAGCAGGCCGAGCAGCAGGTCGGGATCGGGCAGCCGGCGCAGCCCGAACAGGAGGCCGCGGTGCCCGTCGGTGCCGACGACGACGCCGCCGTAGTGCAGGACGCGCCCGGCCGCCGGGGCGAACACCTCGACGTCGCCGATGGACTGGAGGGGGACGACCGCGGCGCGCGATCCCAGGCCGCCGGCGAGCAGGAGCGCTCGGCGGTCGGTGACGACCAGCACCCGCCGCTGCCAGCGCGCGACGACCCGGACGACTCGCAGAAGGGCGCCGGCGGCGACCGCAGCGGCCGCCAGCACCGGGACGAGGCGGATCGCGGCGGGCAGGTCGAGCCCGGCGGCGGCGATCGCGGCAGCGGCCGCGACGGCCAGGATCATCGCCGCGCGCAGGAACGGCCACACGAGCACGATGCCATGCTCGCGGCTCACGAGATGGACGTGCTCGTCGGGCGAGAGCAGTCGGTCGATCTGGGGCATGCCCCGGGAGCATTCGCCGTCCGGCGGCCGGTTTCCTTCGCCCCGCCAAAAGGGGTCTGACCCCGATTGGCGGGTCGGTCAGGCGCTCGTCGTCGCCTCCAGGTCGCGGCGCAGCTCCTTGATCTCGTCGCGCAGCTTGGCCGCGTACTCGAACCGCAGCTCCTCGGCGGCGGCGAACATCTCCTCCTCGAGCTCCACGACGAGCTTGGACATCTCCTCGCGACCCATGCCGTCGGTCTCGGCGCCGCGGCGGCGGCGGCCGGGGACGTGCGGCTGCGACTCGAGCGAGAGGAACTCGGCGATGTCGGAGACGCCCTTCTTGATCGACTCCGGCGTGATGCCGTGCTCCTCGTTGTAGGCCACCTGGATGGTGCGCCGGCGGGCCGTCTCGTCGATCGCATACTGGATCGCCTCGGTGACCTTGTCCGCGTACATGATCACGCGCCCGTTGACGTTGCGGGCGGCGCGCCCGATCGTCTGGATGAGCGCCGTCTGGCCGCGCAGGAAGCCCTCCTTGTCCGCGTCGAGGATCGCGACCAGCGACACCTCGGGCAGGTCGAGCCCCTCGCGCAGCAGGTTCACGCCGACCAGCACGTCGTAATCGCCCAGGCGCAGCTCACGGATGACCTTGATGCGCTCCAGCGTGTCGATCTCGGAGTGCAGGTAGCGGGTGCGCACGCCCGACTCGAGCAGGTAGTCGGTCAGATCCTCGGACATCTTCTTGGTCAGCGTCGTCACGAGCACCCGCTCGCCGGCCTCGGCGCGGGCGCGGATCTCGCCCAGCAGGTCGTCGATCTGGCGCCGGGTCGGCCGCACCTCGACCTCGGGGTCGATCAGCCCGGTCGGGCGGATGATCTGCTCCGCCACGTGGGTCGAGTGGCGCAGCTCGAACGGGCCCGGCGTCGCCGAGACGAAGAGCAGCTGGTTCGCCCGGTCGAGGAACTCGTCGAAGCGCAGCGGCCGGTTGTCGAGCGCCGACGGCAGCCGGAAGCCGAACTCGACGAGCGTCTGCTTGCGCGAGCGGTCGCCCTCGTACATGCCGCCGATCTGGGGCACGGTCTGGTGCGACTCGTCGATGATGATCAGGTAGTCGTCGGGGAAGTAGTCGAGCAGCGAGTGGCCCGGCGTGCCGGGCTCGCGCCCGTCCAGGTGCCGCGAGTAGTTCTCGATGCCGTTGCAGAAGCCGACCTCGCGCAGCATCTCCATGTCGTACTCGGTGCGCGAGCGCAGCCTGTGGGCCTCGAGCATCTTCCCCTGCCCCTCGAGCTCCGCCAGCCGCTCGCGCAGCTCGTCCTGCACCGAGCGGATCGCCGGCTCGAGCTTCTCACGCTCCAGCGCATAGTGGGTCGCCGGGTAGACGCCGAGGTGCTCGAGGCGCGCGTACACCTCGCCCGTCATCGGGTCGAAGTGCGTGATCGCCTCGACCTCGTCGCCGAAGAGGCTGATCCGGTACGCCGTCTCCATGTTCGCCGGCTGCACCTCGATGACATCGCCGCGCACGCGGAAGCGGCCGCGGCCCATGACGACGTCGTTGCGCTGGTAGTGGATGTCGACCAGCTTGCGCAGGATGTCCTCGCGCGACTTCTCCTCGCCCACCGACAGGAACAGCACGAGGTCGGAGTAGCTCTCGGGCGAGCCGATGCCGTAGATGCACGACACCGAGGCGACGATGACGACGTCGCGGCGCGCGAACAGGGCGGCGGTGGCCGCGTGGCGGAGGCGGTCGATGTCGTCGTTGATCGAGGAGTCCTTCTCGATGTAGGTGTCCGACGACGGCAGGTAGGCCTCGGGCTGGTAGTAGTCGTAGTAGCTGACGAAGTACTCGACCGCGTTCCGGGGGAAGTACTCGCGGAACTCGTTGCAGAGCTGGGCGGCGAGCGTCTTGTTGTGGGCGATGACGAGCGTCGGCCGGTTGAGCTGCTCGATCACGCGCGCCATCGTGTGCGTCTTGCCCGTCGCGGTGGCGCCGAGCAGCGTCTGGTAGCGGTCGCCGCGGCCGATGCTCCCGGCCAGCTCGGCGATCGCCCGCGGCTGGTCGCCGGTGGGCGAGTAGGAGGCGGAGACGGCCAGATCGGGCATGACGTTCAGTGTATCGGCGCCCAGGTACCATCGCGGCCGTGCCCGCGCCGGTCCCGCTGAGCTATCCCGATCCGCCCCTCGCCGATGGCGCGATCGCGCTGCGGGCCTGGGAGGACGCCGATCTGGACGTGATGGTGGCGATCTGCAGCGACCCCGACGTCGCCCGCTTCACCCGCGTCCCCGCCCCCTACTCCAAGGCCGACGCGCGGGAGTGGTTCGACGCGCAGCCGGGGCGGCTCGAGGCCGGTGACGGGGTGACGTTCGCGATCGTCGCCGGCGGCGGCGCGCCGGTCGGAAGCGTCGGCCTGCGCATCGATCCGGCGGACGGCGACATCGCCGAGGCGGGCTACATGGTCGCCCCATCGGCGCGCGGTCGCGGCCTGGCGACCGCAGCCCTGCGCCTGGTGTCGCGGTGGGCGCTGCGCGACCTCGGCGTCGCCCGCGTGCAGCTCACGACCCATCTCGACAACGCGGCGTCGCAGCGGGCGGCCGAGCGTGCGGGATTCCAGCGCGAGGGCGTGCTGCGCTCGTGGGAGGAGCTGCGCGGACGCCGCGTCGACCTCGTGATGTACTCACTCGTCGCCGCCGACCTGTGAGCGCGCCGATCCGGCTCCCGGCGCTTCTCCACGACGGCCGCGCCGGGCTGCGGCCGTGGCGCGAGGGCGACGTGGCGGCGATCCTGGCCATGTCGCGCGACCCCGAGACGATCCGCTTTACGAGCGTGCCCGATCCCTACGACGAGGACTCCGTGCGGATCTGGCTGGCGCTGCAGCCGGCGCGGCTGCGGGCCGGCGACGGCGCGGCCTTCGCGGTGGTCGAACCGCCCGGCGAGGAGGCCCTGGGCGCGATCGGCGTGCGAGTGCTGCACGGGCGCGGGATCGCCGAGATCGGCTACCACATGGCGCCGGAGGCGCGCGGCCGCGGCCTGGCGACGGCGGCCCTGCGCCTGCTCTCGGACTGGTCGTTCCGCACGCTCCCGGTCGCGCGGCTGCAGCTGACGACGCACGTCGCGAACCCCGCGTCCCAGCGGGTGGCGGAGAAGGCGGGCTACACCCGCGAGGCCGTGCTGCGCTCGTGGGCCGACCAGCGCGGGGAGCGGGTCGACCTGATCATGTACTCGCTGCTCCCCGGTGAATAACCGGGGTCTGACCCCGATTATTCAGACGAGGGGGCGCTCGCGCAGGTAGGGCAGCGGGCGGGACGGGTCGGGCGAGTCGATCTCGCGCGCCAGGCGGTGGCCGTCGAAGATCGCGTCGGCGATCAGGCGCGGGGCGACGCAGTCGCCGATCGCGTGCACCTGCTCGACGCCGGCCGCCGCCACCGCCTCGCCGTCGGCGACGAGCCCGCGGTGGAACGCGTCCTGCGACATGCGCTGGGTCACCAGCACGACCCCGTCGCACTCGATCCGAAACGGACTTCCGAACTCGTCGGCGGCGTCCACGCCGGAGGGGTCGATTCCGGTCGCGGTCGATCCCCGGTGCGCGGCGATCCCGAGATCGTGCAGGCGCCGGCGCAGGCGCACCCCCTCGAGCGTCTGGTCGCAGTAGTGAGCGACGAGGTCGAAGCAGGTGAGCAGCTCCACCTCGCGGCCCTCGGCCCGCAGCACCTCCGCGATCCCCGCGCCGGTGAAGTAGCCCTCGTAGTCGATCACGCAGACCCGGCTTCCCGGCGGCCGCCGGCCCTCCACCATCACCTGCTCCGGCGTCAGCACGCGCATGGGGTCGGCGTCAGCGCCGCGGATGGCGGAACGGGTGATGCCCGAGAACCCGTCCGATGACCACCGCGCGCCGACCGCGACCACGACGATGTCGGCGCCGTAGTCGCGCGCGTCGGGCGGACCCATGAACGTGTTCGGGACGAACTCCAGGTTCGCCAGCCGCTCGATCTGCACGCGCCGGTAGTCGATCAGCCGCCCCCACTCCCCCAGGCCGGGAAGCCGCGTCACCCAGCGCAGGCAGCCGCCGATGTCGTCGTCGGCGTCGACGAGGTGCACGAGCTCGAGGCCGCGCTTGGCGAGCACGATCGCACACTCCATCCCGGCCGGCCCGGCGCCGACCACGAGCGCGGTCTTCTCCGCGTTCCCGGCCCGCTCGAAGCGCTCCGGGTGCCAGCCGCGGCGGTGCTCCTCCCCGGCGGTCGCGTTCTGCGTGCAGCCGAGGTGGCGGCCCCAGATCGAGCGCGAGTAGCAGGCGTTGCAGCCGATGCACTCGCGCACCTCGTCGTAGCGGCCCTCCTCGATCTTGCGCGGCAGGAACGGGTCGGAGATCGACGGCCGGGCGGCGCCGATCAGGCTGACCGTGCCGCCCCGCACCACCTCGGCCATCCTGTCCGGGTCGGTGAAGCGCCCGACGACGACGATCGGCTTCTCGGTCGCCTGCCGCGCCTGCCCCGACCACTCCAGCTGGTAGCCCTGCTCGAAGAACCGCGACGGCCCGCTGTCGACCCGCTGCCACCCCGAGAGCGCGCCGATCGTGACGTCCCAGAGGTCGACCATGGGGTCGGCCCGGCGGATGAACTCGAGGCCCTCGGCCAGCTCGACTCCCGACCCCTCGAGCGTGTCGGCGGCGATCCGCACGGCGATGGCGCAGTCGTTCCCGACGGCGTCGCGCACGAGCTCGATCGCCTCGAGCCAGAACCGGGACCGGTTCTCGAACGAGCCGCCGTAGCCGTCCGTGCGGCGGTTGTAGACGGGCGAGAGGAACTGGGTCGGCAGATAGGTGTGCGACCCGTAGACGTAGACGATGTCGAAGCCGGCGTCGCGCGCCCGCCGGGCCGCGGCCACCCACTCGTCCTGCACCCGGGAGATGTCCGCCCGGAGCATCGTCTTGGGGACCGTGATGCCGTCGAAGTCGCTCGAGAGCTGCGACGGCGCCAGGGGCGGGAGGCGCGACTCGCGCGTCTCGGCGTAGAGCCCGCCGTGCCACAGCTCGACCCCGGCCAGCGCCCCGTGCCGGTGCGCCTCCTCGGTCATGAGCCGCAGCGCCCGTGCGTCCTCGTCGTCCCAGAGCCGCGCCGACACGTACGGCGACTCGTCGGTCTCGGCGCTGATCGAGCAGTACTCGGTGCACACGGCCGCCCAGCCGCCCTCGGCCTTCATGCCCCGGAACGCCGCCTGCGTCCACGGCTTCTCGACCCCGAAGCCGGTGCAGTGCGGCACCTGATAGAAGCGGTTGCGGAGCGTCTTCGGCCCGATCTCGACGGGCTCGAAGAGGATGTCGTGGCGGGCGAGGCGCGCCAACTACCCCTCCTCGAGCTCCGCCTTGCGCCGCTCGATGTGCTCCCGCAGCTCCTCGTCGACGGCCGCGTCGATCCCCGGGTCCTCCCACGCCTCGAGCAGCCGCTTCCACTCGGCCATGGCGGCGCGCTCGGTCGTGATCGAGCCCTGCTTCTCCCACGTCACATACGACTGCGACCGAAACAGCGGGCTCATGAACGTCCAGTCGCGGAAGTGCGCCAGCGTATGGTCGGCGGCGAGGAACATGCCGCCGGGGCCCTCGCCGCGGATCGCGTCCATGGCGAACTCCTCCTCGCCCAGCGTCACGCCCTGGCCCAGCACCTCGAACATGCGCAGCACCTCGAGGTCGAGCGCCAGCTTCTCGTAGGACGCGGTCAGGCCGCCCTCCAGCCAGCCGGCCGCGTGCAGCACGAAGTCGGCCGGCGCGAGCATCGTCGCCCAGAGCGTGTTCATCGTCTCGGCAGCCGCCTGCGCGTCGAGCGAGTTCGACGAGCACAGCCCGCCGCCGCCGCGATACGGAAGGTTGTAGTGACGGGCGAGCTGGCCGCCCGCGAGCGTGCCGACCACCGACTCGGGCGTGCCGAACGCGGGACCGCCGGTGCGCATGTCGACGGCCGTGAAGAACGAGCCGAAGAGGCATGGCGCCCCCCGGCCGGATCAGCTGCACCAGGGCGACGCCTGTGAGCGCCTCGGCCACCTGCAGCGCGAGCCCACCGGCGACGCTCACCGGGGCCGTCGCGCCGGCCAGCAGGAACGGCGTGACGATGACGGGCTGGGCGGCCCGGGCCCACTCCGCCAGGGCGTCGACCATGAGGAAGTCCCAGACGAGCGGGCTGTTCGGGTTGACCACGCCCATGATGGCCGGCGTGCGCTCGATCCGCTCGCGCCCGCCGCACGCGATCGCCGCCAGCTCGACGGCGTCGCGCGCCTTCGGCCCCGACGTGCCGTAGCAGACGTACGGCTTGTCCGACCAGCGCAGGATGGAGTAGTCCATGTCGAAGTGGCGGCTGTGCTCGCTGAGGTCGTTCGCCTCGACCGTCCCGCTCTGCAGGCAGGTCATGAGCCCCGCGGCGTGCGCGATCTTGACGAGCTCGACATGGTCGGCGATGCCGCCGTCGCGGCGGCCGCGCTCGAGGTCGGAGCAGAAGGGCGAGCCGCCGACCGGCGCGAGCACCGGCTTGCCGCCGCCGATCGTGACGGCGCGGTCGGGGTTGCGCGGCGCGAGCGTGAACGACGCCGGCGCCGCCGCGACCAGCTCCATCACGAACTCGCGATCCCAGCGCACCCGCTCACCGTCGACGTCCTGGCCGCTCGCCCGCAGGAGCCCGAGCGCCTCCTCGTGGCGCACATCCGTGCCGATCTCCTCGATGATCGTCATCGCGCGCTCATGCACCGCCTCGACGTCGCCGGGCGCCAGGATCGAGATCGCCTCCACCGCGGCGACTGTACCAGCGCCGCCTGCGGCCCCGCGGGGGACCGGTCAGTGCGCCGGGCGCGGCGGATCCGGCAGCGGCAGGGCGATCGCGCCGCCGCCGGCGGGGCGGCGCGGACGGCGGGGGACGAGGCCCTCCTCACCGTCGCCGTCGTCGTCGCTGGGCGCCGGCCAGGCGATCTCGGGAAGGCGGCCGCGCTCGATCCGAAGGACGCGCCAGCCGGGATGGGTCGCGTCGCTGGCGTCGGGTGCGGTCGACGGCCTCGTCGATCGCCCGCGAGAGACGCAGGTACGCCTTCCCGGGCTCGCCGCCGGGACTCGCGTTCACGACCCCGTAGCGGCGGCCGGCCACCAGATTCCGGGCGCCTTCGAGCATGCCTCCATGGTACCTTCGGCCGGTGAGCGTCGTGATCGAGCAGCGCGTCTCCGTGGGCGCCGCGCCCAGGGAGGTGTTCGCCTTCCTGCACGATCCCGAGCGGCGGCAGCAATGGGACGCGATGGCCGACCTGGCCCGCCTCGAGGACGCGAGCGCCCCGGCGGTGGGCGTGCGCGTGCACCTGCGCGGCCGCCGGACGGCGCCGTCGTGGGTCGGCGAGTACACCGAGCTCGACCCGCCGCGGCGGTCGGTGCTGCGCCTGGTCGAGGGCGTGGGGATGCCGTTCGCGGCGTTCACGCAGACCGTCGAGGTGGCGAAGGCCGACGGCGGCAGCACGGTCGCGCTGCGGCTCGAGTACCAGCCGCGCGGCGCCGGCCGGCTGCTGGAGCCGATCGTGCTGCGCCCGCGGCTCTCCAAGGCGGTGCGCAAGTCGCTCGGGAGCATCGCGCGCCACTTCGGGTGAGCCGGCCGCGGGTTAACGGCTCCCCCGGAACGGGAAGGGGACCGGCATGCCTGTCGTGCTCGACTCCATCCCCGAGACCCTCCTCTGGAATCTCTACCACCGCGCCGCCGAGGCCCGCCGGCCGGACACCGTGCTGCGCGACCCCCGGGCGGTCGAGCTCGTCGACGCGATCGACTTCCCCTTCGACGTCAGGTTCGGCCCCGCGGCGCCCGCGCTCGCCCAGTGGCAGGCCCTGCGGGCGGCGTGCTTCGACCGCGAGGTGCGCGGCTTCCTGACCCACCACCCCGACGGGACGGTGGTCGCACTCGGCGAGGGTCTCGAGACCCAGTTCTGGCGCGTCGACCAGGGCACCGTGCAGTGGGTCAGCGTCGACCTCCCCGAGGCGATCGCGCTGCGCCGTGAGCTGCTCCCGAGCGAGCCGCGCGTGCGCCTGCTCGCGTGCTCAGCCCTGGACGAGCGCTGGCTCGACGAGCTCGACACGGCGGCCCCCGTGCTCGTCACCGCGCAGGGGCTGCTGATGTACCTGACCCGGGCCGATGTGCACCGCCTGCTCGAGACCTGCGCAGCGCGGATCCCGACCGGGGGGATCGTGTTCGACGCCGTCTCGCCACGGCTGCGCGACCGCAGCGCGCGCGCCGCCCGCGCCGACGGCGAGGGGCTACCGGCCGCCGCGATGGACGTGGGCGATCGACCGCGACGAGCGCCGTTTCATCCGCTCGATCCCGAACATCGCCGACCTCGAGACGCTGCGGCTGCCGCGCGGTCGCGGAGTGGCGTTCCGATACCTCGTGCCGCTGGCCCAGTCGCTCTCGCCGATGCGCCGCGGGCTGCTCTCGATCATGCGCGCCCGGCTGGGCGGTCAGCGCAGGTCGTACGCGCGGCGGTAGAGCTGCTCGGTCGCCCGCACCGCGGCGACGTAGTCGCGCGTGGCAGTCGAACCGCAGCCTGCACCGCGCTGCCCGGGCGGCGTCTGCGCGATCCAGCTGTCGACGTTGGCCTGACCGGCGTTGTAGGCCGCCAGGGCCAGGTCGCCGGCGTTCGGGCGGCCGGCGTACTTGTGCTGCAGGTGGGCGAGGTACCAGCAGCCGTAGCGGATGTTCAGGTCGGGGACGTAGAGATCCTGCGGGATGCGGAACTTGCCCGCCGCCGGTGTGCACGGCGATGCCGCGTGCCGTCGACGGCAGGAGCTGCATGAGGCCGATCGCGCCGGCGCTCGACTGGTGTCGGGGCGGAAGCGCGATTCCTCGTAGATCACCGCGGCGACCAGGGCCGGGTCGAGGTGGTAGATGTGGGCGTAGCCGACGACGTCGGCCCGGTAGTCGAGCGGATGGCCGAGCCGCACCCACCAGCCCGGCTGCGAGTGCTGCAGGTAGGCGTACCCCGCCCCGGCGACGACCACGAGCGCCGCCAGCGCGACGAGCGCCCGCCTGATCATCGCGGCAGCCGCTCCGCCAGGCCGGCGACGTAGCGGTCGAGATCGTCGAGCGTGCCCGTGTTCTCGTAGACGTAGTCGCTGCGGGCGGCCTTCTCGTCCTCCGGGCAGCTGGTGGGCCATCTGGCGGCGCGCGCCGGGTCGGCGGGCCTCGCGCACCTCGGCCGGGGCGGTCACGGTCAGGATGACGTCGTAGCGGCTCGTCGACACCGGCCTCGAACAGGGTCGGCGCCTCGTGGACGAGCAACCGTGCCCCGCCGCTCGTCCTCGCGGTCGCGCCATGCGGCGAACTCCTCGGCCAGGAGCGGCAGGAGCAGCCCCTCGAGCCACCGCAGCTCGGAGGCGTCGGCGAACACGATCGCGCCCGACCGCGGCCCGGTCGACCTCGCCCTCCGGGGTGAACACCCCCGGCCCGAAGTGGTCGCGTACCGCCCGCTTGACCGGCTCGCGCGTGTAGAGGCCGCGCACGCCTCGTCGCTCGACAGCGTCACCGCCCCGTGGCGTCCGAAGGCGCGCAGCGCCTCGGACTTGCCGCTGCCGATCCCGCCCGTCAGCCCCACGAGCACGGGGCGCGCCGGGCGCCCTCATCCCTCGTCGGCGGTCCCGTCGCCCGATTCCGGCGCCGAGACCTCGGCGACCGGCTCGTCACCGCCGGCCTCCGCCGCTCCATTGCCGGCCGCGGGCTCCGTCCTCGGCGGGCTCGGGCTCGGCCTCGGCAACCTCGGGCTCGGCCTCGGCAGCCTCGGGCTCGGCCTCGGCAGCCTCGGCTCGCTCGGCCGGCGACGGCCTCGGGCTCATCGTCGGCGGCCTGCGGCTGGCTCGGCGAACACCTCTTCGGACAGGCCCAGCTCGGGCACCTCGGCCTCGTGGCGCCGCCCGGCAGTGCCGAGGTCGATCGTCTTCACCGGGTCGTCCGGCTCGACGCGGCGCAGCGACAGGGACAGGCGGCGCCGGTCGGGGTCGATCTCGATGATCTTGACCTTCACGTCCTCGCCCTGCTGCACGACCTCGCGCGGGTTCTCGACGTGATGCTCGGCGAGCTCCGAGATGTGGATCAGGCCCTCGACGCCCGAGACGATCTCGGCGAACGCGCCGAAGGTGACCACCTTCGTGATCCGGCCGGCGACCACGTCGCCCTGCTGGGTCTCGTCGATGACGCGCTGCCACGGGTCGGTCTGCGTCTGCTTGAGCCCGAGCGAGATGCGCTGGCGGTCGCGGTCGACGTCGAGCACCTTGACGCGCACCTTCTGCCCGATCTCGAGCACCTCGGACGGGTGGTTCACGTGGCTCCAGCTGAGCTCCGAGATGTGGATCAGGCCGTCGATGCCGTCCAGGTCGACGAACGCGCCGAAGTCGACGATGTTCGAGATCTGGCCCTCGACCTCGACGCCCGGCGACAGCCGGTCGAGGATCTGCTGGCGGGCCTCCTTGCGCTCCTCCTCGAGCACCGCCCGCCGCGACAGCACGACGTTGTTGCGGCTGCGGTTGAGCTCGATCACCTTGCACAGGAGCGTCTGGTCGCGGTACTCCTCGAGATCCTGGACGCGGCGGATGTCGACCAGCGACGCGGGCAGGAAGCCGCGCACGCCGAGGTCGATGATCAGGCCGCCCTTGACGACCTCGATGACCTTGCCCTCGACCGGCTCGCCGCTCTCGGCTGCCGCCTCGATGCGCTGCCACGCCTTCTCGAACCGGGCCCGCTTCTTCGAGAGGATCAGCCGGCCCTCGGCGTCCTCCTTCTGGAGCACGAGCGCGTCGATCTCCTGCCCGATCTCGACCTCGTCGTCGGGGTTCACCGACCGCCGGATCGAGAGCTCGGCGATGGGGATGACGCCCTCCGACTTGTAGCCGATGTCGACCAGGATCTCGTCCTTGTCGACGCGGACCACGGTGCCGGTGACGACATCGCCTTCGTTGAAGTTGGTCAGCGTGCGGTCGTAGTCGGGGATGAGCTCCCCGTCGACCTCGATCATCCAGGTATCGGTATCAGGTGTGGCCATGTAGATGGGGGGTGAGGACTGGGTGGTGGACATATTGCAGCACAGAACAGGCGGGAAACCGCCCCGCCGCGGGCCGTAGTATACAAACGGCCTCAGCCGCTTGTGAGCACATGCCCATCCGTCTCGATCGCGGCCGAGCGCGGCGCGAGGGTCACCTGGCCCGCCGACCCCATCGAGACGCTGCCCGCGACGTCGGACGGGTTCACCGCGACGGTGGCGTTCGGATAGGCCCGCACCCACACCTCGCCGTCTTTCGTCGCCGGCGTCGTGGGCACCGTCCCCGGGCTGATCTGGTAGACCGGCGAGCTCGCACTTCCCGAGCCCGAATAGGCCGAGTCGCGCGGGATGGCGACCAGCAGGAACGACGCCAGGCCGTAGATCGTCTGCGTCGCGGGACAGTCCGGCGTCGTCGCGCACGTAGACGCCGGACTCCCAGCCGCCCGCCTTCTGGAAGTAGTGCAGCTGCGTCTCCCAGGTCGCTCCCGAGAGGCGGGCGAACCCGTCGCCGACCGTCACCGCGTCGGTGCTGTTGATCTGGTCGAAGATCACGACCGACGGCGGCCCGTTGTCGGCCAGGAGCGAGTAGCCCTGGATCTTCAGCGCGGCGCGCACGAGCGTCAGCGCGCGGGCCAGATACCGGCGGCGATGGGCTTCCGTCATCGGCTGGCCGGTGGACGGATCGATCGGCGCGTCGCTCCAGTCCGGGTCGTTGTCGGCATCCATCACCTCCACCCCGGTCCAGCCGCCCGCCGCCAGGCTGTGGCGCACGTGCAGCGCCCACGCGTACTGGTACTTGGGGTCGGTGAAGTTCAGCAGCACCCAGCCGGGGTGCTCGTCGGGATGGATCTCGGCGCCCTGCGGCGAGTGCATGATCCAGGTCGGATGGTGGTCGCGCACCCAGTCGAGGCCGAACCCGGCCAGGCCGCAGCCGTTGCACGCGTACAGCAGGGATCGCTGCTGCCACGCGAGCAGGTTTGCATCTGCGCGGCGCATGACCTTCGGCAGCGTCCCCCAGTCGAGCCGGCCGACCACGGCGGCGTACTGCACGCCGATGCAGCGCGCCCGGGCGACCGACGGCGCCTGGGCCGGCGCGAAGGCGAGCGGCACGCCCGGGCGGCGCAGCCCGCTGCACCCCTGCGGTGCGGTCGACGCCGACTGGCCCTCGCAGGACACGGCCGCCACCAGGGCCGCCATCATGGCAGCCGCCGTCAGGATCCGCATCGAGTGCAGCGGCCGGCGGGCATCCCGATCACCCCGCCGTCGGGCGGCGTGATCACCGCGACCACGTCGACGGCGAGCTCGGACGCCGCAGTGGCGGCAGTAGCCCCCCTCGGGCGGATGGTGGCTGAGCGCGAAGACGATGTCGGAGTCGACACCGGACCCGCGGGCCGAGACGACGCCGCGGCCGTCGCGCACGCGGCCGAACTCGAGCCGCACCTCGCCGCTGCGGTCGTCGCCGCCGACGCGGATCGAACCGATGGCGACCCCGAGCGCGCCGTCGAGGCTGTCGGACGCCACCGCCGGCAGGAAGAGCTCGGCGACCAGGTGCTCGCCGAGCTCGCCGGCGTCGATCCACAGGTAGGTCCCGGGCTCCTCGCCGCGGCGCGCGGGAAGTGCGCTGAGCGTCCCGCTGATCTGGGTCCAGGTCATTTCGCCTCCAGCCAGGTCGCGCCGACACCGACGTCGACCGCGAGCGCGCGGGTCGAGCGGATAGGCGCCCGTCATCTCCTCCGCGACGAGCGTCCGCAGAGCCGCCACCTCGCCGTCGGCCGCCTCGAACAGGAGCTCGTCGTGGATCTGCAGCACGAGCCGCGAGCGGCGGCCCTCGTCGCGCAGGCGCCGGTGGATGCCGATCATCGCCACCTTGATGATGTCGGCGGCGCTGCCCTGCATGACCGTGTTCACCGCCAGCCGCTCGCCCAGGCTGCGGGTCTGGTAGTTGGACGCGCGCAGCTCCGGGATCGGCCGGCGGCGCCCGAACAGCGTCGTCACCTATCCGTCGCTCCTTGGCGTGCTCGATCGTCGCGGCGATGAACTCGTTCACCCGCGGGAACCGGGCCAGGTACGTGTCGATGAAGCTCTGCGCCTCCTCGCGGGAGATGCCGAGCTGCTCCGAGAGCCCGAACGAGCTGATGCCGTAGATGATGCCGAAGTTCACGGCCTTGGCCTTGTTGCGCTCGTCGCGGGTCAGCGTCTCCGGCGGGCTTGCCCAGCACCTGCGCGGCCGTCACCCGGTGGATGTCCTCGCCGCGGGCGAAGGCCTCGTGCAGCGCGGGCTCGCTCGGAGAGGTGGGTGAGGATGCGCAGCTCGACCTGCGAGTAGTCGGCCGAGAGCAGCTTCGAAGCCGTCCCCGGCGACGAACGCGCTGCGGATCTCGCGCCCGAGCGGCGTGCGGATCGGGATGTTCTGCAGGTTCGGGCGGATCGACGACAGCCGGCCCGTGGCGGCGGTCGTCTGGCTGAACGTCGTGTGCAGACGGCCGTCGGCCGGCGTCGATCAGGTCCGGGCAGCGGCACCAGGTACGTGTTCAGGAGCTTCGACTGCTCCCGCCACTGCTCGACGACGTCCACGATCGGGTGCATGTGGCGGATCTTGGCGAGCACGCGGGCGTCGGTGGAGTAGCCGGTCTTGCCCTTGCGGTCGGCGGGCAGGCCGAGCCGCTCGAAGAGCACCTCGCCGAGCTGCTTCGGCGACCCGATCACGAACGGCCCGCCGGCCAGCTCGTGGCAGCGGGCCTCGAGCTCCTCGACCTGGTCGGCCAGCTTGGCGGCGATCTCGGCCAGGCGGTAGGTGTCGACGCGGATGCCGGCCGCCTCCATCGCCCCGAGCACCGGCACGAGCGGGAGCTCGATGTCCTCGTAGAGGTCGGTCATCTCGCGCTCGGCGAGCCGCTCGGCGGCGCGCGGATGCAGGCGCCGGGCCGCGGCGGCGGCGCGCACGAGCGCCGAGGTCTCCTCGTCCGCGGCCGACCTGGAGCCCGAGCCCGGTCTCCTCGGCCAGATCGTCGATCTCGTAGTCCGCACCGGCCCGGGTCGAGCAGGTACGCGGCGATGGCCGTGTCGCCGGCGGGCGTGAGCGCGGGGTGCTTGAGGCCGTGCGTGATCACACGGCGGTCGCGCAGCGCCTCGACGACGCGGGCGGTGTCGGCCTCGACGACGACGACGTCGGCCCCGTCGCCGGTGATCGCGGCGCGGCCGCCGCCGACCGCGAGCGCCACCTCCGTCGGCGAGCGACCGCAGGTCGTCGAGGCCGGCCTCGCGCCACTCGAGCTCGACGCCCTCGCACGATCTCGACCGGCGCGCCCGGCACGGCCTCCTCGAGCTCGTCGACCCGCTTCAGGAGCGCCCGGAACTCGAGCTTGCGGAAGAGCTCCTTCATGGTCGAGCGGTCGGGCGGCGCCGCGACCATGCGCGTCGAAGTCGACGTCGATCTCGAGCGCGCGGTCGATCGTCGCGAGCACCTTGGAGCGGGCGGCGTCCTCGGTCGCGGCACGCAGGTTCTCGCGCCGCTTCTCGCCCGACACGGCGTCGAGGTTCGCGTACACGCCCTCCATCGACCCGAACCGCACCAGGAGCTCGGCGGCCGTCTTGTCGCCGATCCCGGGCACGCCGGGGATGTTGTCCGAGGTGTCGCCCTTGAGCCCGATGAAGTCCGGGACGAGGTCGGGGCCGATGCCGTAGCGCTGCATGATCCGGTCGGGCGTGTAGACGACCACGTCGGCCACTCCGCGCGGCGTCATCATGATGCAGACGTTCTCGGAGGCGAGCTGGAAGGCGTCACGGTCGGTCGAGACGACGCAGACGCGGTGCCCGGCGGCCTCCGCCTTCGTCGCCAGCGTGCCGATGACGTCGTCGGCCTCCTTGCCCTCCGCCCGGAAGTTGCGATAGCCGAA
This sequence comes from uncultured Actinomycetes bacterium, assembly GCA_963746115.1. GTDB lineage: Bacteria > Actinomycetota > Thermoleophilia > Gaiellales > JAICJC01 > JAICJC01. Next base: position 14,001 of record CAVVAA010000001.1, on the reverse strand, counting down.
CGCCTCGACCAGCGGCTGGAAGTACGGCACCTGCTGGCGCAGCAGGTCGGGCATCGGCCGCCGGTGGGCCTTGTACTCCGGCGCCGAGCTCGATGCGCGCGGTGGGCTTCTCGTCCCAGGCCACGAGCACCGTCGCCGGGCGGTAGTCCGCCAGCAGCTTCATGAGCATGTTCGCCATGCCGAGCAGCGCGTTCGTCGGGAACCCGTCGACGGTCTGGAGCTCCTCGGGCAGCGCGTAGAACGCCCGGTAGGCGAGGCCGTTGCCGTCGACCAGGAAGACGTCGCACTGCTTGGCCGGGCGCGTCGTCGAGGTTCAGATCCTTCGGCTGAGCCTGCTTCACCGTGGCCATCCGTTCGCAGCGTATCCGAGCCTGCGGCGGCGCGCCGCGCAGCCGCCCGCAGGGCTCGATTACGCTTCGCCGGTGCCACGCAACCCGTCCGTCTCGTACAGCCTGACGATCCGGGTCGAGATCCCGGCGGTGGCCGGCTCGTTCGCCAGGGTCGCGGCCGCGATCGGCGACGCCGGCGGCGATCTCGGGGCGATCGACCTCGTCCGCGTGGCCAAGGGCCACCGCGTGCGCGACATCACCGTCTCGGCCTCGGACGCCGACCACGGCCAGCGCATCGTCGACGCCGTGCGCGACGATCGCCGGCGTGCGGATCGTGAACGTCTCCGACCGCACGTTCCTCATGCACCTGGGCGGCAAGATCGAGGTCCAGAACAAGGTGCCGGTGAAGACCCGCGACGACCTGTCGATGGCCTACACGCCCGGCGTCGCCCGCGTCTGCATGGCGATCAACCGGGATCCCGACAAGGTCCGGGCGCTCACGATCAAGCAGAACGCCGTCGCCGTCGTCACCGACGGCACGGCGGTGCTCGGGCTGGGCGACATCGGCCCCCGGGCGGCCATGCCGGTGATGGAGGGCAAGGCGATGCTCTTCAAGGAGTTCGCCGGCATCGACGCCTGGCCGCTCTGCCTGGACACGACCGACACCGACGAGATCATCACCATCGTGAAGGCGATCGCCCCGGGCTTCGGCGGCATCAACCTCGAGGACATCGCCGCGCCGCGCTGCTTCGAGATCGAGGGGCGGCTGCGGCGCGAGCTCGACATCCCCGTCTTCCACGACGACCAGCACGGCACCGCGGTCGTCGTCCTGGCCGGGCTCCTGAACGCCGGCCAAGTCGTCGGAGAAGCGGATCGAGGACATGCGCGTCGTGCTCGTCGGCGTGGGCGCCGCCGGGGTCGCCGTCAGCAAGCTGCTGATGGAGGCCGGCGTGCGCGACATCATCGGCTGCGACCGCGAGGGCGCCCTCCACCCCGGCACGAAGGGGCTCACGGCGATCAAGAAGTGGTACGCCCGCAACACCAATCCGCGCGAGTTCGACGGGGACCGCGGACGAGGCCCTGCGCAGGCGCCGACGTGTTCCTCGGCCTGTCCGGCCCCGGGCGCGGTCTCGGTCGAGGCCGTGCGAACGATGGCCGACGACGCGATCGTGTTCGCGATGGCGAACCCCGAGCCGGAGGTGCCGCCGGAGGAGCATCGAGGGCGATCGTCGCGCGTGATCGCGACGGGCCGCTCGGACTACCCCAACCAGATCAACAACGTGCTCGCGTTCCCGGGCATCTTCCGCGGAGCGCTCTCGGTCGCGGCGACCGGCGATCAACGACGCGATGAACCTGGCCGCCGCGCGCGCGATCGCCGGCGTGATCGCCGAGGACGAGCTGAACGAGGAGTACATCATCCCGAGCGTGTTCAACAAGGCCGTCGTCGAGTCGGTCGCGGCCGCGGTGTCGCGAGGCCGCCGTCGAGACCGGGCGTCGCCCAGCGCAGCGTCGATGCCGCCGACCGACCCGTCGGCGATCTACCGCTGACGCCGGCTGCAAGACGACCGGTGCCAGGCACCGATATCGGTGCCTGGCACCCGCCGAAGGTCAGGCAGCTTCGCTGCGCAGGCCCTGGATCTCGTTCAGGGCGGCGAGCTGCTGCAGGGCGTCAGCCTCGAGCTGGCGGACCCGCTCGCGCGTCAGTCCGACGCGCGGCCGATCACGTCGTAGTTCTGCGGGTCGCCGCCGTCGAGCCCGAACCGGAGCTCGAGGATGCGGCGCTTGCGCTCGGAGAGGTGCTCGAGGCCCGTGACCAGCATCTCCTGCGGAGCGTCTCCTCGACCAGCTCGTCGGCCTTCGGGGACGACTCGTCGGCGATCATGTCGCCCATCTCCGAGTCGCCTTCGTCGCCGACAGGCGTATGGATGGAGGACGTCCGCGGAAGCGAGCGGGCGTCGACCACGTCGGGCACCGTCACGCCGCTGGCCTTGGCGACCTCGTCGTCGGTCACGTCACGGCCCAGCCGCGCCTCGAGCGCGGCACGAGTCGCATCGACACGCCGCACCCGCTCGGACACGTGGACGGGAAGGCGGATGGTGCGCGACTGGTTGGCGACCGCGCGCTGCACGGCCTGCCGAATCCACCACGTGGCGTAGGTCGAGAACTTGAGATCGCGGCGCCAGTCGAACTTCTCGACCGCGCGCACGAGCCCGATCGTCCCCTCCTGGATCAGATCCAGGAACGGCACGCCGTGACCCCGGTAGCGCTTCGCGACGGACACGACGAGCCGCAGGTTCGACTCGATCATGCGCCGCTTGGCCACCTGGTCACCCTGCTCGACCAGCTTCGCCAGGCGCTGCTCGTCTTCCTTGGTGAGCAGCGGGTGGCGGGAGATGTCGTGGAGGTAGCGGTCCAGGCTGTCAGTCGGGCCCGAGTGAGCGGGAGTCGCCGCGGCCGCGGGCACGGTGCGCAGGGGCCGGTCGCGGCGTCGCCGGCATCGGCCGTGGGCACGATCTCGACGCCCTGCTCGGTCAGCTCGGCCGTCAGCGCCTCGAGATCCTCGTCGTCCAGGTCGAGGTCGACCGCGACCGCCTGGCAGCTCCTCTTCCGCCAGGAGCCCACGGTCATCGGCCGATTCGATCATCAGCCGCACGCGCGGCTCGTTCATCAGCTCGGTCATCAATCCCTCGATAGTTAGATAGCCCGGTGACGGTCGTGCCGTCCGGGCCTGGTAGTCACGTTCGATGGCTGCCTACCTGACATTCTAACGTGTGGTCAGGCGTTTCCATTGCCCGGCTCGTTGACCGGGCAAACGGTCGTCGAGAGCAGCCCCCACCCCGACGAATACATTGTAGCAGAGCCACGCAAGTTTCGCCTGTCAACCTAAACGTAGGATTGACGAGCGATTTATCACGGCTCACGGCATCAGTACCGATCCATGTATTCGTCGATCTCCCACTGGTGCACCTGCTCGTTGTAGGACGCCCACTCCTCTCGCTTCAGGCGCACGTACTCCGTCGAAGATGTGGTCGCCGAGCGCCCCCCGCATGACGTCGTCGGCCTCGAGCGTCGTCGAGCGCGTGCGACAGGTCGTGCGGCAGGCTGCCGATGCCGAGCGCCTGGGACTCCTCGTCGCGTCAGGTGGTAGATGTTGCGGTTGACCGGCTCCGGCGGGCTGCAACCCCCGGTCGATGCCGTCGAGCCCGGCCTCCAGCATGCACGCGAGCGCGAGATACGGGTTCGCCGTCGGGTCGGGCGTGCGCAGCTCGATGCGGGTCGAGCGGCCGCGCTTGGCCGGGACGCGGATCGCCGCCGACCGGTTGCCGGGCGACCAGGCGATGTAGACGGGCGCCTCGTAGCCCGGCAGGAGCCGCTTGTACGAGTTGACGGTCGGGTTGGCGACGGCGGTGATCGCCGGCAGGTGCTCGAGCACGCCGGCGATGTAGCTGCGGCACTCCGTCGAGAGCGAGAGGTCGGCCGACTCGTCCAGGAAGGCGTTCTCGCTCCCCGCGCGCGAGCGACTGGTTCACGTGCATGCCCGAGCCGTTCTCGCCGTGGATCGGCTTGGCCATGAACGTCGCGTGCATCCCGTGGCGGGCGGCGATCACCTTCACCACCATCCGGAACGTGACCAGGTTGTCGGCCGTCGCCAGCGCGTCGGCGTGGCGGAAGTCGATCTCGTGCTGGCCGATCGCGACCTCGTGGTGGGCGGCCTCGAGCTAGAAGCCCATCTGCTGCAGCGTCACCTCGATGTCGCGGCGGCAGTCCTCGCCGCGGTCGAGCGGGGCGACGTCGAAGTACGTGGCCGCGTCGTGCGGATCGACGGTCGGGTTGCCGTCGGCGTCGAGCTTGAAGAGGAAGAACTCGGCCTCGGGGCCGACGTTCATCGTGTAGCCCATGTCGGCGGCCTTCCGGAGCACCCGCTTCAGGTTCGTGCGCGGGTCGCCGGCGAACGGGGTGCCGTCGGGGTCGGCGACGTCGCAGATGAGGCGGGCGGTGCGGGACGCCTCGGTGCCCCGCCACGGCAGCACCGTGTAGGTGTCGGGGTCGGGCAGGAAGTACATGTCCGACTGCTCGATCCGCTTGAAGCCGCGGATCGACGAGCCGTCGAACATGAGCTCGTTGTCGAGCGCCTTCTCGAGCTCGTCGACCGGAATCGACACGTTCTTGACGGGGCCGTACGGCTCCGTGAACTGCAGTCGCACGAACGCGACGTTGTCGCGCCGGCAGCGCTCGATGACCTCCTGCCTGTCCATGGCGGCCCCCTTCTCGGATCCCCGTTTGGAAGGGGCCAGTCTACTCGTGGGGACGGACCGCGCCTGCGCGGCCCGGCGGGAGGGCCGGGCCGCGCAGGCCGGGTTCCGGGAACGGCTAGGCCGCCTCGGCCATGGCGACGTCCTCGGCAGGTCACCTGCGCGTCCTCGACGCGGTGGGTGCGGATGAACGCGAACGCCACCACGGCGCCCGACCAGGGCGACCGCCGACGGAGTACCGCAGGCTGTGGCGACAGCGAGTAGATGAACACGTCCGACGGTGCGTGGCCGGCCGCCGCGCGGCCGGTCGACAGGTGCTCGAAGAGCGCCGTCAGGGATGCGACGCCGAACACGCCTCCGATCATCCGCGTCATCGACAGCACGCCCGACGCCGCGCCGGCCTTCGTGCGGTCGACCGAGCTCATCACGGCCGCCGTCATCGGCGACATCGTCATGCCCATCCCCACGCCGCCGACCAGGAAGGCGGGCAGCAGGGTCAGGAAGCCGCTCGTGTCGGTGATGCGCGACTCGAGCGAAGAGCGACGTCGGCGACCAGCGTCATCCCGACCGTCAGCAGCCAGCGCGAGCCGTACCTGTCCGAGAGCCTGCCCGGCGATCGGCGCCGTCGCGATGATCAGCACCGTCATGGGCAGGAAGCGCACGCCGGTCTCGAGCGGCGAGAGCCGCTCGATGTTCTGCATGTAGAGCGTGATGAAGAAGAACGTCGCGAACATCGAGAACGTGACCAGGAACGCGATCACGTTGCCCGCGTTGAACGTGCGGTTGCGGAAGAACGCCATGTCCAGCATCGGGTCGCGGCCGCGCAGCTGGAGCAGGACGAACGCGGCCAGGCCGACGACGCCGACCGCGAACTCGGTCGCGATGCGGCCGGACGTCCAGCCGTAGTCGTTGGCCTGCACGAGCCCCAGCACGAGCCCGCCGAGGCCGAGCGACAGCGTCGCGATTCCGAGCAGGTCGACGCGGCGGATGGCGGTCTCGTCGCGCGACTCGCGCACGGCGTACACCGTGAGCGGCAGCGGCGATCAGGGCCACCGGCACGTTCAGGAAGAAGATCCACTCCCAGCCGGCCTTCTCGACCAGCAGGCCGCCCACGACCGGGCCCATGCCAAGCGCCAGGCCTGAGATGCCGGCCCACAGGCCGAGCGCGCGACCGAGCTCCGGCGCCGCTGAACGTGTTGGTGATGATCGACAGCGATCCCGGCATCAGGAACGCGGCGCCCGCGCCCTGGACGCTGCGGAAGAACGACGAGCTCGTTGATCGAGCCGGACAGGCCGGCGCCGATCGAGCCGAGCGTGAACACGCACGAGCCCGGCCAGGAACATGCGCTTGCGGCCGAACACGTCGCCCAGGCGGCCGCCGGTCACGAGCAGCACGCCGAACACCAGCGTGTAGGCGTTGACCGTCCACGAGAGTCCCGAGATCGACGCGCCGAAGCTGTGCTTGATCGCCGGCAGCGCGATGTTCACGACCGTGTTGTCGAGCATGACCATGAACAGCGCGAAGCACATCGCCCCCAGGGTCCACCACTTGCGATTGTCCTCAGTCATTGCAGGCATCTATCTGTCTCCTCTGTCCTCGGCGGCGGCCAGCACCCGAAGGAGCGACTCCCGCATCTGCTCAAGCTCCTCGCGCCGGCAGCACGCGCGAAAGACTTTCCCACCTGCATCGGAGAACTTCGGCAGCCGTTCCGCCAGCTCCCGGCCCTCGTCGGTGAGGGTCACCCACACGACGCGCCGGTCGCGCTGGTCGCGCTCGCGGCGGACGTGGCCGGCGCTCTTCGAGCCGGTCGATGACGCCCGGTCACCGTGGACGCGAGCATGTGGCAGTCGCGGCCGAGGTCGCGGGCCGAGCGCGGCCGCCGGCCGCCTGCAGCGACGTGCAGCGCGATCGCCTGCGGCATGGTCACGCCCTGCTCCTCGAGCAGCGGCCTGGTCGCCCGCTTCGCCTGCATGGCAACGTCGCCCCACAGCCGCCCGACCTCCGCGGCCAGCTCAGCCTTCGATGTCGTTCGTGCAGCCATAGTTCGCGTGTGTATCCTTTCGCGAAAAAACCTTTCGTACACGAAATATAGCGACGCGAACGAGCGCGCGCAAGTCAAGGGCACTCCGCCATCGACTCCCGGGCGGGTGCTAGACGCGCTCGGCGGCGGCGGCGATCTCCTCCGCCACCTCGGCGATGTCGCGGTTCGCGTTCCACACCTGCGCGCTGGCGCTCCGCGCCGTTGCCGTTCTCGAGGATCCAGTCGATCCGCGCCAGCGCCTCGGCGCAGCCCAGCTCGCGGGCGATCGGCTTCAGCTCGCGCAGCCGCCGCTTGGCGAGCGTGCGCGCCGGCATCTTCACGCGCTTGCCCGCCGCCAGGTCCATCAGCGGGGCGTCGAGGCCGTAGCGCAGCCGCGAGCCACTTGTTCTCGGCCAGCAGCATGCGGTGGTACGAGAGCACCGGCTCGCCGGCCTGGATAGCGGTCGAGCAGGAGCTTCACCAGGCACTGCACGTAGGCGGCCAGCGCGATCGTGTCCTCGATCCGGGTCTGGCAGTCCATCACCCGCACCTCGAGGGTGCCGAACCGCGGATGCGGGCGCACGTCCCACCACAGGTGCGTGTAGTCGCCGATCGCGCCGGTGGCCTCCATGAAGCCGACCGCGTCGGCGTAGTCGCTCGTAGTCTCGAAGCGCGGCGGCAGGCCGCTGCGCGGGAACGCGGCGAAGATCATCGCCCGGGTCGACGCGAGGCCCGGTGCTGCTCCCCGCGCCAGAACGGCGAGTTGGCCGAGAGCGCGAGCAGCACGGGGAGCTCGATGAGGACGCCCTCCATCACCGCCAGGCACGCCTCGGGCGTCGGCACGGCCACGTGCACGTGCATGCCGAAGACGAGCTCGCGCCGGGCGACGTACTGGAGCATCTCGACCAGCGCCCGGTAGCGGTCGCGGGCGGTGATCTTCTGGTGCTCGAAGAGCGAGAACGGATGCGTGCCGGACGCGCCGAGGCGCATCTCCTAGCGCCCGGGCGTGCTCGGCGACGTACTGGCGGATCATGGCGCAGGTCGGCCTCGGCGGCCGGCGATGTCGTCGCAGACGACGGTGCCCGACTCGAGCACGCACTGCATGAGCTCGGGCTTCAGCCGGTCGGCGAACTCGCTCGTCGGCCGCCTTCGTCGAGCAGCGCCTCGACGCCGGAGACGAGGTCGTAGCCGGCCGGGTCGAGCGAGCATGTACTCCTCCTCGACTCCCGACCGTGAGCGGTGGCCCCGCGCCGAAGCGGTGGTCGAGCACGCTCGAGCGCGAGCTGCCCTTGCCCCCGCCCTCTCCGGTGGACTGCAGCCATGAGCGCGTGGTTGTACCCCATTTCGGCCGCGGTGCCAACGCCGGCGGTACCATTGGCACTGACCGGCCGAAGTGGCGGAACGGTAGACGCACGCGACTCAAAATCGCGCGGCCGAAAGGCCGTGTGGGTTCGACTCCCACCTTCGGCACTCCCACGGCGGCGACACGTGCGCCGAACCCGGTCAACTCGGCGGTTTCCCGCCCAACCATCCGGGTCGGCGGATAGCGACTCCATGCAGGCACTTTCTCCGCGGTGGGACCAATACGGGACCACGACGTGGTCGATTCCGGGCCGGGAAACGCTAGACCCTTCCAACCACGCGGACACCCGCATTCCTCCATCACCGCCAGCGCCGTAAACGCCGCCGAATGCCGTCGCCGTGTGGTCCCGGTGTGGTCCCGATAGGTGCGGGGACGCCCGCCGTTGACCTGCCTCTCACTCCATCCAAAAGGGGTGAAGTGCGTATTGTCTCAAGGGGCGTAGGATGCTCGTGGCGAGATGCCGCTCGCTACTGAGCAGGTAGACGACCGCTACGCGGCCGTCACGCAGTACTCGCTCGCTGAGATCCTTGGGGTGTGGGCGGCGGCTGCCGTTCCGATGGGCATTCTCGCGTGGATCGTCGCGTCCCTGGCTGAGAGACCAACTCGGCGGCCCTGAGCCACTCGCGAAGTCGCTGCTTATCTTGCTCACGTTGGGGCTGATCTGGCAGTTCGTGCTGGTCTTGATCCTCATGAGGTGGGAGCTCGGAACGCTTGAATGGTCGCGTCTGCGGGATGCCCTTTGGCTGCGGTCGCCCCGCGATCCGAAGACCGGCCGCGTGGGTGGAAAGGTCTGGTGGTGGCTGCTCCTGTTCATCTTCGTCTTCGCCCTCGAGCAAGCCGCGCCCTCAATCAGCGGTCCCGAGTGTGAGGGACTTCGGCGCTTTCGCGAGCTCCGACGCTGGTAAGGACTTCTTCCGCGGAGCGTGGGGCTGGTTCGCGGTGATTGTCGTGCTGGGCGTCTTCAACACCATCCTCGGCGAGGAGCTGCTCTTCCGGGGGGTGCTGTTGCCGCGAATGAAGGGCGTCTTTGGAAGGGGCGACTGGATCGCCAACGGCGTGCTGTTCGCGTTCTACCACCTGCACGAGCCGTGGCGGATTCCCTCCGCCCTGGTCTTCGACATCATCGCGCTCGCCTACCCCTCGCGGCGGTTCGAAAGCGCGTGGATGGGGATCATCGTGCACTCGACCCAGACCGTCTTTATCACCATCGCCGTCCTCGCCCTCGTGCTTGACTAGAGGGCACCACGACCTGCTCGACGGCGTCGGCCGGCACGACCAGGTCGCCGTCGTCCGGCTCGAGCGGTGGCTACGAGCTCGCGGCTACGACGAGGAGGCGGACAGAGTCGCGTAGTTGGCCTGGATTCATGTCGGGTTTCGCCACACCGTCGTGATCGCGGCAACGAGTTGGGCGACAAGGGCGACGGCGACCAGCCAGTCCACGACCGGAGCGTAAGTTGGCTGCGACAGTCGGGAGGCGCGTCCCCCGCGTGGGGGATCTCCGGACAGCAGCGCCGAAGCCAACCCGGCCCGGCAGACCTCCGCGAGGAGACGCCGACCTACACCCGCTCGCCACTCGCTGCAAGTACGTTCCTCACCTCATCCGCGAGCTCACCCGCGCTGACGACACGCACCGGCAGCGGCCGCCGATACGGGAGGTCATCCAGCGCCTTCCGCAACTCTTCAGCGAGGCCCATAGCAGCGGCGTGTGTACTCGCGCCCGCCATCGTCTTCCATGTCCAGTCCCGCCCATCCCGCTGTTGAACATAAAACGCTGATCGCATGTCCGTCGCCCTCCGTTGGACACCCGGCCACTCCACCGGCGAGAGTAGCCGCTTATCGCCGACCCCGGGAGCCCTGCAGTCGATCACCCTGTGCGGGTGACGACCCATAACTTGCAGCGTCCTAAAGTTGGTAGTCGAAGACGGGGCGCCGGCAAGCGCCCGTCGAGGACCCTCCTCGGACCCCTCCGGGAAGCGCAGTACGGCACCCCGCCTTCTACACGGCTCGATGCGCGCGCTGCCGACACGTCGCGCCGCAATGCCGCATCCCACGCCGCGACGGCTGGAACACCTCGCCACACCCAGGACACACCGCCGGGTCAGGCTTCCCACGCCGCCGCGCCCGCTTCCAACACTCATACGAGCACGGCGAGTCAGGGATGCCGCGTCGAGTAGGGCGGCAACATGACCGTCTCGCCGCAAACCGGGCAATCCCCCCCGGTTGACCAGCCTCGAGCCGCTAGACCGTGTCACGCGAACCGCGAACCGTCGTCAGACGGATATCCGTAACAGCTGGGCTGGAATGGGATTTGGGGGGTGTTGCGTGTCCACGATGGATACCCCGCCCCCCGGGTCAGGCGATGTGGGGGGTGGTTGTTCGGGCGCGGCCGGCGTCGGCGCTGCCGGCGCAGCTGGCGCATAGGCGGGCGCGGCAGTTGTTTGGGTCGAGTGGGCTGATGCCGTACTCGGGGCAGTGCGCGAGGGGGATGATGTGGTCGACGTGGGTGGCGCGTGCGGGGCAGCGTTGGCATTGGTAGCCGTCCCGTTCGAGTACCTGTTGTCGTGTGCCGTTCGGGCCGCGCCATCCGGTGCTGTGGTAGATGTGGGCGCCTGGTTTGTTTCGGCGTCTGGTGCTGTCTGCTCTGCTCCAGGCTTTGTGGTGTTGGGGGCAGCGTTTCTGGTCGATGGTGACGAGTTGGGTGCAGCCGGCTTCGGCGCACATGCGGGCGAGGGGCGTCACCTAACGCCCGCCTGGTCGGCGGCGCACGAGTTCACCCCACGCCCGACTGGGATGGGGGAGCAGGCAGAGCTCGTTACGACGCTCTAGTCCACGCCGCCGACAAGGAGTCCTGGTAGCGGCGGTGTGCAGGGTCATTCCCACAAGCGACGTGGGGCGCTTGTGGGCAGCACACCGCCGCTGCCAGAGGTTGGACACGGCTACTTCATCCTCGGCACGCGAGCGACGCGGCCCGGGGCGGCGCCTTTCATCGGCGTCGCGCCGCTGGTCTGGCCGTGGTAATGCGACGGCGTTTTGGGGACGCTCGGGTTCGACCCGTTATGGCCGCTGCCAGTCGCCGCGTTGAGTTTCGCCTTGGAGAAGAACGCGTTCCCCTTCTTGCCGTACCCGACCGGCTTGGTGGAGAGGTTCGGGTTCTGGGCGTGGCGCTGACCCGACACGGACACGTTGTATTTCGTCTGGTCGCGGAACGGCTTGCCTCCGGCGCCATAGCCGACGATCTTGCCGCCGGTGTTTCCTGCTTTCGCCATGATGCTCCTAGGTCTTCGTGGGGGTAGTCGCTGTGAACAGCGTCGGGTTCGCCTTGACGACCGCGTCGGTCGCCGGCCGCTGGTCGCCCTCCTCGACCTTGACGTAGCCGCCGCCTGTGACCGCGACGAACGTCTGCTTCGCTGTGACTAGCCGCTTCCCAGCCATTACGTCGAGTAGTTGGAGAGGCGGAAAGCGTCGGGGACGAGGACGTCAGCGCCGACACGCCAATGCATGTAGAAGCCGCGCTGCGCCGTCGGCCTCTGCGAAGCGCCGAACAGGTGGGGGATCATCTCGATAGACGTGCCGACCCGGTCGACGATCGCGTACTGGCGGAAGTCGCCGCTGAGGACCGCGTAGTCGGCAGCGGCGCCGGTGAGGGTGCCGTCCATATTCGAGTTCTCGTAGACGTCCCAGCCGAGCGCCTGTGACGGGTCGGTGTTGTCGTTGATGATGCTGTAGTTCAGGCCGGTCGCCTGGGGGAGCTGGCGGAACCCGTTGAACGGATCGACAGGTTCATCATCCACTTCGCGTTCGGCCGCCACCTCGGCGGGAGCGCCGCCTGGTTGGCGTAGAGGTCGGCCTGGGCGAGGACGTTCGTGCCGGTCGCGATGATCGTGCCGCCGCCGGCAGCGACGAGGGCGGTGATGATGCCCTTCGGCTCGCTGGTGCCGTTCCCGAGCGTGAACACGCGGCCCTCTTCTACCAGCTTCGCGTCCATGAAGACATGGGAGACCTGCTGGGCGATGTCCGAGTCTTCGAACAGCTCGAACGAGACGGGCACGAACGTCGCGGCCTTCCGACACGTGATCGACGGCTGGAGCAGCGTCGGCGAATCATCCGACGTCTCCGCGGCGTCCGCGTACCAGTGCGGCGTGACGCCCAGCGACGTGACGAAGTCTTTCACGTTGTAGGCGGTGGTTTCGACGCGGCTGACGCGGCGCATCGCGTCGACGTCGCCGGTGCCTGCGAGGACGATGGTCGGGTCGAGGCTGAAGGGCACGTAGGAAACCGCCGACGCCGCCCGAGGTGAGGGACATGGCACGCGAGATCCACTGGGACGCGCCTGACCGCGTCGCGCTCCTTCGTACTCCACGTGTGGCCGCCCGAGATGGGGTCTCTCATCCACGCCGCGAACGCGCGGAAATAGTCGCGGTCTGAGAGTTCCGTCACGTACTTCGCGAGGCGGCCGGTGGGGTCGTCATCCGCGCGCAGCTGCCGCTCGACATGCTCACGACTCTTGTCGTTCAGGAACGACTCGCGGTCGTTGCAGCGCAGCGCCTCGCTGGTCAGGTCGGCGATCGCGCTGTCGTAGTCACCGAGGCGGTCGTCGTCCTGGTAGTCGCCCGAGCGTTCCTGCCGGTCCGAGTCGCCGAGGGCACGCTCGACACCGGCGAGTTCGGCTCGAGAACTCGCGGTGCAGCAGGCTCCCGGGCGGCTGCTTGCGGATCTGCTCTTCGAGTTCGGCACGGATCTCGTCGCCGTCCCGTCTGTATGTAGGCACCGTCTCTCCTCCTCTGCCGGCTGCTTGCTGGTATGGCCGCTAGCGTCAAGTTCAGCCCCACCCAGGTGGGCGCGGCGAAAATCGCTCTGCGGCTGCCTTGTCGCGGGCGGCGTGGCCAGGTGCAGGATTAGTGCGAGCCGACCAGGTGCGGTGCGGTGTTGGTGCCTATCACCCTGTCCGCCGCTCCTGACTCGCACCCCGACCACCGGGGCTACGACCTGGGCACCATCGCCACCCTGGCGGCGACGGCTTGCGGACTTGGCTGAGGCCAGTGTACCAAACCCCAGGGGGGTATAATCAGTGGTTGGTGGCAACGTTCGCATCGCTGAGTCTCAGACGCCGCGCAGTCGCCGCCCTGAACGTGATCGACGCGAACCCTGGACTGTCGATCGCGGAGCGCCACGAGCTCGTCTTCGTCGCCGTGTGGCCGTCAGACATGGTGCTGCCGGGTCCTGTCCGCCGCGACGACCTCGAGACGCCGAACGTAGACCTGCGCCCGACCAGGTACGTGCCGCCCCCGCCACCGCCTCGGCCAAGGGTGTCGACGCCGGTCACGGCTGATACGCCGGCTGTGGTGCGGACGCGGTACTTGGCCGGCGCGTCGATCACCGAGCTCGCCCAGGAGTACGGCGTGGAGTGGCTGGTCGCCCGCAAGTGGGCGAACACTGGGCGGAATCCTACACCTGGAAACGCGGGGGTTGTCCGATCCGCCCCCCTCGTCTACGATATCCCCCGGCAGCCATACCGGAGGCTGCCCCGGTTTCCTCTGCGGGTTCCCGGGGCGGCCTGAAAACCCGCAGAATCCGCAGAAAGGAGATGGAGATGAGCATCGCCGACCACGTCGCGGAGTTGCGAGCCGCTGGCGAAGAAGGAGTGGGACGCGGCGGAGGCGCTGTGGGACGACTATCCCGACGCTGCCCGCGGGAAGGCCGACGCCGCAGAACGGTGGGCGCGGCAAGCTGACGAACTGGAAGCTGATCCCGACAGCCCCGCCACACGGGCGAAGATCGCCGCCTGGGACGGCGGGGCACCGGCTGAGCCAGCCCTCAATGCGAGCGACGTAGCGCCGACGGTCACACCGATCCGGTTTTCGAACGGCAAGCTGGGATGGGCGACGTACTCCGAGATAATCCGAAGGCATCGCAGGTCGCGAAGCAGCGGATCATGGAGGCAGCCGAGGCCGCCGGATTCCCGATCGCGGTAGCGGACATGGCCGCAGCGCCGATGGTCGTTGCGCGGCCTCTGACCCGTTCGGACAGCCGGCCGC